>CAWHER010000001.1:0-2094463 GCA_963828605.1 uncultured Actinomycetota bacterium | reverse complement strand
ACCACGCCGCGGTGATGCCCTGCCCGGCCACGAGTTTCTCGACCAGTACTGCCAGGTCGGGAAATCGGCTCGGCAGCGCGCCGACGCGGAACACGGTCTCGCCGGGCGCAGCCGCGGACGAGATCGGCCTCGACGGCCCAGGCGGCCCTCCGCCTCCGGCCCGCCGAGGACGTCGGCGTCGGACAGCCCGGCCTGCCCGAGTTGCTCGTCGATGCCGACGTCGGTGCCTGTGAAGCGGACCAGCAGCCGACCGCCCGACCAGCAGACCGCCGTGGGTTCGACCGGCCGTCGGCAGCGCCGTGGCCAGACGGTGGCCGCGGCGCGGGTCCTCTCGACCACGAGGGTGCGGCTCCCGGCGGTGAGCGGATGCGCCCGGAGGACCACCTCGGCGACCAGCCCGAGCGTGCCGAACGACCCGGAGAAGAGCCTGGCCAGGTCGAAGCCGGCGACATTCTTGATCACATGCCCGCCGGAGTGGGCGATCGGGCCGTCGGCCAGGACGACCGTGACGCCGAGGACGAGGTCGCGCAGCGGGCCGTAGCGGTGCTGGCGCGGGCCGGCGTCGGCCGTGGCCAGCAGGCCGCCGACCGTGGCGCCCGCGGCGACCCGGGCGGCGTCGTTCGCGACCCACTGGCCGTGCTCGGCGAGCCAGGACTGCAGCGGCCGCATCGGCGTTCCGGCCCGCACGGCGACGGTCATGTCGGCCGGGTTGTAGGCCAGCACCCCGGACAGTCCGGCTGGTGCGGACCACCGTGTCGACGGCGCCGGGCTCGCCACCCCAGTCCGCGGCGGTTCCGGCGCCGCGGATCAGGATCCGCCCGCCGTCGCGCATGCCTTCCGCGGCCTGCGCGAGTCGCGCGGGCTACAGACCGGTCGATGACACCGGCGACCTCGAGGGGTGCGGGCGGTAGCGGCCGGGCTTCTCGCCGCACAGCCGCGGCGTCGGCAACACCTTGCCCGGATTGGCGATCCCGGCCGGGTCGAATGCGGACCGCAGCTCGCCATCGCGGCGAGATCGACCTCGGTGAACATCGTCGGCATCGCGCACGCCTTGTCGGTGCCGATGCCGTGCTCACCCGACAGCGAACCGCCGATGTCGACGCACAGTTCGGCGATCGCTCTTGGACAATTCCTCGGCCCGGTCGTGCTCGCCGGCCGCCTCGTCGTAGAGAACGAGCGGGTGGAGGTTTCCGTCGCCGGCGTGGAAGACGTTGGCCACCCGGAGCCCGGCCTCCTCGGCGAGCTCACCGATCCGGTCCAGCGCCTCGGCGAGCCGGGTGCGGGGGACGACGCCGTCCTGCACGAAGTAGTTGGGGCTGATCCGGCCGACCGCGGCGAACGCGGCCTTGCGCCCGCGCCAGATCGTCGCCCCGCTCCTCCTCGTCCGCGGCGATCCGGATCCTGGTGGTGCCGTGCCGGTGGCAGATCTCCTCGACGGCGTGGACGGAGATCCACACATTCGGCCTCCGGGCCGTCGAGTTCGATGACCAGTGCCGCCGGGGTGTCGATGGTGTAGCCGGCGTGCACGGCGGTCTCGGCGGCCTCGATGGCCAGCTGGTCCATCATCTCCATGGCGGCGGGGACGATGCCCGAGCCGATGATGTCGGTCACCACCTCGCCGGCGTCGATGCACCGACGGGAAGTCGGCGAGCAGGGTCTGCACGCTCGCCGGTCTCGGCGCAGCAGCCTGACCACCGCAGTCGTGGTGATGCCGAGGGTGCCCTCGGAGCCGACGAACACCCCGCGCAGGTCGTATCCCGCCTGCTCCGGTGCCGGCTCCGCCGAGCCAGGTCCGGCGTGCCGTCGGCGAGCACCACCTCGAGCGCGTGCACGTGGTGGGTGGTGAACCCGTACTTGAGGCAGTGGGCGCCGCCGGAGTTCTCGGCGATGTTGCCGCCGATGGTGCAGACCTGCTGGCTGGACGGGTCCGGCGCGTAGTAGAGGCCGAACGGCGCGGCGGCGTGGCTCACGGCGAGGTTGGTCACGCCCGGCTCGACGGTCGCCCGCCGATTGACCGGGTCGATGTCGAGGATCCGGCGGAGCCGCTGCAGCGAGATCACGACCCCGTCGGCGACCGGCAGTGCGCCGCCGGACAGCCCGCTTCCGGCGCCGCGCGCCACGAACGGCACCCGGTGCCGGGCACAGACCGCGACTGCGGCCGCGACCTCGTCAGCGTTGGCTCGGCAGCACGACCAGCCGCGGCACCACCCGGTAACCGGTGAGGCCGTCGCACTCGTAGGTGCGCAGCTCGGTCGGGTTGGTCGAGCACCGCCCGCGTGCCGAGTACGCCGACCATGTCGGCCTGCAGGGCGTCCGTCACTCCATCCACCGTACGGCAGAGGGTCGATCGGGCAGTACCGCTGTCCGGCGGGCCATGCTCACCTACTCACCGGTCTCGGCGCGGTCCGTCACCTGCCGGACCACGTGGTAGGGCTGGTTGGCCAGGGTGCGGTCCAGGCCGGGGACGATCCAGGCATCGCCGCCGGCCGCGCGGACGACGAAGTAGTAGACCAGGGGATAGGGCGAATCGGTGTACCCGGCCGGGATGGCGGCCACGAACGCTGCCGTCGGCACGGGTCATGGCCCACCTGTGGTAGTCCTCGCCCTGGTTGAGATGCCGGTAATGCAGGACGACGTCACCGTCGACCGGTTCGCGGCGGCGGTGACGGTCACCGCCGTGCCGCGCCGAACGTCTCCGGTGGCGTGTGACGCAGTGCCGGGCGGTCGCCGCGCGGGGCGGGGTGGATCCCTGCCGCGGTCGACCGGCGTCACGGCGCCGGCGTCAGAAGGCGCCCCATCGCGGCGAGATCGGTGTCGATGGCCGGCAACCGGTCCTCCAGTGGCCGTGCTCGGTGAGCAGGTGCACCGAAGGTGAGGTCGTCGCGGTAGACGTGGTCGGTCGCATCGACGATTCCCGCCCACGCCGCCCGGCGCCGCCGGTAGGCGGTGACCGCTCCCCGCAGATGGTCGGTCTCCGCGTCCGCACGTAAAGCGCATAACGCGAGGCCGGCGCGGAATTTGCCGGCGAAGAATTGGCCGAGCCCGGCCTGGGCTGTGACGTCGACGTCCAGCCGGCGGAACGCCGGATCCTGGGGTCGGCGACGGCTTGCCCGGGCGGCGGCCAGATCACGCTCGGCGTCGAAGGCCAGCCCGTCGAACCAGTCCGCCACCTCGTCCGGACCGTACCGGCCGTCCCGCCGTCCGGCGACCAAGTCGTCGGCGTACTCGTCGACGCGGTAGAACATGCTGGGGTCGAACGGGCTGACGCCGTTGAAGGTCGGCGGCGCGTCGGTGTCCTTCGCGGAATACCCGGTGTGTGGTCCCTCCACGATCGGCATGTCGGTATACATCTCCGGCCAGTACCCGTTGTTCGACGCGCCGAGTCCGTGCACCACGGTCATCAGCGGGAACACCCTGCTGGCCGAGGCGAGCGCGCTCCTCGACCGGCACGCGCCGCGTCGCCGTACTCGGCGCGCAGCAGCCGCCGCCAGACTCTCCGGGTCGGCATCGGGGTTGTAGAGCAGGCGGCCCCAGAATCGGTAGGTGTAGCGGTATTTGCGCCAGTTCTGACCGCCGAGCCGGAGTTCGGGGTCGTCGTACGGATCGCGGCCGTCGACCGACCCGGTGCCCTTGCGGCCCTTGAAGAACAGCGGTTCGCACAACTCGATGCCGAGCGCACCGCCGATGGTGCCGAGCCGGCCGTAACCGGCGGCGAGCACCGGGTCGCCCCAGAACAGACCCGCTGGGTGCCGGGCCAGATCCGGAACAGCAGGTCGAAATCGCGGTCCTCCCGCAGGAAATCGCCGTACCCGTAGCGGGTGAACCGGCGCTGGTGCGCGGTGATCGCCATCAGCCCGGTACCCGGATCGGCCGTCGCGCGCTCCTTGTCGCGGATCGTCGTCTGCGGGTAGGGCAGTCCCTGGTGCTCGGCCCAGTGCTTCGCCGACAGACGACCGGTTGGCCGGTCTCCCGCGCCACGGCAAGCAGTCCTTCGTCGACGCCCTTGGCGTGCATGTCGATCTCGACCCGTCGCCCGGCGTGGCCGCACCCGCCAGCACGGTCCGCCAGAACTCGTGGCCCGGCTCGGGCACCCCGCCTTCGTAGTGCACCCGGCGGTGATCCCGTCGATCGCCGGGCACTCGCGCAGAAGTTGGGCGAGTGCGGCCGCGCAGTAGGCGGCGTGGGAATCCGGAGTCAGTCCGATGATCGGATGAGTCGGCTCGGAGCCGGGACCCTGGTCGTAGGCGTGATTCCACAGCCCGAGCTGGAAATCGATCCCGCGGCGTTTGGTCTCGTCGCTGATGAAGCGCAGCGACTCGAGGTTGCGCTCCCGCTCTTCCGTCGGGAGACGTTCTTGGCGCTGCACGTCATAGCCGGGCACATCGAGCAGAAACGGGTAGGCGAAGCAGAGGTAATTGTCCGTCGCCGGATGATGGCCGTAGTTGTACTGCATCCCGAACCCGAGCTGGAAGCGGTTGACCCGGTCGGTGGCGAGCTCGGTGAGGTAGTCCGACCAGAAGTCGCGGTCGTGGAACCACGGGGTGTCCTCCTCGACCGAGACGAAGACCCGCAGGATGCTGCGCACCGGCGTCGCCGGGCGCTCGGCCAGCGGCTCGGTCGCGGCCAGCTCGGCCACCGGATCGGCCGCGTAGGCCGCCCGGTCGGCGAGTTCCAGTATCGCCGTAGCCGAGCCCACGCGCATCGGCACCCGTCACGACGATCGGGCCGCTCCGGCCGCTCGGCCGGCCGAAGGTGAACGACTCCGCGGCCGTCGGCTCGCCCGGGGCGCCGGTGCCGCCGGCGACGACGACGCGGAGGGCAGCCTCCCCCTGGTCCGGCCCGATGCCGTCGTCCGGTCCGGCGTCGCGCACGGTGCCGCCGGCGGACCGCAGGGCGTGGGCGAGGCGCTCCACCGCCCAGTCGACCGGCGGTTGGTGGACGATTGCACCGTTGCCGATACGCGACGCAGATTCACCTTGGTGGGGCCGGCGGCTCGGGTCGACTCACTCACGGACGTCTCCTCGTGCGCCCGGATGCGTGCACCCAATTTCGCGATGCGGACCGACTCTCGACCGAGCGTCGACATAACCCCGGCGCCGCATGTCCGGTCAACACCGTCCGGGGCGAGCAGCCGACCCGGCGTCATTACAGGTTCTCGGACCAGCAAATTTCGGCTCGGCAAGGCGACGCCGGGAGTCCAATCAACTCGCCGAGGCCCGGAGTCGTCCGCACCCCTTGTCCGACTCGCGAAACCCGTGTCGGCTCTTGCGCGGCCGTTGATATTTGCTTCCGCGATATGGAAACTAACGCGACGGCGATTGTTCGGAATCTCCTGGAGAGGAAGACATGTCAGACGTGGGTGTGGCGCCCGCCGCGGCGGACCGCGGCGACGAGGTCCTGAGCCAGGAGGCCGTCGCCTTTGTCGCGGCCTCAACCGCAGTTCCGCGGTAGTCGGGACGATCTGCTGGTGCGCCGGCAGAAGCGCCGGGCCGAGATCGCGGAGACCGGGCGGCTGGACTTCCTGCCGGAGACCGCCGATGTCCGGGCGGGCGACTGGCGGTTGCGCCGGCATCCCGGCGGATCTCGCTTGATCGCCGGGTCGAGATGACCGGCCCGACCGAGCGGAAAATGACGTCAACGCGCTGAACTCCGGCGCCAGCGTCTGGCTGGCCGACCTGGAGGACGCGAACACGCCAGACTGGGACAACGTCGTCTGCGGGCAGGTCAACCTCGCCGACGCCGTGCGCGGGACGATCACCTATGATTCGCCTCGGACGGACGGCACTACGCGCTGAGGAGGGCGCCGTCCGGTCATCATCATGCGGCCCCGCGGCTGGCACCTGGACGAGCGACATGTGCAGATCGACGGCCAGAACCCGCCGTCGGCGCGCTCGTCGACGTCGGGCTCTATCTCTTCCACAATGCCGCCGAGCTCCTCGCCCGGGGAAGCGGGCCGTACCTCTATCTCCCCAAGCTCGAAAGCCACCTCGAGGCCCGGCTGTGGAACGACGTCTTCCGCTACGCCGAGGCCGGGCTCGGTCTGCCGGCCGGCAGTATCCGGGCGACGGTGCTGATCGAGACCATCACCGCCGCGTTCGAGATGGACGAGATCCTCTACGAGCTGCGGGACCACATCGCCGGACTGAATGCCGGCCGGTGGGACTACCTCTTCAGCATCATCAAGAACTTCCGTGACCAGGGCGCCCGCTTCCAGCTCCCGGACCGCAACTCCGTCACGATGACCGCCCCATTCATGCGCGCCTACACCGACCTGCTCGTCGCGACGTGCCACCGGCGGGGCGCCTCGGCCATCGGCGGCATGGCGGCGTTCATCCCGAGCCGCCGCGACCCCGCGGTCAACCGGGAGGCGCTGGCCAAGGTCCGTGCCGACAAGGAACGGGAAGCGGGCGACGGGTTCGACGGGTCGTGGGTCGCCCATCCGGACCTCGTTCCCCTGTGCCAGGAGGTCTTCGACGGCGTCCTCGGGGACGCTCCTCACCAGATCACCCGGCTCCGCGAGGTGGACGTGACCGCGGATCAGCTCCTGGACGTCGCCTCGGCCGGCGGGTCGGTCACCCTGGCCGGGCTGCGGGCCGACGTCGCGGTGGGTCTGCGCTATCTCGCGTCGTGGTTGTCCGGCAACGGCGCCGCCGCGATCTTCAACCTCATGGAGGATGCCGCGACCGCCGAGATCTCCCGTACCCAGATCTGGCAGTGGATTCGCAACGAGGCAGTGCTCGACGACGGGCAGATGGTGACTGAGGAACTGGTTCGCCGCCTCCTCGACGAGGAGACCTTGGTGATCCGCGCCGAGATCGGCGACGAGCGGTTCGCCGCGGGGCAGGTCACCGAGGCGCGCCGGCTGTTCGAGCGGGTCGCGCTCTCCGACGACTTCGTCGACTTCCTGACCCTCCCGGCCTCCGAGCTGATCGACTGACCGAACCGGCTTGTACGGTGGCCGGGTGCAGCCCGACCACGTGCCCGTCCGGGCCGCCCGATGAAGACGTTGACCACGGCCCGCCTCGAGCTGGTGCCCCTGGACCCGCATCGGGACGCGCCCGCGTTGCACACCATGGTTGCGGACCCGCGGATGTACTCCTACGACCGGGTACACCGACCGGCCCGCGACGTCGCCGAGACCCGGGACCGGCTCGCCGGCGACCTCGCCGGGAACGGCGGCTGGACCTGGGCGATCAGGCTGCGGCCGGCTGACGCCGCGGTCGGTACGGTCGGGCTCTTCTACGACCAGGGCACGCCCATTCGTGGGCTGGACTGGAAGCTGCATCCCGACCTCTGGGGCCGCGGCGTCATGGGCGAGGCCGCCCGCGTCGCGGTCGAGCACCTGCTCACCCAACCCGGTATCGACGGCGTCGAGGCCTGGATCGACTCCCGAAACAGCCGCTCGCTCGGCGTCGCCCGCCGCGCCGGCCTCGACGAGCGCAGCCGGCTCCCCCTCGTCTACGACGACCACGTCGCGCAGTCGGTGGTGATGGCGCGGGCGGCGCGACCGCGCGACCCGGAGACCTTCGCCGTCCGGCCGACACTGCAGGTGCGCGACCTCGACGCGTCGGTCGGGCTGCTCACCACGATCCTCGGACTGCACGAGTTGTTCCGGCACGGCGACCCGGCCAGCTTCGCGCGCCTCGGCGTGGGTCGGTGGTCGGGCAGTCCGGGCCTGCAGTTGGCCACCACCAACGACGAGATCGTGCCGGTGGACATCGACGTCGACGTCGGCGTTCCGGCCGACACGGTCCTCGTGCGGGTGGTCGGGGCCGGTCTGCCGATCGTCGAGCCGATCGAGGACAAACCCTGGTACCGGCGGGAGTTCTCCTTCACCCTGCCCGAGGGCCACCACGTCAAGGTCACCGGACCGACCCGGCCGCCCGGCGCAGGGTCGTCCTAGCGGGCGATGCCGACGGTCTGCTTGATCGACCTCGGCTGGTCGAGCGCGCGGAGCATGTAGTCGGCGACGTCGGCGCGGGGGACGATCCAGCCGCCGGGGATGTTCTGCCCGTACGCGGTCCGGTAGGTGCCGGTCCGCGGGGTGCCGGACAGTCGGGGCGGTCGGACGATGGTCCAGTCCAGGCCGCTGTCGCGCACGACGTCCTCCATCAGTGCAAGGTCGGCGTAATGCCTGCCGAACAGGGTCTTCGCCACGTGGCCGAACAGATGCCGCATGAAGAATCCGTCACCCGGGTCGTGTGCCGGCGGCTTCGGCCGGCCCGGCGACGCCACCGTGCCGATCGGTGCCGCGCTGACGACGACGAGGCGCCGGGCACCCGTCGCCTGCATCGCCTCGACGATGGCCCGGGTGCCCCGGGACGCGATCCCGGCCTCGGACATCGAGCGGGGACCGAGGCCGGAGAGGACCGCGTCGGCCCCGGCGACCGCGGACTCGAGTTCGCGCGACGGCGCGGCGGCCAGATCGGCGGCGACGCTGTGGATCTCCCGCGTCAGCTTCGCCGGATTGCGGACGACGGCGGTCACCTCGTGGCCCGCCGCGAGGGACTGGTCGAGGGCCTCGCGGCCGATTCCCCCGGTCGCGGCGAAGATCGTGAGCTTCATCGGTCACTCCGTGGTGAGTGGTGAGGACGGAACTCGCCGTCCCTTACCTGATGAAGACGACTCCCGTGCCACGGATGTGACCGGTCCACGACCAGCCGGGACTACATGGCCTCGAGGGCCTTCCAGGCGGTGATCGACGCGTCGTCGGTGAAGCGCCAGTCGCCCTGGGCGCCCGTGTTGTACCAGTAGAGCAGCACCGTGAAGGCGGGGTGAGCGGCGATCCAGGCCTTGTCGGCGGTCATCGTCGCGGCCCGTTGCGCCGACCACTGGTCCGTCGCTCCGACCGGGTTGACTCCGACGCCGTACTCGGCGAAGGCCAGCGGCTTGCCGCGGTCCTTGACCAGGTTGTACCAACCCATGAACGGCGCGTCGGTGGCCAGTCCCTTGCCGGTCGGCTTCGACTCGTAGTTGTCGACCGCGTAGAAGTCGACGTGGTCCGCGGGAGGAAGGAAACTCCCGGTTTGACCGTAGCGACCGCCGGCGTACTGGTAGGACATCGCTGCCATGCCGACGATGAGTGCCGGGTTGGCCGCCTTCAGCGTCTCGTACTCCTGGTCGTACTGGGCCACGAAGGCCGCGCCGTTGCCGTTGTACTCGTTCTCCGGTTCGTGGTGGAAGATGATGCGGGTGCCGGGCGGGCAGGACTTGGCGAACGGCACCGTGCTCGCACTCGGCGTCTTGTAGGAGATGAACGCCGTCGTCCCCGGCGGTACGCCGACCTTGGAGTAGTTGTCCGGCAGTGCGCCGGAGTAGAACAGCCGCACCGCGTGCAGCGGTCCGATCAGGGAGTCTGCGGCGCCGAACTGTCCGGTCACCGTGTCCGCGCCGGTGAGCAGCGTCGGTTCGGTGATGGTCCAGGCCACCGCGAGTGCGGGAACACCCGCCCCGACGAACTCAGAGGATTCGATCCGGGCGATGGTCCCGGCGGCGTCGGCGTTGAACGCGATGGACAGTGCGCCGTTTCCCTGTGCGAGGGACGTCACGTCGAGCGTCGCCGTGTGGCCCGCGTCGGTCGTCACAGAACTGCCAACGGCTGCGCCGGGGGCCGGAGCGTTCGCCGCGTCCAGGGTGCCCTGGTTCCAGGTGGTCGCCGTGCCGTACGCGTCGAGGTGAGGGATGTCGTGGCCGCCCAACCGGGAGAGCGTTACGGTCGCCGACGTGATCTTCGCGCCCGCCGGCACGCCCGAGATCGCGAACCTGAGGTAGGCGGTCTTCCCGCCCTTCGGTTCGGCGGCGAGTTTGGTCGTCGCGCCGTTGACCCGCTGCGGGAAGCCCGGGTCGGTGTAGGAATCGTCGGTGACGGCGGCGGTGGCCGCCCCGGACCGGACCGTCGCGGCGGACGCGTGCCCGCCTGCCTTCGGTGCCGTGCTCCCGCCGGCGAATGCCCACTGCGTGGTGCCGACGACGACGGCCGCGATCCCTACCGTGGCCACAGCGATGATTGCCTTGCGATGGTTGCCCATGTCCGTTGCCCCCGTCGGACGTGGCCGCCGACCCCCCGCCGACTGCTCACTCTACGTACTATCCACGTGACGGAAAGTTAAACACCTGCCGGGTCGGGTACCTCGCCGCGACGTGACCGGCGGGTGGCGTGGGGCTCGTGGGGCGGCCCTGTCGGCGGCCCGGTCGGCGGCCCGGTCGGCGGCCCGGTCGGCGGCCCGGTCGGCGGCCCGGTCGGCGGCCTCTGTCACCTCCGGGTGCCGGGATCCGTCCCAGAGGTATGTCGATCTCTTCGGAGCCGCCGTCCAGCGACGGCGATTGGCTCGCTGCCCAGTTCGAGACCTGCCGGCCGCACCTGCGCGCGGTCGCCTACAACATGCTGGGGTCCCGGGCGTCGGCCGAGGATGCCGTCCAGGAGGCCTGGCTGCGGCTGCACCGCAGCGACGAGGCGGGGATCCACGATCTGCGCGGCTGGCTGACCACAGTGGTCGGCCGGATCTGCCTGGACATGCTGCGGGCCCGGCGCGCCCACCGCGAGGACTCGGTCGGCACGTGGCTCCCGGAGCCGATCGTGGCCGAGGACGCGGGCGACGGCCCCGAGGAGCGCGCGATCATGGCCGACTCGCTCGGCATGGCCCTGCTGGTCGTCCTGGAGACTCTCACTCCCGCCGAGCGACTCGCGTTCGTCCTGCACGACGTGTTCGGCGTGCCGTTCGACGAGATCGCCGTGATCGTCGACCGCACCCCCGAGGCGGCGCGACAGCTGGCCAGCCGGGCCCGCCGGCGGGTGCAGGCCGCCCCGCACCCGGACACCGACCTCGCCCGGCAGCGACCCGTCGTCGACGCCTTCCTCGCGGCGGCGCGGAACGGCGACTTCGACGCACTGCTGGCGCTCCTCGACCCGGACGTCACCTTCCGTCTCGATGTCGGACCGGTCGGCCCGCTCGTTCGACCGCCGGTGGTCGGGGCGGAGGCCGTCGCGCGGCAGGTACTTTCGACCGCGCCCCGGTTCCTGCCGATCCTGCACCCGGCCGTCGTCAACGGCGCCGCAGGAGCGGTCGCCGGCAGCCTCGAGCATCCATTGGGCGTCGCCGCGTTCACCGTGGTCGGCGACCGGATCGCGGCCATCGACATCGTGGCCGACCCCGACAAGCTCCGCGAGGTGACGATCGAGCCCTGACCGATCGAGCCCTGACCGATCGAGCCCTGACCGATCGAGCCCTGACGGATCTAGCCCTGAGCGCCCCGGATCGGGAGGTGTCCTGGCGCACTCACTCGGCGGCGGACACCTGCCGGAGATCGCGAAGCGTCGCGGCGAACGCCAGGGTCAGCAGGATCACGGCCGCCCCGACCGCGGACCAGGTCAGGTCGCGGCGTCCACCGGTGGTCGAGATGCCGACGATGATCGCACCGGTGACCGCAGTGTTCGCGATGAGCAGCCAGATGCCCACCCGGAGCCGACCGGGTCGCGGCGGCTCGACGACATCGGCATCGAGATCCCCGACCATCCGGCAGATCTGGATGGCCCCGAGCGTCAGTGCCGACCACCAGCACACGAGCACGATCGCCCGCACCGGCGGGGTCGCGGCGGCGGCGGCATCGTGCACGCCGACGACGACGGCGCCGAGGACGGCCGGGACGGACAGGCGGCGGGCCGCCTGCCGCAGCACCGTCGTTGCGGCCGGGCGGGTCAGCCGCGGGCGGGGAGCGACGAGGACGAGGCCGACGAGCATCGCGACCGCACAGCCGCTCATCACGCTGCCCCGGGCGGCCGCGTTGAGCGGGGACTCCGTCTCGGCGGCCACGTGCGCGAGGAACCAGCTCAGAGCCGCCGTGGTGATCGCCATCACCGAGGCGCGGCCCCGTCGCTGTGCCCGGGACTCCGCGGGCCAGACAGCGGGATGCAGCCACATGTCGAGCATGTGCACGATCAGATTCGGCCACGATCTCCAGCCCGCGGACCGCGCCTCGATCTCGAGCGCGGGCCCCCACCGGTCGCGGAACGGCCCCGGATACAGCTTGACGAAGCCCCCGGTGACGCTCATGCCGGCTCCACGCCGAGGTGTCTGAGGCCGACGGACGCGACCTTCGCCATGGCCCGCAACTCGGCCTCGAGCACCTCGCGACCCTGGGCCGTCAGCCGAACGGGTCGCTGGCGTCCCTTCTCGTCCAGGGCTTCGATCAGGTGCTTGGCCTCGAGGCGGGTGAGCGCGCCGTACAGGCTTCCCGGCCCGAGCTTCTCCCCGGCCAGCTCTTCGATCGCGGTGTTGATGGCGTAGCCGTGCAGCGGCCCGTCGGCCAGCACACAGAGCACCAGTGTCTGGGCGTCGTTGGCTTGCATTGCAGTCCTCGCTCTCGATCTCACGCATAATACTACGTGACAGGTACTACGTGGCGTGTACTCTCGCCGTCATGGTGACGGACCACGCCGGGTGGCTGACCGCGCTGTACGCCCGGCGACTGCGTCGGCAGGTCGGTGCTGGGCCGCTCCCGGAACATGTCGGGCTGATCATGGACGGCAACCGGCGGTGGGCCCGGCAGAAGGGAATGGTCAACCCGAGCCTCGGGCACAAGTACGGCGCCGAGCACGTCGAGGACGTCCTCTCCTGGTGCACGAACCTGGGGATCCGGCACGTCACCGTGTTCGTCTGCTCGACGGAAAACCTGCAGCGTCGCGGCGACGCCGAGGTGGACTTCCTGATGCAGGTGATCGAAACCGTGATCGCCGATCAGCTGACCCGATCGACCGCGCGCTGGGAGGTGCACATCGCGGGGATGCTCGACGTGCTGCCGGACCGCACCGCCCGGGCGCTCAAGGATGCGGTGGAGGCGACGACCGGCCGGGGCGTCGGGGCGCACCTCACGCTGGCCGTCGGGTACGGCGGACGGCAGGAGGTCGTCACCGCCGTACGGGAGCTGCTCGACGAGCGCGGTGCGGCCGGGCAGTCCCTGGCCGACGTGGCGGCGGACCTGAGCGTGGACGACATCACCGCGCATCTCTACACGGCCGGCCGCCCGGATCCGGACCTGGTGATCCGGACCAGTGGCGACCAGCGGCTGTCGAACTTCCTGCTCTGGCAGAGCGCCTACTCGGAGCTCTACTTCTGCGAGGCCTACTGGCCGGCGTTCCGGGAGATCGACTTCCTGCGCGCCCTGCGCAGCTTCGGCGCCCGTAACCGGCGGTACGGCGGCTGACGCCGTCGGGGACCACGCTGTATAGCCTGTGCGCGTGCACGATCGTCCATACGGGGAAACACCACGGGCGGGGGGACACCGATGAGCGCGCACCGACCGGGTCCGATCGCCCGACGGCTCCTCCGCGCACCCGCGCGGCTCTATGACTGGCACGCCGGATGGCTGCTCGGTCACCGGTTCCTGCGCCTGACCCACGTCGGCCGCCGGTCCGGTCGTGAGTATCAGACGATGCTCGAGGTGATCGGAGTCGACCCGTCGGCCGGCGAGGTCATCGCGATCGCGGGTCTCGGCCGGTCGGCGGACTGGTTCCGCAACGTGCAGGCGCGACCGGCGGTCGAGGTGGCCATCGGACGACGCCGGTTCCGGCCGGCGCATCGGGTCCTCGACGAACCCGAGGCGGTGGCGACACTCGCCGTCTACGAGCGACGGAACCGGCTGCTCGGCCGGGTCATCCGTCCCGTCCTGAGCTGGCTCGTGGGCTGGCGCTACGACGGCAGCATGGTCGCCCGCCATCGACTGGTCCGCGAACGACCCCTCATCGCCTTTCGACCGGATACCGCTGTCGGTGACGCCGGGCGCTAGATTCACGCCTGATGGATGGGCTGTCCCGGTCGGTGGGCGAGTTGCTGTCCGCCCGTGCCGGCACGCAGGTCGACGTCGTCGCGACCGAGCCGGTCGACGATCACTGGTCTGCGGCCTTCGGTGGCACCCCATGGGTGGTGCGGTGCCAGCTGGCCGGCGGCTCCGGCGCGGTACCGGCGTCGGTCGTGGCGAAGGCCCGACGACCGGCGGGGACGCTGCGCAGCGCGCCCGAGCAGCTGCGCAACGAGCGAGCGGCCCTCGAACTCCTCACCCGGCTCGACAGCCGGATCGCGCCGCGGTTCCTCGCCGGTGACGACCGGGCCGGAATCGTCGTGATGGAAGACCTCGGACGGGCCGTCAGCCTGGAGGACCTGCTCGTCGGCAGCGATCCGAAGGCCGCCGAACGCGGGCTCGAGGCGTTCGCCCGGGCGGTCGCGCGGCTGCATCTGACGACGGCCGGGCACGCGAACGACTTCTACGACCTGCGGGCCCGGCTCGGTCCGGTCGACCCGTCGTTCGACCGGGTGAGCATCCTGGGGCTGTCCATCGCGACGATGTGGGACCGGCTCGAGGACGTCGTGTCGGAGCGGAGCCATCTTCCGCCGCCGGGCACCGCGCGGCCGGACGTCGACAACCTGATTGCCGTCCTGGCCGAGCCCGGGCGACACCTCATGCTGTCCAACGGCGACCAGTGCCCGTCCAACTGCCGGATCGACGGGGACACGGCCCGCCTGATGGACTTCGAGCACGCCGCCGTCCGGCATGCCGCGCTCGACGTGTCGGCGTTCCGTTTCCCCTTCCCCGCCTGCGGGTGCTGGTCCCGGTTTCCCGTCGCGGTGCGGCGGCGAACCGAGGAGGCCTACCGCGCGGAGCTTGCCGGCGGCGGCTACCCGCGCGGCACCCCTCCGCGCGCGCTCGCCGCCGCCTGCGCGGCCTGGGCGATCGTCCGCACGGTGCGGCTTCCCCGGCTGGAGGAGAGGGAGGCCCTGCATCCGTTGCGGTTCTCCCGGCGCGGGCAGCTCCTCAGCACCCTCGACACCGCGGTCTCGACGCTCGTCGAGGCCGCGGCCTTCCCGGAGCTCGCGGCCTGGCTGGCGGATGTTCTCGACGCACTCGGCGCGGTCTGGCCCGACGCACACCCGGACCAGGACGTCTACCCCGCCTTCCGGGGCTAGGAGTTCGCCCGGCGGACCGCGTCGGCGACGGCGTCGTCGCCGCGGTCGTGCAGTCCCTCGACGACGCCGTCGATGTCCGTCGCCGGGCGGTTCTGGCTCAGCTTGGACTTCGCCTCGATCCGGCTGATGACCAGCTCGATGCCCACGATGGCCCGCAGTTGCCCGGCCACGAACCGCTCGGGTGCGTCGTCGACGGACCACGGCAGCCCGTTGCCGGTCTCGTGCTTGGCGGTCAGGCGGCGTACCAGGGCCTCGACCCAGGCCGGATCATCGTGCACCAGGAGTCGGCCGTAGACGTGCGCGGTCACGTAGTTCCAGGTCGGTACGATGCGACCGTGTTCGGCCTTGCTCGCATACCACGAGGGGGACACGTAGGCGTCCGGCCCGCGCACGATCACCAGAGCATCGCCCCGGGCCGGTGTCCGCCACTGGTCGTTGTTGCGCGCCAGGTGACCGAGCAGGGCCCCATGCTCGCCGATCCCCGGGTCGTGGATGAACGGCAGCAATGTCGCGGTCAGCCCGTCCTGAGTCGCGGTGACGAGATCGGCTGCGCCGTGCCGGTCGAGCAGCTCCCGCACCGCGGCGTCGTCGGCGGCGAAATGCGCCGGAACGTACATCGGGCCACCACACCCTTCCTCGGCCTCCGGCAGCATATGCGCCGCTGCCGGGGCGTCGGGGCTCGGTGGAACGCTAGTCGCGCATCTCGTCGCCGGGTGTCCGCCACGTCTTCGATTCGGTGTCGAGGCCGATACGAGCCTGCCGGGCCTGCCGCGCGCTCAGCCGGGCGTCCTTCTCGGCGGCGTCGATGTTGGCTGCCGACTGACCCCGACTGCCGCGCAGGTAGATCCCCGCAGCGAGAAGGAGCAGCGCGAGAGCGGCGAGGACGATGATTCCGGCGAGCGGCATGACGACTCCCTCGCGGCGGAAGCGGGCGAAAACCCTCGCCGGCTCGGATCCGCCGCCTGGGCCCATTCTCCCCTCTCGAGGGCCGGACCGTGCGGTCCCGCCGAAGTCGGGGTCGCCCGCCGCCCGGGAACGGCCGCCCTGCGACGATGTGCCCATGGCCGAGAGGAAGGACCTTGTCCGACCCGCCCGGCCGGCGGACCGTGACCGGATCTGGCCGCTGGCCCGCGACCTGGCCACCTCGTTCCGGCCGGAGCGTGCGGCGTTCGACAGCTCGTTCGGCGCCCTGCTCGCCCACCCGCACACCCTCCTCCTGGTCGCCGAACCGACGGAGGGCGTCATCGCGGGCTACCTGCTCGCCAGCAGTCACCTCACCTTTCTGGCGAACGGGCCGGTGGCCTGGGTCGAGGAACTGATGGTCGACCCGCTGGCCCGACGGCAGGGCCTGGGCCGTGCACTCATGGCGGGTGCGGAGGACTGGAGCCGGAGCATCGGCGCGGCCTACCTCGCTCTCGCAAGCCGGCGGGCCGGCGACTTCTACCTCGCCCTCGGGTACGAGGACTCGGCCGTCTTCTACCGCCGGACCTTCGCCTAGGAGCCGCCGACCCGGGAGCGCGTCGCGGACCGCTGTCAGGTGCGGTTGTGATCACCCGTCGCCCCGTCGATGAGCTCGCGGACGATGTCCATGTGCCCGGCGTGCCGTGCGGTCTCCTCGATCATGTGGACGAGCACCCAGCGCATCGACACCGTCCCGCCGGACCACGACGTCCCGACGGCGTCGAGGGGCAGATCGTTGATGACCTCGTCGGCTGCGGTCCGGGCGCGGCCGTAGAAGCCGACGATGTCTGCAGTGGTCTCGCCCGGGGCGGCGCGCATGTCGGCGTCCGGCTCGTCGGGATCGAACGGGGGCGCCTCGGTGGCACGCCCGAACGTCTCGCAGAACCAGCCGTACTCGACGGATGCCAGGTGCTTGACCAGGCCGAGCAGGCTGGTGCCGGACGGGGTCATCGGCCGCCGCAGCTGCTCGTCGTCGAGCCCGTCGAGCTTCCACAGCACCGCGTCGCGGTGGCGGTCGAGGCTGACGTGCAGGATCTCCTTCTCACCGCCGGTGAACGGCGCCCGCCGAGTCATGCCGCCACCGTAACGGCCGGCTCCGACGAATAAACGCCATGACGGACCGGATCGACCGGAGGAGGATGCCCGGGTGCCCACCACCCCACCCGATCCCGGCGTCCTGGCCGGGTTCGGGCTGGCGGGCTCCGCGCCGGAGCCGCTTGCCGGCGGGCAGGGCGGCACGTGGCGGGTCGGTGACGCCGTCGTCAAACCGGTCGACGACGAAGTCGAGGCCGGGTGGACCGCAGGTCTGCTCTCCGACCTGCCGGAGACGGGGTTCCGCATCAGCCGCCCGATCCCGACCCGGGCCGGCACCTGGACGGCGGGCGGATGGTCGGCCTCACACTACGTCGAGGGCGCCCACGACTTCGTGCACCGGTGGCCGGAGGTGCTCACGGCGGGTGACGCGCTGAACGACGCACTCAAGGGCGTGGCCCGGCCGCCGTTCCTGGACCGGCGGGACCACGACTGGGCGGTCGGAGACCGGACGGCGTGGGACGAGCTGCCACTGACGATCGCCCACCCCGACCTCGACAAGATCGCGCAGCGGCTCCGGTCCCATGTCCTACCGACCGAACTGCCCTCGCAGGTCATCCACGGCGATCTGGGTGGCAACGTGCTTTTCGCCGACGGCCTCCCGCCGGCCGTCATCGACTTCACCCCGTACTGGCGTCCGGGCGCCTTCTCGCTCGCGGTCGCCGTGGCGGACGCCGTCGCGTGGCACGGAGCCGGGCCGGATCTCGCCCGGGCGCTGCCGGAACGGCGGGAGCGGAAATCGCTGATCGCCCGGGCGGCCATCTACCGGCTGGTCACCTCCGACCGGATCGCCGGCCGGCTGCCGGGCGACCGGGCCCGGTTCGTCGCCGACGAGGTCGCCGCTCAGGAGCGGATCTGCGCCGTGCTCGACGCCGACCTCACGTGATCGACAGCCACGACGCGATTCCCGATCAACGCGCGCTCGCCGCGCACCTGCAGGACGCGTTACGTCGGGCCGCACCCGGATCCCGGGTCCGGCTCCGCGGGTCGCTGGCCGCCGGGACCGACGATCAGTACAGCGACGTGGACCTCGCCTGGACGGTCCCCGACGGGAGCGTCGCCGGTTACGCCGGGGCTCTCCCCGCGCTGCTCGCGCCGGTGGCACCGGTCGCCTCGGTGCGGTCCGACCCCGACTTCCAGCGCTCGCACTGGCGGCGGTTGGTCTTCGTACGGTTCACCGGGCTGCCGTTGTTCTGGCGGCTCGATCTCGAGATGTGGGCCGCGTCCCGGGAGGGCGACGACCGGGTCGACGTCGACAACCCCGATGCGCGCGGCACCGACTGGTCGCTCGCCGAAAGCGCCACCATGAACGCGATCGCGTCGATCAAGGCGCTGCGACGCGGTCGGACCGAGGACGCGGAAAACCTGCTGGACAGGGGATTCGCTCGCATCACGGGTGCGGACCCCGGCGGCCCGTGGCAGCAGCGGATCATCGCGCTCGCCGATGCCGGTGCCCACCGCGAGCCGCGCCTGGCCGATCTCGCGGCGCAGATCCGTGCCTACCTCGGGGCGCAGAGCTAGGACGGGGTGCCGGCGAGGACCGCGCACAGCCGCGCCACCGCTGTGGTGAAGGCGTGCGCGGGCGGTGTACCGAACCCGATCACCAGGGCCGGCGGATGGCTGATGCCGGGCGCGGTGAACGAGCCCAGGCCCTGCAGGGCGACGCCTCTCGCGGCGGCCCGCGACACCACCTCCTCCTCGTCCCAACCGGCGGGGAGTTCGAGCAGCGCGTGCAGCCCGGCCGCGACGCCGGCGATCCGCACGGCCGGTGCGTGCCGGTGGATCGCGGCGACGAGCCGGTCGCGTCGCCTGCGGTAGGCGAGCCGGCGGCTGCGCACCTGGCGGTCGTAGGCACCCGAGTCGATGAACCGGGCGAGGGTGAGTTGGTCGATGCTGCTGCACTGCCGGTCGGCCAGCACCTTCGCCGTGGCGACGTCGTCGACCAGCCGGGCCGGAAGGACCAGCCAGGCGAGCCGCAGTCCGGGGGCCAGGGTCTTGCTCGCCGTGCCGGCGTACACGACATGCTCGGGTGCCAGCGCCTGCATCGCGCCGACCGCCTGCCGGTCGTAGCGGAACTCGCCGTCGTAGTCGTCCTCGATCACCAGCGACGCGGTGGATTCGGCCCACTGCACCGCCTGGGTACGACGGGGCGCCGCGAGCGGCACGCCGAGCGGGAACTGGTGCGCCGGGGTGAGCAGCACCGCCCCGGGCCGGCCGAGTCCGCCGACGTCGGCGCCGAGGTCGTCGACCGGCACCGTCGCGGGGCGGAGCCCGTGGGCAGTGACGACGTCGCGGTGGTGCTGATGGCCGAACGCCTCGATGGCCATCTCTGTCGCACCATCGGCGGCGAGGACCTGACAGAGCAGCCCGAGACCCTGGGTGAACCCGGCGCAGACCACGATCCGATCGGCGGCCGCCCGCACGCCGCGGGCGCGGGACAGGTAGTCGGCCAGCGAACGCCGCAGGTCCGCGTGCCCGCGCGGGTCGCCGTAGCCGAAGGCCTCGTGCGGAGCGTCGGCGAGTGCGCGTCGCGTCGCGGTCAGCCATGGGCCGCGGGGGAACGCTGACAGGTCCGGCGATCCGGACCGCAGGGTGAACCGCATCGGGGCGCGGGTGGCGGTCGCCGGCGTCCTGGGCGTCTCGGGGGCCACCGGGCGTTCGGCGACCCGCGTGCCGGACCCGCGTACGGCGGTGAGCCACCCTTCGGCGACCAGTTGACCGTAGGCGTCCGCGACCGTGTTGCGGGCCAGTCCCAGGTCCGCGGCGAGCGCGCGGGACGACGGCAGGCGGGTTCCGGGGTGCAGGCGCTCGGTCTGCACCGCCTCCCGCAGGGCGCCCTCGAGCGCCGCGCGCACCCGCGGGCCGGTCAGATCGAGGTGCAGGTCCGCACCAAAAGTTGCCCACGTTTCGGTCATGGAAATGGACCTTATCCCTGGTCTGATCCGCGCATAGATTCGACTACATGACGATCACAGAGACCCCCACCGCGACCCCGACCGAGACCACCGCCGTCCGGCTGGACTTCGAGGCCCATGCCGCCGGTTTCACCCGCGCGATGGCGCATCTGGCCGGTGCCTCGACCAAGGAACTCGATCGGGTCGACGTCGATCCCCGCCTGCGCGAACTCGTCCGCATCCGCGCCTCGCAGTTGAACGGGTGCGCCTACTGCATCGACATGCACACCAAGGACGCCCGCGCGATCGGTGAGACCGAGCAACGCATCTACGCTCTGCCGGCGTGGCACGAGACGCCGTTCTTCACCGCGAGGGAGCGGGCGGCGCTCGCCTTCACCGAGTCGGTGACCCTGGTCGCGAACGACCACGTGCCGGCCGAGTCCTACGCCGCCGTGGCGGCCGAGTTCAGCGACGACGAAGTCGCGGCTCTGCTGAGCCTGATCGTGGTCATCAACGCGTGGAACGCGCTCTCGGTGGCCACCCGGGCCTGGCTGCCGGGCTCCTACCAGCCGTGACTACAGTCGATTCCGTGCCGAACTTGGGAGAGTTGGCGGACGGCTTCCGGGCGCTGCACCGGCCAGGTGAGCCGCTGCTGCTGCCCAATCCGTGGGACGTCGGGTCGGCGCGCGTGCTCGCCGGCCTGGGCTATCGCGCCCTCGCGACGACCAGCAGCGGCTTCGCCGCGTCGCTCGGGCGTCTCGACGGCTCGGTGACCCGGGAGGACGCGATCGGCCACGCGGCGACGATCGTCGGCGCGACCGACCTCCCGGTGTCGGCCGACCTGGAGAACGGATTCGGCGACAAGCCGGATGCGGTGGCCGGGACCGTCGCCGAGGCCATCCGCGTCGGGCTGGCCGGGTGCTCCGTCGAAGACTTCACCGGCGACCAGGACGCGCCGATCTACGACGTCGGCCTGGCCGCTGAGCGCATCGCCGCCGCGGCACAGTCGGCGCACGGTGGGCAGCGTGGGCTGATCCTCACCGCCCGGGCGGAGAACCATCTGCACGGACGCGACGACCTGGCCGACACGATCGCCCGGTTGCAGAGCTACCAGCAGGCCGGCGCCGACGTCGTCTACGCGCCCGGGCTGACCCGGGCCGCCGACATCCGGGCGGTCGTGACCTCGGTCGACGTTCCCGTCAACGTCCTCGCGCTGCCGGGTGGCCCGACCGTCGCCGAACTCGCCGAGCTCGGAGTCGCGCGCATCTCCGTCGGCGGCGCCTTCGCCTTCGCGGCGGTCGGCGCCCTCGTCGAGGCCGCCCGCGAGCTCCTGGACCAGGGGACCTACGGCTACTGGGAGCGCGCCGCGGTCGGGCGCGACTTCGTCAACACGGTCTTCACCGACGGGCAGTAGCCCGGCGGGCGCGGGTCAGCGCTGCTGTCTGAGCTGCCAGATCCAGCCGAGCGGCCGCAGTCCGAGCCGTCGGGCGACGCCCTGCGAGCCGACGTTGTCGGCCGACGTGCTGTAGAAGAGGACGTCGTAGCGGCTGCGGGCGACCGCAGCCCAGGCCGCCGTCACCGCGGACGCGAGGCCGCGACGGCGGTCGTCCGGGTGGGTCCACACCCCCGCCTCGGCGGCGCTGTCCCGCCCCCGCGGGGTGTGGCACAACGCCGACACGCGCTCCGCCTCGAACGCGATCGCCCACGGCCCGAGCTTCCCGGCCAGCAGGTCCGACCACTCCCGCGGCTCCCACCAGCGTTCCGGCCGCGCGGCGTGCAGAGCGTCCGGCACCGCCCGGTCGGACGTCAGGATCGTGCCGCCGTACGGCGCGGGCGTGGACTCGATCAGGTAGCTGGGACCCCCACTGACGTCGAGCGGGGCGGACGTCGGGCACACGGGGGAGTGATCGACCATGAGCCGTCCGTCGGATGCGACAGCGATCGCGAGAACGGGAGCCGCCTCTTCGCGACCGTAGTCGTCCGTCCCCGAGCCGGTGTCCAGCTCGAGGTGCAACAGCTCGATGTCCTTCACCGCTGGTCGATGAAGGCGGCGATCTCCTTGATCCCCGGGTCGTAACCGTCGGTCGTGTCGACGCGCATCGCCGGCACGTCGAGGGCGACCGGGTCAAAGGGATCGAGAGCGGGGCCGCGGCTGTCCATGTCCTTCAGCAGGTCGCGATCGGCATGTGCCGAGCGGCCGGGCTCCTGCGCGAGTCGGCGTTCCAGTCGAGCCCGGCGGGTCGCGTCATCGACGGTGCTGTGGATGATCCGGATCTCCCCGAGGCCGACGAGCGGCTCGAGCCCTGGGCGCCACAGCTTGTCCTGGAACGCCGCCTCCGCCACGACCGTGACGCCTGCGGTGAGCAGCAGCCGGAGGACGTCGAAGAAGGCGGAGTTGGTCGGGATGTTGAGCGGATCGGCTCTTGCGCCGGTGAAACCAGGGTTGTTGCGGACCATGCCCTCTTTGATCTCGTCCCGGCAGATCGCCGGGCAGCCGAGCGCGCGGGCGATCTCATGGGCGAGCGTGGTCTTGCCGGAGCCGGGCGGACCGCTGACGACGGCGAGGGTAGGGGAGGCCGTCACGCGACGATCCATTCCCCGTCGCGCACGAGCTCCCGGCCCTCGAGCTCGTCCGCCTCGCGCCAGGCCTGAAGCCGCCTCGGGCTGATGCGGAAGTAGAGGTAGCTGGAGAGCGTGCGCGGGTCGAACCCGGTCTTGGCCGCGAAGGCGTCGCCGACACCGTCCGGGAGATCGGCGGCCGTCAGGGTCTGCGCCGTTCCCTCGATGAGGACGACGTCACGGGTAGCTCCGACGCCGATGCGGACCTTGCCGGTGGCCTGCAGGTTGCGGCCGGTCGGGCTGGCGGCCGGTGTCGCCAGCAGCAGGGTGCTGCCGTCCCAGAGGAAGGACAGCGGGACCAGATACGGGGTCCCGGTGCCTCCGTCGGCGGTGGCCACCCACGCGTCGACGTCCTGCTCGAGCCGGCTCAGCGTGTCCTGCCTGCGTTGTCGCGGGGTGCGGGGCGCTGCGGTCACCACACAAAACTCCTTTGTAGGTCGACAGCGGTCAGTGTGCCAGGTTGGCCGACATGACTGGCCACACCGGTGTCAACCAGGGGTTCTGGGACGAGGTGGCGCCGCTGCACGCCGCGTCGAGCTACTACGGCGTCGACGACTTCGTCGATGGAGCCGATTCGTTGGGGCCCAGGAGGTCGCCGAGGTCGGCGACGTCAACGGCAAGACGATGGCCCACCTGATGTGTCATATCGGCCTCGACAGCCTGTCGTGGGCGCGACGCGGGGCGCAGGTCACGGGGGTCGACTTCTCGGCGGAGGCCGTTCGCATCGCGCAGGGCCTCGCGGAGCGGTCCGGTGTCGGTGCGACGTTCGTGCCCTCGGATGTCCTCGGTGCGGCCGATCGGCTCGGCCACAGCGCGTTCGACATCGTGTTCCTCTCCCGGGGCGTCCTGATGTGGATCGAGGACCTCCCGGCCTGGGCGGACGCCTGTGCGGCGCTCCTCAAGCCCGGCGGCGTTTTCTACCTCCTCGACGTCCACCCGATAGCCATGACCATCAGCCCGACCGACTCCGGGTTCGCCCTGCACGGCAGCTACTTCCACTCACCGGACCCGGCGGTCGTCGTCAAGGACGGCTCGTACGCCGTGTCCGACGTCGGCATGCAGCACCAGGAGACCCGCGAGTGGAACCACTCGCTGGGCGACGTGGTCACCGCGCTGGTCGACGCCGGCATCAGGATTGAGTTCCTCCATGAATTCCCCGGCGACGAGAAACTTCCCAGCGGCTCCGCTCAGCTGCCCGGCCTCTACTCGATCCGGGGCACCCGCGACCCGCGCTGACGACGTCGACCTGCCGCCGCGGACGGATCACCCGCGAGGCATGAGCGCCGCCCAGCCGTCGGTCTTGACGGTGAGCTCCGCCAGGCCGTCGATGTGCTCGAGCGTCTGGGCCTCGGCGGGCCGCTCGAAGCTTCGGGGTGTCGAGCCTTCGAGGTCCGACCGGATTCCCTGCGAGATCTTGGCCAGCCGCATGCCGAGCATCCGGACGAGAAGATCAGGGCCCGGCTTCGGCAATTGGCCGCCGGCGGCGGCATAGGCATCGGCGGCGCGACGGAGCCAGGCAGGATCGGGCTCCGCGCGTCCGTACATGGCGAACGAGGCCAGCGCGTACGCCGTCTCCAGCGGCGCGCTGTCCGGGCCGGCGACGTCCCAGTCGATCAGGAGGGGCCGCCACCCCCGGCCGGACGGTGTCATCAGGACGTTCCACGGCTCGATGTCCCGATGGGTCAGCACATGCGGTACGGCGGCGGCGAAGGCGTCGGTGACGCGGACCGAGAGGTCGAGGACGAGATGCAGGTGCTGCTTCAGCGCCGGTGCCCACGCCCGGCACTGGGCCGCGCCCTGCTCGAGCCACTCGTGCCAGTGCGCCGGCCGCGCCGGCGGGAACTGGTTGTACCACCAGGGCGGTGCGGGAACGTGGTCCAACGGATCGAGCTGATGGATGCGCGCGAGCGTGTCTCCCAACCAGTCGGCGATGTCGTCGTCCGGGGAGAGCGGCCGATGGGTGACGAAGGGATAGGCACGGAAGATGCCGAGTCCGTCGATCTGCGCAGCTGCGCCGAACTGGGCCACCCGTGGCTGCACCGGTCGTGGCGAGTCGATGCCGGCTTCCAGCGCCTGCCCTTCGAGGCGCATCGCGGCATCGAGACTTTCCCGCCAGGGCAGGTCCGGGCCTCGCCAGAAGCGTTTGACGAGCACCGATCCCGAGCTGGTGTCCAACCGCCACGTCTCCTGGCTCACGTGCCGGACAGCGACGACCGGACCGGTCGGCGTTCCCAGGTCGAATGCCTCGGCCAGTCGTTCCGCGATGTCAGTGGGGTCGGTCACTGGGCTAATCCTCGTGTGTGAAGGCGGGCCAGATCGCCGACCAGGTGCCGATCGGCCCGCGGCAGACGGCGATGGGCTGGCCCTGCTCCTCGTTGTCCACGCCGACGCCGTTGTCCAGGCGTGGCGATGACCGCGCACGACCCGAACGCGCCGCGCTCCTCGTCGCACTGCCCGCCGACGAACGACGGCGACGGTCGCCGACGTCCGGCGGCCGCGAGCTGTAGAACAGCTGGTTCTGCCCGCTGTAGACCGCTGGGAGGCCGTAGCGGCGGCCCGTAGCGGTCGATGGCGCCGGCCTCGCCGTAGTTGCTGGCGATGACGACCGCCGTGCGCCGGTCCTGCTGACCGGCAGCGCGTGCGTACACCGCCGCGACCTCGCGGACGTAGACGCGGCCAGCCGACCGAGTCCCGAGCGACCTGGTTGACGCCCGGGCACCGGCGTGTCGTGCCGAGCACGCGACAGCGGCACGAGGGGCAGCGCGACCGCGGACGAGGCTCACGGCCGCTTCAGCGCCGACGCCGGCGACCAGCACGCCCGCCAGCCCGAGTCCGCGCCAGCACGTCGCTCACCGGCACGCAGCCGACCGCGAACAGCACGGCCAGCAGCCCGAACGGGTAGTAGACCTGCGCGCCCATCACGAAGACCAGCACGAGCAGCACCGGGAACGCCGCCGCCAGGAACCGCACCGGCCGCCACTCGGCGCGCCGGCAGGCGCGACCAGCCCGGCGACCCAGACCGGCACGAGCGGCGGACCCAGCATCAGCAGCAGGAACGGCCACATCATGCACGCGCACCTCGCCGGCATTGTTGTCGGCGAGCGCCCGTCCCATGGTGAGCTGCGGCCAGTCGTGCGTGGCCTGGTAGACGAGGTTGGGCGACCCGATCACGAAGGCCAGCGCCGCCCCGCCCAGCAGCCCACGGGACCACAGCACCCGGCGCGGCCCCACCAGGGCCAGCCCGGCGACCACAGGGACGCAGCAGCACGGCGACGAGCAGCTTGTTGTAGGTGCTGAGCCCGACCACGGCGCCGACGGCGAGCCACCACCGCGGCTCGTTCCGCAGCAGCGCTCGCAGCCGACGAACAGCAGGACCGCCGGCCAGACACGGCAGGTCGATGTCGACGTCAGCAGGACGTGGCCCATGATCAGCGGCACTGAGGCGAACGCGTAGCCCCAGGCGCACAGCGCCTGGGCCGCCGCGCCCGCCCCCGAGCTCGCGCGTCACCAGGGCGACGACGAGCACCGAGCCATCGCGGCGAGCGTCGCCGGGATGCGCATCGCCCACGTCGCGTCAGCGACCACGCGCTGAAGAACCGGGCGAGCAGCGGCGTCAGCGGCGGCTGGTCGACGTAACCCCACGCCGGGTGCAGCATCCGGAAGTACAGCTCGTCGCGGTGATAGCCGTACCCGCCGCTGAACGCGGTGAGGACCGCCGTCAGTGCCAGCATCGCCGAGAAGACCGGCCCGCGGGCTGAGCTCCGGCAGCGACCGGCGGCTGAATGCCGGTCCGGCCGGGACCGCTGGCGAGGGGTGGCTCACGGGGTGACGCTAATGGGCGGAGGTGACAGCGGGGTCACGCTAGGGCGTCGGCCGCCAGAGCTGGTCGGCGTCGCCGGCGGCGAGCCGGCCACGGTAGACGTCGACCTTGTGGTCGATGATCTTGAGATTCTCCTGGATCTCCGCAAGCTTCGCGGCCACATCGGCCTGGTGTGCCTCCAGAAGGGCAAGTCGTTCCTGCTCGTTGCCCGGTCCGGCGCAGACGAGCTGGGCGTAGTGCCGGATGGTTTTGATGGGCATGCCGGTGGCCCGCAGCTTGGTGCAGATGCTGATCCAGTGCAGGTCCTGCTCCTGGTAACGCCGCCGGCCGCCGGCGGTGCGATCCACCGTGGTGACGACCAGGCCGGCCCGCTCGTAGTAGCGCAGGGTGTGCACGCTGACCCCGGTCCGGCGGGCGGCCTCGGCGATGCTCAGGCCCGCGGGTGGTTCGGAGCGGGCGGGCCCGGGTGCCGGCTGCGACTTGACTTCGAGCACGCTCTAGATCCTAGCGTCGCAGTCGTGGGTGATCCAACGCTGCCGAGGACCGGTGCCGGCGACCTCGACCGACGCCGGCGATTCCTGGTGCTCGCGATCTGCTGCGCCAGCGTGATCGTCGTGGTGATGGACATCTCCATCGTCAACGTCGCGTTGCCGGCGATTCGTCGCGACCTGCACGCGTCGGTGTCCGATCTGCAGTGGACGGTCGACGCGTACACCCTGGTGTTGGCCAGTTTCCTGCTGCTGGCCGGGTCCACCGCCGACCGGGTCGGCCGCCGGCGGATCTTCCAGGTCGGCCTCGCCGCCTTCGGGCTCGGCTCGCTGCTGTGCAGCCTGGCGCCGAGCATCGGTTGGCTGATCGCGGCGCGCGCTCTGCAGGCCGTCGGTGGCACGATGCTCAACCCGGTGGCGATGGCGATCGTCGCCACCACGTTCCCCGACCGGGTCGAGCGGGCCAGGGCCATCGGCGTGTTCGGCGCGATGTCCGGCCTGTCGCTGGGGCTGGGTCCGATCCTCGGCGGCGCCCTGGTCGACGGCTTCGGCTGGCGCTCCATCTTCTGGATCAACGTGCCGATCGTGGTCGCCGCGCTCGGCTGCACCGCGCTGTTCGTGCCCGAGTCCCGCGCCGGCCGGGCGCGCCGGTTCGACCCGGTGGGCCAGGTCCTGGTGATCCTGGTGCTGGGCAGCGTCGTCTACGCGATCATCGAGTCCACGAGCGCTCGGGCTGGACCTCGCCGGTCATCCTCGGCCTGCTCGCCGTCGCCGTGCTCGGCGCGCTGGGCCTCCTCGGCTACGAACCGCGCCGCGCCGACCCGCTGCTGGAGCTGCGCCTGTTCCGCAGCGTGCCGTTCAGCGCGGCGATCCTGATGGCGCTCTTCGCCTTCTGCGGGTTCGGCGCGTTCCTGTTCGTGACCACCCTGTATCTGCAGGACGTGCGCGGCCATGTCGGCGCTGACGGCCGGGCTGTGCCTGCTCCCGGTCGGGGTGCTGATCGTGGTGCTCTCGCCGCTCACCGGCCGGCTGGTCGGCGCGCGCGGTCCGCGGCTGCCGCTGGTGGTCTCCGGGGCCGCGCTGGCGCTGGGCGGTGGCGCGTCGCTCTGGCTCGGGCCGGCCACCCCGCTGCCGGCCGTGCTCGCGAGCTATCTGCTGTTCGGCGTCTTCCTGGGCACCGTCAACCCGCCGATCACCAACACGGCGGTCTCCGGGATGCCCGCGCTCGATGGCCGGGGTGGCCGCCTCGTTGGCCTCCGCCGGCCGGCAGACCGGCACCACCCTGGGCGTCGCGATCTCCGGAACGATCGTGGGATCGGCCCTGGCCCGCGGCGGGACGGCGTTCACCGGCGCGGCGCACGCCGTGTGGTGGCTGGTGCTCGGGCTCGGCGTCGGCATCCTGGTCCTGGGGCTGCTCAGCACCGGGCGCTGGGCGTCGGACACCGCCGGCCGGGCGGCGGCGCTGTTCGAGGAGCTGGACCGAGGTCGCCGATCGTCGAACCGCCTCCCTTACTCCCAGTTGAACCCTGACCCGCGCGGCGCCAGGGCGCAGCCGTCCTCGATGAGGGGGAATGCGTCCGCCGATCCCCGGAGGCCCGTCTCCAGCCAGATCGCGGTCGGCGCGCAGAGCAGCATGCTCAGCGCGGCCGGCCCGCCGCCGTGGGATGCGTAGGGTACGTCGAACGCCGCCGCCAGCGCCCCCACGGCGCGCAGTTCCGTCGGCCCGCCGGCGCGGCGTAGGTCGGGCTGCACGATGTCGCAGCAACGCCGTTCGAAGAAGGTCCCGGAACTGCCGGGCGCCGTAGAGGTTCTCGCCCGACGGCGATCGGGATTCGCAGCCGCCGGGTGCAGCTCGGCGTAGCGAGTCGAAGTCGTCGGCCCGCAGCGGTTCCTCGAACCACTCGCACGCCGAGCTCCTCGAAGACCCTGCCCGCGGCGCAGCGCCTCGCTGCAGCGATTCAGCACCTGGTTGGCGTCGACCATCAGCCGCACGCCCGGGCCGACCTCCGCTCGCGCACGGCCCGGTCCGCCGCACGTCGTCCTCCAGCGAGCACCGCCGGCGACCTTCATCTTCACGCCGAGAAAGCCCTCCGCGACGGCGGCGTCCGCACTGGCGCCGCAACTCGTCGAGGGTCGTAGTTGGACCAGCCGACCATGGCGTAGGCCGGCACCCGGTCGCGATGGGCGCCCCAGAGCTGGTACGTCGGAACGCCGTGCTGCTTGCCGACCAGATCCCACAGCGCGACGTCGACCGCGCTGATCCCGAAGGTCGCCAGGCCGAACGTGCCGTGGTACTCCGTCTCCGCCTTCAGCGCCTCGATGATCGCCGGAATCTGCTCGGTGTCCTCCGCCCGACCACCTTCGGTGCGAGTTCCTCCTCGATGAGCACGGCGAGCGTCCGTGGGGCGCCGTCGATCCGCCCGAACGACGACGACCCCAGCACCGACCAGACCGTCCCTCGGCCTCGATCTCGACCGCTCACCGAGCCGCCGCCGGTCAGCGTCTGCAGCGCGTCCGGATCGGATCGGCCGCCCGCGGCCGAACGGCGTAGGCGACCCGGACCTCCTTCACCTTCACGGCCGCTCACCAGCCTCGACCGCCGAGAGCCGCTGCACGGCCTTCTCGTCGAGGGTCACGCCCAGACCAGGCTGCCGGGGAGCACGCATCCGGCCATTCTCG
The DNA here is from genome assembly GCA_963828605.1 of uncultured Actinomycetota bacterium. Lineage (GTDB taxonomy): Bacteria > Actinomycetota > Actinomycetes > Mycobacteriales > QHCD01 > DASXJE01. Next base: position 2,064,954 of record CAWHER010000001.1, on the reverse strand, counting down.
ACCAGCACCGGTTCCTCCCAGATCGGCCAGTCGTCGCGCAGCGGGTGTGGCTCGATGTTGTACTCCTGCGGATAGACGCAGTTGGGCGTGCTGATCCACAGGTGCAGGTGCGCCAGCGTCCCCACCGTCGGCTGCGTGTTGTGCACAGTGATCGGCTTGTTGAACGTCTGGGCCAGTGCCGCGATCTTCCGGAACTCCGTGATCCCGCCGCACTTGATGACGTCCGGCTGGAGGATGTCGATGTTCGCCCGCAGGATGAGGTCGCGGAACTGCCAGCGGGTGTACTCCTGCTCGCCGGCGGCGATCGGGATGTCCACCGCGGCGGCCAGCGCGGCGTAGCCGTCGTGGTCGTGCGCGGCCAGGGGTTCCTCGAAGTGCCAGACGCCGTACTCCTCGAGCCCGCGCGCGATCCTGATCGCCGTGTGCGGGTAGTAGGCGTTGTTGACGTCGACCAGGATGTCGAAGTCGGCACCGACTGCGGCCCGCATCTCCCGCACCGTGTCGAGCGTCTGGTCGAAGCCGTCGTCGTACATCCACGGCGTCGCCGAATGGATCTTGTAGGCGCGGTAGCCCTGCTCCTGGAAGCTGACGGCGCGCTCGGCCTCCTCCTTCGGCGCTATCCCGCGCTGCATCGAGCTCGCGTAGACCTCCGGTGCCTCCCGGAAGGTCCCGCCGAGCAGCTCGTAGACAGGCCGGCCGGCGACCTTGCCGGCGATGTCCCACAGCGCGATGTCGATACCCGCGATGGCCTCGAGAAGGGCACCCATCGGGCCGAGCTTGTAGAGGTTGTGGAACATCCGGTGCCACAGCCGCTCGATGTCCGCCGGGTTCTCCCCGACCACCAGCGGGGCGAGGGACTTCTCGACCAGCGGGTGGGTCACCGCGACGTCCATCGGGCTGACCTCGCCCACGCCGACGACGCCTTCGTCGGTGTGCACCCGCACGAGTTGGTATCGCCCCAGCAGGACGATCGACTCCACCTGCGTGACCTTCATGACCACCCCGTCTTCAGAGAGCGAGTTGCCCGACCGGGCGCAAGTCTGCCCCGTCCCGTGCCGGGCCCTGATCCGGCCGGAGCCTTGACGCCCGCATGGTGACCTGCTTACATGCCAGCACCGTCTGATAGAAGTCAACTTCCACAAAGCGGAAGTTGCCGCGAATGTCGGCGCACGCAGGCTGTCGTGCCGGCTCACTGCAGACACTGCCCGGCGCACTCGCGCAGTCCCAGGAGCATTGGAGCCATGAGGTGACCGATCCGTTCGTTGCCATCCAGATCGGCGCGGTGTCCTTCGTCGACGAAGGCGTGTCGCCGGTGTTGGACACCTTGCAGGAGCGCGGAGGCGTCAACGCGCTCTTCCTCGCAACGCCGACCTGGACCCGGGGGACCGGCGGGCGGCAGGTGCCGGGCCACCCGCTCCCCGATCACGGCTCGCAGGAGTACGACCACGACTGGATCGGTGGCAACTACGCGCGGGTGCACCCGGAGTACTACGGCAACACCGTGCTCGGCGCCGCCGGCCGGGCGCCCGAGCACCCGGACTGGGACCTCTTCGATGCGGTGCTGCCCGAGGCGAAGAAGCGCGGGATGGCGTCCTACGCCTGGATGGAGGAGAGCGGGTACGCGCAGGCGCTGCGCAACTACCCGAACTTCCCCAAGGTCCTCGAGGTCGACGCGTGGGGCCGGCCCACGACCCGGCCGTGCTTCAACAACCCCGACTACCGCAACTGGCACCTGGGAATCGTCGAGGACTACGTCAAGAACTACGACCTCGACGGCCTGGCGTGGTGCTCGGAGCGGCCCGGACCGCTCAATCTCGCAATGGAAGGTCCGATCGCCCCGGAGCTGGTCAGCTGCTTCTGCCCGCACTGCGAGGAGAAGGCGCGCAACCGCGGCATCGACGTCCGGCGGGCGCACGAGGGCTACCGCGAGCTGGTGGACTGGAACCAGCGGGTGTCCCGCGGGCAGCGCCCGGCCGACGGCGCGTTCGTCGCGTTCTGGCGACTGCTCCTGCAGTACCCGGAGATCCTGGCCTGGCAGAACCTGTGGACCGACAGCCAGCGGCAGATCTACCGCGACATCTACGGCGTCGCCAAGGCGTGCAACCGCGACATCCAGGTGGGCTGGCACGTCTACCACAACATCTCGTTCAGCCCGTTCTACCGCGCGGACCAGGACTACGAGGAGCTCAGCCGGCTCTCCGACTTCATCAAGGTCGTGGCCTACAACAACTGCGCCGGCCCGCGGTTCCACACCTGGGTCGGCAAGATCTGCCAGAGCCTGTTCGGCGACGCGTCGCCGGACGAGGTGTACCCGCTGATGCTCAAGCTGCTGCAGCTGGATGAGGCCGCCTACAAGAGCCTGCCCGAGGCGGGATTCTCGCCGAGTACGTACGCCGGGAGACAGCGCGCGCCGTCGCCGGGGTGCACGGGCGCAGCAAGATCTATCCGGGTATCGACATCGACATCCCGGTGGGCCAGGTTGCGGCCGCCGCCGAGGACCGCCGACGGCGGGCGGAGGCGGCCTCGGGGACCAACAGCGATGCCACCTCCGGGTCGGCTCTGACGCGGTGCACCCCCGACGGCGTGAAGCGGGCCGTGCTGGCCGCGTTCGAAGGCGGCGCCGAGGGCGTCGTCCTCAGCCGGAAGTACTCGGAGATGTCGCTGGACAACCTCAGCGGTGCCGGTGCGGCGCTGCGGGAGCTGGGCAGGTGACGGGGAGCAGTCCGGATCCGTGGTATCGGCGGACGCTGCGGTGGGGACAGACCAACCTCACCGAGGCCGATCCGGCCCGCTACGACACCGAGTGGTGGCGCGGGTACTGGCGGCGTACGAAGGTCCAGGGCGTCATCGTCAACGCCGGCGGGATCGTCGCCTACTACCCGAGCCGGTACCCGCTGCAGCGGCGCGCGGTCAGCCTGGGCGATCGTGACCTCTACGGCGACATCGTCCGCGCCGCCCGCGAGGAGGATCTCGTCGTCATCGCGCGGATGGACTCCAACCGCGCCGACGAGCAGTTCTTCGTCGAACATCCCGACTGGTTCGCGGTGGACGCGAACGGCGACCCCTACCGCGCCGGCGATCTCTACCTGACCTGCATCAACAGCCCCTACTACAGCGAGTTCATCCCCTCGGTGCTGGTCGAGATCATCGAACGCAGCCAACCAGACGGGTTCGCCGACAACAGCTGGAGCGGGCTGGACCGCAACCACATCTGCTACTGCCGCTTCTGCACGGACGGCTTCCGCCGGACGACCGGTATGGCTCTCCCGCCGAAGGTCGACTGGGACGACGCGGCGTACCGGACGTGGATCAGGTGGAGCTACACCAATCGGCTCACCGTCTGGGATCTGAACAACGAATGGACGACCAAGACCGGCGGCCCGGACTGCCTGTGGATCGGCATGAACGGCGGCCGGGTGGAGGACCAGTCGGTCCGGCTCCGCGACTACAAGGCGATCGGGGAACGCAGTCCCATCGTCTTCCTCGACTCGCAGCGTCGGTCGATGACCAACGGCTTCCAGGCCAACGCCGACAGCGGGAAGCTCATCCACGATCTCGTCGGCTGGGACGCGCTGATCCCGGAGAGCACGGCGATGTACAACGCCGGCGACCCGACCTTCCGGCTGGGCAGCAAGCCCGAGGCGGAGGCCCGGATGTGGGCACTCGAGGGCTTCGCCGCGGGGATCCAGCCCTGGTGGCACCACATCGGCGCCTACCACGAGGACCGGCGCCAGTACCGGACCACCGAGCCGCTCTTCGCCTGGCACGCCGACCACGAGCGCTACCTCGTCGACCGGGCGCCCGCCGCGACGGTCGGGGTGATCTGGTCGCAGGACAACGTCGACTTCTACGGCCGGGACGACGCCGACCGGCGGACCGCGTCGCCGTACCGGGGGATCGTCAACGCGCTGCTCCGCGGCCGGATCCCCTACCGCGTCATCCACGCGGACCACGTGGATCGCGAGTCGGACGGGCTGTCCGCCGTGATCCTGCCGAACGTCGCGGCGTTGTCGGCGGCGCAGTGCGAGCAGCTCCGGCGGTTCGCCCACCGAGGCGGGGGGCTGCTCGCCACCGGCGAGACCAGTCTCTTCGACGAGGACGGCGGACGCCGGGAGGACTTCGGCCTCGCCGACCTCTTCGGCGCCCACGCGACCGGGTCGCACCACGGCTCATCCGTCCCGCCGGAGTCGACCTGGGCGTCGTGGAGCCGGCACACCTATCTCCGGATCACGCCGGAACTGCGGGCGGACGTCGACGGCCCGATCGTCGGAACCGAACCGCCCGTCGAGGCCGGGCGGCACCGGGTCCTGCACGGCTTCCACGACACCGACATCCTGCCGTTCGCGGGGAGGCTGGAGGTCGTCCGCGCCGACGCCGGGGCAGAGCAGCCGCTCACCCTGGTGCCGCCGTTCCCGATCTACCCGCCGGAGAAGTCGTGGATGGCGGCGCCGCGCAGCGCGGTCCCCGGCCTGGTGCTCAGGTCGTGCCCGGTGGCGGGCGGGTCGCCTACCTGCCGGCCGACCTGGACCGCTGCTACGACCGGGACAAGCAGCCCGACCACGGCCGCCTGCTCGCGGGCATCGTGCGCTGGGTGGCCGCCGACGACCTGCCGATGACGGTCGAGGGCCCGGGGCGGCTGGACTGCCACCTCTACACCCAGGGCGCCCGGCGGATCGTGCACATCGTCAACCTCACCGGTGCCGGCGACGGGCCGATGGACGAGCACGTTCCGGTCGGCCCGCTGCGGGTGCGGGTGCGGATGGGAGACTCGGTGCTGCCCGCCTCGGCACGGCTTCTCGTCACGGGCGACGCCGCTCCCGTCACCGGCGACGGCGCGTGGGTCGAGTTCGTCGTTCCGTCCGTCACCGACCACGAGGTAGCCGTATTGGACGGGTGACCGTGTGCCGAGCGGGTGCTCAGTCCGATCTGAGGAGTCCGCCGGCCACCAGCGCCGCGCGCAGATCGGCCGCGCCCGTGAACCTGATCGTCTGGAAGCCCAGGTCCGTCGCCGCGACCGTGTTGACCTCGGTGTCGTCGATGAACAGGGTGCTCGCGGGATCGAGTCCGTAGCGGTCGGCAAGGATCGCGAAGATCCGCGGGTCGGGCTTGGCCACCTTCTCGTAGCCGGAGATGACCTGTCCGGTGAAGTGCTCGTCGAGGAACGGGAACCTGGCCTGGGCGACCGGGAAGAATTCGGCCGGCCAGTTGGACAGCAGATACGTCGGCACGCCCGCCGATCGGAGTTCCGCCGCGATGGCGACGGTCTCGTCGATCGGCCCCGCCCAGGTCTCGGGGAAGCGCTGCCGCCATGCGGTGATCAGGTCCGCGTGCTGCGGATACTTCGCCAGGAGGTCGGCCTCCCCCTGCTCCATCGGATAGCCGGCGTCGTGCCGGGTGTGCCACTCCTGGGTGCAGACGGTGGTGAGGAACTCCTCCATCTCGGTCTCGTCCGGGATCAGCTTGCGGTAGAGGTGGCGGTAGTTCGCGTCGACCAGCACACCGCCGATGTCGAAGACGACGGCGTCGACCGGGCGGTGCGCCTCCGCTGGTGGGGTCACGCCGCCATTCTGGCGCATGGTGTGATGTGCCGGTGCACCTGAGGACGGGCGAGCCCGCAGCCGGGCCGTGGCGCGTCGTCTCGGTGTCCTGGCTGACGGCCGCTCTGCTCGACACCGCAGGACCGGTCGCCGGACGTCCGGTGGTGCTGGCGGTCGACGGACGGAGTTCGAGCGGCAAGAGCACCCTCGCGCGGCGGATCTGCGACTCCCGGGCGGACGCCGCGGTGGTGCACACCGACGACATCGCCTGGTGGCACTCCCGGTTCGGCTGGGTCGACCTGATCGTCGACGGCGTGCTGACGCCGGCCCGCGCCGGACTACCGGTCAGCTACCGGCCACCGCAGTGGCGCTCCCGCGGCCGCGCCGGATCGATCGACGTACCGGAGAAGTGCGGCGTGCTGGTCGTCGAGGGTGTCGGTGCGGCGCGCCGGGAGTTGACCGACCTGATCGACGCCGCGATATGGGTACAGGCGGACGAACACCAGACCGAGCGGCGCAACCTCGATCGGGTCGGCCGGCCGGGCGACTCGCCGACCGTCGAGGCGATGCGCGGATGGATGGCGGAGGAGATCCCGTTCGTCGCCGAGCAGCGCACCTGGGAGCGCGCCGACGTCGTGGTCAACGGCACCTCCGACCTGCCGCACGACCCGGCCACCCAGGTGGTGGTCGCTACTCCGGCGCGGTGAGCGGACGGCGGCCGGCGAACCCGAGGTCGAGCCGGTGATACCACTGCAGTCCGGCGTCGCCCTCGAGCCAGCACAGCAGGACCGGTACGCCGTCCCGCTCGGCCGGAAAATCGAGCAGCAGCGGGGCGAAGCCCTTGAGCTCGACGCCGGTCTGCTGGATCTCGGTCATCAACTCGTCCAACCGGGCCTGCGCCGCCTTGAACTCCGGCAGCCCGCCGAGCGGTGTCGGAGCCTGCCCGGGACCCAGCGACGCGGCGAGTTCTGCCGCGTCGGCGCGGATCACGACGAACTCGTCGAGGACCGGCCGCAGCCGGTCGAGCTCCGTCCGCGCCTCCGACACGTCGAACAACGCCATGCCGGAAGCGTCCCACCACCCGTGGTCACCGGTAGGCGCGGGCCTGGATCTCGAACAGCTCGGCGTAGAGCCCGTCGCGGGCCATCAGCTCGGAGTGGCTTCCGGTCTCGACGACCCGGCCGTCGTCGAGGACGACGATGAGGTCGGCCATCCGCACCGTGGAGAACCGGTGCGACACCAGCAACGTGATCGCGCCGCTCGCCTCGCGCAGCGCACTGGCCGCGCGGGTCCAGCTCTCGAAGAGCCGGTGCTCGGACTCCGCGTCCAGCGCGGCGGTCGGTTCGTCGAGCAGGAGCAGCAGCGGGCGGGTGCGCATCATCGCCCGGCCGATGGCGAGCTTCTGCCACTGCCCACCGGACAGGTCGACGCCACCCGGCCAGGTCGGCCCGAGCTGCGTCCGCAGTCCCTGCGGCAGCGACCCGAGGACGTCGCCCGACGCCGCCCGCTCCAGCGCCGCACCGACCGCCGCTTCGTCGTCCACGGCGGGGAGATTCCCGATGCCGACCGTCTCCTGCGCGACGAACTCGAACCGCGCGTGGTCCTGGAAACCCGCGGAGATCCGCTCCCGCCACCGGACCGGGTCGAGCCGGGCCAGGTCCGCGTCGTCGACCCACAGCTGGCCCGCGGACGGGCGGTAGAGACCGGCCAGCAGCTTGACGAGCGTCGACTTGCCGGCGCCGTTGTCGCCGACCAGGGCGACGGTCGACCCGGCCGGCAGCAGCAGGTCGATGTCGTGCAGGGTGTCGGTCTGCCGTCCGGGGTAGCGGTAGGAGACGCCCGCCAGCGCGATCCCGACGTCGAGCCGATCCGGTGCGGCGGTGTCGTGAGGCGTCGAGCCGCCCGCGTCCGCGGCCACCCGATCCAGGTAGACGAACCGGCCGGCCGCGATCAACGTCCGGAGCACCCACTGGCTGAGCTCGGCCGTGTTGGACACCAGGCTCAGCACCTGACCGGCGAGTACGGCGACGAGCAGCACGTCCCCGACGCTCGTCCGGCCGTCCACCGCGCGCTCGGTGACCAGCACGATCGCGCCGACATAGCCCAACAGGAAGGCGAACCTGGTCGCGAAGCGCACCGCCTCGCCCTGCGCCTGCAGCCGGGCCTGGATCCGGCGTACGTCGGCCTGCGCGTCGTGGAACCGGCCCAGCAGCTCGTCCCGCAGCCGGAACAGCCGGACCTCCTTGGCGGCAGCGCTTCCGGTGACGAGATGGAACAGGGACGAGGCGCGCCGCAACGGATCGGCGGCCAACTCCAGACCGCGGTTGTAGAGCCCGCTCGCCCGCCCGCTGAAGACCAGGGACGGCAGCCCGAAGAGCGGCAGCAGCAGGAGCAGCGGATCGACGGCGGCGAGCAGCACGAGGGTGATGACGATGCGCAGCACGGTTTCGGCGGCGTTCACCATCGACGGGATGACGTTGCCGAACGCCCACGCCTCGTCCTCGAGGAGTTCCAGCTGCGTCAGGTGCGCCGGCGTCTCGTGGATCTCCAAGGTGGGCGTCCGGCCGACCACCTCCAGCAGTCGCAGCTCGATCAGGTGGTGGGCATGGTCGTTGAGGGTCATCTGCACCCGCGAGACGGCGTAGTCCAGGCCGGCGAGCGCGGCGACCGATCCGGCGATCGCCGCTGTGGCGACCACCGCCTCGGTGAGGTGCTGGCCTGTCACGGCGTCGATCAGCAGCTTCAGCCAGACCGCGAACAGCGAACCGATCACTGCCTGGGCGGCGTGCAGCACCAGGGTGAGCACGCAGCGGCGGCGGTCGGCGGCCCAGGCGAACCCGAACATCGTCCGGGCGACCTGCAGGCGGCTGACCTTGGCCCGTGGGTCAGTCATCGCGGTCACCGACGTAACGGTCGGCCTGCAGCCGGAACATGTGCGCGTAGCGGCCGTCGGCGGCCACCAGTTCGGCGTGGTCGCCGTCCTCGACCACCCGGCCGCCGTCGAGGACGACGATGCGGTCGGCGCGCCGCACGGTCGAGAACCGGTGGCTGATCAGCACGGTCGTCAGGCCACGGGTCAGATCCAGGAACCGGTCGAAGAGATCGGCCTCGGCGCGGACGTCGAGGTGTGCGGTCGGCTCGTCGAGGACGAGCACCCGCGCGCCCCCCTCGACCGCCAGCAGCGCCCGCGCGAGCGCGATCCGCTGCCACTGCCCGCCGGACAGGTCGACGCCTCCGTCGAACCTCCGGGACAACACGGTGTCCAGGCCCCCGGGAAGTCCCTCGACCAGTGCCTTGGCGCCGGCGCCGCGGATCGCGGACCGCACCCGGTCGTCGACCCCGGCGTCCCGGAGCCCCTCCACCGCACCGAAGCCGACGTTGTCCCGCGCCGGGAGCTCGTAGTGCACGAAGTCCTGGAAGATCGCGCCCACCGCACGCCGCCAGCTGCCGGCGTTCAGGTCCGTCAGATCGGTGCCGTCCACGGTGATCCGGCCGCGTTGCGGATGGCACAGGCCGGTGAGCAGCTTGACCAACGTCGTCTTGCCGGCGCCGTTGAGGCCGACGATCGCCAGCGACGTGCCGGCGGCGATCTCGAGGTCGAAGTCGTCGTACACCGGCTCGGTCCGGCCGGGGTAGGTGAAGGAGAGGTGCTCGAAGCGGATGCTGCGGACCGGCAGAGCGTCCGCGCTGCGCCTGCCGGCGTCGATCGGCCGGTCGGCGACCATGGCCTGCAGCGCGTGCACCTCCGGCACCGGTACCGCGCCGTTCTCGATCCAGATGTCCCCGGTGAGGCTGGCGAGCATGGCCATGCCGAAGATCGCCTGCGCCGCGACCGCGAGCCCGCCGATGCCGAGCGATCCGGCCCACGCGCTGCGTACGACGAGCGCCGTGGCCGCGGCGTTTCCCACCAGCAGGGCGGCGGTCCACGCGGCCATCACCCGATGGTCGGCCCGCCGCGCGCGCTGCAGCTCGGCCATCACCTGCCGCCACTCGCCGGCGAACCGCTCGGCGATCCACTCCACCAGCCCGAAGATCCGCAGCTCCTTGGCCCATTCCGGCATCGTGCCCAGCCGTTTGAGGTAGCCGGCGCGGCGCAGCGGCTCACTCCAGAAGGGGTTGGCCCGGTAGTAGCTCGCCTGCAACGCGCGCCCGACCAGCACCCACAGCACGGCGAGGGGAACGGCCACATAGGGAAAGAAGTAGGCGAGCAGGATCGCCGACGCACCGCCCCGCGCCTGAATCTCCCACTTCACGCTCAGGCCGGAGACGAGTTCGCCGGGCCCGTAGGCGGCCATCTTCCGGGCCCGGTCCAGCGCCGCCGCCTTCTCCGGATCGTCGAAGAGGTCGAGGTCGGGCCAGTCCATCGCGGCCGCCATGATCGCGCCGAGCAGGTGCGCGTCGAACCGCCGGTAGAGGTCGTTGCTGGTGATCGCCTTGGCGCTGGCGACCAGCTCCTGCAGCACGAGGACGACGCCGATCCAGACCAGCGTGATGACGACGCGGTGCCCCCCGGCCGAGCCGAACCCGCCGGTCACGGCGGCGGGGAGCGACCCGACCAGCACCCCGACCAGCGCCGCGAACACCGCCGGCAGGCCGCCGTCGAGCAGCGCCAGCCCGGCCAGCAGCGACGTGCGGCCGGGGAACGCCTGGAACAGCGTCCGCACGGCCGCCCGGCGGGAGGCGCGGCGGCTGTTCACAGCGGGCCAACTCTGCCCCCGGGGAGCCGCCCCCGGCAACCGGGTTGTCGGCCGGGAGGTCGGCTCAGCCGGAGGTCGGCGCGAAGCCGGGCACGGTGCGGCCGAGCCAGTCCAACGCCCGGTTGAGCAGGGCCTCCCACACGCTGGACCGGTGCCCGGCGTGCAGCAGGATGTCGGCGTCGATCGAGGTCGGCGCGCGGGCGTTGGCGAGGAGTTTCTGCGTCGACGGGTAGGACAGGTGGTCGGCGTGCGAGCTCTCCAGCCACAGGGCGACCGGCGGCGGGGCGCGCTTCGCGAGCGCGGGCAGGTCGTAGTGCCGGCTGTACCAGCTCGGTCGCGGGTAGGGGTGGTAGTCGCCGAACTGGGGGACGAAGTAGCCGCCGAGCACGATCGCGGCGGAGTACTGCATCGGGTGCAGCATCGTCGACATCGCCGCGCACCAGCCGCCCATGGACAGGCCGACGGTGGCCCAGGAGGTCCGGGCGGTCTGGACCCGGAAGTGCTGATCGACCCAGGCGGGGATGTCCCGGGTGATCCAGGTCTCGATCTGCGACGTTCCGGGTACGCCGTTCAGGCACTCGGTGTCCACGTCGTTGGGGATCTCCAACTGCGGCGCGACGATCAACGTGTCGGCGATCTTGCCCGCGGCGACCTGTGAATCGAGGTGGGTGTTGAGGTGGATCGCGTCGATGCCCTGGAACGGCGCCCCCGGGAAGCCGTGGTAGGCCTCCAGGACGGGGTAGTGCCGCCCGGCGTCGCGGGGGTCGGTGTAGTTCTTCGGCAGCACCACGCCGACGGTGCCGGTCAGCCCGCTGCGCAGCCCGTGCACCGTGTAGGTGCGCAACCGGTGGGCCACCCCCGCCTCGGCGACCAGCCGGTCGTAGTAGAGGTGGGCCGCCTTGTTGCGCCGGTGGCCGCGGCTCACCCGCGGGGTGATCGTGCGGGTCCCGAAGGTCTGGGCCGCCGTACCGCCGCTGTGCTCGGCGGTGACCTTAGGCGGGTTGCTGAACAGGCTGCTGCCCAGGTCGGTCCAATCCGCATAAAACTGGTACGTGTCGTTGAGGGCGGTGCCCGCCACGAGCAGCACCAGGGCGTTGACCGTCAGGAGCATCGCGGCCCGCGCGACGATGGCCCGGACCCGCGCCGGGAGACCGTCCCGCCGGGTGCGCGGCCACCACAGGACGGTGGCGGCGAAGGCGACGATGGCGGCAGCCACCGTCAGGACGAAGAACCACGATCCGGTCAGAGTCACACGACATCCCTCACGCCGGGGACAACGCCCGACGAGGGCCGATCATCCCTCTACAAAGGCTATTTGGGCGTTCCCAGGGCATCGTTGGAGGTGGTGCCCGCGGCGCCGCGGTCCAGCGGCGGGAAGGACAGCGTGACCGTCGCCCCGACACCCGGACGGCCGTCGAGGTGGAGCCGCCCGCCGTGGGCCTGCACCACCTCCTGGACCAGGGCGAGACCGAGCCCGAACCGCCGGCCGCGGCCGGGTGCCTGCTCCCCTCGCCCGAACCGGTGCAGCAGGGCGTCGGCGAACTCCGGGTCGAGGCCCTCGCCGTCGTCGGCCACCGTCACGGCCACGTCGTCCGGGCGCCGGCGTACGCCGACCGTCACGCGGCCGCCGGGGCGGTTGTGGGCCAGGGCGTTGTCGACGAGGGCACCGACTGCGCGGTGCAGCGCGGAGCGCACCCCGGCGACCTGCGCCTGGCCGGGGCCGGGCGGGTCCTCGAACCGCAGCGTGATGCCGAGTTCCTCGGCGTAGGGCGTGAACACCCGGACGACGTCGGCGCCGACCGCCGCCAGATCGACCCGCTCGTGCCGGTCGGGGCGGTGCTCCAATTCGGCCGAGAGCAGCAGATCCTCGACCACCTCACCGACCGCGCGGGTGTCGGCCACGAGGTCGCGCACCTGCTCGGCCAGTGCCGGATCGTCCGCGGCGGCGGCGTTCCGGGCCAGGATCTGCGCGCGGGTGTGCAGCACCGTCAGTGGCGTCCGCAGCTCGTGGCTCGCGTCGGCCACGAACCGCCGCTGCAGCGCGAGCGCGTCGCCCAGCGGGCGGGTGGCGCGGCGACCGATCAGGGCGCCGACGACGGCCGCGCCCACGATGCCGATCACCCCGGCCAACAGGAGCGCGCCGGTGAGTCGGTCGCGTTCCTCCCCCCGCTCGCTGGTATTGAGCACGGCGACGAAGCGGACGCCGCTCGGGCGGGTCGACGCGTAGGCCTGGTACGAGTCCGAGCCGAGGTGGAACGTGGACAGCCCCGGTGCCAGCGCCGACGGATCGAGCCGGGCGAGCGTGGCCGGTGTCCCGGGGGTGCGCCGTACCGCGCCGCCCGGGGACTTCTCGAGCAGAACGACCCCGGCGGGGGGGTCGGTGACGTCGTCCGCGGTCCGCGCGGCGGTGCGCACCGTCTCCTGCACCCGCGTGGTCTGCGCCCGGGCGTCGACGAGATAGGCGATCCCCGCCACCACGATCACGACGATCGCCACGGCGAGCGCGGTCTGCGCGGCGATGGTGAGGGTCGCCCGGCGCAGTAGCGCCCGGTCCGCCGTGACCGGTTCGGACCGGGTCACCAGGTGCCCGCGCGGTAGCCGACACCGTGCACCGTGGTGATCGCCTGCCGGCCGAGCTTGCGGCGCAGGTAATGCACGCAGGCATCGACGGCGCCGTCGGCGCGTTCGGCGTCGCCGAAGGCACCCTGCAGGAGCTCGTCGCGGGTGAACACCCGGACGGGCCGGCTGACCAGCATCCGCAGCAGCGCGCACTCCCGCTCGGTGAGCTCGACGACGACCGTCCCGTCGGCGGACTGGACCCGATGGTGGACCAGGTCGAGGCGACCGGTGCCGAAGGGAAGTGCGTCGGCGAGGTCGGCGTGCCGCCGGACCAGCGCGCGGAGCCGGGCGAGCAGCTCGTCGACCTCGAACGGCTTGACCAGGTAGTCCTGCGCTCCGGCGTCGAGCCCCGCCACGCGGTCGGTGAGGGTCCCCCGGGCGGTGAGGATCAGCGCCGGCGAGCCGACCGAGCGGCCGCGCAGCCGGCCGAGCAGGTCGAGTCCGTCGATCGCCGGTAGGCCCCGGTCGATCACCAGGACGTCGAAGGACCGGGTCAGGCCCAGGTGCAGGCCGCGCTGGCCGTCGGGAGCCACCGTCACGGCATACCCTTCGGCCGCCAGCAGCTGTTCGAGCATCCCCGACAGCTGCGGGTCGTCCTCGACCAGCAGCAGGGTGCGGGCGTCGGCGGCGGACATGGCACCAGCGTGGCACGCCGCCATGGCGGGCCGGATCCACGGGTTGACGCCGTTCAAAGATCTTTCTCAGGTTCCCGACGCACCCTGATGACATGACCGCCTACCCCGGGGTGCGCCACCGACCGGCCACGCGCCGGCCGGCGCTCCCCGTGCCGCAGTTGGCCCTCGCGGCCATCGCGTTCGGGGCGGGTCTGGTGGTGCTGCTGTGGCTGCACGACACGCCCCGCACGCTGCACGGCGTCGGCGACTACCTGACCAACGCCGGCCGGATCACCGGGCTGCTGGCCGGCTATGCGGTGGTCGTGCAGGTGCTGCTGATGGCCCGGCTGCCGCTGCTCGAGCGTGGCGTCGGCGCGGACCGGCTGGCCCGCTGGCACGCCTTCGGCGGCCGCTACACGGTCTCATTGATCGTCGCGCACACCCTGCTCATCGTTTGGGGATACGCGGTGACCGCGCACGCCGGCCCGGTCGGCGAGTCGATCACCCTGGTGCGCAGCTACCCCGACGTCCTGATGGCCACGATCGGCGCCGGCCTCTTCGTCGGCGTCGGGGTCGTGTCCGCGCGGGCCGCCCGCTCCCGGATGCGGTACGAAACCTGGTACTACCTGCACTTCTACACATACCTGGCGATCGCGCTGGCCTTCGCCCACCAGTTCGCCACCGGCGCCGACTTCATGACCAACCCGCCGGCCCGGGTGCTCTGGGGCCTGATGTACGCCGGGACGGCCGCGCTGCTGCTGTGGTTCCGGGTCGCTGCACCGGTCCGGGCGAACCTGCGGCACCGCATGAGCGTGCACTCGGTCTACCCGGTGGGCAACGGGGTCGTGTCGGTCGTGGTGACCGGGCACCACCTCGAGGAGATGCGCGCCGAGTCCGGCCAGTTCTTCCGGTGGCGCTTCCTCACCAAGGACGGCTGGTGGCAGTCGCACCCCTACTCGCTGTCGGCGGCCCCGCACCCGCGGTACCTGCGGATCACCGTCAAGTCGCTCGGGGACCACACCCGCGATCTCGCGCTGCTGGTCCCGGGGACCCGCATCGTCGCCGAAGGTCCCTACGGCGCGTTCACCGCGTCCCGGCGTACCCGCCGCAAGGTGCTCCTGCTCGCCGGCGGCATCGGGATCACCCCGCTGCGGGCGCTGTTCGAGACCATGCCGGCCGCGCCCGGCGACCTCACGCTCCTCTACCGCGCCAACACCGCGCAGGATCTGGTCTTCCGGGACGAACTCGAGCAGATCGCCGAGGAGCGCGGCGCCCGGCTGCACTACCTGCTCGGCCCGCCGGGCGGCCCGACCGACCCACTGCAGCCGCACCGGCTGACCCGGGTGGTCCCGGACCTCGCCCGGCACGACGTCTACCTGTGCGGGCCGGGACCGATGGTGGCCGTGGCGACCTCGTCGCTGCGCCGCGCCAGGGTGCCACGCCGGCACATCCACCACGAGTCGTTCGACCTGTAGCGCGAGGAGGACCGATGCGACGAGCCGCTCTCACCCTGATCGCCACCGTGATCGGGCTGGTACTGCTGCTCGGGTTCAAGACGGCGCCGCGCGGCCACGGTGGCCAACCGGTCGCGCTCGCACCCGCGAAGACCGGACCGAGCGGCAGCACGCCGCCGTCCACCAAGCCCCCGTCGACGGGCCGAAGCCACCCGCAGGGCCCGTCGACGGGTCAGACGAAGAAACCGGCGCACACCGCCGCACCGACGCACACCAAGGCGCCCGCCCCGACCGGACCGCGCACGATCGACGGGGCGACCGTCAACACGCCCTACGGACCGGTCCAGGTGCGGGTCACCCTGACCAACGGGAAGCTGACCGACGTCACGCCGGTGCAGATGCCGAACGACAATTCGCAGTCGCAGCAGATCGCGGCGTACGCCGTCCCGTTGCTGCGCAGCGAGGCGTTGAAGGCGGGGAGCGCCCGCATCGACGTCATCAGCGGCGCGTCCTATGACAGCCAGGGCTACGCGCAGTCGTTGCAGTCGGCGCTGGACAGCAGCCATGGCTGAGCCCCTCGGCAACGGGCCCCTCGACAACGGGCCCCTCGACAACGGGCCTCTCAGCAGTGTCGGGCCCCGGCAGCGGTGGGTCGAGCACGTGATGGGAACCGTGTTCACCGTTGACGTACGCGGTCTCGCCGTCGGGCCCGAGGTCTTCGACGATGTGGTGGCGTGGCTGCACCGGGTGGACGCGACCTTCAGCACCTACCGGGCGGACAGCGAGATCAGTCGGATGCGCCGCGGTGAGCTGCGCGCCGCCGACGCTCCGCCCGAGGTCGCCGAGGTCCTCGATCTGTGCGCCCGCGCCGAAAGGGAGACCGAGGGCTACTTCTCGACCCGGTGGAACGGCGGACTCGATCCGACCGGAATGGTCAAGGGCTGGAGCGTCGAGCGGGCCAGTCGACTGCTGGTGGCCGCCGGGTCCACGGCCCATGCGGTCAACGGCGGCGGCGACGTGCGCACGGTCGGCGAACCGACGGCCGGCGAGCCGTGGCGGATCGGCGTCGCGCATCCCCTGACGCCGGGGGTGTGCGTCACGGTGGCGACCGGGCGGAACCTCGCGGTCGCGACCTCGGGCGACGCCGAACGCGGAGCGCACATCGTGGACCCGTTCACCGGCAGGCCGGCCGACGGCCTGGCCAGCCTCACCGTCGTCGGACCGGATCTCGCCCTCGCCGATGCCTTTGCGACCGCCGGCGTCGCGATGGGCCGGGGCGGCATCGACCTGATTGGCCGGATCGACGGCTACGAGGCGTTCGCTGTGACCCGTTACGGGCGGTTGTGCTGGACGCCCGGCTACCCGGACGTGGGCGTCATACCGCCGTTGACCGCCGTCGGGTGAGGCGCACCATCGGCGGTCAGGTGCGGTTCCGGCCGATGACGAACGTCGCGCCCACCACCATGTGGTCGGCCGAGAGGTGCCGGGTCGCCGACGCATGGTGCGTGTGCGCATGCCCGAAACCGTGCGTCAGCGGGGGCACCTCGACGCTCGTCGCCGCGCCCGTGCCCGCCTTGGTGACGACCGCGACGTCGAGCCGGTAGGTGTCGGCCGGGGACGGCAGTGCTGCGACGTCCCGGAGCGGCTTGCCCACCGGGACGACCCCAACCGACACGACCAGGTCGGCGTTGCTCTCATCAATGAGCCGGACCACGTAGGAGGTGACCGCGGTGCCCGCGCCCGGCGACGCCCAGGTCAGGTGCGCATGGGTCGCCGTACGGGTGACCTTCAGCGCCGTCGCCGCGAGCTGCGGTGCCGTCGGGGTGCCGGTCACCGCAGCCGCAGCCGCCGGGCCGACCTGGTTGTAGGCGGTCACGACGACCGCGTACGCGTGGTGGTTGGTCAGACCGGTGACCGTGTCGGAGAACTCCACGCCGGACGGGCAGCCGGTCGCGCACGGCAGCTTCTCGTGCAGGACCCCGCCCGTGACCCGATCGGTCAGGGTGAGCCGGTAGCCGAGCACTCCGCTGCCCGGCGCCGCCGGCGCCGTCCAGGTGATGGTCGCGCTCGCGTCCCCGGCCACCACATGCACCAGGCGCGGCGCCGACGGAGCCACCGGAGTGGGGGTGGGTGACGGGGTCGGCGACGGCGTGGGCGTCGGCGAAGGCGTGGGCGACGGCGTGGGTGACGGGGTCGGCGACGGCGTGGGCGACGGCGTCGGGGACGGCGTGGGCGACGGCGTGGGTGACGGGGTCGGCGACGGCGTGGGCGACGGCGTGGGTGACGGGGTCGGGGACGGCGTGGGTGACGGGGTCGGGGACGGCGTGGGTGACGGGGTCGGCGAAGGCGTGGGTGACGGGGTCGGCGACGGCGTGGGCTTGGTGGTGGGCCTTGTCGTGGGCTTTGTCGTGGGCTTTGTCGTGGGCTTGGTGGTCGGCGACGGGGTGGGCGACGGTGTCGGGGTCGGCCCGGCGTGACCGGTCGGCGAGGGGGTGGGCGACGGCGCCGGCCCGGCGCCACCACCCGGGTTGCCGCCCTGGTGCCCTGCGCCCTGGTTGCCGCCCTGGTTGGCCGGCGGGCCGCCGGCGATCTGGGTCGGCGCCGGCGTCGGACCCGGCGTCGGGCCGGGAGTGGGAACGGGTGACGGGACGGGCAGCGGCGTGGCGGACCGCGGGGGAGCGGGGTACTGGGGTGCCGCGGCGGTCGGCAGCGATCCGGTCGGCACGTGCGCGCCGGGCAGGTGCCCCGACGGCGCCGGCAGCGAGGTGACCGGGATGCCGCGCAGGTAGGAGTTCATCAGGGCGAGCACCAGCCGGACGTAGTCGTGCGAGTGGTTGTAGTTGAAGACCGCGGCCTCCTGACCGGCCGGGGTCGAGAGGTTGCGGCCGCTGGAGCAGAGGTAGAGACCGGCGGTCTCCGCAGCGTCGTAGAGGTTCTGCGGATCGGCTCTGCCGTCGTTGTTGCCGTCGACGCCGATCGCCTGCCAGGTCCCCGGCAGGAACTGCATCGGCCCCACGGCCCGGTCGAAGGTGGTGTCGCCGTCGAGGCGGCCGTGGTCGGTGTCGCGGACCTGCTGCATCCCGGCCGTGTGGCCGTCCAGGCGGGGCCCGATGATCGCCGGTACGACGTCGCCGCCGGGTTGCGGCTGCGACCCGCCGAACTGGCCGTGGTCGGACTCCACCCGCCCGATGCCGGCGAGCAGCGCCCAGGAGAGGTGACAGGCCGGGTCGACACGCTGAAGCGCGGCCTGCGCGTTGCGGTAGGCGCGCAGCGCCGGGAGCGGGATGCCGTTGGCGGCGAGTTGGCTGGCCACCTGGGTCTGGCTGGTCGCCGACAGGCCGGCGTACTCCGCGATCAGCTTTGCCGCCGAGACGTGACCGGCGCGGGCGGCGGCGACGACGTCAGCGGCCTTCGGTGCCTGCGATCGCGCCGGGCTCAACCGGTCGACGGGGGAGGTGGCGACATTGTGGGACTGCGCCGCCCCACCCACTCCGGCCAGCGCGAACACCACCAGCACTGCGCCGAGAGCACCCCACCACCGTGATGCGCTCATCCGAACTGACCCCCCGCGTGCGCCCTGCATCCCCGTACGCTGCCGGTGGTGAGCTCCAGCAGCACCTCCTGACCCGCGCCGGCGCTGACTCGGCGCAGAACGGACAGTTAACCGTAACCTTCCAACCCGGCCCGTACGGCGTCAAGGCCACAGTTACTGTCCGCATCCGCGTGGGCGGCGTCGCCGGCGAGGGTCAGCGCGCCCACCAGCGCGGCGTCGGCCGGGAACCGGGCGAGGGTGAGGTCGGGAGGAAACGGGACAGCTCGGGCGAGCGTCGCCGCCAGCCTGGGCCGGATCTGGTCGAAACTGCCGGCCAGGCCGCCGCCGACGGCGATGACGGCGGGATCGATCGCGATGGCGAGATTGGTCACATGCATCGCCAGGACGTCGAGCGCCTCGTCGAGCAGGGCGCTCAGGGCCGGGTCGCCGGGCGCCCGGGCGAACACCTCCGCCGCAGTGATCTCCCGGCCCGCCACGACCCGCCCGCGGGCCGCGAGCGCGCTGCCCGACATCCGTTCCTCCATCGGCGCCCGTCCGTTCGCGAACCCGGCGTCGCCCGGGTCGTGCAGGGCGTAGGCGATCTCCCCGGCCGCCCCGTGCGCGCCGGAGAGCACAACATCGTCGACCACCACGGCGGCGGCCACGCCGGTCCCGAGGTTGAGGAACATCCCGGTGCGGCTGCCGGCCAGCGCTCCCCAGCGCGCCTCGGCCAGCGCCGCCGCCTTGACGTCGTTGCCGACCGCGACCGCCGATACGCCGAGGCCCGCCCGCAGGCTCGACGGGAGCGCGAGCCGGTCCCATCCGGGGTTGTTCGGGGCCAGCAGAATGCCGTCCTCCCCGACGATCCCGGGCGACACCGCGCCGACTGCCGCCAACGCCGTACCGCCGCGCGCGATCGTCTCGTCGATGACCTGCCCGGCCGCGTCGAGGACGCGGGCGAGGACCCGCTCCGCGCCCTCACCGGCGCGGGTCGGGATGGTCCGCGCACTGAGCCGGTCGTGCGGGTCGCCGGGACGGCTGGTGGCCAGCGCCACCTTGCTGCCGCCGATGTCGATGCCGAGAACGAACCCCCCGCCGTCGGTCATGCCGGCTGGCGCTGCTCGGCATGCTGCATGTCGACGTAGGTCTCCCGCACCTCGAGGGGGGCGAACGGCCAGGATCCGGTCACCTTCGCCCACCCGACGAAGGCCGCGACCCCGGCCACGATCCACACCGCCGACAGCACGAGCGGAAGTGTCTCGGCGGAGGCGTAGACGTAACACCAGCCGGCCAGCGCGATCAGGCTGGGGATCGGGTACAGCCACTGCCGGTAGGGCCGGCGCAGGGTCGGCTGCCGGCGTCGCAGCACCGTCAGCGCGACGATCTGCGCGATCGCCTGCACCATGACGGCGACGGCCAGCAGCATGCTGATCACCGTCGTGAGGTCGAAGAAGGACCCGATCACCGTGATGACGCCCATGACGAGCAGTGCGACGTGCGGGAAGTTGTCGCGCGGGTGGAGCTTGCCGAAGACGGAGAAGAAGACGCCGTCGCGGGCGGCGTTGAACGGCACCCGGGATCCGCCGAGCAGGCCGGCCAGGATCGAGGCGAACGCGGTGACGATGATGAGGACGGTCACGATGTCGGCGGCGGTGTGGCCCCAGCTGCGCGTCACGACAAGGGACGCCACCGAGGAGGATCCGGCGACCTCCTTCCAGGGGATCCGGCCGACGACACCGATGTTGAGGGCCAGGTAGAACACCATGATCGCGCTGATCGACACCACGATCGACCGCGGCATCGTGCGGCCCGGGTTCTTCAACTCATCGCCCATGTACGCCGTCGTGTTGTAGCCCAGGTAGTCGTAGACGGCGATGAGCAGCCCGGCACCGAGACCGGTGAAGAACGCCCCGGTGTGGCTGAACGCGCCGGCCGGATAGGTGAACGCCAGACTCGCGTTCCAACCGGTGAACGCGGCGGCGACGGTCAGCAGTACCGCGAGGAGCATCACGACCCAGAGCACGGCCGTGAGCGAGCGGATCGACTCGATCCGCCGGTACAGCGCCAGCACGACCAGCGCGGTGACCCCGATCCCGATCAGATGGGTGGCCAGCCCGGACAGGTGCGGGAAGAAGAACCCGAGGTACTGCACGAGGCCGATCACCCCGGTCGACATGATCAACGGGATCGAGAGGACCGCGGTCCAGACGAACAGGAACGGCATGAGCTTGCCGGTCCGGTACTGGAACGCCTCCCGCAGATAGAGATAGGTGCCGCCCGCGCCCGGCATCGCCGCCCCGAGTTCGGCCCAGACCAGCCCGTCGGCCATCGCGAGGATCGCGCCGACGACCCAGCCGATGATGGCCTGCGGTCCGCCCATGGTGGCCACCATGAGCGGAATGGTGATGAACGGCCCGATGCCGCACATCTGGGTCATGTTCACCGTGATCGCGGGAAACAGGCCCAGCGATCGGTGGAACGTGCGGCCGCCGGCCCCGGTACCCGGGTCGGTCGACTGCGCTGCGCTACTCACGTTCACTCCCGCCGTCGCGATGATGGGCCGGACGAACCTAAGTGGCCCGTCCGGACGGCGCAAACGCAGCGAAGCCGCGGGGATCAGTCGAGCGGGCGGAACCCCACGTCGAGGGCACCCAGCCGCTCGAGATGCTCCCCGAGCCGGCCCCGGAAGTCGGCGAAGTTCTCGCGGCCGGTGCACCAGACCGTCTCGGCGAACGCACACATCCGCGGGAAGGCCATGTATTCGACCTGCGCAGGTCCGGCCATGTACTCGGTCCAGACGTTGCACTGGGCACCCAGCACGTGCCGGGCCTCGTCCGCGGACAGCTCGGTCGGAACCGGCCGGTAGGAGTAGACGGTCTCGAGCGGGAGATACCCGCCGATCGCCAGCGGCTCCGAGTCCCTGTCCTTGGACTGGTAGTAGTCGAAGTAGACGTGGTCCGTCGGGGTCATCACGACGTCGTGCCCCGCCTTCGCGGCGGCGATCCCGCCGTCCTCGCCGCGCCACGACATCACCGTGGCGCCCGGCGCGAGCCCGCCCTCGAGGATCTCGTCCCAGCCGACCAGCCGCCGACCCTGCGAGGTCAGGAAGTCGTCCATCTGCCGGATGAACCACGACTGCAGCTCGTCCTCGTCGGCCAGCCCGAGGTCCCGGATCCGCTGCCTGGGCGGCCGGGCTCTTCTGCCACTCGTCCTTGGGGCACTCGTCGCCACCGACGTGGATGAACGGCGACGGGAAGAGCTCGAGCACCTCGTCGAGCACGTCCTGGAAGAACGCGATGGTCGCGTCCTCGGCGTTGAGCACGTCCTTGATGACGCCCCACCCGGTCGCCACCGGAAGCTGCGTCTCCGGGTGTTGCCCAGCTCGGGGTAGGCCGCGATCGCCGCCTGCGCGTGCCCGGGCATCTCGATCTCGGGCACGACACGTGACGAACCGCTCGGCGGCGTAGGCCACGATCTCCCGGATCTCGTCCTGGGTGTAGAAGCCGCCGTGCGGAACGCCGTCGTAGCGGCTCTGCGGATCGCGGGGCTCGTTGTTGTGCCCGGCCACGCGTCTTGCTCGCGCCAGGCACCGACCTCGGTGAGCCGGGGGTGTTCGCCGGATCTCGATGCGCCACCCCTGGTCCTCGGTCAGATGCAAGTGCAAGACGTTGAGCTTGTGCAGCGCCAACAGGTCGATGTAGCGGAGCACGAACTCCTTGGGCATGAAGTGCCGGCCGACGTCGAGCATCGACCCGCGCCAGCCGAACGCCGGGGCGTCCTCGATCTCCACGCCCGGAAGGGCAGACGGGCCCGTCGCGCCGCCGGGCCCGAACACCTGCGGCGGCAACAGCTGACGCAGGGTCTGCACGCCGTAGAACACCCCGGCCGGGGCGCCGCCGACAATGTCGACATGGTCCGGCGTCACGGCGAGCCGGTAGGCCTCCGGGTTGGTCAGGCCGTCGGCGTCGACCCGCAGCCGCACGGTGGCGCCCTCGGCCCGGTCGGCGGACGCGAGCGGGGTCACGGGGGCGAGGTAGCCGCGTAGCAGCTCCCCGACGGGCGCCGACCGGGCGTCGGTCCACAGCGTTGAGCCGTCGGTGAGCGTCAGGCTTCCGCCGTACGGCGTCAGCCGGCTGACCTGGGGGACGATCGAGGGCGCCACGTCACACTCCCAAAGGTGGATGTCGGGTCAGATGCTCATCCTGCCGGACCCACCCGGTCAACCCTTTACCCCGGTGAGGGTCACGCCCTCGACGAAGGCGCGCTGGGCGAAGAAGAAGAGCACGATGATCGGAGCCATGAACAGCAGCGTCCCGGCCATCTGCAGGTTGTAGAGCGAGCCCGCGCTGCAGCGTCGTGAACTGTGAGAGCGCCACCGTGAGGGTCCAGCGACGCCGTTGTTGTTGCCGGTGTAGACCAGCGGGGTGAAGAAGTCGTTCCAGGTGTAGAGGAAGTTGAACAGCGCGACCGCGGCGATCGCCGGCTTCGCCAGCGGGGCGATGATCCGCAGCATGATCCGCAGGTCGCCGGCGCCGTCCACGCGGGCGGCGTCGCTGAGGTCCTCGGGGATGGTCCGCAGGAACTGCCGCAGCAGGAAGATCGAGAACGCGTCGCCGAAGAACAGCGGCACGATCAGCGGCTTGAGCGTGCCGATCCAGCCCAGGTTCACGTAGACCGAGTAGAGCGAGACGCTGGTGACCGCGGTCGGCAGCATCATCGTCGCGAGCACCACGCATCATCACCGCCTCGCGGCCGCGCCACTGCAGCCGGGCCAGCGCGTAGGCGACCGGCAGTGAGGACACGACGACCCCGACCGTCGAGAGCGACCGAATACAGGAGGGTGTTGCCGAGGTAGTGCCAGAACGGGAAGAGGTGGAGGACCGGCCGAAGTTCCCCCACTCGAGGTGGTGGGGGACCAGGCCGTTTCCGAGCGCCTGCGGTCGGGCATCAGCGCCATGCCGATGATGAACGAGGAACGGAACGAGAAGCGCGGCGCCAGGGCGATCGCGACGCAGTGGTTCGCGACGCCGAGCAGGAATCCCGCGCCGGACCGGCGCGGCCGGAGCGGTCGGCGCCGTCCTGGCCGAGGCGTCGCCGGTCGCGGGCAGCGACAGGGCCATCGGTCAGCCTCCCGGTAGTGGACCCACCGCCGCGAGGTGCGGATGAGGACGGCGGTCACGATGAGAGGGCGAGGAAGAGGATCCAGGCGAGCGCCGAGGCATAGCCCATGTGGAAGTAGGAGTAGCCCTGCTGGTAGAGCCAGGTGCCGTAGAACATCAGCGAGTTCTGCGGCGCGCCCAGGGTGTTGGCATTGCCCGAGATCGCCTTGGAGGCGACGTAGGCCTGGGTGAAGTACTGGAACCCTCGATGATCCCGGTGAGCAGTGCGAAGTAGAGCACCGGCGAGATCAGCGGCATCGTCACCTGGCGGAACTTCGCCCACGCCCCCGCGCCGTCGATGGCCGCAGCCTCGTAGAGGTCGCGCGGGACGTCGAGCAGTGCCGCCAGGAGGATGACCATCGTGTTGCCCGGCGGCCCACACCATGATGACCGCGAGCCCGGGCTTGGCCCAGGAGGGATCGCTGAACCACAGCGGCTTCCCCAGCCCGACCGCGCCGAGGATGTGGTTGACCGGACCGCGACGGGTTGAGCAGGTAGACGAAGGACAGGCCGGCGGCGACCATCGGGACGACGGCCGGAAGGTAGGCCAGTGGTCCGGTAGATGCCGGCGCCGCGGCGGATGCGGACGATCACCAGCGCCACCGCCGAGGGCGAAGATGATCTTCGCCGGCACACCGATGCAGATGATCCACAGCGTGTTGCGGACCGACTGCCAGAACACCGGGTCCTGGGTGAACAGCAGCGGTAATTGTGCAGGCCGACCCAGCGCGGCGGCTTGGTGAGGTCGTAGGTGGTGAAGGAGAAGTACAGGCTGGAGAGCATGGGGTAGGCCACGAACGCCATGAACCCGACGATCCACGGGGACATGAACGCCAGCACCGTCAGCCTCCGGCGGCGCCGGAGCCTCCCTGTTCTCATCGCGCTCACCTGATCGCCGTCTGGGTGTCGATGTCCTTGGCCAGCTGCCGCAGACCGGATTGCAGATCGCCAGCCTGGCCGGCCTCCCACTTGCCCTCGAACGCGGTGAGGAGGTCGAGATCGACCTGGCCGGCGGTCGTGGGTTGCTTCCACACGGAGTGCGGGTTCTGCAGGATCTTGGTGAAGGGCTTGGTCAGCGGATTGCGGGAGAACTTCGACGTACGCAGTGACGCGAACGTCGTCGGGACGTTCTTCAGGCCGTCCGAGAGCTGGTTGAGCGCTGCGGTGTTGGTGGCGAGATAGCGCATCGCCAGCCACGACTCGGCCGGGTGCTTCACGCCGGCCGGCAGCCCGATCAGCGTGCCACCGATCTGCCCGCTCCCGTAGAGCTCCGGGTGGTCGTCGGCGACCGGGAACGGCGCGGTGGCGTAGTCGACCTTGGTCTTGTCCGCGTTCGCGAAGGCGACCCGCCATTCGCCGTCGATCAGCATGGCCACCTTGCCGGTCTCGAAGCCGTTGTTGCTGGCGAACTCCGACTCGGCGCCGAGTGTCGCGGCGAACTTGCTGAGCTTGGCGTAGCCGATCGTGGAGATGAACTTCTTCTCCCAGTTCAGGCCCTGCACCCAGGCGGGATCGGTGCCGAGGACCGAGCGCCCTTGCCTGTACCAGGAGGCGCCGAAGTAGTTGCCCTGCAGGGCGTGCGCCGACTCGTAGAAGGTGCTGAGCGGCACGAACCCGGCGACGCGGATGGAGCCGTCCTTGTTGTACGTGGTGAGCTTCTTGGCCATGGCGGTCAGCTGCGACAACGTCCTCGGCGGGTGGTGGTAACCGGCCTTGGCGAGCAGCTTCTTGTTGTAGTAGAGCCCGAAGGCATCGGTCAGCAGGGGGAGCGCGCAGGTCCGGCCGCCGTATCTGGAGTAGGCGAGAACCTGCCTGGGGAAGGTCGCCGACAGGTCGAGATGGTCCTTGCGCGCCGACCGGGCCGATGTCGCGGAGCGCACCGGAGTCGCAGAATTTCGCGAGATTCTGCGGGCCGCCGAGCAGAGTGATGTCGGGCGGGTGTCCGGAGTTGATGCCGCGCAGGACGTCGTCGTCGTTCTTGCCCTGGACCTGGCTTGACGGTGAGCCAGGGGTAGCGCTTGTGCATCCGGGCGAGCACGCCGTCGATGACGCTCGCCTCACGCCCGGTGAAGAATCCCCAGAGGTTCAGCGTGACCGGCGCGTGGTGGGCGGTGGCGCCGAGCGGGACGATCGGCGTGTTGTCGCCGATCCGGGCGGTGCAGCCGGTCACGACGAGGACGCCGAGGCCGGCGATGCCGGCCGCGACCCGCCGCAGGTATCTAGCGGACAATCGTGGCCTCCCGCGGAGTTCGCGAACCGACCGGCGCCGGTGGTGGGGTGATGACGGTGAAGAGCTGCTCCTGCACGCCGTTCACCGCGCTGATTTCCGCGCCGCGGCGGACCGCGTCGACTCCGAGCTCGGAGGTGACCACCGGCGGGGGAGAGGGGAAGATGTGGGCGAGCTCGCGGCGCATCGGCCGCAGCAGCAGGTCGCCCGCCTCTCCGACACTGCCGCCGACGACGACCAGTTCGGGGTCGAGGACGCTCACCACGCCGGCGACCATAAGGGCGACCTGTTTCGCCAGTGTTGCGAACACCTCTCGCCCGGCGGGCTCGCCGCGGCGGGCGCTGTCGAAGATGGCAGCGAGGGTGGTACGCCGGGTCATACCGGCGGTGCGGGCCAGGCGCCGGACGGCGTCCTCGCTGGCGGCGAGCTGGAAGGCGCCGTGCCGCCGGGCCGCTCTGCTGTGCGGGTCGACCGATCCGACCGGCATGTGGGCGACCTCGCCGGCCGCACCGTGGCTGCCGCGGTAGAGCGCACCGCCCAGGATCACGCCGGTGCCAATACCACTGCCGAGCGAGATGTAGACGACGTCGTCGATTCCGCGTGCGGCACCGGCGTGGTGCTCACCGAGTGCCGCGAGGTTGACGTCGTTGTCCACGCTGCTGGAACGTCCGGCCAGCCGGCGGATCGCATCGACACTGCGCTGATCCAACTCGGGGAGGCTGGAGGGTATGGCGGTCGCCAGGTGCCCATCGGAATCCACGACCGCGGGTACGGCGACCACGGTGTGCGACACGTGGATCCGGTCGATCCGCGCGGACCGGAGCGCAGCGCGGAGGAGGTGTCGCACGTCCCGCACCAGCACGTCGCCCGGTGCCGACCGGTCCGGCGCCGTCTGTTCGCAGGCGAGCGATTTCCCGGCGGTGCTCATCAGTGAGACCGAGAGCTGATCGCCGGTCAGCGCGATCGCTGCGGCGACGCCGCCGTCCCTGGGCCGCACCTCGTAGACGGCCGCCGCGGGACCGCGCCCCATCGACACCGTGCCGACGTCGGCGACCAGTCCGGCGGCCTGCAGGTTGCCCAGCGCACGGGTGATGGTGGGCAGCGACAGGCCGGTGTGGCGCTGCAGCGCGACGCGGGTGAGGCGTCCTTCGGCGAGCAGGACGGCGAACAGCGAGCGTTCGTTCAGCCGCCGCAGCACGCGCTGTGCTCCAGCCGGTAACTCATTGCCGATCGCCATGACCCGTACGCCCCGGTCTACTAACGAAACGTTCGTATTGGCGTGGCAAGCTACGCTCTGCGCGAGACCGGGTCAACGGGTACGGAGACGCGATGAACGACACCGGCGTCGCGACGCTGTGGATGGTCCGCCATGGCGAGAGCACGGGCAACGTCGCGCGGGACCGGGCCGAGCGGTCCGGGGCCGTGTCCATCCCGGTCGAGGCGCGGGACGCCGACGTACCGCTGTCCGACGAGGGCAGAGGCCAGGCGGCGGACTTCGGCCGGTGGCTGGAGCGGCTCGTGCCCGACCATCGCCCGGACGCGGTGCTGTCGTCGCCGTACCGGCGCGCCGTCGAGACGGCGGAGATCGCCGCCGCGGCGATCGGCGGGGGTCGCATCCGGACCGACGAGCGGCTACGGGACCGGGAGCTCGGTGTGCTGGACCTGCTCACGTCGCGCGGTGTCGCCGAGCGCCGGCCGGAGGAGGCCGCCCGCAAGCGCCGACTCGGCCGGCTCTACTACCGCCCGCCGGGCGGAGAGTCGTGGTCCGACGTCGCGCTCCGGGTCCGAAGTGTCCTCGCCGACATCGACCGCCGCTATTCCGGCCGGCACCTGATCGTGTTCGCGCACGAGGCGGTCATCCTGCTCGTCCGCTACGTCGTCGAGGACATGTCCGAGCAGGAACTCCTCGAGATGGTGGCCTCGACCACGCTGGTCAACGCATCGCTGACCATCTTCGAGCGCGACGCCACCGGCCTGCGGGCGACCGGCATGGGCCTCACGCCGCACCTGGGCACGCCGCCGGGCTGACGACCTCACGCACCTACAGCGGCGCCGGCACCGGTGGACCCGCGCCCGGCCCGCACCTACAGCGGCGCCGGCTCCTGTGGGCCGGGGGGATGGAGCACGGCGAAGGCGTCGGTGATCTCCAGGTTGCGGGACCGGAACCGGAACATCGCCGCCGGCCGCCCACCGGTGCGGCCCGGCACGGTCGCGCGGCCGGTCGCCTCGATCTGGCCGCGGCGGAGCAGGATCCGCTGCAGGTTGGTCGGCGCGACGGTCGTATCCCATCGCCGCGCGGTAGTAGCCGGCCAGCTCCGACATGGTGAACGTCGGGGGAGCGAGCGCGAAACCGAGGTTGGTGTAGGACAGCTTCGACCGCAGCCGGCGAGGCCCGACGCCACGATCCGTCGCGTGGTCGAAGGCCATCCGGGGGCAGCGCGACGACGCGGTACCACGCGTGTCGTCGGGGATCTGCGGGTCGGCGTCGGCGGGGACGAGCCCGAGGTAGGCCGTCGCGACCACCCGCCGGCCGGGGAAGCGGTCCGGCTCGCCCGGCGTGTCCAGCTGCTCGAGGTGGGTGAGTTCGCGCACATCGACCTTGTCCGCCAGCTGCCGGCGGATCGAGTCGTCGAGCCCCTCGTCGACGGCGAGTGCGCCACCCGGCAGCGACCAGCGCCCCGCGTGCGGCTCCCTTCGCCCGCCGCCAGAGCAGTACGGACAGCTCGCCGGCGCGGATCTGGAACACCACGGCGAGCACCTCGTGGGCGGCGGGGCGACATTCGCGACTGACGGCGGAGCACGGCCTGATGGTAAGCTCACATGAAATCCGAGTTTTCGCTCACCAGACGAAAACCGAGGACCACGAGGAAGCGTGATGCCAGCCACCACCGCCGAGGTTCGAGCAGGACGCCCGACCCGCCAGCTGGGCCGCAGAGGTACGCCGCCTCGCCCGCGAGCGCGACGCCGTGATCCTCGCCCACAACTACCAGCGCCCGGAGATCCAGGACGTCGCCGACCATGTCGGCGACTCGCTGGCGCTCTCCCGGATCGCCGCCGCAGGCCGATGCCGGCACCATTGTCTTCTGCGGTGTGCACTTCATGGCCGAGACCGCCAAGCTGCTGTCTCCCGGACAAGACGGTGCTGATCCCCGACCTGGCCGCCGGCTGCTCGCTGGCCGACACCATCGACGCCCACAACTGCGCGCGTGGAAGGCCGAGCATCCCGGGGCCGTCGTCGTCGCCTACGTCAACACCTCGGCCGCGGTCAAGGCCGAGAGCGATATGTGCTGCACCTCGTCCAATGCCGCCGACGTGGTGCGCTCGATCCCTGCCGACCGGGAAATCCTCTTCCTGCCCGACCAGTTCCTCGGCGCGCACGTGCAGCGGGTGACCGGCCGGAAGAACATCCACATCTGGGCCGGGGAGTGCCATGTGCACGCCGGCATCAACGGCGCCGACCTGCGCGCAACGCGTCGAGGCCGACCCCGACGCGGAGCTGCTCGTGCACCCGGAGTGCGGGTGCGCGACGTCGGCGCTCTACCTCGTCGGCGCGGGCGCGGTGCCGGCCGAGCGGGTGAAGGTGCTGTCCACCGGCGGCATGCTCGAGCAGGCCCGCCGTACGACGGCCGACCGGGTACTGGTCGCGACCGAGACCGGCATGCTGCACCAGCTGCGGCAGGCCAACCCGGGCACCGACTTCGCCGCGGTGAACGACCGCGCGGTGTGCCGCTTCATGAAGATGATCACCGCGGAGAAGCTGCTGCACACGCTGCGCGCGGGCGAGTTCGAGGTGACCATCTCCGGAGACATCGCCGACCGTGCCCGCGGTGCGGTCGAGGCGCATGGTGTCGATCGGGTCGCCATCGGTGGGTGGCGAATGACCGGCCGCGCTCGTCGCCCGGCTGGCCGCGCCCGAGCCGACGTGGACCCGCAGTGCCGACGTCGTGGTCGTCGGGTCGGGGGTGGCCGGTCTCGGGGCCGCGCGGCTGCTGGCCCGCGCCGGGCGGCGGGTCGTCGTGGTGAGCAAGTCGGTCCTGACGGCGGGCAGTACGACCTGGGCGCAGGGCGGTGTCGCGACCGCGGTGGGCATCGGTGATTCGCCCGACGAGCACCTGCGTGACACGTTGGTCGCCGGCGCCGGGCTCTGCGATGAGGACGCCGTACGCGTGCTCGTCGAGGAGGGCCCTGCGGCGGTGGCCGCGCTCTTCGCCGACGGCGCGCAGTTCGACCGGGGTGCCGACGGCGAGCTCGAGTTCGGGCGCGAGGGCGGACACTCGCGGGCGCGGGTCGTGCACGCCGGCGGCGATGCCACCGGCCGGGAGATCCAGCGCACGCTGGAGAAAGACGGTTCGCCTCGCCGACCGGGTCGAGGTCATCGATCATGCCTTCGCGCTCGACGTCCGACGCGACGCTCACGGGGCCGTGGCGGCGCTGACCGTCGGGCTGGTCGATCGCGCCGGCCGGTGCACATCGGTCGGTGAACTGCAGACCGGCGCGGTGGTGCTGGCCACCGGCGGGTCGGGCCAGGTCTATGCGAGTACGACGAACCCCGACGTCAGTACCGGGGACGGCGTCGGGCTGGCGATGCGGGCCGGCGCGCGGGTCGCCGACCTCGAGTTCGTGCAGTTCCACCCCACCGTGCTGTGGTTGCGGGCCGGGTGCCCGGGGCCGGCAGTTGCTGGTGACCGAGGCGATGCGCGGTGAAGGGGCGACGCTGGTCGACGCCGCCGGCGTGTCGGTCATGGACGGCATCCACCCGCTGCGCGATCTCGCGCCGCGCGACGTGGTCGCGTTGGCGATGGCGCGCCGGATGGCCGAGGCACCGGGCGGGGTGGGCGACCACCTCTACCTCGATGGCCGGGGTATCGGCGAGAGCCGACCTGCTGCGCCGCTTCCCGACCGTCGTCGCCGGCTGCCGGGAGGCCGGCATCGATCCGGTACGCGACCTGATCCCGGTGGCGCCGGCGGCGCACTTCGCCTGCGGCGGCGTGCGGGCCGACATGAGCGGGCGCACGTCCGTGCCCGGTCTGTTCGCCGTCGGGGAGGTCGCGTGCACCGGCCTGCACGGGGCCAACCGGCTGGCCTCCAACAGTCTGGTGGAAGGCATGGTCGCCGCGACCCGGCTGGCCGGCGAACTGTCCGACCGGCTGCCGGCACCCGGGCGGCCGGAGTCGACGAACGTGCGCGCGGGGGCGGTCGACCCGGCCTGGCGGCTGGACCTGACGCTGGCGATGTCGCGGGAGGTCGGCGTCCGCCGTACTCCCGACGGGCTGGCCGAGGCCACCCGCCTGCTCGGGAAGGTGCCGACCGGCGCCGTACCGGGCCGGGCGTCGTGGGAGGCGACCAGCATGCACACCGTGGCGACGGCGATCGTGTCGGCCGCGACCATGCGGACGGAGAGCCGGGGGTGCCACACCCGCGAGGACGTGCCGGTGGCGCGCGACGAGTGGCGGCGGCACATCGTGTCCACGATCGACGCCGACGGGGAACTACGACAGGAGATTGACGCGTGATGCTGTCCGCAGACGTCGCGAAGGCGGTTCTCGCCGCCGACCTGGATGTCGACGACGTGGTCCGCGTCGCCCGACTCGCGCTCGACGAGGACCTCGCCGGCGGGGTCGACGTGACGACGACGGCGACCGTCCCCGAGGGCCAACGCAGTGTGGGGGAACTCACCGCCCGCGCTCCGGGCGTCGTTGCCGGAATCCCGGTGGCGATGGCGGTCTTCGACCTGCAGTTCGGCGAACACGGCACGGTGACCGCGACGTCCGGTGACGGTACCCGGGTCGGCGCGGGCGACGTCGTGCTCGCGGTCGCCGGCCCGACCGCCCGGATCCTCACCGCCGAGCGCACCGCCCTCAACCTGCTCTGCCACCTGTCCGGTGTCGCGACCCTCACCCACCGCTGGGTCGAGGCTGTCGCCGGCACCGGAGCGGTGATCCGCGACACCCGCAAGACGATGCCCGTGCTGCGCGCGCTGGAGAAGTACGCCGTGCGCTGTGGCGGCGGAAGCAATCACCGCATGGGCCTCGCCGACCAGGCACTGATCAAGGACAATCACGTGCTCGCCGCCGGCGGTGTCACCGCCGCGCTGACCGCCGTACGGCGCCTCCGCCCGGACATCGTCTGTGAGGTGGAGTGCGACACGGTCGATCAGGTCCGTGAGGCCGTCGGCGCCGGCGCCGCACTCGTCCTGCTCGACAACATGACCCTCGACGAGATGCGCGAGTCGGTCGGGGTCGCCCGAGCCGCCGGGACCCGCACCGAGGCCAGCGGCGGCCTCTCCCTGGAGACCGCGGCCGAGGTCGCGGCGACCGGCGTCGACTATCTGTCCGTCGGCGCCCTGACCCATTCCGCGCCGGTACTCGACCTCGGCCTGGATCTCCGCCTCGAACCCGCGTAGTCCTGCACCCCCGCCGCCTGCGAGCACGGCCGCCGCGCCCGCTGCGTCACCACCGCCTCATGCCAGCCAGCCCGGAAGGCCCCGCAATGAGTCCCACGGCGGCCCGGCCACCTGCTCGAGATCGTCCTCGAGTTCGGTGAGCCGCCGGTGTCCGAGGGCCCGGGCGAGACGCCTGTGGTACGTCTCGAAGAACGCGGCGCTCAACGACAGCATCTCCTCGCCGCGCCGGGTACGCAGCAGCCGGACAGCGCGACCGTCCTCCGGATCGGGCGCACGACCGACGTAGCCGACTCGCTCCAGCGAAGCGACAGTCTTCGCCGCCGCCTGCTTGCTGACTCCCAGCCGCCGTCCGAGCTCTGATGCCGTGGTGCCGTCGGGGCCAATCGCCTGAAGCGCGAACCCATGAAGCGGGCGAGCCTCGCCGTGGCCGTTCTCGGCCAGCGCGCCGTGCAGCTCATCGATCAGCGACCTGAAGGCCCCGAGCAGCAGGAGGGGAAGCTCGAATCCTGCGCGCTCGCTCGAAGACATGCGGCCATGTTCGCACAGCAAAGACAACCGGGTGTACTATCCAGACAACCATGTTGTCTATTTAGGGAACTTGCCGTGTCCGCTGTAGTTCACCCGACCGAACGTCGCCGCTCCGAGACTCCGGCCGGCGTGATGACGACCCTTGCGTCGCCGACCATCGGCGCGACCACCGGTCTCTCGATGTGGGAGGTCGCGATGACGGCCGGCGCGTGCGGTCCGCTCCACGTCTTCGACTCCGAGCAGATCTGGACAGTGCTCGATGGCGAGATGTCCGTGTCCATCGCTGGTCAGCGCGAGGACGTCCGTTCCGGAGACACCGTCGTGATCCCCGCTGAAGTTGAGCGTCAGATCTTCGCCCGGACCGTCGTTCGCCTGCTTGTTTGTGGTCACGGAAGCGCCATCGCCCGGGTGCCCGGGGAGCTCGAAACACGGGGAACACCGGCCTGGATCGAATGATCGCCAGGTGTCGCGACCTGACACTTTGTTGTCAGGTCACGGCAGTGGGCCGAGCTCCCGCGACCGCCGTCAAAAATACCTTGACGTCAAGACATATCATCTTGACGTCAAGAGATCTTCCGGACGATCGGACGGCGACGTGCGCTTGCGGCGCAACAACCTCTCGAACCGCTCCCTGCTGGCGCAGCTTCGTCGCCCTCCGGGCGGCCGTGATGCACGGATCATGCTGCTCGCGCAATTCCTGGATCGGACCGGCACCGGCGTGTGGGGCGCTGCCTCGGTGCTGTACTTCACCTTCGTCACCGGCCTCGACGCGCGCCACCTGGGACTCCTCCTCGGCGCGGCCGGGGTGGCGGGTATCGCCGGGTCGCCGCTGGCCGGGCGCCTGGCCGGCCGCCTCCCAGTTCGCTTGCTGTTGATCGGCTGCCACCTCCTCCGCTTCGGAACTCTCAGCCTCTTGCTGCTGTGCACCGGCCTCGATGCCCTGCTCCCTGTGGTCGCCGCGACGTACCTCGGCGATCGCGCGGCCAAGGCGATGGAGATGCTGTTCGCCACTCGGGTGGCCGGTGCCCGTCGCTCGACCTACCAGGCGTTGTCCCGGAGTGCGGCGAACGCAGGCTTCGCACTGGGGGCCGGGATCGCGGCGGTGGGCCTGGCCGTTGGTACCGTCACCGCCTACCGCGTACTGATTCTCGGCGACGCGGTGTCGTTCCTGGTCGTCGCGGGGCTGGTATGGCGCACCCGGGAACCGCCGGGTGCGGAGGACGTGCACCACCGCGAGATGGCGTCGGCGAGGCAGACACCCGGGCCGAGTCCCTGGCGAGACGCCGGCTACCTGCTGTTCGTCCTCCTCGACGCGCCGATGAACCTCGACGACTCCATCTTGAACGTCGGGCTACCGTTGTGGCTCGTGCACCACACGATGGCGCCGCGCGCGCTCGTGCCTACCTTTCTGCTGATCAACACCGTCGTGGTCGTCGCGATGCAGATGCGGGTGTCGGCCAAGGTCGGACGCCCACGCCAGGCCGCCGCCGTCGTGGCGCTCAACGGATTCGCGGTCTTCCTGTGCTGCGCGGTGCTGACGATCGCCACGACCGGCGGGGAGTGGCCGGCGTCGATCGCCATGCTGGCTGCTGCGGTGCTGGTTACCGTGGCCGAGCTGATGCGGTCGGTCAGTTCGTGGGAGCTGGCCGTCTCCCTCGCACCTCGGGGAGGACGCGCTGCCTACCTGGGCGTGGCCGGCATGGCGCAATCCGTGCAGAAGTCCGGCGGCCCGCTGCTGCTCACCGGCGCCGTCATGACCGCTGGATCGGTCGGCTGGCTCGCCCTTGGAGCCGGGGTTGCAGCGCTGTCCGTCACCCAATCGCGATGCTGCCTGCGACGGCTCGCCCGACGCAACGTGGCCGCAATGAACGCTGGAGATCCACCACGAATCGTGGCGACTAGGTAGGTCTAGGCCGTGGCGCTACGGTCCCCGTAGCCGGCCCATCGAAGAGGGGGAGGCGGCCATGGACAGCAACGCCTCGATAAGCCGACCTGACCTCAGGGCGCCGATCGGATGGGGGATCGCCGTCGGTGTCATCCAGGCCGCGTCGCCGTTCGGCTTCTGGTGGCTCACCCGGGCGACCGTCTATGCCCTCGGTCTCACCCTCATCGCCGCGATCTACATCGGGTTCGCGGTGGCCGACGGGCGGCCGAGGGTGATCGCTGTCGAGTGCGGTGTCGCTGCGGTGTTCGTCGTCGTCGCGGCGATCGGGGTGACCGGACCGGCCTGGCTGCTCGCGGCGGGCCTGGCGGGTCACGGGCTGAAGGACATGTGGCAGCACCGCACCCACTACGTCGCCAACACCCGGTGGTGGCCGCCGTTCTGCGCAGCCGTCGATGTGGTCGTCGCGGCGATCCTCGTCGCTCTCCTCCTGACCGGGGTCGACTTCCACTGACCGCGTCGCCGGCGCGGGAGGTCCTCGAAGGCACGCCGCTCGACGTAAACCCGTTCGCCCGGGGCGAGCGCCCTTCATAAGGTCAGGCCCGTGACCGACCCCATGTTCCGGACCGACCGCCTGATGGCGCGCCAGATTCAAGCCCCGGGACCTCGACGACTTCGCTGGACTGTGCGCCGACCCGACCGTCATGCGCTTCGTCGGCGATGGCGGCACTCTCGGGCGCGACGATGTCGCCCACTGGATCGAGGTCTGCCGGCGGAAGTACGCCGAAAGGGGCTACGGGACATCGGCCGTGTTCGAGCTGTCATCCGGAGACTTCGTCGGATACTGCGGCGTGATCCGTGCCCCGGAGCGCGACTTCGACGAGTTGGTCTACGTCTTCCACCAGCGATTCTGGGGGCTCGGGTATGCCACCGAGATCGGAAGGGCGATGCTCGACCATGTCTTTGCGATCTCATCCCTGGACACGATCGCAGCGACGATCGATCCGCGCAACGACGCATCGCTCCGGGTCGCCGAGAAGCTGGGCATGATCGAGCAATCGCAAGGCATTCCGGGCCCAGCCGAGCCCGTGGCGTACTACGTCCTCGCCCGCAACCAACGACAGGCGCGCCCGATCACGGGTCGCAAGGGAGCCACATGAGTCTGAAGTTCCACGAGCGCAGCGAATCGGCCCATCGGATCCTCAATCCGTTCACCGAGGACAAGCTCTCCCTGCTCGGGGAGATCTGCCGGCTCGAGCCGGGTCTTCGGCAGCTCGATCTGGCCTGCGGCAAGGCGGAGATGCTGTGCACCTGGGCCGCGCGCTACGGCATCCATGGCGTCGGCGTAGACCTCAGCTCGGTTTTCCTCGACGCGGCGCGGGCCCGGGCCGAGGAGTTGACCGTCACCGCGCAGGTCGAGTTCGTCCACGGGAAGGCCGAGGACTACCCGCCGCCACCGCAGGCGTTCGACATCGTCAGTTGTATCGGGGCGACCTGGATCGGCGGCGGACTCTCCGGCACGCTGGACATGATGAAGCCGGCGCTCAAGCCGGGCGGCATCCTGCTGGTCGGTGAGCCCTACTGGATCGACTCCCCGCCACCGGACGCCCTCGCGGCCCTCGATCTCGGCGCGGGCGAGTTCGCCTCACTGGCCGGCACACTCGACCGGTTCGAGGCGGCCGGCGCGGATCTGGTGGAGATGGTCCTCGCCGATCACGACAGCTGGGACCGCTACGTCGCGGCCCAGTGGCTGACCGCGAGCGACTGGCTCCGTGAGCACCCGGACGAGCCGGATGCGGCGGAGTACGCCGAGGTTGTCGCGGCCGGGCGCCGGGCCTACCTCGCACACGGCCGTCGATACATGGGGTGGGGCGTCTTCGTGCTGCGGACGACCTAGCCGGCCGACGAGAAAGCCCGGTCAGTGGTGGTGGGCGAAGTCCGGCTGGTTGGGACTCCCCGGATGCTCATAGCCCTCCGCGACCATGACCACCTCGCGGCGGCGACGTTCCAGCCAGCGCTCGAAGTAGTCCGCCTGGGCGGCCTTGCGCAGAGCGTCGGCGATGGCCGCGCGCACCTCGTCGTACGGCGCCACCCTGGCCGGGCGGACCTCGTCGACCCGAAGGACGTGCCAGCCGAACGGCGACTCGACCGGACCGACCACCGCACCGGCCGAGGCGCCCGCGACCGCGACGCCGAGCGGGCGCGGCAGGTCGTCGAGCGCCCGCGACCACTGCTCGCCGTCCCGGTCGAGCCGGCCGATCGCCTCCCGCGCACCGGCCTCGTCCGCGGCGAGCAGGTGACGCACCCGGCACCGGGCCGGCCGCTGCCACCGGTCGGGGTTGCGGTCGTAGTAGCGGCGTACGGCGGCCTCGTCGACGTCGATCTCCGCACCGACCCGGTCGAAGAGCGAGCGGGCCAGCGGCTGCGCCGCCAGGGCCGCCGCCGCGAGGCTGCCGGTGGCCGCCAGCCGGACCGCCTCGGCGACGTCGGCGGGCGGGGCCGCCCCGGCGGTGACGCCGAGCCGGTCGGCCTCGGCGCGGACGAGGGCCTCGGTGAGCAGCAACTGCGCGACCCACCGGCGCAACCGGCGCCACTCCATGTCTCCGCGCGCCGGCAGTGCCACCGCCGCCGGCGAGGCGTACATCGCGGTGAGCCGCTCCTCGAGCAACTCCACGGGTACGTCCCGCCCGGCGACGGTGCCGATCACCGTGTGGTCGTGCGTCATTCCACGACGGCGAGCGGCACGGCCTCGGTGTAGAGGACCCGCCCGGCACACATGACCTTCGCCAGCAGCCAGGTCGTGGACGGCGGCGTCCCGCCGGGGACGTCGGCGGCGAAGCGCACCGTGGTCCGCCCACCCGGCTCGACGGAGAAGGCTGCCGCCGCGGGGCCGAGGATGTCCCACGTCCCCCACGGGCTGACCAGGGCCACCTCGCCGTGCAGTTCGCTGCGCGCCGTACTGCCGATCTCCAGGTCGAACTCGGTCCGCTGACCGGCCGGCGCGGTGACCACGTCGGTGGCGATGCTTGCGGAGAGCTCATTGGTCACGTCGGCCGTCCCGCCGACCGACACGACGGCGAGGTCCTCCACGACCTGGCCGTCGGGTGCGTCGGCCTGCGCCGCGACGAGGTAGAGGCCCGACCGTGCGTCCGACGCCGGTGTCACGGCGACCTCGAACTCGGTGTGCGCGCCGGGCTCCAGGCCGACGAGCTGCTCGGTCGTGTCGGCGGTCCAGCCGTCCGGCAGCGAGATCCGCACCCGCGTGTGCACCGGGGCGTCGGTGAAATCTGAGGCCGCCGTGACCCGCAGCGAGAACGGACCGTCCGTCCGCAGCTCTGCCGGGTGCACGTGCACGGCCAGCGGGAGGTAGCCCACCGGCGCCGGACCCTTGTTGTGCATCCAGTAGCGCGTGTAGACCGGCTGCGCCGGCTCGTGCTCCGGAGCG
Source organism: uncultured Actinomycetota bacterium (assembly GCA_963828605.1). Lineage (GTDB taxonomy): Bacteria > Actinomycetota > Actinomycetes > Mycobacteriales > QHCD01 > DASXJE01. The sequence continues at coordinate 2,026,857 of CAWHER010000001.1, read as the reverse complement.
AGGACCGGCCCGTCGCCGTCGTACGCCGACTCCGGCCGCGCGGTCACGGTCACGATGCCGGCGCCGCCGAGCGGCACGGTCAGGGTCTCGGCGCGCTCGAGCGCCTCGAGCGGCTGCTCCAGCAGGTCGGCCCGGTGCGCGTCCACGAGGGGAACGATCGTGCGGAGAGCCGCCTCCGTCGCACTGCCGTGCGCCTCGTAGAGGCGGGCCGTCACCTGCCGGCGCGGATCGGGCACCGTCGAGTCGCCGCGCGACAGCGGGTTGCCGGTCGCCTTGAACGTCTCGAGCATCGCCGTCTCGGGCTGCACGGAGATCAGGGTCTCGCGGGAGGCCAGCCGGCCGTCGTGCTGCGAGGTCGACCGCGCGAGCAGCGGATGGTTGAACCCGTGTCCACTGTGGACAAGGCGGTTGCTCCGCCAGTCGCCTGCCCCGGCCACGAACGCGTAGTCGAAGGTGTGGCTCCAGTGCTGGAGCTGGAACGGCGACCCGTCCGGCACGGTGCGCTTCGGCGGGTCGATCCACACCCCCGACGGCCAGCCGGTGCAGGACCGGAGCAGCGAGAGGTGCAGGGCTCCCGCGGGGTCGACGACGAAGCTCGGCATGCCCCGGTTGAGCACACCGACGGTGCGGTCCACCAGGGACGGCTCGTTGTCCGGCACGGTGGCCAGCCCGGCGTCCTGCGTGACGTCGATCGTCGCGTCGGCCAGGTCGCCGATGACCTCGGTCACCGCGGCCCGGGTCGCGTCGGCGTCCGCCGCCGCGATGATGAGCACGGGAAGGTCGCGGACGCCGCGCACGTCGGCGTTGGGCACGAACTGCTCGGCCAGGGTGCGGCTCGCCGGCACCCAGACCCGCCCGCTGCCGTGCGCGGTGATCTGCCGGGTCAGCTCGGCGGCGTAGGAGGCGTCGGCCCCGTCGAGCACCTGCGCGGTGAACGCGTTGCTGCCGGGGCCGCCCACGCTGATCCGCACGTCGGGCAGGTTGGAGTCGAAGTCCAGTCCGCCGTAGCGGGCGCGTTCCGGCGACGACGAGGTCACGGTCACGCCGACCCGGCCCAGTTGGGTGACCAGGCCGTCGAGATGGCCGGCCGACAGCTCACCGCTGTCGGCGACGACCTCCGCGATTCCGATCGCGCGCACGGTGTCGCCGACGCGGACCCGGGCGGTGCTTCCGGCACCGAACCAGGTGTAGGCCGGGTTGTCCAGCGTCCACGGCGCCTCGGCCGTGTCGACGTCGGGCTGGCCGAGGCCGCGGCCGATCACCGCGTCGGCGACCTCCGACACCGGCAGCGCGCCGGGGATGTCGGTGGGGAACCGCATCCGCAGCAGCTGGTCGGCGCCGGCGAACCCGTCGACAGTGGAGCGCACGTCGACCCGGTCCGTGCCGTTCAGCAGCCGGAGCTCGGTGGTGTAGGTGAGGCTCGCGAGTCGCCCGCGGGCGGTGATGCGCTGCCCGATCGGTGATGTCTCGACGGTGACCTCGGCCGTGCCGTCGGCCGAGGTGACCACCGGGCCCCGCGGCAGCAGATGCCACGGTCCCTCGCCGAAGGTCGGGTGGGCGGGGTGCTCGTCGTACAGGCGGAATTCGTTGCCGACGCCGCCGTCGCGGACCAACTCGGCCGCCGTGGCGCGCTCGACCAGACTGGCGATGCCGCCGCCGCGGGCGGGGTCGAGCCGGACCGTGTAGGCGTCGCTGGACGCCTCGACACCGTCCACAGTGGACCACCCGGCCGGCGCCGAGTCGGCCGGCCGCAGCCAAAAGGTACGGTGCCCGACTCCTGGGACGTCACGGGCCAGGAAGGTCAGCAGCGCCGACCGCAGGGTGCCGTCGGCGTGGTGCTCGGCAGCCTCGGTGAGCACCGGAAGCACGTCGCCGGCGTCGTCGACGACGGTGAGGCCCGACGTCCCTGCCTCGGGCAGGTCGACCCGGGCGGTCACCACGTCGGTGCGCGGCCACGACAGCGGGTTGACGACGACGAGCGGACGGTCGGCCGTCGAGTCGGCGCGGGTGTCCACTGTGGACACGATCACCTCGAGGGCGTTGTCCCGTGCGGTGACCGCCAGGTCGTGCGCCTCCCGCCAGCCGGTGAGCAGGTCGAGATAGACCTGGTCGGAGAAGCTGCCGGTGATGCCGTCGTGGTGCGCGCCGTAGGCGAGCTGCCTCCAGGCCTTGTCGAACGCGGCCTCCGGATAGCGGGCTCCCGCCAGCAGCCCGGCGAGGGTGGCGAACTTCTCGGCGTCGACGAGCGCGTCCTCAGCGAACCGCTGGGCCTGCTTGATGTCGATGTAGGAGACGTCCTTGCCGGTGTAGATCGGGTTCATGTCGCGGGTCTGGGGCCACAGCCCGGCGCCGCCGGCCGACTCGGCGCGGACGGCCTGGAAGAACTCCCGCGGGATGGCGCAGACGAACTTCGGCGACGCGTAGCGGGCGTTCCAGTCGCGGGCGACCTCGGTCACCCACTGCGTCGGCGGCGTGTAGTCGGTGCCCACCGGCAGCAGCACGTTCTTGGTGGAGGCGACCTTCGCCAGCTCGGAGAAGTTGCGGTACGCCGACGCCTCCGCCTCGGCCAGCGTCGTGGCCGAGGCCATGTCCCAGCCGGAGCCGTAGTGGTCGGCCATGTAGCTCGTCACCACACCGTGGCCGGAGGGGGAGAGCCAGCGGAATTCGGCCGGGAACTGCATCCGGGTGACGTCCTTGTTCTCACCGCCCGGGTTGCGGATCGGGCCCCACTGGTGGAACGGGCCGCGGGCCCAGGAGCTGTTGGCCAGGCCCGCGTCGGCCATCAGGCCCGGGAACTGCGGGTCGTGCCCGAAGACGTCGAGCTGCCACGCGGTCTCCGGCGCCCCGCCCATGATGTCGCGCTGGAACCCGATGCCGTAGACGGCGTTGCGCGCCGTGGACTCGGCGCTGGTGAGGTTGCTGTTGGGCTCGTTGTAGGTGCCGCCCATCAGCTCCAGCCGGCCCTCGGCCATGAGCTGCCGCAGGATGGCCCGCTCCTCGGGGAAGGCGTCCCAGTAGGGCTTGAGGTAGTCGATCTCGGCGAGCACGAACCGGTAGTCCGGGTCCCGCCGGGCGGCCTCGGTGTGCGCCCGGACCAGGTCGAAACCGGCCTGCTGGACGTCACCGCGGGTCGCCTGGGCGTCGGGAAGCTCGTCCCAGCGACAGGTGTACGCCGCCTGGGTGTTCCACCAGACCGGGTCGTAGTGGAAGTGCGGGACCATCCACATCGTCCAGCCCGGCTCGGAGATGATCACCTCGCCGTCGCGGCTGGCCAGCTGCTCGCCGCGGTCGTCCTGCACGGTCGCCGTGACCGGTACGGCGGTGCCCGCGGAGTGGTCCGCCCACCCGAGCACACCGACCTCCACGGTCAGCTCGCCGTCGGTCGGCTCGGCCGCGACGGGGCTGGGGGTGACCAGCCCTCCACCGGTGACCGCCACGGAGAGGGCGCCGCCGCTGCCCTCCACATGGAGCCGGATCCGTACCACCTGGCGCGGCTGGTCGCCGCTCGACTCCCCGTCGACGAAGCACATCGTCGACTCGAGCCCATCGATCCATGCCCGCACGAGCACCACACCTCCGACACCGGTTTGTTGTGCGAGACGCTATCGGTCCGCCGTCCGGCCCGCATCGGCCGGTCGCTCGGTGCGCTGGGCCGGGCGGTCAGGAGCCGAGGGCGCCCAGCGCACTCACGAAGACGTCGTCGATGGTGCGCGGATCCGGCGCGACGAAGGACTTCCCGCCGGAGGCCTTGGCGATCTTGGCCAGGGCGTCGGTGTCGGCGTCCTTGCCGTAGGCGATCGTCACGATGTGCACGGGCGTATCGCTCTGAGACGTCTGCTGCAGGTGGTCGAGCAGGGCCGGCAGGTCGGGGCCGCCGGACGGGTCCTCGTTCCGCCCGTCCGTGAGCAGCACGATGGTGTTGACGCCGTCCTTCAGGTAGGACTGCGCCGCCGCGTCGTCGGCCGCCAGGATCGAGGCGTAGAGCGCCGTGCCGCCGCTGGGCTGAAGCGACTTGTACGCCGCCTCAGACGCATCCCTGCGGGTGCCGTTGCCGACCTTGTCCTCGGCCCCGCCGAGCGGGACCAGCTCCTTGTAGGGCCGGTTGCCGTCGAGCGCCGTGGAGAACTCCCACAGGCCGATCTGATCGTTGGCGGAGAACAGGTCGAGAGATCCGGTGGCGGCTTCCCGGGCGAGGTCGAGCTTGGTGTCTTTGCCGGGCGGGACGACCGCCGCCATCGACCCCGACACGTCGATCAGGCCGAGGACCGAGACGCGCCGGGTGATCAGCGCCCATGCGGTCCGCCCGGCGGCCGCCGCGCCCTCGGCGTGTAGCGGTGCGGGGCCGAACGTCGCCTTCGAGATACCGGTCGCGCGCAGGGCGCCGGCGGATCCGTCCGCCCGGCGGAGTCCGTCGTGGGCCAGCTGCGCCTGGGCCGGCGCGCTACGCAGCCAGTTCTGGAAGTCGGTCGCCGCCTTGCGGGTCAGCGGATCCATCCACTGCCCGTTTGTGGTGACGAACGGGTAGTCCGCCCCGAGCGACCCCTGCCAGGGATAGGTCGCGTGCAGCGGCACCTTCGGCGAGTCGCTGTTGTAGCGCCAGACATCCCGTTCGAGGACGGTCAGGACCCCGACGTCGCTGCGCAGCGCGTCGTCGGACGTCGCCTTCTTCGCCGAGGCGAGCAGGGCCTCCGTTCCCGAGTCGGTGCTCGTGACGTGGCTCAGCGCGCGCAGACCGCCCTGGACGGAGGTCGCCGTGAACATCGTCTTGGCCAGGTCCTGCGCGGAGACGCCGGCCGTGGTCGCGGCGGCGGCGGAGACCGCTGCCAGACCGGTCACGGACGTCTCCGGGTCCGGCACGCTCAGGTGGATCGGACCCCAGTCCTTGTGGCCGAGCGCCGCCCACCCGTGCGGGTCCGCGGCGTCATGCAGGAAGGCCTTGGCCAGATCCGGGCCCCGCCCGGCCGACTGGATGGCGCCGGATGCGTCGGCCGAGGTCGCGAGCACCAGGGGAGAGGTCGCGATGGACGGCGCGGTCGCCGGGAGCACGTCGGCGCTGGCCGGCGTCGCGCGCAGCAGGTTGAGCGCGGTCGAGGACTCCGGTATCCAGACCGCCGGCGGGGTCGCGCCGGTGACCGGCGTGGTCCGCAGCGCCAGGCTGGCATCGGCGGTGGAGAGCGCGTCCACCTCGGGAACGATGCACTCGTGGTTGACCTCGTGCCGGGCCGCGACGTAGCGGCTGGTCAGCCCGCGCAGCCATCCCACGACCTCCGGGTCGGCGCCGACCGACACCCGGATGGTGCCGAGCGAGCAGGGGCCGGACTGGTGGGCCGGCGGGTGGCTCGGTGAGCGGCCGACGGCGAGGGCGGTGATGGCACCGGCGATGACGACGATGACGACGATCGGAGCGACGATCTTCGCCCGGCGGGGCCAGCGCGACGGCGTCGCATGTCTCGCCGCTGCGTGTCGTGCCATTGCGCCTGCTCCCCTGCCCCGAAACTCGTGCCCCCGAGAGTCGTGCCTTGCCCGGCCCGGCGGCCGGCAAGAAACGGCCGGGACCCGCGTGGACGTCCGGGGAGGACGATGTGAATGGAGTCAGCCTCCGTGGGCCAACTGGCCGTGTCAATTCGAGACCGGCATCGGCGCCTACGGGTGAGCGTCGTGCTACGGATCGTGTAATTACCGGTGATTCTGCTGCCGGCGTACTCCAATTGCTTGTGAATGACCTGCAAGGAGGTAATCATGTAATCATCGAGTTGAGGAGAGTGTGAGATGCCACGAGGACGATGGTCGGGACCCCCCTGGGGCGCAGGGCGGGGCGGCCGCCCGCAGCACGCCGATCTGCCGCCGGTCGCCGACGCCGAGGCGTGGTTCGCCGGCCGGCTCCCGGACGGCTGGTTCGCCGCCCAGCCCACGGTGACCACCGACCGCGACGAGATCGTCGTGGTCGGACGGCTCGATCCCCCCGCGGTTCCTGGCGATGCCACTCCCGAGGCCCGGGTGGCCGCCGAGGGCGGCCGGATCGCCAGATTCCGGGAGGAGACCCGGGACGAGCGGATCGGGATCGCCCGTGAAGCGGAGGCCCGCTACGCGCGCAAGGTCGCCTGGGGAGCCGAGGTCGGGGAGACCCGTCAGCTGTTCACCACGGCCGCCGTTCCGGTGATGACGCGGCTGCGCCAGCCCGAGCGACAGGTCCTCGACACCCTCGTCGACTCCGGCGTGGCGCGCTCCCGCTCCGAGGCACTCGCCTGGTGCATCCGGCTGGTCGGTGAGCACGCCGAGGGCTGGCTGGCCGAACTGCGGGACGCGATGACCTCCGTCGACGAGGTCCGCACGCGCGGCCCCGAGCTCTAGTCGTCGGGCGGCGTCTCGGGAGACAGCAGGGTGTACTCCGGGTTGGCGATCGCCAGGTGGTTCTTGTACCTGCCGACCGTGCCCTCCGCCCGGACCAAGGCGCCCGGCGCCAGCCCGGGGATCCGGTGCTGGCCGAAGAAGAGCAGGCGGACGCCGCCGCTCGAGTCGACCAGCTGGCACTGCATCGACTGACCGGCCGCACTGCCCTCCTGCACCGATCGCAACCGGCCTTCGACGCACACCCGCTCACGCCAGCCGGCGTCGGCGATCGGGGTCGTCCCGTCCCGGCTCTCCCGCGCGTCGCCGACCGCGAGCCCCGGGCGGTCGTCGGGGAGGTCGGGCCGGGGTCGGGCCGCCGCGGCGGCCCGACCGGACCGGTCACCATCCTCGGACCGTTGCTCCAGCCGGCGTTGCACGTCGGGCGGGAGCGTGGTGTCGAACGGAATGATCGTCGCCGCGACGTGCGGCAGCCTGCTGACCTGTGCGGCGATCGCGTTGGCGGTCCGGTCGTGCAGCAGCCGCCCGAGAAGGCGGGAGTACGTGCGCCGCGGAAGGAGCACCGTCACCTCGGTCCGTTCCTCGGCGACGGTGCGGTCGACGAGTTCCTGCGCGGCCCGGAGCACCCGGCGATCGGGGCACTCGACGATCTCGAGCGGTATCCGGTCGGCCAGGCCGCGGGTCTCCCACTCCCGCCGGAGGTCGGCGGCGACGGTGTCGTCCACCATGAAGTGGACCGCGCGCAACTCCGTGGGGTGCAGGCCGCCCGCGTAGCGAATCGCCCGGATGACCGCGAGGTCGAGCCGGTCGACGAAGAGGAGCACCACCAGTCCGGGGAAGTTCGGCGGCGCCTTGGTGAGCCCGACGGTCAGGTCCAGGGCGCGCGCCTCGGCTCGGTACTTGCCGTTGAGGCGGATCAGAGCGATCACCAGGACAGGGAAGAGCACGAGGATCACCCAGGCGCCCTCAGTGAACTTCACGACGGCGAAGATGAGCACGACCAGGGCCGATGCCGCGCCGCCGCTGGCATTGATCGCGAGCCGCCTGCGCCAGCCCTGCTCGCGGTGCGACTTGTGATAGCGCGCCATGCCGAAACCGGCCATGGTGAACCCGGTGAAGACGCCGATCGCATAGAACGGCACGAGCGCGTCGACGTGCGCACCGGTGACCAGCAACAAGGCGATCGCCAGCGTGGCGAGCACCAGAATGCCGTTGGAGAAGGCCAGTCGATGGCCTCTGCGGGTGAGCTGCCGGGGCAGGAACGAATCCTCCGCGACGAAGCTCGCGAGGAACGGGAACCCGTTGAACGGCGTGTTGGCGCCGGTGTAGAGGATCAGCATCGTCGCCAGCTGGACCACGAGAAAGCCCACGTGGGCGACCGGGCCGCTCCCGAAACTCGCCTTCACCACCTGTGAAATCACGGTGGGCGAGCCGTCGGTGTACGGCGTGGCATGGGTACGGAACGCCAGCCAGGAAATGCCGAGCACAGTGGCACCGAGAATGATGCTCATCGTGGAGAGCGTCCGGCGGGCATTCTGACCGGATGGCGGCCGGAATGCGCTGACGCCGTTGGAGATCGCCTCGAGACCGGTGAGCGACGAACCGCCGTTGGCGAACGCCCGGAGCAGGATGAATATCGCCCCGAAGGTCAGCAGCGCCTGCTGCTTGTCCTGGATCGCAATCATTCCGGGACTGTGGGTATAAACAGGCAGATCGCCGAAGGCGTCGCGGAGCAGGCCGGTGAGCATGACGACCGCCATCGACGCGACGAAGAAATAGGTCGGAAAAGCGAACGCCCGGCCCGCCTCACGCAGGCCGCGCAGGTTGCCGAAGCAGAGGACGAGGACGACACCGAGGGTGATCTCGAGGTTGTACGGGTCGAGTGCGGGAATCGCCGAGAGCACCGCGGCCGTGCCCGCCGCGGACTGCACCGCGACGGTGACGACGTAGTCCACCATCAGGGCGACCGCCGCGACCTGTGCGACCCGCGGCCCGAAGTTGTCCCGTGCGACGACGTAGGACCCGCCCGCCTTGGTGTAGACCGTGACGACCTCGCGGTAGGAGAGCGTCATCAGCACCAGGATCAGCAGGATGATGCCGGTCAAGGGCATCAGGATCGTGAAACCGGCGATGCCGAATGTCCCGAGCAGGACGAGGAGCATTTCCTCGGAGCCGTACGCCGATGACGAGATGCAGTCCGACGACAGCACACCGAGCGCGAGTTTCTTCGAAAGCCTTTCCCCGCGGATCGCCGTAGTCACCAGCGGCGGGCCGAGGAGCCGTCGTTTGAGTCGGTAGCCGACGGACTCAGGGAGATCGGCGGCAGCCGGGAGCGGCTCGGGACCTTCCGTCAGATGTGTCATCGACTCCGCCCGGTCATGGTGGCCGACACCAGTACGGTACGGCCCCCACCGCCGCTCATCGCGGCCTTGCGATTACTTTGCCCGCGGATTGAGAAACGCCGGGGAATGGACGACCGGGCCTTACCCTGCTGTCGTGTCATCTTCGATGCCTCGGCGGACGGTGATCGGACTTGCGCTCCTGGCCGGCGCCGCGGGGTGCGTGCAGGCCGGCCGCCGGGCCGCGGGGAACCGGGCTTCGACCCGCCCGGTGACGGCATCGCCAACCTCGAAGCGGCCCTCTCCCACGAGTCATCCGGCGACCACGACCCCGCCCGCCACCCGGTCGGCGCCGCCGCGCGGGCCGGCGATCGAGCTGGCGCACGGACCGCGCAGCCGCCCGGAGGTGGCGCTGACGTTCCACGGGGCCGGCGACCCGACCATCGCCCGCGAGCTGCTCGGGATCTTCGCGGCGCATCGCGCCCAGGTGACCGTGCTGGCGGTCGGGACGTGGCTGGCGGCCAACCCGGAGATGGCAAAGGAGATCGTCGGGGCGGGGCACGAACTCGGCAACCACACGTGGACCCATCCGGTTCTCGCCGATCTGGGGAAAACCGCTGTGCAGAGCGAGATCGAGCGCTGCCGGGATCTCATCGACCGGTTGACCAGCTCGCCGGGCGCACATTTCCGCCAGTCCTCGGCGCAGCACTCGACTCCGCTGATCCGCCAGGTGGCGGGGGCGGCCGGATATCGGGTCTGCCTCTCTTATGACATCGATTCCCTCGACTGGACCGATCCCGGGCCGGCAGCGGTCCGCCGCAATGTGACCGCGGCCCGGCCGGGCTCCGTCGTGAGCATGCATTTCGGCCACCCCGGAACGGTGAGCGCGATGCCCGGGGTACTCGAGGATCTGGCGAATCGCGGACTGCGGCCGGTCTCGGCCAGTAGGCTCCTGCGATCGTGAGAACCGGCCCGTGGCGCGTGGGCATCTGCGTCGCTCTCGCAGTTCCGGTGCTGGCTGCGGCCTGCTCGACCGGGTCGCACAGCGCCCGCGCGGCGCCGCCGAAGAACAGGCCGGCGACCAGTTCGGTCGGCGCGGTCACCCCCAGCCCGACCCCGTCGCCGACCACGGCCCCGCCCACGAAGAAGCCCCGCCGGTCGGATCTGTTGCCCGGCATGCCGGCCCCGCTCTCGCCGACCGACGTCTACGCCGCCGCCGGTCCGGGGATGCTGAGCCCCGCGGTGCGCGGAGCGCGGGCCCTCGTCTACGTCCCGGACACGAAGAGCAACGACGTCTACGTCATCGACCAGCACAGCATGCGGGTCGTCGAGCGGTTCCCCGTGGGGACCGAGCCGCAGCACGTCGTCCCGGCCTACGACCTGAAGACGCTCTACGTCGTCGCCGATGCCGTGCCGGGCGGGAGCCTGACTCCGATCGATCCGAAGACCGGCCGGCCCGGTCACCGGATCGACGTACAGGACCCCTACAACATGTACTTCACGCCCGACGGGAAATTCGCCATCGTCGTCGCCGAGGCCTACCGGCGGCTGGATTTCTATGATCCGCACACCTGGCGGCGGGAGCATTCCCTCTCCCTGCCGGACTGCAACGGCGTCGACCACATGGATTTCACCGCGAACGGACGCTTCCTGCTGGCCAGTTGTGAGTTCGCCGACCGGATGGTCGTCGTCGACGTCGCCCACCGCCGGCTGGTGCGCACCATCGCCCTGCCGCAGCGTGCGGACGGCATGCCCCAGGACGTCAAGCTCTCGCCCGACGGCAAGGTCTTCTACGTCGCCGACATGGTGGCCAACGGCGTCTATCTCATCGACGGGGCGGCCACCCACGTGCTGGGTTTCCAGCCGACCGGCGTCGGCGCGCACGGACTCTACGTCGACCGGTCGGGAAAGCGGCTGTTCGTCACCAACCGCGGCGAGGGCAGCATCACGGTGATGGACCTCGCGACCCGCCGCCCGATCGCGAAATGGCACATCCCCGGCGGGGGCAGCCCCGACATGGGCAACCTCTCGGCCGACGGCAAAATCTTCTGGGTCTCCGGTAGGTACAACAATGTGGTCTACGCGATCAGCACCGCCGACGGACACCTGATCAAAGAGATCCCCGTGGGTACCGGACCGCACGGTCTGTGTGTCTGGCCGCAGCCCGGCCGCTACTCATTGGGGCACACCGGCATCACACGGTGAACGTCGGTGCGGGAACGTGCCCCTGATTCGCGTCTCGTCGGCGCGACCCCGTAGCATCTGCCGTTGATGCGGGCGCGGGGCGCGTTGGGTCCGCCATGTTCGACGAGTCACTGTTCCCGGGGGCCCGTCTGACGGGCCCTCACGACGCGCGGAGGAGTCCAAGCGCCGTGACACACGCGAGGCCGCCCGACCGGCCCCGGAGGAGACACGTCCCGGACGACACGCGCGGGCGGCACCGGCAGCAGGCCTTTCAGCGGGCCCGGCGGCGTCGACGCTGGGTGCGGTTCACGGTGTGGATCGCGGGTGGCGTGGCGTGCCTGTTGCTCGGCGTGGCGGCCTTCGGCTACGCCGCGTACCGCCACTACGACGACTCGATCCACCGCGTCAACGTGCTGGCCACCAAGGACCCGAGCATCAAAGAGGTCACCCGCCAACTGCACGCGCAGAACTTCCTCCTTATCGGCTCGGACACCCGGGCCGGCGCGGACAAGTCCTTCGAGTCGAGTCCGGGTGAGGTGAGCGGGGCCCGCTCGGACACCACGATCCTGGCGCACATCTCGCCGACCGGCGCGAAGGCCACGATGGTGAGCTTCCCGCGCGACGCGTGGGTGCACGTGCCGTCCTGCCAGAAGGCGGACGGCCAGGCGACCAAGCCCTACGACGGGTCCTTCAACTCGGCGTTCGAACTGGCCGGGCCGGCCTGCACGATCCGGCTGCTCCAGTCGATGACCGGGATCAAGATCACCCATTTCGTGCAGGTCGACTTCAGTGGGTTCACCAACATGGTGCGGGCGCTGGGTGGCGTGCCGGTATGTTCCCCGACAGCCGTCGACGACCCGAAGAGCGGCCTGCACCTGCACCCCGGCACCCAGACGATCACCGGGACACAGGCGCTCGCCTACGTGCGGGCGCGCTACACCCTCGGCGACGGCTCGGACCTCGACCGGATCAAGCGGCAGCAGCGGTTCCTCGGCTCGGTGATCCGGGTCGCGACCAGTCACGGGATCCTCTTCAACCCCGGCCGGCTGAAGTCGTTCCTGGACGCCGCGACCAAGTCGGTGACCCTGGACCGGTCGACCCACATCAGCGACCTCTACAGCCTGGCCGGCCGGCTCCGCCATCTCGACCCGGCCCACGCGACCTTCCTGACGGCACCGATCGCCAACCGCGACTACGCGCCGCCGGGCTATCCGCCCAACGCCGGCAAGGTCCTGCTCGACCGCGCCGCGGGAGACAAGCTGTGGAAGGACATCATCGAGGACAGCACGGCCAAGGTGACCAAGCCGGCGGGGCAGCACGGCGGCAAGCCGACGAAGTCGCCGACACCGAAGCCGACCCACACCCCGTCGCCGAAACCCAGTAGGTCGGGCGCGATCAACGCCGCCGACACGACCTGCAGCAGCTGAGGACGCGATCGACCGGCCGGCTCAGCCGAAGCGGCCGGTGATGTACTCCTCGGTCTTCTTCTCGCTCGGGTTGCTGAAGATCTTCTGCGTGTCGTCGATCTCGATCAGCCGGCCCGGCTGACCTACACCGGACACGGTGAAGAAGCCGGTTCGCCCGCTCACCCGGGCGGCCTGCTGCATGTTGTGCGTGACGATGACGATGGTGTAGCGCTCCTTGAGCTCACCGATCAGGTCTTCGATGGCCAGCGTGGAGATGGGATCCAGCGCGGAGCACGGCTCGTCCATCAGGAGTACCTGCGGCTCGACGGCGATCGCCCGGGCGATGCACAGGCGCTGCTGCTGACCGCCGGACAGGATTCCGCTGGGCCGCTTGAGACGGTCGGCCACCTCCGACCAGAGGTTGGCGCTGCGCAGCGAGCGCTCGACGATGCCGTCGGTCTCGGACCTGCTGTGGTGGCCGCGCAGCTTGATCCCGGCGGCGACGTTGTCGTAGATCGACATCGTGGGGAAGGGGTTGGGCCGCTGGAAGACCATGCCGATCGTGCGGCGCACGTTGACCGGGTCGACGTCGGCGCCGTAGATGTCCTCGTCGTCGAGCAGGACCTTGCCCTCGACGCGGGCGCCGGGGACCACTTCGTGAAGCCGGTTGAGCGTGCGCAGGAACGTCGACTTGCCGCAGCCGGACGGGCCGATCAGCGCGGTGACGTGGCGGGGCTCGATGGCCATCGAGACGTCCTGTACGGCGAGGAATTTGCCGTAGTGCACGTTGAGCCCGGAGACGTCGATGCGTTTGGCCATGGAAGGATTCTCTCCTCGGTCAGCCGCGGGCGCGGGCGAATCGGGCAACGAAACGGGCAATCAGGTTCAGCACCATCACGATGATGATCAAGGTGAGGGCGCCGGCCCAGGCCCGGTCGAGCGCCGTCTGGTTGGGCAGTCCGGACTCGGAGAAGACGAACAGCGGGAGCCCTTGTTGGGGGCCGCTGAACGGGTTGTTGTTGATCGACGTCGCGAATCCGACGGTCAGCAGCAGGGGGGCGGTCTCACCGATGACCCGCGCGATGGCGAGCATGACGCCGGTGGTGATCCCGGGCAGCGCGGTCGGCAGCACCACCCGCAGAATCGTGCGCCACCTCGGTACGCCGAGGGCGTAGCTCGCCTCGCGCAGTTCGTTCGGCACCAGCTTCAGCACCTCCTCGGCCGAGCGGATGATCGTCGGCAGCATGAGCACGAGAAGGGCCAGCGAGCCGGCGAAACCGGAGTAGCCCTGGCCGAGGGCCAGCACCCAGAACGCATAGATGAAGAGCCCGGCGACGATCGACGGCAGCCCGGTCATGACGTCGACGAAGAAGCTCACGACCCGGCCGAGCCGGCCGCGGCTGTACTCCACGAGGTAGATCGCCACGAGGATCGCGAACGGGACCGCGATGAGCGTGGCAATGCCGACCTGCTCGATCGTCCCGACGATCGCGTGGTACGCGCCACCGTTCGCGTCCTGTTCGGCGACGTTGCGCATCGAGTGGGTCAGGAAGGACACGTCGAAACGCGCGAGGCCCTTGACGATCGTGTAGCCGAGTACGCCAACCAGCGGGATCAACGCCACGATGAAGGCGACGCCGAGCAGCAATGTGGCGAGCCGGTCCTTCGCCCGCCGGCGACCCTCGACGACCGCTGCCACGATCGTCTGGACGGCGAGGTAGGCCGGGATGGCGACCACGAAGTAGTCGACCCGACCCTGCAGCGGCGTGATCGCGAACACGCCCCACGTCACGAGCAGGACGCCGGCCGCGACGGCGTAGAAGGTCCACGTCGGCAGCCTCCGGCCGCGCAGTGACGCGCCGCCGTTCCACTGGTCCACCGTCGCCGCGGTCATGTCACCGCCCGGAATTCGCGCCGCCGGGAGATGACCACCCGCGCAGCGATGTTGACGACCAGGGTGATCGCGAAGAGCACCAACCCGGAGGCGATCAGCGCGCCCCGGCCGATGTCACCGGCATCCCCGTAGACGTTGGCGATGTTGGCGGCGATGGAGTTTCCCTTGGGTTCGAGGATGTGCAGGGTGGCGATGTAGTTGGCCGGCAGGATCAGGGCCACGGCGATCGTCTCGCCGAGCGCCCGGCCGAAGCCGAGAACCGTGGCGCTGATGACCCCGGGCTTGCCGTAGGGGAGGACGACGATGCGCACCATCTCCCACCGCGTCGCACCGAGGGCGTACGCCGCCTCGACGTGTTCGCGGGGTGTCAGCAGGAAGACCTCACGGCTGATGGCGGCGACGATCGGCAGGATCATGACCGCCAGCACGACGCCGCCCACCAACAAGGACTTCCCGTAGATGCCCTCAGAGGCGAAGATCGGGATGAACCCGAGGTAGTTGTGCAGCCATTTCGACAGCGGGATCATGTTCGGCACCAGGTAGACCAGCGCCCACAGCCCGTAGACGACGCTCGGCACGGCAGCGAGCAGGTCGACGATGTAGCCGAGACCCTGGGCCAGCCGGCGCGGTGCGTAGTGGCTGATGAACAGCGCCACTCCGACCGCCACGGGTACGCCGATGATCAGCGCGAGCACCGAGCTCACCAGCGTGCCGGCGGCGAGCGCGGCGATACCGAACACCGAGGGGGAGGCGTCGGGGTTCCACTCACTGGTGGTGAAGAAGTTGGCCGTGTCCTTCGCGATGGCCGGGACGGCCTTGGCGATGAGGAAGACCGCAATGGCGGCCATGAGGACGAGGATGAGGATCCCGGCCGTCCTGGTCAGGAGTCGGAACGTGCCGTCCCCCCGGGACACCCGCTGCGCGGCGAGTTGCGAGCCGCCCGCAGGGCGCTGGCGACGGGGTGACCCGTCGCCAGCGCCTCCCTCGATCACATCGTCCGACATCCGGTTCCCTTGTACATCAGCCGATCGTCTTGACAGCGGCCTGGACCTTGCTCTGGATGTTGGCCGGGAGCTTGACGTAGGACTGGCCGGGGAGCACCGACTGGCCGCTGCTGCTGGCCAGGTAGGTGAGGAAGTTCTTGATCAGAGCCTTCTTGTCCGACGGGTTGCCCTTCGCGCAGACGATCTCATACGTGACCAGGGCGTTCGGGTAGGCGTTGGCGTCCGGGTTGGCGTAGTCGAACGTCAGCGGCAGATTGTTGCCACTGCCGACCGTGGCCTTGGCGAGGAAGTTCTGCACGTTGGCCGTGGTCAGCGCCACCATCTTGCCTGCGGCGTTGCCCACCTGCGCGTACGGCAGATTGTTCTGGATCGCGTACGACAGCTCCATGTAGCCGATGCCGCCCGCGGTGCTCTTGACTCCCTGGGCAACCCCGGCGCTGCCCTTCTGGCCCTGCCCGCCGGGCGCCGGCCAGTCCTTGTTCGCGCCGTAGGTCCAGGCACTCTTGGCGTCGTGGCTCAGGTAGTTGGTGAAGTTGAACGACGTCCCCGAACCGTCCGCCCGGTGGAAGGACTGGATGCCCGTGGACGGGAGTTTGACTCCCGGGTTCTCCTTCGCGATCGCCGCGTCGTTCCACTTGGAGATCTTCCCGGAGAAGATCTGCGCCAGCGTCGCTGCCGAGAGGCTGAGCTTCTTGACGCCGGGCAGGTTGTAGGCGACGGCGATCGGGCCGGGCACCATCGGCAGGTTGATCGCCGGTCCGCTCTTGCACCGGGCGTTGGCCTTGCTCTGCTCGTCACCCGCGGCGAGCGGGAAGTCCGAGCCGGCGAAGTCGATGGTGCCGTCCTGGAAGTTCTGCACGCCCTGGCCGGAACCGCCGCCGCCGTAGTTGATCGTGGCGCCGGAGCAGGCCGTCTGGTAATTCTTGATCCACTCCGACATGGCATTGGTCTGCGCAGTGGAGCCGGCGAGCTGGAGCTGCCCGCTCGCACAGGCGATGTTCGAGGTGTTGCCGGCCTTGGTGCCGCCGGCCGACGCCGTGGATCCGTTGTTGTTGTCCGAACCACAGGCGGCGAGCGCGAAAGCGCCTGCGGCCAGCAGGCAGGCGCTTGCGGCGAAACGGTGCTTCACGAGACGTGTCCTCCGCGCGAGACGAGATGCACCGGCCGTTGCCGGCGATAACTCGGACGGTAGGTAAGGCAGGTAGCCGCGCGGCCCTGGCAGAGTGAACGGGCAGTGAACAGGTGCCGTCCGCAAGACCGCCGTAGCCGAGCGGCGGAGTGTCCGCTTGGTGAACGCCCGCAGGGATTCGCCCGACAGGTCCAGTTGCGGTCCGGCTAGCCCGGGTCCGCCCGGTGCCGGGCACCGGCGCCGGCCCGGCGGAACTGGACATCGACGTCCCACCGCGTGAAGCCGAGCCGCTCGTAGACCCGGACCGCGGCGGCATTGGACTCATCGACGTAGAGCAGCACCTCGGCGAGGCCCTTCGCCTGCAGGTGGTGGAGCCCGGCCAGGGTAAGGGCGGGGCCGAGCCCCTCGCCCTGCGCGGACGGGTCGATCCCGAGGACGTAGACCTCGCCCATCGGCTCGTGGTCGTGCCAGCCCCCGTCGGGCCGGGCGCTGCGGGTGGCTCCGTGCACCTTGGTCCAGTGGAAGCCGAGGAGCACGCCGTCGGACTCGCGCTCGGCCAACAGGAACCCCTCCGGGTCGAACCACGGTTCCCGTTCCCTGCTGTGCAGGTCGTCGAGCGTCCAGCCGCCCTGGTCGGGGTGGCTGGCGAAGGCCCGGTTGTTGACCTCGAGCCACGCCTGCTCGTCCCGCCCGGGAGCGAAGGCCCGCAGCCGGACCCCCGCCGGGACGGCCGCCTCGGGCAGCGGGGTCCGCAGCGACCTGCGCATCTGCCACAGGACGCGTTCCTCGACGTAGCCGTGCCTTCGGGCGAGCGCCGCGGCGCCCGGCAGCTGGCCGTGGGCCCACAGCCGCAGCCGTCCGTCCGGGCTGGCCCGCTCCAGCTCCTCGACCAGCGCGGCGCCGACGCCGCTCCGCCGGTGGTCCGGGTGGACGACGAGCTCGGCGCTCGACCCGGCTACCGCGTCGGTGGTGTCGAGGTGGGCGTAGCCGACCAGGGTCGCGTCGTCGCGGGCCAGCAGGTTCAGCGCCTCCGGGTCGCCGCCGTGCCGCAGATGCAGCAGCACGTGCTCGGACATCGGGCTGACGCCGTCGGCCTCGGTGGCGGCCGCGACCAGGGCCTGTACGCCGTCGACGTCGTCCGGGGTGAGCCGTCGTTGCCGGGTGATGCTCGCCGTCACCGGTCGACCGTACTGTCCGCCTCCATGTTCGCGCTGTTCCCGGCGGACGGACGAACTTGTAGCCGACGTTGCGTACGGTGCCGATCATCGACGTCGTGCTCGGTGCCGAGCTTGGCCCGCAGCCGCCGGACGTGGACGTCGACGGTGCGGGTGCCCCCGTAGTAGTCGTAGCCCCACACCTCCTGCAGCAGCTGGGCCCGGGAGAAGACCCGGCCGGATGCTGGGCCAGGAACTTCAGGAGCTCGAACTCCTTGTACGTCAGGTCGATCGCGGCGGCCCCGCAGTCGCGCGGTGTAGGTGCCTCGTCGACGGTGAGCTCACCGACCCGGTCACCGCGTTCGCGGCACCGGTTCGGCGGTGCGGCGACCACGGCAGCCGCAGCCGGGCCTCGAGCTCGGCCGGTCCCGCGGTATCCAGCATGCACGTCGTCGACCCCCCAGTCCGCGGCGCAGCGCGGCCAGCCCGCCCTCGGTGATCACCGCGATCATCGGGCAGGGACGCCGGTGGTGCCCAGCAGCCGGAGCAGGCTGCGGGCGAGGAGAGGTCGCGCCGGGCGTCGACCAGCACCGCGTCCACCGCGGCACGTCGAGCAGCGCGGTGATCTCGGGACGTACGACGGCCACCCGGTGGATGAGCAGCCCCAGCGCCGGGAGAACCTCCGCGGTGGGCTGCCGCGCCGTCGTCATCAGGAGCATGTTCACGCGGCTCTCCCTCTGCGGGTCGAGAAACGACGACAGGACCCGTCACGTGGGATCGACGTTGCGCCGACCGACGTTCCCGGGCCCTGAATGGGGAAGGATATCCCACGTGACCCGCCCCGATTCCGGCGACCGAGCCGAGCCCCTCCGCGTCAGACCGACGGGCCGGCGCGTCGGGTGTCCATCGCCCGGCCCGGACCGCTCGCTCGCCATCGTGGTCGGCACGGCTTCACCGGCTCGGTCACCCGCCGAGGCTGCGGCAGATCCTCGAGGAGGCCGGCGACCTTCGCCGGGGTGCTCGCCTCGACTTCCGGGGCCATGGCCAGCTCGGCCGGGCCGTCGACCCGGCGGCGGCCGAGATCCGGGACCTGGCGGCCGTGGTGCGGGCCGCCCGCGAGCTGGCTACCGGCGGGTCGCCACGCTCGGCTTCTCGATGGGTGGCTCGGTGGCGCTGCGGCACGCCGCCCTGCGCGGCGGGGTGGACGCCGTGGTGAGCGTCAGCGCGCTGTCCCGCTGGTTCGTGCGGGACACGGTGCCCATGCGCCGGGTGCACTGGCTCTGCGAGACCGCCCTCGGCCGGGCGACCGCCGCTGCCTGATGCGTACCCGGCTGTACGCATCTGGCACGTCGTCCCGGAGGCGCCGGTCGAGGTCGTCGGCCGCATCCCGCCGACCCCGCTGCTCATCGTGCACGGCGACCGCGACTTCTACTTCCCGGTCGAGCACCCCCGGGCGCTGGCGGCGGCTACGGGCCCCTCGGCCGACTTGTGGATCATCAAGGGCATGGGACATGCCGAGACCGGTATGACGCCGGCCCTCATGCAGGACATCGGCCGCTGGATCCGGGCCAGCGTGGCTGGGCTCGACGGTGTGGGGCTCGACGGTGTGGGGCTCGACGGTGTGGGGCTCGACGGTGTGGGGCTCGACGGTGTGGGGCTCGACGGTGTGGGGCTCGACGGTGTGGGGCTCGACGCGGTCGACGGCGGGCCGGCGGTCGACGGGATCACCCCGGCGGCCGAGCGGCCCGACCCGGTCGGCCCGTGACGCAGACGCAACCGGTGACCCCGCCCCGGCAGGACCGCCGGGCCCACCTCGGGGCGGCCGGGCTCGCGGTGGTGGTCACCGCCGTGCTCGCCGGGCTCCCGGCGGCCGCCGGCTGGTCCGGCCTCGTGGTCGCGCTCGCCGCGGTCCAGGCGCTGATCGTGCTGGCCTGGATGGCCGGGCTGGCGTTGCCGGGCCGGATCGGCACCCTCGTGCTCGGCCTGGCCGCCGCGGCGGGGGCCGACATCGCCGCGGCGCTCTACCACCCGCCGAGCCTGGCGGCCCTTGTCTCCGTACTGGCGGTGGCGTTCCTGGCGATGCTGGTGCACCAGTTGTGCCGGGGCGTCGTCCGGGTCCGGGCCACCGCCTCGATTGCGGGCGTCGCGATGCTGGTCACCCTGGCGGTGGCCGCCGCGTCTCTGCTCGTCCTCCACCGCATCCCGGCCGGACCCGAACTCGTGTCGGCGGCCGTCCTCTGCGCCGGGGTGGCGGTGTGCGTCGGGCATCTCGTCGACGCGGTGCTGCCGCTCCCGCACTTCGCCGACGAGGTCGGGCGCGGCGGGCTCGCGGTGCTGGTCGGCGCGGTCGCCGCCGCGGCGACCGGCATGGGGCGGCTCGCCGACGTGGTCGGTGTCACCCGTGCCGGCGGAGTGTTCTTCGGTCTGGTCATCGGCCTGGTCGCCGGGCTGGTCGCCGTGGGCATCGACTACGTCCAGGTGGGCGCCGTCCCGCGCCGCGGTCCCCTGTGGTGGCTCGCCCTGCCCTATCTGCGGGTCGCGCTGCCGCTGGCCGCGACGGCACCGGTGGCCTACCTGCTCGGCCGCGTCGTGGCGGGCTGACGGGTGCGCCGGTTCGCAATCGTCCTGGTGGTCCTCCTGGCCCTCCTCGTGGTGGTCGACCGGGTCGCGGCGTACGCGGCGGGATCGATGGCCGGCAGCGCGCTGCGCGACGACCTGCACCTGACCCAGAAACCGAGTGTTGCCGTGCACGGCTGGCCGTTCCTGACCCAGGTCGCCGCGGGCCGCTACGACGACATCCAGATCACCGCGCACGGCGTCGACGTCTCGGAGCTGCCCGGATTGTCGGTCGACGTGCGCCTGCTCGGCGCGCACATCCCGGCCGGCGACGTGATCCACCGCCGGCTCGACGCCGTCCCGGTCGACCGGGTGCAGGGTTCGGTCACCGTCCCCTACGCCGACATCGCCTCGGCGAGCAAGGTGCCCGGGCTGCGCCTGCACCAGGATGGTGACGCAGTGGTCCTCTCTGCACCACTGACCGTGTTCGGGCAGCGGCTCACCGTCTCGGCGGCCGCGGTCGTGAGCGTGTCCGACGGCGCGCTGCGGGTCAGCGCCCGGGCACCCAAGGCGGGGCAGGGGAGCCTGGGACAGGCGGCTGTTGCGCGGGCGATCGACGCCCTGAGCTTCTCCGTCCCGATCCGGCAGCTGCCCTTCGGCGTGCAGGTCACCGATGTGCACCCGGCCGCGGACGGGATCGTCGCCGCGGCCCGGGTGGACGACATCGTGTTGCGCCGCGGCGCCCTGCTGGGCGCGCCATGACGCCGGCGCCGGCCCGTGCCACCCTGTACCGATGACCGGAGTCGTCGTCCTCATCGCCGTACTCGCCGCAGCGAGCGCCCTCGGCATCCTGTGGCGCAGCCGCGACGGGCGGGTCCGCGACTCCGTCCCCGACACCGGGGCCGGGCCGGCGGTCGCCTTCGGTGAGCTCGGAATCGACCCGTCCGCCGCCGAGGTCACCCTCGTGCAGTTCTCGTCCGCCTTCTGCGCCCCGTGCCGGGCCACCCGCGCGATCCTCGCCGCCGTCGCGGCCGACACCCCGGGCGTCGCGCACGTCGAGGTCGACGCGGAGTCCCACCTCGACGCGGTGCGGGCCCTCGACATCCGCCGTACCCCGACCGTCCTGATCCTCGACCGGGTCGGCCGGATCGTCACCCGCGCGGTCGGTCAGCCGCGGCTGGCCGACGTCCGGGCGGCCGTCGCCCGGGGATCGGCCGGCTGACTCCCACCGTGCCGCAGATCACTGTTAGGGTGGCCGCCATGAGCATGCTGCTCACTTCGCGCCGCGCGGTCGACCTGTGCCGCGTGGGCAGCTGCCTGTGTCGCCTCTCCTGACCGGCGGCCGTTCGTCGTAGCACCAGTGACGGACCGTGTCGCCTGCTGAGCCCGCCCGTACGCGACCGTCAGGAGCCCCCGTGCACGTCGATTCGCGAGGTCTTCGCTTCGCCGCGTGGATCACCACGCTGGTGCTCGCTCTGGTGGTCGTGACCGGCAGCGGATGGCTGCTGCTCGCGCAGACCCTGGTCTTCGCGGTGGGGGCCTTCGCCGGACTGCGGTACGCGCCGTACGGCGTGCTCTACCGGAGGCTGGTGGCCCCGCGCCTCGGCCCACCGGCACAACGCGAGCCCGAGGCGCCGCCGCGGTTCGCGCAGGGGGTGGGCTTCGCGTTCGGCGCGCTGGGGACGGTCGGCTTCCTGGCCGGCGTCCCCGCGCTCGGTCTGGCGGCGACCGCGATCGCCCTAGCCGCGGCGTTTCTCAACGCGGCCTTCGGTTTCTGCCTCGGTTGTCACACCTATCTGATCATCCTCCGCACGACTACACGCAAGGGAGCTACCGCATGAGCCGATCCGACGTGCTCGTCTCCGCCGACTGGGCGGAGAAGAATCTCGACACGCCAGGCGTCGTCTTCGTCGAGGTCGACGAAGACGTATCCGCCTACGACACGGGACACATCCCGGGCGCCGTCAAGCTCGACTGGAAGCAGGACCTGCAGGACGGCACCCGCCGCGACTTCGTCGACAAGGAGCAGTTCGAGAAGCTGCTGTCGTCCCGGGGTATCGGCAACGACGACACCGTGGTGCTCTACGGCGGCAACAACAACTGGTTCGCGGCCTACGCCTACTGGTACTTCAAGGTCTACGGCCACGGCGACGTCAAGCTGCTCGACGGCGGGCGCAAGAGGTGGGAGCTGGACTCCCGCACGCTCACCACCGACGTGCCGAAGCGCTCCACGACGAGCTACCAGGCCAAGGCTCAGGACAGCTCGATCCGGGCGTTCCGCGACGAGGTGGTCAAGGCGATCAACGCCAAGAACCTGGTCGACGTACGGTCGCCCGACGAGTTCTCCGGCAAGCTGCTCGCCCCGGCGCACCTGCCGCAGGAGCAGAGCCAGGTGGGCGGGCACATCCCGTCCGCGATCAACGTGCCGTGGAGCAAGGCGGCCAACGACGACGGCACCTTCAAGTCCGACGACGAGCTACGCAAGATCTACGGCGACGCCGGCCTCGACGACGCCCGCGAGACGATCGCCTACTGCCGGATCGGGGAGCGCTCGTCGCACACCTGGTTCGTCCTGCGCGAGCTGCTCGGTCACTCGAAGGTGAAGAACTACGACGGATCGTGGACCGAATACGGCTCGCTGGTCGGCGTTCCGGTCCAGAAGGGAGCATGACCATGTGTGGAGCACCTGACCAGGACGCGACGCTTACCGGCGTGGCCGACACCGAGACCGTGATCCAGGGCCGGGTGCGTGCGCGAGGGCGCACCGGCGGAGTCGGTCTATGTGCGGCTGCTGGACGGCTCCGGCGAGTTCACCGCGGAGGTGCCGACCGGCGCCTCGGGCGGCTTCCGGTTCTTCGCCGCGCCCGGCTCCTGGACGCTGCGGGCCCTGGCCCCCGGCGGCAAGGCCGAGCAGGCGGTCACGGCCGAACGCGGTGTCACCGACGTGACACTCGAGCTGGCCTGACCCGGCCGCAGGCGAACCAGGCGTTAGTCTCGACCCGTGCTCGGAACCGTGAGTCTGGTCGTCCTGGTGCTCGGCTGCGTCGTACTCGCAGGCTCGTCGGCGTTCGCCGCCTACCGACTCTCCCGGCGATAGACTGTCCACAGTGGACGGACTACCGATTCAGGCGGACACCGACGACCTGCGGGTCGGTCCGGATCTGCATCCCGCCCTGCTCCCGTTACTGCCGCTGATCGGCACCTGGCGAGGGGTGGGCAAGGGTGGCTACCCGACGATCGAGGACTTCGACTACGGCCAGCAGGTGCGGTTCGCCCATGACGGGCGGCCGTTCCTGTCCTACGAGTCGCAGTCCTGGCTGCTCGACCCCGATGGCGGGGTGATCCGGCCGTCGCATCGGGAGGTCGGTTGGTGGCGTCCCGGCGAGGGCGACCAGTTCGAGGTCATGCTCGCCCACGCCACCGGCATCACCGAGATCTACGTCGGGACGGCGAAAACAGCCACCCAGTGGGAGATGGCCACCGACGTCGTCGCGCGCACCGCGACGGCGAAGGACGTCGCCGGCAATCACCGGTTGTACGGGATCGTCGACGGGGCGCTGCTCTACGCCATGGACATGGCGGCGATGGGACAACCGCTGCAGCCGCACCTGTCGGCCCGGCTCGAGCGGGTCAGCGGCTAGCGCCGGACATTAAACGACCCCCGGGCGGGGCTGCGTCGTACGGTGACGACACAGGCCGGCTGGACAAACCGGCGGCCCGGGGGTCGGGTGGCTGCCTGGTACTCACCGCGCCGCACATCGGCGACCTCGGCAAAACCGGGTCAGAAAGACGGCGGCTAGCGGACAGCCACCTCACGAGTCCAGTAGCTATTCAACCTAGGACCACCTCCTCTCTCGTGTACCGAAGACGCTACGTGCGCAGCGGCCCGGCCGCAATGGAGAAATGCCGTGACATCTCCAACTCACCGGTCATAGCCCGGCCGCGGACTGCACCCGCGGCGTCAGCCCGGCATCGGAACGCCCCGTGCCGTCGATCGCGGTGACCGCGACCGCGCCCCGGACGCTGGACACCAGCCAGACGCCGTCGGCCCCGTGCAGGGCGTCCACCGTGCCGGTCGTCACCGCGGTGGCGAACCCGTGCCGGGCGGCGTTCTCGAAGAGGGTGTGCACGGTGGTCCCGGCCAGGATCCCGACGGTCGTGGGAGGGGTGTGCAGCGTCTGCCCGACCGCCCAGACGACCGTTGCGGTCGGCGCCTCCAAAACCAGTCCATCGGTGCTGACGAAGATGACGTCGTCGGCGCCGAGCGCCTGGGCCTGGCGCTGCGCGGCCATGTTCACGGCGTACGACGTGGTCTTCGCGCCGCCCAGGAGCCACGGGGCGTCGTGGTGGGCGGTCGAGGAGACGCCCCGGGACAGGGTGACGACCCGGACGCCGTGCCGCCGGTGCGCCAGCGTCGATCCGGCTACCGGCGCCGCCAGGGCGAACGCCGTCGGCGGGCCGCCCTCGACCCCCCGGGTCAGGACCAGGCGCAGCATCGCCTCGCCCCGGTCGCCCCAGGCGGCCACGATCTCGTCGATCAGGGTGCGCCAGGCGGCCAGGTCGGGTTCGGGCAGGTCGAGCGCGGCCGCCGACCGCACCAGCCGGGCCAGGTGGCCGGCCAGCGCGTCCAGCCGCCCGTCGTGCAGGCGGAGCGTCTCGAACACCGCATCGCCGCGCAGCACGCCCAGGTCGTCGACCCGCAGCAGAGGTGCGGCCGGGTCGACCAGGCCGGCACCCAGGACACCGAGCACATGGTCACTCACGCCTGCGCAGCGTAGTGGCGGGCCCTGAGCCCGCACCGCCCGGACGAAACGTCACGTTGATGCGGAATGAGAGGGCGCGCGGCCGCCCCGGGAATGGCCGGCGGCGTACCGGCGATACTGGGGTGTGACCTCCTACCGCTCGCCCCTGCTCGACCGCCCCGGCGCGGTGGCCGCCGAGCCGCCCGACGAGGGGGTCGCCTGGCACTACGGTGACCCGTCCCGGGAGCAGCGGGCGCTCGCCGAGGACGCCGGCTGGGTCGACCGCAGTCACCGCGGTGTCCTCGCCGTTCCGGGCGACGACCGGCTGTCCTGGCTGCACAGCTTGACCAGCCAGCACCTCACCGACCTCCCCGATGGACGCGGCACCGAGGCGCTCGTACTGACCCCGCACGGGCACGTCGAGCACCACATGCAGGTCGCCGAGATCGGCGGCCGCACCTGGCTCGACGTCGAGCCGGGCGCCGCCGGGTCGCTGCTCGGCTACCTGGACTCGATGCGGTTCTTCCTCCGGGTCGACCCCGTCGACGTGACGGACGACTGGGCGCTGCTCAGTGTGGTCGGCCCCCGCACCCCGGACATTCTCGCCGCGCTGCAGGTGAAGGCGGCCACGCCGTACGACGTCGCGGCGCTTCCCGACGGTGGCTGGGCCCGCCGGATGCCCTGGCCGGCTCCGGACGCCGCCGATCTGCTGGTGCCCCGCGGGCAGCTGGCCCCGACCGCCGAGCGGCTCACCGCGGCCGGTGCCCGACCGGCCGGGACCTGGGCGTTCGAGGCGCTGCGGGTCGAGTCCCGTCGCCCGCGCGAGGGTGCCGAGATCGACCACCGCACCATTCCGCACGAGGTGGGCTGGATCGGGGTCGCGGTGCACCTCGACAAGGGCTGCTACCGCGGGCAGGAGACGGTCGCCCGGGTGCACAACCTGGGCCGGCCGCCGCGGCGGATGGTCCTGCTGCACCTGGACGGATCCCAGGAGACGCTGCCCGCGCACGGCGCCCCGGTGACTCTCGACGGCCGCCAGATCGGCTTCGTCGGTACGGCGGTGCGCCACCACGACCTGGGCCCGGTCGCGCTCGCCCTCGTGAAGCGCTCGGTGCCCGATGACGCGACGCTGCTGGCCGGCGACGTACCGGCCGCGATCGACTGAGCCCGCGCCCGGATGCGAGCATCGCCCTCATGACCGCGACCCCAACCACCGCCGCGACGCTCATCACCGTCGCGCCGACCGGCGCCGAGACCGCCAAGGCCGACGCGCCGGGGCTGCCGGTGACCCTCGACGAACTGGTGCACGCCGCGCGGGACGCCGAGCACATCGGCGCCGCCGTGGTCCACGTCCACATCCGCGACGAGGCCGCGGCGCCCACGCTCGACCTCGGTCGGCTCCGGGCGACCGTGGCGGCGCTGCGCGAGCAGACCGGCCTCGTCGTTCAGCTGTCCTCCGGCGGCGCGGTCACCGATCCGGAGGCCGACCGGCTGCGCGTGCTCGACGCCGAACCCGACGCGGCGAGCTGCACCATGGGCACCGTCAACTTCGGCGACGACGTTTTCCTCAACCGCTGGGAGTTCATCGTCGCGCTGCACGAGGCCATGCGGGAGCGGGCGATCGTCCCGGAGTACGAGATCTTCGACCTCGGCCAGCTCGCGACGCTGCACCGCCTGCTCGACCGGCATGGGGCGCCGTACGGCGGGCACGTGCACTGCGACTTCGTGATGGGGGTGCCGGGCGGAATGCCCGGGACGACCGATGCGCTCGTCGCCGCGACCAGGTTGCTGCCCGAGGGCGCCACCTTCTCGGCGACGGGGGTCGGCCGTACGACGATCCCGGTGATGCTCGCCAGCCTGTCCGCGGGCGGTCACCTGCGGGTCGGGATGGAGGACACGTTGAGCTACGCCAGGGGAGAGCCGGTACGCGACAACAGCCAACTGGTGGCCCGTGCCGTCGGGCTGGCCAAGATCGCGCAACGGCCGCCGATGGGAACGGCCGACGCCCGCGCGCTGCTCGGGATCAAGGATCGGCGGGTGGCGGCGGACCGTGGCTGAGCAGACCCAGGAGCTGGCTCCGGCGTCCGTCGACTCCGCCGGCCCGGCCGGCCGGCCGCTGGTCGAGGTGGTGCGGTCCGGCTTCGTCGAGTGCATCCACCGCGGGTCGGTGTTCGCCATGGGCCCCGACGGCACGCCGCTGGTCGAGGTGGGGGAGACCCGGGTGCCCGTCTTCCCCCGGTCGTCCAACAAACCGCTGCAGGCGCTGGCCATGCTGCGGGCCGGCATGCAGGTCGACGATGCCGACCTTGCCCTGGTGGCCGGATCGCACACCGGGGAGGACGTACACGTCGACCGGGTGCGCGGCCTGCTGGACCGGGCCGGGCTGACCGAGGAGGCGCTCGCCTGCCCGCCCGACCTCCCGGCCGATCGGGCGGCCCGCACCGCGGCGATCCGGGCCGGGATCGCGCCGAGCCGGGTGTTCATGAACTGCTCCGGCAAGCACACCGGGATGCTGCTCGCCTGCGTCGCCGCCGGCTGGCCGACCGACGGGTACGTCGACCCGGATCACCCGCTGCAGCGGCTGATCCGCTCCACGATCGAGGAACTCGGCGCCGAGCGGGTGGCCGCCGTCGGTGTCGACGGGTGCGGCGCGCCGGTGATGACGCTGACCCTGGCCGGGCTGGCCGGGGCCTTCTCCCGCCTGGTCACCGCCGATCCCGGGACGCCCGAGCGCCGGGTCGCCGACGCCATGCGCGCCCACCCCCGGCTGGTCGCCGGGACCGGGCGGGAGGACACGGTGGCGATGGACGCCGTACCCGGCCTGCTGATGAAGGGCGGTGCCGAGGGCGTGCACGCCGCAGCGCTCCCGTCCGGCGCCGCCGCCGTGGTGAAGATCGACGACGGAGCGGTGCGGGCCCGGATGCCGGCGCTGATCGGCGCCCTGGTCCGGCTCGGGGTCGATCCGCACGCCCTGGCCGGCCTGGCCCGGTCGCCGGTACGCGGCGGCGGGCGGGACGTGGGTGAGGTGCGCCTGCTTCCCGGTGCGTTCGGACCTCGCTGAACTCCCCGCCGGGCCCGGGGGAGGCTACAGTTTGGGTGGACTTCTCGGCAGCGGGGTGAGTGCGGTGCGGGATGACAGCTTCGGTGTATCCGGTCTCTCCGGCCCTGGGTTGGTGCCGCCCGGGGTCTGGATGGCCGACGAGGGAAGTTCGGCGATCCTGCGGTTCCGGCACCACATCGGGCGCGGCATCGACGTCGTCAGCCGGGAGGTCTCAGGCCACGTCCAGGTCGCATCGACGTCGGGAACCCCGACCGACGGTGCGGTGTGGGTTGGTCTCGGCACGCTCGACTGCGCCCACCGCCGCGCCCTGCTGCGGCTGATGTCCGCCGACTTCCTCGATGTGATCCGCTGCCCCGAGATCAGGCTGCGGATCTGCGACGGCCATCCGGACGAGCACGGCCGGTGGAGCGGGTCGGGACTCCTGACGATGCGCGGGCTCACCGACGGCATCCGCCTGGTCGCCCCGGTCACCCCCGCCGACGGCACCGGCGACACCTGCCGGCTGCGGCTGCGGGCCCGGGTGGACCGGCGCGACTTCGCGCTCACCGCCGGACGCTGGCGGGTGGGCCGCCGTATCGAGGTGGTCGCCGACCTCGCCCTGCGCCGAATCGGCCTCTGACCCGCGCCCTCTCCCACACTCGCCGCCGCCCCCACGATCAAGAGGGGATCCGTACGGCGTGTCGCACCCGGATCCGCTCTTGATCATGAGTGGGAGGGGATTGATCGTGATCGGTTTCGCACGGCGTTTCGCGGCTAAATCCGATCACGATCATGGAGTCGGGGAGCGCGGGGAAGCGAGTCGTCAGAGCGCCGCGGCGAGGGCGAGGCCGGCGGCGGCGCCGAGCAGTGCCGCCACGGTGCTGGTCACGACGTTGCCGAAGGCTTCGACGGTCGACCCCTCCTCGCCGAGCCGCACCGTCTCCACCGCGAAGGTCGAGAACGTCGTGTAGGCGCCGCAGAAGCCGGTGCCGATCAGCAGTTTCGGGGTCGCGGGGAAGCCGTGGAAGAGGGCCAGGCCCGTGACCAGGCCGAGCAGCACCGACCCGGTGACGTTGACCGTGAGGGTGCCCCACGGAAAGACCCCGTCGAGCCGGGACTGCACCCAGGAGTCGACGAGGTAGCGCAGGGGCGCGCCGACCGCCGCGGCCAGCGCGACGACGAGGAACGTCACGACGGTCCGCTTGAGTCGCGCCGGATGACCTCGACGTCGTCGAGGACGACGAGACCCTCGGTGACGATCTCGTCGAGTTGCGGGAGGAACGCCTCGATCCGTTCCGCACTGTCGACGATGACGACCATGCAGGGCAGGTCCTCGGCGAGGCTCAGCAGCCGCATCGTGTGCACCCGGTGGGACGCGCCGAAGCCCTCGATGCCGTGCAGCACCGTGGCGCCGGCCAACCCCGCCTTGTGCGCCCGGTGCACGATCTCGGCGTAGAGCGGCCGGTGGTTCCACTGGTCGGTCTCGCCGACGAAGACGCACAGCCGGCGGGCCCGGTCGGGCTCCTCGCGGGTCATCTCACGTCCTCCCCAGTCCAGCGAGCGCCCGGCCGGCGACGACGCCGGCCCATGCCGCGATCAGGCCGGCGGCGAGGCTGCCGAGCGCGTACCCGGCGGCGACACCAGGATGTCCGTTGCGCACCAGTAGATCGGTCTCGACGGCGTACGTCGAGAACGTGGTGTAGGCGCCGATCACCCCGGTGCCGATGAACGGCCGGGCGTAGCGGCTGGGCGGGAACCGCTCCGCGAGCAGGACGAGCAGCAGGCCGAGCACGAGGCTGCCCGACACGTTGATCGTGAACGTGCCCCACGGGAAACGGCCCACCCGCGTCGGAAGCGCCAGCATCAGGCCGTAGCGGGCGACGGCGCCGATCGCGCCCCCGAGGGCGATTGCCGCCAGGATGTCGAGTCGTCGACGGGACATCGCCGGGCTCTCCTCAGCCTCACCAGGAGCCATCGGCCCGACGGTGGGCGGTTGGTGGCGAGCTCCATCGCCTCGATCATCGTACGGCGGCCCGGGAATGGGCGCCGGGCGGCGGTGCCTTGGCACAAGAGGTATGCCCGACGCCGGGGGCGGCGCTGCGGCGAGACTGGGACGGGCACACGCCCGACGAGGAGGCATCGACATGGCGGACACGACGGTGGCGCTCTTGGGCACCGGGATCATGGGCGCCGGGATGGCGCGAAGCATGGCGCGGGAGGGCCTGCTGGTACGGGTCTGGAACCGCACCCGGGCGAAGGCCGAGCCGCTCGCCGCCGACGGCATCACCGTGGCGGACACACCGGGTGCGGCGGTGGCCGGGGCGGACATCCTGGTGACCGCACTCTTCGACGCGGACAGCACCATCGCTGTGCTCGACGAGGTCGACGCACCGGCCGGGACGCTGTGGTTGCAGACCGGCACGGTCGGGGTGGAGGGTGCCGAGCGGCTCGCCGCGATCGCGGACAAGCGCGGATGGCGCTACCTCGACGCACCGGTGCTCGGCACGAAACAGCCCGCAGAGCAAGGAAAACTGATCGTGCTCGCATCTGGTCCCGAGGACGCCCGGGCCGACGCCGCGCCGGTCTTGGACGCGATCGGTGCGCGCACCTTGTGGGTCGGACCGGCGGGTGTGGCGAGCCGACTCAAGCTGGTCGTCAACGCCTGGGTGCAGGTGCTCACCGTGGGCACGGCCCAGTCGATCGCGCTGGCCCGGGCGCTCGGGGTGGATCCGGCGCGCTTCCTCGAGGCGATCGAGGGCAGTCCGACAGACAGCCCCTACGCCCACATCAAGGGCGCGGCGATGCTGGCGGGCGACTTCCCGACGAGCTTCTCGATCGACGGGGCGGCGAAGGACGGCGGACTCATCGCCACGGCGGCGGGCTCGGCCGGCATCGACTCAGCACTCGTCGACGCCGTCGCGGCCGCATTCGCCCGGGCCGTCGAGCAGGGCCACGGTGACAAGGACATGGCGGCCGTGATCCGGGCGGTCGAGGCCAGCTGAGCGAGAGGGCGGCCGTGATCCGGGGCCGTCGAGGCGGGCTGAGCGGTCAGAGCTCCGGCTCGCGCCATGGGTCGGGGTCGGCCACCCACCCCGCGACCAGCACGAGCCCGGTGGGCCGGTGGGTGGCGACAAAACCGAACGGCCGGTCGTAGCTCACGTCCACCCGGCGCGCGGTGCGCTCCCGGACGGCTCGGGCCGTCGGCATCGCCATCGCCGTGACCGCGGCGGCCTCGAAGCCGCGGGCACTGAACGTCGCGGTGGCCCGCTGCTGTGCCTGCCCGAGGGCGAGCGGTCGGGCGCTCACCCCGGGGAAGTGACCGCCCTCACGGGCCGTCGCCAGGCCGAAGAGCTCGGCGTGGCCGAGCAGGTCGTGGTCCCCGTCGACCGTGAACCGCACCGTCCGCAGCCGCACCGTCGGGGTCCCCGAGGCGGACGGCGCCTGCCGGACCTGGACACCGGGTCCGGGCTCACCGTCGGCCAGGGCTGCGCCGCATGTGCGGGGTACGTCGTCCCCGATCGCCCCGATTCCCGCGGCGAGCACGTCACCGGCCGGCCGGTGCTCCTCGCCGATGACGAGATGGACGTCGATCCCGTCCGACCCGGCGACCCGGGTGACGGAGAGCGGTCCGGCGGCCGTGTCGGCGACGTAGACGTCGTCCAGGTCGGTGGTCGTACGGGTGAGCGTCGCAAGTGTGCTGCCCGCCCACGGTCCGTGGTCCACGGGCCACCGGCCGTCCGCGAAGAGGTGCTCCCACTCGGTGCGGACCAGCAGTGCGCTGGCCAGGACCAGCGCGATGTCGGCGTCGAGGGTGATCGGCATGCGCTCGATCAGGCCGTCGGTCTCACGGTCGGCCCAGGCGTCGAGGGCCGCGGTGTCGGTGGCCGGGTCGCCGGTGAGGGTGCCGCGGGTGGCCGGGGGCAGCTGGTCGACCCACGCCGGCTCGAGCGGTAGCTCGGCCCGGGTCCACAGCCCGAGTGCGGCTCGGACGGCGGCGGTGCCCGAGAGCAGGTCCAGCAGTTCGCGGGCGGCTGCACCGGACCCGGCCGCCGCGACTCCGGTCGCCCCTTCCAGTTCGGCGCGGACGGTGTCGTCGGCCCCCGGCGCCAGCAATGCCAGCAGTGGCCACACGCCCAGGCCGGACAGCGTCGTCGAGGTCCCTTCGCGGGCCTGTGCCCACCGGGCGGTGAGCGCGTTCACCCCGCGGATACCGGCACTCATCCACCCATCCTGGTCCGAGCCGATGGGCGGCGCCGGACCGGGCACCCTATGGTGTCCCATCGACACCGGCACCCAGAGACACCGGCACCCAGAGACACCGGCACCCAGAGACACCGGCACCCAGAGAAGCCCGGACCGGACGACGACGACCTGGAGGACCCATGCGCGGCGTGGTGCTCGACGAACCCGGAAAGATCCGCGTTGCCGACGTGCCGGACCCGACGCCCGGCCCGGGCCAGATCGTGGTCGCGGTGCGAGCCTGCGGCGTCTGCGGCACAGACCTGCACATCGCCGCCGGCGAGTTCCCGCCCACGCCGTACCCGATCATCCCCGGCCACGAGTTCGCCGGCGAGGTCGCCGCGCTGGGATCGGGCGTGTCCGGGCTCGAGGAGGGCGACCGGGTGGCGGTCGACCCGTCGCTGTTCTGCGGCCGGTGCCGGCAGTGCCGTCGTCAGCGCGGCAACCTCTGCGAGCGCTGGGGTGCGATCGGCGACACCGTCGACGGCGCCTTCGCCGAGTACGTCGCGGTGCCGGCGGCCAACGCCTACCTGATGCCCGATCACCTGTCCTTCGGCGAGGCCGCGCTGGTGGAGCCCATCTCGTGCGCCGTACACGGGCTGCGCCGGCTGAGCATGCCGCCGGGGTCGACGCTGCTCATCATCGGCGCCGGGACGATGGGCCTGCTGCTGGCCCAGCTCGCCCGGCGGGCCGGTGCCGCCACGGTGACGGCCGTCGACACCGACCCCGGCCGGCTCACGGTCGCCGGCCGGCTCGGCGCGGATGCGACGGCAGCCTCGGTCGAGGACGCGGTGGCCGACGAGCCGGATGGCTTCGACTACGTCATCGACGCGACGGGTGTCCCGGCCGCCGCGCAGGCGGCTCTCGGCGCGGTGAGCCGGGGCGGCACGTTCATGGTCTTCGGAGTCGCCCCCGCGGACGCCCGGATCGCGGTGTCGCCGTACCGGGTCTACAACGACGAGATCACCATCGTCGGGTCGATGGCGGTCCTCTCCACCTTCGAGCCGGCGATGCGGCTGCTGGCCGCGCGGGCGGTCGACGCCGGCGCGATGATCACCGACCGGTTCGGGCTGGACGACTTCGAGCGGGCCCTCGATCGCGTCCGGGCCCGCGGCGGGTTGAAGGTGCAGGTCGAGCCGGGCAGGTGAGGTCGGCGGCCGGCCCCATGGTCAGGCATTGACCCCCGAGAGGTTCAACCCGATCACGCCGATGAGCACGAGGATGATCGAGACCACCTTGACGGTGGAGATGGTCTCGTCGAGGGCGATCATGCCGACGATCGCGGTGCCGGCGGCGCCGATCCCGGTCCAGGCCGCGTAGGCCGGGCCGACCTCGAGCCCCTTGAGGGCGAAGGTCAGCAGGCCGAAGCTGATCAGCGCGCAGACCGCGAACCCGACCGTCGGCCACAGCCGGGATATCCCGTGGCTCTGCTTGAGGAATATCGCGAACCCGATCTCGAACAACCCGGCGAGGACGAGCAGGATCCAGGCCATCGCGGCCCCTTTCGCTCGAGGACCGCAATGTGCGCGGCTGCGCTGCGCGGAATCGGTCATATCGTCAGTCCGGTCGTGTCGTGGGGCCGGGGAGCGGGTCGGCCGCGTCGGCCACATCGGCCTCTGCAATCACGGTAGCGGCCGGTCGATGCCGGTTTGGGCCGAAACCGACCGCGGCCCCGCCCGACAAGGTCAGGGCGGGGCCGCGATCGTGCGACCGGCCCGACAGCCGCCTCTCGGCGAGTGGCCGCTCGAAGCGGCAGAAGGTGAGGCCCGGGGGCATGAATCGGGCCGGCCAAGGGTGCCAACCGGGGCCCCCCGTCCGGCATTCCCCGTCGTACGAAGATTTCCGGCGGGGTATACCCGCGTGTGCTAGCTACCTGCTTGCAGGAGCTAGCACAGCGGGCTACCGTGGGCTGCGGTAACAGCACGGACGCGACCCGGAGGGGGTGTGGCGATGCCCGCACTGTCGGTTGGTGAAGTCGGCGACTACATCCGCGAGCAGCGCCGCGCCGCGCAGGTGTCACTTCGCCAGTTGGCCAAACTTGCCGGCGTGAGCAACCCCTACCTCAGCCAGATCGAGCGGGGACTGCGCCGGCCGAGCGCCGAGATCCTGCAGCAGATCGCCAAAGGGCTACGGATCTCCGCGGAGACCCTCTACGTGCAGGCGGGGATTCTCGAGGAACGCGACGGCGACGTCGAGGTCATCGCCTCGATCCTGCGCGACACGCGGATCTCCGAGCGGCAGCGGCAGGTGCTGGTGGAGATCTACGAGTCGTTCTGCCGGGAGAACGCCGCCACGAACCACAGCGCAGCCCCGAACCACAGCGCAGCCCCGAACCACAGCGCAGCCCCGAACCACAGCGCAGCCCCGAACCACAGCGCAGCCACCGACCACGACACCACGGCGGGACGACCGCCTGAGTACAAGGAGATCGACGATGTCCCTCAGCACTGACGCCCGCAAGGCCGGCGAGGCCATGGTCGCCCAGGGCCGGGCCGCCATCGGCGACGCGCGCAAGCCGTTCTACGCCTGGGTCGGAGCCTCCGACCTGGCGCTGAAGCGGATCGCCGCCGTCCAGACCGAGGCGCAGGCCCGCGCCAAGCGACTGCAGGAGACCGCCGGCGGTCTCCCCGACCGGGCGCAGCAGATCACCCCGGCCGGGGTCCGCGCCATGGCCGAGGCCTACGGCGAGCAGGCGAAGGACGCCTACGACTACTTCGCCCGGCGCGGCGCCCAGGTCGTGGCGCAGGTACGCCGCAGCCCCGAGGGCCGCACGGCCGAAGCCCGCTTCGAGCAGGTCATGGACGACGTCGACGCGACCGCGGACACCGCGCGGGACAAGACCCACAAGGCCAGCGCATCCGCCCGGCGTACCGGGCGGGCGGCGACGGCGCGCAAGAGTGCTCCGCGGCGCAGCACCGCGACCACCAAGGCGACCCGCAAGCCGACCAAGAGCTGATCAGACGGCGACGATCCCCCCGGAGCGAGGTGCTCCGGGGGGATCGTCGGCGTCAGGACCGGCGGTGGGCCGGCCGGTGGTGGGTCAGTAGTTGCCGCCGCCACCCGTCGAGGACGGACTCGGGGCCGGAGCAGCAGCGCCCCCGGCGACCACCGCGGCCCGCCAGCTGAACGCGTTGCCGTTGAAGGCGTCGTGCGCGCCGTTGCCCTTCGCCTGACCGGCTGAGCCGTCCAGCTTGAAGGTGTAGAGCGGCTTCCCGCCGTAGGCGAGCTGCATCTTCCCGCTGTCCGGGCGCTTGATCGTCGTGAGGTGCCCGGTCACGCCGCTGGGCAGGGTCATCGAGGTGCCGGACGTCGTCAGCGGCACCCAGACGGCGACGCATGAGCCGGTGCAGTGGATCATCCCGCCGGTCTCCTGCTGCGCGCTGTAGAGCGTGTGCCCCGAGGAGTCCACGAGCACCTTTCCGGCGCCGGGAACCGTGCGGACGGCGACGACCGAGGACGCGGCGGTGGCGGCGCCGGCGTTGGACTGTCCCGTGCTCGAGGTGCTCGACCCGCACCCGGCGGCCACGAGGGCGATCGCCCCGGCTGCGGCGGCCGCGGGAACGAGCCATCGCCACCGCGGCCGCCGACCCCTCGGCTCGGATGGATCGGACGTGGTCAGGCGGTGTTCGGTGTAACGCGAATGCATTGTGGAATCCCCGTATTTCGGGCCTGCCGATCAGGCCTTCTATCCCCTGGCACGTTTCCCCGCCGTGCCGGGTTCACCCGGCCGCCGGCCGGGCGGAGATCGACGCGGGCGCAGGTGCCGCGGACGCCGTACCCTGGGCCGGTGGGAAACCTCTCCGGGTCGCTCCTCGCGGTCGTCCAGTACGCCTGCCTGGGGCTGCAGCTGTGGGCGCTGATCGACTGCGCGACCCGCAAGACCCCGTCCTTCGTCGCCGCCGGCAAGCTGAACAAGCCCGCTTGGCTCGCCATCACCACCGTCGCGGCCCTGATCGTCTTCCTCTTCGGCGTCCTCAGCTTCTTCGGCATCGCCGGGCTGATCGGCTCGATCGTCTACCTCGTCGACGTCCGTCCGGCGGTCCGGGAGATCCAGAGCGGCGGCGGTCCGGGCCGCTGGTAGCGGCCGCGTCCTAAGGTGGCCGGATGGCCAGCGATCTGCACGGACGCACCCACCGGCTCGAGCTTGTCGATCAGACCCTGAGGGAATGGGACGCGACCGTCCTCGCCGCCGACCCGGAGACCGGCATCGTGCTGGACCGCTCGGCGTTCTACGCCGGCGGCGGCGGGCAACCCCCCGACCACGGCGTGTTGCTGTGGGGCGGCGTGCAGACCCGCATCGTCGGGGTGCGCAAGGGCGACGACCTCTCCCTGCTGCCCGCCGACGGCGACCCGGTCCCGCAGCCCGGTACGGCGGTCCGCGGCGCCGTCGAGGACGACCGGCGTACGGCGCTGATGCGTACGCACTCCGCGCTGCACCTGCTCTCCGGTGTGGTCTACCGCGACTTCGGTGCGTTGGTGACCGGCGGCAACATGGAGCCGCTGACCGCCCGGATGGACTTCAATCTCCCCGAGGTCCCCGCCGGGTTCAAGGACCGGATCGCCGCGGCGTGCGCGGCCGAGGTCGCCGCCGACCGGCGGATCGACGTGACGACGTTGCCGCGCGATCAGGCGTTCACCATCCCCGACATCATCCGGACGGCGACCAACCTCCTGCCGCCCGACCTCGCCGAGGTGCGCATTGTCGACATCGTCGGCCTCGACACCCAGGCCGACGGTGGCACCCACGTCGCGTCGACGAAGTTCATCGGCGGGATCGAGGTGGCGAAGGTGGAGAACAAGGGCAAGGGGTTCCGCCGGCTGCGGGTCCGGATCATCGACTGACCGCGGCCTCCCGGCTCTGCGCCGCCCCGTGCAGGGCCAGGCCGGCGACCAGCAGTTGGGCGACGAACAGCCACTGGTTGAGGAAGCTCTGCTTGTTCAGGATGTCGAAGCAGGCGAACACCATGGCGCTGCCGATGAGCAGGCCGCCCGCGCTGCGCGGGACCCAGCGGAGCGCGACCACGTAGCCGACCGCCAGGGCCGCCAGCAGCACCGGCAGGTGTACGGCGGACGGGACCCAATGCCACACCGACAGCGAGGTCCCGCGCGGGGCGATGCGGAGGAAGAAGTCGACAGTGCAGGTCTGGAACCGGCCGTAGTCGAGGATCAGCCACGGGGCGGCGATCGCCGCCGCGCCGCCGACCGCGGCGGCGGTCCGGCGCGGGCCGAGACCCGGCCAGCACCACACCAGCGGCAGCAGCAGCACCAGGTGCTGCTTGGTCGCGAGCCCGACCGCCAGCGGCAGGACCGCCCACCAGCCGCGACCGGAGGCGAGCAGTACGGCGGCGATCACCAGCGCGGCCAGCAGCAGCGTCTCGTTCCACGCCTGCTGGACGTCGTACAGCGTGCCCGGCAGCACCCCGAGCAGGAGGGCGAGGGCGATCCACCGCGGGTCGCGGTGCGCGGTGCCGCGCACGTGCAGGACGAGGACGACCACCGCGGCAAGCGTCGCGGCGGCCTCGACCCAGCGCACGTCCCCGATCAGCCGGCCCGGCACGGGCAGCAGGAAGGTCGCCGGCAGGTAGTTGAAGCAGCCGGAGGTCTGCCCGGGCGGCACCCCGGAGAAGTGCAGGACGTAGGGGTTCAGGCCGTGCACCACCCCCAGCGACGACTGCTGCAGGATCACCCAGACGTCGATGATCGGCGTACCGCCGGCGACGACGAGGACGTAGGAGACAGCGGTCAGGGCGATCGCGACGGCCACGACGACCGGCCGGGCACGGAGCAGACCTGCCGCCGCGGCGACGGTGGCCGCGATGCCGAATCCGACCGCGACCCGCAGGGTCACGTTGCCGTGCACGTTGTCCAGCGGCGGCTTGACGATCTGCACGACCACACTGACGAGGTAGGCGAACGCGATCGCCCAGCGGTGCGGGCGCAGCGCCGAGCCGGCCCGGATCAGGCCGGCGGCCAGCATCACGACCGCGGCGATCAGCAGGGCGGCACCCGCCTGGGTGTACGTCGCCTGGCTGGTCACCGATCCGGCGACGACCGCGCCGGCGACCAGCACCAGATCGGCCCCGGACACCTCGATCCGGCGCCCATGGAGCACGGCCGGGTCGAACCTGCGCACGGGCACCTCGGATGTTCTCTGCCGGGGACGTCGGGCGGTCACGCTAGCGGACCGGGCCGGGCGAGGCTCGCCGGCACTTGGCACCCTGGAGGGCATGGAGATCTCGCTGGTGCGCGGAGACATCACCGAGCAGCAGGTTGATGCCGTCGTCAATGCGGCAAACCGGTCGCTGCAGGGGGGAGGTGGGGTAGACGGAGCCATCCACCGCCGGGGCGGTCCCGACATCCTGGCCGAGTGCCAGAAGCTTCGCGTCGGGCGCTACCGGGACGGTCTGCCCACCGGCCGGGCGGTGGCGACGACCGGTGGTCGGCTGCCGGCCCGCTGGGTGATCCACACGGTCGGGCCGGTCTGGGCGAAGCGCGAGGATCGCACCCCGCTGTTGCGGTCCTGCTACGTCGAGTCGCTGCGGGTGGCCGACGAGGTCGGCGCGCGCACGGTGGCCTTT
Source organism: uncultured Actinomycetota bacterium (assembly GCA_963828605.1). Lineage (GTDB taxonomy): Bacteria > Actinomycetota > Actinomycetes > Mycobacteriales > QHCD01 > DASXJE01. The sequence goes on along the minus strand of CAWHER010000001.1, from coordinate 1,988,244 downwards.
CCCGCCGTGTCCACGGGGATCTACGGGTGGCCGCTCGAGGACGGCGCACAGGTCGCTGTGGCGGCGGTCCGGGATGCCGGGACGGACGTCACGCACGTCCGGTTCGTGCTCTTCGACGGCACGGCGTACGACGCCTTCGAGCGCGCCCTCGCCGGGAGCTGACGCGGGTCAGCCCATCCCGGCGGTGAGGTCGAGGTCGTCCGGCGGCTGCGGCGGTGTGCGCCAGGAGATGTAGGGCTTGCCGAACTCGACGTGGTAGTCGTTGCTGCGCCGCACCATCGCGTCGTAGGCCGCGTCGAACGCGGCGCCGTCCCGGGCGGCGATCGCGGCCCGCACCGGTGCGCAGTCCTGCTCGACGAACGCGGTCATCTGCGGCTCGTACTTCGGCCGGCTCTGCGCGCACAGCCGCAACTGCTTCACGACCGACTTGTAGAAGTAGGTGGCCAGCGGCCAGTTTCCGGCCTTGCCGGCGTAGTAGAGGCGGTGCACCCGCGGGCCGACCTCGGCCATCAGGCGATCCATGCCCGGCTGCATGCGGGCCAGCTCGTCGACGGTCATGTCCCGCTTGCCGTTGTTGACGAGGTGCGTGTGGTCCTGTGGGTTCATGGCGACAATCCTCCTCGGCGGCCCGGGCGGCTACGGTAGCTGGGTGCTCGAGCGTGCCGACGTCCCGCTGGCGCCGCTGACCACACTCCGGCTCGGCGGCCCGGCCGCCACCCTCGTCGAGGTCGCGACGGCGGACGAACTGCTGTCCGCGGTCCGGGCGGCCGACGCCACGGGGACCGGAGTGCTGCTGCTCGGCGGCGGGAGCAACCTCGTCGTCGCCGACTCCGGGTGGCCGGGGTCGGCCGTCCTCATGCGGTCCCGTGGCGTCGTCGTCACGGTCGACGGCGACCGGGTCGGGCTCGACGTCCAGGCCGGCGAGCCGTGGGACGCGCTGGTGGCCCGCTCCGTCGACGAGGGATGGGCCGGCTGGGAGTGCCTGTCCGGCATCCCGGGACTCGTCGGGGCCACCCCGGTGCAGAACGTCGGCGCCTACGGCCAGGAGATCGACGAGACGATCACCTCCGTGCGGGTCTGGGACCGCACCGACGGCGTGCAACGGGAGCTCGCGACGGCGGACTGCGGGTTCGGCTACCGGGACAGCCGCTTCAAGCATTCCGACCGCTATGTCGTGCTGTCCGTCTGCTTCTCGCTGCGCCGCCAGGCAGAGTCCCTGCCGGTGCGCTACGCCGAGCTGGCCCGGCGGCTGGGCATCGACCAGGGCAGCTGCGCGCCGCTCGGCGAGGTGCGCACGGCGGTGCTGGAACTGCGCCGCGGCAAGGGCATGGTGCTCGATCCCGAGGATCACGACACCTGGAGCGCCGGGTCGTTCTTCACCAACCCGATCCTCACCGCGGCCCAGGTCGACGCCGTGCAGGCGGGCCTGGCGCCCGGGACGTCCTACCCGCACTGGCCCGGGGAGGACGGCACCACCAAGCTGTCGGCGGCGTGGCTGATCGAGCGGGCCGGCTTCACCAGGGGCCAGCGGGTCGGCCGGGTCGCCGTCTCCGGCAAGCACACCCTGGCGATCACCAACCGCGGCGGCGGCACCACGACCGAACTCCTCGCGCTGGCCCGGGAGATCCGCGACGGCGTACGCGACCGGTTCGGGGTGACCCTGCGCCCGGAGCCCCGCCTGGTCGGCGTCACCCTCGACTGACCGCCGCCCAGCCCCGCCGCCCAGCCCCGCCGCCCAGCCCCGCCGCCCGCCGCGCCACACCGCCTCTCCATTTGGCTTGAACGTCACGTTCAAGCCTTCTAGCGGCATGAACGTGACGTTCAAGCCAAATGAGCGAGCGCGAGCGCGGGGGCGGGCGCTGGGTCAGGGCTCGCGGTGGACCTTGTGCTGGGCGGCCTGGGCCAGCGGCTTGACCACGATCAGGTCGATGTCGACGTGCGGGGGCCGGGTGACGACCCAGCGCGACGCAGTCGGCGATGTCCTCGGCGGTCAGCGGCTCGCGGACGCCGGCGTAGACCGAGCGCCGCCTTCTCCGCGTCGCCGCCGAAGCGGACCAGCCCGAACTCCTCGGTGCGCACCATGCCGGGGGCGATCTCGCTGACCCGTACGGGCTTCGCCGGACAGCTCGAGCCGCAGGGTCTCGGCGAGTGCCGTGGCGCCGTGCTTGGCCGCGGTGTAGCCGGCGCCGCCCTCGTAGACGATCCGGCCGGCGGTCGAGCTCATCACGACGACGTGACCGGCGCCGCTGCGCTCCAGGGCGGGCAGCATCGCTTTGGTCACCCGCAGCGTGCCCAGCACGTTGACGTCGTACATCCAGGCCCAGTCGTCCGGGTCGGCGTTCTCGATCGGGTCGAGGCCCTTGGCGCCGCCGGCGTTGTTGACCAGCACCCGGCACTCCGGAACCGCCTCGACCAGCTCGTCCACCGACGCCTGGTCGGTGACGTCGAGAGTCAGCGCCGTGCCGCCGATCTCCTTGGCGAGGGTGTCGAGCCGGTCCCGCCGTCTGGCCCCGAGTACGACGTGGAAGCCGTCGGCGGCGAGCCGGCGGGCGCTCGCCGCCCCGATACCGCTGCTGGCGCCGGTGACGAGAGCGACCGGTGGGGGGGATCCGGGAGTGGTCATGGCCTCATCCTGCCATGTCGCCGATGCGGGTCGACGGGGCATGGGGCAGGATCTGAGGCGGTACGGCGTTGAGAGAGCCGTGACCCATGTCGACCCGGAGGTGCTCGTGCCGTCGACCGGATGTTCGTGGCCGCCTCGGGGAGCTCTCCCGCCGGGGACTGCCGCGCCGGATCGCGGTGCTGTCGGTGCACACCTCGCCGCTGGAGCAGCCCGGTGGCGGCGACGCCGGTGGCCTGAACGTCTACGTCGTCGAGACCGCAAGCGGCTGGCCGCCCGCGGGGTAGCCGTCGAGATCTTCACCCGGGCCGGCCGGCAGCGACCTCCCGCCGACCGTGGAGCTCGCCCCCGGCGTGCTCGTCCGGCACATTTCGGCCGGACCGTTCGGCGGAGTGCCCACCCGGCAACTGCCCGTCCAGCTTTGCGCGTTCGCCGCCGGGCTGCTGCGGGCCGAGGCGGGCCACGACGCGGGCTGGTACGACCTCATCCACTCCCACTACTGGCTCTCCGGCCATGTCGGCCGGCTGGCCGGCGACCGCTGGGGCGTGCCGCTGGTGCACTCCGCGCACACCCTCGCCAAGGTCAAGAACGCCCGGCGTTCGGCCGACGAGCCGCTCGAGCCGGCGGTCCGCACGTCGGCGAGGACCAGATCGTCGCCGAGGCCGACCGGCTGGTCGCCGCGACGCGCGGTCGAGGCGGCACGAGCTGATCGAGCTCTACGGCGCCGACCCGGCGCGGGTGTCGATCGTCGCGCCCGGCGTCGACCTCGACCTGTTCCGTCCCGGTCGACCGCGCCGCCGCCCGGGCCGGGCTGGGGCTGCCCGCCGACGCCGTCGTCCTGCTGTTCGTCGGGCGGATCCAGCCGCACAAGGCGCCCGACGTGCTGATCCGCGCGGCCGCCGAGCTGCGCCGGCGCGACCCGCGCCTGGCCGACCGGCTCGTGGTCGCGGTGGTCGGCGGCGGTCAGCGGCCGGGGCTACGGCGACCGCGAGCTGCCGGCGCTCGCCGCCGAGCTGGGTCTGGGCGACGCCGTGCGGTTCCTGCCGCCGGTCGCGCGGGACGGCCTGCCCGACGTCTACCGGGCCGCCGACGTCATGGTCATGCCCGAGCCGCAGCGAGTCGTTCGGCCTGGCCGCGCTCGAGGCACAGGCCTGCGGCACCCCCGTCGTCGCGACGCCGGTCGGCGGGCTGCCGGTGGCGGTCGCCGACGAGCGGTCCGGCCTGCTCACCGCGGGTCACGACCGGAGCAGATCGCGGCGCGCCGTGCACCGGATCCTCACCGACCCGGACCTGGCCGCCCGGCTGTCCGCGGGGCGGCCCGCCCACGCCGCGAGCTTCGCCTGGGACCGCACCGTCGACGGGCTGCTCGCGGCTTATCGGCGAGGCGCTGGTCCACCGGGCCAACGCCCGGGTGGGGCTGGCGAGGTGAGCGCCGCCGGGCCGGCCGGCGATGACCGGCCACACCCGGGCGGCGCTCGATGCCGTGCTTCGCGACACCCTCGACGAGCGCGAGCTGAGCGTATCAGCGCACCGCCGAGGGCTCGTTCCTGGTGACGCTGCCCGGCACCAGAAGCTCGCCACCATGTGCTGGCTGGTCGTCGGGGAGCACGCGCTGCAGGTCGAGGCGTTCGTGATGCGCCAGCCCGACGAGAACCGCGAGCAGCTCTACGACTTCCTGCTGCAACGCAACGCCCGGATGTACGGCGTCGCCTTCAGCGTCGACCCGCGCGGCGACGTCTACCTGGTCGGGCGGGTCGCCGCTGCACGCGGTGACCGCCGACGAGATCGACCGGCTGCTCGGCACCGTGCTCAGCTACGCCGACGACAACTTCAACACCATGCTGGAGATCGGCTTCGCCGACGTCGATCCGGCGGGAGTGGGCCTGGCGGGTCAAGCGCGGCGAGTCGCTGGCGAACCTGCGCCGCCTTCGCGACCCGGTTGACGCCGACCCGCGAGCTCCGACGCGTGGAGGACGGCGCGGCTCTGGCAGGCTTGTCGGCCATGACCGCGAACCGACTCGTCCTGCTCCGCCACGGCGAGAGCGACTGGAACGCGAAGAACCTCTTCACCGGCTGGGTCGACGTCGACCTGACCGCCGAAGGGCGAGGCCGAGGCGCGCCGCGGCGGCGAGCTGCATCGGCGAGGCCAGGCTGCTGCCCGACGTGGTGCACACGTCGCGTGCTGCGGCGGGCGATCCGCACCGCCGAATCTGGCGCTCGACGTCGCCGACCGGCACTGGATCCCGGTGCGCCGGTCGCTGGCGGCTCAACGAGCGCCACTACGGCGCGCTGCAGGGCAAGAACAAGAAGCAGACCCTGCGAGCAGTACGGCGAGGAGCAGTTCATGCTCTGGCGCCGCTCCTACGACACCCCGCCGCCGCCGCTGGCGACGACGACGAGTTCTCGCCAGGTCGACGACCCGCGCTACGCCGTCCTGCCGCCGGAGCTGCTGCCGCGCACCGAGTGCCTCAAGGACGTCGTCGAGCGGATGCTGCCCTACTGGTACGACGCGATCGTCCCGGACCTGCGCGCCGGCCGGACGGTGCTGGTCGCCGCGCACGGCAACTCGCTGCGCGCCCTGGTCAAGCACCTCGACGGGATGTCGCGACGAGGCCATCGTCGGGCTCAACATCCCGACCGGCATCCCGCTGCGTCTACGACCTCGACGACGCACTCCGGCCGGTCGACGCGCGGTGGCCGCTACCTCGACCCGGAGGCCGCGGCCGCCGCGATCGAGGCGGTCAAGAACCAGGGCCGCTGACCCACCGCGCGGCCCGCGGGTCGGGTCACCCCGCCCGCGGGAACTCCGGCAGGTCGTGGAGTCGGTTTCGCCGTGGGGTCCGCGTGGGGTCGACCCAGGGCGGCGGGATGAACTCGGGGTGGCCCTCGGCGAGACGCACCTGCCAGCCCTTGTGGTGGACGGTGCGGTGATGGTGCCCGCACAGCAGCACCAGATTCGCCACTGACGTCGGTCCGTTGTCGGCCCAGTGGGTCATGTGATGGGCGTCGCACCAGGTCGGGGGGCGATCGCAGCCCGGAAACGCACAGCCGCGGTCGCGGACCAGCAGCGCGCGGCGGATGCCGGCCGGGACGGTGGGGGTCGCCCGGCCCACGTCGAGCGGCACCCCGGCGCCGGACAGGACGACGGGGATGATCTGCGCATCGCAGGCGATCCGCCGAACGGTGTCGGCGGTGACCGGCCCGCCCCAGTCCAGCAGACCCGGCCGGGACGCCTCGATCTGCTTCTGCAGCGTCGGGAGATCGACGGTGACGACGACCTGCGGCCGCTGACCGCCGTTGGTCGGCAGCTCACCGGAGGTCAGGGCGCGGCGGGCCAGCTCGATCAGCGCGTCGGCGGACCGCCGGGACGGCGACCGCGGATCCGGCTCGTCGTCGCCGGCCGGGCGCGGGCCGGCGAACGGGTCGAGAGCGGTCCGCAGCACCGCGCCGCCCTCGGGGTCGAGGCGGCCGCGCAGCACGATCATGCCGTCGGCGTCCCGATGGAAGCTGAGCTCCCGCGCCGCGACAGCGGCCTCGTCGTCGGCCAGCGTCCCGTCCGGGTCCAGTGTCGCGACGAGCCTCCGGCCGATCACTCCCAGGGGCTTCGCGTCGAACTCGACCGCCTGCTCGGCCAGGAACTTCTCCACGTGGGCCCTCGTGCCGGCATCCGCGGTCGCCGGCAGCCGGCGCAGCACACCCAGGATCACCCGGAGCTGTGCGGCGTCGACGTTGCCCTCGCGGGTCGCGGCTGCAGTGGCGGGCAGGGCCGCCGGCACGGGCTCTGCGGACGGGCCAACCCGGTCGACCACCGCGTCTGCGGCCGCGACCCGCGCAGCGGCGTCACCCGGGCCGATCCGCATGACCTGCCGCACCAGTGCGGCCGTCGACGACGCACCCCGGCCGCCGGAAATCCCGCGATCATCGACCTCGGCGACGAGCCGCAGCGACGCCGCGAACAACCGCCGCGCCTGGATCTCGACGACCCGCATCACGTCGAGCAGGTCGTCGTCGTCGACCCGCCACAGGTCTTCGGTGGCGAGCCCGTCCACGCCGGACGTGACGGCGGCGACCGCTCCCCACACCGCCTGCCCGTCGTCGTCCATGCACACACGTTATCGGTAGCCACCGACAATTCTTGAGGCCGGAAACCCCTGCCACACAAAGAAATTTGGCCGGCTGCGGCAACCGGTCGACATCGTGCGCCCTACTCGCACTTCAAGGCCACCTTTGCGAGTACGACGCACGATGTCGGTGCGCGATGTCGACCGCGCGCAGGGGATTCGACGCGCCCGATGACCCACACGTCTCCGGCTGGTTCGACATCGTGCGCCCTACTCGCACATCAAGGCCACCTTTGCGAGTACGGCGCACGATGTCGCCGCCGCGGATCGGGTGCTCGGCCCGCCGGCCGAGTACGACGCACGATGTCGGCGACCTCAGCCGGCGGACGCCCGATCCCGAAATCGATCCGCGCCGACGAGCAGAGTGAGGTTCTTGGTACGCCGGTACTCGCGCTCAGCGGCCTCGGTCAGCTTGATGACGTGTTCGTCGCCGTTCTCGATCGCGCGCGCGTCGAGCGTCTGCAGGAGCGCGTCGGCGTCGACGTCGGCAGCAGCGCTCTCCGCCTCCTGACGCGGCGATGCGAAGGCGGCGACGATGCCGCCGACCACCTGCCAGCTCGCGGCCACGCTCGCTCGTTGCAGCCCGCTCGAAAGCTCGGGCAAGACCAGGCGTACGGCCGCAGGTGCGGTCACCGCGTGGCAGAACGCGATAGGTGCGTCGTCACGGGCCGCGAGCACCCGGGCCGCCGCACCGATGAGGTCATCGAGCGCGTCATCCGGCGTCACCGGCGGACCCCATTCGTCCAACCCGTCGGGGAAGCCATCGAGGTGGCGCAGCGAGACCAGCCGACCGGCGATGCCGAGACCCTCGGACGGTATTGCCAGGTCGAGTCGGGGCAGTCGCCGCAGGGCCGCGATCGAATCGGAACCGCCGGCGAGTCGCGGATTGCCCGGCAGGGCTTGGTACCGCGCTGCCCAGAAGCCGAGCCCTTGGGCGAGTTCGTCGACGAGCAGGGGGTGCGGCTCGGCGCCGGCATCACGCAATGACCGCACGGCGTGCGCGGAGCGGATCACGCCGTGCGTAGCGCTGGCGGCCAGGCCTGGCAGCAGCCGCGGCCACCATTTCAGCAGCAGAGCACGCCAGGACATCTCCCGTGCCTGGTCGCGCAGGTACGCCGTCCAGTCGCCGAGCAACGCCTCATCGCCGAGGTGCTCACGCGATCGTGCGACCTCAACCAAGCTCTGAAGTCAACCGACGGTTCGCAGGGTCGCTGCACCGGGGTCGGTTCCGCCGCGAGCCGGTCGACATCGTCCGCCTACTCGCAGATCGAAGCCAGACATGGGAGTACGACGCGCGATCTCGCCGCGGGGTGGTCGGTCAGGAGACCGTCTCGGGCAGCTCGCCGGTGACCAGGTAGACGACCCGCCGGGCAACCGACACGGCGTGGTCGGCGAAGCGTTCGTAGTAGCGGCCGAGCAGGGCGATGTCGACGGCGGTCTCCACGCCGTACGGCCAGCTCTCGGACAGCAGGTCCGTGAACAGCCGGCGGTGCAGCTCGTCCATCACGTCGTCGTCGGCCTCCAGCTCGACCGCCTGGCCGACGTCCCGGCCCGCGATGACGCTGCCCGCCTTGGCGATGATCCGCTCGGCGACCGGCCCATCTCCCGGACCGTCGCGCGCAGCTCCGGCGGCACCGCGGAGATCGGGTAGCGCATCCGGGCCACCTTGGCGATGTGCAGGGCCAGGTCCCCGGCCCGCTCGAGCTCGGTGACCATCCGCAGGCTGGTGACGAGGGTCCGCAGGTCCCCGGCGACCGGCTGTTGGCGGGCCAGCAGGTCGAACGCCTGCTCCTCCACGTGCCGGTAGCGCTCGTCGATCCGCTCGTCGGCGCTGATCACGCTCTCGGCGAGCGCCACGTCGGCGTCGAGCAGCGCCGTCGTCGCCCGGGACATGGCGGATGCGACCAGATGCGTCATTTCAACCAGATCTGTCCCGATTTTGTCGAGCTCGTCGTGGAAGTTGTCACGCATGGTCCGTCCTCATTCAGCTACGGGGTCGCCGGGACGACGCCCCTGGTCTGGTCGCCGGTGCGCCGCGGGCCGTGCACCGACCGTCGCCCGGCGAGGCCACGCGCCGCCCCAGCTGCGGTGAACCCCGGCCGTACGACGGGTGAACTCTGCGCTTCCGTGCAGGTCAGGGGGCCCGGCGGGAAGCCATGGCCCCTGTGACATGCCTACCATCGTTGCGTGACTTTGGCGCTGGGCATCACTCTCGGTGTCGTCGCAGCGCTGGCGGTCGGGCTCGCCCTGGGCTGGGTGCTCGGCCGGCGCGGCCTGGCCACGCGCCGACGGGCTGCGGCGCCCCGCCTCCCCGGCGAGACCGCGCCGGAGCTGCTCGTGCCGGCGCCGGTCCTGCGCCGGCTCCCCGAGGTCATGCAGCTCGCCGTCGTCGTCCTCGACGACTCCTCGGACGTCGCGCTCGCCAACGCCGCCGTACGCCGGATGGGAGTCGTCCGTGGCGGTCACCTCATCGTCGAGCAGCTGCACCGGCTGGCCCGCGAGGCACGGGCCGGCGGGGTAGCCCAGGAGGTGCTGGTCGACCTGCCGGACTCCCGCCTCGGCCAGCACCCGGTCGCGGTGAGCGTCTACGTGGCCCCGCTCGGGGAGTCCGGCCACGTCGCTCTCTTCCTGCAGGACATCACCGAGGCGCGTCGGCTGGCCGCCGTACGCCGGGACTTCGTGGCCAACATCAGTCACGAGCTCAAGACGCCGGTCGGGGCGCTCACCCTGCTCGCCGAGACCATCGTCGAGGCCTCGGACGACCCGGAGGCGGTACGCCGGTTCGCCGCCCGGATCCAGCACGAGGGCGACCGGCTCGGCCGGCTGGTGCAGGAGCTGATCGAGCTCTCCCGCCTGCAGGGCGCCGACCCGCTGCCGTCGTCGGCGACCGTCGTGCCGGTCGACCGGGTCATCGCCGAGGCGGTCGACGCGACCCGGCTGGCCGCCGAGACGGCCGGCATCGCCGTGGTCTGCGGAGGCCGGCCCGGCCTGGTGGTCCGCGGGGACGAGCCGCAGCTCGTGATGGCCCTGGTCAACCTCGTCGGCAACGCGATCGCCTACAGCCCGTCGAAGACACGGGTCGCGATCGGCACCAGGCTGCGGGCGGCGGCCGACGGGGCGGACTCCGACAACGCGGGCGAATACGTCGAGATCTCCGTCGCCGACCAGGGGATCGGGATCGCGGAGCAGGACCGGGAGCGGATCTTCGAGCGCTTCTACCGCGCCGACCCGGCCCGCTCGCGCGCCACCGGGGGCACCGGTCTCGGGCTGTCGATCGTCAAGCACGTCGCGACCAACCACGGCGGCCGGGTGCAGGTGTGGAGCGCCGAGGGGTCGGGGTCGACGTTCACCCTGCGCCTGCCGGCCGCCGTCGGACGCCGATACCCGCGACGTCCCCGAGCGGGTCGTCCCCATCGCCGCCGGGGCGGCGGCCGAGGTGAGAGGAACCAGGTGACCCGCGTGCTGGTGGTGGAGGACGAGGAGTCGTTCTCCGATGCGCTGTCCTACATGCTGCGCCGCGAAGGTTTCGAGGTCGACGTGGCGGCGACCGGTCCCGACGCGCTGGGGCAGTTCGACCGGCGCGGCGCCGACCTCGTGCTGCTCGACCTGATGCTGCCGGGGCTGTCCGGCACGGAGGTCTGCCGCACCCTGCGGCACGGTCCACCGTGCCGATCATCATGGTGACCGCGCGGGACAGCGAGGTCGACAAGGTCGTCGGACTCGAGCTCGGCGCCGACGACTACGTCACCAAGCCGTTCTCCTCCCGCGAGCTGGTGGCCCGCATCCGCGCCGTGCTCCGGCGGCACGGCGAGCCGGAGGAGCTGATCGCCTCGACGCATCGAGGCCGGCCCGGTGCGGGTCGACGTCGACCGGCACGTGGTCACGGTCCGCGGCGACCAGGTCGCGCTGCCGCTCAAGGAGTTCGACCTGCTCGAGCTGCTGCGTCCGCAACGCCGGGCGGGTGCTCACCCGCGGCCAGCTGGTCGACCGGGTGTGGGGCGCGGACTACGTCGGCGACACCAAGACCCTCGACGTGCACGTGAAGCGGCTGCGCGCCAAGATCGAGCCCGACCCCGGCAACCCGCAGCACCTCGTGACCGTGCGCGGCCTGGGCTACAAGTTCGAGGGCTGAGCCGCCCAGTCCAGGTCGGCCCGCCAGGCCCGGCGGAGCGCGCTGACCGCCGCGGCGACGACGACCGCCTCGACTGATGATCGATACGACGCCGAGCGGCTCCAGCCAGTTGCCGACGTCGTCGGCCAGCATCGGGAAGGCCACCAGCCGGGTGGCGGCGTACCCGGCGATCGCCAGCCCGCAGACCGCCGCGGAAGCCAGATAGACGCCCGGAACGTCGCAGATGAGCGCTATGCCGGCCAACGCCGCGCAGGCGGCGCTCAGCAGGACGAAGAGCACCCCCATGTACGGCGCCTCGGACAGGTGCTCCGGCGTCACCGGGATGTGTGCGACGGCGGCGACCAGGGCCGCGACCACCAACAGCCACCGCTGCGGTGCCCGCAGCGGCCTGGCCGCTCTGAACGGTGTTGCCTTCCTGACCTCCTCGGACCCGGCTCCTCGAGGACGTACGGGGCGGGCCCGGCGGCGGTTCAGCCGGATGTGCTGCCGGACCGTCCGGGCGCGGTGTCCCGGGGCTGCGGCTTCAGGCCGAGCCGGCCGGGTGCGGTGCGACCAGGCCGCGCTCCAGCCGCTCGGCGGCGAGGCGCGCCAGCTCGTCGTAGGCCTGCTCACCGATCAGCGCGGTGAGCTCCGGGCCGTAGGAGACGTAGAGCGGCTCGCCGCCGACGTGCGCCTCCGGCGATGAGGTGCACCACCAGTGCAGGTCGTGGCCCCCGCCGCCCCAGCCACGCCGGTCGAACTCGGTGATGGTGCTCACCAGGACCTTGGTCTCGTCCGGCCGCTCGACCCACTCCTGCTCGCGCCGGATCGGCAGTTGCCAGCAGACCTCGGGCTTCGTCTCCAGCGGGTGTCGGCCGGTCCGCAGGGCCAGGGCGTGCAGCGCGCAGCCCGCCCCGCCCGGCGAATCCGGGCCGGTTGAGGAAGATGCAGGCGCCGTCGACCCGGCGGGTGCGCCGGCGGTCCTGTTCCTCGCCGACCGCGTCGCTTGACGCTGATGTCCCTTGCGGTTGCCGATCGTGGCGAACTGCCACGTCGACGGCGTCGAGCTCGCGGGCCGATCCGATGCACCCGCTTCTCGTCCGCGGTGTCGGAGAAGAACGCCCCGTGGCTGCAGCATCCGTCATCGCGGCCGGCCCCGACGCCGTGGCAGCCCTGACCGAAGATGCAGGTCCACCGGGAGCACAGCCAGGTCAGATCGGCGCGGACGACGTGCTCCGCGTCGGCCGGATCGACGAACTCGATCCACTCCCGGGCGAAATCCAGCACCGACTTCGAGGCTGCGTGGATCGGCGGCGGCCTGCGGTACGCGCTGTGACCACTGCCTCAGCTCTACGGGGTCCTCTACGGTCGACGCCATGCGGCTGGGGGTCCTGGATGTGGGTTCCAACACGGTGCACCTCCTGGTGGTCGACGCGCACCGCGGCGCCCAGCCGACGCCGCACGCTCTCGCAGAAGACCGTCCTGCGCCTCGCCGAGCACATCTACGACTCCGGCCGGCTCTCGAGAGGTAGGGTGCCGAGGCGCTGGTCGCCGCGCTCGCCGAGGCCCGGGACAGAGCGAGCCAGGGCTCGCTGTGACGACCTGCTGGCGTTCGCCACCTCGGCGGTCCGGGACGCCCGAACGTCGACAAGGTGCTCGAGCACGTGCGCGAAGGAGACCGGCGTCGAGCTGCGGTGCTGACCGGCGACGGACGAGGCGCGGCTGACGTTCCTCGCCGTACGCCGGTGGTTCGGCTGGAGCGCGGGCGCCTGCTCGTCTTCGACATCGGCGGCGGATCGCTCGAGCTGGCGCGGGCAGTCGACGAGGAGCCGGACGTCGCCGTGTCGCTCCCGCTGGGCGCCGGCCGGCTGACCCGCGAACGGTCACCGCCGACCCGCCGTCGAGAGGAGGTCGCAGGACTGCGCGCTTACGTCGACGACGCTCGCCGGGCCGGCGGCCAAGATCTGTCCGTCGGCATGCCGGACCGCGTCGTCGCGACCTCAAGACGTTCCGATCGCTCGCCCGGCTCGCCGGCGCCGCGCCGTCTCGGCCGGCCGCGCGCCACGCCGCGCACCTCGACATCACGGACTGCGCCAGGTCATCGCCTTCATCTCCCGGATGAGCGCCGCCGATCTGGCCGAGCTGGACGGCGTGAGCCGGGTCGGCGCGCACCAGCTGCTCGCCGGCGCCGTGGTCGCCGAGGCGGCGATGCACGCCCTCGGTGTCGATGAAGTCGAGCTCTGCCCGTGGGCGCTGCGGGAAGGCGTGATCCTGCGCCGGCTGGACTGGCTCACCGGCATCGACGACGCCGATCCGGGGACGCGCGGTGACGGCGGGCGACACCGCGACGCCGGCCGCTCGGCTGCGCCGCATGGCGGTCGAGCTCGCCGGGCTGGCGCAGACCGGGGCGACCTTCGCGCAGAACCACTACGACATCGACCGTTACACCCGCATCGGGGAGATCTCCTCCGAGCTGCTGAGCCTGCTCACCGGCGAACCGCTCGGTGACATCTCGAGCATCCTGGCCGTCGACGGCGGCTACGCCACCCCGCACGTCGACGTCCGGGGCGCGCTCTTCGACGGGGACCGGGTCCTCCTCGTCCGGGAGGCGTCGGACGGGCTGTGGACCCTTCCCGGGGGCTGGGCCGACGTGCTCGACACCCCCAGACCTCGGCCGTGGAGCGGGAGTTCGCCGAGGAGGCCGGGCTGCCGGTGCGCGCCACCCGGGTCGCCGCGGTCTACGACGGGAACGTCAGCAACGGCCACCTGGTCGCCGGGCCGCCGTTCCACGTCTGGAAGTTGTTCTTCCTCTGCGAGCGCCAGGATCGATGCCGAGCCTGAGGCCGGCCTCGACGGCGAGACCACCGACGTCGGCTTCTTCGGTCTCGACGAGTTGCCGCCGCTGTCCACCCGCCGGGTCAACGAGGCGCAGCTCCGCCGGCTCGCCGCGCACCACCGCGAACCGGCGCTGCCCGTGGAGGCGGACTGATGGGAACGGTGTCGGTGCCGCCCGCGCCGATCGGACTGTCGACGGCGTCGGTCTACCCGGAGTCCACCGCGGCGGCGTTCGAGATCGCCAGCCGGCTCGGGTACGACGGCGTCGAGGTGATGGTCTGGACCGATCCGCTCAGTCAGGACGTCGCGGCACTCCGGCGGCTGTCCGACCACTACGGCCTCCCCGTGCTCGCCCTCCACGCACCCTGCCTGGTCATCACCCAGCGGGTGTGGGGCACGGATCCCTGGGGGAAGCTGGAACGCAGCCGCGCCGCCGCGGAGAAGCTCGGCGCCGCGACCGTCGTCGTCCACCCGCCGTTCCGCTGGCAGGGCAGCTACGTCAGCGGGTTCCGCGCCGGGCTCGACCGGATGTCCGAGCAGACCGCTGTGCGGTTCGCCGTGGAGAACATGTATCCGCTGCGGATGCGCGGCCGTGAGGTGTCCGCCTACGCGCCGGACTGGTCGCCGGTCACCGGGGACTACTCACACCTGACCCTCGACCTGTCGCACACCGCGGTCTCCCGCAGCGACGCGCTCGAGATGTTCGACGCCATGGGCGACCGCCTGAGCCACCTGCACGTCGGCGACGGGACGGGCACCGGCCGGGACGAGCACCTGGTGCCCGGCCGCGGCAACCAGCCCTGCGGCGAGGTGCTGGGACGCCTGGCCCAGCGGGACTTCACCGGTGCGATCGTGGTCGAGGTCAATACCCGCCGGGTCGCCAACCGCGAACGCCGCGAGGAGGATCTCGCCGAGGCGCTGGCCTTCACCAGGCTGCACTTCGCCGCGCCGTCGATCCTTCACTGACTGTCGGCGGCCCGGCTGTCGCGGTCCGGCACGACCGACGCCACGTCCGCCGGCCGGTAGCGCACCCGGAAGAAGCCGCGGACCGGTTCTCCGATGTCGATGTTGTGGGTGATCGGCGTCTCGCGGGCCGGGTTGCGCAGCGTCAGGGACAGCCGTACGCCGTCGTCGGCACCGGAGTTGGGGTCGTAGACCGACAGCGTGAGCTCGGCCGCGTCACTGATCTCGTAGGCGTAGGCGAGCACCTGGTGGTTCTTGCCCAGGTCGCCCGGGTTCAGTGAGGCGACGGTGACCAACCCGAGCGGGCTGGGGCGGCCGGCGTCGATGTCGGCCCGTACCTGCGGCCAGTTGTCGTTGATCGTCATCCGGGACACGCCGTGCCGGATCAGCGAGCCGATCCCGGTGTCATGGCCGGGAGTGGCCATCCAGCGGTAGTACTGCACGACGCCGAGCGGCAGGTTGAAACTGTCGATCAGCCGCCGGACGAGGTAGCCGAAGAGCGGGTTGTCGCGGCGCGGCGGGACCGTCTCCGGAGGCGGCGGGAGGTGGGCGTCGAACAGGTCCCGGACGCAGAACACCATCCCGCCGCACAGGCCCCGGCTGGCGTCGCCGATCCCGACCGTCCCCGCCCGGCCGAGGTTGATCTGGACGTCGGGCTCGGGCGCGAAGGAGTTGGTGAAGCGCAGGGCGTTGGCGCTCGGCGCGAAGTCCGGGATGTGGGCCGAGGCGGCCATGCCGACCTCCTGTCCGCGGAACTAGGGAGATCGTATGTGTCCATCCGCTGCGCTGTGGCGAACTCCGGGCACAGGACGCTCCGGCCGGGTGGGCCGTAACCTGTTGCCCATGCTCCGCACAGCGATCCTCTCCGCGGCGGCCAACGACCGGGTGAAGCATCTGGTGTCCACGCTGCCCGTCAGTCGGACCATGGTCGGCCGCTTCGTGGCAGGTGAGACCGTCGAGGACGCCGTCGCGGTCGTGCGGTCCCTGGCCGCCGACGGCCTGCGCAGCACCCTCGACCGGCTCGGGGAGTACTGCCTCGAGCCGGGGCAGGCCGCCGCCACCACCGAGGCCTACGTCGACGTCCTGCGCCGGCTGCACGATGAGGGCCTGGCCGGTGACTGCGAGGTCAGCCTGAAGCTGTCGGCGGTCGGGCAGCTGCTGGACGCGTCGTTGGCCCGCGACAGCGCCGCCGAGATCTGCGCCGCGGCCGACGCCGCGGGCACCGCGGTGACCCTGGACATGGAGGACCACACCACCACGGAGTCGACCCTGACCGTGCTCGCCGAGCTGCGCAAGGAGTTCCCGGCGACCGGCGCCGTGCTGCAGTCCTACCTCCGGCGTACCGAGGGCGACTGCCGGGAGCTCGCCCACGCGGGCTCCCGGGTCCGGTTGTGCAAGGGTGCCTACAGCGAGCCGGAGTCGGTGGCCTACCGGGACAAGGAAGACGTCGACAAGTCCTACGTGCGGTGCCTGAACGTGCTGATGGCCGGCGACGGGCACCCGATGATCGCCACCCACGACCCGCGGCTGGTCGCCATCGCCGGTGAGCGGGCCCGGTGGTACGCCCGGGAGCGGGGCAGCTACGAATTCCAGATGCTCTACGGCATCCGGCCCGACGAGCAGCGCCGGCTCGTCGACGCGGGGGAGACCATGCGCGTCTACGTCCCCTACGGCGACCAGTGGTACGGCTACCTGATGCGCCGCCTGGCCGAGCGACCGGCCAACGTCTCGTTCTTCCTCCGTTCGCTCGCGACCCGCTCCTGAGGAGTTCCCGATGACACGACTCGCCGTGCTCGGCGCCGGAAAGCTCGGTGAGGCACTGCTCTCGGGGATGCTGCGCGCCGGTCGCCGGGCCGAGGACGTGCTCGTCACCACCCGCCGGGCCGAGCGAGCCAAGGAGCTGGCCGACCGCTACGGCGTCCGTGCGGTCGGCAACGCACAGGCGGCGGCCGAGGCAGACGCGCTGCTGCTGACCGTCAAGCCGCAGGACGTCGACGGGCTGGTCGACGAACTCGTCGAGGTGGTGGACGCCGGCACGGTGATCGTGTCGTTCGCGGCCGGGATCCCGACCGCGTTCTACGAGCGGCGGCTTGCGCCGGGCACCCCGGTGGTCCGGGTCATGACCAACACCCCGGTCCTGGTCGACGAGGCGATGAGCGCGCTCAGCCCGGGGTCGCACGCCGAGGAGCGGCATCTCGCCCTCGCCGAGGAACTCCTGCGACCCGTGGGGCGGGTGTTGCGGGTGCCCGAATCGCAGCAGGATGCGGTGACCGCGCTGTCCGGCAGCGGTCCGGCGTACTTCTTCTACCTCGTCGAGGCGATGACCGACGCCGGCATCCTGCTCGGGCTGCCCCGCACGGTCGCGGCCGATCTCCTCGTCCAGACCGCGCTGGGCGCGGCCGTGATGCTGCGCGACTCGGGCGAGCATCCGGTCCGCCTGCGTGAGGCGGTCACCTCGCCGGCGGGGACGACGATCAACGCGATCCGGGAGCTGGAGAACCACGGCGTACGGGCCGCCCTGCTGGCCGCGATCGAGGCCGCCCGTGATCGCAGCCGCGAGCTCGGCCGGGCGCACGAGTAGCGCTCGGGGGAGCCCCGATCCGGGCCCGCGCCGGGGCGGTTATCCGACCGGGTCTTGCCGTTCCAGCGCACGTGTCACATCCGTACCGCTACGCTGAGTGAAGCGCGTTCGTGTCCGTCCTCCACCGCTGGGGAAGGATGGCGGCTCGTCACGCGCGGAAGGTGCGGTGACGTGATGGCGTCTTCCTCAAAGTCGTCGGGGGGCAACCAACGACCCGACGGGACGAAGCCTGAGGCGGAGCCGAGCCAGGAGTCCCATCCGGCTCAGGTCTCGTTCCTGACGGTCGCTGAGGTGGCCGGGATGATGCGCGTCTCCAAGATGACGGTCTACCGGCTGGTGCACTCCGGCGAACTGCCGGCGGTGCGGGTAGGGCGTTCGTTCCGGGTGCCCGAACAGGCCGTGCACGACTACCTGCAGCACGCCTTCATCGAGGCCGGCTGAGCGCAGCCGCGTCCGGCGGTAGTCCTGCGTAGACTCGCCGGGTGAGCTTGCGTCTGTATGACACCGGCACGCGCGAGGTGCGTGAACTTCGCCCGCGGGTCGACGGCGTCGTATCCCTTTACCTGTGCGGCGCGACCGTGCAGGCTCCGCCGCACATCGGTCACGTCCGTGGCTCGGTCGACTTCGACATCCTGCACCGGTGGCTGCTGCGCAACGGCTCCCGGGTCGTCTTCTGCCGCAACGTCACCGACATCGAGGACAAGGTCATCGCCCGGGCGGCCGAGGAGGGCGTGCCCTCCTGGGTCGTCGCGGCGCGCAACGAGCGGGCCTTCTCGGCGGCGTACGCCACGTTGGGCTGCCTGCCGCCGACGGTCGAGCCGCGCGCCACCGGCCACATCCCGGAGATGGTCGCGCTGATCCAGCGGCTGCTCGACACCGGCCACGCCTACGCGTCGGGCGGCGACGTCTACTTCGACGTCGCGTCCTGGCCGGACTACGGCCGGCTCTCCGGGCAGCGGCCGGACAACGTGCAGCCGGCCGACGACGCGGACACCGGCGAGCGCAAGCGCGATCCGCGCGACTTCACGTTGTGGAAGGCGGCCAAGCCCGGCGAACCGTCCTGGCCCAGCCCGTGGGGCACCGGCCGGCCCGGCTGGCACATCGAGTGCTCGGCGATGTCCGAGCGCTACCTCGGGCCGGAGTTCGACATCCACGGCGGCGGGCTGGACCTGATGTTCCCGCACCACGAGAACGAGATCGCCCAGTCCAACGCCGCCGGCAACGGCTTCGCGGCGTACTGGATGCACAACGGCCTGGTGACCACGGCCGGGGAGAAGATGTCGAAGTCCCTCGGCAACTCGCTGCTGGTCAGCGAGGTCCTCACCCGCATGCGCCCGGTCGAGCTGCGCTACTACCTCGCCGCGCCGCACTACCGCTCGGTGATCGAGGCCTCCGACGAGGCGATGGAGGAGGCGACCGCGACCTACCGGCGGCTCGAGGGCTTCGTCGACCGGGCCACGGAGCTGATCGGCGAGGTGGATCCCGCCGACGGGGTGTTGTGCGCCGAGTTCGCCGCCGCGATGGACGACGACCTCGCCGTGCCCCGCGCGCTCGCGGCCGTCCACGACGTGGTGCGCGACGGCAACCGCGCGCTGGCCGCAGGCGACAAGGATGCCGTCCGCGGCGCCGTGACGTCGGTGCGGGCCATGCTCGGCGTGCTCGGTCTGGATCCGCGCGATCCGCAGTGGGGCGCCGTGCGCGACACCGACATGACCGACGTCATCGACGCGCTGGTCCGGCTGGCGCTGGAGGCCCGACAGGCGGCCCGGGCCCGGAAGGACTACGCCGCGGCCGACGCGATCCGCGATCAGCTCACCGGCGCCGGCATCGTCGTCGAGGACACCGCACACGGTCCCCGGTGGAGCCTGCGTCAGTGAGGATCATCGACAGTCACCGATCGGACCGACATGGCGGGTAACTCGCGACGGCGCGGGGCGCGCCGGACGCCGGGCAGCAAGAAGGGCTCGGTCGCCGGGTCGGGCGGGCAGGGCCGCAAACGGCTGCACGGTCGCGGGCCGACGCCGCCGGCCGAGCACCGGCCCGGCCACCCGGCGCAGCGACGGGCCAAGACGGCCGGTTCCGGCGCCGGCCAGCGCGGCGCCAAGGAGGGCCCGGAGCTCCTGGTCGGGCGCAACCCGGTCGTGGAGGCGTTGCGGGCCCGGGTGCCGGCGACCGCGCTCTACGTCGCGCTCGGCGTCGAGGTCGACGAACGGATCGCCGAGGCTGTCCGGCGGGCCGGCGACCGGGGCGTGCCGATCCTCGAGGTCACCCGGCCCGAGCTCGACCGGCTCACCGGCGGCGTGCTGCACCAGGGTGTCGGGCTGCAGGTGCCGCCGTTCGACTACGCCCACCCCGACGACGTGCTCGCCCGCGCGCAGGAGTCGCCGGATCCCGCACTGCTCGTGGCGCTGGACGGGGTGACCGACCCGCGCAACCTCGGCGCCGTGGTGCGGTCCGCGGCCGCCTTCGGGGCGCACGGCGTCGTGATCCCGGAGCGCCGCGCGGCCGGGATGACGGCGACGGCATGGCGGACCAGCGCCGGCGCGGCCGCGCGCCTGCCGGTGGCCCGGGCCACCAACCTGGCCCGCTCCCTCACGGCGTTCGGCAAGGCCGGCCTGATCCTGGTCGGGCTCGACGCCGAGGGCGAGGTCAGCCTCGACGCGCTGGACGCGGCGCTCGACCCGATCTGTCTCGTCGTGGGCTCCGAGGGGCGGGGGCTCTCGCGCCTCGTGGGCGAGACGTGCGATCTGCGGGTGTCGATCCCGATCGCCGCCGGGACCGAGTCGCTCAACGCCGGCGTCGCGGCGTCGGTCGGGCTGGCCGAGGTCGCCCGCCGACGTAGGGCCGGATAGCCCTGCAGACTGTCGGTGCCCTGCGACACACTTCACCTCGTTGACCGGACTTCGAGGGGGTAGGCAGATGTCGGAGCGTTCGAGTTATGTCGCCGGGACACCGAGCTGGGTGGACGAGTCCGTCCCGGACCTGGAGGCCGCGAAGGCCTTCTACAGCGGATTGTTCGGGTGGGAGTGCGAGACCGGCCCGGCCGAGTTCGGCCACTACACGCAGTGCCGCAAGGGGGGTCGCACCGTCGCGGGGCTCATGCCGTCGATGCCGGACTCCCGCACGCCTCCCATGTGGAACACCTATCTCGCCACCGACGACGCCGACGCGACCGCGGCCGCGGCGAAGGCCGGCGGTGCGACGGTGGTCGCCGGGCCGATGGACGTGGGTGAGCAGGGGCGGATGCTCTTCGTGCTCGACCCGACCGGAGCGGGCATCGGATTCTGGCAGGCCGGCCAGCACACGGGTGCGCAGCGGGTCAACGAGCCCGGCGCGCTGTCCTGGAACGAGTTGCTCACCCGCGACACGGTGGCGGCGGAGACCTTCTACCGCTCGCTGTTCCCCTATCAGTTCGAGCCGATGGGCGGCGACGGCGGTTTCGACTACTCCGTCCTGAAGCTCGGTGACGCGATGGTCGGGGGCCGGATGCCGATGCCGGACATGGTGCCCAAGGAGGTGCCGTCCTACTGGCTGCCCTACTTCGGCGTCGAGGACACCGATGCGGCCCTGGAGTGGGCGGTGGCTCACGGCGCATCCGTGCAGCGGCCGGCCGAGGATTCGCCGTACGGGCGGATGGCCGTGCTCAGCGACCCGTTCGGGGCGTCGTTCGCGATCATCTCGATGGCCGCCAACGGCGGGCAGTCGTCCTAGCCTGAGCTAAAAGACGGATCGGGCCCGACCTTGGCGGTCGGGCCCGATCCGGTGGAATGAACCGAGGTGATCGGCGTCAGTTGAGCCGTTCGCCGGACTCCGGGTCGAAGACGTGCATCGTCTCGTCGCCGACGGCCAGCCGCACCGTCGAGCCCATCTGCGGCGGCACCCGGCCGTCCACCCGCACCACGAACTTCTCCTCGTCGCCGAGGTCGGTGGTGCCGTAGAGGTAGGCGTCGGCGCCCAACTCCTCGACGAGGTCCACCTTCAGCGGCAGGCCGCTCGGGTCGGAGGTGATGGTGAAGGACTCGGGACGGACCCCGAGCAGCACCTCGCGCAGGTTGCGCGAGCCGGCCGCGTCGAGCACGTTCTTCGGCAGCGGCACGCTGAGCGACCCCAGCTGGGCCCCGCCGTTGGCGAGCGGAACCTTGTTGAGGTTCATCGCCGGCGAGCCGATGAAGCCGGCCACGAACGCGTTCTGCGGGCTGTCGTACAGCTCGCGCGGGGTGGCGCACTGCTGCAGCAGGCCGTCGCGGAGTACGGCGACCCGGTGGCCCATCGTCATGGCCTCGGTCTGGTCGTGGGTGACGTAGACCGTGGTCGTGCCGAGCCGGGCCTGCAGCGCGGCGATGTTGGACCGCGTCTCGACCCGCAGCTTGGCGTCGAGGTTGGACAGCGGCTCGTCCATGAGGAAGACGCTGGGCTCCCGGACGATGGCGCGGCCCATCGCGACCCGCTGCCGCTGGCCACCGGAGAGGGCCTTGGGCTTGCGGTCGAGGTAGGCCTCGAGGTCGAGCAGCTTCGCGGCCTCGCGCACCCGCTGCGCGCGGTCGGCCTTGGACACGCCCTTCAACTTGAGCGCGAAGCCCATGTTGTCGGCCACGCTCATGTGCGGGTAAAGCGCGTAGTTCTGGAAGACCATGGCGATATCACGGTCTTTGGGCGGCTTGTTCGAAACATCCTTGCCGGCGATCTGCACTTCGCCCTGGTCGATGTCTTCCAGGCCGGCAAGCATCCGCAGTGCGGTCGTCTTACCGGAACCGGACGGCCCGACCAGCACCATGAACTCGCCGTCGGAGATGTCGAGGCTCAGCTCGTTGACAGCCGGCGTGGGGTTGCCGGGGTAGATCCGAGATGCATTGACGTAGGCGACCTCTGCCATGGAGGCGTCCTTTCAGGAAATCTGGTCAAGCGGGGACATAGCACCCCGCAGCTCTGGGGGATCGCGGTACAACCTAACTGATGACCTCGCGATACGTCATTAGTTGGCGACCACGTTGTTATCGCGACTTCGTCCGGTGGCGGCCCGCATCCCGGGGTGGTGGGCGCCGATGAGCGGGCCGGATCGGTCCTGGTTACGGTGCGATGATGCCCCGGCCGCCGCGTCTGCTCCGCCGCTCGGCGACCCTCGCGTCGATCGCGGCGGAGTTGGGGGTGTCGCGGACCACGGTGTCCAACGCCTACAACCGGCCGGACCAGCTCTCGCCCGAGCTACGGCAGCGGGTGTTCGACGCCGCCCGCAGGATCGGCTACGCCGGTCCCGACCCGGTCGCCCGCAGCCTCCGTACCCGCCGCGCGGGGGCGGTCGGCCTGCTCTTCACCGAGACCCTCTCCTATGCCTTCCGGGACCCGGCCGCGGTCGCCTTCCTGGAAGGGCTGGCGCTGGCGTGCGAGGTCGCCGACACCAGCCTGCTGCTCGTGCCGGCGGGGCCGGGCCGGCCGGACGACCCGGGCTCGGTCGCGCGGGCCGGGGTCGACGGCTTCGTCGTCTACTCCATGCCCGACCGCGACCCGCACGTCGCCGAGGCGCTCCGCCGGCCGGTGCCCGTCGTGATCGTCGACCAGCCGATCGGGCTGGACGGCGTCGACTGGGTCGGCGTCGACGACCGGGTGGCGTGCGCCGGGATCGCCCGGCACCTCGTCGACCTGGGTCACCGGCACGTCGGGGTCGTCTGCAGCCGGCTCACCCTCGACCGCAACGACGGGCGGGCGGACCTGGACCGGCAGCAGGACGCGGCGTACGCGCTCGAGCGGGCCCGGCTCGGTGGGCTGGCCGACGGGTTCCGAGCGGGCGGCATCGACTGGGCCGACGTACCGGTGCAGGAACGGTTCGACCACAGCGTGGCCGCGGGCGGCGAGGCCGCGGCGGCGTTGCTCGCCGAACACCCCAGGCTCACCGCGATCGCCTGTACGTCGGACGTCTTCGCTCTCGGGGTACTCGCCGAGGCCGAGCGCCGCGGCCTGGCCGTGCCGAAGGTGTTGTCGGTGACCGGGTTCGACGACGTCCCGGACGCCGAGCGGGTCGGGCTGACCACGGTGCACCAGCCGATGCTGGACAAGGGCACGGTGGCCGGCCGGCTGGTCCGGGCGTCCGGTCGGCGCGCCCGCCGGGTGGCGCTGCCGACCTCGCTGGTCGTGCGGCGCTCGACCGGACAGCCGCGCGGCTAGCTCATTTCGCCGACGCGTAGTCGGCGACGACCGCGGTCGCGAGCGGCATCCGCACGGGCGTGGCGCCGAACACCAGCCGGGTTGCCTCCTCGCCGGCGTCGGTGACCGCTTCGGCGACGGCGTCACCGAGCGCCGCCGGGCCGTGCACGACCACCTCGTCGTGCTGGAAGAAGACCAGTTCGGGGGTGCGGCCGTCGGCGCCGGAGATCGCCGACAGCCGGCGGCGGAGCAGGGCCAGCAGCACAGCGGCCCAGTCGGCGGCCGAACCCTGGATCACGAAGTTGCGGGTGAAGCGGCCCCAGTCGCGGGCCCGGCGTAGCGCCTGGCGCTCGTCGAGGTCCGCCCGGTCCGGACCGGGCGGCGGACTGGTCCGGCCCAGCACCGAACGGACCATCCCGCCGGCCTCGCCGGTGCGGGCCGCCGCCTCCACCAGCGCCAGCGCGGCGGGGTAGCGGCGGGTCAGGGTCTGCAGCGCCGGGCTACTTCCGCCGTACATCGCGGAGAGCAGGCCGACCTTGGCCTGCGCCCGGTCCCCGCCGAACGCCTGCGCCGCCAGCCCGGCGTAGAGGTCACCCTCGGCGGCGGCTCGGGTCATGTCCGGGTCGGCGGCGAGCGCGGCCAGGACCCGGGGCTCGAGCTGTTGGGCGTCGGCGACCACCAGGACGCATCCGGGGTCGGCGACGACCGCCGCGCGGACGGCACGGGGGATCTGCAGCGCGCCGCCGCCCCGGCTGGCCCACCGTCCGGACACCACCCCGGCGGGCACGTATTCGGGGTGGAACCGCCCGTCGGTGACCCAGGCGTCGCGCCAGGCCCAGCCGTGGGCCGCATGCAGCCGGGCGAGCGCCTTGTAGGAGAGGAGCGGTGCGATGGCCGGATGGTCGATCTCCCGCAGCACGTGGGCGCGGGTCGACGTGATCGTGACGCCGGCGCGGCCGAACGCACGCGAGAGCTCGGCCGGGGAGTCGGGGTTGAGGAAGGGAGTCGCGAGAGCACCCGCGATCTCGTCGGCGAGGGCCTGCAGTTTCGCCGGCCGGGCGCCGTGCCGGGGGCGCGGCCCGAGGGCGTCGGTGAGCAGCCGGTCGTGCACGTCCGGTCGCCACGGCAGGCCGGCGTGGCCCATCTCGGCGGCGGTCAGGGCACCGGCCGAGTCCGCGGCCACGAGCAGGTCGAGGGTGCGGGGGGTCACCGGGCTCGGTTCGTACGCCGGGGTGGTCCCCGGCTCCCGGATCCGGCGCCGCTGGGCGGCATGCACGGCGACCGCGGCCTCGAGCGGGTCGACATCGGGCGGCAGGCCGTCGCCCATGGCCTCGAAGAGCGGCTGCTGCCCGGAGCGGTCGGAGCGGTGGGCGGGGTCGGCCGGCTCGGCGTCCCCGTGCTCCCGGGCCCAGGCCGCGGCGAGGCTGCGGGGAGCACCCCAGCGGCCGACGTACCCGGTCAGGGCGGCCTCGGTCAGAGCGAGGTCGTGCACCTGCTCGACCCGGACCCCCGCCTCGATCAGCAGGGGATAGGTGTCGGCGCTGTCCGCCCACACCCAGCGCGGATGGTCGTGTGCCTCCCGGCGCGCGATCGTGTCGGCGAGGTCGGCGGTCGGCTGGGGCGGGCCGGCGGGCGCGTCGACGTCGTCGAGCGGCTGCACGACACCCGCGCCGTCGCGCCCGTCCACCACCACGACCCGCACGAGGTGATTGTCGCCCGCCGGACCGACGATCCGGGACGGCGGCGGCCCGTCGGTGCGTCCGGCGACTCCCGGCGCGGGTCGTTACGATCGGCGGCGTACCCGCCGGCGTGGCGCAACTGGCAGCGCACCCGACTTGTAATCGGGCGGTTCTCGGTTCGAATCCGAGCGTCGGCTCCACGCCTGACCTGGGCAGACGCACTTCGGCTACTTGGCCCGGATGTCCCCGAGCGCCGCACTAGGCATCACCTATCCCCGCCGGGTCTGACCTCGTCGACGGGTCGAAGGACCGCGCACGCCTGAGCGGGCGGCCGTAGGGTGCCCCTGTGCCCGAGATTCGCCCGGCGAGGCTCGCAGGCATCTCGCTGGACTGTCCCAACCCGCTACGGCTCGCCGACTTCTACCGGGGGCTGCTCGGTGGCCGCCAGTTGTGGGTGAAGGACTCCAGCGTCGGGATAGAGGTGCCCGGCGCGATATTGGTAGCGCAACAGGTCGACGGCTATCGCCCCCCGGACTGGCCAGGGACATCGGTCGTGCACCTAGACCTCACCGCCGACGATCTCGACGCGGCTGCGGAGCGGGCGGTCGCGCTGGGGGCCACGGTGCCCGAGCAGCCGGACCCGCGCTGGCGAGTGCTGCTCGATCCGGCCGGCCATCCGTTCTGCCTGACGCCGTTCGCCCCGGACTCGGTGGGCTGACGACGCACCACTGGCGAGTCCGGCCGCGCTCGGCCGAGTAGCCACGCGAGTGACAAACAACAGTGACCAACGGAAGACGATGGGACAGAAGTTCCTGGGACACAGGCGTTTTGAGAATCAGCGGTACTCTGATGGCCGCCCAGCTTCGATCTGGTAATCGGGCGGTTCTCGGTTCGAATCCGAGCGTCGGCTCCACCCCTGACTCTCCATGGGGTGCCACCCTTGGGTAGCTGAGGACCAGAGGAGGTGTCGCGGTGGAGGAGGACGGAACGGCCAACCTTGCGAAGGTCGACCACATCGTCGTCTTGATGCTGGAGAATCGCTCCTTCGATCACATGCTCGGCTACCTGTCACTCGAGGGTGGCCGTCGTGACGTCGACGGCCTGCGAGAAGGGCTGGCCAACGTGCACCGGGGGCGCAGGTATCCCGTCCACCATCTCGGCTCAACGGTCGTCGCAGAAGATCCCGACCACTCCGCCAGCTCAGTCGACCTGCAGATCGGCGGCGGCGGGATGGACGGCTTCGTGGCCAGCTACGCCGCAACGATGGAAAGCCGCGGGGTGGAGAACGCAGACCCGGCACCCATCATGGGCTACTACCGGGCCGCGGACGTCCCGGTCTACGACCACCTTGCCGGCGAGTTCGCCGCCTGTGACCGCTGGTTTGCCTCAGTTCCGGGGGCGACCTGGCCGAACCGCCTGTATGCCCTCTGCGGTCGCGCTGCCGGGAGCCGCGATTGCCACCCGCACAACCTGCCGCCGTTGTACGACCAGCCGTCATTCGTCCGCCATCTCGACGCACACGGTGTCTCCTGGCGCTGGTACTCCAGCGACGTCGGCACCTTGCGGATGGCGGATCAGCTCTACTGCCTTGGCCACCATGACCGGTTCGCGTACTTCACCAAGACCGGCCTGCCCTGGAAGACCAAGCTGAACCTCAGGGTCCAGATTGAGGATCCAAGCTTCTTCGAAGATGCCGCCCGCGGTGCGTTGCCGGCGGTGTCGTGGATCGACCCGAACTTCGGCAACTTCAATCCGTTCGGCTTCCGGCAAGACGATGACCACCCGCCCGCGGACATCAGCGACGGCCAAGACCTCGTTCTTGCTGTTTACCATGCGCTGGCGACGAGCCCGCAGTGGGATAGAACGCTCCTGGTCATCTTCTACGACGAGCACGGCGGCTTCTTCGATCACGTCCCGCCGCCCGAAGCCGATGACGACGATCCCGAGACGTTCGGCCGCTACGGCGTGAGGGTGCCGGCACTGATTGTGTCGCCCTGGGTCGAGCCGGCCTCGGTTTCACACACGCTCTTCGACCACACATCGATCATCAAGACGATCCTGCTGCGCTTCTGCACCGCCGACCTCGAACACCGAGATCGCCGCGACCGCCTGTCCACCTGGCTCAGAACCGGCCATCCGCACTACATGGGGACACGCGTCGCGCACGCCGGCAACCTGGGAGAACTTCTGACCCGCTCCGCGCCACGCCCCGCGCCGGCCCACCACGGGCTGATCGCAGCGGCCGCGGCTCGGATGGCGGCCGCCGATAGCCGTGATCCCGATCCCCAGCCGCCGACAGAGTGGCAAAGGCACCTCGCCGCCGCGACTCACCTGCTGAGAAGTCGCGGGCATCCAGCAGGCCGGACCTAACTGCGCGCACGATCGGGTCGCGGTTTGCCGGGTCGCAGCGATATCGCGTCAAGGAACGAAGGACCGTCCTGGACCTCGGGTTAGGTGCAAACTGGGTGGGTCGTCTCGGGAGGCTTCGTCGACATGAGACCAGCACGGGCTAAGCCTCAGCCGGAACCCCGGCAAGGTTCGGCATCGGCATGAGCGCCGAACCTGATGCGCCGGCGCAGACGAGTCGGTGGCTCCCGTTTCTGCTGGCGGCGGCGATGTTCGTCCTCGTCGTGGACACGTCGTTCATGAACGTGTCGATCTCCGCGGTGGCCAAGGACGTGGATACGACGGCGAGCGGTGTCCAATCGGCGATCGCTTTGGAGGCCCTGGTCTCGGCGGCCTTCATCCTCATCAACTCGAAGATGGGCGACCTCATGGGTCGCAAACGCGCCTACGTGATCGGACTGATCGCATACGCCGTCGGCGCGTTCGCCATGACCCTCACCCAGAGCCTGACCACGGTCATGGTGTTCTGGGCGGTCATCGGCGGCCTCGGGGCGTCCCTGCTGCTGCCGGCCATGCAGTCCCTCATCCACGGCAACTTCTCGGGGGCGGCGCAGAAGCGGACCTACGCGCTCGTGGGCGCCTCGGCCGCAGTCGCCGCTGCGGTCGGCCCGCTGCTTGGCGGATTCCTGACCACCTACTTGTCGTGGCGCGTCGGCTTCGGGCTCGAAGTGGTCATTATCGTCGTCGTGCTGTCCCGGATCCGCCTCGTCAAGGACGTCCCGTACACCGGCCCGCGCAAGGTCGACCTGGTGGGCGCGGTCCTGTCCGTCGTGGGCATGGGGGGCGTCGTTCTGGGCATCCTGTTGTGGCAGGAAGGCGCTAGCTACGTCGGCCTCACCATCGCCATCGGCGCTGTGGCCCTGGCAGCGTTCGCCTACTGGCTGGTCGAGCGCAAGCGTCGGGGAAAGCCCACCCTGCTGGACCCGGATCTGTTCAAGCACTTGAACTTCCGTATCGGCATCACCCAGCAGATGCTCCAACAGATCACCCTCGGCGGCGCCATGATCGCCCTGCCGCTGTTCCTGCAGATGACGCTGGAATACGACGCCATGCAGGCCGGCCTCGCCCTCGCGCCACTCTCGTTGTCGATGTTCGGCGTCGCGGTCCTTGCCGGCCGCAAGGCGGAAAGCACCGACCAGCGAACATCGTTCTGGCCGGCTTCGTCCTGAGCACGATCGGCATCGCGGCCATCATCCCCATCGTGCCGAGGGTGGACTCGGGGTGGTATCTCGTGATCCCGCTCATCATCGCCGGTTCCGGACTCGGTCTGCTCGTCTCCCAGCTCAACAACTTCACCCTCGCCCCAATCCCCGAGGAACGCGTCAGCGAAGCCGCCGGAGTGAACTCCGCCGCCGGCTCGTTCGGGTTGTCGTTCGGGCTCGCCATCGCGGGCGGCCTCATGCTCTGGGCGCTGGCCCTGAGCTTCACCAATCAGACCGACGAGAGCACGGTGATCCCCCCGGCGCAGCAACAGCAGATCTCCGCCCAACTCGAGCAAGACGCTGAAGTCATGAGCAACACCCAGCTGCAGCGGCAGATCGCCGACCAGCCTCAAGACATCCAGGACGCGGTCCTCGCCATCAACACCGACGCCCGCAACCGCTCCCTCCAGGTCGCGCTCCTCGTCCCGGCCGTCGCCTCCCTCCTCGGCCTGGCGAATTCGTTCCGTATGCGGCGCCTCCCGGACATCACACCCGCGGCCCCCACGGAAGGCCCCGGCGTCGGGTAACCATCACGTGTCGACGCATATGCGCCTTCGATCAGACTGGGCGAGGCTCAAGCCCGCTTCGTGGTCTGAGCTGCCCAGAAGAACATGCGCGATCCCGGCAGACTGATCATCCCGGGGAGGTCACGCGCGGGATGCCCAGCACGCGTCTCGTCGACGTCCTCGCGGGTGGTGACCGGGGAATCGGTCATGGTGTCCCTTCGGGCCGCTGGTCGTTGTCAGCAGGACGTGGCGGCCGCGCCTGAATCGCCGCGACGCCGACCAGAGCTTGCCCGGCCCGAGGGTTCCTGCCTCAGACCTGTCGGGACACCTTCTCACTCCTAGTGACGACATTGTATACCAAGTGTAGTTGTTCCGGGATCGGACCGACCGCCCGGCCGGGCCGTGGGTGGGACTCATGGCTTCGTCACGTGGTGCCGCCGGCCGGCGAGGTAGATCGGGAAGAACACGATCCACATGACCAGACTCGCGAGGAACCAGGCGGCGGGGGTCTCGACGACGAAGGAGCCGAACGAGAAGATGACCGGAGTACCCCGGTTCTCCTGTGCGGTCGCGTCCATGTAGACCCAGGCGTCGGTCGCAAGAACGACGACCAGAACGAGCAGCGGCGCCAACGCGCCGGCCGACACTGACATCGGGGCCGCACTTCCTGTCCGCGAGTGCCTGCATTGCCGGAGCCACGGTATCGCCGGCGGCCTTGCGGAGTACGAGACCGGGGCCCCTTGCGGCGGGTGGACTCAGTAGCGGGCTTCGTCGTCGGGAGTGATCCCGAAGAATTCGGTCAACCCCAGAAGGTCGAGCACCTTGCGGGGGTGTGACTGCGGGTTGATCACGACGAACCCGATCCCGCGGGATCTGGCCTCCGCCCGGCATCGGACCAGCGCGTCGACTCCCGAGGAGTCCAGGAAGGACACCTCCGCCAGATCCACCCGAAGCTCAGTGGTGTCCGGATCTCTGATCGCCGTGCGGAGGCCGCACCGGACCTTGGGCGCGGTGTAGGCGTCGATGTCGCCGAGGACGCTGACGAGCGCGACGTCGCGCCCTTCGCGCTTGATCGAATAGTTGGTGATGCCCACGACCAAAGCCTGTTTCTTCGCCGGTCCCGCCGAGAGACCAGATCCAACCCGGTGCCCGCGACCGGATCCGACCGCGGAGCGCCGCAAATTCAGCATCATCCTTGCACCGACCGTGCGTCTCGGCGAATCGGGGGCGCGACGTACGGCGGGTGGCATCCGGGCAGGACATGTATCGACGGTCAAGGTCGATTTGCCCGTTGGTGCGCGGCACGACTGGCGGCCGTCCGCGCACGCCGAACGACCCGCGAAATAGGTCGCGATGTACGACTCGGTAGAGAAATGCGAGAGGGCCCCCGAATACCCGGGGGGAAGGGCATCCGAGGGCTTTCGGGCGGAGCGTCCGTGGCGCCCAGCCTTGGTACTGACGGTACAAGCCGCGATGGCTCCCGGCACACAGATGAACAACTATGACGAACGCGTGTCCAGGCAGTGATAAATGATCTGATCCGCCGGCCAGAAAGGAAATGTTGGCGCCCTGCCGCGAAACAGACGCACAGAACCCCGAGAACCATTCGGCAGGTCGGGCGATCCTGCCTCCGGTCTGCTTGTCGGCGCAAGTTCCCGGATCGGCGGGACCGCGCCGGACGGCGCGGTGGGAAACGGGGAGCAAACATATCTGCCCGGGGGCTACCGCCCGATCGTCGGTGGCCCTAGAGTCACGGGTGGCTAGGAAGTCAGCCCCTGTCCTGCCATGCCGGCCGGATATTCCTTCCTGGTCCTTCGGCACCTGGTGCCGATGCTTTGCGGAATTTCAGGAAGGGGTCGGGGTGTCGATCGAATTCACTGATCTGCGGGCATTCACCAGTGATCTTCCGGGCGCCGTTCCCGCCTCGCCGGCGGAGAAGGAACGGATAGTGCAAATACTCAACCGGCACCGGGCCGAGCGTCCGGGACACAACTCTGCTGAGCCGTCCGGTCCGGGAGATACGAGGCGGCGCGGCGGGCACGGTAAAGACACCGCCGTCGACCTCCCCTGGCGCGAACAGTAGGCCGTCACACGGCTCCCACACTGACCTGTTCGCCCGTGTCGAGTACGCCGACTGCGGTCTGGCCAGGAGAGTCCTTCCGCACATAGGGTTCGGCATCGGCTCGTCCCGGCATCGCCGGGGTCAGGCAAGGGTTGGTGTCGATGTTGCGACGACTGAGCACCATGGGGGCGATCTGCGTCTTCCTCGCCGCGTTCTGGCCGGCGGTACCCGCCGGTGCAATCACCAACGGTGTCCCTGACCAGGGCGCCCATCCTTATGTCGGCGAGTTGCTCTTCTACCTGCCCGACGAGACCGATGCGCGCTTCCCCGACCCCGGCGGCTGGTTCACGTGCAGCGGGACGCTGATGAGCTCGACGATCGTGCTCACCGCCGGGCACTGCACCTACGGCGTCGGCAAGAACGGCGCCCCGACCACCCCGCCGGCCGGCACCGGGGCGGGGGGCAACGACGTGTGGATCAACTTCAGCGAGGCACCCGACTTCAGCATCCTGCCCCCGAGCAGCAGCTTCGCGACCAATGCCGCCCGCTACGCGGCCTGGTCGTCGGCGCTCAACAGCTCACCGGACTGGCATCGCGCCACGGCCACCCCGCATCCTGAGTTCGACCCCAATGCGTTCTTCACCCACGACGCGGGCGTGCTGCAGCTCGCGGCGCCGGTGCCGATGTCGACGTACGGCACGCTGCCGACGCTCGGCCTGCTCAACACGCTGATCAAGGAGAAGAACACCCAGCGATACACGCCGGTCGGCTACGGCCTGGAGAAGTCCGGCCCGAAGATCGCGCTCGGTGGTGACACCCGACGCCGGGCGACCCAGATGCTGGTCAACCTCAACGGTGTCTTCGGTACGGGGAAGGGCACCTCGGCGAAGTTCTCCAACAACAAGGGCACGCCCCACCAGGGCGGCACGTGTTTCGGCGATTCCGGCGGCCCGATCCTCGAGGCCGGAAGCACGGTCGTCGTGGCGGTGAACTCGTTCGGGATCAGCCAGACGTGCACCGGAAGCACCGGCGCCTACCGCATGGACCAGCAGGACGACCTCGACTTCCTGGCCGGCTTCGGCATCACGCCTTAGCTAGCTGCTGCTCATTCGGCTGGCGGGAAGTCGTCGAGTTCGCGCACGGCCGTCTCCAACGATCGGTCGACGCCCTGCTCGACCATCCGCCGGTAGGCGGGGTCACCGGCGGCCGCGATCCGCCTGATGCCCTCCGCCGAGGCTTTGACCCGGACCTGGACGGTGCGGACGACGTCGTCCACCGGGCCGATCCAGCCGTAGGCGTCGAGGAAGAGCCTCAGGCGCCGCGGCCGCTCGCCGAAGGCGGTGAAACCCTCCTGTTCGACGACGTGGCGGGCGTGCAGCGGTACCCAGGCGAATGCGGTGAACGCGAGGTCCCACTCCCGCGTCGCCGGACCGGCGAAGTCCCAGTCGAAGAACCCGACCAGGCGGCCATCGGCCCAGGTCGCGTTGTAGGGAGCGGCGTCGTTGTGGCCGATGATGAGGCCCGGTTCCCATGTCCCGCCTTCGCGCCACGTCGCGTCGTCCGGCGGCCGGAAGTCGGCGACGGCGGAGTGATAGTCGCGGAGCCAGCCGGCGACCTGGACGAGAGCGTCGTCGCTGTGCGCCCACTCCGGCCACGGCCTTCGGACGCCGATCGTCTCGCCGGGAAGGTAGGAGAGGATCTCCCGTCCGTGTTCGTCGGAGCCGAGTGCACGCGGCGCACGGTCGAAACCGACCTGCTCGAGATGGTGCAGCAGCGCGTGGACCGATGGCGTCCAGGGCCCGACCGGCCGACGCACGGTGTCACCGACCCGGACCGCTCCGCCGGCGTTGCCGCCTTCGAGACGTCTTCCCATCTCCATGCGTGGCTCCTCGTCACGGCACCCATGATCAAGAGGGGATCCGCTCGGCGTGTCGCACGTAAATCCCCTCTTGATCACCGGTGCGGGGCTGGACGCTTAGCCGTCAGGCGATGATCGACACCGCCGTCAGGATGACGGCCCCCAACGGCCGGTCCCCCTCCAACTTCGGTTCGACCGCGGTCGGGCTGCGGGTGAGCAGCCGCCACGCGTTGTCGGCATCCATGACGACCCGGGCCGCTGGCTGTGGGTGCTCGCCGGCGTACAGCTCCCATCCGGACGCCTCCCGCACCAGATGCCACCGCCCGCCGCCGGCCCCTGTGACCACCAGTTGCACCGTCGAACCGTCCGGCGCAGCGGTCCGCGTGTAGGTCATGGGCAGGGCGTGCACGAACGTCGTGAGCAGCGGGCCGACGAACTCGCCGCCGGTCAGGCCGGGCCGCCCGGTCGCGTCCCGGATCTGCTGCTGGTGCACCCACCGTTCGGTGTATTCGCGGGCGATGTCCAGCCAGACCGGCACCGGCTGCTCGCTCGCCCAGCTGACGTCCGCGTCGACCCGGTCCGGATCGAGGCGGGCGAAGTAGTCCTCGAGCTGGCGCCCCGCGGGCTCGATCATGTCGGTGAGCACGCGCGGACTCAGCCGGCGCGCGGCGACCACCCACTGCTCGTTGAAGCCGGCGAGCCAGGGGACGAGCGCCTCGCCGGGCCCGGGGTCGAGGCGATGGTCGTCGCGGCGGCGGGACACGTTGGCCAGCTCGACGCCGAGGAGGTGGGCCGCGACGTCGTGCACATCCCAGCCGGGGCACACGGTCGGGCGCTTCCACTCCTCGGCGGCGAGCGTGTCGAGCAGCTCGATCAGCGCACGCCGTACTCGGGCGAACAGGGGCAGCGTCTCGACCCGGAGCAGAACCATCGGCGCAGCCTAGCCAGCGTCCCGGTGGATGGCCGAAGGGTTTACGTCGTCCCGCAACGACCATGATCGTGATCGGATCCGCACGGCGTTTCGCGGCTTTTTCCGATCACGATCATGAGAACGGGGCGGCGGGGTCGATCGGGTCGAGACCCGGACGGTCAGCCGCCGTGGCGGCCGAGGAATGCGCCGAGCTCCACGAGGAATCGGTCCCGCGCCTCGCGGCGGATGCTGTGCCCGACGCCCGTGATGTGCACGGACTCGACGCGTCCCCCCGCCCGCTCGACGGCGTCGGATGCCGCGCCCGGCGTGACGATGGAACCGCGCTCGGGATCGCCGCGCAGCAGCAGGACGGGGCAGCTGGTCGCCGCGGCCAGGTCGGTGGCTGGGCGCACCGCGGACCTGCGCTGGGTGAAGTCCTCGGCGAGCTCGGCCTTCGACTGCGCCCAGGGCTCGAGCTCGTCGTCGGCCCAGGTCGGGTTCTCGGTGCGGCCCTGCTTGATCCGCAGCTCGAGCGGCATGGCCCGCAGGGCACGCAGTCCTTCGGGCAGGCCACCGGCGGCCCGGGGGCGGGGCTCCTCGCTCGGTAGCCGCAGCATCGGGTCCTCGAGGACGAGCGCCCGCACGAGGTCGGGGCGCTGCTCGGCGAGGGCGATCGCCGTACCGGCGCCCATCGAGTGGCCCACGACGATGACGCCGCCGTCGACGGTCTGCTGGTCGTCCAGGACGAGCGCCGCGTCTGCGGCCTGCTCGGCCCCGCCGGCCGGACCATCCGGCAGTGCGGACGCCCCATGGCCACGCGCATCGAGCGTCAGGACATCCCACCGCGGCGAGACGACCCGCACGATGGGATCCCAGCATGCGCCGGAGTCGGAGAAGCCGTGCAGGAACAGCACCTCGACCGGCGCGCCGGTGCGGGACCAGGCGAGGTGCGCCGTACGCCCGGAGACAGAAGGTGTCATGGTCCCGGACGCTATCCGGAAACCGGCTCCGCCCGACAGAGCGGCGCGCGATCTGACGGTGGGCGAGGCGGGCCGCCGATCACGGCCGGGTGCGCTACAGTTCGAACATGCGTTCGAATCGGCCCCGGCTGCCGCCCCTGGGAGACGCCGGCCGGGCGCTGCTGCGGGCCGTGGCGGCGGGCCGGATCCGGCACGAGGCCGACGGGGGGTTGTGGTCGCCGTACGAGCTGGACGGGGCCGACGTGGGCGGGCACCTGCGCGCGCTGCACCGGCGCGGGCTCGTGCACCTCCCGCTGGCCGGGGCACCGCGGCTGACCCTCGACGGGGAAGCCGCCCTCACCAACTACCCATGACCGGACACGGTGGAGCGGAGCCGTGACCACCCGGGTCCGGCTCGGCTGGCCGCCGCACCTGGCGTTTCTGCAGGCCTGGGGCCAGGCGCCCGACGGGCAGTGGTGGGCCGGGCTCGTGTGGCTCGACGTCATCCACGGCCTGCCGTTCGGGCTGTCGATCCAGCCGGTGCTGCAGACCGGATGGGCGCCGGGATCGGTGGTCGAGCCGGTGCCGGGGGAGTCCTACCGCGGCGTGGCTCGTTTTCCGCTCCCGGAGCGGGAGGAGTGGCCGACGCCGAGCCCGGTGTGGGCCGGTGCCCGCTGGACCGGTCTGATCTGGGACTACGGCCGGCTGACCGGATCGAAGCTCGCCCTCCCGTTCGACGCGACCGGCACACCGTGGCGGTGACGATGTCGCGGAGGGGCTTGCCGACGAGTCCGGCAGCCACTACCAACAGGCATGACCGCGGGTGTTTCACACCTCGTAGTCCGCAGGGGCAACGAAGTCTGTGTCAGCTAGGGGTGGCGCAAATGAGGTTTCGCGGTGTGGTCGAGCTGAACGGCCGGACGGCCACCGGCGTCGAGGTCCCGCCGGAGGTGGTCGAGGGCCTCGGGTCGGGCAAGCGACCGAAGGTCCGGGTCACGATCAACGGCTATACCTACCGCAGCAGCGTCGCTCCCATGGGCGGGAGATTCCTGGTCGGAATCAGTGCAGAAGTCCGCGCCAACGCTGGTGTCGCGGCGGGTGACGACGTCGACGTCGGCCTCGAGCTCGACACCGCGCCGCGCACGGTGACCGTGCCCGCGGACCTCGCCGAGGCGCTCGCCGCCGCCGGAGCGCGACAGGATTTCGACGGCCTGTCCTACAGCAATCAGCAGCGACACGTGCTCGCGGTCGAGGGAGCCAAGGCCGCCGAGACGCGACGACGTCGTATCGACAAGGTCGTCGGCGAGGTTTCGCCGGGCAGGTCCGCGCGTTGATCCACGGATCGCCGGTCAGATGAAGTAGAGCTGCCGCGCGACGATCAGCAATGCCACCAGGACGGCGACGAGCAGGGCCTTCTTCCACAGTCCCCGCTCGTACCTGACGGCGTCGGCGATCTCTGTGGTGAAGCGGCTCACGGCGTCATCGCCACCTTTCCGGTCTTCTCGGTCTTGTCCCAGACGAGGTCGGCGTGGCGCATCTCCTTGATGTACGCCGCAAAGGTCATCGCGCATAGCAGCGGCCCGTAGCCGCCGATGTAGAGCAGGACCGCCGCGAGCCGGGGCCGGCGCCCGTCATCCTCGACGATCTTCGCCAGCCACGAGACCCCCATGCACGCGGCCAGCCAGACGTAGGTGAAGAGCACCAACGCGTCAGCGAGGCCGCCTTTCGGCAGGAGATGGATCGATGCGAGCCCGGAGGCGAGGTAGCCGGTGAACAGGATCGGCACCACGGTGTAGAGCATGATGACGACCGAGACCAGACCCGGGAAGAGGATCGCCTGGCGCCAACTCCGGCGCCCGGTCGACGGATCGATCAACAACGTGAACCCGGTGATGAAGAGGTAGCACGCCGCACTCAGGATCCACAGCACACGGAACGCCTGCCACGCCAGGTCCTGGTTGACGAAGAAGAGGGTGACGAGGCTGGACGAGGCAACGATCATCAGCACTGGCTGGAGGAAAATGCTGAACCAGAGCAGGCCGAAGAGGGTCCCGCCCAGGCCGTGGTCCCGCGCCGGCCTGAACCACACGTGCCGGTAGTGCCGCGTCACCTGGACGTTCCCCCGGGCCCAGCGCAGCCGCTGCTTCCACAACGCGCCGATGGTCGCCGGCTCCTCCGCGAGCACCACCGCGTGCGGCTCGAAGACGACGCGGTTCCCGGCGAGTTCGGTGTTGAACGTCGTGAAGGTGTCCTCGGCGAGCGAGGACGTGTCGATCCGACCGCCGATGGCGGCGAGGTTGGCCCGCGAGTGCAGCTGCGCCCCGCCGGCCAGGCAGGCCAACACGCCGAGGACGTTCTGACCGCGTCGGGCGGCCGCCTGCGCGGTGATGTATTCGTATCCGATGAACCGGGTCAGATAGGTCGCGGTGCTGCTGCCCTCCTTGATGTACGCCGTGACCGCTCCCACTCTCGGGTCGGCGAGATGGCGGGTCATCTTGCGGAGCGAGTCGGGCAGGTAGATGACGTCGGCGTCCATCACCAGCACGGCCTGCATCCAGTCGTCGGCGAGTACGGCGGCCAGGCCGTAGTTGAGGGTGTGCGCCTTGCCCTGCCCGCCGTTCTCCCGTCGCAGCGGGTAGACGCTTCCGGGGTATTCGAGGTCCTTGGCGGCCAGGATCTGCGGTGTTTCGTCCGTGCTGCCGTCATCGACGACGTAGATCCGCAACCGCTCGTTCGGGTAGTCCAGCCGCATCAGCTGATCGATCGTCGTGCCGATGACCGCCGCCTCGTTCCACGCCGGGACGATGATCGCGACCCGCGGGAAGATCGGCCGGCATTCGCGGTAGTGGTTCCGTCGTCCGTGGAAGGTCACCAGCACCAGTTGCATGGTCCCGACGACGAGGGGGACCACCCCCACCAGCACGAGCGCGATCAGGAGGCCCTGCCCGGCCGACGCGAGGACGCCGGCGACCGTGGTCATGACGGCCAGTGCTGCTCGGCTGCGGCGGTGAGCAGCTCAGGCACCCGGCGGTAGACGCCGACGTCGGATGCGTGGTGGCTGTCGGTGCTGGCGACGACCGGGACGCGGCAGGCGATGAAGGCGGCCAGGACCCGCGGTGACGGGCATCCCCACTTCTCGTTCACCTCCACGAGCGAGCCGGTCGCGATGGCGGTCGCCGCGAGCAGTCGCAGATGGTCCTCGTCGACCTGGCGCTCGTCGAGTCCCATCTTCGGCAGCAGGCTGAAGAGGTGGGCGACCTGCGGGTTGTCGACCTTGAGCATGGCGCGGGCGGTACCCATCACCAGGGTGTCGATCACCTCGGTCGGCGTCATCTCGCCTTCGGCCAGCCGCCGGCGTACTTCATCCGGATGGAGGGGACCCTCATCGCCAGGAAACTGGTGGTCGGCGATCAGCACGCGGTCGAGTTCGGGGAGGTGCGCCGGAAGGTCGAGCCGGCCCGAGCTGTCGAGGATCTTCACCTCCACGCCGTAGGTGATGCGCAGCCCGTCCGGGCGCGGAGCGGTCTGGACGACATCGACGAACTCCGGAACCCAGGTGGTGTCGACCCGCACATGGTCGACGAGGCACAGCCGCTCGAGGCCGACCTTCTCCGCGGCCTCGATGTTCTCCGCAATGGTGCTCCGCCCGTCGGAGAACGTGGAGTGCACGTGCCGGTCTTCGGGGCGGAGCGACGATCCGGTCATGCCGGCACGGTCCTGGTTTCCGCCGGAAGTGTCGCCGGGTCGAAGAACCGCTCTTCCAGGAACCGGACCATGACCAGGTCGATGTGCGGGACGGCGGTCGGCAGCGGCCGCCCGCAGACGGCGTCCAGGCACAGTTTCGGCATGTCGACCCCGCTCGCGACCGTGAGCGGCATGGCCCCGGGGAAGCGCGGGTTCACTTCGAGCAGCGCGGGCCGGCCGACGCGATCGATCCGGGCCTGCACGTTGCAGACGAGCGTGAGCCCGACCGCCTGCACGACCGCACGGGCCAGCCGGTCGAGTTCCGGGTCGTGCAGCGTCCGACCGGCGACGGACACTCCGGAGTCGACCCGCAGGCGTGATCTCGGAACGACGGAGATGACCCGTCCGGCTTCGTCGGCGAGGACGTCCAGCGAGTACTCCGGCCCGGGCAGGTGGTCCTGCACGATGTAGCTGTCGTCGCGGGGCAGTGCGCGGAGTTCGGCGGCACTGCCGACCGTGCTGATCCCCCGGGACCCGCTTCCGGTCCGCGGCTTGACGATCACCGGATACCGCCACGAGTCGGGATCGAGGTCGGCCGCCAAGAGCTCCGTGCGGGGTACCTCGAGTCGACCGGCGCAGCGGCGGGCGAGTGCGAACTTGTCCAGCGTGCAGCGCAACGCGTCTTCTCCGGTCATGGCGATCCGGATGCCGGCGGCGGTGAACCGATCCCAGATGGCGGCCAGCGGCAACATCTCGGCGTCGACGGTGGGGATGACGATGTCGATCCGCTCGGCCCGGCATCGGGCGAGGACGTGTCCGGCGAAGTCGTCGGCGGCACCCGCCGGGATGATCCACCGGTGCGAACCGTCGACCAGGTAGAGGCCCGACGCGTAGATGTCCATGTCGGCGGCGATGATCTCCACCGCGGGGTCGTGCAGCAGCGACCGGATGACGGCGATGCCGGCTGGGCCGCCGGCGCCGGTCACGAGGATCCGCAGGGTCCGGGCGCCGATGTCAGGCAGCATTGTCGACTCCTTGGCGCGAGGACGGGACGGCCGAGGTCCCGGCCTGGTCGCGGATGACCTCGAGCGGCTCGGCGTAACGGCTGGCGCCGTAGCGCGACCAGTACCGCGCCGTGGCGACCACGATGTCGTGTTCGAGGTAGGGCCGGGTCGCGATCTGCGAGGCGAAGTTGTCCAGCAGGTCGAGTTTGGTCTGGGTGTGGCCGTCGATCCCGGCGAACCGGTTGGGCCGGAAGTCCAGCGTCGCCGACGGGCTCTGGTAGCACGCGACCGTCCCGACCCGGCGGGCAGCGACCAGGGTGGCCTGGTGCACCGCCCGGTGGTCCTGATGGAGGTCGTGCGAGCTGTGGGTGTAGACGATCGTCGGATTGATCTCGGCGATCACGCGCTCGACCGCCCCGACGGTGGGATCGGCCTCTGAGATGTGGGTGTCGGGCATGTCCTCGAGAAAGAGGCGCGCCCCGAGGTACTTCGCCGCCCGCGCGGACTCCTCGGCCCGCTCACCTGCGCCGCCGCCGCGCGCCCCCCGGGTCATGGTCAGGATCGCCACGCTGTCGCCGTTCGACCGGTGCACCGACAACAGGCCGCCGACCCCGATCTCCACGTCGTCGGGATGCGCTCCCACCGCGAGCACGACCCGCCGCGGGGCCGCGGCGAC
This sequence comes from uncultured Actinomycetota bacterium, assembly GCA_963828605.1. Classification (GTDB taxonomy): domain Bacteria; phylum Actinomycetota; class Actinomycetes; order Mycobacteriales; family QHCD01; genus DASXJE01. Next base: position 1,947,929 of record CAWHER010000001.1, on the reverse strand, counting down.
CGCGCGCCCGGACCGCGCGAGGGAGGTGATCTTGCCGACGAAGTCGGTCGGATCGAGGGGCTTGAGGATGAACTCGTCGGCCCGCTGCCGCAGCGCGGAGACCGCATAGTCGACGTTGGCATGGGCCGTCATCACCGCCACCGGGATGCCGGGGCGCAGCGACCGCATCTCCTCGAGCAGTTCGAGGCCGTTCATTCCCGGCAGCTCGATGTCGGTGACGGCCACGTCGAAGTTCTCGGCCCGCACCAGGGCCAGGGCCTGCGCGGAGTCCGGGACGCACACGACCTCGAGGTCGCCGCTCGCACCCAGTGCCGTCTGGATGAACACGGTGGTCACCGGGTCGTCCTCGATGACGAGCACCCGCATCGGGCGGGGCTGATAAGTCGTCATGGAGTCGCTCCTCGTGCGATCGCCCGCCGGCCCGGCGTCCCGCTGACGCCGGTCGGGAAGCAGCAACTCGCCCCAAGCTGAATACTACGCGTAACCACACGCCACTTTCGGTGATCGGCCTCGCCTCCGGACCGATCCTCGGAATGACCGCGAACACTGCGCCGGGCCCGCAGGCGAAGTTACTCTCAGTAGTAGAACGGTGACCATATTGCCGCCGATGACCGCCGTGATGATCCCAGCTTCCGGCAAACCGGGCGATTGGACAGGTATGGAGTCCGACGGGAAGCACGCAGCCCCGCTCGAGGTGGCGAAGCCGGACATCCCGCGGACCATCGGCAGGGACTTCTTCCGCCGCATCGTGGACGCGGCGGACCAGGGGATCTGGGTGCTCGACGATGCGGGCTCCACCGTGTTCGCCAACGCCAAGATGGCGGCGATCCTGGGCTGTGCCGCCGGGGAGATGGCGACCCTGTCGGTGTACGACGTGCTCGACGAGCCGGGTCGGGCGGCGGCGGCCGGCAATATCGAACGCCGTCGACGCGGACATGTGGACGTGCTGGAGTGCAACTTCGTCCGCAGGGACGGGTCACGGACCTGGGTCGTGATGCACGCCAGCCCGTTGCGCGACGCCGGCCGGCATTTCGGGTCGGTGTGCCTCGTGGACGAGATCAACGAGCGCAAGCACGTCGAGGACATGCTGCGGGAGAGCCGGCAGCAACTGGCCGACGGCCAGCGGGTCGCCCACCTCGGCAGCTGGCAGTGGGACATCGCCGCCGACAAGGTGTCGTGGTCGGCGGAGATGTTCCGCATTTTCGGCATCGACGAGGGCGAGTTCCACGCCGAGGCGCCGTTCGCCGCCTCCCTCGCGAGAGGCCGCGTGCATCCCGACGACCGGCACAAGTTCGACGACGGCGTCCAGGCTCTTCTCCGTGGGGAGCCCACGTTCGAATACGACGCACGCACCATCCGGCCGGACGGGGAGCTGGCCTGGGTCCGATCCCGCGGCAAGGCGATGCGGGATGACGCCGGTGCGCCGATCCGGGTGGTCGGCACCGCCCACGACATCACCGTGGCGAAACGGGCCGAGGAGGAACTCCGAACCACCTCCGCCCGCTACCAGTTGCTCCAGCAGATGGCGTCCGCGGCCAACCAGGCGACCAGCCTCGAGGACGCGTTGCAGGTCGCGGTCGACCAGATCTGCGCCCACACCGGATGGGCGGCCGGACACGTCTACCTGCCCTCCGACACCGCTGTCGACGGGCTCACGCCGCTGCCGATCTGGAATGCCGATCAGCCCGCCCTGATACAGGCGTTCCGAACGGCGAGCATGACGATCCGCGACGGTGAGTCCCGGGGGTTGGCCCGCCGGGTCCTCGTCGCCGGCAAGCCGGCGTGGACCGATTTGCGCAGTGACAGCGACACCGTGACGCTGAAGGTGCCCCTGGCGCTCGGTTTCGAGGGCGCGTTCGCCTTCCCGGTGCTCGTGGGTGACGACGTCGCGTGCGTCCTGGAATTCTTCTCGCGGGAGCCGGTCGATCCCGACGAGGACTCCCTGGAGATCATCGGCCAGGTCGGCACTCAGCTCAGCCGGGTGGCGGAACGGATGCGGACGGCCGCGGATCTCGCCGCGGCGCGCGACGCGGCCATGGAGTCCTCCCGGCTGAAGTCGGACTTCCTCGCCACGATGAGCCACGAGGTCCGTACTCCGGTCAACGGCGTGATCGGTCTCACCGGGCTCCTGCTGGGCACGGAGTTGGACTCCCGGCAGCGCCAGTACGCCGAAGGCGTCAAGGGTGCGGGAGAGTCGCTGCTCGCCGTCATCAACGACATCCTCGACTTCTCGAAGATCGAGGCCGGCAAGCTGGAACTCGAGATCATCGACTTCGACCTCCTCGATGTGGTCGAGGGAGCGGTCGCACTCCTCGCCGAGAACGCCCGGAGCAAGGGTCTGCGCCTCGTCGCGACCTGTCACCCCGACCTCCCGACTGCCCTGCGGGGAGACCCGGTGCGGCTGGGGCAGATCCTCGCCAACCTCGGGTCGAACGCCGTCAAGTTCACCCCGGAGGGCGAGGTCGTGATGCACGCGGGGCTCGTCGACACCGGCGAGGGCATCGTCATGGCCCGATTCGACGTGTCCGACACGGGCATCGGTATCGCCGAGGACGACATGCGCCGGCTCTTCGAACCCTTCTCCCAGGTGGATGCCTCGACGACGCGCGTCTACGGCGGGACCGGTCTGGGACTGGTGATCTCCCGCCGGCTGGTGACCGCGATGGGCGGCGAGCTGACGGTCGAGAGCACGGTGGGCCGGGGAACCACCTTCACCTTCACGATTCCGCTCCGGGTGCAGGACGATGCCACGCCGGCTCGGCCGCGGCCGACCGATCACCTGCTCGACGGACTGGCCGTGCTCGTCGTCGACGACAACCGGACCAACCGGATGATCCTCGCCGAGCAACTGACCGCGTGGCAGCTCCGCCCGGTCGTCGTCGATTCCGCGGCGGCCGCCCTGGTCGAGCTCGCGGACGCGGCGGGCAGGGATGAGCCCTACCGGCTGGCACTGCTCGACATGTGCATGCCGAGCGTCGACGGTCTGGCGCTGGCGCGGCTGGTCTCGGCGGATCCGGCGCTCGCGGCCACGAAGACGGTGCTCCTGACCTCGGCGACCGACATCAGCTCCGATGCGGCCCGCGACGCCGGGCTGGTCGACATCCTGACCAAACCGGTTCGTCAATCGGAGCTCCACGACTGCCTCGTCCGCATCGTCGGCCCCGCGACGCCCGCGCCGGAGCCCACGCAGGCGGCCGGGAAGCGGGCCCACCGTGGTCGGGTCCTCGTCGTCGAGGACAACACCACGAACCAGATGGTGGCCACCGGGATCCTGGACCAGCTCCACTACGAGTCCGACGTTGCGGTCGATGGCCACGCCGCGGTCGACGCCCTCTCGCGCGGCGACTACGCCGCGATCCTCATGGACATCCAGATGCCCGGCATGGACGGCTACGAGGCGACCGCAGAGATCCGGCGCCGGGAAGGCACGACCCGGCACACCCCGATCATCGCCATGACCGCGCACGCCTCACCGGGCGACCGCGATCGATGCCTGGCCGCGGGGATGGACGACTACATCGCCAAGCCGGTCCGGCCGCGCGACGTCGCGGCGGCCCTGACCACGTGGGGACAGGATGCGGACGCCACCGGCCCGGCCGGCGTCGCCCGGGTGGACGAGCCGTCGGACAGTCCCGTCGACGATGAGCGCCTGACCCTTCTGCGCCAGATGAATCCGGCGGACGAGTCCTTGCTCCCCAGGCTGGTGGAGGCGTTCGTCGGCGAGGTTCCTGGCGTGCTCGACGAGATCCGCGCGGCGGTGGACGTCGGCGACGACGAGTCGCTCCGGCGCGGAGCACACCAGATCAAGGGCGCGGCACTCACCCTGGGGGCGACCACCGTGGGGACGGTCTCCGCGGAGATCGAGGAGGTGGCCGCGCGCGGTGGGGAGGGGGCTCCGGACCTGGTGCGACAGCTGAGCACCGAGCTCGACCGGGCCGCCGAGGCCCTCCGGGCAGTTGCCGGGATCCCTGCCAGCTCAGTGCCCACCCCTCATGCTGCCCCTGGCGGTGACCGCGAGAAGTCCGACGTCTGAGAGCGGTCGCCAGGGCCAACTGGCCGCAACTGACCTCTTGACCCGTACATACATCGGGTGAATGCTGCCCGGGTGATCGCCGCGCAGACCTTTCCCCGCCGGACCGTGCACCTGGACTTCCACACCGGGCCCGACGTGCCCGATGTCGGCGGTGACTTCGATCCGGACCAGTTCGCGTCGACGTTCGCGGCGGCCCACGTCGACAGCGTCACCCTCTTCGCCAAGTGCCACCACGGGCAGCTCTACTTCGCCACCGACCGACCTGAGCGGCACCCGTCCCTGCCGGCCGATCTCGATCTGCTCGGTGCGCAGATCGAGGCGCTGCACGCGCGCGGGATCCGGGCGCCGATCTACCTGAGCGTGCAGGTCGACGAGGCCTCCGCCAATGCCCATCCGGAATGGGTCGCGCTCACCGAAGAGCTGCGCCAGGTGAAGTGGGGCGGCTCGGCGTTCGAGGCGGGCTGGCAGATCCTCGACATGTCCAGCCCCTACCAGGACCACGTCGCCGGCCAGCTGGACGAGGTGCTGCGCCGGTTCGGCCCCGTCGACGGCATCTTCCTCGACATGTGCTGGGACCAGCCGAGCGCGAGCAGGTGGGCGGTCGACGGCGCTCGGCGACTGGGTCTCGATCCCCGGGATCCGGACGACCGTGCGCGCTACGCCCGTCAGCTGGCGCACACCTACATGGGGCGCTTCCGGGACATGATCGAGCCCGCGCTGCATCCGGACTCGGCGATGGGGGTGTGGTTCAACAGCCGGCCCAAGACTAACCTGCACGAGGAGAAGAAGTTCCTCCGACACGTCGAGATCGAGTCGCTGCCCACCGGCGGCTGGGGCTACGCCTACCTGCCCTATGTCGGCCGGTTCGTCCAGCCGCTCGGCCTGCCCACGCTCAGCCATACAGGCCGGTTCCACCGCAGCTGGGGTGACAACTCGGGGCTCAAGCCTGACGCGGCGTTGAAGTACGAGTGCTGCCAGATCCTCAGTCGCGGCCTGACCGGCGGCGTCGGCGACCTGCTGCACCCGCGGGGTCGGGTCGACGAGGAGACCTACCGGATGATCGGCTCGGTCTACGCGCACGTCGAGGCGTGCGAGCCGTTCGTGCACGGCGGGCAGACCGTCGCCGAGGTCGCGGTCGTCGTGGACCCTGAGCTCGGTGACCGGCCGGGCCCGGCGGGGATCGGCACCGTCCGCGCGCTGCAGCAGCTGCGCCAGCAGTTCGACATCGTGCCGCCGGACACCGACCTCGGCGCCTATGAGGTCGTCGTCCTTCCCGAGACGACCCGCGTGGACGAAGCCCTGCGCTCGTCGCTGCAGGCCTTCGTGGCGGGTGGCGGCGGTCTGCTCGTATCCGGCCCGGCGGCGGTCGACGACGTCGGCCGGCCGGTGCTCGACGAGCTCGGCGTGGAGGTCCACGGCGAGTCGCCGTACACCCACACCTTCCTGCGGCCCTTCGAGGCACTGCGGGGCGTGACCGCCGACTACGACACGGTCTGCTACGAGCGCGGCTGGCGGATCACGCCGAAACCGGGTGCCGAGGCCCTCTGCGGCGTCGTCGAGCCCTACTTCGAGCGCAGCTACGACCGGTTCAGCGGCCACTCCTACACCGCACCGGACGCGCTCTCGGACTACGCCGCGATCGTCCAGAACGGCCGGGTGATCACGATGGGCGAGCCGTTGCTGCTGGCCTTCGGTCGGCACGCCAACGTCCCCTACCGCGAGCTTGTCGGCGGGTGTCTGGACCGGCTGCTGCCCCGGCCACGGTGCGGACGGGTGGGCCGGTCCACCTCGAGACGTCGGTGGTGCGCACCGCCGACGCCGTGGTCGTCCACCTGCTCAGTTTCCTGCCCTCCCGGCAGGCCGACGGACTCGATCTGGTGCACGACCCGTTCCCGCTCGTCGACGTACCGGTGTCCATCCGGGTCGACGGCGAGGTTACCCGGGCGACCCTCCAACCGGCGGGCACGCCGCTGGAGGTCGAGACCGTCGACGGCTACCTGACGACGCGGGTCACGGTGACCGACGGCCACGCGATGATCGTCGTCGAATCGAGCTGAGCGGGGCGGCTAGTCTCGCGGAGTGCGGGTCGTCTCCCTCCTTCCGTCGACGACGGAGATCCTGTTCGCGATCGGCGCCGGCGAGCACGTCGCCGGCGTCACCGTGGAGTGCGACTACCCGCCCGAGGCGCGGACGAGGACGATCGTCTCGACGCCGCCTGCGACCGGAGGGCCTGAGCCCGCGGGAGATCGACAGCTACGTCCGCGAGCGGCTCGCGGCGGGCGACGACCTCTATCACCTGGACGAAGGCGCGCTGCGGCAACTCGACCCGCATCTCGTCCTCACCCAGGATCTCTGCGCGGTGTGCGCCGTCGACGTGAGCAACGTCGGACGCGGCGCTCGCGCACCTCGGCTGCACGGCCGACGTCCTCACCATCGACCCGGGACCCTCGACGAGGTGCTGGCCAGCGTCGAGACCATCGGCGCCGCGACCGGGTGTGCCGACGCCGCCGCGGCCTCGTCGCGTCGCTGCGGGCCCGTCTCGACGTCGTGCGGAGCCGCCGTGGCCGGCCGGGCCGCGGCCGCGGGTCGCGGTCGTCGAGTGGACCGACCCGCCGTTCACCGCCGGGCACTGGATCCCGGACATGGTCGCCGCCGCCGGTGGGGTGGCCGCGCTCGGGACGTCCGGTGCGCGGTCGGCCGCGACGACCTGGGCGGACGTCGCCGCGAGCGCTGCGACCTCGTCGTGGTGGCGCCGTGCGGTTACGATCTCGACGGGGCCGCCGGCCTGGCGACCGACGTGGTCGCCGCCGGGCACCTGCCCGACCACCTTCCGGTGTGGGCCGTCGACGCCGACGCCGCGTTCGTGCGGCCGGGTCCGCGTCTCGTCGACGGCGTCGAGACGCTCGCCGGGATCCTGCACCCCGGCGCCGTACCGCTCCCTGCGGAGATGGCCGCACTCGTCCACCCTCCCCCCGCCGCCCCGCCCCCCGTTCGGCTTGAACGTCACGTTCATGCCGCTAGATGGCTTGAACGTGACGTTCAAGCAAAACAGAATGGCGGACCTAGGCACCCGGCGGACCCGAGAGCAGCCCGTGCCGGAAGGCGTAGCCGACCGCCTGGGCACGGTCGCGTGCACCGATCTTGGCCAGCAGGCGGTTGATGTGGCTCTTGACCGTGGCTTCGCTGATGACGAGCCGCCCGGCTATCTCAGCATTCGACAGTCCCTCGGCGATGAGGGTGAGCACTTCGGTCTCCCGGGGCGTCAGGCCGTCGGGGAAGCGCCGACGTCTGCGTTTCGCGCTCGGGTGGTCCGGACGCGATCGCGTCGACCAGGTGGTGCTGTACGGCGGGGTCGATGACGGCCTGGTCGGCGACCACCCGGTGCAGCGCGTGGCTGATGTCGGCGGCACCGGCGTCCTTGGTCAGGTAGCCACGGGCGCCGGCCCGCAGGGCGTCGACCACCGAGCGGTCGTCGGCGTAGGTGGTCAGGACGACGACCTTCACCGCCGGCTGTTGCTCCCGCAGCAGGCGGGTGGCCTCGACGCCGTCGCACCGGGGCATCCGCAGGTCCATGAGTACGACGTCCGGGTGCAACTCGCCGGCCAGGCTGACGGCCTCGGCGCCGTCGCTCGCGGTGCCCACCACCTCGACACCGGGGATGAGTCCGAGCAGCATCGCCAGACCTTCGCGGACGACGCGCTGGTCGTCGGCGGTGAGGACGCGGATCGGATCGCTCATCCGGGCACCTGCAGTTCGACCCGGCAAGCCCGCTCCGGTGGGCTCCGCGCTCAGGCTGCCGCCGAGCAACTCCGCACGTTCGCGCATGCCGGTCAGGCCGTAGCCGTCGGATTCTGCATGACCAGGGGTCGGGGGCCCGCCGCCGAAGTCCTCGACGGTGAGGCAGGCCCGGTCGGTCCCGTAATCGAGCCGGAGCTGGACCCGCGCTGCGGCGGCGGCATGTTTGACAGTGTTGGTCAGCGCCTCCTGGGCGACCCGGTAGACCGCGAGGCGCGCCTGGGAGTCGAGTTCGCGTTCGGCGCCGGTCACCACGAGGTCGCACGGGATGCCGTGGTCGCGCGCGAAGTCGCCGGCCAGCGTCGCCAGCCGCTCGGGACCGGGCACCTCCTCGTCCCGCAACATCGCGATGGCCCGGCGGGCCTCCGCCAGCCCCGTCCGACCCAGTTGGTGGGCGCGCTCGATCGTGCCGGGCAGCCGCGGGTCATCCGGTTGCTCGGCGGCCAGGATCCGCGCGCCCTCCAACTGCAGCATGAGTCCCGACAGCGAGTGGGCGAGCACGTCGTGCATCTCGCGGGCAAGTCGCTGCCGCTCGGCCATGGCAGCGGCCCGCGCCTGCATGTCGCGGCTCGCCTCCAGCTCGAGCAGCAGGCGTTCGGCCTGCTGGTTGGCCGCGCCGAGCCGTTGGGCCAGAACGGCGACGGTGTAGAAGCCGACAAGCACCGCGGCCCGGAGCAGGTCGGACACGGCCGACTGGTGCGAGCCCACGGTCGAGATCAGGACGAGGATGGCGAACCCGACGCCGGTCAGCAACAGGCCGGCCCGGCTGGGCATCCGTCGGGCCAGCAGCACGACGGCGACGAACAGCCCGACGAACCCGACGCCGCGCGGCTGCAGCCACACCAGGACCAGCGAACTGGCGAGCAGGCCCACAATCACCGCCGTACGCAGCCGGAGGCGGTCCGTGCGGGTGGACAGATAGTGCCGCAGGCCGGTGCACGTGTGCGCACCACCGCGAGAGAGACGATGACCAAGCCCGGTGCCGTGCCATCCGGGGCGCGGGTCCGTCCGGAACGTGGCACCGGTGGCCAGCGCGACGGCGACAAGTCCCAGCGGCCGCAGCGCCCGCCGAGCCGTCTCCTGGTGGGCCCGTGCCCGACGGAGCGCGGCGAGGGTCCTCGCGCTCGCTGCCTCGGCGCTCACGAGCAGCACTGTACGTCGTGCCGCGTCGCTCGGACATCGTCCGCAAAGTGGATGCGTCCACCCCACCCCCGGGTTGAGGCCGCTGCACCTGGAGTCGGCGTACGCCAATGGCCGCAAGATCCACCGCTGCGCCGATGTCCGGGGAGGCGGCCGTCGCCACGCTGGAGAGGCCGAGAACCACCTCCCCGTCCGGAAGGGACCTGTGATGCTTCGATTGCTCGGCCTCCGCCTCAACCCTGCACTGCGGGCGGTCATCGGGGCCGCCCTGCTCGCCTTCGGCTACGCGCACGACCACGCGCCGGTGCTGATGCTCGTGGGCGGAGCGTTGATCGCCTGGGGCGGTATCGGTGCGGTCAGCTCGTTGACCCGTCGAAGCGCCCGCCAGACCAGCCATCGCCCGCGATGAACGCCATCAGCGTGGAACACCTGACCAAGCGGTACGGCGACTTCCCCGGCCGTGGAGGACGTCGGCTTCGACGTCCCGGCCGGCGCGCTGATCGCTCTTCTCGGCCCGAACGGCGCCGGAAAGACCACCACGATCGAGATCCTGGAAGGGTTCCTGCCGCCGACCGCGGGCACGGTCCGCGTTCTGGGCACCGATCCGCACCGGGCCGGGCGGGAGTGGCGGGCGCGGGATCAGTCTCGTTCTCCAGTCGACCAGTCTCGACCCTGGGGTCAGCGTGCGCGAGCTGCTGGCCCTCTTCGCCGGACTGTATCCGGCGCCGCGACCGGTCGCCGAGGTCCTCGAGCTCGTGGATCTGGCCGACGAACAGGAGACCCGGATCGGGGCGCTGTCCGGCGGCCAGCGGCGCCGCGTCGACCTCGGGGTCGGCATCATCGGCCGGCCCGAGGTCCTCTTCCTCGACGAACCGACCACCGGCCTCGACCCCGAGGCACGTCGCCGGGTGTGGGCGGGCGTCGCGGATCTGGCGGCGGCCGGCACGACCGTGCTGCTCACGACGCACTACCTGGAGGAGGCCGAGCGGCTCGCCGACCGGCTGCTCGTGCTCTCCGGCGGACGTATCGTCGCCGACACCGACCCGCACGCGTTGCGGGCCCGCAGCGGACTCAGCACGATCCGGTTTCCGCTATCCCACGACCTGGCCCACGACCTGTCGGTCACCGGCCTGCCACCCGCTCTGCGGGGGCACGTCGACGCCGCCGAGGACGCGCTGCTGATCCGCACCGCGAAGGTGACCCCGGTCCTCGCCGAACTGGTCGGCTGGGCGAGCCGGGCAGACCTCGACCTCACCGGGCTCGAGGGTCGGCCCGCCCAGCCTCGAAGACGCCTACCTCGATCTCACCGGTGAACGACTCATCCCGGAGTTCCTCCACCATGACTGACACCACCCTCACCCCTCGCTCCGGCCGCATGCCGAGCCTCGGCCGGGTGCTCCTCCAGCAGGTCCGCCACCACCTGCGGCTGATGCTGCGCACCCCACGGGCGATCAGCACCGGCCTCGTGCTTCCGGTGCTGCTGCTCCTGCTCTCCGGTACGTCGCACGGCCACCTGTCCACCCCGCGGCTGGCCGGTCTCGCCGTACTCGGCCTGACGATGACCGCGTGGACCACGCACGGCATCGGCCTCGTCGCCGCGCGCGAGGCCGGCGTACTCAAGCGGTGGCGCGCCGACCCCCTCCCGCCGTGGTGCTACTTCACCGGCCGGATCGCCTCGACCGTGCTGGTCGCCGTCCTGGCCGCCGTCGGCACCGTGGTCGTCGGCGTCGCGATGTACGGCGCCCCGCTCGGCGCCGGTGCTGCGGTCGCGCTGCTGACCGCTCTCGTGCTGGGCGCACTCGCCTGCGCCACGACGGCCACTGCGGTCACGGGTTTCATCCCGACCGTCGAGGCAGCATGGCCCATCCTCGGCCTGACCTACTCCCGGTGGTCATCGTCTCCGGAGCCTTCGGCACGGTCCCGAGCCAACCCCGGTGGCTCTCCACCCTCGCCGACTACCTGCCGGTGCGGCCCATGGTCAGCGCCGCCGGGTACGCGCTGCGCCACCCCGGCGGGCCGGTCGTGTCGGCGCGTGATCTCGCCGTCCTCGCGATCTGGGCGGCCCTCGCCCTCGTCGGCGCCACCGTCGCCTTCCGCTGGGAGCCGACCCGCCCCGCTCGGCGCCACTCCCCGTCCACCCCGTCCGACGCGCCACCCGCGTCATCCCCGCTCCGCATCAACGTGACGTTGATGTGGCTAGAGCGCTTGAACGTGACGTTCAAGCGGAATGAGGAGGGCGCGCCCGACTGCGCGCGGCGGACAGCCGGCCGGGCAGGGACCGTCGCCGGTCGCCGACTGAGCCCGTTTTCGCTCGCCGTCGGCGACCGGATCGGGGATCGTGACGGCATGGATGTCGACGAGGTGGCCGACGAGCTCTACGGACTGCCTCCGGCGGAGTTCACCGCCGCCCGGGACCGCCGGGCGGCGCAGGCCCGCACGGACGGCGATCGGGACACCGCGCGGGCCATCGCCGCGATGCGGCGGCCGTCGACGAGCGCCTGGCTGGTCAACCTGCTGGTGCGCGACGACCGGACGGAGGCGCGGTCGTTCGTCGAGCTGGGCCGCTCGCTGCGCCAGGCGCAGCAGGAGCTGGCCGGCGACGAGATGCGGGCACTCTCCCAGCAGCGGCGGAAGCTCGTCATCGGCCTGACCGGGCGGGCCCGCCGGCTGGGCGGCACGGCCGGGCAGCAGGTCAGTGCGGACGTCTCCCGCCAGGTGGAGGAGACCCTGTCGGCGGTGCTGGCCGACGACGAGGCGGCCGCGCTCTTCACCTCCGGCCGGCTGACGACGGCGCTACGGCACAGCGGCCTGGGCCCGACCGTCGGCGCCGGCCCGACGCCGGTCCGCGAGCCACCGCCGCGACGGGACGAGGGCAGCGGACAAGGGGCGGCCAAGGTCCGCGCCCGGGAGCTCGCCCAGGCCAGGGCCGACCTGCAGAACGCCCAGAAACACGTCGGTACGTCGGCCGAGACCGCGGCCGAGAGCCGACGTGAGGTCGACGACCTGCAGCGCCGGCAGACCGAGCTGAGCACCCGGATCGACGAGCTGACCGCCGCCCTCAGCGACGCGAAGGCCGAGATCCCGCGACTCCAGGGCCGGATGAAGCAGGCCCGCCGGGCGGCCGACTCCGCCGAGCGGGCGGCCCGCGACGCCGGCCGGCGGGAAGCGGACGCCCGGTCCCGGCTCGAGCGGCTCGATCCCGGCAACGACACCTGAGCCGACGCGGGCGCCACTCGTACGCCCGAAAAGACCGACGAATGATGGCCCGAATGGGGGTAGGACGCGGCTCGAACGGGGTAGAGCTCCCGGTATGGGCGGATCGGCGTCCGCCTGAACCGACCGAGAGGGGCAGCCCGGGATGGCCAGATCGATGGCAGTCGGCTTCATACCGTTCGTCGGGATGCTGGTCGGCATCCCGTTCGTCAACAGCACCCGTGCGGTCATCGGTATCCCGCTGCTCGGCCTGTGGATCCTCGCCTGGGTGCTCGTCACCCCGCTCTTCCTGCTCGCGGCGCACCGACTGCTGCCCGAGCGGGAGCGGTCGGAGCCGACCCGATGAACCTGCCCCTGCTGATCACCCTGCTCATCGTCGCCGTCGCGGTCGGACTGGGCTTCCTGTCCCGCGGCCGCCGCACGATGAATCTCGAGGAGTGGACGGTCGCCGGCCGCAACTTCGGCGGCGTGTTCCTGTGGGTGCTGGCCGCGGGCGAGATCTACACCACCTTCACCTTCCTCGGCGCGGCCGGCTACGGCTACGAGAACGGCGGCCCGGTCTTCTACATCCTCGGTTACGGCGCCCTCGCCTACATCGTCTCCTTCTTCCTGCTCCCGCCGTTGTGGCGCTACGCGAAGCACCATCGCCTCGTGACCCAGGCCGACTACTTCACGCAGCGGTTCAACAGTCGGTGGCTGGGCGCCCTGGTGGCGCTCGTCGGCGTCGTCTTCGTCGTGCCCTACACCGACCTGCAACTGACCGGGCTCGGCGACATCGTCAACTCGACCACCGACGGGGCGGTCAGTCAGAAGCTGAGCATCCTGATCGCGTTCGTCCTCGTGGCCCTGTTCGTCTTCGTCGCCGGCCTGCGGTCCACGGCGTGGACAGCGGTGCTCAAGGACGTGCTGCTCGTCGTCGTCGTCCTGATCGTCGGCATCGGCCTGCCGTTGAAGTACTTCGGCTCGTTCAGCGGAGTCGTCCACGCGGTCAATCACGCCCACCCCGGTCACCTGGCGCTGCCCGGCAGCAGCGGGGTGTTCGGCGTGCCGTGGCTGATTTCGACCATGGTGCTGACCGGGTTCGGGTTCTACATGTTCCCGCACGCCTTCATGGCCACCTACTCCGCACGCTCCACCCGCGCGATCCGTCGCAACGCGACCTTCCTGCCGCTCTACCAGGTGCTGCTCCTCCTGATGTTCTACGTGGGGTTCACCGCGCTCCTCGTCGTGCCCGGGCTGAAGGGCCCGGACACGAACTTCGCGCTGCTCAACCTGGTCAGGAAGGGTGAACCGTCGTGGATCGCCGGCCTCGTCGGCGGGGCGGGAGCGCTGGCCGCGATGGTGCCGGCGAGTGCCTTGGTACTCGGCGCGGCGACGCTGGTCGGCCGCAACATCTATCAGGGCCTGGTGCGCCCGGGAGCGAGCGCGTCATCCGTGCTGCGGGTGTCGCGGGTCTGCGTGCTGGCGGTCATGGCGGTCGCGCTCTACTTCGCCCTCATCAATCCGTCGGCGATCGTCAACCTGCTGCTCACGGCGTACGACGGCGTCACGCAGTTCTTCCCTGCGATCGTGCTGTCGTTGATCTGGCGTCGTACCTCCAAGGTCGGCTCGGCCGCCGGAATCCTCGTCGGGGTGGGCCTGGTGCTCTTCCTCGTCATCGACGGGCACGACCCGCTGTGGGGCCTCAACGCCGGGATCGTGGCGCTCGCGGCCAACATCGTCGTGCTGGTCGGCATCACCCTGCTCCGCCCGGAGCGGGCCCCCGCCGACGTCAGCGCGGCGTACGCCGGGCAGCCCGTGTCCGTCGAGGCGGCGCGTCCCTGACCCGGCGGGAAAGACGTCCTCGGGCGATCTGAGCGGATGAGGCGGTATGAGGCACAGGCGAGGTTCGGAATCCGCAGCCGTCGAAATAAACACCCGGAAAGGGTGGACAGTTGCCGACGGCGGGCGGAGCGTTGGTGAGGTACGCCCGAAGCACCATCCGGCGCGACCGTCTGGCAGTAGGCGACGCATGACTCGAATCCGAACCACCCCGAGGAACGACGCGGACAGCCCGGTCGAGCAACGAGTCGACTTCGGCGAGTCTGCAGTTCCGCAGCCCGGTGGACCTGAGGTCGACGAGTCCGATCGGGCGTTGCCTGAGCCGACCGGCGCCGTCGTCGCCGAGCGCCCCTTCACCCTCAACGGCCTCGCCGAGTTGCGCGCGATCGTGGGCGACCACGCTGCGCGGCTCGGGGTGCCGCGGGACCGGGCCGCAGACCTCGTACTCGCCGTCGACGAGATTGCCTGCAACAGCGTGCAACACGGTGGAGGACACGGCGTCTTCCGGCTGTGGCCGGAGCCGGAGTGGCTGGTGTGCGAGGTCCGCGACCGGGGGGTCCTGCCCGCCACCCGGCCCGGCCGGGCCCGGCCGGGCACCGATCAGATCAGCGGCCGAGGGCTGTGGCTGGCCGACAAGCTGTGCGACCTCCTCGAGATCAGGTCGACCCCGACGGGCACGGTCATCCGGGCCCGGGTTCGGCGCGGCTGAGCGACGAGGACAGAAACCGGGCCGGATCCAGGTGGTCGACCGGCAGATCGGTCTTGCCCGTGCGGACGAGGTCGACCGCGATCTGTCCGATCGCCGGTGACATCTTGAAGCCGTGCCCGGAGAAGGCTCCGAGCAGCCAGACGTTGTCGGCTCCGGGCAGTGCCCCGACGAGGGCGTGCCGGTCGGACGTGTAGGCGTCCATGTAGGCGGACACCCGCACCGGTGCCGGGACGAGCCCGGGTAGATAGCGGGCGACGGCCGCGTTGATGGGCGCGAGGTCGGCGGCAGCGACGTTGCGGTCGAGGTCGTCGCCGTCGGCGAGCTCACCGTAGGAGGCGTGCGGTGCGACCTTCACCGAGCCAGCGTCCAGGGTCGGGATGCCGAAGAAGTGCTCGGACCCGGAGTCGCGGATGAAGATCGGGAACCGGTCGGGCCGGTACGCCGCCGGGTCCTCGGCCATGTACCACGTCATCACGAGCTTCTGCGTGCTGACGTGCGCAGCCAGGCCCGGGGCGAACCGCGCCGTCCACGGGCCTGCGGTGACGACCGCCTGTCGCACCCGCCAGTCCCGGTCGGCGGTCCGCACCACGACTCCGTCCGGACCCGGGTGGATCCCGGCGACGGCGGTGTCGGGGTGGATCCGGGCGCCGAGAGCCGCCGCGCGGCGAGCCGCCGCCAGCACCGCGAACTCCGGCCGCAGGACGCCCGCCGTGCGGTCCAGGATCGCCGTCTCGCCGGGCAGCATCCGGTGTTGCGGATAGCGCTCGGCCATCGCGGCCCGGTCGAGCACGTCGTGCGGCAGTCCGAACGTCTCGATCGAGGAGAGCACGTTGTGCATGGGTCCGCTCTCCGCCGGCCCGATCATGAGCCCGCCGCACAGCGTCAGGAGGTCCTGACCCGACTCGGCCTCGAGCTCACGCCAGAGCTCGTGGGCGCGGAGCAGGGTCGGCACGTACTGCGGTCCCTCGCGGTAGGCGGTCCGGAAGATGCGCGACTCCCCGCCGGCCGCCGCCCGGTCGTGCCCGATGCCGAACTGCTCGAAGGCGACCGTGTCGATGCCGGCCCTGGCGAGCCGCCATGCGGTCATCGAGCCCATCGTCCCGGTGCCGATCACCGCGACGTCCGCGTCCATGCGGGCCTAGGTCATCCGTCGCGCGGAGGTCAGCTCGCTCGGAGTGTCGCCGGTGTTCACGGTGGAACTGGGCTCGATCAGCACCACCTCGGCCCCGGCCTCGGACACCGGCTGGTGCCGGACGCCGTGGGGGACGACGTAGAGCTGACCCGGACCCAGGGTGACGTCACCGACGTCCATCCGGATGGTCAGCGATCCGGTGAGGACGAGGAATACCTCATCGGTGTCGGGATGGCTGTGCGGGGTGAACGCTCCGACGGTCTTGACGACCCGGATGTCGTAGTCGTTGAGTACGGCGACAGTGCGCGGAGACCACGGCTCGGTGAAGGTCGACAGTGCCGCGGCGAGATCGACGGGTTCGGTCATGGGCGTGAGTATGGACCCGCACGGCCCTCCCCGTCTTCCATGATCGTGATCGGAAAAAGCCGCGAAACGCCGGGTGGATCCGATCACGATCATGGGGCGGCGGGGGGCCAGGGTCGGGCAACAGAAATCCTGATCGGGCGTTGACACCGGCGGCGGCCCCTGCTTTCCTCACACATCAGATGACTTAGTGACTAGCTGCCTCCGCTGTTATGAGAGGCGCCGGAAGGACACCACGCCGCGTGCGAACCGAGGATCCGCGACCCACCCCCCGCCTGCCGCGTGGCGGGTCAGGGGAGTCCGGCGGGCGTCGGCGTCACAGCCTGGTGGACGACCTGATCCTCGACGTGCTCGCGCTGATGCGCGACGAGGGGCTGAACGCGGGCAGCCGGCTGCCGTCGACGAGCACGCTCGCGCGCCGGTTCGGTGTGGCGACCCCCACGATGCGTGAGGCGCTGCTGCGCCTCGAGGCGACGGGCGTGGTCAGCATCCGCCACGGATCGGGCACCTTCGTCCGCGACGACGCGCCGCGGATGGTCATCGCCAACCCCTCCCGGCAGACGGCTGAGTCGATGACGCTGGATGTGCTCGACGCCCGGCTCGTGCTCGAGCCGCCGCTCGCCGAGGCGGCCGCCCGGCGGCACACCCCGGCCGACGACGAGCGGCTGGACGAGATCCTCGGCGAGGCCGACGCCGCCATCGCCGCCGGGGACGACCGGCGGCTGTCCGCCGCCACGATGGCCTTCCACGCCACGATCGCGGCGATGGCCGGCAACGTCGTTCTCGCCGAGGCGGTACGCGCGATCACCGAGCTCTACGGCGACCACCAACTGCAGATCGGCCGGCTCTTCGACGACCGGGAGCTCGACCAGAAGGAGCACCGCGCTCTGGCGGCGGCGATCCGGACCGGCCAGCCGCACAAGGCCCGACGGCTGATGACCGAGCATTTGCGCGAGGTGCGCGACGTGGTCGCCGCGCGGCTCGCCGAGCGGGGTCGTCGGCCCAAACGAAGGGAAGCATGAACGTGAAGCGGCGCGAGTTCCTCATCGCCGCCGGTGCGGCGGCCTCCGGTGCATTGCTCGCCGGCTGCGGCGGCCCGGCTTCGGCCCTCAGCGGCGGAAACGTCCCGGTGTACGGGACGGTGCTCACCTGGGCGCCCGGCTTCGCCAAGGCCAGCCGGGTGCTCAAACAGGCGTCTGGATACGGCCTCGACGCCGTTCCGGCACCCGACCTCGGCGCCTACGAGCAGGTGATGAAGTCCCGGCTGGAGACGTCCCAGGCCCCGGACGTGTTCAAGTGGTGGAACGGCTACCGGTTGCAGGACACGGCCCGGACCGGCCAGGTCGCCGACCTCACCGACCTCTGGAACACGGCGGCGAAGAAGGGCTGGGTCGACACCGGCGTCAAGGACGGGCTCACCTACCAGGGACGGGTCTACGGACTGCCGCTGACCGAGTCCTACTACGTGCTCTTCTACAGCAAGAAGACGTTCGCGAAGTACGGCCTGCGCGCACCGGAGACGTGGGCGGAGTTCGAATCCAACGCCGCCACGCTGAAGAAGCACGGTGTCACGCCGTTCTTCGGGACGCAGAACGGCGGCTGGCCGGCGCTGATCTGGTTCCAGGAGTTCCTCACGAAGCTGGACCCGGGCTTCTACGAACGCCTGACGGCGGGAAAGGCGTCCTACACCGACGCGACGGCGCGCGAGGCGATGGACATCTGGCGCGGGTTCATCGAGAAGGGCTACTTCACCAGCCCCGACGTCGACCAGGCGAACGCCCCCGCGATGCTGAACTCCGGGAGCGTGGCGATGTTCCCGATCGGCACGTGGAACAACCAGTCGTTCCCCGCAGTCGGCATGAAGGGCGGCGTCGACTACGACGCGTTCATCATGCCGACCGTCAAGCCGGACGTGCCGAAGTCGGTGATCAGTGAGGTGGCCACCCTCGTCGTCCCCGGCCGGGCGCCGGACAAGGACCCGACGCTGAAGATGCTGTCGCACTGGCTCGACCCCGGAGTGCAGAAGGCCTGGATGTCGTTCCTCGGCGACATCCCACCCAATCCGACAGTCCCGTCCGCGGACCCGGTGATCCAGAACGTGCTCGCCCAGGTGAAGGCGAACGACCCGAGACTGATCATCAGGTACTGGGAGGCGAGCCCACCCTCGCTCATCGAGGGAAATGTGCAGGACCTGGGCGGCTTCATGATCCACCCGGACCAGGTCGACGGCATCCTGGCGGGAATGCAACGGCGCGCGGACGCCGAATGGTCGTACTGGCGGGAGGAGGATGCGCATCGACCGGATCCACACGGACGCTGCAGGAGAGCGGCCGGCGGACCGACGCCGGCGGGCGCCCGATCACCCGCGGACGGCCGAGACCGGGCTGGGCCGCGCGGCTGGAGTCCGCCAGTTTCCTGATCCCGGCGGTCGTGCTGGTCACCGCGTTGCTGACTATTCCGTTCCTCTCGACGCTCTACCGCAGCTTCTTCAACGACCGCTTCATCAACCAGGGATTCACCGGGTTCGCGAACTACGCGCGGATGTTCAGCGACCCGGCCGTGCTGAAGTCGCTGCTCAACACCCTGCTCTGGCTCGTCGGCACCGTCCTCCTCCCGATCGGGCTGGGGCTGTCGATCGCGGTGATGACCAACGCGGTCAAGTGGGGCCGGCTCGCCCGGCTCGCCGTCGTGCTGCCGTACGCGATCTCCGGCTCGGCGGTCGCCGTCGTGTGGAACTTCATGCTGCAGAGCGGCGGCGCGCTCAACCAGGCGTTGACGTCGCTCGGACTCGGTTCGCTCGCGCACGACTGGCTGCTGACCTGGCCGCTGAATACGGTGTCGATGATCGTCGCCAACGCCTGGCAGGCGACCGGTGTCGCGGTCATCCTGTTCCTCGTCGGGCTGCAGGCCATCCCGCCGGAGACCATCGAGGCGTCCGCGCTGGACGGTGCGGTGGGGTGGAGCCGCTTCCGGCACGTCGTCTTCCCGCAACTGCGCACGGTGACCGTCGTCGTGGTCGGGATCAGCCTGGTCAACGGGCTCAAGGCCTTCGACCTGATCTGGGTGCTCGCGCAGGGCGGTCCGGCGCGGTCGACCGAAACCCTGGCGGTCAGCATGTACTGGGAGACCTTCGTCCTGCAGCGGCCGGGTGCCGGTGCGGCGGTGGCGGTGGTGCTCACCCTCGTCGTCCTGGCCGCGTCCTGGTTCTACCTACGCCGTCAGCTGCATCCGGCGGATTGAGAGGATCGTCTTCATGGGCAAGGCCCTGCGCAATGTCACGATCATCGTTCTCGCCGGACTGTGGCTGGTCCCCAGCTACCTGCTGATCGTCAACGGCATCACGACGGTCAGCGGATACACCGGCACCCCGCACTGGTACCCGAACAGCTTCGGGCTCTTCGACAACATCAAGGCCGCGTGGCAGGCGGCGTCGTTCGGTCCGGCGATGCTCAACAGCCTCTTCTACGCCGTCGTCAGTGCGGCGCTCGCGTGCCTGGTCGCCGCGCTCGCCGCCTTCGCGGTCATCGTGATGCCGACGAGCGCCGGGCCCTGTGGTTCTGGGTCATCTACGCCGGCAAGCCTCTTCCCCCTGCAGGTCTTCCTGCGGCCGCTCTTCGGCGCCTACGCCAGCACCAACCTCTACAACACCCGCTTCGGCCTGATCCTCATCTATACCGCGATGTGCATACCGTTCGCGTTCTTCGTGGTGCGCAACTACCTCGCGGTGATCCCCCGGGACATGATGGAGGCCGCCCGCATCGACGGCGCGTCGTGGTGGCGGATCTTCCGCAGCGTCCACCTCCCGCTCTCGAAGTCGGCGATGGCCGCCGCCTTCATCTTCCAGTTCGTGTGGGTGTGGAACGACCTGCTGTTCGGCATCACGTTGACCTTCAGCCCGAACATCCGGCCGGTCATGGCCGCGCTCGCCGGACTGCAGGGCAACTACTCGGCGGTCGGACCGCCCGTCGTGCTGGCCGGTGCGTTCCTCGTCTCGCTGCCGACGGTGATCCTGTTCTTCGCCTTCCAGCGGCTGTTCGTCTCCAGCCTCAAGACCAACATCTGACTCCAGCGACCAGGAAAGGACTGACCCGAGTGACGACCCGTGCCCTGGTCAAGTCGTCGGCCTTCGACCACGATCGTGCCCGTGCCAATCTCCGCGACCGCGCCTGCTCGGCAGCCGCGACCGTGGGCGGACGGGACGTCCGGATCTTCGTCGAGCCACTGCTCGCCGACGACCCGTCCGGTGGTCTCGCCCAGTCCGTCCGGATCGAGGTCGGGGGCGGGTTCCCCACCGACACCGAGGTGCTGGTAGCGACCGACGGTGGTACCCGGCTTCCGGTGTTCCGGCGGCCGGGGCCGCGCGAGAGCATCCGGGTGCTGGTGCCCGCAGTCGACGCGCCGACGCCGGTGTCCGTGACCATCCCGGCGCTGGACCCGACGGCCGTCGTCGAGGTGACCCTCACCCCCCAGCGCCGGTGGACGGTGCACCTGGTCCATCACTCGCACCTGGACATCGGCTACACCGACCCGCAGGGCACCGTGCTGGCCGAGCACCTGTCGTTCCTGGACTCGGCTCTCGATCTGACCCGCGCCACCGACGACAACCCGGAGGCGTCGCAGTTCCGCTGGGCGGTGGAGGCGCTGCTGTCCTTCCACCAGTGGGAGAAGGCCCGGCCGGCCGCCCGGGTCGCCGAGTTCGTCGACCGGGTGCGGGAGGGGCGGATCGAGCTGACCGCGATGCCCTACAACCTGCACACCGAGGCCTGCTCCACCGACGAGCTGTTCGAGATGCTCCGGCTCGCCAAGGACATCCGGGACCGGCACGGCATCGGCTTCACGGCCGCGATGCAGACCGACGTCCCCGGCTCCACGATCGGCCAGATCGACGCCCTCGCCCAGATGGGGGTGCGCTACCTGTCCGTCGGCCACAACTGGGCCGGCCGGTCCGTGCCGCACCTGACCGGCGGGCAGGACCTGCCGCGGTTGTTCCGGTGGAAGGCCCCCAGTGGCAACTCGATCCTGGTGTGGGTGACCGACACGCCGCACGGCCTGGCCTACATGGAAGGCCCGATGCTCGGCTTCGACACGTCCTACGACGCCGTCGACGACTTCTTCCCCGCCTACCTCGAGTCCCTGGCGACCCACCCCTACCCGTTCGACGGCACGGTCTTCGGCTGGCCGGTCCCCGACGCGCCGCTGCATCGCAAGCCCTACCCGTGGGACATCCTGCATCTCCGGGTCCAGGGTCACTTCGCGGACAACGCCCCACCGCGGGTCATCATGGCCGAGACGGCCCGCCGGTGGAACGACGAGTGGGCGTACCCGAAGATGCGGCTGTCCCGCAACGAGGACTTCTTCGTCGACGCCGAGGAGCGTCTCGGCGAGCAGATCGAGACGTTCGAGGGCGACTGGACCGACTGGTGGGTCGAGGGCATCGGCTCCGGTGCGCGGCCGGTCGCGATGAGCCGGCGTGCGCAGGGTGCGGTGTCCGACGCGCAGACCGTCGGGACCCTGGCCGGGCTGCTGGGTGCCGACGGTGCACCGGCCGACAGCCGGGACGCCGTCATCAGCTACGACGCGATGTCGCTATTCGACGAGCACACCTGGGGCGCCTCGAACGCCTGGACCGACGGGGACACCGGCATGAACTCCGGCGACCAGCAGTGGCACTGGAAGTACGGCCAGGCGCTGACCGCGCACGACCATTCGCTGTCGCTGCTCGACCGCGCGAGTGCCCGGCTCGGCTCCCGGCTCATCCAGGCGGAGGGGACCCTGGCCTCGTTCTACGTCGTCAACACCGTGAACTGGACGCGCACGGACCGGGTCCGGTGTTTCCTGCCCGAGAGCCTCGTGCCGCTCGACGTCCCGGTGCAGGTCTTCGACGCCCGCACCAAGACCGCGCTCGCGCACGACGAGGAACCCCAGATCAACCCGAACCACCGCGACGCCGGCCGCTTCCTCGTCGTACTCGTGCCCGACGCCCCCGAGGCCGGGATGGTGCGCCTCGACGTGGTCACCGCCGACGGCCCGGCCGAGCAGAACACTGCGGCACCCGACGCCCGGCCGTCGTCCCCGGACCAGCCCGTCCTGGAGAACGACCTCCTGCGCGTGCAGGTCGATCTCACCCGGTCGGCGATCTCGTCGATCGTCGACAAGTCGACCGGCCGGGAGCTGGTCGCGCCCGAGAGTACCGTCGGATTCGCCGGCTACGTCTACGACCGCTACGCGTCGGCCGGGATGGCCAACCACCAGGCCAACAAGCTCGAGGCCAACGAGCGGCTCGACCTCCTCGGCGGCCGGGAGGTCGCCGGACCCGCGGTCCTGGTGGCCAGGAACACCACCGACACGGCGCAGACCCTGACTTACTCGTCGTTCGCGCCGGGCGCGCGGTCACTGGTGACCACCTTGACCCTGGTGCACGGGGTCGGGCGCCTCGACGTCACCCACCGGCTCTCCAAGGCCGCCACCATGTCCAAGGAGAGCGCCTACATCGCCTTCCCCTTCGACCTGGACTCCCCGACGGTGCGCGCCGAGGTGACCGGGGGAGTGGTCGGCACCGGGATCCCGCTGGTCCCCGGCGGCGCCCGGCACATGCGCGCCGTACGCCGGTGGGTCACGATGGCCGACGACGACTACGCGATCGCCTGGTCCACGACCGATGCCCCGCTGGTCCAGTTCGAGACGATCACCCTGCCCTACGCGCCGTTCCCCGACACGACGGAGCCGCGCGAACCGGGGACGATCTACTCGTGGGTGCACAACAACCTGTGGGACACCAATTTCCCGTCCCAGCAGGGGTTCGAGATGGACCTCCGCTACAGCATCGCCGGCGCCCGGCCGACGGACGACCTGCCGGCCGAGACGCTGGGCATGCGTACGGCGGCCGCGACCAGCAGGCCGCTGCATGCCGTGCTCGCCCGCGGCGGCACCGACTCGGCCGGCGGCATGGCGGCGGAGACGTCGTTCTTCACCGTCGACGATCCCCGGATCCGGTTGGTCGGGGCCACGACCGAGCCCGACGGCGCCGTGCTGCTCCGCCTGCAGTCGGTGGCCCAGGTACCGCTGCAGGCCCGGATCACCTGCAGCGTCCCGGTGCGGTCGGCCCGGACCGCGACGTGGATCGGCGACCCGGGTGACCGGCTCGAGATGGACGGCGACACGGTGGTGATCCCGGTGCCGGCGACCGGCACGGCGGGGTTGCTGCTCGAGCCGTCGGTCGTCGTGGCCGGGCGCCCCGGGCGATGACCGGGCAGCTCTCCGGCCGGGTCGCCCTCGTGGTCGGCGGTTCGACCGGCATCGGCCGGGCCAGCGCCATCGTGCTGGCCGCGGCCGGCGCGCGGACCGTGGTGGCCGGTGTGGACGTGCAGGAGTCCGAGGAGGTCGCCGAGCAGATCCGGGCGGCCGGTGGCTCCGCCGCCGCGACCGGCGGTGACATCACCGACATCCGCCACGCGGCGGGCTTCGTCGACACCGCAGTGCAGGTGTTCGGCGGGCTGGACATCGTGGTCAACAGCGCCGGGATCCAGCGCTATGGCACCGTCGTGGACACCGACGACGCCACGTGGGACGAAGTCTTCGACGTCAACGTCCGGGGCATGTTCGGTGTCTGCCGGGCGGCCGTCCCGGCGTTGCGGAGTCGCGGCGGCGGGTCGATCGTCAACGTCTCGTCGGTGCAGGCGCTGGCGACCCAGACCCGGGTGGCGGCCTACACGGCGAGCAAGGCGGCGATCCTCGGCCTCACCCGGGCGATGGCCGTCGACCACGCGGCCGACGGGATCCGCGTCAACGCCGTGTGCCCCGGCTCGGTGGACACACCGATGCTGCGTTCGGCCGCGGACCTGTTCGCGGCAGATGGTCGGGGCGCCGACGACGTCATCGGCGACTGGGGCCGGTCGCACGCCCTCGGCCGGGTCGCGCGTCCCGAGGAGGTCGCCGAGGTGGTGGCGTTCCTCGCCGGGCCGGCCAGCTCGTTCATGACCGGGTCGCACCTGGTCGTCGACGGCGGCCTGCTCGCCTCGTTGCCGGTGCGGCTGCCCTGATGGCCGGCGCAGGTATCACCCTCGTCGACGACGAGCTGCAGGTCACCGTGCTGCCGGAGCGCGGCGCCGAGATCACCTCGATCGTCGACCGGCGTACCGGCATCGACCTGCTCTTCCGACCGTCCTGGACGGGCGACGTCCCCATTCCCGCCGACGAACCCCGCAACACCCGCACGACCTGGCATGCCGGCTACCGCGGCGGCTGGAACGTCCTCATCCCGAACGCCGGCGACGAGCGGGAGGTCGACGGCGTCCTCTGGCCGTTCCACGGCGAGGCCGCCACGATCGCCTGGACGGTCGCCGGTGCACCACGCCGCCACGCCGTCACCCTGACCACCGCGCTGACGCTGGCGCCGCTGCAGCTACGTCGCACGGTGACCATCGACGGCTCCCGGCTGAGCGTCACTACTGAGTTGACCAACACCGGGCCGACGCCGGTCGAGGTGTTCTGCCAGGAGCATCCCGCCTTCGCCGCGCCGCTGATCGGCCCGGCCACCCGGATCGAGACCGGCGCCCGCACCTTCCTGGCCGACCAGACGACCCCCGGCGACCTGCTGAAGCCCGGCTCGGTGCACCGGTGGCCTGCCGCCCACACGCCCGACGGCGCCGACCTCGACCTGGGCGCGCTGCCCGCCGGCGGGGAGGGGCGAGCGGTCTTCGGTGCCCTCACCGACTTCGACCGGCCCTACGCGACCATCGTCAATCCCCGCATCGAACTCGGCGTCACCTACGAATGGGACGGCGCCGTACAGCCGCATGCGTGGTTCTGGCAGGAACTCGCGGCCAGTGCCGGTTTCCCGTGGTACCGCCGGGCCTACGTCATGGCGATCGAGCCCACCACGACGCTGCCCGGGGTCGGCGCCGTCGGCGGGCACGCCCTCGGCACCGGCCTGCTGCTGGCGCCCGGCGTGCCCCGCACGACCGTGCTGACGATGACGACCTTCGCACCGAACTGAAGTGGAGAGCCCATGCGCGTGATCGCCGGTCAAGTGCCCACCCTGACCGACGAGTTCTGTTCGTTCGCCGCACAGCTCGGGCTGACCGGTGTCCAGGTCAACACCCCCAGCCTGCCCGGCCGGCACCGGTGGGAGACCGCCGATCTGGTCGCGCTGCGCACCCAGGCTGAGCGCTTCGGTCTCGCGCTCGAGGCGATCGAGAACATCCCGACGTTCTTCTACGACGACGTGATGCTCGGCGGCGACCGGAGCGACGTGCAGATCGCGGCGGTGGCCCAGACGATCAGGAACCTCGCCGCCGCGGAGATCCCGGTCCTGGGCTACTGCTTCATGCCGAACTCGGTATGGCGGACCGGGGTCGGACCGCAGGGTCGCGGCGGCGCGAAGGTCACGTCGTACGACGACGCCGTGGTCCGCGACCCGGCACGCGCAGACGAGGTGTGGGTCGCGCGGCGGGACGAACATCTCGAGAACGTCTGGGTGCCCGGTCCGTGGACCGGGCTCCCGCCGGCCACGGCGGCCCAGATGTGGGACCGGCACGCCCGGTTTGCGGAGCGGCTGATCCCGGTGGCCGAGTCCGAAGGCGTCCGCCTCGCGCTGCATCCCGACGACCCGCCGGTGGCCGCACTCGGCGGGATCGGCCGCATCTTCACCTCGGTCGACGCGCTCGTCCGCGCGGCCGACCAGTTCGACAGCCCTGCCTGGGGGTTCGACCTGTGCCTGGGCACCGTCTCGGAGATGGGCGGAGAGGACGCCGTACTGCGGGCGGTCCGCGACCTCGGCCGGCGCTCGAAGATCGTCTACGTGCACCTGCGCGACGTGATCGGCACCGTGCCGCGGTTCGCCGAGTGCTTCCTGGGCGAGGGGAACTACGACCCGCTGCGGGTCATCCGCGAACTGCACGCGGTCGGCTTCGACGGGTTCGTGATGGACGACCACGTGCCGCAGACGACCGGCGACAGCGACTGGATGCACCGGGGGCGGGCGCACGCCATCGGCTACATCCAGGCGCTCCTGCACGCCGTACAGGAGGCCGATCCACCCCTCACCGCATAACGGGGGTGCGCTGGCAACGGTTCGGCAACGCGCCCGGCAACCTCGGGATGGCAGGTTCTGTGGCGCGAAGGCGTACCACAGGGGTGCGCGAACAATCACGAGGAGACGACATGCGATTCCGAGCCATGCTCAGCTTGCTGGCCGCAGCGGTTGCGGTGGCACTGAGCATCGTGGTCGGTGCGAGCCCGGCGTCGGCCAGCGGCGGTGTCTGCAACCCCGGGTGTGCGGCGAGTGTCAACTTCCAGTCCAACGGTGAGATCTTCACCGTGCACGACAACAAGCCGGACGGGTACTCGACCATCGGATACCTGTGGACATGGAACGGTAGCGCGTGGAAGCTGCACGGTTCGGTCTGGAACCGCAACGGCTACGCCGGCCCGCCGAAGTCCGCCAACTACTCGATCGCCGAGGGCACGCACGTGGCCTACCAGGCCTGCCAGGTGAGCCACACCCACCAGACGTTCGACTGCAGCAAGTTCTACTACGACAAGGCTTGAGCGCCCTCAGGCACATCCTCTGGCGGGACACGGTCACCTCATCGGGCCGGGTCCCGCCAGAGCTTTGCGCGTTCTCCCGCCGGCGGGCGTAGTGCCGGCTAGGTGAGGGCGAATTCCGCCGTGGCCGGGAGCGGGCCGGACCCCCGGGCACCGAGGATCGCGGCGTGCAGACGCTGGAGTTCCGGACCGGGATCGACGCCGAGCCGGTGGGCCAGGCGGCGGCGGCCGCGCTCGAAGGCGTCGAGCGCCTCGGCCGGGCGGCCGGACCGGTACAGCGCGAGCATCAACCGGCCGACCAGCGGCTCGTGCAGTGGATGCTCGGCGGTGAGTGCCGTGAGCTCGCCGACCAGCTCGTGCCCGCGCCCGCAGGCGAACTTGGCGTCGGTCAGCATCTCCACCGCGTTCAGGCGCAGCTCGGCGAACTCCGCGCCGATCCGGTCCCGCAGCCGGGGCCACGCGTCCTCGGCGAGGACCGGGCCACGCCACAATCCGAGCGCGATATCCAGCAGGTCCACACGCTCCTCCGGGTCAGAGCTCGACCGGGCCCGCCGGATGAGACTCCCGAACCGGTGGGCGTCCACCGCGGCGGGGTCCACCTCGGCGACGTAACCGCCGTCGCGGCCGCCGAGCCGCACGACGGACGACGTACCGCCGTCGCGGTCACCGAGGGCCGAGCGCAGCCGGGACATGTGGGCCCGCAGGCTCACCGCGGCGGCAGGAGGTGGCTCGTCCTCCCAGAGCAGGTCGATCAGCCGGCTCCGGGCAACGACGGTGTGCGGATCGAGCAGGAGGATGCCGAGCAGGCAGCGTTCCCGGCGGCGGCCGATCGGGAGCCGGGTGGCTCCGCGGCGGACCTCCAGGGGGCCGAGGAGCCGGAAGTCGCAGGCCGGCCCCTCGGCGGATACGCCGGGATCCGCACCAGAAGAGTTACCTGACCTTTGCGCGTGCTTTGTCCGATCCATACCCGGCAAGACGCACCGGGCACCTCCCCTGATACAGGATCCGGGCAGCAGTTCGCCCGCCTGCCCACTACATCTTCAGTGCACCGCTGGTGATCCCCTTGACGAAGGTGCTGGAGGCAAAGAGGAAGAGCACGACCAACGGCAGGGAGGAGAGCACGTAGGACGCGAACAGGATCCCGGTCTGGCTCCCGTACTGGCTGGTGAACTGCAGCAGACCGGTGGTGATCGGCTTCACCGCGTCGATGTTGATAGTGACCAGCGGCCAGAGGAACTCGTTCCAGCAGCTGAGGAACGTGGTGATGGCGATCACCGACAGGATCGGCCGGGACAGCGGCATGGCGATGTGCCGGTAGGCCTGGAACATGCCGGCGCCGTCCATGCGCGCCGACTCGAACAGCTCCTCCGGCAGCGAGGCGAAGAATCCGCGCAGCAGGAAGATCGCGAACACCTGACCGCCGGCGATGTTCGGCAGGATCAGTGCCCAGTAGGAGTTCAGCAGCCGCATGTCCTTGACCAGGAGGTAGAGCGGCACGAGGGTCAGGACGGTCGGCACCATCATGATGATGAGCACCGCGTAGTAGAGCGTCTCCCGGCCGACAAAGCGGTAGCGGGCGAACGCGTATCCCGCCAGGCTGCCCAGGGCGAGGACGCCGATCGTCGATGCGCTGCAGATGATCAGGCTGTTGCCCATGTAGTAGGCGACCTTGTTCCACGCCTGGCTGTAGTTGCCGAAGTGCAGCGGCCAGCTGAACCACCAGAAGCTGTGCAGGAACTGGTTGACGTCCTTCAATGACGTCTCGACCGCGAAGAAGAGCGGATAGAAGGTGAGGATGCCGAAGATGCCGAGGATCGCGTGCTTCCACCAGTCAGCGCGCCATTGCCGCCTTGACCGGGCCCGGCGGATCGAACGCGGCGTGCGGGTTGCTCGTTGCTCGACCGTTGTCGCCACGCTGATCTACTCCTTCGCCTCGAACTCGGTGCTGCTGCGGACTCCGCGGTTGATCGCGAGCGTGATCAGCAGGACGACGATGAACATGGCCACGCCGACGGCACAGGCGTAGCCGAGCCGCTGGAACTCGAATGCGTTGTTGTAGAGGACCAGTCCCGGCATCATCGTGTCGTTGCCCGGACCGCCTCCGGTCAGCACGAGCACGATCTGATAGCTCTGGGTGATGACCGTGATCACGACGAGGACCAGGATCAACCGGATCTGACCGAGGACCAGCGGCAGGTCGATCGTGAAGAACCGGCGGATCGCCCGCGCGCCGTCGAGTCGCGCCGACTCGTGCACCTCCGCGGGGATCTGCAGGAGTCCCGCGTAGAAGATGAGCATCGCGATCGGATAGACGAACGGGAAGCCGATCATGAAGAGCGCTCCGAGCGCTGTGTGCGGCGCGTTGAGCCAGCCGCGCGCCAGGTCGCCCTGACCGATCGCGGTCAGGAACTTGTTGACGATGCCCTGGTCGGAATAGATGAACTGCCAGATCAACCACACGGCGATCCCCGGCACGACCATCGGGATCACGAACACGACCCGCCAGAAGTTCCGCAGCCGTTCACTGCGAATGTGGAAGATCAGCTCGGCGATGAAGAGCGGAACGCTCAGCTGGACGACGAGTTGGAAGACCACCCACAGGGCGACCTTCGGAATCGATGCGCGCAGGTCGGCGTCGTGCCACAGGTCGGCGAAGTTCTGTAGCCCGGCCCAG
Source organism: uncultured Actinomycetota bacterium (assembly GCA_963828605.1). Lineage (GTDB taxonomy): Bacteria > Actinomycetota > Actinomycetes > Mycobacteriales > QHCD01 > DASXJE01. The sequence goes on along the minus strand of CAWHER010000001.1, from coordinate 1,918,504 downwards.
ACCGGCTTGGTGCCGAAGTCCGCGTGGAAGAGCGAGAGCCGGAACGCCGAGATGATCGGGTAATAGGAGAACACCCCGAGCAGCACGAACGTCGGCACCAGATAGAGGTAGATCCGGCGGCTGCGCCGCAGGCGGGCTCCGACTCCCGCCCGGCGGCGTGGCCGACCGGTGGTGGGCGTGGCCGTCCGGCTCAGCGTCTGCACCATGGGCTGTCTCCTCCGGGTTAGACGCTGCCGGCGCGGGCGATGTCGGGGTACTTGTCGAGGCCGTTCCTGGGTGTCCAGGACCTGGCCTCCCGCTCCCACCCGTAGGTGGCGATATACCGGTCGGCGACGCCGTCCATGCTCTGCCCGAGTTGCGTCATGTACGCGTCCAGCGAGATGCCGTCGTTCATGTAGTTGAGGTTCGCCGACCGGATCTCGGTGTTGTACTCGGTGTCGCCCCAGTAGGTGTTCTTGAGGACGACGTAGGGGCGCCGCAGGATCTCCTCGAAGATCTCCATCCCCTTCGGGATCGGGACGCCCTTGATGTTGGGGATCAGCTGGACCGCCTCGTCGACGATCGCCGCGCAGTTCTCGGGTGCGCACAGGAAGTGGATGAAGTCGAGGACCTTGTCGATGTTGCCGTTGTGGACCGGCGTGCTGGACACCATGATCGCCGTGCCGATCCCGCCGATGCGGGCCATCGGAACCGGGTTCCGGAGGGCGAACGGCGTGGTCTCCCTGGTGATGGGCGGGAGGTAGAAGGTCCCGACGTCGAACTCGAGCAGGTCGTCGAACTGGAAGTTGCGCACGAGGGTGCACGTGTTCCACAGCATCGACCCCTGTTCGGTCACGAAGAGCCGGTAGATGTCCGGCCCGCCTGAACCGCTGAACGGCCCCAGGTCCTTGCTGAAGAACTGCCGCCAGTCGTGCAGGATCCGCATCACCTCGCGGAACCGCGGATTGTGCGGGCCGAGAAAGCCCATCTTGATGGCTCGGCACACCGACTTCGGGTCGAGGTAGTTGGCGTACTCCTTGCTCTTCTTCTGCTTCTGGGTGAGCTCGCCGGCCTGCAGGATCTTGGCGAACGGCCGGAAGAGCTGGTCGAAGATCAGGTCGACCCCCCAGTCCGCGAGCGGAGGCGCGTTGCAGATCGTGGGCCGGGCGATCCCGATCTTCTGAAGCCTCTTGTTGTATTCGAGCATCTCGGCCCACGATCGGGGTGGTCGATCGAGCCCGGCCTTGCGGAAATGCGCCTTGTTGTAGAAGACCGCGACCTCGATCATGTCGTAGTCGACGCCGTACTGCTTGTTGTCCGGGCCGTAGTGGCCCTTGACGATGTCGGGATAGGCGTACTGGTCCCAGAGGGTCGGGTTGCCGGGGACGTAGGGGTTCGGCTTATCCAGGAAGTCGTCGAAGGTGTAGTACCAGCCCTTTCCGGCGTCCGGCCAGGCGTTCTCCTGGTTGGTGTTGAAGACATCCGGAGCGGTGCCGGCGATGAGTTGCGTCTTGAGCCACTGCGCCTCGTCCTGCCCGGTACCGCTGACCGAGGCGAACTCGAACTCGACGTGGAGCCCCGGATTGCGCGCTTCCCACTTGTGTGCGACCTCCTGGAACTTCGTCAGCGGTTTACCGACGCCTCCGGGCGCCTCACCGGGGACGTAGATTCCCTGGACGCGGATCGTGTCGCTGGATATCGCTGAGGGAACAAGTCCTTGGGCGTGCGCGTGGTCGAATGCCACCTTCAGCGGCGGAATGCTCACCCCGACGCCGGCCGCCCATTTCAACAATGACCGACGGGAGAAACCCGCCCTTCCGCCGTCGTTCCCGTCCCCACCGTTCGGAGCCGTCATGTCGTCGCCATCCAGGTGCCCCTCCACGCAGGTGGTCGCCGCCTTGGCCGTTTTGTTGTCCCCGGTGAGTAGTCGATCCGCGAATCGGTGTCAATCCCACCGGCGCGGGGAATGGCGACGATTCAGCAGATCCTGTCCTTCTGCCAGCGGATCGCCTCGTCCCAGTCCGACAGCTGCAGGCTCTGGTCCAGCCAGTAGTGCATGAGGCTGCGGTCGCTCCAGCCGGTGTAGATCGACTCCCAGGTGTCGACGTTGCAGTGCACCTCGAGCGAGCGCTCGTGCAGCTCCTCGTCCGCCGGTTGATAGCGGTAGTCGCAGGAGAGTCGGACCCGGTCGGAAAAAGTGTTGGGCAGGGACCGGTGCACGGTCTGGCTGGAGAAGGTCAGTACGTCGCCGGCCTCGTAGTTGCCGACGGCCCACGGATGGTCCACTTCGCACAGGTAGGCCTCGAGCCCGCCGGCCCCTTCGACCGACTTGTAGGACAGCACACCCTCGTGGTGCGAGCCGACCAGAACCGAGAGGCCGCCGAGTTCGACGGAACAGTCACCGAGAGGGAACCACGCGGTCCACACGTTCTTCGTGCCCTGGATGTGGATGAAATCCTGATGCGGCGGTGTCGGGACGCTGTGGTCCGTCGGGATCATTACGCGGGCAATGTTGCGCGGGTGGGGAAGCACGGGCCGGTCGAACAACGTCGCGTAGACCCGAAGGAGACGGGGATGGTGCGAGAGCCGGTGGAAATCCTCGAGATGCTGGATGTCGCGATAGGCGTCGGCCGGCACGCCGACCCCGCAGAAGTCGATCTCCTCCCGCGGCACGCGGTTCATCGCCGCCCGGTCGGCGATTCCGTCCATCGGGTCCGAGCCGGCGGCGAGCCAGCCGTGGTCGTCGATGACCCGGAGCATGCTCCGGCGGACGCCGAGCACGTCGTCCTTCGGCAGCAATTGCCGGAAGAACAGGTATCCGAGGTCGGCGGCCCGCGCGCGCAGAGCATCGGGGTCGTCCAGCAATTCGGTCGAGTCGACGAAGTCGACCGTGCCCGGAACTGCGGCTGTCGTCATCTGTCCCCCTCTGTCGAGGGACCCACCCTCCGCCGGAGTGGCGCGGAAGGTCCATGCCGTTAGCATCCAGTTGATGGACAATCCGACCAGGCCGGGTGGCGGCTTCCCGCTCGTCGCGCAGGCGTCAGCTGTGCAGTTCGGGCCGGACGACCGGCTGGGGTTTCCGCGGGTCGAGTCCCGGATGCTGCTGATGTGCGTCAACGGCCGCGGCCGCATCGAGGTCAACGGAGAGGGGTACGACCTCGCGCCGTCCGTGATCGTCCTCCTGCCGTGGGGGCACGCGATCCGGTATCTGCCGGACGCGACGGACCCCTTCTTCGTCTACGGCATGCACCTGGTGCCCTGGCACCGTGAGCGGGTCGCCGTCGAGCTGTCGATCCCGCATTGGCCCGGCCATGCGCTCACCGGGGTGGCCTGGCGCCGGGACGTGCCGCTGGTCGAGGACACCGGAGTGCTGGTCACCGACCAACTCCGCCGTCCGCAGCTCGCGACACTGCTGCACTACGCCGCGCAGTTGTGGAACCCGCCGGGGCCTGACGTCGCAGCCGCGAAGGCCCTCGGCGTACTCACGGTCCGGGAGCTCACGACCGATCCGCCGCCCGCGCCCCATGACGACCTGCGGATGCCGGGAGAGCTCCGGCGGCTCCTCATCTGGATCGACCGCAACCTGGCCAACCAGATCACGGTGGCGTCGATCGCCGGCGTCGTCGGCATCAGCGTCACGTCGGTCAACCGGTTGTTCCGGCGCCACCTGGGGACCTCGCCGATGAGCTGGGTGATCGATCGGCGGATCGAACGGGCGGCGCGGCTGCTTTCGACGACCGAGCTCACGGTCGCGCAGGTGGGCCGGCAGAGCGGCCTGGCCGACCCGTACTACTTCTCGCGGCTGTTCCGGATCCGGATCGGCATGTCCCCCCGCGAGTGGCGGCGGCACCGCAGCGCCCCGTGAGTGATCGGGCTACGCGCCGCCGGCGACGGACTGGATGATCTGCACCTCCTGGCCGGGCCGGATCTCGGTGCTCACCCCGCCGAGCCGGCGGACGTCCTCGCCGTCGACGTAGAGGTTGACGTAGCGGCGCAGCGACCCGGTCTCGTCGCGCACCCGTCGTTCGAAGATGGGGTACTGCCGGCCGAGGGTGTCGAGCAGGTCCCGGACGGTGGTGGAGCGGGTCAGCGGCACCTGCAGGAGACGCTGGTCGCCGGCGACCGACATCAGCGTGCGCGGGATCCGCACGGTGATGCCCGCCGGCTCGGGCGCCATCAGTCGTCGACGACCGCGGCGCGGACGCAGAGGACGTCCGGCAGGTGTGCGGCGATCCGGGTGAAGGCCGCGCCCTCGTCGGCACTGGCATAGACCTCGCCGCCGCGGGTGCCGAAATACACCCCGACCGGTTCGGCGGTGTCGGTGGCGGCCGCATCGCGCAGGATGGAGTTGAACTCTCCGTCGGGGAGTCCCGTGTCGAGCCGGGTCCACGTGTCGCCGGCGTCGTCGGTGCGGTGCACGGCGAGCTTGCCGTCCGGCGGGATCCGCTCGCCGTCCGCCTTGAGCGGGATGACCCAGGCCCGGCCGGCGGCGCGGGGATGGGTGAGCATCACGAACCCGAAGTCCGAGGGCAGCCCGTCGGCGATCGACTTCCAGGTCTCGGCGTCGTCGTCGGTCCGGTAGACCCCGTGGTGGTTCTGGGCGTAGAGCCGGCCGGGGACCGCCGCGTCGGCGGCGATCTTGTGCACGCACTGGCCGAACTCCGGATCCGGGTCCGGCATGAAGTACGCCGAGATCCCGGTGTTGCGGGCCTGCCAGGACGCGCCGCCGTCCTTGGAGCGGTAGACGCCGCCGGTGCTCATCGCGACGTGCACGGTGTCGCCGTCGGCGCCGACCACGATCGAATGGGCCGCGGCGCCGCCGTAACCGGCTCCCCAGTCCTTGCGATGCGGGTGGTCCCACAGTCCGCGGTTGAGCTCGAAATGCTCTCCGCCGTCCGTGGACCTCCACACGGAGATCGGTTCGGCGCCGGCCCACACGACACCGGGCCGGTCGTCGGTGTCGGGGTGGAGCTGCCAGATCCGTTCGAGCGCGGCGCCGGTGTCCTGGTCGAAGCGGATCGCGCCGTTCTCCGGCTCGGTCCAGGTGGCGCCGAGGTCGTCGGAGTGCGCGACCGTGGGGCCCCAGTGCTCGGACCGGACACCGACGAGGATGCGGGTGCGTCCTCCCCGACGATCGATGCCGATGCTCGGGATCTCCTGCATCAGGAAGTGCGGCTGCGACAGGGACCAGGTGGCTCGGTCGCGGCTGGTGGCCAGCCAGAGCCCCTTCTTGGTCCCGATGGCCAGGACGACGGTTGCTCCGGAGGCGGTCACGCGCCCATCGGACCACCCCGTGGGGCAGGCCGCAACGGCTATCTGCTCATCGGGCGTCCGCCAGAACGTCATCGATCTCGGCGAGCAGCCGGTCCCGGAGGTCGGCGTCGCAGAAGGAGGCGCCGACCCCGACCCGGGCGAGTTCGGCGACGGCCGCCTCGTCGAGATCGCAGAGCGCGGCCGCGGTCGCGTACTCCCGGTTGAGGTCGGTGTCGAACATGCCCGGATCGTCGGTGCTCAGCGTGACCGGCACGCCGCTCGCCAGCAGCCGGGGCAGGGGGTGGCTGTCCAGCGAGTCCGCGGCGCGGGTGCACACGTTGGAGGTGAGGCAGATCTCGAGCGGGATCCCGTTCGTCCGGAGATGGGCCAGCAACGCCTCGTCGCTCACGCTGCCGATGCCGTGCCCGATCCGCTCGGCGCGCAGCGTGGTCACGGCCGCCCAGACCTCGTCCGGCCCGGTCGTCTCGCCGGCATGGGCGACGAGATGCAGGCCCGCGTCGGCGGCCCGGTCGAAGGCGGCCCGGTAGTCCGCCCGCGGGTAGCCGGCCTCCATTCCGGCGAGCCCGAGCGCGACCGTGCCGGGCGGGCGCTGCTCGACGGCGTAGCCGACGGTGTCCTGCACGGCCTGGTCGCCGAACCCGGCCGGGATGTCGAAGATCCAGTTGAGCGCGACTCCGTGGTCGGCGAGGGCCTGCTCGCGGCCGGAGGTGAGGGCGTCGGTGAGCTCGGCAGCGGGCATGCCCTTGGCCAGGTGCATCGCCACGGTGACGGTGACCTCGGCGTACCGGACGTTGCTGCGGGCCGCGTCCCGGGCGAGTCCGACCACCAGCGTGCGCACGTCGGCGGCGTCGCGGACGAGTCCGTCGACCTGACGGTAGACGTCGATGAAGTGGGCGAAGTCGACGAACTCGTAGAACCGCGCGAGCTCGCCGGCGTCGGTGGGAACGCCGCCGTCCGGATGGCGCCGCGCCAGGCGCAGCACGGTGTCCGGCGCGGCGGACCCCACCAGGTGCAGGTGGAGTTCGACCTTGGGCACGGCGGCGACGAAGTCGGCGATCACGCGGTGATCGTAGGTGACCGGCACGCCCCGCCCACGCCCCATTTCCGCCCGGCCCCCATTTCCCGCCCGGTCTCCTTCCGCCATTCCGCTTGAACGTCACGTTCACGCGGTCTAGCCGCATCAACGTCACGTTCATGCGGAATGGGGAGGGCGGTTCGGGGGTGATGAGGGGCGGTTCGGGGGTCGGAGCGGCGCGGCTACGGGAGTATTCGTGCATGGGCCGGCTCTCGGGCTCCGGGCAGCGCGCCGTCGCTGAGCGGCGCGTCGTCGACGGACACACACGGGTTGTCGGGCCGCGCGTCGTCGACGGACGTCCGCGGGTCGACGGCGATCTGGCCGTGGCCGCGACGGTCGGGGTGTGGATGGGGCTCGTACTCGGGCTCGACCACGGGGCCACCGTGGGGGCGCAACGGCTGCTCGGGCTGGCTACCGGGGTCCTGCTGCTCGGCCTGGCGCGGCGGGAGACGCCGCTGGTGCGCATCCAGATCCTCGTCGTGATGATCTTCGCGACGATCGTCGAGTATTCGTTCTCGGCCGTGCTGCACGTGTACGTCTACCGACTCGGCAACGTTCCGCTGTTCGTGCCGCCCGGGCACGGGCTGGTCTACCTCGCCGCGTTGAGCCTCGGCCGCTCCCGCTGTTTCCGGTCCCACAGCCGCGCCCTCATCCTCGCCACGGTCCTCGTCGGTGGCGGGTACGCCGCATGGGGGTTGCTGGGGTCGAGCCGGCCGGACGCTCTCGGCGCCTTCTGGTACCTCTGCCTGCTCGGATTTCTGTTGTGGGGCCGTTCGCGGATGCTGTACGTCGGTGCATTCGCCGCGGTGACCTTCCTCGAACTGCTGGGGACGCGCCTCGGCACCTGGCGGTGGCACGACCTCGACCCGACCGGCATGGTGACCATCGGGAACCCGCCGAGCGGAGCCGCGGGCGGCTACGGCTGGTTCGATCTGGCGGCCGTGCTGTTCGCACCCCGTCTGCTCGCCGTACTCGGTCGCTGGCCCGCCCGGCACGGCCCGGCGGCGACCCCCGCTCCCCGCAGTAGCCTGACGCCGGGGGTGACCACATGGAGATCGGCATCGGCCTTCCGAACACCTTGGACGTCGCGGGAACGCTCCTCCCGGAGTGGGCGCGGCGCGCCGAAGAACGCGGCTTCGCCGCCCTAGCGACGATCGACCGGATCGTCTACCCGTCGTTCGACTCACTCACCGCGCTCTCGGTCGCCGCGGGTGCGACCACGCGGATCGGACTGTTCCCCGACATCCTGCTGGCGCCGGCCTATCCGCCGGTGTGGCTGGCCAAGGCGACGGCCAGCCTGCATGCGATGTCGGGCGGCCGGCTCACGCTCGGCCTCGGTGTGGGCGGTCGGCCGGACGACTTCCCGGCCATGGACCGGTCGTTCACCGACCGCGGCCGGCTGATGGACGAGACGTTGACGTTGCTCCGCCGTTCCTGGAGCGGCGATCCGGTGGCCGGCGGCGACTTCACGGTGGGGCCGCCGCCCGGCAACGGAGGTCGGGTCCCGGTGCTGATCGGCGGCTCGTCCGACGCCGCGATCCGCCGTACCGTCGAGTTCGGCGACGGCTGGACCGTCGGCGGGGGATCCCCCGGTATGGCGGAACCGTTGATCGAGCGGGTCCGGAAGGCGTGGCGGGGCGCCGGTCGGGTCGGGGAACCGCGCATCGCCGCGCTGGCCTACTTCGGGTTCGGTGACGACGACGCGTCGCGAGCCTCCCTCCGCCGCTACTACGCATTCCTGGGGAAGTGGGTCGACGCCATCGTCGAAGGGGCGGTGCGCAGCCCGCAGGCGGTCAAGGACACCGTGCAGGCATTCGCCGACGTCGGGGTCACCGAGTTCGTGTTCAACCCGACCATCGGATCGCTCGACCAGGTGGATCGGCTCGCCGACGTCGTGCTGTGACCGAGGACGAGGCCCGCCGGCTCTTCGGCGGACAACGGGTCGCTGTGCTCGCCACGGTCGACGCGGGGCACGCGCCGCACATGGTGCCGGTGACCTTCGCCTGTGCCGGCGACACCGTGTGGACCGCCGTCGACGGCAAGCCCAAGCGCAGCGCCCGATTGCGCCGGCACGCCAACCTGCGCGGCAACCCGCAGGCCAGCCTGCTCGTGCAGCACTGGGACGAGGACTGGAACCGGCTGTGGTGGGTGCGCGCCGACGGCGACGCCGTCGTCACCGAGGACCCCGACACCGTCGACCGTGCGGTGGCGGCGCTGCGGCGCAAGTACGACCAGTACGCCCGGGTGAGCGTCGGTGGACCGGTCATCGAGATCACGGTCCATGCCTGGCGGGGATGGCGCGCGTCGTGACGCCTGGCCCGGCGTCGGCGGCAAGGCATCCGGACGGGGAAATACCGCCTGCTCGCGCGCCTTCGGCGACGGAGGACGTGCTACTCGCATTTCCGGGCTCGGGATGCGAGTAGAGCGTCCGATGATGTCGGCGCCGGGCCGACCGCTACCGGACGAGGTCGAGGCCGTCGAGGGCACGCACCAGCCGGGTGAGGGCCGGGATCGCGGCGATGATCGCAGTGCGGTCGGCACCCTCCAGCAGGCTCACAGCGGCGGCGAGCATCTCCTCCTGGGCCCGCTGCCAGCCTTCGAGCTGATCGCGGCCGCCGTCGCTGAGCGACAGTCGCCGCACCCGGCCGTCCGCCGGATCCTCCTGGACGCTCAGCAGCCCGACGGCGACCATCTGCCTGGTCAGAGTGCTCACCGTGTTGGGTGCGAGGCGGAGCTGGGCGGCCAGCTCGTTGACCCGCAGCGCCGGCTGCTGGGACACCCGCTGGAGGATCTCGATCTGCGCCGCCGGCAGGACCTCCCAGGGGTAGGTCGTGCGGATCCCGCGCCGCAGACTGCCGCGCAGGTCGCTCACCGTGTCGGCGAGTCCCCGCATCGACGTGTCGTCCGGGTGGTGGCGTTGGACGAGCGAATCCTGGGTCACGGGCCTAAGACTAGTACGCCGACCGACTTTGTCGGGTCTGGGATCCGGAAATATGTCCGTCTGCGTGCAGAGCCCTCCGGCGCGAGGGTGGTCGCCCACCTCGGGTCGGTCGGGATCCGGACGCCGCAGCGACCGTGGGATCCGGCGTCGTCGCGACCGTCGTCCGGGCCGCCCGACCGGCCGTACGCCGGCCCTGGCCGTCGCGGGAAACCGGTATCCACAAACCCACCGCGGGCCGGATCCCTTTCCGGCAGAATGGCGAACGCGGTCGGCGCAGACGCCGACCGCCGACTCGGGGGCATGGCAAAGCGGAGGACTGCAGTGCAAGCCTTGCTTCCGGCATTCCTGGTGCAGGAGCGCCTGGTGCCCGAGTTGCGGATCGGCGACCAGTTGCATGCGGGGCTCGAGGTCTGGTGCTGGAACCGCACCACGCTGGACCGGCCGGAGCGCACCCGGGCCACGGCGGTCGCCCGGCCCGACCCGCAGGGGCACACCGGTGGGCTGCACGACCTGGTCGGCATCGCCCGGCAGCCCCACCCCAGCCCCACGTGGGTGATGGAGATCGACGGGATCCTGCTGGCCGTCAACGACGAGGCGGCGCTCTACACCCTCGACGGCAATGCCGACGCATCGCTGCCGCCGACCCCGGCGGTGGGTCAGACGATCGCCGTCCACGGCACCGTCGCTGTCGCACCCGACTACCTGTGGAACGACCTCACCAACCCGGTGCTCTACGGCACCCGGGACGGTCGGCGCACCTGGAAGGTCGACCGGATCACCGAGCACCGCAGCCCCGTGCAGCCGGGCCCCGACGGCAAGGGCTACCCGGATCCGGCCGGGCACTGCCAACACGAGTTGACCCACATCCGGCGGTGGGCCGATCACGAGGCCAAACCCGACCTCGCCGTCATCTACGGCGTCGACCTGCGCCCGACCGGCTGACCGCAGGCCGCCCGACCGGCCAGGAAACGGCAGCCGCCCCGGGCTCGGCAGATGGCCCCGGCGCGATGCCGGGCCACCTGTTTCCGATCGGGTGATGTCGCCGCGGTGTGGCTGGTCAGTTCCAGACCCACAGGTTGTAGTCGCTCCAGGTGCCGCCGCCGGTGCATTCGTACGTCTGCCAGGCGCCGTTGTCCACGCCGCGGTTTCCGGCGTTGATGCAGTCGCTGCCCCAGAAGTAGCTGTCGATGAACTTCCAGCTGGCCTTCGGGGTGACCGACGAGGAGGTGATCTGGTGACCCGTCCTGGCGGCCGCGGTGTCGTCGGTCGTGGCGGCGTGCGCGGTGCCGGAGAGGGCCAGTGCGCCGGCGGCACCCACACCTGCTCCGACGGTGGCGATGTGACTCACGATCCCTGTCATGCGGGGTGGTCCTCCGATCTCGTGGGGACGGCGACGGATGCCGACCCGCGTAGTACGTAGAGCGGCACGGATCAGGCCGAATACACCTGCAGAGAAGAAAGTCGGCAAATTGCTCTAACGGGCATGTATTGCGGACGGCTGCGCCGGCGTCGGCGGCACCGGCCGCCGCGGCTCCGGGCCGATATTCTGGCGCGGTGATCCCGGCGGGCGGTGCGGACGAAGCGCTCCGCGTCGCGATCGACCGCGTGCTCGCCGGCGCCTCCCGGCGGCGGCTGGGCAGCTCCTCGCAGCAGTTGACCGGCCGGTACCGCGACCCGCGGGCCGGGGTGCGACCGGTCCGCGGCCCGGACGACGCCGAGGCTTACGTCGCGGCCCGACTACCGGCGACGTTCACCGCGCTGACGCACGTCTTCGCCGCCGCCGACGCGCTCCATCCGGATTTCGACCCGGCCTCGCAGCTGGACCTGGGGGCTGGAACCGGCGCCGCGGCCTGGGCGGCGGCGGCTACCTGGCCGGGGATCACCGAGGTTCGGCTCCTCGACCGCGAGGAGCAGATGATGGGCCTGGGCCGCCGGCTGCGGGAGGCGGATCCACGCGCACCCGGGGCCGCATGGACCTGGGAGCACGCGGACCTGGCCGCGGCGCGCCCCGAGCGCCACGACCTGGTCAGCCTGTCCTACGTACTGGGTGAACTCGACCCGGCCCGAAGGCTGGCGGTGTGCCGGGCGGCGTGGGCGGCGACCGGGGGTCTGCTCGCGGTCGTCGAGCCGGGGACCCCGGCCGGGTTCGCGATGATCCGGGAGATCCGCCGGGCCCTCTGCGACGACGGCGCCGACCTGCTCGCGCCCTGCCCGCACGACCGGGCCTGCCCGATGACCGGGTCGGACTGGTGCCACTTCTCCGCCCGCGTCCAGCGTTCCGCGCTGCACCGCCAGGTCAAGGGCGCCGACCTGTCGTACGAGGACGAGAAGTTCAGCTACGTCGTCTTCACCCGGTCCGCGGCGGACCGGGCCGCGGCCCGCGTGCTGCGTCATCCGCACCGTCCACCGCGGCGGATCGAGTTCGCCGCCTGCACCGACACCGGCCTGCGGACCATCCGGATCACCCGGTCGCACCCGGCGTACCGGTCCGCCAAGAAACTGGGCTGGGGCGCGGCACTGCCGGCCGCCCTGCTCGGCTGACCGCCCGGTAGCGTCCCCGAGATGCCGTCACCAGCCGCCGCCTCCCCGGAGTCCCCGGCGGCCCAGGCGCCGGCCGACCCACAACGGCTGACCGGACGCGGGTCGCCGCTGGCCGTCGCCGCCGTCGTGGTCGCCGCCGCGGCGGCCTTCGTGGCCTTCCGCCTGCACAGCGCCGCACTCGGTGACATCGCGCGGTTCGTCGTACCGGGAAGCCATTACAGCCACCCCGGCCAGACCCCGTCGGTGCTTCCCACGGCGCGAGGGGCGGGGTACGACGGCCAGTTCTACTTCCGGCTGGCACTGGACCCGTTCAACTTCCATCACACGGCGTTCGGGATCACCGTCGACCGCGCCTATCGCTTCCAGCGGATCACCCTGTCGCTGATCGTCTGGCTGGTCACCGGCGGTGGGACACCGAGCCTCGTGCCCTGGGCCATCGTCGTGGTCAACGTCGCACTGTTCGGCGTCCTGGCCTGGTGCGGCGGCGATCTGGCCCGCCGGTTCGGCCGGCACGCCGGCTGGGGCATCATCCTCGCCGCCTACCCCGGCTTCTTCTACACCCTCGCGCGGGACACCACCGAGATCGCCGAGGCGGCCTTCCTCGCGCTCGCCATGGTGGCGGGCACGCGGCGACGACCGGTGGCCATGGGTTTCGCCCTGGCCGCCGCGTTGCTCTCCCGGGAGTCCTCGCTGCTCGTCGTCGTGGCGGTGGGTCTGGTGGCGGTGGTCCGGATGCTGCGGGAACGCCGGTTGCTCCGCCGGACCGACCTCGCCTGGATCATCCCGGGGTGCCTCTACGTCGGCTGGCAGTTGTTCGTCTACGCCCGGTCCGGGACGCTGCCCTCGAGGACGGCCGGCGACAACCTCGGCGCGCCGTTCGTGGGCATCGCCCACTACGCCGGATCGTGGTTCGCCCGCACCCACAGCCTGGTCGGGATCCTGCAGCTCGTCGAGACGCTGCTGTGGGTCGCTGTGGTGGTCCTGCTCCTCGTCACGGTCCGCACCTCGCGCGCGCCGGACTGGGTCCGACTGGCGGCGATCCTGCTGCTGGCCCTGACGCTCTGCCTGTCGGCGTCCAACTGGTACGGCTACACCAACTACCGGAACCTCTCCACCTTCTACGTCATGGCCGCCGCCGTCATCCTCGGCAGCCGGGTGCGCCTCGAGCTGCTCGCCGCATCCCTCGTCGGGATATGTGCCGTCGCGGCGGTGAGCCGCGTCACCCGGATCTGACCCACCCGCGGACGGCGTTATCCGCGATCGTCGACGCCGCCCCGGGTGGCCGGGTAGACAGTTCTCATGGGCGATGTGCATTCCGAGGTCGAGGACAAGTACGACGTCGATGTGGCCTTCGTCGTCCCGGACCTGAGTACGGTGCCCGGAGTGGTCTCGGTGACTGAGCCGATCCAGCTCGATCTCGACGCCACCTACGTCGACACCGCGGACCTGCGGCTCGCCGCGGCCAAGGTGACGCTGCGCCGGCGTACCGGCGGCGAGGACGCCGGATGGCACCTCAAGCTGCCGGCCGTCGGCAACGCCCGCACCGAGATCCATCGCCCCCCGGGTCGCTCGGCCCGGACCCCGCCCAAGGCCCTGGTGGACCAGGTGCGCGCCTGGGTACGCGACGGCAGCATCGCCCCGGTGGTGCGGCTGCGCACAACCCGGCTGCTGCGCCGAGTGTGCGGCCCGGACGGCCGGGTGCTCGCCGAGGTCTGCGACGACCGGGTGATCGCCGACTCGTTCGGAGCCGACGTCACCAGCAGCCAGTGGCGCGAGGCGGAGGTCGAGCTCGTCGACGGCGACCGGGCACTGCTGCGGGCGGTCGGCGAGCAGCTCGAGCGGGCCGGCGCCCGGCCGTCGGAGAGCCCGTCCAAGCTGGCCCGGGCACTCGGACGACGGCTGGCGGACGCCACCCGGTCACCGGACGACGCGACGTCGGCGGCGTCGGCCGGCGCGCACATCGTCGGCTACCTGCACGAGCACGTCGAGCTGCTCAAGGCGTGCGATCCGCAGGTGCGCGCCGACGAGCCCGACTCGGTGCACAAGATGCGGGTGACGACCCGGAGACTGCGCAGCGTGCTCGGCGCCTACCGGACGCTGTTCGACCGGTCGGTGACCGACCCGGTCCGCGACGAGCTTAAGTGGCTCGGCGGCGCACTCGGCACCCCCCGCGACGACGAGGTGATGTACGACCGGCTGCGCACGATGGTCGACGCCGAGCCCAGCGCACTGGTGATGGGGCCGGTCCTGCGCCGGCTCGATCGTGAGCTGCGCGGCGACTACCGGCGGGCGCACGCGGAGTTGCTCACCGACCTCGACGGTGCCCGCTATCTCCGCCTCCTCGACTCGCTCGACGCGCTGATCGCCACACCGCCGCTGACCGGCCTGGCCGCCGAACCGGCCACGCAGGTCCTGCCGACCCCGGTCCACAAGACGTGGCGGCGGCTCCGCCATGCGGTCCGCGACGCCGACGAGCCCGATCTCGCCGACGCGGACCGCGCGGCGCGACTGCACGAGGTGCGCAAGGCGGCGAAGCGGGCCCGTTACACCGCGGATGCCGCCGTCCCCACCTTCGGCGCCGAGGCGAAGTCCTTCGCCGGCCAGATGAAGACGCTGCAGGGCATCCTCGGCGAGCATCACGACAGTGTCGTCAGCCGTGACCTGCTCCGCGCGATGGCACGCACCGCCCACCGGGCGGGGGAGGACACGTTCACCTACGGGCGGCTGCACGCGCTGCAGGAGGCCGCCGGCGCTGAGAACGAGCGCGAGTTCGCGCTCGCCTGGCCCGCCGCGGCCAAGAAGAAGCTCCGCCGCTGGTTGCGCTAGCCCGCCCGCGGGGCCGGACTAGTGCGCGACGTTGGCCGTCATCAGCCGGGTGAACGCCGTCGGCGTCACCACCCGCACGTCGGTGGCGAGCTGGTCGACGACGGTCTTGACGTTCGCCAGCTTCTTGCTCCAGGCGTGGACCATGACCACGGTGTAGCCGGCGACGCTGGACGGGTCGCGGGGCGCGGCGTTGATCCCGCTCACGACCGACGCCTCGTCCGCGCCGTCCAGCCCGTCCCAGAGCATGTGCCGGGCCGAGATCACCGGCTTGCCCCGGGACCAGCGCACCGCTCCGCCGAGCGAGTCGTAGCGGGAGTACTCCAGGTAGACCAGGCCGGCGATGGACGACCGCGCGGTGTAGCTGTCCCACACATCGGTCCGGTCGAAGGCGTTGAAGTCGAGGATCTGCACGACGCGAAGGTCGGCCCGCCCCATGTAGTCGTCCAGCCGCGAGGTGTGCAGGTCGAGGGTCTTCGCGGGGAACTGACTCGGGTACAGGTATCCGCCGCCGGACGGTCCGACGACGAATTCGTCGTGGTGGGCGCCGGTCGACTCGTGGTCGTAGTACCAGCGCATCGCCGAGGGAGCGAGGTCGATCAGGGACGGCGAGATGCCCCACCCCATCGTGAGCGTCCCGCGCAGCGGGCTGGCGAACCACCCCGCGTCGTTCTGCAGCGACCCGAGCAGCCACTGCACGTTGTCGCCGTCGGTCACCATGAACGTGACGTAGTGGACCCCGGACTCCACACCGACGTCGCGCCCGGGGGAGCGCTGGGTCAGCCGATCGGCGCTCACCCCGGAGAGGGTCGAGACGTTGGTCGCCCAGTCGGCCGCGATCGTGAATGCACCGGCCTTGGACGACGGGGAGACGAAGGCGTCCTCGCCGTGCGACGCGTCACCCCATCCGATCACCGGGGAGTCGTCGTCGAGTGCCGTGACGAGCTGCTCGCGAAGATCGGAGTTGCCGTCGTAGAAGAGCATCGAGCGGGACATGGTCGCGTAGTCGCGGAGCTGGTAGCTGAACGTCGGCTTCTGCTCCAGGATCACGTCGTGGCGCAGGTCGGACCAGTAGTTGGCCCGGACCCACGCGTCGTCCCGGCCGCGGACGTCCATGAGGCGGCGCAGCCCGGCGGCGGTCGCCTGATCCTCGATGGTCTCGGATACCGCCAGCGCCCCGGTGAGACCGGCGAGCGTCGTCGCCACGCTCACCGATCCGTCCGCGTCGGAGTAGAGGAGGTAGTGCGCGGGACGCGCGGCGGCGGTCGCGCCGGCCCGATAGCGGGCGAGCAGATCCCAGGCGTCGCGGACGGGGGTGACGGTGACGCCGTAGTGGTCACGAAGGTCGTCCAGCCAGGTCACGTACGCCGAGTTCGGTGAACTCACGTAGACGTGCGGGTGATCGTGGACCCGCGCGGCGAGTCCCTGGAGAGTGCCGACCAGCACCCCTTCGTCCGTACTCATCGTGGTGCTGTCGATGACGTAGAGACTGCGGAACGGCGCGCCCTTCGGGTAGTAGGAGAACCGGGGCCGCGGCGCCGCACCCGCGGCCGGTCCCGGTACCGACGCGGCGAGCGTCACGCCCACTGCCGATCCGCCCACCTTCAGGAACGCACGACGATCGATTACGCGGGCCACGTCCTGTCCACCATCCATTCGGGTGACTGCCGATGACGCTGTTGACGGGACGCCGTTCGCGCGGTCGGGCGATCCCTCGATGCCGGGTGGGGATCCTTCCCCGGCCCGTGCGGCGAGTCAATGTCGTCAGCGCGCGGCCGCACGCCGGAGCTGACGACGACCTGACGAATTCCCGGCCCACGCCGCGCCGTACTGGGTCACACTGGGCTGAGGATCACAAGCTGGACGGGCGTCGGGGGAGACGTGATCGGCCCGGCAGCGGCTCCCGACGAAAGGTGGGCGGGCATGGGTGACATCGGGGACAGGAAGCGCAAGACGATCGAGGTGCTGCCGGACTCGCTGCCCGAGCCAGTGGCGCAGCCCGCGGAGGCCCCGCGCGCGCCGGCGCCGGCGGTCCCGGCGACACCGTCCAGGACGTCGGTGGTCTGACCCATGTCGGACGAGCAGTTCGACCTCGGTCAGGTCGAGCCGCGCGTCGGGGAGGTCTACGCGGTCCGCACGTTCCGCATCAACACCGAGGACGGTGCCCTCGTCCCGATCGGGGCGATGGCCAGTGAGCCACGCGCCTGGGCCGAGGCGACCGCGACGGCGGTCTGCGCGCGCTCAGCCCGGCACTCCGCACCGGCCGAGGAGTGCACCTGCGGGCTGTATGCGTTCGGTCGGGCCGAGGAGGTGGCGGCGCAGTACCCGCAGGCCCGCGAGGTGCTCGCGATCGTGGCCTGTCACGGCCGGATCGTGACCGGGACGAAGGGCCTGCGGGCGCAGCACGCCCGGGTTGTCGCGCTCTGGCTGGGTTCCGGCCTGCCCGACGACATCCCCGCGAAGGTTGCCGACCGCTACCGGCAGGTGCCGATGTATGCCAACAAGGCGGCGATGCTGGCCGAATTCCCGCCGACGCCGCTGGACACCTACAGCGACGACCTCACCGGGTCGGCCCGGCGTACGGCGAAGTCCGTGATCGCCAAGGTGCTCCTGAGCACCCTTGCCATCGTGCTCGCCGCCGTGGGCTGTCTCGGGCACCGCGCCGGGGGCGGCTGGCCCGAGGCCACGTTGCTGGTCACCCCGCTGGTGTGGGGTGCCTTCACGATCCTCGCCCGCCGGGGCTCGGCGCTCGCCCGGTCGATCAGACCGCACCTCGGGATGGTCGGCCTGGTGGGCTTCGCCAGCGCGGCCGCGGTCCTCGGGTCGCAGCAGCTTGCGCTGTTCGTCGTCCTGCTGCTGATCCCGACCCTGCTGTGGTACCTCGCTCCGCAGCTGTGCCGCCGGCTGGATCTCGCTCTCAGCGCGCCGGCCTACAGCGGCGCGCTCTACCAGCCGCCGTCGCTGCGCCGCCCGCGCCGGAAGCCGACTCAGGCGCCGCCGGTCTCGACCGAGGGCTGAGCGGCGTCCGATACCGGCGGGTCGAGCCGGAGTTCGTCGCGTTCGCCGTCCGGCCATCCGATCCGGACCAGCGCGCCCGACTCGTCGTCGACGACCTCGACGCGGACACCGTCGACGGCGTCGGTTCCGCCGACCTCCGCGGACAGGGAGAGCAGCGCGGCGTAGACCATCCCGGGCACGACGGCACCGGAGCCCGCCACCCACGGGATGACCGAATGCCGGCCGAAGGCGTTGCTTCCCTCGGCGGTCGTGATGTCGGCGACCGGCATCTCGCGCAGCCCGGCCGCCGTACTCATCATCCCGTCCGAGCGGCGCGCGGCGACGGCTCCGTCGCGGACCTCGCACAGCGGCCGGTTCGCATCCGCCACGGGGAACCCGGAGATGCGCAGCAGCCACGGGCCGGGGTGCACGTGCCGCTCGCCGCCGCGGCCCGGGTCGGGGTACGCCGGTGCCACGACGGCCTCGTCCACCCGGGCGAGCCGCACCTCCCGCGGGCCGTGCAGCACCGACGCGGTCGTGACCCATGGCCCGGCGACGTGCCGCTGCTCGGGCCCGTCCACCCAGTGGGCGCGGTGCCGGGAGATCCCCACCCGCCCGGCCACGTGGACCGGCTCGAACGGCCGCCGGAGTGACGGCACCCCGTCCGGGGTGAGCAGCGCGACGTGGGAGTCGCCGGGCGTCAGCGCCGCGTCGGGTGCCATGTCCGGTGCCGCGTGGGTGGCGAAAGCGTGCCGCGCGTAGACGGGATCGTCGGTGGCGAACTCGGTCGCGGTGGAGTGGTCGGCGCCGTGGTTGGCGATACGCACCACGCCGTCGGCCGCGGTGCCGGACACGATCCAGCCGGGCGGCCCGATCGCGGCCTCGACGTCGCGCTGCTCGACGGGGAGCGGCTCCTCGACGGCCGTCCAGACCGGATGCTCGGGCGGCAGCACCAGACCGGCGAAACCCTTGGCGGCCCAGTACGGCGACCCCGGGCCTGAGTAGCTCTGCCGGATCGGGCGGAACTCGCCGTGCCACCCGAGCGGGAGCAGGTCGTCGTCGTCGAGGCACCCGGCCTCGTCGAACCGGCGGAGCACGCCGCTGGCCAGCCGGCGGGTCAGGCCCGGCGCGAGCGGGGTCGCGTCGAAGGCCGCCCCGGCCCAGAACGGCGCCAGCATCGCGAACCGGTAGGTCAGGGACCGCCCCTGGAACAGCGGGCTGCCGTCGCCACCGACGAGGTGCTGCGCGTCGGCCAGGTAGCGGTGCACCCGTTCGCGGTAGCGGTCGACGAGTGATCGGTCGGCGTCGGCGCCGATCATCCGGCAGTACCACAGCGGGTAGAAATGCATGACCCAGCCGCTGTAGTAGTCGAAGTTGCGGTGCTCGCCCGGGCGGCGGTTGCCGTCGGAGTACCAGCCGGCACCGGCGTACCAGTCGTCGGTGAGCTCGACGATGCGCTCGACGTCGGTCGCCGACCACGGGCCGCCGACCGACCGCAGGAACGCGTTGGTCACGCCCTGGAACCAGATCCAGTTGTTGTTCGGGAGGGGCATGCCGACCGTGCGCGCGAGCCAGTCGACGACCTGCTGGCGGACCTCGTCGTCGAGCCGGTCCCAGATCCACGGCCGGGTTTCGTGCAGCGCGATCGCGATCGACGCGGCCTCGACCTTGGCCTGCCTGATCTCGTCCAGCGCCGGCCACCGCTCAGCCGACTTCGGGTCGGTGCCGGCGGCCAGGCCGCGGGCGTACCACTCGGCCACGTTGTGCACGTCGGCCGACCCGGACCGGGCCAGCCGGAACGCGGCGAGCAGGAACGTGCGGGCGAACCCCTCGAGACCGTCGCTCCACCGCCCCGCGCTGCTGGCCGGGCCGGGCAGGTCGATGAGCGCGTGCTGCTCGGACCCGTGCCGGCGTACGGCGGTCAACATCCGGTCGGCAAACGCTTCCCAGTGGGACCGGGTCCAGCCGGTGCGCGGGGAGAGCGTGCGGTCCGGTTCGGGCAGTTCGGTCACGGTCGTCGGCTCCTCGCGGTGGCCACCAGTCGTCCGGGAATCCGGGGAGGCTACCCGACCCCCGCCCCGGGCGGCGGTGCCCGCCGAGCGATATCCGCCGGGTGGAGCCCCCGCGACGACCATGATCGTGATCGGATCCGGGCGGCGTTTCGCGGCTTTTTCCGATCACGATCATGGGGCCGGCCGGCGGAAGGGGGTCTCGGGGTGGTTGTCGTCGCCGCGGCACTCTTCTCTACCGTGGCGCAGACGTACGGCGGCGCCCGGCGTGGGCGCCACGCCCGCCGACCTGACCTGCTTCCTCTGGACGTGATCTCTGTGAGTCATCCCCGCACCGGCCGTGAGGTGCACCTCGTCTCCCGGCCGCACGGCACCCCGGCGCTCGAGGACTTCGCGGTGGTGGACGCCGACGTCACCGAGCCGGGCCCCGGCCAGGTGCTGGTGCGCAACCTCTACATTTCGGTCGACCCCTACATGCGGGGCCGGATGAACGAGGCGAGGTCCTACGTTCCCCCGTTCGCGCTGGGTGAGGTCATGGACGGCGGGGCCGTCGGCACCGTGATCGCGTCCGGCAGTCCCGACCTGGCCGTCGGCGACGTCGTCCTGCACCAGCTCGGCTGGCGCGAGTTCGCGGTCGTCGACGCCGCACAGACCCACCGGATCGAGGACGCTCCGACGCCGGCGGTGTCGGCCTACCTGGGCGTGCTCGGGATGCCCGGGCAGACGGCGTACGTCGGGCTGGTCGATATCGCCGCGATGCGGGAGGGAGACGCGGTCTTCGTCTCCGGTGCGTCCGGGGCCGTGGGGAGCCTGGTCGGCCAGATCGCCCGGCTGCGCGGCGCGTCGCGGGTGGTGGGCAGCGCCGGCTCGGCCGAGAAGGTCGCCTATCTCACCGGGCAACTCGGCTTTGATGCGGCGTTCAACTACAAGGACGGCCCGGTCCGCGAGCAGTTGGCGAAGGCCGCTCCGGACGGCATCGACGTCTACTTCGACAACGTCGGGGGCGACCACCTGGAGGCGGCACTGTCGGCGCTGCGTCGATACGGCCGGGTCGCGATGTGCGGCTCGATCTCGCAGTACAACGCCGTCGAGCCGGCGCCCGGCCCGCGAAACCTCGGAATGGTCGTCGGCAAGCGGCTCGCCCTGCGCGGGTTCATCATCACCGACCACGCCGATCGCTTCCCGGACGTCGCCCGTGACCTCGGCGGCTGGCTGCGAGCGGGCGAGATCACCTACGAGGAGACCGTCGTCGAGGGGATCGACCAGGCGCCGGCCGCCTTCCTCGGCATGCTCCGCGGGGACAACACCGGCAAGATGGTCGTCCGCGTCGGCACCTGAACCGCGTAGCGGACCCCATGGGAGGATGACCCCATGACAGCACCCGGGACGTCCGCAGCCTCCACGACAGAAGATCTTCGTATCGGCGTCATCGGGCTCGGGTCGCGGAGCGCTCTCGCCCGGCACGCGCACCGCCCGGGAGAGGGATCGCGGATCGTCGCGGCCTGCGACCTCGACCCGGACGCGTTGACCCGGGCCACCGAGCGCTACGGCGCCGGGGTGCGCACCACGAGGGACTACCACGATCTGCTCGACGGCAGCCTCGACGCGATGCTGCTGGTGACCCCTGACCACATGCACGAAGACCTCGCCGTCGACATCCTCGCCGCCGGCGTACCGGTCTACGTGGAGAAACCGTTGACGATCACGGTCGAGGGCTGCGACCGGGTGCTCGCCGCCGCCCGTGAGTCCGGCACCCGCCTCTACGTCGGGCACAACATGCGGCACATGCCGATGGTCCTGTTGCTGCGCGATCTGATCCAGCGCGGAGAGATCGGCGAGGTCAAGGCGGTGTGGTGCCGGCACTTCGTCGGCAACGGCGGCGACTACTACTTCAAGGACTGGCACGCCGAGCGGGCCAAGACCACCGGCCTGCTGCTGCAGAAGGCCGCGCACGACATCGACGTCATCCACTGGCTCGCCGGCGGCTACACCCGGCGGGTCACCGGAATGGGCGCCCTGACGCTGTACGGCGACATCACCGACCGGGCCGACAATCGCGGGCGGCTGATGTCGGAGTGGTTCTCCTACGACAACTGGCCGCCGGCCTCGCAACGCGGCCTCAACCCGGTGATCGACGTCGAGGACCTCTCGATGGTGTCGATGGCGCTGGACAACGGTGTCCTGGCGAGCTACGAGCAGTGCCACTACACGCCGGACTACTGGCGCAACTACACGGTGATCGGCACCGAGGGCCGCATCGAGAACTTCGGCGACACCGGCGGCAACGGCCTGGTCCGGCTGTGGAACAAGCGCACCGACTACAACCCGGACGGGGACGCGACGTTCCCCATCCCGGGCAGCGGGGAGGGCCACGGCGGCGCGGACGCGTCGATCGTGGCCGAGTTCCTGCGGTTCGTGCGCGCCGGCGGCCGCACCGCCACCTCGCCGGTCGCCGCCCGCGAGTCGGTGGCCACCGGGGTGACCGCGACCGACTCGCTGCGCCGCGGAAGCATCCCGCTCGACGTACCGACGCTCGACCCGGAGCTCCACGACTACTTCGAGGCCGGTCAGCAGGCGGAGGTGAGCAGCCATTAGCAGCGACTCGACCGAGCCGGGTGGCCGGCCGATCAGCACGTTCCGCGTCGACGAACTCGCGGTCGGCATCTACGCCGGGGAGGCCGAGCTCGGCCGGGCCGCGGCGCAGCACACCGCGGACGTGCTCCGCAAGGCCGTCGCCGAGCGCGGCGCCGCCCGCGTCATCATCGCCACCGGCAACTCGCAGCGCGCCTTCATCACCGCCCTGCGGGATGAGGCCGACGTCCCGTGGCACGCCGTCACCGTCTTCCACATGGACGAGTACGTCGGAATCGCCGCAGACCATCCGGCCAGCTTCCGCCGTTGGATCAGGGAAAAGGTCGCCGAGCCGTTCGGCCCGGCGCAGGTGCACTACATCGACGGCGACGCTGCCGACCCGCAGGCGGAGTGCCGGCGCTACGAAGCACTGCTGCGCAGCGCTCCGCTCGACCTGGTCTGCCTCGGCATCGGCGAGAACGGGCACATCGCCTTCAACGAACCGCACCACGCCGACTTCGGCGATCCGGTGTGGGTCAAGGTCATCACCCTGGACGATCGGTCCCGGGCCCAGCAGGTCGGCGAGGGCCATTTCGCCACCCTCGCCGACGTACCCGAACACGCCATCACGTTGACGGTTCCGGCGTTGCTCGCGCCGGACACGGTGCAGGTGGTCACCCCCGAGGAACGGAAGGCCGAAGCGGTGCGTACCGCGCTGACCGCGCCGGTGGACCCGGCCTGTCCGGCCAGCGTGTTGCGCACGCGGCCGGGCGGCACGCTCTTCCTCGACCGTTCCTCCGCCGGGCTGCTCGACCAGGCCGGCGGCCGGGCCTGATCTCAGGGCGAGAGCGCCGCCTGCACCACCATCGCGGCGTAGACGTCCATGCCGTGCTCGGTGAGGTGGATGCCGTCGCGGCCGACGAGGTGGTGATCGGCCATGACGCGGTCGTTCCACGGCATGATCCGCACGTTCGGGAACTGCTTCCCGACGTCCGTGATCAGCTGCAGGTTGTGCCTCTTCCACGGCCGCGGCACGTGCACCGTGACGAGGACGACCCGGTGGCGGCTCCGCAGCGCGTGCAGGGTCGCCGCCAGCTGTGATCCGTCGATGACCCCGTTGTTCCCGGTCTGGATGACGACGATCGACGCGAGCGCGCCGTCGGCCGCGTCCTGCATCACCTGCGGGAGCAGCGTGTAGGCCTGTTCCCCGACCTTGGCGTGGATGGTGGCCGCGGCGAACGTCTCCTGCAGCTTCCAGCCGGCGCCGACCATGACCGAGTCGCCGAACGCCGTGATCGACGTCCGCCGCGCCCGCGCGAACAGATCCGGCGGGCGCGCGCTGCGCGACGACCGGTGGGTCGGCGTCGGTGTCGGCGTGGTGGCCAGGGCGTGCGGGCGTGCGCCGACCGCCGCGGTGAGCGCGGGGGACGGCCGCGCCGAAGGTCCGGGTGGCGCGGTGGCCGACGGGATCGCCGGGTGGGGCGTGGCCGGGGCGGGCGTCACCGTCGGCGCGTCGCGGGGGGTGCTCGCGGCGAGTTGGCTCCCCGACTGGGCGACCGGGTCCTGCACGATGGCGAGCCCCGCGACGAAGACCAGCATCAGCGCGGGCATTGCCGTCGCCGGGCGGAGCAGGTGCGGCCGGGACCACGGGACGGGGGCGGGCGAGCTATGGCGGAATGCGGCCCGGAACCCGTGTCGGCGTACCGGGAGTTCGATGAGCCGGTAGCACAGCTCGTTGACCACGGCCGTGATGAGCAACCGCTGCGCGAGGAGCCGCCACCCGTCGAGTTGGAGGTCCAGGTCCGGCCTGGTGAAGCAGAAGACCGGCCAGTGCCAGAGATAGAGCCCGTAGGAGCGCTCGCCGATCGCCCTCAGCAGCGGAATCTCGAGGAATCGCGCCAGCACCGTCGGTCGGGTCGCCGCGGCGATGACCACCGCCGACAGCACGGCGATCCCGACGAACCCGCCGCGGTAGAGGACGACGCTGAACTCGTCGACCCGCCAAAGGATGACCACCAATGACCCGAAGGCGACCAGCCCGCAAGCGCCGAGCAGGGCGTTGCGTTTCTCGCGCAACCGGCCGAGGATCGGGCGCGGCCCGCCGAGGCCGTCGCCGTCCCGTGCCAGCGCCAGGAGCGCTCCGCACATGAGGCTGAAGCCGTGGGTGTCGGTGCCGAAGTAGAGGCGGGACGGGTCGGCGTCCAACGGGGCGTGCGAGGTCACTGCTCCTACGATCATGGCGGTCGCCGACGCCATGCCCAGGAGCAGCGCGATGCCGAGCAGGATGATGCGGCGGTGCGCGGCTCGGGCAACGAGGACCGTCACGACGCCGATGACCACCGGCCACACGAGATAGAACTGCTCCTCCATCGCGAGCGACCACAGGTGTTGCAACACCGGAGGTCGCCCGGCCGCCACGAAATACGACCGCTGATGAAAGACGTACCACCAGTTCGAGGTATAGGTGAGTGCCGCGACGGCATCACCGGCGAAGGACGTGACCTGGTCACGGCCGAATGCCAGCATCGCGGCCGCAGTACACGCGACCGTCGTCCAGAGAGCGGGTAACAATCGGCGGGCCCGACTCATCCAGAAGCCGGTGAAATCCATCCGGCCCGTTGCCGCCGTGCGCCCCCACAACTGCCCGGTGATCAGGTAGCCACTGACGACGAAGAAGATGTCCACGCCGAGAAATCCACCGGGGAGCCAGGGCATATCGGCGTGATAGAAGAGTACGGCGAGTACCGCTATCGCCCGGATCCCGTCCAAAGCGGGGTAATATTGCTTACTGGATGTTCGCGAGGTTTTTGCCCGTGATGGGTGGCGATTCTGCTCGCCAGGTAATTCGCGTGGTAGTACCATCCCCCGATGTCCCCCCAGAATTAACTCCTGCCCCGGTGGCCCACCCCTTTCTCAAGTTTCCCGAACTGCCAATTAACCTTCATACCGGAATGATTGCGTTGGCGGGGCCCGACCGGAGAAATGCGGCGGAATTGTTGTGCCGCCCCATCCGCCCCTTCTGTCGCGCGAAGGGTTCACTCATTCAAGAACCCCAGAACGTAGGGCGGGACTTACGGTCTGTGGAGGCGCGGCAGGGCGGGGCGGCCGGGCTTCCGTCCACCCGACGCCCGAGGCGGTCCCGCCCCGCCCCCTGCCGACTCATATCCTCGCCCTGCGACGAAGCGGAGGAGCAGGGATGGTCTCGGAGCTGTTCGACCCCGATGCGTGGGTGCCGGTGCACGATCAGGGCTTCACCGACATCACCTACCACCGTGCCGTCGGGTCCGGAACCGTGCGCATCGCGTTCGACCGACCGGACGTGCGCAACGCCTTCCGGCCCCGGACCGTCGACGAGCTCGCCCGGGCTCTCGACCACGCGCGGATGAGCCCCGACGTCGGCTGCGTCCTGCTGACCGGCAACGGGCCCTCCGGCAAGGACGGCGGATGGGCCTTCTGCTCCGGGGGTGACCAGCGCATCCGGGGCCGCACCGGCTACCAGTACGACGGCGCGGACGACGACCGCGCGGCGATGCCCGATGGCGACCGGGCCCGGCTGGGCAGGCTGCACATCCTCGAGGTGCAGCGGCTGATCCGCTTCATGCCCAAGATCGTCATCGCCGTGGTGCCGGGATGGGCGGTGGGCGGCGGCCACAGCCTGCACGTGGTCTGCGACCTCACCCTCGCCAGCCGCGAGCACGCCCGGTTCAAGCAGACCGACGCCGACGTGGCCAGTTTCGACGGGGGTTTCGGCTCGGCCTACCTCGCCCGGCAGGTGGGTCAGAAGCTCGCCCGCGAGATCTTCTTCCTCGGCCGGACCTACGACGCCGAGGAGGCCCACCGGATGGGGATGGTCAACGCCGTCGTCCCGCACGCCGACCTCGAGCGGACGGCGCTGGACTGGGCGGCCGAGATCAACGGCAAGAGCCCGACCGCGCAGCGGATGCTCAAATACGCCTTCAATCTGCTCGACGACGGCCTGGTCGGGCAGCAGGTCTTCGCCGGCGAGGCGACCCGCCTGGCCTACATGACCGACGAGGCGGCCGAGGGGCGCGACTCGTTCCTGCAGAAGCGCCCGCCGGACTGGTCGGCGTTCCCCTGGTACTACTGATCTGGCCTATTTCCGCTGGTCAGCGGCCTGCGGACCTCACTCGGTACACAGGATCCGGCGGGTGTACTGCGCGATGCCGTTCGGCAACTGCGTCGTGTGGGATGCCGCTGCGGCGGTGCTGCAGCGTGCCAAGACGTCTGCAGCGGCTGACACGGCACGGCGCAGGTCAAGGGCGTTGAGTCCCGCGACGGTCCCCTCGATGCCTGGGGGAAGCTGGTGCGGGCTGTCATCGAGGACCTGGGACAGGCCGTGCCACGGGTAGGAGGTTCCGCGGGCGGCAGCCCACAACATCCAGATCCGT
Source organism: uncultured Actinomycetota bacterium (assembly GCA_963828605.1). Lineage (GTDB taxonomy): Bacteria > Actinomycetota > Actinomycetes > Mycobacteriales > QHCD01 > DASXJE01. Next base: position 1,891,885 of record CAWHER010000001.1, on the reverse strand, counting down.
TCTCGTGCCTCGTGCAACCGCTCGTGTGCCTCCCACATGGACCCGCGTCGGAGATATTTGTCTGCATCCAGCAGTGCACGCCACCCATGAAATGCCCATTGCCGAAGCTGGTCGCCCGGCACCTCATACGCCGACCGCCCCCTTGTCGTGGCAGGTGCCGCCTCCTGCCAGTACAGCGGCACGAAGTCCGGCGCGGCGTCGCCGCGGCGCACCGCGACCTCGGCGATGATCGCGAGGTCGAGCTGAACTCGGTCACCGAACTGAGCGAAGACCTTCCGGATCGCGAAGTCGCTGTCATCGGAGCCGCTACGCAGCACGTCAACGAGGTTGCCCAGGCGGGGTAGTGCGTCGATCAGCTGCTCCTCCACTTCGTCGATCTGCTGGGTGCCGGCAACACCGCGCGGCGCGGTCACGCCTATAGCCGCGTCGATGTCGGAGAGTTCGTCGCCCGCGCCACGGCCGATCGAGCACCCCACGGACAGGGAGGACACCGCGGTACTGGTTTCGCAAAAGGTGAGCAGGGCCGCGATCGCAGCGCGGTGGCGGCTCAGCTCCGGCCCGAGTGCGGACAGCCACGCGTGATTGCTCGGCATCATGCACTCCTCACCTCGGGACGAGGTCCATGATGACGGCGGCACAACCGAGCCCCTACGGTGGTCAGCCATGACCGAAGCTGACGCGAGCCGCCACCGGGTGGTCATGACCGGTGCGGCCGGCAAGATCGGCCGGGCGATCACCCCGTTCCTCCCGGCGGGCTGGAACCTGTGGCGCAGCGACCTGCGCGCCGGGTGCGACGGCGTCCTGGACATCACCGACCCCGAGGCGTGCCGGGCGGCGTTCACCGGCGCCGACGCCGTCGTCCACCTCGCCGCGGTGCCCGACCCGAGAGCCGAGTGGAACGCGCTGCTGCCGGCCAACGTGATCGGGACACATCACGTCGCCGCCGCGGCCGCCGAGTGCGGCGTACGGCGACTGGTGCTGGCCGGAAGCGCCCAGGCGGTCGCGGGGTACCCGATCGACACCCAGGTGCGGGCCGCGGACCCGCCGCGCCCTGAGAACCTCTACGGCGCGACCAAGGCATGGAGCGAGGCGCTCGGGTCGTGGATCGCGGCGAGTACGTCGACATCGGTCGTTGTCCTGCGGCTCGGCTATTTCGACGCCCGGCCCCCGACCGGCGCCGAGGTCAGCACCCGCGACCGGGCCGGCTGGCTGAGTCCGCGCGATGGCGCCGAGCTGGTCCGGGCCGCCGTCGAGGCGGACGGGTTCCGGTTCTGCGTGGCCAACGGCATCTCGGCCAACCGGTACCGCTACCTGGATCTGACCGACACCTGCGCGACCCTCGGCTACCGGCCGTCGGACGACTCCTGGGCGGCGGGCTGACGACCGCGCCGCCGGTCGCCGGAATCCGGCGGAACCAGGCGGAACCGAATGGTCGGACGGGCCGTCGGAGGGGTATGCGTGCCTACCTGCGTCTGTCCGTCCTCGGGGCCGTCGCGACGAGTACCGCGCTGCTCGTCGCCGGATGTGGAACGCACCATGCCGGCCACACCGGCGCCGCGCCGTCCCCGTCGGCGAGTCCGCCCTCGGCCAGTTCCTCGCCGTCGACGGCGCCCGGCCGAATGCCGCTGCCCGGAGCGAAGCAGAACGGACCCACGGTGTCGGTCGTCGGCACCCTGACCAGAGGGGCCGAGCCCAGCTGCGTGGTCCTGCGGACGTCCGCGGGCCAGTCCTTCCAGCTCGTCGGGCGGGGGGCCAAGTCGGTGACGGCCGGCCTGGGTCATCGCAGCCTCGAGGGTGCCCTGCCGGTGCGGGTCAAGGGCCATATCGGCCCGAACGTGGCGAGCTTCTGCCAGGTGGGCCGGCCGTTCGTTTCCGACACGGTCACGGTCAGGCACTGAGCGGGGGGCCCGCAAGATCGGTAGGCTCCGGATCGACCGTGGTCGCCGATGACCGCGGGGGTGACGCCGGGAGCAAACCGTGCCTGCACGCATGTCCGCGTGGGATTCCGCCCAGTTCCAGCTGGCCGAGGCGGTAGCCCAGCTCGGCCTCGACGACGGCTTCCACGAACTGTCTCGCGGACGCCGCGCCGCGAGGTCACCGTCGCCGTCCCGCTGCGCCGCGACGACGGCCAGGTCGAGGTGCTGCACGGCTACCGCGTGCAGCACAACCTGTCCCGCGGGCCCGGCCAAGGGCGGCATCCGCTACCACCCCGCCACCGACCTCGACGAGGTCACGCGCGCTCGCGATGTGGATGACCTGGAAGTGCGCGCTGATCGGCATCCCGTACGGCGGCGCCAAGGGCGGCGTCACCGTCGACCCGCACCTGCTGTCCCGCAACGAGCTCGAACGGGTGACCCGCCGCTACGCCTCGCGAGATCCTGCCGGTCATCGGCCCGGAGAAGGACATCCCGGCCCCGGACGTCGGCACCGACGAGCAGACCATGGCCTGGATCATGGACACCTACTCGGTGCACACCGGCTACACGGTCACCGGCGTGGTCACCGGCAAGCCGATCGCCGTCGGCGGCTCGCAGGGCCGCGGCGGCGCGACCAGCCGCGGCGTCGATGTACTCCACGTTCTGCGCCCTGCGCGACGCCGGCATCGACCCGCAGGACGTGCACCGTCGCGGTGCAGGGCTTCGGCAAGGTCGGCGGGCTCGCCGCGCAGTTCCTGCACGACGCCGGCTGCACGGTGGTCGCGGTCTCCGACGTCGAGCGGCGGCCGCCTACGACCCCGGCGGCCTCGACCCGATCGCCCTGCTGCGGCACCTCCGGGCCGGTGCCGACCGTCGGTGGTCGGGCTATCCCGGGCACCGACACGATCACCAATGAGGAGCTGCTCGCGCTCGACGTCGACGTGCTGGTGCCGGCCGCGCTGGAGGGCGTGATCCACGACGACAACGCCGACCAGGTCAAGGCCCGGTTCATCGTCGAGGGCGGCGAACGGCCCGACCACGCCGGACGCGGACGCCATCCTGGCCGACCGCGGCATCCTCGTCGTGCCCGACATCCTGGCCAACTCCGGCGGCGTCGCGGTCTCCTACTTCGAGTGGGTGCAGGACCTGCAGGCCTACTTCTGGACCGAGGACGAGGTCAACGAGCGGCTCAAGGTCCTGATGGAGCGCTCCTACGCCGAGGTGTCGGCGCTGGCGGCCGAGCGCAAGGTGTCGCTGCGGACGGCGGCCCAGATGATCGGCGTGGGCCGGGTCGCCGACGCGCACCGCACGCGCGGGCTCTACCCGTGACCGCCGGACCCGTGACCGCCGGACCCGTGACCGCCGGCCGACGCCGGCCGAGCGACGGCCGGGCGATCCCCGGATGTCGTGAATCACAGCCGTGTGGTTCACCGGGTACTCTGGTCTGGATCACCGACCGCTCCGAGGGGGCGATATGGACGCTGCGGAAGCCCTGAGCTCCGCCCAACCCGAGGCCGACGGCCTGAGCGGCGGGACCGCGAGATCCTCGCCTTCGAGCGGCAGTGGTGGAAGTACGCCGGCGCCAAGGAGCAGGCGATCCGCGACCTGTTCGACATGTCGGCCACCCGCTACTACCAGGTGCTCAACGCGCTGATCGACGCGCCGGAGGCGCTGGCCGCCGACCCGATGCTGGTCAAGCGGCTGCGCCGGCTGCGGGCGAGCAGGCAGCGTGCCCGGTCCGCGCGCCGGCTCGGCATCGACGTCTGATCCTGAGCGGCCCGCGCGGAAGGAGCACGGTGTGACTGAGGACTCCCCGGGCCCCCGCCCGCCCCGGGGTCCCGGCGCGCCGCGCAGGTTCTTCTTCGACGATCTGGCCGACGACCCCGATGCGCCGCCCATCGGATCCGACGAGCCCGCTCCGCCACCGGTCGCCCGTCCCGCCGCGCGCCGGCCCGTTCCCGGGCCGCCGGTGCCCGCGCGCGGGCCGGACCCGTCCGACCGGCCCGATCGGCGCCCGCGCCGGATCGTGTTCGACGACCTCGCCGGCCGGGAGGGGCCGACCGCGCCGGCCGGGGACGAGGACGACACCCTGGGTGCCGACCGGCCGCGGCCGCCGGTGCCGGGAACCGACGCCGACTCGTCGGTGCGGCCGTCGGCGTCGTCGGCGTCATCGTCGTCGCCGTGGTGGTCGTCGCCCTGATGGACCGGGCCGGACACCCCTCCCGCACGACAGCGGCCGACCGTCCGGCCCACCGCGCGGCGCCCGCGCACACGACCGCCGCCAGCCCCGCCGGGAGCCGGCGGTCCGCGCACACCGCACCCACGGCGGCCGGCCCGCGCCGGCCGGTCCGGGTACCCCTGACCGTGCTCAACAACACGACAGTGACCGGGCTCGCGCACAGTGCAGCCCAGGACTTCGAGTCCCACGGCTGGAGGGTCAGCCAGGTCAGCAACTACACCGGCCGGCTGGCCGCGACGACGGTCTTCTACCGGGACGGCGACGCCGCCCAGCGGCGGGCCGCCCGGGCCCTGGCCGCACAGTTCCCGGGTATCGCCCAGGTCGCTCCGACGTCGACGGCCCTGTCGCCGGGCAGTGGCCTGACCGTCGTCCTGGCCCCCGACTGGAGCACGTCCTAATCCGACACCGCCGGCCGCGTTGCTGCGGCGCCGAAGTCCACCCGCTCCGACGAACCCCGCCGTTACACTCGATCCAGGCGGGGGTGGGCGTATGCGACTGATCCTGAACGTTCTCTGGCTGGTCCTGGCCGGATTCTGGTTGGCTTTGGGTTACTTCGCCGCAGCGATCATCTGTTTCATCCTCATCATCACCATCCCGTTCGGGATCGCGGCCGGGCGCATCGGCATCTTCGCCCTGTGGCCGTTCGGGAGCGTGGTGGTCAGACGGGCGGACGCGGGGGCGGGCTCGGCCATCGGCAACGTCATCTGGTGCATCTTCGCCGGTATCTGGCTGGCGATCGCGCACCTGGTCACCGGGGTCGCCCTGTGCCTCACCATCATCGGAATCCCGCTCGGACTGGCGAACTTCAAGCTCATCCCGGTGTCCCTGACGCCGCTCGGCCGGGAGATCGTCCCGACCGACGACCGGCGGGAATTCGTCTCCGCCGGCGCCTACGCGCGTCTACCCGGCCCTGAGCCGACCTCGCCTTCCGCACCCGCATCCGCGCGCTCGACTAGACTCGCGCGCACAACCGAATACTGCACAGCTCATCCAGAGGGGCAGAGGGAACGGCCCGATGAAGCCCCGGCAACCATCGCGCATCCCGTAATCGATCCGCAGGCGCGAGCCGCGCGACAGGTGCCAAGTCCGTCCCACCGCCGTCCGCGGCGGGAAAGATGAGGAGAGAGGCCTCGCGCATGAGCATCGTCAGCTCGCACCGACACCCCGTGCGTCCCCGGCGTCCTGCCTGCGTCTGCCGCAACTGCGGCGCGACCGTGCCGCTCGGCCCGATGCACGCCTGCTACGAGTGCTTCGGCCCGCTCGAGGTCGGCTACGACGAGCGGCGCTGGCGCGCGGTCACCCGCGACGAGATCGAGGCCGGGCCCGCCAACATCTGGCGGTACGCCGCCGCTGCTCCCGGTCGGGCCGACCCCGGCCGACGCGGGTCAGCCTCGACCCCGGCATGCACCCCGCTGGTCCGGGCCGACAACCTCGGCCGCGAGCTCGGCATGAAGGCGCCGCTGTGGGTCAAGGACGACTCGGCCAACCCGACCCACTCGTTCAAGGACCGGGTCGTCTCGATGGCGCCACCGCCGGCCGCGCGCTCGGCTTCACCCGCTTCGCCTGCGCCTCGACCGGCAACCTCGCCAACTCGGTCGCCGCGCACGCCGCCCGGGCCGGCCTGCGGTCGATCGTCTTCATCCCGGCCGACCTGGAGCCGGGCAAGGTCGTGCAGACCGCCGTCTACGGCGGTGACGCTGGTCGCGAGTCGAAGGCTCCTACGACGACGTCAACCGGCTCTGCTCCGAGCTCGCCGAGACCGACGAGTTCGAGGACACCGCCTTCGTCAACCATGAACGTCCGGCCCTACTACGCCGAGGGCTCCAAGACGCTCGGGCTTCGAGGTCGCCGAGCAGCTCGGCTGGCGGCTGCCGCGCCAGGTCGTCGTCCCGATGGCCTGCGGTTCGCAGTTCACCAAGATCGACAAGGCCTTCGCCGAGCTGGCCGAGATCGGGCTGGTCGACGTCGCGCCGTGGCGGATGTTCGGCGCCCAGTCCTCGCGGTTGCGCGCCGATCGCGACGGCGTTCGCCGACGGGCATGACGTCGTCCGCCCGGTCAAGCCGACCGGCATCGCGAAGTCGCTCAACATCGGCAACCCGGCCGACGGCCGTACGCCCTGGACGTGGCGCGGCGTACCGGGGGTGCGATGGCCACGTCGGCGACGACGAGATCCGCGACGGGATCCGGCTGCTCGCCCGCACCACCGGGATCTTCGCCGAGACGGCGGGCGGCGTCGACGTCGCGGTGCTGACGCAAGCTGCTCGCAGTCGGGGCAGCTCGATCCGGCCGCGGAGACGGTCGATCTACAACACCGGCGACGGGCTGAAGACCCTGGACGCCGTCGCCGCGACCGGCCCGCCCGTCGGTGACGATCCGCCCGACACTGCAGGCGGTGAGCGAGGCCGGCCTGCTCGGCTGACGGTCCAGCGGCCCGTCGGACTCCGGTCGGTAGTCTCGGTCGGACCATGCCGACACCGCCGTACGAGCCACCGCCGCCCATGCGCCCGCCCCCGGAGGGCGAGCCGTGGGTCGGGCCGCCACCCGGGCAGGAACAGCCCCCGCAGGGCCAACCCCCGCAGGGCCAACCCCCCGGCCCGTCGTGGGGTCCACCCCCTGCGCAGCCGTGGGGCTGGGTGCGGCCGGTCGGTCCGCCACCGGACGACCCGCTCGTGCCGCGCGACTTCAGCGCCTGGACGGCCCGGATCGTCGATGCCTTCGTCCGCAGCTGGCGCCTGGTGACCCTGCTCCAGGTGGTGGTCGCCATCCCCGTCGCCGTGACCGCCTACCTGGTCGCGCGGTCGTCCGGGCTCGCCGTCGACAACGGGGTGGTCGGTGGGCTGGGCAGCAGCTCCGGGACGATCACCTTCACCGATCCGGGGCGGTTGGCGCTCGCCCTCGTGCTGTTCTTCGTCGTTGCGACCGTGCTGGGGGCGGTCGTACAGCTGGCGTCGTTGTGGGTCATCGTGACGCAGGCGGCCGGTCGTCCCGTGTCGCTGGCGCTCGCGACGCGGTTCGCGCTCCGCCGCTCGCTGCCCCTGATCGGCTGGGAGATCGTCGTGACGATCATCGTGGTCGTCGGGCTGGTGCTCTTCCTCGTCCCGGGGATCTATCTGGCGACTGTCCTGGTGCCGACCCTGCTGGGCGTGGTCGCGTTCGAGCGTCGCGGCATCGGACGGTGTTTCGAGCTCGTGCGCGGGCGGTTCTGGGCGGTCTTCGGCCGCTGCGCGATGGCGGTGCTCGTCGCGCTCGCCTACAACGAACTGGTCCAGCTCATCGTGCGGACGGCGTTCGGCGTCGACCACGAGGGCTCGCTCGCCGCCCAGCTGGTCTCGGCGGTGCTCACCCTGCCGGAGGCGGTCGCGGGGTCGGCGTTCCTGGTGGTGACCTACGCGGAGCTGCGCGGCCGGCAGGACGGATCGAGCACCGGAAGCCTGCAGGCCGCCCTCGACGGCCGCTGACCGGTCACCCACCCGCGCCGGCGAACCCCGATCGGTGGATCTGCCAACTCCGTTGACAAGAGATCTTTCGAGGGCTTAGTTTCGAAACATGTCTTCTGAACGGCACAATCGCCGGGCCGCCGACCGGCGGACCACCGATCCGCGCGCCCTGCGGGCGATGGCCCATCCACTGCGGCTGCGGCTGCTCGAGCTGCTGGTGCTGCGCGGCCCGATGACCGCCACGGAGGCGGCGGACAACCTGGGCGAGAGCCCGGCCAACTGCTCGTTCCACCTGCGCACGCTGGCGAAGTACGGCTTCGCCGAGGAGGCCGGTGGCGGGCGCGGGCGGCAGCGGCCCTGGCGCGCGGTGCCCGGGGCGACCTCGATCCACGAAGAGGAGCTCGACGCGGCGGGGATGGCCGCCGCCCACCGGCTCGGCCGGGTGCTGCACGACCTGCAGACCGACCGGCTGCAGGACTGGTACGCGACCAAGGCGCAGTATCCGAAGTCCTGGCGTACGGCGTCCTTCGAGACGCACGCCTCGGCGATGCTCACGGCCGCCGAGCTCGACCGCCTCGGCGAGCAGATCAACGACCTGATCGACCCCTACGTCGCCCGCAACGAACATCCGGAGAGCTTCCCCAAGAACGCGCTCCCGGTCTCGGTGGTCGCGTTCGGTTTCCCGAGCTCACCGACCCGGGACTCGTGATGCGCTCGGTCCTGGCACGGCGCGACCTGCGCGTCATCGTCGGCGCGGAGGCGGTCTCGATGTTCGGCGACCAGGCCCTGTGGCTGGCGCTGGGCATCTGGGCCAAGCAGCTCACCGGCAGCAACGCCGCCGCCGGCATGGTGTTCTTCTTCTTCGGCATCCCCACGTTGTTCTCGCCGCTGTCCGGGATGCTCGTCGACCGGGTCCGCCGCCGGCCGCTGATGATCATCAGCCAGCTCACCCTGGCCGCCGCCGTCTTCCTCCTGCTCCTGGTCCACGACCGGGACCAGCTCTGGCTCATCTACGCCGTGATCTTCGGCTACGGCCTGGTCGGCACGGTCACCGCCTCCGCCCGCTCGGCGTTGCTGCGCACGATGGTTCCCGACGACGGCGAGCTCGCATCGGTCAACGGCATGCTGCAGACGGTGCGCGAGGGCATGCGTCTGATCGCCCCGCTCGCCGGTGCGGGGCTGTTCGCCGTCGCCGGCGGCGGAGTGGTGGCGATGCTCGACGCCGCGACCTTCCTCGTCGTGGCGGGCGCGTTCCTGTTCGTCCGGGTCGCCGAGCCCGCGCCGCACCCCGCAGAGGGCCACTGGCGGGCGGAGATCACCGCCGGTGCCCGGCACCTGTGGCGCACCCTTCCGCTGCGCCAGATCACCCTGGCCGTCGGGGTCGCGCTGCTGGTCGTGGGCTTCACCGAGACCCTCGTCTTCGCCGTCGCCGACCAGGGCCTGCACCGCTCGCCGTCCTTCGTCGGGGTGCTGGAGGTCGCCATGGGGCTCGGGGCGGTCGCCGGCGGCCTGACGGCGGGTGCGGCGGTACGCCGCTACGGCGAGACGCTGGTCGGTGCGGTCGGGCTGGTTCTCTTCGCGGCCGGCTCGGCGTTGCTGACCGCCCCGCTGGTCGGCGTCGTCCTGCCCGGCATGGCCGTCCTGGGGGCGGGTGTGCCGTGGCTCATCGTCGCGCTGTTCACCCTCCTGCAGCGACTGACCCCCAACCACCTGCAGGGGCGCACCTATTCGGCCGTGGACGTGCTCGTGGGCACCCCGCAGACGCTGTCGATCGGCGTCGGTGCCGGGCTCGTGGCGATCGTGGACTTCCGGGTCCTGCTCGCGATCATGGCCGTGGTCGTGTTCGGCAGCGGAGTCTGGCTGGCGAGCCGGGCCGGCGGAGGGCAGCGGGTCGGACCGGCGCCCGCCCCGGCCGGCGCCGCCCCGGTGACCGCATCCGGCGGGGAGGGGTGATTTGCACCCTGCTCTTGTGTACAGTCCGCGGCGGTCTGAAGTTAGCGTTCGTGTGCGAAGTGCAGCGTCGGCATCGACGAGTCAGTAGTGCGGGACCGGTGACGAAAGACCCGGGTCTCGTGAGGTGCGGGGCTCGACCGCACGGATGTGGGAGTGCACGTGGCACAGGGCACGGTCAAGTGGTTCAACGCCGAGAAGGGCTACGGCTTCATCGCCGTCGACGGGGGGCAGGACGTCTTTGTCCACTACTCGTCGATCGCCATGGACGGCTACCGCTCGCTCGACGAGGGCCAGCGGGTGGAGTTCGAGGTTGCCCAGGGCAACAAGGGGCCACAGGCGGACCAGGTCCGCGTGGTCGGCTGAGGCCGGCCGGGTCAGCGGCACCGCCGTCATGACCAGCGTCCGACCCGGCTCCGCGTCTGCGGGGCCGGGTCGAGCGTTTTCCCGGTCCCGGCAGTGGTGGCCACCGCTCGCCCTGGCCGGCCTGATCGGCGGCCTCGTGCTGGAGGGCCGCGTCCTCGAGCCACGGCGGTTGCGGACCCGCGAGGTCGGGATCGACCTGCCCCACTGGCCGGGCGGGCTGGACGGGCTGCGGGTCGCGGTCGTCTCCGACCTGCACGCCGGCTCGCCCGGGGTCGACCTCGCCCGGGTACGCCGGATGACCGAGCGGATGGCCGAACTCCGGCCCGACCTCGTCCTGCTGCTCGGCGACTACTTCGCCGACGTCCGCGGCGGCGCCCACCTCGACCCGTATGACGTCGCGGACGCGCTCGCGCCCATCGTCGCGATGGCACCGCACGCCGCAGTCCTCGGCAACCACGACTGGTACGCCGGAGGTCACCGGGTCCGCACCGCCCTGCAACGGGCCGGGTTCACCGTCCTCGAGGAGTCGGCGGCGCGGGTCACCGTACGGGGGCAGGACCTCTGGCTGGCCGGCGTCGGTGACCTCTGGGAACGCCACCCCGACGTCTCCGCGGCCCTGGCCGGTGTGCCCGCGGGCTCCCCGACCCTGGTCCTCAGCCACAACCCGGACTGCGTGCTCGACGTGCCGCTGTGGGTGGCGCTGACGGTCGCCGGGCACACCCACGCGGGTCAGATCAGCCTCTTCGGGCGGCCGGTCTACGAGATCTCGCCGTTCACCGGCAACGCCTTCGTCCGGGGGCGCTACGACGTGCCCGACGCCGCGGATCCGGGGCCGGCGGCCGGCGTCCGGCCGCTGTACGTGTGCCCCGGCATCGGGACGTCCCTGGTGCCGTGGCGGCTCGGCGTGGTCCCCGAACTCACCGTTCTGCGGCTGGGGCGGCGGGCCGGGTAGCTTGCACTCTCCAGGGTCGAGTGCTAGACCGATAGCTGGCACTCGCCACAGTGAGTGCCAGGCCGGGCGGTGAGGCTCCCCGGCGAGTGGGGCCGTCCGTCGCGGGCATCGGGTCCGGACCACATAGTCGAGCGCACCCATCGGAGGCAAGTACCGAATGGCCAAGATCATCGCGTTCGACGAGGAGGCGCGCCGCGGTCTCGAGCGGGGAATGAACACCCTCGCCGACGCCGTCAAGGTGACGCTGGGCCCCAAGGGCCGCAACGTCGTCCTCGAGAAGAAGTGGGGTGCGCCCACCATCACCAACGACGGCGTGAGCATCGCCAAGGAAATCGAGCTCGAGGAGCCATACGAGAAGATCGGCGCCGAGCTCGTCAAGGAAGTCGCCAAGAAGACCGACGACGTTGCCGGTGACGGCACCACCACGGCGACCGTTCTTGCCCAGGCCCTGGTGCGTGAGGGTCTGCGCAACGTCGCCGCCGGCGCCAACCCGATGGCTCTGAAGCGCGGCATCGAGGCGGCCGTCGAGCGGGTCGCCGAGCAGCTGGCCAAGCGTCCAAGGACGTCGAGACCAAGGAGCAGATCGCCTCCACGGCGTCCGTCTCCGCCGGTGGCGACACCAGCGTCGGCGAGATCATCGCCGAGGCGATGGACAAGGTCGGCAAGGAAGGCGTCATCACCGTCGAGGAGAGCAACACCTTCGGGCTCGAGCTCGAGCTCACCGAGGGCATGCGCTTCGACAAGGGCTACATCTCGCCCGTACTTCGCCACCGACCCCGAGCGCATGGAGGCCGTCCTCGACGACCCGTACGTGCTCATCGTCGAGGGCAAGATCTCCTCGGTGAAGGACCTGCTCCCGCTGCTGGAGAAGGTCATGCAGGGCGGCAAGCCGCTGGTGATCATCGCCGAGGACGTCGAGGGCGAGGCCCTCGCGACCCTGGTCGTCAACAAGATCCGCGGCACGTTCAAGTCCGTCGCCGTCAAGGCCCCGGGCTTCGGCGACCGCCGCAAGGCGATGCTGGCCGACATCGCCATCCTCACCGGTGGCCAGGTCATCAGCGAGGACGTCGGCCTCAAGCTCGAGAACGCCTCGGCCTCGACCTGCTCGGCCGGGCCCGCAAGGTCGTCGTCACCAAGGACGAGACGACGATCGTCGAGGGCGCCGGCGACGCCGACCAGATCCAGGGTCGGGTCAACCAGATCCGCGCCGAGATCGAGAAGAGCGACTCCGACTACGACCGCGAGAAGCTGCAGGAGCGGCTGGCCAAGCTGGCCGGCGGCGTTGCGGTCATCAAGGTCGGTGCGGCCACCGAGGTCGAGCTCAAGGAGCGCAAGCACCGCATCGAGGACGCCGTTCGCGCGGCGAAGGCATCGGTCGAGGAGGGCATCGTCGCCGGTGGCGGCGTCGCCCTGATCCAGGCCGGCCAGAAGGCCTTCGAGCAAGCTCGACCTCGAGGGTGACGAGGCGACCGGCGCGCAGATCGTCCGGATCGCGCTGGAGGCCCCGCTCAAGCAGATCGCCGTCAACGCCGGCCTCGAAGGCGGCGTCGTGGTGGAGAAGGTCCGCGGCCTGAAGGTCGGCCACGGCCTCAACGCCGCCACCGGCGAGTACGTCGACATGCTGGCCGCCGGTATCCCCGACCCGACCAAGGTCGTCGCGCTCGGCCCTGCAGAACGCCGCGTCGATCGCCGCGCTGTTCCTCACGACCGAAGCGGTCGTGGCGGACAAGCCGGAGAAGGACAAGGCTCCCGCCGGCGGTCCGCCCGGCGGCGGCGACATGGACTTCTAGTCCAGGCAACAGCACCCGGACGATGAGTCCGGAGCAGTACCCGTCGAAGGGCGGCTTCCCCCGGGAAGCCGCCCTTCGCACGTTCCCGGTCCCGCACCCGGCCTGCGGACCCGCACCCGGCTCCGCGACGGACGGCCCCGCGACGCCCGGCCCTGCGACGCCCGCCGCAGGTTTCATGATCGTGATCGGAAAATGCCGCGAAACGCCGTCCGGATCCGATCACGATCATGAGGCAGCGCCGCTTCCCGCCCATGATCAAGTGGGGATTTGCGCGCGAAACGCCGACCGAATCCTCCTCTTGATCATGGTCCGAGGGCGTGGGGCCGGCGTTGGTGTGGTCGCGGGCGCGGCGCCGGAATGCCGCGGTCGCCGCCATGGTTATTGCTTGCCAGCAGGCAATTAAAAGTCTATCGTCGGAAGCACCGTGACACCCACCACCAGGCTCGACGCCGATACCGCTACCCGGCTCCGCGCGAGCATCGGGCGGCTGGCCCGCAAGCTCAACGCCTCCGTCGCCGGAGCCGGCCTGACCCCGACCCAGATGACCGTGCTCGGCGCGGTCAGCCGGCGCGGTCCGGTGCGGCTCGCCGACCTCGCCGAGGCGGAGGGCCTCAACCCCACGCTGCTTTCCCGGGTCATCGGAAAGCTCGACGACGCCGGCCTGATCCGGCGGCTGCCCGATCCGGAGGACCGCCGGGCCGCCCGGCTCGAGGTGACCGCCGACGGTCGCCGGCTGCAGGAGGACATCCGCGCGGAACGGACCCGCGCACTGGCCACCGGTCTCGACCGGCTGCCCGACGACGTCGCCGCCGCCGTCCTGACCGCACTGCCCGCGCTGGAAGCGCTGTCCCACGAACTGGAGGACCGCTGACCGGCACCCCTATCGAGGTCGCACCACGGCCGGAAAGGAATCCGTGAGCCACGTACTCGCCATGAGCCGACGCACGTTCTCGGCGCTCTCCGTCTCGAACTACCGCCGGTATTTCTCCGGTCAGGCGATCTCGCTCATCGGGACGTGGATGCAGAGCAGTCGCGCAGTCGTGGCTGGTGCTGCAGCTGACCCACTCCGGCACGGCGCTCGGGTTCGTGGTCGGGCTGCAGACCCTGCCGGTCCTGCTGCTCGGCCCGTACGGCGGGGTGGTGGCCGACCGGGTCGACAAGCGGCACCTGATGATCGGGCTGCAGTCGATGATGGGCGTGCTGGCCCTCGTCCTCGGCCTGCTCACCGTGACCCACATGGTCGTGCTGTGGGAGGTCTACCTGCTGGCCCTGCTGCTCGGCCTGAACAACACCTTCGAGAACCCCGCCCGGCAGTCCTTCGTGCTCGAGATGGTCGGACCCGACGACCTGCGCAACGCGGTCACCCTGAACTCCGTGCTCGCCAACGCCGCCCGGGCGATCGGCCCGGCGGTCGCCGGCGTGCTCATCGCCCTCGGCGGGCTGGGGATCTGCTTCCTGCTCAACGCCGTCAGCTTCGCCGCCGTGGTCGTCTCGTTGATCACCATGGATGTCTCCGCGCTGCAGCCCTCGAAGCGCACGGTGCGGGCCAAGGGCCAGCTGCGCGAAGGGTTCGCCTACGTCCGCCGCACCCCGGAGCTCGCGGTCCCGCTGCTGATGATGGGGCTGATCGGGTGCCTGGCCTACGAGTTCCAGGTCGTGCTGCCGCTCGTCGCCAAGCAGACGTTCCACGGGGGAGCGCAGGCCTACGGCTTCATGACCGCGGCAATGGGCGCCGGTGCCGTGATCGGCGGTCTCTACGCCGCCGGCAAGGGGCGCACCGGTTTGCGGCCGCTCGTCCTGTCGGCGACGGTCTTCGGTGGTGTGCTCGCCCTCGCGGCGGTCGCGCCCACCCTCCCGATCGAACTGCTCGCCATCGCGCTCGTCGGTGCGGCGAGCGTGACCTTCCTGTCGAAGAGCAACAGCACCCTGCAACTCACCGCCGCGCCGCAGATGCGCGGCCGGGTCATGGCGCTGTGGGCGGTCGCGTTCATGGGCTCCACCCCGATCGGCGGGCCGATCGCCGGCGCGGTCGCCCAGCACGTCGGTCCCCGCTGGGGACTGGCGCTCGGGGCGATCGCCTGCATCGCGGCCGCCCTGATCGGCGCGGCCACCCTGCGGCGGCTGCGCCGGCCCGCGCAGCCGGTGGACGTCGGCGAGGGCGCGGACGCCGTCGCGGCCGCGCCGGTGCCGGCAGCCGGACTGCCGAAGATGCCCTGACGGTGTGCGGATGTCCTGACGGCCTGCGGATGTCCTGACGGCCTGCGGATGTCCTGACGGTGTGCGGATGTCCTGACGGCCTGCGGATGTCCTGAGCGCCGACGCTCGGACCGCGCGTTCTCCGGTTGGCCGAAGGTCAGGGGCCGGGCGTGACGCTGCCGGTCGGCGAGGGTGCGGACGGGCTCGGAGTCGTCGCGGTGGTCGACGGGCTCGGGGTCGGATTGGTCGACGGCGTCGGAGTGGTCGACGGGGTCGTGGTGGGCGGCGGGTTACCGGGCGGCGTCGTGGCGGACTGCGACGGCGAGACCGGGGCGGACGGCGACGGTGTGCTGCTCCCGGATGTCGTCGGGGCCGGCTTGGCGGGGGCCTGGTGGCTCGTGGTGCCGCCGCCGAAGATCGCGCCCACCGTCGTGCCGTGCGCCTGCCCGGACAGCGACTCGCCGCGCAGCAGTTCCAGCCCGGCGACCGCTCCGAGGGCGACCACGAACGTCAGCATGGCGCCGGCGCCGGCGATGACCCACCGGCGGCGCGGTGAGTGCAGATAACTGCGCAGGGTCGCCCACACGCCCCGCGGGCCGGGCTCGTCCGAGCCGGCCGTCTGTTCGGGGCCGACCGTCTGTTCGGGGCCGACAGCCTCCTCGGGAACGGCCGCCGACTCATCTGTCGTGCCCGGCCGGCCGCTCTGGGCGGGCAACTGCTCGGTCGGCTGATCGGCCGTCCCGCCGTCGCCTGCGCCCGGCGATCCACGGTCGACACGGAGTACCCGGGTCATCGACACACCGTTGTCGGTGATCTTCTGCCGGGTGGAGACGACGACGTTGCGGGTCCGTTCGAGGGACCGCTGGTAGACGACGCTCGCGGCACCGCTGACCAGGCTGATCACTCCGGTCCCGACGAGGGTTCCGGCCACGCCCAGCCGCGAGCCCAGCGCGGCCGCCGTGACGGCCGCCAGTGCTCCGGCTGCGAGCCGCCCGATGTTGAGCTCGATCCGCGGCTTCGGCGCCGGCTCCTGCTCGTCCTGGGGCGCCACCCGCGGCTCCGGGGAGTTCCGAGGGTTGTCGGTCATCGGTCCCATCGGGGTCGTCGGTCGTCGGTCAACGCAGTCGGTCCATCGTCCTACCCCGCCCAACGGGCATTACCACGGGGCCTACTCCCGGGACCACCAGATCGTGACGAACGCCACCGTGGTCGGCCTTACCCATGATCGTGATCGGAAAAAGCCGCGACACGCCGCATGGATCCGATCACGATCATGGATCGGCGGGCACGGCTCCGACGGTCCGGCGGTCCGGCGGTCCGGCGGTCTGGCGGTCCGGCGGTCCGGCGGTCTGGCGGTCCGGCGGTCTGGCGGCCCGACGGCAAGACCGGCCGACCGGGTCAGCCGGTCGGCTCCTCGCCGCGCAGCCGGGCCGCGGCCTGCTCGGGAGCGATGTCGTTGATGAACACGCCCATGCCGGACTCGCTCCCGGCCAGATACTTCAGCTTGCCCGGCGCCCGGCGGATCGTGAAGATCCGCGCGTGCAGGTGGGCGAGGTCCCGGTCCTCCCGCACAGGCGCCTGCATCCACGCCGAGATGTACGGCGTCGGGGTGTCGAAGAGCGCGTCGAAGCGGCGCAGCACCTCGAGATAGACGCGGGCGAGGTCGCTGCGCTCGGCGGCGGAGAGGGACGGCAGATCGGGGGTGTGCCGGCGGGAGTAGAGGTGCACCTCGTAGGGCCAGCGCGCGGCGTAGGGCACGAACGCCGTCCAATGCTCGCCCTCCGCGACGACCCGGACTCCCGCCTTCCGCTCGCCGTCCAGGACCGTGCAGAAGAGGCAGCCGTCGTGCTCGTCGCGGTACCGGCGGGCGCTGTCGAGGGTGCGGCGTACCGGCGGCGGGACGAACGGATAGGCATAGATCTGCCCGTGCGGGTGGGCGAGCGTGACCCCGATCTCCTCCCCGCGATTCTCGAACGGGAAGACCTGGGCAACGCCGTCCACAGTGGACAGGTAGCGCGTGCGGTCGACCCACGCCTCGATGACCGTCTCCGCCCGCTCCGTCGACAGTCGGGAGAACGCTGAGTTGTGATCGCTGGTGAAGCAGACGACCTCGCACCGCCCGCGTCCCGGCCGGGCGACGAAGAGCCCGTCGTCGCAGGCCGCACCGCCGGCACCGACCGCCAGCGAGGGGAAGCGATTCTCGAAGACCACGACGTCGTAGTCCGACGCCGGGATCTCGGTGTGCCGCCCGTCGCGGGACGGGCACAGCGGGCACTGGTCCGCGGGGGGCAGGAAGGTGCGGCTCTGCCGGTGGGAGGCGATCACGACCCAGTCGTCGAGCAGCGGGTCCCACCGGATCTGCGACATCGTCGCGGTCCGCGGCAGGTCACGCTGATCGCGTGCGCTGCGGTCGATCCCGGCGTGCTCGTCGAAATAGATCAGCTCCCGACCGTCGGCGAGCCGGATCGTCGTGGTGGTGACTGCCACGGAGTCTCCTTCGGCCTGGTGTACGGGTGCACGTTAGCCTCGGGACGAGGCCGGGCCCGCACCAAGGCGGCGGCGCGGCCCGGCGCAGACGGCGATGGAGGTCCGGCGGTGGCCGATCAGGACTCGCAGCATCCGGTCCGGGCGGCGGCGCGACTCGATCCCGCGCAACGCCGCCGGGACGTCGCGCGGCTGCGGGACGAGCCGGTCGACGTGCTGGTGATCGGCGGCGGCGTCACCGGCGCCGGAATCGCCGTGGACGCGGCGACCCGGGGGCTCTCGGTGGCGCTGGTCGAGGCCCGGGACTGGGCGTCCGGCACGTCGAGCCGGTCCAGCAAGCTGATCCACGGCGGACTGCGCTACCTCGAGCAGCTCAACGTCTCCCTCGTCCGGGAGGCGCTCAAGGAGCGGGCGCTGCTGGTCGGCACCATCGCCCCGCACCTGGTCCGGCCGGTGCCCTTCCTGCTGCCGCTCACCCACCACCTGTGGCAGCGCGGCTACTACGGCGCCGGCGTCGCCCTCTACGACGCGCTCGGCGTCGCGTTCGGCGCCACCCGGGGCGTCCCCCGCCACCAGCAGCTGTCCCGGCGTCGGGCCCGGGAGATCTTCCCGTCGCTGCGGGCCGACGCGCTGGTCGGCGCCATCCGCTACTGGGACGCCGAGGTGGACGACGCCCGGCACACCATGACCGCCGTGCGGACCGCAGTGCAGTACGGCGCGCACGCCGTCTCCAGCGCCCGGGTCACCCACCTCAACCGGCGCGACGAGCGGGTCGTCGGCGCCCACGTGCGGGACCTGGAAACCGGCGAAGAGTTCGACGTCCGCGCCGGCACCGTGATCGCCGCCACCGGCGTGTGGAGCGACGACGTCGGCGCGATGCTCGACGACCCGACCGGCCTGACCGTGCGGGCCTCCAAGGGCGTGCACCTGGTCGTCCCGCGCGAGCGGCTCTCCGGCGAGGGCGGGCTCATCCTGCGCACCGAGACCAGCGTGCTGTTCGTGATCCCGTGGGGCCAGCACTGGATCCTCGGCACCACCGACACGGACTGGAATCTCGACCGCGCGCATCCCGCCGCCAGTTCCCGCGACATCGACTACATCCTCGAGCACGTCAACCGGGTGATCGACCAGCCGCTCACCCGCGACGACATCGAGGGCGTCTACGCCGGGCTTCGGCCGTTGCTGGCCGGCGAGTCCGACGCGACCAGCCGGCTGTCCCGGGAGCACGCCGTCGTCCGCCCGGCCCCCGGCCTGGTCCTGGTGGCCGGCGGGAAGTACACGACCTACCGGGTGATGGCCGCCGACGCGGTCGACGCCGCCGCGCACGACCTGCACGGCGTACCGGCCAGCCGCACCGAGCACATCCCGCTGCTCGGCGCGCACGGGTTCGACGCCGCCTGGCAGGCCCGCGGCGGGACGGCGCGCGATCACGCGATCGACGTCGCCCGGGTCGAGCATCTGCTCCGCCGCTACGGCTCGCTGACCGACGAGGTGCTCGCCCTCGGGGACGACCGGCCGGAACTGCTCGCCCCGCTGGCCGGCGCTCCCGAGTACCTCGCGGCGGAGGTCCACTACGCCGCGCTCGCCGAGGGCGCGTTGCACCTGGACGACGTCCTCACCCGGCGTACCCGCATCTCGATCGAGACCCCCGACCGGGGCGTCGCCGCCGCCGAGGCGGTCGCCCGCCTCGTGGCACCGGTACTCGGCTGGGACGCGTCCGCGGTTGCCCGGGAGGTCGAGCACTACCGGGCGCGGGTCGCCGCCGAGCGCGAGTCGCAGCAGCAGCCCGACGACCGGACCGCGGACGCGGCGCGGCTCGGCGCACCGGACGTGCGTGGCGCCGACCGGCGGATCGCCTGACCCGGGACGGCCCGGCATGACGATCCTCGTGGACCCGGCGGTCTGGCCGCACCGGGGCGACCGTTGGGCGCACCTGGTCAGCGACAGCAGCTACGACGAACTGCACCGCTTCGCCGCGGCACTGGGAGTCCCACGCCGGGCCTTCCAGGGCGACCACTACGACGTGCCGGGCGCGCTGCGGGAGCGCGCGATCGCGCTCGGCGCCGAGGCGGTGGCCAGCGCCGAACTGCTCCGCCGGCTGCGCGCCGCGGGGCTGCGGCGCGGATCGCGGGCCGGTTCTAGTCCGGGTCGGGCCGAGCCCTCTCGGTGAACACCGGTGTCGGGTCGGACCCGCCGCTCTCCGGGTCGATCAACGTCACCACCTCGTCACCGGCCCGCAGTACGGCCTCGCCACGAACCGGTACCAGCTGACCGTGCCTGGTGACCAGCGACACCCACACGTCCTCGTCGACCGGCAGGTCGCCGATCGCGCAGCCGTCGGCGGCCGAGCCGGGGCTGACGACGTAGCGCCGGATGCCACGTGGTTCATGGCGGAGCCGGACGCCGAGCGCCCACGGTTCGGGCTCGACCACCCGCATCGGCACCTTCAACCGTGCGGCGGCGGCCGGCACGAGGCCGCCTTGGACGACTACGGAGAAGAGGACAACGACGAAGATCACGTCATAGATCCGGTGGCTGTCCCTGGCGCCGGCGGTGACCACGAACGTGCCGAGCAGGATCGGCACCGCACCCTTGAGCCCTGACCACAGGACGAACACGCGCTCGGTGCGACGCAACTGGACGATCTGCAGGAGCAGACCGACCAGCACGGGTCGGACGAGAAAGGCGAGCAGCGCGGCAAGAGCCAGCCCGGTGAGCCACGCGTCACCGACAGGAAGGGAGTGCAGGGTCACGGTCAGGCCGAGGACGGTGAAGGCGACGATCTCGCCGAGACTTGCCAGAGAGGAGTGGAACCGCTCGATCTCGGCCTTGTAGGGGGCCCGGGCATCGCCGAGCATGATGCCCGCAATGAACACCGCCAGGAAGCCGGAACCGTGGGCCACCGTGGCCAGCCCGTAGAGGGCCAGCGCTCCGGCGAGGGTGCGCAGCGGGTAGAGCCCGGCGTTGGGCAGGGGCACCTTCCGCATCAGCGTCAGCAGACCGGCGCCACCGGCGAGGCCGACGACCGCGCCGACCACCATCTGTAGCACGAATTCCACGACGCCGTGTCCGACGACAGCGAAACCGTGGCCGGACGCGATCAACAGGGATGCCATGAGTGCGATGCCGACCGGGTCGTTGGCACCGGACTCACCCTCGAGGATCGTGCCGGCCCGACCGGCGATCTCGCGCCGCCCGAGTACGGAGAACACCACCGCCGGATCCGTAGGTGCGAGCGCGGTCCCGAGTAACAGGGCCGCCTGCCAGGCGAACCCGAAAATGGTGTGCGCGAGAAGGGCCAGCGCCCCGGCGGTGACCGCGGTACCAACCACACCCACCCAGGCGATGGCCCCGGCAGCCGGGCGGAAGCGCCGCCACCCGATGTGCATGCCGCCGTCGAAGAGGATCACTACGAGCGCGACCGTGACCACCCGCTGAACCGTCTCGAACGGAAGCGTGCTGAGCGAGGGGAAAAGGTCGGACGCGGCAGCGGCGACGACGAGGAAGATCGCCGGAGCCGGGATCCGGATCCGTTCGCTGATCCGGTTGGACAGGATGGCCAGGATGGTCACGCCAGCAGTGGCCAGCAGGATGACACCGAACGTTCTGACGTCGTTCATCGCGGCGCCGCCGGTCCCGCGGTCAACCGGTCAGGATGTCGTCGGCGTCGACGATCTGGTAGGCGTAGCCCTGCTCGGCGAGGAAGCGCTGCCGGTGGGCGGCGTACTCCTGGTCCAGGGTGTCGCGGGACACGATCGTGTAGAAGTGCGCGGTCTTGCCGTCGGCCTTCGGCCGCATCACCCGGCCGAGCCGCTGCGCCTCCTCCTGCCGTGACCCGAACGTGCCGGAGACCTGGATAGCGACGGCGGCCTCGGGCAGGTCGACGGAGAAGTTCGCGACCTTGGAGACCACGAGCGTCGGGATCTCGCCGCGCCGGAACGCCTCGTAGAGCCGCTCCCGCTCCCGGTTGGTCGTCGACCCCTGGATCACGGGGACGTCGAGTGCCTCGCCGAGCTCGTCCAACTGGTCGAGGTAGGCGCCGATGACGAGCACCTGGTCGCCGTGGTGGCGTTCGACGAGGCGGCGTACGACGGCGAGCTTGGTGTGCGCGGTCGCCCCGACGCGGTAGCGGTCCTCGGGCTCGGCGGTCGCGTAGGTCATCCGCTCGGCGTCGGTCAGGGTGACCCGGACCTCCGTGCAGTCGGCCGGGGCGATCCAGCCCTGTGCCTCGATGTCCCGCCACGGGGCGTCGTAGCGCTTCGGGCCGATCAACGAGAAGACGTCGCCCTCGCGGCCGTCCTCGCGCACCAGCGTGGCGGTCAGGCCCATCCGGCGGCGGGACTGCAGGTCGGCGGTGAGTCGGAAGATCGGCGCCGGCAGCAGGTGCACCTCGTCGTAGATGATCAGGCCCCAGTCGCGGGAGTCGAACAGCTCGAGGTGGCGGTACTCGCCCTTCCGGCGGGTCGTCATCACCTGATAGGTCGCGATGGTGACCGGGCGGATCTCCTTGCGCTCGCCGGAGTACTCGCCGATCTCCTCCTCGGTGAGGCTGGTGCGGGCGATCAGCTCACGCTTCCACTGCCTGCCGGCGACCGTGTTGGTCACCAGGATCAGCGTGGTCGCCTGCGCCTTGGCCATCGCCGCGGCGCCGACCAGGGTCTTGCCCGCGCCGCAAGGCAGCACGACGACGCCCGACCCGCCGGCCCAGAAGCCGTCCAGCGCGTCGCGCTGGTAGTCGCGCAGCGTCCAGTCCTCCTCGACGAGGGAGATGGCGTGCGCCTCGCCGTCGACGTAGCCGGCCAGGTCGTCGGCCGGCCAGCCGACCTTGAGCAGCGCCTGCTTGAGCCGGCCCCGCTCGGAGGGGTGCACCAGGACGGTGTCGTCGTCGACCCGCGTGCCGAGCATCGGGGCGATCTTCTGCTGCCGGAGCACCTCCTCCAGGACGGCCCGGTCGAGCGCCACGAGGATCAGCCCGTGCGCCGGGTCCTTCTGCAGCTGCAGCCGGCCGTAGCGGTCCATCGTGTCGGCGACGTCGACCAGCAGCGCGTGCGGTACGGCGTAGCGGCTGAACCGGACGAGCGCATCGACCACCTGTTCGGCGTCGTGGCCGGCGGCGCGCGCGTTCCACAGGCCGAGCGGAGTCAGCCGGTAGGTGTGCACGTGCTCGGGGGAGCGCTCCAGCTCCGCGAAGGGCGCGATCGCCATCCGCGCCTCGCCGGCCAGGGGGTGGTCGACCTCGAGGAGAAGGGTCTTGTCGGACTGCACGATCAGGGGGCCGTCGGTCACGGCGACCATTGTCCCCGCTGACCCGGTCGGCCGCCACGCTGGACGCACACCGGCGATCCGCGGGTCCGCCTTACCATGCGGCCGCCTCGTCGTCGCAGCGGGTGACGGTCCCGGACCTCGCTCAGGCTCGTGCCTCTTCGTCGAGCAGGGCGACCGAGGTGATGCGGTGTAGGGCGAAGGTACGCAGCTCCTCGCGCTGGTGGTCGAAGCCGCGCAGGTAGCCGCCCCCGACCGAGACCGGCTCCACGATCCGGTGAGAGGCCGAACCCTGGGCGTTGACGTAGCCGAGCCACACCGGGCGCCCCTCCCGGACCGCCTGGGAGAGCACCCCGAGCGTCGTCGCGGTGGTGACTCCGGGAAAGGTGCTCGTCACCGGGGACCGGCGGGCCTCCCGCGCGGCGCGGTCACCCGCCCGGATCTGGCGCACCAGGTCGGCCAGCTGCTCCGCGCTCGGGGTCGGTGGCTCGGCGGACCGGGCCTGGGGGCGTCGCCGGACGGAGGTGCGCCGGGCATCGGGGCGGGACAGGACCAGGGCGCCGTCCGCGGACTCGGCGACCGGTGCGTAGCCGTGGTCGCGCAGCATCTCGAGCACCCGGTTCACCGGCGACCTCGACAGCAGCACCGTCGGCGCGATCCGCCGGAGCCGCAGCACCTCCAGCCCGCGGTCGGCGACCACCTCGGCGAGCAGTGCCGGGTCGTCGCAGCGCAGGTAGGCCGAGGCGCTGCCGACCCGCAGCGCGCCGTGGCGGCGGGAGACGTCGTCGATGAGGTAGGTCAGCCCCTGGGGCACCGGGGTGTGCGAGCGGGTGCGGAACAGCTCGTGCAGGTCGTCCGCGCTGCGCCCGGCGTCCATCGCCCGGCGGACGCTCGCCTCGGTCACCCGGTAGACGGTGGCGCCGCCCGAGGACTCGACGTCGGCGACCAGGCCCATCTCCCGCGCGAGGTCGGGCTCGAGGGGTCCCGGCGCGATGACGGTGAGATCGGCCTGCGCCAGGACATGGTCGATCGGCGTGGGCAGGTGGTCGGCGAGCACCGGCGCGGGGTCGTCTCCTCCGAGCAGCGCCCGGCCGAACGACGTCAGCGCTCCCCGGCCCGTCACGCCGAGGGTCTCGGCCTCCGCGAGGGTGGCCGCGACGACGGCGTCCCGGTGGGCTCCGCCCCGCCGCGGGGAGCGCCAGCGCAGCAGGGCGGTGACGTCGGCGCCGTCAGCCCCCCGGCCGGGCGGCAGCTCGGCGAGCACGGCGAGGACCTGGCGGCGGATGGTCGGGGTGGCGCTGCGGGTGACCTCGAACGACAAGGGGGCGATGACCTTGTCGTGCTCGTCGCGCTGACCGATCAGCGTGGGTAGCCGCGGCATCTCCAGCCAGGCACCGGCCAGTCGGCTCCAGCGCTGTTCGGCCGGCGCGCCGACCCACAGGTCGAAGTCGGCCGTCGGCAGCCATTCCGGTTCGGCCTCCGCGCTGGTCTCCAGCAGCGCGGCGGCGTGGGCGATCTCCAGCAGCAGCGCCGCGAGGTCGTCCGGGACGTCGAGGGCACGGGCGCTGCGGCGGAGTTCACGGACCCCGAGGCCCCCGGCCCGCAGTTGCCGCGGCGGGTCCTCGCCGTAGGAGTCGAGCAGTGCCTGCACCAGGCGCAGCATCGTCACCGCCTGCCCGGCTCCCACCTCGTCGACCAGGGAGCGACCGGTCTCGCGGGGGCGGAGCGTGGGCGGCTCGATCTGCGCCGGACCGACCGGCCGGTTGCCGCGCAGGCTGAGCCCGACCTCGCGCGGCAGCTCCACGGTGTCGACGTCGACCGCCACCAGCAGCGCGTGCGCCAGCAGCCAGCGGACCGGGGTGTCGGCGTCGGCGACGGGCACCGGTCGCTGCGCGGCCCGGACCGTGCCGAGCGGCGGCCCGTCGGCGAGCTGGGTGAGCACCGCGCGCTCCGGCTCACCGCACCGGGCGAGCAGGGCGTCCAGCCGTCCCGGATCGCCGAAGAGGTCGGCGACCAGCCCGCCGGCGGCCGGCTGCCGGGTCGGGGGAAGGCCCAGGGCATCGAGGATGGGGGTGATCTGACGGTCGTCGTGCCGGCCGAGGAGGACGCCCACCGGCCGTCCCAGGCCGCCCGGGTAGGGCCCGGCCGCCTCGGCGACGCTTCCGACGAGGTGGAGCGCGTCGTCCTCGCCCCACACCAGCGCGAGGTCCCGCAGCCGGTCGATGCCGGCGCGGACATGCGACTCGGGCGCGGCCAGAGCCGCTCGGAGCTCGGTGAAGGAGGCGTCGGATCCGCGGAGCGCCAGCACGTCGACGAGCTGCAACGAGAAGGCGTCGAGCTGTTCGAGGGCACGGAGCACCGACACCCGGATCGCAGCCCGGCTCGCGACCACGCCGAGGTCGGCCGGGGCCGGGACCGCGATGTCAGGACGCTCCCGGAACAGCCGGATCAGCGCCTCGTCGGGCCAGGCCCGCAGCCAGTCGGCGAGGCTCGCGCGGTGGGTCGTGCTCATCGCAACCACGGTAGTCGCACCCGCCGACGCGACCTGTCCCTCCACTCACCGGGCGTGACGTCTCCCCGGATCGCGGGCGGCTCTTGACCCGGCCCCCGCGACATGGTTGCGTGCCCGCGACATCGTCGTTCCCCACCGAAGTGATGCGCTCCACCGCGCTCGCACCGGTCGTCGAAAGGAGCCCATCACCTATGAGGTCGAGACTGGCGGGAGTGGCGGTGGCAGCCGCGGTTGCCGTCGCGTTGGGTGCCTGGGCGGCACCCGGTGCCGCGGGCGCGAGCGCCGCCACGGGGACGGCTGCGGTGTCACAGGCCGATGCGGGACACGCCGTGACGTCCTATCGCGCGCTGCAGCACTACCTCTACGCGGGGGACGGGTCCAACCTGTACCACGAGCAGTATCCGGTCCTCTCGACCGACAACCACTACTCCTACGAGTGGCCGTTCTCCCAGGCGCACGTCGCGACCCTCGACCTGACCGGGATGGCCGGGCCTGCCGGCGCGTCGTTCCGGCCTGACCTGCAGGACCGCTCGGCCGGCCAGGAGCGCTACTGGAAGGCCGCGGGCGGCACCACCGGGGTGCCCGGATACGACTCCTACGCGATCGCGCCCTTCGGTGGCGGCGGCGACATGTTCTACGACGACAACGAGTGGGTCGGCCTGGAGAAGGCACAGCAGTACCTGATGACCGGCGACCGGGCGGCGCTCGCGCGGGCCCGCCAGATCTTCGCCCTGGTCGAGTCGGGCTGGGACACGAACGCGACGCACTCCGACCCCGGCGGCGTCTTCTGGACCCAGGCAACCTGGAGCACCGACCGCAACACCGTCTCCAACATGCCCGGAGCGGAGCTGGGGCTGCGGCTCTACCAGGCCACCCACGACCGGACGTACCTCGACTGGGCGAAGCGGATGTACGACTGGACCAACCGCTACCTGCTCGCCCCCAACGGCATGTACTGGGACCACGTCGACCTGGCCGGCAACGTCCAGACGACCCAGTGGTCCTACAACCAGGGCGTGCCCATCGGGGTCGACGTGCTCTTCTACGAAGTCACCCACGACGGCAGCTACCTGCGGGCCGCCGAGAGCGTCGCGAAGGCGTCGTACGACTACTTCGTCGAACAGGGCAACCTGGCCGGCCAGCCGCCGTACTTCAACTCGATCTTCTTCAAGAACCTGCTGCTGCTCGAGTCGGTGACCGGCGGTCAGACCTACCGCCAGGCGATGCAGCACTACGCCGACACGACCTGGAGCAACCTCCGGGACCCGGCCAGTGGCCTCTTCCAGTTCGCCGGCAACGGCGAGACGCAGGCCATCGAGCAGGCCGCCATGGTCCAGATCTACGCGACCCTGGCGTGGCCGAGGGACCGGGATCGGCTGCTCTACTAGGCCGGATCGGTCACACTGGTCACATCAGTCTGGGACGGAAAGACGGGAGGTCGCGGTGACGGAGCCGGCACAGCTGACGCGCCGCGACCCCTCCTGGCCGGTGGAGGAGGGGGCGGCGGCGGTCTCGGAGTTCACCTCCGAGATCCAGGGTGCGCTGTCGCCCTTCGGCGAGGACCCGGAGTTCCCGCTGCCCGTCGACCGCCTCGGCTACCGTCATCCACGCGCGGAGGACCGGCCCAACCGCTGACGGTCGGCCGGTCCGGGCATCCGGAGGTCAGCATGCCGGCATCGGCAGTCCCGTCCTACGCGTCGGGGACCTCGACGGTCCCGCTGCTCGGGGACACCATCGGGGTGAACCTCGGGCGGGCGGTCGCCGCGTTCCCGGACCGGGAGGCGCTCGTCGACCGGGGCAGCGGTACCCGCTACACCTACGCCGAGTTGTCCGCGGCCGTCGACGGCTGCGCCCTCGGCCTCCTCGACGCGGGTATCGGCAAGGGCGACCGGGTCGGCATCTGGGCGCCGAACTGCGCCGAGTGGGTGCTCGTCCAGTACGCGACCGCCCGGATCGGGGCGATCCTGGTCACCATCAACCCGTCGTACCGCACCCACGAGCTGAGCTACGTGCTCGGCCAGGCGGGGGTGCGGCTGCTGGTCAGCGCACCGGAGCACCGCGGCAGTGATTACCGGACGATGGTCGGTGCGGTGCGCGGGGATCACCCGGAGCTGCGGCAGGTGATCTTCCTGGGCGATCCCGCCTGGGACGCGCTCGTCGGGCACGACGGGGGATCCGGGTCCGACCGCCTGGCCGAGGTCGCGTCGACGCTGTCGGCCGACGACCCGATCAACATCCAGTACACGTCCGGGACGACCGGCTTTCCCAAAGGCGCGACCCTCTCGCACCACAACATCCTCAACAACGGCTACTTCGTCGGCGAGCTCTGCGGCTACACCGAGACCGACCGGATCGCCGTCCCGGTGCCCTTCTACCACTGCTTCGGGATGGTGATGGGCAATCTGGCCGCCACCAGCCATGGCGCCTGCATCGTCATCCCGGCGCCGACGTTCGACCCGGCCGCCACCCTGCAGACGGTCAGCGACGAGCAGTGCACGTCGCTGTACGGCGTCCCCACGATGTTCATCGCCGAGCTGGGGTTGCCCGACTTCGCCGGCTACGACCTGTCCAGCATCCGGACCGGCATCATGGCCGGCTCGCCCTGCCCGGTCGAGGTGATGAAGCGGGTGGTCGACGAAATGGGCATGACCCAGGTGACGATCTGCTACGGCATGACCGAGACGTCACCGGTGTCCACCCAGACCCGGGTCGACGACGACCTCGAGCGCCGGGTGGGGACCGTCGGCGCCGTGCATCCGCACGTCGAGGTCAAGATCGTGGACCCGGCCACCGGGCTCACGGTGCCGCGAGGTACGCCGGGGGAGCTGTGCACCCGCGGCTACTCGGTGATGCTCGGCTACTGGAACGAGCGGGAGCTGACCGACGAGGTGATCGACGCGGCCCGCTGGATGCACACCGGCGATCTCGCGGTGATGGACGGGGCGGGATACGTCAGCATCGTGGGGCGGATCAAGGACATGGTCATCCGGGGTGGCGAGAACATCTACCCGCGCGAAATCGAGGAGTTCCTCTACTCCCACCCCGACATCGTCGATGCCCAGGTCATCGGCGTGCCGGACGACACGTACGGCGAGGAGTTGATGGCCTGGGTGCGGCTGCGGCCGGGCGCGCCGGATCTCACCGCTGCGGCGTTGCGCGACTTCTGCACCGGAACGCTTGCCCACTACAAGATCCCGCGCTACGTGCACGTCGTCGACGAGTTCCCGATGACGGTGACCGGCAAGGTCCGCAAGGTCGAGATGCGGGACCGCTCGGTGCAGCTGCTCGCCGGAGGCGGCGGCCGACCGTAGTCAGGCATGCGACAAAGTCAGGACTGCGGCGTAGTCAGGACTGCCAGGTCTCCAGCACGTCGAGGTTGTGGAAGGTCGGCGGCCCGTCGCACAGCTGCGCCATCCGGGCGGAGAACTCGCCGGTCTCCGGCCGACGGGAGTTCTCCATCGCCGAGTCGTAGGAGTCGAACTCGACGACGGTCATGTAGTGGTTCGGGCGGTCGCGGTCGGCGGTGACCTCCCCGCGCCGGACCGAACCCGCCTCCCGGGTGCCCTGGAACTCGTCCGCGAGCGCCTTCACCTCGTCGATCCGCGAGGTGTCGAACTCGATGATCTGCACAAATCCGGCCATGACTTCTCCCTTTGCTTGCCCTGAATCGTCGGTCGTCGTCATGCGGGCGCGCAACCGGAACGCCGAAACCCGACGCGGGAGTTGCCCGTTCGACTGTCCGCCGTGCCCGAAGGCGACACAATTCGGGTGTGACCACGGACGAGTCGCTGTACTGGCGCGCGGTCGGGCTGCTCCGGTTCGACCGGCGCGCGGGTCTGGCCGGGTTGGAGAGGTGCTTCGCCGAAGGCGAGGTGCCCGCCGGCCTGGACGGGCCGCTGCGCGGGCGGCTGGTGGCCACGACCATCGGCCACGGCGCCGACGGCGTCTTCGAGGCAATGGCACAGGGATGGATGCCGTGGCAGGGCAAGACCTTCGACCGCGACCGGGGGGAGGGGCGGAACCTCTTCTCGACCGGCGCGCAGCGGATGATGCGGGTCACGCTGCCCCACTACGACGACGTGCGGGACGAGGGCGACGGACGGTGCAGCGCCTTCCGCTTCATCACGTCGGTCGGCCCGAGCGCCCTCGAAACCGGGGTCGACGTCCTGCGCATCGACTACCGCGACGTCGAGGAGAATCCCGACTGGCCGGTGCGGAAGGTCCTGGACGAGCTCGTCATGGTCGGCCCGCGGCTCTACCTCGGCCAGGCGCTGCTGCTCTGGCACGGCTCGCTGCACCGGGCCGCATGGTTCTCCCTGGAAAGGACGGAGTCCGGCGATGACGACTGACTACGCCGCGATCGAGGCCGAGCGCGACCGTATCCGGGCGGCCTACGTGCGCGACGGCGACGAACGCCCCGCCTCGTCGGCCCGCGGTGTGCACCACGTCGCTTTGCTCAGCTCGGACGTGGAGCGCACTGTGCGGTTCTACCAGGGTGTGCTCGAGTTCCCCCTGACGGACATCTTCGAAAACCGCGACTACCGGGGCTCGAACCACTTCTTCTTCGACATCGGGCATGGCAACCTGCTCGCCTTCTTCGACTTCCCCGGACTCGATCTCGGGCCCTACGGCGAGGTGCTCGGAGGCCTGCACCACCTGGCCATCTCCGTCGAGCCGGAGAAATGGCGGCGGCTCAAGGCCAACCTTGACGCCGCGGGTGTCGACTACCAGGAGGAGAGCGGGACGTCGATCTACTTCCCCGACCCCGATGGCGCCCGGGTCGAGTTGATCGCCGACCCGCTCGGCGAGATGTACGGCCACACCGTGCTGTGAGGCCCCAAGCTTGAGGTCTCAGCCCTTGACGTCTCAGCCCTTGAGGTCTCAGCCCTTGACGTAGGACAGCTTCTCGACGACC
Source organism: uncultured Actinomycetota bacterium (assembly GCA_963828605.1). Lineage (GTDB taxonomy): Bacteria > Actinomycetota > Actinomycetes > Mycobacteriales > QHCD01 > DASXJE01. The sequence continues at coordinate 1,861,865 of CAWHER010000001.1, read as the reverse complement.
AGCCCGCCCCGGACGCGGATGACGTCGATGCCCCTGACGTGACCAGCGCCGTAGTCGAAGCGCCAGTGCTGGACCAGCCGGTCGCCCGCGACGAAGTCGGCCTCGACGTCGAAGTGGCTGCGCGGGTCGTCGAAGATCGGCCGCCACGCCGCCCGCACCGCCTCCTGTCCTTCGGACCGCCGGCCGTCCGGGGCGGGGGAGGTGCTGTCGAAGACGATGTCCTCGCCGGTCAGGGCGATGGCGGCATCGAGGTCATGGGCGTTCCACGCCGCGTTGAACCTGCCGATCAGCTCGCGGACGTCGTACGGCGGGGCGGGCTCCGGGCCGGTCATCGGGCCTCCTCGGGTCGGGGCGGTGCGGGTGCTGCCTGCACCCCGAGGTCTAACATCACTGACCGTCCGCGTCAGCCGATCACGATGCGACACGGGCAACGGGTGTGTTGCACTGGGGAAGTCCGCGCCGGACCGGTCAGGACCACGACTCGAAGAGGTGGAAGATGCAGCTCGGCATGATCGGCCTCGGCCGCATGGGCGCCAACATGGTGCGCCGGCTCATGCGCGGCGGCCACGACTGCGTCGTCTACGACGTGTCGCCGGACGCGGTGGCCGCGCTCGACGGCCGAGGGCGCCACCGGCGCGACCTCGCTCGAGGACCTCGTGGCCAAGCTCGAGACGCCCCGCGGCGGTCTGGATGATGGTGCCGGCCGGCCGTGGTCGACGACGACGGTCGACGACGCTCGCCGCCGCTGCTCGCGCCGGGCGACATCATCATCGACGGCGGCAACTCCTACTACCGCGACGACATCCGACCGCGCGACGAGCTGCTCAAGACGCCGGCATCCACTACGTCGACGTCGGGCACGAGCGGCGGCGTCTGGGGCCTCGAGCGCGGCTACTGCCTGATGATCGGCGGCGAGGACGACGTGGTCGCGCGCCTCGACCCGATCTTCGCGACGCTCGCCCCCGGTGTCGACGCGCGCCGCGCGCACCGCCGGGCGCAGCGGCGACGCCGCGCCGCGCCGAGCACGGCTACCTGCACTGCGGCCCGAACGGCGCCGGGCACTTCGTGAAGATGGTGCACAACGGCATCGAGTACGGCCTCATGGCGGCCTACGCCGAGGGGCTCAACGTCCTCGCGCAACGCCGACGTCGGCCGCGAGGAGCAGCCGCACGGACGCCGAGACGCACGCCGCTGCGCCACCCCGAGCACTACCAGTACGAGCTCGACCTCGCGCGACATCGCCGAGGTGTGGCGGCGGGGCAGCGTCATCGGCGTCCTGGCTGCTCGACCTCACCGCCGCGGCGCTGCGTGCAGGACCCGAGCTCGCCGGCTTCGCCGGCCGCGTGTCCGACTCCGGCGAGGGCCGCTGGACGGTCGATCGCCGCCGATCGACGAGGGCGTGCCGGCGCCCGTGCTGACCGCGGCGCTCTTCGAGCGGTTCAGCTCGCGCGGCGAGGCCGACTTCGCCGACAAGGTGCTCTCCGCGATGCGCATGCGGTTCGGCGGGCACGTCGAGAAGGTGGCCGCGATGCCCGCGAGCGCGCGTGAGCGGCTCAGGCACGCGCCGACGCGCTGCGTCGTCTCTTCGGCGCCACCGGCGACCTCGCGTACAAGAAGATCTTCCCGGCGCTCTCAGGCGATGGTGCGCGCGGACAGCTCGACGTGCCGGTCGATCGGCGTCGCGCCGCAGGACTGGAACCACGACGCAGCTGCGCGAGCGCGCGCAGGACAGCCTCGGCGGAGCACGGGCGACCGTCGACGAGGCGGTCGTTCGACAAGCTCGCGGCGCGGCTCGCGCTACGTCGACGGCGACTACAGCGACCCCGCGACGTTCGCCGCGCTGCGCCGATGCGCTCGGGCGACGCGGCAGCGCCCGTGCTACTACCTCGCGATCCCGCCGTCGCTGTTCGCGACCGTGGTCGAGGGCCTCGCGCGCGTCGGGCTGCGCCGACGAGCGCGCGGGTCGTGGTGGAGAAGCCGTTCGGGCGCGACCTCGCAGTCGGCCCAGGAGCTCAACGCGACGCTGCACCAGGTCTTCCCCGAGGAGGCGATCTTCCGCATCGACCACTACCTCGGCAAGGAGCCGGTGCAGAACCTGCTCGTACTTCCGCTTCGCCAACACGCTTCCTCGAGCCGATCTGGAACCGCAACTACGTCGCAGTCGTGCAGATCACGATGGCCGAGACGTTCGGGCGTCGAGGGCCGCGGCCGCTTCTACGAGGAGGTCGGCGCGCATCCGCGACGTGGTGCAGAACCACCTGCTGCAGGTGGTCGCGCTGCTCGCGATGGAGCCGCCCGTCGGCCGACGACGCCGACGCGCTGCGCAACGAGCAGGTCCGAGGTGCTTCGAAGTCGATGCCGCCCGCTCGACGCCGAGCGACGTCGTGCGCGGCCAGTTCCGCGGCTACCGCGACGAACCGGGCGTGGCGGCCGGCTCCGACGGTCGAGACCTTCGTCGCCCTGCGCGTGCACGTCGACTCCTGGCGGTGGGCCGGGGTGCCGTTCTTCATCCGCGCCGGCAAGTGCCTGGCCGACGACCGCCACCGAGGTGGTGGTCGAGCTGCGCGAGCCGCCGCGGATGCTCTTCGCCGAGCCAGACGGGGTTCGCCCGAACCGCAACCTGCTGCGGTTCCGGCTCGGCAGCCGCGACGGCGTGACCTTCGACCGTGCAGGCCAAGCATCCCGGCGACCGGCCCGAGACCTGCCCGATCGACCTGACGTCGACTTCGCCAGCGCTCTCGGCCACCGGCCGCAGGCCTACGAGCGGCTGCTCCAGCGACGCCATCGACGGCGACGCGCGGCGCTTCGCCCGGGAGGACTCGGTGGAGCAGGCCTGGCGGATCGTCGCCCCGATCCTGGACCTGACCGATTCCCCGGCGCCGTACGACCGCGGCTCGTGGGGGCCGGCCGAGGCCGACCGGGTGGCGGCCGGGGACCGCTGGCATCAGCCGGCGCCGCCCCCGTCCGGGGGTAGATCGGGGTACCGTCGGCCCATGTGCCGGAGTATCAAGACGCTGCGTGAGCCCTATACCGAGCAGGTCACCGAGGCGGACATGCACGCCGCGGCGCTGCAATACGTGCGGAAGGTGAGCGGCTTCCGCAAGCCCGCCGCGCACAACGCCGCCGCGTTCGATCGGGCGGTGGACGCCATCGCCGCCGCCACCCGGACTCTGCTCGAGGAGATCGAGGTCCGGCCGGCCCCCCATCGGCAGCGGGCAGGGTAGACCGGCCTCACCATCTGCGCCGCGCCCACGGGCGGCCCGGCGACGCCATCAACGTGCGCCGTGCGCCGTGCGCACGTGCGCCTGGCGCCGGCCATCATCGTGCGTCGTTCTCGCATCGTTGGCTCCGTTGTGCGGGTAGCGCGCACGATGTCGGCGGCGATCTCGGGCTGGTATTCATCATCGGACGCTGTACTCGCATTCTGGGGCCGATTGTGCGGGTAGCGCGTCCGATGTTCGGGTGGCTCTCGCCGATTTGATCGTCCGTCGGCGCGGGGTGGGCATCATCGTGCGTCGTACTCGCATCGTTGGCTCGGTTGTGCGGGTAGGGCGCACGATGTCGGCCAGCGGTGACTGCTCCCGGGGTGCCCGGTGAGTCCGTGGTCGTTCGGGCACCTTGTTCGCCGTGGTCTAGCTGGTGGTGACCAGTTGGGGTCTGCGCCGCCCGGTGGTGTCGGCATGCCCGCGCATCTCGACTTCCGGCGCCTCGGTATGCCCGGGCGTCTCGGCGTGGTCGGGTGGGTCGGGGAGGGTGGGGAGGTGGTGGTAGTGGTTGCGGCGGGGTGTCTGGGTGGGGTCGATCCAGGGTGGGGGCAGGAACTGCGGTTGGCCGTGCACGATGCGGGTCTGCCAGCCGTGGTGGTGCACGGTGCGGTGGTGGTGCCCGCACAGTAGGACCAGGTTGGTGATCGCGGTGGGTCCGCCGTCGGCCCAGTGGCGGATGTGGTGCCCGTCGCACCAGGCGGGGGGCCGGTCGCAGCCGGGGAACGCGCAGCCCCGGTCCCGGGCAATGAGGGCGCGGCGGATGCCGGTCGGGATGCTGTAACTGGCCCGGCCCACGTCCAGCGGCTGCCCGCCGCCACCGAGCAGCACCGGGATCAGCTGCGCGTCACACGCGATCCGCCGCGCGGACTCGGCGGTGACCGGCCCACCCCAACCCAGCAACCCCGTCCCGGCCCGGCCCGGCATCCCCGTCCCGGCCCGGCCCGGCTCCCCCGTGCCGGCGCGGCCCGGCTGCCCGGCACCCAGCTGCTTCCGCAGGCTGTCGAAGTCGACGGTGACTGTGAGCCTGCGGGCGCAGCCCACCGGCGTCGGGCAGGTCCCCGGCGGTCAGGGCGCGGCGGGCCAACTCGATCAGCCCGTCCGCCGCCCGGCGGGCCGGTGAACGCGGGTCCGGGCCGTCCGCGGTGGACGGTGCCGGGGCGGTGAACGGGTCCAGGGCGGTGCGCAGCACCGCCGCCCCCTCCGCATCCAACCGGCCCCGCACGACGGTCATCCCGTCGACGCCCCGCCCGAAGGACAGTTCCCGGTAACGCACCGCCTCCTCCTCCGCGGCCACCGCCCCGTCCGGATCCAGCGTCGCCACCATCCGCCGCGCGATCCCGGCCAGCGCGTGCGCATCGAAGTCGCGGGCCTGCCCGGCCAGGAACGCCTCCGCGCGGGCCCGCGTCGGCGGATCCACCCCGGCCGGCAGCCGGCGCAGCGTGTCGAAGATCAACCGGGCCTGCCCCGACTCGATCCCCCCATCGGCCACCCCCGCCGCCGTCACCGCCAGCGCTGCGGGCTCGATCTGTCCGGACAGGCTGGTCCGGCCCAGCAGCTTCTCCGCCGCAGCCACCCGCCACCCCGCCTCCGCCGGGGTCACATTCAGCACCTGCCGCAGCAACGCCGGCGTCGAACACGCCCCCCGATCCGTGCCCAGGCCGCGGGCATCGACCTCCGCGACCAGCCGCAACGACGCCGCGAACAACCGCCGCGCCTGACACTCCACCACCCGCATCACATCGACGACCTCATCGCCGCCCAGCCGCCACAACGACGCGCCGGCCAACCCGTCCACCGCCGCGGCCAGGCCGGCCGCATAACCCCACACCGGATGCTCACCAGCACCGGAACCATCGACCATGCCACCACGATAGAACCAGCCACCGACAAAACCGCGATGCCGAAAACCCCTGCCACACAAGAACTTTCCGTCACCCAACGGTGGCTCAGGGCACTGCTTGCAACACCCGGGAACCTAGTCGCGCTTTGCCGCGCAGGCCACGCAACGGGTCGCCCAAGGAAGCGCATCGAGACGTTCCAGAGCGATCGGACCGCCGCACCGGTCGCACGTGCCGTAGGTGTCCTCGTCGAGTTTCTCCTGCGCGCGGAGTACGTCGGCCAGCAGTTCCTGCAGCCGCTCGTGCGCGGCGACCTGGGACAGCCGGTCGACCGCGACGCTGGTGCCCTCCCCGATCCGTTTGCCGAAAGAGATCCCGGCCGGGTCGCTGGTCGGGACCGTGAGCCTGGCCAGCTCCGCCTCGAGCTCGGCCCGCTTGGCGGCGAGCACCTCTGCGACGTCCTCCGACATGCCTTCATGGTCGCACCGGGGGAGGGGGCATGCTGGGCGCATGCCGCCGTCGACCTTCCCCGACGCCGTCGACGGATCCCGGGCGGTCTGGCGGGTGGAGGGGGACCCGCTGGTCGCGGGGACGCCCGGCGGCCCGCTCGCGGGTCTCCGCGTCGCCGTGAAGGACCTCTACGCCGTTGCCGGGCAGCGGATCGGCGCCGGCAACCCCGCCTGGCTGGCGGAGGCACCGGTGGAGGCGTCGAATGCGTGGGCGGTCGGCGCCCTGCTCGATGCCGGCGCCGACGTCCGTGGTCTGGCGCAGACCGACGAGTTCGCCTACAGCCTGTCCGGCACCAATGTGCACTACGGGACCCCGCCCAACCCAGCGGCGCCCGGGTATGTGCCCGGAGGGTCGTCGAACGGCCCGGCCAGCGCGGTCGCGCTCGACCTCGCCGACGTCGGCCTCGGCTCCGACACCGCCGGGTCGATCCGGGTACCCGCCTCCTACTGCGGCCTGGTGAGCCTCCGCCCGACGCACGGCGTCGTGTCCAGCGCCGGCCTGCTCCCGCTCGCGCCGTCGTTCGACACCGTCGGCTGGCTGGCCCGCGACGCCCGCACGCTGGCCCGGGTCGGCGACGTGCTGCTACCCGCCGCCCCCGCGCGGTCCGAGCCCGTGACCACCGCCCTGGTTCCGACGGACCTGCTCGACCTCGCCGACGCGGACGTCGCGACCGCCGTACGGTCGGCCTGCCGGCGGCTGCAAGGCGCGCCCGGGATCGAGGTCCGGACCATTCCGGCGCTGTGCGACGGGCGGCTGGACGACTGGCGGACGGCGTTCCGCACCGTGCAGGCCGCTCAGGCGTGGCGCTGCAACGGGCGGTGGATCACCGACCATCCCGGGGCGCTCGGGCCCGGCATCAGCGACCGCTTCGCGCAGGCCGCCCGGGTGACGGTCGAGCAGGAGGACCGGGCCGCTGAGGTGCTACGCACCGCGGCGGGCGCACTCGTCGACCGGCTTCCGCCCGGCACGGCGGTCCTGCTCCCGGCGACAGGTACTCCCGCACCGCCGCTGCACATGACGGCCGAGCAGAAGGCCGCCACCCGATCCGGCACGTTCGCCCTCACCTGCCTGGCCAGCCTGGCCGGCCTGCCCGCGGTGGTGCTCGCCCGGCTCGAGGTGCGCGGGCGGCCGGTCGGGCTGTGCGCGCTGGCCGGGCCCGGACAGGACCGCGCACTGCTCGACCTCGCGCTGCGGGTGGCCGAGGTCAGCCGCCCCTGACTCCCCGCCGCGGTATCAGGTTCGCCATCGAGCGCTCTGTACCGGAGGATGTCGGGGGAAATTCGACGGCGCCCCGCCTGGGCGGGCGCGCCGTGCACTTCACTGACGAGGACGGGCGGCATGGTGGAAGCGGCGACCGGGGCCGGCGCACGGCTGGAGATCGACGCAGTATCGAAGCGGTACGGCGAGCTGATCGCCTTGGACCGGATCACCTTCGACGTCCGGGCCGGTGAGCTTTTCGGGTTCGTCGGCAGCAACGGCGCCGGCAAGACGACCACGATGCGGATCGCCCTCGGCGTGCTCGCGGCCGACTCCGGGGAGGTCCGCTGGGACGGTCGGCCGGTCACCTTGGAGACCAGGCGCCAGATCGGCTACATGCCGGAGGAACGCGGCCTCTACCCGAGGATGAAGGTCGGTGAGCAGCTGATCTACCTGGCCCGCCTGCACGGCATGTCGACGGTCGAGGCCAGGCGGGCCATGGACGCGTGGACCGACCGGCTCGGTGTCGCGCCGCGCCGTGACGACGAGGTGCAGAAGCTCAGCCTGGGCAACCAGCAGCGCGTGCAGCTGGCCGCGGCGCTGATCCACGACCCGCGGATCCTCGTCCTCGACGAGCCGTTCTCCGGCCTGGACCCGCTCGCCGTCGACGTCATGAGCCAGGTTCTCCGCGAGCGGTGTGACGACGGCGTCCCGGTCGTCTTCTCCAGCCACCAGCTCGACCTGGTCGAACGGTTGTGCGACCGGGTCGGCATCGTCCGGGGCGGGCAGATGGTGGCCTGCGGTTCGGTCGACGAGCTCCGCTCCGGCGGCACCTCGCAGCTGGTGGTCGACGCGCCGGGCGCCACCGAGGGCTGGGCGGCGGGGCTGCCCGACGTGACCGTACGGGGGCGGAGGGGCACCGTAACCGTGCTGGAGCTCGGCCCGGGCGCCGACGATCAGTTGGTGCTCAAGACCGCGCTCGCCTCCGGGCCGGTGCACGAGTTCGCCCGGCGGCGACCGTCCCTGACCGAGCTGTTCCGTAACGTCGTGAGCGAAGGAGAGGCCGCGTGACCGGCAGTCCGCTGGAGTCCGCCGACACCACCCTGAGCCCGAGGACGGCGGTGTGGCTGATCGCCCGCCGCGAGATCGACACCCGGCTGCGGTCCAAGGCGTTCCGGATCGCGACCGGGCTCACCGTCGTCATCCTGGTCGCACTGACGATCGTGCTGAAGTTCGTCAACGGCGGGACCTCGACCTCGGCGGTGGGTCTCGCGGGTCGGGACGCCGTCATCGCCGCGCCGTTGAAGGCCAGCGCCTCGGCGGTCGGCCAGAAGGTGACCACCCGCACCGTGTCTGCAGCGGCGGGCCGGCAAGAGGTCCGCGACGGCACGCTGGACGCCTTCGTGGAGACCGACGGCGGACAGCTGCGGGTCATCGTGAAGAAGAACCTCGACGGCAAGGTCAAGGGCGTGCTGACCGTGCTCGCCCAGCAGGTCGCGCTCGACCAGCAGATCGCGAAGCTCGGTGGAAACCCGGCTCAGGTCGACCGGACGGTCGCCGCGGCGAAGCTCGACGTCGTGGCGTTGCAACCGCCGCACAAATACCAGACGCAGCAGCTGATCGTCGGCATCATCGCCGGGATCCTCATCTACATGTCGTTGATGATGAACGGGCAGTCGGTCGCGCAGGGAGTGGTCGAGGAGAAGTCCAGCCGGGTGGTCGAGCTGCTGCTGTCCACGATCCGGCCGTGGCAGCTGATGGCCGGCAAGGTGCTCGGCATCGGGATCGTGGGGCTCTTACAGATGGTGGCCATCGGAGTCGCCGGTCTCGTCACGGGGCTGCTGACCGGAGTGCTCACGATCTCCGTCTCCGCGGCGACCGGAACCCTCGTCTGGCTGGTGGTCTGGTACCTGCTCGGGTTCTTCGCCTACGCGCTGGCCTTCGCCGCCGTCGGGGCGCTGGTGTCCCGGCAGGAGGACGTCGGCGGTGTGATCGCACCGGTGCTGATGTTCGTCATCATCGGCTACGTGCTGGGCATCTCGATCCTCCCGTCCAACCCGGGCAGCGGGCTGATCGAAGTGCTGTCGGTGATCCCGATGTTCGCTCCGACGCTCATGCCGATGCGACTGGCCATGGGTGGGGTGCCCCCCTGGGAGGCCGGCCTCGCCGTCGTCCTGGTCATCGCGCTCATCCCGGCACTCACCTGGCTGTCCGGCCGGATCTACCGCAACGCAGTGATCCGCACCGGGGCGCGCGTGCGGCTGGGCGACGCCCTCCGCGGCAGCTGACCGGCGGGTCAGGGCAGATCGGCGAGGACGACGTCGGCCAGGGCGGCCGGACGGGACAGGAACGGGCTGTGCCCGCCCGGCAGCTCGACCGGCTCGACCGACAGCAGTTCCCGGGCCAGGCGGCGTTCGCCGTCCGGCACCAGCGTCCGGTCCTCGGCGCAGACGACGTAGCGGCTCTCGACGTCCGGCCACCGGGTGAAGGGCGCCGCGATCCGGGTCGGGGTCCAGTACTGCCGACGTAGCCGCGCCGCCGCGGCGGCCGCCACAGCGGGTGCACAGTCGGAGTAGAGGATCTCCGCCGCAGCGGCCGGATCCCACGTCGTCGAGCCGTCCTCCTGCGTCTGCTGCCCGCGCGCCAGCCCGGCCGAGAAGAGGTCGCGATGCGCGCGGGCGACCGAGTCCCAGCTGCGGTCCGGCTGTGGCACGAGCGCGCAGACGAAAACCATCCGACGGACCGGCCGCAGACCGGCGACGACCGGCAGGGTCAGCCCGCCCATCGAATGGCCGACCAGGACCACTTCGTCGCGGGACGCGCCCAGAGCCTGGTCGACAAGGCGGGCGTAATCGGCCGTGGTCACCGCCGGATCCTCGGTCGGGAGATCCACGGCGATCCCCGCGATCCCGCGTCGCCGGAGTTCGTCGACCAACGGCTCCCAGCACCAGGCGCCGTGCCAGGCCCCGTGCACCAGCCCGATCACCACGCCGCGGTCCGCCACAGGGCCATGGCCGGAGTCTGGCAGGCTGGCGGGTTGTGTACGTCGGTCTGCACCACATCCAGGTCGTGATGCCGCGAGGCGGCGAGGATGCCGCTCGGGGGTTCTTCAGCGGCGTACTCGGCATGACCGAGGTCGCGAAGCCGCCGGTGCTCGCCGGCCGGGGCGGAGTCTGGTTCCGGGCCGGGGGCGTGGAAATCCACGTGGGGGTCGAGGATCAGTTCCGGCCCGCGAAGAAGGGCCATCCCGGGATCCTCGTCGACGATCTCGACGGCGTCGTCGACCGGTTGGCCGTCTCAGGGCAGGCGGTGCGCTGGGACAGGGACTTCCCGGGCTTCCGCAGGATCTACGCCGACGACCCGTTCGGGAACCGTCTGGAGTTCCTCGAGCGGGAGCGTTGATCGCCCGGTCGGACACGACGTCGTGGTCTGGTCGCAGCGGCTGCGTACGTCGTCGATGCTCGCGGCCAGCAGGTCATGCAGGTGGCCGTCGGGCTCGGGCACCGACGCGGCGATGCTGTAGACCGCGTAGCGGACGGTGCTCGGGGCGGCATGCCGGCGGAACGCCCGCTTCGACGGCCCGCTGCTGATGCTGTGTCGCGCCGCCCAGCGGGCGGCGTGCGGGACGTCGGCGAGCATCTCCCGGCTGCGCTGCTCGCTCCAGCCGGCCGGCTGTCCGTCGAGACCGGCGAGCACCCGGTTGCCGCACAGGACGGCGACCGCCATGACCTGCTGGCGTTCCGTGCTGACGATCGGCAACGCTGTGGTCGCCGCGCGCAGAGCGAGGTCGACGTCGACATGCAGATCGTCGCTCACCAGGCCGATCACGCCGGGGATCAGTCCGGCCAGGCGCTGCCGGCCCTCGTCCGTGCTGTTGTCGTTGACGTGCCGCGCGAGTGCGGCGAGCAACGGGTGGGTGCACGACGGATGGTCGCTCCACCGCTCCCCGGCGAGGTAGGAGGCCAGCTCCATGAAGCAGGCGCCCTTGCGAGGGCTGCGGTGCTTGCCGCGCGAGAGCATCGGGACCAGGTCAGGTACGTACACGCTGTCGTTCATGACGTCTCCCCCTGTGCGGTGCTGCTCAGACCAGTGTGCCCCCGGAACGACGCCCGCGGGACGGAGTTTCGCCGCCTCGTACCCTCGATCGGCCGGTTCCGGGCTGCTCGCCTAGGCTCTGAGCGTGTCCTCCACCGATCCGCTCCTCGACGCCCGGTTGGCCGATCTGGACGCGCACCTGCGCGGGCTGGGCAGCGTGCTGGTGGCCTTCTCCGGCGGCGCGGACTCGGCGTTCGTGCTCGCGGCGGCCGTCCGGGCGCTCGGCGCCGACCGGGTGGTCGCGGGCACCGCGCTGTCGGCCAGCCTCGCCAGCGGTGAGCTCGACGACGCGCGCGCCTTCGCCGAGGGCCTCGGTGTCCAGCACGAGGTGGTGCGCACCGAGGAGATGGCCCAGGACGGCTACCGCGCCAACGCCGGTGACCGCTGCTACTTCTGCAAGGCAGAACTGCTCGACGTCCTCGGACCACTGGCCGACCGTCTCGACGTCGCCGCCGTGGCCACCGGCACCAACGCCGACGACGCGGTGGCGGGGTTCCGGCCCGGTATCCGGGCGGCGGCCGAGCGAGGTGCCGTCACCCCGCTGCGCGACGCCGGGCTGACCAAGGCGCAGGTGCGGGCGGCGTCCCGGGCGTGGGGTCTGGTCACCTGGGACAAGCCGGCCGCCGCGTGCCTGTCCAGCCGGATCGCCTTCGGGGTCAGCATCACTCCGAGCCGGCTCGCGCGGGTGGACCGGGCCGAGTCGGCGCTGCGCGCGGCGCTCACGACGGCCGGGTACGACGTTGCCAACCTGCGGGTCCGCGATCTCGGCGACGAGGGAGCCCGGGTCGAGGTCGACGCCGACCTCGTCGGCGTACTCACGGCCCGGCCCGAACTGCTCGACGTCATCGACGGGTTCCCGGCCGTCACCGTCGACCCCCGCGGCTTCCGTTCCGGCTCGATGAACGAACTGCTCCCCGAGCCCGCCCGCTACCGCTGACACGCGGCCCCCATCGTTGGCTTGAACGTCACGTTCAAGCCTTCTAGCGGCATCAACGTCACGTTGATGCCAAACGAGGGCGCTCCTCATTCCGCTTGAACGTCACGTTCAAGCGCTCTAGCCGCATCAACGTCACGTTCATGCGGAATGGAGCGGGTGCGGAATGGAGCGGGTGCGGTCAGCCGACGACGAGGCGCATCCGCAGCGTCGCCGTACCGCCGTCGACCGAGGCGGTGAGGCCGAAGGCCTTGAGGGCCTTCACGTCCGGTGATGCGGTGCCCTGCTTCGCGAGGATCCGGCCGAGGTCGAGGTAGACGACGGCGGCGGCTCGGCCGGCGTCGGGTACGGCGGTCCGGTAGAGACGCTGGGCTCCCAGCGACCCGCCGTGCTGCAGCGCCGCGGCGTACTGATCCGAACTGGCGATCACCAGGCCGTGCGCGGTCTGCCGCACGATGAGCCCGCCGCCGGTGAGCGTGCTGTTGATCTTGGCGGCGGCGGCCGCGGCCTGAGCCGGATCGGCCGTGCTGGTGAGCAGGCCCAGCGAGCTGAGGTTCGGCCCGCCGAGCGCGAAGACCGTCTGCGAGCCGACCAGCGCCGCGAGGTCGCCGGGCAACGCCAGCCCGGTCTGCGTCTGGAACGACGTGAGCGGTCCGGCGGCGCGCGCCCCGAGGCCCTTCGTCAGCACCGAGTAGAGCGAGCGGATGTCGGAGTCGAGGTGGCTGGCGCCGATCGCGATGGCGGTGTTTTGGGGCAGCCGGGAGACGATGCTCCCCACGTCGCCGCCCTGCAGGCCGGATGTGCCGAACGCCTTGACCTGCACATCGGCGACCGAGGTGTCGAACCGCACCGACATCGCGATCCGGCTCGGCAATCTGGCGGTCTGCACCTGTCCGGATCCGGTGGCCCCGGTGTTCCGGGCGAAGGTGAGCGCCGCGTGGATGTCCACCCATCCCGTGGCGATCGCGCCGGCCGGGAGGGCCGCGACGTCGGAGCTGTAGGTGCCCGTCCCGCCGAGGGCGCTCTGGGAGGCGTCGGTCGACGCGCGCTGGGCGGCCGCCGGGGAGTCGCTGATGATCGCGTAGCCGTTGCTGACGACGTAGCCGAACCGGTTCTGATCATGGGCCAGCCGGGCGAGACCCGCCTTTGCGGCGCCGGCATCCGTCGCCTGGATCGCGGCGACCGGGTGGATCTTCCCGCTCTGCGGATCTGCGGCGAGCGCGAGGTGGTCGCCGATCCAGGGCTTGACGTCCCGGTCGAAGTTCACGCCGCTGCCGGATCTCTCGAAGACCGGCCTGAGCAGGCCGTCGCCGAGCGTCAGGCCGGAGCTGTGCGCGGCGATCGACGGGAAGTGGCGCAGGAATTTCAGCGCCGCGACGCTTTGGCCGCCGCCCGGATCGAGGTTGATCGACGCCACGGCCAGGGTGTCGGCCGGCAGGTGCCGGGCCGCCTCGTCGGTGCCGGAACTGAGGCTCGCGACGACGGCGTACGCACCGCCGCCGATGGCCAGAGCCGCGACGACCGCCACCGCGGTGATGATCATGCCGCGACGGTGGCGCGGCGGGGGCACCGGTGCGGAGAGCTGGTCCGGTCCAGGCGGCGGCGGCCCTGGGTATGGCGGCTGGCCTTGGTACGGCGGCTGGCCTTGGTATGGCGGCTGGCCTTGGTATGGCGGCTGGCCTTGGTACGGCGGCTGGCCTTGGTACGGCGGCTGGCCCTGGTACGGCGGCTGGCCCTGGTACGGCTGTTCAGGACCGCCGCTCGGCGGTCGCTGATCGCTCATCTCGTGTCCCCCCATCCGCCGCGGCACGCGGCGGGCGGGCCCCCACCCGCGTCCTCAGCCTAGGCGCGCGGCGGGGGCGACGCAGGATTCCTGGCGACCTCGGCGGTCAGGACTCGCTAGCCTGTACGGACGAGCGGCGCGTGCGCCGCTCCGAGAGTCAATCTCCGGTCCGATCGAGCGAGGCAGCTTGTGCCCAGCGGCAAAGTGAAGTGGTTCAGTGCGGAGAAGGGCTTCGGCTTCCTGTCTCGGGAGGACGGAGCCGACGTCTTCGTGCACCGTGATGCGCTGCCCGCGGGCGTGACCGAGCTCAAACCCGGCCAGCGGGTCGAGTTCGGGGTCGCCGAGGGCCGGCGGGGGGAGCAGGCGCTCTCGGTGCGGGTCCTCGATCCGCTGCCCTCGGTCGCTCAAACGCAGCGCAAGAAGCCGGACGAGATGACCGTGATCGTCGAGGACCTCATCAAGGTCCTGGACGGCGTCTCCAACACGCTGCGCCGTGACCGCTACCCGGATCGGCCGGTGGCCCGCAAGGTGGCGTCGCTGCTGCGCGCCGTCGCCACCGACCTCGAGGCCTAGAAACTCGAGGCCTGGACGCTCGAGGCCTAGAAACTCGAGGCCTAGAAACTCGAGGCCTGGACGTTCGAGGCCTAGCCGCTCGGGGCCCTGGCGCTGAGGGCCTAGCCGGGGTCGGGCGCCCGCGGCGTCGGACCGAGGCGGTCGGCGGCGGGGGGTGGCGATGGTGTTCCGGCCCGCTGCGGGTGGTCGAGGCGGGCGCTGCCGCCGAGCCCGCGGTTGCCGGCCAGCGTGCCGGCCAGGGCGATGAGCAGGATCACCGCGGCGACGCCGAACCCGATCCGCCCGTCCATCGGCAGCGCGATCCCCAGCGCGCCACCGAGCACCCAGGCCAGCTGCAGCAGCGTCTCGGACCGGCCGAACGCCGACGCCCGCATCTGGTCGGGCACCTCGCGCTGGATGATCGCGTCGAGGGAGAGCTTCGCGAGGTTGTTGGCGATCCCGGCGATGAGTGCCGCCAGGACCGCGATCTCGATCGAGAACGTCAGCGCCGTCACCACACAGACGACCGCGGCGGCCGCGACGCACCCGACGACGATGACGTCGGGCCGGCCGAGCTTCAACCGGGCCCCGGCCGCCGTACCGAGGAAGCTGCCGCCGCCCGCCGCCACCGCGACCGCGCCGAGGGCGACGACCGCCTCGAAGCCGTGGTAGTCGTGCTGCACCAGGAACACGAGGAAGAGGGTCAGGAAACCGGACAGGCCGCGGAGCGCGCTCGCCCCGCGCAACGCCGTCACCACATGCCGGCCCAACGAGCGTTGCCTCCACCGGCGCTTCCGGCTGCCGGGTCGGGTCGCCGGTCGGGTGAGGCGGACGCTGGCCTCGCCGACCGAGCTGTCGACGTGCTTCGGCAGCTTCACGGCCAGTACGGCGGCGACCAGGAACACCAACGTCGCGACCCGTAGCGTCCACGGGCTGCCGCCGACCTTGGTGATGCCGGCCGCGAGGATCCCGAAGGTGGCTCCGCCGGCGAGTCCGAAGATGGACAACCTCGCGTTGGCCGAGACGAGGGTCAGCGCGCCGGGCAGCACCCGTGGCACGCAGGCCCCCTTGAGCACGTTGAACGCCTTGGAGATCACCAGGAACCCGAAGACCGCCGGGTAGAGCGCGAAGCTGTGGAAGTTCGCGGCGATGATCCAGGCGAGCAGGCCCCGGCCGACCATCGTGCCGGCCAGCGCGAACCGCCGGCCGCGCTGGAGCTTGTCCAGGAGCGGCCCGATGACCGGCGCGACCAGCGCGAACGGAGCCATCGTGATCAGCAGGTAGAGCGCGACGTTGCTGCGCTGCTGGCTCGTGGCCGCGGAGAAGAAGATGGTGTTGGCCAGGGCGACGGCCACCATCCCGTCGCCGCCGGTCTGCACGACGTTGACCCAGATCAGCCGGGTGAGCCCCGACCGGGACGCCCCGCCGGCCCGGCTGGCGTCGCCGATCATGCGCACCGTCAGGCGGGAGAAGTGCTTGGTGCGGGACGCGACGGCCCGGGTGACCGTGATCTTCGGTTCCGGCGCGCTTCCGCCCGCCGAGGGTTTCGGCGGGTTCGGAGCGCTCGGCGTACCCACGGTCCCATCCTGCCGCACGATTCGTCCCGCAGGGGAGTACGCACGGGGACCGGAGGCGCGACGTGTCGGCCGGCGGCGGACCGGCGGTGGCGATGGGTCATCATGGACGGCGTGACACGAGCAATCCGGACCGCGGTGACCGTCGACAAGCTCTGCGCGGACGCCGTCGACGTCGCGCGCGCCGCCGCCGTGGCCGAGGGCGGTCGACAGGTCGGTGAGCACCTCGGCGTGCAGAGTGACGGCGCCCGGGTGGTCACCCACCTGTTCGCCTCGCTGGTGCCCGGTTACTCAGGGTGGCGGTGGGCGGTCACGCTCGCGCGCGCGTCCCGCGCCAAGCTCGTGACCGTCGACGAGGTCGTGCTGCTGCCTGGCGCCGACGCGGTGCTGGCCCCCGAGTGGCTGCCGTGGAGCGAGCGGCTGCAGCCCGGCGACCTCGGGGTCGGCGACCTGCTGCCCACGGAGCCCGACGACGACCGGCTCGCCCCGGCCTACCTGCAGTCCGACGACCCGGCGGTCGAGGAGGTTGCGCTCGAACTCGGCCTCGGCCGGGTCCGGGTGCTCTCCCGGTCCGGCCGGGACGAGTCGGCCATCCGGTGGCGGGGCGGCGACCGCGGACCGCAGTCGGCGATGGCGACGCACGCCCCTGCCCCGTGCGGCACCTGCGGCTTCTACCTGCCGCTCGCCGGGTCCCTGCGCGCGGCGTTCGGCGCGTGCAGCAACGAGTTCGCGCCGGCCGACGGCCAGGTCGTCGCGGCCGACTTCGGCTGCGGTGCGCATTCCGAGGCGCTCGTCGAGGCGGTACTTCGCTCGGCCGCGGTGGAGCCGACCTACGACGACGTCGGGTTCGACGTGGAGCCGCGGCGTACGCCGGACGCCGGGTCGGTCGACACCGCGGAAGACGACGATCTCGGCCACAGCTGAGCCGCCGGCCGACCCGTTCGGCACCGCGGCGATCCGGCGGCGGGTGCTCGAGGCGTGGGCGGCCTCCCCGGCCCGGTTCCGCGAGGACGCCAACGCCGAGGAGGACCTCGCGCTCGGCGGCTACCGCGACCGGCTCGTCGTCGAACTTGCGCAGAACGCGGCCGATGCGGCGGCGCGGGCCGGCGTACCGGGCCGGCTGCGGCTGATCCTGCAGCGGTCGGAGACCGGCGCCGAGCTGCTCGCCGCCAACGTCGGCGCGCCGCTGGACCGGGCGGGCGTCGAGTCGCTGGCCACCCTGCGGGCGTCCGCCAAGCGGGGCGCGTCGACCGTGGGGCGGTTCGGGGTCGGCTTCGTCGCCGTGCTGGCGGTCACCGACGCCCCGGTCATGCGCAGCCGCACGGGTGGGGTGCGGTTCTCGGCCGCGGCGGCCCGCGCCGAGGTCGAGGCACGGCCGAGCCTGCTCGCCGAGCTCGGCCACCGGGCCGGTCACGTCCCGGTACTGCGGTTGCCCTGGCCCGACGACGACCCGCCCCCCGACGGCTACGACACCGAGATCCGGCTCCCGCTGCTGCCCGGCGCGGCCGACGCCGTCGAGGCGATGCTCGCGGCGGTCGAGCCTGAGCTGCTGCTGGGTCTGCCCGGCCTGGCCGGCCTGCAGATCGGCGATCGGCTGGTGCGCCGCGAGGACCACGACGGCGTGGCCGATCTCTCCGACGGCGAACGGGTCACCCGGTGGCGGGTCCACCGGGATGCCGGCCGGCTCTCCGCCGAGCTGCTCGCGGACCGGCCGACCGAGGAGCGGGACCGCGCCGGACTGGTCGCTGTGCTGGGCGGTGCCGGTCGACGACGCGGGCCGCGCTCTGCCCCCGCCCGGCGACCCGGTCCTGCACGCCCCCACGCCGAGCGAAGAGCCGGTGTCGTTGCCGGCGCGGCTGATCGGGACCTTCCCACTCGGCCCGGACCGCCGGCACGTGGAGCCCGGGCCGCTCACCGACCACCTGATCGGGCGGGCCGCGACGGGCTATGCCGCGCTGGCGGCCGACCTGGCCGCGGAGCCGGAGATCCTGTCCCTGGTGCCCCGGCCGCGGCTGGCCGGCGCCGAACTCGACACGGCGCTGTGCCGGGCCGCGCTCGACGCCCTGCGCACCGCGACCGTGCTGGCCACCACCGAGGGGACCCGGATCGCCCCGCGCCGATGCGGTCGTGGTCGACGCGGCCACGCCGGCTCTGGTCGAGGCTCTCGCCGACACCCTCGACGGTCTGGTCGGTGCCGAATGGTCGGGGCGGTCGCGCGCTCCGGCCCTCACCGCGCTCGGCGTACGCCGGCTGTCCACCGCGGACCTCATGGACCTGCTGGCCGGGGTGGACCGGCCGGCGTCGTGGTGGCGGCGGGTCTACGACGGGCTCGCCGACTCACCCGACCGGGACGCGCTCACCGGCCTGCCGGTGCCGCTCGCGGACGGCCGGATGGTCACCGGACCGCGGGGGGTGCTGCTTCCCGACGCCGGGCTCCCGGCACAGGCGCTCGGGCCGCTGGGGCTGCGGGTGGTGGACCCGCAGGCCACCCACCCGCTGCTCGAACGGCTCGGTGCCCGGCCGGCGACGGCCCGCGCCGTACTGGCCGACGACCGGGTGCGCGCGGCGGTCGAGACCTCCTACGACGAGGACGATCCGGGGCCGGTCGCCGACGCGGTCCTCGCCCTCGTGACGGCGGCCGGCATCGGTACCGGCGAGCTGCCCTGGCTGGCCGAGTTGGCCCTTCCCGGCGACGACGGTGAGCACTACCCGGCCGGCGAGGTGCTGCTCCCCGGGAGCCCGTTGGCCGACATCGTCGAGGCCGACGCACCCTTCGGTCGGCTCGACCCGGCGTACGTCGACGGCCGGGGCACCGAGGCGCTGGCGGCGGTCGGTGCGTTGGGGACCTTCGCGGTGCTGCGGGCCGAGGACGTCGACCCGACCGACGCCGACCACGACCTCGACGACGAGCAGCGGTGGTACGACGCGGTCCTCGACGGGCTGCCGGACACCGACCTGCCGCCGCTGCTCACCGGGCTGGTCGCCGTCCGCGACCTCGAACTCGTCCGGCCCGACCGCTGGTCGGCCGCGCTGGCGCTGCTGGCCGCAGAGCCGCTGCGCACCGCCGTGCTGACCCCGGCGGTCGCGGTGCTCCCTGACGGCGGCCGGGTCGAGGTGCCGTCCTACACCCGGTGGTGGCTCGCCACCCACCCGGTGCTCGACGGCCGCCGACCGGACCGGATGCGGCTGCCCGCGGCGACCGACCTGGCCGGGCTCTACGACGAGGCCGACGTCGACGCCGGACCCGCCGCCCTGCTGGGCGTCCGGTCCGGCCTCGACGACGTGCTGGCCGATGCCGACGGCGCCCGCGACCTGCTCGGCCGGCTCGCCGACCCGGCTCGTACGGCGCCGGCGGAGGTGCTGCCCGACATCTACCCGAGGATCGCCCGATCGCTGGCCGGACTGCCGGTCGACCCGCCGGCGGGTGTGCGGGTCGATCCGGACCGGGTGGTCCGGCCGAGCCGGGTGGTCGTGCTGGATGCGCCGTACCTGCTCCCGCTGCTCGACGCGTCGGTGGTCCCGGGGGGCGACGACCCCGAGGAGGTGGCCGACCTGCTCGGGGTCGACCTCGCGTCACAGCGCCGCGCCGATGACGGCGTCACGTCGACGCCGGCCGAGACCGTGCGGTGGGAGGACATTCCCGGCGCGCTGCTGGCGGCGCGGCGTTGCGGCGGGCCGGTGCCGGCCGGTCGGGTCGCCCGGCACAACGGGCTCCGGGTCGCGGGGGTCGCGGTGCCCTGGTGGCCGGCCGGTGACCTCGACCATGTCGACGTGGCCGCCGGCCCGCAGGCCCTGGGCCGGGCGCTCGCCTGGCGGCTGGGCCGCTGGGACCGGCGGGCCGCGGCCGCCGAGGCACTCGACCGGCCCGCGGACGCCGCCCGGCTGGTGGCCGAGGACGCGGCGGAGTAGCCGCTATCCCGCAGCCGGGCGTCCCGCCGGCGACACCACGTCCGGCCAGCCCGCGTCGTAGCG
Organism: uncultured Actinomycetota bacterium; assembly: GCA_963828605.1. Lineage (GTDB taxonomy): Bacteria > Actinomycetota > Actinomycetes > Mycobacteriales > QHCD01 > DASXJE01. Next base: position 1,842,144 of record CAWHER010000001.1, on the reverse strand, counting down.
GGCGAGGAAGCATTCCATGGCGGCGTCGACCCCGGCGCGGTCACCGGTGGCGAGCAGGTCGAGCAGCAGCCCGCGCGTGACCGCGACGCCCAGCCGGGCGTGCGCCCGCGCCGCCGCCGGCGGCACGCCCTCGGCCTCGGCGGACCGGGCCACCGGGTCCACCCACGAGTCGATGATCCCGTCGAGCAGTTGGACGGTCCCGGCCCGGCCCTGCAGTGCCTGCCCGTACATCTCGAAGAACAGCCGTTCGTACGGCGCCGATGCCGGATCGGTCAGGCGGCGCCACAGCTCTCGGGAGAGGTCCGCGGGCGAGGTTCCGGGGTCGCCGTCGAGGCCGGCGAGGACCGCCCGCTGCCGGGCCTCCATCGTCCGGACCACCTCGACCAGCAACCCTTCCTTCGATCCGAAGTGGTAGATCAGCATGCGGTGGCTGGTGCCCAGTGCGGCGGCCAGTTGGCGCAGGCTGAGGTCGCTGACGCCGTGCGCGGCGACGTGGTCCATCGCGGCGTCGAGCAGGCGCTGTTTCGGGTCGGTCGATATCGGGGGAGCGTGATCGGTCCGGTCCATGTACCGTATGGTACGTGTACCAGTTGGTTCAGTGAAGGAGGACACGGAGATGAATCCGCAGAAGATCGACGTCCGGTGCCGATCGGCCGCCCCGCCGAGTGTCGTTTACGCACTGCTCCGGGACGGCGCGAGCTGGCCGACGTTCTCCGCGATCGACCGGTTCGAGCTCGAACGACCCGGCGGCCAGGAACGGGAAGGCATCGGTGCGATCCGCGTCTTCAGCACCGACCACGCGGTCGGCTGCACGAGGAGCCGGGAGAAGATCGTGGAGCTGCGGCGGGACCGCCGGTTCAGCTACATCCTGCTGTCCGGGCTGGCGATCCGTGACTACCGCGCTGACGTCGACCTCGAGCCGACCAGCGACGGCGGCACCGCGATCCACTGGCACTCCACCTTCACCGGCAAGACGCCGGGGACCGGGTGGTTCTACCGCCTGGTGCTCAAGGGGTTCATCGAGAAGACGGTCGCCGGTCTAGCGGCCCACGCCGGCACGGCGGGCGGCGGCGCGCCGCTGCGCCCGCACGATGAGCAGGCCGATGATGCCCAGCACCCAGCCCGCGAGGCAGGTCCACAGCCAGATCCGGCCCACCACGTCGGGTAGTCCCAGCAGGACGCAGAAGGCGATGAACCACGCCACGGTGGCGCCCCCGATGACGCGCACGCTGTCGACATCGAGAGGCGGGGGGGAGGGTCGCGCGGGTCGGCGCACGTAGGGCAGGCTACCTGCCGGAAGCACCGCGCAGGACCGCGCCGCCGGAGGACCCAGTGAAGACGATCGCCCGTCCCCCCGTTCGGACCGGCGGAGGCCGGCTCGACTCCTTCTTCTCCATCACCACCAGGGGATCGACCGTACGGCGGGAGATCCGCGGCGGCCTCGTGACCTTCTTCGCGATGGCCTACATCATCGTCCTCAACCCGTTGATCATCGGGACCGCGAAGGACGCCGGCGGCCACGTGCTGGGCATCCCCACCGTGGCCGCCGTGACCGCGCTGGTTGCAGCGGTCATGACGATCCTGATGGGGGTCATCGGGCGCTACCCGTTCGCCCTGGCCACCGGCCTGGGGCTCAACGCGTTCATCGCCGCCGGGGTGGCCAGCCAGATGTCCTGGCCGGACGCGATGGGTCTCGTGGTGTGCGAGGGCATCGTCATCACCGTGCTCGTCCTCACCGGCTTCCGGACCGCGGTGTTGCGGGCCATCCCGTCCCAGCTGAAGATCGCGATCGGCGTCGGAATCGGCCTGTTCATCGCGCTGATCGGGCTGGTGGACGGCGGGATCGTGCGCCGGGTGCCCGACGCGGCGCACACGACGGTGCCCGTGCAACTCGACGTCGGAAGCGGCCTGCAGGGCTGGCCGGTGCTGGTGTTCGTGATCGGGCTGCTGCTGATGGGCGCCCTGATCGCGCGGCGGGTACGCGGCGCGCTCCTGATCGGCATCGTGGTCAACACGGCTATCGCGGTGATCGTCGAGGCGATCGTGCATGCCGGTCCCGCCGTCGACGCCGCCGGCAAGGTCAACCCGTCCGGGTGGCAACTCAACGTGCCGAGCTTCTCGTCCCACGTCTTTGCCGCGCCCGATCTCTCGCTGCTGGGACACTTCTCGCTGTTCGGCGGCTTCGGGCAGATCGGGATCATCGCCGCCGGGCTGATCGTCTTCTCGATCATGCTCTCCGACTTCTTCGACACGATGGGCACCGTGGTCGGAGTGGCCGCCGAAGGCGACCTGCTCGACGAGGACGGGCATCTGCCGGGCATCGAGCGGGTGCTGTTCGTCGACTCCCTCGCCGCCGTCGCCGGCGGAGCCGCCAGCACGTCGTCCAACACCACCTACGTCGAGTCGGCGGCCGGTGTCGGGGACGGGGCGCGTACGGGGCTCGCCAGCGTCGTGACCGGTCTGCTCTTCGTCGCCGCGCTCTTCCTCACCCCGCTGGTCAGCGTGGTGCCGTCGGAGGCCGCGGCGCCGGCCCTGGTGGTCGTCGGCTGCCTGATGCTGGCGCAGGTCCGCAAGCTCGACCTCACCGACTTCTCGCTCGCCCTGCCGGCGTTCCTGACCATCGTGCTGATGCCGTTCACCTACTCGATCACCAACGGCGTCGGCGCCGGCTTCGTCAGCTACGTCGTGCTGCAGACGGTGAAGGGGAAGGCGCGCGCCATCCACCCGTTGCTGTGGATCGTCGCGGTGCTGTTCGTCGTCTACTTCGCGATCGGCCCGATCAAGGAGATGCTCGGCATCACCTGATCCCCGCCCCCAACGACCCGTCCCTCCAGTCCGCGTCCCGCTCACCATTCCGCATCAACGTGACGTTGATGCGGCTAGAGCGCTTGAACGTGACGTTCATGCGGAATGGTGGTGTGCTCCGCCGCGACGCTGTCCCCTTGCTCCGCTCAGCGAAGCAAGGGGACAGCGTCGCCGGACCACAGCACCGAGCGGGTGTGCGGTCGATGAGATCGTGAGGTAAGCTAACGATATGCCGAAGACGGCCACACCCAACACGAGCGCGCTCGCGAGCGCGCTACGACTGTCCGTGGTGCGGCTGAACCGGCGCCTGCGATTCCAGCGCGCGGACACCTCGGTGACGCTGACCCATCTCGCGGCACTCTCCACGCTCAAGCGGCACGGGGCGATGACGCCCGGAGAGCTCGCTGCGCATGAGAAGGTCCAGCCCCCGTCCATGACCCGGGTGCTCGTTGCGCTGCAGGAGCGCGGGCTCGTCGTCCGCGTTCCTCATCCGACCGACGGACGTCAGGTCATCGTGGCCCTGACCGATGCCGGTACCCAACTCGTCGCCGAGGAGGTGCGGGCCCGCGAGGCCTGGTTGTGTCGACGGATCAAGGAGCTACCCCGCGAGGATCGAGAAGCTCTGCACGAGGCCGTGGGGGTGATCAACCGGATCCTGGAGACCTGAGCGACCCCGCAGCGGCCGAAGCACAACCGGCGCCACGAGTCGGAATGTTCCGCTCGCTGCGGGTACGCAACTACCGCCTGTTCGCCGGCGGTCAGGTCATCTCCAACACCGGAAGCGCGATGCAGCGCGTGGCGCAGGACTGGCTGGTCCTGACCCTGAGCCACAACAGCGGTACGGCGTTGGGGATCGTGACGGCGCTGCAGTTCGCCCCCACGCTCTTCTTCGGCCTGTGGAGCGGGGTCATCGCTGACCGCTACGACAAGCGCCGGCTGCTGCTGGCGACGCAGACCTTCATGGCCCTGATCGCCGGCACGCTCGGCACCCTCGAACTCGCCGGGCTCGCCCGGGTCTGGCAGGTCGACGTCCTCGCGCTGCTGCTCGGACTCGCCACCGCCCTCGACAACCCGACCCGGCAATCGTTCGTCATCGAGATGGTCGGGCCGGAGGACGTCGCCAACGCGATCAGCCTCAACTCCGCGGCCTTCAACAGCGCCCGGATCATCGGGCCGGCGGTCGCCGGGGTGCTGATCAGCATCGTGGGGACCGGCTTCGTCTTCGTGATCAACGCCGGCTCCTACCTCGCGCCGATCGGATGCCTGCTGCTGATGCGGGTCGCCGAGTTGCACCGCGCGAAGCCGTTGCAGCGGGCGAAGGGGCAGGTGGTGGAGGGGCTGCGCTACGTCCGGGCCCGGGCCGACCTGATGCTGCCCATGCTGCTCGTCTTCGTGGTGGCCACGCTCGGGCTGAACTTCCAGGTGACCATCGCCCTGATGGCCAAGGGGGTCTTCCACACCGGCGCGGAATCCTACGGTCTGCTGTCGACGATGATCGCGATCGGCTCGCTGGTGGGTGCGCTCGCCTCCACCCGGCGGGTCGGACGTCCCCGGCTGCGGCTGCTCCTCGGCTCGGCGTTCGTCTTCGGTGTCTGCGAGCTGACCGCGTCGCTGATGCCGACCTATGCCGCCTTCGCCGCGCTGCTCGTGCCGACCGGCCTCGCCGCGCTCACCTTCACCACGGCGACCAACGCGAGCATCCAGATGGGCACGAGCTCGGCGATGCGCGGGCGTGTGATGGCGGTCTACCTGCTCGTCTTCATGGGCGGGGCGCCGTTCGGCTCGCTCTTCATCGGCTGGATCTCCGAAGTGCTCAGCCCGCGGGTCAGTATCGGGATGGGTGGCGTCGCCTCGGTCGCCGCCGCGGTCGTCCTCGGTCTGACCCTCGCCCGGCGGATCGGTGTGCGGGTCGAGCCGCGTCCGGTGCCGGTGCCGCACCTGCACGTGTCGATGCCCGAGCGCGCGGTGTCGGCCCGCCGGCCGGGTGGCTAGCGATCTCCTTGTCCCCGGGCGGGCGGCGGCCTACGGTCAGGAGATGGGCTCGCCGGCCCTCAACGTCGGTCTCTATGTGGCCGTCTGTGTGGGTTTCTCCGCGATTCCCGCGGCTGCGATGTGGGCATGGCGGCGGCGGGGTCGTCTCGCCGCGTTGGCCCGCCGGTCACTGCATCGCGGCGATCCGGTGCCGGAACCGGCCGCGGCCGAGCGGACGCTGGAACAGATCGTGCAGGACCTGCACCGCATCGCGACCGGCGCCCGCACGATGCCCGAGCACACGACCTGGGTGCAGCGTCGCGGCGCCGAATTGGCCTATGACGACGTGCTGGTCGCGGCCTGCCGGGCCCGGAGGTCCCGCACGAGCTGCGCGACCTGCCGTCGGGGTGGGAACGCGACGTGGAGCGGCTCCGGGTGGAGGCGTGCCTGGAGTGCGCCGGGATGCCGGTACGCCGCTACCGCGGCACCGTGAGCTGACCGCCGGCCGTGCGCCTGTTCGTCGCGGTGGTCCCCCCGTCGGCCGTGCGGGACTCGCTGGCCGCGGCCGTCGAGCCGTTGCGGGAGCGGGCCGGCGGGCCGCGCTGGATTCCGCCCGAGCGGTGGCACGTCACCCTGGTCTTCCTCGGCCAGGTCGATGACGCGCCGCTGCCCCGCCTGCGCCGGGCGCTCGCCGACGCGGCGGGCGGCGCGGCGCCGTTCCGCCTGCAGATCGCGGGTGCCGGCCGGTTCCCCGCCCGGGGGGCGCCCCGGGTGCTCTGGTCGGGCCTGAGCGGAGACCTCGACGCCCTGACCGCACTGGCCCGGGCGACCCGTCGGGCCGCCCGGGCCAGCCGGATCAGCGTCGAGCGCGGACCCTTCCGCGCCCACCTCACTCTGGGTCGCTGGCGCCGGGGCGACGGCGCCGACGACGCATTCGCGGGGGAGCTCGCCGACTACCGGGGACCGGCGTTCGACGTCACCGAGATCGAACTCCTGCGAAGTCACCTCGGGCCGAAGCCGAGCTACGACCAGATCGGTCGCTGGACGCTCGGCTCCGGCCCGCAGTGACTGGAGCTACGACCGGGCCCAATTACCAGGCGTAGTGCTCGGGCGAGGTCTTGTAGCCCGGGGAAGATCTCGTCCAGCCGCGTCGAGCGCCTGGTCGTCGAGCGTCAGCGTCACCGCGCGCGGAGCCGCGTCGAGCTGCTCCATCGTGCGCGGCCCGATGATCGGGGCGGTGACCGCCGGCTGGTGCAGCAGCCAGGCCAGCGCGACGTTGGCCGGCTCCTCGCCGAGCTCGGCGCAGAGGTCCTCGTACTGCCTCGATCTGCTTGCGGTGCTTCTTCAGCGCGTCCTTCGAGCGACCCTCGCGGCGGCGCACGCCCTCCCTCTCCTTGCGCAGCACGCCGCCGAGCAGGCCGCCGTGCAGCGGGCGCCACGGGATGATGCCGAGGCCGTAGTACTCGCGCCGCCGGCAGCGACCTCGAGCTCGACGTCGCGGGTCAGCAGGTTGTAGATCGACTGCTCGCTGACCAGGCCGAGGAAGTTGCGCCGCGGCGGCCGCCTCTTGGCCTGGGCGATGTGCCAGCCGGCGAAGTTCGACGAGCCGACGTAGAGGATCTTGCCCTGCGCGGTCAGGACCTCCATCGCCTGCCAGATCTCGTCCCACGGGCGTGTCCCGGTCGATGTGGTGCATCTGGTAGAGGTCGATGTAGTCGGTCTGCAGCCGCGCAGGCGAGGCGTCGCAGGCGCGGCGGATGTTCAGCGCCGACAGCTTGCCCTCGTTGGGCCAGTCGCCCATCGCGCCGTACAGCTTGGTCGCGAGGACCGTCCGCTCCCGGCGACCGTCGCCCTGCGCGAACCAGTTGCCGATGATCTTCTCGGTGCTCCCCTGCCCTGGCGCGCCGTAGACGTTGGCGGTGTCGAAGAAGTTGATGCCCAGCTCGTGCGCCGCGGTCCATGATCGCGTGCGAGTCGGCCTCCGTCGGTGTGCGGGCCGAAGTTCATCGTGCCCAGGCAGAGGCGGCTGACGGACAGGCCGGTCCGGCCGAGGTGCGTGTAGTCCATGGCGACACCCTGCCACTCGCCCGGTGGTGGCGCTATTCCGGGTATTCGCCTCGGGCTGCGCGGTCAGGAAATGGTTTCCGGCGCGCCGGCCCGTAGTTCGCCGTCCCGCATCGACAGCACCCGATCGGCGTGGTGCCAGGTGTCGGGGTTGTGGGTGGCGATGAGGAACGCCGACCCGTCCCGGGCGAGATCACGCATCGCCGCGAAGAGCACGTCTGTCCAGCCGGCGTCCTGGTGCGCGGTCGGCTCGTCCGCCAGGATCACGGACGGGCGCAGCAGGAGTGCCCGGGCGACGCAGCAGCGCTGCTGTTCGCCGAGCGAGGTCTGGCCCGGATAGCGGCGGGCCAGCGCGTCGATGCCGAACCGGGTCATCAACGCCGCAACCTCCGCCCGCCCGGCGTCCGGACGGCCGGCCAGCCGTGCCGGCAGGGCGACGTTCTCGGCCAGGGTGAGGTCCTCGAGCAGGCCGAGCGCCTGCGGGACGAGCGCCAGCCGCGCCCAGGCCAGATCCGCCGGGTCGGCGGCCGGGCCGAGGCCGCCGGCGTAGGTGACGCCGCCCTCCTCCGGATGCTCCCAGCCGCAGAGCACGTTGAGCAGGGTCGACTTGCCCGACCCGGACGGGCCCGCCAGGGCGACCAGCTCACCGGGGTGCAGGACGACGGTCACGTCACGCAGCGCGTGCACCCGCTCGGTGCCGCGCTGATAGGTCTTGGACAGCCGGTGGGCGGACACCAGAGCGGCGGGGCTCACCACGACTCCACGACCTGTCCGTGCTCGAGCCGGAGCAGGTGATCGGCCACGGCCACCACCCGCGGGTCGTGGGAGGCCACCACGAACGCGACCCCGTCCGCGCGCAGATCCTGCATCGCCTCGAGCACCCGGTCCGCGGACGCCGTGTCCAGCTCGGCGGTGGGCTCGTCGGCGACCACCACCGCCGGCGTACCCATCACCGCGCAGGCGACCGCCACCCGTTGCTGTTCGCCTCCGGAGAGCTGGCCGGGGTGGTGATCGGCCCGGGGCCCGATCCGCAGCAGGTCGAGCACCCGGGTGATCTCCTGGTCGTCGACGCGGACACCGCGCAGCCGGGCGGCCAGCCGCAACTGCTCGGTCACGGACAGGTATTCGACGAGATTGTCGATCGGGTCCTGGAAGAGGTAGCCGACCGAACGCCGCCGGATCCGGCGGCGTTCGCGGGTCCTCAGTTCGGACACGTCGGCGCCGCCGATCCGCACGAACCCCTCGGTCGGCCGGTCGACACAGGCCAGGATCCGCAGCAGCGACGACTTGCCGGACCCGGACGGGCCGACGATCACGGTGACCCGCCCGGCCGGGAAGTCCTTGTCGACGCCGCGCAGCGCGGCAACCTCCTCGTCGACGGTGCGGTAGGTCTTGACCACCGCCGTGCAGGAGGCGGCCAGCAGGTCCGCCGGCGGAGCGGCGTAGTCAGCCGTCAAGGCGCATCACCTCCGCGATGTCGGCCCGGTCGGCCGACCGCTGCGCGGAGATCGCGGCCAACAGGGCCACCACGACCACCGCGGCGGCGGAGGCGACGAAGACGACGACCGGCAGGGTCAGCAGCGGCGGCGGGCGCCGGCTGGGGTCGACGTCGAGGCGGCCGTAGACGAGCAGGACGGCCGCGACCGCGAGCCCCGCCCCGAGCAGCCAGGCGACCCCGAGCAGCGCCCCGAGCTCGACGACGAGGGAGCGCAGGTGGGCGCGGCGGGTCAGCCCCATCCGGCGGCCCATCGCGTAGGAGGCGGTGCGGGAGCGCTGCCGTGTGGCGAGGTAGAGCAGCAGCCCGCCGACCGCGATCAGGCCGACCAGCGCCGCCAGGGCCTGCAGGTAGCCGAAGGTCCAGGTGACCGCGAGGTAGTTGGTCGCGTCGACGACCCCGTGCGGGGTGAAGGTGACGAACGGCCGGGCACGTTGCGCCGTCATCGCCGCCTGTGCCGCCGCCGCGCCGCGAGTGCTCCACAGCTCGTTGAAGTTCACGACGTACGGGTCGACGTGGCCGAGCCGGGCGGCGTCGACGACGACGAGGTCGGCGGAGGCGTTCTGCTGGCCGGGGAACGCCGTCGGCCGGGCGACGACGTCGAGCCGGCGGGTCGTGTTGCCCATCTGCAGGCTGGTGGACCGGTTGTGCTGGTAGTCCACGACGATCGCCCGCAGCCGGCCGGCGGGGGCCGGCCGGGCGAGATCCCGCATCAGCGCCGGCAGGGACCGGTCGGCGAACCGGTCGTCCCAGAAGGCATAACGGGCGAACGTCGCCGGGTCGACGGCGAGCACCTCGGCGTCGTCGGACCCCAGGGTGACCTGGCTGTAGCGGGTGACGATGGCGCCGACCTTGTCCAGGGCGGTCGTCCGCCGGAGGCTGTCCACAGTGGACACGTCGACCGAGCTTCCGGCGTAGGCGCCGGCCTTCGCGTCGACCGTGACCTGCGACGTGCGGGTGATCGCCGCGGAGTAGACGAAGACCGCGACCGGCAGACTCGCGGCGGTCAGCAGGGTGACCGACACGACCACTGCGCCGGTGATCCGGCGTACGGCGAAGTAGGACGCCGGTCCCCAGCGGGTGCTCCACCGGCGCAGCCACGGCAGGGTCAGGGCCAGCAGGCGGACCAGCAGCACCGCGCCACCGAGCAGGAAAAGCAACGGGAACGCGACCAGCAGCAGGTTGACCTGCGTCACGCCGTTCTTGAGGACGACGGCCTGCTCGGAATGCAGGCGCAGGTAGAGCACTCCGGCGACCGCGAGGACCGGCAGCTCCCAGGGCACGACCGCGGCCCAGCCGCGGCGGTGACCCAGCGGCCGTTCGGTGGCATTGCGGGCCCGCAGTCCGGCGACCAGGGACAGCAGACCGACGCCGGCGGCCAGCGCGATCGCCGCCGTGCCCGCCGCTGTCCACGGGGCGGTGCGGTCCAGGTCCGGACTCGGGCCGATGACGCGCACCAACTCGACCGCGAGCACCCAGCCGAGCACGGTGCCGATCACCGCCGGGATGGTCAGTTCCATGGCCGCCTTGACGGCCAGCGCGCCGGGGCCGACGCCGCGGGAGGAGAGCAACCGCACCTCGCGGTGGCGGCGGTCGGCCCAGTAGCTGCCGGCGGCTCCGACCAGCAGCAGGGCCAGGATGGTGCCCCCCAGAGCGATCGGGACCACCGGGCCGGTCAGTCCCTGACGGATCAACGACGTCCGGCTGGTCATCTGCGGCAGGGCCTGCTGGTAGCCGCCCGACTGGGGTGCCAGCATCGCCCCCGCCCGGCTCGCGGCCGCCGCGGTGCCGCCGAGCTGTCTCATCGCCGCGCGCTCGGACGCGTTGACGCGGCGGGCGGCGTCGAGGGTGATGCGGTGGGTCGATATGGGGGAGATCCAGTTGGCGGCCGGAAGGTCCTGGTTGCGGGCCGTCAGCGACAGGAAGGTCGGCAGGTCGGTGGCGAGCACGAGGTGCGGTGGCGGCGTGTCGTTTCCGTAGCTCAGGCTGAGGAACAGAGCGGTCTGCGAACACCAGAACGGCGAGACCGGCTGGGTGCCCAGATCCCGGTAGATCCCGACGACCGGGACCTTCGCCGCCCCGACGGTCGCCGTCGACCCCACGTGCAGGCCGAGCAGCCGGGCGGTCCCGTCGTGGATCCACACGCCGGGCCGGCTCGCCGACCCGGCGAGCCGGGTGACGTGCGCGAGTGCGCCGGTCTCATAGACCAGCGCCGAGGTCGCCCCGGGGCCGACGGTTCCGTGCGTCACCAGGGCGTCGCTGTTCCGCATCATCCGGTAGGGCGCAGGGAGGCCGTTGGCGGTCATCGCCGCCGGGACCCGGCGGTCCAGTGCCGCGGTGAGTGCCGCGCCCGCCCGGCCGTCCTGGCCCGGCAGCCTCCGGTCCGCGGGCGCGCTCCTGATGGCCGGGTAGGCCGCGTCCGGGCAGCGGGCCGCGATGAGCCGCTGTAGGGACTCCGACGAGGCGGAGGAGAGGAACAGGGCCGCCGACGAACTGGCGCAGGCCAGGATCGCGGCGGCGCCGATGACCGCCAGCAGCACGGCCGGCTGCCGCATACCGAGCAGCGGGGCCCGGGTCCACGGCGGGAGGAGGATCGTGCCGCCCCCCGAGCGCCGGCGTGGCGGGGCGGCCGCCGGCCGGGTCAGCTCGGCCCCACCGTGTCGCGCCGCCACAGGTCCGCTCCCGGAATCAACACACCACTTCGCTCCGCACCCTAGGGTCCGCCCACGACCCTCCGTCAGCGTGGCGATCATGCGGTGACTCAATCGTTACGCACCGCCCCAGTACCCGGGCCGGGTGCATGGGCCGCCCGGTCAGCGGGTACGAAGTGCGGCCATGGCATCCCTACGGCTCGGTCCGCTGCTCCGTCATGTCGGCGAGACGACCGCGACGGTCTGGGTCGAGACCGATCGCCCGGCGACGGTGACGGTCCTCGACACGACCACCTCCACCTGGCGGGTCGGCGCGCACCACTACGCGCTGGTCGTCATCGAAGGGCTCGAGCCGGGGTCGAGCACGCCGTACGACGTGCGGCTCGACGGCGAACGGGTCTGGCCGCCGGCCGGGTCGTCCCGCCCGCCGAGCCGGATCACGACCATCCACCCGGACCGGCCGTTGCGGGTGATCTTCGGCTCGTGCCGCTACGCCAGCCCGGCGACGGTGCAGGGTCCGATCGCCGCCGACGCGCTGGACACCTACGCGGCCCGGATGGCGACCCGGCCGGGTCAGGAGTGGCCCGATCTGCTGGTGCTGCTCGGCGACCAGGTCTACGCCGACGAGACGTCGGAGCAGACCCGGGAGATCATCGCGAAGCGTCGCGACACGACGCGCCCGCCCGGGACCGAGGTCGCCGACTTCGAGGAGTACACGGCCCTCTACGACGAGTCGTGGACCGATCCCGACCTGCGGTGGCTGCTGTCCACCGTCCCCAGCGCGATGATCTTCGACGATCACGACGTCAAGGACGACTGGAACACCTCGCAGTCGTGGCGGGAGGAGATGCAGGCCACCGACTGGTGGGAGGAACGGATCATCGGTGGGCTGTCGTCGTACTGGGTCTACCAGCACCTCGGCAACCTCTCGCCCGCCGAACTGGCCGACAACGAGCTCTTCGCCAAGGTCCGGGCGGCGGAGGATGCCGAACCGATCCTGCGGGAGTTCGCCCGGCACGCCGACCAGGAGGTCGACGGGGCCAAGGGCACGAGGTGGAGCTACCGGCGCGACCTCGGCCGCACCCGGCTGCTGGTGGTGGATTCCCGCTGCGGACGGGTGCTCGCCGACGGCCGGCGGGCGATGGTGAGCGACGACGAGTTCGGCTGGATCGAGCGTCAGGTCGAGGGCGGCGACTACGACCACCTGCTGATCGGTACGTCGCTGCCCTGGCTGATGCCGCGGGCTCTGCACGACGTCGAGTCCTGGGACGAGGCCCTGGCGGCCGGCAGCCGGGGCCCGCGGTTCACCGGAATCGCCGAGAAGATGCGGCGGGGAGCCGACATGGAGCACTGGGCGGCGTTCCGGCGATCCTTCGACCGGCTCGCGGCGCTGATCGCGCGGGTCGGGCGCGGCGAGCACGGCGGCCGCCCGCCGGCGACGATCTGCGTGCTGTCCGGGGACGTGCACCACGCCTACGTCACCCGGGCCCGCTACCCCGATCCGGTCGAGTCCGCGGTCTATCAGGTGGTCTGTTCGCCGGTGCACAACCACGTCCAGGCCTACATGCACCTGGGGTTCCGGCTCGGCTGGAGCCGCGCCGCGGAGAAGCTCACCCGGTGGATCGGGCGGTATGCGAAGGTCCCGCCGACCCCCTTGGACTGGCAGAAGCTCGCCGGGCCGTTCTTCGGCAACGAGCTCGGCACCCTGCTGCTGGACGGTCGCCGCGCCGAGGTGCTGCTCGAACGGACCGGGTCGGCGGACAACCCGACCCTCACCGACGTCGTCCGGCTGCCGCTGTAGCAGGATCACCCCCGTGACTGAACCGATGAGAGAGGCCGACCGAGCACTCGAACCGGACGCCGTCCTCGAGCGGCTGGGGCTCTCCGCAGGGCCGTGGTTCGACGACCTGGTCGCCACAGGACCGCCCGAGCGCCCGGTCGTCCTGCCGGACGGCGCCGAGGCGCGCGCGCTGCTGGCCGAGCTCGCCGTGCCCGACGAGGACGCCGTCGAGGCCCTCGCCGCACGGCCCGACCCGGACCGGGACCCCGAGCTGTGGTGGCTGCTCGAACGCTGCCACCAGCGGCTCGCCTCGGACATGGGCGGATGGAGCTCCGTGCCGTGGCCGAGCCTGCCGGACGAGCACGGACCGCTCGGGCGGTTCTTCTACCTCTGGGTCTTCGTCTCCGCCGTTCCGGTCGTCCGCGACTACCACCGCTCGCGCGGCGTCTCCGACGAGATATCGCGGGAGACGCTCACCGACCTCGGCGGGAAGGTCGGGGTCCACCGGCGTATCTACGGCGTCGGCGGGCTCGAGACGCAGTTCTGGTTCACGCTGCACTTCCGGGGTGTCATCTACGCCCTGGGCCGGCTGCAGTTCAACCTGCACGAGGTCGAGCTGTCCGACCCGGCGCTCGCGAGCGCGGTCCCCGACTTCAGCTCCGGCGATGTCGGGCTCGGTGTACACATCCCGGAGACGGGGGCGATGACGCCGGAGGTCTGCGACGCGTCGTTCGCCGCGGCGCGGGAGTTCTTCCCCAAGCACTTCCCGGAGTACGACCTGCGGGTCGCGACCTGCTCGTCCTGGCTGCTCGACGAGCAACTCGCCGACTACCTGCCGGAGATGTCGAACATCGTCGCCTTCCAGCGCCGGTTCCACCTCACGCCCGGCGGCAGCGACGGTGACCGGGCGGTGTTCGAGTTCGTCTTCCGCCGGGTCAAGCCGGCCCTGGACGACTTGCCGCAGCGGACCACCCTCGAACGGGCCGTCGTCGCCCACCTTCGTTCCGGTGGGCATTGGCAGAGCCGCCTCGGCTGGGTCGCGCTCTAGCCAAATCGGTTGGGGTCCGGCCCGTCGAAGGAGAGACTGGACGTCGTGTCTGCCTCCCTGCGAGCCCATCGGCTCACCGTTTCGCAGGGCGCGGTCATCGTCCTCGACCGGATCGATCTCGGCGTCGCGGCCGGCGACCGGGTCGGCGTCGTCGGCCCGAACGGCGTCGGCAAGACGACGCTGCTGCGGGCGCTGGCCGGCGAGATCACCCCGGAGCACGGCCGGGTGACCCGCCACCCCGCGACGGCCACGATCGTGCGGGTCCCGCAGGAGGCCGCCGTGGAGCCGGGCGAGACACTCGCCGGCTACCTCGCCCGGTGCACCGGCGTCGCGGCCGCGGAGCGCCGGCTGTCCGTGGCCACCGAGGCACTCGGGGCGGAGCGGCCGGGGTCGGGCTCCGAGTACGCCGACGCGCTGGAGGTCTGGCTCGCCCTCGGCGGTGCTGACCTGCCCGAGCGGGCGGCGGCGGTGGCGGAGCAACTCGGGCTCGCGGCCGACCTGGTCGACCGCGGCGCCGGGCAGCTCTCGGGCGGGCAGTCGGCCCGGCTGCGGCTGGCGACGGCGCTGCTGGTGCGGGCCGACGTACTCCTGCTCGACGAGCCGACCAACGACCTCGACGAACCCGGCCTGCAGGCGCTGGAGTCGATGGTGGACGGTTTCGGCGGCGGCATCGTGCTGGTGTCGCACGACCGCGAGTTCTGCGCCCGCACCGTCGACCGGGTGCTGGAGATCGACGAGTTCACCCACCAGGGGCGCGAGTACTCCGGCGGGTGGCAGGCCTACCTGGACGAGCGGGCGGCCGCGCGGTCCCGCGCCGAGGAGGAGTACGAGACCTACGCCGCGACCCGCGACGAGCTCATCGCCCGGGCCCGCCGCCAGCGGGAGTGGGCGCGCACCGGGGCGAAGACGGCCGCCAATCCGCGCAAGGAGCCCGACAAGTACATCCGCTTCCGCGAGGTGCAACGCGCGCAGCGCACCGGCGCCAAGGCGGCCATGAGCGAGCGGGCCCTCGACCGCCTCGAGGCCGTGGAGGAGCCGCGCGACCCGTGGGAGCTGCGTCTCACCATCACCTCGGCCGGCCGGGGCAGCGAGGTCGCGTTCGCGCTGCGGGAGGCCGTGGTCGAGCGTGGCGACGTGCGGCTCGGGCCGGTCGACCTGGTCATCGGCGCCGGTGAGCGGCTGCGCATCAGCGGGCCGAACGGCAGCGGCAAGTCGACGCTGGTCGAGGCGCTGCTCGGCCGGCTCCCGCTGATCTCGGGGACGTCGTACGTCGGCCCCGGGGTCGTCATCGGTGAGATGGACCAGACCCGCGTCGCGCTGCGCGGCGGCGCGCCGCTGCTGGACGTCTTCCGTGCGCTGACCGGCCTCGACCCGGTCGACGCCCGGACGCTGCTGGCGAAGTTCCGGCTCGGCGCCGACGCCGTGCTGCGGCCGGCGGACTCCCTCTCGCCGGGGGAGCGGACCCGGGCCGGGCTGGCGATCTTCCAGGCCCGCGGCTCGACCTGCGTGGTGCTCGACGAGCCGACCAACCACCTCGACCTGCCGGCCATCGAACAGCTGGAGAGCGCGCTCGAACCCTACGACGGCACCGTGCTGCTGATCACCCACGACCGGCAGCTCGCCGCGCACGTTCCGGTCGATCGCGAGCTCGACGTCCGCACCCTGTCCTTCCATTCCGCTTGAACGTCACGTCACTGCGGAAATGAGGTCCGGTGCCGGCGTACGGGAAGAGTGCGGGCGACATCGTGCGTGCTACTCGCCAATCTGCCCCATAGATGCGAGTACGGCGCACGATGTTGGTCTGCGCGTGAGCTCGGCGCCCACCGTAGCCCGCACACCCGAATCATTCGGCTTGAACGTCACGTTCAAGCCTTCTAGCGGCATCAACGTCACGTTGATGCCAAACGGGGGCGCACCATTCCGCTTGAACGTCACGTTCAAGCGCTCTAGCCGCATCAACGTCACGTTGATGCGGAATGAAAACGGGCGGGGGTATGGGTAACCCCCGGGCCAGTTGGCGGGTCCACCGGGCCGACAGGCCGCCTGCGGTCGGCCACCCTTGACCGGGTGAGATCCGAAACGGCGCAGACCCCAGCGGTGTGGACACCGGAGGACTTCCTCGACCGGTACGGCGACACGATCGACGACCGGGTCGCCGACGTCCTCGACGAGATCCTCGCCGAGCGCCGCGACCCCGGGCCCCGGGCCGCCCGACTGGTCCCAACGGTGGCCGTGCTGGTCGCCGCGGTGCTCGCGACGTACGTCATGCGGCACGACGTGGTGGCCGTCTGTGCGGTGTGGATCGCAGCGGCCGTCATTCACCGGGGCGCACTCCGGATAGGCGTCCGGAGGTCGACGCCGTGACCGCGATCCGCCGCGGGAGGTACGTCGCGCTGTCGGTCGCCTGCTTCCTGGCGCCCTGGTGCGTGGTGCTCGGCGTCACCCTGCCGGGCACGGCGACGGCGCAGCACTGGTCGCTCGCGTGGGTCGGTCTGGACGGTGCGGAGGCGGTGGCGGCACTCGCCACCGCCGTCCTGCTCGCCCGTGGTGATGCGCGTGCCGCCCTCACCTCGGTGGCCGGCGGGACGTTGCTGCTCGTCGACGCGTGGTTCGACGTCTGCACCTCGGCTCCGGGCATCGATCATCTGGTGGCGGTGGTCGAGGCACTCTGCGTCGAGCTGCCGCTGGCGGCGGGCGCCGTGTGGCTCGCGCTGGCGCTGACCCGCCGTACCGGTACCGGCATGATCGACGGGTGGCCACCGTCTGGAGCGTCGACGACCCCGCCGATCCGCGACTGGACGACTTCCGGGACCTGACCCTCGCCGACCGCCGTCCCGACCGGCCGGGCGGGCGCGGACTGGTGATCGCCGAGGGGCTGCCGGTGGTGCAGCGGTTGCTGGCGTCGCCGTACCCGATCCGGGCGGTGATGGGGGTGCCGGCCCGCTGCGCCGCACTTGCCACCGAGATGTCCACAGTGGACGTCCCGATCTACCAGGTGACCGCCGCGACGATGGCCGCCGTCGTCGGCTTCCACCTCAACCGCGGGGTGCTGGCGACCGCCGACCGGGCCGGGACGTCCGAACCGGAGACGCTGGCCAGGCACGGTCGACGCATCGCCGTCCTGGAGGGCGTGAACGACCACGAGAACCTCGGCGCGCTCTTCCGCAACGCCGCCGCGCTCGGTGTGGACGCCGTGCTGCTCGGTCCGCGCTGCGCGGACCCGCTCTACCGCCGCAGCGTCCGGGTGTCGATGGGCCATGTGCTGCAGGTCCCGTTCGCCCGGCTCGAGCCGTGGCCGGCCGGGCTGTCGGTGCTCCGCGACGCCGGCTTCAGCGTCGTCGCCCTGACGCCGGCTCCGGACGCGTTGCCGCTCGCCCGGATCGATCCGGCCGGCCGGATCGCGCTCCTGCTCGGGGCCGAGGGACCCGGGCTGTCGGCGGCGGCACTGGCCGCCGCCGACCTGCGGGCCCGGATCCCGATCTCCTCCGGTGTCGACTCGCTGAACGTCGCGACCGCCGCGGCGCTCGCCTTCCACCAGATGCGCGGCGGCGGCGTACCCGGCTGATGCCGCCGGCGATCAGACCAGGCTGTCGGCCCAGGCCTGGTGCAGCCCGGCGAACCGTCCCTCGCCGCCGATCAGGGACTCCGGGCTGCCGTCCTCGACGATGTCCCCGGCCTCCATCACCAGCACCCGGTCGGCGATCTCCACCGTCGAGAGCCGGTGGGCGATGATCAGCGCCGTGCGGTCGGCCAGGATCGTCCGCAGCGCACGCTGGACCAGGCGCTCGCTCGGCACGTCCAGCGACGAGGTCGCCTCGTCGAGGATGAGCACCGCGGGGTCGGCGAGGAAGGCCCGGGCGAACGAGACGAGCTGACGCTGCCCGGCCGAGAGCCGACCGCCGCGCTTGCGCACGTCGGTGTCGTAGCCGTCCGGCAGCTTGGTGATGAACTCGTGCGCACCGATCTCCCGGGCCGCCTGCTCGATCTCCGTCCGCGACGCGTCCGGCTTGCCGAAGGCGATGTTGTCGGCCACCGACCCGGAGAAGAGGAAGCTCTCCTGGGTCACCATCACGACCGCGCGGCGCAGGTCGGCGTCGGCGATGTGGGTCAGCCGGATCTCGTCGAGGGTGAGATGGCCCGCCGTCGGCTCGTAGAAGCGCGCCAGCAGCCGGGCCAGGGTCGTCTTGCCGGCGCCCGTGGCGCCGACCAGCGCCACCGTCTGACCGGCCGGCACCGACAGGTTCATGCTCGGCAGCACCACGGTGTCGCCGTATCCGAACCGCACGTCGTGCACGCCGAGCTCGCCGCGGGCCGCCGGCAGCGGTGTCGGGTCCGCCGGCTCCGGGACGTCGGACTCCTCCTCGAGCACGCCGGACAGCTTCTCGAGCGCAGCGGTGGCCGACTGGAACGACGTGTAGAACATCGCGAGGTCCTGCATCGGGTCGAAGAACCGGCGCAGGTAGAGGAGGAATGCGGTGAGTACGCCGATCTCGATGTGCCCGTCGAGCACCCGGTAGCTGCCGTAGACCAGGACCACCGCGGCGGTGACGTTGCCGAGCATCGTGACACCCGGCACGAAGACCGCGATCAGCTTCATCGCGCGGGAGTTGGACTCCCGGTAGTCGGTGTTGAGCTCCTCGAAGATGTCCTCGTTGCGCCCCTCCCGACGGAACGCCTGCACCGCGCGGATCCCGCCGAGTGACTCGACGAACTGCACGATCACGAGCGCGACCGCCTCACGGGTGCGCCGGTAGGCGACCGTCGAGTGCTTCTGGAACCACCGGGACAGCCACAGCAGCAGCGGGAACGACGCCATCGTCACCAGCGCGAGCGGCACATCGAGCACCAGCATGATGATCCCGATGGTGACCACCGACAGCAGCGCGGTGACCAGCCCGTCGAGCCCGGCGTCCAGGAGTTCCTGCAGCGCGTCGAGGTCCGACGTCAGCCGGGAGATGACCCGGCCGGAGGTGTACTTGCCGTGGAACCTCATGGACAGCTGCTGGAAGTGCAGGAACACCCTGCGGCGCAGGTCGAGCAGCGCGGCCTGGCCGACCCGCCCGGCGCGCATCAGGAACTGGTAGCGCAGCAGCGAGTCGACGATCGCGCAGACCACCATGCCGGCGACCACGAGGATCACCGGCAGGTAGTTGCCGTCCTTGGCGGCCGGGATGCCGCGGTCGATGCCGACCGACACCAGCGCCGGGCCGGCCATCGACGCGGCGTTGTCCACCAGGACGATCGCGACGATCAGCCAGACGGCGCGCTTGTGCGGCCGCAGCAGCGAGCCGAGCAGCCGCCGGCTGCGGTCGCGCAGCAGCACGCTGATACCGGTGGGGACGTCGTCGTTCTCCTCGGCGGCGACCCCGCGCCAGTCCTGCGCCGGCGCCGCGGTCATGACGCCACCTCCAGATCGGAGTCCTGCGAGAGGATCGCCCGGTAGGCGGGGACCTTCTCCAACATGTCGTGGTGGGTGCCGACCGCCGTGATCGTGCCGCCCTCGAGCAGCGCGACGCGGTCGGCGAGGAGCACCGTCGACGCCCGGTGTGCGACGACCAGCGCGGTCGAGTCGGCCAGCACCCGGCGCAGCGCCTCCTCCACCAGCGACTCGGTGTGTACGTCGAGTGCGGACAGCGGGTCGTCGAGCACCAGCACCCGCGGGTGGCCGATGATCGCCCGGGCCAGGGCGAGCCGCTGCCGCTGGCCGCCGGACAGCGTCAGGCCCTGCTCGCCGAGCCGGGTGGCCAGGCCCCAGGGCAGGTCGTAGACGAACTCGGCCTGCGCGACCTCGAGCGCCTCCGCCACCTGGTCGTCGGTCGCATCGGGGTAGCCGAGCGTGAGGTTCTCCCGGGCACTCGCCGAGAACAGCGTCGGGTCCTCGAACGCGGTCGCCACCAGCGTGCGCAGGTTGGCGACCGGGAGGTCGCGGATGTCGCGTCCGTCGAGAGTGATCGCGCCGGCGGTGACGTCGTAGAGCCGGGGGACCAGTGCGGTCAGCGTCGTCTTGCCGGTGCCGGTCGCGCCGACCAGCGCCACCGTCTCGCCGGGCTCGATGACCAGGTCGATGTCGTGCAGCACCGGCACGTCGCTGTCCGGGTAGCTGAAGCCGACGCCGTCGAAGCGCACCCGGCCCTCGGCCTGCGTCAGCGCCGACGCACCCGGCCGGTCGAGGATCGTCGGCGGGGTGTCGAAGACCTCGAAGATCCGGTCGGTCGCGCTGATCGTCTCCTGGGCGGTCGCGAGCAGGTAGCCCATCGACTCGATCGGCCACAGCAGCAGCAGGAACAGCGCGACGAACGCGACCAGCGTGCCCAGCGTCAGCGCGCCGTGCGCGACCGCGAGCGAGCCGACCAGGACGACCAGCGCCAGCACCAGCTGCGGGTGCGCCTCGATGACCGCCCAGATGACGGCCAGGGTGTGCACCTTGTCCATCGAGAAGTCGCGCATGTCGCGGGCCTGGTCGTCGTACTTGCCGAAGACCAGGTGCCGGCGGCCGAAGGACTTGATGACCCGGATCCCGAGCGCGGACTCCTCGACCGACGTGGCCATCTCACCCTGCTGGTCCTGCACCCGCCGGGCCTGCTTCTTGTAGCGCCGCTCGAACCGCAGCGACACCCAGGCCAGCGGGAGCGCACAGAGCGTCACCAGGACGCCCAGCGGCGGGTAGACGACGATCAGCATCACCGACACGACGATGAACGTCGCGAAGTTGACGACCAGGAAGACCAGCCCGAAGCCGATGAACCGGCGCACCGTGGACAGGTCCGTGGTGGCCCGGGAGAGCAGCTGGCCGGACTGCCAGCGGTCGTGGAAGGCCACCGGGAGACGCTGCAGGTGGTGGTAGAGGTCCCGCCGTACGTCGGTCTCCAGACCCAGCGAGGAGCCCTGCGTGGTCCAGCGCCGGATGAAGACCAGCACCGCCTCCGCCGTACCGAAGAGCAGGGCGAGCAGACCGAGCGGGATGATCGCGCCGCGGTTACCGTGCCGGATCGGTCCGTCGATGATCTGCCGGGTGAGCAGCGGCACCGCGATCTGCGCTCCGGTCGCGAGCATGGCCGCAACGGTCATCAGCAGCAGATGCCCGAGATACGGCCGGACGTAGGTACGCAGGCGCCACAAAGAAGAGAGTTTCGACCCGCGGTCGACAGGGGAGCTCATCGCATGGAGCAGGCTACCTCTGCTGCCCCGATGGGCTCACCTGGTTATCGGCCGGTCAGGCGCGTCCCCCGCGGGTCCCGAACACGATGTCATCCCACGACGGAACCTTGGGTTTGCGGCCGCGCTCGGCCTTCTCCGGCTGCTCCGAGGCGGCCGCGTGCGGCTCCGGAACGGTCGACGCGGGCTCGTCCTCGGGCTGTTCGTCCGGTTCCGGGCTCGGGACCATCGAGATCGGGCTGGCCGGCGTGACCTCGACCGCCCGCGACGCCGGCTCGGACCGGCGGGGCGAGCGGCGGCGCGGTGCGGGACGGGCGGCCGGCGGCTCGTCGTCCTCCTCCTCGGGGACGAACGGCACGGCGGCCACGGAGCGCTTGCGGGGCTGCTCGGCCTGCAATTCCGCGGCGAGGTCGTCGGCCGGCGTGAGTGTGCGTCCGGGCAGGTCGAACGCCCACTGGGCGCGCTGCTCACGCTTGCCGGCGCGCCAGGACAAAGTCAGCCACCAGGTGCCGTCCTCGCGCCGGTAGGCGTCCCAGGCGGTGCCCGACGGGTCGACGCCCTGCCGGGAGAGCCGGTCCTCGACCTGTGCGCCGAGCCGCTGCGCGGTGTCGCTGCGGCGGATCCGGGTGCGGCGGGCCTCGATCGTGACCTGCTCGCGCTCCTGCAGCACCGGGTAGGCGAACCGCAGGACCCGCTCGACCGGGACGTTGGCCGCGGCCGCGACCTCCTCCGGCGTCTCGCCGGCACGGATCCGGGCCTGGATCTCCTTCGGCCGCAGCGTGCTCTCCAGCTCGATCTCGATCTGGCCGAGCCGGCTGCGGTCACCGCGCGAGGCCACCCGCAGCCGTTCGTCGACGGGCAGCAGGAACTGCTCGACACCGTTGCTCGCGTCGCTGGTGGGGTCGGTCTGCAGCACCAGATGGGTGCCGTCCTCCGCCACACCGACGAAACGGAGCTGGCGCATGGTCGGGCCCCCTATCTCTGCCGGGCTCGTCTGCCGGGCGTGAGTGCTCGCTAGGACCCTACGACAGCCGACGGGTCCAGTGACACCGGCCACGCGGGGAGATGTGTGCTCAGATCCGCTCGACGACGTAGTCGATGCACGCGGTGAGGGCCTCGACGTCGTCCGGCTCGACGGCGGGGTACATGCCGATGCGCAGTTGGTTGCGCCCGAGCTTGCGGTAGGGCTCGGTGTCGACGATGCCGTTTCGGCAGAGCGTCGCCGCGACGGCGGCCGCGTCGACCGACTCGGCGAAGTCGATCGTGCCGACCACCTGGGACCGGTCGGCGGGGTCGGGGACGAACGGCTCGGCGTACGCCGACTTCTCCGCCCACCCGTAGAGCCGACCGGAGGAGTCCGCGGTGCGGGCGACCGCCCAGTCGAGCCCGCCGTTTCCGTTGAGCCACTCGACCTGGTCGGCGAGCAGCCACAGGGTGCCCACCGCCGGCGTGTTGTAGGTCTGGTCCTTCACCGAGTTGTCGATCGCGGTCGGCAGGTCGTAGAACGGCGGGATCCACCGCGGCGCGGCGGCGATCTCGCCGGCCCGGGCCAGTGCGGCGGGGGAGAAGAGGGCCAGCCACAGACCGCCGTCGGAGGCGAAGCACTTCTGCGGGGCGAAGAAGTAGACGTCGGCGTCGGCGACCGAGACCGGCAGGCCGCCCGCACCGGAGGTCGCGTCGATGAGCACCAGTGCGTCGGGGTCGGCGCCGGGCACCCGCCGGACCGGCGCCATGACCCCCGTCGAGGTCTCGTTGTGCGGCCAGGCGTAGGCGTCGACGCCGGCCTCGGCGAGCGGCTCCGGCCGGGAGCCGGGCTCGGCGGTCCGGATGGTCGGCTCGCCGAGGAACGGCGCGCCCTTGGTCACCGAGGCGAACTTCGTGGAGAACTCGCCGAAGGACAGGTGCTGGATGCGGTCGCGGACCAGGCCGAAGGCGGCGATGTCCCAGAACGCGGTCGCTCCGCCGACGCCGAGCACGACCTCGTAGCCGTCCGGCAGGTCGAAGAGCTCACGCAGACCGGACCGGACCCGGCGGACGAGGTCCTTGACCGGCTTCTGCCGGTGGGAGGTGCCGAGGGTGAGCGCGCCGTCGCGGGCGAGGGCGGCCAGCGCCTCCGGTCGCACCTTGGACGGTCCGCTGCCGAAGCGGCCGTCGGCCGGCTTGAGCGAGTCGGGGATCAGCAGCGCGGTGTCGGTGTCGGTCACGGCGTCCAGTCTCCCAGCCGCCATCCCGCGGCTCCGCGCCCACCCCGGTGGGTCAGAGGATGTCGATCTCGTCGAAGCCGTCGACGTCCTCGGGCTGGCGGGGGCCGGGCCGACGTAGCGGGCGGAGGGGCGCACAAGCTTGTTGGCCCGCTTCTGCTCCAGGATGTGCGCGCTCCAGCCCGCCGTACGCGCGCAGGTGAACATCGCCGGCATCATGTGCGGCGGCACCTCGGCAAAGTCGAGGATGACCGCGGCCCAGAACTCCACGTTGGTCTCGATCGGGCGGTCCGGGCGCCGCTCCCTGAGCTCGGCCAGGGCCGCCTGCTCGAGCGCCTCGGCCGCGTCGTAGCGGGGCGAGTTCAGCTCCTTGCACATCCGGCGCAGTACCCGGGCGCGCGGGTCCTCGGCCCGGTAGACGCGGTGCCCGAACCCCATCAGCCGGTCGTGCCGGTCGAGGATCTCGCGGACCACCCGCCCGGCGTCGCCGCTGCGCTCGACCTGCTCGATCATCGGCAGCACCCGCGCCGGGGCGCCGCCGTGCAGCGGGCCCGACATCGCGCCGATGGCGCCGGACATCGCCGCGGCCACGTCCGCCCCGGTGGACGCGATCACCCGGGCGGTGAACGTCGAGGCATTCAGCCCGTGCTCGGCGGCCGACGTCCAGTAGGCGTCGACGGCCGCGATGTGCTTCGGGTCGGGCTCGCCGCGCCAGCGCACCATGAACCGCTCGACGATGGTCTCCGACCGGTCGATCCGCGACTGCGGTACGGCGGGAACGCCGATCCCGCGCGCGGACTGGGCGACATAGGACAGCGCCATGACGGCCGAGCGGGCGAGGTTGTCGCGGGCCTCGTCGTCGGAGATGTCCAGCAGCGGCTTGTAACCCCAGATCGGGGACACCATCGCGAGGGCGGCCTGCACGTCGACCCGGACGTCGCCGGTGTGCACCGGCAGCGGAAACGGCTCGGCGGGCGGCAGGCCCGGGCCGAACCGGCCGTCCACCAGGAGGGCCCAGACGTTGCCGAAGGTCACCTTCCCGACGAGGTCCTCGATGTCGACCCCGCGGTAACGCAGTGCGCCGCCGTCCTTGTCCGGCTCGGCGATCTCGGTCTCGAACGCGACGACGCCTTCGAGCCCGGGCGTGAAGTCCGGCATCGAGCCTGCTCCGATCCTCGTCGATGAAGTCTGGTCGGGTCATTCTGACCGACCCGGCGGGGCCCGCTCAGGCGGGGGCTACTCGACGGTATCCCCACCCGGGTGATCTCTAACCGGTGTCGGCGTTATGCGAGGATGCGGGACGGAAAGGGAGGCGATGGTGACCGGGGACCGAGGCGAAGCGCCGGACCCTGCCGACCCCGCGACCCGGGTCGCGGCGATGCGCCGCTCCTACCGCGCCGAGGCGCTGGCCGAGGCCGATCTGCAGCCCGACTGGCACAGTCAGTTCCGGATCTGGCTCGCCGCGGCGGTGGACAGCCAGGCCTTCCCCGAGCCCAACGCGATGGTCGTCGCCACCGCGACGCCCCGACGGCGGCCGAGCGCCCGCACCGTCCTGCTCAAGGGGTACGACGAGCGGGGCCTGGTGTTCTTCACCAACTACGACTCGCGCAAGGGCCGTGAGCTCGCCGACAATCCCAGGGCCTGCGCGGTCTTCCCCTGGTACGCGATGGAACGCCAGGTTCGTCGTCGACGGCACCGTGGAACGGGTAGCGCGCGCGAGGAGTCCGAGCACTACTTCCATTCCCGGCCGCACGGGTCGCAGCTCGCGGCCAGCATCAGCGAGCAGTCGGCGGTCATCCGACCGGGCCACCCTGCGAGGCCGAGCGGGACCGGCTCGCCGCCGAGCTATCCCGAGACGCCACGGTGCCGCTGCCGGACTTCTGGGGCGGGCTCCGCATCCGCCCGTCGACGGTCGAGTTCTGGCAGGGCCGGGAGGACCGGCTGCACGACCGGCTGCGGTACCGCTACGGAGCGCCGCGGACGGGCCCTGGGTGACCGAACGACTCGCTCCCTGACCGGCATGACCTGCCTCGGTTCCCGCCGTCTACGCGGAATCGCCGTCGACACGCGCCCGCTGCCGGTGCCCGCTTTCCGCCGCCTCTGGCTCGGCCAGACCGTGACGGTGATCGGCAGCCAGATGACCAGTCGTCGCCGTACCCGTGCAGGTCTATGCCGTGACCCACAGTTCCCTCGACGTCGGCCTGACCACATGGTCGCGCTGCTGCCGCTGATCGTGTTCGGCCTCTTCGGCGGGGCGATCGCCGACGCGATGGACCGCCGCACCCTGCTGCTGATCACCGGCTCCGGGCTGGCCCTGACCAGCCTTGCGCTATGGGTGCAGGCGCTGCTCGCCGGCCCGGTTCGCTGCCCGTGCTGTGGACCCTCGTCGGCGTGCAGTCGGCGTTGTTCGCGGTCAACTCCCCGGCCCGCAGCACCGTCATCCCGCGGCTGGTGCCGCCCCGCCCAGGTCCCGGCCGCCAACGCGCTGAACCAGGTGGTGTTCAACGCCGGGGTCATCATCGGTCCGCTGCTCGCCGGCGTACTCATCGCCGCCGGCGGCTTGCCCTGGGGCTACTTCGTCGACTCCGCGACCTTCCTGGTCGCGCTCTACACGATCCTGCGGCTGCCATCCGCTGCGGCCGGAGACGGTACGCCGCGCCGGGGTCGCCTCGGTCGCCGAAGGCTTCCGGTTCCTCGCCGCCCGGCCGGTGCTGCTCACCACCTTTCTCGTCGACATCATCGCGATGGTGTTCGGCTGGCCGCGCGCCCTCTTCCCCCAGTTGGCGACGACGACGTTCGGCGGGGCCGACGCACTCGGCTGGCTCTACGCCGCAAGCGCGATCGGGGCGCTGGCCGCCGCGCTCTCCGGCGGCTGGCTCAGTCGCATCAACCGGCAGGGCGTGGCGATCATCGGTGCGGTCCTGGTGTGGGGTCTGTCGATCACCGCGTTCGGCCTGGCCCGGTCTCTCCCGCTCGCGGTGCTCTGCCTGGCCGTCGCGGGAGCCGGCGACATGGTCAGTGCGGTCTTCCGGTCCTCGATGCTGCAGACCGACGCCCCCGACGAGATGCGCGGTCGGTTGCAGGGCGTCTTCATCGTGGTAGTCGCCGGTGGGCCGCGGCTGGGCGACCTCCGGGCCGGTGGGTTCGCGTCGTTCATGTCCGCGGGCATGGCCTCGGTCGTGGGCGGCCTGCTGTGCGTGTTCGGCGTGCTTCTCGTCGCCGCGCTCGTCCCGGCGCTGCTCCGCTACGACGCCCGCCACCCACCGGACGTCGCCACGGTCGACGTCGACTAGGCCAGCGCGCCGGCCGCCACCGTGAGGTCGTGCACGAGCGCGTCGTAGGCCTGCTTCCGTTCCTCGTCCGGCGTACGCAGGACGGCCGACGGGTGGGTCGTCGCCAGGATCCACGCCGAGTGGATCCCGGCCTCCTCGACGGCGGACGGTCCGTCGAAGGGCATGAGGGTGCCTCGCGAGCGGGTGATGCGGAAGCCCTGGCCGAGCAGCGCCCGCGCGGCCGTCGCGCCGAGGCAGACCACCACCTCGGGTGCCACCACGGCCAGTTCGGCGTCGAGCCACGGCCGGCAGGCCGTGACGTGCTCGACGGTCGGGGTCTGGTGCAGCCGCCGCTTGGGCGTCGGCCGGAAGTGGAAGTGCTTGACCGCGTTGGTCACGTAGGCCAGGGACCGGTCGATGCCGGCGTCGACCAGGGCGTCGTCCAGCAGCCGCCCGGCCGGCCCCACGAAGGGCTGGCCGCGCCGGTCCTCGACGTCGCCGGGTTGCTCCCCGACGAAGAGCATCCGCGCCGAGGCCGACCCGGACCCGAAGACCGTCTGCGTCGCCGGTTCCCACAGCGGGCAGGCATGGCACGCGCCGGCCGCGGCGCGCAACTCGTCGAGCCCGGCGCCCTCCGGGACCTCGGCCGGACCGCTTCTGGTGTCGTCGCTCATCGCTCCTCGCCGGACGCAGGTGACCGTGAGGCTACGGTGTACGCGTGACCGAGGACCATCGCGCGCCCTCCGGGCGCCAGCATCCGATCGTCGCGGGGGACCACCGTGCCGTCGCGGTCGAGGTCGGCGGCGGGATCCGCCGCTACGACGTCGAGGGCCAGGCCGTGATCGCCGGTTACGCCGAGTCGATGATGGCGCCCAAGTGCGCCGGCTCGGTGCTCACCCCCTGGCCCAACCGCACCGGGGGTGGCCGCTACCGGTTCGCCGACGAGGACCACCAACTGGCGCTCACCGAACCCGACGCGGGCAACGCGATCCACGGCCTGGCGAGATGGGCGCGGTGGACGATTGTCGACGAGCGGAGCGACTCGATCGCCCTGGCCGTCGACGTGCCCCCACAGACCGGTTACCCGTTCGAGGTCAAGGTCACCGTCCGGTGGACGGTCGGTCCGGGCGGGCTCGCGGTCGAGCACACGGCGACCAATCTCGGTGACCGGCCTGCGCCGTTCGGGCTCGGCGTGCACCCCTACCTCGACCTCGGGGGCGTGCCCTTCGACGACGTCTGGCTGCAGGTGCCGGCCGGCCGCCGGCTCCTGGTCGACGACCACAAGATCCCGGTCGGCTCCGAGCAGGTCGACGGGTCCGACTACGACCTGCGCGCCGGCCGGCGGCTCGGCCCGTTGCGGTTGGACACCGGCTTCACCGACCTCCACCGCGACGAGGACGGGTTCGCGCGGGTGCGGCTGTCGGTGATCGAGGGCCGCGCAGTCGAGGTGTGGATGGACCGCAAGTTCGGTTACGTCCAGGTCTTCACCGGCGACCGGTTCGACGGTCGCACCGATGCGCTGGCGATCGAGCCGATGACCTGCGCACCGGACGCCTTCAACTCCGGTGACGGCCTGATCGTGCTGGCGCCGGGCGAGGAATGGCACGGCGCGTGGGGGATCGACCCGGGCTGAGCCCCAAACGGGCGGCGTACTGGCACGATGATCAGATGAGCGAACCGCACTACGCCAAGCCCGGGTGGTTCACCAATCACGTCGCCAACCCGATGGTGGCCTGGCTGACCCGGTCCGGGCTGAGCCTGCGGGGCTCGCGGGTCCTGCAGGTTCGCGGCCGCAGCAGTGGAGCGATCCGTGAGACGCCGGTGAACCCGCTGACGTTGGACGGCGTGCGCTACCTCGTCGCCCCGCGCGGCGAGACGCAGTGGGTTCGCAACATCCGGGTCTCGGAGGAGGGGGCCCTGCGGCTGGGGCGGCACACGGAGCAGTTCAGCGTGGTGGAGATCCCCGACACCGAGAAGGCGCCGATCCTGCGCGGGTACCTCCGCAAATGGAAGTCTGAGACCGGCGTCTTCTTCGGCGGCGTCGACGCCGACGCCTCCGACGACGAACTGCGGGGGATCGCCCCCGACCATCCCGTCTTCCGGATAGAGCCACCGCGAACGCACCGTCAGGAGACCTGATGAGCGCAGAAGTCTGGCCGATGCTGCACGCCGAGCGGGCCGATTTCGTCGACTATCTCCGGACGTTGTCCCCGGCCGACTGGGGCCGCCCCTCACTCGCCGAGGGCTGGCGGGTCAAGGACGTCGTCGCCCATCTGATCGCCGGCGCGAAGAGCACTCCGCCCCGATTCATCCGCGGGATGATCGGCGCCCGGATGTCCTTCGACGCGATGAACGCGAAGGCGATCGCCCGGGAGGTCGACCGCACACCGGACGAGTTCGTCTCGGCGCTCGAGGCACTGGTCGCGACCCGCACCCAACCGGGTACGGCGTTGCTCGGCGAGATCATCGTGCACGGCGAGGACGTGCGGCAGGCGCTGGGCCCGGCCGGGACGCACCCCGCCGAGCACCTCGTCGCCGTCGCCGCGAACTACAAGAAGGCCGGCGCCCCGATCCGCGGGAAGCAGCGCACCCAGGGGATCGCGCTGCGGGCCACGGACGCCGACTGGTCGGCCGGCGACGGCCCACTCGTCACCGGCCCGCTGCTTCCCCTGATCATGGCGATGACCGGCCGCGCGGCCGGGCTCGGCGAGCTCAGCGGCGACGGTGTGGCGACCCTCACCGACCGCCTGTCACAGGCGTAGTGGGTCAGCTGTCCCGGAGCCGCAACAGGCAGGCCATCGGCGCCTCCGGCAGGGTGACGTCGAGCGTGCCCTCGCTCTGATCCCAGTAGACCCGCGCCGGGGTAGTGCCGGGATAGAGCACATCGGCGGTGACGTCGCGACTGCGCAACTGGGGGAGTGGTAGCCGCACCGTCTGCTCGCCGCCGCGTCGCCACACCGCGATCAGGTCCTGCGCTTCGCTGCGCAGGCCGAGACTGCACCAGTCGTCGTACCAGCCGGGCAGGCCGAGCGGCCAGAACGGGTCGCTACCGGCGAGGTCCGGCCGGATCTGCTTGTAGACGGAGACTCCGTCGGCCACCAGGGCGAGCTGCCCGGCGTCGAGAAGGTCGACCCGGCCGCTGAGGTGGACGCGGCCGAGCAGCGCGTTGACCATGGTGAGCGCGTTGACGTCGTCGGACCAGTCCGGCTGCGGGTAGGCCCAGTTGGCCGCCTGCTCCGGCGTGAGGGCCGAGGGCGCCGCGGCGGCGATCGGCACGAACGCCAGCGGATCGGTCTGGTCGGTCGTGGACTGGATCGACAGCCGGCTCAGCTGGCTGTAGTCGACCCGCATGCCGCCGGACGAGCAGTTCTCGATGACCAGGTCGGGGTGCCGGGCGAAGAGGCCGTCGAGCCAGCGGCTGAACGCGCGGTTGTGGTCGAGCAGCGCCTGCCCCGGAGCGCCGCCGCCGACGTCGGTGCCGAGCCCCGGGTCGATGTTGTAGTCGAACTTGAAGTAGCCGAGACCGAAGTCGGCGACCAGCCGGTCGATGACCTGGTCCATGCGTTCGATCACCGCGGGGTGGCGGTAGTCGAGGTGGTAGCGACGGCTCTCGACGATCCGCTCCCCGTCGCGCTGGAAGAACGCGTCGGCGGGGAGGAGTTCGGCGACCGGGCTGTCGACGCCGACGACCTCGGGCTCGACCCAGAGGCCGGGGCGCATACCGGCGGCGTGGATCCGGTCGGTGACGGCGCGCGAGTCCGCCGTCGGGGAACCGCCGCGTGGACGGCTCCCACGCCCCGACCGTCTCCCACCAGCCCGGGGCGTCGGAGTACCACCCGGCGTCGATGACGAAGTACTCGCTGCCGAGCCGGCTCGCGGTCTCGATCAGCGGCAGCAGCTTCTCGGTGGTCGGGTCACCGTTCAGGCAGTTCATGTAGTCGTTGAAGATCACCGGCAGCGTGCGGTTGTCCTCGTTGGGACGGCGCATCGCGCGGCGGTAGCGGTTGAGCTCGCACGAGGCCGGCGGCGAAACCGCCGGTGGTGACCGCGATCGCCGCGGGCACGGTCGTGAAGCTGTCGCCGGGCCGCAGCTCGGCCGACCACTGGTGGTCGGTGTCGGTGGGACCGCTCAGGCCGACGTAGACGTCGCCGGCCCGGTCGAGCGCCTGCCACTGCCAACCGCCGTTGTGCTCGATCTGCCAGCTCCAGGTCTCGCCGGTCTCGACGTTCTCGATGGCACCGACCGGGAGGTAGTCACCGGTGGACCAGGTGCCGGTGCTCTGGATCGCGAACCGGCCCTTCGACGTGCCCCGGCGCCCGCTCGGCCCGATGTCCACGATGCCGGCCTGCTCCAGGCTGACGTCCTGCCAGCGGAATTCGGCCGTCCACGCGTTGCGGGCGTAGTGCAGACGCAGCGCGTCCGGGAAGGCGCGGGCGGGCGGCTCGACGAAACCGGTGAGGGTGAGGCTCGAGACGAAGTGGAGGCGGACGGTGTAGCCGCCGAGGTTCTCCACCGTCGTGGTCGTCCGCAGGGCATGGGCGCCGGGCAGGTGCTCGAACCGGGTGGTCACCTCGAGCCCGGTCGCCGGGTCGCGTTGGATGACGTCGATGCGCTCCCGGTCGCCGTCGTGGACCAGGTCGTGCCGGTGGTAGCGCAGCGCCGCGGAACCCGCGTAGTCGCGGTGCTGGGCACTCGTGCTGGAGCCGACCCGCCCGTGCGCGCCGACGCTGAGCTCGACGAGCGGGGGCGCCTTGTCGACCGCGGCGTCGGACCACTGCGGCTCCGATCCGGCCCGCATTCCGACCAGTGCGACCGGCCCGTCGGGCGACGCCGACAGCAGCATCGACACGCCGCCGGCGGTCCAGGAGAGGAGACCGTCGCGACGGGTCTCCGCCGCGCGCTGATCCAGGGCGACGTCCGCTACTCCGGCGTTCGGTGCTCCGGCGTCGACTGCTCCCGCGTTCGATTCTCCGGCGTTGCCTGCTCCGGCGTCGGCTGCTCCGTCATCCATCACGCGTCGTTACCTCTCAGATCGTCGGGGAACTGTCGGTATTGAGCGAGGCGGTCATCCGGGCGAACCACTCCTGGCTCGTCGCCACGTGGATCAGTGCGGTGGCCTCGGCGAGTGCCGGGTCCCTGCCCTCCAGCGCAGCGAGGATGCTCGTGTGCTGCTCGATCGTCATCTGGGCCGAGCCGGCCTCGACCGCCCCCCGCCACGCGCGGGCCCGGATCGTCCGCCGGGACAGACCGTCGAGCATCGAGGCGAGGGTCTGGTTCGCGGCCGCCTCGGCGACGAGCGCGTGGAACTCGGCATCGTGGGTGACCAGGTCGTCACTGTCGTGGGCGCACTCCCGCATCCGGTCGAGGCACTCCCGGATCCGGACGAGCATCTCGTCGGAGACGCGCTGCGCGGCCAGCCCGGTCGCCACCGGCTCCAGGACCCGGCGTACCTCGAGGATCTCGAGGATCCGGTCTTCCTGCAGCAGGTCGATCGCGAGCCCGAAGCCCTCGAGGAGGAGTTTGGGGCTGAGGCTCGTGACATAGGTACCGTCACCGCGCCGGACGTCGAGGACCCGCGCGTTGGCGAGGGCGCTCACCGCCTCCCGCGCGGTGTTGCGCGACGTGCCGATGAGGGTCGCCAGGTCGCCCTCCGGGGGGAGCCGTGATCCGGGCCGGAGCTCGCCGTCCTCGATCAAGCCTCGGATCTTTCGGATTCCCTGCTCAGTGAGAGTCGTTCCGGCCATTGCCACCTCCGCTCCGGGCGCCACCGCGCATGCGCCCCAGACGGTCACGCACACGAGCATGCTGTCAGAACACCCGATGTCTCGGAAGGCCGAGGTCGCCAGTTTCGGGGTCCGCAGGCTTGCCGGCCGGGGGTCTGGCGGGCGGCGGGTGGTTGTGGGTCGGCCGGGTCGACATCGTGCGCCGTACTCGCATCTTGGGCCCGGATGTGCGAGTAGGACGCACGATGTCGGGGGCGGGCCTGGCGGGTGGGCGACGTAGGACGCACGATGTCGGCGGCTGCTGCGGTGGGCGAGCGTCAGCTCAGTCCGGTGACCCGCATCGTGAGGTTGAGCCGCCCCGTACGCAGACCCGAGGCGGGATCGGCCGTCCCGGGGTAGACCTTCGGGACCCCGTGGAAGGCGAAGCGGGACGGCCCCCCGAAGACGAACAGGTCGCCGGAGACCAACTCGAGGTCGGTGTAGGGCTTGTTGCGGTTGACCGTATTGCCGAACCGGAACACGCACCGGTCACCGATGCTGAGCGACACGACGGGCTGGTCGCTGCGCTCGTCCTTGTCCTGGTGCATGCCCATGCGCGCGGCGTCGTCGTAGAAGTTGATGAGCGCGGTGTCCGGCCGGTAGTCGGCGGCGGCGGCCGGATCGCCGTATGCGTCCGCGACCGCGGCGCGGCCGAGGTCGGCGAGCCAGTCCGGGAACTCCGCGACCGGCCCGCCGCCGACGTCCTCGGCGGTGCGGGTGTAGCGGTAGGGCTGCCAGTGCCAGCCGAGGCAGACCGTCCGCACCGACATCTGATGACCGCCGGGCAGGCGGGCCGCGCGGATCGGGACCGGTCCGGCGGCCCATCCGCGGCAGGACTCGGCGAGCTCACGCTGCTGTACGACGCCGAGCCAGTCCGGAAGGTGGACCGCGCCCGGTGCGATCTCGCGCCGGGCCCGCGGCAGCGGCAGAGGCAGCGGCGCCGGGGGCGACGGCGGCATCGACTGCGACGGCACCGGTGGCCGCGGCGGATCCGTCATGCGGCGTCGTGGAAGACCAGGCCCAGGGTGTGCCGGGTCCCCGACCGGACGGTACTGACGCCGTGCCGCACCGGCGACGCCGACCAGCCGCGGGCGGAGCGCACCGGGCGGTCGCGGGTGGTGAAGATCAGGCCGTGCCCCTGCTGCAGCGACGTGACCGTGCCGCGGGACTGGGCCCGCGGCCGTTGCTCGACGAGCAGGAACTCGCCGCCGGTGTGGTCCACGCCCGGCCGGTCGAGGCCGACGACGACCTGCAGCGGGAAGACCAGGTCGCCGTAGAGGTCCCGGTGCAGCGCGTTCCAGTCGTTCTCGTGGTAGCGCAGCAGGATCGGGGTCGGCTTGGTCTGGCCCGCCGCGTGGCACATGTCGAGCCACTCGGCGAGAGTGTCCGGCCAGGGTGCGGGCTTGCCGAGCCGCTCCGCCCAGTCCCGGGCGATCGGCAGCAGGTGCGGATAGAACGCCTCCCGCAGGCCCGCCACCACCTCGGGGAACGGGGCGGCGAAGTAGCGGTACTGCCCTGATCCGAAGCGGTAGCGGGCCATGTCGATCGTGGACCGGAAGCGCTCCGTCGTCGTCGTACAGGTCCGAGATGGAACGGCACTCCGCCGGCGTCAGCAGTTGCGGGGTCTGCGCGCACCCGAAGTCGTCGACCTCGTCGGCCAGCGCCGGCCAGTCGAGCCGGTTCGACGGACTTCACGCGCCCGCCTCCAGGGTCAGCAGGGTGCGCTTCGCCTCGGCACCGCCGGCGTAGCGACCGAGGGTTCCGTCGCTGCGCACCACCCGGTGGCAGGGCACGACGACCGGCAGCGGGTTGGTCGCGCAGGCCGTTCCGACCGCGCGTACCGCCTTCGGGCTGCCGGCGGCGGTGGCGATCGCCGCGTAGCTGGCCGTCGTGCCGTAGGCGATGTCGGGCAGGTGGGCCAACACGGTACGGCGGAAGCCGGACGAGAGCTGGAAGTCCAGCGGCAGGTCGAACAGGGTCCGCCGGCCGAGCGAAGTACTCCTCGATCTCGTGCGCGGCGAGGTCCAGCCGGGCCGGCGCGCGCAGCACGCGTGGGCTGATCGCCGTCGCGAGTTGCTCGAGCACCCGGTCGTGGTCCTCGCTGGCGAAGGCCACCCGGACCAGCCCGCGGTCGGTGGCGGCGAGCAGCAGCGCACCGATCGGGGTGTCGACGGTGCGGAAGGCGACGTCGAGGATCCCGGCGTCGGCGGCTGCGGTGACCAGCCGGGCACGCAGCCGGCGCTCGGCGGCCTCGTCGACGACGGGGAGTGCCGCGAACAGGTCGTCCTGGCTCGGGGTCTTCGGGCTGGTCATCATGACGCTTCTCCTTCGGTGCGCGCATGCTGCGGTGTTGATCGTCTGGCCGCAGGTAGGTCCGGCGGAGGGCGGCGATGCCGTCCGCGGCGGCCCGGCGGGCCGCGTCGGGGGTGCCGCCGACGATGTCGGCGACCTCGGCGTAGGGCAGGCCGGCGAGGTAGTGGTAGGCGACCGTCTCGCGTTGTTTGAGCGGCAACGCCTTCAACGCCGCCCACAGGTCGGACTCCCAGCCGCCCGGGTGACCGTGCGTGCTCGGGCCGTTCCGGCAGGGTGTCGGTGGGGACCGCCCGCCGCTGGGTGCGCACCTGGTCGATCGCCTTGCGGTGCGCGATCGTGACCAGCCACGCCTCGACGTTGCTGCCGGGCCGCAGCGTCGGGTAGGCCTGCAGCGCCGACAGGAAGGTCTCCGACCAGGCGTCGTCGGCGTCTACCGGCCCGAGGACTGCACGGCACACCCGCAGCACGGTCGGCCCGTACCGCTCCACGATCGTGTCGAATGGTTCGCGTCCCACACTGAGCCAACGTGCCAGACCGGTCGGATGTGAGGCCGGCACCCCGGCGGGTTTCGCGAATTCGGCCCATCTGCTTGTCACCGAGCCCCGGCTAACCCTAGTGTTACTAGGTATGGCGGACCGGAAGAGGCCGGAGCGGTCACTGGCGCGGGAGCAGCTCAAGGGGCACCTCGACCTCCTGCTGCTGGCCGTTCTGCAGTCCGGTCCTGCGCACGGCTACGAGATCATCACCGCTCTGCGGGATCGCAGCGACGGGACGTTCGACCTGCCCGAGGGCACGGTCTACCCCGCGCTGCACCGGCTGGAGGCCGCCGGGCGGCTGTCCAGTGCGTGGAGCCAGGCGGGCGGCCGGCGGCGCCGCACCTATCAGCTCACCGGCGACGGGGCGGCGGCGTTCCGGGCCGAGCGCAGCGCATGGCGCAACTTCAGCTCGGGGATCGGGGCAGTCCTGGCGGGTACGGCGTGAGCGCCACCCCGCGGCGTCGGGACGCCGACCCGATCGAGTCCTACCTCGACGATCTGCTCGGCTGGTTGCGCGGCACCCCGGCCGACGTACGCCGCAGCCTGCTCGAGTGCGAAAGCCATCTGCGCGACCGGGCGGAGGCCGGGGTCCGCGCCGGCCGCGATCCGCAGGACGCCGCCCGCGATGCCGTCGCGGCGTTCGGGTCGGCGCGGAAGGTCGCCACTGGGCTGAACGCCGCGCACCGCCCGCGGGCCATCCGCACCCTGGTCGTGGGGGCCACGGTCCAGGGCTGGCAGCTGGCCGTCGTCGGCCTGATCGCGATCGGGGTCAGCGGCGTGATCGCCTGGCTGCTGACCGTCCCGTTCGGGACGGGCGCCGTCTTCGCCGACGCCCCGGGCACCCACTACGACCTGGGATCGTGCGCGCACTTCCTGGCCGTCCAACCCGCCGCCGCCACCTGTGCGCAGGCCGCCCTGGCGGAGGGACAGGACGACGCGATCCTGCAGCGCGTCGCCGCGGGTGTCGTCGGCCTGGTGCTGCTGGTGGGCCTGCTGTGGTGGCGGCGGCGTACGACCTGGGCCGTCCGGCCGGAGCTGTCCATGGCGACTGCGCTCGTCGGGGTGGTGCTGTTCGGCGTCGTCGGCGTCTGGCTCACCGGGTACGGCGTCGACCGCGCGGTCATCAACACCGGCGCCGGTCAGTGGCTCGCCGCCGGCATCGTCGCGCTGCTTGTCGCGGCCGGCTACCTCCTCGTGCTGTGGCGCGGCATCGTCGCCACGCAGCAGGTCTGATCCACCCGGACGCCGGGCCGGGTTGACCTCAACCTTTGTCGAAGTCCTACCCTCGTCGGTGAAGCGGCCGGCACCACGGACCGGCCCGGACGGCGAGGGGCCATGACCTTCACCCACGAAGAGCTCGATTACCTCTCCAGCCAGCGACTCGGCCGCCTCGCGACCGTCCAGCCGGACGGGACGCTGCAGGTGAGCCCGGTCGGGTTCCACTACAACGCCGCGACGGCGACGATCGACATCGGCGGCTTCAACATGGCCGCCAGCCGCAAGTTCCGCAACGTCGCCGACAACGGCCGGGTCGCGTTCGTCGTCGACGATCTCCCGTCCGTCGACCCGTGGCGGGTCCGGTGCCTGGAGATCCGCGGTGACGCCGAGGCGCTCGAGTCGCCGACGGACGCCGACGGGGGATCGGACGCTCCGATCATCCGGATCCATCCGCGGCGCATCATCAGTTTCGGGATCGACGATCCCGACCGCGAGCCGCACAAGCTCGTCCCGAACAACCGCGACGTACCGGAACGATCCGGAGCCTGAGCGGTCAGGCCCAGATGTCGTCGACCGGGATCGGGGGAGCAAGAGCGGCGATCGCCGGCATCCACTCCGTGAGGTAGCGCCCGAGGTCGACGGGCGGCGCGGCCTCCAGGTAGTGGTTGCCGTGCACCTGCCCGTCATAGCTGAACTCGAGCCCGAGGCACCGCTGGCCCACCCTCGAGACCGGGACGTCGCCGACCGTCGCGTTCTCACCGGGCGGGACCGTCGTGACGCCGTCCAGCAGGACGGTCCCGGACGGGATCTCGCGGACGGCGTAGGTCACGGTCTGCGGCGCCCTGGTGTCGTTCGCGACGACGGCCGGCCGGGTCCAGCCACGCTCTTCGCCCAGCATGAAGCAGACCGGGGTGTGCAGCCGCCGCAGGTAGTAGTAGGCGAGTTTCTTGCGGAAGTAGTAGTCCACGACCGCGTCCGACACCTGCGGCCAGCAGTCCAGCAGGTTCCACCAGAGGATGCCGGACCGCTTCGGCTTGCTCAGCCGGGTCTGCTCCACCATGTACTTCACGCCCTCGGCGCCCAGGATCTGCGACGCCCTGGCGAACGTCGACAGATCGGCCGGTGCCCGGCCGAAGAACAGGGCGGTCTGGTCGACCATCAGCTGGATCCGGTTGTCCTGCGCATGTTCGTCGTCCCGCAGGTCGTTGCTGTCGTGCAGTCGCCACATCCGGTCGGTCGGATCGACGTCGTGGTGGCCCTCCGGCAGGAACGTGCGGAGCGTCGCGGGCGCGGGGCAGCCGTGGAAGCCGGTCTCGCTGATGAACGCGGCCGTGTTGTCCCGGTAGAACCCGCTCTTGAAGTAGGCCCGGTGTCCCCACAGATGCTGGTCCGGGGGCGGCAGCGGACCCTTGCCGTCGAAGAGCGCCGGGCTGAAGTACGGCGACGACGGAAAGTAGGTCCGCGCCGGATCGCACCGGCCTACGGCGGAGGCCAGCACCTCGCGAGAGATCCGGTCGGTGCCGGGGTCGACGCCGTGTTCGTTGCTGAGGTCGTCGGTCTCATTGCCCCCGCACCACAGGGCGAGTGACGGGTGGTTGCGGATCCGCTTGACCAGCGCCGTCGCCTCGTCCTCGATCGCCGCGAGGAATTCGTCGGCCTGCGGATAGATCGCGCAGGCGAACGCGAACTCCTGCCAGACCAGGACACCGTGCTGATCGCACCAGGTGAAGAAGTCGTCGTCCTCGTAGACGTTGCCGCCCCAGCACCTGACCATGTTGCAACCCAGATCGCCGAGCAGGTCGAGCGCCTGCGGCAGGCGATCCGCGTCCCTGCTGTGCAGCGCATCCAGCTGAGTCCAGTTGGTGCCGACCACCATCACCGGGGTGTGGTTGACCGCGATGTCGAACCGCCCGTCGGGCGGCGGGGCCTCGGTGCGCTCGACCGCGATCTCCCGGATGCCGACCGCCTCGTCCCGGCGGTCGGTGACCTCGCCGTCCACGGACAGCGTGGCCGCGGTCGCGTAGAGGTCCGGATCACCGAGGCCGCGGGGCCACCACAACCGCGGGTCCGGCACCTCGATGCTGAACCGGCCGGACCTGAAGCGCACCGCGTGGCGGGCGTCGAAACGGGACCCGGTCGCCTCGTGCACTCCCGCCACCTCGATGGTGAAGTCGGCGGAGCGCGGCGCATCGGAGAGGACGTAGTGGATTTCGAGCGTCGCGCGGTCGTGCGCCGGGCTCAGCCGAGTGGTGCGGACGTAGAGCTCGTCGATGCGTGGCCGGCGCTTCGACACGAGGGTGACCGGCCGCCAGATCCCGGCCGAGACCAGCCTCGGGGCGATGTCCCACCCGTACATGTGCGGCGCCTTGCGGACCCAGAGCGACTCCGGGTGGGGGACGGACGGCCGGTAGACCGGGTCGTAAGGGAACTGCTCGGCGTAGCGCATCGCAGAGGTGAGGTGGACCGCGAGCTGGTTGGCGGCCTCGAGCCGGCCGTCGACGCGCACCTCGAGCGGCACCAGCATGTTCGCGCCGGTCGCCACGCGGGTGCCGTTGAGGAACACCTCGGCGATCGTGTCGATGCCGGCGAAGACGAGGTAGCTCTCGGCGTCGGCGTCCCAGCCGGCGGGGAGCTCGAACTCGCGGACGTACCACCAGTCGCCGTACTCGAGCGCCCACGCCTCGGTGATGTTGTCACCGAAATAGGGATCCGGCAGCCGTCCGGCCGCGACGAGGTCGATCTCGACGTTCCCGGGGACGGTCGCCGCGATCCGCTCGTATCCCGCGGCGATCGCGGCGGCGAGCGTTGGTGCCGGCTCCTCGACCTGCGTCCGGTAGTAGAGAGTCCACTGGCCGTCGAGGCTCGCCGCGCTCATGTCACTCCTCGTCCAGCTGCCGGACCGATCGTGCGGAGGAGCCTAGCTTTGCGCGGCAAGCTCGGCGACGGCCGCAGGCGGCGTGCGGTCGACCTTCCGCCAGCCCCGGCAGCTGACGTAGGCGACGATCAGCAGGAGGGTGAGCAGTCCGTCCCAGACCAGGACGTCGGTCGTCCCGTCGATGCCCCCATGGGCCGCGTAGCCGATGGCCAGGACGGTGAGCGCCAGCTTGTTGGCGATGACGATCTCCCAGACGCCGCGGTGGCCGGTGGGGTTGACCGCCAGCAGGGTGAACAGGCCGGTGAAGAGCGCGAATCCGCACAGCCGCCAGGTCTCCACGACAGTGGTCCCCGCGGAGGCGTTCAGCACCGTCGGGATGCCCGAGAGGGTGGCGGCGAGCGCACTGAGCGCCGCGAGCGCCATCAGACCCCGGGTGATGCGAAGCATTGTTGCCGACCTCCGTGATCTCAAAGGCGACAGTGTGTCGCCTTAGGCTACGATGGCAGAGTCGGGTCCGCGGCGCAAGCAGGTTGCCGGTGCATCGAGGAGGGCAAGGTGACGGTCTCGCCGCGTCGACGCGGCTCGTCGGACACGGTGCGCCGGCCGGGCGGCCGGACGGCGCGGGCGAGCCAGGCCATCCTCGACGCGACTCTCGCCGAGTTGGTCGAGGTGGGCTACGCGTCTCTCGGGCTCGACCGCATCGCGGCTCGGGCCGGGGTGCATCGTTCGACCATCTACCGGCGCTGGGCCGACAAGGAACAACTCGTCGTCGATGCCGTCCTCGCGTCGGCGGCGCGCGACGTCCCGACCCCGGACACCGGGTCGGTCCGCGGGGATCTCCGGGCGCTCACCCACGCGATCGTCGGCACCCTCTCCTCGCCGGTCAGCCGGACGCTGCTGCAGACCTACGTGGCCGAGTCCGGCCGGGCTCCGGGCATCGACGCGGTGGCCACGTCGTTCTGGACGCACCGGTTCGGCCTGGCCCGCTCGGTCGTGGAGCGCGGCATCGAGAGGGGTGAGCTCGACCCGCAGACCGACGCCGACCTGCTGATCGAGACCCTGGTTGCGCCGCTCTTCCTCCGGCTCCTGG
This sequence comes from uncultured Actinomycetota bacterium, assembly GCA_963828605.1. Lineage (GTDB taxonomy): Bacteria > Actinomycetota > Actinomycetes > Mycobacteriales > QHCD01 > DASXJE01. Next base: position 1,801,907 of record CAWHER010000001.1, on the reverse strand, counting down.
TCACCGGAAAGCCGATCACCACGCGGTACGCCGACCGCGTGGTCGACCTCATCCTCGCCGCCCACTCCGCGTGATTCCGGCCCACAACCGGCTGTCGGGAAGTCAGATCGTCGTGGCGGCCGCGGCGCAGCGCTCGAGTTGGCCGAGTGGGTCGCGGACCGGCCAGACCAGTACCTCGCGTGCCCCCGCGGCGGCGTAGCCGGCGAGCACCTCCGCGCAGTGCTCCGGGCTTCCGATCGGAAGGTGCGCCAGCTGGGCGGGGTCGAGGTTGAGGGCCGGGGCGAGTACGTCGGCGAGCACCCGGTCGGCCTCCTGCCTGCTGTCGGTGACGTAGAGCCACGCGGTCGCGACCGCATCCGGAACGGCGTCCGGCTCGCGACCGGCGGCGCGCAGGTGCTCGTCGAGCCGCGCCCGTGCCTCGGCGAACCGGTCCGGCGTCGCGTGGTACGCCGAGGCGAACCAGCCGTCGGCCACGGCGGCCATGGCGGCGATCCGCCGGTCGGATCCCCAGCTGCCGAACCAGACCTGCGGCGGGGGGTCGGACAGCGGCGCGAGGGAGGGCGCGTCCGGATAGAAGTCACCGGCATCCACCTGCTCGCCGCGCACCAGGTGTCGGACCACGCGAAACGCCTCGTCGAACCGGGCCCACCGCTGGCTAAAGGGGACCCCGACGGCGGCGTAGTCGAGCGGACTCGATCCCGGGCCGATGCCGCCGATGACCGGACCCTGCGCCAGGCTCGCCACGGTGGTCAGCGTCTTGGCGACCACCACGGGATGGCGTACGACGGGCAGGGCGATGCTGGTGGCGAGGGTCAGGTCGCCGGCGGCGTCGATCACGCTGGCGAGCGCCGTCGGGCCGTCGAGCCAGGGATGGCCCCAGACGAGGTGGTCGTTGGCGGCGACCGTCGTGTAGCCGAGCTCCCTGGCCCGGCCGACGTAGGCGCGAAGGTCGGCGGCGGTCGGCGGGCCGTCACCGAGATCGGCCAGCGGCAGGTGGACTCCCAGCCTCAAGGGCCTCAGCCGACCTTCACCGTGGTGACGGTGTGCGGGTAGTCCGCCGACCGCGACTGGAAGGCGAGGATGGCGGGGTTGCGGATGACTCCGTCCTTGATCTCGATGGCCCGCCGGATCGTCTCGTCGGCATCCCAGGCCGCCGGCCCGGCGAGCACGATCGGAAGCTGCGGCAGGAGCGCCTCGCTGACCTCCCATGTCGCGGAGTTCCAGAGGTACGACGGGCTGTGGTCCACGGCGTAGTAGTTCACGTTGTTCCCGATCGTGAACATCGGGTCCTTGAACGACGTGGGTGTGGCCCAGCTGAAGCCCATTCCTTCGTCGCACGAGACGTCGACGATGAGGGTCCCGGGAGCCAGCGCCGGCAGATCCTCTTCGTCGAGGAACATCATCGGCCGGTTCGGATCCTGCAGTACGCAGTTGACGATGATGTCGTGGTTGGCGAGGAAGCCGGCCAACGGCTCACGTCCGGCGTCGGTGAATACGTCACTGCGGTGGTGGACGTCGGTCTCACCGTGATCGAAGTGCACGATGCGCGCGGAGTGGATCGGCGCGGCGACGGCGGTGACGTGGCGATGTGTGAGGACGTCTATCGCACCGACACCCATCGCCTTGAGCGCCGAGACCGCACCGCGGGCGGTCGATCCGAAGCCGATCACCACCGCGTTCAGCCGGCGCCCGTATTCGCTCGTCGAGCCGGTGAGCGACAGGGCGTGCAGCACCGAGGAGTAGCCGGCGAGTTCGTTGTTCTTGTGGAAGACGTGCAGGTGCAGGGATCCCTCGCCGGTCCAGTAGTTCATGGCCTCGAACGCGATCAGGGTCAGCCGTTTGTCGATCGCGACCTGCGTCAACTCGGGGTCCTGGACGCAGTGCGGCCAGCCCCACAGGATCTGCCCGTCGCGCATCTCCGCGAGATCCTCCACCGTCGGCTTGGGCAGCACGATGACGTCGCACTCGGCGAAGAGCTGAGCGCGGGGGCGGACCCCGCCGACCGTTGTGGCCAGATCCTCGTCGGAGCGGCCGAAGAGCTCGCCGTACCCGGTCTCGAGGAACATCCGCCGCCGGAGGTCGGAGTCGATGCGCTCGAGGTGGAGCGGGTGGATCGGCAGCCGGCGTTCATTTTCCTTGCGTGACCGCCCGATGAGTCCGACACTGAGCTGTTTCACATCCGCCCCCTCAGCTATGGACTGTGTAACACAGCCCGGACCCGGCCAGCATGACTTGTGCAAAGGTGCCGCCGGTCCCAGCCGGATCAGCGTCCGGATCGACGGAGAGGAACACGCGATGCGGGCCCGGAACGAGGCGGCTATCCGGCGCTGGGGCGCGATCCCGCGGGCGGCGCACGCGGAATTCGGTGACGAGGGTGACTTCTGCCGCCGCCACCTGCTCAATCCGGTGCTCTGGCGCATGATGGGCGACGTGTCGGGCCGTCGGGTGCTCGACGCCGGCAGTGGACAGGGCTACCTGAGTCGCCTGCTCGCAGCCCGGGGCGCCCGGGTCGTGGGTCTGGAGCCCGGGCGGTCCCTGCTGGACTTCGCTGTCGAGGCCGAGGCGGCCGACCCGCTGGGGATCGAGTACGTCGAGGCGGACCTGTCCGACCCTCCCGCTCTGGGCGGCTTCGACGTCGTGGTGGCCAACGTGGTGCTGTCCGCGATCCCGGACTTCCGGGCGGCGATGCGCACGTGCGTCACCGCGCTCGACCCAGGCGGGATCTTCGTATTCTCGATCAACCACCCGTCGTTCGAACAGCTCTGGGATACCTGGCGGAAGAACGGGGAGTACCGGACGAGTCGGTACCTGCAGGAGTACGAGATTCCCGGCAGGTACGCCTCGGACTTCCACCGTCCGCTGTCGAGCTACCTCAATGAGCTCGTCGCGCTCGGCTGCCGGCTTCGCGAGGTAGCCGAGCCGGGTCTCGACCCGGCCGTCGCGGACGACGCCGGTGACGGGCTCGAGGCATACGTGCACCTGCCGAACTTCGTGATCGTCGCGGCCGAACGCGGCTAGGGCGGTCCGGGGCGCAACTGCCGACTCCGTGGTGGTCGACCAGCAGTGCCAGATCCCGAATGGCGAACTGGTGGTGCGCCCACTCCTCGTTGAACAACACCCCCAGGCACTCGACGGCGGTCCGGGCCTGGGGCGGCGGGAAACCGGGCGCCTCGTTGGGCTCCCGCACCCGGTCGAGGTCGGCGTCGGTCGCGGTCGCGAGGAAAACTCGCACGCTCGCGAGGCGTTCGCGGTGCAACGCGACGACATCCGGGAACGACGGGTCGGCAGCCGCATCGATGCCGAACGCCGCACCGTCGATGAACGACGGCGGAAGGCCGGCCGGGTGGAAGGGTCGGGACTCGCGGAGCACGGCGTGACCGAACCAGGCATCCGCGACGAAGATGAGATGGCGCAGCGTCTCGGTGAGCGACCACTCGCCGTCCACCGATCGGTGCACGGCCTCAGCGGGCATCGCGTGAGCGCCGGTTATCGTCTCCGCCCACATGGCCTCGACGACGTCGACCGCCTCGCCCGCTGCCGCGACGGTGGCGGGTCGCAACCGGGTGCGTTCGGGATGGCGCCGGTCGAGTTCGGCCTCGATGAGCGGAGTCACCTCGACGCCATTGATCCGCAGACCGTCGATGGCACCGTCGATGTCGGCGTTGAACAGCAGAACGCCGCGCATGCGCGCACCAGCGAGGTTGACCTCCCGGAACTCGGCCCCGGACATGTCGAGGTCGGTGTAGGTCTTGCCCCGGTGCTCGTCCGGCCCGCTGGTGTCGGCCATCAGGTGAGTCTTCCACCCTGCGCGGTCGGGCCGGGTTCCGGTCGGTCGGGGCCCTCAGCCGCTGAGCAGGGCGGCGTACCGGTGCAGGTAGAGGGGCCAGCCCTCGTCGGTGCTGACGCCGGCACGAACGCCGGTCCAGCCGTCACCGTGCCGGTCGAGGTGGCGGTGTTCGATGTCGACCCGGGTGCGCCCCTCGCCCAAGGGTGTGAAGGTGACGTCGACCTCGCTGGTCTTGTCTAGGTCGGTCTCGACCTGCCAGCGCGGGCTGATGTCCCAGCTGAACACGAAGCGGTCGTACGGCTCGTAGGTCAGAACGCGGGCCCAGCGACATTCGCTGCCGTCGGTGCCTCGATCGATGATGTGGCCGCCGACGTGGGTCTCCACCACGGTCTCGGCGATCGGCACGGTGAGCAGGTTGTGGTCCGGTGGCTTGAACGCACCGAAGTCGCGGGTGAAGACCTCGAATGCGTGTCGCTGCGGTGCGTCCACCTCGATCGAGGCGGTCACGGTGGTGGGTTCTGTCGCCTGGCTCATGGCTTGTCTCCCGGTGGTTCGCGGACGAGGTCGGTGTTCCCGCCGCTGCTGGTGGGCTCTTCTACTGCACGCTTGTATGCGGCGAGCGCGTCGTTCCAGAACGTGTCCAGCTCGGCGCGCATCCGGTGCAGGCCGGACTGGTCGACCCGGTAGATGCGGCGGGCTCCGGCGCGCTCGTCGATGACCAGGCCGGCGGTCTTGAGGATCTTGAGGTGCTGGGAGACCGCGGGCCGGGAGACGGGCAGGGTGCCGGCCAGCTCGCCGACCGCGCTGGGTGCGACGGCGAGCCGCGCGAAGATGGTCCGCCGCGTGGGGTCTCCCAGTGCGGCCCAACCATCGAGTACGTAAGTATCCACTAACGGTAAGTGTTAGCTGACGGGTGTCCTCCTGTCAACCGCTCGGCCCGCTGGGCCGCGAGAGCCTTGCGCCCTTGTCGACCGTCTCACGCATCGCCGATGATTGCGGCCATGGCAGCCACGACCGACCGCGACGGGGTGCAGGCTGTCCTGGCGCCTCCGGATCTGCGCCGGTTCCGGGAGCTCACCGGCATAGGTGACGCCGAGCTCGACGTGCGTTTCGACGGCTGGTCGAAGCTGGCGTTGCTCACCGAGGATCGGGTGTTCTTGTTTCCCCGGCGGGGCTGCGACGCGCAGTTGCTGCATGGGGCACGGGTGTGCGAGGTGCTCTCATCCCTGGGTGTCCGCTGCGTTCCGCCCGTCCTCGGCCGCTGGCCCGAAGCGGCATTGACGGCAGGTCCGTTCGTCGCCTTCGAACGCCGGCCCGGACTCGGCTGGCAGCACGTGGAGGACGGCGTCGACGTCACCGCCGTCGAGCAGATGCTCGCAAGCCTCGGCCGGGCGGTCGCGACGTGGCATCAGATCAAGGTCTCCGAGTTGCCGCCCGAGCTTCGGCGCCCGGCCGGCTACGGGCCGAAGCAGCCGTGGTTGAGCGGATTCATGGATCCGGCCCTGGCCGACCGATGTGTGGACGAGGTGGTGCGCCTTCTCCACCCGACGCCCTCGTGTGTGTCGATCTGGCGGGCGACCATGCAGGCGCTGTCGACGATGGCACCGGTGCTCGTGCATGGCGACGTCTGCGAAAACCAGCTTCTGATCGACACGCACGGGCGGGTGGACACGGTGCTTGATTGGGACACGGCGGGGATCGGCCATCCTCTTCACGATTTCGACTTCGGCGAGTGGGGTTTCGGAATTTTCGCGTGGGAGGGCCAATTCGCTCGGCTTCGCCGGTCGATGTGGGACGGCTATCGCGCCGGTCGGCCCGCCACGGATCTCCCCGATGCCGAGGACGTACATCTGCTGTTCACGCTCGCGGACCTGGCGCTCTTCGAACAACGCAACATTGAAGGTTCGCTCGATGAATGGGGGACCGCCAGGCTCGCCGGATGCCGGGCGGCCATCGGGCCAGCTACCGATGCGGCAGCCCCTGCCTAGTTCTTGTCGGTGCGGGCCTGGATGATTGCCGGCATGCAGAGGGACCGAATCACCGCGGACGTCGCCGCTCGACTGGTTGCCGAGCAATTTCCGCAGTGGGCGGATCTGCCGGTCGTGCCGGTCGCGCTGAATGGGTGGGACAACACCACCTTCCGGCTCGGAAATGAGCTGTTGGTACGTCTTCCCAGCGGTGACGGCTACGCGGCGGCCGTGGAGAAGGAGCAGCGTTGGTTGCCGATGCTGGCCGGCCGGCTGCCGCTACCGATCCCCGCGCCGGTCGCGATGGGTCGGCCGGGCGGCGGGTATCCGTGGCCGTGGTCGATCTACCGCTGGATCGGCGGCGAGCCGGCGAGCATGGCGCGGATCGCGGACCTCACCGGATTCGCCGCCGACCTGGCGGGCTTCTTGACCGCGCTGTATGCGATCGACGCGGCCGACGGGCCGCCGCCCGGGCAGCACAGCGGGCATCGAGGCGGTCCGCTCGCCCACTGGGACGACGCCGAGATCCCCGAGTCGATCGAGTTCTTGGCCGGCGACATCGACACCGATGCAGTGACCGAGGTGTGGCACACGGCTCTGTCCAGCACGTGGGAGCAGCCGCCGGTGTGGGTGCACGGAGATGTCGTCGGCTCGAACCTGCTCGTTGCCGGTGGCGTCCTGAGCGGGATCATCGACTTCGGCTGCGCGGCGGTCGGTGACCCGGCCTGCGACCTGGTGATGGCGTGGACGTTCTTCGACGGGGAGAGTAGCGAGCAATTCCGCAGCCAACTGCGCCTCGACGAGGCGACCTGGGCCCGCGGCCGCGGATGGGCCCTGTGGAAGGCGCTCATCACCATCCTCCGGGCGGAGAAGCAGAACGATGACGTGCATGCCGTGACGGCCAGGTTTGGCTGGCGGCGTACCGCCCATCAGGTCATCGACTCCGTACTCGCTGACCACCGACGTTCGGCATCGGCTCGAACGCCGGGGCGGTCCGTCTAGCATCACCGTGATTTCCCTCTCCGACGTCGGCCTGGCGATGATGGTCGCCGAGATCGCTCCAGGTGCCGCAACGCCGCGGGTACGGCCCATTGGTGGCGGATTGGCCGCAGCCACGTTTGCCGTCGACACGACCGCGGGCGACTTCGTCGCCAAGGTCTATCGGCCGACAGACGACACCGCCAGCCTCGAGTGGGAGCGGCTGGCCTTCGCTCAGCGGGCGATGGTTCCGGTGCCGGAGCCCGTGGCGCTGGATGCCGACGGACGCTGGTTCGGGGCTCCGGCCTTGGTCATGTCGCGTCTACCGGGCCGGGCTGACGTCAGGCCGACCGACCTCGACGGATGGCTTCGACAGATCGCGCAAGCCCTTGTGGCCGTCCACGAGACGGACACCGCCGGCGCCCAAGGGGCGCTCTTGCGCCCGGGCAATTGGGGAAATCGGGAGGTGGAGCCGCCTCAATCGGGAACTCACTCTGTCCTGGTCGATCGATCTGTCGAGGCGATCCGGCGCCATCATCCTGGTCCGGACGGATCCTCGGTCCTGATGCACGGCGACTACCATCCCGGGAACATCGTGTGGAGCCGGGGCACGCTGACCGGTGTCGTCGACTGGAGCGGGGCTCGGCTCGGCTCACGCTGGTTCGATCTCGCGTACTGCCGCGCGGATGTTGCCGTGCTGTTCGGCATGCGCGGGGTACGTCGGCTGACGGAGCACTACGTGGGCATCGCCGGTGAGGCGCCGGCCAACCTTCCCGTCTTCGACCTGATGTGTGGTCTGGCGGCACGGCGGCTCGCCCCCACCCGGTGGATTCACTCCTACCGTCACCAGGGGTGCACCGACACGCCGCGACAGTTCGCGGCACGCGTGACGCCGTTCCTGCGTCAGGCGCTCGCCGAGCTCGGCGCCTAGCGCCGGCCGCCGGCTCGGCCGGCGGCGGCGGCCTCCGCCAACAACGCCACGCGGTTGGCCAGGATGAAGTCCTTCAACGCCGCCGGCCTCAGGTCGATCGACGCGAGATCCTCCCCGCGCAGGCTTATCCGAACCGGGTCGTAGCCGCCCCGCGACGAGTCCTCGAACTCCGGGCCGTTGCGGGCGGTCATATCCATCTTCGTGAGCCGGGCCACGAAGAAGTGCTGCACCGCCACGCCCGCGTCGGACGGGGCACTGAACAGGAACACCCGGGCCGCGCCGGACGCCTCGGCGCCCAACTCCTCGGCCAGTTCCCGACGTAGGGCCTCCTCATCGGAGGCGTCGGTGTCCTCGACGCCGCCACCCGGCGCCGTCCAGTACGGCGCCTGCCCTGGCTTCGTCCGCTTGATCAACACCAGCCGATCGTGGTCGTCGATCAGGATGGCGCGTGCGGCCCGGCGTCCCCGCTTTACTGCCAGTTGCTCCGTCACAGCCGAGTAGCTTAGTTGGTCGTCCAGCCGCCTTCGGCATGCCACGATGGCTACGGCTGGTTCGGCTCGTGCTCCGACTTTGTGTCGGAGGATAGGGGTGTCATGGGCCAAGCGGGTAGCGCCGCCAGGCTCGACCGGGCGACGGTCGTGTCATTGGTCGCGATGGGGTTGGGGCTCTTCGTGGTCGCCGCCGACTTCACCGCGCTGGCCGTGGTCGTCGTCGACATCGAAAAGGACCTCGGTACGTCGCTGAACCGCGCGCAGTGGGTGATCAACGCATACACGGTGGTCTTCGGCGTCCTCATCGTCACCGGTGGCCGGCTGGCCGACCTGCTCGGTCGCCGGCGGGTGTTCCTCATCGGCGCGGCCATCTTCGCGACGTTCTCCCTGCTCGGCGGGTTCGCACCCAACATCGGGGTACTGATCGCCGCCCGCGCCATCATGGGAATCGGTGCCGCGATGATGTTCCCCTCCGTGCTGGGCATGACCTACGCCCTCCTCCCGAAGGAGAAGGCGGGTCTCGCCGGTGGGTTGGTCATCGGGGTCATCGGCCTCGGAAACGCGGCCGGCCCGCTGATCGCGGGTCTGCTTGCCGACCTCCTCGTCTGGCGGTGGGTGTTCTTCATCAACGTCCCGATTGCGCTGGCGGCGATCGTGATCATTGGGCGCAACGTGCGCGAGAGCCACGTCGGTGAGCCGGTCGGGTTCGACTACCGCGGGATCGCGACCCTGTCCACCGGGGTCATCCTCATCCTGATCGGGCTCGACCAGGGCACGGTGGACGGCTTCGGGGCTCCGGTTGTGCTGGCGATGCTGGTGGTCGGCGTACTCCTGGTCGGGGCGTTCGCGATGGTGGAGCGCCGCAGCGGGGACGAGGCGCTGGTGCCGCGCCGGGTGACGGCCAGCGTGCAGTTCACCACGGCGGTCATGTCCGTGCTGGCGATGTCGGTGGTCTTCTACGCGGTCCTCGTCTACGTACCGCAGTTCGTCGAGAAGGACCTGGGCTGGTCGGCGCTGGCCGCCGGGGCCGGCCTGCTCCCGCTGATGCTGGTCTTCGCCGCCGTCTCGTTTCCCGCCGGACGGTTGTACGACCGCCTGGGCGCCCGCGTCGTGGTGAGCGCCGGCGCTGTGTGCCTGACCCTTGGTGTGCTCTGGTTGGCATTCGTGGTCGGGTCGTCCTATGCGCTGCTGGTCCCGGGCCTCGTCGTCGTGGGACTCGGCCGCGGGCTCTACTACTCAGCGATCACGACGGCTGCAGTGACCGCCCTCCCCGGCTCCGACAGCAGCCTGGCCGGGGGGATCCTCTTCATGGCCCAGATCGCGGGGGGCTCGGTCGGGATCGGTCTCAACACCGCGATCGTGCTCTCCTCGTCCAACCTCGTCGATGGGCTCCATACGGCGTTCGTGGTGGATGCCGCCATCGGCCTGATCGGCACCGTCGTCGCGGCGGCGTTGATCCGCGGCGAGGGAACCCTTCATACCCGCGGGAACTCCGGGGCACAAGAAAGCCGGTAAATGTCCCACCCGACTCAGGGTGCGGACCTCTCGACGATCTCGAGCAGGTCATGGAAGAGGTCCACGCGGGGAGGGTCTGCGAGGAAGCGGAGGAGTTCTTGCGTGGCATGACTTCGCATATGAGCGGTCTGCGTCGAGTCGAGGCTGACCGACGCCTGGGCACTGATGTAGTTGGCATAGCCGGCCAGGACTGCACTGAACGATTCCAGGCTGGTCGGCGATGCGTGGCCGCCGGCGAGGCGGTACGCCTGAAGAATCTGCCGTGCCCGACCGGCATCGAGGGCTCCGTGGTGGATGCTCCAGCCGCAGAGGACCGCCGCGAGGACCCGGTCGGGCATGCCTGGTCCGGCGTCTTCCCAGTCGAGCAGCACGTGCCGACCGGACGTGTCGGTCAGGACGTTCTGGGGCTGAAAGTCCAGGTGGCTATAGACGAGTGCCGTCGGGTCGACCGGCGTGACGTGAGAGGCGAAGGACTGGAGCAGCGGGACCCTCTCAAATAGCGCTGCCGCCCACGGCTGCCTCGTCGCCTCTGCCGTCGCCAGCACCTCGTCCCATCGCGTCGGTTCCGGTACGTGGTCGTACCACGGGTCGGGTACGACACCGTCGCACGGATGTCGAAGGACGTGAAGCACGCCGAGGGAGTGCCCAACCCATTGGGGTAGCCCCGGGTCGCCCCGGTCGACCGGGACGCCGTCGACCCAGGTGAACATCCGGACAGCGCCGCCGAGGTCAGGCGGAAGGGTGCAGACGTATCGCCCGTCGTCGGCCCGCAAACTCTGCGGGGAGGCGACACCGGCAGCGGCAGCGGCATCACGGAATGCGGCTTCCCGACGAACGGTGTCCTCGTCGGCGGTCCAGAACAACTCCTTCACCGCGTAGTCGTGACCGGGAAGCGACAGGTGCCAGATGCGTCCCATCGCCCCACGCGCAACGGGGCTCAGGCGCCCTAGTCCGAAACTCAGTTGGAACCGGTGGATCAGAAAATTGGCCGCCTCCTGTGTCGGACTGAACCCGGTCCGGCACGGCATGGGACCCAGCGTGCCACGGCTCGCCCCGCTAGGCGGCACCGATCAATGCCGGGAGTCGGTGCAGATCGCTGATGATCGCATCGGGTCGGAGGCCCTCAGGGGTGTCCTGGCGGTCGCGGTTGAGCCAGATCCCTTCCCAGCCGGCCCGCTGTGCGGCGACGACGTCGTTGGGGAGCGAGTCGCCGACCATGACGTACCTGTCGCCGGGGATCGTCGCCTGTGCGATGGCGTAGATGCGCGAGTCGGGCTTTTCCACGCCGTGGTCTTGAGAGAACACCGTCGCCGAGAAGAAGTGCCCCAGACCGACCCGGTCAGGGTAGGAGTTGCCGTTGGACAGCAGCCCCACGGCGTGGTCGCGGGACAGGGTCTCCAGGGCCGGCAGCACGTCGTCGTACAGGTCGACCTCGGCGAACCGCCGTCGCAGGTAGAACCCGTTGAGGTGCTCGGCAAGAGCTGCGTCGGCGACGCCCAGCCGGCCGAGGCTGCGAGTGAACGCAGCCAGCCGGATGGACTCCAGATTGGTGACCGTGCCTCTGAGTTGCTCGGCGACGCACTCCCGGTCTGCCACGAAAGCATCGACGGAAAGGTCGCCTTCCCCGGCGGGCACCAGCCGACGCAGCTCCTCGATCGTCGCGGCCAGTGACCGACGCATCAGCGCGCGGAAGTCCCACAGCGTCTGGTCGCCGTCGAAGAAGATCACCGTCACGGAACCAGATGCTCCCATTCTCTGTACGAACGCCGGTCAGGGTGTCGCGGATGGAAGGCACCCGGTGCAATCCCGACGCGTTGGCAGAACCGCTATCGTGCGGCCGTGAGTGCTCGCGTCGACCGCCCGCTTCTGTTTCTGGACGTCGACGGAACGGTACTGCCGGTCGGCGGCGTACGGCGTCCCTCGACTCTCGAAGAGTGGTACGCCAGGTGGCAGAACGCGTCGAACCCGCACCTGGCGACGATCGCCCCCGAGCATGGCGCGCGCCTGCTTGCGATGCCCTGTGACCTGATGTGGGCGACCGCGTGGATGGCGGACGCCAACGAACTGATAGGTCCGCTGGTCGGCCTGCCGGAGCTCCCGGTGGTCGACTTGGGCGAGCTCCCGGCATTCGACGTCCCGGTCCCGTCCGAGCGGGATGCGGCGGCCGAATTGAATTGGAAGACCCGGGCGCTCGTCGAACTGGCAGGTGGGCGCCCATTCGTCTGGCTCGACGATGAGATCGCCGAAGTCGATCGGGCCTGGGTGATTGCGCACCACCCCGGACCGGCCCTGCTCCATCGCGTCAATCGCGATGTTGGTCTCATCGCGGCCGACCTCGGCAGGGTCGAGGAGTGGCTCCGGGTGACATACGACCCGACGGTCGAATCAGAGCACGGCCCGGCGGTAGACCTGCCGTGAACCGCCTTCCGGGCCCGGGTCGGCCGCCTCGGCCGGGCTGAAGCCGAGGCGCTCGTAGAAGACGCGGGCGCCGCTGGCGGCTGCGCCCGGGTGGTCGGCCCCGAAGGTGATCACCTCGATGCTCGCCGGACCCCGCACGAACCGACGTGTCGCGTCCGCCATCAACGCACGACCGACGCCCTTCCCCCGTTCCTTCTCCGCCACGACGAGCCAGTGAACGTGGTAGATCGGGGCACCGCCGCCAATCAGCAGGCCACCGAGGACTGCCGATTCCGAGGCGGCGACGAGCGCCGTGGACCGGCGAATGTGCTTGTCCAGGGCGCCGCGGAAGTCGGCACTCTCCACCATCGGGCCGAACCAATGCTCGACCTGAGCTGCCAGTGCGAGAAGGCCAGGAACATCCTGCTCCCACGCCGGCCTGACGATCATCTGAGTAGCGTGGCAGATGGAGAAACGGGCTCTTCACAGTTGAGGGTGTCGTTGGGGTCTGAAGCCACCGGTCTCGAGCAATGGCGGGTGGGCGTCAATCCGGCTTCACGGTCGCACCCTCGTACACGGTGCAGGTGAAGCCGGTTACCTGAGCAGGGGCGCGAGATAGCCGCCCTCGGCGTCGAGTAGGTCCGTGAGCAGGCGGCTCGGGCGCCAGTCCTCGACCCGTTCTTCGGCGCTTTCATGGGCGAGCCAGATGTCAAGGTCGCGGAGTTGGTCGAGAGCCGCGGCGCCGTGGATGAGCGCGCGACCATGAATCGGATCCATGTGACGAGCGGCGATCTCCAGCGCGGCTGCGCCTGCTTCCGAGTCATCGGGCTGGCCTTCCTCGGATACGCGCGCCTCGCATACCAGTCTGCATAGGTCGATCTCTACCGGACCGAGCACGGCGAACTCAAAGTCCAGCAGGGCGATGACCTCGCCGTCCCATAGGGCGTTCATCAGGGCGAGGTCGCCGTGGTTGACAGACTGCTCGACGAGAGGCGCAGCCCGGAAGTAGCCCTCGATGACTTCGTGGAGCCGCGACTGCTGGGCGCTGGACAGTCCGAGCGCAACGTCGGCGCGTCCAGCTGCGGCGGTGGCATCGCCGAGCGTGGCAGGGACGAAACCCCCGTGCGACGCGACATGCGTCCTGAGAGACGGGCTCGCGTCGTGCACGATTTGGGCCCGAGTCCACAGTTGACGGACCGCCTGTTGCCGCTCCGCAGGTATCAGGGTCGGCCATGCCTCGTGCAGGTTCTGGCCGTGAACCTCCTTGGTCACGATCCAGCCGTGGCCTTCGGTAGTGCCCTCCCCGAGTAATCTCTGGGTGCCCGACCTCTCTTGGTAGAGCACGCACGAGCGCGGCCTCGCGAGCCATGTCGACGGGTGTATGCGCGATCCGCACGGCGATGCCGTCACCGACCCATGTCGCGTTCGAGTACCCGTTTGCTCGCCGCATCCGCGTGAGTTCGCCGCCGTAGTGGGCTGCCACTTCGGCGGCCAAGTCTCGGACGAGGGCTGCGTCGGACGGGTCGCGGTACTGGTCGAGCGGATGGGTGTCCGCGCTGGGCTCTGGCGTCATGTGAGTATCTTCCACGGGCGTGTAGGTGCTGTTCCCGGGGAAGGGCTCATTGCCGGCTCTTCGCAGATGAGGATGTAGCCGTCGACGGTGTGGCCGGCGCGTCGGTGCCTGGTAGGCGTCGAGGTCTCCCGAGGATGGAAGTTCTCACACTGCCCATCCGGAAGACCTCGACGTGCCTGACGCTACCGCGCGGGCGGGCTTCGCCTGCCCTGATCTGACCGCCTTCTGCCGCCTCGAGACCGGCGGGTTCAGGCACCAACTACACCCTCGATCGCTAAGAGCCGAGAAACGTTGTCTGATGCGACGTCACGAGACTCCTCGGCGACCAGCACGTCTCGCGTTCACCCCGGTCGCGCGCGCTATGCCGCGCACGAGCCGAGCCGAGGTGGTCGCTCAGATCACGCCGGCAGCGACGAGGGTGGCAAGTATCCATCGATCTCTCGGCCGACGCCGTGCGTCGGGCATGTAGGCGAGGAGCTGACGCCTTGCCCTGAAGCTGCCGTTGTGGAGCAGCTCGTCGACGCGGGCAATAACTTCGCATTCGGACGACGTCGCTATTGGGCCGACGGTCCGGGTGATCTTGAGGATCTCGCTGCGGTACGTCCCATTGCGGAGCTGGCGGAAACGTTCAAGCCCCGGGCGGAGACCCCGATTGACGCCCAGTGCGTTGGTCTCATGTTGTCGGTAGTCAACCCATGGTGTGTCCTCGATCAGCCATCGCCATCCGCGCGCTCGGCAAACTGCGTAGGCCAGCCAGTCATGTCTAAGTACCGCTCCGCCCGCCCCGTCGTGGTCGGTCAGCAGTCCGCGAAGTGTGTCAGCCAGCCGCCGGGAAAAGACGAACGTCGAGCCGGGACCAGGTGCCTCGAACAGATAGTCGAGTCGGCGTTGCGGATAGCTCTTTCGGATCAACATCCGAGCCCCCTGAGCCGCGACTGCTGTGACGTCTGAGGAGACTGCCTCGAAGCTTCGTGCGCGGAGGATCGCTGTCTGGTGTGCCAGCTTCGACGGCTTCCAGATGTCATCCTGATCGGAAAACGCGACGAGGTCGGCGAGCGGCGCATCGCAGAGAAGCCGATAGAAGTTGGCCGCGAATCCGCCGCTGGGCTCGATCCGCGGCAGCAGCAGGAAATGTGAGTCTTCGGCTGCCTTGCCGACGAGCCACTCCCAGGTGCCGTCGGTGGACTGGTCATCGGACACCACTATGTGAACGTTCACGTCGTCCTGATTGAGGATCGACTCGACCTGCTCAGATAGGTACGGCGCCCCGTTGTAGGTTGCCATCAGGACCGTCACGGTCGGAGCGCTAGTTGTCACCGAGTGACTCCAGTTCGACCGCTGTCTTCAGAAGTCTAGAGAGTCTCGGAGGGAGGACGGCACGCCCAAACACATCGCGAACCCTATAGCTGGCGTCGGTGAAGACGGTCCTGAGCATGCGTGAGCACACACCGGGGCAGCGATGGCTCTCGACCGTTGCCGACACCTGTTCGGTGCCGACCTGGACGCGTCGCGGACCCAATGGACCGGGCGGAGATGGTCTCTGGTGAAACCCCGAGTGTGCCCCGAAACCAAGATCACGATGGTTACGGACCGTGTCCACCGGCTCTGACCTGGAGTTTGTGGGTGCCCTCGGCAGGATTCGAACCTGCGACACACGGTTTAGGAATCGGGTCCTGGCGATTTTCGGCGTGCGACGATCGCGCGCAGATGCCGTTTGACCTGCGGTTATTACGCTGGGTAGATGTCAGTGGGTGGGGTTGTTTCTTGTCCTCGTGTGCCCCCAGTGTGCCCGAACGAGAACTCTGAGCCGCCGGACTGGCCGGCGGGTGAGGTAGTTGGCCGGGTCTCGTTTTCAGCGTTGCGGCGTCTGCGCCCGTCTGCAAGGTTGAGGCCATGTGCGTTGATCGTGGGGACGTCGTGTTCCCGAGGTCGATCCCTGCGATCACCATCACGCCTAATCCCGCGCAGCTGGGCCCGATTGATTGTCGCGAGCTGCAGTGGTGGTTCGTCGTCCCAGAGTTGGGCCATTCGTCATCCAGCGGATGCTACGACGCAGACACGGGCGCGTTGGACAGCGTCCGATGTGTGAGGTCGACCGTGCCCACGGTGGTGGGCGATTCGGCGGCGGTCGACTTGGAGATACGCGAAGTTCAACGTGCGGTCGGTGGCGAGACGACCTTCCGCTTCATTTGCACACTTGATGATGACCATGCGCGCTGGCTGGCTGTCACGGTCGTGACGCCTGATGGTACGACCGCGACGACGATCGCCGACCCTGGCTTTGAGGCGCAATGGGGTCAAGTGTGGCCGCGTAGGCTCGTCGACAATGGTCGGTACGAAGCGATGCCGGACGGTTCACTTCATCTGACGCAAGCCGGTGGTCCTGGCGCCGGCGTCTATACAGTCACGGTCGGCCGAAACAACTTCACCTGCCTCCGGGTGATCGACCTGGACAAAGACGACGAGGCGACTGAGTTCGGCGAGGCGTTTGTCGAACCGGGTGGTCGAACCATTCTGTACCGGCAGTACCGTGGGCGAGCCATGAACACAGACTGGCAAGAATGGCGGGACACCCATCCAGGCGCAGAGATTCGAGTCGATGACGGGTTGTACTTGCACCGAGATTGTTCGGGCCGAGCGCACATACATCTGACCGATGCTGCCTTCGACGAGGCGCTGGCAGCAAGATCGCGAACTGGAGCCAGTAGCTGCACTACCTTGGCGGCTGGGCCGACGGTCTGATTGAACGGAGCCGACACATGAGCGCATCAGAGGCCTACGTGAGCAGGGTCGAGGCGCAGCGTTGGCAAGTGCGTCGGGCTCGTGAGCATCTCGATCAGGCAGAGGCCGAATTTCACACGGCAGCAGACGCCTGGGACGAAGCGGGGCACCCGCAGGACGGCGATTTGCTTTACGCATATAAGCGCGCTGCCGTCTGGCTCTCGCATGTTGCGGCTACCCATCTCAGTGCGGTCGAGAGTCAAGACCGGCTCCTGGCACGCCTGTTCATCACTGATGAGGGCGTCGGCTAGACAGTGTGACGAGTCCGCTCGCCGGGCGACGGCTATGAGCCCCAGGGGGCCCTGCGCATAAAATTCGTCGATGCACACCGCGTGGAGCAGGTGCGGCTGCCGCTGAGCACGGCGGACGGAGGAGGCCGCGCGCAGGCGGCTGTGAGCGCCGCGGAGCGGCGCGCTTGATCCTCAATTGCTCAATTCGGCAGTGCTGCTGCTTTGCTTGGTGTCCTCCGTCGGTTGATGTGCATCGTTCGTGCGACAGGTGATGTGCATCAGGGGCCGTGTTCGGCACCCTGTATCCGGGCGTCTCCGTGGGGCGTCTCGGATGCGGGAGGCCGGGTTGGCACTGGTTGTCTTGTCGGTGGTGGAGCAGCGCTTGGACGCGGTCCGGGCAGTGTTGGCGGGCGCTCAAGTCGGTGAGGTTGCGGCTCAGGCCGGTGTGCATCGCACGACCGTTCAGCGGTGGGTCGGTCGTTATCTGAGCGATCGGATCGGGGGGTTGGCCGACCGGTCGCATCGTCCGCTGTCGTGCCCGCATCAGGCGGGCGAGGCGGTGGAGGTGGCGGTTGCTGAAATGCGGCGGCAGCATCCGCGGTGGGGGTCACGGCGGATCCGGTTGGAGTTGCTGCGCGAGCCGTTGCCGTGGTCTCAGGAGAGCATCGTGGTGCCTTCGGAACGGACGATCGACCGGATCTTGATCCGTCATGGTCTGCTGCGTCAGCGCAAGGCAAGGCGGTCGAGGGAGTCGTTCATCCGATTCGAGCGGCCGGGTCCGATGCAGTTGTGGGGCATCGACATCGTCGGGGGCATCGAGCTGGTCAACCCGGTGACCGGCCAGCTGCGGGAGGCCAAGATCGTCACCGGGGTCGATGACCACTCCCGGTTCTGCGTGATGGCCGCGGTGGTGGAGCGGGCGACCGGACGGGCGGTGTGTGTGGCGTTCGCCCAAGCGCTGGTGCGGTTCGGGGTGCCCGAGGAGGTCATCACCGACAACGGCAAGCAGTTCACCGACCGGTTCAACCGATACCGACCGTCGCGGGGCGAGGTGCTGTTCGACAAGATCTGCCGCCGCAACGGCATCACCCACCGGCTGACGGTGCCGGCCTCGCCGAACCAGAACGGCAAGGTGGAGAGGTTCCACGGCACCTTCCGCCCGGAGATCAGCCAGGCCGGTCCCTTTGAGTCACTGGCCGCAGCGCAGACAGCGGTCGACACGTGGGTCGAGCACTACAACCGCGACCGGCCGCACCAGGGCCTCGACCCGAAGAAGCCGGTAGTTGCCGCCGACCGATTCGCGCCTACCCATCCGCCCGGCGGGCTGGAGCTGTGGGTGCCACCCGCCCTGGAAGGCGTCGAGCCCGGTGTCCGAACCGGTAGTAGAACCGGTGGTCGGGCGTGAGCCCGGCGGCCCGGTCGAGCTGGACCGGCCGGTGCCGGCCTCAGGGAACATGGCGTTGTGCGGCAACCAGTTCTGGCTAGGTCCGGCGCGGGCGGGTCAGGTGGTGCGGTTCTGGATCGACTGTGAGTGGGTGCACCTCTCGGTCGCCGGGCAGCGGGTCAAGTCGCTGCGGTCGCGGTTCAGCGTCAGCGACCTGGCCATCCTCCTCGCCCAGGGAGCGGTGCCGGCGGGCCCGACGCCGCTGGCCTCACGCGGCGGCCCCGGCGCACGGGCGAACCGCAAGATCGTCGAGGTCGAACGCACCGTGGCCCGCAACGGCAGGGTGTCCCTGGGCAACCAGACCGTGCCGGCCGCCGAGATCCTCGCCGGCCGCCGGGTCGGGATCTATATCGAGGAAGGCTGCCCGCTGCTGTTCTTCGACCCCGATACCCGCGAGCTGCTCCGCACCCGACCCAACCCGCTCGAGCCCGGCGAAGCCGCCCGGCTGCAACGAGCCCGCCCGGTCGGACCGGTGCCACGACCGTCCACCGAGCCGGTGACCGTGCAACGCCGGGCCTCGAACTCCGGCGTGATCATGGTCGCCGGCCAGAAGGCCGCGCTCGGACGTGGCATGGCGCACCAGACCGTGACCGTCCACGTCTCCGACACCACGCTGGCCATCGACCTGCCCGACGCCGAGACCAAGATCGTGCGGCGCACCACCGACCAGCCCGTGCGTAGCATCAAAGGACAGCGGCCACGGACCGCTCACACCTCAATTTCCTAGGCCCAGTGATGCACATCAACTGACGGAGCGATGACGCGCATCAACTGTCGGATCACATGCTGCTTTGCTTGGTGGAGTGCCAAGGTCAGGTCATCGTGGAGAATCGCCGAGTGCTTACCATGACGGGATGGCCGGAGCCCATTGGTGGCTGGCCGGAGGGAATCGAGACCACATCGATGGCGGGCATCGCATTCCCGTCCTGGAGGCTCCGCCCGTCGGCGATTCGCATCGACCGCAAGGACGGTCCGCCCTGGTGCCCTGGGTTAGCGTCGTGATCGTCGGCTTGGCGGGGTCCGGGCGCCGGCCGCGACTGCCCGCGCTCGCATGGCACCTGTGGACGATGGCCGAAGTCGGCAGCACGGCCCCGGTCGACGAGGTCGTGCGCGGTTACGGTGAGCACATCCACGAGAGAGTAATGAAATGGCAAGAGCACACACAGGCAAGATGCCGAATGACCAGGTTCTGCGCTGGGCGGCCGAGGCGGTTGGCGGGACGAGCGTCGTGTCGTCCGAGGGCCTGACCCGCGGCGAGCACCGCCCTTCGGGCACGTTCCGCCTGGGAATCGAAGGACCGGCGGCCCGGACCAGGGACGTGATCTTGAAGGTCCCTGTCCGGGGATGGATCGCCGCCGCGTGGGTGATCACGAACGCACGCGCGCTTCAGCTGGCCGAGACTCATGGCCTGACCGCGCCGCGGCTGATCGCTGCGGATCTCGACGGGAAGGCGAGCGGAACCGTCGCCACCCTGGAGACCTTCCTGGCCGGCAGCGCTGGTCTCTCGCCGACGGTTTCGGTCGCCCGGCTCCGCGAAGCGGGAGCGGCCCTTGCCAGGGTCCACGCCTTCAGGCTGGTTCCGCAGGCCCACCTGCCATACCGGCCCCGGCCGTGCGCCGTCGACGACCGCGCCGATGAACGCTGGCGGGGCCTGATGCCGACCACACCTTTGCTGCAGCAGGCCGACGAGCGGGTCAGGTCGCACGGGATGCCGGCAGTCGCGTCGGTGTTCGTGCATGGTGACGCCTGGGGCGGCAACATGCTGTGGGAGGGTGACCGTTGCGTTGCGCTGATCGACTGGAATACAGCCGGGGCTGGTAATCCGGGCGTCGATCTCGGCAGCCTGCGGATGCAGATGACCCTTCAGTACGGCCAGGACGCGCCGTCCCATGTGTTGGAGGGCTGGGAGCGGCAGGCGGGCCGGGAGGCAGTCGGCGTGCCCTACTGGGATGCCGTGGCCGCGCTGAACACGCCGACAGTGATGGACGGTTGGGCGGGATTCGCCGACGACGGTAGCCTCCTGGGCGCCGCTGCCGTCACCGAAAGGCGCGACGGTTTCCTTCGCACCGCTCTCAGTCAGTGGTCATAAAGTGGTCGCGCGTGCCGAAATCGACGCTGCTCTCCACTTGGGGCCTCTAAGGTGTTCGAATACTTCGCCGTGCCGCCTAAGGACATCGCAGACCGTGCGGTCTACCCGCCATGCAAGTGGTCCGTCGTATGTATAGCTGAAGTAGATAGGGTGTCAGCATCTCGATGGTGCTGGCAGCTGATCCCTTGACCGGTTCTCCCGAGCAGCGGGAAGAGGCTGCGGGCGCTCCACCTTGACCCCGACCCTCACCCGGCAAACCCCGGCGACCAAGAGGACCAGGAAACTCGCTCAACCACCCAGCGAAAGGAGAAACCCCCAGCTATCCTGCAACCCAGACCACGTGCGGCAAAACGTGATCGACCCGCTGCGGAATTACCTGATCGTCAGCAGTCTTGGCCCAAGAATCTGGACAGGCTCGCCAGCGTCCTCGCCATCAAACCGGTGACCCTCATGTGGATTGACTACATGGGAGCCGTGGTCAGCGGACAGACCCCAACGCTCGACGACCGCAACCGAATGCGCTCGGATCCGAGTTCCGCAACCGCTGCGAGTGGCATATGTCGTCGCGGCGTTCCGAAGCTGAGCGATCATCGCGCTTCCGTATCCGTGCTGTGACTGTGCTTCGTTGGGCGGGCAACCAACCCGCCCCGAATTCCGACAAGTGGAGGTTGGTATCAATGACGTCAATCTGGGTGGAGAGCCTCGCGCGCAGCTACGAGCAGGCCCTCGATCTGTTGGCGGCGGCAGTGCGGGACTGCACCGACGAGCTGTGGGAGAAGAGCATGTGGGAGGTGCCGCCCATTCCGGCGTTGTCCGACAAGAACCACTTCACTGACGCGAACTGGAATGCCATCACCGACCCCGCAGAGCACCGCGAACTCTCGCAGCGATGGGTCGACCGATATTCGACGCCTTGGAGCGTGGCCTGGCACGCGCTGGAGTGCCTCGACTACTACCTGAGTGATGACTCCGCCCCCTGGTCCGCGCCGCCGCCGTTCACCCCACACCCGCATTGGCGGGACCTTGCGACACTGCCTGCGGCGTGGTCGCCGACCGAGCTCCTCGGGTACACCGACTACTGCCGCGAAGCGGTTCGCCAGACACTCGCGGACATGACCGATGAGAAGGCTTCGACACCAGTGTCGCACCACCCCGAGCAGCCGCACGCCTGGATCATCACGGGCATGGTGGGCCACACGACCGAGCACGCTTCGCAGATCCGGCAGTTCATCACTGCCGCTGGGGTTGCGCCTCCTACGTAGACGGGCGCCTGCCCGTCGGACCATGACCGAGCGTCAGCGTATCCTCGACGTCCGCGGCGCAGGCGAACACAACCTGTGCGATATCGACGTCACGTCCGGTCCCGCGCTCGCCGCTGTCGTTGGCGTGTCGGGATCGGTTAAGTCGCCGCTCCCGTTCGATGCCGTCTACAACGAGGCACGCCCTGCGACTCCTCGAGTCGCTCGATCTCTGACGACGTGGTGGGGCGTGACTTCTGCGCACATTCGCAGCATCGACGGCTTGGCTACGGCGGCCGCCCTTGCGCAGAACGTGCTCAACGTGAAACCGTCGTCAACGGTGGCGATGTCGGTTGGCTTACACCCGTTGCTGCGCATTCTGGTCGTTGGCCAACTTCGCCGCCCGGCCTCGCTACGCGGTGCTACTCGGCATGAAGCGGGCCCTCGCCCAGCCCGTTCACAGCCGCCTAGCGAACCAGTAGCGGGCGTACGGGTTGCCGTTGTAGTCGGCGATGGGCAGATATCCGGCTGAACGGAACAGCGCGAGTGCTGCCGGCTCGCCGCCATCGGTGTCGAGGCGAAGCTCTTTCATGCCGAACCTGGTCGCACGCTCTTCGAGAGCAGCGAGCAGCGCTCGTCCGACCCCGTTCGCTCGGGCATCTGGCCGCACGTAGACCCGTTTGATTTCTCCAGTGGTCGGCGTCAGACGCCGCAGTCCGCCGCAGCCGACGGGTGATCCTGCTGATCGGGCGAGGAGGAACACACCGTCCGGAGAAGTGAAGTCACTCGCCTCCACCGTGGAGCCGCCGGTTGGTGTGAAGCCGAGTTCGTCGTTCCAGTCTGCGAGCAGTGCCTGGACGTCCGGGCCGTCGAAGCGCATCTCGGTTACCGATGCATCCGTCACCCGCCCAAGTTTGGACTACGGCAGCTGGACCCGGAGATCTCACCCCCTGTCGGACCCGTTCTCAGCCGGTCGACACGCGCGAATTTATTTTGGCAGGATCTTCACGGTCACCGGGTTTTTGGCGAACTGACGGTACTCAGCGGACAGCAACGGACACCAACGGACAACAACAAGAAACGTGCCGGGCCCGGGATCGGTTGTGTGGCAGGGGTTCTGGGTCGTGACCAGTTGTAACCCTGGCCCATGATGTCCGCGTGTCCACCGATCAGGTCGAAAACGCGACGGATACCGCCGACGCCGCAGCGGCTACCCACGACGAGGACGAGGCGCCGCCCGTCCGGGTGCCGCCGGTGCTGGGTCGGCACGTGCTGCGCTCGTTGGCGGTCGAGTACGGGGTGTGTACCCGGCCGGTGACGATGCGCCGGATCGACACCGCCGCCGGCGCCTCGGAGATCGTGGACATCCCGTGCGGGTCGACGGTGGCCAGCAAGTGCGAGTCGTGCTCGAAGCGGGCGAAGCTGCCGCGGATGGCGCAGTGCCGGGAGGGCTGGCACCTCACCACCGAGCCGGTCGCGGACCCGCCGGAGCCGACCGGGCGGCAGAAGGAGTTGGTGGCGGCCCGCGCCGACCTCGAAGCGACCCGCACCCAGCTGGAAGGCGCCGGCCAGGACACCGCCGAGGTCGAGGCGGCGATCGGGCAGGTCACCGCCGAGCTCGCCGAGTCCGGGGTGCACGGAGACCTGGAGGCCGGCAGGCGGCGGGCCCGGTCCACCCGCCGCCGCCAGGACGTCCCAGACCTGCCCCGGCAGACCGTGTCCCCGCGCACCGTCGGACGCGCGTTCGAGGGGGCGGACGGCAAGCTGGTGCGGCCGTCGCTGTTCCTCACCCTCACCTGCCGCTCGTACGGGCGGGTGGATGCCACCGACGGCACCCCGGTCGACTCGGGCCGCTACGACTACCGGGCCGCCGCCCGCGATGCGATCCATTTCGCGAAGCTGGTGGACCGGTTCTGGCAGAACCTGCGCCGTGCGGTCGGGTTCGACGTGCAGTACTTCGCCGCCGTCGAACCGCAACGCCGATTGGCCCCGCACCTGCACGCCGCCATCCGCGGCACCATCCCCCGCGCCGTGCTGCGCACCGTGGTCGCCGCCACCTACCACCAGGTGTGGTGGCCGCACACCGACACCGTCATCTACCCGGGCGGGCGGTTGCCGACCTGGGACAGCGGCATCGGTGGCTACACCGACCCGGGCACCGGCGCCCCGCTGACCAGCTGGGAGCAGGCCCTCGACGGGTTGGACGCTGACCCGGACGCCGAGCCGGCGCACGTGGTCCGGTTCGGCCCGCAGCTGGACGTGCAAGGGGTGCTGGCCGGCAGCGGCGACGCGGACCGTCGGGTCGGGTATCTGACCAAATACCTGACCAAGACCGTCGACCAATGCCACACCCCCGACACCGACGCCCAGGCCGAGCACGTCGACCGGCTGTGGCAGGCGCTGCGCTACGAACCCTGCTCCCCGACGTGTGCGAACTGGCTGCGCTACGGCGTCCAACCCCGCCACCCCCGCCCCGGGCTCGTGCCCGGCCGGTGCCGCGGCAAGGCCCACCGCCGCGAAACCCTCGGCTTCGGTGGCCGCCGGGTGCTGGTTTCCCGCAAATGGTCCGGCAAAACCCTCACCGACCACCGCCGCGACCGCCGCAACTGGGTGCAAAAGATGCTCGGCCAGCCCGCCACCGGCGCCGACGGCGGTGACAAGCGGCAGGTGTGGCTGCCGGTCGCCCGCGACGACCCCGACCTGCCCGCCACCGGCACCCGGCTACTCGGCGCCATCGCCCAACGTCTCACCTGGAAAGCCGCCCTCGACGAAGCCCGCCGACTGGCCACCGGACCACCAGGGCCCGATGTTTCGGCAACCCGCGCCGCCACCGCGGCCTAACCCGAAGGAGCAGGAGAGATGAGCAGCACCCGCCGCGCCAAGAAGGAGACCGGTCGACTTTGGTCCACTCTCGAGACGTCTGCCTATCTGGGCATTCCGGTGAACACGCTGTACCAGTGGCGGAGTCGCGGGCTTGGTCCGGCCTCGTTTCGGATCGGACGGCACGCCCGGTACGACCCGGACGACGTGAGGAGGTGGCTCGCCACCCAAGCTGCGTGACCACCTCCAACGACCCTCGCCAATGTTTCGGCAATCTGCTCTTGCAGAGATCGCAGATCGGAAGGAGACCCTGGCGATGTACGAAGCCCCGACCCCAATTCGACTGTGGACGGTGCGTGAGGTGGCGAGCTTCCTCGACGTGCCGGTGAGCAGGCTCTACACCTGGCGCTACCTGGAATGTGGTCCGAAGGCCTACCAGGTGGGCAAGCACCTGCGGTACGACCCGGATGAGGTCTGGCGCTGGCTGGACATCGAAACCGCTGACGAGCAGGGCTGAGGTGACCGCGACGTGTCCAGTATCGAGAAGCGGATCCGTGACGGCCACGTCTCGTGGCTGGTGCGTTGGCGTGGGCCCGACCATCGGCAGCGGAAGCGATCGTTCCGGCGGCGGGTCGACGCGGAGAGGTATCTGGCCGGGGTGTCGATGGGGCTGCTTGACGGCAGCTACATCGATCCGGCCCGATCGCGGCTGACCGTGGGGGAGTGGTCCGTTCCGTGGATGGCGGGGCGGGTGCATCTGAAGCCGAAGACACTCTCGAGCTACCGATCGCTGCTGCGAACGAAGGTCCTGCCGCGTTGGGAATCGGTCGCCCTCGCGCGGATCTCGCATGCTGATGTCGTTGCGTGGATGTCTGATCTTCGCGAGTCTGGCTTGTCCGCGTCGCAGACCCGCCAGGCGTATCACCTGTTCGCTTCGATGCTCGATGACGCGGTGAAGGACAGTCGGTTGAGCCGCAATCCTGCTTCCGGTGTCGACCTTCCACGGCGTCCGCAGCAGGAGCGGCGCTACCTCAGCCATGACCAGGTGGCCGCGTTGTCGGCGGCGTGCGGACCGTACCGGCTGCTCGTCCTGGTCCTGGCCTATTGCGGTCTGCGGTGGGGCGAGGCGGCGGCGCTACGGGTTCGGCGGGTCGACCTGCTGCGGCGACGGCTGGAGGTGGTCGCGTCGGTCTCCGATGTGGATGGCCAGATGGTTTTCGGGTCGCCGAAGTCGCATCAGAGTCGGTCGGTGCCGCTGCCGCGGTTTCTGGTCGACGACCTCGCGCTGCGGTTGGCGGGTCGTCGACCGAATGATCTGGTGTTTCCGTCGCCGGCCGGTGCCGTGCTGCGCGTGCAGAACTTTCGGCGCCGATGCTTCGACCGCGCCTGCGTCGAGGTCGGGCTGGACGGGTTCGTTCCGCACGAGCTGCGGCATACGGCGGCGGCCCTGGCGATCTCGGCCGGAGCATCGGTGAAGGCGGTCCAGAGCATGCTCGGGCACGCCAGCGCGGCCATGACTCTCGACCGTTACGGACACCTGTTCGGTGACGATCTGGACGCCGTCGCGGATCGGCTGGACGAGGCGGCGCGGGTTTCTGGTGTGCCCCGAGTGTGCCCCGAAACCAAGATCACGACGGTTACGGACCGTGTCCACCGGCTCTGACCTGCGGTTTTGTGGGTGCCCTCGGCAGGATTCGAACCTGCGACACACGGTTTAGGAAACCGATGCTCTATCCCCTGAGCTACGAGGGCTGACCTGCACTTTTGTCCTGCAGCGGGGTCTCCTGACAGCCAACTTGACAGCCAAGAAGCCTGTCCAAGTCCACCACTGCAGCAGACTGCATCGTAGGGGACACGTGCGAGTACAGATCCAGGGTGACCCCGGTCTGGGTGGCCGAGCATCTCGCCCACGATCTTCGGGTGCACCCCCTCGCCCAGCAGCAGGGTGGCGGCGGTGTGCCGCAGGTCATGAGCCGGGGGTGCGGCACGCCGGCCATGCCGATCAGCGGGTAACGCGGCCTCCTACGATTCGACCCGGGCGCGCAACCGGTCGCTGAGCACGACAACATGTGAGACCGACCGCAGCGCCCCTGCGTCAGAGATCACGCCCTGCCGGCCGAGCAGGGTTGCCAGGTGAGCCCAATGTGCTGCGGCGGCCTCCTCGTAGGTCTGGCCCTCGATCGGCTCGTCTGGACCTGCCACTGCCCTGGCGGTGTCCTCGATCTCCGCGATCGTTGTCGCATCCCAATGACCGGTGGTTCCCCAGCCCCGGTCGTCAAGCAGCACGATCCGTCTGCCATCGTCGAGAACGGCCGAGACCGACACCGACGCCGACACCTGGCGCGGGTCACCGATTAGTAGGGGCCCTGGCCACTGGGCTGGGCGGGCTCGACTGGAAGAGACAGGCCCGACCTGCTGTTCACCGTCAACGTGGTGGAACGTGCTGTCCTCCCGCACCGCGATGTCGACAGTGGTCTCGAGTCGGACGACAGCGGTCATGCCCATATTCTTCCCACGATCAGCACCGGCAGGCCACGATGAGCAAGAGTCGAGCAGCCGTCAGACCCAGCCGGCGGTGCCGCTGTTGATGAGTGTCTCGACCCATGCAGGGGGACTGATCGGTGGACGACGCTCAGGTCAACGCCGGAACGAGGTGTTCCCACACGCAGTCGAGGATCTCTGTCGTCGGGCCCTGGTAGTGGGCAGTGACACTTATGCATGCATGGTGTTCGGGGAGCATGATCCCGAACTGCCCGTAGATGCCGTCCATGCGCCAGGCTCCGTCGCGGGCGCACAACCACACATGTAGCCCGTACGTCCGATTGTCCGGCTCGGCGCGGCCGGTGGCTGTCGTGTCCATGGTCATGCGGGCGATGTAGTCACCTGGAACCAGGAGACGGTCGCCGTACGTACCGTCATGCAGGAGCAGTTGCGCGATCCGGGTGATCTCCGAGGTCCGCAGCTGCAGGCCGATCGCTCCGAGCGGGAAGCCGAGCGGGCAACGCAGCCACTGCGGGTTGCGGATGCCGAGCGGGTCGAACAGGCGGGGTACCAGGAAGTCGCGCAGGTCGAGTCCGGAGACTGCGTGGACGACGCGACCGAGGACGTACGTGTTTCCACCCGAGTAGTGGTAGGTCGAGCCGGGCTCGGCCACGAGTGGTGTTGCCAGGAAGTCGCGGGCCGGGTCGCCCGGGTGATCGGCATCGTCGCAGGCCCAGCGGTAGCCGTTCCCTGCCGTCATCCGAAGTAGGTGCCGCACGGTGATCGCGTCGCTGCCGGCTGCCGCGGTGTCGGCCAGTTCGGGCAGATGCGCGAGTACCGGGTCGTCCAATCGGAGCGCCCCGTCACCCTCGAGCATGCCGACCGCCAGTGATGTCACGGTCTTCGACACCGAGAACACATCACGGCGTATGTCGTCGATCCGGCGGCGCTCGCCGTGCGGGCCGTTGTCGGCGACGACCTCAACGGCATCGATGCCGAGTTGATCAGCCGCTGCGTTCTCCCAGAACCGATCGAGCGCGGCGTCGAGTCCCATCGCCCGATGCTAGTGCCGTAGCAGCGATCGAGGGCGCTGGCGGTCTGGGCGGATCAGGCGACCGGTGAGCGCTGCCCGGGCCGCATTGCCCAGATACCCCCACCCATCAGGAGGGCAAGAACCAGCATGCACCCGGCGAACGACGCCGCATCGGCTCCCATGAGCAGACCTACCAGGCCGGAGACGGTGACCGCCCCCACCGTCGACGCGGCGGCCTGGAAGCCGACCAGCCGGTCGACCGAGCCGGGCGCTGCCCGTTCGGCGGTGGTCAGTACCAGCAGTGGATAGATCGGGGCGACCGCCAGCCCGAGTAGTACGACACCGGCGGCGGACAGCGCCGGCTGACGAGAGACGATGAGGGCGGCCGCAGCGACGGCCAGGAAGCTGGCTGCGCCCAGGACCGGCCAGGTCCCGACCCGCTCCGCCACCGCGCCCAACAGAACACGGCCGACGACGAGCGCGGCCCAGTATCCGGAGACGACAACTCCCGCGACTCCCGGCTCGAGGTTCACCGCCTCGAGCAGGTAGACGAACGCCCACAGCCCCACCGCCGCCTCCAGCCCACTGTCCACGGCGACCAACAGCAACCCGGCGACCGCAACCGGCGGTGGGCGGCGCCATCGGCGTCGACGCGTCGTCGGGGATGGTGTCGCTGAGCGCTCGTCGTTTCCCTCGGTAGGCGCGTTCTTCCATCGTCGGGAGGAGGCGGCGAACAACGCCGCGAGCATGCCTTGAATGAACATCACGGCCACGTACGCCCAGCGCCAGCTGGCACCGATGCTCACCACGACGGCCACGATCAGCGGTGAGGTGGCGGCCCCCAACCCGTAGGCGGCGTGCATGAAGTTGATCTGGCGCGGGCCGAAGTGCCGTGCGGCGTAGGCGTTCAAGGCGGCGTCGACCGCTCCCGCCGACAACCCGAACAACACCGCGCAGGCCACGATGACCCAGTAGCCGGGAGCAACGGCGCAGCACAGCAGGGCAACCGTCGAGACGACGACACTGGCGGCCAGCAGCCGACCCAGGCCGAGTCGGCGCGCCGCCCACGTCCAGCAGGTCGTCGACACGACCGTGGCGGCAACCCCGAACGGGAGGACCAGGGTCATCGCCGCCAGCGGCTGGTCGAAGGTGATGCGCATGAAGGGCCAGACGACACCCAACATGGCGTCGGGCAAGGCGATGGCGAAGAACGCGAGCAGGGCAAGGATCAAGAACATGACCGGGGCTACTTCCCAGGAACCAGGAGCACGAGGGTTCGGAAGGTCGCTGCCCTGAGGATCAGGAGACGATCTGGGATCGGCAATCACGGCAGAAATGGTCTGCGGTGTCGGGAGCCGGCACGCTCTGACTCAGGTCAGCGCGTGCCTCGACGGCCGGGTGCCGGTCTGTCCACCGACGAAGTATGTCAGTCGAACCACCCGACGACCACCGGGATTTCGATCAGACGGCACGCAGAACGCGCCCGAGGCTGTTTCTTGCCGACCCTCGCGACGTCGGTCAGGCCGTGGTCTCGCGGTGCGGCAGTTTCCAGTCCGGCCGCGGGAAGTGGCAGGTGTAGCCGTCCGGGAAGCGCTGGAGGTAGTACTGGTCGTCGGCCTCGGCCTCCCAGAAGGTGCCGGCCTCGCTGATCTCCGTGACGACCTTGCCGGGCCACAGGCCGGAGGCATCGACGTCCTCGATCGTTTCCTCGGCGACCCGGCGCTGCTCGTCGGTCGTGGTGAAGATCTCGGAGCGGTAGTCGAAGCCGGTGTACTTGCCCTGCCGGTCCTTGGTCGTCGGGTCGTGGATCTGGAAGAAGAACTCGAGCATGTCCCGGTAGGAGGTCCGCCCGGGATCGAACACGATCTCGACGGCCTCGGCGTGGCCGGGATGATTGCCGTCGGTCGGGTTCTCGTTCTCGCCGCCGGTGTAGCCGACGCGGCTGGAGATCACCCCTTCGCGGCGGCGGAGCAGGTCCTGCATTCCCCAGAAACAGCCCCCGGCGAGGATCGCGGTCTCGGTGTTGTCGGTCATGACTTTCCTTCCCCCGACGTTCGCGCCCAGCCTAACCGCGGGGACGTCGCCCAAGGTGCTCAGTCAGAACCTGGTCGTCCAGCATGCGGGCCGTGACAGCCTGATTTCCCCGCGGCCGCTCCCATTCCGCGTGAACGTCACGTTCAGGCGCTCTGGCCGCATCAACGTCACGTTGACGCGGAATGGGGGGCATGTCGCCTACGGTCATCGCGTCTCTTGAGGGAACTTCGAAAGGATCGTCGAGATGAGCAAGGTCTTCAGCGCGTTGTCGGTCTCGGTCGACGGGTACATCACCGGCCGCGACCCTGCCCCCGGGGCACGGTCTCGGTGACGGCGGGACGCTCTTCGACTGGTACAGCGACGGCGATGTCCCCAGCCAGGTGTTCGACTGGTTCACGCTGAGCGAGCCGAGCTCCAGGGTCTTCGACGCCGTCGCCCGTCGCGTCGGCGCCAGCGGGGCCGGTCGCAACACCTACGAGGACTCCGAGCACTTCGGCGGCGAGGGGCCGCACCCCACGGCGCCGCTCGTCGTCCTCAGCCACCGGCCGGCGCCGGCCGACCCTACTTCCAGCAGTTGCCCGGCCACATCCGGCTGCGTCTCGTCGACGCCGTACCCGCACCGGGCGTCACCCACCTCCACTACGAGGCCATCCGGTGATCCCGGCCACCGGGGGCATCGTGATGATCAACCCGAACGGGTCCAGAAGTCACAGGGGTGACGGCCGGGTCGGAAGCCGTGGCTCTCCACCATGACCGACGCCTCGGCGAAGCCGCGCGCGAGCACGGACGGGTCGTGGGCGTCACTTCCGAAGGTGATCGCGTCCCCACCTTCCTCGTGCCACCAGCGGACCACCTCCGGGTGGAGCGGCACCTGGGTGTTGATCTCCAGTGCCCGACCGGTGTCGGCGAGGGTCCGTAGCGCGTACCGGAACTCGTCTTCGAACGCGTTCGGATCGAACGGCCCGGCCTGGGCCGGCCAGGTGCGGACCGGATAGTCGATGTGGGCGAGTACGGCGAACGCATCGGAGCCGGTGATCAGGCGGGGTAGCTCAGCCAGGTAGTCGCGAACGACCTCGGCCGCGGGTCGCTGCCGGTAGAGGTCCGGCGGCTCGGAGAACCCCCGGTCGGCCGGCAGGCAGTGCAGCGAGCCGAGCACGCGGTCGAACTGCCCGGCGTCGAGCTTCTTCGCGGCGGCATCGCCGTGCCAATGGGCCTCGCCCAGCTCCACCCCGCTGAGGATTCCGAGGTCGGGGAACCGGTCGCGGCATCGCTGCACGCACTCCAGGTATCCGTCCAGATCCATTTCCGGGGGAGTGAAGTACCCGTCCTGTGTCACCAGCGTCCGAAGAGGCTCCTCGAAGTCTCCGGCAGTGACCGCCCACGTCGTGAAGTCCACGTGTTCGGTGAACGCCACGGCGGGAAGGCCCATCTCGACCGCGCGGGCACAGGTTCGCTCCATCGAGCCGTCCGACGCATCCCAGGACCATTCGCTGTGCACATGAGTATCCGCAGCAATCACTGTTCGATCCTTCCAGCCCGTGCGTGGCCCCACAACGTCGGTGCGGCCACGCCCGTCACGAGCCCAAATCGAGACGACGGGGCACGACACGCTCGCTAGATTGGGCCACCGACGCTCTATCCCCTCACCTGTGAGAGCCGGCCCGCGGATGAAAATGCACGACGACGAGATCGACATCGATGCCGACCTCGTCCGGCGGCTGGTGGCTGCACAATTCCCGCAGTTCGCCGGCCTGCCGATCGTCGCGGTCCGGTCGACCGGGACAGTCAACGCCGTCTACCGGCTGGGTGACGACCTCTACGCTCGCCTTCCCCGTACGCACTCGCTGGCCGGAGACCTCCTCAAGGAGGGCCGATGGCTGCCCGAGCTCGCGCCGCGTCTGTCGCTGCGGGTTCCCGAGCCGGTGGCGCGGGGCCGGCCGGCGATCGGGTACCCCTTCTCCTGGGCGATCTACCGGTGGATCGACGGTCGGCCGTATGCGGATCCGCTCGTCGACGACGAGCAGCGGGCCGCGGAGGACCTGGCCCGGTTCGTGGCCGAACTGCGGCGGATAGTTCCTGTCGCCGGGGCGCCGCGCGGCGGCCGCCGGCCGCTGCGGGAACTCGACGCCGGCACGCGGACGGCGATCGAATCCTCGCGGGGCGTCATCGACGTCGAGGCGGCCACCGCGGCGTGGCAGCGCGCACTCGACGCACCGGTGTGGTCCGGGAGACCCGTGTGGATACATGCGGATCTCCTCCGGCCCAACCTGCTCGTGGCCGGCGGCCGGATCCGAGCGGTGATCGACTTCGGCAGCGTCGGCGTCGGTGACCCGGCCGCGGACGTGATCGCCGCATGGAGTGTGTTCGGCCCGGTCGGGCGGAAGGCCTTCCGCGCCGCCCTCGCGGTCGACGACGGCATGTGGGAGCGGGCACGCGGCTTCGCGCTCCTTCAGGCGGCCGCGATCATCCCGTACTACCCCGTGACCAACCCCGGGTTCGTCGCCCTCGCCCGGCGCACCATCGAGGAGATCATCGCCGACGGCCCTGGGTAGGTTGGGCTGATGACCGACACCATGCGCGCCGTGGCCTTCACCCAGAGCCTGCCGATCGACGACGAGAAGAGCCTGCAGGACATCGACCTGCCGATCCCGGTGCCCGGCCCACACGACCTCCTGGTCAAGGTCGAGGCGGTGAGCGTGAACCCGGTCGACACGAAGATCCGGCGTCGCGGCGACCGGGACGAGCCGACGGTTCTCGGCTTCGACGCCGCCGGCACCGTCGTCGGCAGGGGTGCCGAGGTCTCGCTCTACGACGTCGGCGAGGACGTCATGTACGCCGGGACGAACAATCGGCCCGGCACCAACGCGCAGTTCCATCTGGTGGATCAGCGGCTGGTGGGGTCGAAGCCGGCCAGCCTGTCCTTCGCCGAGGCCGCCGCTCTGCCGCTGACCACCATCACCGCGTGGGAGGTCCTCTTCGACCGGTTCAAGGTCGGGGCCGACGACACCGGAGCCCTGCTCGTGGTCGCCGCCGCCGGCGGGGTCGGGTCGATGGCGTGCCAGCTCGCCCGCACCATGACCGGCCTGACCATCATCGGCACCGCCAGCCGGGAGGAGACCCGCGCCTTCGCCGACCGGATGGGCGCACACCATGTGGTCGACCACCACGGTGACCTCGCCGCCAACGTCCGGGCCGTCGCCCCGGACGGTGTGGGGCACATCTTCACCCCCCAGTCGAAGAACAACATCGACGCCTACGCCCAGGTCATCAGGCCGTTCGGACAGATCGCCGCCATCGACGACCCCGGGGCGATCGACATGATGCCGCTGAAGGCCAAGAGTGTCGCCTGGCTCTGGGAGAGCATGTTCACCCGCTCGGTGTTCGAGACCCCGGACATGGTCGAGCAGCACCGGCTGCTGGCGGCGGTGGCGTCGATGGTCGACGCGGGCACGGTGCGGACGACCCTGACCACCGAGCTCGGGCCCATCGATGCGGCTACCCTCCGCGAGGCGCACCGGCGGATCGAGAGCGGCAGCACGATCGGCAAGATCGCCATCGCCGGGTGGGCTTAGCTCTCGATCGTGATACGGCCGTAGGACCTCAGGGTCCGCAGGGCATTCAGGGTGACGACTCCGCGCCACTCGAGCGTCGCGGCCTCGCTCGGCGCCTCCCAGCTGATCGGCCATCCGCCGTCGGGCTGCTGGCTCTGCATCAGGTGATCGAGATCAGCCTCGATCTGGGCGCCGGTGAAGAGGCTGCGCCAGCGTGAGTCGGCGGCGGGTGCGAAATGCAGCGGGGACAGGCCGTAGCCCGGGGTTGTCGGGTCGAGATGGACGCCGGGGACCTCGTCGAGATGCCGGGCGATCTCGGCCGCGCAGGCGTCGGCCCGGTCGCGTTCGGGGGTCATATCGAGGAAGACGAGCACCTCGGACAGCGTGTGCACCTCGTCGAACGGCTTGCCGGTCTCCAGCCGCTCCCAGCAGTAGCGGGCCGCCTGCTCCCGCCAGGGGTGCTCGATCCCGAGCCGGTAGAGCAGACCGACCAGTCCGGCGGTCGGGTTCAGGCCGGGCTCGTAGGTCCAGTCCGTCCAGTGCGCCGCGCGCGGGAAGCCCTCGATGACCGGGTTGGCGAGTGGTACGGCGCCCCCGGCGTCGGCATCGGCGGCCCACCGGGCGAGAAAATCGCAGGCCCGAAGCACGATCGACCGGTCGACTGTCCCGGCCGTGGCAAGGGCCTGGAAGGCGATCTCCACGTAGATCGGGAGACTCGCCGGGCAGCGGGTGTCGGGCTCCAGGGCCTCGACCGAAGCCACCGTCGTCGTTCTGGTAGCCGCGAAGCGCGTCGACGACCCCGGCCGCCGGTGCGCCGAGGAAGCAGGTGGCGAACAGCCGGCGCTCGAGCAGGCGTGCCTGGCTCTGCACGAAACGGTGTCCGGCGGCGAAGGTGTCATCCATGTGCTGGAGCCTAGGGAAGCGCGCCAGCGCGTGTCTTGAACAGATCGGACGGGGAGCGCCCGGACAGCTGCCGGCACTCCCGGACGAGGTGCGCCTGGTCGGCGTATCCCGCGCGTGCCGCGACGGTGCCGAGGGGGCCGCCGTGCTCGGCGAAGCGCTGGGCCCGGCGGAACCGCAGGACGCGTTCGAGCATCTTGGGCCCGTAACCCACCGCCGCCCGGCAATGTCGATGCAGCATCCGCTCGCCGACGCCGAGCACCTGCCCGGCCACCCGGACCACGTTCGCCGACGGAGGCTCGTCCCGAAGCCAGGCCAACAGCGCGTCGACCAACGGGTCGGCCGGCGCAGCACGCTCGTCGAGCGCGTCGGCGATGATCTCGGCCGACTCCGCGGCGCCCACCGCGGTGCTTAGGCGGTCTTCGAGATGGCGGGCCGAGGCCGGCGCCCACAGGTCCTCCAGCGCGACCCGCTGGTCGAGGATCGCCGACGAGGGCATCCCGAGGAAGCCCGGCGCGCGCCCGGGACGGAACCGGACGGCCGCGGAGAAGCCACCGGGCCGGCGCTCGATGGGGACCGGACCCGTGTCCGGGCCGGCGACATAGAGCGAACTGCCGTCCCAGATGATGTCGATGCAGGCGTCGGGGAGCACCAGACCCTCCGCGGTCTGCGGACCCTCGGGCTCGTCCGCCCACATGCACGCCACGCTTCGGCGAAGCGACGGCCGGGCGGCCCACTCCCGATATCCGCCCCGGCTCTCGTCCACCGGTCCAGTGTCGCGCGGCTCCGCGGCCCGGCAAACCGGGGTGTGCCGGCACACGGTCAGTCGACCCGGAGCGGGCCGCGGGCGACGGCTGCGCGCACGGTCTCGACGTCGTCGGGCGGCACCCACTCCTGCCACCAGGTGGCCCCGGCGTCGGCGAGGGACGCGATGTGGTCGCGCTCCCGGCCCCAGTCCGGGAGCCGCACCACGCCGCCGAGGCAGATGTCGAACCCCTGCCGCCCGCCTCGCTCCTGCTCGAGCAGCGCGACGATGCCGCGCACGTCGTCCGCGGTCATCCGGGTATCGTCCGAGGATCCCGGAGTTCCCCGGTAGACGCAGCATCCGTCCCATCGGGTCAGCCGTCGGCGTACGCCCGGGATCAGCCAGTCGCCCCCGACCCAGATGGGGATGCGGGGCTGCTGCACCGGGGTCGGCAGCATCTGCAGTCCGTCGATGCTGTGGTGCCGGCCCGCATAGCTCACCGGCTCGCCGGTCCACAGCCGGGCGAGGATCTCGATGCCCTCGTCGAGGCGTTCCGCCTTGGCCCGGGGTCGGGTCACCTCGCCGGTGGCGCTGAAACTGGCCTCGCCGCCGTCACCGGCCCCCACCCCCAGGACGACCCGGCCACCGGACAGGTGATCGAGGGTGGCGGCCTCGTGGGCCAGCTTCCATGGACGCCGGCGGGGCAGCGGCGTGACGAGCGTCCCGAGCCGGATCCGCCGGGTCGCGACGGCCATCGCGGCGAGCACCACCCAGGGGTCGTACGTCGGGGTCCCGGCCTTCCCCTGCCAGACGATGTAGTCCTCGAGGAAGACGGCGTCCCACCCGGAATGCTCGGCAAGCGCGGCGAGATCGGACATGGTTCGCGGATCACCGGCCGGCCCCGCCGGGCTCAACGCGACGCCGTACCTGATACCCGATGTCATGGCCGGACCGTAACCACCCGGTGCGACACTTCCGCCCGGGATCGACCGCAGCCGGACAGGGAGCCTGCCATGATGCCGAACCGATCGATGCCTGCCTGCACCGTCATCCCGGTGCTGACCTATCCCGACGTCGGCGCGGCGATCGCGTGGCTCACCCGGACGTTCGGCTTCACCGAACGCTGGCGGGCCGGTGAGCACCGCGCCCAACTCGCGGTCGGGGAGGGAGCCGTCGTCGTCACCGGTGACCCCGACCCCGGTGCCGCGAACGACGGGGAGCCCCGACCGCCGCGAGCGGTCGCCCACGTGATGATCCGGGTCGACGACGTCGACGGCCATCACAGGCGCGCGCGGCAGCACGGCGCCGAGATCCAGGGCGATCCGGCCGACTACCCCTACGGCGAGCGGCAGTACGACGTGGTGGATCCCGCCGGGCACCGGTGGTCGTTCTCGCAGTCGATCGCCGATGTCGCTCCCGAGGAGTGGGGCGGCACCTCGAACCAGCTCTAGCGGACGGTGGTGCCGACGTCGACACCGGCACAGATGTCGCTCATCGACCCGGCGACGGCGACGTCGAAGACGTGCATCGTCAGGCTGTGTTCCTGCGCGAGGACGAACGCGCTGGGGTCCATGACGGAGATCCCTTCGCGGATCGCCTCGCCGTAGGTCAGCTGGGTGTAGCGCTGTGCGGCCGGATTGACATTCGGGTCGCTGTCGTAGACGCCGTCGACGCCGCGCTTGGCGACCAGGAGCGCGTCGGCGTCGAGTTCGAGTGCCCGTTGCACCGACGGGTAGTCGGTGGTGACATAGGGCTGGCCGATGCCGCCCGCCAGCAGGACGATGCATCCCTGCTCGAGGTGACGGATGGCGCGCAGCCGGATGAAGGACTCGGCGACCGTCTGGATCGGCATTGCGGTCATGACGCGCACGTCGGCATCGGTGCGTGCGGTGAGGACTCCCCGCAGCATCAAGGCGTTCATGACGGTGCCGAGCATGCCGATGTTGTCGGCCTCGGCCCGGCCGATGCCCCATCCGTCGGCAGTCCTGCCCCGGAAGTAGTTCCCGCCACCGACGACGACCGCCACCTGCAGGCCGGCCGCGTGTACGGCGAGGATCTCATCGGCGAAGTGCGCCAGACTCTCCGGGTCGACGCCCCACCCGCCGGATCCGGCCAACGCCTCACCGCTCAGCTTCAGCACGACCCTGGAATATCGGGCCATCGGGCGACCCCCCTTTCTGGGTCGCGCGCGATGCCGACCCGTCCGACCGTAGCGGTCAGATCAGTGGCCGACCGACCAGCCCCCGTCGGAGGCGATCACCTGTCCGGTGACCCAGTCGGCCTCGTCGCTGACCAGCCAGGCGACCAGGCGGGCCGTGTCGACGGGACGGCTCCACCGGCCGCCCGGATTGAGGGCGGCCACCCGGGACCTGGTCACCTCGTCGGCGTAGCCCGTGTCGTTGGGGCCGGGGTTCACGCAGTTGACGGTGACGCCGCGAGGGATCAGGTGGGCCGCGAGGCTCGGGGTGAGCTGGTGCAACGCACCCTTGGAGGCGATGTAGGGGAGTTCACCGGGCATGGCGCCGTGATACTGCCCGGAGGTGAAGAGGATGACCCGGCCACCGGGTCGGCCGTCGTGCCGGGCCGCGAACTCCTTGACCAGCAGCATCGCGGCCCGGGTGTTGACCGCGTAACTGAGGTCGATCTCGTCCACCGTCAGCGTCTCGAGGGACTGCCCGCTGGACCGGGCGTGGTTGGCGACCACGATGTCGAGGCGCCCGAACGCCCGGTGGGCGGCCTCGACCAGGGTGGCCGGGGCCGCGGGCTCGGCGAGGTCGGCGGAGATGGGCTCGACCCGCCCGCCTTCGGCGCGAAGCTCGTCGAGGAGTGCCTCCGGGCCGCCATCGTCGGCGCCCCAGGGCATCTCCGCGTCGTGCGGGGACCATGAGTGCAGGAGGACGGCGGCGCCGTCGGCGACCAGTCGACGCGCGATGGCCGCGCCGATCGCGATGCGGCGGCTCGCCCCGGTCACGATAGCGACGCGCCCTTCCAGCGGCCTGTCGGACGTCACAGGGCATCTCCTCCGTCGCCGTTCTCGCGGGGCCTTGGCATCTCTGGCATCCTGTCAGGTATGCCGCACCGCGACGAACGAATGATGCGCCCCTTCCCGGGGCTCCTCGGCGTGCGCTGACCCATCCGACGACCAGGCCCTGTCTGCGGGGCCGTGCCACGTCGTCTCCCCGCACCGTGACAGGGCGGAGGAGAGACGATGTCCGCGACTACCGGACGTTTCTACATCACGACAGCAATTCCCTATGTCAACGCCGAACCGCACCTCGGCCACGCGCTGGAGCTGGTGCAGACCGACGTGCTGGCGCGGCATCGACGCCTTCGGGGCCAATCGGTCCGGTTCCTCACCGGCACCGACGACAACGCGCTGAAGAACGTCACGGCCGCCCGGGCCGCGGGCGTGGAGGTCCGCCGGTTCGTCGAGGACAACGCCGCGCGGTTCGCCGCGCTGCGCGAGCCGTTGGCGCTCTCCTTCGACGATTTCCTCCGTACCAGCAGCGATCCGCGCCATGCGAGCGGAGTGAACCGCCTGTGGCAGGAATGCGCCGCCGCCGGCGACTTCTACCGCAAGAGCTACGAAGGCCTGTACTGCCGGGGATGCGAGCAGTTCTACGCGCCGGCTGAGCTCGTGGATGGCCGGTGCCCGGAGCACCGGGTGGCGCCGGAGGTCGTCGCCGAGGAGAACTGGTTCTTCCGGCTCTCCCGGTACGCCGGACCGGTGCTCGATGCGCTGGAGTCCGGCCGGGTCAGGGTCGAACCACCCGCCCGCCGGAACGAAGTACTGGCCTTCGTCCGGGCCGGTCTCGCCGACTTCAGCGTTTCCCGCCCGGCCGCGCGGGCCGGGGGATGGGGCATCCCCGTCCCGGGTGACCCCGATCAGGTCGTCTACGTGTGGTGGGACGCGTTGACCAACTACGTGACCGCGCTCGGCTACGGCACCGACGACCCGGCGTACCGGCGGTGGTGGCGGGAATCGGCGGAGCGGGTCCACGTCATCGGCAAGGGCATTGTGCGGTTCCATGCGGTCTACTGGCTCGCCCTGCTGCTCTCGGCCGGGCAGCCGCTGCCCACCGCCGTGTTCGTCCACGACTACCTGACCGTGGATGGCGCCAAGCTCTCCAAGAGCGCCGGCAACGCCGTCAGCCCGGTCGCCCTTGTCGAGGCCTACGGCGTGGATCCGGTGCGCTGGTGGCTGGTGCGGGAGGTGTCCCGCGTCGGCGACACCGACTTCACCGTCGACCGGCTCGTGCACCGCGCGAACCTCGACCTCTCCCACGGATTGGGCAATCTGGTCAACCGCGTCCTCGCGCTCGTGTACCGGTATCGCGACGGACAGGTGGAGGCGCCGCAGCCGTTCGCCGCCGGCGCGGCCCTCGCCGCTGCCACCGCCGGGCTACCCGGGCGCATCGACGTGGCGCTGGCCGACATCGACTTCCGCGCCGCGACCGACGCGGTGGTGTCCGTGGTCGACGCGGGCAACCGACTGGTCGACGCCGAACGACCGTGGGAGCTCGCCCGGGCCGAGGAGGTCGGCGACCCGGCCGCGGCGGCGCACCTGGACGCCGTCCTCGCGCTCCTTGTCCATGCCTGCCGGACGGTCGCGGCCGAACTGGAGCCGTTCATCCCTGCAGGAGCCGCCCGGCTGCGCGGCCAGCTCCTGTCCGGTTCCGCGGTCGGACGGCCGGAGCCGGCGTTTCCCCGACTCGAACCCACCCTGTCGGTGGCCGCGGCTAGTGTGCCGGAGCCTGAGTCGCCACCTTGTGGAGCACACGATGAGCTACGTGACGAGCAATCAGCCTGACGGCACCCCTACCTGGATCGACCTGGGCATCTCCGATCTGGCGGTGGCCCGGGACTTCTACGCGGCGTTGTTCGGCTGGACCTACCACCGGAGCTCCGCGGCGACCGGGTACTACACCAATTGTCTCTTGCAGGGGCGGCCGGTCGCTGGCCTCATGCCGAGCTCCGACACGGACGCCGCCGGTTTCTGGTGGAACGTGTACTTCGCGACCGCGGACTGCGACGCCACGGCCGCGCGCATCGTCGATGCCGGGGGCACCATGGTCCGCGCCCCGATGAGCGTCGGGCGGAAGGGTCGGATGGCTCTGGCCCGAGACCCGGGCGGAGCACAGTTCGGCCTGTGGCAGGGCGGATCGCACATCGGGTGCCAGGTCGTCAACGAGCCCAACTCCCTGGTCCGCAATGATCTGGTCACTCCGGATCCTGAGCCGGCCCGGACCTTCTACCCCGCGGTCTTCGACTACGCCCTGGAGCGCAACGAGGACCTGCCCGGTCTCGACTTCACCTTCCTGCGCCGGCCGGACGGTCACGAGGTTGCCGGCATCTTCGGCTCCCCGGACGCCGCAGCCGCCCGCTGGGCGACGACGTTCGAGGTCGCGGACACCGATGCGGTGGTGGAGCGGGCCACCGCGGCAGGAGGTTCCGCAGCCGCCCCTGTGGACATCCCCTACGGGCGGATCGCGACGATCACCGACCCGTTCGGCGTGGAGTTCTCGGTGATCACGCGGGCCTGACCCGGCGTCGGCCGCGAGTCGTCGTACACCCACATGGGTGAGTCGGCCTCCTGTCTGGTCGAAGTCGGCCAAGGCGCGACAATCCGGCGCCTATCGTTACCTTGTGTTTGGAAGTAAGCACAAAGAGTCACTGAATGGTCGGCGTGACCCATCCCGGTCATTCGCGGCGTCCGCGCGCTCGGCGCTGCCGGACCGGCGCTCGTCCGTGCGGGGGCTGACGCTGGTCGTCTGCCTCGGGATGTTCGCGATCGTCAACGTGGCTTTTCCCACCGTCGCCGGTGGGGGCGGCCCCGGCACCGACCCGTCGGTGATCTATCCGCCCGGCTCGGACGCGCACCGACTCGACCGCGGCACCGGCATCGTCCGGCACCTGCCGGGCGACCCACCGGGATCGCGTTTCGGCGACTACGACCCGGCGAGTTACGGATGGACGTGGGCGCCCGGCTCCGTGCCCTTCCGGTACCGCGGGCATTCGTTCCCGAACGGCGTCGCCAACGCCGACGTCGCGGTGATCTTCACCAGGATCCTCGACGTGATCGTGCCGAAGATGCGCGAGCCGCTCTGTGAGAACCGGGACTGCTGGGGATACGTCGTCCGGACGAGGTCGCCGTCGCAGACCCGGTCGTTCCACGGATACGGGCTCGCGCTCGACCTCAACGCGTTGACCAACCTGCACACCACGAAGGCCATGTCCCGGTACACCACCACATTGCCGCTCGACACCGGGTCGTTGATCCGCCGCTACGGGGCCGAGTGGGGCGGTGACTGGTCGGCGGCGTCCCCGCGCGATCCGATGCTCATCGAGATCCACCTGTCTCCCGCCGGCGCAGCCCGGGTGGCCGCGGGCATCCGCGCCGGCCACTCGCCGGCGGCGCCCCGGTCCGTGCGGCTCGGGTCGACAGTCACCCTCTCCGGCACCGCCGCCGCCCGCGTCACGGTGCACGTCTGGCTGCACAAGCGCGGCGGCCGCGGCTACGTCGCGCGCACGGTGCGGTCCGACGGCGCCGGAGCGTGGCGCACGACGTACGTCGCCGATGACGACTACCGGTACTACTCGACCTGGGGCGGCCGGACGTCGCCGCCCGGTCGCACCCGGATCACGCCGGTCGCGACCGGGCCCGCGATCGTCCGTGGCGGCTCGAGCGTCGTCATCTCCGGCACCGCCCGGCCGGGCACCGCCCTGACCCTGTGGACGGACGAACTCGCTGTCGGCAGCCGGTTGAACCACCGCGCCGTGCCCGTGTCGCCGTCGGGCCACTGGAGAGCGCGTTTCCGTGCCTTCGATGACACTCGCTGCTACGTCGTCGACCGCGCCACCGGCGAGGTCTCGAACGCGGTCGTCATCCGGACGAGCTGACCGGCATCGGCTGGTCCTTGATCACGCCGATCGTGTGACCCTCGGGATCGGCGAACAGCCCGATCTCGACGCCCTCCATGACCGTCTCCGGTCCCATCATCCGGGTCCCGCCGAGGGTCTCGGCCTGGGCGAGTGAGGCTTCGACGTCGGGGACCGCGATGTAGAAGGTCACATGCCCGTCGTAGCCCTCGGGGGCGTCTCCGATCCCGCCGCCGATCCCCTTGCCCTCGCTCTGCACCACCCCGTACTTCATCGGGTTGTCGGTGTTGACCTTCCAGCCGAAGAGGTCGGAATAGAAGGACCGCAACTGGTCCCCGTTCCGGCCCATGATCTCGAAATGGACGACGGGCGATTTCATGGTGACTCCCTCCGCGCCGGCGGTCCGGCGCTCGCATGCTCCGATCTTGTCGGTTAAGACCCGGGGACGCAGGAGAACTCATCGGCCGCGCGGCCGGGTCCTGCGGTGAACACTTCCCCCCGGGGCGTACCAGGCGGCCTTCTTGCGGACCGCCGGAGACGGGTCGCCCGTGGCCGCGGCCTCGAGTGCCCGGACGGCACTGGTGTGACCGTGCACCCAGGCGCCGACCAATTCCACCGCCATCGCCCGCACGTGCGGGTCGGGATCGGTGCGCAGCATTCGGAGTGCCGGTGGCAGAACGGAGGGGGCGTCCGGTCGGCAGGTGCTGTCCGCCTTGCAGCGGTCGCAGGCCAGCGCGTGCACGGCGTGGACCCGGACGTCGGCGCTCGGATCGTCCAGCGCCGCCAGAAGGGCCGGAGTGCTCGCGGAGTCCATCACATGGTCGAGGACCTGGCAGCACCGCGCGCGTACCCGGGCGTCCGGATGCTGCAGGCCCGCCCGGGCCGGGCCGGCCGCCTCCGGACCGAGCGCCAGGAGGCGCTGGAAGGCGGGGAAGTACCGGTGCGGATCGCCGAGCCGCTCCACCAGCTCGGCGGGGCTCAGTGCGGTGACGCCCTCGAGGATCATCAGCCAAGTCTCCGGCCGATCCCGGGCCCGTCAACCCGGTTAGTCGCGGTGCAGCCAGGTGAGGAGGGACGCGGGCGCCAGTTGTGCCGTCCGGTCGTGGTAGTCGGCCAGTTCGTCGCCGGTGAGCAGTTCCCGGCCGGCCCCGGACCGGCCGCGCCGGAAGAAGGCGGCCCGGTCCTTGAGGACGCCCGTCCGGTTGGGGATCGTCTGGTCGGCGTTGGTCCGCATCTGATCGAAGGTGGCCGCCTTCACCAGGTCCGGCCACCTGCCACTGGGCACCGGGACGCCGAGCAGCGACGCGAGCCGGCGCATCTCGGCGTCGAGGTCGGCGACCAGGTCGTCGTAGTGCACGAGCACGACGTTGGGCTCGTCGCGGCGCGCCCAGGCGTCGGAGAGGTGCCACATCACTCCGGGGAGGGAGTCCATCTCTTCGTGATGTCCCACGTCGCGGGCGATCCAGGAGAGGAGCCACTCGCGGACCGGTGGGCGAGGGCGGGGCGGCCGGTCGGACGCGGGCGCTCCGGTGAGCTCGCGAAGCCGCACGCGGTCGATGTTTTCGCCCTGGTGGTAGAGCGACACCGCGGAGTCGAGCGGGTGCCGGGCGACCACGATGTAGGTGGCTCGCGGATCGACCGGGATCCCGTCGAGCGGGGTGTGGGTCTTGACGAACCGCCGGTGCTCCTGTGCGGAGAGCCGGGCGTAGACGTCGGCCGTCGGAGCAATGAGCCAGTCGACCCACGGCGACAGCTCCGCCAGCGGGGCGGGGAGATCAGGGTTCTGGAAGACGAGCAGCGCGCAGATCATCTGCATCCACGTCGTACCGCTCTTCGACCTGGTGCTGATGACGATGTCGCCGCCCCGGAACGGGAAGCCCAGCCATCTGGCGCTGTCCTCCTCGTCCGAGCGGTAGCGGATCGGCGCCTCGGGCACGGGGGGAGGCTACTGGCTCCCATCGTCGAGGGACAGCGCTTCCCGAAAGCTTTACCTTTTCGTTTCTGAATACATACCCGTCACTTGAGGCCGGAGGTCATGAAGCCGCCGATGAACGAACGCTGCGCGACCACGAAAAGGAGGAGCACCGGGAGGATGTAGAAGATCGCTCCGGCGGCCAGCGCGTTGTCCAGCGGCGTGCCGGCGCTGGTCTGGTAGCCGTTGCTCAGGCCGACGGCGAGTGTCGTCTGATCCTGGCTGAGGAAGAGCGACGGAGCGATGAAGTCGCCCCAGGCCGCCGTGAAGGAGAGGATGAAGCCGGCGGCGGTGACGGCCTTTGCCAGTGGCAGGAAGATGGTCGCGAAGATGCGGAAGTAGCCGCAGCCGTCGATGATCGCGGCATCCTCGAGGTCCATCGGCATGTTGGTGAAGGTCTGCCGGAAGAGGAAGATGAGGAAGGCCGAGCCACCGAGCCCCCACAGCACCCACGGCCAGTAGGTGTAGATGAGGTGGATGCGGGCGAAGATGAGGTAGGTCGGGATCAGGGTCACGATCTGCGGCAGCATGAGGGTCGCGACGACGACGAGGAAGAGCGCCCGCTTGCCGCGGGCCCGCAGCCGGGCGAATCCGAAACCGACCATCGCCGAGCTGAGTGTGGCGAGCGCGGATTGCACGGTCGCGAGCAGGAGTGACGTCAGCGCGTAGCGCCCGAACGGGATCAGG
This sequence comes from uncultured Actinomycetota bacterium, assembly GCA_963828605.1. Taxonomy (GTDB): domain Bacteria; phylum Actinomycetota; class Actinomycetes; order Mycobacteriales; family QHCD01; genus DASXJE01. The sequence continues at coordinate 1,757,384 of CAWHER010000001.1, read as the reverse complement.
GTCAACGCGTCATGGAAATTGGTCCAGCGCAGGGCGTGCGGCAACCACGCGGCGCTCGACAACTCGCCGGCGTTCTTGAAGGCGATGGACAGGAGCCAGAGCAGGGGCACGACGAAGGCCACCGACACGATGGTGAGCAGCACGTAGGTCGCCGCGCTCTTCGAGGTGTTCGCGGTTCGCAGACTCATGAGTTCCGCCGTCCTCTGCGGGTCAGCGGTTCGTCGGGACCGCTCTCGTAGAACACCGTGCTGGCGCTCATCTTGAAGATGACCAGAGTGAGAATCAGAATCAGCGCGAAGAGCACCCACAGCAGCGCCGACGCATAGCCGAACCGGCCGTAGGCGAAGTACTGCGCATAGACGTGGATCATGTAGAGGTAGTTGCTCTGCGGCACCGAGGTGACCGTCGTCGAGGCCGACTGGACCGACAGGAGAAGGGCGGGCACGAAGGCCTGCACGGCGAAGATGACGCCGGTGATGACCTCGAACAGGATGATCGGGGACAGCAGCGGAAGCGTGATGCGCCGGAACACCTGCCAGGCGTTCGCCCCGTCCACCCGGGCGGCCTCTTGTAGTTCCTGGGGGATGCCCTGCAGGCCGGACAGCGAGATAATCATGGTGCTGCCGATGCCCCATAGGGTCATCGCGATCATGACCCAGAAGACGGTGGGGTCGGCGAGCCAGTCGATCGAGGAGATGCCCAGCCAGCCGAGGATGTTGTTCAACATGCCGTAGTCGGAGTTGAACAGCATCTTGAAGCACAGCGCCGAGCCCACGATCGGTACGACGGCGGGCAGGTAGAGGAGGGCGCGGAACCACGCCCGCCCCCGGATCGGCCGGTTGACCAGGACCGCCAGCGCCAGGCCGAGGATGATCCCGACCGGGACGGTGACCGCCGTGTAGAGCCCGGTGCGGCCCAGGGCGTGCAGGGCGTCCGGGTCGCTGAGGATGTCGCTGTAGTTGCGCCCGCCGACGTAGTGGTAGCGGCCGGTCAGACCGTCGTAGTTGGTGAGGCTGAGCCAGAGTGCGTAGCCGAGGGGGAAGACCGTCAGCAGGACGAAGCCCAGCAGCCAGGGCGAGACGAACGCATAGAAGGTGCGGCCGCGATAGCGCTTCCAGCCGTCGGGCGCATTCGCGGATCGCTGCCGGGAACGGATGACCGTCCTTCCGGCGACGGAGGTGGTCACGTGATGAGCTCCCTACCCTGCCGGAGGAGTGGATTGAGCGTGTTGTTGATTGCGTCGGCAAGTTTGCCGGCGGCGAGGTTTCCGTCCAGACCCTTGACCAGCTCCTGGCTGAGCGAGGCGTCGATCGCGCTGATCGCGACGTACGGCGAGAACTTGAGCACCCCGTAGTAGCGGAACTCCTTCTGCTGCACGTCGAGCGATTGGCGTTGGTAGGGCTTGCTCCGGGGCAGCTTCGCGTTCATGGCGGTGACGCCCGGGAGTCCCCAGCCGGACTCGGCCCGGCGGACCGCGGGCGCCCCGCCGAAGTAGTGCTCGAAGAAGGCCCAGGCTTCTTCCTTGTGGGCCGCCTTCTTCGGGATCCAGTGGCCGGTCGCGGAGAAGCACGGGCTCACCCGGGTCGACCCGAACTGCGGCGCCGTCATCAGGCGGACGTGGTCCTGCAACTTCGGATCGGTGGCGATCTCACCGGAGAACCAGTAGCCGTAGCCCAACATCCCCAGCTGGTCACCGTCGAACGCCGGCCAGGCGCCGGCTGCCAGCGGCCGCGCCACCGTCGGGCCGATCTTCGCGGCGGCGTACTTCAGGTACCACTGCAGAGCCGACAGGGGTTCCGGCGCAGAGAAATCCACCTTGGTGAAGTCGTCGTTGAAGATCGACCCTCCGGCGGACGCCACCATGTTGAGGAATCCGGCCGTGAGGCTCACGTCGTAGGGAGGGTAGAGGCCGTAGGCCGAGTACTTCACCCCGCTGCGTTTGGTGAGTCGCTGGCCGATGTCGAGCAGTTCGTCATAGCTGATGGGATCGGTGGTCGATGGCAGGGCCACCCCCGCCTTCTCGAACGGCCGGGTGTTGCACCACATCATCGCGTCCTGGGAATAGTCCTTCGCCAACCCGTAGCGAGGTCCCTTTCCCTGCTCGGTGCCGTCGTAGCGCCAGGTGTCGTCGACCTGCGCGAGGCTGTCAGGACGCAGTACGCGGCTCTTGGCGAAATAGGGGTCGAGGTCTTCGACCAGCCCACGCTTGACCAGGTACGGCGTGTTCGGTACGCCCTGGTCGCGCACGACGTCGGGCGGATTGCCGGCCGCGAACATCGCGGTGAGCAGGGTCTCCGAGACGGTGACCATCTTGATCGTGACGTCGGGATGCTTCGCCTCGAATTCGGCGATGTCCTGGGTGGTGATCTCGCTGGGGCTGTTCCCCATGATCGTCAGCGTCGTCTTGCCGCCGGAGGACCCACAGCCGGATCCGAGAGTCGCGACGCCGGCCGCTGTCGCCGCGGTGGCGAGGAACCGCCGCCGGCTCACCTGAGCTGCCATGCACAGTCTCCTTCGCGGCCATCACCGTTTCCCGTGCGCGGCCAGGGCGGGCCGCGCCATGTCGAGCAACGTGACTGACGTGGTTATGGCGACTGCGCAAGCTGCGCGGAAGGTGGGCGCGACAGCCGTGCCGATCGCACCGTTCCCACCTCTCCTGGAGGCCGCAGGCCTCATCGAGTCGTCCGCCGAGCGCGTCACAGAATCCGATTGCGGCGGACAATTGTCAAGGGTGAGATCGACACAGACACAGCGAATGCGAGCGATGCCGCGACCAGTGCGCTGACGGCCGTCACCGCCATCAGTCGTATCGGTGAACCCACCTCTCCGGTCTGCCCGATCGCCGTCCAGATGCCGGCACGCAGCACGGCCGAGACCGGCAACGAGATGAATCCGATGAGGGCGGCGGTACCCGCCGCACGGCGGAGTCGCCCGGTCGGGCGCCGCATCGCATCCTTCCGGGGGACGGCGACCTGCAGGACGATGACGGACAGGAGCGCGAGGGCGAAGAAGCCGCCGGCCACGGCAGCCGTCATGGTGAGGAAGAGAACGGGGCTGGTCCACCCCTCGGAGATCGCCTGCGCCGCGGTGACCAGGAGACCTGCGACGACGCTCCCCGCCACGGTCAGCGCCACGATATGGTCACGGACGATTCCGATCACCGCCGGCCCGTGCACCACGGACCCCAGGTCGTCGAGCCAGTCCCCGTCGGGCCGGCCACGGTCCCGGGACGGCAGCCGGCGGAACGCCAGTCGCTGCAGGAGCAGGCTCGCCGTCAGCGCAGCGGTGAGCGGAACGAGAGCGATGATGAGCCAGGACGTGCCCTGGTCCCAGAGCCGACGGTCCGCGCGCAGCGCCACAGCCAGCCAGTCGACCGCGACCGTCACGGCGGCCAGCAGGGTGACCACGAAGGCTGCGCGCAGGAGTTGGTCGATCCGGAACATCGGCTGGGGTTCGCGGCGGCGGCACAGTGCCGCCCGGGCCACGACGGCCACGGCGAGCATCGGCACGAAGAACTGGGTGAGGGATACGACCCCGTTGTAGGGGTCGTCCTGCCAGGGGCTGCCCACCCGGATGGCGTGCACCTGTGTCGTGAGGGCCGCGAACGCCGTGAAGCCGACCGCCGAGGCGATCGATGCCCACAACGCCCGGGCGGCGGCCGGCCGGGCGCCGTGGCCGACCGGGAGAAGGGCAATCTCAGGATCCGGCACCGGCGGGGACTCCTTCGTGTCGTCGTTTCCGACATAGTACACGACGCGTACTACGTTTCGAGTAGTACGCCGGTAGGGTGACGGCGGCATGGACTCCCTGGACCTGCGTGAGACCGGTCGTGACCAGCGGCGCTGGCTGAGCCTTCCTGCGAGCCGGATCGTCGTGAACCCGTTCAACGGCACGACCAACCTGACGCCCCGGCAGTACTCGACCGGCCCGCAGCTACCGCTCAACCTCGGCTACTACTCGGCCGATCACGCGGACGACCTGCCGTCGGTGCTGGGCGTCCACCGGCGGTCGGCCGCCGGCCCGGGGTCGATCGCCGTGGCATGGCGCGACGAGTTCGACCGTCTCGACCCGGCGTGGTCGGTCGGTGAGTACATCGACGCGGTTGCCGACCACGGGCTGTCGCTGACCCTGCGTCGGGACGCGCCGCAGTACTGGGGCGCGATCCGCCGGTCGATCGAGATCGATTTGGACGCCACGCCGTGGCTGGAGGTCGCCGTGGAGTCGGTCGCCGATGCGTGGGGACTGCGGGTCAGCCGGGACGGCGGGCCGGAGGTGGTGGTGCAGCCGGACGGGAAAGCCACCGGCACGTTCAGCGTCGACCTCGCCGGGTGCACCGGCTGGTCGGGTGTGGCCCGGGTCGAGATCGCGGTACGGGTGGCCGTGTGGGACAAGCCGGTCCGCATCTCCTACCTCCGCATCCTCGCGGTCTCGCCCGCACTCCTCGGCGCCGCCGAGCAGGAGGTGCAGTGGATGCCGCACGCCCTTCCCTGGCGGGTGCGTTACGCCGACGGGTCCGAGGTCGCCGGTTCGGACCTTCTCGCTGACGTCGACACGGTGCTGCGCGCGGGAACGGTCGCCCCGGGTCGGGGCGACGACGACGGGTGGGCGATGACCGGCCGGTTCTCCGGTGCCGCGTCGTGGGATCCGGGGGCCGGGGTCATGACGGTCGTCAGCGGCCGGTTCGCCTACGCCGTCGGTTTCTCCACCGCCGTCGCGGTCGCCGGCGAGGTGGGCTTCCACCAGACCCTGCCCGAGCTCCTGGCCGGCACCGGCCGGACGGCGACGCCGCCTGCGGAGGGATTCTGGTCCGTCCCGGTGCGCCTCGGGGCCGGCCCCTTCGCCGTCGCGGTCGGCTTCGCCACCCTGGCCGATGGTGGCGCGGCGGCGGCCCGTGCCCGGGTCGACGCGGCACTCGCCGCCGGTGACGGCGGTGCGGTCGAAGCCCGGCAGCGGCGTTTCTGGGACGACCTCCTGCGGCGGGTGCCCCGTCCGCGCAGCTGCGCCATCCGCGGCGTACCCCGCAAGGACGTGACCGCGGCCGAGGTCCGGTCGACCTACTACAAGGCGTGGGTCTTCCTCGCCGCCGACGTACTCCCGCCGATGCCGGAGGCCGGGTTCGCCTACCCGCAACTGGCGACCGGCAAGCCGTCCCTCTACGTCGAGGGGCCGGCGGGAGCCGCGGCCACGGCGGCATGGGAGAGCCTGCTCGCGATGCAGCACTACGCCCACCTCGACCCCGACACCGCGTGGTCGGCGTACCGGGGGCTGATGTCCCTGGTGGGGCCGGACGGCGTGCTCGGCGGCGAGGGGCTGCCGAGCCGCAAGGCGCAGACCGCCGCCGTCCTGCACGAACTCACCGGCGACACCGAGGCGTTGCGGGCCACCTACCCGGCCCTGCGGCGGCACCTGCTCTGGGCCGAGGCCGACCCGCGGTGGATCTTCAAGGACAACACACCGGCCGGCCAGAAGGACGCCCAGTTCGTCGCGTCGGTCCTCATCGACATGGCCCACGCCCGCGACCTCGCCGCCGTGCTCGGTGACACCGCGGACGTCGCGATGTGGGACGCGCACCGGGCGGCGACGTTCGCCGACTACCGGCGCTGGTTCTGGCCGACCGCGACCGCCGACCCGGTCGAGATGGTCCGGCCCGGCACGACCGACGACGCCGATCCCGGAAACATCCTGTGGATCGGCTGCGGCCTGCACCTCGACCTCTGGCCGGCGGACAGCCCGGAGCTGTCCGGACTCCTGCGCCGCTTCTTGGACACCTACCGGCCCGGGAGCACCTTCGCCGGGTTCGTGCAGCCGAAGTACCCGGACATCAGCTACACCGTGCGCGGTCTGCTGGAGCACGGGCTCTGGACACAGGCTCGGGGGCTGGCCAACTGCGCGCTGCGCGATGTCGTCCGGGCCCATCAGTTCGCCGAGACCTACGACGGAGACGACCCGCCGCGCGGGCACGGGGTCCGCCCGTCCTGCTTCGGCGCCGGCCTGGTCATCGACGTGGTCTGGCTTAACAACAGCGACCGGTGGGCACCGACGTAGGGCGTGCCGCCACCCGTCAGAGTTGCTTCAACCACAGTGTGTCCACAGTGTGTCCCAACCACAGTGTGTCCCAACCACAGTGTGTCCAAAAAGGCAAGACCAACCGGGAACAGTCTCGGACCTGCCCTCGTTGGCTCCGCATGACCGTCGCCGACGTGCGGCGGTCGGCCCGACTCAGCATCGATCGAGGAGCCCGATAATCGTGGTATCACCAGAAGCTCGTGGCCGTATCCACGAGGAGCTTTCCGCGCTCGAGGTCGAGCGCGGCCAGTTGCTCGAACTCGTCGCGTCCACCGTCGGCAAGGACCCAGCGGACCAGGCCGAGCGCACTCTGCGGGAGTTCGACGTGGAGCAGGTGGAGATCCGCATTCAGCGCATGCGCGCTCGTCTGGACGCAGCAGAGCGTCCGGCCCGCGCCGCAGCGCTCGACGGCACTGTGCGTGCCGGCGTGGTCGTCGCGCTCGACTTCGGCGACGGCGCCCCGGAGCACTTCGTCGTCGGCGGGCTCGCCGAGGTCGACGAGAACGTCGATGTCGTCACGCCCAGTTCGCCGCTCGGCCGTGCCCTGCTCGGGGCCAGCGCGGGAGACAGCGTCACCTACCGGACTCCGCAGGGCGAGCGCTCGGTGCGCGTCGCCGCGATCGAGGGTGCGGCCGACGGTGCGGTGGGAGTCGGCTCCGGCCGGTGAGAGGATGAGGCCGTGATCATACGGACTGCGGACGAGACCCAGACGATCGAAGAGACCCGGACCATCGAGGAGACGCGGCCGGACACCCGGCACGCCGAGCCGGGCGACCACGAGCGGCTCGCGCACTATGTCCGGAAGTCCGACCAGATGGCGGCGGCGATCGAGGGCACCCCGGTCCGCGCGCTGTGCGGCAAGGTGTGGGTGCCCACGCGGGACGGGGAGCGGTTCCCGGTGTGCCCGGAATGCAAGGAGATCTACGAGTCGATGAAGGCCTGAGGCGTTCGCGCGATCCGCGCGATCCTCGGATAGCACCGCCCCGGTGACGCCGATTGCGTCACAGTGGAAGGACCATGACCTTCCTCGCAATCATCCTTGCGTTGGTCGCTGCGGGTCTTTTCGCGATCGCGACGGTCGCCGAGCAGCATGCGGCTTTCGAGGTCCCGGACGAGTCCGCGCACGGCGTCCACCTCTTGGCCACGTTGATGCGGCGCCCCCTGTGGTGGGGAGGCTTCGGGGGGAACATCGGCGGCTTCCTCGTGCAGGCGGCCGCCCTCGGCATCGGTTCGCTGTTGCTGGTCCAGCCGCTGCTCGTCACGGCGCTGCTGTTCGCCCTGCCGCTGGGCGCCCGGTGGAACCACCGCCACATGGCCCGGGCCGACTGGGTGTGGGCGGTGTTGCTGGCGCTCGCACTCGCCGTCTTCGTCGTCGTCGGGCAGCCGACCCGCGGTTTCCCGCGCGCGTCGATCACCGCGTGGTTGCATGCCGCGGTGTTCATCGTCCCCATCGTCGCGGCGTGTCTGTTGTGGGCGGCGACGCGGCACCAGCGGGTGCGGCGTGCGCTGCCGCTGGCCATCGCCACCGGCATCCTCTACGGGGTGATCGCGGCACTGACGAAGTCGGTCGCGAGCCTGGTCGGCCACGGGTTCGTCGCCGTGTTCACCAACTGGGAGACCTACGCCCTGATGGTCGTCGGGATTCTCGGGGTCGTGCTCCAGCAGGCGGCGTTTCAGGCCGGATCGCTCGAGGCGTCGCTCCCCGCGGCGACGGTGCTGGAACCGATCGTGGCGACGGTGCTCGGCCTGACCATCCTCGGCGAGACCCTCCGGGCCGGCGGCGCGGCGCTGGCCGTGATCGGAGTGTGTGTCGTCGTCGTGGTCCTCGGCACAGTGGCTCTGGCGCGGTCCGCCGCCCGGTTCAACCCGGAACCGGCTCCGACACCGGTGCCCACCGCCGGTTGAGACTTCACGGGAACCACGCCAACGTCGTCGTCGTGCCCGGCGGGATCTCGGTGTAACCCGCGTCGACGACGCGGACCGGTGCCGTGCGCGCCAATCGGCGCCACCGCCGGGCGTCCGGAAGCGACACGCTGACCGGGAGACCGGCCGCGACCCACGCCGTCCGCCGTCGGCCGTCGACCTCCGTCCACGCGAGCTGGGCGGCGTGGCCGCACTGTGCCGCCGCCTTCCCGGTCGACATCCGGACCCGCGGCGTCGCCGCGATGCACAGCGTGTCGTCGTCGACCGGCGACGGGTCCCCGGGGTCGTCGAGATCGGTGCCGGCGACCTGCAACTTCGCCACCTCGGGCGGTACGGCCTCCACCGGACCCGGCACGAGTGCGCGCACCTGGGCGCCGCGGCGGTCGACGGTCACCTGATCGAGGTCCCCGGTCGCGCGCCACGGCGCGCCCCGCGCCCGGCGCACGACCTTGCGGATCCGGCCGTCCTCCCAGCGCCGTACCCGCTCGAACCACTCGCCGTCGGGCCGGGCGCGCGGGTCGGCGAGCAGACTGACGACGGCGGCCGCCGTCGCCTCGCAGACCGCGAGGTGGGTCGGTGGGTCGACCCTCGGCACGTGGACGACCAGTTGCATCGCCCACTGCGGCTCGCCGACCGGGTCGGCGTGCCGGCCGGCGCGGGGCGGTTCGGGAAGGTCCACGCAGGGCAGTATCGCCTACGGTGTCGTGGGCACGACGACACTGTTGGCGGAGGTGACGACCGCCGATGGGAGGTGCGTCCGGTGCGGATCGGGAAGGCGCACCGCCTCGAGGTGGCCGCGCCGGACTGGATGGTCCGGGTGGTGCGCGCGAGCCCGGCCCCGGTCCCGTGGCTGGACATGCTCCGGATGGCGCTCACGGTCCCGGTGCCGCTGGCCGTCGCGCTGCTCGCCGGCAACCTGCGCCTCGGTGTGTTCGCCGCCATGGGTGCCCTGGCCTGCGGGCTCGCCGACCGCGGCGGTCCGCTGCGGATACGGCTGCTGCGCGCCGCCGCGGCCGGTATCGCCGGCGGTGCCGGACTCGTCATCGGACGGCTGATCGAGGTACCGGGGTGGTACTCGGTCGTCATCGTCGCCGCGCTGGCCGCCCTGTCGGCGGTGATCAGTGTCATCAACGCGATGCTGTCCCTCGCCGGGCTGCAACTGCTGGTCTACACCGCGATCGGTTCCGGGCTGCGGGTGCCGCAGGCGCCGTACCTGCTGTCCCTGATCTTCGTGGTGGGCGGCCTGTGGGCGGTGCTGCTCACGATCGCCCGGGCCCGCATCGAGGGGCCGCTGATGCCCGAGCGGGCCGCGGTGGCCGAGGTCTACCGGAGGATCGCCGGCCTGCTGGCCGCGACCGGCACGCCCGCGATGCCGAAGGCGCGTCAGGCGCTGACCGATGCCCTCAACGACGCCTACGACACCCTCCTCGGTGCCCGGTCCACGTCGGCCGGTCGCAACGCCGAGTACCAGCGGCTCGCCGCGCTGCTCAACGCCGCGACACCGCTCACCGAGGCGGCGGTGGCGATCGCCCACCACGGCCAGCCGCCGCCCCCGGAGGTCCGGTTCACCGTTTCGACGCTTCCGCGCGCGGTGCTGCGCGGCGAGCGCCCCGATCCCTTCCCGGTCGTACCAGGGGAGACCCCGCTGCTGCGGGCACTGCGGCGCGGGTACGCCGCGCTCGTCGACCAGTTCGCCGAGCCGACCGCCACCGGCGGCCGGCCCGTGCTCGCGCCGCCGACACTGCACGATCGGTGGGAGACGGCCGCGGACCGCCTCCTGTCGGGACCCAACACCCGGCGCTACGTCGTCCGGCTGGTGCTGTGCATGGGCCTCGCCGAAGCGCTGCGTGCCGTCGTACCGGTGCAGCGTTCCTACTGGATGCTGCTCACCGTGGCGATCGTGCTGAAGCCGGACTTCGGGTCGGTCTTCGCCCGCGCCATGCAGCGCGGACTCGGCACGCTGGTCGGCGTCGTCATCGGTGCCGGCCTGCTCGTCGTCGTCCCGCGAGGGGCCGGCCTGTTGCCGTTCATCGCGGTCTTCGCCGCGACGCTGCCCTACGCGGTCAAGCGCAACTTCGGCATGTTCTCGACGTTCCTCACGCCGCTCGCCGTGCTCCTCATCGATCTCGGTACGCCGCAGGGTTCGGCGGTCCTCACCACCCGACTGCTCGACACCCTCGCCGGGTGCGGCATCGTCCTCGTCGTCGGCTATCTGATCTGGCCGAGCACCTGGCGGGTGCGGCTCGGCCCGCAGGTCGCCGACGCCGTCGACGAGCTCGGCGACTACCTGGTCGCCGCGTTCGGCGGCGACGGCCCGCGCCGCGGCCGGCAACGGCGCCGGAGCTACCGGGCGCTCTCCGAGGTCCGTACCGCGTTCCAGCAGTTGCTCGCCGAACCGCCGCCGGCCGGCCACGCGGCCGCCGCATGGTGGCCGATGATCGTGCAGCTCGAGCGCACCGCGGACGCGATCACGCACGCCGCCACGCAGTCCCGCGCCACGCGGACCCCTCCCGATCCGGCCCATGTCGCGGATCTGGACGAGGCGATCCGCGACCTGGCGGCGGCCCTGCGAGCGCGTCGCCCGCCGACCCCGCGCGACCCGCCCGACGATCCCTCCCTGGACGCGGTGACCGAGGACATCCGGACGGCCCGCAAGATCGCCTCGGGCGTGGGGGGTTCCGGTCGGCAGCGGCACCCGTCTCCGCTGCGGAGCTAGGGTGTGCTTCCGACCACATTCTTCTGGTTTTAACCCGGCGTCATCAGGCCGTAACTAGCGTGCTCTTGACTGAACGGGTCGCACAGCCGGAGGGGGATCCATGCGGGTTCGGGCCTACACCGTCGCGCTCACCGCGATGTCCTGGCCGATGCGCCGATTGGATCGCCGGCTCGTCGCCGGTGCGCGCCGCAATGCGGCGGACGCCATGACCGCCGACCGGCTACGCGCCTGGGCGTGGGATCAGGTTCGCGGTGACCTCTCCGGCCCGGCCGAACTCGGTCGTCGTTCGGCCTGAACAAGCCCGCCAATCTCTGTCGGTAGCGCCGCCGTCGGCGCTACCGTGGATCTTCAGGGCGCGAGCAGGTCGAGCCTCGATGAGTGGGTCGGACGCCATGCGGATCAGAGATGTGTTGCGCACCAAAGGGGCGGACGTAGCGACTGTGTCACCTGGGGCGACTGTGGCGGTGCTGCTCGATCGGTTGGCCGAGCGGAGGGTCGGCGCGATGGTCGTGCAGGACGGGGATCAGCCTCTGGTCGGCATCGTCTCCGAGCGGGACGTCGTACGTGCGCTGCACGCCGACGGCGCGCTGCTGCTCGACCGGCCGGTCGAGGCGATCATGACCACTGAGGTGACGACGTGCGCGCCCGGCGACTCGGTCGAGCACGTCATGCGGCTGATGACCGAGCAGCGGGTCCGCCACGTTCCGGTGCTCGACCGGGGCCGCCTCGCCGGGATCGTCAGTATCGGTGACGTCGTGAAGAGCAGGATCGATGATCTGCAGACCACGACCGAGCACCTGGAGAGCTACATCACCGGTCGGTGACCGCCGCGGTCGGCCTCGAGACCCGCGGCTTCCGCCGGTGCGGTCTCCTCGTGGGGTAGCTCCCCGGTGCCGCCGTAGTGCACCAGCAGCAGGACGCCGCTGATCGCCACCACGAAACCGGCGAACGCCAACGGCGCGGTGGAGGGCCGGATCGTGTCTCCCAGCGCGGCCACCCCGACCACGGCCGGGACCACCGTCTCACCGACCACCACCGATGCGGTCACCGTCGTGACCCGGCCGCGCTGCAACGCGGTCGCGAAGAAGAGCGCGCCGATCAGAGCGCCGATCAGCAGGGCGTAGGTCGCCGGATCCAGGAGCAGCTGGCTCGGGGCGAGGGTCGGGATCGTCCGCGCGGCGAGGGCCACCGTCCCGAAGCCCAGGCCGGCCACCCCGCCGAGGAGCACCGACGGGACGGAGCGCTCGGTCCGGACGAGGGCCAGCGCGACGGCACCGAGGATGACGGCACCGGCCAGCAGGCCGGCCCGGACGGCGAGCGGGTTGTCGCGGGCCCCTTCGTGCCCGGCCGACAACCCGAGCAGGGCCAGCCCCAGGCAGATCGCCACGATCGACCCCCACTCCCGGGCCGAGAGCCGGAGCCGGAAGACCAGTCCGGCGAGTACGGCCGTCACCGCGAGGTTCGCCGACACGATCGCCTGGACGACGTAAAGGGGCATCACCCGAAGCGCGAGCACGCCGAAGCAGAAGCCGAGCATGTCCAGGCCGACACCGAGGAGATAAGGCAATTGGGTGAGCAGGCGGACGAGCAGTCGCGGGTCGACGCCCGTGACGACGGCGTTACGACGGGCCGCGGTCGCCTGCATGATCGAGCCGCTGCCATAGCAGAGCGCCGCAGCACCCGCGAACAGCAAGCCGATCTTCACCTAGTCGAGGCTATCCCGCCGTGGCAGCCTGTCGCCCGTCCTTAACCGTATGGAGGGGTGCGATGCCACGCCGACCGACGGCACGCTGCGGAGCGAGGCGTCCGACGGCCGGGTCGCGCTGCTGCTCGACGGGGTGCACACCCTGATCTCGGCGCTGTCCGCCTACCTGACCGTGCGCTCGGACGACGGTGCCCGGACGGTCGTCGACGGGGTCGACCGCGTGCCCGGGCTGGTCCGTGACTGCGGCGGCGTCGGCGGCGACCAGCCGACCGAGGCGCCGCTGTAGGACATCACCTGCACCGACCCGAGCGGGATCGTGCAGTTCACCCCGGCCCTGGGGGAGCCGACGCCGACCGGGCCGGGCACCGAGGTCACCCTTGACCCGCACGGCAGGGTGACCGCCGTCGCGGCCCGTGGGGGCGAGGTGCTCGCCGGAGGGACGGTGCTGCAGGGGACCGGCACCGGCGCGGCCTGGCTGGCGGCGCACGCGCCGGTCGGCGCCCGGCTTCAGGTGACGACGCTGGTCCGCCACGGGTCGACGGACGGCAGCCCGGATTCAGCCGGCGCCGTCGAGGCGATGAATCTGGACGGCGGCGGGTCGACCGCCATGGCGATCCGCGGGCGCCTGGTCAGCTCACCGTCGGACAGCACGGGCGAGCGCCCGGTGGGCGATGTGCTGGAGCTTTCCGCTCCGCGGCCCTAGCTGCTCCACGTAGTGTCGTGGTTACCGAACGGAGGATTACATGCTGATCGTCACGACGAATGAGATTCCCGGGTACGACATCACGCACGTTCACGGCGAGGTATTCGGGCTCACCGTGCGGTCCCGCAACATCGGGTCGCAGATGGGCGCCGGCCTCAAGTCGATGTTCGGCGGCGAGCTCAAGGGCATGACCAAGGTCATGATCGACAGCCGCAACGAGGTGATGGGTCGGATGATCGGCGAGGCGCAGGCGCGCGGCGCCAACGCGATCGTGGGCATGCGCTTCGACACCTCGGAGATGGGCGACACGTGGACCGAGATCGTCGCCTACGGCACCGCCGTCGTGGTCACGCCGACCACCGACGACGCGAAGGCGCAGGTCAACGCCGAGGCCGGTCAGCCGGCGTGGCAGCCGACCGGATACGCGTCGGCGGACGTCAAGAGGGGATAGCCCGGCCGGACCCGGCTTCGGGTGGGAGGCCACGAAAAGTCGGTGCCCGCGCGAATCATGCTGTGGAATGCTGCGGGCGTGCTGATCGAGATACCCCTCTTCGACGGATTCGACGAGATCGACGCGTTCGGGCCCTTTGAGGTCCTTTCGAGCGCGGGTTTCCCGGTCTCGATGGTCGGCGGTCTGCGCCCCGGCCGGGTGGTCAGCATGCGCGGTGTCCGGCTCGACGTCGAGACGGTCCTGGGCGAGCCCGACGCCGTCGTCGTTCCTGGCGGCGGCTGGCTCAACCGCGCTCCGGAAGGCTCCTGGGCGCAGGCCCAACGCCGGGAGCTGCCCGACAAGCTCGCCAAGATCGCGCCGACGACGCGACTGATCGCCTCGGTCTGCTCCGGTGCCATGCTGCTCGCGAGCGCGGGCCTGCTGTCCGGTCGTCGGGCGACCACCAATCGCAATGCGTTCGACGAGTTGCGCGGGTACGACGTCGAAGTGATCGACGAGCGCGTGGTCGACGACGGCGCGATCATCACCGCCGGCGGCCTGACGGCCGGTATCGACCTCGGGCTCTGGATCGTCGAACGTGAGCTGGGGACGGCGGTCGCCGACCGCGTCACCCGGTCCATCGAATACACCCGGCAGGGACGGGTCTGGCGCTCGCCGCCGGCCGACCTCGCGCGCGGCTGACTCAGGGTCCGGTGCGCACCACGACGGCGTAGCCACCCAGGCCGAGCATCCGCGACCCCGCGATCTCCTCGGTGCCGGTCAGGATCGCCCGAACCGATCCGTCGGCCGGGTCGAACTCCACGTCGGTCACCGTGCCGAGGCCGTCGCCGTTCTCGGTGAGGACGCGCTTGCCCATCAGGTCGCGGTCGGATTCGGCGAGTACGGCGAGATCGCCGTCAGGGATCCGGATCGCGTCCTTGGACTCGATCGTCGCCGCGTCCCGGCCGAAGGCCTTCAGGTCCGACCACGCGAGCACGTCGCCCGGTCCCGGCGCCTTCTTCAGCCGCACGCCGACGACGGAGGCGGTCCGCGGGTCGACGACGAAGGCGCGGACCTTGGCCACGGTCGCCGCATCCGTCGTACTGACCACCTTGTGGTTCTTGGCCTCGGTGAACCGCATCAGACGCCGCCCCGCAGCCGGGTGCGGAAGGCGTCGATGGCCGCCCCGAAGCCGGACAGGTCGTCGGTGACGAAGTCTGCCGCCGCGGCCGGCACGATCAGCGCCTCGCCGGAGACGGAGATCGTGTCGGGCAGCGGGATGAGCACCGTGCGGCGGTCCCGTCCCAACGCCTCGGTGGAGTCGATGGCGTAGCCGACGACGTCGGCGGTCCGCCCTACCTCCAGGATCACGTCGACCACCTCGCCCAGGTCGACACCGTCGTCGGTGAGCACCCGCGAGCCGAGGACGTCGCCGCCGCGCGCCTCGCCCTTGTCGACGACCGACTTGCGGGCGTCCAAGGCCTGGTCGTCGACGATCATCACCGCGTCGCGCCCGAGGCCGTGCACCGCCGACCACGGCAGTGCCTCCTTGCGCGGGCCGCTGAACAGGCCGCGGCCGGCGAGGGTGAAGCCGGCGACCGCACCGGCCTCGGCACCGGCGTAGACGATGTCCTTGATCTGGGCGACATCCTCACCGGCCAGGGTGACCACCGGGCGCTTCATGATCTCGGTGGCCCGCATGAGAACGCTCACCCGCGACCCCTCTTCGTGATGACTCCGCCGGACCGTCGTCGCGCCTGGATCGCGAGTACGCCGGCGAGCAGAACCGCCAACGCCACCACGATGATGATCAGCCACACCCACCACGCCATGAAGCGCCGCCTTAGCCGTCATCGGGTCCGATCGGGATGCCGCGAGTCTAGTCCGGACCGGACGAACCACCGGCCAACCGCGCCCGCCCACCCCATCCTCCACCACCATGATCGTGATCGGAAAAAGCCGCGAAACGCCGTGGGGATCCGATCACGATCATGGGCGTCGGCCGGCGGGGCGGTCGCGCACTAGGCTTGCGGTATGCCGGACCGGCTGACGCACGTGGACGAGCGCGGTGCTGCGCGGATGGTGGACGTCGCCGACAAGCAGGTCACCGTCCGGGAGGCTTCGGCCAGCGGCGTGCTGCTGCTCAGCCCGCGGGTCGTCGACCTGCTGCGGGGGGAGGGCGTGCCCAAGGGCGATGCGCTCGGTGTCGCCCGGATCGCCGGAATCATGGCGGCGAAGCGCACCCCCGAGCTGGTGCCACTGTGCCACCCGATCGCGCTGCACGGCGTCGACGTCGACCTCGAGCTGCGGGACTCCGGGGTCGAGATCCGCGCCCACGTCCGTACGGCGGACCGCACCGGCGTCGAGATGGAGGCGCTCACCGCCGTCGCCGTCGCCGGGCTGGCGCTGATCGACATGGTGAAGGCGGTCGACCGCGACGCCATGCTCACCGACGTCCGGGTGGAGACGAAGTCCGGCGGTCGGTCCGGTGACTACCGTCGTACGCCGGCGGAGGGCTCGACGTGAGTGACCAGGTGCCGGAGGGCAGCCGCGCCGCGGTCATCACCTGCTCCAACCGCAGTGCCCGCGGCGAGCGCGCCGACGACTCCGGCCGGATTCTCGTCGACGGCCTGGCCGAGCTGGGCTTCTCCGTCGAGCCCGCGGTGGTCGTTCCCGACGAGGTGGCGGCGATCAACTCGGCGATCCGGGCCGCACTCGGGGCGGACGCGCGGCTGGTCGTGACGACCGGCGGCACCGGGGTCACCCCCACCGACGTGACCCCCGAGGCGACCCGGCCGCTGCTGGACCGGGAGATCCCCGGCATCGCCGAGGCGCTGCGGCTCACCGCCCGGGACCGGGTTCCGACCTCCGTGCTCAGCCGGGGCCTCGCCGGGCTCGCCGGGCGGGCACTGGTCGTCAACCTGCCCGGCTCGACCGGTGGCGTGCGGGACGGCCTCGCGGTGTTGCGGCCCCTCGTCGGCCACGTGCTCGCCCAGGCCGCCGGCGGAGATCATCCGGTGGGTGGGGCATGACGACGATCGTCGAGGTCACCGAGGAGCCGTTGTCGGCCGACCTGCACGCGAAGGCCGTCTCCGGACCGGCGTCGGGTGCCATGGTCGTGTTCAGCGGGGTGGTCCGCGACCACGACCACAACAGGTCGGTGGTCGAACTCGAATACGTCGCCCATCCCACCGCGGCCGGCGTACTCCGGGCGGTCGCCGACGAGATCGCCGCCGAGTCCGCCGTCCACGCCGTGGCGGTGAGCCACCGCGTCGGGCACCTGAGGGTCGGCGACCTCGCCCTGGTGGCCGCGGTCAGTGCGGCCCACCGGGCCGAGGCGTTCGCCGCGACCGAGCGGCTCGTGGACCTGGTCAAGGAGCGGCTGCCGGTGTGGAAGCGGCAGCGCTTCGCCGACGGATCCGACGAGTGGGTCAACTGCCCCTGATCGGGCCGATCAGGGCGTTCCGAGCCCGCGACGTCACCCGCCGGCGAACGGCGGGAGCACGTCGACGACCGCCCCGGCCTGGAGCGGACGATCGGCGTCGTCGATGCGGGCCGCGACACCGTCGATGAGCAGGCTGCTCGCCGACAGCACGGTGGCCAGTGGACCGCGGGGCGCCAGCGCCGACACCAATTCGCCCACGGTGGACACGTCGAGACGCTCGTCCGCACACCCGGCCGCGGACCGCGCTCCGGCCCAGTAGCGGATCATCACCACGCCCGTCATTGTCCGCCCCGGCATTGTCGGCTCGGCCTGCGGGTGGGTTTACTCCGCCGTACGATGAGGACAGGTTGGGCAGTCAGCTTCGCTATCTGCGTATGTGGCTGTCACCGGGTCGATCTCCTTGGCACCCCGCGCAGGCGATGGTCGGACGTCCGGGGGGACAGATGGGACCATCAGGTTCGTTTACGACGCTGACTCCGGCCGCGGCCACGAGTGGCTCGCCGTCGATCGCCCTGGATGTGACCAAGCTCGGTGCGGCGAGCAAGCTCACCGTCATCGGCGAGATCGATCTCGCCACCGCTCCGCGGCTCGGCGAGGCCCTCGAGTGGCTGCGCGTCACGCGCTGCCGCCGGGTCGTCCTCGACCTGCGCGGCGTGACCTTCTGCGACTGCGCAGGCCTCTCGGTGTTCATCGAGGCGGACGTGGCGATGTCCGATGCGGGTGGTCATCTGGTCATCTGCGGCGCGTCCCAGGGACTGCGCCGGCTCCTCGGCATCACCCACCTCGACACGACTCTCGACGTCGACTGACCTCGCCCGCCCCCGATCACCCGATGTCGGGGCGGCGCCATGGGTGTGATCCCGCCCGCGACGGGGTAAAGGAGCGCTATCGAAGGCTCGTACAGCTGAGCTCGGCCGACAGGCGACGCTCGGGAGCCCGCCACACCTCGTGGGAGGCCGATGACATTGCCTGGAACCGTTGTGCGGGCGCGAATGCCCGCGGAGCTGATTGCCGTCGGCGACGAGACGCTGGTGGTCCTCGAGGTCTTCTTCGACATGGACGACCCGTTCGCGGTGCGGCTCCGACTGCATCATTCCGGTTCGGTGGCCCAGTGGGTTGTCGACCGCGGCTGCCTGATCGACGGGTTGACCTCCCAGGGCGGGGAGGGTGCGGTGCAGGTCTGCGCCGTCGCCGACTCGGACCGGCCCGGACTGCTGCTGCGCCTCGAACGCGACGGCGAGCGGACGATGGTGATGGTCGACCACGACGCGATGGGCGTCTTCCTGTCCCAGTGCGAGAAGCTCCTCCCGTACGGCGAGGAGACGATCGACTGGGACCAGGAGCTCACCTACGTGCTCTCCGACTAGCCGTCCGCGTCGCTCTCCCCGTTGGGGAACACGCACACCTTTCCGGTCTGCTGGCCGTCGGCGGCCTCGTAGGCCTGCCCCGCCTCGGCCAGCCCGAACCGGTGGGTGACCAGCCGCTCGGGTCGCAGACCGGTGTGGACCAGGAATTCGGTCAACTCCTCCATGTGCCGCAACGAGGTCACCCACGACCCGAAGAGGGTGATCTGCTTGTGCAGCAGCATTTCGGAGACATCGATCGTGACGT
Source organism: uncultured Actinomycetota bacterium (assembly GCA_963828605.1). Classification (GTDB taxonomy): domain Bacteria; phylum Actinomycetota; class Actinomycetes; order Mycobacteriales; family QHCD01; genus DASXJE01. Next base: position 1,738,785 of record CAWHER010000001.1, on the reverse strand, counting down.
TCCCGCCCTCGCCGACGAAGCTCGCCCGGCCCCAGGTCCTCAGCCCGCCCAGCGCCAGTAGCCGCCCGGCACCCGACCCCGAACAGTCCATGCTCGTCTCGGTGCCCTGTCCGCCGGTGGCGTCGAGGACCTGCTCGAGGCCGCCGTCGTTGACGTCGAGGACCGCATCGAAGAGGTCGAGCTTGCGGGCCCACTCCAGCCGTCCGGGGGATACCTCGGCGCCGATGACCTGGGCCGCGCCGAGCGCCCGGCCGATCATCCCGGCGGCCAGGCCGACCGGGCCGAGTCCGGTCACCAGCAGTCGATCGCGCCCGGACACGCCGATCCGGGACAGGCCCTCGAAGACCGTGCCGAAACCGCACGCGGCGAGCGCGCCGTCGACGAACGACAATTCGTCCGGCAGCGGGAGGCAGGTGGGTTCGTCGGCGAGCATGTACGGCGCGTGCCCGCCATCCCGCTGCCAGCCGTAGGACGCGCGCAGGGGCGAGGTGCAGCCGATCAGGTATCCGCGCTGGCACTCGGCGCACTGCCCGCAGCCGGAGATGTGGTAGACGGTCACCCGGTCGCCGGGTCGCAGCCGGCGGCAACCGGGGCCGACCTCGACGACGACGCCGGCCGGCTCGTGGCCCGCGACGACCCCCTGGTAGGCCTCGGCACCGGTTCCGAGATGGTCGCGGTAGATGGCGCGGACGTCGCTGCCGCAGATCGACGACGCCATGATCGCCAGCACGACCTGGCCAGGACCCGGCGTCGGAACCGGTAGCTCGCGGATGTCGACGGCCCGGCCGCCGGGCAGGTACACCCCGGGCATCGAGGTGCCGCGAACCGGGCCGGACTGGGTGATCGTGGACATGCCGTCGATCTCAGCACTGCGGCCCGGCGCGGGCGCAGCCGGGGTCACGTCGGGTCGGGTCAGGTCGGGTCCTCGCGGACGACGTCCCGCGGGCGCTTGTCGGTGCGCAGGCCGAGGAACCGGGGGTGCCGCAGCTTGCCGTCCGCGGTCCACTCGGTGAACCCGACCTGGGCGACCAGGCGCGGCGCACACCAGTGCGCGGTACGCGGCAGCCCTGTGCCGGTGACCTCGGGCCGGTCCTGCTCGAGCGACCGCATCCGGGCGTGCAGGTCGCGCAGGGTGGCGGTGTCGAAGCCGGTGCCGACCAGCCCGGCGTAGCGTAGGTCCGGCCCGTCGTAGTAGCCGAGCAGGAGGGCGCCGAAACTGACTCGCGACCCCTTCGGCGGGGTGTAGCCGCAGATCACGAACTCCTGCTGTTGATCGCACCGGAACTTCAACCAGTCCTGGGACCGGGTCGGGACGTAGCGGGCGTCCGCCCGCTTGGCGATCACCCCCTCCCAGCCGCGGCGGCAGGCCTCCTCGAACGCCGCCTCGCCGTCGCGGTTGCGGTGGACCGTGTAGCGCAACGGATCCGTCCACCGCACCACCCGGCGCAGCAGTGTCTTGCGCACCCGGAGCGGCAGCGGGCGGACGTCGTACCCGCCGGCGTGCAGCACGTCGAACAGGTAGTAGAAGACCGCGATGCCGCTGTGCCGGGCCTGGTCGGCGTCGCGGATCTGCAGGCGTCCCTGCAACCGGTGGAAGCTGGTGCGGCCGTGCTCGAACGCGACGACCTCGCCGTCGAGCACCAGCCCACCCGCACCCTGCCCGGTGAGGGCGTCGACCAACTCCGGGTAGGTGTCGGTCAGCGGCTGCCCGGTCCTCGACGAGAGCCGTACGGAGCCGCCGTCGGCAACGGCGAGGCAGCGCACCCCGTCGAGTTTGCGCTCGAAGAGCCAGCCGTCCCGGGAGAACCGGTCATGCGTGAGGGTGGCGAGCATCGCCTTGGGTGCCGTGGGCAGGTCCTCCCGGCGCAACCGGTCGGCACCCGGCAGCGCTTCGACCATCGTGCGCACGTCACGCATGGTGTGATCGTGCCCGACGGGCGGATCACCAACCGCGTCGTCCCGCCTTGTTGCGAAAGCTACGTCGAGCGTGAGGAGAGCACCGATGACCACCAGACGTGCGATGGCGCGGGCTCTGCGATGAGTCGACCGGACACCGACGCGGTCATCTTCGACGTCGACGGCACCCTCGTCGACAGCAATTACCACCATGCCCTGGCGTGGTACCGCGCCTTTCGGAGCGTGCGCATAACCCTCCCGATCTGGCAGATCCACCGCCACGTCGGAATGGGCGGCGACCGCATCATCACCGCTCTCGCCGGCGAGGACGTCGAGCGGCGGTACGGCGACACGCTCCGGTCCCAGCACGGCACGGAGTTCGGCCGCCTGGTCGGCGAGGTCGCCCCGCTCGACGGCGCACACGACCTGCTGGTTGCCTTGCAGGACAAGGGAATCGAGGTCACCATCGCGAGCTCGGGAGAGCGCGGGATGGTCGACCGGTTCCTCGACCTCATCGATGCCGGGGACGCCGTGAGCATCGTGGTGAGCACCGAGGACGTGGAGCAGAGCAAGCCGGCGCCGGACCTGGTCGAGACCGTCGCGACGACGGTGCGGTCCCGCGCCGCGGTCATGATCGGTGATGCCGTCTGGGATGCCCGGTCGTCCATCGATGCGGGGATCCCGTTCGTGGCCGTGCTGAGCGGCGGATTCTCCGAGCAGGAACTGCTCGAGGCCGGAGCGTCCGCCGTCTACCGATCGCCCCGCGACATCCTGGAGCACCTCGGCGAGGCACCCCTCCCAGGTCGGTGAGGTAGTCTCTTCCACCGTCTCGCGATCGGGCAGTGCCGATGGGCAGCCCGGCGAGGGCGGGTCGCCGTTCGACAGGCGGCCACCAGGGTGCCTGAGCGCGCCCGGTCCGGACAGATTCGCGCGCCGGACGCAGGTTCCGGACAGAGAGCAATGCGCCGGACATAAGCCATGAGGGGGGCAACAGCGAAGGAGTTCGGGTGAGCGCCACCGCGACCACCACGGAACAGCCGCAGCAGAGAGGGTTCTTCGGGCACCCCCGAGGACTGTCCACGCTGTTCTTCACCGAGATGTGGGAGCGCGTCTCCTACTACGGCATGCGCGCGATCCTGCTGTACTACATGTACACGCAGCTCAACCAGGGCGGCCTGGGGATCGCCCAGTCCACAGCCGCGTCGCTCATGGCGATCTACGGCGCCGCGGTCTTCATGTCCGGCGTCATCGGGGGATGGGTCGCCGACCGCCTGCTCGGATCGCAGCGCTCCATATTCGTCGGCGGCGTGCTCATCATGTGCGGGCACATCGCGCTGTCGCTGCCATCGGGTGGCCTGACTGCGCTCTACCTCTCGATGGTGCTGATCGTGCTGGGCACCGGACTGCTCAAGCCCAACATCTCCAACGTCGTCGGCGATCTCTACCCCGACAAGGGTGCCCGCCGGGACGCCGGGTTCAGCATCTTCTACATGAGCACGAACCTCGGTGCGTTCGTGGCGCCGCTGGTCGTCGGTGCCCTGGCAGACCATTGGAACTTCCACGCGGGGTTCAGCTTCGCCGCGTTCGGTATGGCGATGGCGCTCATCTGGTACGTCGTCGGGCGTCGCAGTCTCGCCGACGCCGGCCGCGCCCCGGCCAACCCGCTCACCTCGCGCGAACGGTCGGCCGCGACCACCCGGATCGCCGCCGGGCTCGGCGTCGTCGCCGTGGTTCTGCTGGGCATGGCGTTGACCGGGCACCTGAACGTGGGTTCGATCGTCAACCTCATCAGCATTCTCTCGGTCGTGCTGCCGATCGGCTATTTCGTCGTCATGCTGCGCAGCGACAAGACCAACCAGGTCGAGCGGTCCCGGGTGCTCGCCTACATCCCGCTCTTCATCGCGTCGGTGTTCTTCTGGCTCATCGAGGAGCAGGGCTCGGTCGTGCTGGCGATCTTCGCCGCCGACCGCACCGACCGGCATGTCGGCGGATGGGCGGTGCCGGCGGCGTGGTTCCAGTCCATCAACCCGCTCGCGATCGTGATCCTCGCACCGGTATTCGCCGCCCTCTGGCTGCGGTGGGGGCGCAAACAGCCGTCGACGCCGCGCAAGTTCTCCGCCGGACTGGTGTTCGCCGGGGTGTCCTACCTGATCATGATGCTGCCGGGCCTGCTGTTCGGGACGGACCACAAGGCCGGACCGTTCTGGCTCGTCGCCAGCTTCGTGATCGTGATCCTCGGTGAGCTGTGCCTGTCGCCGGTCGGGCTGTCGGCGACGACCAAACTCGCCCCGGCGGCGTTCGCCTCGCAGACCATGAGCCTGTGGTTCCTGTCCGATGCCACCGCCCAGGGCATCAGCGCCCAGGTCGTCGGCACCTACAACAGCCACTCCGAGGTGACCTACTTCGGTGTCGTGGGCGGAATCGTCGTGGTCGCCGGCATCGTCATGTATCTCGTCTCGCCGTCCATCAGCCGGCGGATGCAGGGCATCCTGTGAGGGAGCCGACCCGACTAGTGTCGGGGTGAACCAGCAATCAGGGAGGGGTCGTGCAGGTTGCCGATGTCATGACCCCGGTCAGCGTCAGTGACTCGTCCGGGCAGACGCTGCGCGGGGCGGCGGCACAGATGTGGCGGGCCCAGACCGGCTCCCTCCTGGTGATCGAAGACGATCGGCTGCTGGGCATCATCACCGAACGGGACGTGCTGCGTGCCGTCGCCGCCGGCGGCGACCTCGATAGCACCGTGGTCGGCGACGTGATGACCGCGGACCTCTACACGGTGGTGCCCGAGACGCCGGTGTACGAGGCCGCCCGGCAGATGGCCGCCCGGTGGATCCGGCACCTGCCGGTCATGGTGCCCGCCCCGGCCGGGGACCGCGGCGCGGGAACCGTGGTCGGCGTCGTGTCGCTGCGCGATCTCGTCGCGATCCTCGGGGCACTGGGCCAGGCGTCCGACGATGTGGTGCTGCCCAACGACGAGCTGGTGCGCTCCCGCCGCCTGACCCGCATCGAGCACGGGGACCTGGATTGACCGGCGGACGGTCCCGGGACTCCGATCCGGAGCGGCCGCCGGCCGACGAGCCGAGGGTGCTCCCGGACCGGGCTGAGGAGGACACCGACATCGGATGGGGCGATCTGCCCGAATCCGACGACGACGAGCGGATCACCCGGGAGCGCCCGCCGCACCACGGGGGCTGACCGCGGCTCACGGCGGATGGCCGACGAGGGTGACGCGGGAGCCTGCGGCCACCCCGGCCAGCCGACCCGCCAGCTCCTCCGGTGCGCTGAGGACGACGAGCGCACCGTCGGTCGGGGATGCCGCGCTCGGGTGTGGCACGGCCAGGACCGTCAGGTCGCGGGCGAGCACCGCGGCCGCCTCCGGCGCCGCGGCCGCCGGTGTCACCAGCACGTCGACGCGGTCGCCCGGCCGGACGAGGCCGGCGGCGTCGGCGTCCGCCAGCCGCACCGGCACCGAGACCGCGCCCCGCACGCCGACTGACGGACCGGGCGCTGTCGTGGCGAACCGGACGTCGGTGAGCGGCTCGCCCCGCCGGACCGGAGCGGCGAGTCGCCGGCCGACCACCGGGTCGCCGGGATGCAGGGCGCCCTGCGGCACCACGGTGTCCGGCAGGGCCACCGTGCGCACCGCGGCGGCGGACAGGACCCGGCCGGGCGCGAGGTCGTGCGCCGCGACGAGCACCTTCACCCCCGGCACCGCCGCCGTCATGGCTCCGGGCTCGGCGGGCCGGCCGGCGAGGAACGCCGCCGCTCCGAGCAGGCCTACGGCCAGCACCCGCCGCGGCCACCGGAACAGCCGGGCGGTCGTGGCGAGCCGCGAGCGCAGTCGCTCCCGGACGTCGACTCGTGCCATAGGCAGACGGTAGGAACGGATCGCCGGCGGGGCCGCCGCCGGGGCCGCATCTGGGGACAACCGATGCCCTGTGGACGACCGGGGCGGAAACAGCGGTGGCGTGCTACGCCGTCAATTCCGGCCGAACCGCATTCCGGGCCCGTACTGTCATTTCGTGAGCGGCGCTGCGAAGCCTTCAGCTGCGGTCGCCGGAAACGGGCTCGTCCTGGGCGTCCTCGCTTCCAGCCAGTTCCTCATGACCCTCGACACGTCGGTCATGAACGTCTCGATCAAGCAGGTGGCGGCCGACGTCGGCACCACCGTCACCGGCATCCAGACCGCGATCACGCTCTACACGCTCGTGATGGCGTCGTTCATGATCACCGGGGGGAAGATCGGCGCCATCATCGGGCGCCGCCGCGCATTCGGCATCGGCCTGGTGGTCTACGCGTGCGGATCGCTCACCACCGCGTTGGCGCCGAACCTCGGCGTGCTGCTCATCGGTTGGTCGGTGCTCGAGGGCCTCGGTGCCGCGCTCATCATGCCGGCGATCGTGGCCCTCGTCGCCGCGAACGTCCCCCAGGAACGGCGCACCTCCGCCTACGGGCTCATCGCGGCGGCCAGTGCCGTCGCTGTGGCGGTCGGGCCGCTCATCGGCGGTGCCGTCACCACCTTCGCGTCATGGCGCTGGGTCTTCGTCGCCGAGGTGGTGATCGTCGCGGCGATCCTCCCGGTGCTGCGCAAGGTGCACGACAACCCGCCGACCACCCGCCCCCACTTCGACCTCGTCGGTGCGCTGCTGTCGATCCTCGGCCTGTCGATGACCGTGTTCGGCGTCCTGCGCTCGGGTGACTGGGGCTGGGTCTCGGCCAAGCCCGACGCCCCCACACTGTTCGGCACGTCACCGGTCATCTGGCTGGTGATCGGTGGGATCCTGGTGATGTACGCCTTCCTCGAATGGGAGGGCCACGTCGTGCGCCGCGGCGGTGAGCCGATGGTCCGCCCGGCCATGCTGCACAACCGGCAACTGGCCGGCGGCCTGTCGATGTTCTTCGTCCAGTTCTTCCTTCAGGCCGGGGTGTTCTTCACCATCCCGCTCTTCCTGTCGGTCGTGCTCGAGCTCTCGGCGCTGCAGACCGGCGCGCGGCTCCTCCCGCTGTCGTTCGCCTTGCTGATCAGCGCTCTCGGGGTGCCCAAGTTCTTCCCCCGGGCCCGCCCGCGACTGGTCGTCCGGCTCGGGCTGTTCGCCATGGTCGCGGGCACGCTGGTGCTCATCGGCGGCATCGATCCGGGGGCCGATGCCGGGGTGGTCGCGATCCCGATGCTGCTGCTCGGGCTCGGGATGGGCGCGCTCGCGTCCCAACTCGGGGCGGTGACGGTTTCTGCGGTGTCCGACGAGCACAGCGCCGAGGTCGGCGGACTGCAGAACACCGTCACCAACTTCGGTGCGTCGTTGGGTACCGCGCTCGTCGGCGCCGTGCTCATCTCGAGCCTCACCACAGGTCTGCTGAACGGCATCGAGGCGAGCGCGGGGATCCCGCCGGACCTCAAGGCGAAGGCCTCGACCGAGCTGGCCGGCGGGGTGCCGTTCGTCTCCGACACCGATCTCAAGGCGGCGTTGAAGAAGGCCGACGTGCCGTCGCCGGTGACCGACGAGGTGGTGAAGGCCAACAGCAACGCCCGCCTCGGGGCGTTGCGGGACTCGCTGTGGGTGGTGGCGCTGTTCGGCACCGTCGCGCTCTTCCTGACCGGCCTGATCCCGACGGTCCCGGTCGGGCATCGTGCGGAGCAACCGAAAGCCCCGCCGGAGGTCGCGGTCGCGACCTGACCGGGCCGGGAGTCGCCCCGGGTCAGCCTGCGGCGGCCTTGGGAGCCGTGCTGGATCCGGAGGGCGGGCTCTGCGACGGCTTGGTCGACGACGAGCCCGAGGTGTCCGACGACCCGCCGTCGGACCCCTTGCCGGTCGACGACGAGTCTGACGAGCTCTTGGCCGCCGGCTCCTTGGCGCCCTTCGCGGCGTCGTTCTTGCCGGAGCCATTCTTCGAGCCCGCGGTGGCCCGGCTGTCGGTCCGGTAGAAACCCGAGCCCTTGAAGACGACGCCGACGGGGGAGAAGACCTTACGGAGGCGACCGTCGCAGATCGGACATATGGTCAGGGTCGGGTCGCTGAACGACTGGACCTTCTCGAACTGGTGGCCGCACGCCGACTCGGTGCATGCGTACTGGTACGTCGGCACGCCGACCTCCTAGATGACACTCGCGCTGTTTGGCACTCTCGCAGTGTGACTGCTAACCCCTATGGTGCGCTATGACCCGGCCTGTCGTCCACTGGGGTCGCCCGGGCGGTACGCCGTACCCAGCGCGACCCAGCCGAGCGCGGGGGTGACGGCGGCACTGATCCGCCGGTCGTGCGGTTCGTCCGGTATCCGGTCGAGCAGTTCCCCGTCGTACAGCAGGCTCACCACGGGGGTCGTCGGCGGGACGGCGGCCAGGGCCCGGTCGTAGTAGCCGCCCCCGCGCCCGAGCCGGCGACCGCCGCGGTCGGCCGCGAGCGCGGGGACCAGCACCAGGTCGACGCCGCCGAGGGCGTCCGTACCGAGCCGACGGCCGTCCGGTTCACGTAGCGACCAGGGGCCGGCCCGGAGCCGCTCCGCACCGGCGTAGGCGGCCCAGTCGAGGGCCGGCGGGTCGGTCACGACGACCGGCAGCAGGACCTCGGTGAGCCTCCCGCGCAGGTCGTCGAGCAGCTCCATCGACCCCGGTTCGGTCCCGATCGGGACATATGCCGCGACCCGCCGGGCGGCGCGGGCCGGCGCAGCGGTCAGGACGTGTCGACGGAGCGCCGCCGCCGCCGCGGCGAGCGCTGCCGGGTCGGCGCGCGCCCGGGCGGCCAGCACCGATCGTCGAAGTTCGGACTTTTCCGGCCGCTCCACAGGCACAGGATCGCGCCGCGGTGGGCTTCCTGCCAGCTCCACCATTTAGTCTCCTCGCATGTCAGGTTCGGAGAGCGCCAGTCCACCCCGTAAAGCCGTCATCCCCGCCGCCGGGTTCGGCACCCGGTTCCTTCCCGCCGCCAAGGCGGTGCCCAAGGAGCTGTTTCCGGTGGTCGACACCCCGGCGATGCAGTACATCGTCGAGGAGGCGGTGGCGGCCGGACTCCGCAACGTCCTCGTCGTCACCGGGCGGGGCAAGGACGCGATCGCCGATCACTTCGACCGCGCCCCCGAGCTCGAGGCGGCACTGAAGGAGAAGGGCGACGAGGAGCGGCTGGCGTCGATCATGCGGCCGGCGGAGCTCGCCGACCTGCAGTTCGTCCGCCAGGGCGAGCCGAAGGGGCTCGGCCACGCCGTCCTGTGTTCCGCGTCCTACGTCGGCTACGAGCCCTTCGCGGTGATGCTCGGCGACGACCTCATCGATGCCCGCGACCCCCTGCTGTCGACGATGCTGGAGGTGCAGGGCGCGCACGGCGGCTGCGTCGTCGCCCTGCTGGAGGTGCCGCGCGAGCCAGATGTCGATGTACGGCTGCGTCGCGGCCAGCCGCACCGACGACGAGCGGGTCGTCCGGGTCACCGACCTGGTGGAGAAGCCGCAGCCTGAGGACGCGCCGAGCAACCTCGCGATCATCGGCCGCTACGTCCTCTCGCCGCGGATCTTCGACGTCCTGCGCAACACGCCGCCCGGGCCGGGGCGGCGAGCTCCAGCTCACCGACGCGCTCCTCGGTCTGGCGAAGCCGGCGAGCCGGTGCACGGCGTGGTCTTCCGCGGCCGGCGCTATGACACCGGCGACCGAGGCGACTACCTGCGGGCGTCGTCCGCCTCGCCTGCGACCGGGAGGACATCGGACCGGACTTCCGCCGCTGGCTCGAAGACTTCGTGGCGGGCCGAGCGTGACGATGGGGGCGGACGGGTCGGCGATGGCGGTCAGACGAGACGCACGGACCGGGGGCGGACAATGACGACGAGCGAGATGCTCCGCGTCGACGAGCAGCTGGAACGGATCCTGGCCGCGGGTTCGGGCCGCCGGAGCCGATCGAGCTGGCGCTCCTCGACGCGCAGGGACTGCTGTGCGCCGAGGAGGTCGTCGCGCAGTGCGCCGTTGCCGGGGTTCGACAACTCGTCGATGGACGGCTACGCGGTGCGGGCCGAGGACGTCCGGACCGCCCGCGAGGACGAAGCCGGTCACACTCCCGGTCGTCGGCGACATCGCCGGCCGGCTCCCGGGCCCCGCAGCGGGTGCTGCCCGGGCAGTGCGTGCGGATCATGACCGGCGCGCCGATGCCGGCCGGCGCCGACGCGGTGGTCCCGGTCGAGTGGACCGACGGGGGCGTCGCCCAGGTCACGATCCGACGCGCCCGCGAGCCCGGCGTCTACATCCGGCGGATCGGGGAGGACGTCCGAGCCGGGAGACGTCGCGGTGACCGCTGGCACGCCGATCGGGCCGGCGCAGGTCGGCCTGCTCGCCGCCGTCGGCCGGACCCGGGTGCTCGCCCGGCCGAGGCCCCGGGTCGTGGTGATCTCGACCGGGAGCGAGCTCGTCGAAATCGGCGGCGAGCAGGGACCGGGCGAGATCGTCGACGTCAACAGCTACTCGCTGGCTGCGGCCGCCACGCGAGGCCGGTGCCGAGGTCTACCGGGCCGGAATCGTCCCCGACGACAAGCGCCGGCTGCTCGCGGTGCTCGAGGGGCAGCTGCTGCGCGCCGACCTGCTGGTCACCAGCGGAGGCGTCAGCGCAGGCGCATACGACGTGGTCAAGGAGGCGTTCAGGAGTTCGGCACCGTGTCGTTCGACCGGGTCGCGATGCAGCCGGGCATGCCGCAGGGCTTCGGCACCCTGGGTCCGGCTCGGACACGCCGTTCTTCGGTCTGCCGGGCAACCCGGTCAGCGCGTTGGTCTCCTTCGAGGTGTTCGTACGCCCGGCCATCCGCCTGATGCTGGGCAAGAACCGGTTGTTCCGGCGCAGCCTCGCAGGCGCGTCGCCAGCGTGGACTTCGCCAGCCCGGCGGGCAAACGGCAGTACCGCCGGGGGCTGCTGCACCGGGAGGAGACGGCAGCTACCGGCGTCGCGCCGGTCGGCGGTCCCGGATCGCATCTGCTGGCCAGCATGGCCCAGGCCAACTGCCTCATCATCACCGACGAAGAGACGACCACGGTCGCCCGCGGCAGCGCCGTCACGGTCATTCCGCTCCTGCTCGCGGGTCGTGATGGACGGTGGACAGCCGACGTCACCCGGGTGGCCCGCGACCCTGCGCACGCGAAGGGTGGGGTTGCGACCGCTGCGGGCGCGTGATGCCGCGGTGTGGAGCCGGTTGCGGCTGTCCAACGAGGCCTGGCTCGCGCCCTGGGAGCCGTCGTCGGCGCAGTCGTTGGACCGAGCGGCACTCCATGTCCGCCTACCTTGCGATGCTCAACCGGCTCCGTCGGCAGACCCGGGCCGGATGTGCTCCCGTTCAGGGTTACCTACGACGGCGCGCTCGTCGGCCAGTTCACCGTGGCCAACGTCGTACGCGGTGCCCTGCGGTCGGCGCAGATCGGCTACTGGGTGGATCGCGCGGTCGCCGGGCGCGGAGTGATCACGGTGGCGGTCGCGCTGGCGACCGACCATTGTTTCGGGCCGGTCGGCCTGCACCGGGTCCAGATCGACATCCGCCCGGAGAACGCCGCCAGCCGGCGGGTCGTCGAGAAGTTGGGCTTTCGGGAGGAGGCGCACTTCGTCCGCTACCTGGACATCGACGGGGGATTTCGCGACCACATCGGCTACGCCGTCACGATCGAGGACTGCCCGCGCCGGATGGTGACCCGGCTGTCCGCCGACGCCGGGCAGTGACGCGTGCGGGACATCACCCACGACACACCGCGTTACCTCCCGCCACGGCCCGGTCGCTCCTGGTTAGCGTTGCTGTCACTGCAGTGATCATTGTGTCGGGAGGGGGCCGGGATGAGTTCGACGATCCTGACCGCCATCGTGCTCGTCGTCATGTGGGTCGTCGTGCTGGTGCCGATGTTCGCCCGCCATCGGGGCGATGGCATCGAGCTTCGCTCGGTGGAGGAGTTCAGCGGCGCGATGCGGGTGCTCTCGCGTCAGACGTCGGGTCCGGCGGCGTTCGCGCACGACGAGGAGTACCTCGGTCGTACGGCGCGGGAGGAGATGCTCGCCCGCCGCCGTCGTGCGCTCGGCACCCTGGTCATGCTGGTCCTCGTCACACTCCTGCTCGCCGTCGGCTGGCGTCCGATCTGCTGGGTCCCGCAGGCCGGATGTGACCTGCTGCTGGTCGGCTACCTGTGGTGGCTGCGCCAGGAGGTGCTCCGGGAGCGGGCCCGCCGCGAGCAGCCCGTGGTACCGCACCCCCAGGTCGCCCAGGTGCCCCGGCCGACACCGATCCGACACAGCCCGGAGGGCCGTCCGGTCCGGCCCGCCTTCGCCCCTGCCGCCGCGCGGTACGACGCAAGGCAGGACACCGACGCGCTGGCGTCCCGCCGCGCGGCCAGCGGCTGAGCCCCCCGCCTGCTGCTGGCCGCGCGGCCTCTTCGGCCTGCCTGGTAATCTCGTCCCGGTCCAGGGGGCTGTGGCGCAGTCCGGTAGCGCACCTCGTTCGCATCGAGGGGGTCAGGGGTTCGAATCCCCTCAGCTCCACCCCAGGTCAGAGCACATATCGGGTCTCTTGTGACCATGATCAACAGGCGACTACGCCAGCAAATACAGCAGCGGCCGCCACGAGAACTGCTCTCCCAATCGCTTGAGGGCGCCCCGGGCCCATGGGCCCGGGGCAGCCCGTGCTTGCGACGGGCACCAGGCGCCGCGTTGCGGGGGGCGGCGCCGTCGGTCGCCGGTGCACCTCCGTCGCCGTTGACACGGCCGCCCGGCCTCGGCACGATCCATGCACGGCGTGGCCGACGCCCAGCCTCCTGAGGATCTGCCCCAGCCGGGCCCTCGAGAAGGCGAAGGGGATCCTGCCCTCAAGGCTGCTGCCATCCAGGCCTTTTTCGAGTGCCGCTTCGCTGGGGGAATGGGGCACGTCGAGGAGGCTTGTCATGACCAAAGAGGGCAGTTTCAAGCGCGCAGTGCGTCAGCGGGCACAAGCGACCGGATTGCGGTACACCGAGGCCCGCGCCGCGTTGGAGACGGGCCGCACGTCGCCGTTTGCTCGGACTCGCCCCGTCGGGTTCGCGGAACTGAGAGCGCACCTCGAGACGCGATACGGCATAGGCATCACCTCGATCGCGCCCATCGACGATGACCCCGAGACGCGGCCACTCGGGTCCTGGGTCGGCCACTATCCCTGGACGCTGGTCGTCAAGCGAGAGGACGGCTCGCCCTGGATCGCTCGAGTCTTCTCATCGGCAGCGGACACGGTCGGCCGCGTCGAGGGCGATGCGGAGATCCTGCGGTTCCTGGCCATTCACGACTTCCCCGCCGAACGGCCCGCGCACGACAGTCCCGTGTCGGTGCTCGAGGGAAGCGGCGTGATCGTGACCGAGTACGTCGAGGGCGGACGCCCGACCCAGTCGCCGGCGGTGCTCCACGAGCTGGCGACCCTGCTCGGCCGCATGCACAAACTGCCCGCGGCCGGCGGTGCGGTCGCGCGGGACGGAGGGTCGGAGGAGCACGACGGCGCGTTCTTCGCGGGACGACCGAAGCAGGATCTCGCGGCGGCGATGAGCTTTCTGGTGAGTGTCGAGGACGTCGGCGCTCCCGAGGGCCGCGAGATGTTCGAGTGGCTCCGCGACAAGGTCGAGCACGCCGACGACGCTGAAGGCCTGCCCGAGGCGTTTACCCACGGGAACTACCACGCATGGGCGGCCGTCGGCAGGCCGGGCAACCTCGCCATCGTCGGCTGGGCAGGGTCCGGGCGCGGACCCCGCCTGCCCGCCCTCGCCTGGCTGCTGACGACGGCGGGGGAGGGCGATGGGGAGGGTATCGACGCTGCCGCGCGCGGGTATCGCGAACACATTCAGCTCACCGGTGAGGAGCTCGAGCGGCTGCCCGGCGTACTGGCCATGCGACCGCTGTGGCTGGCGTGCCTCGACTACCGGGAGTCGACGCGCAGCGGGCTCACCCCGACGATGGACAAGGGGTGGATCGGCTGGCTCGCGCGCCCCGAGCACGCCGAACGACTAGCTGTCCGGGCGATCGCATCGTTGCAAGGCTGAGTCGCGCACTGCTCGCGGTCCGAATCGGTACGACGTGCATCGGGGCTCAGCCGGCAAATTCGGTGATGCCGAGGGCGAAGTCCCAGTGGCCGACCCCATGGTTGGCCAGGCCCACTGTGACCACGCCCGCTCCTTCCAGCCAGTGCGCCATCTTCAGGCCGCCGACGTCCAGCGGCCGCAGCCCGAGGCTTTCGATGAATGTTGCCACGTCTGCCTTGGCCTGCGCGTTGTCGCCGGCGAAGAAGACGTCGGGCCGGCCCTTCTCCAGCACCTGACGGAAGATGGTGTTGAACGCCTTCACCACGCTGGCGCTGGCCGGGGCCACCTTGGCGACTTCCTGCGCGATCGAGGTCTCCTCGCTGTGGGCGAGCCCGTCGAACGTGGCGTTGAAGGGGTTGCTGATGTCGATGATGACCTTGCCCGCGAGGGCGTCTCCGTACTGGGTGACGACCGGAACGACACCGTCGTACAACAGGGCCATGATGACGATGTCCCCGGCCGGGACGGCGCCCCACTTCTCCCGTCGTGGTGCCGCCGCCGAGAGCCTTGGCCAGGTCGTCGGCCTTGGACTGATCGCGGCCCATGATCTCGACGGTGTTGCCGCCCGCTACCGCCAGTGTGCCGATGGTGCGGGCCATGTTTCCGGTGCCGATGAGGCTGATGGTGCTCATGAGGTCTGCTCTCTTTCTTTCTCGAGGTGTTGGTCCGTCCAATTACGGGTCGGACCAGTGTAGGGCCCGCCGCCAATCCCGTCAGAGAGGGTGGCGGACACCGACACGGACGATGCATCCCGGTGGTGGTTCGTAGCGAGGGTCCGTTGCCACCGAGGAGAGGTCTTGGACCGAGGGTCAGAGGGCGGTGGTGCCGCCGTCGCTGACCAGTTCCAGGCCGTTGACGTAGCTGGAGTCGTCGGAGGCGAGGAACAGGGCGACGGTGGCGATCTCTTCGGGGCGGCCCATCTTGCCGCGGGGGATGAGGGACTCGAACGCGGTCTTGGTCTCCTCGTCGAACAGCTCTTCCTGCTTGGCGGTGGCGATCTGGCCGGGGGTCAGGACGTTGACCCGGATCTTGCGGTCGCGCAGTTCGTTGAGCCAGACGCGGGCCCAGGCCTGCTGGACGGCCTTGCTTCCCGCGTAGAGGCTCCAGCCGGGGAAGGCGCCGAGGGAGGCGTTGGAGCCGGTCATGAAGATCGAGGCGCCGTCGTTGAGCAGCGGCAGTGCCTTCTGCACAGTGAACAGGGTGCCGCGCACGTTGAGCCCGAACGCGCGCTCGTAGTGGTCCTCAGTGATCTCGCCGAGGGCGGCCGGCTCGCCCGTCCCGGCGCTCGCCCACAGCACGTCGATCGAGCCCTTCTCCTGCTTGACCGTGTCGTACAGGCGGTCCAGGTCGGCCAGGTCGGACGCGTCACCTCGGACGGCGGTGACATTGCGGCCGATCGCCCTGACCGCGTCGTCCAGCGCTTCCTGCCGCCGGGCCTGGATGAAGACGTGCGCTCCTTCCTCGACGAACAACTTGGCGCCGGCCAGTGCCATGCCGGTGGATGCACCGGTGATCACCGCTGTCTTGGCATCGAGCTTTCCCACGATCACTCCGATTGGTTGAGAGAGGTGGCTGGAACCCGTCCGGCCCTTACCGGAACCGATCTGTGTGGCTAACGTATCCGACGGCTAGCTGGTGGTCAACCTACCTACACCGATCGGTACCGAACGGCGTAAGGTGGGGACGTGACGGAGTTGGAGAAGGGCCCTCTGGGCCTGCGCCGCGGCAGGGGCGCACGCGAGCGCATCCTCGGCGCCTCGACGCAGCTTTTCCGCGATCAGGGCATCAACCGAACTGGCATGGACCAGCTGTGTGCGGTGGCCCAGGTGTCCAAGCGCACGGCCTACGAGCACTTCCCGAGCAAGGACGACCTGGTCGCCGAATACCTGCGCCGATTCGATCCCGACGTCATGGCCGGAGTGTTCGACCGCGCCGACCTCACACCGCGCGAGCGCCTTCTTGCCGCGTTCGAGATTCCCGCGACGACGCCCCTGTGCCCATTCATCGGCGCCGCCGTCGAACTTCACGACCCCCAACACCCGGCTTCGCAGTTCGCGCGCGATTACAAGACCGCGATCGCCGCGCGGCTCACCGAAACAGCCCGCGAGGCCGGTGCCGTCAACCCCGAGCAGCTCGGCGAACAACTGGCGCTGCTCATCGACGGTGCCTCGGCCCGCACCCAAGTCCTCGACAGCGAATCCTTCTCCACCGCCGCCGCCATCGCCGCCGTCCTCATCGACAACGCCATCCCCGCCCGATCTCCTCAATAGCCTGCGACGACCGCGGATACTCACCGGCCTGCCCGCTTCGGCGCGTACATTCTAGGTGTCGTCGCACATCGAACTGGCCTGGATGTGTCGCACATCGGTCGGACCTTCTGGAACGCGCAGCATCACGCGCTGACTACTTCTGCTTGACGGCCAGGCCCAGGGGTCTCCGCGTTCATCGGGGGTGAACCTGCGGGCCGGGTGAGCAGCGTCGCGGCGGTCACCACGGCGACGGTGATCAGCCCGGCCGCGATCCAGAACGCAAGGTGGTAGCCGCTGAGCAGCGCGGCGTCCTGGGTGTGCCCTGAGGAGGCGAGGTGATGGGATCGTGTCGAGGACAGCGTGGCCAGCACCGCGAGGCCCAGGGCACCGCCGATCTGGGCGGTCGTGTTGATCAGACCTGACGCGAGGCCGGCCTGGTGCGGCTCGACGCCGTCCATGCCGAGTCCGATGAGTGCCGGGAAGCAGGCACCCGCGCCGAGACCGAGCAACGCCATCGTGGGCAGCAGTTGCGTCACATAGTTGGCGTCGGCGGGCGCAACGGCAAGCAGCGCGAGCGCGACGGCCATCAGCACGAGTCCTGTCAGTGCAGCCGCACGGGCGCCGAACCTGGTGATGAGCCGCTCCGAGTACCGCACCGAGAGTGTGCCCATACAGATCGTCACGGGCAGGAACGCCAGGCCGATCTGCAGCGCGTCGTAGTGCCGCAGGTTCTGCAGAAAGAGGGTGCCGAGGAAGAACGCGCCGAACATCCCTGCTGCACCGATCAGCTGGATCAGGTTCGCGCCGACCAGATTGCGGGAGCGGAACAGCGCGAGCGGCATAAGCGGGCTGCGTGCATACCGCTGCCGCGCGAAGAATCCGGCAAGCAGCACGACGCTGACCGCGCCGAGGGCGAGCGTCGCCAAGGCCAGCCAGCCCTTTTCGGCCGCCGGCTTGACGATCGTGTAGACGGCGAGCATCAGCGCGCCGGTGACCATGCCGGCTCCCACGGCGTCGGCCCCCTGGCCGAACCCCTGACCCTTGTCGGTGGGAACGAGCCGCAGCGATGCGAGTGCGACGGCGACACCGATCGGAACGTTCACGAAGAAGATCCAGTGCCAGCTGATGGCCTGTGCGATGACGCCGCCGGCGAGCAGCCCCACGGCGCCTCCTGCCGACGCGACGAATGCGAAGACACCGATTGCCCTGGCCTGCTCCTGCGGCGCGGGGAACATCGTGACGATCATGCCGAGAACGACAGCCGAGGTCAGCGCGCCGCCGGCACCCTGGATGAACCGCGCGATCACGAGCATCTCCTGGTTGACGGCCAGCCCACACGCTGCCGAGGCCGCGGTGAAGACGACCAGGCCGATCAGGAAGATCCGGCGCCGACCGACCAAGTCGCCCAGCCGGCCCGCAAGCAGTAGCAGGCCTCCGAACGCGATCAGGTAGGCGTTCACGACCCAAGCCAGGGTGGCCGACGTGAAGTGCAGATCGGTCTTGATCGCCGGAAGCGCGACGTTCACGATCGTCGCGTCCAACACGATCATCAACATGCTCCCGCACAGGACGTAGAGCGCCAGCCAGCGGGAGCGGTCGGTGCCTGCTGCTGTCGAAGTCATCATGTCCGGGACGCTAGCGCAGCCAGTCATTATCTACAAGTGAACACTCCTAATTAATGATTGCATGGTACTGTGTAGGCATGGCTACGAGTAGGACGTATGAGGATTCATGCGGTGTGGCGCACGCGCTGGAACTGGTCGGCGAACGGTGGGCCCTGTTGGTCGTCAGGGAGCTGATGCTCAGCCCCAAGCGGTTCGGCGACATCAAGGACGGGTTGCCGGGCATCAGTGCCAACGTGCTCTCGCATCGACTCGACGAGTTGGAACATGCTGGCCTGGTCACCCGCCGCAAGCTGCCGAAGCCTGCCGCGGTGTGGGTATACGACCTCACGCCGTGGGCTCGCGACCTGGAACCGATCATGCAGACGTTCGGACGCTGGGCGGCCCGCGACCCTCAGCACCGCAAGGACCTGCATTTCGGCACCACGTCGTTGATCCTGTCGCTGCGCACGAACTTCGACCCATCCCTCGCCGACGGCGTGCACCTGGTCATCGCGTTGCGGCCCAACGACGAAACCTACGTTGCACGAGTCGCACGCAAGAAGCTGACAATCGAAGCAGGCGAGCCCGCGGATGCCGACGCAACCATCGTCGGCGATCCACGTGCGTTCGCCTCGGTGACATACGGCGGCCGCCCGCTCGCCGACGCCATCGGCACGGGGGAGCTCGCAATCACAGGCACCATGGCCGCGGCGGAATCGTTCCTGCACCTGTACACGCTGCCGCCCGCTGCAAGCGCATAGCCGAGCCGGTAGGTCTTCCCGGAGCAGGTTGACGACGCCCGGCATGCCAATCACTGTTTTTTGACCGCCGGGCTTAACGTGTCTCCGACGCCGCGAGAAGACGCCGCCTGGCGGATGGGGGGCTGACCAGGCTCAGCCTGGGCTCCCGGTCTAACCGCGAAATGGCTGCCGAGGGATCTGCACGACACGGCGCGACGATCGGGAGGAGTCCTGATGAGGGCGATCGTTCAGGAGCGGTTTGGCCCGCCGGACGTGTTGCAATTGGTGGACACCGACGTGCCCGAGGTCGGGGCTGACGACGTGCTGGTTCGGGTGCACGCCGCCGCGCTCAATCCGTACGACTGGCACGTCATGCGCGGCGACCCTCGCGTCGCGCGGCTCATGGGAGGGGTGGGGCTGACCAGGCCGAAGGCCCGAGTGGCCGGGATCGACGCAGCCGGACGGGTGGAGGCGGTCGGCGCGAACGTGCGCGGGCTGCGGCCCGGCGACGAGGTACTCGGCTTCTGCCCGGGCGCGTTCGCCGAGTACGCGCGTACCGAGGCGGACAAGGTGGTGCCCAAGCCGGTGAGCCTGAGTTTCGAGCAAGCGGCGGCGGTCCCGATGGCGGGGGCGACCGCGCTGCGAGCGATCCGCGACGTGGGTGCGGTGCAGGCCGGCCACCGGGTGTTGATCAACGGTGCCGCCGGCGGCGTCGGCACGTACGCGGTGCAGATCGCGGCGGCGCTGGGCGCGCAGGTCACCGGGGTGTGCAGCACCGGAAACGTCGACCTGGTGCGCTCGACCGGCGCGGCGCACGTCGTCGACTACACGACAGAGGGCTTCGCCAGCGGGCCCGCGCGCTACGACGTGATCCTCGACAACGTCTGCAACCGGCCGCTGCGACAGGTGCGCCGGGCATTGACCCCGACCGGGACCCTCGTACTCAACGGCGGCGGCTCGCCCGGCCGCCTGGTCGGTGCGGTGGGCGCCATTCTTCGGGCAGTGGTCACCAACGCTCTTGTCCGGGACCGCCTGCGCCTGGTTCCGCACGAGCAGAAGCAGGAGAACCTGCTCACCCTGACCGGACTCATCGAGGCCGGAAAACTCACACCGGTCCTCGACCGGACCTACTCGCTGGCCGACACCGCTGAGGGCCTGCGCCACCTGGAGCGGGGGCACGCACGCGGCAAGGTCGTCATCACCGTGGCGTGAGGCGCACTCGTGATGGGCGACGACGACCTTGACCTCCTCCACGTCGCCGGTAGGAAGCCGAAGCGCCGCATGCCGGCCCGCAGGATCACGCCGCGGAACATCAGTTCCTCGATCGGCGGGCCGACGACCACCGCGACGAGGATCGCCAGGACCAGCACCCCGGTGGGCAGGCCGTGCAGGTGCAGGTTGGATATCGGTTGGTGGCGCAACCCCGGAAAGACCAGCAGGGTCACCTGGCTGACGATGGCGCGCACGCCGAAGCCGAGCAGGAAGAACAGCAGGACCTGTCCGGTGTCGGCGAGGCGCGGACGGCCCCACCCGAACGCCGCTCCCCAGCCACCGGCCCCGCGGGCGGAGTCCAACGGGTAACGCCACGGATCCAACCCCCGAACCGGAGCTCTCGGTGACCCGGCCAGGCCCGTGCCGGTCCCCTCTCTCTCCGGACTCCCGGACACCTTGCTTTCCTTCCCGGGCAGGTGGCTGGCAACCGTGGAGCTGAGGGACGGATGCCCACCCGGTCGAGTCCGCCGCAGCCGTGTCAGTGGTCGTGTCAGAGGCGTGTCAGGGGGGTGTCAGGCCGGCTGCCGATGGTGGGTCCATGACAAATTTGGCGATCGCAGCGTCAGGGCTGCAGAAGGCATTTGGGGACAAAACCGTGCTCGACGGCATCGACCTCGAGGTCCCCGCGGGTACGGTCTTCTCCCTGCTCGGCCCGAACGGGGCGGGCAAGACGACCACGGTGAACGTGTTGACCACGCTGATGAAGGCAGACGGCGGGTCGGCACGGGTGGCCGGGCACGACGTCGAGACCGAGACCAAAGCCGTGCGCGCGGTCATCGGGGTCACCGGTCAGTTCGCGGCGGTGGATGAGCTGCTGACGGGCCAGGAGAACCTCCAGTTGATGGCGGATCTCAAGCGTGTGGACCCCGTCGAGGGCAGGCGGATTCTCGCGGAGTTGCTGGAGCGGTTCGATCTGGTCGAGTCGGCACAGAAGCTGGTGACGACCTACTCCGGGGGTATGCGCCGGAAGCTCGATCTGGCGATGACGCTGGTCGGCAACCCGAAGATCATCTTCCTGGACGAGCCGACGACAGGCCTCGATCCACGCAGCCGGCGCACGATGTGGGAGATCATCCGCAAGCTGGTGGCCGATGGGGTCACCATCTTCCTGACCACCCAGTACCTGGACGAAGCCGATCAGCTGGCCGACCGGATCGCCGTACTCGACCAGGGCCGCCTCGTTGCCCAGGGCACTCCTGACGAGCTCAAGCGCCAGGTCCCCGGCAGTCATGTCCGACTCCGTTTCGCCGACATCGTCGACCTCGACGGGGCGGCGCGGATCCTGGCCGATTCCACACGGGACGACGAGAACCTGACCCTGCGGGTTCCCAGCGATGGTGGGGCGGAGCCGGTGCGGACTCTGCTGAATGAACTCCACGCCCATTCGATCAACGTCGACGATTTCTCCGTCCACACGCCGGACCTCGACGACGCCTTCCTTGCACTGACCGGCCGCACAAGCACAGAGGAGAACGCACGATGAGTATGGCTTCGACGATCATGTTGCGTCGCAATTTCACCCACACCCTCCGCAACCCGACCGCGGTGTTCAACGCGGTCTTCCTCCCGATCGTGATCATGTTGATGTTCGTCTACGTGCTCGGCGGCGCATTCAACGTCGGCGTCGACTACGTCGACTACGCGACCCCGGGCATGATCCTGTTGGCCATCACGTACGGGTTGAGCGCGACCTCCATGGCCGTCAGCACCGACATGACGAAGGGGATCATCAACCGGTTCAAGGTCATGGATATCTCTCGTGGCGCCGTACTGACCGGTCATCTCATCGCCAGCTTGCTGCGCAGCGCGATCGCCATTGCTGGGATCATCGGGGTGGCCTTCCTGATCGGATTCCGACCGTCGGCCAGTCTCCTGGACTGGCTCGGTGTGGTCGGGTTCATCGGGCTGGTCGCCATCGCGACCAGCTGGCTCACGGTCGCCCTGGGGTTGGCTGCGAAAACCGTGGAGTCTGCGGGTATGGCCACCGTGCCGCTGATCATGCTGCCGTTTCTGAGCAGCGCGATCGTGCCGGCCCACACGATGGCAGCCGGTGTGCGGCAGTTCGCGGAGTACCAGCCCTTCACGCCGATCATTGAAACGCTGCGCGGACTGCTGAACGGTGCACCGTCAGCCGGCGACGCGATCGCCGCGATCGCCTGGTGCGTCGGGATCGGCCTCGTCGGGTACCTGTGGGCGCTCGCCACGTTCAAGAAGCGGGCCTGACCGACCGGGTCGTCCGCCCATCAATCGAACAAAAGAGGTTGCCATGCCTACATTTGCCACGCTCGGGCCGATCGCCGCCACCGTGCAGGTGGCCGGCGCCCGGGTGCGGGTCACCGCAAGCGATCGGACCGACACCACCGTGCTCATCGAACCCGTCAACCCGGCGAGCCGGTCGGATGTGAAGGTGGCCGACAAGACGAAGGTGGACTTCGCCGGCGGCAGGCTCTCGGTCAAGACGACCGTCTCGGGGGACAAGAACGGCTCGATCGCCATCACGATCGACCTGCCCGCCGGCTCCAGCCTGATCACCTACCTCGCGCACTCAACTGTTCACGCCGACGGCCCGTTCGGTGAGTGCGAGCTGCACATGGCGAAGGGACGGGTCCAGCTGGATCGCATCGAGACGCTGCAGGCGAACATCGCGGCCGGTGAGGTCGCGATCGGCCACCTCGCCGGCCGCGCCACCATCGACGGCAGCGTGGTCGCGGTGCGGATCGACGAGGTCGGGGGCACTGTCAGGCTCTCGAGCTCGGGCGGTCAGATCTGGATCGGTCACGCCTCCGCCGACCTCGACCTGACCAGTGGCAGCGGCAGTTTCGACATCGACCGCGCCGATGCCAGCGTCACCGCGAAGACCGGCAACGGCGCCATTCGGATCGGGCAGTTGATCCGCGGTCAGGCGGAGCTGTCGAACCGCTCAGGAAACATCGAGGTCGGCATCAGCGAGGGCGCCGCTGCCCATGTGGACGCCGACAGCAAGCGCGGATCGGTGCGCAACTCCATTCCGTCGCGCGAAGACCCCGGCACGTTCGACGACAAGGTCATGGTCCACGCCCGCACGCGGTACGGCGACATCATCGTTCAGCGGGCGGAGCCCTGACCATCGCCGCGCTCACGAGTCGAGCGTGACCGTCACCAGTTCGGACCAATTGGTCCGCGTGCCCTCCCGTGCCGCCTCGGCGAACCGCGCGTCGCCGAGGCGGTCCCGGGCAATCTGCTCGATCCGGGCCGTGTCCGGGTGGGAACGATCCGGCAGTCCGCGCACGGCCGCGCTAGCCGCGACCAGCCGAGCGGCCTGCTCGAACTGGTCGCAACGAAGGGCGAGGTCGGCGACCCCGACGAGGACCTGGGCGATCAGCGGGGCGTGTCCCGTCTCGGTCGCCGCCTGGCAGGCCGCAGCGCGGTGCGTTCGGGACTCGCCGAGATCCTTGGCAAGGTAGCCGAGCAGGTCGTGTGTGACCGCGCGGATGTGCGCCTGCTCCGCTTCCGCGCCCAGGATGGCTGTCGCGACGTCGAGTTGCTGGCGC
Source organism: uncultured Actinomycetota bacterium (assembly GCA_963828605.1). GTDB lineage: Bacteria > Actinomycetota > Actinomycetes > Mycobacteriales > QHCD01 > DASXJE01. The sequence goes on along the minus strand of CAWHER010000001.1, from coordinate 1,715,459 downwards.
GCCGCCTCGGCGTCGCCGTCCCAGCAGGCGAGTTCCGCCTTCGCGAAAGCCAACTCGACCAGCGCATTCGGCCACGCGACCCGTTCCGCATACCGCTCGGCGTCGGCAATGGCGACCGCACTGGAGTTCTGATCGCCGAGTAGCCAGTACAGCTGCGCCTGGCGCGACCGCATCCGGATGACATCCTCGATGGCACCGATCTCGGTGACGACCGCGACCGCCTGTTCGAAGAGGTCGCACGCATCGGCGAACTCGCCGCGCGTGGCGATCCGGTCCGCCAACTCGGTCAGGGCGAACGAAATCCCGAATCGTTCGCCGAGGGCCCGGAACTCGGCGAGCGCCGTCTCGAGATACCCGTCCGCGTCCCGCCCGCCCTGGCCGAGCATGATCCGCACCTTGCCGAGCTGCAGCCGGGCCAGTGCGCGCACCCACGGGTCCTCATTGTCCAGCGCCGGCTCGAATGCGGTCAGCACGGCGTCCGGTGCCTGCAGCATGCGTTCCAGTGGGTCGACGAGCCCCAGCAGCGGGACGCGGCGCTGACTGCGTTGGCTGAACCGGTGTGCCCGGTGGATCCACTCCTCGGCTTGGCGTACGTCGCCGCGCCCCGAGCCCACGAACAGCACGACAAATGCGTACACCATGGCCCGGATCTCATCCATCACGTCGCCGGGCGCTTCCGTCGCGGCGATGAGCAGCTCCATGCCTTCGGCCTTGTGCCCGCTGAGCCACCAGTACCAGCCGGCGCCGGCCGCGAGCCGCATCGCCCCGTGTGCCTCGCCGGCCGCGAGCGCAGCACGCATCGCGGCACCGATGTTGTCGTGCTCGACCCCGAGCGTGGCCAGCCAGTCCAGCTGCTCGGCGCGGCGAAGATGCGGCTCCGCGGTCTCGGTGAGCTCGGTGAAGTAGGCGAGATGCCCGGCACGCGCCAGATCCGATTCCCCCGCTTCCGCCAGGCGGTCGCCGGCGTACTCCTTGATCGTGCCGATCATCCGGTAGCGGGGTGCGCCGTCGCTCCCGGTGATCAGCAGCGATTTCTCGGCGAGTGAGGTGAGCAGCTCGAGCACCTGCTCCTGCGTGACCCCATCGCCCGCGCAGACCCGCTCGGCCGCTTCCAGACTCGCCCCGCCCGAGAAGACCGAGAGCCTGCGCAGGGCCATCTGTTCGGTGTCGGTGAGCAGGTCCCAGCTCCAGTCGACCACCGCGCGCAGCGTCCGGTGCCGCGGCAGCGCGGTACGGCTACCTCCGGTCAGGAGGCGGAACCGGTCGTGGAGCCGGCCGGCGAGCTGATCGACGGACATGGTGCGCAACCGGGCCGCCGCCAGTTCGATCGCCAGCGGGATCCCGTCCAGCGCCCGGCACACGCGCACCATCGTCGACAACGTCCGGGCGTCGACCGCGAGATCCCTGCGCACCGTTCCGGCCCGGTCCCGCAGCAACTGGACGGCTGGCGCGGACTCGATCTCGCCGGGGCCGGCGTCCTCGTCCGGTAGGGCCAGCGGTTCGACCAGCCACAGCGCTTCACCGGTGATGCCGAGCGGTTCCCTGCTCGTCGCCAGGATCCGCAGCCGCCGGCACTCGCCGAGCACCCGATCGGCGAACGTCGCCGCCGACTCGATCAGGTGCTCGCAGTTGTCCAGGATCAGCAGCGCGTCCCGATCGCGGATCGCGGTGATGAGCCGGTCCGTCGGTTCAGCGTTCGGCGCATCGGCGAGCAGGGCATCCCGGAGGCCGAGCCCGTCGAGCGTCGACTGCGCCACGTCGCCGTCGGCGCCGATGGCGGCGAGCTCCACCAGCCAGGTCCCGTCCGGCAGATCACCGAGCAGCGTGCGCGCGGTCTCCGTGGCCAGCCTGGTCTTCCCCGCGCCGCCCGGCCCGATCAGGGTGGTCAGCCGATGTTCGGCGATGAGTTCGCGGACCACGGCGACATCAGCGTCCCGGCCGACGAAGCTGGTCAACTCGGCACGCAGGTTGGTTTTCCGGTTGTCCTCCCGCTGTCCCAATTCGCCCCGCAGCAGCGCGACGTGCAGTGCCGACAGCTCCGGCGAGGGGTCGACGCCCAGCGCGTCGGCCAGGGCCTCTCTCGTGCGCTGGTAGACGAGCAGTGCCTCGGTGTCACGGCCGGTCGCGACGAGGGCACGCATCAGCGCAGCGACCAGACGCTCCCGTACCGGATGCGCGGCCACCAGGTCGGTCAGCTCCGTGACCAGCTCCGCATCGTGGCCGAGGCCGATCTCCGCATCGAACCGGTCTTCCATGGCGATCAGGCGTAGTCCCTCGAGCCGGGTGACCGCGGCGTCGAAGGCCGCACTGTCCTCCAACCCGACGTCCTGCATGGCCGCACCGCGCCACAACGCGAGTGCCTCGCGCAGCAGCCCCAACCGCCGCGGATCCTCGACATTACGGGCCCGGCCGACGAGGCGCTCGAATCGCACGGCGTCGACGGCGTCAGGTTCCAGCCTCAACCGGTAGCCGTCCGTCCGCCCCTCGACCAGCCCTTCCGGCAGCGCCTTGCGGAGCCGGGAAACCAGGCGTTGCAGGGCATTCGTCGCATCGGAGGGCGGGCGCTCGCCCCAGATCCAGTCGATGAGTGTCGTCTTCGGGACCACGCGACCTGGTTCGAGGGCGAGGGCGATCAACAGCCCGCGCAGCCGGGCGCCGGGCACATCGGCGACGCCACCGTCGTCCGTCTGAACCTTGAATGACCCAAGCATCCCGACCTGCACCTCGCTGATCTTGCCACGGGGGCGGCGGGTCAGCTCGGGCCCTTGCGCCCCACGAGATGGAAGGGCCGGCTGAGTTGGCGGTAGGGGTCTCGTCGGCTGGCCTCGAGTTCGACCGCGGCCATCGCCGCGACCTGCTTCATATCGCCGGGGTCCAGCTCGGCGCCGCTGAAATCGAGCCAGTCGGTGAACAGCCATACCCCGTACCAGCGCAGCGGCTCCACGCCCCGGTTCCGCATGAGTTCGCTGAGGTGCTCAACCGTGTCGACCACGGGCCGGCACTCCCAGCACGCCGATCTCGCCGGTGGCGTCGAACGCCGCCAGGGCGTCGTCCCAGCGCCGTTCCAAGGCCGGCCGCACCGCACCGGTCCTGGCGTTGCCCGTCATGATCGAGACCAGGCCGCCGGCCGCCGCGCACCGGCACAGCTGGTCGACCAACGGCTCCGGATCCTCGTGGTATCCGAGCACGCCATGGCACAACACGGCGTCGAATCGTCGGCCATCCACCGCCTCGTCGGCGTTCCCGCCATCGGCCTGCAGGAGCGTCACCCGTCGCCGAGCGCCGGCAGGCAGCCGCGGGAGTCGCTCACGGGCCTTGTCCAGCATCGCCCGCGACGAGTCGAGCAGAGTCACCTCGTAGCCGGCCTGGGCCAGCGGAAAGGACTGATGGCCCGCACCGCCACCGACGTCCAGCACCGTGGCCGGCGGCGCAGGCAGGTGCTCGAGCAGCTGCCGATGCAAGACATACGTGCGCACCCGACCCTTCACCGAGGCGTAGGCCTCGTCGGCGAAGAGGTCGGCCAGACCGGCCCAGGTGTCATCGCCCACCCCGCCACGATACAAGTTAGGGTTAGTAACAAGTAATATCGTCACCATGGCTGCGCGGATGACCGGACCTGAACGCCGGTCCCAGGTGTTGGGGATCGCGGCCGGTGAGTTCGCGAACCATGGCCTTCACGGTGCGTCGATCGACGCGATCGCGCACGAGGCGGGCATCACGCAGGCCTATGTGTTCCGGATGTTCGGGACCAAGAAGGCGCTGTTCGTGGAGCTCGTCGGCGCTGCCTTCGATCGGTTCAGCGACGGCATGTCGCAGGCCGGCCAGGGAGCGCGGGGCCTGGACGCGCTGGCGTTGATGGGGGCGCAGTACTACGAATTGCTGGCGGACCGCACCACCCTCCTCCTGCAGCTGCAAGGCTTTGCCGCCTGCGGTGACAGCGAGGTCCGGGATCTGGTGCGGGACCGACTCGCCCACATGTGGGACACGGTTGCCGATACGGCGGGTCTGGACCCGGTCACGGTGAAGTCGTTCCTCGCCTTCGGCATGCTGCTCAACAACGTGGCCGCCCTCGATGTCGACCGGCTGGATGAACCGTGGGCCAAGGGCGTGCGCACCCGTATCCATGCCGGGCTCTTCGAGCACATCACCACCGACACCAACCGACCGCGGGGCCGCAACACGTGACGGCGCACCCGATGAGGGGGATCGGTGTCAGTGCCCGGAGGCCAGGATCGTCGGGGGAGCGCCCGTCACCGCGGTCGCCGCGTCACCGACCCGGAGTTCGACCAGGGCGTCGCACAATGTTGCTGCGCACTCGCAGTCGAACGCACGGACAACCCCGCCCGGGTCGCGACCGGCGTCGAGCGGTCGCGCCGACGGGCTGAGGCACTGCGCGACGATCGCCTGGTTGCCGTAGCGAATGAGTGCTCGGCGTTCCTGCAGGCTCTTCGCGGTGGGGCCGTCGGCGATATACGGCGCAAAGACCCGCTCGACCTCGCCGATCGTCTCGTGGGCCGAAAGCTGGTCGACGGTGATCGTCGCGATGGGTGTCTTTCCGAGCTGGGTGACCGTCGACTCCAACTTCTCCAAGTAGGAGGGTGGAACACCCTCCGGATGCCGGATCCGCAGCCGCGCCCGTTGCACCTCTTTCGACGGCCTGAGCCACACGGCCTGGCAGGCGGTTTCCGATCCACCCTGAAGGGCTCCGCGTTCCACGAGGAGACCCGCCATGCTGGACGTCAACGGCCCGTCGGCCACGATCAACGGGGCTGCCGGGAGCGAACGCAGGTCGTCGATGACCATGGGACGGCGGTCGTAATACTGGCTGCCCGTGCCCCGGTCCGGCAGCGCGATGCCTGCCGCAAGTGCCCGGTCCCGGTGCTCCCACGTCTTGGTGTCGGAGTTGTACCAGCGCAGCCCGTGTCGGCGGGCCAGTTGTCGGGCGACCGTCGTCTTGCCGGCACCGGGCGGCCCGCCGATCCAGAGCACGTTGGACAATTCCATGAGACAGCTTTCTTCGACGGCGATCCGCGAAGGTCCCAGCGGCTAGTAGCGTTCGACCAGATGAGCGCGACTGGCCGGGAGCTCGTAGGGATCCGGCCAGAAATCGGTGATCCGGGCGATCCGCCCGTCGGCTCCGAGATCAAAGAAGCACAGCCCGGGCTGTGTGCTGCCCTCGCGCGTGGTGAAGTCGATCCAACTGGCGGCGTGCGGGCCTTCGCCGACGATCTGCTGCACCGTGAGGTGCCAGTCATAGGCGAAACCTTCGACGTTGAACCGGACGTAGGCGTCCCGACCGCGGACCTGTTCCCTCGTCTGGGGGCCGCGGTAGGTCACGTCGTCGGCAAGCAGACTGCCGAACGTCTCCCAGTCCCGGGCCTCCGCCGCGGCCCAGTACGCCGCGACCACCTCGTGCGAGTCGGTCATGTCGGCAGAGTAGTCCGCAGGGGCGGGGCCGAACCCTGTGGCGCATCGGCATCGGCATCGGCGGGGCTCGACCTCAGTTGGCGTCGAGTACCTCACGCAACCTGCGTGCGAAGGCCTCGGGTTGGCCGGGGTATCCGGATTCGCCGCCGAGGAATCCGCCGTGGTGGCTCGGGAACACGGTTGCCTGCTGACCGAGCAGCTCGGCGGTCGCCACGGCCGTGCGTCCGGTGAAGATGCCCTGGGACTCCTCGCCCACGGCGATTACGACGCGGGTCGGCGCCGCGGCCAGCGAGGCGTCGTCGGGGCGATAGCTGCTGACGGCCGAGGACCGGTCGGCGAGCAGCGGGTCGTCCCGGGAGCCGTCGTCCCCGGCCGGCAGCCCGAAGTCGGCGGGATCCGGCGCCGGCCGGGCGAAGTAGTCGTCGGTGAACTCACCCTGCCACGACGACATGGCGATGAAGGCGGCCATGCCGGCACTCGATCCACCGGCCGCGTAGGTGGCCCGTACGCCGGCGATGGCGCGCTCGGCCGCCTCGGCGTCGGGGAGCACAGGGATCATGGGCGGTTCGTGCGCCACCAGCGTGCTGACGTCGCCCGGGTAGGCCGTCACCAGCGCGAGCGCCGTCACCGCGCCGCCGCTGCTCGCGAACATCTCCACCGGGCCACCGCCGACCGCCTCGATCACGGCGTGTACGTCGCCCGCCTGCACGGTGGGCACATTGTCGACCCGGCCGTCCTTACGGGTGCTGCGGCCGAGGCCGCGCGGGTCATAGGTGACCACGGTGCGGTCGGAGAAATGCGACGCCAACGTGGCGAAGCCGCCGGCGTCCATCGGCTGACCGATCATGAACAGGGGTGCGCGGCAGTCGGCCGGGGGCAGCGGACCGCGGACGTCGTACACGAGGTCGACGTCGGCGGTTTCCAGCGTCAGTGTCGTCGCCATGGGCCCTCCCTAGATCGAGAACCCATCGGACCCTATGCCCCGGGCGCCATCGGCGACAGGCGGAATCGACACGGCCCGGTCGACCTTCTCGGGCAGGCAGAGGATCTCGGGAGGGCGCCCTTCTGCAGCTGGCGGCGCAGGCGTAGCCGGTCCCGGCCTCAGTCCAGTACCCAGTCCGGTCCGCCGTCGGTGCCGGGGTCGTAGCTGCAGGTCAGGCCGGTGCGGATGCACCCGCGGAGGTGGCGGGCGAGTGGCTCGTCGACGGTGGCGATCCGGTCGACCGCCGCGGTGATCGCCTTCCTCACGGCGACCCGGGCCCGTTCCTGGCTGGAGCCGGTGGTGCGGGCGCGTCCGCCGAGGCCGGTCACGCGGGCGAGTTCGTCGAGCAGTGCCTGACGTTCGGTCCGGACGGCGTCCAGCCGGCCGGTGTCGGCCCATTCCTCAGCTTCGGCGAGCTCCTCGTCGAGGTCACGCAGGCGGTCGCGGTACGCCGCGAGAGCCCGCGCGTCGGCAAGCTCGCCGAGGCCGCTCTCCGCGACGACTCCGGTGCCGGTACCGACGAGGTCGAGGGCCGCGACGGGCCGGCCGGGTCGGCGGATCAGCTCCCGGAGGTATCCGAACCCACGCAGGCCGGCGACGGCCGTGCCGCCGGCACCGACCAGCCACAGCCCGCCCGGCGCCGGATGCAGATGCGCCGGCCCGCTGCCGGTCGGGTGCGGTTCCTCGGCCGGCGGTGACGTCGAGGCGAGTCGATCCCGCCACCACTGGGCCCCGATGCGTTCGTAGGTGGTCAGTGCCCGGGCCCGGAGCCGCCGCGCGGTCTCCATGTCGCCCAGGACGGCGTACGCGCGGGAGAGCGTGTCATCGGTGCTGCCGTGGAACATCACGGCGCCGGCATTGACCACGGCGCGGCCGTCGTACGGCGCGAGAAGCCGGGTCGTCTGCTCGAGGAGCGCCCGGTCGTCGACGGCCAACGCGACCTCGAGGACGCATTGCAGGGTCAGCAGCCAGTTGACGTCGCGGGGCAGGTCGTCGAGAACCCCGCCGTGGAACGTCCGCGCCAGGGCTCCCGCCCGATCCGGCCGCCGGGCGCCGATCCACAGGTAGGCGGCCTCCGCGCACACTGTCGTGATGCCCTCGCCCAGCGCGAGCTCCTCGCACGCCTGCGCCCCGGCCGCACACGTCTCGACGTCGCCGGACTGGGCGGCGGCGTAGGCCTCCATGGCCTTGAGGACCATCCAGGAGTCGGCGAGGCCGGCATTCTCGGCGGCTGCTGCGGCGACCGCCACGAGCTGCGGAGTGGTGTCGGTGCGACCCCGCAGCAGGTCGAGCATCTGCCGCCGCGACGCGGCGAAGAACTGCGCCCGGGGCGATTCGTCGCCCAGCAGCTCGAGCGCGCGGATCTGGCGGTACATCGCCTGGATGTCGAGTGCCTCGCAGGCGACCTGGAGTCCCCACAGATGCGCCTGGAGCCGGGCGTCGGGGTCCAGCACGTACGCGGCGACGTCGTCGAGCTGGGTGGCCAGCGATCGGCGTACGTCGAGTTCGTCCGGCCCCCAGTGCGCCGCCAGGGCCGCGTCGAGGGCGTCCGCGCGCAGGCCCGGATCGCCCACCCGCTGCGCGCTGGCCACCGCCTCGTCGGCGAACTGCGCCGCGCGGTCCGCGTGCCCGGCGTACACCCAGCAGCGGGCCAGCGCCGCCGCGAGCCGCGATCGTGACGCGTCGTCGGTCGTGCGGGCCAGCACGTCGTAGAGCAGCGCGGGCAGCCTGCCCGGTTCGGAACCGAAGACCTGGACCGACGCGGCTCCGAGCGCGGCCCGGGTCCAGCGCTCGAGGTCGTCGTCGGCCCGGCCCTGTACGGCGGCCTCGTCGTAGAGGCGGGCCGCCGCCGCTCCCCGGCCGGCGGCGCGCTCGGCGTCGGCGCGGTCGAGCAGCACGTCGAGCGCGGACGATTCGGTCGGCACGCCTCATCGTAGGTTCCGGGGGGGGGGGGGGGGGGGGGGGGGGGGGGGGGGGTGGGGGGGGGGGGGTGGGGGGGGGGGGCGGAATGGGCGTCGGGCGTTTGTGGAGTAGGACGGGATGTCGGGGGGGGGAGTCGGCGGGGTGGCGTCGTCGCCGGTCAGGGTCGGATCAGGTGCACGGCGGCGGCGTGCTCGCGCTGGCGGGCCTGGTCCCAATCGCCGGTGCAGTAGACGGCGATCTCGACGATGCTCGTGCCGACGACGTCGGCGCGGATCATCTCCCGGCAGTACCAGCGCTGACCGTCGTTGTCCCATCGCTCCTCGAATTCGAGGATGAAGCCGTGCTCGGTCTGCTGGCTCCGCTCGACCCGCACCTCGCCGGGGAAGGGGTGGCCCTCGGCCCTTACCGCGAGGAGGCCGTCGACAGTGTCCGTCTGGATCCGCCACTGCGGCAGGGACACGTCGGCGAAGACGGTCGGCGCGAAGAGGCCATCGGGGACGACACCGGTCTCCAGGAAACGGATGAGGTTCGCCGCCGCGGTCGTCGAGTCGGGCCGGGTGCCCACGCCGGCGGTCATGACGTCGCTCCCTGCTCGGTGAGATTCTTCTGCACGACGGCCATGGTCGCGTCGAGGTCTGCCGACGGGCTGAACTCCACGATCGTCGTTCCGGCGATCACCAGCGGCAGGTGTGCCGGCGGAGCGTAGTAGGCGTCGCCGGCGACGTAGGTCTCCTCGTGGTCGGCCCAGCGGAAGGTCACCTGTCCGGCGGTGACGACGCCCCAGTGCGGGCACTGGCAGCGGTTGCCGGGGAGCCCCACGAAGAACGGCGCCGGATCGGCGTCCTGCTTGAAGGTCTCGAAGCTCACCGTGTAGTCGTCCAGCTGTGCGTACCGTCCCTCGATGGGCGACTCGTCGATCGCGACCGGCGTCGTGAGCCGCTGTGCACTCGGCATGGTGTCCTCCTCGTGAGGTGGAAGCGCTGATACCTCTGAGGCGTGACGATCGAGGGAACATCGTGACACCGCCTGGAACGCGCCCCTCCTTCCATGATCGTGATCGGATCCGCACGGCGTTTCGCGGCTATTTCCGATCACGATCATGGGTGGGGGGGCGGGTCGGGGGTCAGGCGCGGGGAACGCGGTGCGCCGCCTCGGTGGTGTCGTCGTCGGCGTATCCGAGCTCGTCGATGACATCGACCACGCCGTCGATGCCGGCGGTCAGGCGTACGGCGATCGGAATCAGGCTCTTCTGGTCGAGGACACCGGCGAGCAGCACCACCCCGTGGCTGACCCGGACCGACACCGCGTCGGGGTGGACGAGGAGCAGTCGGCCGAAGACCTCGTGCACGATCTCGTCCCGGAGTTCGTCGTCGGGCCGGGTGAATATGCGCAGCAGATCGCGCCGGCTGACGATGCCGACGAGATGGTCGTTCCCATCGACGACCGGCAGCCGCTTGATCTGATGGTGGTCGAGGGTCCGGGCAGCCTGCGCGATCGTCGTGTCGGGCCGGACGGTGATCGCGGGACTGGTCATCAGCTCCGCGGCGGTCACCGCGTGGGCCTTCGCGCGGGCCAGCCGGTCCCTGTGCTTCTCCACCCAGGGCGCGCGTCCGTCGTCCTTGTACTCCTCCTTGGCCAGCAGGTCCGCCTCCGACACCACGCCGGCGACCCGGCGGTCGTCGTCGATCACCGGCAGCGCGGTGATGCCGCGGCCGACCATCATCTGGGCGATGTCCTTGAACGACGCCGCCCGGTACGCGCTCACCACCGCTGTCGTCATCACGTCCTGCACCGTGTGCCGCTTCATCCTTGTGCCTCCTCCGTCGTCCGCTCGGCGCCGTCGTCGGCGAACCAGAAGTTGCGGCCGTCCTGCAGGGTGGTGACCGGCCCCGATCCGACGGCGACCCGGATCGGTGGCGTCGCCGACCGGCGCAGCCCGATGCGGATGCCCTCCTGGGTCGCGTGCATCTGTACCCCCCACTGACCGCGGTAACGGAGCTCCATCTCCAGCTCACGGAGTCCGGGCGGCATGTGGGGATCGACGTAGAGGACATCGTCGCGCAGGTCGAGTCCGGTGTAGCAGCGCTGTACCAGGTCGAGGGTGCCGGCCATCGCGCCGAGGTGGATCCCCTCACCGGTGGTGCCGCCCTGGACGTCGTGCACGTCGCTGTCGAGTGCCTCCAGGAAGAACTGCCAGGAGGCCTGCCGGTCGGACCGGGCCAGCACCCATGCGTGCACCACCGCGCTCAGCGTCGAGCCGTGCGAGGTCCGGGCGAGGTAGTAGTCGACCGTCGCCGGGATCGTCCCGGGAGCGAGTTCGTAGCCGAGCCGGTCGAAGATCGCGCGGAGCTCGTCGGCGGACAGCAGGTAGAACAGCATGAGTACGTCGGCCTGCTTGGACACCTTGTACTTGTTGGGGTCGTCGCCCTCGGACTCGAGGATTCGGTCGAGTCGGCGGATGTCGCCGTACCTGGCCCGGTGGCCGGTCCAGTCGAACTCGGCAAGGTCCTCATAGCCCTCGAACTGGCTGATGACCCCGTCGGCGTGGAAGACCACGCGCAAACGCCGGCTCACGTCATCGATCCGGGCCATCTCGGCGGGGGCCAGATCGAGTCGCTCGAGCAACTCGTCGCGCCGGTCCGGTGGCAGCAGGTCCAGGACGTCGAGGGTGCGGCACATGGTCCAGGCCGCCATGACGTTGGTGTAGGCGTTGTTGGCGAGGCCCGGCTCGGCCGCGCCCGGATAGCCGTCGTGGTATTCGTCGGGCCCCATGACGCCGCGGATCTCATACCGCCCGGTCGAGGCGTCGAGCTCCGCGAGCCCCGCCCAGAACCGCGCGATCTCGATGAGGATCTCGGCGCCGTACGAGGAGAGGAAGTCCCGGTCACCGGTCGCCTGGTAGTACTGCCAGATGTTGTAGGCGATCGCGAGGCTCACGTGTCGCTGCAGGCGGGAGTTGTCCGGCAGCCACCGCCCCGACTGCGGGTTGAAGTGGACGACCTGGGTCTCCTCGCAGCCGTCGCTGCCGCTCTGCCACGGGTACATCGCGCCGGTCAGCCCGGCCTCCTGCGCCGACCGCCGGGCCTCCGGGAGGCGCCGCCACCGGTAGAGCAGGAGGGACCGGACGATGTCGGGGAAGCGGAGGCTGAGGAAGGGCAGCACGAACAGCTCGTCCCAGAAGACGTGCCCGCGATAGGCCTCGCCGTGCAACCCGCGCGCGGGTACGCCGGCGTCCAGCCCGACACTGTGCGGCGACAGCGTCTGCAGGACGTGGAACAGGTGCATGTTGATGGTCCGCTTCGCAGCCCGCGGGCCGACGTCGAGCCGGGCGTGGTGCCACAGGTGTTCCCAGGCGAGGACGTGCTCGTCCCGCACCGTGGCGAACCCCGGTGCCTGCCGGGCGCGTCTCCGCGACGCCTCGGTGTGTCCGTCCGTGGCCCGGTCCCGGGACGTGTGCAGGGCGACGACCTTGTCGACCGTCACGGCCTCACCCTCGAGAACGCCGACGGTGAGGTGCTGCGCGACCCAGCCCGGCGACTCGCAGGACGCTCGGTGTACGTCCTCGCGCGCATGGATGGTGGTCCGGGCGCTCAGCGCCACCCGTATCGCCGAGGTGACCGTTTCGACATCCAGCCAGATCAGATCGCCGTCGACCCCCGTCGACCGGGTCTGCAGATGACGCCCGGACAGGTCCCGGTAGCGGGCCACCCCGGAGTTCGTGACCCGTCCGTCCAGACCTGAGCGGATCTCCAGCGGCCCGGACCAGTTCTCGGCGCGGATCGTGGTCTGCATCGCCGCCAGGTGCGGGTCGGCCATGGACACCAGCCGGTGCTGTTCCACGTCGACGATGCGGCCGGCGGCGTCGACATGGCGGTATCTGCGGGTGAGCAGGCCCCGGCGCAGGTCCAACTCCTGCCGGAAGTCGAGCAGACTGGTCGGCTCGAGCGCGCACCAGTCGCCGTCGCCGGCGCGGAACGTCAGCGGCAGCCAGTTGGGCGCGTTGACCAGGTCCTCGTTGACGATCGTCCGCCCGCCGACCTCGGACGGGAGCCGGTCATAGCAGCCGGCGATGTAGGTGCCCGGATAGTGCACGCCGTCCGCGGCCACCTCGGGAGCCGCGCCCCGGGTGGCGAAGTAGCCGTTGCCGAGCGTGCAGAGGGCTTCCCGGAGACTCTCGTGCGCCGGGTCGACGCCGTCGTAGGTGATCAGCCAGGTCTTCATGGATGGCCTGCGCCGGAGGCCGCGGCCTGCCCGTGCAGGTGCAGGTCGGACAGGTCGGCGACGACCACGGTCGCCCCGCATTCGCGCAGGACGTCCGGTCGACCGATCCGGTCGACACCGATCACCGCACCGAAGCCCCCGCGTACCGCTCCGGCGACACCGTCGGGGCAGATCTCGACCACCGCGGTCCGACCTGGCGCCGTCTCCAACCGCCGCGCCGCCTCCAGGTAGAGGGCCCGCTCCGAGTGCCCGGGCCGCCAGGTCCCCGGTGCGTCCAAGGCGTCCAGCCGGACGTCGAACATGTCCGCGACGCCGACCCTGGCGAGCAGTTCCACGGCGTACGGGTCACCGGAGACCGCCGCGGTGGCGAGGCCCTGGCGGCGGGCGGCGCGCACGACGGCGAGGGTGGAGGCGAACGGGGCGACGCCGTTGCGACGGGCCTCGGCGAGGAAGACCTCCTCCTGGCGTCCGGCGAGGCCGCGCATGTCGTCATAGGTGAGGGAGATCCCGCGGTCGGCGAGGAAGGCGGGTACGCCGTCCGGCCGCGGCTTGCCGTACATGTAGCCCACGTAGTCGGCCCGCACGTCGAACAGCCGGAACGGCGTCTCGTGGAGTGCGGCGTAATCGCGCAGCAGGGGGTCCAGTACCGACTTCCACGCGGCGGCGGCCGCACGGGCGCTGTCGAGGATCACCCCGTCCACGGCGAGGATCACCGCAGTGATGTCGTCGCCGAGCACGTAGGTGTCGGGGCTGATCGGCATGGCCGTCTCCTCGTTCGCAGTCCGCACCTCCATTCCAGCCGTCCGCGGCCGGCGGCCGTAGGGTCGGACTCCCCCCGGGCCCCGGGACTTCGGTCCCGGCGGAGGGCGAGGTCGGCCTGCGCTCAGCGCCGGCGGCGGAGGAGCACGACGACGGCGGCGACGAGGGCCATTAGTCCCAAGGCCGGGGCGAGGCGCTTCAACACCGGGACGCCGGCGGTCTGGAGCAGGTTGACGGGCAGGGCGTCCGGGCTCTGGATCTGCCGGGTCGAGGGTTGGCCAGGCCCGGCCGCGGCGCCCGCAATGTCGTCGTTGTCGGCCGGGTCCGCGGTGGTCGGGGCGGTGTCCGGCGTGGCCGGCCGTCCCGCCTCGTCGTCGGCGAGCCGTTGCTCGAGACAGTCGACGAACTGGCCCAGCAGCCTCGTGCTGATGTCGCCCAGCGCTCCCTGCCCGAACTGGGCCAGCCGCCCGGAGATCGTCAGGTCGGTCGTGACCTGCACCCGGGTGGTCTCACCCTGGTCGGTGAGCTGGGCCGAGATGACCGCGCTGGCCAGTCCCTTACCGCCCGACTCCTTCCCCTTGGCCTCCAGGACGGCCCGGTTGGCGTCCGGGTCGAGCTCGCGGAACCGGGCCTGTCCGGCGAACCGGGCGAGCATCGGACCCACCTTCACCGTCACCGTGCCGCGGTAGTTGTCGCCCTCGACCTCGGTCAGCTGTGCGCCCGGCATGCACGGGGCGATCCGCTCCACGTCGGTCAGCAGGTCCCAGGCGGCGGCGATCGGCCGGGAGACCGTGAACTCGTTGACTAGCTGCATGGCGGCGTTCCTCGCAGGGTTCGGACCGGGTCGGCGAGCGCGTCGACGAGCTCGGTGAGTGCGGACAGGCTGTGCGCGCTCACTACCGCATCACAGTAGGGCCAGGCCGCCGCCATCCCGCCGACCAACGGCCGGTAGCGCGCGCTCTGGGTGCGCGGGTTGGCCCAGACGATCCGGTAGGCGATCCGCGACAGCCGTGCCATCTCGCGGGCGAGCCGGTCCGGGTCGCCGGTCTCCCAGCCGTCGGAGACGATCAGGACGACGGCCCCGCGGGCCATGCCGCGAGCGCCGTAGCGGTCGTTGAAGTCGGCCAGCGCTGCGCCGATCCGGGTGCCGCCGGACCAGTCCGGCGCGGCCCGCGCAGCCCGATCCAGGGCCGCGCCGGGCCGCCCGGCGGAGAGCTCGCGGGTGAGTCGGGTCAACCTCGTCGCGAAGGTGAACACCTCGGCGTGCGCACCACCGGCCGCGCAGTAGAGCAGTTGCAGCATCGCCCGGGCGTAGGCCTCCATGGACGCCGAGATGTCGCACAGGACCACCATCCGGCGCGGCCGCTGCCGGGGCGCGCGCCGGGCGATCCGCATCGGGTCCCCACCGGTACGCCGGGCCTGTCGCAGGGTGGTCCGTAGATCTATCCGGTGACCTCGCGCCGTACGCCGGTAGCGGGCCGACCGGCGCGGCGGGGTGGCGAGGGTCAGGTCGCGCATGACCCGGGTGAGCAGGGCGAGCTCGTCGGGGGACAGGTCGGCGAAGTCGCGCCCCGCGAGCCGCTCGTCGGCGCTGGCCTGGACCCGCAGCGGCACCTCCCGGCGGGCGCCGCGGGTGCCGACCGGTCCGGGCCGGTCGTCCGTGGTGCCCCCGGGCGTCGGCGCGGCGCGGGGCGCGGTGTCCGGCAGCGCCGACGCCGGGGGTGGAGCAGCCGGGTCGCCGCGGTGCGCCGCCGGATCGGCGGCCCCACCGAAGACGCCGGCGAAGACCGCGTCGAAGACGGCGATGTGGTCGGGGTCGGCCACCAGCGTGGCCAGCCCGCACTGGTGCAGGTCGGCAGTGGTGCGTGGGCGGGCGATCTCGATCGCCCGGGCGAAGCGCGCCGAGCGGTCGGTGCCGACCGGGAGACCGGCGGCGCGCAGCGCGGCGCCGAACCTGGCCACGCCCGTGGCCAGGTCGACCTCAGCCATGACCGCCGACGACGTCGGCCAGCCCGGCCCGCCGGGTCGCCTCCTCGTCCTCCGGGTATTTCAGGACCGCGCTCATCGTGCGGCCCGCGGCGTCGACGTCGAGTTCGGTGACGCCGAGCACCCGCAGCGCGTCGGCCCAGTCGATCGCCTCCGAGACGCCCGGGGGCTTGGTCAGGTCCAGGCCGCGCAGCCGTGACACCGACTGGGCGACCTGTACGGCGATCGGCTCACCCGCGCCGGGGACCCGGCGGCGGATGATCGACGCGATCCGCTCGACGTCCGGATAGCCGATCCAGTGGTAGAGGCACCGCCGTTTGAGTGCGTCGTGCAGGTCGCGGGTGCGGTTGGAGGTGAGCACCGCCACCGGCGGCAGCGCCGCCCGACGGGTGCCGAGCTCGGGGATCGTGACCGCCGACTCGGCGAGCAGTTCGAAGAGAAACGCCTCGAACTCGTCGTCGGCCCGGTCGACCTCGTCGATCAGCAGGACGGCCGGGCGCGGTCCGGGATGGTCGAGGGCGGCCAGCAGCGGCCGGGCCAGCAGGTACTCGGGGCTGAACAGGTCGACCTCACGAGGCACGTCACCGCGCGCCTCGGCCAGCCGGATCCCGAGCAGCTGACGGGGGTAGTTCCATTCATAGAGCGCCTCCGCGGCGGTCAGCCCCTCGTAGCACTGCAGCCGGATCAGTGGCGTGTCGAGCACCGCGGCGAGGGCCTTGGCGGCCTCGGTCTTGCCGACCCCGGGCTCGCCCTCGAGCAGGATCGGCTGGCCCATCCGGACGGCGAGGAAGAGCGCGGTGGCGAGCCCGACGTCGGCCAGGTAGTCCGAGCGGTCCAGCCCGGCGATGACCGCGGCGACGTCCGGCAGTGCCTCGACGAGCTCCGCTCCCGGGATGTCGCTCATCCGACGTAACGCCCGGGGTCCTCGGCGAAGCGCTGCCGGCAGGTCGGGTTGCAGAAGTACCGGGTGGCACCCGCGTACTCGAACTGCAGCGACGTCGCGGCGACGGCGACCGACATGCCGCAGACCGGATCGGTGGCGGCGGCCACCGCGTCGACCGCCGCCTCCCGGCGTGGCCGGGTGTCGATGATCTCGGCCAGGATCGACAGTGCGATCTCGGCGGCGCCGGCGGCTCCGATGTCCAGCCCCGCCGGCGTGTGAACCCGCCCCCGGTCGTGCTCGGGGACGTCGAGTGCGGCCACCACTGACGGGCCGCGGCGGCGGCTGGCGACGAGACCGACGTAGGGGACGCCGGCCCGCAGCGCCGCCGACAACACGGCGCCCTCGTCCCGTCCGTGGGAGGCGGCCACGACCGCCGCGGTGTCCGGGGCGATGGGTGCGTCGGGTTCGGTGGTCGGACGCACGTCGTAGTCGAGCGCCGCTCCGACCCGCGCCAGTGCGCGGGCCACCGGGGTGTCCCCGTGGACGTGCAGCAGCGGCGCGGGGAGCACCGCCTCGAGGAAGATCTCCAGCGTGCCGCCGGACAGGCACGGGTTGGCCACCACGGTCAGCCCGTCGCGGGACTGCACGGTCTCGGCCGCGGCCGGGGTGATGCGCAGCAGGGTCGACTCGCCGGATTCGAGCAGCCGGAGGGCCTGCAGCCGGACCGTCGACTCGGCGCAGACACCGCCGACGAAACCGTCGATCGTACCGTCGGCGCGGATGAGCGCCCGATCGCCGGGCTTGGCGCTGGTCGGCCGCTCGACCCGGACGACGGCGGCCCGGACGAACGGGCGGCGCGCGGCGGCGAACTCCTCCGCGCGGACCTCCAGATCGGTTCGGGTCACCGGGTCCGCCGGTCTAGGTGATGGCCAGGTCGGTGCGCAGCGGTCGACCCTGGATCGCCGACCACACGTTGGCGGGGGTGAGCGGCATGTCGATGTGCCGTACGCCGAGGGGTGCGAGCGCGTCGACCACCGCGTTGACCACGGCGGCGGGGGAACCGACGGTGGCCGACTCCCCGACGCCCTTGGCTCCGATCGGGTGGTGTGGCGACGGCGTGACCGTTTCCCCGAGCTCCCAGGACGGGCATTCCATCGACGTGGGCAGCAGGTAGTCCATGAACGAGCCGCCCAGGCAGTTGCCGTCCTCGTCGAAGGCGATCACCTGCATCAGTGCCATGCCCACCCCGTCGGCGAGCCCGCCGTGCACCTGTCCCTCCACGATCATCGGGTTGATCCGCACTCCGCAGTCGTCCACGGCGATGAAGCGGCGGACCTTGACCACACCCGTGCCGGCGTCGACGTCGGCGACGCAGATGTAGGCCCCGAACGGGTAGGTGAGGTTGGGCGGGTTGTAGACGCAGGTCGCGTCCAGGTGGCCTTCCACGCCCTCGGGGAGTTCGAGGCTGGAGTGCGCGGCCATCGCGATGTCCTGGATCGTCTTGCCCTGGTCCGGGTCGCCGTGGACGAAGAACCGCCCCTTCTCCCACTCCAGGTCGTCCGGAGAGACCTCGAGCATCGCCGAGGCGACGATGCGCGCGCGCTCCCGCACCTTGCGGGCCACCACGGCGGTGGCCGCTCCGGACACCGGGGTCGATCGGGAGCCGTAGGTGCCGAGCCCGAAGGGGGTCTGGTCGGTGTCGCCGTGCACGACCTCGATGTCGTCGGGCGGAATGCCGAGCTCCTCGGCGACGATCTGGGCGAACGTCGTCTCGTGGCCCTGTCCCTGCGTCTGCACCGATATCCGCAGCACCGCCTTGCCGGTGGGATGCACCCGCAGCTCGGCGCCGTCGGCCATGCCGAGGCCGAGGATGTCCATGTCCTTGCGCGGTCCGGCGCCGACGGCTTCAGTGAAGAAGCTGATCCCGATCCCCATGTGCTCGCCGCGCTGCCGCTTCTCCGCCTGTTCCCGGCGCAGGTCGTCGTACCCGGCGATCTGCTTCGCCAGCTTCAGCGTGCGGGGATAGTCGCCGGAGTCGTAGACCCATCCGGTCGCGCAGGTGTAGGGGAACTGCTCGGGGCGCAGGAGGTTCTTCATCCGCAGGTCGGCCGGGTCCATGCCGAGCTCATGGGCGAGGACGTCGACCATCCGCTCGACCAGATAGGCCGCCTCGGTGATCCGGAACGAGCACGCGTAGGCGACGCCGCCGGGGGCCTTGTTGGTGTAGACGCCGGTGACCGCGCAGTGCGCCGCCTCCAGGTCGTAGGAACCGGTGAAGACGTGGAAGAACCCGGCCGGGAACTTGGTCGGCTGGGCGGTCGCGTTGAACGCACCGTGGTCGGCGAGCACGTTGACCCGCAGCGCCCGGATCTTGCCGTCCTTGGTCGCCGCGATCTCGCCGCGCATGTGGAAGTCCCGCGCGAACGAGGTGCTGATCAGGTTTTCCGAGCGGTCCTCGACCCACTTCACCGGTCGGCCGGTGACGATGGATCCGACGACGGCGCAGACGTATCCGGGGTAGATGCCGACCTTGTTGCCGAAGCCTCCGCCGATGTCGGGGGAGATGATCCGGATCTTCTGCTCGGGGAGACCGGCGACCAGGGCGTAGATCGTCCGATGGGCGTGCGGCGCCTGGGTCGTCGTCCACACCGTGAGCTTGCCGGTGACCGCGTCCATGTCGGCGATCGATCCGCAGGTCTCCAGCGGAGCCGGGTGCACCCGGGGGTAGAGCATGTCCTGGGTGACCACGACCTCGGCGTCGGCGAACACCGCGTCCGTCCGCTCCTTGTCGCCGGCGGTCCAGTCGAAGATGTGGTTGTCGGCCTTGCCCTCGAGGTCGTCCCGGATGACCGCCGCATCGGCATCGAGCGCACGCAGGGCGTCGACCACGGGCGGCAACGGGTCGTAGTCGACATCGATGAGTTCCAGCGCGTCGCGCGCCGCGTAACGGTCCTCGGCGACGACGAAGGCGACCTCCTGGCCCTGGAACCGCACCTTGTCGGTCGCGAGCACGGCCTGCACGTCCTGTGACAGCGTGGGCATCCAGGCGAGATTGAGCCCGGCCAGCGTCTCGCCGGTGATGACCGCCTTGACCCGCGGGTCTGCTTCCGCCGCGCTGGTGTCGATCGACACGATGCGGGCGTGCGCGAACGGGCTGCGCAGTACCGCACCGTGGAGCATTCCTGGCAGGGTGATGTCGTCGATGTAGTTGCCGTGCCCGCGGATGAACCTCGGGTCCTCCTTGCGGGTCATCCGGCCGTAGCCGACCGGCCGCTCCGCGACGTCGGTCATGCCGACACCTCCTTGGCGGACTCGTGCTCGGCGGCCCAACGGACGGAGCGGACGATGTTCTCGTATCCGGTGCAGCGACAGGACTGCCCGGAGATCGCCTCCCTGATCTCGCTCTCGGACGGGTCGGGGTTGTGGTCGAGCAGCCAGCGTGCGGTGAGCAACATTCCGGGCGTGCAGAAGCCGCACTGCAGCCCGTGGCACTCGACGAAGCCCTGCTGCACCGGGTCGAGGGTGGCGCCGTCGGCCAGGCCCTCGACGGTCCGGACCGCGCGCCCGTCCGCCATCACCGCGAGAACGGTGCACGACTTCACCGGCGTGCCGTCCATCCACACGACGCACGTGCCGCAGTTGGAGGTGTCGCAGCCCCAGTGGGTTCCGGTGAGTCGCAGCCGATCCCGCAGATAGTGCACCAGCAACAGCCGCGGCTCGACCTCGTCGATGTGTTGTTCGCCGTTGACCGTCACGGTGATCTGCATGTCAGGCCTCCTGACCGCGTGCGCGGGCCGCTGCGCGTCGAAGCGCACGGGTGGTGAGTTCGCCGGCGAGGTGCCGCTTGTAGTCGACCGGGCCGCGTTGGTCGGCGGTGGGGTTGGAGTGCGCGCCGGCGATCCGGCCCGCCTCGGCGAAGGTCTCCTCGGTGGCCGGCTTCCCGCGCAGGAAGTCCTCCGCCTCAGGGGCGTGGAAGTGCGGTGCCCCGACCGCCGCGAGGCCGATGCCGACCTCCGCGATGGTCTCCCCGTCCAGCCAGACCGCCGCTCCCGCCGCGGCGACCGGCCAGTCGCCGACGCGCCGTTCGACCTTCTCGTAGGCGCTGCCGCCGCCGGGGCGGATCGGCACCCGCAGCTCGACCAGCAGCTCGGCGTCACCGACGACGGTCTCGTACGGTCCGGTGTGCATCTCGCGGACCGGAACCTCCCGCTGCTGCGCCGATCCGCGGATCACCGCGACCGCGTGGACGGCCGCGAAGGCGGCGGAGAGGTCCTCCGCCGGATCGGCCTGGCACAACGAACCGCCGACCGTGCCGCGGTTACGCACGATCGGGTCGGCGATCACCCGCTCGGCATCGGTGAAGATCGGGAAATGCTCGTGCGCCAGCGGCGAGTCGAGCAGCTGCGCATGCCGGGTGAGTGCCCCGATGCGGAGTTGTCCACCGTCGACCCGGAGGTAGGACAGCTCGGCGAGATCGTTGATGTCGATGACCGACTCGGGTTGGGCCAGCCGCAGCCGCATCATCGGAATCAGGCTGTGCCCACCGGCGATCACGAAGGACTCGGGTCCGGCCCGCTCCAGGAGGGTCAACGCATGCTCGACGCTGGTCGCGCGTTCGTATCCGAAGCGGGCAGGAACCTGCATGGGTCCCCCTCCATCCAGGCAGGACGCGTCGACGCGTCCGGGATGATGGATCAATCATGGTCGCGTTGGTGGAGCCTGGCAATGGACTCTGCCTATTGCGGGAAGAGATCCGCCGCGGTGTCGATGTCGCGCGGCGATCCGGTGTCGCCGCATGCCACCTCCACCACCTCGTCCGCATGGGCGCGGAGGAAGGGCCGAGCGCCTTGGTCGCCCACCGCCAGCCGGGCCACCTCGGCAAAATCCTTTTGGGTCAGGAGAACCGGGTGTCGTCGCGCTCCGTCGTAGGTGGCGGTGACGAGAGTCGCGCCGTCGTCGTACGCGGCGATCACCCGCCGCACCGACTCGACGCCGAGCCATGGCATGTCCACCGGTATCACCACAACGGCGTCGTTGCCGGTCGCGGCCAACCCACATCGCAGTGAGGAGCCCATACCGGTCGACCAGTGCGGATTGTCGACCACCTCGGCATCGGCAACCTCGAGTGGCGCGGCACCGGCGACCACGACCACCGGTCGGCAGCCGCCGTCGCGCAAGAGTCGGACGGCGCGGTCGACGAGCCGCTCGCCCCGGAAGTCCACCAGCGCCTTGGCCGCGCCGAACCGGCGACCGGCGCCGGCCGCGAGGACGATGCCGGCGACGGGGCCGCTCAACCGACCCGCTCGGGAGCGGCCGGGCCGTGGATCCTGCCCGGCACCTCGGCAAGTCGTCGTCCGGATCCGCCCCAGCGGACCGCGATGATCTCGGCGGCGACGGATACCGCCGTTTCGGCCGGGGTCCGCGCCCCGATGTCCAGACCGATCGGGGAGGCGAGCCGGTCGAGCTCGGCTTCGGTCAGCCCGAGCTCCGACAACTTGGCCAGCCGGTCGTCGTGGGTCCGCCTGCTGCCCATCGCCCCGATGTAGGCGGCCGGTGTCCGCAGCGCGACCTCGAGCAGGGGAACGTCGAACTTCGGGTCGTGGGTGAGGACGCAGATGACCGTCCGGTCGTCCACCCGACCGGCGGCCACCTCGGCGGCCAGGTAGGAGTGCGGCCACGACACCACCACCTCGGCGGCAGCGGGAAACCGCTTGCTGGTGGCGAAGACCGGCCGCGCGTCACAGACCGTCACCTGGTAGCCCAGGAACGACCCGATCGACGCGACTGCGGCCGCGAAGTCGATGGCGCCGAAGACGAGCAGTCTCGGCGGCGGCGCGAACGACTGGACGAACACGGCCAGGTCGTCGCGGCGGCGTTCCCCGTCGGCACCGTAGCGTCGTACGTCGGTCATTCCCTGCTCGAGCATGCCGCGCGCATCGTCGATCACGGCCACGTCGAGGCCGGTCGACCTCAACGTGCCGTCGACCCGGTCCGGCCAGACGACGATCCGGCTGCCGACCGGTCGTGGCCCGGAGATGACCGTTGCGGTCGCGACGGGCTCGTGGGCCGCCACCGCGCGGCCGATCGTGGTGAGCTCGTCGACCCTGTCGGCGCCGACCGGCTCGACGAGGACGTCGATGATCCCGCCGCAGGTCAGGCCGACCGCGAAGGCGTCGTCGTCGCTGACGCCGTACCGCTCGAGGACCGGTACGCCGCTCGCGATGACCTCCCGCGCCAACTCATAGACCGCGCCTTCGACGCACCCGCCGGACACGCTGCCGACCGCCTCACCGTCCGCCGACACGGCCATGGCGGCGCCGGGCAGGCGCGGGGCGCTGCGGAAGGTCGCCACCACCGTGGCGGTCGCGCATGCGCGGCCGCCGCCGTACCAGCTCAGGACCTCGGACAGGACCTCACGCATCGCGGCGGTCCCGAGCCGGAACCGGCCGGCGGACCCTCACCCTGGCCACACCGCCGAGCCTACCTGCGCAGCTGCGCGGCGGCGGGGGGCTTCGCGCTGCCGGGAGGCCGCCGGGACGCCTCCGGGACCCGGTCGGCCGGGCGCCGGGAGGTAGCCTGACGCCGTGCGCCGGCTGTTGTTGACCCCCCGCTGGTTGGTGCGCCACGTGATCGCGGTGGCACTGATCGTGATCTTCCTGCGGCTCGGCTGGTGGCAATGGACCCGGGCCGAGTCGGGCAACGTGCTCAGCTACGGCTACACGTTCGAATGGCCGCTCTTCGCGCTGTTCGTGGCCTTCATGTGGTGGAAGATGCTGCGGTTCGAGCACCGCCCCCCGGGCCCGGTCAAGGCCGAAGTGCGGCCGAAGGTCAGGCCGGCGAAGGCCCGCCGGCGGCCACCAGCGCCGCCCCCGCCGCCGCCGGCCGACGACGAGGAGCCGGACGAGAAGCTCGCGGAGTACAACCGCTATCTCGCCGCGCTGCACGACCAGGACCAGCCGGACCACGACTGACCCGCGGTCAGATCCAGGACGAGAACCACATCCTGGCCTGCCAGCCGGCGTAGGTGATCTTCTGGCCGGTCAGGATCGGCCACAGCCAGGCGAAGTTGACCACCACCAGGGCCAGGTAGGCGCACAGCACGAGCAACCCGACGGTACGGCGGGTCGGGCTCGCGTGTGACCGACCCAGCACCGCGCCGAGCATCAGGGTGATCCCGATGACGAGAAACGGCACGAGGGGGGTCATGTAGAAGAGGAACATCGTGCGGTCGGTGTTCTCCAGCCAGGCGCCCCAGCCGGCCGCGAAGGCCATCAACACCGCGCCGGCCCGCCAGTCCCGCCGGGCGATCAGCAGCCACACCATCCACACCAGGGCGGGCAGAAACGCCCACCACAGGGCCGGCGTTCCGATGGAGAGGACCTCGCGGACGCAGCTCTTCGCCCCGCAACCGGTGACGTGCTGCGGGTAGTAGTAGTCGACCGGACGGCCGTCCACCAGCCAGCTGTAGGGCAGCGACCGGTAGGGATGGAAGCTCGAAAGACCTTCGTGGAAGCTCAGCATCTCGGAGTGGTAGTGCCACAGCGAGCGCAGTACCCCCGGCACGAATCCCCAGTGGGTGGACCGCCCGTCGGCCCAGTGCCGTTCGTAGCCGTTCTCGCCTAGGAACCAGCCGGTCCAGGTGAGCAGGTAGGTCACGACGGGCGCCACGACCAGGGAGAGGAATGCGCCGGGCAGGTCGCGGGCGGCGGTCGCCGCCGTCGGGTGATGCGCCCCCGCGGACTTGCGCGCGCCGCGGTCCCACAGCACCGACAGCAGCGCGAAGCCGACGAGAAACCAGACGCCGCTCCACTTCACGCCGCAGGACGCGCCGAGCAGCACTCCACCGGCCAGTCGCCACGGGCGGAGGCCCAGTCGCGGCCCGAGCCCGGCCGCCCCGCCGGCGGGTACGGCGACCGCGAGTCGCTCCCGGACGTGGTCCCGGTCGACGACCAGGCAGGCGAACCCGGCCAGCACGAATGCCTGCAAATAGATGTCGAGCAACGAGGTGCGGCTCTGCACCAGTGACAGACCGTCGAGCGTGAGCAGCAGACCCGCGGTGCCGGCGAGCAGCAGCGAGCCGGTCATCCGGCGTACCAGCCGGACGAGGATCACGACGGCCACGGTCCCGGCGATCGCGGAGGGGATCCGCCAGCCGTAGGCGTCGTTACCGAAGATGGCCACACCGATCGCGATGCACCACTTGCCGAGCGGCGGGTGGACGACGAACAGCCGGGCCGGATTGTTCTCGTAGCCCTGGTGCAGCAACTCGACGGCGTTGGTCGAGTAGTAGATCTCGTCGAAGACCTTCTCACTGGGGAAGCCGATCGACCACAGCCGCAGGACAGCCGCGATCGCCCCGATCGTCAGCGTCACCGCCCAGCCGAACCCGGGCCGGGACACCGGATCCTTGTGCAGACGCTCGTACGGCGACAGCGGCGCCGGCGGCCGACCGGGATCCCCGACGGCGTCGATCGCCGCGTCGGGTGCCGTGACCGCCATGGGGTGATCGTAGGTGCCCTGGTCGGTGCGCCCGTCGTCCGCCGCGGCCCGCGCACCGGCGCCGTACCCTGACCGCGTGGACGCGGGCACGCTGACTCTGGCCGGTGCGCCGCTGGGCGACGCCGGGGACGTCAGCCCGCGGCTGCGGGCCGCGCTGGCCGGCGCCGAGCTGGTTGCCGCCGAGGACACCCGCCGGCTGGCGAGGTTGGTCGCCGACCTCGGTGTGGCGAAGCCGGCCCGGGTCGTCTCCTACTTCGACGGGAACGAGGAGGCCCGCACGCCGGACCTGGTCGAGGCCCTGCGCGCCGGCCGCGACGTACTGCTGATCACCGACGCGGGCATGCCGTCGGTCTCCGACCCCGGCTACCGGCTGGTCAGCGCCGCGGCCGGTGCCGGCGCCCGGGTCACCTGCCTGCCCGGTCCATCGGCCGTCACGACCGCGCTGGCGCTGTCCGGGCTGCCGTGCGACCGCTTCTGCTTCGAGGGATTCCTGCCGCGCCGGCCCGGCCGACGGCGCCAGGCCATGGAGGCGCTGCGCGCCGAGCCGCGGACGATGGTGCTCTTCGAGGCACCGCACCGGCTGGCGGCGATGCTGGCCGACGCCGCGGAGGTGTGGGGCGACCGGCCGGCCGCGGTGTGCCGGGAGCTGACCAAGACCCATGAGGAGGTACGCCGCGGCGGGCTCACCGAACTGGCGGGCTGGGCGCAGGGTGGTGTCCGGGGCGAGGTGACGGTCGTCGTCGGCGGTGCGCCGGCGCCGGCGCCGCAGGACGACCCGGTCGTGCTCGCCGCGCTGGTGCGCGAGCAGATCGCCGACGGCGTACCCCGGCGCGACGCGATGTCGGCGGTCGCCCGGTCCGCCGGCGTACCGCGCCGGGTGGTCTACGACGCCCTGCTGGCCGTCCCCGGCGACGGGTCGGGCGACGGGGACTAGAGCCAGCCGTTGCGGCGGAAACCGCGGTACAGCAGCAGACAGATCACCGCGATGACGACGAGCACCATCGGGTAGCCGTACCGCCAGTTCAACTCGGGCATGTATCGGAAGTTCATCCCGTAGACGGCGCAGATCGCGGTCGGCACGGCGGCGATGGCGACCCACGCCGAGATCCGCCGCATGTCCTCGTTCTCGGCCATCGTGACCCGGGCCAGGCAGGCCTGCAGGATCGAGGAGAGCAACTCGTCGAAACCGCTGATCTGGTCCCGCACCCGGGTGAGGTGGTCCTCGACGTCCCGGAAGTACTCGCGGATGTCGTCCGGTACTCCGGCCAGGTGGCGCTCGGCGAGCATCCGCAACGGCCCGGTCAGCGGGAGGACGGCGCGGCGGAGTTCGAGCACCTCGCGCTTGAGCTGGTAGATCCGCTCGACGTCCTGCGAACGCTGCGGGGAGAAGACGGAGGTCTCGATCTCGTCCACGTCGACCTCGACGTCGGCGGCGACCGAGAGGTAGTCGTCCACGACGTGGTCGGCGACGGCGTAGAGCACCGAGGTGGGGCCGTGCACGAGCAGACTGGCGTCGGCGTCGAGGCGGTGCCGGACCGCACCGAGGGCGGAGTGCTGCCCGTGCCGGACGGTGATCGCGAAGTTCGGCCCGGTGAAGACCATCACCTGGCCGGTGTTGACGATCTCACTGGTCGCGGTCAGCGCCTCGTGCTCGACGTACTGCACGGTGACGAAGACGACGAACAGCGTGTCGTCGTACCGCTCGAGCTTCGGCCGCTGATGGGCGTTGACGGCGTCTTCCACGGCGAGCGGGTGCAGATCGAACTCGGCCGCGATGCCGGCGAACTGCTCCGCGGTCGGCTCGTGCAGCCCGAGCCACACGAACCCGTCCTGCTCGCGGGCGAGCCGGGCCGCCTCGGCGAAGCCGCCGGAAAACGACGCCCGGCGCCCGTCGACGTAGAGGCCGCAGTCGACGACGCACTCGCGGGCCGCGGCATCGGCGACGGACCCGCGCACGGTGGAATGCCGACGGCCGATCGGCCGCCGGGTGATCTTCAGAGGGCTGCTCATGACACGCCTCCGCTCGACAAGATGCGAACGCGCACGCCGTTCCCGGCAGAATCACAGCATCGCCGACGGACTGCTCTGGAAGCGGAGCTCTCAGACGGTGCGGCGAGGGGACGGTGTGCGCACGGGACTCGGATGGTCACCGGTACTCACGTGCCACCACCTCCTCGCGCTCGTTCCGCCCGTAAACCTTCTGTATCTTACACGCGGCTGTGTCCGGCCGACGCCGGCCCGTGATCTTGGTCGGACCAAAGACCCCTATGTCGTGCCTTGACCCCGGGCCGGCGTACGGCGAGCGGAGTCGGGTCCGGCCCGATCACTACGCTGGAGCGCATGACCAGCGGGAGGCACATCCTCACGGCCGTCGCCTGGCCCTATGCCAGCGGGCCACGCCACATCGGCCACGTGGCGGGCTTCGGCGTGCCCTCCGACGTTTTCAGCCGGTACCAGCGGATGGCCGGCAACAAGGTGTTGATGGTCAGCGGCACCGACGAGCACGGGACGCCGATCCTCGTCGCGGCCGACAAGGACGGGGTGCCGCCGCGGGAGCTCGCCGACCGCTACAACCGGATGATCACCGAGGACCTGCAGGCGCTCGGCCTGTCCTACGACCTGTTCACCCGCACCACCACCCGCAACCACGCCGCGGTGGCGCAGGAGATCTTCCTCGGGCTCTACAAGAACGGCTACGTCTTCCCGCAGACCACGATGGGCGCGATCTCCCCGTCGACCGGACGGACCCTGCCGGACCGCTACATCGAGGGCACCTGCCCGATCTGCGGTTACGACGGGGCCCGGGGCGACCAGTGCGACAACTGCGGCAACCAACTCGACCCGATCGACCTCATCCACCCGGTCTCGCGGATCAACGGCGAGACACCGACGTTCGTCGAGACCGAGCATTTCTTCCTCGACCTGCCGGCGTTCGCGGACGCGCTCGAGACCTGGCTGCGATCGCGCCGGGGCTGGCGGCCGAACGTGCTGAAGTTCTCCCTCAACCTGCTCGCCGACCTCAAGCCGCGGGCCTACACCCGCGACCTGGACTGGGGCGTGAAGGTGCCGCTGGACGGTTGGCGGGACCGGCCGGACAAGCGGATCTACGTCTGGTTCGACGCCGTGGTGGGTTACCTGTCCGCGTCGATCGAGTGGGCTCGCCGCAGCGGTGACCCGGACGCCTGGCGGGCCTGGTGGCAGAACCCGGATGCCCGGTCCTACTACTTCATGGGCAAGGACAACATCGTCTTCCACGCCGAGATCTGGCCGGCGCAGCTGCTCGGCTACAACGGCGAGGGCGACCGGGGCGGTACGCCGGGTTCGCTGGGCCGGCTCAGCCTTCCGGACGAGGTCATCTCGAGCGAGTTCCTCACCATGGAGGCGCGCAAGTTCTCGTCGTCGCGCGGCGTCGGGATCCTGGTGCGCGACTTCCTCGCCCGTTACGACCCCGACTCGCTGCGCTACTACCTCGCGGTCGCCGGCCCGGAGTCGCACGACACCGACTTCACCTGGGCGGAGTTCCTCCGCCGCAACAACGACGAACTCGTCGCCGGATGGGGAAACCTCGTCAACCGCTCGGTGTCGATGGCCGCGCGCAACCTCGGGCGGGTGCCCGAGCCCGGGGAGCTCACCGACGGGGACCGGGCGCTGCTCGCCGCCTCCCGGAATGCCTTCGACGCCGTCGGCGAACTGCTCGCGCAGTCCCGGCAGAAGGCCGCCATCACCGAGGTGATGCGGGTCGTCGCCGACGCCAACAAGTACCTCTCCGACCAGGCGCCCTGGAAGCTGCGTACGTCCGACCCGGCGCGGATGGAGTCGGTGCTGCACGTCGCGCTGCAACTCGTCGACGACGCCAAGGCGATGCTCACGCCGTTCCTCCCGCACTCGTCGCAGCGGGTGCACGAACTGCTCGGCAACACCGGCCGGTGGACGAGCAGCCCGGAGCTCCGGGAGGTCGACGAGGACGACGGCCCGAGCTACGGCATCCTCACCGGCGACTACGACACCGAGGCGCGGTGGCAGTCGACGCCGATCCGGCCGGGGACGCCGCTCCAGCCGCCGACGCCGGTCTTCCGCAAGCTCGACCCGTCGATCGTGGACGAGGAGCTCGCCCGGCTCACCGATCGTTCCTGATCCGCGGTGAGTGGTTCGCGCTCGCGGGACCGGCGGGAACCGCCCCCGGCGCCGGAGGCACTGCCGGTCGACGCCGTCGACTCGCACTGCCATCTCGACGCGATGGGCTGCCGGGACGACGCCGACGTCGCCCGGGCCCTCGACGCCGCCCGGGCGGTGGGGATCCGCCGGGTCGTGACGGTGGGCGACACGGTCGCGAGCTCCCGGTGGTGTGCGGAGGCGGCGGCCGGGCACCCCGACGTCCATGCCGCGGTCGCCGTCCACCCCAACGAGGTCGCCGACCTGACCGAGGACGACTTCACCGAACTGGCCCGGCTCGCGGCGCTCCCGCAGGTGCGGGCGGTGGGGGAGACCGGTCTGGACTACTACTGGGGGCGGGTCGAGCCGGCCGTGCAGCAGGAGGCGTTCCGGCGGCACATCGCCCTCGCCAAGGCGGTGGGGAAGGCCCTGGTGATCCACGACCGCGACGCGCACGACGACGTGCTGGCGATCCTCGACGAGGAGGGCGCTCCGCCGGCGACGATCCTGCACTGCTTCTCCGGCGACCGCGCGATGGCGCAGCGGTGCGTCGATGCGGGCTACGTGCTCAGTTTCGCCGGGACGGTGACGTTTACGAATGCGCCGACTCTGCGGGAGGCTGCGGCGGTGGTGCCGCCGGACCAGCTCCTCGCGGAGACCGACGCGCCGTTCCTGACCCCGATGCCCTACCGCGGCCGGCCGAACGCTCCCTATCTTCTGCCGTTGACGATCCGGGTCCTCGCCGACGTCACGGGTACGCCGCTGGACCGGCTCTGCGCGACGATGACCCGCACGGCGGCCGGTCTCTTCGGGGGCTTCTGAGGTAGCTTGGCCACGAGGCGAGGAGGGGATCTCCCGTGGCCACCGTCAGCGTCCGTTACATCGTCCACGACGTGGATGCCGCGATCGCCTTCTACTGCGGGCAGCTGGATTTCCGTGAGGTCATGCACCCGGCTCCGGCGTTCGCCATGCTCGTGCGGGGCGACCTCCGGCTGCTGCTGAGCGCGCCGGGCGAACCGGGCGGACCTGGCGGCGGTTCGCAGGCGATGCCCGACGGAACCCGGCCGCAGCCGGGCGGGTGGAACCGGATCTCGCTCGAGGTCACCGACCTCGCCGGGCGGGTCGAGGAGTTGCGGCGGGCCGGCGCCCATTTCCGCAACGACATCGTCACCGGCGTCGGCGGCAACCAGATCCTGGTCGACGATCCGTCCGGCAACCCGGTGGAGTTGTTCGAGCCGACGCTGCCCGAGGCGTCGCAGTCGGCCTCCTGACGCCGTACCCTCCGCACCCGGCCCGCCCCTCCATTCCGCTTGAACGTCACGTTCAAGCGGTCTAGCCGCATCAACGTCACGTTGATGCGGAATGGAGAGCACAGGGGGCCCGACATCGTGCGTGCTACTCGCCGATCTGCCCCGTGGACGCGAGTACGGCGCACGATGTCGGAGGTCGGCTGACCGAGGTGACCGGGACATCTCAGGGTCGCGGTCGGGGCGATCCCTGATGTGTGACCCACCCCGTCGCCGAGAGCATCGGAGCATGACCGAGGTGCGGACGGCACGTCCTTCTTACCGGGGGTTTTCCCCACCCCGTTTTCGGATATCAGCCCCATCCCCAACGGCCCCCGCAACCGGAAACCTGAGATGGACAGGCGGACCAGCTAAGGCGGCGGGCGTGGTGGCGGAACAACGGGACGGGCACGGGCGCGGCTCCGGGCCGGCGTGGGGTGCGCAATGACGGCACTGGCTCTCGTCGCGGCGGTCGCGGCGACCCTTTGCTACGCGGTCGCGGCTGCGCTCGAACAGCACCAGGCCGAGGCGGACTCCGGCCGCAGCGGCCTGCACCCCGGGCTGCTCTGGCGCCTCATGCACCGGCGCCGCTGGCTGCTCGGATTCGGGATCGGCGCACTGGGTGCCGGGTTGCATCTGTTCGCCGTCGCCGAGGCGCCGCTGGCGCTGGTTCAGCCGATCGTCGTGGCGACCGTGGTGTTCGCGGTGCCGCTGGGTGCCGCCCTGCGACATCGCCGGCCGGCCGGAGCCGAGATGTTCGCGGCGGCCGCGGTGGCCGCGGGTCTCGCGGTCGTGGTCTCGACGGTCCGCGCGCCGGTGGACGTGCCGCGGCCGGCCGGGGGCTCCCTCGCGCTGGCCGTGGTGGTCGTCGCGGCCTGCGTGGTGCTCCTGCTGCTGGTCGCCGCCCGGGTCAGCGGCCCGCTCCGCACCGTTCTGCTCGCCGGCGCGGCCGCCGCGCTGCTCGGCCTCGGGTCGGCGCTGGCGCGCACGCTGCTGGCCTCCGATCTGCCGTGGGCGACGATCGTGGTCTGGGGTACGCCGCTGCTCGCCGGCTGCTCGATCGCGGGCACGTCCCTGGAGCAGACGGCCTACAAGTCCGGTCGGCTGGCGATCACCGTCGCAGTGATGACCGTCGTCGATCCGCTGGTGGCGGTGGGCATCGGGGCGGGCGCGCTGGGCCAGCCCGTCGCGGTCCGGCTGCCCGCGGTCGCGGCCCTCGCCGGCGTCGTGGTGGTGCTCGGTGTGGCGGCGCTGGCCCGGCGGACCTACCCGGCGGTGCCGGCCCGCCGTCCCGTGCCGGCCCGGCGGCCCGTCGTCGCGGTGGGGACGTCGCGGTGACGATGACCTGCGAGCAGGCCCCGGTCCACGACCGTGTCCCGGTCCACGGCAGCGCTCCGGTCCACGGCAGCACTCCGGTCCACGGCAGCACTCCGGTCCACGACGATGCGCCGGACCGTGGCACGCCGGTCCACGGCAGCACGCCGGAGGTGCCGGCCGGCCGGTGGCTGCGTACGGCGCTGATGTGGGTCGGCGGCATCGGTGCGTTCGGTCTGCTGGGGTGGCAGTTGCACACGGTCGACCTCGCGACGCTGGCGACGATGCGGGTCGGGTGGGTGGCGTTGGTGGTGACGGCGATGGTGCTGTCGCTGCTGGGCGCGTCCTACAACCTCATCGGATTCACCCCCACCCGGCTGCGGGTCGGGACCACGCTGGTCGTGCAGTCGGCGGCGTCGTTCACCCGGGTGCTCACCCCGTCGGGCATGGGCGGCAACGTCGTCAACGCGCAGTACCTGCGCCGGCACGGCACGCCGGTGTCGCTGGCCGTCGCATGCGTGGCGATCGCGCAGTTGGGACAGCTCGCGATGACCGTCGTGCTGGTCGGCCTGATCGGCCTGGCGACCGGTTCCGGCACCGGCCTGAGTGCGCACCTCCCGGTTCTCGCCGCGGTCCTGGCCGGGCTCGTCGCGGCCGGAGCTGTGCTTGCGGTCGTCGGTGCCCGGATGCCCCGCGTCCGGGCGCGGCTCGACGGTCCGCGGACCAGCCTGCTCATGTTGGGCGAACACGCCCG
The DNA here is from genome assembly GCA_963828605.1 of uncultured Actinomycetota bacterium. GTDB lineage: Bacteria > Actinomycetota > Actinomycetes > Mycobacteriales > QHCD01 > DASXJE01. The sequence continues at coordinate 1,683,273 of CAWHER010000001.1, read as the reverse complement.
CCGACGGCCGTTGATGATGGCGACCGGGCTGGGTGGGTCGCTGTTGCTCACCGTCGCGCTGGTCGGTGCCCTGGACGCCAGCGTCCGCGCGTTCGGCGGGCACGTCAGCGTGCTCCCGATCGCGATCGTCTTCCTGACCGCCTCGGCGGTCGGGTCGATCATCCCGACGCCCGGCGGGATCGGCGCCGTCGAGTCGTCGATGATCGCCGGGCTCACCGCCGCCGGGCTCGCGTCCGGGGTCGCCGTTCCCGCGGTCCTGCTGTTCCGGCTGGTGACCGTCTGGCTGCCGCTGCCGATCGGCTGGGCGTCGCTGCGTTCGCTACGCCGACACGGACATTTGTGATCGGCCCGGCAGGCTCGCCTCGACCAGCGAGCCCGCCGGGTCTGCCCCCTCGTGCAGGATCCGGCCGATGGCCGCCAGGAGCGGGAGCGTGCCCGGGCCGAGCCGGCCGGCGGAGTACAGGTCGGTGGCCAGGTCCGCGGCCAGGCCCAGGGCGGCGGCGCCCTCCACGGTCTGGCCGGCGCGGTGCATGACGGCGAGCGCGGCGTCCGGCCGCTCCCCGGCGCCGATGCGGGCGCCGTAGACCTTGTTGCGACCGGAGAGCCCGGTCACCTCGAGGTCGCCCACACCCGGGAGCCCGTAGACGGTCGCCGGGTCGCCGCCCAGGGCGTCGCCGAGGGCCCGCATCTCGGCCACGGCCCGGGCGAACACGGCGGATCTGAGGTTGTGCCGCGGTGACCCGGCCGCCTCGCCGAGTCCGTCGCAGATGCCGAGCGCGATCGCGTAGACGTTCTTCATGGCCGCGGTGAGCTCGACCCCGGTGACGTCGGCGGAGGTCTCGATGCGGTAGCTGTCGGTCGCCAGAGCCGACTCAAGTGTCTGCACCGCCGACGGGTCGGCCCCGGCGTACGTCGTCGCGGTGGCGTCGCCGGTCGCGACCTCGTTGGCCTTGCACGGCCCGCCGGCGACGACCAACGAAACGTCCGGGCCGACCACCTCGCGCAGCAGCGGCGGGAACAGCCGCACCCGACCGTCCCGGTCGCGGCCGAAGCCCTTGGTCGTGACGAGCAGCGGGCCGCCGCGCAGGTGCTCGGCCGCCAGCCCGGCGATGTCCAGGGCGCCCTCGGAGGAGATCGCGAGGACGACGATGTCGGCCCCGTCGAGCGCGTCGGAGAGGTCCTCGTCGGTGAAGACGGCGACGGCGGGGTCGACCCGGACCCCGAGCCTGGGGTGCGGCCCGCCGGCCCGCAGGGTCGCGACGATGTCGCCGTCCAGCCGGGTCCCCCAGAGCCGTACGCGGTGGCCGTTGGCCGCGGCGGGGGTGGTCAGAGCGGTGCCCATCGCGCCGGCTCCGAGAATGGTCACGGTGCGGGTCATCAGGATCCTTTCGCATTCGACGTCGCCTGCTCGAGGAGCGGGAAGAGGTCGGCGAGCTGCGGGTAGAGGCGGCGGTACGCCTCGTACATCGGCTCGTAGGCGGTGCGCCCGCGGGGTTCGACGACCCGGTCGAACGCCGCCATGGCCTCGCTGCTCGCCCGGATTTCGGCGTCGCCGTGCAGTCCGATCGCCGCGGCGGCGAGCATCGCGGCGCCGAGGGCGCTCACCTCGTCCTCGGCGCAGACCGACACCGGCCGGCCGGTGACGTCGGCGATGATCTGCAGCCACATGTCGCTGCGGCTGCCGCCTCCCATCGCACGGTATTCGTCGACCGGGCCTGTGGCGCCGTCGTGCCAGGACTCCAGCCCGTCGGTGTGCAGCCGCAGCTCGAACGCCGTCGACTCGAGGATCGACCGGTAGAGGTGGGGCCGGCCGTGGCTGCCCCGCCACCCCACCACAGCGCCGCGGGCGAGCGGATCCCAGTACGGCGTCTGCGCGCTGTTCCAGTAGGGCAGGGTCAACAGGCCGTCGGCTCCCGGCGGCAGGTCCGCCGCGGCGCGGGTCGTCTCTTCGTCCGGGCCGTCGGCACCGGGACCGGTCCCGAACTTCTCCTCCAGCCACCGCACGAGATAGGTGCACGAGGAGAGCAGCATCTCGCCGGTGTAGGCCGCGGGGAGCGGGCTGATCAGCGTGCGGAACTGCCGCCCCCACCCGTACTCCGCCAGATGGATGCCGGTGGCCATCGCGGTCCCCAGGTTGAGGTACGCCGCCCCCGGTCCGGTCACCGCCGCGCCGAGACCGGCGCACTGCCCGTCGCCGGCGCCGGCGACGACCGGTGTCCCGGCCGGCAGGCCGAGCTCGTCGGCGAGCGTCGCATCGAGCTGGTCGACGACGTCGCCCGGCGCCACCAGGCCGGGCAGCTGGTCGGGGACGAGACCGGCGATCTCGAGCAGGTCGGGCGCGTAGCGGCGCGAGCGCATGTCGAGCAGACCCAGCGGATCGGCCGACGCCGTACTCGTGACGTAGCGGCCGGTGAGGCGCCACAGCAGGTAACCGCCGGTGTCGACGACCCGTGCGCTGCGGCGCAGCGTCTCGGGCTCGTTCCGGCGCAACCAGGCGAGCTTGTACAGCGCCGGGGTCACGTCCGGCGGCTTGCCGGACCGGGCGTGCACCGCGGCGCTGCCGTATTCGGCGATCTCCGCCCCCGCCCGGCCGTCGACCCACAGCAGTGCCGGGCGGATCGGATCGCCGCCCCGGTCGAGGCAGGCGAACGACTCGCGCTGGTGGGTCACCCCGACGGCGCCCACCCGGTCCCGGTCCACCCGCGCGACCGCGTCGCCGAGCGCGCCCCGGGTGGCGGCCCACCAGTCCCGCGGATCCTGCTCGTGCCGGCCCGGACCGGGCATCGACATGGCCAGGCTCCGCCGCCCGACCGCGACCGCCTGTCCGGCCGCGGTGTAGACCACGGCCTTGACCGCGGTCGTCGACGCGTCGATCCCGACGACCAGCGGCGACGACGGTGCGCTCATGGCTGTGATCCTGCCCTCCAGCCGCGCCCACGCGGCGCCGGACCCCCGCCCGGATCGCGCCGGGCGTCCGACGGGTGGCCGACATCGACCTCGGTCCGACCTGTACACCTAGAGGAGTGGATGACGGGTTGCTCGGGCCGGCGGACATCCGGCGGCTGGCCGCGCAGCTCGGGCGGTCGCCGACCAAGGCGCTCGGCCAGAACTTCCTGCACGACGCCAATACCGTGCGTCGGATCGTCCGCACCGCCGGACTCGACAAGGGCGACGTCGCCCTCGAGGTCGGACCGGGTCTCGGGTCGCTGACCCTCGGCCTGCTGCCGGCCTGTGCGGCGGTCGTCGGCGTCGAGATCGACCCGGTTCTCGCGGCCGCGCTGCCGTCCACAGTGGACAACCGGCTCCCGGCGTACGCCGGCCGGCTGACGGTCGTCGTCGCCGACGCGCTGACGCTGACGTCGGTGCCGGGGGATCCGACGGTGCTGGTCGCCAACCTGCCGTACAACGTCGCCGTACCGGTGCTGCTGCACCTGCTGGCACTGCTGCCCGCGCTGCGGCGCGGCCTGGTGATGGTGCAGGCCGAGGTGGCCGCGCGGCTGGCGGCGCCGCCGGGGTCGCGGGTCTACGGCGTGCCCTCGGCGAAGGCGGCGTGGTACGCGACAGTGACCCGGGCCGGCGCGGTGCCGCGCACCGTCTTCTGGCCGGTCCCCAATGTCGACTCCGGCCTGGTGTCGGTCGCCCGGCGCGACCCGCCGGCCGGGGCGGACCGGGCTGAGACGTTCGCGGTGATCGACGCGGCGTTCGCCCAGCGCCGCAAGACGCTGCGGGCCGCGCTCGCCGGCTGGGCGGGCTCGGCCGCCGTCGCCGAAGAGGTGCTGCGCAACGCCGGGATCGACCCGGGCCTGCGCGGCGAGGCCCTCGACGTCGCCGCCTTCGCCCGCATTGCCGCCGTACGTCGTGCGGTGACCGGCAGCTAGCATCGGCTTCGGCCGCCTGCTTGGCCGAACTGCCCGTTCGCCGTACCCGCAAGGAGGGCTTGCTGACCGTGACGCGTCTGGTCGGCGTGCCCGAGCCGGTCACCGTCCGGGTCCCCGCCAAGGTCAATCTGCACCTCGCCGTGGGGCCACCGCGCCCCGACGGCTACCACGACCTGGTCACCGTCTTCCACGCCATCTCGCTCTACGACGAGGTCACGGCGACCCCCGCGCACGACCTCTCGCTGACCGTGCGCGGCGAGGGCGCGCCCGACCTGCCGGTCGACGCCGACAACCTCGCCTGGCGGGCCGCCGCGCTGCTGGCCCGCCGCACCGGCGTCGACCCGGCGGTGCGGCTCGAGCTGACCAAGGGGATCCCGGTCGCCGGGGGGCTGGCCGGCGGCAGCGCGGACGCGGCGGCGACGCTGGTGGCCTGCGACGCACTCTGGGGGACCGGACTGGCCCGGGCCGAACTGCTCGAGCTGGCCGCCGAACTGGGCAGCGACGTGGCCTTCGCGCTGACCGGCGGCACCGCTCTCGGCACCGGGCGCGGGGACCGGCTCACGCCGGTGCTCGCCGCCGGCCGCTGGCACTGGGTGCTCGGGATCGCCGACGGCGGCCTGTCCACCCCGGCCGTCTACGCCGAGTTGGACCGGCTGCGGGAGAAGCGCAGCAGCGCGGGCATCGGCGCGCCGGACGACCTGATCAATGCGCTGCGGACCCGGGACCCGGCCCGGCTCGGCGGGTTGCTGGCCAACGACATGGCGGCCGCGGCGCGGTCCCTGCGGCCGTCGCTCGCCCGAACCCTGCGGGCCGGCGAGGAACTGGGCGCGCTCGGCGGGGTGGTGTGCGGGTCGGGACCGACCTGCGCCTTCCTGGCCCAGTCGTCGGACGCGGCGATCCGGCTCGCCGCGGCGTTGTCCGGGACAGGTGTCTGCCGCACGGTCCGCACGGCGTACGGACCCGTCTCGGGGGCGCGACTCGTCGGCGAGGGCGGGTAGCCGGTGCCGGCCAACCTGGTCAATCTGGAGGCCGTCAGCAAGGCCTTCGGATCGACGCCGGTCCTCGCCGACGTCTCCCTCGGCGTCGCCGCGGGGGAGCGGATCGGCGTGGTGGGCCGCAACGGCGGCGGCAAGACGACGCTGCTCGAGGTGATCACCCGCCGGGAGCCGGCCGACGGAGGGCGGGTGACGCACGCCCGCGGGCTGCGTCTCGGCGTACTGCCGCAGGGACCGGCCCTGCCGGAGTCCGGCACGGTCCGCGAGGTCGTGCTGCACGCGGACGCGTTCGCCGCCGAGCACGAGTGGGCCGGCGACGCCGGGGTGCGCTCGGTGCTCGACGGGCTCGGGCTGCCGGGGCTCGGCCTCGACTCCGACGTCTTGTCCATGTCCGGCGGCGAGCGGCGGCGGGTCGCCCTGGCCGCCCGCCTGGTGCACGACAGCGACCTGCTCGTGCTCGACGAGCCCACCAACCACCTCGATGTGGAGGGCGTGTCGTGGCTCGCCGCCCACCTGCGTGCCCGGCCGGGTGGACTGCTGGTGGTCACCCACGACCGCTGGTTCCTCGACGAGGTGTGCACCCGCACCTGGGAGGTGGCCGACGGACAGGTCCACGCCTACGACGGCGGATATGCGGCCTACGTGCTCGCCCGCGCCGAACGGGACCGGCAGGACGCCGCGGCCGAGGCGCGGCGGTCCAACCTGCTGCGTAAGGAACTGGCCTGGCTCCGCCGGGGACCGCCGGCCCGGACGAGCAAGCCGCGATTCCGCATCGCCGCCGCGCAGGAGTTGATCGCCGACGAGCCACCGGCCCGGGACACCGTCGCCCTGCACGCCTTCGCCACCCGGCGGCTGGGCCGCACCGTCTACGACCTGGAGGACGTGACCGTCCGGCTCGGCGATCGGCTGCTGCTCGACGACGTGTCGTGGCAGGTGGGACCCGGCGACCGGATCGGCGTGGTCGGGGTCAACGGCTCGGGTAAGACGACGCTGCTCCGGCTCCTGACCGGAGACCTGGCGCCCCGGTCCGGCCGGGTCGTGGTGGGCAGCACGGTGCATCCGGCGTACCTGTCCCAGGAGGTGGCCGAGCTGCCGGCCGCGCTGCGCCTGCTCGAAGCCGTGGAGGAGGTCGCGCGCACCGTCACCGTCGCGGGGGTCGACCTCTCCGCGTCGCAGCTGGCCGAGCGCTTCGGTTTCGGCGCCGACCGGCAGTGGACGCCGGTCGCGGACCTGTCCGGCGGTGAGCGGCGACGGCTGCAACTGCTCCGGCTCCTGATGGCGGGGCCGAACGTGCTGCTCCTCGACGAGCCGACCAACGACCTCGACATCGACACGCTGACCGCGCTCGAGGACCTGCTCGACTCGTGGCCGGGCTCGGTCGTGGTGGTCAGCCATGACAGATACCTGGTGGAGCGGGTCTGCGACACCGTGGTCGCGCTGCTCGGAGACGGCACGCTGGCCGCGTTGCCCGGCGGAGTCGAGGAGTACCTGGCCCGGCGTCGTAGCGTCGACAAGGCCACCGTCTCGGGCAGCCGCGCCCGGCGCGGTGACTCCCGGGGCACCCGCAAGGAGCTGGCCCGGCTCGAGCGCCGGCTGGCCACCCTCGACCGGACGGAGGCCCGGCTGCACGGCGAGCTGGCCGCACACGCGACCGACTACGGCCGGGTCGCCGAGCTCGACGCCCAGCTGCGGGATGTGCACGCCGAGCGGGACGCCGCGGAGACCGAGTGGCTCGAGCTCTCCGATGACGGGTCGGCCGGCTAGTCCCTCAGCGACCTGAGCGGACCCGCAGGCTCGGCTTCTTCTCCAGGTGGGACAGGCCGTTCCACGCCAGGTTGACGAGGTGGGCGGCCACCTGATCCTTCTTCGGCTAACGGACCTCGAGCCACCACTGACCGGTCAGCGCGACGCTGCCGACGAGCGCCTGCGAGTACAGCCCGGCGAGCTTGGGCTCGAAGCCGCGGGCCTTGAACTCGCGGGCCAGGATGTATTCGACCTGGCTGGCGATGTCGCTGATCAGGCTCGAGAACGTCCCGGTGCTGCTGGCGACCGGTGAATCGCGGACCAGGATGCGGAAGCCGTCGGTCTCCTCCTCGATGTAACCGAGCAGGGTCAGCGCCGCCTGCTCCAGGAGCTCGCGGGGCGGCCCCTCCGACAGCGACTCGGTGAACCGGTCGAGCAGCCGGCCCATCTCGCGGTCGACGACGACGGCGTAGAGGCCCTCCTTCCCGCCGAAGTGCTCGTAGACCACGGGCTTGCTCACGCCCGGCGCGGGCGGCCACCTCCTCGATCGAGGTGGCGTCGAAGCCGCGTTCGGCGAAGAGGGTGCGGCCGACGTCGAGCAGCTGCTGCCGTCGTGCCTTGCCGGTCATCCGGACCCGGACCCGACCGGGCGGCCTGGCTTCGCTCATCGTTCTCCCGTCCTCTCGCCCGGTCCGCCCGGCGTACGACGGGGTTGCGGGATCAGGCCGCGAGCTCCGTCTCCGCGGCGGGTGCAGACGGCTTGGCGAGCTTGGCGGCGATCCGTTCCTTGGACGGCCAGCGGACATCGGTCGCCCAGCCGAGCTTCTCGGTGAACCAGATCAGGCGGGCGGTGGCGTCCAGCTGGCCGCGGCAGCAGTCCGTGGCGCGCCGCGGTCGGGTCGGCGTGGTGCGAGTTGTGCCAGGACTCGCCCAAGGACAGGATCGCCAGCGGCCAGAAGTTCGACGACTTGTCGCGCGAGGCGAACGGCCGCTCGCCGATCGTGTGACAGATCGAGTTGATCGACCAGGTCACGTGGTGCAGCACGCTGATCCGGACCAGTCCGGCCCAGAAGAACGCGGTGAGCGCGCCGCCCCACGACATGCGTCCAGAGCCCGCCGACGAGCGCGCGGGCCGAAGAGGCTGAAGACGAGGACAGAGCGGGAAGAGCCTGTTGATGCGGGCCAGATGTCGCGGTCGCGCATCAGGTCCGGGACGAAGCGCTCCTTGTTGGTGCGCTCGCGGTCGAACAGCCATCCGATGTGCGCGTGGTAGAGGCCCTTGAGTCAGCGCCCCGGTGGTCGGCCCGTAGCGCCACGGCGAGTGCGGGTCGCCCTCGTGGTCGGAGTAGGCGTGGTGCCGGCGGTGGTCGGCGACCCAGCGGATCAGCTCGCCCTGGACGGCGAGGCTGCCCCGGCGACGCCAGCGCGATCGTCAGCCCGCCGGTTCGCCTTGAACGAGCCGTGGGTGAACATACCGGTGGTAGCCCATCGTGATGCCGAAGCCGGAGACGACGTAGAAGGCGGCGAAGATCACGACGTCGCGCCAGGTCAGCCCCCAGCCCCAGATCACCGGGATGGCGGCGACCAGGGCGACGAACGGCGCGACGACGAAGAAATAGAGTGCCGCCTGCTCGGCCGAACCGCGGCGACCGGAAACGACGGGCTTGGGTCCCCCGGTTCGGCGGGTGCTCCGCAGGGTCTTGCCACCCGATGACGCGCTCTCGTCCAGATTGTCGAACTGGGCCGCCTTCGGGGTCGTCACGAGGGTGTCGGCGGCGGCGTTCAGGGATGAGGGCTGCGCACGGGTCATGGGCAGTCTCCCTGGCTCCGACGGATGTCGGTCCTTACGCGACCGTAACCTACGGGTCCGTAGGTTTGGCAGTTCCCAGCGCGGTCGCGGAGTTGGGCACCGATTCCGCGACTCGAGGTAGTCGCTACCCGACCGCGACGCCGGACAAACCCCTCGTTCCGCGGCTGAGTGCGCGTGGAGAGCACGGTCGGTCGCTTAGGCTGGGCGCACGCGCTCGTTGGGGGATGGGGTAATCGGCAGCCCGCCGGCCTTTGGAGCCGTGCAGTCTCGGTTCGAGTCCGAGTCCCCCAGCCTCGCCGCGGCGCTCGGACAGGCGTGCCGCACCCGGGTAACCCGCCGTTCGCCTGTCGGTAACATGAGTCGTCCGGACCCGTGGCTCGAGGAGGTGCGCTGGCGACTGACGCCCGCGTTGTCGCGGTCGTCGTCCTCGCCGCCGGCGAGGGCACCCGGATGAAGTCAGCACGTTCCCAAGGTGCTGCACGCCGTCGGCGGCCGCAGCCTGCTCGGGCACGTGCTCGCCGCGGCCGCCCCGCTGTCGGCGCGCAGCACGTCGCCGTCGTGGTCGGGCCACCGCCGGGACGCAGTCATCGACGCACTGGCCGAGATCGCCCGCGGCGCCGACCGGTCGTCCAGGACGAGCAGCGCGGCACCGGCCACGCCGTCCGGCTCGCGCTGCGAGCAGCTTGCGCCGACGCTCGACGGCACGGTGGTCGTGCTGCCCGGCGACACCCCGCTGCTCACCGCCGACACGCTGCGCCGCCTGGTCGACGAGCACCGCGGGCGACGCCGCCGCGACCCTGCTCACCGCGCGAGTCGCCCGACCCGACCGGCTACGGACGGGTGCGTGCGCGACGACGCCGGCGCGTCGCCGGGTCGTCGAGCACAAGCGACGCCACCGACGACGAGCGCGCGTCCACGAGATCAACACCGCCGTCTACGCCTTCGACCGCCGCGCTGCTGCGCGACGCGCTCGACCACGCTTGTCGACCGACAACGCCCAGGGCGAGGAGTACCTCACCGACGTGATCGGCATCCTGCGTCGCCGCCGGGCGCCGCGTGGCGCGCCGTCGTCGCCGACGCCGCCGAGACCGCGGGCGTCAACGACCGCGTGCAGCTCGCCGACGCCCGGCGCGGCTGAACTGCGCGACCGGCTCGAGGCCGCGTGGATGCGCGCCGGCGTGACCGTCATCGACCCGGCCACCACCTGGATCGACGTCGACGTCGACGCTGGAGCCGCGACGTCGGTCCTGCCACCCGAACGCCAGCTGCACGGCGACCACGGGTCGGCGAGGCGGCGCCGAGATCGGGCCGGACTGCACGCCTGCGCGACACGGTCGTCGGCGCCGGCGCCACGGTCGTCCGCACCCAGGCGCGGTCCGGCCGACATCGGCGCGGCCGCCAGCGTCGGCCCGTTCGCCTACCTGCGCCCCGGCACCCGGCTCGCCGACGGCGCGCACGTGGGCACCTACGTCGAGATCAAGAACGCCGACGTCGGCGAGGGCAGCAAGGTGCCGCACCTGTCCTACGTCGGCGACGCGACCATCGGCGCGCGGCGTCAACATCGGCGCCGCGTCGGTCTTCGTCAACTACGACGGCGTGACCAAGCACCGCACCGAGGTCGGCGACCACGTCCGCACCGGCGCGGACAACATGTTCGTCGCGCCGGTGCGGATCGGCGACGGGCGCCTACACCGCGGCCGGCGTCGGTCATCACGCGAGGACGTCCCGCCGGGTGCGCTGGCCGTGTCCGCCGGCGGGCAGCGCAACGATCGCGGGCTGGACGGAGCGCAAGCGCCCGGGCACGCGCGTCGGCCGAGGCGGCGACCGCGCCGGGCGCGCGGACGAGAGACAAGACGAGAGGGACGACGGGACACCGACCGGCGGCTCCACGAGATGATGGGGCGGACTCGATCGAGCAGCATCCAGAGCCAGAGCCGCAAGAGCCTCATGCTCTTCTCCGGCCGGGCCTTCCCCGAGCTGGCCGACGAGATCGGCGATGAGCTCGGCGTCACCTGTACCCCGGCGTCGACGCTACGACTTCGCCAACGGGGAGATCTACGTCCGCTTCGAGGAGTCGGTGCGCGGCTCGACGCCTTCGTCGTCCAGGCATGACCACGCCGATCAACCAGTGGCTGATGGAGTCGCTGATCATGGTCGACGCCCTCAAGCGCGGCGTCGGCCAAGCGGATCACCGTCGTCGTGCCGTTCTACCCCTACGCGCGCCAGGACAAGAAGCACCGCGGCCGGGAGCCGATCTCCGCGCGGCTGGTCGCCGACCTCTACAAGACGGCCGGCGCCGACCGGATCCTGACCGTCGACCTGCACACCGTCGCAGATCCAGGGTTTCTTCGACGGCCCGGTCGACCACCTCTTCGCGCTGCCCCTGCTCGCCGACCACGTCCAGCGGCAGCTACGCCGGCGTCGACCTGTCCGTGGTCGCCCCGGACTCCGGCCGGGTGCGGGTCGCCGAGCGGTGGACCGACCGGCTCGGCGGCTGCCCCTCGCGTTCATCCACAAGACCCGCAACCCCCTGGTGCCCAACGAGGTCAAGGCCAACCGGGTCGTCGGCGACGTCGCCGGGCGCATGTGCATCCTCGTCGACGACATGATCGACACCGGCGGCACGACCACGGCGGCCGCCGACGCGCTGCTTCGACGCGGGCGCGGCCGACGTGATCGCCGCCTCGACCCACGGCGTCCTGTCCGGACCGGCGGTCGATCGGCTCAAGAACAGCCGGATCAGCGAGGTCGTCGTCACCAACACGCTGCCGATGCCGCCCGGAGCGGTGCATCGACAAGCTGACCGTCCTCTCGATCGCTCCGATGATCGCCCGGGCGATCAAGGAGGTCTTCGAGGACGGCTCGGTCACCAGCCTCTTCGACGGCGCCGCCGGCTGAGCCACCGCGCCGCCTCGGACGGCGGCGCGTGGGAACGGCCGGGCCGGGGCAGGTACGCTGGCTGGGTTGCCCGGCGAGGGATGCCATCACGGCTCCGTGATCGACGGCGGTAGTGCGGGATTCCTCGCGGGCACGCTGACCGGACCCGCCGTTGCCGCCCACCGCCGTACGAGGAGAGCCCGCCGTGCCTGAGCTTCGCATTCCCGCCGAGACGCGTTCTGAGTTCGGCAAGGGAGCCGCGCGCCGGATCCGCCGCGCCAACCTGGTGCCGGCCGTGCTCTACGGCCACGGCCAGCCCCCGCTGCACCTCTCCCTGCCCGGCCACGACCTGATGCTCGCGCTGAAGAACCCCAACGCCCTGCTGACGATCGCGACGGACGAGGGTGACCAATTGGCCATCCCGAAGGCGGTCCAGCGCGACCCGATCAAGGGGTTCCTCGAGCACGTCGACCTGCTGACGGTCCGCCGGGGCGAGAAGGTCACCGTCGAGATCGGCATCGCGGTGCACGGCGAGCCGGCCCCCGACACCATGGTCAACCACGAGTTGACGTCGGTCACCGTCGAGGCCGAGGCCACTCACATCCCGACCGGACTCGAGATCAGCATCGCCGGTCTCGACGTGGGCGACCACGTCACGGCCGGGCAGGTCCCGCTGCCGGCCGGATCGACCCTGGTCACCGATGCCGACCACGTCGTCGTCTCGATCCTCGCCCAGCCGACCGCCGAGGCGCTGGAGGCCGAGCTGTCCGAGGCCGAGGCCGAGGCCGGTGTCGAGCGCGAGCAGCCTGAGGAGGAGCGCGCCACCGAGGCCGGCGAGGGCGAGGGTGACGAGGCAGCGGGCGACGCCGCATCCGACGAGTCCTGAGCGACGAGTCCTGAGCGGCCGGGATCCGGACCGGGCCATCCCCGGGGACATGCCTGCGGACCTACCTGGGGGCTTCCTCGTGGTCGGCCTCGGGAACCCGGGCCGGCCCTACGTCGGCAACCGGCACAACGCGGGCTTCCTGGTCGTCGACCGGCTGGCCGATCGGATCGGCGGCCGGTTCCGGACCCAGCGGGCCCGCCGGTCGCCCGGTCGGGCCGAGGTGCTCGAGGGGCGCCTCGGCGGGGTCCGGGTGGTCCTGGTCAAGCCGCAGACGCCGATGAACGGGTCCGGCGGCCCGGTCGCCGGGGCCCGGGCGTTCGCCTCCGTTCCGGTCGAGCAGGTCGTCGTGGTGCACGACGAGCTCGACCTGCCCTACGGCGAGGTGCGGGTCAAGCAGGGTGGCGGGAGCAACGGCCACAACGGCCTCCGTTCGGTGACCGCCGCACTCGGCAGCCCGGACTACCCGCGGGTCCGGTTCGGGATCGGCCGGCCACCCGGACGCCAGGACCCGGCCGACTACGTGCTCCGGGACTTCTCGGCCGCACAGCGCCGGGAGCTCGATCTCTTCCTCGATCAGGCCGCCGACGCGGTCGAGACCCTCCTGGCCGGCGCCCGTCACCACTCTGGGTGAACTTCGGCGAAGGTCGTTGCGCCAGAAGGGTGACGTCAGTACATTGACTCATGTACAGAGCGTAACGGAACAGCGTGATTGCGCCGCCGCCGACGTATTCGGAGCGGGGCTTTCGGTTCGAACCTGGTAGTGGGGGAACCTGCGGGGGGCAGCGGTGACAGGAAGAACTGAAGCCCGCTCCGAATAGGCGTATCGCTACGCCTCTGACGCATTCCTCCCGGTCCGGATTCCGGAGCGGGGTTCCTGCACGGATCGTGGTGGTACGCGGCCCGTTTCCTAGTACCGTACGCCCAGTAGTGTTATGACAGCGGTTCGTTACCGATGAACCGCAAAACTCAAGAATCAGCCGGCAATTCGGGAAACCGCCGCAGGCCGACTGCGGGAACACATAGAGTTTGGCCGTTGTTTCCGCGGGCCGGGCCGATCCGCCACCACGGTGGTGCCGACGGTCTTGCCGGTGAGGTGGGGGGACTTCACAGTGACTGCGCTAGATGTCGATGTCGTACAGGAATTCGACCTCGAAGCGCCGCCGCGCAGACGTGCCGGCGCACATCGCACCGAGCGACGCTGGCAACGGCGATACCGCGGAGTGCTCGTCGCACTGGACGCCACCGTCGCGCTGATCGCCGGCGCCGTGGCCTTCGTGATGCGCTTCGGGACGGTGGACAACTCGACCCAGGCCTACCTGCTCATGAGCATTCTGTTGCCCGTGGTGTGGGTCGCCGCGGTCTCTCTGGCCCGCGCCTATGAGGCAAGGTTCCTCTTCGTCGGCTCCGACGAATACCACCGGGTGCTGCTGGCCGGCTTGGCGCTGACCTCGCTGGTGGCGATCGTGTCCTACGCGGCCCATATCGACCTGGCCCGCGGCTACGTCCTCGTCGCCCTGCCCATGGCGACCGTCGCTGACCTCGGCGTCCGCTACGCGGCCCGCAAGTGGGTGCACCACAACCGGCACGCGCGGCAGCGATTCATGAGCAAGGTGATGCTGGTCGGCTACGAGCGGGCGATCGCCGGGATGACCCGGCAGCTCAACCGGCAGCGCTATCACGGAATGCAGGTCGTCGGGGCCTGCCTGCCGCCGCACCGGCCCTACCACGACCGGATCGACGACGTCGGTATCGACGTCTACGGCACCTTCCTCGACGTTGCCGACGCGGTGGACCGGGCCGGTGCCGACATGGTCGCCGTGCTGGCCTGCCCGGAGTTCGATGCCGAGGCGCTGCGGCGGCTGGCCTGGCAGTTGGAGAAGACCCAGGTCGACCTGCTGGTGGCTCCCGCGCTGATGGACGTCGCCGGCCCGCGGACGACGATCCGCCCGGTCGACGGACTGCCGCTCCTGCACGTCGAGCACCCCAAGCTCTCCGGCGGCCGCCGCCTGGTCAAGGAGCTCTTCGACCGCACCGTCGCCGGCATCGCCGTGGTGCTGCTCGCCCCCCTGATGTTCGCCATCGGCATCGCCATCCGGGTGACCAGTCCCGGCCCGGCACTGTTCCGGCAGGCGCGGGTCGGCAAGGACGGCACCACGTTCAGCGTCTACAAGTTCCGCTCGATGTACGTCGACGCCGAGGCGCGGCTGGTCGAGCTGCGCCGGCTCAACGAGCACGACGGCGTGCTGTTCAAGATCCGCGACGACCCGCGGGTGACCCGGCTGGGCAAGCATCTGCGCCGTTTCTCGCTGGACGAGCTTCCCCAGCTGCTCAACATCGTGCGCGGGCAGATGTCGCTCGTCGGCCCCCGACCGCCGCTGCGCTCCGAGGTCGACCAGTACGCTGACGACGTCCACCGCAGGCTCGTCGTGAAGCCCGGGCTCACCGGGCTGTGGCAGGTCAGCGGCCGCTCGGACCTCTCCTGGGACGAGTCGGTGCGCCTCGACCTGCGTTACGTCGAGAACTGGTCGCTCGCCATGGACCTGTTGATCCTGTGGCGGACCGCGTTCGCCGTCGTCAAGTCCTCAGGAGCCTACTGAATGAGCGACTCCCTCCTGGCCCGTCGGCTCGCCGACGAGGCCGGGAACACACTGCTGTCCGTACGGGAGCGGATGGGGTTCGACGACGGCCGGGCGCTGGGGGCCGCCGGAGACCGACAGGCGCACGAACTGCTCGTCCGTGGCCTGGCCGACGCCCGACCCGACGACGCGGTGCTCTCCGAGGAGGGCGTCGACGATCCCCGTCGCCTCGCCGCCGAGCGGGTGTGGATCATCGACCCGCTCGACGGCACCCGGGAGTTCGGCGAGGCCGGCCGGGTGGACTGGGCCGTGCACGTCGCGCTGTGGGCCGGGGGTGAGCTGCTCGCGGGAGCTGTCGCGCTGCCCGCCCAGGGAGTGACCTTCGCCACCGACCACCCGCCGGTGCTGCCGGCCCGCCCGGACCGGGCCCTCCGGGTCGCGGTGAGCCGCACCCGGGCACCGGCGTTCGCCGAGTCCGTGGTGGCCGCCCGCCGCGGCGAGCTGGTGCCGATGGGCTCCGCCGGCGCCAAGGTCGCCGCCGTCGTGTCCGGCGAGGTCGATGCCTATCTGCACGCGGGCGGGCAGTACGAATGGGATTCGGCGGCGCCGGTCGCGGTGGCCCGGGTGGCGGGCCTGCATGCCTCGCGCATCGACGGCAGCCCGCTCGCCTACAATCGGCCCGATCCGCTGCTCCCCGACCTCATGGTCTGCCGGCCTGAGCTGGCCGCGGACCTGCTAGATGGCATTGCGGCCGCGCTGGCCACCCGATGAGGAGAGAATGACCCGTATGACGGAGACCGCGACCGACTACCGCCTCTCCCAGGTCGACACCCTCGAGTCCGAATCGATCCACGTGTTCCGGGAGGTCGCCGCGGAGTTCGAGCGGCCGGTACTGCTCTTCTCCGGCGGCAAGGACTCGATCGTGATGCTGCGCCTGGCGGAGAAGGCCTTCGCCCCCGCACCCATCCCGTTCCCGGTGATGCACGTCGACACCGGCCACAACTTCCCGGAGACCATCGAGTTCCGCGACCGGCGGGTCGCCGAGCTCGGCGTCCGGCTCGTGGTCGCGTCCGTGCAGGAGGCGATCGACTCGGGGCGGGTCGTGGAGGGCACCGGCCGGCGGGCCAGCCGCAACCGGCTGCAGACCACCGCGCTGCTCGACGCCGCCGAGAAGCACCGCTTCGACGCGCTCTTCGGCGGGGCCCGGCGGGACGAAGAGAAGGCCCGGGCCAAGGAGCGGATGTTCTCCTTCCGCGACGAGTTCGGTCAGTGGGATCCGAAGAACCAGCGGCCCGAGCTCTGGAACCTCTACAACACGCGGGTGCACCCGGGGGAGAGCATCCGGGTCTTCCCGCTGTCGAACTGGACCGAGCTCGACGTCTGGGACTACATCGCGCACGAACAGCTCGCGATCCCCTCGATCTACTTCGCCCACAAGCGATCGGTCTTCGAGCGCGACGGCATGCTGCTCGCCGAGAACCCCTACCTCCCCCGGAGGACGACGAGCCGCCCTACGAGGCCACCGTCCGCTACCGCACGGTCGGGGACATGACCTGCACCGGCGCGGTCGAATCGACCGCCGGCACCCTGGACGAGATCATCGCCGAGGTCGCGGCGACCCGGATCACCGAACGCGGTGCCACCCGGGCCGACGACCGCACGAGCGAGGCCGCGATGGAAGACCGCAAGAAAGAGGGGTACTTCTGACCATGGACATGCTCCGGTTCGCCACGGCGGGATCCGTCGACGACGGCAAGAGCACGCTCATCGGGCGGCTCCTCTACGACTCGAAGGCGATCTTCGAGGACCAACTCGACTCGGTCGAGCGCACCAGCCGCGACCGCGGCGACGAATACACCGACCTGGCGCTCCTCACCGACGGCCTGCGGGCCGAGCGTGAGCAGGGCATCACGATCGACGTCGCCTACCGCTACTTCGCCACGCCCCGGCGCAAGTTCATCATCGCCGACACCCCGGGCCACATCCAGTACACCCGCAACATGGTCACCGGTGCGTCGACGGCCGACCTCGCGATCATCCTGGTCGACGCCCGCAAGGGCCTGCTCGAGCAGAGCCGGCGGCACGCCTTCCTCGCCACCCTCCTGCGCGTCCCGCACCTCGTGCTGTGCGTCAACAAGATGGACCTCGTCGACTACGACATGGCCGTCTTCGAGAAGATCCGCCAGGAGTTCACCGCGTTCGCCGCCAAGCTCGACGTCGGCGACCTCACGGTCATCCCGATCTCCGCGCTCGAGGGCGACAACGTCGTCAGCCGGTCGGAGAACATGCCGTGGTACGACGGCCCGTCGCTGCTGCACCACCTGGAGAACGTGCACGTCGCCTCCGACCGCAACCTCGTCGACGTCCGGTTCCCCGTGCAGTACGTCATCCGACCCAAGTCGGCGGAGTACCACGACTACCGCGGCTACGCCGGGCAGGTCGCCGGGGGCGTGCTGAAGCCCGGCGACGAGGTGATGGTGCTGCCCTCCGGTCTGCGGACGCGGATCGCGGCCATCGACACCGCCGACGGCCCGGTGGAGCAGGCCTACTCTCCGATGTCGGTCACCCTGCGGCTCGAGGACGACCTCGACATCTCGCGCGGCGACATGATCTGCCGGCCGCACAACGCGCCCGACAGCCGCGCAGGACATCGACGCGATGGTCTGCTGGATGACCGAGCAGCCGCTGCGGCCCGGCGCGAAGCTACGCCCTCAAGCACACCACCCGCACCGCGCGGACCGCCGTACGCGACCTGCAGTACCGGCTCGACGTCAACACCCTGCACCGCGACGAGTCGGCGCAGGACCTGGGGCTGAACGAGATCGGCCGGGTCTCGCTGCGGGTCACCCAGCCGCTGTTCTGCGACGAATACCGGCGCAACCGCACCACCGGCGGGTTCATCCTGATCGACGAGGCCACCAACCGGACGGTCGGCGCGGGCATCATCGTCGACGTCCGCTGACCGCCGCCGACCATGGCCGGCGGGGGGACCGAGCGGCCGTCCCGCTCGCACGATCGGGTGCCGCTGTGCGGTGTCGGATTCGACCCGTTGACCGAGGAGCAGGTGGTCGACGTCGTACGCGACGCCGGCCGGGACGGTGTGGGGGGCTGGCTGGTCACCCCCAACGTCGACATCCTGCGGTCCGCCGTCCGCAATCCTGACCTGGGGGCGCTGGTGGCCCGAGCCTCGCTCGTGGTCGCCGACGGCGTCCCGCTGCTCTGGGCGACCCGGGTCAGCGGCCGGCCGCTGCCGGGCCGGGTGGCCGGCGCCTCGCTGATCTGGTCCCTGTCGGAGGCCGCTGGCCGGGACGGCCGCTCGGTCTATCTCCTCGGCGGCGCACCCGGCGTCGCCGAACGGGCCGGCGCGGTGCTCGCCGCGACGTACCCCGGTCTGGTCATCGCCGGCCACGACTGCCCGCCGATCGGATTCGAGGTGAGCCCGGACGGCGTCGACGAGGTCCGGCGCCGGGTCGTGGCCGCCTCCCCGGACATCGTTTTCTGCGGTCTGGGGTTCCCCAAGCAGGAGCGGCTGATCGAGCAACTGCGGCCCGACCTGCCGGCCGCCTGGTTCGTCGGGTGCGGCGCCGCGATCACCTTCGTCAGCGGCGACATCCGCCGGGCACCGCGGTGGATGCAGGTCAGCGGCCTGGAGTGGGTGCACCGCCTCCTGTCCGAGCCGCGCCGGCTGTTCCGCCGCTACATCCTCGAGGATCTGCCTTTCGCCGTACGGCTGATGGCGTCGGCAGCGGCGAGTCGGCTGCGCCGGTAGGGCCGTCAGACCCCACGGCCGTGGCGGTGCAGCGCCCGCAGCACCGACTCCCCGGACACCAGGTGTGTGGTGACCGCGAGGGCCAGAACCGCCCGCGGCTCGCGCCAGTCGGCGCGCAGCGACCGGCCGGCCCAGTGCCGGGCCTGGCGGCGGTCGTCCAGGCAGGCATACGCGAACGCCAGTTGTCCGAAGATCCGACCGGCGCCGACCGGGTCGGTGGCCAGGTCCGGGTGCCGGTCGAGCATCCACCGCAGCGATGCGACCTTGGTCTCCCAACGCCGCGAGAAGTAGGAGTTCGCCCACAGCACCTGTACGAGTGGGGAGTCGGCGACCAGGATCGGGTGCCGCCGGGCGGCGCGCAGCAGGAGGTCGTAGTCCTCGTTCTGACTGCCCGGGATCTCCTCGTCGAGCAGGCCGATGTCCTCGACCAAAGCCTTCCGTACGGCCACGAACGTCGAGGAGTGCAGCATCGACATCCGGGAGCGGAGCAGATCGTGGTAGGTGATCTCGTCGGCGCCGGCGAGCCGGACGCTGTTGCGGTCACCGAACTGGACGACGATCCCGCAACTGGCGAACTGGCCGTCGGGGTGGCCTTCCAGGACCGCGACCTGCGCGTCGATTTTCCCGGGGAGCCAGGTGTCGTCGTCGTCGCAGAAGGCGACGTAGTCCGTGGCCAGATCGAGGATCCCGGTGTTCCGTGCACCCGACAGGCCCGGCGACCGGGTGTTCGCCAGCACGCGCACCGGCCGGTGCTCGTCCTCCCGCACGATCTCCGGGTCCGGCTCGCTGCGGTCGAAGACGACGACGGTCTCGACGAGTCCTGGGTAGTCCTGCGCCACGATCGCGCGCAGCGACTTGCGCATCAGTTCCGGCCGATCGTGGGTCGGGAGGACGACACCCACCGACGGCCAGTTCTGCCCGGTCATGTCGTCTCCCGCCGGGTCGGGTGCAGGTAGCCGTAACGGAGGAGCAGCGGCATGGTCACCGCCGACACGAGCCGGCGCCGGCCGGCGGGAAACTTCGTGCGCCACTCGTCGTCGCGGCGCAGGGTGATCTGCCCGGTCTGGAAGCGCATCGGGTTTCCGGAGACGGTGTGGGTCGGCCGGAGCGTCACGTCGGTGTCGTTGAGGAACGCGAACGCCGCGTCGTCGGCGGGCACACCGGCAAACAGGGCGATGGCGGCGAGGCCATGCCTCGGCCGGGTGAGCAGCTCCTCGTAGCGGACCAGGAGCGTCGGCGTTCCGAGCCGGCGCAGGAGATCGAACGACAGGTTGTGCGCGTCCCAGAGCAGGGCGGCCGACCACGGGGTGTACTGCGTCATGAAGCTCTCGTCGCCCACCCGGTCGGGGCGTTGCACCCGCTTGGTCCAGCTGTAGGCGACGCCCCGGCTGTCGCGGACCATGTGGAGCACGCGCAGGTCGATCGTGCCGGGCCGGCGGAGACAGAAGGCCAGCGACGAGTTCTTGCTGGAGTCCACGACGACAGGGGATCCGCTGACCTCGGCGGCCGCGGCGTAAAGCCGGCGGTAGTAGCCGGCGTACTCCTCGCACTGACCGGCCAGCGCGGAATCACCTCTGCTGAAGGCAAGTTGGGGGATCCGGCGGGTGCGGTCGATGGTGTCCTGCAACTCCAGCACCCGGTCCCGGTCGACCATGGCCCATCCGCCGAACGCGACCTCGCCGACCTGCGTCCAGAACGGGCACCGGGAGAACGGCTCCCCGCACCCGCATCGTTCGTCCTCGCCGAGCCCGCGCCGCCAGAGGTGCACGACCTCGCCAAGCGAACACACGCCGGGCAGTTCGGCGAGCATCCGCTCCAGCAAGGTGGTGCCGCTGCGGCCGAGACCGCCGAGATAGAGGACCCTGGGCCGGGCGCTCCCCCCGGACGGCGTCATCGGGGTCGGATGGGGTAGTGGCGCGGGTTGAAATAAGGTTGCCGCGCCATGGCGCTGAACGCTCCGATCGCCGCCGAATCATCCTGGATGACGTAGGAGCGCGGTGGCCCGTGAGCCTTCGGGTTCTCGTCGAAATAGCTCACCGCTTTGATGCGCGGGTCGGACCGGAAGGTGTCGGCCGCCGCCGTCAGCCACTGCGCCCGGCGTTGCCCTGACGCGTTGCGCGGCACGCCGTACTCACCGATCATGATCGGCTTAGGGTGATGGGCGGCCCACTTGAGGAACGGTGCCAGCAGTGTCGACATCGGGATGAATTCCTTGCCGGGATAGGCATCGACGCAGATCCAGTCGACCTGGTCGTCGCCGGGATAGTAGGCGGCGGCCCGACCCAGCTGGAAGCCGATCGCGGTCGGACACCAGACCCAGGCCGCGTTGTGCACGCCCACCTGGGCGAAGATCGCCCGGATGTGCTTCCAGGCCGCGATGTAGTTGGCCGGTCCGTCGATGCTGTACCGGAGTCCGGGCCGGTCCATCTCCCAGCGCCACTCCATGAAGATCGGCTTGCGTAGGTTCTTGACCGCGACCGCCCGCGCCCGGATGACGTTGTCCTCCCGGCCGGAGATGATCGCGCGGTCGTCGGTGCCTGCCCAGGACAGCTGGAGGTACTGGCCGGCGCGGGTGAAGGCGAGATCGCTGGATTGGGGGAAGGGCTGGGTCCACTTCCGGTAGGTGTGGACGAAGTCGAGTGGCCGGCCGAGTGCGTGCTCGAACTGTCTGACCGCGGAGACCCGGGTGCTCTGCAGGAGCGGGGTGGCCTTCACCCACGCGCCGACGTAGGCGCCGTGCGCCGGGACCGGGGGACCCGTCTGCGGATTCTGGGTCGGTCCGCCCGGCGACCTTCCGCCGCCTGCCGAGGGTGTCGACGCCGTCGACGCCGTCGATGACGTCGACGAGGTGCATCCGGCGAGGATCCCGGCCAGGACGGCGACACCCGCGACGGCCGCCACGCCCGCGCGCAGACGCCGGCGACGACGCGGTGCAGTGGCCGGCAGGCTATTCACTGGAGATCCTTGGTGACGTCGGTGAATCCGAATCGTGCTGCCGGAGGCGGGCATTGGTCTCGGCGGTCAGTTCTCGCACCCGCTCGATCTCCTCCGGCGCCAGCCGATCGCGGTAGGAACCGAGGGATGCCTTGCTGTCCATCGGCCGGTAGGCGGTCCGGGACACGCCGCCGCGCAGCGTCCAGGCGTGCGAGTTCGTGGTGGTGCCGGAGCCGGTGGTCGCTGCGACGAGGGCGGATCGGACCCGTTCGTCCCAGGGGAGCGCGCACGTGTCGTACAGGTCGTGGAACCGCGCGACCGGGTCCGAGGCCAACGATTCGTAGTGCACGAGGTGCAGCGCGGGGTTGTCGGCGCACAGCCGGCCGACCGCGTCGTAGACCGCGCACCACAACAGGGCGATCTTCGCGACGTGGTCCTGCGACCCGACCAGCTCCCGCATGCGCTCGTCGTAGGGCCCGAGCAGGTCGCGCATCAGGAGCGGCTGCTCGAGCAGTTCGTGGAAGTAGACCGTCCAACCGAGCCGGCGCCAGCTCGCGACCAGGGAGACCGGGTCCCGGACCAGCACCACCCCGGTCGCGCCGAGCCGGTCGGCGATCCAGGCCGACGAGAGGACGGCGAACGGGTCGTCGAACAGGGCCCGTCGTCCGCGTACCCGGCCGGTTTCGAACGCGGTCAGGTACTTCACCATCCGGCCGAGGTCGTAGGCGGAGTGGTTCGTGCGGAGCTCGGCCCGCAGCCCGTAGCGCAGCGCGGCGGTCCGCCGGAACGCGGGGAGCCAGTCCTGCTCGTTGTCGGCACAGATGTACTGGAACCGATGGGTGACCCGGGCGTCGAGGACACCCGGGGAATGGCCCGGCGGATGGCGGGGATTGAGCGGCTCGTTGATGTAGACGACCGCATTGCTCAGCTCGAGCATCTTCCCGACCCAACTCGTGCCGGTCCGGGGGAGCCCGGTGACCAGCAGCGGGCCCGGCCCGTGATCGGAGTCGGCGGCCATCCTCAGGTTCCCTTCTTGTAGGCATGCCGTGGGATCCGGCGTCGACCCGATCGCATCGTCGCCAGGGCGTCGAGTGCGAGTGGCTGTCTCTGTAGCCATAACGCGCCGAGGAAGACCAGAGTGCCGAGAGCCGCGGACGTGAGCAGCGGAACGAGGCTCGTGCCGCCGAGCAGCCGGACCACGCCCGGGATGATCCCGAAGGAGGCGCCGGTGATCAGGATGGCGGTGAGGCTCGCGCGACTGAAGGGATGCAGCCCCAGCACGAACGCGATCTGGGAGAGCGGCAGCAGGTTGTTGACCAGAATCGCCGCGGACCAGCCGATACCGGCGCCGAGAATGCCGAGATGCGGGATGAGGAGAAGGTCGACGGTGATGTTGACGATCAGCGCGAGCACCGCGTTGCCCAGGTTCCACGTCGTGCGGCCGCCCATGATGAGGACGACGTCGACCATGCCGCAGGCGGTGGCGACCAGCATGGTCAGTGAGAGCAGAGTGACCACTGTGGTTCCGGCGGTGTAGCCGCGCCCGAAGAGCTGGGTCATGTACGGCGCGAATACCGCGCACATGAGGTAGAGCGGCCAGGTGACGAGGATCAGCCACCCCGTCGCGATGCGGTAGAGGTGGTTGGTGGCGTCCTTCTCGTGGTGGGCGAGGCGCTGGCTCAGCCGGGGCTGCACCGATGTCGTGATCGCCTGCGCCCCGAGTTGGCCGACCACCAGGAAGCGGGTGGCCGCGGTGTAGATCGCGGCGTCGACCGGGCCCTTGATCGCCGCGACCAGCACGATGTCCAGCCGCTGCAGGGCAAGTTGTACGACGCTGGCCAAGGCGCGCGGGGCGGTGAATCGCCAGAACTCGCGGAACTGTCCGGGTTCGACGGTTACGTCGGCATCGGTGCGGACACCGGAGCGGCGCAGCAGCTTGCGCAGCCAGAGTACGGCGAGGACGGCGGCCGGAAGATAGGGAACGACCCAGGCGAAGGGAAGCATGAGCTGCGACCCGAAAACCACGGCGATCACCGTCAGGACGACCTGCGCGACCGGTCTGCCGACCTTTTCGACCGCGACCATCGGACGCATCGTGCCGAGCCCCTGGGTGGCCGACAGCAGCGAGTCCGAGGCCGCCCCCAGCGGAAGGAACACCACCAGGATCCGCAGGAACGTCGCGAAGTCGCCGGAGTCGCCGTGGACGAACCAGTTCGCCATGTCCGGCGCGAGGAAGATCGCGATGACCGCGGCGAGGACGGACATGACCAGCACGGGGACCATGGCGACCCGCAGCGAGCCGCGGATCCGGTTGGCCTTGTCCAGGGTGCGGAAGCGAGAGATGAAGTAGACCAGGCCGGTGGTGGTGCCGAGCTCGGCGATCCTGGCGCCGAGCAGGAAGACCGACGTCGCGGTGAAGAAGACCCCGGCGACGGACTTGTCGAACCCCCGGGTGACGAGTACCACCAGCACCAGGTTGGCGACCGACGAGGTGCCCGCACCGACGAGATTCAGCACCCCACCGCGGGCCACCGCGCCGAGTTCGGCCTTCCTGGGCGCCGGGGCGGCGGCCTCAGGTGGCCGCCGGTCGGGCTCCTGTCTGGTGCTCGTCACCGCCGCCAGCTGGGAGTCCAGCCGAGCCACTCGGCGAGTTGCTCGTCGTACGGCCGGAAGTACTCGTCGAGCTGTGAGCGGACCGATTCGGCCATCGGCGAGCGGGGCCGCGCGTTGTGCTGCTCGAAGACCGGCATCGCGAGCTCGGGCAGGCCGAGGTAGGACAGCACGTCGCGGTACGCCGGCTCCGGCTTCTCGAAGAAGACCTGGCTGTCGACCACGTGGATGCGGTCCCGGCCCACCTGGTGTTCGAGCCGTTCGAGCTGTTCGATGTAGCGCCCGCGGGCCACGTAGGCCTGATGCTGGAGGCCGTGGCTCTGGTAGGTGGGGTCGGCGATGATGCGATCGGCCTCGCCCCGGGTGCGCTCCTCCTCGAGCTCGAGAGCGCGCTCGAACGACGTCTCGGTGTCGTAGCCCCGGGCGACCTCGTGGGTGTGCGCGGAGTAGGCGCGCTCCACCGGGTCACGGAGCAGGACGATCAGGCGTACCGAAGGGAGATCCCGCGCGATGCGCCCCGCCGCGAGCGGATGGAACATGTAATAGGGGCTCGACTCGCCGGTCATCGGTCGGACTCCGGTCGAGCGCTGCGTCTGGGTAGCGGTGAGCTGCAAGGGGAACTGCGAGCGGTACCACGCCGGCCCGTGCCCGTAGCCGATGTCGAAGTAGTGCACGCCCTTACGCAGCACGGCCTTCAGGACCGCAGGATGCTGACTCAGGGTCTTGTACATCGACGTCGTGCCGCTGCGCTGCGCGCCCACGATCAGGAAGTCCGGCAGCATCCGCGAGCTCTGCGTCATACGGCCGGTGACCTGCGATGCGGTGTGGACGACCCGTTTGAACCTCCGCGGGACCGGCCGACCGGCGATCTTCATACGACATTCCCCCCTGTCAGCGTGGCTACCTTCGCCACGAGTGGTGGCAGCAGCCAGTCTTCCGGTGCCCCCAGGCGCGCGCCCGCCTCCGCTTGACCGTCGACGACGTAGCGCCCCGCGAGCTCGATGAGGTACAGCACCGAGGTGACGGTCGCCGCGCGGGTCGACAGGCCGAACGGGTGAAGCAGTTCAGGCGAGAGCGCGAGCAACTCGACGACCGCCCCGGCCGGCTCCCGGCGCTTGACCACCAGCAGATCCTGCAGGGCGTAGTGCAGCAAATCGTATCCGACCGGGACCCCGGTGGTGAAGCGTTCCCAATCCCATACCAGGAGGGTCTCGGGCAGTACGGACATGTTCCAGGGTGACCAGTCGCCGTGCCAGGAACCGAAGGTGAGGAGCGTGTCGCCCGCGCGTGCGGTGACGTCGCGGGCGACGGTGCGCAGGGGCTCTGCGGCCGGCCCGTCGCCGGCGCCGGCCAGACGTGCGACGAGTGCGGGCCAGTAGCCACCCGCATCGAGCGGGCCGGTAGTCGTCCCGCATGCAGCTGCGAGTTCGGTTGCTGCCGCGGTGACCCGACCCGCGGTGGCCGACTCCCGGCGCCGCCACACGGGAAGCGCCGAGAGCACCAGGATCTCCAGCTCGCGCCAACGTCCGCGGTGCAGCACCGAGGGGATGGTCATCGACGTGAGGTCGGTATCGGCCAGCGTGGCCAGTGCCGAGCCTTCCGCCCGCACCAGGTTGCGGGTCAGGTTGTTGACACCGATCTTGGCGAAGCCGACGGTGTCACCGTTGTCGGTCAGCAGCTGCAGCACCGGCTTGCGGTTGGCGCGCGGCGGCCCGATGTGCAGGCTGATCCGGATATCGGTCCCGAGAACCTCGCGCAGATAGGTCTCGATGGTCTCCTGCTCGGCACCGCGGTAGATCCGGACGCGGTCGCGTATGAGCCGGTCTCCGATCCCGGTGCGGATCGCCAGAGAAAGCGCCTGGGTGCGCAGCCAGGTCAGTCGCGAGCGCGGTTCGCTGTAGCGCCGGACCGCCGCCGCGGCGACCCGGGGACGGCCGGCGGGCAGCAGCAGCCGGGGCCGGCTCGCGTCGGGGACGAGGAGGAACTCCGTGGCCGGTGGACCGGATCGGGCGCGGCCGACGTCGACCGACGCGGGCGGCGGCCACAACAGTCCGCCGATCTCACGGAGGTAGGCGGTCCGCGCCGCACCGTCCGCGCTGGAGGGAACCAGACCGCGGGACGGGATCGCTCGGGTGGACATCACGTGGCGACCCGGCCCCCGGTTTGCGTGGAGAGCGCGGTCGAATGCCGGCGGGACAGTGCAGGCGACGTGGTGGATCCGCTCGTGCTCTGCATGTCGTTGCGCCACATCAGCGCCACGGACAGCATGTAGAGGACCAGCGGCACGATGAGCGCGTTGTAGACCAACATGTAGACGAATGATTGCAGCAGGACGAGGACGCCACCCATGCCGATGGCAGATCTGTCCCGTCGATAGCGCCACGCCGCGGCGATGAAGAACCAGACGTAGAGGATCGCGCCGACGTAGCCCTGGGAGATCAGCACCAGCCAGAACTGTCCGTTGCTCCCGATGGTGCTGTTGCCGCAGAGCTGGCAGGTCGCGGATTTGCCGACGCTGATGGACTGGGCGCTGCCGAGCGTGTTGCGGGTGCTTCCGTAGCCGAGGATCGGCGAGTGGGTCGCGCCGGTGATCGCCTGGGTGACCGTGTAGCTGCGGATGCTGTTGCTCTGCCCGTGTTGGAACCGGCTCGTGACCACGTCGTGCAGCGGTGACACGACGAACGCGGTGGCTCCTCCGACCAGGACGACGGCGAGGACGCCGACGGCAAGCACCTTGCCGCGGGTGGCGAGTCGGACGGCGACGTAGATCGCGCACACCCCGAGCGCAACCCACAGGCCGCGATTGAGGGAGAAGACGATCGGCACCACCGAGATCGCGACCGCGACGAGACCGATGATGCGCTGGCGGGACGAGCCCCGGATGACCCAGCCGACGATGATCCACACCAGGAGGATCGACAGACAGTTACCCCAGGTGTTGGTGTAGCCGAACGGCGCACTCGGCCGGGGCGCCGAATACCCGAGCACGGTCTGGATCTGGGCCGCCGTGGGGTGCACCAGGCTCTGCACGAACAGGTTGTTGCGCATGGAGTGCGGCAGCAACAATTCGAGTGGGGCGGTGAATTGGAACCTCGGCGCGACGAGCCCGAGGAGGCCGCCGCCGACCGTGACCAGGAAGAGATAGCTCAGCAGGGTGGTGAGCCGCCGCTGCGGCATCTCCTTCTCCGTCAGGTTTCCCGCGTACAACAAGATGATCGTCGCGGACAGGTATTCCAGGATGCGCAGCGCTTCGGAGAGGATCTGGCTGCTGCCGCTCCGGGTCCCCGGGGGGTTCTCGTTGAGCATGATCAGGCTCACGAACACCCAGAAGAGGAAGAGCAGCCACACCCCGAATCCCGGCGGTACCTTGATCGGCCGCCGGCGCATCAACTCGATGGCCATGGGCACGGCGAGAATGGGAAAGATGAAGGTGCCCAGTCCCATCGCCCACCACAGGGGATAGAGCGCGAGCAACGCCACCAGCGGCCAGCCGGGCCGCAGGGAGAAGATGCGTACGGGGCGGGCCTGCAGCAAGCGGGCGCTGGGGTGCGGGCTGCGGGGGACGTTCCCGGCCCGGGTCTGTGAGGTCGTGGTCATCGCCGTGTCACCCGGCCTTCACGGCGCTACCGGGAGGGACCAGGGCGATCCAGGTGCGGCCCGGCGCGAACTGCAGCGGAACGCCGGCCCCGTCGATGTAGTTCGTCAGCTTCGATCGGCCCGGCTTCGTCCATCGGCAGGCGGCCGCCCGGTCGAGCGAGGCGCCGAGGCAGGTGCCCTCGCCGACGATGACCGGGCTGCGCACCGGCGTTCCGTGGTTGCGGTCGAGGACGGAGCGGTAGGGCATGGTCTGCACGATGAGGTTGGTGGCGGTGGCCCCGCCGGCGCCGGCCTGCCGCCAGGCGCGCGACGCGGTGTCGTAGTGCCAGGTGACCTGTGCCCGACCGGGCACGGTGATGCTCAGGGTGCGCGCCGGGTGGACGCCGACGCCGGCCAGTGGCTGGGAGTGGGAGATCAGCACCGGCGGTGGCACGCTCTGCGGCGGCGCGAGGGCGATCAGCGCCTTCGGCAGGGCGTCGAGCGCGGGGGCTGTCCCGGTGTAGGCCGTGGGATGTGCCGAGCGGGGGAGCCCGACGATCGAGCTGTGGGTCAGGGGCTTCACGAAGCGCTTCGGACCGTCGGCGAAAGCGAACAGCGGGTGCAGCGTGTCGAGCAGCCGGACGTCCTCGGGCGCTGCCGGTCCGACCGGCCCGATGCGGGCGGGACGCTGCGACTGATAGAGCCCGACGTAGCGGGCGATCCCCGCTCCGGGGTAGTCCACGTAGACGACATCCGCGGCCTGCAGCCCGGTCGGCGGCGGAAGGCCGGGCCCGCTGGGCACCGCGACCGCCAGGACCGGCTGCGCGGCCGGTCCGCCTCCCGGCGCCGGCTCACCCGTGAGCGGGAAGGTCGCCTCCGGACCAGCTGACGCCGAGGTGGGCGTGGGTGTCGGCGACGCGGTCGTCGAGGAGGGGGCCGGGGTTGTGGAGCGCGTCGCGCCACTCGCCGGGCTGCCCGACTGGCAGCCGGCGAGTGCGGGCACGGTGATGGCAAGCACGAGAAGGAGTCCGCTCGCGAGCGGACGCTGACGAGACATCAGCGGCCCGCTCAGGACTCCGGCGTAGGGCTGGTGGCGATGGCCGCGGGATCACTCGCCGGCGCGGACTTCTCGACGTGGGCGGCCCCCGACAGGGGCTCGCGGCGTGACCCGGCGACGTTGCTCCGGGGAAGCGCGTGCTTGGTCATCGACTCCTTCGGCGCCGCCGTCCAGCGGACGGTGGGTGCGACCACGCTGCCGAGGATCTCCGACCCCACGCCGTCGAGCTGGTGGACGGCGTCGAGGACGCGGCTGTAGGTCGTGACCTTCGGCTCGACCACGACGACGGTGGCGTCCACCTGCGCGGCGAGGGTCTGCGCGTCGGCGCTCCTCGACGTCGGCGGCGCCTCGACGATGACGTAGTCGGCGGTCGTGCGCAGCGCGTCGAGCAGGGACGACGTTTTGTCGTTGGGCAGACCTTCGTCGGCGAGCTCGGACCGGACGCCGGGGCCGATGACCAGCAGGCGGGGGAGCTTGGTCAGGTGCGTGACGACGTCCTCGATGCTGCGGTGGTCATAAAGGATCTCCGCGAGCCCCTCGGACCCGGCCACGTCCAGGACCCGGGTCGTCGACTGGGAGGCCGGATCGGCGCACACGAGGATGACGTTGGAGCCGCCGCGGGCCAGCGCGGCGGCGAGGTTGGGCGCAACCAATGCCGGTCCGGTCCCCGCGTCGACCGGCGCGACCAGCAGGGCGCGGTGGGTCCCGCCGAGGGCCGCCTGCACCTGGTTGGCCAGCCGGCGGAACACGGCACCGACCGGCGACGACGTCAGGGCCAGGCCCTCCTTCTGGCGGCGGCGGGTGGGCGGCAGCTGTGCGAGCACTGCAAGGTCGAGCCGGCGCTCGAGGTCCCCCGCGCCGGACACCCGGTGGTCGCTCTTCTCCCGGATGACCGCCATGATCAACCCGAGCAGGAGGCCGGCCAGCAGTCCGCCGGCGAGGGAGAAGGTCGTCTTCGGGCTCGTGGGTGAGCCCGGCAGCTTCGGCGCCGAGATGATGGACCCGGGGGTCACCGCTGCCGTGGTCAGCTGGGTGAGGTTGGTCGAGAGTGACGAGATCTGGGTCGAGATGGTGTTCTGCTGGGCCTGAGCGAGCGCCCGGTCCGGTGAGTTGGTGGGCTCGGTCGCGATCCTCCCGGTGACCTGTTGCAACTGGGTGTCCAAGCCCTTGATCTGCGCCTTCAACGACGCCACCTGGGAGGCGACCGACGCCTTCGCGGTGCTGGTCCGATTGGCCAGATACGCCTGGGCGAAGGCCAGCGCACCGCTCTGGGCCGCCTGGGGATTGTGGTCGGTGTAGCCGATCGACAGGACCGAGGAGTTGGGCGGGACGGTCACGGCGACGTTTCCGGCGAGCTGGTCGGCCGGGGTTGTCGAGTGCAGGATCGTGCGCGCCCCGTTGGCGACGACGCTGGACTGGACCAGCTGGGACTCGGTGTCGAGGTTGACGTCGGTCTTCGTCCGGCCACCGACCACCGACGAGGAGGAGGAGGTGTCGACCCCGGTCGGGGTGACGAGCACCCCGGCGGTCGACGTGTAGGACTTCGAGGCCACGTGCAGATAGGTGCCGGCGAGGAGTGCGCCGATCACGAGCCCGGCGAGGACCCATGCCCACCGTCGGCGGAGGACGACCCAGTAATCGACGAGTTCGTACGATTTGGACCGCTCCGTGCCATTATCCATGACCGCGTTAAGACCCTTCCCCCACTGCCCTCGCCGGCAGAACCCCAAGGCGCGGCAGGACGGCGATCAGCATGGTGACCAAGACCGAGCGTATCCAGGTTAGCCGGAAGCGACGCCAGTTTCCCGACAACCTACCCCCGTCGCCGGGGGCCATCTCCCTGGCGGGTAACCGCTCGGATGCAGAGCGCTTGCCCGCCCCCGGATCCCCGCCCCCGGATCCCCGCCCCCGGATCCCCGCCCCCGGATCCCCGCCCCTGGGATTCCGCTTGAACGTGACGTTCAAGCGCTCTAGCCGCATGAACGTCACGTTCATGCGGAATGGTGCGGCCCGGCGGGCTGCCGGGCTGCCGGGCGGACGGCTCACGGGCGGTCGTCGACGGACTCCGGTTATGCCATGCGCGAACGACCGCATCGGCGCGAACGACCTCCGCGGGGGTGCGCACGGCGAATCCGACGGCCGTCGTTCCCGTTTGGGTAGTCGATCGCGTGCGTGCCGTCATCTACGGAAGACGTCGGCAGCATTCCTCATGCCGCTCGTCGACTTCGTGTCGAGAAGTCTTCGGCTCCGGCGATGTCCGGTTTATCGAAGGCAATCCGGGCCGCCATTTTTTCCGGGCCACTTTCGAATGTCGTCACACGCGTCCCTCGGCTATGGTGTCGCACCAGTGCACGGCAGGCCGATCACCGTCGTGCACTTGGGAATCGGCCATCACGGAATGGCTGATGACAAGAGGGGGGCCCGCCCATGACACATTGACCGAGAAGTGGAGTGTCTGAGTGAGTCCATCACGGCACCGATCACCAGCAAGACATCGTCACGCAGCACCGCACCGCACGTCACGTCGTTCCCGATCCGCATTCGCCCTGCGAGTCACCACCGTCGCCGCCGTCGCGACATCCGCACTGGTCGCGATCGCGTCCATCGCATCGGGATCGACCCCATCCTCGACCACGGGCACGGCCAAGTCGGCTGCGACCAGTGGCACCTGCGGGCTCTCCGCCTACCTGGTCCCGTCCTGCGGGGTCATGCAGGGGGTTGCGCCCGCTGAGTACACCTCAACGCCGAGGGCGCAGGCGATCGCGAACTTCGAGAAGACCGCCGGCCAGCACATGGATATCTTCCACAACTACCATGTGGCCCCACAACTCTTCCCGACCAAGGAGGAAATCGGGATCGCCAGCCAGCACCGTCTCCTCTTCGAGAACTGGAAGCCGGAGGCCGGACACACGTGGGCGCAGGTCGCCAAGGGCGCCTCGGACGGTGTGATCGACAAGGAGGCGGCGTACCTCAAGTCGACCTTCACGAAGAAGTTCTTCCTGACGATCCACCACGAGCCGGAGAACGACGTCAACGCGACGGCCGGCTCCGGAAACACCGCGTCGGACTTCCGGGCGATGTTCCGCCACGTCGTGCAGCGGCTGCGCAACGACGGCGTGCACAACGCGATCACCGTCGTTGACTACATGGGCGACCCGGACTGGAGCAGCAAGCCCTGGTTCAATGCGCTCTACCCGGGCGACGACGTGGTCGACTGGATTGCGGAGGACCCGTACGCGTGCGTCCGCGCGGGCAAGTGCGGCGACTTCGCCGGAATGGTGAACCGCAGGTACGGGGCGAACTCCCCGTGGCCGGGCTTCTACACCTGGGCGACCACCAAGCACCCGTCGAAGCCGGTCATGATCGGTGAGTGGGGCGCGTTCGAGCACAGCACCACCCCGCTCGACAAGCCGGCGTTCTTCAAGTCGACGATGACCGAGCTCGCGAAGTTCCCCAAGATCAAGGCGCTGGTGTATTTCGACTCGCCGGCCGCTCCGCGCGGCGACACCCGGATCAACAGCACCTCGATGGCGCAGTCGGCATTCCGCCAGGTCGCGAGCCTGCCGTCGCTGCTCAAGGTGCTTCTGCCCTGAGTACGGCG
This sequence comes from uncultured Actinomycetota bacterium, assembly GCA_963828605.1. Taxonomy (GTDB): domain Bacteria; phylum Actinomycetota; class Actinomycetes; order Mycobacteriales; family QHCD01; genus DASXJE01. The sequence goes on along the minus strand of CAWHER010000001.1, from coordinate 1,650,961 downwards.
CTGCTCTAGCGAAAGGGAGTCCCGGATCGGCGGGACACCACCCCCGGGCCCCGGTCATCTGACCGGGGCCCGGTGCGCTGTCCGGGCACTAGGAGTCCGGCCGTCGATCGCCCAGATCCGCGGCCGCGGGCTCCTCGGCGTCCGCGGCTGACGGGTCGGCCGCCCGCTCCTGCGACGCCAGCGGTGGGAATCCGTGCCGCTTCCGCAGCCACATCCACACCGGCGGCCCGACGACGACGACGATCACGAGGATCACGATGGTGGTGACATTGCTGGCGCCGAGCAGCTTCAGGCCGGAGGCGAGCAGGACGAAGGCGAGTGCCCGGCGCACGATCCCCCCGGCATCCGGGAGGACAGGGTCGCGCCGAGGAAGACGCCCGGTATGCATCCGATCACCAGCGCGACGGTGATGCCCAGGTGGAAGTCTCCGAAGAGCACGTGGGCGAGCGCCGCCGATGCGACCAGCGGCACCGCTTGCACCAGGTCGGTGCCGACGAGCGACGACGGCTGCAGCATCGGATAGATCATGATCAGCGCGATGATGATCAGGGAGCCCGATCCGACCGAGGTCATCCCGACGACCAGACCGCCGACGGCGCCGATCGCGATGGTCGGGAGGATCCGGACGTCGACGACCGGTGCGCCGGACTGGTCCGGGCGGCTGGGCAGCAGGCCGTCCCGCCTGCGGGCGCGCTCGCCCATCGACATGTAGGCCTTGACGATGAGCGACGCCGACGCGAGCAGCAACGCGACCCCGAGCGCGATCTGGATCACCGTCTCGACCTGGTCGCCCCCGATTGCCTTGGCGACGAAGACGCCCGCGAACGCGCAGGGCACCGATCCGATCACCAGCCACTTCACCAGCGTGAGGTTCACGGTGCCCCGGCGCAGGTGGACCATGCCGCCGACCGGTTTCATGAGTGCCGCGGCGACCAGGTCGCTCGAGACCGCGGCCAGCGGTTGGATGCCGAAGAAGAGCACGAGGATCGGGGTCATCAACGCCCCGCCCCCCATACCGGTCATCCCGACGACGACGCCGACGAGGAACCCGGCGAAGGTCAGCCACCAGTCCATCGGACACCCCCATTCAGGTAGCCACGGTCGGTGAGCAGCCCGAGCACTCGGCCGACCGCGTCCTGCTCGGTCGTTTGCGACGTGTCCAGCACCAGGTCGGCGTCGCGGGGCTCCTCGTAGGGATCGGAGACGCCGGTGAACTCCGGGATCAGGCCGGCCCGCGCCTTGGCGTAGAGGCCCTTGCGGTCCCGCGCCTCGCACACCGCCAGCGGGGTGGCGACATGGACGAGGATGAAGTCCCCGACCTCGCCCACCCGGGCCCGCACCTCCGCCCGGGTGGCGGCATACGGGGCGATGGGGGCGCACAGCGCGATGCCGCCGTGCCGGGCGACCTCCGCGGCGACGTAGCCGATCCGCCGGATGTTGAGGTCGCGGTCGGCCCGGGAGAAGGTCAGGCCGGCGGACAGCAGCCGGCGTACGACGTCGCCGTCGAGCAGGCTCACCGTGCGGTCGCCGCTCTCCAGCAGCGCATCGTGCAGGCCGCGAGCGACCGTCGACTTCCCGGAGCCGGACAGCCCGGTGAAGAAGACGACCACTCCCCGCCGATGACGCGGCGGCCGGGCGGCGCGGAGCTCGGTCGCGACCTCGGTGGGGACGAGAGCGGCGGGCAGTTCGTCGCCCTCGTCGAGCGCGACGGCGAGCGCCCGGTGCGCATCGGTGACGTCGGGATCGGCGGCGACGGGGATGGGGGACTGCGCCACCTCGCGATCGGCGTGCAGGCGGGTCGCGCCGTAGGCCGCGGCGACGTGCGCACGGAGCAGCAGGTCGCGGTCCGGGTCGTCGAGGGTGGACAACGGCACCGGCACGACGACGGTGCCCTTCGGCAGGTGTGGTCGGGCGGCGAGCACGGCGCGGACCAGGGTCTCCGGCGGCAGCCCGCCGGTCTCCCCGACGGCGAGCAGGACGAGCACGCGGGCGCCGAGGCTCTCGGCCCGGCGGGACAGCTGGGTCAGCTCGCCGGTGAGCAGCGGGTCCGCGGTCACCCGGGCGAGCACCGGGCCGTCGCCCAGCTCGGCGCGGACCTCGGCGGGCGACCGGCGGAGCCGGGCGAAGGTGCCGTGTTCGGCCGGCCGGAGCGCGCGCACCGGCCCGCCCGCCCGGCGCCGGCCGTCGGCGCCGGTCCAGGTCGCCTCGACGGCGAGGACGGCGAGGGGGGCACCCTCGGGGTCGGCGAGAACCAGGGAGTCGCCTGCGCCGGTCTCGTCGGGGACCGACACGGTGACCGGTGCCGGCCACGGGGTCCCGTCCGCCAGTCGCCCGGTCGAGGCGACCGCCTCGGCGTCCGAGCGGCCAAGGAAGCCGGTGAGCGGCCGGTACGCGCCGGTCAGGAGGAGCTCGAGGTCACCGAGCTCCCGGGCGGTCGGCACCATCGACGGCAGCGTCTGCAGCTCGTCGGGGAGCCGGGTGTCCGGCGCGGTCACCGGCGGGCTGCCGGGGGTCGCAGGTCGCTACACATGTATGCCCATCGATTCACTTTGGTTTGCAGTCAGATGAATTGTGCCATGCCGCGATCTGGGCGGGACGGCGAACGACGAGCGGGTGCGGCTCAGCCGGTGTTGCGCAGCCCGGCGGCGATGCCGTTGACCGAGAGCAGCAGCGCGCGGCGGAGCCGGACGTCGTCGTCGCCGCGCCCGGTGGCGGGCCAGCAGGGCGACCTGCAGGTGGTGGATCGGTTCGAGATAGGTGTCGCGCACGGCGAGCGTCCGGCGCAGCACCGGCTGCGCATCGAGGAGGGCCCGCTCGCCGGTGACGCGCAGCACCTCGGTGACCGTGCGGTCGTGCTCAGCCTCGACCAGTTCGAAGATGTGCCGGTGCGCGGGATCGACGAGGGTCTCGACGTAGCGGGCGGCGATCCCGAGGTCGGTCTTGGCCAGGGTCATCTCGACGTTGGAGATGAAGGTGCGGAAGAAGGTCCACTCGGCGTACATCTCGTGCGAGCATCGTCGCCCAGCCCGGCCTCGCGGGCCGCGGCAAGGCCCGATCCGACGCCGAACCACCCGGGGACGATCTGCCGGGTCTGGGTCCAGCCGAACACCCACGGGATCGCCCGCAGGCCCTCGAGGCCGGCGCCGGAGTCCGGTCGCTTCGACGGTCGCGAACCGATGTTGAGCTCGCCGAGCTGCTCGACCGGGGTGCAGGCGAGGAAGTAGGCCGGCAGGGCGGGGTCGTCGACGAGCCGGCGGTACGCCGCGTGCGCCGCCTCGGAGATCGTGTCCATCACCTCGTCCCAGCGCTGGACCTGGCCGGGGCCGAGCCGGGACGACCCGGTGCAGCAGCGACCGCTTCGAGGACGGCCGCGACCAGTCAGCTCGAGGTTCTCCCGCGCCAGCGACGGAAGCGCGTACTTGTCGGAGATCACCTCGCCCTGCTCGGTGAGCTTGATCGCGCCGTCCAGGGTGCCTGCGGCTGGGCGAGGATCGCGTCGTGCGTCGGGCCGCCGCCGCGGCCGACCGTGCCGCCGCGGCCGTGGAAGAGCCGCAGCCGCACACCGTGCCGGGCCGCGACGTCGCGCAGCGCCCGCTGCGCCCGGTGGATCTCCCACAGCGAGGTGGTGATGCCGGCGTCCTTGTTGGAGTCGGAGTAGCCGAGCATGATCTCCTGCACGTCCCCGCGCAGGGCGACGATCTGCCGGTACGCCGGGTCCTGCAGCAGTGCGTCGAGGATCTCACCGGCCGGCCCGCAGCTCCTCGGCGGTCTCGAGCAGCGGCACGAACCCGATCCTGCGCCCGGCCTGTGTGGACGCCGATCAGGCCGGCCTCGCGGGCGAGCAGGACCGGGGCGAGGACGTCGTCGATGCCCCGCGTCATCGAGATGATGTAGCTCTCGACCACCTCGGGCCCGAACCGTTCGAGCGCGTCGCGGATGACGCCGAAGACGGCGTAGGTCCGCGTCCCCGCGTCATCGAGTTGCAGGTCGGTCGACGCCAGCGGCCGGCGTCCCGTCGAGCTCCCGGCACAGCAGTGCCGTGCGTTCCTGCCGGTCGAGCTCGGCGTACGGGCGGTCGAGCTCGCCGAGCCGGTCGAAGAGCTGGGCCAGTACGCCGTGGTGCGCCTCGGCGTGCTCCCGGACGTCCATCGTCGCGAGGTGCAGGCCGAACGTCGCCACCGACCGGATGATGCGCGTCAGGCTCGCATCGGCGATCAGCCGGCCCTTGTGCAGGTGCAGCGAGTCGCGCATCGTCTCGAGATCGGTGAGCAGTTCGCCGCTGCCGAGGTAGTCGCGGCCCGGCTCGTGCGCCGACCCGGTCGCGAGCCGGTGCCGGGTGTTGATCAGTTTCGCGCGGATGCAGGACAGCTTGAGCCGGTAGGGTTCCTCGGCGTTCATCTGCAGGTAGCGCGCCTCGACCTCGGGGAGCACGGCGAGGTCGGTCTCGACGCTGGTGACCAGGGCGTTGGACGCCCCGGCGATCCGGCTCGACGTGGACAGGGTGTCGATGACGCGTTCACACGCCGCCAGCAGACCGCGGATCGCGTGCTCGTGCTGGAGCAGGAGGACCTGGTCGGTGACCTCCGGGGAGACGTTGGGATTGCCGTCCCGGTCGCCGCCGATCCAGGTGCCGAACGACAGCGTGCGGGCGTCGTCGGGGAGCGAGACCGAGATCCGGTCGAGCTCCTCGGCCAGCTCGGTCAGGACGTCGGGCACGGTGTCGGCGAGCAGCTCGTCCAGGTAGTAGGCGACGTTGCGCGCCTCGTCCATGGGGTCCGGGCGGTGCAGCCGGAGGTCGTCGGTCTGCCAGAGCAGGTCGACCAGGGCGGCGAGCGCCCGGTCCGCGCGGCGCCGCCCGGCCGGATCGGGTGGCTCGTCGGCCAGCAGATCGGACACCGCGCGCAGCTTGGTGAGGATCGAGCGGCGGGACGCCTCGGTGGGGTGGGCGGTGAACACCGGCCGTACGGCGAGCCGGCCGACCGTCGCGGCGACCTCCTCGGGCGGCACGCCACTCTCGAGCACCCGGCCGATCGCGTGCTCAAGCCAGCCGCCCTGCCGGGCCCGCCGGCGGCGAAGCTCCCGGCCCCGGTGCATCTGCTCGGCGACGTTCGCCAGGTGGAAGTAGGCCGAGAAGGCCCGGACCAGCAGGGTGGCCTGCCCGGTGTCGATGGATCCGAGCAGCTCGGATGCGGCCGCGCCGTCCTCCCGGGTCAGGGCCCGGACCCGCTCGACCAGGGCGAGCAGATCCTCGCCCTCCTGCCGGACGAGTGACTCGCCGAGAGCGTTACCCAGGCGCCGGATGTCGGACCGCAGCGCGGCGTCGGCGCGCTCGGATTCGGCAGCGGCGTCGGCTTGCTCGGATGCTGCCGTCGGGTCGGGGACGTCCGGAGTCGTCTCGGCACGCATGCGCGGGGCCCCCATCGGGCTTCGGTGCGGGAAGCGTCGGTGACAGGGCCGTTCAGGTGCTCTGCCTGCGGTCCAGCCTATCGGCCGGGCAGCCGAGGCGCGCGCCGCCGGTCGACGCCCCCAGCCGGCGGGGGGTGGGCCGCGGCTCGGCGGTGTGAGTCGGCGGGGCGGGGGTCGGCAGGTACGGGGTCGACATCGTGCGTGCTACTCGCATGATCAGGGCCAATGTGCGAGTACGGCGCCCGATGTCGCCTCGTCGGACGCGTGCGGCCGACGTAGGACGCGCTACTCGCATCGAAGGCCTGTTTTTGCGAGTAGAGCGCCCGATGTCGCCCGGGGGGAGGCGATCGGCGGGGGCCGGGAGCGTTGGGGGGATCGGCGGGGGCCGGGACCTCTGGGGGCGAGAAGATTGTGGGCGCCGGGGAGCGCTGGGGACGAGGAGGTGGCCGGCGCCAGAGGCGGGCGTGCGGGTCCCGGGCGGCGGCAGGTAACCCGTGGAGGTGTCCGGCGGGCCGGGCGTACCGTGGTAACAACCCCTGGTCGGCACCTCGTCCGGGGGCGTTTGTGCTGCCAGCCCGCCCGACGGCCTGCCCCGAAGGACCCGATGACCCTCGCCGGTCTGCTCGACGCCACGCTCTCCGATACCGCCCTCGCCGATGCGGTCGCCCGTGCGGGCGCCCCGGCATTCGACCTGACGGCCCCGCCCGCCCTGCGGGCGTTCGCCGTCGCCGCCCTCGCCGCCGACCCGGCCCGCGGGGGTGCCGGCCGGACGGTGTTCGCGGTCACGGCCACCACCCGTGAAGGTCGAGGACCTGCTCGCCGCGCTGGGCGACCTGCTCAGCCCCGACGAGGTCGGCCCTGCTGCCGTCCTGGGAGACGCTGCCGCACGAGCGGCTCTCCCCGCGGTCGGACACCGTCGGACAGCGGCTGGCCGTGCTGCGACGGCTGGCGCACCCGTCCGGCGACGATCCGGCGACCGGGCCGCTCCGGGTCGTCGTCGCGCCGGTACGCAGCCTGCTGCAGCCGGTGGTCGCCGGTCTCGGCGACCTGGAGCCGGTCACCGTCCACAGCCGACGACGAGGTCGACCTCGACCGGATGGTCGAGGCGCTGGTCGACATCGGCTACGCGCGGGTGGACCTGGTCGAGAAGCGCGGCGAGCTCGCCGTGCGCGGCGGCATCGTCGACGTCTTCCCGCCCACCGAGGAGCACCCGGTACGGGTGGAGTTCTTCGGCGACACCGTCGAGGAGATCCGCGCGTTCGCCGTCGCCGACCAGGCGCGATCGGGCCGCCGCCGACGGTCGGAGCGTGCCGAGCACGGACTCTGGGCCCCGCCGTGCCGCGAGCTCCTGCTCACCCCGGCCGTCCGGGAGCGGGCCAAGGAGCAGGCCGCGGTGCAGGCCGCCGCCGGCAGGCCGAGCTGGCTGAGATGTTCGACCGGCTCGCCGACGGGTCATCGCGGTCGAGGGCATGGAGTCGCTCGCGCCGGTGCTGGTCGACGAGCTGCGACCGGTGCTGCACGACCTGCCGGCGCGGCACCCACGTCATGCGTGTGCGACCCGGAGCGGGTCCGCGCCCGGGCCGTGGACCTGGTGCGCACCAGCGAGGAGTTCCTCGGCCGCCTCCTGGGCGGCCGCGGCCTCTGGCGGAGCGGCGCCGATCGACCTGGGCGCGGCGGCCTACCACGGCGTCGCCGACCTGCGCGAGACCGCGGTCGGGCTCGGCATCCCGTGGTGGACCGTCACGCCGTTCACCGCGGATGCGGAGCTGGAGGACGAACACCGCGCTGATACCGGCCCGGGAGGCCGATTCCTACCGCGGCGAGACCGAGCGCGGGCCGTGCAGGACCTGGCCGGGCTGGATCCGCGACGGCTGGCGGGTCACCTTCGTCTTCGCCGGGCACGGTCCCGCGCAGCGCGCGGTCGAGGTGCTCGCCGACGCCGACGTCCCGGCCCGGCTGCTGCCGGATCTGGCCGAGCAGCCGGCCGAGCGGCAGGTGAGTGTGGTCACCGGGCAGCTCGAACACGGTTTCATCAGCGATCCGCTCCGGGCTCGCCGTCCTGACCGAGGCCGACATCACCGGCCAGCGCGGGCAGTCGACCAAGGACATGCTGCGGATGCCGTCCCGGCGGCGCAACGCCATCGACCTGTTGCAGCTCGCGCCCGGCGACTCCGTCGTCCACGAGCAGCACGGCGTCGGCGCGCTACGTCGAGATGGTGCGGCGCACCGTCGGCGGCGGCGAGCGCGAATACCTCGTCCTCGAGTACGCCCCGGCCAAGCGCGGCCAGCCGCCGGACCGGCTCTTCGTGCCGACCGACGCCCTGGACCTGGTGACCCGCTACGTCGGCGGCGAGCAGCCGACGCTCAACCGGCTCGGCGGCTCGGACTGGGCGAAGACGCAAGGGCCGGGCCCGCAAGGCCGTCCGGCAGATCGCCGCCGAGCTGATCCGGCTCTATTCGGCGCGCACCGCCGTACCGGGACACGCCTTCGGCGCCGACACCCCGTGGCAGCGGGAGCTCGAGGACGCCTTCCCGTACGTCGAGACCCCCGACCAGCTCGGCGCCATCAACGAGGTGAAGGCCGACATGGAGCGGCCGGTCCCGATGGACCGGCTGATCTGCGGCGACGTCGGCTACGGCAAGACCGAGATCGCCGTCCGCGCGGCGTTCAAGGCGGTGCAGGACGGCAAGCAGGTCGCCGTCCTGGTGCCGACGACGCTGCTCGCCCAGCAGCACTACTCGACCTTCGCCGAGCGGTTCGCGCAGTTCCCGGTGCAATGTCGGCGCGCTGAGCCGGTTCAACACCCCAAGGAGCAGCAGCAGGTCGTCGAGGGCGTCGCCGACGGCAGCGTCGACGTCGTCATCGGCACCCATCGCCTGCTGCAGCCCAGCACGCGGTTCAAGGATCTCGGCCTGGTGATCGTCGACGAGGAGCAGCGCTTCGGCGTCGAGCACAAGGAATATCTGAAGAGCTGCGCACCGCCGTCGACGTGCTGTCGATGAGTGCCACCCCGATCCCGCGCACGCTGGAGATGGCGACTCACCGGCATCCGCGAGATGTCGACCATCCCCACCCCGCCTGAGGAACGGCACCCGGTGCTGACCTTCGTCGGCGCCTACGACGACAAGCAGGTCGGCGCGGCGATCCGCCGGGAGCTGCTGCGCGACGGCCAGGTCTTCTACGTGCACAACCGGGTCGAGTCGATCGAGCGGGCCGCCCGCCGGCTGCGCGAGCTCGTGCCCGAGGCGCGGGTCGCGGTGGCGCACGGCCAGATGAACGAGGACGCGCTCGAGCAGGTCATGGTCGCGTTTCTGGGAGCAGGAGTTCGACGTCCTGGTCTGCACGACGATCGTCGAGTCCGGTCTCGACATCGCCAACGCCAACACCCTGATCGTCGACCGCGTCCGACCTGCTCGGGCTCTCCCAGCTGCACCAGCTGCGCGGCCGGGTCGGCCGCGGCCGGGAGCGTGCCTACGCCTACTTCCTTTATCCGCCGGAGACGCCGCTGACCGAGACCGCCCACGACCGGCTCGCCACGATCGCGCAGAACACCGACCTCGGCGCCGGCATGGCTGTCGCGATGAAGGACCTCGAGATCCGCGGCGCCGGCAACCTGCTGGGCGGTGAGCAGTCCGGGCACATCGCCGGCGTCGGTTTCGACCTCTACGTGCGGATGGTGGGCGAGGCGGTCGCCGACTTCCGCAAGGCCACCGGCGAGGCCGGTGCCGAAGGCGCGAGGTCGAGGCGGTCGAGGTCAAGATCGACCTGCCGATCGACGCGCACCTGCCACACGACTACGTCCCCGGCGAGCGGCTGCGGATGGAGGCCTATCGCAAGCTCGCGTCGGCCACCGACGGAGTCCGACGTCGAGGCGGTCGCGCGAGGAGCTGACCGACCGGTACGGCGACCCGCCGCAGCCCGTCGCCAACCTGCTCGCGGTGGCCCGGTTCCGGGCCCATGCGCGGGCCGTCGGGATCAGCGAGGTATCGCTGCAGGGCCGCACGGTGCGCTTCTCGCCGGCCACGCTGCGCGAGTCGCAGGAGCTGAGGCTCCGCCGGATCCATCCCGGCAGCATCTACAAGAACGCGGTCGCGACGATCTCGGTCCCGCGACCCTCCCGAGGCTCCGACGGCACCCTCACCTCGCCGCCGCGCCCGGGTCAGGAGCCGGTGCGTGACGTTGCGCTCCTCGACTGGTGCCGCTCGGTCCTCGACAGCGTGCTCGACACCCCGACGCCCGCCGGGGCCGACGCCACGTGAGAACATCGCGCCTTGTGAGACGTTCCGGGACCCGAGTTGCTGCCCTCGCCCTCGCCGCTCTCGGGGCGGTCGGCGCCCTTGCCGGGTGCCAGACCCGGTCGGCGACCGCCGCCTACGTCGGCGACCAGACGATCAGCACCAACCAGCTCAACACACGGTCGACACCGGGCTGGCCAACCCGGCGATCAACAAGGCCTGGTCCGGTAAGGAGCCGGCGTACCGGCGGCAGGTGCTCGACAACGCGATCTACCACCTGCTGGTGCAGAAGGTCGCGGCGCGGGAGCACCTCGCGGTCAGCGGCGCCGAGGTCAGCGACCTGGTGCAGGGCGTGCAGGCCGGCTCGCAGAACGGCCAGAACCTCGACAGCCAGCTCGCCAGTCTCGGTGTCGCCCACAACGGACAGACCGCCTTCTTCCGGGACGTCGCCCTCACCGCGGAGCTCGCGATCCAGAAGGGCATCGCGCCGCTGCCCGCGCAGTACCGCGTCGGCATCATCGAGCTCCCGAGTGCGGCCGTCGCCAAGACGGTGGCGGCGAAGCTCGCCGCCAACCCGGCGTCCTACCCCGCCCTGGCTCGCGCCCACCCCGCGACCAACACGCTCGGTGCCCCGGTCTCGGTGTCCCAGTCCCAGTTCCAGCAGGCCTTCGGTGCCGCGCACTCGCAGGGGATCCACGCCGGTACCACCTTCGCCCTGCCCGTGCCCAACGCCGCGGGCCACGTCGCGATCGTCCACGTGTTCGCGGTGACCACGCCGAAGCTCGCGTCGCTGTCACCGAGCCAGCGGGCGCAGACCATCATCAGCGCCTACAACGCCGGCCGGACCGCGGTCGCCACGAACGCCGCGGTGAAGATCACCGTCAACCCGCGGTTCGGCACCTGGAACGTCAAGCGCGGCACGATCGGCGACACGGTCAACCCGGCCGTGACCGCGCCGTCGACGAAGGCGGCGGCGGCCGGTCGGTGACCGATCGGCTGTTGCTCGTCGCGACCTCGCCCCGGATGCCGGCCGGTGTCTTGTCCTGGCCGGCCTGGGAGGCGTTGCGGTCCGGGCTTGTCTACGCGGCAGATCCCGACACCCCGCAGGCGCGCGCGGTTCGGGCCGCTGGGATCGCGGTGCACCCGCTCGGCGGCGCCGACGACGACCGGGCCCGGGCCGGCGCGTTCCGCGACCGGGCCCGCGACGCCGGGGTCGCCGTGTGGCTGGCCGGACCGGACGGGGACGCCGGATTCGCCCGCGCGGTGGGAGATCTTGTCGCACGGGAGGGTGGCGCCGCCGTCGAGCTGGAGGTCGTCTACGGCTCGTGGGACCCGCCCGGCGCCCGGCTGCTCGATGTCGTCGCGGTCATGGACCGGCTGCGCTCGCCCGGCGGCTGCCCGTGGGACGCCGAGCAGACGCACGCCAGCCTGGCGCCGTACCTGGTCGAGGAGACCTACGAGGCGCTGCAGGCGCTCGAGGACGAGGACGCCGAGGCGCTGCGCGAGGAACTGGGCGACGTGCTCCTGCAGGTCGTCTTCCACGCCCGCCTCGCCGAGGAGAACGACGACGAGCCGTGGTCGGTGGACGACGTCGCCGGTGGCCTCGTCGACAAGCTGGTACGCCGGCACCCGCACGTCTTCGCCGACGTCGAGGTGTCCGGGGCCGCCGAGACGTCGGTCAATTGGGACCGCATCAAGCGCGCCGAGAAGAGCCGAGGCTCCGCCGTCGACGGCGTTCCGCTGACGCTGCCCGCGCTCCTGCTCGCGGCGGCCCTGCAGCGCCGGGCGGCCAGGGCCGGAGTACCGGAGGCCCTCGTCGCGACGGTCGCGGCCGCCCGCGGGCAGGGGGCGGACGCGGAGGCGGCCCTGCGCCGGGTCGCCCTCGGATTCCGCGACGATCTGCGCGCGGCCGAGCGGGCGGCGGAGGCCGACGGACGGGACCCGACCACACTGGACGCGCAGGCCTGGCGGCGCTACTGGCCGGAGGTCGCAGCGGGTCAGGACGGGTCGGAGCCGTAGACGCTGGGCACCCAGAAGAGCACGCCCAGGAACAACGCGGTCGCCAGGCCGAAACCGAGCGCGCCCAGCCCGTCGATGTAGGCCCACAGCAGTCCCATGATCGGTGCGGCCAGCAGCAGCGCGGCATCGCCGCGTGCCTGGCGGCCCAGGGAGATCTGCGCCGCGGGCGACCACTTCGGGTCGGCGGCCCGCCGGCTGTTCGCCGATCGCGACCACCTGCCCGCATTGCTGCGGTGCTCGCCGCGGGGAGGGGTGGCCCGGCGCCGGCCGGACGGCCACACCGTCGTCCCGGCGACGTCGACGACGACGCCGGACCGGGCCGGGTCGCCGTAGACCAGGCAAGGGGTGCTGGCCATCAGGTCGTCGAGTGCCGGCTCCCAGAACACCGGCTCCCACCACTCCCGCCGGTTCTGCTCGATCACGAGAAAGCTGCGCTGGATCAGCCCCAGCTTGGTGTGCACGCGGGACACCGGCAGGGTCGCGGCCGGCTGGCGCATCATCATGAGGCGGCGGGTGAGTCGGACCGCGGAGACCGCCAGGGCGACGGCCAGGATCACGACCACCAGCACCATCTCGCCGAGCACCACGCCGAGCAGGGTGTAGGTGGTGTCCCCGTCGGCGAAGACGACCCGGGGGTTGCCCGGGTCGTAGTGCAGGGACAACCGCGTGCCGTGCGGCAGCGCCGCGGAGCCCGGAAAGGTCAACCGGCTCACGTGCGCCGTGCCGGCGCGATCGGTCCAGGACACCGAGGCGTGCCGCGGGTTTGCCGAGTCGGCGGTGCGCACCGTGCCGGTCGCCGCCGCGGACGCCGGGGCGAGCCGGCTGTTGAGATCGTGCGCCTTCACGATCAGCCCGATGACCAGCGCCAGGCCGATCACCAGCAGGGGCACCAGCCCGAGCGTCATCTGACGTACGGCCCGCAGCCGCCACAGCCTGCCCACGGGCGGCACTATTCCACCCGGACGGCCTGATCCGGCCGATCGCCCCGGCCCGGCCCGTCCCGGTCCCCCCGGCGGGGCAGTCCGGCGGACCTCCCGGCGGCGACTAGGCTCGGGCGCATCAGTCGGGGGTCGCAGGTCCTCCGAGCACATCTGTCCGGTCTGATCCGTCCGGAAGGGAGTCGTCTGTGGCGACCATCGAGGCCGTCGGCGCGCGCGAGATTCTCGATTCGCGCGGCAACCCCACCGTCGAGGTCGAGGTTGCGCTCGACGACGGCACGTTCGCCCGTGCCGCCGTGCCCAGCGGAGCCTCGACCGGCCAGTTCGAGGCCGTCGAGCTACGCGACGGCGACGACCGCTACGGCGGCAAGGGCGTCACCCGCGCGGTCGCGGCCGTTCTGGACGAGATCGGCCCGCAGCTCGCCGGCTTCGAGGCCAGCGAGCAGCGCCTGGTCGACACCCGGCTCATCGACCTCGACGGCACGCCGGACAAGTCCCGGCTGGGTGCCAACGCCATGCTCGGCGTCAGCCTCGCGGTCGCCCGGGCCGCAGCCTCCTCGGCCGATCTGCCGCTGTTCCGCTACCTCGGCGGTCCCAACGCGCACCTGCTGCCCGTTCCGATGATGAACATCCTCAACGGCGGGGCGCACGCCGACAGCAACGTCGACATCCAGGAGTTCATGATCGCGCCGATCGGCGCGTCCACCTTCGCCGAAGCGCTTCGCTGGGGGGCGGAGACCTACCACGCCCTCAAGGGCGTGCTGAAGTCCCGGGGGCTCAACACCGGGCTCGGTGACGAGGGCGGCTTCGCCCCCGACCTCAAGGCCAACTCCGACGCGCTCGACCTCATCGTCGAAGCGATCAGGATCGCCGGATTCAGCCCCGGTCATGACATCGCGCTCGCACTGGACGCGGCGGCCACCGAGTTCCACGGCGACGACGGATACCGGTTCGAGGGTGGCGCGAAGACCGCCGACCAGATGACGGAGTACTACCAGCGGTTGGTGACGGCCTACCCGATCGTCTCGGTCGAGGACCCGCTCTCCGAGGACGACTGGGAGGGCTGGGGCCACCTGACGGCGGTCCTGGGCGGCCGGGTGCAGATCGTCGGCGACGACCTGTTCGTCACCAACCCCGAGCGGCTGCGGCGCGGCATCGAGGAGCAGTCGGCCAACTCGCTGCTCGTCAAGGTCAACCAGATCGGCACCCTCACCGAGACCCTCGATGCCGTCGACCTCGCCCACCGCAACGGGTTCTCCTGCATGCTGAGTCACCGCTCGGGGGAGACCGAGGACACCACGATCGCCGATCTCGTCGTCGCCGTGAACGCCGGTCAGATCAAGAGCGGCGCCCCGGCCCGGTCCGAGCGGGTGGCGAAGTACAACCAGCTGCTCCGGATCGAGGAGGAACTCGACGACGCGGCCCGCTACGCCGGCGCCGCAGCGTTCCCGCGGTTCCGCCAGGAGGGCGAGGTCTAGCCCATGCGGCTTCCCCGTCGCTCCCGACAGCAGCGTTGGCGGCGGCCGGGCCGCGGGAGCGCCCGCCCGAGCACCCGTCCCCGCGGCCGCACCGGAAGCCGACCGGAGCCGCAGCGGCGCCGGAGCGTGGCCGATCCCGCCGCCACGACGGCTCCGGCCCCGCCGAGCCGGATCCGGCGCCGGATGACCACCCGGGCGATCGTGCTCGCCGCCGTCGTGTGCGCCCTCGCGCTGAGCGTCTCCTACCCGCTCCGGCAGTACGTCGCCGAGAACGGCCGGATCGCCGCGTTGCAACAGGAGAATGCCCGCCGGCAGGCCGCGGTCAACGCGCTGGAGAAGCGGAAGCGGGACCTGACCGACCCGGCGTACATCAAGTCGGAGGCACGCCGCCGGCTGCAGTACGTCATGCCCGGCGACACCGCCTACGTCGTGGTCACCCGGGGCAGGCCGAAGTCCGCCGGCACCCGGACCCGCGCCTCGCAGCACCCGGCGCACGGACCGTGGTACGCGCAGCTGTGGGACTCGGTGCAGCGGACCGACGAGGCTCCCTGAGCGTGCCCGCCCCGATCAGTGCGGCCGATGCGCGCGCCGTCGCCCGCCAGCTCGGCCGTCCGCCCCGCGGCGTACGGGCGGTCGCGCACCGCTGCCCGTGCGGACTGCCGGACGTGGTGCAGACCGCACCCCGGCTCGAGGACGGGACGCCGTTCCCGACGCTGTACTACCTCACCTGCCCGCGCGCCGTCTCCGCCGTCGGACGACTCGAGGGGTTCGGGGCGATGGCCGGGATGACCGAGCGGCTGGCCGAGGATCCGGTGCTCGCCGCCGACTACCGCTCGGCGCACGAGGACTACCTGGCCCGCCGCGCCGCGCTCGGTGACGTCGCCGAGATCGCCGGCGTCTCGGCCGGGGGGATGCCGTCGCGGGTCAAGTGCCTGCACGTGCTGGTCGCGCACTCCCTCGCCGCGGGCCGTGGGGTCAACCCGCTCGGCGACGAGGCGCTCGACGAGATCTCCCCGTGGTGGGAACGCGGGCCCTGCGTCGCCGCCTCCGATGCGGAGGGGGACACGTGACCCGGGTCGCGGCGATCGACTGCGGCACCAACTCGATCCGGCTGCTCGTCGCCGACGCCGATGCCGACGGCGGGAAGCTGGTCGACGTCGTCCGGGAGTTGCAGATCGTCCGGCTCGGCCGGGGCGTCGACCGCACCGGCCGGCTCGATCCGGCCGCGATCGAGCGCACCCGGGTCGCGCTCGCCGACTACGCGGGGCGGATCGAGCGGCTCGGCGTCGAGCGGGTCCGGATGGTCGCCACCAGCGCGACCCGCGACGCCGCCAACCGGGACGACTTCCACACCATGGTGCGCGACACCCTCGGCCGGCCCGCCGAGGTGATCAGCGGCGACGAGGAGGCCGCGCTGTCCTTCGAGGGTGCCGTGCGCGGGCTCGACGCCGGGGCGGCGCCGTACCTCGTGGTCGACATCGGCGGGGGGTCGACGGAGTTCGTGCTCGGCGACGCCGACGGCATGTGGTCGGCCCGCAGCGTCGACGTCGGCTGCGTGCGGCTCACCGAGCGGCACCTGCGTGGCGACCCGCCGAGCCCCGAGCAGATCGCCGCCGCCGAGGACGACGTCCGGGCCGCTCTCGACCTGGTCCGGGAGCGTGTCGCGGTCGACCAGGAACGATGCTTCGTCGGCCTGGCCGGCTCGGTGACGACGGTCGCCGCCCTTGCGCTCGGCCTGCCCGCCTACGACGCGACCCGCATCCACGGCAGCCGGATCGGCGCCGACGCCGTCCGTACGGTCACCGCTCGCCTGCTGGGGATGGACCGCGCCGCCCGGGCCCGGATTCCGGTGATCCACCCGGGACGGGTGGACGTGATCGGCGCGGGTGCGCTCGTGCTCCGGGTGCTGGTCGACGAGCTGTCCGTGCCGGAGGTTCTCGTCAGCGAGCACGACATCCTGGACGGCATCGCCCGGGCACTGGCCCGCGGATGACCGCTCCGGAGCTCCGGCTGGACACCCTGACCCTGCCGACCGCCGACCTCGGCCCGGTCAATCCGCTCCCTCCGCTGGTCGACCCGATGGACCGGCATGAGGTGCAGGCCCCCTTCGCCGACGACGAGATGGCAGCCAACCTCGGCTACGGCCGGATCGACTCGGTGCTGCCCTACCTCGTGCAGGACGGCTACACCCGCGACCGCCGGCCCACCGACCACACCGTGGCGGTGCTCGAGAACGACGTCCTCCGGGCGACCTTCCTGCTCGATCACGGCGGCCGGCTGTGGTCGCTGGTGCACCGGCCCACCGGGCGCGAGCTGGTGCATCGCAACCCGATCCTGCAGCCGGCCAACCTCGCGCTGCGCAACGCCTGGTTCGCCGGCGGCGTCGAGTGGAACATCGGGATCCACCGGGCACACGCCGCTGACCTGCGCACCGGTGCATGCCGCCCGGATCACCCGCGCCGACGGCACCCCCGCGCTGCGGCTCTACGAATGGGAGCGGATGCGCGGGCTCGGCTACTGCGTCGAGGCCTGGCTGCCGCCCGGATCTCCGGTCCTGCTGGTGCATGTGCGGGTGGTCAACCCGCACCGGCAGGAGACGCCGATGTACTGGTGGTCCAACACCGCCGTACCGGAATCGCCGGACGTGCGGGTGGTCTGCCCGGCCGACTCCGCCTACCACGTCGGGGACGACCGCCGGCTGCGCACCGTCCCCGTCCCGGACTACAACGGGCTCGACGTCAGCTACCCGGCGCGCGCGCAGCACGCCGCGGACTACTTCTTCGACGCCCGGTCGGCCGCCCGGCGGTGGATCGCCGCCCTGGACGCCGACGGCGCAGGGCTGATGCAGGTGTCGAGCGATCGGCTGATCGGGCGGAAGCTGTTCGTCTGGGGGCGTTCGGCCGGCGGCCGGCGCTGGCAGGAGTTCCTGTCCGGGCCGGACGCGGCGTACTTCGAGATCCAGGCCGGCCTCGCCCGCACCCAGCTGGAGCACCTGCGGATGCCGGGCGGAGCGCGGTGGTCCTGGGTGGAGGCCTACGGACTCCTGCGGGCCGATCCGCGGCGGGTGCACGGATCGTGGTCGGCGGCCCGGCGCGCCGTGGGCATAGCAGTCGATGCGCTGGCGTCGCCGTCGCTGCTGGAGAGCTCGCTGGCCGAGGCCGAGCGCTGCGCCGACGACCCGCCCGAGCAGATCCTGCACACCGGATCCGGGTGGGGGGCGCTGGAGCGACGGCGCCGGGCGAAGGTCCGCGAGACGCCGCTCGGCCTGCCGGGCACGCCGTTCCCGGACAGCACCCTCGGCGCCGAGCAGGAACCCTGGCTGCAGCTGCTCGACACCGGCTGGCTGCCCGAGACACCGCCCGCGGAGCCGCCCGGCTCCTACGTCGTGGGACCGGGGTGGCAGCCGCTGCTCGAACAGGCGCCGGACAGCTGGCTCAGCTGGCTGCACCGGGGGGTCGCGCGCTGGCACGCGGGAGACCGGGACGCCGCGCGCCTGGGCTGGGAGTCCTCGCTGGCCGAGCAGCCGACACCGTGGGCGATGCGCAACCTCGGCGCCGCCGCGATCGCGGAGGGCGACTCGGCCGCGGGCGCCCGCAGGCTGCTCGCCGCGCACCGGCTCGCGCCCACTGTCCGGGCCCTGACGATCGAGGCACTGCAGGCCCTGCTGGCCGGCGGCCAGCCCGCCGAGGTGCTGGCGGTCGTCGACGGGCTCGATCAAGCCGACCGGGACGACGGCCGGATCCAGGTGGCCGAGGCCTGGGCCGCGGTCGAGTGCGGCGAGCTCGACCGGGCCGCGGGCCTCCTGGCCGACGGCATCGAGGTTGCCGATCTGCGCGAGGGCGAGCGGTCGCTGGACGAGCTGTGGTTCGCCTACCACGAGGCCCGCGCGGCGGCGGTCGCCGGCCGCCCGGTCGATCAGCCGATGCGGGACGAGGTACGACGGGCCCATCCGCTGCCGGCCGCCTACGATTTCCGGATGACCTGACCCCGCAGCCGGTGCGCTAGCCTGCGCACTCGCCGCCCCCGATCCGCCCTGCCGCGGCCCAGTCGGTCGCCGAGGAGGAAGTTCCATGAGCCACGTCGAGAAGGAGATCGCCGCCCAGCCGGCGTGCTGGCGGTCGGCGGCCGCGCTCGTCTCCGGAGCCTTCGGACTGCCGGTGCCGGGCGAGCGGGTGGCCGTCATCGGGTGCGGCACGTCGCTGTTCATGAGCCAGGCCTACGCCGCGCTCCGCGAGGGCGCCGGCAAGGGTGAGACCGACGCCTTCGCCGCCTCGGAGTTCCCCGCGACGCGGCGCTACGACCGGGTGGTCGCGCTCAGCCGGTCGGGGACGACCACCGAGGTGCTCACCGCGCTGCTCAAGGTCCCGGAAGGGACGCCGACGCTCGCGCTGACCGCCGACCCGCACACCCCGGTCGGGCGGGCCGCGACCGAGACGATCGTGCTGGACTTCGCCGACGAGGAGTCGGTCGTGCAGACCCGGTTCGCGACCAGCGCGCTGGTGCTGCTGCGGGCCCACCTCGGCGCGGATGTCGCCCCGCTCGCGGCGCAGGCGGAGCAGGCCGTCGAGGCGCCGCTGCCGGAGGGGGCGACCGCGGCCCGCCAGTTCACCTTCCTCGGCCAGGGCTGGACGGTCGGCCTCGCCAACGAGGCGGCGCTCAAGCTGCGGGAGGCGTCGAACTCCTGGACCGAGTCCTATCCGGCGATGGAGTACCGGCACGGCCCGATCAGCATCACCGACGCGGCCAGTTGCGTCTGGGTGTTCGGTCCGTCGCCGGCCGGGCTGCGCGAGGAGGTCACCCGCACCGGCGCGACGGTGGTCGAGAGCGACCTCGACCCGCTCGCCGACCTGGTCCGCGCGCAGCGGCTCGCCGTGGCACTCGCCGCGGCCAAGGGGCTCGACCCCGACCAGCCGCGCAACCTCTCCCGGTCGGTGATCCTGCCGGCCAGCCCGGCGTAGGGGAGGATCGCAGGATGGCAGGACAGGGCCCGTGACGGCTGCGGTGGTCGCGCTCGACGTCGGCGGAACGGCGGTCAAGGCCGCCGTCGTCGACCGGCGCGGTGGCACCCTCTATGCGGACAGCCGACCCACCGGCGTCGCGCACGGCATCGACGCGGTGGTCGCCGGGCTGGCCGACCTCGCCGCCGACCTGATCGAGCGGGCCGCGCACCTCGGTGCCGCGGTCGCCGCCGTGGGCGTCGTCGTTCCCGGTCTGGTGGACGAGCGGGACGGCGTCGCGGTCTTCGCGGCCAACATCGGCTGGCACGAGCTTCCGCTGCGCGCCCTGCTGCACCAACGACTCGGCCTGCCGGTCGCGCTCGGCCACGACGTGCGGGCCGGCGCGGTGGCCGAAGGGCTGGTCGGCGCCGCCCGGGGCGTCCGCGACTTTCTCTTCCTGCCGATCGGCACCGGCATCGCCGGTGGCATCGTGCTCGACGGCCGGCCCTACTCCGGCGCCGGTGCGCTCGGCGGCGAGATCGGCCATTCCCCGGCGGTGCCCGGCGGCGAACGCTGCGCCTGCGGCCAGCTTGGCTGTCTGGAGACCTACGCCTCGGCGGCCGCCGTCGCCCGCCGGTACGCCGCCGCGGGCGGGACCCCCGGCCTCGCGGCGGACGAGATCCTGACCCGTGTCGACACCGACCCGGTGGCGCGCCGGGTCGTCGGCGAGGCCATCGACGCACTCGCGACGTCGCTCTCGACGTACACGATGGTGATGGACCCGGACCTGGTCGTCGTGGGCGGCGGGATGGCCGCGGCGGGCGAGCGGCTCTTCGGCCCGTTGCGGGCGGAGCTCACGACCCGGTTCGCGTTCCGTGCGCCCCCGGCGTTGGAACCGGCCGCACTCGGCGGGCGGGCGGGATGTCTCGGTGCCGCCGTCCTCGGCTGGGCGGTGGCCGGGGTGGCCGTCGACGATCTCGGCTGGCTTCCGGTGGCCGGACCGACGACGGCAGGAGCGCGATGACAGTCCTCGGCGGAGCCCGGGTCGTCGTCCCGGACGGTGTGCTCGCCCCCGGCTGGGTGCAGGTCGAGGGAGAGCGGATCGCCGCAGTCGGGGCGGGCCGCCCGCCGGCCGACGCCGGACCGGTGACCGACCTCGGCGGCGCCTGGCTGCTGCCCGGCTTCATCGACCTGCACGTGCACGGCGGCGGCGGTGGCCGGATCGACGAGTCCGCCGAGGGCCTGGCGACCAGTGTCGCCTTTCACCGCCGGCACGGCACCACCCGCACCCTGGCCAGCATCGTCACCGCCCCGGTCGAGCAGATGGTCGCGGCGGCGGGCTGGATCGCCGACGCCGTGGATGCCGGCCCGACCGAGGAAGGGCACGTCGTCGGCACCCACTTCGAAGGGCCGTTCCTCTCGGCGCTGCGGTGCGGGGCGCAGGACACCGACGCGATGATCGACCCCGACCCGGCCGTGTGGAAGACGCTGGTCACCGCCGGTCGCGGCACGGTGCGCATGATGACCGTCGCCCCCGAGCTTCCCGGCGGCGTCGACCTCATCCACGCCGTCGCACAGGACGGCGTGATCCCCGCCATCGGCCACACCGACGCGCACTACGACGCCGCGGTCGCCGCGATCGCCGCCGGTGCGCGGGTGCTCACGCACACCTTCAACGGGATGCGCGGCCTGCACCATCGCGATCCCGGTGCGATCGGGGCGGCGGTCGACAGCGGTCTGGTGTGCGAGGCGATCAACGACGGGATGCACCTGCACGACGCGGCGCTCCGGCTGCTCGCCCGACTCGTCGGGGACCGGCTCTGCCTGGTCACCGACGCCATGGCCGCCGCCGGGATCGGGGACGGCGAGTACGACCTCGGCAGCAAGCGGGTGGTGGTCACCGACGGCAAGGCGGTGCTCGCCGGCGGGACGTCGATCGCGGGGAGCACGCTCACGATGGATCACGCCGTACGCCGGGCGGTCCGCGACGTCGGCCTGCCGATCGAGGTGGCTGCCCGCGCCGCGGCCACGACGCCGGCCCGGGTGCTGGGCGGCGCGGACCGCTTCGGGGCCATCGTGAGCGGTCTGGACGCCGACCTCGTCGTCCTCGACGAGGACCTGCGCGTCGCCCGGGTGATGGCGCTGGGCCGTTGGTCGCCCCGCTAGCCGATCGCCGTGAAGAACATCCCGATTAGGAGCCACCGTGCCACTCGTCCCGACCGCTGAACTCGTCGACTCGGCGCGCGCCGCCGGCGTCGGGGTCGGCGCCTTCAACGTCATCACACTCGAGCACGCGGAGGCGATCGTCGCGGGCGGGGAGCGGGCCGGCCGGCCGGTGATCCTCGCGATCAGCCAGAACGCGGTCCGGTTCCACGGCGCGGTGCAGCCGATCGCGGCCGCGGCGGCCGCCGTCGCCGGCACTGCGTCCGTGCCGGTCGCCCTGCACCTCGACCACGTGGACGACGAGACGTTGCTGCACCAGGCCGGCGACGCCGGGTTCAGCTCGGCGATGTTCGACGCGTCCCGCCTCGACTACGCCGGCAACCTCGAGGCCACCGGGGCCGCCGCGGCCTGGGCGCACGGGCGCGGCCTGTGGCTGGAGGCGGAGCTCGGCGAGGTCGGCGGCAAGGACGGCGCCCACGCGCCGGGGGTACGCACCGACCCGGACGAGGCCCGGGACTTCGTCGCGGCCACCGGGGTCGACGCACTCGCCGTCGCGGTCGGCAGCTCGCACGCGATGACCGAACGCACCGCGGCGCTCGACCTCGACCTGATCGCCCGGCTGCGCAGCGCCCTGGACGTGCCGCTGGTCCTGCACGGGTCCTCCGGCGTACCGGACGCGGATCTGACTAAGGCGGTCGCCGCGGGCATGGTCAAGGTCAACATCGGGACGGCGCTGAACACGGCGTTCACCGGATCGGTCCGCGCCTTCCTCGCCGGCGATCCGAAGTCGGTCGACCCGCGTCGCTATCTCGCCCCGGCCCGGGACGCCATGGCCGACACCGTCGCCCGAGTGCTCGCCGCGCTCACCGGCAGCTGAACCGCCGCCCCCTCGCCCCGATCCCCGCCCCCGTTACCGATCCCCCATGATCAAGAGGGGATTTCCGTGCGACATGCCGAGCGAATCCCCTCTTGATCATGGGGAGGCGCCCTAGTCCTCATGATCGTGATCGGATCCGCGCGGCGTTTCGCGGCTAAATCCGATCACGATCATGGGAACGCGCTCAACGGGGCGCGGTCACCGGGGCGCGATCACGAGGGATGCGGTCGGGCGAGCGGTCAGGGCTTTTCCTCGTCGAGTCCGGGAGGCAGCCGCCCGGTCAGGGTCTGGTACGTCGCGGCCGCGCCGCGCCGTGCGGCCAGGCGGGCGCCCGCGACCACCACGCCGGACACCGCTGCCCACACCAGCGCGTCGACCCAGTCGACGCCGGGCGCTGCCGGGTTCTTGGGCGGGGCGGACCCGCGCGACTTGCGCCACAGCTTGTCCAGCGACTTGTTGACGACGATCCCGGTGGGTACGGCGAAGGCCACCCCCAGCACCTTCCAGCCCACCTTGCCGACGGCACCTGCCACCGCGGACCACCTCCTCGCCGTCCCGCTCCACCTGTCGCACTGATCATGCCCTGCCCGGACCCGGTCCGGTGCCACCCGGGCCGTGCACCCGTCGCGATGCCGCGCCGTCCGTGATTGGCTGGGCGCCGTACCGGTCGGCGGCAGGACGGGAGCACGCGGTGGGCGAGGGCGTCGGCGTCATGGCCGGCGATCCGGCGACGCCGCGTACGCCGGTCGCGACCACGGTGGCCGAGGTGGCCGGCCTGGCCGGGTCGGCCGCCGATCTGGACACCCTCGACGCGCGCGTCTCGGTCTGCCGGGCGTGCCCGCGGCTGGTCACCTGGCGGGAGACGGTGGCGGCGACGCGGCGCCGGGCGTACGCCGACGAGACCTACTGGGGCCGTCCGGTTCCCGGCTTCGGCCCACCGGACGCCCGGATCGGGGTACTCGGGCTCGCGCCGGCTGCGCACGGCGGCAACCGGACCGGTCGGGTGTTCACCGGCGACCGCAGCGGCGACTGGCTCTTCGCGGCGCTGCACCGGGCCGGTCTGGCCAACCAGCCGACATCCGTGCACGCCGGCGACGGCCTGACGCTGTGGCACACCCGGGTCTTCGCCGCGGTGCGCTGCGCCCCGCCGGCGAACCGGCCGACGACCGCCGAACGCGACACCTGCCGGCCCTGGCTCGATCGGGAGCTGGCCCTGCTCTGGCCTACTCTGCGGACCGTGATCGTCCTCGGTGGCTACGGCTGGAGCGTGCTCTGGCCGGCGTTGCGGCAGCTTTCCGTGCCGCTTCCGTCGCCGCGTCCGCGGTTCGCACACGGCAGCGAGGTCGTGCTCGCCCGTACCGGGAGGAGCCCGCTGACCGTGCTCGGCTGCTACCACGTCAGCCAGCAGAACACCTTCACCGGCACGCTCACCGAAACGATGCTGGACGCGGTTTTCGGCCGGGCCCGCGCGTTGGCCGGCCTCCCGTGACGGTCACCCGCACCGCGCGCGTCTGGGTCGCCTCGGTCGTCACCGTCGCCGGCCTGGCGATGCTGCTGCTCGCCAGCCGATCGGGGCAGACCCGCGACATCTCGTCGCACAGCACGCCGTACCACCTGCTGCCGCCGGTGTTCAAGCAACCCACCGCGGCGCAGTCGCCACCGCCCACGGGCCGGCCGACCGGGTCTCCGCACACCGGCACCGCGCCCGCCTGGCTCGGTGATCTGGCCATCGCCGTGGGCATCGCCGCCGGAGTGGTCCTGGTCGCGGCCATCACCTGGTACATCGTGCGCGCGGTGCGGGCGGTGGACCTGGGCCGCGACAAGGCCCCGCCAGCCCCCGAGGACATCGAGTTCGCCCCGCCCGGCGTCGCCGGGGCGCTGGCCGACGCGGTCGACGAGGTGCTCGCCCGGATCGAGCGCGGCCAGCCGCGGGACGCGATCGTGGCGTGCTGGCTTCGCTGGGAGGACGTCGCGGCCGACGCCGGTGTGGCGCGCCGGCCGGCCGAGACCGCCGCCGACTTCACCGAGCGGGTGCTCGCCACCCACCAGGTGTCCACGCCCACCTTGGGTCGGCTCGCAGATCTCTACCGCGAGGCGCGGTTCTCCGCCCACCGGATGGACGACTCGGCCCGCGGGGAGGCCCGCTCGGCACTGGAGCAGGTGCGCATCGAACTGCGGGCCGGGCGCCGTGACCGCGACGGGTCCGCGGCCGGCGCCGACCCGGACCGCCCGGATGCGGTCGCCGACCGGGACCGGTCGGATGCGGTCGCCGGCCCGGACGGCTCGGACGCGGTCGTCAGCCCGGACCGCTCCGGGGGGCAGCGGTGACGCCGGCGCGCCGGCGGTCCCGCCCGCCGGGCGTCTACGTGGCGATGGTGCTGCTGCTCGGCGTCGGGGTCGGCCTGGCCGGTTGGCTGGTCCTGTCCGCCGGCGGACTCCGGGCCCGGCCGGCGTACTGCGTCGGGGTGGCGCTCGTCGTCGTCGGCGTCGGTGCCCTGGTGCGCGCCTGCCTGGTTCCGGCCGATCCGGCGGCGGGGCTTCCGGCCGAGCAGGCCGATGCTCCCGATCCCTACTCCGACCTCTACTTCCTGGAGTACCGCCTGTCCTGGGGTAGCGTCGAGCGGCAGCGCTTCGAGCAGCGGGTCCGCCCTCTGCTGGTGCGACTGGTCGACGAGCGCCTCCGCCAGCGACACGGCATCGACCCCGAACGCGAACCCGACCGCGCCCGCACGATCGTAGGAGAGCAGCTGTGGCAGCTGAGGACCGGAACACCGACGCCTGGCGAGAAGCCGCCGACTCCGCGGGAGGTGGCGGCGACCGTGCAGCTCATCGAGGCGATCTGAGCCACGGGGACGACGAACCGCCAGCGCTCGACGAGGTCTGGGCCGCCTGCGACCGGGTGCTCGACCAGGTCGGCCGCGCCGTCGTCGGCCGCCGGGACGCGCTGTCGCTGGTGTTCGCCAGCATCCTGGCCGGCGGGCACATCCTGCTCGAGGACTACCCGGGCCTGGCCAAGACGCTCGCCGCGCGGTCGTTCGCGCAGGCACTCGGGCTGGACTTCCGGCGGGTGCAGTTCACCCCCGACCTGCTGCCCTCCGACGTCACCGGCTCCTTCATCTATGACCAGAAGCAGGGCGAGTTCGTCTTCCGCGACGGCCCGGTGTTCGCCGGACTGCTGCTCGCCGACGAGATCAACCGCACGCCGCCGAAGACCCAGGCGGCGCTGCTCGAGGCGATGCAGGAGGGCCAGGCGACCGTCGAGGGCAGGACGTTCGCGCTGCCGGAGCCGTTCCACGTCATCGCGACGGCCAACCCGATCGAGTACGAAGGCACCTACCCGCTGCCCGAGGCGCAGCTCGACCGGTTCCTGATGCGGATCTCCTTCGGCTACCCCGACCGGGACGAGGAATGGACGGTGCTGCAGCGCCGGATGGAGCGCCGCCAGGAGGCGATCACGCTGGCGCCGGTCACCGACGCCGACGGGGTGCGCGCGATGCAGCGCGCCGTCGAGGCGGTCACCGTCGAGGAGACGGTCGGTCGCTACTGCGTGGAGCTGGCCGCCTCGACGCGCACCCAGTCCGCAGGTTCTGGTCGGCGCGTCGCCGCGCGGTGCGCTCGCTCTGCTGCTGGTCGCCCGGGCCTACGCGGTCCTGAACCACCGGGACTACGTCACCCCCGAGGACGTCAAGGCGGTCGCCGTACCGGCGCTGGCGCACCGGCTGACCCTGCGCCCGGAGATGTGGATGCGCCGGGTCGCCCCTGAGGACGTCGTCCGGTCGGTGCTGGAGGAGGTTCCGGCCCCGGCCGCGGCTCCGCAGCCGTCCGCACCGCGGTCCGACGATCACCTCGCCGGTCAGGTGTCGCGCTGACCGGCCCGACCGACTTCTCCGGCTGGCGACCGACCGCGGCGCTCGCCCGGGCGCTCGGGGTGCGCCGCGGCGCTGCTGGCCGGCGCGGTGCTGCTGCGCCGCATCGATCTGGTGGTGCTCGCCGCCCCGCTGGTGGTCGGCACCGCGCTCGGGATGCTGCGCCGCCCGCACGGTGCGCCTGACATCGAGCTGACCGCGAGCGCCGAAAGCCTCCTCGAAGGGCAGGCCACCGCTGCCGCGGTCACCGTCTCCTCCGCCGACTCCCTCGACGTGGTCTCGGTCGACCTGCGGGTCGGGCGCGGGTTCGTCGGACTGGCCGGCCGACCCGCAGCGGTGCGTCAGCCTGCTCTCCGGCGGGCGCCAGGACGTCGCGCTCGACCTGCGGTCGATCCGCTGGGGCCGGCACCCGGTCGGCCCGGCCATCGTCCACGCGGTCGGTGCGCACGGGCTGCTCCGCCAGGGGCCGGTGGCATCGCCGGGTCGTGATGGCGACGACGCTGCCCCTGCGCGAGGGGTTCGAGGCCACGGATGCCGTGCCGCACGCCCAGGGCGTCGTCGGTCTGCACCGCTCCCGGCGCCCGGGGGAGGGCACCGACCTCGCCGGGGTGCGCGCCTTCGCGGTCGGTGACCGGCTGCACCGCATCCACTGGCCGGTGTCGCTGCGTACCGGCGACACTGCACGTGACCTCAACCCTCTCCGACCGGGACACCGACGTCATCCTTGTGCTCGACACCCGGTACGACATCGGCGTCAGCGACGGCATCGACGGGGCGGCCAGCAGCCTGGACGTCACCGTGCGGGCCGCGGCGTCGGTGGCCGAGCACTACCTGCGCCACGGCGACCGGGTCGGCCTGATCGACCTGGGCCAGGCGATCCGGCAGGTGCGTCCCGGCGGGGGCCGGGCCCACCTGGTCCGCCTGCTTCGACGTCCTGCTCGACGCCCGCCCGGCCCGGGGCAGCGGCCTGACCGCCGACGTGGCGTTGAGCGAGGTGGCGCCGGGGTCGCTGGTGCTGCTGCTCAGCCCGCTGGTCGGGGAGAACGCGCTCTCCCGGGCGGCCGCACTCGGCCGCGCCGGGCACGCGGTCCTGGTCGTCGACACCCTGCCGGCCGAAGCCCGGCCGCCGCGGCGCAGCGCCTGGACCGAGCTCGCGTGGCGGGTCTGGCTGCTCGAACGCGAGGTCGACGTCGCACGGCTGGCCGAGCTCGGCGTACCGGTGGTCCCGTGGCGCGGCGCCGGCAGCCTCGACCAGGTGCTGCGGGACGTCAGCCGCGCCGCAGCGGCCCCGAAGGCCCTGCGATGAACGCACTCGCCCGCTTCTTCACCGCGGCCGTCGCTGCGTTCCGGACGGTCGGCGACATGCCGGCCCCTCAACTGCTGCTGCGGGCCGCCCTGCTGGCCACCGGGACCGGCGCCGTCTTCGTGCCCCACCAGCCGTGGATCGGGGGGATGGCGGTGCTGCTCGGCGTGGGGATCCTCGGCGCGCTCATGGCCGCGATCGCGCCGGACAGCCCCGGCGCCACGATCACCCTGGTCGCGGTCGCCGTGGTCTGGGTGATCGCCTACGGGCTGCACGGTGTCCCGCCGATCGCGCTCACGATGGCGCTCGCCGCCGACCTCTACCTCTTCCACACCCTCGCCGCGCTGTGCGCCGCGATGCCGCCGACGGCCCGCATCGATGCCGGGCTGCTCGTCGGCTGGGGCCGCCAGGCGCTGGTCACCCTGGTGGTGAGCGGTGTCGTCGCCGCAGGGGCGTTCGGACTGCCCCGGCTGCGCGGCTCGCTGCCGTTGGAGCTGGTCGGCCTGCTCGGGGTGATCGCCCTGACGGCCGTCCCTGTGTGGCTGGCCCGCGCCCGCCGGTAAGGTCACGGCGTGCAACGAGCCACCGGCCGGCCGCCCCGCATCCTCATCGTCGGGGGTGGCTACGTCGGGATGTATACGGCCTTCCGGTTGCAGCGGAAGCTGCACCGCGGTGAGGCAGCGGTCACGGTGGTCGACCCGCAGCCCAACATGACCTATCAGCCGTTCCTGCCCGAGGCCGCCGCCGGCGTCGATCGAGCCGCGGCACGTCGTCGTTCCGTTGCGCCGGGTCCTGCACAAGACCGAGGTGCTCACCGGCGAGGTGACGACGGTCGACCACGCCCGCCGGGTGGCCGTCGTCGAGCCGCTGGAGGGCGAGTCGGTCGAGGTCCCCTACGACCTGCTGGTGATGGCGGCCGGCTCGGTCGCGCGCACCCTGCCGATCCCCGGCCTGGCCGAGACGGGCATCGGGTTCAGCACCATCGGCGAGGCGATCTTCCTGCGCAATCACGTGCTGTCCCGGCTCGACCTGGCCTATACGACGAGCGATCCGGTGCGGCGACGGCGCGCGCTCACCTTCGTCTTCGTCGGCGGCGGCTACGCCGGGGTCGAGGCGTTTGCCGAGCTGGAGGACATGGCCCACGCGGCATTGCGCTTCTATCCGACGCTGAGCCGACGCGACATGCGGTGGGTGCTCGTCGAGGCGGCCGGCCGGATCCTGCCCGAGGTCAGCGTGTCGATGGCCGCCTACACCGTCCAGCAGCTGGTCGAGCGCGGGATGGACATCCGGCTGAACACCCGGGTCGAGTCGATGGCGGGCGGGCACGTGACCCTCTCCGACGGGGAGTCCTTCGACGCGGAGACGATCGTGTGGACCGCCGGGGTCGAAGGCCAACCGGCTGGCGCCCCGGTCCGGGTCTCCCGGTCGACGAGAAGGGCCGGCTGCGGTGCACCGCGGAGCTACGCGTCGCCGGGCTCGAGGACGTGTGGAGCGCGGGCGACAGCGCCGCCGTCCCCGACCTGTCGAAGAAGGACGACCCCGACGCGTTGTGCGGCCCCAGCGCCCAGCACGCCGTACGCCAGGCGAAGCAGCTCGCGGACAACCTTGTGAGCAGCCTGCGCGGCGGTGTCCCGAAGCCCTACGTGCACGCCTACGCCGGCTCGGTCGCCTCGCTCGGTCTGCACAAGGGCGTCGCCGAGGTCTACGGCGTCAAGCTGCGCGGAGTCGTCGCCTGGTTCATGCACCGCAGCTACCACATCGCCCGGGTCCCCACGTTCAACCGCAAGGTGCGGGTCATCGCCGACTGGACGTTGGCGCTGTTCTTCCGCCGTGAGGTCGTCTCCCTCGGTCAGATCCAGAACCCCCGGCGGGCCTTCGAGTCCGCGGCGGCTCCCGACTGACCGGCCGGCAAAGGCCTGGCCCCGGCACGGTGGCCGGGGCAAGATCGGTGCACGCACGGTCGACGCCGGGGGAGCTAGCCTCGTGTCGCCCCCGTAGCCCAATCGGCAGAGGCAGGCCCCTTAAAAGGGCCGCAGGTGTCGGTTCGAACCCGACCGGGGGCACTGCCGCCGGACCGGCGTGTCCCGGACCTGCCGGTCCGGGACCCCGGCCCTAGTGCCCGAGGCGCCCGGCCAGGTGGCAGCCGAGGCAGAGCAGGGTCTGCGGCACCGCCCGCAGCCGTTCGAGCGGGATCGCGGTGCCGCAGCCCAGGCAGCTGCCGTAGCGCCCGGTGCTCATCCTGCGCAGGGCGGTGTCGATGTCCGACAGCGACCGGCGAGCCGCCGTGGAGAGGATCTCGACGATCTCCTGCGAGGCGGCCCCCTGCCCGGTCTGCAGCAGGTCGAGGTCCTGGTCCGCCGGCCGGTCGACCGGCCCGCCGAGTGCGGCGAGCTGGTCGATCCGGAACCGGCGCTGGCGCTCGAGCTCGGTACGCAGGGCCGGGAGACAGGCGACGAGATCGAGCCGGGGGGTGTGCGGGGTCGGTGTGAGGGTGCTGGCCATGAGCAGACTCCAGGGTGGGAGCGAGAAGGGGTCAGCGGCGCCGGGGCCCTGCTGACCCGACCTCGATTCGTCCCACCGGCGGGATGTGCACGGCAGGCCGAGGTCCCGGGAGACCAGCGCCCTAGGCGGTGACCGCCGGTGGCCCCCGCGTCGTCGGCAGCCACACCGAGGGCAGCCGGCGCGGATGCCGTGCCTGCGGAAGTCCGGCGGCGAGCAGGACCAGCAGCAGGGCGACCCCTGCGGTCGCGGCCAGGGCCCCCTGCAGCGGGCCGCCGTGGATGACGGCTGGGCGCTGCGCGCCGGGGTTGTGGTGCAGGACCCCCCACCCGCCACCGTCTGTACCCGAGTGGTGCGCGACGACGGCGGATGCTCCGACCAGGCCCGGCGGTGTGTCCGGCATCGACCAGGCCGAGCCGGCGAGCCACATCAGGGCGATCGCGACGACGCCGCCCAGCACACCTGTCGCCAGGTGTCGCCGGGATCGGATGCGGGCCATAATGTCGTCAGGATAGCCGCACTTCGGGTCAGGGGAGGGCGGCGATTCTGCCGTCGGGATCCGCTCGCGGTCCGGCCACTGCCGCCCAGGACCGCGCGGAACCCCGGCGATCGGGTGCGCGTTACGGTGTCGTACGCGGTGCAGGGCGCGCCGCGTCTGTCAGCGGGTGCCGGTGTCCCCGGAGCCCGGAAGGAGCCGACGTGAGCAGTAATCCGGTCTTCGGCCGAGACGGTCGGAATTTCTCCTCCGCTGCTGGGCGGTATGCCACGTTCAACCAGCCGACGACGCCGGATGCCGCCGAGCTTCAGGACATGTACGACCGGCCGGCCTACGCGCCCCCGCGCTACATGAGCCTGGACGACGTCGTCGTCCGCACCGGCGCGACGCTCGGCACGGTCATCCTCTTCGGCGCCGTGTCGTGGGTCTTCAACCTCAACGCCCTGGCCCTGCCGGCCGCCCTCGGCGGCTTCGTTCTCGCGATGGTCGTGGCCTTCTCCCGGCGGGCCAACCCGGTGCTGGTCCTGTCCTACGCCGCCCTCGAAGGTGTGTTCCTGGGCGCGATCAGCCACGTGTTCAACAACCTCTACCCGGGCGTCGCGATCCAGGCGGTGATCGGCACGGCGGCGGTCTTCGGCGGCATGCTCGTCGTCTACAAGACCGGCGCGATCCGGGTCACCCCGAAGTTCAACCGGTGGCTGGTCGGCGCGCTGTTCGGCGTGGTCGCGCTGATGGTCGTCAACCTCGTCGGCAGTCTCATCGTCGGGCACGACGCGCTCGGCATCCGGGGCGGCAACCCGGTCCTGTCGATCGGGTTCAGCGTCCTCTGCATCGGCATCGCGGCTTTCTGCTTCCTGTCCGACTTCGACATGGTCGACCAGGCGATCCGACGTGGCGCGCCGGAGAACTTCGCCTGGTACGCCGCCTTCGGCCTCACCGTGACGCTGGTCTGGCTCTACCTCGAGATCCTGCGGCTCCTCGGGTTCGTGCGGCAGTAGCGGCCGGATCGGGTGCCCCACTGACCACCCCGGATCCCGGCGCCCCGGAGGCGCCGGACGGCGCGGATCCAGCCGACCGGCTCACCGCGACCGCCGCCGCGATCCTGGCCAGGACGGCGGCCTGGACCGGCCGCAGCTGGGGCCACCGGGTCGGCTGGCACCGCACCCGGGCGGACGTGGTCCACGCGGCGGTGCAGCAGCTCGCCGACCTGGCCGCGGACGCCGACCGCCGACCCCGCCTCGGCGTGCCCCGGATCGACGGCGGCGTGCAGGTCGGCTCGGGGTTGCCCGATCAGCTGGCCGTGATGGCGCACGACGTCGTCGGCACCGGCGACCCGGCCGCCTGCCGGCGCGCGGCCGACCTGCTCGACCGGCTCGCCGCCGACCTGCATCTCGGGCGCTCCTGAACTGGGCGGGCTCTCGCTGCTTGCATAATGGCTATCGTAATTGATAGCATCCGGTTTGTGTCCAACGTGCTCATCCGGGACGTGCCGGCCGACGACCTCGACCAGATCCGCTCGGCGGCCGCCGAGCGGGGCACGTCGTTGCAGGCCTATCTGCGGGACGCCGTTCACGCGCAGGCGACCTACCTTCGACGGCAGGCCGCGTTGGCTCGGACCGAGCGACGACTCGCTGACCAGCCGCAGGTTCCCGAGGACGAGCGGAACGCTGTCCTGGACGCCATTGACGACGCCCACGCCGACCGGGCCGACCAGCTGAGCGATCGACCGGAGCGGTGATCGTCGACGCCTCGGTGGTGATCGATGCGGTCGCCGACCCGGGGCCCCGGGGAGTCGCCGCCCGCGCAGCGCTGGCGGCCCAGCCGGCGGCCGAACCGCTCGTCGCGCCGGGGCACTTTGCCGTCGAGATCCTGTCCGGGCTCCGCGCCGCTGCGAACCGACCGGGCCACCCGTTCCAGGCCAAGGATCTGGCCCGGGCTCTCGACGATGCCGAGTCCTTCGAGATCGTCATCGACGCGACACCCTGGGCGGACGTCCGGCGGGCGGGAGCGCTCGCCGGCGGGTCCCTCCGCTTCGCCGACGCGGTATGCGTCGCGGCCGCCGAGCGGCAGCACACCGCGCTGTTGACCGCCGATGCCCGGATCGGACGGTCCGGCGCCGG
Organism: uncultured Actinomycetota bacterium; assembly: GCA_963828605.1. Taxonomy (GTDB): domain Bacteria; phylum Actinomycetota; class Actinomycetes; order Mycobacteriales; family QHCD01; genus DASXJE01. The sequence continues at coordinate 1,618,623 of CAWHER010000001.1, read as the reverse complement.
GATCCGATGCACGATCGCCACCGTGGCTCCGACCGAGGGGGAGACGCCATGACCGACCGGATCCTCGTCTACGGCGTCACCGGATCAGGCAAGAGCACGATGGCCGCACGGATCGCCGACCGGACCGGGTTGCCGTGGCATTCCGTGGACGACCTGACCTGGGAACCGGGCTGGGTCCAGGTCCCCAACGAGGAGCAGCGGCGGCGCGTCACCGCGATCTGCGCCGGTGAGCAATGGATCCTCGACACCGCCTACGCCAGGTGGCTCGACGTCCCGATGGCCCGCGTCGAGTTGATCGTCGCGCTGGACTACCCGCGGTGGCGGTCGCTGGGCCGCCTGATCCGGCGGACCGTGCTCCGAGTCGCCGATCATCGGCAGATCTGCAACGGCAACACCGAGACGTTCCGGCAGGCGTTCTCCCGCGACTCGATCGTCGTGTGGCACTTCCGGTCGTTCGCCCGCAAGCGCGCGCGCATCCGTGCGTGGGCCGCCGAACCGGTCGGGCCGGCAGTGGTCCGGTTGACCTCACCGCGCGCGGCGCGCCGGTGGCTCGCGTCGCTGTCGTCCGACGGGGCCGACCGGAGCGCCCGAGCTGGCTGAGCCGCGCCTGGACCGCGCGGCTAGTCCGGCGGAGGGGTCAGCGTCGCGCCGAGTTGCATCGCGATACCGAGCCAGTCGTTGACCAGCCAGAAGTCCGTGACGCTGCCGGCCGCATCGACGTCGAGAGCAATCACGCCCCGGACGTCAATGGCGCGCCCGGTGGGTTCGATGCCGCGCCACTCGCCCCGGTGGGTTCCGGTGATGTGTCCCCAAACCACTGCCTTATGTGCGTCGGCGACGCTCCACTCGGCGTCGACGTGCACATCGGGAAACGCCGTCAACATCCGGCGGTGGGACTCGCGAAAGCGGGCATTCTCCGGTGCCAGGGCGACGATCGCATCCAGGTCATGGGCGTTCACCTTGCGCAGCAACGCGGCGAGCGTCTCCTCCGGCCCGGTCAAACTCACCTCCGCGTCGTGCGGCTAGCTGAGCCGCTCCAGCACCATCGCCATTCCCTGGCCGCCCCCGACGCACATTGTCTCCAGTCCGAGCGTCGCGTCGCGGAACTGCAGTCCGTTCAGCAGCGTGCCCGTGATGCGCGCGCCGGTCATGCCGAACGGGTGGCCGACCGCGATGGCGCCGCCGTGCACGTTGAGGCGGTCGATCTCGACGCCGATCTCCCGGTAGGACGGGATGACCTGGGCCGCGAACGCCTCGTTGAGCTCCACCAGGTCGATGTCGTCGATCGTGAGTCCGGCCCGGGCGAGTGCCCGGCCGGAGGCCTCGACCGGACCGAGCCCCATGATTTCGGGCGAGAGCGCCGACACCCCGGTCGACACGATCCGGGCCAGTGGGGTGATGCCGAGCTCGCGGGCCCGGGTGTCGGACATGATCACCACGGCGGCCGCGCCGTCGTTGAGCGGGCAGCAGTTGCCGGCGGTGATCCGGCCGTCCGGGCGGAACACCGGTCTGAGCCCGGCGACGCCGTCCATCGTCACGCCTGCGCGCGGCCCGTCGTCGGCGTCGACCACGGTGCCCGACGGTGTCATGACCGGGGTGATCTCTCGGGCCCAGAAGCCGTCGGCGAGGGCTTTCTCCGCGTTGTTCTGCGACCGGACGCCGAACTCGTCCATCTCCTCGCGGGTGATCCCCTTCAGCTGGGCGAGGTTTTCCGCCGTCTGCCCCATCGCGAGGTAGATGTCGGGCACCGCGCCGTCCTCGCGCGGGTCGTGCCAGGTCGGCGCGCCGCCCTGTGTGCGTGCGACGTTGCGGGTCTCGGCGTCGGCGAAGATCGGGTTGTGGGTGTCCGGCCACGAGTCGCTGTTGCCGTGCACGTAGCGGGAGACGCACTCCACGCCGGCGGAGACGAACACGTCGCCCTCACCGGCCTTGATGGCGTGGAACGCCATCCGGGTGGTCTGGAGTGAGGAGGCGCAGTAGCGGGTGACTGTCGTGGCGGGCAGTTCGTCGTACCCGAGCAGGATCGCGACCACCCGGGCGAGGTTGAACCCTTGCTCCCCGCCGGGCAGGCCGCATCCGACCATCAGGTCGTCGATGTCGGTGGGCGCGAGTGCGGGCACCTTGTCCAGCGCCGCGCGCACGATGGTGGCCGTGAGGTCGTCCGGGCGGAGGTCGACCAGCGAGCCCTTGGCCGCGCGTCCGATCGGCGAGCGGGCGGTGGCGACGATGACTGCCTCGGTCATTCTGGGTCTCCGTCCGTGGATCGGGGTGCGGACCGGCTGGTGCCGCTAGGGGCACCGTCTCATATCGGGCCGGCGGGATGCAGGTGCCCGGCGGCGGTGCACTCCGGGGCGGGGGATCCCCGCGTCACAGCGTCGCCGGTGCGCTCGTCGCGTCGGCGACCGCGGGGAGCAGCGCCTCCGCCCACAGCCGGTAGCCGTCGGCGGAGGGGTGGAAGCCGTCCTCGCTGAACGTGCCCCGGTCGGCCCGGAAGACCGCACCGGTGGCTGCGGCGATGTCGACGCAGATGCCGCCCGCCGCCGTGGTGGCCGCGAGCTGGACCTGGGCGACCTGGTGCGCCCGCCAGCCGATCACGCTGCGCAGCGGCTGCGGCCAGGCCGGCGCCGATCCCAGGTCGGGGCAGGTGCCCACGACGACCGGGACGTGGGCGGCCCGCATCCGGCCGACGGCGTCGCGCAGGTGATGGCTGACCGCCTCGAGGCGGGTGCCGTGGGTCGCGTCGTTGGCTCCGACGAGGACCACGGCGACGTCGGGTTGACCGAGCAGGGCGCGGGACACCTGCGGCCCGAGGTCGGAGACCCGCGAGCCCGCGACCGCCGCGGCGGACAGGTGCACGCAGCGGCCGTCGCGGGCCAACCGCACGGCGAGCTGGCGGCCGACGGTGTGTTGGGCCCGCGACACCCCGACGCCGGCCGCGGTGGAGTCGCCGAGCATCGCCAGTCTGAGGCTGGGACGGCTCTGGTCGCCGACCAGGCCGTCCTGGGCGGGAGCGGTGTCGGGGGAGAGGAACCCGCGCCGCATCGTCAGCGCGGCCTCGACCACGAGCAGACCCACGCCGGCCAGCGCCGCCGAGGTGAGCCCGGTGGCTGACAACACCGCGAGGCGGCTGACGTCCACTCTCAGAGGTTACGTCCAACCCGCGGCAGGTGCTCGTCGCTCGGTGCACCGTTTTGCGCGGCGGAGTCGATCCCGTCGCCGCCGTCCTCGGGCCGGGGCACCGGAACCGGCGGGCGGGTACGCCGGCGCAGGAACGCCCAGCGGCCCCGGGGGCCGCGCTCGTGGCCGTCGACCTGGGCGCCGGCGACCTCGGTTCCCGCGTGTCCGGCGGCCCGGGCCGCGGCCTTCGCGACCGGACGGACGCCTTCGCCGGAGAACGGGCGGTGCGGGCGGTCCATCTCCTCCGGCCAGAGGCCGAGCGCGGCGCAGACCGTCGGCAGCATGACCGCTGCGGCCGCCGCGTAGCCCTCCGCCGAGGGGTGGAACCGGTCGGCGGAGAACATCTCGCTCGGCCGGGCGGCGAACTCCCGGCCGAGCACGTCGCTCAGGGACACGGTCCGGCCACCGGCCTCGACCGTGGCGATGGTCTGGGCGGCGGCGAGGTTGCGGCTCCAGGCCCGGGCGATCCAGCGCAGCGGCTGCGCGATCGGCTCGATGGTGCCGAGGTCGGGGCAGGTGGCGACGACCACCTCGGCCCCGCCTTCGCGCAGCGCGTGCACCGCCTCCGCGAGGGACCGGACAGCCTGTGACGGCCGTACCCGGTGCGTCACGTCGTTCGCGCCGATCATGATCAGCGCCACCTGCGGGCGCTGGGCCAGCGCCTCGGCCACCTGGGGCCCGAGTTGAGAGGATTGCGCGCCTACCTTGGCCACATTCAGCAGCCGCACGGGTCGCTCGGCCACCTCCGACAGCCCGGCGGCGACGAGCACCGCCGGTGTCTCGAGGCTGCTGTCCGCCCCGAGTCCGGCGGCGCTGGAGTCCCCGAGAACGGTCAGCACGACCGGCTCTCCCGGGCCCTCGCCCCACCACTCGTCGGCGACCGGCGCCTCTCCCTCGGGTGGCCCGACCCACCGGTGGGCCAGCTTGATCTCGCCGAATATGACACCTGCCAGTGCGGCACTCGCCAGGCCCAGGCCCCCACCGCCGTAGATCGCGGTCGTCGCGATCCGGCGCGCCCTGCTCGCCCTGCTCAACAGGCCACCTCCCCATGCTCCGCGGCTATCGGCTGCTCTTCTGAGGCTAGCCTGTGCGCCATGCATTACTCCGAGTCGATCATCGATCTCGTCGGCGACACGCCGTTGGTCCGGCTGTCCCGTGTCACCGGCGACGCGGCGCCGCTCGTGCTGGCCAAGGTCGAGTATTTCAACCCGGGCGGGTCGGTGAAGGACCGGATCGCGCTGCTGATGATCGAGGACGCGGAGGCCTCGGGCGAACTCCGGCCGGGCGGCACCATCGTCGAGCCGACCAGCGGCAACACCGGGGTCGGGCTCGCCATGGTCGCCCAGCGCAAGGGCTACACCTGCGTGTTCGTCTGCCCGGACAAGGTCTCCTCGGACAAGATCAGCATGCTGCGGGCCTACGGGGCCGAGGTGGTGGTCTGTCCGACGGCCGTGCCGCCGGAGCATCCGGAGTCCTACTACAGCGTGTCGGACCGGCTGGCCCGCGAGCGGCCGGGGGTGGAAGCCCAACCAGTACGCCAACCGCAACAATCCCGAGTCGCACTACCGGACGACCGGCCCGGAGATCTGGGCGCAGACCGAGGGCCGGATCACGCACTTCGTGACCGGCATCGGGACCGGCGGGACGATCAGCGGCACCGGCCGCTACCTGAAGGAGAAGTCGGGTGGCCGGGTGCGGGTGATCGGTGCCGACCCGGAGGGCTCCGTCTACTCCGGCGGGTCCGGGCGGCCCTATCTCGTCGAGGGTGTCGGGGAGGATTTCTGGCCGACGACCTACGACCGGGGGGTTTGCGACGAGGTCATCGCCGTGAGCGACAAGGTGTCCTTCACCATGACCAGGCGGCTGGCCCGCGAGGAGGGGCTGCTCGTCGGGGGCTCGTGCGGAATGGCCGCCGCCGCGGCCGTGCAGGTCGCTGGGCGCGGCTCGCCCGACGACGTCGTCGTTGTGCTGCTCCCCGACTCCGGCCGCGGGTATCTGTCGAAGATCTTCAACGACGACTGGATGGCCGACTACGGTTTCCTGACCTCGGACTCCGACACGCTGCACGTGCGCGATGTGCTGGCACGTAAGGGAGTTCGCATGCCGGAGCTGGTGCACGTGCATCCCACCGAGACGGTGCGTGAAGCGATCGACATCATGCGGGAGTACGGCGTCTCCCAGATGCCGGTGGTCAAGGAGGAGCCGCCGGTGATGACCGCGGAGGTCGTCGGTTCGGTCGTGGAGCGGGACCTGCTCGACGGGCTGTTCGCGGGCCGGGCGCACCTCGCCGACCCGCTCGAGCGGCACATGTCAGCCCTGCTGCCGATGATCGGCGGCGGCGAGCCGGTGTCGGCCGCGGTGGCGGCCCTCAAGGAGGCCGACGCCGCCGTGGTGCTCGACGACGGCCGGCCCCGCGGCGTACTGACCCGCCAGGACCTGCTGAGCTTCCTCGCCGAAGGTTGAGCGGCCGGCCGGATCAGTGGACGTCGACGAGGTCCGCGACGTCGACCGGCAGACCGGTCACGAACGACTCGTTCGCGGCGAGGCCGGTGAGCAGCGACAGCGCGCCGTCGCGGTGCGAGGACCGGCGGCCCAGCGGGTCGGGCTCGGGGTCGGCACCGAAGATGTCGTTCAGCATCCGGGCGTCGCCGCCTCCGTGCCCGCCCTCGGGGGCGGGGAGCGGGATCTCGCTCGGCTCGGCCCACAGCGGACGGAGCAGCAGTCGCGCGCCGGCACTCTCGTCGGCCGGCCCGGCGCCGTGCAGCACCGCACCCGCCTCCGGCGGCGCAGGGGCCGCGTCCGACTGCGCGAAGGCGCGCTCGGTCACCTCGAGCTCGAGCCGGCCGAGGCTGCCGTTGAACATGACCCGGTAGCCCTCCCACGGCGAGTACGCCGTGAGGTGGTAGCTCATCGTCGCGCCGCTGCGGTATCGGACGGTCACCGCCATGTCGTCCTCGGCGGTGATGCCGGCGCCGAAGACGTTCTGGTCGCGGAAGTACCCGTCCTCGTGCTCGGCGTCGAGGTAGAGCGCCTGCAGCTTCGGGTTGTCCTCGAGCCGGATCGCGAACGGGTCGTCGGCGGCCTGCGGGTTGCCGTGCGCCCGCACGTAGTCGCGCGCCAGACCGCGCCGCCGGCCGTTCTCGTCGCCGTAGAAGAAGAGCTTGCCGAGTCCGAAGACCCGCTCCGGCGCGGAGTCGATCCACCAGTTGACCAGGTCGAAGTGGTGGGTCGCCTTGTGCACCATGAGGCCGCCGGAGTTGGCCTTGTCCCGGTGCCACCGCCGGAAGTAGTCGGCCCCGTGCACGGTGTCGAGCGTCCACTCGAAGTGGACCGATCCGATCTCGCCGATCGCACCGGAGGCGAGCACCTCGCGCACCTTCGTGGCCACCGGGCTGTAGCGGTAGTTGAACGTCACGGTCAGCCGCCGGCCGGTCTCGGCCTGGGCGGCCAGGATCCGCCGGCACCGGGCGGCGTCGATCGTCATGGGCTTCTCGGTGACCACGTCGCAGCCCGCCCGCATTCCGGCGACGATGTAGTCGTCGTGGAACCGGTCGACGGTGGTCACGACGAGCCCGTTGACCCGCTGCTCGGTGAGCATCCGGTCGAAGTCCTTGGCCGAGTATGTCGGCACCGGCGGGAGGCCGGCGTCGCGCAGGACGCCGAGGTGGACGTCCATCCGGGTCTGGTTGACGTCGCAGAGCGCGACCAGTTCCGCGGTCTCGGGGAAGTCGGCGGCCAGGGCCCGGGTGTACATCTCGGCCCGCCCGCCGGTGCCCACGATCGCGTAGCGGCGGCGGTCTGACGTGGAGGCCATGCGACAACTCCCGACGGTGCGGCGACGATGACGCAACGGAACCTTACCCGCGTCGTGGTGGTCGGGTACCGGTCGGTCGGGGCCCGATAGCCTGCCGGGATGAGTGGCTTCGAAACCCTCGCCATCCACGCCGGCCAGGAACCTGACCCGACCACGGGCGCGGTGACCACCCCGATCCACACGACCTCGACGTACAAACAGGACGGGGTCGGGGGGCTTCGGGGTGGGTACGAGTACAGCCGGTCGGCCAACCCGACCCGGACCGCGCTCGAGGAGTGCCTGGCCGCCCTGGAGGGCGGCCGCCGCGGGCTGGCGTTCGCATCTGGCCTGGCAGCCGAGGACACCCTGCTGCGCGCGGTGTGCAAGCCCGGTGACCATGTGCTGATCCCGAACGACGCCTACGGCGGGACCTTCCGGCTGTTCGCGACCGTGCTGGAGCGGTGGGGGGTCGACTTCACGCCGGTCCCGCTCGGTGACCTCGACGCGGTCCGCGCGGCCGTCCGGGAGACCACCCGGGTGCTGTGGTGCGAGACGCCGACGAACCCGCTGCTCGGCATCTCCGACATCGCGGCGCTCGCCGGCATCGCGCACGACGCCGGCGCCCTGCTGGTGGTCGACAACACGTTCGCCACGCCGTACCTCCAGCAGCCGCTGCCGCTCGGGGCCGACGTCGTGGTGCACTCGACGACGAAGTACCTCGGCGGGCACTCCGACGTCGTCGGTGGCGCACTCGTGGTCGGCGACACCGAGTTGGGGGAGAGGCTCGCCTTCCACCAGAACGCGCTGGGCGGCGTCGCGGGCCCGTTCGACGCCTGGCTGGTGCTGCGCGGCGCGAAGACCCTGGCGGTGCGGATGGACCGGCACTGCGCCAACGCCGAGCGGGTCGTCGCCATGCTGGTCGCCCACCCGGCGGTCACGCACGTGCACTACCCGGGGCTGCCCGGCCATCCGGGCCACGCGGTCGCGGAGAAGCAGATGCGCGGTTACGGCGGAATGGTGTCCTTCACCGTCGCGGGCGGCGAGCCGGCCGCGCTGCGGGTGTGCGAGCGCGCCGAGGTCTTCACCCTCGGCGAGTCCCTCGGCGGGGTGGAGTCCCTGATCGAACACCCCGGCCGGATGACGCACGCCTCGGTGCGGGACTCCGCGCTCGCCGTACCGCACGACCTGGTGCGGCTGTCGGTGGGCATCGAGTCCGTCGACGACCTCCTCGCCGATCTCGACCACGCCCTCGCCTAGCGAGCGCCGCGCCGCGCCGCGCCGGGCAGGCGGGGCGACCTTCATGATCGTGATCGGATCCGCACGGCGTTTCGCGGCTTTTTCCGATCACGATCATGAAAGAGGGGGAGAGGGAGGGCTGGGTCAGGGCTCACGGGGGAGCGGGAAGGTGAGGGGAGGTCAAGGGACGGGGCGGGACATCCGTACGTGCGGTCCCGTATCCGGCTCGTCCCACGGGTCGCCCGTCGCGGTGAAGCCGGCCCGCTCGTAGAAGCCGAGGGCCGGCACCCGGGCGTTGCACCACAGCAGCGCGCCCCCGGCGGAGGCGACGAGATCGACCGCAGCGCCGAGCACCCGCGCACCCACTCCCTGGCCGCGGTGTTCCGGCGCGGTCGCCATGCCGCGCAACCGCCACGAGCCGGCCCGGTCGGGATCGCCGGGGAAGGCCTCGGGGGAGATGATCGCGGTGCCGACGATCACATCGTCGAGGTAGGCGCTCAACCCGACCGCGCCGGGTACGTCGCCGAGCCGGGCGACCTCGGGCCGCTCCTGGTGCGGCCTCAGCACCCGGTGGATCAGCGGGAGCGTGACCGCCGGAACGGTCTGCTCGACGCGCACGCTCACGGCTTGTAGACCATCAGGACGACGATGGCCAGATAGAGCGTGCTGATGACGCCGGCCACGGCGGAGACCTTCGGGCGCAGCGGCCGGGTCGCCGCGTCCCGCAACGCGGGGGCGAGCACGAAGACCGTCAACCCGAAGGCCGCGGCGTAGATCAGGATCGACGCGATGATCCAGGTGTTGCTGAAGGAGAAGTGCCCGGTCCGGTCCTTGCCCTGCACCATCGCGGCACCGAGCACGAAGACGGCGAGCGTCGCCCAGCCGTAGATCGTGGTCGTCCTGGCCGCGCCGCGCGCCGCCTCGACATCGCCGGTGCGGGTGGCCCGCATGGCGACCATGCACGAGCCGACGACCGGGCCGACCAGGAAGACCGCGCCGATCAGGTGGAGGGTGAGCAGCACCTTCATGCGGGGCAGCCTATCGACGGCGCCGGCCCCTCCTGGCCCGCAGGTAGTCGCGCACGACGTACTCGCCGAGCCGGTCGGGACTCGGCGAGAACACCCGCCCGCCGTTGCGTTCGACCATCGCGTCGACGAAGTCGACCAGGCCGCGGTTCGTCGTCGAGCATGAAGACGTTGATCGTCGCGCCGCGACGGGTGGCAGCGTTCGACCTCGGCGAGGGTGAGCGCCAGCGTCTCGGGCAGCGGCGGCCAGGCGAACTACGCGCCGCCGTCGCGGATGCAGGTGCGCGGTCGGCTCGCCGTCGGTCACCACCAGTACCACCGGCTCGGCAGTCCGGGTACTTGGCGAGCTGCCGCCGGCCAGCATCAGCGCGTGCTGCAGGTTGGTGCCCTGGACCATGTCCCAGGACATCCCGGCGAGCTCGGTGGGCGGCAGCTGCGCGGGCGTAGTCGGCTGAAGCCGATCACCTCGATCGCGTCCTGGGGGAACCGGGTCGTGACCAGGCTGTGCAACGCCAGCGCGGTCGACTTCGCCGCGCCCCACGCCCCGCGCAGCGCCATCGAGTACGACAGGTCGACCAGCAGCGCGACGGCGGCGCTGGTACGCCGCTCGGTCTCGATCACCTCGAAGTCCGTCGACCGCGAGCTTCACTCCGCCGCGTCCGGGCTCGCCGGCCCGCCGAGCACGCGCGTTGCGCGACGGTGCGGACGACGTCCAGCGGCTGCTCGTCGCCGAACTGCCACTCCCGGCTCGGCACCGGTCGGCTCGCCGGCCGCACCCGCATCGGCGACGTCGTGACTCGCCGCGGCCCGGTCGCGGCGAGCTCGGGGAAGACCCGCCGCAGCGCGGTCGGCGCCGAGCCGCCGTACGGCGCGCGGGGACGAGTTCCAGCCGGCCCTCCTGCCGGACAGGTAGCCCTGCCGCTCCAGCTCGCGTTCGATGCGACGCAGCGCCTCGCACATCATCGACGCGCCGCCGGCCGAGCGCCGTTCGACCAGCTCGGGGTCGACGTCGTCGAGCGATGGCGCCGGCATAGTCCTGGTCGAGCAGCGACTCGAGCTCGTCGAGCTCGGCCATCTCCTCCAGCGCCGTGGTGGCGTCGCCGAGGCCCATCGGCCGGTCGCCGCGCATCCGCTCCTGCGCCGCCCCACCGCAGGTCCGGCCGGGCCGCCCGCAGCTGCTGGCCGAGCTGGTCGAGCTCGCTGGCCAGCCCGACGTCCGCCATCGCGCCGGCCATCAGGTCGGCCAGCTCCTGGCGCTGCTCGTCGGAGAGGCTGTCGCATCAGCCGCTGTCGCGGCCGCGGCCGCGGCGGGCCAGCGAGTCGACCAGCTCCTCCAGGTTCGGCCGGCGATCCGGGAAGAAGTCGCCGTGCTTGGCCATGAACTCGTCGAACTGTTCCTGCGGTGTCCTCACCGCGGGCGTCGGCCTCGAGCATCGGGTTGAGGTCGGCGAGCATGTCCTTGACCCGCTCCATGTCCTGCGGCGTTGGCGCTCTGCAGCGCCTGCTTCATGCCGCGGAACTGGCTGTCGAGCACCTCGCGACGCAGCAGGTCCTGGATCTGCTCGTACGCCTCCCGCGCCTCGTCGCTGCGCCAGTCGTAGTCGGTCAGCGCGCGCACCGCGCGCGCCGGGTCGTCCGGCAGGGCGTCCAGCTCGGCCTCGGCCAGCCGGGCGGCGTCGGACGGGTCCGGGAACAGCTCCGCCCGCTCGGCGTCGAGCGCCTGGTCGAGCAGCTCCTTGACCTGCTCCAGCGTCCCGTCGAGCCGGCCCCTGCGGCGCGCGGCGCGCTGGCGCTCGCGGACCCGGCGGCGCAGGTCGTCGAGGCCGCGCAGCCCGTCGGTGCCGCGCCGCAGCAACCGCTGCAGCGCCTCGCCGGGGCTGTCGCCCTCCAGGACGTCGTCGCCGATCTCGTCGAGCGCCGCGGCGGACGTCGAACGGTGGCTCCAGCGGATCCGGCCGCCGTGCCAGGCCCGTAGCGGATAGCCGGATCCGATGCGGCCACGGCTCAGGCCCCGTAGACCGTCGCGGCCGGGGACCTCGTCCTTGGCCAGGCGCCGGGACAGGTGCAGGCCCTCCAGGGCGAACTCACAGCGCTGCGCCGCCAGGCCGGGGTTCTCCGACCCCTCGCCGATGCCGAGCCGGTCCAGCATCGCGGCCAGGCCCGGGATCGGCCCGACCTGACGCGAGCAGCTCGATCCGGCCGGCACCAGCTCACCGGTCTCGACCGTCGCGCCCTCGTCGAACTCGCTCGCTGCAGGCCGGACAGGTCGACCCCGGCGAGGCCGGGCGCGGAACGTCTCCGCGGTGGCCCGCCGCAGCAGGTGCGCCAGGACCTCGATCCTCCCGGCCCTCCTCGGCGTCGTCGAACTCGACCTTGCCGCGGCATCGCGGGGATCACGGCCGGCAGGTCGCACGACCCGGGCGACGGCGGTCGGCTCGCCGGTGACCGCGGCCCGGCGTACGGCGGACGCGGCGACCGTCTCGACGGCAGCGATGGCGAACCGGGCGCTGACCCCGGAGCGCTGGTCGACCTGCGGCGCCTCGCGCACCGCGCGGGTGAAGCGGGCCAGATCTCGACGCAGGTGGTCCGGCACCACCGGCTGCCCGAGGCACGGCCGCCGTGCCCAGCTGCAGCAGCGGCCTCCTGGCCGCATCAGCGCGAGTTCGTCGGCCAGCTCGATCGGGTAGTGGGTGCGGACCTCGGCGCCGAACCGGTCCTTCAGCGGCGTGATGATGCGGCCGCGGTTGGTGTAGTCCTCGGGGTTGGCGCTGGCGACCAGCAGCAGGTCCAGCGGCATGCCGCAGGGCGTAGCCGCGCACCTGGATGTCGCGCTCCTCCAGCACGTTCAGCAGCGACACCTGGATGCGCTCGGCCAGGTCGGGCAGCTCGTTGACGCTGAAGATGCCGCGGTTGGTGCGCGGGAGCGAGCCCGTAGTGGACGGTCTCCGGATCGCCGAGGGTCCGGCCCTCGGCCACCTTGATCGGGTCGATGTCGCCGATGAGGTCGCCGACGCTGGTGTCCGGGGTGGCGAGCTTCTCGCCGTACCGCTCAGTGCGGTGCTTCCACGCGACCGGGAGCTCGTCGCCGAGCTCGGCCAGCGAGCGCCTGGCAGCGACCGCAGACCGGCGCGTACGGGATGGTCGTTGATCTCGCAGCCCGTGACCACCGGCGTCCACTCGTCGAGCAGGCCGACCAGGGTGCGGATCAGCCGGGTCTTGCCCTGGCCGCGCTCGCCGAGCAGCACCAGGTCGTGGCCGGCGAGCAGGGCCCGCTCGACCTCGGGGATCACGGTCTCGTCGAACCCGACGATGCCGGGGAGTGCTGGGCTCGCCCGACGCCAGCCGGTCGAGCAGGTTGTCGCGGAGCTCGGCCTTGACCGAGTGATGGATGTGGCCCGACTCGCGGAGCGCACCGAGCGTGGTGGGGGATGGCGGTGTCGTCACCGTTCGACGGTACGACGCCCGATGCCACACCGCACGGCCCCGCCCGCTCGGGATAGGTCACAATGTCGGGACCTGATCGGCCGGGACGCCTCGCGACGCGCGACGGATGGGACCCGAGCGCCGCATGACGCCGGAGGAGCGCGCAGTGAGTGTTGTCCTTGCCCTGGACCTGGGGGGCACGAAGTTCGCCGCCGGCGTGGTGGACGACACCGGCGCCGTGCTCGCCGCGGACCGGACGCCCACGCCGTACGGCGCGACCGCCGACGCGGAGGCGCTGTGGGTGGCGCTGGGCACGGTGATCGACCGGGTGCTGGCCTGCGCGGCGGAGGCGACCGGCGGCGCGGTGACCGCGGACACGATCGAGGGGGTCGGCATCGGGTGCGGCGGGCCGATGACCTGGCCGGACGGCGCGGTGTCGCCGCTCAACATCCCGTCCTGGCGGGAGTTCCCGCTCCGGGCGCGACTGGCCGCCCGCTTCCCCGCCGTACCGGTACGGATCCACAACGACGCGATCTGCGCGGTCATCGGGGAGCACTGGCTGGGGGCCGGCCGCGGGCACGACAACGTCATGGGGATGGTCGTGTCCACCGGCGTCGGCGGCGGGCTCATCCTCGGCGGCCACGCCATCGACGGCGCGACCGGCAACGCCGGGCATGTCGGCCACATCGTCGTGGTGCCCGGTGGGCAGGCCTGCGGGTGCGGTGGTCACGGCTGCGTGGAGGCCGAGTGCCGCGGCCCGCGGGTCGCGGAATGGGCCGTCCGGCACGGCTGGCAGGCGCCGGCCGGCACCGCCGACCATCCGTCGGCCCGCGACCTCGCCGACGACGCGCGCGCCGGCGACCCGGTGGCGCTCGAGGCGTTCGACCGGGCCGGCCGGCTGCTCGGCCTGGGAATCGCTTCGGCGGTCGCCCTGCTCGACGTCGACCTCGTCACCATCGGCGGCGGGCTGTCGCAGGCCGGACCGCTGCTCTTCGACCCGCTGCACCGCTCCTATGCCGAGCACGCCCGGGTCTACTACGCCCGGGACGTGCCGATCATCCCGGCCGCCCTGGACCAGCAGGCCGGTCTGGTCGGTGCTGCGGCGCTGATCGTGCGGGGCGAGCGGTACTGGTCGGCGGCCTGACCGGTCGCCCTACAGTGGCCGGATGACCGACGAGCCGGCCCCGGACCCGAGTTCCCCGACGTCAGCGGCCGCACCGGACGGCGACTTCGATGACGTCGCCGCGGCCGACGTCGCTATCGATCTCGCCACCTTCCGGGCCGAGCTGGATCGCGTCCGCGCGATCGGCGCGGCGCACCCGGATCTGGATGCGGTCGGGGCGCGCAGGCGGCGCGGTGACGAGGTGACGCTGCGCTGGATCTACGTGCACATGGTCGAGGAGTACGCCCGCCACAACGGCCATGCCGACTTTCTGCGCGAGCGGATCGACGGGACGACCGGCGACTGACCATGTGATGGGAGGATGCCGGGCATGGGACAGGTCAGCGTCGACGACGTCCGCGCCGCCCGGGAGGTGCTCGCCGGCATCGTGCGGGTCACCCCGGTGGAGGGCTCGCGGCCGCTGTCCCAACGGGTCGGCGGCCCGGCGTACCTGAAGTGCGAGAACCTGCAGCGGGCCGGCTCCTTCAAGATCCGGGGCGCCTACGTGCGGATCGCCCGGCTCACCGACGAGGAGCGGGGTCGCGGTGTCGTCGCGGCCAGCGCCGGAAACCACGCCCAGGGGGTCGCACTCGCCGCGAAGCTGCTCGGCGCCGCCGCCACCGTCTTCATGCCGGTCACTGCGCCGCTGCCCAAGATCGCCGCGACCAAGGGCTACGGCGCCCGGGTGGAGCTGACCGGGCAGGCCGTCGACGAGACCATCGCGATCGCCCGGGCCTACGCCGACGAGCACGGCGCGATCTTCATCCACCCCTTCGACCACCCCGACATCGTCGCCGGGCAGGGGACGGTGGGCCTCGAGATTCTCGATCAGTGCCCGGACGTGCGGACCATCGTCGTCGCCACCGGAGGCGGCGGTCTGGCGTCGGGCATCGCGACCGCCGTCAAGGGGGTCCGGCCCGACGTCCGCGTCGTCGGCGTCCAGGCCGCCGGGGCGGCGGCGTTCCCCGGCTCACTGGCGGAGGGCCGGCCGGTGGCGCTCAAGGCGATGGCCACGATGGCCGACGGGATCGCGGTCGGCTGCCCGGGTGATCTCACCTTCGAACTCGTCCGCGACCTGGTCGACGACGTGGTCTCGGTGTCCGAGGAGGCGCTCTCCCGCGCCCTGCTGCTCTGCCTGGAGCGCGCGAAGCTGGTCGTCGAGCCGGCCGGCGTCGCCGGGGTGGCCGCGATCATGGAGGAGCCCGGGCGGTTCGAGCCGCCGGTCGTCACCGTGCTCTCCGGCGGGAACATCGACCCGGTCCTGCTGCTGCGGGTCATCCAGAACGGCATGATCAGCGCCGGCCGCTACCTGTCCTTCCGGCTGCGCATCGCCGACCGGCCGGGCGAACTGGCCCGCCTGCTCGGCCTGCTCGCGGAGGCGGGCGCCAACGTCCTCGACGTCGAGCACTCCCGCACCGGCGCCAAGCTGCATCTCGGTGAGGTCGAAGTGGCGCTGTCGGTCGAGACCCGGGGCGAGGAACACTGCGAGGCGCTGCTCGCGACGCTGCGCGACGCGGGGCACACCTTGGTCTTCAGCTGAGTCAGATGTGGCCGCAGCCGCGGGCGAGGTTGAAGATCAGGATGGCCGCGACGATCAGCAGCCACCAGGGGCGGGCGCCCCGCCGCGCCGGCTGCCGCCCGGGGCCGCGCTGGCCCGGTGCCTGCTGTCCCGGTGCGGGCTGGCCCGGGCGGGGCCGGACCGGCTGGGGGCCGGATCCGGGCTCGCCGAGCCTCGGCGGGGTCTGGCGGTTGCCGGCCGTGCCCCGCGGTGAACCGGGTCGCGAGGGGGGCGTCCACGGCACGGTGCCGCGCGGCGGCGCCCAGGGCGCACCCACCGGCGGCCCGGCCTGCCGCTGGTCGTCGCGGGGCCGCACCCGGCGGTAGAGCAGCCGGTCCAGCTGCACCTGGTCGCCCTCGAGCACTGGGCTGACCGGCTCGTCCGGTTCGATCGCGGCGGCCGCCGGTTGCCGCTCGGGCTCGACCTCGACGGGCGGCGTTCGCCGCACCGGCGGTCGCAGCGGTGCCGGGCTCGCTGACGGTCGGGGGGCGGGTCGCGGCGCCGGAGGTGGCGGCGGAGGTGGCGGGGGAGCGGCGAGGTCGGGGGAGGAGATCCGGGTGGAGTCGGGGAAGCGGCCGAAGTCGAGCGCGGTCTCGCTCCCGGGCAGCGCAGCGCCCGCGGGTGGCGGCCCGGCGAGCGCGGACGCGGCGGTCAGCGAATCGCCGAACGGTCCGGCGGCGACCGGGCCGGGTGCAGTGGCGTCGGCCGCGGCGATCGGGGAGATCAGCCCGCTCGGAGGCACGTCCCGGTACGCCGGCACCGGTCGGGTGCCGTCGTCGTAGCGCGGGTCGGCGGCCATCACCTTTCAATGTGCCAGAGTCGCCGGGCGGCCGCCCGTCACAAGTTGCCGCGGCGGGCCTGTTCGCGCTCGATCGCTTCGAATAGGGCCTTGAAGTTGCCCTTGCCGAACCCCATCGACCCGTGCCGCTCGATCAGCTCGAAGAAGACGGTGGGGCGGTCCTGCACCGGCGCGGTGAAGATCTGCAGCAGGTAGCCGTCCTCGTCCCGGTCGGCCAGGATCTTCAGGTCCCGCAGGGTGTCCAGCGGGACCCGGGTGTCGCCGACCCAGTTGCCGAGTTCCTCGTAGTAGCTGTCCGGGGTGGCGAGGAACGACACGCCGGCCGCCGTCATGTGGCGCACCGAGGCGACGATGTCGTCGGTCACCAGCGCGATGTGCTGTACGCCGGGACCGCCGTAGAACTCGAGATATTCGTCGATCTGGGACTTCCGCTTGCCGACGGCGGGCTCGTTGAGCGGGAACTTCACCTTGCGGGTCCCGTCGGCCACCACCTTGCTCATGAGCGCGGAGTACTCGGTGGCGATGTCGTCGCCGACGAACTCCTTCATGTTCGTGAAGCCCATGACCCGGTGGTAGAACTCCACCCACTCGTCCATCCGGCCGAGTTCGACGTTGCCGACGCAGTGGTCGATGGCCGTGAAGACCGGCGTCGCCGGCGGCGCGACGAGCGGCTCGCGGGCGACGTAGCCGGGCAGGTAGGGGCCGGTGTAGCGGGACCGGTCGATCAGCGAGTGCCGGGTGTCGCCGTACGCCGCGATCGCGGCGCGGACGACGGTGCCGTGCCCGTTGCTCAATTCGTGCGGCTCCTCCAGACCGGTCGCGCCGTTGCCGACGGCGTGCGCGTAGGCGGCCGGGACGTCGGGCACCTCGAGGGCGAGGTCGATGACGCCGTCGCCGTGCCGGGCGAGGTGCTCACCGAGGGCCGTGCCCGACCGCATCGGCGCGGTGAGGACGAACCGTGCGGTGCCGGCGGACAGCACGTAGGACGCATGGTCGCGGACGCCGCTCTCGGGACCGGCGTAGCCGATCACCTGCATGCCGAACGCCGAGGCGTAGAAGTGGGCGGCCTGCCGGGCGTTGCCCACCACGAATTCGACGGCGTCCATCCCGAGCACCGGGAAGACGTCCGCGCGCCGGGGCGGGGCGGTCGGGCGGGCTGCGGTCTCGGTCATCGGGGCCTCCCTGTCGCGACGCTGCGGACAGTGCCAGCTTGGCGTGCGCCGTACACTCTGCGCAACGTCGGTCGATCACCTTGGACATAGTGTTCAGCAATTGGCCGATGAGTTCCGCAGAACTGACCAGTCTGACCAGGGGAGGGCCGGTGCCCGAGCACCCGACGCTGGACGACCTCGACGCTCGGCTGGTCCGCCTGCTCGCCACGGAGCCGCGGCTCGGCGTGCTGGAGTGCTCCCGACGGTTGTCGGTGGCCCGCGGCACCGTGCAGGCTCGGCTGGACCGACTGCAGCGGCGCGGCGTGATCCGCGGCTTCGGCCCGGACCTGGACGTGCAGTCGCTGGGCTACGCCGTCACGGCGTTCGTGACCCTGCAGATCCGGCAGGGCAGCGGTCACCAGACCGTCGCGGGCCACCTCGCCGGGATCCCCGAGGTGCTGGAGGTGCACACGATCACCGGAGAGGGTGACCTGCTCGCCCGGGTGGTGGCCCGCTCCAACACCGACCTGCAGCGGGTCATCGACCGGGTCGTGGCCGATCCGGACATCGTCCGTACGTCGACCCTGATCGCCCTGTCGACCCTCATTCCCTACCGGGTGCTCCCGCTCGTCAGCGGTGGAACGGCTTCGCCTCCAGCAGGGTGACCTGCATCGTCGCGCCATTGGGCAGGCTGTATTCGCGCGTGTCGCCGACCTTGGCCCCGGTGAGCGCCTTGCCCAGCGGCGAGGCGGCCGAGTAGACCTCGAGGTCGCCGCCCATGGCCTCCTCGCGCGAGCCGATGAGGAAGGTCTCCGGCTGGTCGTCGTTGCCGAAGCGCACGCTGACGACCATTCCCGGCTCGGCGACCCCGTTGTCCGGCGGCGCCTCGCCGACCTTGGCGTTGCGCAGGAGGTCCTCGAGCTGGCGGATCCGGGCCTCTTCCTTGCCCTGCTCCTCCTTGGCGGCGTGGTAGCCGCCGTTCTCCTTGAGGTCGCCCTCCTCGCGCCGAGCGTTGATCTCGGCGGCCATGGCGGGGCGGTGGGCGACGAGCCGGTCGAGGTCGGCCTTCAACCGGTCGTAGGCCTCCTGGGTGAGCCAGGTGACGGATGCGTCGTGATCGGTCATCGACACGTACTGCTCCTTGCCAAATGGGTCGCGCTCGAACGTCGAAACTAACATCGTGTGGTGCCCGGGCGCACAAAGCAGGGGGTGGGCGGTCACTCTCTGCAGGGTCGGGCTCGCTGCCCGCACAGCCTACTCATCCTTCCCGATTCGTCCGGGTTTTTCGGCCGATCCCCCGTTCGGGGGGTGAACCGGTCGGGGTCGTGGCGGGGGTGTCGGTGGCGTCGGCGAGAATGGCGCCATCATCGAACGACGCTGGGAGTGTGCACCGGTGACCGACCAACTGCGCCTGCTCGCCGTGCATGCGCATCCTGACGACGAGTCCAGCAAGGGCGCGGCGACGATGGCCCGCTACGTCCGCGAGGGGGCCGACGTCCTCGTCGCGACCTGCACGGGCGGGGAGCGCGGCTCCATCCTCAACCCGGCGATGGACCGGCCGGAGATCGCCGACAACATCGCCGAGGTGCGCGAGCGGGAGATGCACCACGCCCGGGAGATCCTCGGCGTCCGCCAGGAGTGGCTCGGGTTCGTCGACTCGGGGCTCCCCGAGGGCGACCCGAAGCCCCCGCTGCCCGAGGGGTGCTTCGCGCTGCAGCCGCTCGAGGTGGCCGCCCGCCCGCTCGTCGAGCTGATCCGCCGGTTCCAGCCGCACGTGATGATCACCTACGACGAGCGCGGCGGCTACCCGCACCCCGACCACGTGATGTGCCACACCGTCTCGGTGGAGGCCTACGACGCGGCCGCCGACCCGGCCCGGTTTCCCGGCACCGGCGAGCCGTGGTCCACGCCCAAGCTCTACTACCAGATGGGGATGTCGAAGGCCCGGCTCGTGGCGCTCGACGAGGCGATGCGCTCCCACGGGCTCGAGTCGCCGTACGCCGAATGGCTCGCCAAGTGGGACGACTCGCGGGACATGTCGCACCGCGTCACGACCCGCGTGCCGTGCGCGGAGTACTTCGAGATCCGCGACCAGGCCCTGATCGCCCACGCCACCCAGGTCGACCCGACCGGCCGGTGGTTCGCCACCCCGCTGGCCATCCAGCAGTCGGCCTGGCCGACCGAGGACTACGAGTTGGCCCGATCGCGCGTCGACACCGAGCTGCCCGAGGACGACCTCTTCGCCGGCATCCGGGCCCGGACCGCGGCGTGACCATGGCGGCCGGCTGGGTGCCCGCGCTGGCGGCCGAGTCCTCCGATCAGGCCGGCCCCATCGGCCTGGTGCTGATCCTCGTCCTCGTGGTCGCGCTGGTCTTCCTCGCCCGCTCGATGATCCGGCACCTCAAGCGGGTCCCCCCGTCCTTCGATCGGACCGACGATTCCGGTGCCGGCGCCCGGGAGCGAGCGCGGGACCACGACGGCGCCCAGGACCGGGACGGTGCCCGCGGTCCCGACCGCGACGGCGACGGCGACGGACGCGTGTAGCCCCAGGTCAGCCGGGTAGGGGTTTGGGGTCACCGACAGAGGAGGCCCCCATGGTCAGCGAGTCCGGTATCGGCTCGCTCGTGCGCGATCTCGACGGCGAGGCGCCGTTCCGGATCGACCGGACCCTGGGCGACCGGCTGGCCAAGGAGGTGGGGGCACGGGAATCCACCCTGCTCGTCGCCGACTACGCCGAGCGGCTGCTGACCGCCGTCGACGGCGACGATCGGGGACAGGCACCCACGGTCGAATACCCCATGGATGACTCTCCCGCCGGGGTCGCGTTCCGCGAGCAGCGGACCGTCGAGTTGACCGGCGACGACGGCGCCGTCCGGCTGCTGCTGCCGGTGCGGGTGCGCTCCGAACGGCTCGGCGTGCTCGACGTCTCCCTTCCCGCGGTGACCGCCGAATCGCGCGACTACCTCGACGACGTCGCCGTCGTGCTCGGCCACATCCTGACCGCGGCCCGGCGCTACACCGACCGGTTCGAACGCCTCCGCCGACGCCACGACATGGACGTCGCCGCGGAGATCCAGTGGGAGTTGCTGCCGGTCCTGGCCTACGACTGCGACGAGTTCTCGATCGCCGGCTGCCTGGAACCGGCCTACCAGATCGGGGGCGACACCTTCGACTACGCCGTCGGCGACGGGTCGTTGACGTTGTCCGTCACCGACGCCATGGGCCACGGGACGCGGGCGGCACTGATGGCGAGCCTCGCGGTCACCACGATCCGCAACGCCCGCCGGCGCGGCGCCGGGCTGGCCGAGCAGGCGCGGCTCGCCGCCGCCCACGTGGCCGAGCAGTTCGACGACCCCGGGTTCGTGGCCGGGATATTCGTGGACGTCGACGTGACGACCGGCATGGCCAACATGGTCGACGCCGGCCACGTCGTCCCGATGTTGCTGCGCGACGGTGCCGTCCGTGAGCTCTCCCTGCGGCCGGAGACGCCCCTCGGAATGTTCACCGACACCGACTTCACCGAGCAGCCGGTGCAGTTGCAGCATGGTGATCGGCTGCTGCTCTACACCGACGGCATCAGTGAGGCCGCGACCGCCGACGTCGACCCGTTCGGCCGCGCTGCGGTCGCGCGGCTGCTCGCCGACGACTCTTCCCTCCCGCCGGCGGAGTTCGTCCGCAGGCTGACCAACGCGGCGCTCGACCACGGGCAGGGGCAGCTCGGCGACGACGCCACCGCGGTATGCCTGGACTGGCGCGGCCGGTGACGGTCAGGCCAGCGTCTCGACCAGCCGCTCGCAGCGGACCGGGTCCTCGGTGAAACCGACCCCCAGCGCCCACAGCCAGTAGTCGACCGCCCGGACGATCGTCCAGGCCCGCGCCTTGCCGGCGTCGAGCTTGGCGGCGTCGACCAGGGTGGCGAGCAGGCTGCGCACCGCGGCGTCGTCGGCCGCGTCGTCGATGCGGGTCCACATCAGTTCGGGCACCGAGTGCTCGGGATCGCCGGAGACGGCCTTCGGGTCGATCGCCAGCCAGGGTGCCCGCCCGCCGGCAAGGACGTTGCCGTAGTGCAGGTCCGCGTGCACCAGGTCCTCGCCCGCGTCAGCGGCGAGTTCCCGGGCCAGCCCGGTCGCCAGGTCCACCCACCGCGCCGGCAGCGGGTGCTGCAGCGCCGCCTGCCGCGGGCCGGTGGTGGCGGCGATCTCCCCGGCGATGTCGGTGAGTCGGGGGAGCCCGGGCGGCGCAGGGACGGTGAGCCGGCGGATGAGCCCGCCGGCGACCTCGGCCGCGGCGAACAGCTCCAGGTTCCGGAGGGAGCGACCGGCATCAAGTCGTTCGAGCAGCATGGCGTCGTGGGCGGCACTGGCCTCCAGCAACCGCACCGCGCCGTCGCCGCCCCAGGCCCGAAGCGCAGTCACCTCGTCGGACGTGCGGTGCTCGTGCCAGCAGACCTTGAGCACGCACCGCTCGGCGCCGCGCCGCGCCGGAAAGACGATGTTGACGTCCCCGTGAAACGCCGGTTCGCCGGTCAGGTCCACGCCCCACTGCCGACACAACTGCTCGACGCGACCGGGGATGTTCCCGATCCATCGTCGCGCCGTGTCTCCCGAACGCCTGATCAGCTCACCGGAGAACGCCGCCGGGATGACGGTCATGGAGTGAGGAACTCCCGCATCTCGCCGGCGACCTCGACCGGCCGCTCGACCCAGGGCAGGTGACCCGCGCCGTCGAGGACCACGCGGCGGACCGACGGGAGGGCGGCGACCAGCGAGTCGCAGGACGCCACCGGCCGCGGGTCGAGCGCTCCCTGCACGATCAGCGCCGGGACCGACAACCGCCGGCAGACCCCGGCGCGCTGCTGCGGGCTCTCCGCCTTCGTGTCGCGGTTGAGCACGGCGTTGAGCTCGTAGTTGACCCGCATGCCGCTATCGACCATGCGGGCCGCATTCGCCTGTCCGACAGCGGGATCGGCGTAGTCCGTCGCCCAGGACAGGGTCAGGTACTCGCGTTCTTCGTCGTCGGTCCGGTCCCGGGCATCCAGTTCGCGCACGCGGCGTTCGTCGGCGGGGGGACGCAGCGCGGTCAGTGCCGCGCCGTACGCCGCCCGGTGTGCCGTCCACTCGATGCCGACACCGGCGATGTAGACGAGGTGTGTCGTCCGCTCGGGATGGGCGAGGGCGTAGCGCAGCGCGAGGTCCGCGCCGAAGGAGTGGCCGCCGACGATCCACCGCTCGTAACCGAAATGCGCGCGTACGGCGTCCAGGTCGGCCACGAACCGCTCGAAGGTCCACGGCGGCTCAGCGGTGGAGCGGCCGCAGGCCCGCTGGTCGAAGCGGTGCACCCGGAACCCGTCTTCGATCAGCTGCGCGAGTGAGGGCAGGTAGTCCCAGATCCCCGGTCCGCCGTGACAGAGCACCAGGGGCGGGCCCGCGCCGGCGACCTCCGTCCAGAGCCGACAGCCGTCGTCGGCGCGCACGAACCCCTGCCATTCCACCCGGGGGATCCTAGGGGGCTACTTCGGCGGGACCGGCTCCGGGACGTCGGGCCGGGTCGGGGTCGACGGCGGGATCGGCGGCGGCGGGCTGCCCTCCAGTTCGAGGTTCGGCACGATCCGCTCCATCCAGTGCGGCATCCACCAGGCGTGACTGCCGAGCAGCGACATGATCGCGGGGACCAGCATCATCCGCACCAGGCTCGCGTCGATGAGGACGGCCACCGCCATACCGATCGCCAGCATCTTCACCGCAGGATCAGGGTTGAGCACGAAGCTGGTGAACACGACGATCATGATGGCGGCCGCGGTCGTGATGACCCGGGCGGTGCTGCCGATCCCGAGAGCGACGCTGCGGTGCGCGTCGTGGGTGCGGACGTATGCCTCGTGCACCCGGGAGAGCAGGAACACCTCGTAGTCCATCGACAGGCCGAAGACGATGGCGAAGACCAGCATCGGCACGTACGCCGGGATGGGTAACTTCTCGTCGATGCCGAGCCACGACGAGCCCCAGCCCCACTGGAAGATCGCCGTGATGACGCCGTACGCCGCGCCGACCGACAGCAGGTTGAGGATCGCCGCCTTGGTCGCGATGACGACCGACCGGAACGCGATGGTGAGCAGGACGAAGGCGACGACCACGACGGCGAGGATCAGGTAGGGCATCCGGTCGGACGCCTTCTCGGTGAAATCCACCCCGCCCGCGGTCGCCCCGGTGAGATAGGTCTTCGCGCCCAATGGCGGCAGCACCGAGTTGCGCAGATTGTCGACCAGGTTGGTGGTCGCCTCGGCCTGCGGCTCGGTCGTTTGGATGACGTTGATGATCGCGGTGTTGCCGGCGCTGTTCACCACCGGTGCGGGCACCACGGCGACGCCCGGCGTCTTGGTCAGGGTGCTCTGCATCGAGCTGAGCAGCGACTGGTTCGACGACGTCGACGCCTTGGGCAGTACGACGACCACGGTGATCGGGCCGTTGTAGCCGGGCCCGAATCCGGTGGTGATCAGGTCGTACGCGCGTCGGCTGCTCTGCGAGGTCGGGTTCGAACCGTTGTCGAGCTGCCCCAGCCGCATCGAGAAGAACGGCACGGCCAGCAGCACCAGCACCGCGACACTCGCGATCGCCCACGGCCACGGGTTCCCGCTGACCCGGCGGCCCCACCGGGCGAACGGCGAGTTCTCGTGGTCGGCGGGCGTCGTCGTCTCGGCGGCGGAGCCGTTGTGGCCGGCCCGGCGCCTGGCCTTGCGGGCGCGCAGGCGCACGCTGAGCGCACGGATGTTGTTGCCCGCCACGCCCATGAACGCGGGCACGAGGGTCAGCGCCGCGAGCATCGTGACCGCGACGACCACCGCGGACGCGGCCCCCAGCGCCCCGACGAACGGCACGCCGGAGACGTAGAGTCCCAGGATCGCCACGACCACGGTGCTGCCCGCGACCACGATCGCCGCGCCGGAGGTGCCTTCGGCCCGGGTGACGGATTCCTCGACGCCCATCCCGGCATCGACCTGTTCCCGGTGTCGGGCGACGAGGAAGAGCCCGTAGTCGACGGCGACTCCCAGGCCGAGCAGAGTGCCCACCGTCGCGGCGGTGGTCGGGATGTGCGTGGCGGCCGCGAGCAGCCCGACCAGGGACAGCCCGGTGACGACGCTGAAGATGGCCGAAAGCAACGGGATCGCCGCGGCGATGAGTGCCCCGAACATCCCGATCAGCAGCAGGAGGGCGCACGAGAGCCCGATGATCTCCGAGGTCAGGTCGTCCGGGGCCTGCCCGATCTGGCCCGCCCCGGTGCCGTAGTCCACCTGGAGACCGGCGGCCCGGGCCGGCTGCACCGCCGTGTTGAGTTTGTCCAGGTAGCCCGTGTCGAGGGTCGCCGGTACGACGTTGAAGGACAGGGTCGCGTAGGCGATCGTGCCGTCCTTCGAGACCGCATTGGAAGTCGACGAGGCGAACGGGCTCACTGCGCTCATGACGTGCGGGAGCTTGCTCGTGTTGGTGACGGCCTGGTTCACCGCGGCACTCTGCGCCGTCACCGTGCCGTGGGGTGAGTGGAACACCAACTGCCCGGAGTTCCCGCTTTGGGAGGGAAAGTCCGACTGCAACCGGGACAGCCCCAGCGCCGACTGGCTCCCCGGCACGTTGTAGTCGTTGGCGAAGTTCCCGCCGAAGTTGTTCCGGAGCAGCACCACCACGCCCAGGATGACCAGCCACCCGACGACCACCAGCCAATGCCGGCGTACGGCGAACCGACCGAGCCGTTCGAGCAGCGCGTTCATTCCGCGACCCCCCCGAGCCGAGCACGCCGGGCCTCGTCTTTCTGGAGGGTATCGGCACCGGACGGTGCGCAGCGGGGAAACGACGGGCTACCGCTGTCGATCCGGGTCAACCTGGGTAGGGGAGAGTGAGGACGAAACTCGCGAACGCAGAAGGAGGACCCGTGCCGAACCGGCTGGCCGACTCGACGAGCCCGTACCTGCTGCAGCACAAGGACAACCCCGTCGACTGGCGGCAATGGGGCGAGGAGGCCTTTCAGGAGGCCCGGCGGCGGGACACGCCGGTCCTGTTGTCGATCGGGTACGCCGCCTGCCACTGGTGCCACGTGATGGCGCACGAGTCGTTCGAGGACGCGGCGACCGCGCAGGCGATGAACTCCGATTTCGTCTGCGTCAAGGTCGACCGGGAGGAACGGCCGGACGTCGACGCGGTCTACATGGAGGCCACCCAGGCCATGACCGGGCAGGGCGGCTGGCCGATGACGGTCTTCGTCACCCCGGACGGCGAGCCGTTCTTCTGCGGCACCTACTTCCCGCCGCAGCCGAGGCAGGGGATGCCGTCGTTCCCGCAGTTGCTCGGCGCGGTCGCCGAGGCGTGGCGGGACCGGCGGGACGAACTGCTCGCCGTCGGTCAGCAGGTGGTCTCGCAGCTCGGGACGAGCGATCGGGTGCCGGCCGGCCCCGCCCTCGACCGGGCCGCACTCGATGCGGCCGTGCGTGAGCTCGCCACCTCCTACGACGAGGAGAACGGCGGCTTCGGCACGGCGCCGAAGTTCCCCCCGTCGATGGTCCTCGAGTTCCTGCTCCGGCACGCCGCCCGCACCGGCGACGACGACGCGCTGCGGATGGCCGACGGGACGGCCGAGGCGATGGCCCGGGGCGGGATGTACGACCAGGTGGCCGGCGGATTCGCCCGCTACACCGTGGATGGCGGCTGGGTGGTGCCGCACTTCGAGAAGATGCTCTACGACAACGCGCTGCTGCTCCGGGTCTACCTGCATCTGTGGCGGCAGACCGGCTCGGCGCTCGCCCGCCGCGTCGCGTTCGAGACCGCCGACTTCCTGGTCCGCGACATGCGCACCCCCGAGGGCGGGTTCGCCTCCGCCCTCGACGCGGACACCGACGGGGTGGAGGGCGCCACCTATGTATGGACCCCGGCGCAGCTCGCCGAAGTGCTCGGCGACGACGACGGTTGGTGGGCCGCGGAGCTGCTCGCGGTGACCGACCGGGGCACCTTCGAGCACGGCAGCTCGACGCTGCAGTTGCGCACCGACCCGCCTGACCCGCAGCGCTGGCGCGCGGTCCGGGCGAAGCTCGCCGCGGCCCGGGCCGCCCGCCCGCAGCCCTCCTGCGACGACAAGGTCGTCACCGCGTGGAACGGCCTGACGATCGCGGCCCTCGCCGAGGCCGGTGTGCTCCTGGAGGACCGCAGCTATCTGGACGCCGCCGAGGCGGCCGCCGCGCTGCTGCTCGAACTCCACCTCGTCGACGGCCGGTTGCGGCGCACGTCGCGGGCCGGCCAGGTCGGGCCCGGGGCGGGGGTGCTCGAGGACTACGGCACGGTGGCTGACGGACTGCTCGCGCTGCACCAGGCCACCGGGTCGGGTCGCTGGCTCGCCGCGGCGGGCGGGCTGCTGGAGGTCGCGCTGACCCGGTTCGCCGACGACGACGGCGGCTTCTGGGACACCGCCGACGACGCCGAAGGGCTCGTCCGCCGCCCGCGCGACCCGACCGACGGTGCAACACCGTCCGGGAGCTCCGCGCTGGCCGGCGCCCTGCTGGGCTACGCCGCCCTGACCGGGTCGGCGCGCCACCGCGAGGTCGCCGACGCGACGGTGGCCCGGTCCTCGACTCTGGTCGGCCGGTTCCCGCGGGCCGTCGGCTGGCTCGCCGCGGTCGGCGAGGCGATGCTCGCCGGCCCGGCCGAAGTGGCAGTGGTCGGCGATTCCGCCGGACGGGCGGAGCTGGAGCGGGCCGCGCGGATGGGCACGGCGCCCGGATCCGTGGTGGTCGCCGGGGAGGCCGACCGGCCGGGCGTCCCGCTGCTCGCCGGACGGCCGCAGGTCGACGGGAAGGCGGCGGCGTACGTCTGCCGGGGCTTCGTCTGCGACGCGCCGGTCACTGACCCGGCCGCGCTGCGGCTGGCCGTCGGCGCCCGCGCGGAGGGCTGAGGGCCCGGCCGGTCAGCCGAAGGATTCGGCGAGCAGGGCTTCGGTGTCCCCGACTGTGGCCGGGGCGGCGTGCAGGAAGCCCTGCCCGCGCGAGCAGCCCATCGCGAGCAGCCGCTCCCACTGCTCGACGGTCTCGACCCCCTCGGCGACGACCTCACACCCGACGGCCCGGCCGAGGCGGAGCAGGGCATCGACGATCGCGGTGTCGCCCCGATCGGTGCCGATTCCCGCCACGAACGAGCGGTCCACCTTGAGCACCTGCGCCGGCAGCCGGGTGAGGAAGGTCAGCGGGGCGTAGCCGGTCCCGAAGTCGTCCACCGCGACCAGCACGCCGAGCGCCCGGAGCGCGGCCAGCTCGCCGCGGACCGACGGCGTCATCTCGAGCATGTGTGACTCGGTCAATTCGAGACAGAGGAGCTGCGGCGGCAGGCCGGTGTCGTCCAGCACGCGGCGCAGGGTGGTGCTGAAATCCGGTCGCCCGAGCTGGTTGGCGCTGACGTTGACGCACATGCGCAGGGCCCGATCGGGCCACCGCGCCAGCCACTTCGCGCCCTGGCGGCACGCCTGGTCGAGCACCCATCCGCCCAGCGGCACGATCAGTCCGGCCGTCTCGGCGACATCCAGGAACTCGGTGGGGCTGAGCAGGCCACGGGTCGGGTGTTCCCACCGCACCAGTGCCTCGACCGCGCGGGGGACCCGGTCGGCGTCGACGATCAGCTGGTAGTGGACCCGCAGTTCGTCGTTGCCGAGTGCGTCGGTGAGCTCGGCCTCCAGACGCACCTGGCGCTCGGCCAACGCCTCCAGCTCGTCGTCCACCAGTTCGTAGCGGGCCCGCCCGTTGCGCTTCGCCCGGTACATGGCCGCGTCGGCCACCCGCAGTACCTCCTCCGGCCGCCGGTCGAGCTTGTCGACGAGAGCGATCCCGATCGACGCCGACAGGTGGATCCGGTGGTCGGCGACCTGGATCGGCCGGCCGAGGGACTCCTGTATCCGTACGGCGACGCCGGTCGCGTTGCTGACCTCGTGCAGGGACTCGCACAGGACGACGAACTCGTCGCCGCCGAGCCGCGCGGCGGTGTCGGTCAGCCGCAGGCAGGCGGTGATCCGGCGCGCGACCTCCGCCAGCAACTCGTCGCCGACGTCGTGGCCGAGCGAGTCGTTGATGCGCTTGAAGTTGTCGAGGTCGCAGAACAGCACCGCGATCCGGTCGCCGGTGACCGCCGCCCGCAGCTGTGCGCTGCGCAGCCGGTCGAGCAGCAGCACCCGGTTGGGCAGGTCGGTCAGGCTGTCGTGCAGCGCGGCGTGGGAGAGCCGGCTCTCCACGACCTTGCGGGCGGTGACGTCCTGCAGGTAGATCACCAGGATGGCGCCCGCGGTCTGGTCCATCCGGACGGCGCTGACCGAGACCCAGACCGGCTCGCCGTCGGACCGGACGAGGCGAAGCTCGCCCCGGCTGACGCCGTCCCCGTGCACCAGTTCGTCGTAGATGCTGCGCGGGATGGCGGCGTCGTCCTCGAGGATGTACTCGCCCGGTCGCCACCGCTCGAGCTCGGAGCGGGTGCGGCCCAGCATCGCGCAGGCGGCGCCGTTCACCGCGAGGATGCGCGGCTCGGTCGACATCAGCGCAATCCCCATCGGGGCGAACTCGAACAGGTCGCGGAAGCGCTGCTCGCTCTCCCGCAGGGCGTTCTCCACGTGCCGGGATCCGGTCACGTCCTCGCTGACGAGCAGGGCGCCGGTGATGGTGCCGTCGTCCTCGCGCACCGGCACGGTGCGGCTGCGGTAGAGGCTGACGCCGTTCTCGCCGGGGTTGTCGAAGACACTCACGACACCGCTCAGCGCGGCGGTCAGGTGCGGGGCGATCCGGTCGTACCGCTCGGCGGAGATGACCTCGCGCAGCGGCCGGCCCTCCATGTCGGGCACCGCGAGGCCCTCCCGACGCAGCGCGGAGCCCTCCGCGCCGACGACGGTGAGGTTGCGGTCGAACCGCAGGATCGCGGCGTCCGGGATGCTGCGGGCGAGCTGGCGGTAGAGGTGGTCGCCGCGGCGGAGCACCGTGGCCTCGCCGGCCTGCTGCTCGCCGGCCTGCACGAGCCGGCAGTACGGCCGGCCGTCCGGGGTCCGCAGGGTATGCACGAAGACCACGACGGTGGCCTCGTCCGCGTCGCGCCGTACCCGCGCCTCGGTGTGCACCTCCTCGAACCCGTGGGTGCTCGCCGGCAGCAGGAGCAGGTCGGTCCACTGCCGGCCGGCGACGTCGGCGACGCTGCGACCGACCAGGGCGCCGAACGCCGGGTTGGCCTGGATGATGATGCCGTCGAGGTCGGCGATCGCGACGCCCGTCATCGCCTTGTCGAACAGTTCGTCGACGGCCCGATGGACGTCCGCCCCGTCCGGTGCGTCACGCCGACGCGGTGGTCGACGTGGCACCGAAGTCGTCTCTACCACGCGCGACCCCCCTTCGACGCTGGCGCGATGCTACGCCGCGCGGGCGAGTCCGGCCGCCGAATGCGCAGGTAGCCCGGGCGGCCGGGCGGCCGGCGCCGCGGTGCCGGTCAGTGCACGGGGACGGCGTAGAGGGCGAGGCACACCGCGGCGTAGTGGCACAGCGCCGCGACGATCGTGGCCAGGTGGAAGACCTCGTGGTAGCCGAAGACCGACGGCACCGGATCCGGCCGGCGGGTCGCGTAGACGATCGCGCCGAAGGTGTAGATGAGCCCGCCGATCACGAGCAGGAGCAGGGAGGCGAGGCCGGCCTGGCGGAGCATGGCCGGCAGGACGAAGACCGCGACCCAACCCAGCGCGATGTACGGCGGCACGGTGATCCACCGCGGCGCGGTGATCCAGGCCTGCTTCAGGACGACCCCGCCGAGCGCCCCGAACCAGACGACGGCGAGGATCACCTCGCCGAACTCGTGCGGGAGGACCAGTAGTGCGAACGGCGTGTAGGTCCCGGCGATGAAGATGAAGATCATCGAATGGTCGAGCCGCTTCATCACCGCCGGCCACGCTCGGCCCAGGTGCGCCGGTGGTAGAGCGCGCTGGTGCCGAACAGCAGCGACACGGTGACGGCGTAGATCGACGTGCCGATGACCGCGCGCTCGCCGCTCAACGCGGCAGCGGAGATGAGGACGGCGCCCGTCGCGAAGGACACGACGAACGCCCAGAGATGCAGCCAACCCCGCCAACGGGGCTTTGCCCGGAAGCCCCGGATGCGAACAACCGCCCCGGCGATTCCGCTCTGGCGGGCCGGCATTGTTTGCCCGAACCAGTCGAACCAGGGGACCATCGGGCTACCGTGCCTGGGCGGGCCAATTCATCTCGTCGGCTGGCGCATGGCGGCGTAGTGCCCGAACTGCCTTTGGAGTCGTCGACCGACATCGGGTAGCGTCGATCTCCGAACGTCGCCTCGCTGCACCAGCTGGCCGGCGCTCGCGCCGGGCCAGCGCACGTCGGCGTGATCCTGGACGGCAACCGGCGCTGGGCCCGGGCCGCCGGCCGGGAGGACGTCAGCCAGGGCTACCGCCGCGGCGCGGACAAGATCGACCGAGCTGCTCGGCTGGTGCGCGGAGGCCGGCGTCGAGGTGGTGACGCTGTGGCTGCTGTCCACCGAGAACCTGCGTCCGGCCCGCCGGACGAGCTCGACCCGCTGCTGGCGCATCATCGAGGACGTCGTCGACGACCTCGCCGGCCCCGGCAAGCAGTGGCAGCTGTCGCATCGTCGGCGCGCTGCGACCTGCTGCCCGCGCCGGACGCCAGCGTCGCTGAAGCGGCCGCCGATCGCACCGACGAACGCACCGGGGTCCGCGTCAACATCGCCGTCGGCTACGGCGGGCGCCAGGAGATCGCCGACGCGGTCCGGTCGCTGCTGCACGAGCACGCCTCCCTGGGCACCTCGATCGAGGAGCTAGCCGAGGTGCTCGACGTCGACCACATCGCCGAGCACCTCTACACCCGCGGGCTAGCCCGACCCCGACCTGGTCATCCGCACCAGCGGTGAGCAGCGGCTCTCCGGCTTCCTGCTGTGGCAGAGCGCGCACTCGGAGTTCTACTTCTGCGACGCCTACTGGCCCGACTTCCGGCGGGTGGACTTCCTGCGGGCGCTGCGCGACTACGCCGCCAGGCATCGCCGGTACGGCGCCTGACAGACTGGCCGCCATGGACGTGGCCCGTGAGTACGTCGCGCTCGGCCTGCGGTTCGACCGGCTCGAACGTGGGTTCGTCGACGCCTACACCGGGGAGCCGGCGCTCCGGCAGCAGGTGGAGAACGAGCCGCCGCCGGAGCCCGCGGCGTTGGTCCGCGGCGCGCGTGAGCTGCTCGCCGAGCTGCCGGCGAGCGGGCTGCCCGCCGACCGGATCGCCTTCCTGTCGGGTCAGCTCACCGGGCTGGAGTGCAGTGGCCGCCGGTTCGCGGGCGAGGCCGTCGGCTTCGTCGACGAGGTCGACGCCTACTTCCAGGTGCGTCCGGAGCCGGGGGATCCGCAGCGCTACGCCGAGGCGCACCGGGCCCTCGACGACATCCTGCCCGGCGCCGGGGACCTGCAGACCCGCTATGCGGACTACCGCCGCCGGGAGGAGTGCCCGCCCGACCGGCTCGGCGTCGCGGTCCACGCCCTGTCCAGTGCGCTGCGCGACCGGGCCCGGGCGGTCTACGGGCTGCCGGAGAACGAGACGGTCGACTACCAGATCGTCACCGACGAGCCCTGGAGCGGCTTCAACTACTACCTGGGCGGCTTCCGGTCCCGGGTCGCGATCAACGCCGACCTGCCGCACCGCCTGATGCAGCTGCCGCACCTGGTGGCGCACGAGTCCTATCCGGGACACCACACCGAGCACTGCCGCAAGGAGCGCGGCCTGGTGGAGCGGGACCGCCACATCGAGCACACCGTCTTCCTGGTCAACACGCCCGAGTGCCTGATGGCCGAGGGGCTCGCCGACCTCGGCGTGCAGGTGAGCGTCGGGGACGGGTGGGGCAAGTGGGCGGCCGAGATCTTCGCCGACCTCGGCCTCATGGTCGACGGGGAGGTCGCCGAGCGGGTCCGGACGGCGGCCGCGGGCCTCGACGCGGTCCGCCAGGACGCCGCCCTGATGCTGCACGACCGCGGCGTGAACTCCGACGAGGTCGTGGCCTACCTGCAGCGGTGGCTGCTCATCCCCGCCGACCGGGCCCGGCAGATGCTGCGGTTCCTGGCCCACCCGCTGTGGCGCGCCTATACCTCGACCTACGTCGAGGGCTACCGGCTGCTCTCGTCCTGGCTCTCCGCCCGGCCGCCCGGCGAGGCGGTCACCGACCGCTTCCGGCGGCTGCTCGACGAGCCGCTCACCCCGGCCCGGGTGGCGGCCGACCTGCGCGCGTGATCGAGCAACGAGAGCCGGACGACGCCCGGTCGGTCGACCCCGGCCGGAGCGGTCCTGGCGCGGACCCCGGCCCGGCGGAGCTGCTCCTTCCGGGCCGCTGGCCGTCGGCGTGGCCGACGCTGTACCCGGTCGTCCGGGACCGGGCGGTGTTCGTCGCCGGCGTGGCCCTGCTGACCGGCGTGGGGCTGGCCTACGCGGGCGACCCGGTCGCGCAGTGGTGGGCGATCGCCCTGCCCGTGCTCCTGCTCGTGGGTCCGGTGTGGCGGGTGGCCCGGACGCCCGGCCGGATGGGCCGGGCGGTGCGGGCCGGGCGGGTGCGGAGGACATCCGGCCGGCTGATCGCCGGCGGGACCCGCTCCGGTCTCACCTTCACCACCCCGCACGGCTCGACGGCAGTACCCACCGGCCCGGTGGCCCGGACCCTGTCCGGCCAGATCGGCGTCCGCGTCGTCCTGGTGGGCCGGCGCGGGATGCACGCCGGTGGCGCGGTGGTGGACGAGGACGGGACGGTCGCCTACCTGCGTCGGCTGTCGACGACCTACCTCGGGTAGCCGGCGGCCGGAC
Source organism: uncultured Actinomycetota bacterium (assembly GCA_963828605.1). Classification (GTDB taxonomy): domain Bacteria; phylum Actinomycetota; class Actinomycetes; order Mycobacteriales; family QHCD01; genus DASXJE01. The sequence continues at coordinate 1,585,450 of CAWHER010000001.1, read as the reverse complement.
CCCGCGGGCTGGCGTGTCGCGACCGACCGGCGCCGGTGGACGTCGATAGCGTCGACCTCGGCGGTCCGGACCCGACAGCCGGGCGCCTAGGGGGAGGGCCCGTGCACACTCGCCGTACCTACGTCCTGGACACCAGTGTCCTGCTGTCCGATCCGTACGCCCTGCACCGCTTCGCCGAGCACGACGTGGTGCTGCCGCTCGTGGTGATCGGCGAGCTGGAGGGCAAGCGGCACCATCCCGAACTCGGCTGGTTCGCCCGGCAGGCCCTGCGCCTGCTCGACGACCTGCGGGTCCGGCATGGCCGGCTGGACGCGCCGGTGCCGGTCGGTGACGGGGGCGGCACGCTGCACGTCGAGCTCAACCACAGTGACCCCGCGCTGCTGCCGGCCGGGTTCCGCACCGAGACCAACGACGCCCGGATCCTCGCCGTCGCGCTGAACCTCGCCGCCGAGCACCGCGACGTGGTGCTCGTCACCAAGGACATGCCGCTGCGGGTCAAGGCCGCATCGGTCGGCGTGACCGCCGAGGAGTACCGCGCGCACCTGGCGGTCGACGCCGGCTGGACCGGGATGGCCGAGCTCGACGTCGCGCCCGCCGATCTCGACCGGCTCTACGCCGGCGAGGCGGTCGAGCTGCCCGAGGCCGCCGAGCTGCCCGTGCCACACCGGGCTGGTGCTGGCGTCCGGGCAGGGGTCGGCGCTGGGCCGGGTCACCGCCCGACAAGGCGGTCACGCTGGTCCGCGGCGACCGGGAGGCGTTCGGCGTGCACGGCCGGTCGGCCGAGCAGCGGGTCGCGCTGGACCTGCTGCTCGACCCGTCGATCGGCATCGTGTCGATGGGCGGCCGGGCCGGCACCGGCAAGTCGGCGCTGGCCCTGGCCGCGGGCCTGGAGACGGTGGTCGAGCGGCGCCAGCACAAGCGGGTCATCGTCTTCCGGCCGCTCTACGCCGTCGGCGGACAGGAGCTCGGCTACCTGCCCGGCAGCGAGGGCGAGAAGATGTCGCCCTGGGCGCAGGCCGTCTTCGACACGCTCGGCGCGCTGGTCGGCCAGGACGTGATCGAGGAGGTCCTCGACCGCAACATGCTCGAGGTGCTGCCGCTGACCCACATCCGCGGCCGGTCGCTGCACGACGCGTTCGTGATCGTGGACGAGGCGCAGTCCCTGGAGCGCGGTGTGCTGCTGACCGTGCTGTCCCGGATCGGGTCCGGTTCCCGGGTGGTGCTCACCCACGACGTCGCGCAGCGGGACAACCTGCGGGTCGGCCGGCACGACGGGGTCGCCGCGGTGATCGAGGCGCTCAAGGGCCACCCGCTGTTCGCCCACGTGACGCTGACCCGGTCCGAGCGCTCCCCGATCGCGGCGCTCGTGACCGAGATGCTGGAGGACCTGCCGTTCTGACGGCCGGAGCCTCCTGGCTCAGGTCATGTTCTGCAGGAAGCCGAGCATGTCCTCGGCGTGCTCCTCCTCGGTGGCGAGGATGCCCTCCAAGACCCGCCGGGTGGTCGGGTCGCCGGTGCCGAGCCAGTTGATGATCTCGGTGTAGGAGGAGATCGCGACCCGCTCGGCGACGAGGTCCTCCTTGACCATGTCCAGGAGCGCCTCGGCGGTGCGGTACTCCGAGTGCGACCGTGAGGTGAGGGTGTCCGGGTTGAGGTCGGGAACGCCGCCGAGCTGGTTGATCCGCTCGCAGATCTGGTCGGCGTGATCCTGCTCCTCGCCGGCGTGCTGCAGGAACTCCGCGGCCACCGGCTCGGCGTTCAGCCCGGTCGCGGCGTAGTAGTGCTGCTTGTAGCGCAGGACGCAGACCAGCTCGGTCGCGAGCGCCTCCTGAAGCACGGTCAGCACCCGGTCGAGGTCGGCGCCGTACGTCGACGTCACCGGCCCCTTGTCGATCTCCTCCCGGGCCCTGGCGCGCAGCGTCTGGACGTCGGTCAAGAAGTCACCCATGAGATGTCCCCTCCGTCGTGTGCCCCGAAATCGTGTCGTCGTGCGGTGTGCCTACCCCGGAGATCCGGGGTCAGTCCTGGATCGGCCGGGTCATGGCGAGGACGTCGAGCGCGGCGTCGAGCTCGTCCTTGGTCAGCTCGCCGCGTTCGACGTAGCCGCGCTCGAGCACGACCTCGCGGATGGTCTTCTGCTCGGCGAGGGACTGCTTGGCCACCTTGGCCGCCTCGTCGTAGCCGATGTGGTGCGTCAGCGGGGTCACGATGGCCGGAGAGGACTCGGCGTAGGTCCGGCACCGGTCGGCGTCGGCGGTGATCCCGGCGACGGTCCGGTCCGCGAGCAGCCGGGAGATGTTGGCCAGCAGCCGGATCGACTCGAGCACGTTGCGGGCGATCACCGGGAGCATGACGTTGAGCTCCAGGTTGCCGGCGGCACCGCCGAAAGCGACGGCGGCGTCGTTGCCGATCACCTGCGCGACCACCTGGCAGACGGCCTCGGGGATCACCGGATTGACCTTGCCGGGCATGATCGACGAACCGGGCTGCAGGTCGGGCAGGTGGATCTCGGCCAGCCCGGTGCGTGGCCCGGAGGCCATCCAGCGGATGTCGTTGGCGATCTTGTTGAGGCTCACCGCGATGGTGCGGAGCACGCCGCTCGCCTCGACCAGGGCGTCGCGCGAGCCCTGAGCCTCGAAGTGGTCGCGGGCCTCGGACAGCGGCAGGTCGAGGCTCTGGGCCAGCCGGAGGACCACCCGGTTGCCGAAGCCGGCCGGGGCGTTGATGCCGGTGCCCACCGCCGTACCGCCGAGGGGGAGTTCGCCGATCCGGGGGAGGGCCGCCTGAAGCCGCTCGATGCCCAGTCGCATCGCGGCGGCGTACCCGCCGAACTCCTGGCCGAGGGTGACCGGGGTGGCGTCCATCAGGTGCGTGCGCCCGGACTTGACCACGCCGGCGAACTCCTGGGCCTTCGCCTCCAGCGCCGCGGCCAGGTGGTCCAGCGACGGGATCAGGCTGCGCACGATCCCCTCGGTGGCGGCGAGGTGGATGGCAGACGGGAACTGGTCGTTGGACGACAGCGGCGCGTTGACGTCGTCGTTGGGGTGGACCGGCGTCCCGAGCCGCTCGGCGGCCAGGGTGGCCAGCACCTCGTTGGCGTTCATGTTGGAGCTCGTGCCGGACCCGGTCTGGAACACGTCTATCGGGAAGTGCTCGTCCCAGGCCCCGGTGGCCACCTCGTCGGCCGCCGCCGCGATGGCCTGGGCGAGCGTCGGGTCGATCAGCCCCAACTCGGCCCGCACCCGCACCGAGGCACCCTTGATCTGCGCCAGCGCCGAGATCAGGGCGGCGTCGATCCTCAGCCCGGACACCGGGAAGTTGTCCACCGCCCGCTGGGTCTGGGCTCGCCATTTCGCCGTCACCGGCACCGACACATCGCCCATGGAGTCGTGTTCCACGCGGTACTCCGGTTCGGACACGGTCCACTCCTCGGCGTGTGGGGCTCTCGGGTCACTCTCCGCCGATGCTAACCAGCGGGTGGCGGCCGCCGTGCCGCCCGTCGGGTGACCGGCACCACTCCGCCGGCCCGCTCAGCCGTGCCGGTCGAAGTCGACAGCGCTGTAGGCCCGCAGCTTGGTCAGGGAGTGGGAGCTGTCGATCAGCCGGATCGTGCCGCTCTTCGAGCGCATCACGATCGAGTGGGTGCGGGCGCCGCCGTGCCGGTACCGGACCCCCTGCAGCAGTTCGCCGTCGGTGATGCCGGTGGCGACGAAGAACACGTTGTCGCTGCGCACCAGGTCGCGGGTGGTGAGAACCTGGTCGAGGTCGTGCCCGGCGTCGATGGCCTTGGCCCGCTCTTCGTCGTCCCGCGGCCACAGCCGGGCCTGCATGGTGCCGCCGAGGCAGGTGAGCGCGGCCGCGGCAATGATCCCTTCCGGAGTGCCGCCGATCCCGAGCAGCAGGTCGACGCCGGTCGTCTCCCGTGCGGCCATGATCGCGCCCGCCACGTCGCCGTCGGACATGAAGGTGATCCGGGCGCCGGCGTCGCGGATCTGCTGGACGAGGTCCTCGTGCCGGGGCCGGTCCAGGATGCAGACGGTGACGTCCTCGACGCTCTCGCCCTTGGCCTTCGCCACCCGGCGGATGTTCTCCCCGGGCGGCGCCGTGATGTCGACGACGTCAGCGGCCTCGGGGCCGGTGGCCAGCTTCTCCATGTAGAAGACGGCGGACGGGTCGTACATCGTGCCGCGCTCGGCGACGGCGAGCACCGACAGCGCGTTGGGCATGCCCTTGGCCATGAGGGTCGTGCCGTCGATCGGGTCGACGGCGACGTCGCACTCGGCGCCGGTGCCGTCGCCGACCTCCTCGCCGTTGAAGAGCATCGGGGCTTCGTCCTTCTCGCCCTCGCCGATGACCACGGTGCCGCGCATGGCGACCGTCCCGATCAGCGCCCGCATCGCATCCACCGCGGCGCCGTCACCGCCGTTCTTGTCGCCCCGGCCCACCCACCGGCCGGCCGCCATGGCGGCGGCTTCGGTGGCCCGGACCAGCTCGAGGGCGAGGTTGCGGTCCGGTGCTTCGTGGCGTACGGCGAGCTCGGGGGGTACCTCGGTCATCGTCACTCCCGTGGCCTCACGTCGGCGGGGGGTCGCCTCTGATCCTTGCAGATCGCGGGCCGCGGTCCGAGGGCCCGTCACCGCGGGTGAACGCCCGGTCGACGCGTGGGTGAGGATGGGGGGGTGAGTGACAGCCCGCCACCGGCATCGTCGGGGGCCCGCCGGACGGTCGTCAACATGCTCCGGTCGTTGGTACCCCTGACCCTCCTCATCGTCGTGCTGGTGGTGGTCTTCCAGCCCAAGCGCCAGCCGATCCCGACGGTGAACCCGGCGCCGGACTTCGGCTACGCCGCGAGCCAGCTCGGCGCGCCGGTCCCCAGCCCGCATGGCCTGGGCAAGGGCTGGCGGTCGACCAGCAGCGACGTCGCGACGAGCGCACCGGGCCGGCGGGCCGTGTCGGTCGACGTCGGGTACCTCACGCCGGGCGGCCGATTCGCCCGGCTGCTCGAGAGCGGTCGCCCCGTGGCGGAGGTGCTGCACGCGCAGGTGGGGGACCCGAGCCGGGCAGGGGCGGTCACGATCGCGGGGCGGTCGTGGGCGCGCTACCGCACCGCGAAGGGGGAGACGGCGTTGGCCGCGACGCTGCACGGGATCGGCGTGGTCGTCACAGGAAACGCGTCGTCCGCCGAGCTGCGGACCCTCGCCGGCTCATTGCGCTGACGGGGCGGGCCGGTCATCCGCCGCCGGGCGCGCCCTCGGTGTCGGCCCCGCCGCGCCTGGCCAGCGCCTCGTCCAGCGTCGCGCGGGCGCCGTCCAGCCAGTGCTGGCAGATGTCGGCCAGCTCCTCCCCGCGTTCCCACAGCGCGAGCGACTCCTCGAGGGTCAGACCGCCGGACTCCAGCCGGCGGACGACCTCGGTGAGCTCGTCGCGGGCCTTCTCGTAGCTCGGGGCTGCGTCGGTCACGTGCCTGCCGATCTGCTCGGGTCCGATCTGCGGGGGTCCGTTCGGCCGGAGTCCGACTTGCTGGGGTCCGACCTGGTCGGGGCCGGCTGCGAACGCCCCGCGGTGGCGTCGAGCGACCCGTCGGCGAGCCGGATGTGCAGGGCCGCGCCCGCGTCGACGGCGCCGGGGCTGCGCAGGACCGCCCCGGTGGGGCCGTGCACGACGGCGTACCCGCGCTCGAGGGTGGCGGCGGGGCTGAGGGCGCGCACCCGGGACCGGGTGTGGTCGAGATCCGCGGCGGCGGCGTCGAGTCGGTGGGCCACGCTCCGCCGGGCTCGGTCCCGCAACGCGACGAGGTCGGCCCTGCGACCGTCGATCAGGTGTGCCGGGTCGGCCAGCACCGGCCGGGCCCGCACCGCGCGCAGCCGCTCGGACTCGGTGTCCAGCCGGTGCCCGATGGCCCGCCGCACCCGGGCCCGGCGTTCGGCGAGCGCGGCGAGCTCCTCCGCGACGGCCGGGACGACCCGCTTGCCGGCGTCGGTCGGGGTCGACGCGCGGAGGTCGGCGACGAGGTCGACCAGCGGGGTGTCCTCCTCGTGCCCGATGGCACTGACGACGGGGGTGCGGGCCGCGGCGACGGCGCGGCACAGCGCCTCGTCGCTGAACGGCAGCAGGTCCTCCACCGACCCGCCGCCGCGCGCGAGCACGATCACGTCGACCTCCGGGTCGTCGTCGAGGGCGTGCAGGGCGGCGAGGACCTGGGTGACGGCCGCCGGGCCCTGCACGGCGACGTTCTCGATCCGGAACCGGACCGCCGGCCAGCGCCGTACGGCGTTCTCCCGGACGTCGCGTTCGGCCGCGCTGGCCCGGCCGGTGATCAGTCCGACCTGTCGGGGCAGGAACGGCACCGCGCGCTTGCGGTCCCGGTCGAAGAGCCCCTCGGTGGCCAGCACCCGCTTGAGCCGCTCCAGCCGGGCGAGCAGCTCGCCGACACCGATCGGCCGGATCTCGGTGGCCCGCAGGGAGAGGGTGCCGCGCGCGGGGTAGAAGTCCGGCCGGGCCCGGACCACGACCCGGACGCCGTCGCGCAGGCTCCCGCCGGCCTCCGCCACCTCCCGCAGGCAGGTGACGGTGAGTGAGACGTCGGCGGCCGGATCGCGCAGGGTGAGGAACACCGTGCGGGTGCCGGGCCGGTTGGTGAGCTGCGTCACCTGGCCCTCGACCCACACCTCGCCCAGGCGGGCGATCCAGTCGGCGATCTTGCGGGCCACCGTGCGCACCGGCCACGGTGACTCGGCGGTGGTCGGGTTGACCACGTCAGCCGTGACGGATCGTGTCGAGGCGGTTCCCGAGCATGGTCAGGTAGGCCGGCCGCGCCTGGTGCCGCCGCTCGTAGTCGAGCAGTTCCGCGACCTGCTCGGCGGAGAGCCGCCGGAGCCGGGCCCGCAACTGCGCCACGCGCAGGCCGTCGTAGCCGGGAAGGAACAGCGGCTCCCCGTCGGCCGCCGGGACGCCCTCCGCCGACTCCGGGAGCCCCTCGTCCGGGGGGGCCGGGAAATCGTCGGTCACGAGGAAGGTGTCGTCCTCGGAGTCGACTCCGTCGGCGGGGAAGTTGCCGACCGTCACCTCGTCCTCGTCGAACCGGGCCCACGCCGGCGGATCCGCCGGTTCGGGCTGCAACTGGCTCAGCAGGGCGTCGCCGCGGATCACCAGGTCGGCATAGCGCTGCTGCGCCTTCAGGGACACCTGCAGCGCGCTGCTGACCGCCATGACCGGGAGGGCGACGAGCTGGCCCGGCAGGCGCCGCGCCTCGTCGATCGTCGCGGCGGCGAGGCCGGCGGCGGCCCGCAGCGGGGTCGGGATCGCGGTGCTCATGGGACCAGGGTGCACCATCGCCGCCGGACCGTCGGGCCAGGTCCCGTACCCGGCCCCGCACCCGACGTCCGGACCCCTTCCGCACGTACCATCGGGGCATGACCTCGCCGACCCGTCGTGTCCTGCTCGCCAAACCGCGTGGGTACTGCGCAGGCGTCGACCGCGCGGTGATAGCGGTCGAGCGTGCCCTGGACCTGCACGGCGCACCCGTCTACGTGCGCAAGCAGATCGTGCACAACCAGCATGTCGTCTCGTCCTTGGAGGGTCGTGGGGCGATCTTCGTCGACGAGACCGAGGACGTGCCGGAGGGTGCGACCGTGGTCTTCTCGGCGCACGGCGTGGCTCCCTCCGTGCACGAGGAGGCGGAACGTCGCCGGCTGCAGACCATCGACGCGACCTGCCCGCTGGTGACCAAGGTGCACGCCGAGGTGCGCCGGTTCGCCGCGGCCGACTACGACATCCTGCTGATCGGGCACGCCGGCCACGAGGAGGTCGTCGGCACGATGGGGGAGGCCGCCGACCGGATCCATCTGGTCGACAGCGCCGAGGACGTCGACACCGTGCAGGTGCGCGACCCGGAGCGTGTGGTGTGGCTGTCGCAGACGACTCTGTCCGTCGACGAGACGCTGCAGACGGTGGCCCGCCTGCAGCGCCGGTTCCCGGCGATGAAGGCGCCGCCGAGTGATGACATCTGCTACGCGACGCAGAACCGGCAGAGCGCCGTCAAGCAGATGGCGCCCGACTGCGACGTGGTGATCGTCGTCGGTTCGGCGAACTCCTCCAACTCGGTCCGGCTGGTCGAGGTCGCGCTGGAGGCCGGTGCCACGGCGTCCTACCTCGTCGACCACGCGGGCGAGATCGACCCGTCCTGGCTCGACGGGGTGGCCACGGTCGGGGTGACCAGTGGTGCGTCGGTGCCCGAGGTGCTGGTGTCAGGGGTGCTCGACTGGCTGGCCGAGCGTGGCTTCGGCGCGATCGACGAGATCAGTGCCGCCGACGAGCGCCTGACCTTCGCCCTTCCGCGCGAGCTCCGCACCCAGCCGCGGGCGGCCGCGACCCCGTCCGGCTGAGGTTCCGCCGCAGCCCTACGGTCTGCCCGCCGGTCGGCCGCGGCTGAGTAGCCGGGCCCCGCCGATCAGCGCCGCGAGACCGGTGGCGATCGCGATGGCCGGGAAGCCGTGTGCGAGGTAGTCCATGGTCAGCCCGGTCGCGCTGTGCGAGGTGGTCAGCACGTTGACCATGGCCAGCGCCAGGCAGATCAGCGGCGGCGCCAGCACGACCCAGAGCAGGTCGGTGCGGCGTACCAGGGTGGCGGCGACCGCGGTACTGCCGATGAGGCAGATGGCGAACAGCAGCCGCAGGCCGGGGCCGGTGAAGACGTCGATGGACCCGCCGATTCCTGAGACGACGAATGCGAGCAGGGCCGCCGTCGGTCCGGCCATCCCCCGGCGGGCTGGGTTCAGGACGGGCCGCGATCCGCTACGCGGCGGTTTCACGCTGGTCGACACGCTCGCCTCCGGCTGATGGGTATGGCCCAACGGTAGCTGGCGGCGGGACGCGGCGCGTGCTCGGCCGAAACGGCGGTGTCCGACCCGCCGTGCGGCCGGGCCGCCCGAGTCGACGGACTCAGCCGCTCCCGGGCGCGGGGCGGCTGCGGGGCGCCGAGTCGGGGAGCGCGATCAGGGCGTCACTGGCGGAGGCGACCAGCTCGGGGGCCTGCAGCCGGCGCGGCACCGAGGTGATCTGCTCGGTGGGAGCCAGCTCGGCATCGCTGACCTGGAGCTCGGTGAGCTTGCGTGCGCTGACCAGGACCCGGCTCTCCAGCGAGGCGACGGTCTGGTTGTACTGGTCGACAGTCTTGCTCAGCTGGCCGCCCATCCGGGCGAAGTGGCTGCCCATGGTCGCCAGCCGCCCGTGCAGCTCCTTGCCCAGCAGGTGGATCTTCGCGGCGTTCTCGGCGAGTGCCTCCTGCCGCCAGGTGTAGGCGACCGTGCGCAGCAGGGCGACGAGAGTCGAGGGCGTCGCGATCACGACGTTGCGCTCGAAGGCGTGCTCCAGCAGCGCCGGATCGTGGTCCAGAGCGGCATTGAGGAAGACCTCCGCCGGCACGAACATCACGACGAACTCCGGCGTCGGGTCGAAGGTCTTCCAGTAGGCCTTGTCGGCGAGGCGGTCGACATGCTCGCGCATGTGGCGGGCATGGGCCCGGAGCCGGGTCGTGCGCGCGGTGTCGTCGCGGGCCTCCATGGCCTCGAGGAAGCCGACGAAGGACACCTTGGCATCGACGATGACGTTCTTGTCACCGGCGAGGTGCACGACCAGGTCGGGGCGCAGCGCGGCGCCGTCGGACCCGGTGACGCTCATCTGGGTGACGAAGTCGCAGTGCTCGACCATTCCCGCGGTGCGGATGATCTGCTCGAGCTGCAATTCGCCCCAGCGGCCCCGGACCTGCGGCGCGCGCAGCGCGGTGACGAGCTGGCTGGTCTCCTGCTCGAGCCGCTCGGAGCTGCGGCGCATGGTCCGCACCTGCTCCTTCAGCTCGCGGTAGGAGCCGACCCGGTCCTTCTCCACCGACTGGATCTGCTGCTCGACCTTGCCGAGCGCGTCACGCAGCGGGCCGACCATGCTCTCGATGGCCTGCTGCCGGGCGGCGAGGTCACCGTCGGCGGCGACGCCGGCTTGCTTCAACCGGGTCTCCGCGAGGGTGATGAACTCCCGCGAACTCCGGGACAGCGCCTCCTGGGACAGGGTGCTGAACGCGTCCCGGAGTCGCTGCTCGCCCTGCTCGAGACGGGTGATCTGCTCCTCGGCCGACCGCCGCTCGTGCTCGAGGGCGACGTCGAGTCGGGCAGCCTGCGCCTCCGCGGACCGGGACCTCTCGTCGAGCGCGGTCCGCTCCGCCCGGAGTGCGTCACGATCGGCCCGCAGGGAGTCGCGCTGGGCCGCCGCGGTCCGGGTGGCCCCCCGGCCCAGGGCGAGCCCGGCCACCAGCCCCGCGGCCAGCATCAGCAGGCCGATCAGCACAGTGGTGACGTCCATACCCAAATGCTGACACCGTGCACCGACAGTTTCCGGGATGCCGCGCCGGGGCCGGGTGCCGACACGGGGCGCCGCGCCCGGGCCGACTGCGCCGCCGAGGGCGGATCGGCCGGCGCCTAGCATCGACGCCTGTGGCTCTCACCATCGGAATCGTCGGCCTGCCGAACGTCGGCAAGTCGACCCTCTTCAACGCCCTGACCAAGAACGACGTCGTCGCCGCCAACTACCCGTTCGCCACCATTTCGCCCAACGTCGGCGTCGTCGGCGTCCCGGACCCGCGGCTGGACGTGCTCGCCAAGCTCTTCGACAGCGCCCGCGTCGTCCCGGCCACGGTGTCCTTCGTCGACATCGCCGGGCTCGTGCGCGGGGCGAGCGAGGGACAGGGGCTGGGGAACCAGTTCCTGGCGCACATTCGCGAGGCCAACGCGATCTGCCAGGTGATCCGCGGCTTCGCCGACCCGGACGTCGCGCACGTCGACGGGAAGGTCTCACCCGCCGATGACATCGAGACGGTCAATACCGAGCTCGTCCTCGCCGACCTGCAGACCCTGGACAAGGCGATTCCCCGGCTGGAGAAGGAGTCCCGCCTGCACAAGGACCGGCGGGCGCTGCTGGAATCCGCCACGGCGGCGCGCGAGATCCTCGATTCCGGTCGGACGCTGTTTTCGGCAGAGGTCGAGGCGGAGCCGCTGCGGGAGCTCGGCCTCCTGACCACGAAGCCCTTCCTCTACGTCTTCAACGTCGACGAGGGCGAACTGGCCGACGCCGGGTACCTCGAGCGGCTGCGCGACATGGTCGCGCCGGCCGAGGCGATCGTGCTGGACGCCAAGACCGAGTCCGAGCTGGTCGAGCTGCCCGACGACGAGGCGGCCGAGCTGTTGGCGGCCGTCGGGCAGGACGAGGCGGGCCTGCACCAGCTCGTGCGGATCGGGTTCGCGACCCTGGGACTGCAGACCTTCCTCACCGCCGGGCCGAAGGAGTCGCGGGCGTGGACCATCCCGGTCGGTGCGACCGCACCGGAGGCCGCCGGGGTGATCCACACCGACTTCCAGAGGGGCTTCATCAAGGCCGAGGTGGTCTCCTACGACGACCTGATCGCGGCCGGTTCGATGAACGCGGCGCGGTCGGCCGGCCGGGTGCGGATGGAGGGCAAGGACTACGTGATGTCCGACGGCGACGTCGTGGAGTTCCGCTTCAACGTCTGACCCAGCACCGTTCGGGTCAGGCCGACACTAGGTTGCGTGGGTGGACCTTTCGCATCTCGGCGCGCCGATCGGGCCGATGATCCGCGTCCACGGCGGGTTCGCCAACCGGATGTACCGGCTCGACACCGACCAGGGGCCGTTCGCGGTGAAGGAGTTGAACCTCGTCGACCGCCGCTGGACCTATCGCGTCGAGGACGTGTTCGCCTTTGAGCGGGCGGCCTTCGCCGCCGGCATCCCGATGCCGGAGCCGATCTCGGCCAGCGACCACATGCTCGTGCACCGATGGGTCGAAGGAGAGAAGGTGCCCGAAGCACCGGTGTCGGCGGCGTACGCGTTCGAGATCGGTGAGATCCTCGCGCGCATCCACGCGCTCGACGTCGCGTGGACTCACGTGTCGATCGAGGACCCGACACGGGACTGGCCCGAGCTCGCCGCGCGGGCGGCGGCGACCGGACAGCCGTGGGCCGACGAACTCGCCTCTCACGTCGAGACGTTCCTCGCGATTGCCCACTTCGTCGACACCTGCGAACGGCCGGGCCCTGTCGTGCTTACCCATAAGGACATCCAACCGTGGAACCTGCTCGCTCGAGAGGGTCGGCCGGTGGTGCTCGACTGGGAGCTCTCAGGGATGCTCGACCTGTCCGGTGAGCTCGGCTCGACCGCGCTGAGCCTCGCGAAGGGACCCGGCTTCGACGACATCAGGCCCGCTATATTCCGCTCGGTTCTCGACGGCTATGTCGCGGGGGGCGGAGTGCTGCCGCCGTCAGGTCCAAGCTGGTTTGTGTTCATGATCGGCGGCTGGCTGGGCCATACGAGGTGGAACATCCTCCGGTGCCTCGCCGGTGTCGAGGCGAGCACCGGCCCTGACCTCGCGCTGTCGCACGAGTCCGTGCGCAACGGCGTGCGCGGCCTCCCCGACCTGTTCGGCCGACTTCCGGAGCTCGAGGCGCTGCTCGTGCGACAGTGACCCGCGTCGACCACGACGTGGCTGGTGCACGCCGTGGTGTGTCTAGCGGTAGGCGTCGTCATCGACGGCTTCTCGCACGGTGCTGAGCGTCCCGCGCAGTGTGTCGAGGTCGGTGGAGCCGAGGGCGAGTCGGATTGCTTGCGGCACCTGCGCGGACGTGGCGAAAGGTTCAGCCGTGGAGACTGAAATGTGCTCCTGAGCCAGCGCCGCTGCAAGACGATCGGCGCGTGAGTCCCCGGTCAGTGGTAGCCAGGTGAAATAGGACGACGGGTGACCGATGAAAGGCAGGTCGGCGAGGGCCTCGCGGGCAATTGCTTGCCGCTCTTTGGCGTCGCGTCGTTTGTTGGCCTCCAGGCGGTCGACGGTTCCGTCGGCGAGCCAGCGGCAGGCGACCGCGGTGGTGAGCGCCGGCGTGTTCCAGGTGGTGACGCGGATGGCGCGTTCGATCGCAGCGACGAGCGAGGAGGGAGCCGTGATGAAGCCGATACGCAGACCGGTCGCGACGTTCTTGGACAATCCCGATACGTAGACGGTGATGTCGGGGGCGAGTGCTGCGAGCGGAGGTGGTGGCTTATCGTCGAGGTAGGCGTAGGAGGCGTCTTCGATGATCAGCAGCCCGTTCTTGCGGGCGATCTCTGTCAGCCGCGTCCGGGCCGGGAGGTCCATGACCCATCCGAGTGGGTTGTGCAGCGTGGGCATCGCGTAGAGGGCGCGGACCCGCCGTCGACGGCACGTCTGCTCGAACGCATCGAGGTCCGGGCCGCACGGGGTCACCGGCAACGGTGCCAGTTCCCATCGAAGTGCCGAGGCCAGCGCTTTGAAGCCGGGATAGGTAAGGGCGTCGACCGCGACGACGTCGCCGGGCTGCAGGGTCGCCATCGCGGTCACGGCCAGCCCGTGCTGGGCGCCGTTGACGATGAGGACGTCATCGGCGTCGGGGCGAAGTCCGCGACGCCGGAGATGGCGGGCGACGGCGGCCCGGTCGTGGGGGCGACCGCGATGCGGCTGGTAGCGCAGGAGCGCTTCCAGGTCTCCCGATGTTGCCAGTTCACGAAGCGCGTGGCGTAGTAGGTCGGCCTGGCCTGGGAGGGCGGGGTAGTTGAAGTTGAGGTCGATGGTGTCGGCGGCAACGGCTTGCTGATCGATACCGTGGCTCGGCGGAAGCGCGAGGTCGCGGACGAACGTGCCGCGGCCCTGCTCTCCACTGACCAGGCCCATCGCTTCCAGCTCGGCATAGACGCGTGTCGCGGTGACGACCGCGACACCTTCGCGGATCGCGAGCTGACGGTGCGTGGGCAGCCTCGTCCCGGCGGTGAGCCGGCCCGCCCGGATGTCCGAGGCCAACGCGTCGACGACCTTCTTGTATCGCGCGGCTGCCATACCGTCGATTGTATGCATGACAATATTTTGACCGTATTGCTTCGCGGCTTCTACGGTGATTGCCACCCACCGAAAGGGCGCCACCGTGCACATCGCGATCCTCACCTTCGACGGCTACAACGAGCTCGACTCCCTGATCGCGCTCGGCGTGCTCAACCGCATCAAGTCCGCCGACTGGCGCGTCACCATCGCCACGCCCACCCCGAAGGTGACGTCGATGAACGGCGTGGTCATCGAACAGATGTCGAGCCTGGATGAAGCGGTCGACGCCGACGCGGTCATCGTCGGCAGCGGCATCGCCACCCGCGAGGTCGTGGAGGACCCGGCCATCATGAACATCCTGCGGAGGCTGGACCCCTCCCGCCAGCTCATCGCGAGCCAGTGCTCCGGCGCGCTCGTGCTGGCCGGACTCGGGCTGCTCGACGACATTCCGGCCTGCACTGATCTCACCACCAAGCCGTGGGTGATCGCTGCCGGTGTCGACGTACTCAACCAGCCCTTCTTCGCCAAGGACAACGTGGCGACCGCTGGAGGCTGCCTTGCCTCCCACTACCTCGGCGCGTGGACGATCGCTCGCCTCGCGGGCAAGGACGCCGCCGAAGGGGCACTGCACTACGTCGCCCCGGTCGGCGAGAAAGAGGAGTACATCGAGCGTGCCTGGCGCAACATCACGCCCTACCTGCCTGCCACGCCGGCGCGCGTCTGAGGACCGATTCCACCGCGACGACGTCAGATCCGCGACGGTAGATACGCTCACGAGGAGACCGTCGCGGCGGGGAGCGTACGAGCCGGGGAGGCACTGGCCGGCTCGCGCTGGTCCTGCTGGCTACCAAGCTGCACCTGCCCGCGTCGCGCCCGGCCAGGTGTTGCGGCCGCGGCTGACCGCACGGCTCGATGAAGGTCTGGCGCGGGGGTTGGTCCTGGTCTGCGGGCCGACCGGGTACGGCAAGACAGTCCTGCTCGCCGACTGGGCCCGGCGCGGCGATCGCCCGGCTGCGTGGTTGTCGCTGGATGCAGGCGACAACGATCCGGCCCGGTTCTGGCGCCACGCGGTGGCCGCGCTGGACCGGGCCCTTCCGCGGACCGGCGAACGGGTGGCTCCGCTGCTCGGCCCGCCCGCGCCGGCGTCGTTCGAGGCCCTGGTCACGGCGCTGATCAACGATCTGGCCTGGGAGGAGGCCGTGCTCGTCCTCGACGACTACCACGCGATCAGCGCGCAGCAGGTGCTTGAGTCGCTCTCGTTCCTGATCGACCACCGGCCGGCCGGGATATGCGTAGTACTGGCCAGCCGCAGCGATCCGCCACTGGGACTTGCGCGGTTGCGTGCACGCGGTCAGCTGACCGAGATGCGCGTGGCCGAGTTGCGGTTCACGCCCGCGGAGGCAGCGGAGTTGCTCCAGCAGGCGGCGTCGGCTCTTCCGGAGGCGTCGGCGGCGGCGCTGGCGGCCCGGACCGAGGGCTGGGCTGCGGGCCTGCAGCTAGCTGGCCTGTCGTTGCGCGGCCATGCCGATGCCGTCGGCTTTGTGGCCGCGTTCACCGGCACCCACCGGTACGTTCTGGACTACCTGACTGAAGAGGTGCTCGAGCGGCAGTATGAGCAGCTGCGTACGTTCTTGGTGGAGACCTCGGTGCTGGAGCGGCTGTCCGGCCCGTTGTGCGATGCGGTCACCGGGCGCGCCGGCTGTCAGGCGCTGCTGGAGCGGGTGGCGGGCGGGGCTGTTCCTTGTGCCGCTGGATGATGTGCGCGACTGGTGGCGCTATCACCACCTGTTCGCCGACCTGCTCCGCGGCCGCCTGCAGGCCGGGCAGCCGGCGCGGGCCGCGGAGCTGCACCGTAACGCCGCCGACTGGTACGCCGATCATGGGCTGGCCGATGAGGCGATCCGCCATGCCGTCGCTGCCGGGAAGATGACCTGGGCCGCCCGGCTCATCGAGCAGCACTTCGACACGGTCTACAGCTTGCGCGACGCCTGGCCGGCCGGATCTTCCTCGCGTGCGGAGAACGGATCGCACACCGGACCTCCGCTATTCCTTCTTGCTAAGTACCAGTAGCTAGCGCTACTGTCTAGCTGTAGTCAGTAAGACTGAGTAGCCGCGGGAGGAGGTGCTCCATGACCAAGCTGGTGACGGAATTGCTCAAGGGGACGCTCGAGGGCATCGTCCTGGCGATCCTGTCCGGCCGGGCTGCGTACGGCTACGAGATCACGGCATGGCTGCGGGAGCAGGGCTTCTCCGATATCGCCGAAGGGACCGTCTACGCGCTGCTCATCAGGGTCGAGCAGCGCGGCCTCGTCGACGTGGAGAAGGTCCCCTCCGCGAAGGGACCGCCGCGCAAGGTGTACTCCCTCAACGCCGACGGACGCGAATATCTCAACGAATTCTGGAGGACCTGGAGCTTCCTCACAGAACGGCTGGAACAGCTCCACACAGGAGGCAACTGAATGGCAGTGAAATGGGTCGAGCTGGTCACCGGGTCGCTCGAGCAGAAGAAGCAGTACAGGCAGGACAAGGCCCGGATCGAGGCGCTGCCCGAGCCCTACGGCACCGTCGCGAAGGCGATGCAGCGGTACTTCATGTACTACGGGGGCGTCACGGACGGCGAGACCGCCGTCAAGATGTTCGGCGACTTCGCCGACCTCTGGGAGGGTGCCGCGGCCGACGGCACGCCTGTGCGCGCGATCGTCGGCGACGACCCGGTCGAGTTCGCCGATACCTTCGCGCAGGCATACACCGGAAAGAGATGGATCGACAAGGAACGCGCCCGACTGACCAAGGCGATCGAGGAAGCGGAGAGCTTGGCTCGAGCGGCGCGGACAGGAGCACGATCGTAGGTAGATACCTTATCCACGCCGCTTAAGCCTTACGCGGGGATGGACCGCCGTTGATGGCTTCGGTGTCGCCACAAGCGGCGGACGTGCGGGAGTCAGTCATCCTCACCGGGCAGTTCGCGGTCATGGACGAGATCCTCACCGGGCGGCAGAACCTGATGGTGGTGGCCTGGTCGCGCCACCTGAAGCACGCCGGCCCGATCGCGGACGGCCCGCTGGATGCTGCTCACAACGCAGTACCTGGACGTGGCCGAACCCCTCGCCGACCGCTGGCCTGGGCTCGCGCCTTCCGCGGAACCCGACCCGAATTGCCGAGTCACATACCGATACAAGACACACCGAGGAACAGACATGGTGAGCAACAAACACGCATACGCGACCGACTCCTCGGCCCACCGTGCGGCTGGCGACGAGCGCAGGACGCTCACGGCGGGCCGTGGGCCGTTCGCCGCGCTGGGACGGGCCGTGGTGCACCACCCGTGGCTGACGATCGTGGCGTGGGTGGTGATCGCGGTGGCGGTGATTGCGACGTCGCCGGGCCTGCCGACCACGACGAACGAAAGCAGCTTTCTGCCGAAGAGTTATGAGTCGATCCGGGCCGCGAACCTGCAGGACAGAGCGTTCCCGCAGGCCGGGCATGTCACCGCGTCGGCGGCCATCATCGTGTTCTCCCGGGCCGATGGCGGCAAACTGACCCCTACCGACTCGGCGAAGGTCCGCTCGATCGCCGAGTCACTGGGCGGCCGACACATCCACAACATCGTGGGAGTCACGGCCGGCCCGCCCTCGCCGAACCGCGAGGTGCAGACCGCGCTGGTGGCCATGCCGAACAACATCGTCAACAGTTCCGGGACGGCGGCCGGTAGCGCGGTCAAGGTGCTGCGCGCCGACATCAAGTCACTGGTGGCCGGCACTGGCCTCAAGGAGGGGGTGACCGGGTCCGCGGCCCAGCTGCTGGACAGCCAGCAGTCGTCCCAGCGGGCCGATCAGATCGTGCTGCTGGCCACGCTGGCGCTGATCCTGCTCTTGCTGCTCGTGATCTTCCGCAGCCCCATCATCGCCGTGCTGCCGCTGATCGTGATCGCCCTGGTCTCCCAGGTCGCGACCGGCCTGATCAGCGACGTGAACAAGGCACTGGACCTCAATACCGACAGCACGATCTCCACGATCTTGATCGTTGTGCTGTTCGGCATCGGCACCGACTACATCCTGTTCCTGCTGTTCCGCTACCGGGAGCGGCTACGCGCCGGCGAGGCCCCCAAGCAGGCGATGGTCAGCGCGGTGACCCGGGTCGGCGAGGTCATCGCGTCGGCCGCGGGTGTGGTCATTGTCGCGTTCCTGGCGCTGCTGCTTTCCACCCTCAGCGTGCTGCGGTCGATCGGCCCAGCGCTGGCCATCGCGGTGGCGGTCACCCTGCTCGCCGGGCTGACCCTGGTCCCCGCGGTCGTGTCAGTGCTCGGCCCGCGCGTGTTCTGGCCATCCAAAGCGTGGCGCCACGAACCCAAGGCGGCCCGGTTCGCGGCCATCGGCCGTTCCCTCGAGCGTCGGCCCGCCACCTACGCCATCGTGTCCGGCCTGGTGCTGGCGGTCCTGGCAATCGGCGCGTTCAGCTACAAGCCGACCTTCGACCTGTCCTCGGCGGGCATCCCTAGCCACGCCGAGTCGCAGACGGCGCTCAAGACCATGGAGAAGGGGCTGCCACCCGGCGCGACCGACCCGACCGTGGTACTCCTGCACCGAACCTCGGGCGCGGCGCTGGCCACCTCGGACCTGGCCACGTTCGGCGCCAAGCTGAAGACACTGCCCGGTGTGGGCGGGGTCACACCGCCCACACTGAGCACCGACCACGCCACCGCCGCCTACACGGTCACCCTGTCCTACAACCCGCAGTCCACCGCCGCAGTAAACGTGGTCAAGAACCAGTTGCGCCCGGCCGTGCACGAGGCCGCACCCGCCGGGAGCTACGCGCTGGCCGGCGGGACCACTGCGGTGTTCGCCGACATTCAGCGAGCCGTCAATCACGACTACGCGGTCGTGTTCCCGGTCGCGGCGGTCATCATCCTGCTCATCCTCGGGCTGCTGCTGCGCAGCGTGGTGGCGCCGTGGTACCTGCTGGCCTCGGTGGTGCTCGGGTTTGGCGCCACGCTCGGGGCCAGCGTGCTGGTATTCCAGGGGCTGGGCGGCCAGCCCGGCTTGGTGTTCCTGCTCCCGGTGTACATGTATCTGTTCGTGGTCGCGCTCGGCACCGACTACAACATCCTGATGATCGCGCGGCTACGCGAGCAGGCCAAGGAGGGCATGCCGCCCCGGCAGGCGGCCGGCGTCGCGTTCCGGCACGCGGCACCGACGATCGGGGCGGCCGGCCTGATCCTGGCGGGCACGTTCGCCTCGCTGACGCTGGCCGGAAACACGATCCTGGCCCAGTTGGGGTTCGCGGTCGCCTGCGGCATCGCGCTGGCCGCGTTCGTCATGGCCATGTTCTTTTCCCCCAGCCTCACTGCGCTCATCGGCCGCTGGGCCTGGTGGCCCGGCCACGCGGCGCAGCCCCAGGCACTCGCCGAGAAACTGACCCACGAGGCGGCCCACTGAACCCGTCTCGCCCGTGCCAGTGAGGAGTGGGTGACGCACCACCGTCCGTTCGGAATAGAGACCTTTGCCCGAACGGACGGTGGTATCACCCGCACCGCGCTCTTGACCCGACTTTCTCGCGCTGGAAGAAAGGGGAGAATCCATGATCATCAAGCAATCGGGCCGGCGATCGCCGCGACCGCAGGGAGCGACCGACCATCTGTGTAAGGGATCGTGGCGTTGATCATGGGTTGGGATCCGGCACCCGAAATGGATTGTAAAAGCCTGGAGGCCAAACTTCTGGCTGTGACCGCACCCCGCCGTATCGTGATTCAGCCGTACAGCGAGCGATGGCCGTTAGAGTTCGCCAGGGTGAAGAACCTCTTGCACGAGGCGCTGGGTGATGTGGCGGAGCGGATCGACCACATCGGCTCCACCTCGGTGCCTGGACTGGCGGCCAAGGACATCATCGACGTGCAGATCAGCGTCGCGGATCTCGGAGACCGACGGCTGGTTCCGGCCTTCGAAACGCTCGGGGCCACGGCTACCGACATCACCAGTGACCACGTCCCGCCCGGCGATCAGAGTGGGCCTTCAGCGTGGGAGAAGCGATACTTCCGACCCCCCGCATCGTGGCGGCCCACACACCTGCACGTGCGCGAGACGGGCCGATCGAACTTCCGTTACGCGCTCCTGTTTCGGGACTACCTACTCGATTCGCCAGCTGCTGTCGCCGCCTACGCCCAGATCAAGGTGGCGCTTTCCCGTTTGCATCCAGACGACGTGGACGCCTACTACGCCGTGAAGGACCCGGTCTGCGACCTGATCGTGGAGGCCGCCGAGAAATGGGCGACCGGTGCGGGGTGGACTCCGTAGCCTCGACGGTTCATCGTCAGATGAGTGCATTCGGATCCGAGCCGGGGAGGGAATCGACATGAGTCACGAGACCAGCGAGCTCCCGTTCGTGGACGAGCATCGGATCCGGATCGCCGCATCGCGCGACCTCGTGTGGGCCGCCCTACGGCGCTGGGCCGATTCGTCACTCGCCATCGGTGACGGCAATGTGCTGGCCCGGCTGCTGGGGACCGAACCGCGTACCGGCTTCGAGGTCACGCGGGAAATCCCGGATCGGCACCTCAGCTTGGCCGGCCGCCACCGGTTCTCCCGCTACCTGCTGGTGTTCGAGCTCGCTGAGGTTGCCGGCGAGGCGACAATGTTGAGCGCCCGGACCTACGCGGCCTTTCCCGGCGCGCACGGCCGGGTCTACCGCGCTCTGGTCATAGGCACCCGGGCCCACGCCGTCGCCGTCGAGCACATGCTGCGCTCGGTCCGTCATCTGAGTCTGCGCTGACCACAGGTGGTCACGCGTGGTCATGCCGGTGCCCGATCCGGCCGACACGGCGGCGTCGGCGCGTCAGATGATCTCCGGTCGGGCCACGTGGGCGTCCCGCCACATGGTGACGACCTCGGGTCCCCCCTCCGGCAGCGTGAAGGAACTCCGCACCTCGAACCCGTACCGCACGTAGAGAGCGACGTTCGCAGGGTTGCTGGCCTCCAGGTAGGACGGGATCTGGCATTCGTCGATACGGCGGAGGTTCGCCGCCAGCAGGCCCAGTCCGTACCCGTGCCCCCGGCTTGCGGCACCGGTGCCCATGAGGCTCAGGTAGAAATGCCGGATGTCCCGGGGGTGAGCCCTGTCGAACATCTCGAAAGCCTTCACCACCCGCTCGGCGTCGGCACCGAGCATCTCGACGAGGGTCGGCTCCAGTGCGGATTCCTGCTCGTCCGAGAGTTCCGTGCCGTTGGGCGGGATCCACACCGACGTGGCGGTGTTGCCCGGTGTGAGCCACACCCACGGATACCGCATGGCCCCGTCGACGAGAAGCCCCCACAGCCGCTCGTGTTGCGCGGCCCGCCGCGACGGATCCGGAAACGCCCAGCTCCAGGTCGGATCGTCGTAGAACGCACTCACCAGCAGTGCGACGACATCGTCCCTGTCTTCAGTTGATGCCACGTGCGGCGTGATCGTGCCCGAGGTCATGTGTCCAGCTCCAACGGTCAACGACGAAGACCGGTCCCTTCAGGATCAACCCGCCAACGTCCGAGCGGACGAACTTTCTCCCGCACCCTTGCGACGGAAAAGGGGCCGCGGCGACGTCTTGGGATCGACTTGGGAGTCAGGTCGCCTCAGCGCGCACGAGTCCGCTCGGTCAGCGGTCGCCAGCGGATGGCTTCTGAGGATCGGGCCCCGTCCACGGACCGCCGTCCTCCGTGTGGGCGAGCATCGCCCGTACGGAGGGCGGAACGTCGATTCCGTCGGCGAGGTCCGGGGCGGGGACGGGCGTTCCGACGGGTCGGCGACGGAACGGGACGATCCCCGCCCAGCTCGGGCCGGCGACGTCGTCGGCCGGGTCCTCCGGCCACCCCGCCGAGATCTTCACGTGCCATTCCTCGATGGGCATCGCCAACACCAGGGTGGCCGCGAGCTCCCGGCGGGTGGGCGCCCGGACCTCGCTGCGCCGGCCGGGAATGAACCGATCGGTGAGCAACTCCAGCCCGCGGTCCTTATCGGGTCCGGTGAGTGCGGTGAACGTGCCGAACAGTGTGGCGCTGCGGTAGGCGAACGACGACTCGAACGTCGAGCGGGCGACGATGATCCCGTCCAGAGCAGTGACGGTCACGCAGGCCGGGGTTCCGGCCGTGAGCGCGGTCATCCAGCCGGATCCGGTGGAGCCGTGGATCAGGAGCCGGTCGCCGTCGCGCGCGGTGGCTGTGGGGATCACGACGGCACGCTCACCAATCATCAGGCCGACGTGGGCCAGGAGAACGTCGTCGAGGAGTTGGTCGAGTGCGGCACGGTCGTCCACGTAGAGGCCGCGGGTCCGGGTCGGTTCGGTCGCCCTGCGCGGCATGTGTCCCCATCCCGTCGGCGTGCTCCGTCTGCCAGTGTCCCATCGCGGTGCGCTAGCGTCCGGGAATGACTGACGGGCCGACGATCTTCCCGGAGCTGAACACGGTCCTGGACGAACTCGTCGCGACCGCTCGCGAGGCGTTGCCGGACAACTTCTGTGGTGCCTACCTCCAGGGATCGTTCGCGGCCGGCGATGCCGACGTCTACAGCGACGTCGACTTCGTGGTCGTCGCCCAGTACCCGATCACCACGGAGCAGACCCAGGCGATCGCGGCGGGGCACGCCCGGGTCCATGCCGGGCCGATTCCCTGGGCACAGCATCTCGAAGGCTCCTACGTGGACCGGGCCGCCCTGCGCCGGGTGGAGCCCACACCCGTCCCGTGGATCTACTTCGACAACGGCAGCAATCGGCTGGAGTGGTCGGTTCACGACAACAACGCGGTGACCCGCTGGACGCTGCGGGAGCACGGCGTCGTCCTCGCCGGACCCGAACCACAGGTGCTCGTCGACCCGGTGACCGCCGAGCAGCTGCGGGCCGAGGTACTGGCGGTCATCCGGGACTGGGCGGTGGACCTGCGCGCCGACCGGGAGGGTATGGACAACGCCTGGCGGCAGCCGCATGTTGTGCTGTCCTACTGCCGGACGTTGCACACCCTGGCGGCCGGCGAGGTGACCTCCAAGCCGGTCGCCGGCCGATGGGCTCTGGCCGAACTCGATAGCCGCTGGCATCCGCTGATCCAACAGGCTCTCGACGACCGGCCGGATCCGTGGTTGCGGGTGCATCGACGCGCCCGCCCGGAGACCCTCGAGGCCACCTGGGACTTCATCGACCATGTGCTGGTGCTCGCCGACAAGTACGAGTCCCAGCCGGTCAACGCCTCCTGGACGCTCCGGCCGGCCCGGTGAGAAGGTCCGCGGCCAGCGCGGTGTCGGCAGCCAGGTCCGTGATGGTGTAGCCGACCGACGGGTCACCGGTGAGGGTGGCGTGCAGGTCGACCCAGATCTGGCGCCGGGAGGTCTGGAAGGTCTGCGGCAGGGACCGCGCACCGGTCTCGTCGTGTCGCTCCACGTCGACCGGGGCCGCGTCATCCGGTGCGCCGAACCGGACCCGCCAGTGCTCCGCGGGTGCGACCAGGTCGACCCGCAGTGACCCCGCCGCGTCGGCGGAGACCAGGCCGACGAGGTTGATGGCGAGTCCTCCCGCCGTTCCCTGCAGCACGTAGTGATGGTCGGACCGATGGGCCGGCTCGAGGGTCGGCGTCGCCTCGAGCATCGGGCGTACGACGGCGAGCTGGTCGATCAGTGCCGCGGGCAGGCCCCCGCCGGCGGTCGCCGGCGCGCAGATGACGCTGTCCAGCAGGGTGCCGGCCGCCGACACGGCGCGCAGCTCGGGGAGGGCGTCGGTCCAGGTGCGGTGTCCGGCATAGGACGTGTCGACGGCGACGGTCGCCCCGGCCAGGGCGGCCGCTCGGGCGGCGGCGTCGACGGCGGCCGGGTCCGCCGGCCCGGGCCGGGTCAGCAGGATCCCGCGGCTCCCGGCCTCGATCGCCGCGGTCACCGCGGCCGGCCAGTCCACAGTCCGTCCGGAGACCACGGTGACGTCTGCCGGTCGGTCAGCGCCGATCCGGAACCGCCCCGGGATCGTGGCGAGTGCGGCGTGCTGGGCCGAGACGACCACAGGATCGGCCGGGTCGAGGTCGACGGTGAGCAGCGGTGTCGTCATCGGCTCTCCCGGATCAGGTCCGTGGCCCCGTCGGCGATGGCGAGCGCGAGGGTCACGTCGTCGATCGCGTCGTGCACCGGGATGGCCGGTGCGGCGCCGTGCTGGACGATGTCGGCCAGATGCCGCCACTCCGCCTGGTAGCCGTTGTCGGCGTAGCGCCACGACCGGTCGCCGTCCCCGGATCGCACCTGCGCCGTCGCGGAGCCGGCGAGCACGAACGACGGCGGGAAGTCCACGTGCAGGTCACCGTGGGCGCCCCAGGCGTCGAGCGTCCAGTCCGGGCGCCACCGGCCGGGCATCATCCCGATCAACTGCGCCACCCGGTCGTCGTTGTCGGCCACGGTGACCAGATACCCGAAGGGCTCGAGCACCTGGGCCGCCGTCACCCGGGTGAGTTTCGGTATCAGGCGTCGTACCAGGGGGAGCGCGTGGATCGCGAGCCCGATGATCCCGCCGCGCAGCCGCTCGACCCGGGCATCGTCGGCGGAGGTGCGTGCGGCCGCGCCGGACGCGGGCGCCGGTGCGGTCGGGGCCGGGTCGGTGGCGAGGCCGATCATCTCGTCGTTGGAGGGGAGATAGATGACCGACCGGACCAGCGTCGCGTCGCCGCCGGCCTCCTCCCACCGGTCCCGTGCCCGGACCCAAGCAGGGTCGTAGGCGTGCATCGCCCCGACGACGACGGGGACACCGCTCTCCGCCGAGGCCTCGGCGATGCGCTGCGCGTCCGCGGGCTCGGTGGCCAGCGGTTTCTCGCAGAGGATGGCCCGCTTCCCGGCGGCGCACGCCGCGACGACCTGCTCGGCGTGGAACTGGTGCGGGCTGCAGATCGCGACGATCTCCACAGCGGGATCCGCCAGCACGGCGTCCGCGGTCGTGCTGGCCTGCGCACCGACCCGCGCGGCGACCTGCCTACCCATGTCGGCATCGACGTCCATCACGTGCACGACCCGCAGGCGGTCGGCCAGGCCGGCGAGGACCGGCAGGTGGATGGACTGCGTGACCAGTCCGGCACCGATGATGCCGACTCCCAGCGGTGCGCTCATCGGGCCACGGTAGACGCCGGTCCGGGTCGGCCCTGCAGGGTGTAGGGGATGACCCGGTACCACGCCGCGCTCGGAGGTGGCGCCGGGTCGGTCCACGGGGTGTCGTTGTCGCTCGCGCACCTGTCGCAGACGGTGGTCCACCGGCCGGTCGGGCCATGTGTCGAGCGCTGGACGGTGTAGCTGCCCGCGGTCGTCGCGCCCCGCCAGGCGATTGCCGTGCCCGCCGACGTCGTCGCGACCGAGGTGATGAGCGGCTGAGCGGGTGCGGGCACCGGCGGGGTCGGCCGGACGGATCCGGCCATGGCGTAGTCGAAGCCCCGGATCGCGTCCGCCTCCTGGCGCATCGCGGTGCTGTCGCCGGGATAGTGCAGGGTGAACCCGTCGTCGTGTTGCACGTAGCCGTGGTCGTCCCGGTGCGGGAACAGCGACCAGAAGGCCGCGCCGGCCACGTCACGGTCGGCCACCAGCGGTGAGAGCAACGCGTCGCTCGCTGAGGTGGACCCGTATTCGCCGGCGACGTAGACCTTGTGCGCGGCGGCGACGGTGGCCGCGTCGGTCTCGATCTGTGCGGTCGACGGCGGGTAGTAGTGCACGTCGACGATGTCGACGTCGGGAGCGGTCAGTGACGCCGGGTTGATCCCGGACTGCTGGTTCGCCGATACGAGATGGTGCGGGCTAAGCCGCTTGAGGTAGCCAGAGATGGTGTCGATCCACGACCCGGTCATCCCGTTCAGCTCGTTGCCCAACTCCCACGCCATGACCGTCGGATCATCCTTCAGCGCGACGCCGGTGTGGGGGTTCACGTGGTCGAGCAGATGGCTGATGTAGTCCTCGAACGCCGCGATTGCCCGCGGGTCGGTGTAGAACGCGTCCTCGGGGAGACCGAGCCAGTCGGTGAAGTCGTGTCGGCCGCCGTGGTACCAGGCCCAGTTGTCGGTGAGCGGCACGATCAGGTGCAGTCCGAGGTGGCGGGCCTGCGCGATCGAGTAGTCGATGGTGCGGAACGCCGCGGGGTTGAACTCGTCCAGGGACGGCTCGAGGCTCTGTGGTGTGCCGGTCGAGATGCCGAGCGTGTGGCTGCGAACGACGGTGGCACCCATGTCCTTGGCGGTGAGCAGCCCGTCGCGGATCCGGAAGTCGGTGGGGTAGGCGATCCCGCCGACGTTCTCGTCCAGCCCGAGCCAGTACTCGTTGGCCGCACCGAACCGGAACACGTGCCCGTCGAGCACCAGGTGCGAGCCCGCTCGGGTCACCGCCGCCGTGGACGTGCCGTCGTTGGTCGTCGTGGCCGCGGACGTCCCGTCGGCCGGTCCGAGCACCGTGGCCAGAGCGATGACCGCCGCCGTCACCACAGCACCACCGCGCATGCGGGAGAAGAGAGAGCGCACCGTCGTACCTGCCCTTCGGTCGATCGGGTCCGCAGCCGCCGCGGATGCCACCACCACAGCCGTGCGGTGTCAAGGTCGCCGGCTCCGTCTCTTCTGCTGCGCGCCGGATCGTCGTAGCGTGTGGGCCCGCGTAGGCAGGGTGACCCGCAGCGTCGTCGAGGAGGCGCGCATGACCGCGACAGCTGTGCCGCGGGCGCGCCCGCAGGTCACGGTCGTCCGCAGCCGGGTGTGGGTGACCCGCCGTGGCCTGCAGATCGTGCTCGGTGGGTTTTGGCTGCTCGACGGTGCCCTGCAGTTCCAGCCGTTCATGTTCGGACCGGGTTTCGCCGCGCAGATCATCGCGCCGTCCGGGCAGGGTCAGCCGAGGTTCGTCGCCTCGGGCGTCGCCTGGGCGGCGACAGTGGTCGCCGCACATCCGGTCGCGTGGGACGTCGGCTTCGGAGTCGTCCAGGTGGCGTTGGGCGTCGGGATGTGGTCGCGGCGCACCGTGCGATGGGCGTTGGCCGGCTCGGTTCTGTGGTCGTTGTCGGTCTGGTATCTGGGGGAGGGTCTCGGCGGTCTCGCCGGCGGGCATGCCGACCTGATCACCGGTGCCCCCGGTGCGGTGCTGCTCTACCCGGTGATCGCCCTGATCGCGTGGCCGCCGAGGAGGCGGCAGCACGGAGACACGTACGGCGTCGGCGCCGGGATCGTGCCGCACCTGTGGGCGCCCGGCGTATGGGTGCTGCTCTGGCTCGGCGGTGCCGCCGGCCAACTCCTTCCGGGCCGGAACACGGCGTCCGAACTCGCCGCGGCGGTCGCCGGCAACACCGACGCCGCGCCGACGTGGCTGTCGGGTGTCGACCGCGACATCGCCTCGTTCGTGTCCCGCGAGGGAACGCGGGGTGTCGCCGTTCTCGTCGTGGCCCTGCTGGCGATCGGTGTCGGCAGCCTGATCCCGCGGACCCGCCGCGCGGCGGTCGGCGCCGGGATCGCCGCGGCGGCGTTCTGCTGGCTCGTCGGACAGAACCTCGGCGACCTCGGCAGCGGGCACGCCACGGACCCGGGCACCGGACCCCTGCTGGTGCTCCTCGGTGTCGCGATCCTCGGCCTGCCCGACCCGACCGGCGTCAGCGGGCGAGCGCGCCCATCGGGTCCCAGGCGGGCAGCACGATCGGCTCCTGGTTCAACGCCTGCTGCAGGTCCGCGGGCAGCCGGTCCCGGTGCGCCGCAACCTCGAACACGTACTCGTCGAACCACGAGTCGTTCATCGTGTAGAACCCCTTCACACCACCCTCGTCACCCCAGCTGTTCTCGACCCGCCACCGCCGCGCCACGTCGTCGTGGACGTCGACCCCGGTGAAGAGCATCGCGTGCGTCATCTGGGTCTCGTGGAAGGTCAGCCGCGCGGCCTTGTCGAGCGTGAACGGCGTGTCGTAGATCGAGGCGTAGTCGAAGAGCCGGGCATCCCAGATGCCGAGGTCGCGGCGCATCATCTTCCCGACGTCGCAGCCGAACCACGCCGGTTCGCCGGAGACGATCGTCCGCATCGCGACGTCCTTGAGGACCGCGGGCTCGACGTTGAGATAGACGACCCGCGGCCCGCCGACGACGTTGCCGAGGAAGTCGACGGTGAAGGTACGGCCCCGCGGGCTGGTCGGACGCGGGTCGTCGACGAGGCAGACATAGTCGGCGATCGGGAGGGTCACGTACTTCGCGGCGAATTCCTGCGGCGTCAGCTCCCCGTCCCGGTGGAACGTGCGGTCTGCGTCGGTCCACTGCCAGGTGAACCGCTCGGGCGGCGTCCCGAGATGGATGCACAGCGTGCGGTGGACGACGGTGAGGACCTCCCGCTTGTAGGCCCGCATCTCGTCGGCGCCGCGGAGCTCACGCAGGGCCCGCGCACCCTGGCGCAGCACCGACCGCAGGACGGCGTTCATCCGTGCACTGCTCGACGAGCTCTGCGTCTCCGGCATCGCCGACTTCGGCACCAGGCCGTGCTTGGCGACCAGCGCCACGAACATGTTCCACTGCCCGCCGTCGCTGGCCACCGAGTCGAGCAGGTAGGCGACGGTGCGGTCGTCGATGTCGCGGCCGGCGGTCTCGATGACCGCTTCGAGGAAGTAGTTGGCCCGCTCGAGCTTGTCCCAGAACATCGCGTAGTTCTGGGAGAACTCGAAGTCCTTCAGGTTCATCGCCTGCATCGCACCGGGCCGGATCAGGTTCAGCCCGGCGAAGAGCCAGCATCGACCGCTCTGCTTTTGGTTGGTGACCTTCCAGTCGTCGAGCAGGTGCGACATGGTGTGGTCGGTGCCCATGACGATGTCGCGGTCCAGCGCGATGTCGTCGACGGTCACCTGAGTCACGGCGTTCTGCGTCCGCCGGTACGCCGGGTCGGCGCCGAACTCCTTGCGCAGCAACTCGACATCGGCCTTGCCGAGCGATCCTCCGGCCGTCACGTCAGTGCCCTCCCTTTCCAGTGGCGATCTGGCGGATCTGACCGGCCAGCCGCACGTCGTTGTCGGTCACCCCGCCCGCCGAGTGCGTGGCGCAGGTGAAGGTCAAGGTGCGCCAGCGGATGTCGATGTCGGGGTGATGGTCCATGTCCTCCGCGACCCGGGCCACCTCGTCCACCACGGCGATCGCGGTCGGGAAGTCGGGGAGGTCGACGGACCAGTACAGGCCGGCCGGGTCACCGGTCCACCCGTCGAGGGTGCCGAGGGCTGCCCGCACCGCTGCATCGTCCAATGTCTGCGCCATGACGATCCGCCTCCGTCCAGTTTGCACCACCGTACGGCCTCGGGTCCGAAACGCTGCGTCCGGCGGGTCTGTCATCGTGAACGGGTGCCTGTCGTCCGGACCTCGACGATCGTGGTTGCGTCGCGGGCGACGGTCCTCGACGCCGCCCGCGACACCGCGGGGTTCGTGGACGATCACCTCCGGCCGGTCGCGCCGGGGGTCACCCGTGGGCTGCTGGCCGCCGGCGACGTCCTGGTGCTGCGGCCGGTGCGCGGGCTCGTCCGGCCCCGCACCACGCTCCGCGTCACCGAGTGCGGGTCGCCGGCCGGGATCGTGCTCGAGCTCGACCGCGGCCCGTGGCAGGTGGTCCGCTACCGCCAGTCGTTCGCCAGCACCGGGGCCGGCACGCTCGTCACCGACGAGTTGGAGTGGCGGAGCCGGGCGGGGCGTTCGGCGCCGCCGCCGACGCGATGGTCGTCCGGCGGCGGGTCCTGCGGCTGCTGCTCGACCGCGGCCAGCGGCTGCGCCGGCTCGTCGGCAACGACGTGCTGCCCGGTGTCGTCGGCGGGCGGGTCGTCGTCGGCGTCGCGCTGGTGGAGGGCGGCCGGGTCCTGGCCGGCCAGCGTTCCTACCCGTCGGAATACGCCGGTCGTTGGGAACTGCCCGGGGGCAAGGTCGAGGCGGGGGAGTCGTCGCTGGACGCCGTGCGCCGCGAGTGCCGGGAGGAGCTCGGCGTCGAGGTGACCGCGGGCGGCCGGGTCGGCGCCGACGTTCCGATCGACGCCGACGGGACCCGCCTGCAGGTCTGGTCGGCCCGGATCCTGTCCGGGCGCCCGACGGCGCGGGAGCACCAGGCATTGCGCTGGCTGAGCGCCGAGGAGATCGACGACACCGACTGGCTGCCCGCGGACCGGGCCGTGCTTCCGGACCTGCACCGCCTGCTGGACGAAGCCTGACACCTCGGGGCGCCGGGCGTCCCCGACCGCTATCGGGTCAGAGGTTGGGCCGGTCCTCCGGCCGCGGGTGGTGGTAGCGCAGCGACTCGGTGGGCACGGGGTATTCCGGGCCTTCCCCGAACGGCGAGAGCGCCCCTTGGATCTCCGAGGTGAACTCCGAGATGTTCATCGCGTTGGTCGGCGCCGCGGCGGTCGCGGCCGGCTGCGCCGCGGGAGCCGGCTCCCGGGGACGCGCCGGTGCCGGCGCTGCCGGGGGTGTCTCCGGCAGGGCATCCCGCCGGCCGATCTTGCTCCCCAGCCACACCAGCGGGTCGTACTTGCGGTCGACGACCCGCTCCTTCATCGGGATGAGCGCGTTGTCGGTGATGTGGATGCCCTCGGGGCACACCTCGGTGCAGCACTTGGTGATGTTGCAGAAGCCGAGGCCGTGCTCCTCCTGCGCCTGCTTTGCGCCGATCGATCGTGGTCGAGCGGGTGCATATCGAGCTCGGCGATCCGCATCAGGAAGCGCGGCCCGGCGAACGCGGCCTTGTTCTCCTCGTGGTCGCGGACCACATGGCAGGTGTCCTGGCACAGGAAGCACTCGATGCACTTGCGGAACTCCTGGGACCGCTCGACATCGACCTGCGCCATCCGGTAGTCGCCCGGCGCGAGGTCCGGCGGCTGGAAGGACGGGATCTCCCGTGCCTTGGTGTAGTTGAACGACACGTCGGTCACGAGGTCGCGGATCACCGGGAAGGCGCGCATCGGGGTGACCGTCACGGTCGTCTTCGGGGGCGAAGTCGTTCATCCGGCGTCATGCACATCAGCCGGGGCCGGCCGTTGATCTCCGCACTGCACGACCCGCACTTGCCGGCCTTGCAGTTCCATCGGACGGCGAGATCCGGCGTCTGCGTGGCCTGCAGCCGGTGGATGACGTCGAGCACGACCTCGCCGTCGTTCACCTCGACGGTGAAGTCCTCCAGGCCGCCGTCGTCGGCGTCACCGCGCCAGACCCGGAAATGCGCCTTGTAGGGGCCATCAGGCGTTGCTCCCTTCCGGCAGTGCCGAAAGCTCCTCGGCGGTCATGTACTTCGACAGCTCGGACCGCTCGAACAACGACAACAGCTCGACCGGGCATCTCCGGCACCGGTTGCTGCTCGATGCCGCAGGTCGGTCGCCGTCGAGCGTGCAGACGACGTTGACCTTCCGCCAGTCGGCGCTCATCTCCGGGAAGTCGTCGCGGGTGTGCCCGCCGCGGCTCTCCTGGCGCTCCAGGGCCGCCCGGGCCACGCACTCGGAGACGGCAGCATGTTGCGCAGGTCGAGGGCGAGGTGCCAGCCGGGGTTGAACTGGCGGTGCCCCTCGACGCTGAGCCGGCGGGCCCGCTCCTTGATCTTCTCGATTCGCTCCAGCGCGTCCCGCATCTCCTCTTCGCGCCGGATGATGCCCGACCAGGTCGTTCATCGTCTGCTGCAGTTCCTGGTGCATCGTGTACGGGTTCTCGCCGCCGTCGGACTCGAACGGCGCGAGCGCGGTCTGCTGGGCCGCGTCGATCTCCCCGTCGGAGACCGCCGGCCGCGACCTGCCCAGCCCGTCGACGTATGCCGCTGCGCCCAGACCGGCCCGGCGACCGAAGACCAGGAGGTCGGACAGCGAGTTGCCGCCCAGCCGGTTGGAGCCGTGCATCCCGCCGGAGGCCTCGCCGGCGGCGAAGAGCCCGGGCACCCGGGCGGCCGCCCCGGTGTCGGGGTCGACCTCGACGCCGCCCATCACGTAGTGACAGGTCGGGCCGATCTCCATCGGCTCCGCGGTGATGTCGACATCGGCCAGTTCCTTGAACTGGTGGTACATCGACGGCAGCCGCTTGTGGATGAACTCCGCCGATCGGCGGGAGGCGATGTCGAGGAAGACGCCGCCGTGCTCGGTTCCGCGGCCCTCCTTGACCTCGGAGTTGATCGCCCGGGCGACCTCGTCACGCGGCAGCAGCTCCGGCGGCCGGCGGTTGTTGTCGGCGTCGTCGTACCACCGGTCGGCCTCTTCCTCGGTGTCGGCGTACTGCGAGCGGAAGACGTCCGGGACGTAGTCGAACATGAAGCGTTTGCCCTCGGAGTTGCGGAGCACGCCGCCGTCGCCGCGGACCGACTCGGTCACGAGGATGCCCTTGACCGAGGGCGGCCAGACCATGCCCGTGGGGTGGAACTGCACGAACTCCATGTTGATCAGCGCGGAGCCGGCCCGCAGGGCGAGCGCGTGACCGTCGCCGGTGTACTCCCACGAGTTGCTCGTCACCTTGAAGGACTTGCCGATCCCGCCGGTCGCGATGACGACCGCCGGCGCGTCGAAGACGACGAACCGGCCGCTCTCCCGCCAGTAGCCGAACGCACCGGCGATCCGGTCACCGTCGTGCAGGAGATCGGTGATCGATGCACTCGGCGAAGACCTTGATCATCGCCTCGGCGTCGCCGCGGGTGCGCTCGTCCTCCTGCTGGAGGGACACGATCTTCTGCTGCATCGTGCGGATGAGCTCGAGCCCGGTGCGGTCCCCGACGTGCGCCAGCCGGGCGTACTCGTGCCCGCCGAAGTTGCGCTGGCTGATCCGGCCGTCGGCGGTGCGGTCGAACAGCGCGCCGTAGGTCTCGAGCTCCCAGACCCGGTCCGGGGCCTCCTTGGCGTGCAGCTCGGCCATCCGGAAGTTGTTGAGGAACTTCCCGCCGCGCATCGTGTCGCGGAAGTGCACCTGCCAGTTGTCCCGCGGGTTGGAGTTGCCCATCGACGCCGCGATGCCGCCCTCGGCCATCACGGTGTGGGCCTTGCCGAACAGCGACTTGCAGATGACCGCCGTGCGCTTGCCCTGCTCACGCGCCTCGATGGCGGCCCGCAGGCCCGAGCCACCGCACCGATGATGAGGACGTCGTAGCTGCCATCGTTCCAACTCACGTCACGATGTCGCTCGCTCAGAAGAATCGGGGGTCGCCGATGGCGCCGCGTCGCGACCAGCCGCACGTAGACGTCGGTCAGGGCCACGAACACCAGCGAGGCCCAGGCGATCTGCTGGTGCCGGCCGTTGAGCTTCGAGACCTGGGTCCACATCCAGTACCGGACCGGATGCTTGGAGAAGTGCTTGAGCCGGCCGCCGACCACGTGCCGGCAGGCGTGGCAGGAGAGCGTGTAGAGCCACAGGAGTACGGCGTTGACGAGGAGAACGAGGGTCCCGAAGCCCATGTGGCCCCACTGGCCCTGGCTGGTTGCGGAACGCGAGCACCGCGTCGTAGGTCAGCAGGACGTTGAAGGCGAGGGCGATGTAGAAGAAGTAGCGGTGGATGTTCTGCAGGATCAGCGGGAACCGGCTCTCGCCGGTGTACTTGCCGTGCGGCTCGGCCACGGCGCACGCGGGCGGAGCGGCCCAGAACGCCCGGTAGTAGGCCTTGCGGTAGTAGTAGCAGGTCGCCCGCAGCCCGGCCGGGAAGAGGATGATGATCAGGGCGGGGGTCACCGGGGCGATGCTGGGCAGCCAGTGCCAGCCGCTGCCGGGCACACAGTTGGCCGTGATGCAGGGGGAGTACATCGGGGAGATGTAGGGCTCCCAGAAGTAGTCCTTGTTCACGAACACCGCGTAGGCGAGGTAGAGACCGCAGACCGCGAGGATGCCGCCGTTGAGGATCGGCTGGCGCCACCACCGGTCGGTGCGCAGCGTCCGGGCCGCGATCCGGGCCCGGCCCGGGGCGTTGACCCCCGTGCGCCGGGACGACGACGAACCGGTGGTCTCCGACGCCCTGGTGTCCGTGGCCATGGGTCTCCTGTCCTCCTCGATGAGCCGGTCAAGCATGCCCCGCGGGTGATCGTCGCGCGCGGCCGGGGTGCCGGACCCTGACGGGCACCTACCATGGTCTCGTCCGGACCGTTTCGGCGCCGTGACGTCCCCCACACCCCCGCTCCAGGGAGCCCCCCGTGCCCACTCGTGACGATCTGCGCAACGTCGCGATCATCGCCCACGTCGACCATGGCAAGACCACCCTGGTCGACGCGATGCTCTGGCAGTCCGGGGCCTTCCGCGACACACCAGTCCGTCGACGAGCGGGTGCTGGACTCGATGGACCTCGAGCGGGAGAAGGGGATCACGATCCTGTCGAAGAACACGGCCGTCCGATACGCGGTCGACCCGTCACGCCCTGTGACCATCAACATCCTCGACACCCCGGGCCACGCGGACTTCGGCGGGGAGGTCGAGCGCGCGCTGTCGATGGTCGACGGCGTCCTGCTGCTGGTCGACGCCAGCGAAGGGCCGCTCCCGCAGACCCGATTCGTCCTGCGCAAGGCGCTTGCCAAGCGGCTGCCGGTGGTGCTGGTGGTCAACAAGGTCGACCGGCCGGACGCCCGCATCGGCGCGGTCGTGGACGAGACCTACGAGCTGTTCATCGACCTGCTCGACGAGTCCCCGGACGCCACCGCCCTGGACTTCCCGATCGTCTACTGCGAGGCCCGCAGCGGCCGGGCGTCGAGGAAGCGCCCGGAGGACGGCAGCTCGCCGGAGGCCGAGAACCTCGGGGAGCTCTTCGAGGTGATCTTGGACACGGTCCCGGCCCCGTCCTACGACGACGGGGCGCCGCTGCAGGCGCACGTCACCAATCTGGACGCCTCGCCGTACCTCGGCCGGCTCGCGCTCTGCCGGGTCCGCAACGGCCGGATGCGCAAGGGGCAGCAGGTGGCCTGGTGCCGCACGGACGGCACCATGTCGCGGGTCAAACTCACCGAGATGCTCATGACCCGGGCCCTGGACCGGGTGCCGGTCGACGAGGCGGGGCCGGGGGACATCATCGCCATCGCCGGCATCCCCGACATCACGATCGGCGAGACCCTCGCCGACCCCGAGGACCCCCGCCCGCTGCCGGTGATCACCGTCGACGAGCCGTCCCTGTCGATGACCGTCGGAATCAACACCTCGCCGCTGTCCGGGCGGTCCGGAAGCAAGCTGACCGCCCGGCTGGTCAAGAACCGGCTCGACGCGGAACTGGTCGGCAACGTCTCGATCCGGGTGCTCACCACGGAGCGCCCGGACACCTGGGAGGTGCAGGGCCGCGGGGAGCTCCAGCTCGCCGTCCTCGTCGAGATCATGCGACGGGAGGGGTTCGAACTCACGGTCGGCAAGCCGCAGGTCGTCACCCGCACGATCGACGGCGCGCTGCACGAGCCGGTCGAGCGCCTGACGATCGACGCCCCCGAGGACTACCTCGGTGTCCTCACCCAGCTGCTGGCCCTGCGCAAGGGGCGGCTGGAGCAGATGGTCAACCATGGCACCGGCTGGATCCGGATGGAGTACGTCGTGCCGGCCCGCGGCCTGATCGGCTTCCGGACCGAGTTCCTCACCGAGACCCGCGGTACCGGCCTCCTGCACCACGTGTTCGAGCGCTACGAGCCGTGGGTGGGGGAGCTGCGCACCCGCCCGACCGGGTCGCTGGTCGCCGACCGGTCCGGAGCGGTCACGTCGTACGCCCTGTTCAACCTGCAGGAGCGGGGGACGCATGTTCGTCGGTCCGACGACAGAGGTCTACGAGGGGATGATCGTCGGCGAGAACTCGCGGGCCGACGACATGGACGTCAACCCCACCAAGGAGAAGAAGCTCACCAACATGCGGTCGTCGACGAGCGAGGAGCTCGAGCGGCTGATCCCGCACCGTGCCCTCTCCCTCGAGCAGGCACTCGAATTCTGCCGCGAGGACGAGTGCGTCGAGGTGACGCCGGGGATGGTGCGGCTGCGCAAGGTCGTCCTCCCGGCACAGGAGCGGTCGAAGCTGCGCGGCCGACGGCCCCGCGGCCTCTGATCCGTCTGGCGCAGAGTCGATGCCGCCGGTCGTAGGCATGCGTCACGGTTGGGTCAAGATCGTGGTCACCGAATGGTCACGATGTGGTCTGTCGCCACGGTCAGGGGTCCTTCCGTAGGTACGGTCTCCCCGCAGCCGGCAATCCCGGCGATCCGTCATGTCTCTCCGCGGTGCGGAGATGAGGAGGCCCCGAGTCGTGAGTTTCAGTCGCAAGGGCGCGGTGCTGGTGGCATCGGCCGCTGTGGGTGCGATCGTGCTGTCGGCGTGTGCCGGCAACACCGCCAGTTCACAGAAGAAGAGCAACCAGCTGATCTACGGGGCGGACCAGTTCCCGAGCAACTTCAACGGCAACATCAGCGCCGGTAACGGGACGGCGACGGCCAACGTGATGATCCGGGTGCTTCCCTCGGCCTTCATCGTCACGCCGAAGTTCCAGGTCATCCCGGATAACGAGCTGTTCACCGAAACACCCAAGGTGACCAGCCAGAGTCCCTTCACGGTGCAGTACAAGATCAACCCCAAGGCCGTGTGGAGCGACGGCAAGCCCATCAACGCCGACGACTTCATCTTCGACTGGAAAAGCAACAACCCCGACGACAAGACTTACGGCGCCGCGGGATCGAAGCTCGGCGCCAGTGCGTGCAACACGATCGGCGGCAACTACAACCTCATCAAGTCGATGACGGGCAGTGACGGCGAAAAGACCGTCACCGCGGTCTTCTGCAGCCCTACCCGGACTGGAAGAGTCTCTTCAGCAACCCCGGTCTCCTTCCGTCGCACCTCCTGACGAAGTCCTCGCCCGCGGCTACCTGCAAGGCGTTCAACACCGGCTGGCCGGCCAACAAGCCGTTCCCGGTCTCGGGTGGACCCTGGACGATGAGCACGGTGGACAAGACCAACCAGACCATGACGCTCACCCCCAATGACAAGTACTGGGGCATGAAGCCGATGCTGTCGAAGATCATCTACAAGACGGTCGGCACCGACTCCACCTCGTTGGCGCAGGACATGCAGAACAACGAGACCCAGATGATCTACCCGCAGCCGCAGCTGGACCTGGTCTCGCTGATGAAGAAGGTTCCGAACGTCACGACGACGACCAGCCTGGGACTTCAGTTCGAGCACATCGACTTCAACACCGAAAACCCGTACCTGAAGATCAAGGCGGTGCGGCAGGCGGTCTCACTGGCGATCGACCGCAACGCGCTCGTCGCTCGGACCGCCGGCCAGTTCGACAACCGCGTCAAGCCGCTGAACAACCGGATGTTCGTCAACAACCAGCCCGGTTACCAGGACAACGCGCCGTCGCAGTACAACAGCCGCAATATCCCGATGGCGAAGCAACTGCTCGAGGGCGCCGGCTTCAAGTACCAGGGCAGCACGCTGACCAAGAACGGCAAGGCTGTCACCCTCACCATGGGGACGACGACCAACAACGCGCTGCGTAAGGACACCGAGGTCTTCGTGCAGAGCGAGCTGAAGGGCATCGGCATCAACCTGCAGCCCAAGCAGGCGGACGCGAACACCTTCTTCGGCGACTACAAGACGCAGGGGGCGGTCGCTGCAGGCGACTACGATCTGAACCTCTTCGCCTGGGTGTCGTCGCCGTTCTTCAGCCCGAACATCTCGATCTACTCCTGTGTGGCGGGCAACTCGCGCGCCCAGGAGCAGCAGAACTACACCCTGGGATGTGACCCGGCCGCCGACAAGTTGATGAAGAAGGCGCAATTCACCACGGACCCGAGCAAGGCGACCGCGCTGTGGAACCAGGTCGACAAGCTGCTGTGGGGCGACATGTTCACCCTGCCGCTGTACCAGAAGCCGACCCTATCTCCTACAACAACAACTACACGGGCATCGCTGACAACGCGCCCCAACCAGGGACCGCTCTGGAACTCCCAGACCTGGTCGGTGAAGTAGCAGAACCGGCAAAGTCAGGTTCAATTGGATCCTTCCGGCGCTCCCGGCGGGGGCTGCCAGCCCCTGCCGGGAGCGTTCACGTACGGTGGACCGGCCGCGCGGCCACCTACCCGGAGGTAGCCTGATCCCGCGGAGTCGGAAGGTCTGGCAATGTTGCCCTTCATCATCCGGCGACTCGTGGTCGCCGTCCTGGTCCTCATCGTGAGCACCTTCCTGGTGTTCGTCATGGCGGCGAACAGCGGGAACCCTCTGGCGACCCTGAGAGCCGGCAGCCTCCGCCGCCCCCATCGACGATCAAGGCGCTCGAGAATCAGCTCCACCTCAATCAGCCGATCCCGGTGCGTTACGCCTACTGGCTGGGCAATGTCGTCCGGGGTGACTTCGGCAACGACATCGACGGCAACCCGGTCCGTCCCGAGCTCTTCTCCCGGCTGCTCGTGACCCTGCGGCTTGTGGTGCTGGCGAGCCGTGGCCCTGGTCCTGGCAGTGATCTCGGGAGTGGTGTCGGCGGTGAAGCAGTACAGCTTCATCGACTACTCGACGACCTTATTCGGGTTCCTGCTGATCTCGATCCCGACATTCTGGTTTGCCGGGCTGTTAAAGGACGTCGCGATCCGGGCAAATACCGCAGCCGGCAGCACGATCTTCTCGGTGTCGGGGGAACAGACACCCGGGTTCAACGGTGGATTCTTCGCGAACCTCTCTGATCGGGCAAGTCATCTTATCCTGCCCACGATCTCGCTTGCGCTGCTCAGCTACGCCGCGTGGAGCCGCTACCAGCGGGCGACCATGCTCGACGTGCTGAACTCCGACTACATCCGGCTGGCGCGGGCCAAGGGCGTGCCCTGGCGGCGGGTCCTGATCAAGCACGGCCTGCGGACGGCGCTCATCCCCCTCACCACGGTCGTGGCGATCGGGTTCGGCGCGATCATCGGAGGCGCGGTGATCACCGAGACGGTCTTCGACTGGCACGGGATGGGGGAGTACCTCATCACGGCGCTGAACCGCACCGACACCAACACCATGCTGGCATGGCTCCTGGTGGCGGCGGTGGGCGTCGTGTTATTCAATCTCATCGCGGATATCCTCTACGCCGCGCTAGACCCGAGGATCCGCCTTGGCTAGCCGGGCGGCTCGGCTCACCGGAGAGGGATCCGCGTCATGACAAGCACACCGGTCACCCCGGCCTCGACGTCGGTGGGGACGCAGCCCGAGCGCGAATTCACCGTCAAGGCCCGCACCCAGCGGCAGATGGTGACCCGCCGGTTCTTCGCCCACAAACTGGCGATGGGCAGCCTGGTGGTCTTCGTGCTGATGCTGCTGGCCGCGTTCATCGTGCCGTTCTTCTGGAAGTACGACTACAACACCATCACCAACACACTCTCGGCCGCACCGTCGTGGGCCCACCCGTTCGGGACCGACTCGCTCGGCCACGACGTCTTCGCCGAGGTCCTGCGCGGCACCCAGACGTCGATCAAGGTGTCGGCCCTGGCGATGATCGTCGGTGAAACGACAGGCGTGCTGATCGGCGCGTTCTCCGGGTACTACCGGGGCAAGCTCGACGCGACCCTGATGCGGGCCGTCGACGTGCTGCTCACCCTGCCGTTGTTCGTCTTCATCGCGGTGCTGCAGAAGATCACCGGCGGCAGTTGGTGGATCATCGCGTTGATCATCGGTGGCCTCGGCGCCGGCCTCACCGCCCGGCTGGTCCGCAGCGTCTTCCTCTCGCTGCGCGAACGCGAGTACGTCGAGGCGGCCCGCGCGCTGGGGGCGACCGACAAGCGGATCATCGCCCGGCACCTGCTGCCCAACGCTCTCGGACCGATCATCGTCGACGCGACCCTGACATTCGCGCTGGCGATCATCACCGAGGCCTCGCTGTCCTTCCTCGGCTTCGGCATCACTCCACCGGACGTCTCGCTCGGGACGCTGATCCAGGACGGGGTCGCCGCCTCGCAGACCCGGCCGTGGCTGTTCTACTTCCCGGGCTTCGTCATCATCATCCTGGTGCTGACGGTCAACTTCATCGGAGACGGTTTGCGTGACGCACTCGACCCGACCCAGCAGAGGGTGAGGGCCTGATGACGGAGCTCCTCGACATGCAGGAGGGGGAGCGGCTCGAGACCTCGTCGACGATCCTCGACGTCGACAATCTGGAGGTCCGGTTTCCGACCGACGACGGCATCGTGCACGCCGTCCGCGGGGTCTCCTACCAGCTCCAGCCCAACGAGGTGCTCGGGATCGTCGGCGAGTCCGGGTCCGGCAAGTCGGTGACGTCGTTGGCGGTCATGGGCCTGCTGCCCAAGACCGCCCGGGTGACCGGATCGGTGAAGTTCCGCGGGCGTGAGCTGCTCGGTCTCAACGACCGGGCCATGAGCGGGGTCCGCGGTCTGGGGATCTCGATGGTCTTCCAGGACCCGATGACCTCGCTCAACCCGGTCTACAAGATCGGTATGCAACTCGCCGAGGCGCTGAAGGTGCACGACCACGGACTCTCCGACAAGGACGCCCATCGGCGTTCGGTGGATCTACTCGACCTGGTCGGCATCCCCAACGCCGTCGACCGGGTCAACCAGTATCCGCACGAGTTCTCCGGCGGAATGCGTCAGCGCGTGGTCATCGCGATCGCCATGGCCAACCGCCCGGACGTGATCATCGCCGACGAGCCGACCACCGCCCTCGACGTGACCGTTCAGGCCCAGGTGCTCGAGACCCTGCGCACCGCGCAGGCGGAGACCAACGCGGCCATCATCCTGATCACGCACGATCTCGGCGTCGTGGCCGGGATGGCGGACCGGGTCCTCGTCATGTACGCCGGCCGCCCGGTGGAGTACGGCGACGTCGATGACATCTACTACCGCCCCCGGATGCCCTACACGGTGGGCCTGCTCGGCTCCCTGCCGCGGGTCGACCGCGGCGCGCGGCAGAAGCTCACGCCCATCACCGGCAGCCCGCCGTCGCTGCTCAACCTGCCGCCTGGGTGCCCCTTCACCCCGCGCTGCCCGATGCGCAAGGCGAATTGCGAGACGGACGAGCCGGAGCTCAAGCCGGTCGACGGCGTACAACACGTTGCGGCCTGCCACTACAGCAATGAGCTGATGGAGCGGGACCTGACGCCGGACGAGATCTTCGCGGTCACCGCCGCCGACGACGTGTCGACGCCGGTGACGGCCGAGGAGCCCATCAACCCGCGGAGCGCGGCGTCATGAGCGTGACCAGCGAGTCCCACACGCTGGCCGGCACCGACAAGGACGACGACGTCGTTCTGCGGGTGACCGATCTCATCAAGTGGTTCCCGATCATGAGCCGGGGCATCATCCGGCGCCACGTCGGCGACATCAAGGCCGTCGACGGCATCAGTTTCGAGCTGCACTCCAACGAGACGCTCGGGCTGGTCGGGGAGTCCGGCTGTGGCAAGTCCACGACCGGGCCGGGCGATCCTGCACCTGCAGCCGGCGACCTCCGGCGCCATCGAGTTCGAGGGTCACGACCTGACGACCCTGACCCAGCGGCAGATGCGGCCCCTGCGACGGGACATCCAGATCGTCTTCCAGGATCCCTATGCGTCCCTGAACCCGCGCATGCCGGTCAACGCCATCATCGGCGAGGCCATGCGGATCCACGATCTGTGGGGCAAGGACAGCCCGGCGAAGATCCGCGAGCTGCTCCGGCTGGTCGGCCTCAACCCCGAGCACGGCAACCGCTACCCGCACGAGTTCTCCGGCGGCCAGCGCCAGCGCATCGGCATCGCCCGCGCGCTCGCGCTCGAGCCCAAGGTGATGGTGCTCGACGAGCCGGTCTCCGCCCTCGACGTCTCGATCCAGGCCGGCGTCATCAACCTGCTCGAGGATCTGAAGAACCGGCTCGGCCTGGCCTACATCTTCATCGCCCACGACCTCTCCGTGGTGCGGCACATCTCCGACCGGGTCGCGGTGATGTACCTCGGCAAGATCGTGGAGATCGCCGACACCAACGACCTCTTCGACCGGCCGGCGCACCCCTACACCCAGTCGCTGCTCTCGGCGATCCCGCTGCCGGACCCGACCCGCGAGCGGGCCCGCGAACGCATCATCATCACCGGAGACGTGCCGAGCCCGGCCAACCCGCCGTCCGGCTGCCGCTTCCGCACCCGCTGCCCGAAGTTCGCCAACGAGCTCAACGACGACCAGCGGGAACTCTGCGTCGGCGACGAGCCGGCCCTTGTCGACCGCGGCATGGGCCACCCCGCCGCCTGCCACTACGCCGAAGTCCATCGAGATCCTCTGACGTGTCCGATTCCCGCCGGATGCTGCTCGTCCATGCCCATCCGGACGACGAGTCGATCACCACGCGGCGCCACGATGGCGCGCTATGTCGCCGAGGGGCGCAGCGTCACGCTGCGTGACCTGCACGCTCGGCGAGGAGGGCGAAATCCTCGTCCCGGACGCTCGCCGGGCTGGCCGCGGACGCGCGCCGACCAGTTGGGCGGCTACCGGATCATCGAGCTGGACCGGGCCTGCGCCGCCCTGGGCGTCACCGACCACCGCTTCCTCGGCGGGACCGGCCGCTACCGCGACAGCGGGATGATGGGATGCCGACCAACAACGCGCCGCGGGCCTTCTGGCAGGCCGACCTCGGCGAGGCCGCCCGGCTGCTCGCCGACGTGATACGCGAGGTGCGCCCGCAGGTTGTGGTGACCTACGACGAGCGCGGCGGCTACGGCCACCCCGACCACATCCAGGCCCACCGGGTGGCGATGGCGCCGTGGAGGTGGCGGCCGGCCCCGACCACCCGGGTTCGCCGTGGCAGGTGGACAAGGTCTACTGGGCGGCGGTGCCGCGGTCCCGCCTCGAGGAGGGCTTGGCGGCGCTGCGGGCCGAGCAGCCGCAACTTCGACCTCCCGGCGACGCCCGACGACCTCGGCATCGGCGTG
This sequence comes from uncultured Actinomycetota bacterium, assembly GCA_963828605.1. Lineage (GTDB taxonomy): Bacteria > Actinomycetota > Actinomycetes > Mycobacteriales > QHCD01 > DASXJE01. The sequence goes on along the minus strand of CAWHER010000001.1, from coordinate 1,542,777 downwards.
CCGGACGAGGTGGTGACGACGGAGCTCGACGGCACCGCCTTCTTCGCCGCCAAGCAGGCGGCCATGCGGGCACACGCGACCCAGATCAGTGTCGACGGGCCGTTCTTCGCCCTGTCCAACAACCTCGGGCAGCCGCTGCTCAGCGTCGAGCACTTCACCCTGGTACGCGGTCCCCGCGGCCCCGGAGACGGGTGGGAGAAGGACCTGTTCGCCGGATTGGACGACCTACCCAACTGAGGCGGCGGCGCAGTCCGCCGACTACCCTCGACGGCTGTGGGGCAGCCGGCGACGTGGGAACGGACGGCCGGCGGGGTGATCGTGGCCCTCGGCGCCGGCGCGGTGGCCCTGATCGAATGCTTCCTGGTCAACCTGCGGGCCGGGACGACGCCCGTCCCGATATCGCTGGTGCTCGCCGTGGTCGTCAACCTGCTCGCCCCGTGGCCCATGGTCCGGGTGACCGGCAGCCGGCCGGCGGGATTCGTACCGGTTCTGCTGTGGCTCGTCGTCGCCCTGCTGTTCTCCTCCCGGGGGCCGGGCGGGGACGTCGTCGTACCCGGGAACTGGCAGGGGATCTCGTTTCTCTTCGTCGGAGCCGGCGCCGCCGTGATCGGTGTCGTGATCGCCATGCCGCCCGGCCGGATGAGGCGGCCGGGGGCCGAGGGGCGGACCGTCGACGGCAGCCCGCGGGTCGCCCCGCCACGGCGCAGGTAGGGTTCGCCCTGATGGACATGACCGCGCCGCAAGGCACTCCGGACGGTGTCGACACGCGGAGCTTCCGCGACGCCGTCGGTCGGTTCCCGACCGGCGTCGCGGTCGTCACCGCCCGCCAGGGCGGGACCCACCACGGGATGACGGCCAACAGCTTCACCTCGGTCTCGCTGGACCCGGTGCTGGTGCTGGTCTGCGTGGACAAGACCGCGCGGCTGCACGAGATGGTGCTCGCCACCGGCCAGTGGGGGGTGTCGGTGCTGGGCGACCAGCACGAGTGGCTCTCGCGCCGGTTCGCCCGCCGGACCGTGGCGGACCGGTTCGACGACATCGCCCACCTGCTCGGTCCGGAGACCGGCGTCGTACTCCTCGACGAGGCGTTGGCGACCTTCGAGTGCCGGACGGTGGCCGTCCACGACGGCGGCGACCACACCGTGCTGATCGGCGAGGTCCTCACCCTGGACCTGCGCAGTCCGGAGGGCTCCCCGCTGGTGTACTACCGCGGTAGGTATCGCAGCTTCGGCCGCTGAGGGCGCCGGCTCAGTCCGCGATCCGGTAGTGGTAGCGGTGGTGGGTGGTGAAGCCCAGCCGCTCGTAGAAGGCGACGGCGCCGCGATTGTCCGACGCGACCTGCAGATAGGACTGGGTCGCCCCGTTCTCGACGCCCCAGCGGCGCCAGCCCGCGCATCACATGGCTGGCCAGCCCGCGCCGTTGCCATGCCGGGGCGACCTCGACCGCCGTTACGCCCAGCCACCCGTCGTCGACGACGGCGCGGGCGACCGCGACCGTCTCGCCGTCGTGGACGACCGAGGCGAAGACAGGGAGCTCGGCCGCGGTCATGACCTCGACCGCGACCGGCGGCAGCGAACTGCCGCCGCGGTAGTGATAGGCCGCGAGCCACCCGCGGGTCGGTGTCCCGGCGAGGGTGACCGGAGGCAGGCCGGGCGACTCCTCGGTGTCGGCGAGCACACGCGCGGGAACCGCGGTCTGCACCAGGACCGGCGGGTCGGCGCGGAATCCCCGGTCGGCGAGATCGTCGTCGAGGCCGGTCGCCACCGGGAGCGGCACCTGGAAGCGGGCGCCCAGTCCGCGGTCGGCGTACCACCGCCGGACCGTCTCGACCGCGAGGTCCAACGGCCGGCCGGGGTCCCCGAGCGGCAGCACCGAGTTGGCCCGCCCGGTCCACCCGGCGGCGGCCCGCAGCAGCCAGCGGCCCAGCCAGTGCGTCTCCGGGGCCGGCCAGCCCGCGGCGGCGATCTCCTCCAGCTCGAGGGCCTCCGTCCGACGCGGGGGGATCGGCTTGATCCGGTGCACCGAATCCGGGTCGACGGCCACCGTGCTGCCGTCCGCGCGGCGTACCCGCAGCCCGTCCGTGGTGCTCTCGAGGTCGCCGAGCAGGTCCGAGAACTGGTGGCCGGCCGTCCCGTTCGCCCACGATTCGGCGGATCATGACCCGCTGTCCGACCAGATCACCCCACACCCGGCGACCCTCCTCGAATCGTGTGTACCCGACCCTGCGATACCAGAGCTCAGCTAGGCGCTGCAGAATCGAGAGGACGCCGCCCGTGACCTACGTCATCGCCCAGCCGTGCGTCGACTCTCGACAAGGCGTGCATCGAGGAGTGCCCGGTCGACTGCATCTACGAGGGCAAGCGGATGCTCTACATCCACCCCGACGAGTGCGTCGACTGCGGCGCCTGCGAGCCGGTCTGCCCGGTCGAGGCGATCTTCTACGAGGACGACACCCCGGAGCAGTGGAAGGACTACTACCACGGCCAACGTCGACTTCTTCGACGACCTCGGCTCGCCCGGTGGCGCGGCCAAGGTCGGCGAGATCGACAAGGACCACCCGCTGGTCGCGGCGCTGCCGCCGCAGGAGCACGACGAGTACTGAGCGGCGTGCACCGCGTCCCGAGCCTCGGCCGCTCGGCACGGCTGCCCGACTTCCCCTGGGACCCGCTGGCCCCGTACGCGGCCGCGGCCGCGCCCATCCCGGACGGCATCGTCGACCTCTCGGTCGGCACGCCGGTCGACCCGACGCCGCCGATCGTCCAGGACGCGCTCGCGGACGGCCGCCGACGCGCCGGGCTACCCGCTCACCGCCGGTCGCCCGGAGCTGCGAGCCGCGCTGGCCGACTGGCTGGCCCGCCGGCACGGCGTGCACCGGGCTCGACCCGGACGCGCGTGCTGCCGACCGATCGGCTCCAAGGAGCTGGTCGCGCTGCTGCCGACCCTGCTCGGCCTCGGGCCGGGCGACCTGGTGGTGGTGCCGCGAGCTCGCCTACCCGACGTACGAGGTCGGTGCCCGGCTCGCCGGCGCGGACGGTGGTCCGCAGCCGACGCGCTGACCGCGCTCGGCCCGCGGCGGGTCCGGCTGGTCTGGCTCAACTCGCCGGCCAACCCGACCGGGCGGGTGCTCCCGCCCGAGCACCTGCGAAGGTCGTCGACTGGGCGCGCGAGCGCGGGGCGGTGCGTCGCCAGCGACGAGTGCTACCTCGAGCTCGGCTGGGAGGCCGAGCCGGTCTCGGTGCTGCACCCGACGGTGTCGCGGCGGCAGCCACGAGGGCCTGCTCGCGGTGCACTCGCTGTCCAAGCGGTCCAACCTCGCCGGCTACCGGGCCGGCTTCGTCGCCGGCGACCCGGCGTCTGGTGGCGGCGCTGCTCGCGGTACGCAAGCACGCCGGGCTGATCGTGCCGGCGCCGGTGCAGGCCGCGATGGTGGCCGCGTTCGGCGACGAGACGCACGTCGACGCAGCAGCGGGCCCGCTACGCCGCCCGGCGTGACCCGGCTGCGGGCGGCCCTGCAGGCGGCCGGCTTCCGGGTCGACCACTCCGAGGCCGGGCTCTACCTCTGGGCCACCCGCGGCGAGGACTGCTGGGAGACCGTCGGCCGGCTGGCCGAGCTCGGCATCCTGGTCGCCCCGGGCACCTTCTACGGCCCGGCCGGCGCGCGGCACGTCCGGGTCGCCCTGACCGCCACCGACGAGCGCGTCGCCGCCGCCTGCGCCCGCCTCGCGCACGAGTGACCTAGCGCACTCAATTCCGCCGTCCGCGACCTGTCGGGGAGCGGCACCCGTTTGGCCCAGCGGCGGGGGTGATACGGGGGAACGGTGTCGGCGATCTGCGTATATGCCGTCACTGATCGTGATCCGTGTGGCTAGGGCGATGCGCTGCCCGGGTGGGGCAATTGCGGTGGCTACTACACTCCGTCCGCGAGGGGGAATGGGGCGCCAGACACTCACCGGATCTCGGAGAGGACGCCATGGGATCGCATTCCCGCGGCCGCTCAGGGCGGTCACGTTTCGGCCGCACCGTCGCGGCCACCATCGTCGTGGTGGTGCTCCTGGGTGGCGCGGCCACCGCGGGGGTCCTCGTCACCCGCGGGGGCGGGTCGCAGCCGACCGGCCAGCAGGCCAAGGCGCAGACCCCGATGCAAATGGCGAAGCCGTCGTCGGGCGGCGGCGGGCAGGCCGACGCCCTGCCGAGCAGCCCCGGGGCCAAGCCGTGTACGCCGCTGCGGGTCCTGGCGTCCATGGAGGACCGGGACATGCTCTCGGCGCTGGCCCAGGCCTACCAGGGGGAACGTCGCGACGTCGCCGGACACTGCGTCTCGGTGCACGTCGACACGAGCCCGTCGGGGGACGCGGCGACCGCGGCGGCCGCCGGCTTCCCGGACGACGCCGACTCGGCCAAGCCGACGATCTGGTGGCCGGACTCCTCGGCCTGGCTGTCCATCGCGCACGCGGCACAGTCGCGCGGCGACTCGCACGCCGTACCCGACCAGGGCACCAGTATCGCGCGTACGCCGATCGTGCTGGCCATGCCGGCGCCACAGGCCGCGGCCCTGGGTTGGGATCGCAATCCGCCGACCTGGCGGGACTACCTCCACCTGGCCGGAGACCCCGACGTGTGGGCTCAGCACCACCATGCCGACTGGGGGACCGTTCAACCTCGGCAAGACGAGCCCGCAGACGGCGACGTCCGGACTGGACGACATGCTCGCGGTCTTCGGCGCGGCGTCCGGGAAGCAGTCGGATCTGACCACGTCGACCGTGGATTCCTCGTCGGTGCAGGCCGCAGTGCGCGCAGGCGAGCGGACGACGCTGCATTACGGATCGTCGGAGATCAACTTCCTCATCCACCTCCGAGAGGTCGAGTCCACCGGCGACGTCGCCAACTCCCTGTCGGTCGTCACCATGGACGAGAAGTCGGTGTGGGACTTCAACCGCGGCCATGTGAGCACCAGTGGGATGGGCGGGATGGCCGGGATGGCCGGGATGGGCGGGATGGGCGGCGGCGGTTCCGGTCCGCCGAAGTCCCGGCTGGTCCCGATCTACCCGAAGGACGGCACCTACGTCGCGGACAACCCGGCCGCCGTCCTCGACGGTGCCTGGGTCAGCGCGGACCAGCGGAAGGCGGCGGCGGACCTGATCCGGTTCGCGCACACCGGGCAGGGGCAACAGGTGGTGCGCGCCAACGGATACCGCGACCTCGCCGGCACGGTCGACCCGCAGGTCGCCAAGACCGGCGACTTTCACGACGGGTCGATCACCACGCTGCCCGACCCGTCGGCCGACGTCCTCACCGCGGTGCAGAAGGCGTTCCCGGAGGTGCGCAAGCGCGCCCGGGTGCTCTTCGCGATCGACGTCTCCAAGTCGATGAGCGCGATCCTGCCGGACGGACACTCGAAGTTGCAGGACGCGCAGCAGGCCGCGGTCAAGGCGTTGTCCTACTTCTCCGGCAGCGACCAGGTCGGCCTGGCGGCGTTCTCCAACGAACCCGGCCAGCAGCACGTCACCCCGGGCGTGGTCGAGCCGGTCGGCCCGCTGTCGCGCAACCGGGACGAACTCGTCCAGAAGATCGACGATCTGATGTCGATCGACCAGACGCCGCTCTACCGCGCCGTCCCGGAGTTCGTGTCGACGATGACGCCGCACTATTCCAGCGACGACATCAACGCCGTCGTACTGCTCAGTGACGGGACCAACGACACCGACGTCGGCGGGACGATGTCCTCGCTCACCCAGCAGGTGACGGCCGAGACCAAGGGCAAGCCGATCCGGATCTTCACCCTCGGCTACGGCACCGACGCCGACAAGCCGACCCTGCAGCACATCGCCGAGCTCACCGGCGCGCATTTCTACGACGCCACCAACCCCGACACGATCAGCGCCGTGCTGAGCGACCTGGTGACCAACTTCTGACCGGTCCCCTACGCGCGTGCGGCGCCGTCGACATCGTGCGCGCCACTCGCATTGTCGGCCCCGATATGCGAGTACGGCGCACGATGATGCCCGCGCACCAGGTGTCTCGGGCGGGCGCCGGGGCGCCGGCCCGCGACGTCAGCTGCCCGACGGGGCCAGGACGGTCTGCACCCGGCCGGGCGTCGCGCGCCGGTCGGCATGCCAGCGGGAGTCGTTGCGGCGCCAGGTGAATCCGGGGACCGAGACCGAGGTGATCCGCAACTGCTCGCCGTGCGCCACCAGCCAGCAGCCGAGCACCCAGCCCTGGCGGGCCGTCGCGGCGGCGACGGCGACCGTCCGCCGGCGTGCCTTGGCCGGGCCGGCCGGCGCCAGCCGGTGCACAGGAAGCTCGCCGGCCAGGGTCGAGAGGACCCGGTCGGGCGCGGTCGCCGGACCGGACGCGAGCGGATAGCTACAGGCCAGCCCGCCGGGCGTCGCCCCGACGAGGGCGTCCGCAAGCGCCCGCGCGCTGGCCTCCCACTGCGCGTAGGCCTGCGGATATCCGCTCTGCTGCACCGCCTGCGCCACCACGGTCAGCGGCCGGGTCCGCCACCCGTGCACCCTGACCAGCGCGTCGTAGAACTTGCCCGCCGCATAGACCGGCTGGGAGAGCTTGGCGGCCGGGCCCCATCCCTGGGACGGGCGCTGCTGGAAGAGTCCGATCGAGTCGCGGTCGCCGTAATCGAGGTTGACCAGCTTCGACTCCTGGATCGCCGCCGCGAGGGCGATCGTCACGGCGCGGGTCGGGAGGCCCCGACGGACGCCGACGGCGCTGATCGTCGCGGCGTTGGCCGCCTGCTCGGTTGACACGGTGTACGGCGTGTCCACCGCCCGGCAGCGCGCCAGCGGCGGGGCGGGCGGCGGCGCAGACCCGCCGGCCAGCTTGATCACGACGATCACCCCGCCGGCGAGCACGAGCAGGACCGCGAGGAGAACCGCCCCGCCCCGCCCCCGTCCGGCCATCTGCGGTCAGTCGTTGGCGTGCAACGCGGCGTTGAGTTCCACCGAACGCGCGGTCCGCGGAACGACCTCGAGCGTCCCGGTCACACTGTTGCGCCGGAACAGCAGCCCATCCTGCCCGGAGAGGTCCCGGGCCTTGACGACGGCGCCCTCCGGCGTCGTCACCTTCGCGCCGGCGGTGACGTAGCAGCCGGCCTCGACCACGCAGTCGTCCCCGAGCGATATGCCGATGCCGGAGTTGGCGCCGAGCAGGCACCGCGCGCCCGACCGAGACCACCTCGGTGCCGCCGCCGGACAGCGTGCCCATGATGGACGCTCCGCCCCCGACGTCGGAGTCGGCATCGACCACCACGCCGGCGGAGATGCGACCCTCGACCATCGACGGACCGAGCGTGCCGGCGTTGTAGTTGACGAAACCCTCGTGCATGACCGTCGTACCGGCGGCGAGGTGCGCCCCGAGCCGGACCCGGTCGGCGTCGGCGATCCGCACCCCCGCCGGGAGGACGTAGTCGGTCATCCGCGGGAACTTGTCCACGCCGTGCACCTGCGGTGGCCCGCCGTCGGTGGCGCGCAGCCGCAGCCGGGTCGCCTCGAAACCGTCGACCGCGCACGGTCCACGATCGGTCCATACGACGTTGGCCAGTACGCCGAAGATGCCCTGCACCGACAGCCCGTGCGGGCGCACCAGGCGGTGGGAGAGCAGGTGCAGCCGCAGGTAGGCATCCGCCGCGTCGACCGGGTCGGCGGCCAGATCGGTGAGCACCGTGCGCACGACCTCGGTCCGCACGCCGCGGGCCGGGTCATGGCCCGAGAGCCCGGTGAGTTCCGGGGGCGGAGCCGCCCCGTCGTCGGGTCGGCCCAACGCCGGTTGTGGATACCAGGCGTCGAGGACCAGACCGTCGTCGGTCACGGTGGACAGGCCGAAGCCCCATGCGGCGTGCTGCGTCGTCACGCCGTTACGGTACCTGCGTGGCCGATCTCGATCTGACCCTGGACGCCGCCGCACTCACCGCAGCGCTCGTCGACGTGCCGTCGGTGTCCGGCGGCGAGGGGCCGCTGGCCGACCTCGTCGAGGCGGCGCTACGCGACCTCGGCCACCTGCGGATCGCGCGGGACGGCGACGCGGTGCTCGCCCGGACGACGCTGGGGCGACCGCGCCGGGTGTTGCTCGCCGGCCACCTCGACACCGTCCCGATCGCGGACAACCTCCCGTCGCGGACCGACGACGGGCTGATCTACGGATGCGGTACGTCGGACATGAAGTCCGGCGACGCCGTCATGCTCCGGCTCGCCGGCGACCCTGCGCGACCCGGCCTACGACCTGACCTTCGTCTTCTACGACAACGAGGAGGTCGAGGCGGACAAGAACGGCCTCGGCCGGATCGCCCGCACCCACCGCGACTGGCTCGACGCCGACCTGGCGATCCTGATGGAGCCGACCTCCGGGGCGGTCGAGGGCGGCTGCCAGGGCACCATGCGGGCGGCCGTCACGCTCTCCGGGCGGCGGGCGCACAGCGCCCGGTCGTGGCTCGGCGACAACGCGATCCACCGGGCCGCACCGGTGCTCGACCGGCTGGCCGCCTACTCACCCCGTTCGGTCGACATCGACGGCTGCGTCTACCGCGAGGGACTCAACGCTGTACGCATCGACGGTGGTGTCGCCGGCAACATCGTGCCGGACACCTGCACCGTCACCGTCAACTTCCGGTTCGCTCCCGACCGGTCCGAGGCGCAGGCCGCCGACCATGTGCGGCAGGTCTTCGACGGCTACGACGTCGACGTGGTCGACTCCGCGCCCGGGGCGCTTCCGGGGCTGGCCGCACCGGCCGCGCAGGCCTTTCTGGCCGCCGCCGGCGGTGAGCCGACGGCGAAGTTCGGCTGGACCGACGTCTCGCGGTTCGCCGCGCTCGGCATCCCGGCCGTCAACTACGGCCCGGGCGATCCCAACCTCGCGCACACCCGGGACGAGCACGTGCAGATCGCGCCGATCGGCGACTGTGAGCGGGTGCTCGCGGCGTACCTGCGCGGCAGCTGACTCAAGGGGCGGGCCGCCTCCGCACCGCGAGACTACGGTGATTCCCATGAGTGACGCCGTGCCGAACGAGCGGGACCCGGTGCCGAACGAGCGGGGGGCCGCGGTCGAGCATCGGCGTGGTCCCGTGCTCCTCCGCCGGAATCAGGTGCAGCCCGGCACGACCGACCAGCGGCTGCTCGACAGCCGCGGCTCGACCGACTGGGTGCACACCGACCCGTGGCGGGTGCTGCGGATCCAGTCCGAGTTCGTCGAGGGGTTCGGCCTGCTCGCGGAGCTGCCCCGGGCGGTCAGCGTGTTCGGCAGCGCCCGCGCCGCCCGCACCGATCCGGAATACCAGCATGCCCGGGACCTCGGCCGGGCCATCGCGGAGGCCGGGTTCGCGGTGATCACCGGCGGGGGCCCCGGGGTCATGGAGGCGGCCAACCGCGGCGCCCAGGAGGCCGGCGGCACCAGCGTCGGCCTGGGCATCGAACTTCCGTTCGAGCAGCGGCTCAACGACTGGGTCGACATCGGGCTGCAGTTCCGCTATTTCTTCGCCCGGAAGACCATGTTCGTCAAGTACGCGCAGGCATTCGTGATCCTGCCCGGTGGGTTCGGCACGCTGGACGAGACGTTCGAGGCGCTGACTCTCGTGCAGACCCGCAAGGTCACTCGCTTTCCGGTCGTGCTGTTCGGGGCGAGTTACTGGTCCGGCCTGCTGGACTGGCTGCGCGAGGCGCCGCTGGCCGGGCACAAGATCCGGAAGGCCGACCTCGACCTGATCAGCGTCACCGACGACGTCGACGAGGCGGTGCACATCATCGTCGATGCCTACGGGTCGCGCGACGCGGAGGCGCCGGAGCATCCGGTGCAGGGCCGGGTCTATCCGGCCCAATAGACAGACCGGCCCAGTAGCGGACCGCGGGAGCGGTCAGTCCATGCCGCGCCGGGCGAGCGACGGCGGCCGGTCTCCGCGGATCGAGGCCACCATGTCCAGCACCCGCCGGGTCGCTCGGACGTCGTGCGCCCGGAAGATCCGGGCGCCGAGCCACGCACACACCGCCGTCGACGCGAGGGTGCCCTCGAGCCGTTCCTCGACCGGCAGATCGAGGGTCTCACCGACGAAGTCCTTACGGGACAGGGCAACCAGCACCGGCCACCCGGTGTCGACCAGCCGGCCGAGCTCCCGCGTGAGCTGAAGCGAGTGCTCGGTGGTCTTGCCGAAGTCGTGTCCCGGGTCGATGACGATCCCGTCCGGGCGTACGCCGGCCGCCAGCGCCCGCTCGGCCAGGCCGACGACGGTCGTGACCACGTCCGCGGTCACGTCGTCGTAACGGACCCGGTGCGGGAGGGTTCGCGGCGGCAGGTGCCCGGCGTGGGTGCAGACCAGCCCGACCCCCGCGTCGGCGGCGACCTGGGCGAGTCCGGGGTCGGCACCCTGCCAGGCGTCGTTCAGCAGGTCGGCACCCGCGCGTACCGCCGCCGCGCCGACCTCGGCCCGCCAGGTGTCCACGCTGATGACGAGGTCGCGGTGCCGGGACCGCACCGCGGCGATGAGCTCCGCCGTACGCCGGATCTCCTCGGCGGGGGTGACCTCGTCGCCCGGCCCTGCCTTCACCCCGCCGATGTCGACGATCCGGGCGCCGGCGGCCACGCCCGCGTCGGCCGCCGCGAGCGCGGCGTCGAAGCCGTAGGTGGCCCCTTTGTCGTAGAACGAATCCGGTGTTCTGTTCACCACCGCCATCACGACGAGCTCGTCGTCGTCGAACGTGGCGCTGCCCAGGCGCAGCGGCATGTCCCTCCTTCGCGCCGCGGAGCGGCTGTCGATCGTCGGCCCCAGCGTGACACGATCGCTGCGTGGCCACGTTCCTGACCTACCTGCTGGGCATCGTCGTCGTCGGTGGCGTGCTCTTCCTCATCGCGTCGTTCGTCTTCGGTCGCGGCGAGGAGCTCGCCCCGCTGGCCCGGGACGCCTCGCCGCTGACCCTGCCCGAGGACCGGCCGATCACAGGGAAGGACATCCGCGACCTGCGGATACCGGTGGTGTTCCGCGGCTACCGGATGACCGAGGTCGACTGGCTGCTCGAGGAGCTGGCCGACTCGCTGGACGAGCGGGACCGGCAGATCGTCGCGCTCCGCACCGGCGCGGGCGGGCGACCCGACCGGCCCGGCGGCGACGGATCGACGGAGTCCGACCCGGGGAACGGCGATGCCTGACGGCACGGTGCCCGAGACGGGGAAGTCCTCGACGCTCGGGCCGGACGGTCGCCGCCGCTGTCCCTGGGCGACGGCGGCGCCGGACTACCTCGACTACCACGACGACGAGTGGGGCCGGCCGCTGCGCGGCGATGACGCGCTGTTCGAGCGGCTGTGCCTCGAGGCGTTCCAGTCCGGGCTGTCGTGGATCACGATCCTGCGCAAGCGCCCGGCGTTCCGCCGGGCCTTCGCCGACTTCTCGATCCGCGCCGTCGCGGAGTTCGGGCCGGCCGACGAGCAGCGGCTCCTGGCCGACGCGGGAATCGTCCGCAACCGCGCGAAGGTGTCCGCGGCGATCGCCAACGCCCGCGCCGCGTTGACGCTGCCCGAGGGGCTCTCCGCGCTGCTGTGGTCGCACGCGCCGGAGCCGCGGGCACGTCGCCCCCGCACCACCGCCGACGTCCCGGCGACGTCGCCGGCCTCGGCCGAGATGGCCCGCGACCTCAAGCGGCGGGGCTTCCGGTTCGTCGGCCCGACCACCGCCTACGCGCTGATGCAGGCGACCGGGATGGTCGACGACCACCTCGCCGACTGCTGGCGCGCGTCGGGTCGGCGTCAGTCCCGGTCGGGGCGGGGGAAGTCCGCGTAGATCTGGGCCGCGGCCCGGTGGAAGCCGTCGGGTTGACCGGCGGCCGCGAACGTCGCGGCGATCTCGGTCATCTCCCCGGTCCACCGCCACCCCTTGGCCGCTGCGGCGCGGGCGGCCTGGTCGCACCGGGCCGGCAGGTCCGGCAGCGAGCCGGACCACTGGGCGACCAGCGCCTCGTCGACGCCGTAGGACCGGGCCGTCTCCCGCAACGCGATCAGCAGGGCGGCCGACCCCTTGGTCCAGGCGGCGAAGACCATCTTCAGCGCCGAGGCCGCGGTCGGGTCGTCGCCGAGGACGACGGCGTCCAGGCCCGGGCAGGTGCACAGCTTCGCAACCTGGTCGGCCTGCTCGCCGGACAGGTAGAGGGCGGTCGAGCCGGACCCGCCGGGCGGGCCGCCGATGATTCCGCCGTCGACGTAGGCCGCCCCGCCGGCCCGCACCGCAGCGGCGACCTCGGCCGCCGTGGCGGGTGCCACCGCGTTGGCGTCGACGTAGATGCCGGAGAACCCGCTCGCCGCGACCTCCGCCGCCACCGGGACGGCGGCGTGCGGGGGAACGATCGAGAGCACGACGTCGCTGTCCGCGCACAGTGCGGTGACGCTGCCGGTGTCGGCCAGCCCGGCGGCCTCGGCCCGCCGCGCGGTGGCGGCACCACGGCCGGCCGACGCCCACAGCACCTGCAGCCCGGTCTGCCGGAGTACGGCACCGACGGCCGCCCCCATCTCGCCGGGGTGCAGGAGCCCGAGGGTCGTCATCGGCCGGTGAACCGGGGGCGTTCTTTGGCCAGGAACGCCGCGGTGGCAGCGCGGTGGTCCTGCGTCGCGCCGGCCCGGGCCTGCAGGTCCGCCTCCTTGTCCAGCGCCTCGTCGAAGGTCGCCGTCGCGGCGTAGGCGAGGGACTCCTTGATCGCGGCGTAGGCCGCCGTCGGACCGGCGGCCAGGCGGGTCGCCAGTTCGTGCGCGGCGACCAGCACGCGGTCGTCGGGGACGACGGCGTTGACCAGGCCCATCTGCAGGGCCTGTTCCGCGGAGACCGGATCGGCGAGCAGCGCGAGCGCCGAGGCACGCGCATGGCCGACCAGGCGCGGCAGCAGCCAGGAGGCCCCGCTGTCGAGGGACAGGCCGACGTTGGCGAAGGCGAGCAGGAAACCCGCACCCTCGGCGGCGACCCGGAAGTCGGCGGCGAAGGCGAACGACGCACCGGCGCCCGCGGCCATGCCGTTCACCGCGGCGACCACCGGCTTGGGCATGCCGAAGATCGCCCGCGCGATCGGGTTGTAGTGCTCGCGCACGGTGGCCAGCGGAGCCGGATCGCCGGCGTCGAGCAGGTCGACGTGCTCCCGGAGGTCCTGGCCGACGCAGAAGGCGTGCCCCTGCCCGGTCAGCACCACCGCGCGGGCCGCCGGGTCGTCCCGGACGTCGCCGAGGGCGGCTAGCAGTGCCGTCTTGAGCTCCACCGAGCAGGAGTTCATCGACTCGGGGCGGTTGAGCGTGATCGTCGCGACGCCCTCGCTGAGGTCGACCAGCACGGTGTCCGACACCGGCATCCTCCCGTCGTGACCATCCGGGCCCTGCGCTCGCGTCCCGCGCCTCGAGCGGCTCCGCGGTAGGGCGACCCTACAACGCGGTGATCCACCCGGACTTTCCCGATCGCGAACGGATAGGGGAGAATGTCAGGGTCACGTGGTCGTCCGTGCCTGCGGGCGGCCTCACGATGGTCGAGCAACGCGGTTCCGGCAGACCTGCCGGCCGTGCTGGAGGAGGCACGAATGGCGGCCATGAAGCCGCGGACGGGCGACGGTCCGCTCGAGGTCACCAAGGAGGGGCGCGGCATCGTCATGCGCGTCCCGCTGGAGGGCGGCGGGCGGCTCGTCGTAGAGATGTCGGCCGACGAGGCTTCCGCCTTGGGGGACGCGCTCAAATCCACGGCGGGCTGACCGCACCCTCGCCCCGGCCGGTCGTGATCCTCCGATGGTCGGGGTGAGGCCTACCCCAGGGCGGCGCCGTAGACCGCGACCGTCTGCCGGGCGATGGTCGGCCAGCCGAACTCATCGACGGCCCGCGCCCGGCCCGCCAGCCCCATCCGCCGGGCCAGCCCGGGGTCCGCGCAGAACGGTGTTGACGGCCTCGGCGAGGCCGGTCTCGAAGCCGCCCCCGCCCGACTCGCCGCACATCGACCAGCAGCCCGGTGACCCCGTCCTCGACCACCTCGGGGATCCCGCCGACCCGGCTGGCCACGACCGGGACTTCGCAGGCCATGGCCTCGAGGTTGACGATTCCCAGCGGCTCGTAGACCGACGGGCAGCAGAAGACCGTGGCGTGCGGACAGCAGTTGCACCACGTCGGCGCGGTCCAGCATCTCGCGTGATCCACACCACGCCGTCGCGCATAGCCTGCAGGTCGGCGACACCGGCGCGGATCTCCTCCGCCAGCTCGGCCGTGTCCGGCGCGCCCGCGCAGAGCACCACCTGGGCGTCCGTGTCGAACGCCGCCGCCGCGCGCACCAGGTGCGCGAGTCCCTTCTGCCGGGTGATCCGACCGACGAAGACGACGTAGGGCCGGTCCGGATCCACGCCGTAGCGGACCAGCGCGTCGGTGTCCTCGACCCGGCGGTAGGTCTGGGTGTCGATGCCGTTGCGCACCACGTGCACCCGCGCCGGGTCGACCCGCGGGTAGGTCGCCAGGACGTCGCGGCGCATCCCGTCGCTCACCGCGATGACGGCGTCGGCGTCCTCGAACGCCGTCCGCTCCGCCCAGGACGACACCCGGTAGCCGCCGCCGAGCTGCTCGGCCTTCCACGGCCGCGCCGGCTCCAGCGAGTGCGCGGTCACCACGTGCGGGACGTCGTAGAGCAGCCGGGCGAGGTGGCCGGCCAGCCTCGGCGTACCAGGTGTGGGAGTGCACCAGCGTCGCTGTCCCCGATGCCGGCGACCATGTCGAGGTCGACCGCGAGCGTGGCCAGCGCCGGGTTGGCCCCGGCCAGCGCCGGCGGCGGCCGGTGGGCGGTGGCACCGACCGACTCCTCGCGCGGGGCGCCGAAGCAGTGCACGTCGAGGTCGACGAGCGGGCGCAACTCGCGGACCAGGTATTCGACGTGGACGCCGGCCCCGCCGTAGACCTCGGGGGGAAACTCACGACTGAGCAGAGCAACTCGCATGACAATGCAGAGTAGAGCGCTTGCCGCGGATCGCCGATAGGGTCGGGCCATGCGCACGCAACCTCGGGTGCTCGGCATCGTTCTGGCCGGAGGCGAAGGCAAGCGGCTCTGGCCGCTGACCGCCGACCGCGCCAAGCCGGCGGTGCCGTTCGGGGGCAGCTACCGGCTCATCGACTTCGTGCTGTCCAACCTGGTCAACGCCGGATACCTGCGGTTCTGCGTGCTGACGCAGTACAAGTCCCACTCGCTCGACCGGCACATCACCACCACCTGGCGGATGACCACCGAGCTGGGCAACTACGTCACCCCGGTGCCGGCCCAGCAGCGGCTCGGACCGCGCTGGTTCACCGGCAGCGCCGACGCGATCTACCAGAGCCTCAACCTGGTCTACGACGACCAGCCGGACCACATCGTGGTCTTCGGCGCCGACCACGTCTATCGGATGGACCCGAGCCAGATGGTCGAGCAGCACATCGAATCCGGTGCCGGCCTGACCGTCGCCGGGATCCGGGTGCCGCGGCCGGAGGCGTCGGCGTTCGGCGTCATCGACGCCGACGAGAAGGGCAAGATCCGGCAGTTCCTGGAGAAGCCGAGCGATCCGCCCGGCCTGCCGGACAGACCCGACGAGACGTTCGCCTCGATGGGCAACTACGTCTTCGAGACCGGCGCCCTGCTCGAGGCGCTGAAGGCCGACGCCGCCGACGACAGTTCCGTGCACGACATGGGCGGCAGCATCATGCCGATGCTGGTGGACCGACGGGCTGGCCCACGTCTACGACTTCGCCGACAACGACGTGCCGGGCGCGACCGACCGCGACCGCGGCTACTGGCGGGACGTCGGGACGCTGGACGCCTACTACGACGCGCACATGGACCTGGTCGCCGTCCACCCGATCTTCAACCTGTACAACCAGCAGCTGGCCGATCTTCACCACCCACCCGCAGCAGCCGCCGGCGAAGTTCGTCGAGGGCGGGTCGGCGCAGGAGTCCATCGTCAGCAACGGCGCGATCGTCGCCAACGCCACGGTCCGTCAGTCGATCCTCTCGCCGGGGGTCCGGGTCTACGCCGGTGCCTACGTCGAGGGCTGCGTGGTCATGAACAACGTGACCATCGGGCGCGGGGCGGTGGTCCGGCGGGCGATCCTGGACAAGAACGTGGTGATCCCCGACGGCGCCCACATCGGCGTCGAGTCCGATATGGACCGGCAGCGCTACCAGGTCAGCCCGGCGCGGGATCGTCGTCCTCGGGAAGGGCAGCGAGCCCTGCCCTGAGTCCCGCCCGCCCTTTGCCCCCGCGGCGCAAGGTCACGATGCGGAGGTTCAGCCCGGATTGTGGCCTCAGGTGGCCTAGGGTTACTTCATCGGGTCGATCTCAGGTGCCCAGGCCGACCGGCCCGGCGCCTGGAGGGGGCAGCCATGAGGATCGGTATTCGCGGGATGGGCGCCGTCGCGGTCGCCGCAATCGTCGCGGTGCTGGCGCTATCCGCATGCGGTACGACGGTGAGCAACTCGTCGACGAGCAGCGGGTCCGGTGGCGGCTCGGGGAGTGGCTGCAAGGTCGGCACCGGCTCACCGCAGGCGCCGCCGATCACGCCGGCCAAGGTCACCGTGACCAAGGACAGCGCGGCCGCCGGGATGGTCCCGGCCTCCATCAAGTCCAAGGGGACCCTGACGGTCGCCGCCGACGCCTCCTACCCGCCGAACGAGTTCCTGTCCTCGGGCGGGCAGATCGTCGGAATGGACGTCGATCTCGGTAACGCGATCGGCAAGACCCTGGGTCTGCAGACGAAGTTCGTCAACGCCAGCTTCGACGGCATCCTGGCCGGTCTGGCCGCGCACAAGTACGACCTCGGTATGTCGTCGTTCACCGACACCAAGGCGCGGCAGCAGACGGTCAACTTCGTCACCTACTTCACCGCCGGTACGTCGATCATGGCCAAGAAGTGCAACCCGCTGCACATCAACACCGAGACCGATCTGTGCGGCAAGAAGGTCGGCGCGGAGAACGGCACCGTGCAGCTGGAGTCGCTGCAGAAGAACGAAGCCGGCTCGGTCGTGCAGCAGTGCAAGAACGCCGGCAAGCCGGCGCCGGTCGCGAGCGGATACCCGAACCAGTCCAACGTGAACACCGCGTTGCAGGCCGGACGGATCCAGAGTTATCTCGCCGACACACCTGTGGTCGACTACGCGGTCAAGGCCAACCCGAACCTCTTCCAGAAGGT
Organism: uncultured Actinomycetota bacterium; assembly: GCA_963828605.1. GTDB lineage: Bacteria > Actinomycetota > Actinomycetes > Mycobacteriales > QHCD01 > DASXJE01. The sequence continues at coordinate 1,525,628 of CAWHER010000001.1, read as the reverse complement.
CGGCAAGACCACTGACCAGGCGCCGTACGGCATCGCGATCCCGAAGGACACCGGCACGATGGACAAAGCAGTTCTCGCCGCGGTCAAGAAGCTCATGGCCGGCGGCCAGTACCGCACCATCCTGACGGATGGGGAGTCCAGGCCGGCGCGATCACCAACCCGACGATCAACGGCGCGACCAGTTAGCGATGGCCTCGACGCCGGAGAGCATTGCGGCTAGCGGTCACGCTGAGGCAACCCCGCCTGACCGCGGGCCTGAGGTGATCACTGCCGTCCCGGTGCGCCACCCGTGGCGGTGGGTGGTCGCGGCGTTCCTCGCACTGCTCGCGGCCATGCTGATCCACTCGCTGCTGACCAACCCGGCGTGGCACTGGAGCATCGTCTGGAAGTACCTCACCTACACCACGGTGCTGCACGGGATCATCGTCACGCTGGAGCTGACGGTGCTGGCGATGCTGATCGGCGTGGTGCTCGGCATCATCCTCGCCGTCATGCGGTTGTCGGCGAACCCGGTGGTGTCCGAGCGTCGCGTGGACCTATGTCTGGTTCTTCCGCGGCACGCCGGTGCTGGTCCAGATCATCTTCTGGTCGTTCGCGGCCGCGCTCTACCAGTTCCCCGACGTTCGGCATCCCGTTCGGGCCGGCCTTCGTCACCTTCGACGCCAACAAGATCATCCCGCTGTTCGTGGGAGCGCTGCTCGGGCTGGGTCTCAACGAGGCGGCCTACATGTCCGAGATCGTGCGGGCCGGCCTCCTCTCGGTCGACGACGGACAGACCGAGGCCGCGCAGGCGCTCGGGTATGTCGCAGGTGCCGCCGCTGCGCCGCATCGTGCTGCCGCAGGCCATGCGGGTCATCATCCCGCCGACCGGCAACGAGACGATCTCGATGCTCAAGACGACCTCGCTGGTCGTGGTCATCGCGGTCACCGACCTGCTGAAGGCCGTGCAGGACATCTACGGGTCCAACTACCAGCACATCCCGCTGCTCGTCGTGGCGAGCCTCTGGTACATCCTCATGACATCGATCCTGTCCGTCGGCGCAGTACTACCTCGAGCGGCAGCTTCGCCCGCGGCTCGAGCCGCGAGCTGCCGCCGACGCCCTGGCAACGGCTGCGGGCCCGATTCCGGACCGGACCGCCGAGAGCGCGACATGACCGCCATGCCCGCGACCACTCCAACGGCGACCGCCCGATGGTGCAGGCCGAGCAGGTGCGCAAGAACTTCGGCCGGCTCGAGGTGCTCAAGGGCATCACCTGCAGGTCGGCTCCGGGCGAGGTGATGTGCATCATCGGCCCGTCCGGCTCGGGCAAGTCGACCTTCCTGCGCTGCATCAACCACCTGGAGAAGATCGACGCGGGCCGGCTCTCGGTCGACGGCGAGCTGGTCGGCTACCGGCAGGACGGCGACAAGCTGTACGAGACTGCGCGAGCGCGAGGTCGCCGCCAAGCGCGCGCGAGATCGGCATGGTCTTCCAGCAGTTCAACCTCTTCCCGCACATGACCGCGTGCAGAACATCATCGAGGCGCCCGTCGCGGGTGAAAGGCGAGACGCGCGCCGAGGCATCGTACGGGCCCGGGACCTGCTGGAGCTGGTCGGCCTCGCGGAGCAAGGCGACGCCTACCCGAGCCAGCTCTCCGGCGGCCAGCAGCAGCGCGTCGCCATCGCCCGCGCCCTGGCGATGCAGCCCAAGCTGATGCTCTTCGACGAGCCGACCAGCGCGCTGGACCCGGAGCTGGTCGGCGAGGTGCTCGACGTCATGCGCAAGCTGGCGCACGAGCGGCATGACCATGATCGTGGTCACCCACGAGATGGGTTTCGCCCGCGAGGTCGGCGACTCGCTGGTGTTCATGGACGACGGCGTCGTGGTCGAGTCCGGCGTCCCCGCGACATCATCGCCAACCCGCAGCACGAACGGACCAAGGCATTCCTGTCGAAGGTGCTCTAGCGACGGGCCGCCTGCCTAGGGCTGGTAGACGGCGACCAGCAGCCCGTCGCCGACCGGCAGCAGCACCGGGACCAGGGCTCGTGGTCGCGCGATCTCCTTGCCCAGGTCGCGGATCGCGATGGTCTCCTCGTCGCGCTGGGACGGGTCGGCCACCCGGTCGTGCCAGAGCGCGTTGTCGAAGGCCACCACGCCGCCGGGGCGCAGCAGCCGCAGCGCCTCCTTGAGGTAGTCGGCGTACTCCGCCTTGTCGCCGTCGCAGAAGACCAGGTCGTAGTGCGCCGTCGGTCAGCCGGGGGAGCACCTCGAGCGCCGCGCCGGCGATGAGCCGGGCGCGCTGCGGGCGGCGATGCCGCCCTCGGTGAAGGTCTCGCGGGCCAGCCGCTGGTGCTCGGCCTCGATGTCGACGGTGGTGAGGACGCCGTCGGAGCGCATGCCGCGCAGCAGCCACAGACCGGACACGCCGGTGCCGGTGCCGACCTCGACGACGGCGCGGGCGTCGATGACGCGAGGCCAGGAAGCGCAGCGCGGCGCCGCCGCCGGAGCCGATCGGCGCGCAGCCCACCTCCTCGGCCCGGGCCCGGGCGGCGGCCAGCACTCGTCCTCGGCGACGAAGCTCTCGGCGTAGCTCGCAGGTGGCGGCCTGGGGATGCCGGCCGTCAAGCTCGGGCATGCGTCGAGACCGCTCCGAGGATATGCCGAGCGCGGTGACCGGGCGGCGAGGCCTAGCGGCACCGGACGCACGCCGTCATGAGGGAACGGCACCCGGCGCACCTGAGCGTTGGATCAGAGACACAAGCGCTGAGATCAGAGTGACCGCTGTTGGACGGCAGCAGAGTCAGGGCACCATGGAGGCGTCGCTCGTCTGCCGTGTCAGCGACGGAGGTGCCGTCGTGGCCGATGAGACCGCGTCGACCAGGCGGCCGTGGGTGCCGCCCACGTGGGACGAGATCGTGCGCACGCACTCCGACCGCGTCTACCGCCTCGCCTACCGCCTGACCGGCAACCGCCAGGACGCCGAGGACCTGACCCAGGAGACCTTCGTCCGGGTCTTCCGTCGCTGGCCGAGCTACACGCCCGGCACGTTCGAGGGCTGGCTGCACCGGATCACCACCAACCTGTTCCTCGACCTGGTCCGCCGCCGGCAGCGGATCCGCTTCGACGCGCTGCCCGACGACGCCGGCGACCGGCTCGCCGGCAGCGAGGCCGGACCCGGAGCAGGCCTACGACGACCACACCTCGACGCCGACATCCAGGCCGCGCTCGACGCGCTGCCGCCGGACTTCCGGGCCGCCGTCGTGCTCTGCGACCTCGAGGGCCTCTCCTACGAGGAGATCGCCGCCACCCTGGACATCAAGCTCGGCACCGTGCGCTCGCGCATCCACCGCGGCCGCGTGCTGCTGCGCGAGGCCCTGGCCCACCGCGCGCCGGCGGCCTGCGACCGGCACCGAGCCCGGCGCCGCGAGGTCCCGGCTCACGAGCCGGCAGAGCAGGCCAGGTCGTGAGACCGACAGCACCTGTCCGACGAGGCGTCGCGGCGTTCGCCGACGGCGTCCTCGCCGGACATGCCCGCGAGCGGGCCCGCCGGCACACCGCGCGAGCTGCCCGGAGTGCGCGTACGCGGTCGCGCGTGCAGCGCGAGCCGTCTGGGCGCTGCGTGCGGCGCGGCGCCGTCGCTGCCGTCCGGCCTGCTCGACCGGCTGCGCGACGTGCCGGTGACCACGCCGATCCGGGTCGTCCCGACGCTCGATCGCCGAGGACGGCTCGCCCATGTTCTCGACCTTCGGCGCCATGGCCGTCCGCCGGCGCGGCCGCGGCGGTGCGCACGCGCAGCGGCTCGGCCGCACGCACCTGCCGCAGGCCCATCGCCGGAACCGCCGCACGCCGTCGCCGGTCGCCGGAGTCCTGGTCGGCGGCTCGGCCGGGCACGCCGCCGGCCAGCAGCGCCCGAACCTCCCGACCGGCGACCGCCCGGCCAAGTCGCCCCGGCGAACGTCCAGCCGGCGGGCTACGACGTCCGGCCGTTCGACGCGCCACTTCGCACCACGATCGTGCGACCTGCGCAGGACTACGGTCGGCACCGGCGCCAGCCGTGAGGAGTGGTGCGTGAGCCGGCCGCACGGCGACCGCTCCGCGACGCAGCGCGCGCCCGTGCGCCGGTCACCCGGCGTGACGCGACGGCAGCCGCGGTCGCCACGACCGCGCGCGGGAGGACGATGCGCGATCGTGCGGGCCAGCCGGTGACGAACGCCGACAGCGGCAGTGTCGCCAGCGACCGCGGTCCGGGTCGACGGACCGTTCGCGCCGCGCGAGGCGCCGCCGTCGTACACGCCGCCGCCGCGCACCGCCGTCGCCCGAGGAGCGCGGCGGCGTTCGGCCGCCCGAGCGGCGCCGACGCGCCGTTCGCGCCGCCGCCGTCGAGCGGCATCGGCCCCGCCGCTCGACCCCGCCGCCGCCGGTGCCGCAGATCCGCCGAGGCCTTCGGCGCGCCGGCGGCGGCAGTCGACGGCTTCGACCCGCCGCCGGCAGCCCGGATCGCGCCGTCCGGCCGCGCCGCGGAGTCGCCGTGGTGGAAGCCCGACGCCGCGCGCGATCCCTGGCGTGACCCGCCGGCGCCCTACTGGCGCGGCAGCGGCGCGTCTTGCGACGGTCCGGCCGCCCGGCCGGCGCTCGACCAGAGCCGACGAGGCGCCGGACCCCGCGCCGGGGGAGGATCTCGGCGCGGCACGCGCCGGCGCGGTCGGCGGGCTGGCTGCGCTGATCCGTGATCGTCGCCCTGCTCGCCGGCGGCCTCGGCGGCGGCGCCGGCTACTGGCTGGCCAGACCGCGGCCAACCGTCTGCTGCACCGCGCCGACGTCAGCCTGGCCAAGGTGGACCCGCGGTCCAACGCCGCCCGGCTCGGTCGCCGACATCGCCAAGCGGGTGCTGCCCGGCCGTCGTCTCGATCGCGGTGACGCACGTCCGACGAGGACGCGGCATCGGCTCCGGCGTCGTCATCGACAAGAACGGCTACGTCCTCACCAACAACCACGTCGTGGCCGCTGCGGCCACGGCGACCGATGCCTCGATCGTCGTGACGTTCTCACGACGAGGCGACGGCCAAGGCCCGGATCGTCGGCCGTGACCCGATCAGCGACCTCGCTGTGATCAAGGTGCCGACGAGCCGAGTCTGACGGTCGCCACGCTCGGCGACTCCGACCAGCTCGCCGTCGGCGACCCGGTCATCGCGATCGGCTCGCCGCTCGGGCTGGCGGGCACGGTGACGGCGGGCATCGTCTCCGCCCTGGACCGCGCCGGTCCACTGTCCGGCGAGGACGGCTCGCCGACGCCGTACCTCGACGCGATCCAGACCGACGCCGCGATCAACCCGGGCAACTCCGGCGGCGCGCTGGTCGACGGCACGGGCGCGGTGGTCGGCATCAACTCGGCCGATCGCGTTCAGCCTCAGCGACGGTTCCGGGCAGCAGACGCGGCAACATCGGCATCGGGTTCGCGATCCCGATCAACTACGCGCGGACATCGCCCAGCAACTGATCAAGACCGGGCATGCGGTGCACGCGACGCTCGGCGTCGATGCCCGGTCGGTCACCGACCTCGGCCGGCGCGGCGGCGACGGCGCGCAGTCGAAGCAGGTCGCGCCCGGCGGCGCCGGCGCCGAAGGCGGGCTCCGGCCAACGGCGATGTGATCATCGTCGTCGACGGCCAGCCGTCGTCGCCTACGAGCAGCTGATCGTGATCGTCCAGACAGCACAAGCCGGGCGACAAGGTCACCGTCACCGTACTTCCGCAAGCGACGAAGAAGAACGTGACGAAGCTGCTCGGCGCAGCCTGATCGACCTGCTGCCCGTGTCGTACGGCCCGCGGATTAGGCTGATCCGATCGGGCCGGCCTGCGGCTGCCCAGAGAGTGGGCCACACTCGGCGGCCATGTTCAACTGTCGGGCCGATGGAGATCTTCGTGCTGGCCGTGGTCGGCTGATCGTCTTCGGCCCGGACCAGCTGCCCGGACTCGCCAAGGACGCGGCCCGGATGCTGCGCAGCAGCTGCGGGACATGGCCCAGGGCGCCCGCACCCAGTTGCGTGACGAGCTCGGCCCGGAGTTCGCCGACGTCGACCTGCGACTGCTCAACCCCCGCACCTTCGTCCGCAAGCACTGTTCGAGGACACTCGACGACCCGTTCACCGACGAGGCGACCAGCCGACCGGCGCCGCCGCACGAAGCCGCTCGCCGAGGGCGAGGCCGCGCCGTACGACACCGACGCGACCTGACCGCGTCGAGCTCCCCGCGCAGGTCGACATCGTGCGTGCTACTCGCAGAACCCGGACCGTTATGCGGGTACGGCGCACGACGTCGCTGACCCGCAAGATGACGGACCGCCGGACTGAACGGCCGGGGCGCCCGCAGGGTTCGGGCCGCGACGAGGCCCGGCCGGCCTAGTGGCGTACCGGGGTGAGGTCGAGCGAACGCCCGGCCAGCCCGCGCTGGCGCACGGCCAGGCCGTCGGCGACCCCGGCCAGAGCCGCCGCCGCCGGAGCGGATCCGGGTCGGACAGCACGAGCGGCCGCCCCTCGTCGCCGCCCTCGCGGAGCCGCGATGTCGATCGGCACCGGCCCAGCAGCGGCACCGGTCGTGCCGGTCGCGCTGGGACAGCGAGTCGGCGACCGCCTGGCCCCCGCCGGTGCCGAACAGCTCCATCCGCGCGCCGTCGGGCAGCGTCAAGCCAGGACATGTTCTCGACGACGCCGACGATCTGCTGGTGCGTCTGCAGCGCGATCGCGCCGGCCCGCTCGGCGACCTCGCGGCGGCGAGCTGCGGGGTGGTGACGACCAGGATCTCGGCCGACGGGCACGAGCTGGGCCACCGAGATGGCGATGTCGCCGGTGCCCGGCGGCAGGTCCATCAGCAGGACGTCGAGGTCGCCCCAGAAGACGTCGGCGAGGAACTGCTGCAGGGCGCGGTGCAGCATCGGCCCGCGCCAGACGACCGGCGGTGTTGCCGGGGGTGAACATGCCGATCGAGATGACCTTCACGCCGTGCGCCTGACGGCGGCATGATCATCTTCTCGACCTGGGTCGGCTTGCCGGTGACGCCGAGCATGCGGGGGATGCGAGTGGCCGTAGATGTCGGCGTCGACGACGCCGACCGACAGGCCGCGCGCCGCCAGCGCGGCGGCGAGGTTGACGGTGACGCTGGACTTGCCGACGCCGCCCTTGCCCGACGCGACGGCGTACACGCGGGTCAGCGACCCCGGCTGGGCGAACGGGATCTCGGGCTCCGGCGCGCCGCCGCGCAGCCGCTGCTGCAGCCCCTTGCGCTGCTCGTCGCTCATCACGTCGAGCTCGACCCGGACCGCCGTCACGCCGTCGACGGCACTGACCGCCGCCGTGACGTCCCGGGTGATGGTCTCGCGCATCGGGCAGCCGGCGACGGTGAGCCAGACCTGCACCGCCACCGCGCCGCCGGCACCGATGGTCACGTCCTTGACCATGCCGAGCTCGGTGATCGGCCGGTGGATCTCCGGATCCTGGACCGTCGCCAGCGCGGCGTGGATGCGGTCGATATCGGGCTGCTGGGTCGTTGCTGTCGGCATGGATGTCCCGGGGTCGGCGAGGTGGGCGCTGACCCGTCCCATGCTACGGCGGCGGTCGGCGGGCGGCCGGTGCCGGTGCCTGGCGGATGACCGATTCCGCATTATCATTCAGCAATGTCGACGAGTGCCCCCAGCTCTCCGCCGGTGCCCGCCTCGCCGCCGGCCGCAGCTCCGGCGCTCTCGCCGGTCCCGGCCACACCGGCCGCACCGGCAGCCAGCCGCCCGAGCCCGGCCGCCCTGGCCGTCTGGAGGCTGTTCCTCCGGGCGCACGCGACCGTGATCCGCGACCTGGAGACCGAACTGCTCGTCGAGCAGGGCCTGCCGCTGTCCTTCTACGACGTCCTCGTCCAGCTGGTCGAGGCGCCCGGGCGCCGGCTGCGGATGACCGAGCTGGCCGACCGGGTGATGTTGTCCCGGTCCGGCCTGACCAGGCTGGTCGACCGGCTGGCCCGGGCGGGTCTGGTCGAGCGGCAGGCGTGCGAGGGAGACGCCCGGGGCACCTTCACGGTGCTGACCGACGCCGGGGTCGAGCGGCTGCGCAAGGCGGCACCGACCCACCTGCGCGGGATCGAGGAGCACATGACCAGCCGGCTCGCACCGGAGGAGCTGGCCGAGCTCGGCGACCTGCTGTCGCGGCTGCTCGAGCGCCGAGCCTGAGCAGCGCCGCCGACCGGACGGAGCGCCGGCCTCAGGGTGCGGCGCGGCTGTCCTCGTCGTCGGTGCGGGAGAGGTCGCCGAGACGGGTGAGTTCGGAGCGGACGAAGTCGCGGGTCGCGACCTCCCCGAGCGCGATGCGGATCGCCGCGATCTCACGGGTGAGGTATTCGGTGTCGGCGATGGAGCGGCTGTTCTGGGCCCGGTCCTCCTCCATCGACACGCGGTCACGGTCGGTCTGGCGGCTCTGGGCCAGCAGGATGAGCGGCGCGGCGTAGGCCGCCTGGGTGGAGAACGCCAGGTTGAGCAGGATGAACGGGTAGGGGTCCCAGCGGATCGTCTTGGTGACCTGTGCGACGTTCAGCGTGATCCAGACGATCACGATGACGGTCTGCATCACGATGAAGCGGGCACTGCCGAAGAACCGGGCGACCCCCTCCGAGACCCGGCCGAGCAGGTCCTCGCCGTGCGGCACGGACAGCCGCCGGCCGACGCCCTTGGGTTGGTCGAGTCGCCGACCGGGCCGCTCAGCCACCGGTCGCCCGGTCCCGCCAGTCCTCGGGCAGCAGCGCGTCGAGGATGTCGTCGACGGTCACCGCGCCGACCAGCCGCTCACCGTCGTCGACGACCGCGGCCGCCACGAGGTTGTACGCCGCCAGCATCTGGGTCACGTCCAGCAGCGGCGCGTCCGGCCGGAGCGGGGTCAGGGTCTTGTCGAGCACACCGCTCACCAGCGACCCGGGCGGTTCCCGCAACAGCCGCTGGATGTGCGCCGCGCCGAGGTAGAGGCCGGTCGGCGTCTCCGTCGGCGGGCGACAGACGTAGACCTGGCTGGCGAGGGCCGGGCTCAGGTCCGGGCTGCGCACCCGGGCGAGCGCCTCGGCGACGGTCGCGTCGGGGGGCAGGATGACCGGCTCGCTGGTCATCAGGCCACCGGCGGTGTCGTCCGGGTAGGTCATCAGCCGGCGGACCGGTTCGGCCTCCTCCGGCTCCATGAGGGCCAGCAGCCGGTCCTTGTCGGTCTCGGGCAGCTCGGCGAGCAGGTCGGCGGCGTCGTCGGGGTCCATCGCCTCCAGGACGTCGGCGGCCCGGTCGTCGGCCAGGGCCGCGAGGATCTCGACCTGGTCCTCCTCGGGCAGTTCCTCGAGGACGTCGGCCAGCCGGTCGTCGTCGAGGGCCTGCGCCACCTCGTGCCGTCGTTTGTCCGGCATGTCCTTCAGCGTGGTCGCCAGGTCGGTCGCCCGCATGGTCGCGAGCACGGCGAGCAGGCTCTCCGCGCCCTGCGAGCCGGTGATGGACAGGCCGCTGACCTCGTCCCAGTCGAGCTGGAGCAGCTGGCCGCGGCGGGTCAGCCGTCCACTGCTCTGCTGGCGGACGGCGACCCGGGTGACCACCCAGTCCCGGGTGCGGGTCTCCTCCATCGCCGCGTCGACGACCGTCGCCGGGGTGTCGCTCTCCAGGACGGTGACCCGCCGGTCGAGCAGCTCACCGAGCACCAGCTGTTCCCCGCCGCGCTGCTCGAACCGCCGGAGGCTCACCGTGCCGCGGGACAGCACGACCGCGCCGGAGTCGACCGCCATCATCCGGCCGATCGGGACGAAGATCCGCCGCCGGTGCTGCAGCTCGACCAGCAGGCCCAGCACCCGGGGCGGCTGCTGCCCCGGCCGCAGCCGGACGATGACGTCGCGCAGCCGACCGACCGGGTCGCCGTTCGGGTCGAGGACCGGGAGGCCGGCGAGCCGGGTGATGAAGACCTTCGTCGGCGCCGGCACGCAGCAAAGATTACCGTCGTTGCCCCCGCCGGCGGTCGCCTCGACCTAGGCGCGCCGCCACTCTCCGGTCGGGGTCAGGCGGAGCACCGTCGCCGTCCGGGCCCACCGGTCGACGAGGCCCGCACCGTCGGGCGCGTTGAGGCGGCCGAGGGCCAGCGTGGGCACGATCTCGTCCCAGGCGGCCGAGGCCGGGTCGATGCGGTCGACGGCGGCGGTCCAGGTCACGATGCCGGCCCCGGTGTCGGCCGAGCGGACCGTCACGGCCGCGGAGTCCGCCGCCGCGAGCCCGGTGAGGGGCTGTTCGCCCGCTCCGGTGACGACGTACGCCGCGGTGCCGGTCCAGTGCAGCCAGGCCGGTACCGGGTGCGGGCGGCCGGACGGCGCGATCCAGACCACGTCGGCCTTCTTCATCGCCTCGGCGACGAGCGGCGGGACCCGGGGCACGCCGGCAGCCTCCCACGGTCGCGGGTCGTGCGGTCCGGCTGCCCGCGGCGACCCACCGGCTGCGACGATGAGTGCCGTGCCGGAGCGCGGTCGGGTCGAGGTGACACCGGCGCCCGCGACGTTCGCGCGGCCCCCCGCTGCCGACATCGGGCTGCTGGCGATCGCCGTCGCCGCGGTGTCGACGTCCGGCCCGCTCATCGTCGCGACCGCCGCCCCCACCCTGGCCATCGCCTTCTGGCGCAACGCGATGGGCAGCGCGGTCATCGTTCCGTGGGCGCTCATCCGGCGGTGGCGTGAGCTCCGGCTGCTGGACCGCCGGAGTTGGCGGTTGTCGGGGATCGCGGGTGTGCTGCTGGCGCTGCATTTCGCCACCTGGGTCCCGAGCCTGGCTCTGACCTCGGTCGCCTCGTCGACGGCACTCGTCGCGACCCAGCCCGTCTGGGCGGCCGCCTACGCGCGGGCCTCGGGCCGCCCGGTGCCGCGCGCGGTGTGGATCGGGATCGGGCTGGCGGTGGTGGGCACCGCGTTGCTGGCCGGCGTCGACGTACGGCTCTCGGGCAAGGCCCTGGCCGGGGACCTGCTCGCCCTGGTCGGCGGCGCGTTGGGAGCCGGCTACGTCACGATCGGCGCGAAGGTGCGGTCCGGCGTCAGTACGGCGTCCTACACCGCGATCTGCTACCCGGTCTGCGCGCTGCTGCTGCTCGCGGCCAACCTGGCGGCCGGGAAGCAGCTGGTCGGCTACGACGGCGCGACGTGGCTGAAGCTGGTGGCGCTCACGGTCGGCGCCCAGCTGCTGGGGCATTCGCTGGTGAACGTCGTCCTGCGTACCACCAGTGCCACCGTCGTGAGCCTCGCGATCCTCGGCGAGGTACCCGGCGCGTCGCTCATCGCCGCCCTCTGGCTGCATCAGGTGCCGCCGGCGACGGCCATCCCTGGCCTGGCGCTGCTGGTCCTGGGCGCCGCCGTGGTCATCCGCGCCGGAGCCCGCCTGGTGCGCGGCGACCCCACGATGTGACGGGGCGGGCCGGGAGGCTCTGCCCCACCGACACCGTTTGGCTTGAACGTCACGTTCAAGCCTTCTAGCGGCATGAACGTGACGTTCAAGCCAAACGCCGAGGGTCCGGGAGGGTCGCAGCGCCGGGAGAGCCGCCGATCCGGGAGGGCCGCCGTTCCGCATCAACGTGACGTTGATGCGGCTAGAGCGCTTGAACGTGACGTTCAAGCGGAATGGGGAGGGCCGCCGTTCCGCATCAACGTGACGTTCACGCGGATTCGGCGGCGCCCCACAGACTGCCGTCGCGTCCGCCACTCGACATCACGCCATCATCGTGCGCCGTAGTCGCATAGTTGGCCGGAAATGGCGAGTAGCACGCACGACGTCGCAGTGCGGATGGCGGCCGAAGTCACTATCGGGATGGTGATGGTTAGGCGGTGGTAAAAGGCCGGTTGTGTTCGGCAAAAAGGTGACGCATTACGTCGGGATGATCACTGCCTGCAGAAGATGGTCGGTGTTCACGAGGAGATCGCCGCACAGGAATCCGGCCGACCGCTCCGCGTCATTCGGGTCGCTGGGCAGCACCAACCGGTTGCGCTCCCGTACCTGGACGAGCAGCGCCCGACGTAGCTCATCGGCAGTGGCATAAGGCCCGACGCCCCAGGTCTGTCCCATCGTCGCGGTCGGGATCGCGACCTGCACCTCGACCTTCTGTCCGGTGACGAACAGCAACTCGAGCCTGAGCCGCAGCCGCTTACCGTTGTCATCCACGACTGTTCGCCCTCCGGTGATCGGTCAGCGCTCCCATGCCACGGTCCAAGAGCCTCTGACATTGTCAACGCAGAACAGCGCTCGATGTCCCCGCGTATAGGTAATGCAAGGAGTTCCCCTCTGAATTCATGGGATTGAACCCGGTTGGGAGACTGCGCCGGTGACGATTGACGACGCGGGCGGAGACAGTCCATCGAACGCCGCCGGATCGGCGAGCAAGGTCCCGGAGGTGGCGGTCGCCTTCTGGATCACCAAGGGCCTGACGACCGGGATGGGTGAGTCGACGTCGGACTACCTCGTGCACCGGTTGCCGCCGGTGCTGGCCGTCGCGCTCGGCGCTGTCGGCCTGGCGGTCGCCCTGGCACTGCAGTTCGCCGTACGCCGCTACATCCCGTGGGTCTACTGGCTCGCCGTGGCGATGGTCGGTGTGTTCGGCACGATGGCGGCCGATGTCCTGCATGTCGGGCTGGGCGTCCCCTACGTCGTGTCGACGATGTTCTTCGCGGCGGCGCTGGCCGTCGTCTTCGTGGTCTGGCACCGGACCGAAGGGACGCTGTCCATCCACAGCATCAGGACCCGCCGACGTGAGGCGTTCTACTGGGCGGCGGTGATGGCGACGTTCGCCCTCGGGACCGCCGCCGGTGACCTCACGGCGGTCACGTTCGGTCTGGGCTACCTCGCCTCGGGTGTGGTTTTCGCCGCCGTCATCACCATCCCGGCCGTCTCCTACTGGCGGTTCGGCCTGAACCCGGTCTTCGCCTTCTGGTTCGCCTACGTCGTGACCCGGCCGCTCGGCGCGTCGTTCGCGGATTGGATGGGCGTCTCACAGGTGCGGGGTGGACTGGATCTGGGCACCGGCCCGGTCAGCCTGGTACTCGCGCTCCTCATCGCCGGGCTGGTCGCCTACCTGACGGTCGCCGGCAGGGCCACGCCGGTCAGGGAAGCTGTTCGTACGCCGGGAGGGTGAGGAACTCCGCGAAGTCGTCGGCCAGCGCCACCTGGTTGAAGATCTTCTGGGCCTGCGCGGCGCGCGCGGTCGGGTAGGCGTCGCCGAGGGCGGTCCGGAGCTTGTCCAGCTCCTCTTCCTCGATGCGGTGGACGAGGTTAGCGGTGACGGCCTCGCCACTGGTCAGCGTCGCGCGGTTGTGTACCCACTGCCAGATCTGGGCGCGGGCGATCTCGGCGGTCGCCGCGTCCTCCATCAGGTTGAAGATCCCGACCGCGCCGTTGCCGCCCAGCCACGCGGTGAGGTACTGCAGCGCCACGCTGATGTCGTTACGCAGGCCGTCCTCAGTGATCTCGCCCGGCGTCTTGTCGACGGCAAGCAGGTCGGCGGCGGTGACCTCGGCGAGGTCGGGCATCCGGTCGAGCTGGTTGGGACGCTCGCCCAGCACCTCGTCGAAGACCTCGCGGCAGACCGGCACGAGGTCGGGGTGGGCCACCCACGACCCGTCGAACCCGTCGCCGGCTTCCCGCTCCTTGTCGGCCCGCACCTTGGCCAGCGCCACCTCGTTGACGGCGGCGTCCCTTCGGCTCGGAATGAACGCCGCCATGCCACCGATGGCGTGGGCGCCGTGCGCGTGGCAGGTCCGTACCAGCAGCTCGGTGTAGGCGCGCATGAAGGGCACGGTCATCGTCACCGAGTTGCGGTCCGGCAGCATCATGTCGCCGCCGGCCTCGCGGAACTCCTTGATGATGCTGAAGGTGTAGTCCCACCGCCCGGCGTTCAGGCCGCTGGAGTGCTCGCGCAGCTCGTAGAGGATCTCGGCCATCTCGAACGCCGCCGGGATGGTCTCGACGAGCACCGTCGCGCGGATGGTGCCGCGCGGGATGCCCAGCCGGTCCTGGGCGGCGCAGAAGACGTCGTTCCAGAGCCTGGCCTCCAGGTGGCTCTGCAGCTTCGGCAGGTAGAAGTAGGGGCCCGCCCCCCGGTCGATCAGGCGGCGGGCGCAGTGGAAGAAATAGAGGCCGAAGTCGACGAGGCTGGCGGCCGCCCGCTCGCCGTCGACGAGCACGTGCCGCTCGTCGAGGTGCCAGCCGCGGGGTCGGACCACGAGTGTCGCGACCTCGTCGGCAAGCGTGTAGTCCTTGCCCTCCGGGCTGGTGAAGTCGATCCGCCGGTCGATCGCAGCGACGAGGTTGGCCTGGCCACCGGCGATGTTGGCCCACGTCGGGGAGTTGGAGTCCTCGAAGTCGGCCATGAACACCTTGGCGCCGGAGTTGAGCGCGTTGACGAGCATCTTGCGCTCGGTGGGGCCGGTGATCTCCACCCGCCGATCCACCAGCCCCGGCGCCGGCGGCGCGATCTGCCAGTCGCCCGCCCGGACCTCTGCCGTCTCGGGCAGGAAATCCAATCCGCGACCGGCCGCGAGCTCCGCATGTCGCCGGCCGCGCGCCGCGAGCAACTCCCGGCGTCGGGGGTTGAACTCGCGGTGCAGGGCGGCGACGAAGTCGAGGGCGTCGGCGGTCAGGATGTCGGCGAAGGCCCCGACCGGCGCGGTGACCTCGACACGGCCCATTCAGGCGCTCGCGCGGTTGCTGCCGGTCCCCGGCGAACTGCTCGGCCTCCGTCGAGCCGGCGAGTGCCGTCGTCGACGCGGCCGGGTCGATCGCGGTGGCGACCTGGTCGAAGTATCCGGTGCCGACCTCGCGTTGGTGCCGGGTCGCGGTGTAGCCGCGGCTCTCGGCCGCGAACTCCGCTTCCTGAAGCTGCACGTAGGCGCTCATCCCGTCCCGAGCGTAGCCGTGTGCGAGGTCGAACATCGAGTAGTTGAGCGCGTGGAATCCGGCCAGGGTGATGAACTGGAACGCGTAGCCCATGGCGCCGAGCTCGCGCTGGAAACGCGCGATCGTGTCGTCGTCGAGGTGGCGCCGCCAGTTGAACGACGGCGAGCAGTTGTAGGCCAGCATCTTGTCCGGGAAGTCCTTGTGGATGGCCTCGGCGAACAGCCGGGCCTCCTCCAGGTCCGGGGTGCTCGTCTCGACCCACAGCAGGTCGGCGGCCGGCGCGAAGGCCAGTCCGCGCGCGATCACCGGCTCCATCCCGTTCCGCACGTGGTAGAAGCCCTCGGCGGTGCGTTCCCCGGTGATGAACTCCCGGTCCCGCTCGTCGACGTCGCTGGTGATGAGCGTCGCGGAATGGGCGTCGGTGCGGGCGATGACGAGCGTCGGCACACCGGCGATGTCGGCTGCCAGCCGGGCGGCGTTCAGGGTCTTGATGTGCTGCTGCGTGGGCACCAGCACCTTGCCGCCGAGGTGGCCGCACTTCTTCTCGCTGGCCAGCTGATCCTCCCAGTGCACCCCGGCCGCGCCGGCGGCGATCATGGCCTTCATCAGCTCGAAGGCGTTCAGCGCGCCGCCGAAGCCGGCCTCGGCATCGGCGACGATCGGGGCCAGCCAGTACGGCGCGTCGGTCTCACCCTCGGTGCAGGAGATCTGGTCCGCCCGCAGGAGGGCGTTGTTGAGCCGCCGGACGACCTGGGGCACCGAATTGACCGGGTAGAGGCTCTGGTCCGGGTAGGTGGCACCGGCCGTGTTGGCGTCGGCGGCGACCTGCCAGCCGGAGAGGTAGATGGCCTTCAGGCCGGCCCGCACCATCTGGACGGCCTGCCCGCCGGAGAGCGCCCCGAGCGCGTTGATGTACGTCTCCTCGTGCAGCAGCGACCAGAGCCGCTCGGCGCCGAGGCGGGCCAGGGTGTGCTCCTCCTGCACCGAACCGCGCAGCCGGATCACGTCCTGCGCGCCGTACGGCCGCTCGACGTCGGCCCAGCGGGACTCGGTCCGCCAGCTGTACTGGAGGTCGCGGGCGGCCGCATCGGCGGTGGCTGGGTTCTGCAGGACGGTCATGGGTTATCCCCCGAGGTTGGAAGTACTGATCTCAGGATCGGTCGTACCTGAGGGCAGTACGGAGAAAACTCCGGCGAAAGAATCCAAAAACTATCGAGCTCGCGATATTCAAGCTAACGTCCGTCACATGGATCCGGCCGTATCGACGACACCGACGGCGACCTCGGACGTTCGGGTCATCGGCGCACGTATCCGACATGAGCGGCGGGCCCGGCGGATGACCCTCGCCGATCTCGGCGCGGCCGTTGCCAGCTCACCGTCCCACCTGTCCCAGATCGAACACGGGCACCGCGAACCCACCCTGCGCCTGCTGGGCGCCCTCGCCGGCGCCTTCGACATGCCGCTGGACGAACTGCTCCGCCCCGAGCCACCCAGCCACCGGGCCGCCCTCGAACTGGCGGTGGCGCAGGCCCAGCGTGAGCCGCTCTACCGGGCGCTGGAACTCCCGCCGCTGCGCACCGGCCCCCGGGTGCCGACGCCGGTGCTCGAGCACCTCGTCGCGCTCTACGAGGAGTTGCGTCGCCGCACCCAGCGCGTCGTCGCGACCCCCGAAGAGGCGCGGGCCGCCAACCGGGCGCTCCGCGAGGAGATGCGGGCCCAGGACAACTACTTCCCCGAGATCGAGCGACTCGCCGGTGAGGCGCTCGACGCGGTCGGCCACCACGGCACCGGCGCCCTCTCCCAGCGGGTCCTGCTCGCCATGGCCGCGCACTGCGGGTTCGCCCTGCAATACGTGCGGGACCTGCCGCGGTCGGTCCGGTCCGTCGCGGACCTGCGCAATCACCGGATCTACCTGGGGCAGGGGAGTTGGACCGGCGGGCACGACACCCGCAGCGTGCTGCTGCAGGCGCTCGGGCACTTCGTGCTCGGCCACGAGGAGCCGCTGGACTTCGGCGAATATCTCCGTCAGCGCACCGAGGTCAACTACTTCGCGGCGTCCGTCCTGATGCCCGAGCGGTCCGCCGTACCGCTGCTCCAGCAGGCGAAGGAGGAGCGTGCGCTCGCCGTCGAGGACCTGCAGGACATCTTCTCGGTCTCCTACGAGATGGCCGCGCACCGGTTCACCAACCTCGCGACCAGGCATCTGGACCTGCGGGTGCACTTCGTCAAGAGCGGCGAGGACGGCTACATCTACAAGGCCTACGAGAACGACGGCATCGTGTTCCCGTCCGATGTGGACGGTGCGATCGAGGGCCAGCGGGTGTGCCGGCACTGGGCCGCGCGCCGCGTCTTCCTCACCGGGAAGTACCCGGGCTACGACCAGTACACCGACACCCCGACCGGGTCCTACTGGTGCTCGAGCCGCGAGGTCGGCGGCGACGAGGAGCCGTTCGCCGTGACCGTCGGCGTCGCCTACCGGGACTCGCGGTGGTTCAGCGGCCGGGACACCGCCAACCGTGAGGCGTCCACCTGCCCCGATCCCCGGGTGCTGCGCGCGGCCGCCGGCCGCCCTGTCGGCGTCCTGGGATCGGATGGCGTGGCCGTCCGCCCGGGCGCAGTCCCACGTCTTCGCGGCGGTGCCGCCGGGGGCGTTCCCGGGCGTCGACCTGACCGAGGTGTATCTCTTCCTGGAGCGGCACGCCGAGCAGGAGTAGGCGCCGCCCCGCGTTGACCGGACCAGTCAGACCAACCTACGATGCCCCGGTACGACTGGTATTCAGAGGAGGGCTGCAGTGGTGCGGGTGACCCCGACCGTGTTCTCCGATCCCGCGGTCCTCGGCCGGGCGCTCGCCGAGCAGATCGCGGCCGGATACGCCGCCGCGGCCCGGCGCGGGGAGCCCTACCTGCTCGGCTGTCCCGGCGGCCGGAGCGCGCAGAGCACCTACGTCGCCCTGGCCGACCTCGTCGCCGAGCGTCGTCTCGACCTGAGCGGCCTGGTCGTCGTGATGATGGACGAGTACGTCGATCGTGACCCCGCGACGGGGAACTTCGGCCGGATCGCCCCGTCGCTGCCGCACAGCTGCACCCGGTACGGCCGGGAGGAGATCCTCGACCGCCTCGACCGGGCCGCCGGACCGGGCCGCGGCGTGACCTCCGACCGGTTCTGGGTACCAGACCCGGCCCAGCCGGAGCGTTACGACAAGCAGATCGCCGACCAGGGCGGTGTGGACCTGTTCATCCTCGCCTCCGGGGCGAGCGACGGGCATGTGGCCTTCAACCCCCCCGGCTCGCCCGCGGACTCCCGCACCCGCGTCGTCCCGCTGGCGGCGGCGACCCGCCGCGACAACCTGGCGACGTTCCCCAGCTTCGGGGGCCGGCTGGACGACGTCCCGGCGTACGGCGTGACCGTCGGAGTCGGCACCATTCTCGAGCAGTCGAAGCGGGTCGTCATGGTGGCCCACGGCGGCGACAAGGCCGCGACCGTGATGCGCATGCGATCGACGGACCATTTCGACCCGGCCTGGCCCGCGACCGTCGTCGCGGACTGCGCCGATCCCCAGTTGTTCATAGACTCGGCCGCTGCACAGGCCTAGCCGAGGCACCAGGCCCGAAGGAGAGACATGGCTCGAATCAGGCTCGCCTACCTCGGTGGCGGTTCATCTCGCGCCGCGGGGACGATGGCGTCGTTCGTGCATCACGGAGCGGAGTTCGACGGGTCGGAGTTCGTGCTGATCGACCTCGACCCCGATCATCTGGAGGTCGTGCGGACGATCGCCGAGAAGATGGCCAAGCGGGCCGGCGTCGACATCACGGTGACCGCGACGACCGACCAGCGGGAGGGCCTGCGCGACGTCGATGCCGTGCTGTCCAGCTTCCGACCGGGCGACTTCGGCGCCCGCGCCCTGGACGAGCGGATCCCCCTCAAGCACGGGGTGATCGGCCAGGAGACGCAGGGGCCGGGCGGGATGATGATGTCGCTCCGCTCGATCCACGTCATGAAGGGGTTGTGCGACACGCTCTCCGACGTGGCCCCGGCCGCCCGGATCTTCAACTACACCAACCCCGTCAACATCGTGTCGCAGGCGATCGCCGACAACACCGACGTCCCGATCGCTTCCTTCTGCGAGGGGCCGATCGTGTTTCCGCCGGTCGTCGCCAAGGCGGCCGGCCTGGACCCGGAGAGGCTCCAGGCAAACCTGGTGGGGGTCAACCACAACTGCTGGTCCAACGAGGCGACCTACGACGGGCAGGACGTCTTCCCGCTGCTGCGCGAGCGGTGGGAGGAGCTCAAGGACCAGCCCGTCGTCGACCGGAACAGCATGCGGGCGCTGCACCTGGCGGTCGCGATGGAGTCGATCCCGTCGGACTACTTCAACTACTACTACTTCCGGGACGAGGTCCTCCGCGAGCAGCAGATGGCCCGCAAGACCCGGTCGGAAGTCATCATGTCGTCGCTCCCCGACTACTGGGCGCACTACCGCGAGCAGGCGGCGAGCGACGCGCCGCACCTCGACCCGGCCCGGTCCCGCGGCGGGATCCACGAGCTCGAGCTGGCGATCGACGCGATCTCCGCCTTCTACAACGACACCGGCGCGCGGCTGCCCTTCAACATCCCCAACGAGAACGGTGTACTCCCGGGCTTCGACGACGAGACCGTCGTCGAGCTCTGGGGCACGGTCGACGCCAAGGGATTCCACCCCGAGCCGCAGAAGCCGCTTCCGCACGCGGTCCGCGGCATCACCCAGCAGCTGGCCGAATACCAGATCCTCGCGGCCAAGGCGGCGTGGGAGGGCACCCGGCCGGACGCGGTCCGGGCCATGGCCTCGCACCCGCTCGTGCCGTCCCTGACGGTCGCCGAGTCGCTCTACGACGAGATGGCGGCGGCGCAGGCGCAGTGGCTGCCCGAGCGCCTGCTGCGGTGACGATGTATCTCGGTGTCGACGCCGGCAACAGCAAGACCGTCGCCCTGGTCTGCCTGCCGTCCGGCGAGGTCGTCGGCGCCGGGCGGTCCGGCTGCGGCGACATCTACGGGGTGGCGGCCCCGGCCGACGCCGTGCTCGCCGTGATGACCGCCGTCGACGATGCGCTGGCGCAGGCCGGCGTGGACCGGACCGAGGTGGCGGGTGCGGCGTTCCGGCTGGCCGGAGTGGACTGGCCCGAGGATGCGGCTTTCTGGGACGAGGTCCTCACTGCCGACTGGCCTTCGCTGGCCCGACGGTCGATCAGCAATGACGGCTACGCCGCCATTCGGTGCGGAGAGCCGTCCGGGGTCGGAGTGGCGGTGGCGGCCGGAACGTCGGCCGCCATCGCGGCCCGGAGCCGCGCCGGCGTCGAGTGGGACATGGGCTGGTGGAGCCAGCATTCGATGGGCGCTCTCGGCCTGGTGGACGAGGCGCTGCGGGCGGTCTATCTTGCCGAGCTCGGCGTGGCCCCGGCGACCGGTCTGGCGGCCGCGCTGGTCGACTTCTACGCCCAGCCGAGCGTCACAGAACTCAACCACTGGTTCACCCGACGGGACGGCCGCGCGACCTACCGGGATCGCACCCGCGCGGCGAGAGTCGTCACCGCCCTTGCCGCGCAAGGGGAGCCGGTCGCCGTCGAGATCGTGCGGGAGCAGGGTCGACGGCTCGCCATGTACGCCGGGATCGCGGCGCGCAAGGTCGGTCTGCTGGCCGATACGGCGCCGGTCAGCGTCGTGTTGTCGGGATCCGTGCTGATGGCCCCGGACTCACCTGTCGCCAGTGCGCTGCTGGCTCAGCTCGGCGACCACCTGCCGGGCGCCGAACCCCATCCGGCGACCCTGCCGCCGGTCGTCGGTGCGGCACTGGATTCCCTGGGGGAGGCCGGAATCGAGGTCGGTACGACGACGGTCGGAAAGATGGCGGCCAGTGCCCCCGGGGCGGACTTCCTCTCGACCTGACGGGTTCAGGCGGGACGGAACAGGTCCGCCTGGAACCGGTAGGCGTCGGCCCGGTAGGACATCGTGCCGACCAGGATGGGCGTGCCGTCGAGGTCGTAGGTGAGCTCCTCACCGATGAGAATCGGCGCAGCCGGGCTCGATCTCCAGCAGCGCGGCGGTTTCCGCGTCGCAGGCGTCGGCGCGCACGGTGTAGGAGCTGCGCGCGATACGCACCCGCGAGACTGCTCGATCGTCTCGTAGAGCGATCGGTCCGTCATGTCGGTCTCGGCCAACCCCGCAGCTGCGCGAGCACGACGACGCTGGTGTCGACGCAGACCGGGACGCCGTCCAGGCTGCGCAGCCGTCGCAACTCGACCACCCCGGCCGCCGGCGCGATGCGCAGCCTGCTCGCCTCCTCGAAGGTCGCCGGCCGCTTCTGCTGCAGGCAGCACCGGACTGCGGGACCAGCCCCCTCGCCTGCGCCATCTCGGAGAAGCTCTGCAGCGTGCTCGGCGGCTCGCCGACCACCTGCCGAGCGGACGAACCAGCCCCGCTGGGACGACCGGTCCAACTGGCCCTCGCTCGGCGAGGCGGCCCAGCGCCTGGCGCAGGGTCGACCTGCTGACGCCCAGGCTGATCGCCAGGTCGCGTTCGCCGGGCAGCCGGCTACCCGGCGGGAAAGGCTCCGCGACGCAGGGAATCGGCTGAGTTTCCGGTACGCCTCGCCGGCCGCGGTCGCCGCCTCGGCGTCGTGTGTCCCCATGTCATGGCGACGATACCAGTGCCCGCGGGCCGGCCACGATCCCGGACAAAAGTCCCAGGTTTCATCTGGTCCCGCATCTGGACTAACTGGTCTGATTGCGCCTGCACTCCCGACATCTGCCCGGATGCCCGCGAGGTCGGCCGCAGTCGCAGCCGCCATCGAACCGGCCGCCGCAGGTACGGAGTAGGAAATGTTCCGACGCGATCGGCACTCCTCGGGCATCGTGGGATCGTGCCGCCGCCGCGAGCATCGCGCTGTCCGGCTGCACGCCGGGGGCGGCTCGACCAAGGAGACGGCGAACGCGGCCCGAGCGGCGCCGTGTCGACCCATGCCGCGAAGCTGGGCAAGGTCGACCTGCACGTGCTCGACTACTTCAGCGGTGGCGTGGACAACAGCTGGATGAGCCGACGTCGTCGGCGCCTTCGACAAGAAGTACCCGAACATCACGATCAGCCGCACCTCGATGGCCTGGGGCGACGTGATGCAGGCCCTGCCGCTGAAGCTGAAGTCGAACAACCCGCCGGACATCGTCCCGGCGAACAACGGCTGGCAGTCGCTCGGCACGCTCGTGCAGGGCGGCCTGGTGCTCAACCTGGACCGCTACGCCGAGGCCTACGGCTGGCGCAACGCGGTCCCGAGTTCCATCCTCGCCGAGCACGAGTTCTCCACGGACGGCAAGACGATGGGTACCGGCTCGCTGTACGGCATGCCGGTCGCCCGGTCGTCGATGATCGAGGTGTACTACGACCGCGCGCTGCTCCAGCATCTCGGGCTCGACGTGCCCAAGACCTCGACGACTTCGACGCCGCGCTGGCCAAGGCCAAGGCCGCGAAGATCACCCCGATCGCGATGGGCAACGTCGAGCAGGTCGGCGTCACCACGCCGCTGTACAGCGTGATGAACGCGTTGGGTGATCAGAAGACGATCTCGGACCTGATCTACTCGCACGGCTCGGCGAGCATCGCCGATCGCACGTCCGGCTTCCCGCAGGCGGTCGCCGGCGCTCAGCGACTGGGCCGACGAAGGGCTACTTCACCGATTCGCCTCGGTGCGGTCGCCGGCCAGGACGCCGCGCAGGCGTTCGTCGACGGCAAGGCGCTGTTCCACTTCGACTACTCCGGCTCGCTGCCGCTGAAGCCGCGGTCAGGGCAAGCAGTTCGGCTCGTTCGTCCTGCCGCGGCAACGGCGGCAAGCCGCCGTCGCGACCGACTCGTCGGCGACCAACTTCTCGGTCTCGGCGAAGTCGAAGCATGCCGCCGCGGCCGCGGCGTTCCTCAACTTCGCGGCCAGCCCCGACGGCCGCGCAGATGGCTGTCGACCTCGGCACCGATGCCGATGCTCGCCCCGACATCAAGCCCAGCGGACAACGGACCCGCTGTTCGCCGACGAGGTGGCCAACGCCGCGAAGGTCACCCGCAACGACGCGTCAGTCCCGTACCTCGACTGGGCCACGCCGACCCTGCTCAACACCATCGAGACGAAGATGCAGGACCTGCTCGCGGGCAAGACGATGCCACCGGGGTCGTCGTCAGCGCGCGCAGGCCGACGACGCCAAGTTCAAGCGGACGCTTTCCTGGGCAAGTGCGCACCCATGTCGGCGACGACGATCGGTAGTCTCACCGCCGTGGGTGGCGCTGCGGAGCCGGCGGCCGTCTCGCGCCCGGCCGCCGCGCCGCATCAGCGGGGCCGGCAACCGGCCCCGCCCATGGCTCGGGCTCGCCTACCTGCTCCCCGCGCTCGTCGTCTATGTGCTCGTCGTGCTGGTGCCGGCCGGCCAGGGCGTCTGGCTGTCCTTCTTCCACTGGGACGGCATCACCAAGGCGACCTGGGCGGGCGTCGGCAACTACACCGGCTTCTTCACCGACCCGACGCTGCGTCAGGCCGTCGACCCACACGCTGTACTTCATCCTCTTCTTCTCGGTCCTCCCGATCGGGCTCGGCCTGCTCAGTGCGGCGCTCGCCTCCCGGAAGAACGTCCGCGGCGCCGCGGTCTTCCGGTCGGTGATCTTCCTTCCCCAGATGCTGACCCCGGCCGTGACCGCTGTCGTGTGGAAGCGCATCTATGCCCCCAACGGCCCGATCAACTCCGTCCTGCACGACATCGGGCTCGGCGGTCTCGCCCGCGGCTGGCTCGGCGACTACACCTGGGCGCTGCCGGCACTGGGCCTCGCCGGAACCTGGGCCGCGTTCGGGCTGTGCATGGTGCTCTTCGTCTCCGGGATGCAGGCCATCCCGACCGAGCTGTACGACGCGTCCCGGGTCGACGGTGCCGGCGCGGTCCGCGAGTTCTTCACTGTTACGCTCCCCGGGCTGCGCGGGACCCTGTCGGTGGTGCTGACGCTCACGGTGCTCGGGGCGATGCGGGTCTTCGACATCGTCTGGCTGACCACGCGGGGCGGGCCCGGGCACCTCCACCATCACCCCGACGATCGTGCTCTACGAGCGGGCGTTCGCCAATCCCGACATCGGCTGCCGCGGCGGCGATCGGCGTCGTCCTGCCGTGGTGCTCCCTGATCGTGACGCTGGTGATCGTCAAGATCTCGCGAGAGCGACGCGACCGATGATCTCCGCCCGGGAGACGCGCCGCCAACTACGCATCCTGACCCTGGTCGCGCTCGTGCGTGCTCTTCCCGCTGCTGTGGATCCTCGGCACGCGCTCGAGCCCGTCCATCGACCGGCAACCTCGATCTCGGCCACCTGCGATGGTCGAACTTCGTCGACGGCCTGGCGCGCAGGCCGGCTTCAGCCAGTACCTGAAGTCCAGCCTGATCATCACGGGCAGCGTGGTGGCACTCTCCACGATCCTCGCCATCATCAGCGGATACGCCTTCGGCGTGCTCGGCGTCGTCGGTCAGAAGCTGCTCTTCCCGCTGGTGCTCCTGGGGATCATGCTTCCGATGGAGACCTTCATCGTCCCGCTCTACTACGACTTCCAGTCGTACGGCATCACCGACACCTATCAGGGCATCGTCCTTGCCCATGTCGGGATGGGCGTCAGCTTCGGCGCCTTCTGGATGCGCACCGCCTTCCGCGCCGTACCGCGCTCGATCGCCGAGTCGGCGAGCCATGGACGGCGCGAACTCCTGGACCCAACTGTGGCGGATCTACCTGCCGTTGGCCCGACCGCCGTCGTCACGCTGGTCCTGCTGAGCTTCACCTGGACCTGGAACGACTACTTCCTCGCGCTGATCCTGGTGTCCGACCCGGCGCATCAGCCGCTCACCCTGGGTCTGGGCGCGTTCTCCGGTCGCTACCTCGTGCAGGTCAACATGCTGTCGGCCGCGGCGGTCCTCATCTCCGCTTCCGATCGTGGTGCTCTGTCTCGCTCTTCCAGCGGCACTTCGTCCGGGGCATCCTTTCCGGAGCGGTCAAGGAGTAGCCCCGCAGGCATAGACTTCTGGCGTGGCCGGGGGGCTGGACACGGGCAGCGTCAGGATCGCGGAACTGGTGGCGACCCTGTCCTACGCCGCCGACCTCGGCCTGGGTCAGCCGATGGCACACTGCATGCGCCAGACAGTGGTCGCGTTGCGACTTGCTGACCTCCTCGGCGCCAGTGCCGCCGAGAAGGAGGCGACGTACTACCTCGGGCTGCTGATGAACGTCTACTGCCACGCCGACGCGGCCGAGCAGGCGAAATGGTTCGGCGACGACATCAGGCTCAAGGGCGACGGCTTCGAGATCCTGGACATGAACACCGCGCAGGTCGTCTCCTTCATCCTGCGGCGGGTGAGCTCGCACGGCAGCCCGCCGGCCCGGGCCAAGCGACTGGCCGCATTCGCCGTGTCGGGACCGAAAGAGGTGACGTCGTTCCTGACGACCCACTCGACGCTGGGCGCCCAGTTCGCCGAGCGGATCGGACTGAACGACGAGGTCTGCGTGGCGATGCGGCAGGGCTACGAGCAGTGGGACGGCAAGGGATATCCGGCCCATCTGGTCGGCGAGGAGATCTGCCTGCCGGCGCGGCTGGTGCATTTTGCCAGCCCGGTCGAGGTCTACGGCCGCCGGCGGGGGATCGACGCCGCCCGGGCGATGACGCGGAAGCATCGGGGCACCGAATTCGATCCTCGACATCACCGACCTCTTCGCAGACCATGCATCCGACGTCCTGGACAGTCTCGACGACGCGTCCGACTGGGACGCGATCCTGACCGCGGAACCGCCGCTCGCGCGCCGGGTCGAGGGCAAGGACCTCGACGACGTCCTGGTGGCGATGGCCGACCTCGTCGACATGAAGTCGCCGAACCTTGCCGGTCACTCACGCGGCGTCGCCAACCTGGCCGGCGAGGCGGCCCGCCTGTCGGGCCATCCCGAGGACGACGTCGTGACGCTGCGGCGGGCCGCACTCGTCCACGACCTGGGCCGGCTCGGAGTGTCGAACTCGATCTGGGACAAGCGCGGTCCGCTCAGCGCGGCCGAGTTTGAACGGGTGCGCCTGCACCCCTACCTGACCGACCGCATGCTCGCCCGGCTCACGGCGTTGGGTGCGAGCCGCGAGATCGCGGCGCGCCACCACGAGCGTCTCGACGGATCGGGCTATCCCCGTGGTCTGACCGCCGCATCGCTGACGCCCGCCGACCGGCTGCTGGCAGCGGCCGACGTCTACCATGCGCTCACCGAGCCCCGCCCGTACCGGCCCGCCGCCGATCCCGACGACGCCGTGCGCGTCCTGCGAGCTGAGGTGGGTGCGGGCCGCCTGGACGGCGAAGCGGTGGACGCGGTGCTCACGGCGGCCGGTCATCGGGCACCCGCTCGCCGTGCCTGGCCCGGCGGGCTCACCGCGCGCGAGGTCGAGGTGCTCGGCCTGCTGGCCCGGGGCCGCTCCAACAAGCAGATCGCCGCCCAACTCGTCGTGTCGCCCAAGACGGTGGCCAACCACGTGGACCACATCTACGGCAAGCTCGGCGTCTCCAGCCGGGCAGCCGCGACGCTCTACGCGACGCAGCACGGACTCATGGGCAGTTTCGAGCCCGTCAGCGGAGTGACCCGACCCTGACGAAGATGGGGTGAACGCCTCATGACCGTCCCCGTCTCCCCGACTACCGTCGAGACGTGGACCGGATGGACATCCGGTCGCGCTCGACCGAAGGGGTGGGAGCAATGGGATTCTACGGGACGCGGGTCCTGCCGCACGTGCTCGAAAAGGCCATGGGGATGAAGGCCCTCTGGCCACTGCGTGAGCGTGTCTGCGCGGGTCTCGCGGGAGAGGTCATCGAGGTCGGTTTCGGCTCCGGACTCAACGTCGGTTTCTACCCCGACACCGTCACCAGGGTCACTGCCGTCGAGCCGTCTGACCTGGCCTGGAAGCTGGCGGGTAAGCGCCTGCACGAGACGAGCGTCCCGGTGGACCGGGCCAGCAGGGACGGCCAGTCACTGCCCTTCGACGACGACAGCTTCGACGCCGCGCTGTCGACCTGGACGTTGTGCACCATTCCCGACGCGGACGCGGCTCTGCGGGAGTTGCGTCGGGTCCTGAAGCCGGGCGGCGCGTTGCATTTCCTCGAGCACGGTCTGGCGCCGGACGAGAAGGTGCAGCGCTGGCAGCATCGCCTCGACCCGCTGGAGAAGCGGTTGTTCGGCGGGTGCACGTTCAGCCGTCCCATCGTGGACATGCTGACCAGGGCCGGCTTCACCATCTCCGACGTGGACGTCTTCTACGAGAAGGGTGCCCCGAAGTTCGCCGGCGCGGACTCGCTGGGCGTCGCGGTTTCGGCCTGATCCTCCCGATCCATGATCAAGAGGGATTCGCTCGGCGTTTCGCACGTGAATCCGCTTTTATCACGTGTGGCGGGAGTCAGCGTCGTTCCGTGCGGCCGGTGATCGGCCACGGTCAGGAAGCGGTCGATCATCGCGTCGACCTGGTCGGGCACCTCGAGCTGATGGAAGTGACCGGCGCCGACCGTCCGGCCGAGCATGAGTTGCGGCACAGCCATCCCAGCCGTTCGAGATCGACGTTGGCGGTCCCGGCGTCGACGTAGAGGAACGGGACCCGGCAGGCCGTCGCCGCGGCCGCTGTTCGAAGGCGACACCGTTCTCCCAGACGGAGATCGCGACGTGCGGCGGGACTGCGGCGATCCCGTCGAGTATCCGGTCGAGCAATCGCGGTCGGGTGTCGGGCCGGCGAGGCGGGTGAAGTACTCCTGACCGCCGGCAGGTAGTCAGCTGAGTGCAGGCGAGCCAGGAAGTCCCGCATGAACGGCGTCCGGTCGCCCGGCGGCACCAGCACCGAGTCGAGCGCGACGATGCCGGCCACGCCGTCCGGATGGGCACCGCCATCGCGAGCGCGACGATGCCGCCCAGGCTGTGGCCCACGACGACCGGGCGCTCCAGTCCTAGTTCGCCGCACATCCAGTCCACGTCATCGGCGAACCCGCCGATCGTGTAGTGCTGCTCGGGGGCATCGCTGTCGCCGTGTCCGCGCAGGTCCAGGGCCACGGTCCGGTGGTGCTCCCCGAAATGGGCGAGTTGGGGGGCCAGGTATCGCCGGTCACACAGGATCCCGTGCACCAGGACTATCGGCGGGTCGCCCTGGCCACGTTCCTCATAGCCGAGCCGCACTCCGCCCCGAACCAGCTGTGCCACCCTGAAATCATCACAGAAGCCGGCGGGGCACCGAGTCGGATGCCGGGAAGTGTCGATGCCGGGAAGTTTCTTTGCCGCGGACCGATGAGTCCCGCGCACGGCCTGCGTTACACCGGTATCGATCGCGCGCCGAGCGCGACATCGCACCGAACGGAGAACGCTGTGAGCACCACGATCGCCAACATGTCCGTTTCGCTCGACGGTTACGTCAACCACCCCACCGACGGCGTCACCAGCGTGTTCGAGTGGTACACGGCCGGTGGCGACGTCGAGCTGGAGATCGACCCGCGGTACGACTTCCAGCTCGACGAGCAACAGCGCGAAGCTGCTCGACGAGGCCGTCGGCGGGATCGGCGCGCTCGTTGCCGGCCGCCGACTCTTTGACGAGGCGAAAGGCTGGGGCGGGCAGCACCCGATGGGCGCGCCCGTCGTCGTGCTGACGCACCGGCCGCCGGTCGGACTGCGGCCGAGGACACCTCGATCGAATTCGTCACCGAGGGCATCGAGGCCGCGATCGCGCGGGCGAAGGAGATCGCCGGCGACAAGGACGTCGCCCTGGCCAGCCCGACGATCATGCAGCAGGCGCTGGCAGCGGGGCTGCTGGAACGTGATCGCGGTCGACCTGGTGCCGGTCTTCCTGGGCGCCGGCGTGCGCTGGTTCGACAACCTGGGTACCGACCCGATCCGGCTCGGCAACCCGCGGGTGGTTCCGGGCAACCGGGTCACCCACCTGACCTACCCGGTGCTGTCCGAGACGACCACCGGCGACGGAGAACCCGGCGCATGAGGAACGACGGTCTTGTCGCCCATGCGCAGGACCTCATCGAACGCCAACCGCTACCTGACCCTGGCCACAGCGGACACCGACGGCCGGCCATGGACCTCCCCGGTCTACTTCGCCGCGGCGGAGCCGCGGGAGTTCTACTGGGTCTCCGGGACGGACGCCCGGCACTCACGCAATCTCGCCGGGCGTCCGCAGGTCAGCATCGTCGTCTTCGACTCGACGGTCGCGGCTTACCACGGCCGAGCGCTGTATGCGGTCGGAGAGGCCCGCGAGGTGTCCGGTGACGGGGTGGACCGGGGCCTCGAGGCTGTATCCCGGGCCGAGCAGTCGAGGCGGGGCACCGATAACGCGGGACGACGTGACGGGATCGTCCCCGTACCGCCTGTACCGGGCGACGGCCTCCGACCTGTGGGTCCTGTGCCCACGCGAGCCCGGGCAGGGGTGCCCGTTGCACGGTCTCGCTCAGGACCACCGGGTCCGCGTCGAGTAGCCCGGAACGCCGACCCCTGATGACAGCTTCGTCGCCGATCATGCTGTCCTGTCGGGTTTGTAGCTCGCAAGGAGCCGGTGTCCCGGTCGCCGTCCGGCGTTCCTCCGTTGTCCACACCAGGGCTCGCGCATTCGCCAGAACCACGTACTCTTTGGGCCGCCGTTACCGGCTCTAGAGCGAGGAACGCCATGGGTAGAGGGTCTGGAGTCGGGGTCCTTCGGGTCGCGCACGGACGCGGTCGCGACCCCCATGGCTAGCGCGCTGGAGCTCATCGAGTCCGACGTCCGCGAGCTGGTACGCCGACGCGGGCTCGATCCGATGAGCGACCCCGACCGGGTGCGGTCGCTCGTCACCGAGGTCGTGACCGAGTACGACGACCGGGCCCTCGGTTCGTCCCTGCCTCCGGTCGGCGATGCCCGGCTCACCGCCCGGCTGGTGCTCGACGCCGTCGCCGGGTTCGGCCCCCTGCAGCGCTACCTCGACGACCCCGAGGTCGAGGAGATCTGGATCAACGAGCCCGGCAAGGTGTTCATCGCCCGGCGCGGGCGCAGCGAGCTGACGACGACCATCCTCAGCGCGGGCCAGGTCGCAGGATCTGGTCGAGCGGATGCTGCGCACCTCGGGACGCCGGGTCGACCTGTCCACCCCGTTCGTGGACGCGATGCTGCCCGGACGGCTCACGGCTGCACGTCGTGATCCCGGACGTGACCCGCCGCCACATGGCCGTGAACATCCGCAAGTTCGTCCTGACCGCCCACTCGCTCGACGAGCTGGTCGGGCTCGGCAGCCTCACCGCCGCAGGCGGCGCCGGTTCCTCGAGGCAGCTGTCGCCGCCGGCCTCAACATCATCGTCGTCCGGCGGAACTCAGGCCGGGAAGACGACGCTGCTCAACTGTCTCTGCGCGGCGATTCCGGCCCGGGAGCGGGTCGTCACCTGCGAGGAGGTCTTCGAGCTGCGCGTCCCGTTGCCCGACGTCGTGTCGATGCAGACCCGCCAGGCCAACCTCGAGGGCACGGGCGAGATCCAGCTGCGCAGGCTCGTCAAGGAGGCCCTGCGGATGCGGCCGTCCCGGATCATCGTCGGCGAGGTCCGCCAGGAGGAGTGCCTCGACCTGCTGATCGCCCTCAACTCGCGGGCTGCCCGGCATGTGTTCGATCCACGCCAACTCCGCGCGCGAGGCCGTCGCCAAGATGTGCACCCTGCCGCTGCTCGCCGGCGAGAACGTCGGCCACAGCTTCGTCGTGCCCACCGTCGCGAGCAGCGTCGACCTCGTCGTCCACACTCGACACCGACCAGGCCGGCCATCGTCGGGTGCGCGAGATCGTCGGCGTGCCGGGCCGGGTCGAGGCCGACGTGATCGAGACTGCCGACATCTACACGACCGCGGCGCGACCGGCTTGTCCGCGCCGAGGGCTTCCCGCCTCATCCCGAGCGGTTCTCGCGGCTCGGGATCGACCTGGCCGCCCTGCTCGCGGAGTCGTCCGCGGGGCCGGCGGCCTCCGTCGGGCGCGGGGCCTGAGATGGGAGCGCTCCTCGGGTTGATCTTCGGGATCGGTCTGCTGCTGATCTGGCAGAGCGGCTCCCCGCGGCAATCGCGCCGGACCCGGGCCGGCGCCCGGTCGAGGCAGCGGGCCGAGCTCCTCCGACAGGCGGGCGTCGACGGAGTCTCGTCGGCGCAGCTGGCCCTGATCCAGGTAGTGGTCGCGGTCCTCTTCGCCGTGGTCGTCCTGGTGGCGACCGGCACCGTGGCCATCGCCACCTGCTTCGCCGTCATGGGGTTCTTCCTGCCGATCGCCCTGGTACGCCGGCTGCGCTCCAAGCGGGCGGTCGAGCTCCGCGAGGTGTGGCCGGAGGTCGTCGACAACCTCGCGTCCGGGGTGCGCGCCGGGCTCGCGTTGCCCGAAGCGCTGTCGTCACTCGGCAGCCGGGGGCCGGAGCCGCTGCGGGCGCCGTTCCGCCGGTTCGGCGCCGACTACCGGGCCAGCGGCCGCTTCATGGAGTGCCTCGACCGGCTGAAGGACGCCTTGGCCGACCCGGTCGGGGACCGCATCTGCGAGACGCTGCGGGTGGCCCGCGAAGTCGGCGGCACCGACCTCGGTCAGGTCCTGCGCACCTTGTCGGCGTTCCTGCGCGAGGACGCCCGGACGCGCGCCGAGCTGGAGACCCGGCAGGGCTGGACCATCAACGCCGCCCGGCTCGCGGTGGCGGCGCCCTGGCTGGTGTTGCTGCTGCTCGGCACCCAGTCGACCACCCTGCAGGCCTACGACACCCCGACCGGTGCCGCCGTGCTCGCCATCGGCGGCGTCATCTGCATCGTGGCCTACCGCGTGATGGTGCGTATCGGGCGGCTGCCGCAGGAACGCCGGGTGCTGCGATGAGCCCGACCCTGATCGGGGCCCTGCTCGGTCTGCTGGCCGCGTGCGGGCTGCTGACGGCGGTCGCCGGTTCCCCTCCGGCCAGGGCGATCCGGCTGGACGACCGGCTTGCTCCCTACCTGCGCGACAACCCGCCGCCGTCCCGCCTGCTCACCCGGGACGGGGGCGCTGCTGTCGGCCTGCTCGAGCCGGTACGCCGGCTGCTCGCCCCGGTCCTCGCCGACGCGACCCGGGTCGTCGACCGGCTGCTGGGCGGACGGGGATCGGTCCGCCGCCGGCTCGGCGCCCTGTCCCGGTCGGCCAGTGTTGAGGACTTCCGGATCGAGCAGGTCCTCTGGGGTGCGGTCGGGCTCGGTGCGGGGATCCTCGTGTCCGCGTCGTTCACCCTCAGCAGCGGCCGGATCAATGTGGTGTCGAGCCTGCTGTTCTGTCTCGGTGGTTCCGTGGCGGGGGTGCTCGCCCGGGACTGGTGGCTCACTGCGCAGGTGCGGCGGCACGAAGAGGCCGTGCTCGCCGAATTCCCTGTCGTCGCGGAGCTTTTGGCGCTGGCGGTCACCGCGGGGGAGGGGCCGACGGGGGCGATCGAACGGGTGTGCCGCCTGACCGGTGGTGAGTTGGCCCGGGAGCTCGGTGACGCGCTGGCCCGCGCCCGCGCCGGTGCACAGCTCGTGCAGGCGCTGCAGGAGCTGGCCGACCGCACCAGGATCGACTCGCTGTCGCGGTTCGTCGACGGGCTGATCGTGGCGATCGAGCGCGGCACCCCGCTGGCGGACGTGTTGCGTGCCCAGGCCGCCGACGTCCGCGAGGCCGGAAAACGGGCTCTGCTCGAGTCCGGCGGCAAGAAGGAGATCGGCATGATGGTTCCGGTCGTGTTTCTGATCCTCCCCGTCACGGTGCTCTTTGCGCTGTACCCGGGATTCATCAGCATCGTTGCTCTCGCGAGATGACCGCGGGTGCTCGGAAAGGAGAGGTTATGCGACCCGAAATGATCCTGTGGTCGGTGCGTGTCCGGGTGGCCGGACTGCTCGACACCGTACGTCGGGACGACGGCGAGCGCGGCGATGTGCCTGGGTGGGTCATGGTCACGCTCATGTCGGCGATCCTCGTCGTCGCCATTCTGGTGCCGTTCCGGGATGCGGTGATCCCGGCGGTCAAGGGCGCGATCCAGAACGTCATCGACGCCGGAAAGTAAATCGCCGGTGCGTCGTCCGGCCGGGGACGGCGGTGCTGCCGTCGTCGAGTTCGTCATGGTCTCGGTGCTGCTCATCGCGCTGCTGATGGCCGTGGTGCAGGTCGGGCTCTATCTGCATGTGCGCAACGTCGTCGCCGCGAGCGCCGCGGAGGGCGCCCGCTACGGCGCGGACTACGGCCGGAGCGCTGCGGCGGCGGGACCGAAGGCCGACGAGGTCATCGCGCAGGCGCTGTCCGCCCACACTGCGGCCGGCATCGCGTGCACGGGAGCCCCGGTGGGCGGCGCCGGCGGCTCGGTGCTGGTCGCGGTGCGCTGCCGCGGCAGCGTCCCCCTGGTCCTCTCCTGGTTGGGCAGCCTGCCGGGCCTCGACGTGACCGCACGGGCGTTGAAGGAGGGGCCGTGAGGATCAGGCGGCTCCGCGCGCGGCTCGCCGCCCGGCTCGGCGCCGACGACGGCAACGCGATGATCGAGTTCGTCTTTCTCGGGATCATCATGCTGGTGCCGCTGGTCTACCTCGTGCTTGCCGCCTCCTACGTACAGCGCAACGTATACGGCGTGACCGAGGCGGCCCGCGAGGCCGGCCGCGCCTACGCGACGGCCGACGACCCCGGTTCCGGGCTGGACCGGGCGGAGTACGCCGCCCGGCTTGCGATGCAGGATCAGCGGACTGCAACGGACATCACGCTCGGCTGGGCGCCGACCGGCGGTGGCTGCGACCACGCCAGCAGCGCCCCGCCACCACTGACGCCCGGCGCGGTCTTTGCCGTGTGCGTCACCCGGCACCTCACGATCCCCGGCGTACCGAGCTTCGTCGGTGCCCGGCACAACACGGTCACCGGACGATTCGTCGTCCATGTCGATGACTACCGGTCGCTCGGGCAGGCTCCGCCGTGACCGCGTTCACCGACCGACTGCCCCGCGGCGACCAGGGATCCATGATCCCGATGATCATCCTGTGCTTCTCCCTCGCCGGCCTGATCATCACCGGGAGCATCGCGGCCGGCGGAGCATTCCTGGCCCAGCGCGACCTCGAGTCGGTGTGCGACGGCGCGGCGATCGCGGGGGCGCAGGCGCTCGACCGCGGGGCCTACTACGCCTCGGGCACCTCCCAGAGTGGCTATCCACTCGGCGACGTACAGGCCAAGGTCGACGAGTACGTCGGCCGGGACGGCGGGAGCGTCGCCGCCGGCGCGAGCACCGACGGTCGCTCGGTCAGCGTGACGTGCCGGGAGACGGTCCACATCCCGTTCGGCGTGGTCTTCGGGTACGGCGATGGCCTCGATCGCCGGGCGACCGCCGATGCCGAGCCAGTTCAGGAGCCCGCCGGCTGAGTGACCGCGTTCACAGGGTATGCCGATCGCGGGAACCGCGATGTCCTCCAGCGATCGCCCATAGGATGTTCTCGTCGAAAAGTTGGCCGACTTGAGGGAAGGCGACGATGGACATCCAAGGCCTTCTCGGCCACGCCCAGGACGCACTTACGGTGAAGAAGGTCTTCGGGGAGCCCTATGAGAAGGACGGCGTCACGATCCTCCCGGTGGCGAAGGTCGCCGGCGGAGGGGGCGGCGGCGGCGGTGCGGGCCCGGGTGGCGAGGGAGAGGGATCCGGCGGAGGTTTCGGCATGGGTGTCCAGCCCGTCGGTGTCTTCGTGATCAGCGGTGGTGACGTCACCTGGCGACCGGCGCTCGACGTCAACCGGGTCGTCCTCGGCGGCCAGGTCGTCGCCGTCGTGGCCTTCCTTACGCTTCGATCGATTGTGCGGGCTCGGTCTCGGGCCCGGCGCTAGCACCCGCGCGCCCGGACAGGAGGATCAGTGCCGTCCCAGGAGCAGACCGTCTCCGGGGTGCTGGCGGTCTTCCAGACGCCGTACGACGCCGATGGCCGCATCGACCGGTCGACGCTGCGCGCCGAGTTCGACTGGCTCTTCGCCAACGGGGCCGACGGGCTGGTATTCGCGATGGTGTCGGAGGTTCTCCGCCTCGGCTCGGACGAACGCGATGAGGTGGCCGCGTTGGCCTGCGAGCTGGCTGCGGGACGCGGGCCGGTCGTGATCAGCGTGGGTGCGGAGTCCACCGCCGTGGCCCTCCGGCACGCCCGGTATGCCGAGGCCAGCGGCGCGGGCGCGGTGATGGCCACGCCGCCGGGGCTGTTCCGGGTGGGGGACGACGAGCTCATGCGGTACTTCCTCGACATCGCCGCCGCCGTCGGCGTTCCGCTGATCGTGCAGGATGCCAGTGGCTACGTCGGCACCCCGCTGTCAATCGACCTGCAGGCCAGGCTGCACGCCGAACTCGGCGATCGGGTGATGTTCAAGCCCGAGGGCCGGCCGATCGGCCCTAGGCTGAGCAGGCTGCTCGAATTGTCCGGCGGGAAGGCCCGGATCTTCGACGGCACCGGCGGGCTGCACCTGATCGACAACTTCCGCCGCGGTGTCGTCGGAACCATGCCGGCCGGCGACCTCGTCTGGGCGCTGTCGGCGCTGTGGGAGGCCCTGGGCGCCGGCGACTATCCTCGGGCTTACCGGATCGCCGGTCCGCTGGCGCTCATGGTGTCGCTGCAGACCAGCCTCGACGCCTTCGTCGCGATCGAGAAGCATCTGCTCGTGCACCAGGGTGTCTTCCCCACGTCGTCGATGCGCGGGCCGGTCGGCGATGGCCTGGATGATCAGACGCGCGACGAGGTCGAACGACTGTGTGACCTATTGCGGTCAGCGGTCGACGGCGCCTGAGCAGCCTTGGGCCGTCGTCGGCGCAGGTCCGGGTTCAGGGTTCGATGACGATCTTGTGGACGGTGCGATCGGATCGCAGTGCCTCCAGTGCATCCCCGTAGTCGTCGAGCTTGAACCGGTGGGTGATCAGCCCCTCGGTCCGAGCGCGGCCGGTGCGCAGCGCCGCGATCGCCGCCGGGAACGAGGTGACCTCGGCGAACGAGCCCTTGATGGTGATCTCCCGGCGGAAGACGTCGTACGGGTGCACCGTGACGACGTCGTCCGGCGCGGTGACGCCGTAGAACATGACCGTGCCTCCGTTGCGGGTCAGCGGCACGCATTGCTTCGAGACCGCTGCCGACCCGGTGGCGTCGATGACGACGTCGTATCCGCCCGAGCGCTCCTGGAGCCGCCGGGCGTCGCCGGCCAGGTCCGAACGGTCCATGAGGAAGACGTCGTCGATCCCGAGCGCCTTGGCTCGCTCCAGCTTGAACGCCGACGACGCGGCGACGGTGACGCTGGACGCCCCGCCGTGGACGAGCAGCTGTGACAGCAGCAACCCCATCGGGCCGGCTCCGAACATCAGTGCACTGCTGCCGGGGCGCGCCTCCAGGGTCTCCAGTCCGTGCACCGCGCAGGAGGTCGGCTCGGTGAAGACGGCGGTGTCCAGGTCGATGCCGTCGACGGAGAACACCAGCTCGGCCGGGACGGTGACGTATTCCGCGAACGATCCCGGCCAGTTGGTACCCATGCCCTTGAGGTTCGTGCAGAGCAGCGGCCGCCCCGCGCGGCAGTAGTCGCAGTGCCGGCAGGCGACGTTGGGGTTGACCGAGACGTATTCGCCGAGTCGGAGCCCGTCCGTGCCCTCGCCGAGGGCGTCGACCGGTCCGACGAGCTCATGACCCGGGATGAGCGGGAATTCGGCGAAGAAGTTGCCCTCGTGGATGTGCAGGTCGGTCCCGCAGATGCCGGTCTGCTCGATCCGGACCCGCACCTCGCCGGGTCCGGGCTCAGGCGTCGGCACCTCTTCGACCGAGAAGCTGCGGGGTGCGTCGTAGACGACTGCCCTCATGCCATCCCCTTCCGGATCGGCTCCGATCCGGACCATACCTCCGGGCTAGCAGAGCGGGAGTCTGTGGGATCAGCGCGTGTACAGGGTGACACCTCGTTCGACGAGCAACTTGCGGTACGGCGACACTTGCCGCCCCGCGACGATGACCTCGACGATGCAATGACTGTCCTCTTGATCACTTGTCGCGGTCCGGATCGTTTGGCGGATGGCTTGAGTAGATTCGTCCCCGACGTGGGCAACGAATACTCGTGTCGGGCTCTGGAGATCACCTGGACGCTGCCGCCACGCTCGGGACAGAGATGAGACTTCCGCAACGGACGCCGCCGTGGCGGCCGCAAGCCGATCGGTGTCATCCGGATCAGGTTCGCCACTGAAGATGATCAGGTCCGGTTCTCCACGCCCGAGCAAGGTCATCAGCTGCCTCATGGGGTCCCACCCATCCGGCGGTTTCTGCTGCCCCGACCCGTATCGCATCCCCTGAGTAATCCACCGCCCACGCCACTCCGAGTAGCTGTATCCCCGGTCGTCGTCGTCGAAACCGAACTGGAACAGACAGCACGGGCAGATTTCAAAAGACGGTTCCCCGTCAGCGAATGAGCGTGGCTCCTCGATCTGGTCGCCCGAACCACATATCGGGCAGGTGCCATGGTCGTTATCGTTACTCGCGGTCTTTGACGCCGACATGACTATCTCCATTCCACCCGGTCGCCCCGCAGATTCTCCCAGTATTTCTCCTTCTCCTCAGGCCGGAAGTACGTCACGATAGATCCTTTTGTATCGACAACAACAAATCGGTTTGTGGACTGCTCATAGACTCTGATCCTTGGAGACTGATTCATGACGTGGATCTTGGTGGGAACGCGATTTTCTATTGCCGTGATATAGAACTGCGTAGCCTGTCGAACATAGTCATCAGGTGTTTCTGTTCCTGGAAAATCTCCACGATGCTTCTCGACATGTCGTTGGAGTGTCCGCACATCGTGCCAACCCTTGGGGGCAGGCATCTGGCTCGGCGACAGATCCCATCGTTCTCCTCTGACGTGCGGCGCACGTAGTACCTCGGACAGCGGGGGTGCTTCGGCACGCGACGCTACCTCGCCGGCACGTATCGCGGCCGAGCCAGCGACACCGACCTCGCCGACATCCGCCGCGGCGCCTTCGCCTCCGGCGGCGAGGCCTGCGACGTTGGTCAGGGTGTGTCCGAAAGCCCGTCCAGGGTGTTCGGCCCACTCGTCCGAGTCCACGAAAGCGCGCCCGTAACCGAGCCAGGCTCGTTGCATCGCGTAGGGGTCGGCGACGTCGACGAGAGTGGACATGGCCCGCCAGGAGCCCATGAACTCCTGCGGATCACTGATCGCGGCTCCGGTGAGCGACCAGAAACCCTTGCCCATGTCGATAGCGCCGTCGACGGCGCCTTCGGCGACATGGGCGGCGCCGTGGAGGACGCCGCCGATGCCGTGCATGAGCCGGTGCCATGCGCTCGGCCTGGTCGGCGCGTGTCGCTCGGCGTCGGCGAGGATTGCCTGGGTCCGTCGTGCCGCAATGTCGACCGCGGTCCGGGCGTCGATGAGCATCCGCGCCGCCGCGGCCCGGTCGGTCTCGCCGGGGTCCGCGACCGGCGGCCGGGCCACGTCGACCGTGATCGTCGCGTGGCTCGCCGAGGTCGCCCGCTCGGCGGACATCTCGGCAGCCTGGTACGCGACGATCCGGCTCTGCCAGGTCGCCGACAACAACTCTGCGTTCTGGTAGCGCAGGGCCGCCCGGGCTGCCGTCGTCTGCGCCTCCCGCACCGTGTTCGCGTAGTGCAATATCGCGATCTTCGCCTGGCCGAAGGCCGTGCCCGCATCGTCGAACCGACCCGGCTGCTCACCGGCGACCGTGCGGAACGAGTCGCCCGCCGGTCCGATCCAGTCACCGGAGCCGATACCTCGTAGGTTGCCGGCCGCCTCCGCCATGCCGAGTGCGAATGCGCCGAGTGTGGACGCCAGTGCGTCGAGCTGGTCCGGATCACCGGGCGCCAGCGCGCGGGGGTCGGCCGCGCCGGCGAGCTCAGCGCTCAATGGCGCTCGCCCCCGCGACCGCGGTGTCGACCTGCCGATAGCGCCCGCTCGCCTCCTGGACCGAGGCGGCGAGGTGCCGCGTATCGGCGACGAGACAACCGCACCCGTAGGACCACCGGGCCAGGAACGATCCGATGGCCGCGGTCACCGACGGGTGTCCCGCGGCCGCCGCGTAGGAGGTGAGCCGAGCCTGGTGACGCGCCACCTCGTCGGCGATCCCGACGCACCGGGTGAGGTCCCGGGCAACGACCTGCAGGCCGACCGGATCGACCTCGATCAGCGGCATCTGCATCCTCCGGACGGCTTGACTCGGCGTACGACGTGGCTCGTCTTTTCTAGTCGGGTCGGGCCGTGGCCCGCAGCCGCTGTCCACAGGCCGCAGCCCGCACGCTACGATCTCTATCGCCTCACGACCTGTTTGGTTGAACCTAAAGGAACCTCACGCGTGCACAGCTCTAAACCCCGGCCGCAAGGACTCGGGGACTTCACCGCTCGTCCAAGAACCTTGATCATCGCGGCGATCGCCGTCCTCGTCGGTGCCGTCGGCGCGATCGTCGCGCTCGCTCTGCTCCGGCTGATCGGCCTGATCACCAACCTGGTCTTCTACCAGCGGATCGCCACGTCGCTGGTCGCCCCTGATTCGGGCCACCACAACCCGCTGCTGGTGCTGCTCGCGCCGATCGGCGGCGGGTTGCTCGTCGGACTGCTTGCGCGCTTCGGGTCGGAGAAGATCCGCGGACACGGAATGCCGGAGGCGATCGAGTCGATTCTGACCGGCGGGAGCAAGGTCCAGCCGAGGGTGGCGCTGCTGAAGCCGGTCTCGGCGGCGATCGCCATCGGCACCGGCGGCCCGTTCGGCGCCGAAGGTCCGATCATCATGACCGGCGGGGCCGTCGGAAGTGTTCTGGCGCAGTTCCTCAAACTGACCGCGGACGAACGCAAGACGCTCCTCGTCGCCGGTGCGGCCGCCGGGATGGCCGCCACGTTCAACGCTCCGCTCGCATCGATCCTGCTCGCCGTGGAGCTGCTGCTCTTCGAATGGCGTCCGCGCAGCTACATCCCTGTCGCCGCCGCCGTCGCGGTCGCCACGGTGTTGCGCGGTTACCTCATCGGCACCCATCCGCTGTTTCCCGCACCG
The DNA here is from genome assembly GCA_963828605.1 of uncultured Actinomycetota bacterium. Classification (GTDB taxonomy): domain Bacteria; phylum Actinomycetota; class Actinomycetes; order Mycobacteriales; family QHCD01; genus DASXJE01. Next base: position 1,485,672 of record CAWHER010000001.1, on the reverse strand, counting down.
GCGACCGCGCTGCACCTGTCGGCAGTCACTTACCTCTGCTGTCTGCTGGCCGGTGTCGCCGCCGGTCTGCTCGCCGTCGCCGCGACCGGCCTGGTGTACGCCGCCGAGGACGCCTTCGCGCGGTTGCCGATCCACTGGATGTGGTGGCCGGCGATCGGCGGATTGGTCATCGGCGCAGGCGGTCTCTTCGTCCCCCAGGCACTCGGTGTCGGCTACAACGTCATCGGTGACGAACTCTCCGGTCGCATCGGACTCGGCGTGGTCGTCGGCATTCTCGTCGTCAAGACGTTGATCTGGTCGCTGTCCCTGGGTTCCGGCACGTCCGGGGGAGTCCTCGCGCCCATGTTCATGATCGGCGGGGCACTCGGCGCCGTCGAGGCGGGAGTCTTCCCGCACGTCAGTCCGGGGTTCTGGGCACTGGTCAGTCTTGCCGGCGTGCTCGGCGGGGTGATGCGGTCGCCGTTCACCGGGGTGGTGTTCGCGATCGAACTCACCCACGAGATCCAGGCGATCCTGCCGCTGATCATCGGATCGTCCGCCGCCTATGCGCTGTCCGCGCTCGTGCTCAAGCGCTCCGTGCTCACCGAGAAGGTTGCCCGGCGCGGCTTCCACCTGACCCGCGAGTACGACGTCGATCCGCTCGAGGTGCTCATGATCCGGGACGTCATGGCCACCGAATTCGTGAGCTTCCCGGCCGACATGCCCTTGCACGAGGCCGCAGCCACCTTCGTCGCCGACCATCGACAGATCCGGGACAACCAGCACCGGCAGCGTCTCTATCCCGTCTTCGACGGGGGCTCCCGGCTCGCCGGGATTGTTACTCGGCGCGACATGCTCGACGTCGCGTTGTCCGGGGACGGCGCCTACGCAGCCGGTGCCACGACCGCCGACATCACGGTGCGCGAGCCGGTGGTGGCCCATCCCGACGAGACACTGCGGGCCGTCGCCTATCGGATGGCCGACCTCCATGTGTCCCGCGTTCCGGTCGTCGACCGGGACACCCGCGATCGCATCGTCGGTCTTGTCACCCTCGTGGATCTGCTGCACGCCCGCCGGGTCGATCTGCAGGAGGCGCGACACGCCGAGCGCGTTCTCACTGTCCGCGCGCTCTTCCCGACCGGACCCGGACGACTCCGTCGGGGGCCGGAGGATGCACTGATCCTCTCCCGGTCGGGAGCAGCTGACTGACCGCCGGTCCACAGTGGACCCGACCGTGTCGGACCTGGTATCCGCGTGGTGTCCGTGGCACTGTGACCGCGTGATCACGACGCTGAATTCGACCGCTGCTGCGCTGCTGGGGCTGCTGCACGACGGGCCGATGACGGGCGGCGAGCTCGTCGCCGCCGCGGACGAGCGGTTCGGCGCGTTCTGGAACGTCACCCGAAGCCAAGTCTATCGCGAGCTACCGGCCCTCGCGTCGGCCGGCCTCGTCAAGCTCGGCAAGGCCGGTGCGCGCGCGGCCCAGCCCTACACGATCACGCCGGCGGGCAGGAAGGCTTTCACGGCGTGGCTGACCGAGCCTGCCGGCCCGGACCACTCCCGCAATCCGCTGCTCCTTCGGCTCGGCTTCGGTGCGCAGCACAGCAGGACGCAGCTGCGCCGGCTCGTGGCCGATGCGCGCTCCGAGCACGAGGCGGCGCTCACCGCCCAGCGTGAACGGCTCGGAGAGCTCCGCCGGGACGGTGCGGACGACTACATGCTCGCGACCACCGAGTTCGGGGTCGCCTACGAGAAGGCCCTGCTGAAGTGGCTGGCCGCACTTCCGCAGGCCTGACGGCCCGCTTCCCTCCTCGTCAGATGCGCGTGGTGCCGTACCGTGGGCGGTTGTGACCTCACCCGACCTTCCGTCCACGCTGAAGGACCTGTCCTCGACGCTCTCGTCGATCGAGACGGTCCTCGACATCCCGGCGCTGCGCCTGGAGGCCACCGAGCTGGAGGAGCAGACCGGCCGGCCCGACCTGTGGGAGGACACCGAGCGGGCCCAGCGCGTCACCACCCGGCTGGCCACCATCAACAACGACATCAAGCGGGTGCAGGACCTCCGCCGCCGGGTCGACGACCTCGGCGTACTCCACGAGCTCGCCGAGTCCGAGGACGACCAGGCCACCCGCAATGAGGTCGACGGCGAGCTGACGAGCGTCCGGCGGCTGATCGACGAGTTCGAGGTGCGCACTCTGCTCTCCGGCGAGTACGACGCCCGCCAGGCCGTCGTCACCGTCAAGTCGGAGGCCGGGGGTGTCGACGCCGCCGACTGGGCCCAGATGCTCCTCCGGATGTACCTGCGGTGGGCCGAGCGCCACGGGCACGCCACCGAGGTCTACGACACCTCCTACGCCGAGGAGGCCGGGATCAAGTCGGCCACCTTCACGGTAAAGGCGCCCTACGCCTACGGCACCCTGGCCGGCGAGCACGGCACCCATCGGCTCGTGCGGATCAGCCCGTTCGACAATCAGAACCGCCGGCAGACGTCGTTCGCCGGGGTCGATGTCGTGCCGGTCGTCGAGTCGACCGACGAGATCGAGATCGACGAGAGCGAGATCCGGGTCGACGTCTACCGGTCGTCCGGGCCGGGCGGGCAGGGCGTCAACACCACCGACTCCGCGGTCCGCATCACCCACCTGCCGACCGGCATCGTCGTGTCCTGCCAGAATGAGCGGTCCCAGCTCCAGAACCGTGCCAGCGCGATGGGGGTGCTCCAGTCCAAGCTGCTCGAGCGCCGACGGCAAGAGGACGCGGCGCGGATGGACGAGCTGCGGGGCGACTCCGGCAACAGCTGGGGCAACCAGATCCGCAGTTATGTGCTGCACCCATACCAAATGGTGAAAGACCTACGCACCGAGGTTGAGACCGGAAATACCACCGGAGTTCTCGACGGTGATATCGATAGCTTTATCGAGGCGGAGATCCGCTGGCGTCGCCAACAGGAGGTCAGTGCCTGATTTCGCCGATTAGGCGACCCGGACGTAGTAGGCGAGCAGGCAGGCTATCGCGGCGAGCGCCGCAAGGACCGGAACGAGGAGGGCCTGCCAATCCACACTGTGGTGGTGCAGGTCACTTCGCATTTGGCGACACACTGGGCATCTGGCATCCGCGACCCGCCCCGAGCAGGCCGCACAGACCAGCTGTTCGCAGCACATCACATCCCCCTTCTGGCCGAACCCCAGAGCGTGCCGGCTGCATGCCCGAGTGCCGAACAGGCGCTTATCACATTCAACGGTAGACTCGCCCTCCGTGATCCGCCTCAAGAACGTGACCAAGCTCTATCCGGCCAGCAAGCGGCCGGCGCTCGACGACGTCGGTGTCGAGGTCGACAAGGGTGAGTTCGTCTTCCTCATCGGACCGTCCGGTTCAGGCAAGTCGACCCTCCTCCGACTGCTCCTCAAGGAGGAGGACCCTACTCGCGGTTCGGTCAGTGTCGCGGGCAAAGAGCTCACCAAGATGTCGCGGTGGAAGGTGCCCGCCCTGCGCCGCACGATCGGCTGCGTCTTCCAGGACTTCCGGCTCCTTCCCAACCGGACGGTCTCGCAGAACATCGGCTTCGCCCTCGAGGTGATCGGCAAGCCGAAGCGCACGATCAAGAAGGTCGTGCCTGAGGTGATCGAGATGGTCGGGCTGGAGGGGAAGGCCGGCCGGCTCCCCAGCGAGCTTTCCGGAGGCGAGCAGCAGCGCGTGGCGATCGCCCGTGCCTTCGTCAACCGGCCGCTGGTCCTGCTGGCCGACGAGCCGACGGGCAACCTCGACCCTGACACGAGCCAGGACATCATGCTGCTGCTGGAGCGGATCAACCGCATCGGCACGACCGTCGTCATGGCCACGCACGACAACAACATCGTCGACGCCATGCGTCGTCGCGTCATCGAACTGAACACGGGTCGACTGGTGCGAGACCAGTCCCGCGGCGTCTACGGCGTCGGCCGGTGATCGGCTCCCTCGCCCTGTCCCTGATGCCGGTGGCTGTCGCGGCCCCGACCGTATTGGAATCCCATGCGCGCTAGTTTTGTCCTTTCCGAGGTGCGGACCGGCCTTCGTCGGAATGTCACCATGACGATCGCCATGATCTTGACGACCGCGATCTCGCTGGGATTGCTGGGCGCCGGGCTGATCATCGCCCGCGAGATCAACCAGATGAAGGCCTTGTACTACAACAAGATCGAGGTCTCCGTCTTTCTCAAGGACAACGCCACGAAGTCGCAGAAGGCGTCGCTCGAGACCGAGTTGAAGCAGTCGCCGGAAGTCTCGACGTTCATTTACGAGACCAAAGCCCAGGCGTATCAGCGATTCAAGAAGCTCTTCAGCCAGCAGCAGAGCCTGGTGAACGGTACGCCGCCGAGCTACCTGCCCGCGTCCTTCCGGGTGAAGCTCAAAAACCCGGAGCGCTATCCGATCGTCGCGAAGGAATTCACCGGCAAACCCGGCGTCGATTCGGTGCAGGATCAGGGGCAGGTGCTCAACCGCCTCTTCTCACTGCTCAACGGCATGCGCAACGCGACGATCACGATCGCCGTCGTCCAAGCCCTCGCCGCGTTACTCCTGATCTCCAACACCATCCAGATGGCCGCGTTCAGCCGACGAACGGAGACCGGGATCATGCGCCTCGTCGGCGCCTCCCGGTGGTATACGCAGTTGCCGTTCATCGTCGAGGCGGCGATCGCCGGACTGGTCGGCGCCATCCTGGCGGTCGGCGGACTGGGGCTCGCCAAGACACTCTTCGTCGACAAGACGCTCAGCAGCGTGATCAAGTCGGGCATCCTCCGGCCGATCGACTGGAGTTCGATCCTGGTGATCAGCCCGGTGCTGTGCGCGGTCGGCGTGCTGCTGGCGGGCATTGCGGCGTACTTCACGCTGCGGCTCTACGTGCGGATGTAAGGATGGCGGCATGTCCCGGGAGACAGGTCGCAAACTGATCGCGCAGAACCGCAAGGCGCGCCACGACTACACGGTGCTGGACGTCTATGAGGCGGGCCTCGTGCTCACCGGCACCGAGGTGAAGTCGCTGCGGGCCGGTCGCGCGTCGCTGGTCGACGGCTTCGCGTCGATCAGCAACGGCGAGGTGTGGCTGCATGGGGTGCACATCCCCGAATACACCGAGGCGTCGTGGACCAACCACGAGCCCCGCCGGGTGCGCAAGCTGCTGATGCACCGGGAGGAGATCTCCCGGCTCATCGGCAAGACGCAGGAGTCCGGCCTGACGCTGGTGCCGCTCGCGCTGTACTTCCGCGACGGCAAGGCGAAGGTCGAGATTGCGCTCGCCCGCGGTAAGCGGGCCTACGACAAGAGGCGCGCCCTCGCCGAGCGGGACGCGCGTCGCGAGGTGGAACGGGCCTTCGGTCGCCGCGGCTGACCTGGGGACAACCAGTTTCTTGTCGGTGGGTTGGTCCATAATCGAACGTATGTTCGAGGATAGTGGTGGGATCACGGACCGGCCGGTGCCGTCGCCGATCTGATCGCGTTCTGTCGCGCTGTGGGGCCGGGGCCGGTGGCGATGGGCTGGCTGGCCGCACTGGATGCGGCGGTGTTGCCGGCCGGGCAGCGGGTGCAGGTGCTGGCCTGCTGGGAGGCGCAGGCCGCCTGGGTGGCCGGCTGTCAGGCCCGCGCGTTGGCCGCAATGGATGCCCCGGACGGCCCGCCCGGGCCGGGTGATGAGGACTGGGTGCGTGAGGAGGTGGCCGCGGCCCTGCACCTGTCCGCGGTGACCGCGGACCGGCGGCTGCAGGTGGCCCGGGCCCTGACCCACCGGCTGCCCGGCACGAGGGACGCGCTCGGCGCGGGGCTGCTGGACCACCGCAAGGCGGCCGCGATCGCGGAGGCCACCGAACCTCTCGACGCGGTGACCGCGGCGGCGGTGGAGGCCCTCGTGTTGCCCGCCGCGCCCGCCCAGACCCTGGCCGAGCTGAAACGGGCGGTCCGCCGCGCCGTGCTGGCCGCCGACCCGGCCGCAGCGGAGACCCGGCACGAGCGGGCCCGCGCCGACCGGTACGTGCGCCTCTACCCGGCCGAAGACGGCATGGCCGACCTCTACGCCCACCTGCCCGCCGAAGACGCGGCCCGGCTGATCACCACCATCGACGCCCTCGCCGCCCACCGGCCCCCCGGCGACACCCGGCCCATCGACGCCCGCCGCGCCGACGCCCTCACCACCCTCGCCACCCACACCACCCCCGGCCGACACGGCCGGCGGAGCGGGCGATGCGGCCGTGGCTGCGGGGTGCTGGTGCAGGTGACCGTGGCCGCCACCACGCTCGCCGGCCGCGACGACCGGCCCGCCGAACTCGCCGGCTACGGACCCATCACCGCCAACACGGCCCGCCGGCTGGCCGCCGCCGCCGGCGCGGCGCCGGCGGCACGGCACCGGCTCCTGCCGATCGACCCGGCCACCGGCGCGCTGCTGCCCGACCCCGCCGACCGCACCACTGGACCACGCCACCACCACCTACCGGCCCGCCGCCGCCCTGACCCGCTACCTGCACGCCCGCGACCGGGTCTGCGGCTTCCCCGGCTGCAACACCCCCGCCCACCGCTGCGACCTCGACCACACCACCCCCTGGCCGAAAGGACCCACCAGCCCGCAGAACATGGGCGCCCTCTGCCGCCGCCACCACCGCCTCAAACACGAAACCCCCTGGCAACTCACCCGAACCCCCGACGGCACCCCCACCTGGACCAGCCCCGCCGGCAAGACCTACCGAGTGGAGCCACCCGGCTACGGATAGAGTCCGATGCGTCGACGTCGACGAAGGGGGATGCAGATGCGAGGGATCGCGATCGAGGAGTTCGGCGGCCCGGAGAATCTGACGCTGCGCGACGATCTGCCGACGCCACCCGTGGGACCGGACACGGTCCTCGTTCGGGCCAAGGCCGCTGCCCTCAACCCGGTCGACTGGAAGGTCCGTGAGGGCTTCCTGGTCGGCGCATTCCCGCATCACTTCCCGCTCGTGCCGGGCTGGGACCTCGCCGGCACTGTCGAGCAGGTCGGGCCCGCCGTGCGTGACTTCGCGGTCGGCGACGAGGTGATCGGCTACGTACGACGCGACGACGTGCAGTACGGCACCTACGCGGAGCTGGTGCCGGCGCCGGAGCGGACGCTGGCCGGGAAGCCGGCCAGGCTCACGATGACCGAGGCGGCCGGCCTCCCGCTCGCCGGGCTGACGGCGTACCAGGTACTGACCGAGGCGCTGGCGGTGCAGCCGGGCGAACGTGTCCTGGTGCATGCCGCAGCCGGGGGAGTGGGCACCTTCGTTGTGCAGATCGCGGCGACGCTCGGCGCCCACGTGATCGCCACGGCCAGCGCCGGCAACCACAGTTATTTGCGCGACCTGGGTGCCGCCGAGACGATCGACTACTCGGCCGGTCCCGTCAGCAAGCAGCTGAAGGAGAAGGCCGACGCCGTGGTCGACCTCATCGGAGGAGACGCCCTCGACGACGCGCCGGCCCAGATCGACGACCCCAGTCGGATCGTCTCGATCATCGACCCGGCCACCGTGCTCGGGCTCGGTGGTCGCTATGTCTTTGTCCGGCCCTCCGCGACCCAGCTCAGCACGCTGGCCGCGTGGGCCGAGGACGGGCGCCTGCGCGTCACGATCGGGGCTACCTACCCGCTGGCCGAGGCGGCCGAGGCGCAGCGCGCGCTGCAGGGCGGACACACCCGCGGCAAGATCGTGCTTGAGATCTGAGCGTGTTCGAATACTGACCGTGCCTGAGCTCACCGACGACGACATCCCGGCGTACTGGCGATCGCTGGGACTCCCCGGTCTGATCGACATCCACGTGCACTTCCTGCCGCCGACGGTGATGGCCAAGGTGCGGGCCTACTTCGACCACGCCGAACGGCACTACGGCGTCGCCTGGCCGGTCGCCTACCGGGGCGATGACGCCGAGCGTCTCCAGCAACTGCGGGCGCTGGGCGTCCGGGCGTTCCCGGCGCTGGCCTATGCCCACAAGCCCGGTATGGCGCAGTGGCTGAACAACTGGACCCGGGAGTTCGCCCGCGGCGTCCCGGAGTGCATTCCGTCGCTCACGTTCTTCCCCGAGCCCGGAGTGCTCGGCTACGTCCGGCAGGCGTTGGACGACGGCGCCCGCGTGGCGAAGGTGCACCTGCAGGTCGGCGGCTTCGATCCGCGTGATCGCCAGCTCGAGCCGGTCTGGGGACTGCTCGCCGACGCCGGCATCCCGGTCGTCACGCATTGCGGGAGCGGCCCGCTTCCCGGGAACTTCACCGGCCCGGCGGCGATCGGCGAAGTGGTGCGCCGGCACCCGACGCTGCGCCTGGTGATCGCCCACTTCGGCATCCCCGAGTACGCCGCCTTCGTCGACCTCGCCGAGGGCTACCCCAACGTCTGCCTGGACACCACCATGGCGTTCACCGACTTCATGCAGCAGCGGGCTCCCGTGCCGCCCGAGGTCGTGCTGCACCTGCCCGACCTGCAGGACCGCGTGGTGCTCGGCAGCGACTTCCCCAACATCCCCTACCCCTACGCCCGCCAGATCGAGGCGCTCGACCGGTTGGAGCTCGGCGACGAATGGCTGCGCGCGGTGCTCTGGCGCAACGGCGCCCGTCTCCTCGGCGTCGACGGATGACCACCGGCCCGGCGTCGACGGATGACCACTGTCCGGCGCGGACCTAGCGCCGCCGGACCAACCACGAGGCCGCGCCCACCAGCAGCACCGCCGCGCCACTGAGCACCGACGTGAGGGGAAGGCTCACGGCGAGCACCGCGCACCCGAGCACGCCGACGACGGGGAGCCATCGGGGCGGCCGGCGTTCGGCGTCGGTCAGGGTCATCGCCGACGCGTTCGCGATTCCGTAGTAGGCCAGCACCCCGAACGACGAGAAGCCGATCGCGCCGCGTACGTCGATCGTGGCGACCAGCACGGCCACGACCGCACCGACCGCGAGTTCGGCCCGGTGCGGCACCCCGAACCGCGGGTGGACCGCAGCGAGCACCGCGGGCAGATGCCGGTCGCGGGCCATCGCGAACACCGTCCGCGACACCCCCAGGACCAGCGCCAACAGTGCTCCGAGGGACGCGACCGCGCCACCGACCTGGACCGCCGGCGCGAGCGCCTGCAGGCTGCCGGCCTCGGTCGCGACCACCAGCGGGGCGCTGGACCCGGCCAGTCCCGATGCCCCGACGGCGAGCAGCGCGGAGACCGCGACCACGGCGTAGACGACCAGCGTGATGCCCAGGGCCACCGGGATCGCCCGCGGAATCGTCCGTGCCGGGTCGCGCACCTCCTCGCCGAGAGTCGCGATGCGCGCGTAGCCGGCGAAGGCGAAGAACAGCAACCCGGCGGCCTGCAGGATGCCGTGCACACTGCCGCCCGGGAACGGCGCCAGGTGGCCGGTCGACGCCTGTCCGCCGCCGAGGCAGGCCACGACCACCACGGTGAGCGCCAGCAGGGTCAGGGCGACGATGGCCCGGGTGAGCCACGCCGCCTTCTGCACCCCGAAGTAGTTCAACGCGGTCACCGCGACGACCACCGCGACCGCGACCAGATGGGGATGCGCCGGCTCGACGTAACCGGCGAAGGTCAACGCCATCGCCGCACAACTCGCCGTCTTCCCGACGACGAACCCCCAGCCGGCCAGATGCCCCCAGAAGTCGCCGAGCCGTCGCCGGCCGTAGACGTAGGTGCCGCCCGACTCGGGATAGAGCGCGGCCAGCCGGGCGGACGAGGTCGCGTTGCAGTAGGCCACGACCGCGGCAGCGCCGAGCCCGATCAGCAGCCCCGAGCCCGCGGCCGCCGCGGCCGGCCCGTAGGCGGCGAACACCCCCGCGCCGATCATCGCGCCGAGGCCGATCACCACGGCGTCGACGAGCCCCAATCGGCGGGTCAGCCGGGTCGGCGACCCCGCGGGCTGTGCGGCGCTCACGCCGCCATCAAACCGGTCCGGGTCAGCGCCGCCAGACCGGGGTCTTCGCCGTCGGATCGGGCAGCGGCCGGGTGGACTCCCAGATCCGCCGCCACGACGCCGCCGGTGGGCCGGTCGGCAGCGACAGCCGCCCGTCGGCCGCGGCCCGCATCGAGCCCCACCAGCCGAGGTCCTCCTCCGCCCACAGCGCCGTCACCGCGCCGGACAGCCGGCCGCTGAAGGTCAGTGCCGCCTCGCCCGGCTCCGGCGTCAGCGGCCGGCCGATGTGTACGGCGATGCGTGGCCGGCCCGGCCGCGGCCAGTTCCGGCCGCGGGGCATCGCGGCGTACGCGCCGCGGATGGCCACCGGCACCGCCGGGATGCCGTGCTGGCAGCACAGCTGAGCCGTGCCGAGCCGGAAGGAGCGCATCCACCCGTCCTGCGAGCGGGTGCCCTCCGGGAAGAGCAGCACGCTCCAGCCGTCGCCGATGAGTTGCGGTGCGAGGCTCTTCAGCCGCCGGCTGCCCATCCGCTCGACCGGAAACGCGTTGAAGACGAGCGCGGTCAGGCTGGCCCGCCAACGCGCGTCGAAGAAGTAGTCGGCGGCCGCGCCGACCGCCATCCGGCGGGTCAGCCGCGGCGGCAGCGCGCCCAGGATCAGCGGCGCGTCGAGATGGCTGGCGTGGTTGGCGATGACGATCACCGGTCCGTCGACGCCGTCGAGCCGGTCGGCGCCGTAGACCTCGGGCTTGGTCTGCGACCACACCATCGGCCGCATCACCCCGCGCTGCAGGCCTTCCCGAGCGATCCGGGCCGGTCTGGTGCGCGCCCACGATGTCGGGAACTCCCGCGGACCGCGCGCCGGCGCCCACGGTTCGGCGGACCGCGGCGTGCGGGACCGGCCGCGCCAGTCACGCCCGCGCGACACCAGCCGCATCTCGTCGATCAGACCCATGGCGACCTCACCGTACGTCGGCCATCGTCAGCGGCGGGCTGTGCAGATAGGAGATCGACGGGCTGCGCCCGACCGTGTCGCTGGCCATCTCCAGTGCGTCCGCGAGCGTCGACGCACTGCGGAACCCGAGCCGCGACGCGGACCGACGGTCGGCGCCCACGCAGATCACGTCACCCAGGTGCTCGAGGCCGTGCGATCCCCAGTACCACATGTAGAACGGGTGCACGCCGTGGTAGGCGTAGCTGTTGCGGTAGAGGTGGCGGTACCACTCGTCGTTGGCGAACTGCTGCTCGTACTTCGCCTCGATCGTCGCCGGGTCGGTCGTCTCGGCGAGCACTTCCTCGAAGAAGTCGATGTAGCTCGGGTGGTGCACGGGGTGGAACTCCTGCGGCATCGGGTGATACAGGATCAGCGCGCCGCCCTCCCGCACCAGCGGCCGACCCCGGTACATGTTGAAGTAGTAGCCGAGCCCGAGGCACATCACCAGGATCGGGTTCATGATCGAGTTGACGTTGTAGGGGCAGATGTAGGGCAGCCCGAAGACGAGCACGTCGGACTGGCCGTCCACCTCGGTCAGCTGCTGGCGGTGCACGTTGCGCAGCGTGTGCGGGTGCACGTCCTGCGGGTTCCCGGCGTGCACGCCGGTCACGCCGTACGCCGCCTCCGTCGTGTGCCAGATCCGGCGCCGGATCTTGTTGGGTGCCAGGTCGTTGGCGCGCTTGACGGCGAGGTAGGACGCCTGGTCGCGCAGCGACCACTCCCACTCCCGCTTGTTCAGGAAGCCGAGCTGCGACGGGAAGGTGTCGTTGTTCAGCGTCGTCTCGATCGTGAAGATCTTGACCTGCCGATCGAGCACCTCACTCATCCGGTCGTAGGAGTGGTGCATCGCGGAGTTCGGCGGGTCGTTGAACGACCGCGAATGCCGCATCGTGTTCACGTTGTGGTGGTGGCGCAGGCTCTTGTACGACGCCAGCCCCACCCCGACCGACTTGTTGCCGCCGTTCATCGCCACGAGGTTGACGTTGACGTAGACGAGCAGGTCGCTCTCGGCGGCCCGGCGGTTGATCTCGACGTCCTCGCCCTGGTCCGTCTGCCCGAGGTCCAGCAGGTTGGCGCGGTCCTCGGCGTCGTGGTTGCTCAGGTGCTCGGGGAAGAAGGACGCGAAGACCCGGTCACCCACGATGTGCTTGAGCTCGGCCGGCGTCATCCGCCGGTGCAGCGCGTTGGAGGCGACCAGCTCGACGTCGTCGACGCCGTGTGCGGCCGCCAGCTCGAGCACCGCCTCGATGATCCGGGCTCGTACGTCCGGGGAGGCCATCGGCGGCAGCGGCACCGACAGGTCGTCGAAGACGATGGTCAGCTTCATCCCGGCGTGCAGCAGCTCGGGGAGCGGCTCGATGCCGTGCGGGTGCAGCAGCGCATCGGAGATCGCGGCGTCGACGTCGCGGATCGCCGGAAGCGAGTCTGGCGGGTAGACCACCCTCGTGCCGAGCGGGAACTGTTCGAGGCGGAGCCCCTCGCCGGCGTGCACGAGGAGCGGCGGGGTCCTTTCGTCGACCTCGAGGACGAATCCTGGTCTGCTCACTGGTCGTTCGTCTCCTGTCAGTCCCGTGCGGGGTCGAAGGCCACCTTGACACTGCCCAGCCGCCCGGCGGCGAGGGCGTGACCGACCGCCTCCCGCCACTGGGACAGTGGGTAGACGGCATCGACGTAACCGTCGAGCGGCGCGTGTGCGATCAGGTCGAGAGCATCGGCGAAGTCGCCCTGACGGTCTCCGCCGCCGCTGTCGGAGGCGTAGGAGCCGATGAGGGTCAGCTCGCGGAACCACACCGGCGTGAGGTCCACGTTGGACGACGGCATCCCCGAGAGGACGACGGTGCCGCCCGCCCGCACCAGCCGCAGCGCCGAGTCGAGGCCGGAGCCGCCGGTGCACTCCATCGCCACGTCCACCCCGCCGAGCAGGAATTCCGCACCCCGGTCGGGCGTCTGCAGCGAACCGCCGGTCGCGCGGCGCAGCACCCGCGCCGCCCGCCGCGGCCCGATCACGTCGGTCGCCCCGAGTTTGCGCGCCCGCTCGACCTGGTGCCGGTGCTTGGCGATGACGTAGACCTGACCGGGCGAGGCGAACTCCCGCAGCGCCAGCAGCGTGAGCAGCCCGACCGTGCCGGCACCGACGATCACCACCGACGCCCCGTCCGGGACCGCGGCCCGGCGCACCGTGTGGACGGCGCAGGCGAGCGGCTCGGCGAGTACCGCCCGGTCGTTGGTCACCCCGTCGGGAACGGCGTGCAACTGGCGGGAGTGGGCGACGACCATGCCGCCCCAGCCGCCGCCGGTGTCGCCGCAGAAGCCGGTCTGCAGGCCGGCCGAGACGGCACCCCCGGTGACGTGGTCGCAGCGGTCCTCGTGCGCCGCGGCGCAGCCAGGGCACAGGTCGACGTCGCGGGTGGCGCAGGACAGCACCGGGTCGAGCACGACCCGCTGGCCGGAGGAGAGCCCGTCCACGTCGTCGAGGAGCCGGCCCACGATCTCGTGGCCGGGCACGAACGGCATCGACACCACGGGGGAGAGGTACGGCGAGGAGCGCCCGGTGAGCAGCGCGAGATCCGAGCCGCAGATCCCCGACAGCAGCGGCCGGACCCGGGCCCATTCCGGTCCTGGCCGGCGCGGGTCGGGCCGGTTGACCAGCCGCAGCGGCGCCAGCGAGCCGGACACGGCGTTGCCGATCGCGCCGCTGACCCGCGCACTGGCCCCGCGCGCGGCGAGATAGCGCATCGGGGACCGGTGGTACTCGACGGCGGTGATCATCGCTGCACCTCGAGCATCGTCTCGATCGGGCCGCGGGCGTGCGCGCCCCAGTGCTCGATCCGCCAGTGCCGGCTCTTCGCGTGCCGGAACAGCCGCGGGTCGGGGTTGACCGCGACCGGGTGGGCCACCGCCTCCAGCAGCGGCCGGTCGGAGAAGCTGTCGCCGTAGGCGTAGCTGCGGGACAGGTCTCCGCCGGTGTCGGCCGCGTAGTGCCGCAACCACGCCGCCCGTGCCTCGCCGACCAGCGGCGGGAGTTCGAGGAAGCCGGTGAAGCGGCCGTCCTTCACCTGCAGCCGGCTCGCCACCACCGTGTCGAAGAGCGAGTGCATCGGCTCGACCAGCTGCTCCAGCGCGCCGGTGATCAGCACCGTCTGGTGCCCGGCCGCGCGGTGTTTGCGGACCTGCCGGAGCGCGTCGGGGGCGGCCCGACGCAGCAGCAGGTCGGTCAGCTGCTCGTCGACCAGCCGGCGGAACTCGGCCTCCGACGCCCCGGCGTAGCGGCGCATGAAGGTACGCAGGAAGTCGCCCCGGTCGCGGCGTTCGGCGGCCAGGTAGCGGGGCAGCGCCCGGACCACCGAGGCGAGCTCGCCCGGCCAGGTCGAGGTCGGCCGCTCGGCGAGGCGGGCCCACAGGTAGGACTCGATCACGTTGGAGGCCAGCAGGGTTCCCTCGAGGTCGAAGACGGCGAGCACGTCCTGCTCCCCGGCCGGCAGCGGCTTGGGCGGGGTCGCCGTACGCCGGACGCTGACCGGCCGGCGCAGCGCCGCGGTCACCGCCGGGAAGTGCACCTCCCGCATGTAGTGCCGCCAGTCGATGGCCGCGGAGTCGAACCCCTCGTTCGCCTGCCGCTCCGGCGGCTGCGCCCGGTGCAGGGCGAGCAGCCGGTCGTCGGAGTAGATGACCTCGATCTCGGTATAGGTGCCGTAGAGATCGGCGTAGCGGCGGAGGAATTCCAGCTGCCGCTTCTGCCGGTGGGTCTTGGTCATCCAGTCCCGGGTCCGGTCCGAGGCCGGGAGGTGCAGCAGGGCCTTCTCCGCGGTGTCCACGGCCCGCTCGCCGACCCGCATCAGCCGGTCGACTTGCCGGGAGCCGGGGAACGTCCACTGCGGCACCCGCACCGTGCCCCGGCCGGCCTCCGGCAGCGGATGCTCGGTGAAGTAGGCCAGCACGTGGTCGTACATCTGCCCGAAGGTCATCGGGTTCCGCGACCCGGATCCCACGTGGTAGTAGGCCGGGTCGCCCGGCTGCGGCGGGTTTTCGGCGATCGCGACCAGGGCGTTGGTGACGATGTCGACGGGGACGATGTCGAGGATGCCGTCGTGCGCGCCCGGGAACTCCGGGAGGATCCCGCGGCCGTAGGCGAGGATCAGCGGCTCGGCCATCTTGAAGCCGTCGATCCAGCCGGGGAACGGATGGGTCAGCGCACTCTCCACGATCGCCGGTCGGACGATCGAGAGGGGTACGTCGGTGTTCAACTCCTCGGCCGCCCGCTCGCCGAGCGCCTTGGTGAAGGTGTAGACGTCCGGCCAGCCGACGCTCTTGGCCCGCATCCGGCCGTAGTCGACCAGCCGCTCGTCGACCCAGCTGCGGCGCAGCGCCTCGGCGGCCGCGGCGGTCGTCTGCGGCCCGGCCTTGCCGTGCTCACGGCCGGCGTCCTCCAGGGCCTTGCGCAGCACCTCGGGCCGCCGCGAGGACCGCTCCACCTCGGCGCGTGCCCCGAGCGCGGCCTCGAGCTCGACCCGCCAGTCGACGCTGTGGTCCAGGCTCGCCTCCGGGACCACGCCCTTGCGGGCGCCGGCGACGTAGGCGGTCGACACGTGCACGACGTGCGGGTTGCTCGGGCACCGGGCGACCGCGTCGTAGAGCGCGGTGACGCCGCCGACGTTGGTGCGGAACGCGTCGTCGACCGGCGGGTCGAAGCTCACCGTCGACGCGCAGTGGATCACCGTGTCGAGATCGGCCGGCAGGTCCGGTACGCCGGAGGTGACGTCACCTTCGATCGCGTGCACCCTGCGGTCGAACTCCTCGCGGGCCGGGTCCTCGCCGACCCGCTCCCGCCAGGTGCGGAACACCGGCTTGCGCAGCAGCGACCGGCAGCGGTCCGCGGCCGACGTCGTGCCCCGCCGCCGGATCAGCACCGTGATCTGCGTCTGGGGGTGGTCGGCCAGCAGCCGCTCGAGCACGGCCTGCCCGAGGAATCCGGTCGCGCCCGTCAGCAGGACGTGACGTAGCACCGTCGCGTCGTCCGCCACGTAGACCCTCCCGATTGCCTGTCGTCCGACGCTACATCCAAGCAGGCATTGCGTTTACCCGAGGCGACGGTCTCGCACGATCCGCGCATAGGGCACATTGCCCCCCCATCGGGTCTTCTCACCGGCCGCCGGCCACGTCGAGGATGGTGCCGGTCACATAGGACGCGGTGTCCGAGGCCAACCACAGGATCGCCTCGGCGACCTCCTCGGCCCGGCCGCCGCGTCCCATCGGGACCGTGGACTCGAGCCGTTCCACCCGGCCCGGCTCACCGCCGGACGCGTGGATGTCGGTGTAGATCAGGCCCGGCCGGACCGCCGTCACCCGGATGCCCT
This sequence comes from uncultured Actinomycetota bacterium, assembly GCA_963828605.1. Taxonomy (GTDB): domain Bacteria; phylum Actinomycetota; class Actinomycetes; order Mycobacteriales; family QHCD01; genus DASXJE01. Next base: position 1,469,474 of record CAWHER010000001.1, on the reverse strand, counting down.
CGTCGGCGACCTCGGTCGCCAGGCCGAGGGTCAGGGTGTCGACCGCCGCCTTGGCGGCGGCGTAGTCGACGTACTGCCCGGAGCCGCCGAGGACGGCCGCCCGCGACGACACGTTGACGATGGCGCCGCCGGCGCCGCCGAGCCGGGTGGACATGCGCCGGACCGCCTCCCGCGCGCAGAGGAACGCTCCGGTGACGTTGACCGCGAACATCTGCTCGATCCGGGCCACGTCCAGGTCCGCCACCCGGGTCTTGGGGGCCACGATGCCGGCGTTGTTGACCAGCACCGCCGGTGCGCCGAGCTCGTCCTGGGCGGTCGCGAAGAGCCGCAGGACGTCCGGCTCGGCGGCCACGTCGGCCTGCACGGCCACCGCGCGGACCCCCTGCGCCTCGCAGTCCTTGACGACGGATTGGGCGGCATCCGCCCGATTCGCGTAGCTCAGGCAGACGTCGTACCCGCGGGTGGCCGCGAGGCGGGCCGTCGCCGCCCCGATGCCGCGGCTGCCGCCGGTGACGATGAGTGCGGTCATGCCCCGATCCTCCCGTACGGCGGATGGGGGCCGGATTGTGGGATGATCCTGCGGCTGGACCCCGTTAGGCTGGACGCACACCGTACAAGGGGGTGAATGGTCTCGACTCCGGACGTCGAGACAAGGGAAGCGGGCCGAGGAAGGCGACAATGATCTCGTTAACCACGTGTCGCAAAAAAATCAAGCGCCGACAACAGTCGCGCTGACTTCGCTCTCGCTGCCTAAGCGAGAAGCGGGTCTGTCAGACCGGGTTTGCCTTCGGCTCGGACCCTGGCATCAGTAAGAGGGCTTACCGGCGACATCGGCCGCGGAGGTCGCCGGGACACCAAACAGCGGCTGGGCCCGTCACACCGGCTTGTTCGCGCGACCGGTGGGGCCGAGTAGAGGCACAGCGGACTGCGCCCGGAGAAGCCTTGTCGAGTCGCCGGAGGACGCGGGTTCGATTCCCGCCACCTCCACCCGAGACTCGTTCGCAGGATGCCGAGTCCCCGGACCATCTCATGGTCCGGGGACTCGGCGTTTTCGCAGCCGGTCCAGGCTTCGATTAGACATGTGAGTGAGTCACACATACGATCACCGGCATGACTACGCTGACGGGCAAGCTGCACATCGATTCCTGGGACGAGCAGACCTACCGCGAGGCCGGCGACGGCAGCAAGTTCACCAAGGCCGCCGTGGCGCTCTCGGCCGGCGAGGGAGGCTCCGGCGACGGCGTCTCCGCTGCGGCGTTCGACTCCGTCATGTACTACGGGCCGGACGGGACGAGCGAGTTCGTCTCGATCATGCAGATCACCGCGACGCTCGCCGGGCGGTCCGGATCCTTTGCTCTCTCGGGCGACGGCAGCTATAAGGACGGGGCGGCCCGGATGAAGCTCCGCGTCGTCGAAGGCTCCGGCACCGGGGACCTGGCGGGCCTGACCGGCACACTGGAGAGCTCGTCCACCCACGCGGACTACCCGCACATGCCCATCACGCTGGACTACGAACTCGGGTGAGCCGCGACGATCAGCAGGCGAACCTGCTCGGTGCGGTGGCGCTCGCGATCGCCGACCGTGCGTCGGTTGCGGCGGCGGATGCTGCCGGTCAGTCGGTGTCCGCGGCCGCCGCGCTCTCGGCCCTACGGCAGTACCTCGACCATGCGACGCTCGATCGGCTGCGCGCCGTCCTCGGGCTGACACCGTCCGGTGCGGTGCGCCTGGTCGACCGACTCTCAGACAACGGCCTCGTCGTCCGGGGCCCGGGGACCGACGGCCGGACCCGTGCCGTATCGCTGACCCCCCGCGGGCGCCGGGTCGCCGACCGGATCAGAGCCGCCCGGCTCGACGCGCTCCGCTCCGTACTGGACCCGTTGTCGGCGGCCGACCGGGAGGCGCTGCAGGGGCTGCTCGGCACCCTGATGGCCGGCATCGTCGAGGAGAAGGAGGGCGGTGCCTGGCTGTGCCGGTTGTGTGACGTGCACGCCTGCCGCCGTCCGGACGGCGACTGCCCGGCCGCGAACGCCGCGCGAGCCAAGTACGGTGAGCCCGCGCCGTCCTGACTTGCTCGTCGTACCGCTCGCACCCGACCGGGGAGGCAGCCATCGACCACCCGCCTTCGCCGGATCTCGAGGTGCGTGTCGAACCTCCCGACAGCGACCTTGCGACGGGGCTCCTCGACCGGTACTTCAGTGAGCTCGACGACCGCTTTCCCGAAGGCTTCGACCCGAGCCGGACGGTCGCCGCCCCCAGCGCGGAGCTGGTCCCGCCGCACGGCGTATTCCTGGTCGCCCGTCTCGACGGTCGGCCCGTCGGCTGCGGCGCCGTCCGCCGGCTCGACGAGCGGACCGCCGAGATCAAGCGCATGTGGATCGATCCGTCGGTCCGCGGCCGCGGGGTCGGCAGAGGACTGCTCGCCGCCCTCGAGGACGCCGCCCGCACCCTCGGGTGCACGGTCGTGCGGCTGGACACCAGCGCCCACCTGACCGAGGCGATCGCGCTCTACAAGTCCGCCGGCTACGTCCCGATCCCCGCCTACAACGACAACTCCTACGCCGCGCACTGGCTGGAGAAGCCGCTGCCCTGACGGCACACAACAGGGCGCCGCCACGCGATCGAGTCGACGTGGCGGCGCCCTATGGGAGCGGTCCCTGTGTTGCCTTACTTCGGAGCGGCGAGGTACGCAGCCCTCGGCGCGCCGATCCCGGTCACGTCGTCCCAACCCGGTGTCACCGTCAGGCTCGAGTCCTGGTTGAAGGTGCGCACCGAGTAGAGGAGTCCGCCGCTGGCGTCGACACCGTTGGCGAAGTCCGGACGGACGTTGCCGTCACCGGTGTGCTTGGGCAGCACGTCGGTGAACTGCTTGCTGCCGGCCAGCTGGTAGAGCGCCGGGGTGTCGAAGCCGAGTGACGTCCCGCCTCCCAGCTCGGTCTTCAGCGCCTGGATTCCGGCGAAGAGCGGCGACGCGAGGCTGGTGCCGCCGATCCGGTACTCGCCGAAGTGCAGACCCTCGGGGAACTCCTGGGTGATCCCGATCAGCATTCCTGTATTCGGGTCCGCATCCATCGCGACGTCCGGTACGGCGCGCGCCGCCCCGGGCGCGACACCCTGCTGCCAGGTGGGCTGGTTGAACAGGTGCGAGAAGCCGCCGCCGGCGCCGTACAGGAAACCGACCGGGTCCCACGACTTGCCGTCGGTCGACAGCGAGTACTTCAGCGTGCCCCAGCCGGTCTGGAACTGCATGGCACCGCTGGCGTCGATCGCGGTGCTGGTGCCGCCGACCGAGGTGACGTAGGGGTCGGAGGTCGGGTAGTCGGCCTGCTTCAGGCCGGTGTTGGCCACCTCGTCGCCGTTGTCACCGGAGGAGAACATGAAACCGATCCCCTGCATGGCGCCCTGCATGAAGACCTGCTCGTAGGCCGCGACGTTTCCGGTGGTCTCGTTCTGCTCGATGTCGCCCCACGAGTTGGTGACGATCGACGCCTTGTTGTCCGAGACGACCTGGGCGAGCGTGTCGAGCAGATCACTGTCGAAGCAGCTCTTGGCGCCGTAGTACATGACGTTGGCGTCGGGGGCGATGCCGTGCACGGCCTCGACGTCGAGCGCCTCCTCGCCGGCCCAGCCGCTCGGGAAGCCGCACTCGGCCCCGTGCGTGAAGGGCTTGGACACCGACTGGGTCAGCTGCCCGGGCGCGAACGGCGCGTCGCCCTGGTCGGTGGAGTACTGGTTGGCGTCCTGCTCGATCGTCGGCAGGCCGTAGGCGTCGGTGATCGCGACCGTCACACCCTTGCCGGTCAGCTTCGACGCGTCGACGCCGTACGCCGCCCGGAACTGTGCCGGGACGTAGCCGCAGACCGCGTAGTCACGGTACTTGCCATCGAACTTGGGCAGCGGCGTCTTGAAGTCCGCCTGCGTCTTGGCGACGAGCTGGCCGAACGCCAGGGAACAGGGCCGTGCGTTGCGGAAACCGGCCGGGAAGATGTCGCCGTCGCCCGGCTTGACGGAGGCGGCCGGCGCGGTGTCGGTCACGTTGGTCGGCTTCACGGTGTGGGATGCCGTGTCGAGCCCGGTCACCGCGATGACCGACCCGGAGATCGCGGCCGGCACCTTCGCGTTGGCCGTCGGCGCCTGCACGGTCTTGCTCTGGTGCCGGTAGAGGCCCAGCTTCACCGAGAACGCGCGCTCGGCGGCCGTCGCCGTGCCGCTGGCCCGCACGTAGCGGTTGCCTGCCCCGACACCGGTGACGTGCAGTCCCGCTCCGGCCAGCCATGAGCGCACCTGGGCCACCTCGGCGGCGGTCGGGCCGTACTGCGCCTGGTACTGCGCCGTCGTCAGATAGCGCCGGTACGACGGACTTCCGGGCGTCGAGACCGCCTTGACGGCGGCCCGCAACCTGGCCTCGCCACCCCTCGGGGCGAGGTAGACGCGCACGTCCTGGCTCCGGCCCGCGGGAACCGCGCCCTGGGCGGCACCGGACGTCGCCCACGCCGGCTGGGTGCCGGCGAGCGGGACCTGGTCGGGAGTGACCGCCTGGGCCGGGATCGCGGCCATGACGGCCGCGACCGTCAACGACGCGGCACCCCCAGCCGCGATGAACGCCAATCTTCTTTTCCTACCTGACACGCCGTCACCCTCCATTGGGCCGCAAACCTACTGAACAGGAGCGCGATCCGGCGTCCGGCTCGCGTCAGAGGCACGCTAGCCTGCGCCGACCCGGGGCGCTAGACCCCGCGACGATGGGCAACGCCATCGTCACCTGCCCGAAACCTCAGGCGGGTGTGAAGGTCTGGGCGAAGGTGTGGAAGTAGCCGAGGTCGCTCGCCCACTGGCCGGCGGGCACCGACCAGTAGATCGCGTAGCCATGCCCGTCGACCGTGAATCCCCGGTCGACCACGCGGATCCGGCGCTCCCCGGCGCCACCGAACTCGAACTGCCAGTCGGCGGCCGGATAGCCGCGGTAGTCCACCTTGGAGATGGACACCGTGTGGTAGCCGGTGAGCCGCCCGGAGAGGTAGTCCGCCTGGCGCCGCCAGTCGGCGACCGGGTCCGGCTGCGGCGAGTCGGTCTGGTCGATCCGCAAGAAGCGCCCGCCGGCCGGGTCGCGGAAGTCGACCCGGGTGCCGTTGCGGACCCGCTGCCAGCCGACCGGCACGGCCACCGAGAACCCGCTCGGGTCGTGGTAGAGCCGGAACCCGCGCGGCGCGGACCCCGGGTTCTTCGACTTGGGCTTCTTGACCGGGTGCGTCTTGACCGGCGGCTTCGCCGAGGGGCTGGCCGTCGTGTGCGTCGGGCCCGGGGTCGTGTGCGTGGGGGACGGTCGGGCGTGGGTCGGCGAGGGGGTGGGTCGGCGGGTGGGGCCGGTCTTCGCATGGCCGGCCGCGTGGTGCGAGCCCGGGGATCCGCTCAGCTCCAGGGGAATGGCGATCGCGCCGGCGACCACGAGGGCAGCGACGACCGCCGCGAGGATCCACGGGCGGCGCCGGCGCCGGCGGGTCGACGGTGTCCGGGGCCGGGGCGGCCGGCGGACCACCTCGGTCCGGTCGGTCGGCAGGTCCGCCGGCCTCCCGGGCGGCGCGTTGACCGGCGCGCTGGGAACGGTGCTGGCGGGCGCCTCCGGCGGGACGTCGAGCACGGGCAGTTCTGCGGTGTGCTGCTCGGCGGCCTCAGCCTCGCGCCGGGCCCGCTCGAGCAGCCGCCGCGCGTCGGTGGCCCGCATCCGGCGGTGCGGGTCCTTGGTCAGCAGTCCCTCGAGCACCGCGGCCAGTGGGCCGGCATTGCGCGGCCGGGGTGTCTCCTCGGTGATCAGCGCGCTCAGCGTGGCCATCGGGTTGCCGCGGTCGAACGGCGGCCTGCCCTCGACGGCGGCGTACAGGGTCGCGCCGAGCGCCCACAGGTCCGACTCCGGGCCGGGGTGGGCACCCTTGGCCCGCTCGGGTGCGACGTAGGCCGGAGCCCCGACGAGCAGGCCGGTCGTCGTGAGGTGCGAGTCACCCTCCAGGGTGGCGATCCCGAAGTCGGTGAGCACCGCCCGCCCGTTCGCGGCGACCATGACGTTGCCCGGCTTCACGTCGCGATGCACGATGCCGGCGGCGTGGGCGGCCTCGAGCGCGGACAGCACGTCCAGCCCGATCCGGGCCGCGGCGGCCGGGGACACCGGCCCGGTGGACCGGACGAGGTCGGCCAGGCTGCGGGCGTCGAGCAGCTCCATCACGATCCACGGCCGGCCGTCCTCCTGGACGACGTCGTAGACCGTCACGGCGTGCGGATGGTTCAGCCGGGCGGCGGCCCGGGCCTCGCGCAGGGTGCGGGCCCGCATCACCTCGCGGTCGGCGTCATCCAGCTGGCCGGGCAGCTGCACTTCCTTGATCGCGACCGTGCGGTGGAGCAGCTCGTCGCGGCCGCGCCACACGGTCCCCATCCCGCCCGAACCCAGATGTTCGAGCAGGCGGTATCGGTCGGCCACGAGGTGGACCGATGGTGGTGAGCTCCCCATAGGTGACTAACCGGCGACGTCGCCCGCGCTGCGCAGCACCGGAGCGGTGAGCAGCGCGTCCTCGCTGAGCTCCGCCGCGGTGCGGACGGCGAACGTCGCCGACTCACCGGGCAGCAGCGTGACCAGCATGTCGTCGACGGCCGCGTCGGCAGCGAGCCGGTCCGGGAAGAGCGCGACGTCGCGCAGCAGGGTCCGGGCCGTCACGGTGACCTCGTAGCCGTCGTCGGTCCGCTTGGCGGTCGCGTGGTAGTCGGGGCGCGGGGCGGCGAGGTCCTTGTCCTCGACGTAGAAGCGCACGGCCCGCTGCTCCCCGGCCGTTGCGACGAGCAGCTCCTCCGCCGGGCGGACGGCCCCCGCCACGTCGTCCGGGATGGGCACGGTGACGGTCTCGCGCGGCCCCGCGGTCAGGGAGAGGCCGGCCTGCGCCAGGGCCTCGCCGGCGACCGTACGCCGGGTGACCTGCAGCTGCGCGGACCAGGGCTGCGCCGAGTCGTTGACCGCGACCACGGAGAGGCCGCCGTCCCGCGGCTGCACCGTGAGCAGCCGGTCGGCGTAGACCCGGCGCAGGGCGTACCACAGCGGCTTCCGCCGCGCGTCCCCGTCGATCGCCGCCCACGAGGTGACCGGCCAGCAGTCGTTGAGCTGCCACACGACGGTGCCCAGGCAGCGCGGCGAGTGGCCGCGGAAGTGTTCGATGCCGAAGGTGACCGCGCGGGCCTGGTTGAGCTGGGTCAGCCAGTGCCAGTCGTCGACGTTCGCCGGGACGGGCAGGTGCGGTGCGAGGCCGCGGGCGAGCTTGTCGTTGCCCTCGGCCGCCTTCTGGTGGTGCAGCACGCCGGGGGAGTCGGGCGCTATCGGGTCGTCGTGCACCGCGCGGGTCAGGGTGGCCCACGCCGGCGGACCCTGGAAGCCGAACTCGGCGACGAAACGCGGTATGTAGTCGGCGTACGCCGTGTAGTCGCGGGAGTTCCAGACGTCCCAAACGTGCTTGACGCCGTGGTCGTCGTCGTTCGGGTGCCGCTCGAAGTCGCCGGAGTAGGGGCTGCCGGGCCAGTAGGGGCGGGTCGGGTCGAGTTCGGCGACGATCTTCGGCAGCAGGTCGAGGTAGTAGCCCTTGCCCCAGGTGCGGTCGCCGAGGGTCTTCTGCCAGCCCCAGTCGTACCAGCCCCAGATGTTCTCGTTGTTGCCGTTCCAGAGCACCAGGCTCGGGTGCGGCATCAGCCGGACGATGTTGTCCCGGGCCTCCGCCTCGACCTGGGTCGAGATGGGCGGCTCCTCCGGGTAGGCCGCGCAGGCGAAGAGGAAGTCCTGCCAGACGAGGATCCCGCGCTCGTCGCACAGGTCGTAGAAGTCGTCGCTCTCGTAGATCCCCCCGCCCCAGATCCGCAGGAAGTTGATGCCGGCCCCGATGGCCTGGTCGAGGCGCTCGGCGTAGCGGGCGCGGTCGATCCCGGAGACGAAGCAGTCGTCGGGGATCCAGTTGGCGCCGCGGGCGAAGACCGGGACGCCGTTGACGACGATCGCGAACCGCGACCCGTGCTCGTCGGGCGTCGTGTCCAGGGTGATGTCACGGAAGCCGATACGGCGCTGCCAGTCGTCCAGCGGGCGCCCGGCCGCGGTGAGCTCGACCAGCAGGTCGTAGCGCGCCTGGTCGCCGTACCCGTGCGGCCACCACAGGTCGGGGGAGTCCACGACCAGGTCGAGGACGGCGTGGGTGGCTCCGGCGGGGATCGTGACGTCGGCCTGCGCGGCGCCGATCGTGGCGCTGACGGTCAGCTCGGGATCGTCACCGACCCCGGACCGTTCGACCTCGACCTGCAGTTCGACGTGGCCGGCGTGGTCGGTGACGGTGACCAGCGGGCGGACCTCGGCCAGCCGCGCGGTGTCCCAGGCGTGTAGCCGGATCGGGCGCCAGATGCCGGACGTGACCAGCGTCGGCCCCCAGTCCCAGCCGAAGTTGCAGGCCATCTTGCGGATGAAGGAGATCGGCTCGGGCACCGCGCACGGCAGTTCGCCGCCCAGCGCGTCGCGCACCGCCTCGGCGTAGCGGTACGGCGAGGTGAAGTCGACCGTGAGCTCGTTGGCGCCGGCCCGGATCGCCGGACGCAGGTCGAAGCGCAGGCTGCGGTGCATGTCCTCCGAGCGGCCCACGACGGTGCCGTTGAGCCCGACGGTGGCGACCGTGTCGAGCCCGTCGCAGACCAGATCGACCCGCTCGGCCGCGCCTTCGGTCCAGTCGACATCGGTCGCGTAGCGCCAGTCGGACCGGCCGATCCAGCCGAGCCGGTCCTCGTTGTCGTCGAGGTAGGGGTCGGGGATCAGCCCCGCCGCGAGCAGATCGGTGTGCACGCAGCCCGGGACGACGGCCGGCAGCCCGTCGTCCGCTCCCACGGTCGGGATGCCGGCCGGGACCGCGCCGGAGGATCCGTCGGCAGCGCCGGCGAGAGAGAGGGTCCACCCGTCGGTCAGAGGCTGCTGGAAGGACACATTCGCTCCCGCTCGTCGTGAAATGGGTCAGAGTCGCCCCAGGCACCGTAGAACACCGCGCGGACGAGACAGAAACCGGTTCCCCGTTGGGCATCCCGGCCGAATGTTTGACCAGTTGGCGCAATCGGGGTAGACCATCTAGCGGAGGTTAAAAGCGGCACGTGGCGCACCTACCCGTGGTGCGTTGGCCGTACACCGGTGGGGTGCATCCGGCGTACGGCGGGAGGGGCTCACGGGTGGGGGGAGAGGACGACCGCCGGTTCGTCAACGGGGGAGGGCCGGGCCGACCGCGGCCCGCGGTTGACGAGCCGGCGGTCCCCGCCGGGCGGACCTGCGAAGATCCCCGTCACGGTGCTCTACCGTCGGGCCGGACGGCCGGCAGGTGCGGGCGCTGGGAGGGCGGGAGGCGACCGGCGTGGTCGAGGACGACGAGCGACCGGATGCGGACGAGCCGGAGGAGGACGACGCCGGCCTCGGCCGGGTGCTGGCGCTGTCCGACGGGGTCTTCGCCATCGCGATGACGCTGCTCGCCCTCGACCTGCGGATCCCCGGCGTCAGCAACGAGGACCTGCCACACGCCCTGGCCGAGCACGGGGCCAGCTACCTGGCATTCCTGCTCAGCTTCTACGTCGTGAGTCGCTACTGGGTCAACCACCACCGGCTCTTCCGGCACGTCATGCGGGTCGACGGCGGGCTGATGCGGCTCAACCTGTTGCTGCTGCTCGTCGTCGCGGCCCTGCCGTTCCCGTCCTCGCTGATGAGTGAGCACGGCGGCACCACCGCCGCCGTCGTGATCTACGCGTCCACGCTGGCCGTCGCGAGCGCGATCCTCGGGGCGCTGTGGCTCTGGGCGAGCAGCCACTCGCTCACGACCGTGACCATGCCCGAGCGGGTGGCCCGCGAGGAGGCGCAGGTCTCGCTGGTCATCACTGGGATCTTTCTCGTGTCGGTCGCGCTGGCGTTCGTCATCCCCGCCGAAGCGCCGTTCGTCTGGTTACTTCTCGTCATCCCGCGCCGAGAAATGCTCCGCTCGTCGAACCGGATCCTGGGGCTGTTCCCCCGATGACGACCGGCAACCCGCCGCCCGGCACCGTGCCGGCGCGCCGGCGCCGCATCCGGCTGCACTACGAGCTGCTCGGGTGCGGTCTGCACGGGCACTCTCTGGTCGGCACCGACGCGGCGACCATCCGGCCGGAGGATGCGCTCGTCGTCCGGGACGCCGGCGACGGCCTGCGATGGCACCGCTGCCTGCGCTGCGACTCCTGGCTGCCGCTGTCCGCTCCGGCACGACCGGGGCGCGTGCACCCGCCGGACCGCGCCGAGATCGAGCTGCCGCTGCGGGGCAAGCCGCTGCGCGACAGGTACGTGCTGCGCCTCATCGCGATCGACCGCGCCTTCCACTTCGTCCTCCTCGCGATCCTCGCCGTCGCGATCTTCACCTTCCTCGGCAACCGCACCCAGCTGCGCGACGCGTTCTACCGCCTCGTCACCGCCTGGCAGGGCGGCTTCGGCGGGCCGAGCGGGCAGTCCAGCCACGGCATCCTGCACGAGCTCGAGCACGCCTTCCGGCTCAAGACCTCCACGCTGTGGACGCTCGGCCTCGTCGTCGCGGCGTACGCCGTCCTGGAGGGCGTCGAGGCCGTCGGGCTGTGGCGGCAGAAACGCTGGGCGGAATACCTCACGTTCATCGCCACGACGCTGCTGATGGCGCCCGAGATCTACGAACTCACCGGGCGCATCTCGGCCACGAAGATCATCGCACTGGTGGTCAACGTGCTCGTGGTGATCTACCTGCTCTACGCCAAGCGGCTGTTCGGGGTCCGCGGGGGCGGCCGGGCGGAGGAGGCACAGCGCGAGCACGACCTCGGGTGGCACGCGCTCGAGCGCGCTATGCCGCCGGGCTGGCCGACGGCGCCGTCGGTCAATCCACCGGCTTAGCGTTGAAGCGTTCGATGCCGAGCAGCGGCCGGATGACTCGTTGCACCGGGCCGGCGTCGAAGGCCCGCCGGATGTCGTCCCGCGCCAGGTAGTTGCCGAGCGCGCCCAGCGTCATCCCCTGGTCGAGGGAGAGATACCGCTTGGCGACCGTGCCGCTGCGTACGGCGACCGCGTCGTAGAACCCGCCCGGACCGTAGGCGTCGAAGTGGGCGCGCAGCTTCGCCAGGTTGTCGGCCGCGGCCTTCGGCGCGAACTTCAGCGCGAGGAACGACGCGTGCGGGGTGACGACGCCGTCGCCCCACGTCGGCGCGGGCTTGGCTGCCCGGCAGCCGGGGATGCCCGGGTCGTCGACGGTCTGCTGCTCGTCGGACGGGTAGCCGCCGCCGTCCATGCCGAGCGACGGGACGCCGAACGCCGTGTAGCCGCCCTTCGGGTCGCTGGACGGCGAGAAGCCCCAGTAGCCGTAGCCGGCCTCGTCGAGCCCGTGGCGGATCTGGCCCTGGACGTAGGCGGGGTCGTTGAGCCCCCAGCTCTTCGGCCCCCAGCTCTCCTCCGGCACGAACATGTCCGGCATCAGGGCCTCGAACATGTCCCCGCCCCACGTCGGTACGAACTGCAGGCCGCGGTACTGGTACGCGCCTTCGTACACGTTGATGCCCATGTAGGTGTGGGTGAAGCCGACCGGCTGCATCTGCTGCCAGCCGAACTGTGTGCAGTCCGGCGGGAAGGTGCGGTAGAGCGTGAAGTAGTGGGACAGCGGGATCTGGCCCAGTGCCATCCCGATGTAGCTGGCGATCCGCGGCTCGCTGTTGAGCACGTCGTAGTGGTTGCAGGTGTAGTAGACGTCCGGCCCGCGGCTGCGGTAGTTGCCGACGACCGAGCAGCCGGGCGGCTTCTCCTCGTAGAAGCCGCCGGCCAACTCGCCGCCGACTCCGGGGCGCGCGTTCTTGTCGTAGTAGAAGCCGAAGTCCATCGGGGCGAGCAGGGCGTTGGCCTCGGTGGCCAGGCGGGGCTCGGCGGTGCGGACCGTCATCAGTGCCGCGGCCAGCCAGCCGTTGTCCACACTGGACAGGAATGGCGTGATGGTGCTGCCGTCGACCGGCCAGGTCCGCAGGACGGCCCCGCTGCGCGGGTCGTACCAGTTGAAGAACATGCCGGACGCCGGGTCGCGCTGCAGCGTCCCGAGCGTGTCGAGGGTCTGGCGCATCCGGTGCATCGCGTCGTCGCGGCTGATGATGCCGAGGTCGCGCGCGGAGACCGCGGACCAGAGGTAGGCGCCGATGTTGGTGGGCGAGGTGTAGGCGGAGCGGGAGCCGGCCGACAGGTCACCGGCGATGTTGTCCGAGACGAGGCCGGTGGCCGGGTCGGCCATGGCGGCCATCGAGCGCCAGGTGTCGGTGGCGTACCCGCGCAGGGTCGCCGTGTCGCCGCCGGGCTGCTGTGCGGCCGCCGGTTCGGCGCCGTGGGCGGGGGACACCAGAGCGATCCCGGTGGCCAGGGCGACCGCCGCGGTAGCGGCCACGGCTCGCAGGAGTTTCATTCGGGGTCCCTTCCGCCTAGCGTGGCGCGGGATGCTGCCATGCTCGGTGAGGCTTGTAAACAGGGAGGTTGCGGATGTCCGACCGCGGTGACGGCTCACTGCCGGTGCACACCGACGGCACGCCGCCCGTGCACATCGCCGTCGTGATGGGGGTGTCCGGATCGGGTAAAACGACGGTCGGGGAGGTGATCGCGAAGCGCCTCGGGTGGGCGTTCGCGGAGGGCGACTCGCTGCATCCCGCGGAGAACGTCGCGAAGATGGCGTCGGGGCATGCGCTCTCCGACGAGGATCGCTGGCCGTGGCTGCGGCAGGTCCGGGGGTGGATCGACGAGCAGGTGGCGGCCGGGCGGTCGGGGGTGGTCACGTGCTCGGCGCTCAAGCGCTCCTACCGCGACCTGCTGAGCAAGGACCGGCCCGAGGTGGTCTTCGTGCACCTGGCCGGGAGCGCCGAGCAGATCAGCGCTCGGCTGGTGCCGCGGCACGGCCACTTCATGCCCGCGGCACTGCTGGACAGCCAGTTCCACGACCTGCAGCCGCTGGGCGCAGACGAGAACGGTTTCGAGGTCGACGTCGCCGGCACCGCCGAGTCGATCGCCGACTCGGCGGTGGACCGGCTCGACGCCTTAGAGCACTGACGTGTAGGGGTCCCAGCCCTCGGGCAGGGGCTCCGGGCTCTGGCAGCCGACGGTGACCGGCACGAACTCGTCGCGCTGCGCCGAGTCGCTGATCGCCGCCATCGCGTCGACGACGTGCATCGCCAACTCGCCGGACGCGCGGTGCGGACGGTCGGCCCGGATCGCCTGCGCCATCTCCAGCGCACCGATGCCCCGGCCGGCTGTCGTCCCGGTGAGCGGCAACTCCTGCCAGTCCTCGTCCCCGGCCTTGCGGATCCGCACCGGGCCACCGAACGTGTTGGGGTCCGGTACCCGCAGCGTCGCCTCGGTGCCGGTGATCTCCACGAACCCGTGCCGGCTCACCGGCGAGTCGAAGCTGATCACCATGGTGGCCACCGGACCGGCCACGAACTCGACCAGCGAGGTGCTGTGGGTCGGCACCTCGACGGCGAACGACGTCCCGGCCTTCGGCCCGGAGCCGATGACCCGCTCCGCCTTGGCCTTGCGGGCCGCCGCAGCGACCTTGGACACCGGCCCGAGCAGCTGCACCAGCATGGTCAGGTAGTAGGGGCCGATGTCCATCAGCGGCCCACCGCCGTACTGGAACAGGAACTCCGGGCTCGGATGCCAGCTCTCCGGGCCGGGGCTCTGCATGCAGACCAGCGCCGACTGCGGCTCGCCGATCGCGCCCTGCGCGATCAGCCGCTGCGAGGTCTGCAGCCCGGCGCCGAGGAAGGTGTCCGGCGCGTTGCCGATCCGCCGGCCGAGCTGCGCGGCCTCGGCGAGCAGGCTGTGGCCGTCCTCCCGCTCCAGGCTGAACGGCTTCTCGCCGTAGACGTGCTTGCCGGCCTGCAGCGCCGCCGTGGCCACCGAGACGTGCGCCGCCGGGATGGTCAGGTTGACGATCATCTCGACGTCGGGGTCGGCGAGGACCGTGTCGACGTCGCCGGAGACGGGGACACCGTGCTCGGCGGCCACCTCCTTGGCCCGGGCCGTGTCGATGTCGGCGCACCCGACCACCTCGACGTCGGGGAACGCCGTGAGGTTGGACAGATAGGCCTTGCTGATGGTGCCGCAGCCGACGACTGCGACCTTGACGGGTCGACCTCCGCTCACCGGGCGCCGCCGGCGGTCAGGAAGGCGTAGCTGTCGGCCAGTGCCTGCACCATGTCGGTGGCGCACTCGTCGAGCTCGACGACACGCCACTCGACGGAGGGACTGGCCGCGAGCGACGCGGTGATCGGGACGACGCCCTTGCCGACCGCGGTCATCGGGTCGCCCTTGGTCGCCGGGCCGTCCTTGACGTGCAGCAGGCGCACGCGCTCGCCGAGTCGGGTCAGCAGCTCGGGGACGTCGACCCCGCCGACGGCCGCCCAGTAGATGTCGACCTCGAGGATCAGCTCGGGGTCGAGCGCGTCGGCGAACACCTCGAGGGCCGGCCGGCCGTCGACGACGTTCTCCAGCTCCCACCAGTGGTTGTGGTAGCCGATGCGCATCCCGCGGGCGGCGACGTGCTTGGCCGTCTCGTTCAGCTCGGCGGCGACGCCCTCGACGCCCTCGCGGTCGGTCCACCGGTCACGGGCGGTCGCCGGGACGATCACCGTGTCGGTCCCGATGGTGGCCATCGCGTCGAGGACCTCGTCGCGCTTCTCGCCGAGGATCGGGGCGTGGGTGCTGGACACCGACAGGCCGAGCTCGTCGGCGATCGCCCGGAAGCCGGTCGGGTCGGTGGTCGGGCTGTAGGGCTCGACGGCGCCGTAGCCGATCTCGGCGAGCTTGGTCAGGACGGCGCGCGGGTCGTCCATCTGGTCGCGCAGGGAGTACAGCTGTACGGAAAGCGGATTCACGGTGCTCCGTTTCTCGGTCGTCGTGCGGTCATGGGTGGATGTCGCTTGATCGTGCGGTTCAGGTCTTACCGGTCGGTCGGGGCGCTCAGATCGCCATCGACACGAACGGCGAGGAGTAGTCGGACTCCTTGTCGAGCACGGCCGCGGCGTCCTCGCGCGAGATACCGGCCGCGTCCTTCTCCGCCTGGACGATCAGCGGCAGCAGGCGGACCTCACCGGCGGTGGCGATGCCGGTGATCTGCTGGTGCGAGAGCACGAAGGCGACGGCGGCCGAGATGCGCTCCTGGTCGTCGAGCGGCTCGTACCAGGTGCTGTAGCGCTTCTTGGTCTCGTCCGGCCAGTTCTGCCGGGCGACGGTCTTGATCGTCATCAGGCCGACGTCGCGGCGCTGGATCTCCTCGGAGAGGGCGGCGAAGTCGGCGGCGTAGTCGGGCCGCTTGGACAGCGCGTAGTTCCACGGGGAGAGCACCGTGTCGAACGGGAAACGTCGGAGCCCTTCCAGGTGCGTGGCCGGTGCCTGGTGGCCGTGCCCGGTGATCCCGATCGCGGAGACCATGCCCTCGTCCCGCGCCCGGATCGCCGACTCGAGCGACCCGCCCGTCCCGGTGGCCTTGTCGAGCTCCTCCAGGTCGCCAATCGCGTGCAGCTGGATCAGGTCGACGTGGTCGGTCTGCAGCCGCTCGAGCGAGGCGTTGATCTGCGCCCACGCCTCCTCGGCCGTACGCAGCTGGGTCTTGGTGGCGAGGAAGATCTGGTTGCGGATCCGGGGCATCCACGGGCCCATCCGCAGCTCGGCGTCGCCGTAGCCGGCCGCCGTGTCGAAGTGGTTGATCCCGGAGTCCAGGGCCAGCTGGATGGACTCGTCCGCGGTGTCCTGGTCGACCTCGGCCAGCATCGCGCCGCCGTAGAGCAGTACCGAACTTTCGTGTCCGAGTCGGCCGAGCCGTCGTCGTTGCATCTTTGCGTGCCTCCACACTGTCTACTGCGGGTCAGGACAGTCATCCGATGAAACCGTATCGGGCGGCGATTCGGAAGGCATCATCTGACCAGCGGTTAGGGTGCGAGCCGGGATGGACAGGGCGACGGACGAGCCACGGACGGCGGATCGGCGCGGGATGCGCGTCGAGGTGCTGCTGGTCCTCGGCGTCTCGCTCGGCATGTCGGCCCTCTTCGCCGCGGTCAACCTGATCGGGTCGCTGACGGCCGCGAAGCCGCTCTCCCAGCAGCAGGCCGTGCTCAACGGCTCGGCCGCCCCCGGGCGGCCCTGGCTCGACCTCACCCTGCAGTTGCTCGGCATCCTCGCGGCGATCATCCCGGCCCTGCTCGCCGTCTTCCTGCTGGAGCGCAGCGGCCAGCCGCCCTCGGCGATCGGACTGGACGGCCGGGAGCCCCGGCGGGACCTGGTCCGCGGCATCCTGCTCGCCCTGCTGATCGGGATCCCCGGGATCGGGCTCTATCTGGGCGCGCACGCGATCGGCCTGAGCCTGAACGTCGTGGCCGAGGCGCTGCCGAACGTGTGGTGGCGCTACCCCGTGCTGCTGTTGTCCGCGGTCGAGAACGCCCTGCTCGAAGAGGTGGTCGTGGTGGGCTACCTGCTGACCCGGCTGGAGCGGATGGGCTGGCGGCCCGGCCGGGCGCTGCTGGCCAGCGCCACGCTGCGCGGCAGCTACCACCTCTACCAGGGCTTCGGCGGCTTCGCCGGCAATTTCGTCATGGGGCTGATCTTCGGTCGGTTTTTCCAGAAGACCCGGCGGGTGCTGCCGCTGATCGTGGCGCACAGCCTGATCGACATGGTGTCCTTCGTCGGGTATGCGTTGCTCAAGGGGCACGTCAGCTGGCTGCCCTAGGTGGCCGCCCTGACCCGGGACCCGTGGTCAGAGGATGGCGTGGACGAGCACGAAGGCCAGCGCGGCGACTGCGGCCGAGGCGGGCAGGGTGAGGACCCAGGCGACCGCGATGTTGCCGGCCACGCCCCAGCGCACCGCGGAGAAACGCCGGGTCGCGCCGACGCCCATGATCGACGAGGTGATCACGTGCGTGGTCGACACCGGGACGGCGTAGACGTAGGCCGAGATCAGCAGGATGCTCGAGGCCACCGTCTGGGCGGAGAAACCGCCCGGTGGAGTCAGCTGGATCACCCGCCGGCCGAGGGTCCGCATGATCCGGTAGCCGCCGGCGTAGGTGCCGAGGCTGATCGCCAGCGCGGACGCCAGGATCACCCAGACGGGAACGACGAAGCTCGCGAGGTGGCCCGAGGTCACCAGGGCGAGGGTGATGATGCCCATCGTCTTCTGGGCGTCCTGCGTGCCGTGCCCGAAGGACATCGCGGCGGCCGACCCGATCTGGGCGAACCGGAAGCCGCGGGTGGTCTTGCCGGCGTTCGCCTTCCGGAACGTCCAGAGCACGGCGAGCATGAAGAGGTAGCCGATCACGAGGCCGATGATCGGCGAGAGCACCATCGGGAGGATGACCTTGTCGACCAGGCCGGTCCATTTCACGACCTGCGCCGCGGCGAGGGCCGACCCGACCAGGCCGCCGATCAGCGCCTGGGAGGAGGACGAGGGCAGGCCGAAGTACCAGGTCACGAGGTTCCAGGTGATCGCCCCGATCAGCGCGGCGAAGACCATCTGCAGGCCCTCGTTGTTCTGCGGGGGGTCGACGATCCCGGAGCCGATGGTGGCGGCGACCTTGGTTGAGACGAGGGCGCCGACGACGTTCATCACCGACGCCATGGCGAGCGCGACCCGGGGGGTCAGCGCCTTGGTCGAGACCGTGGTGGCGATCGCGTTGGCCGCGTCGTGGAAACCGTTGGTGTAGTCGAACGCCAGCGCGACGATGATGATGACGAGGAGCCCGGCGACAGCGAGGCTCACGGGTGGGCCAGCCTCACTCAGGACTCCTTGACGGCGATGGTCTCGACGGCGTTCGCCACGTGCTCGAGCGCGTCGGCCGCCTCCTCCAGCTGGTCGGCGACCTCCTTGAGCTTCATCACGGTCAGCGCGTCGTAGTCACCGCTGAAAAGCCGGGAGAGCAGGCGGCGGTAGAGCTTGTCCGCCTCGTTCTCGACCCGGTTGACCTCGATCCAGAACGGCTCGAGCTCCTTCATGGTCCGCAGCCGGGGCATGGCCTCGGCCGTCGTCCGGCACGCCCGCTGGAGCAGCTCGACCTGGCGGGCCATCTCCGAGGGCAGCGTCTCCAGGCCGGTCAGCTCGATCAGGTCGGCCGCGGCCTCCATCGCGTCCATGACGTCGTCGAGATTGGAGGCGAGGGTGTAGATGTCCTCCCGGTCGAACGGCGTGACGAAGCTGGTGTTGAGCTGCCGGAAGATCTGATGGGTCGTGGTGTCGCCGGCGTGCTCGTGGTCGCGGAGCCGGATGGCGAGCTGTTCCCGGTTCGCGCTCTCGTTCAAGAACTCGGCGAGGACGTCAGCCGCGGCGACCAGGTTGTCTGCCGCCGCGGTGAACATCTCGTAGAAGCTCTCGTCTTTGGGGCTCAGGCGCAGGCGCACGAGGGAGGCTCCGGAAGAAGGTGCGGCATGTCCCGCGGATCGTACGGGCTGGCGGGCCCCAGTGTGCGCCCCGGCCCCGCTCCGCGTCCGTTGCCGGGCCGGATCGGGCATGAGGGACACTGGGTGCGTGCTGAGACGGACACGGTGGTCAGTGGCCGCTGCGCTGGGCTCCCTGGCTCTCGTAGCCGCCGGATGCAGCTCGGACCAGACCTCGGGCGGAGGTCATCGGATGTCCGGGATGGACCAGAAACCGGTGGCCGAGCTCTCCACGGCTCCACCGGGTGTCTACCGGGGTGAGCGGCTGGCCGGGCCGCACCCGAGGCCGTCGTTCACGCTCACCGACACCCGGGGCAGGCGTTATGACTTCCGGGCCGAGACCGCCGGGCGCCCGACCCTCCTCTACTTCGGCTACACCCACTGCCCGGACGTCTGCCCGACCACGATGGCCGACGAGGCCGCGGCGCTGCGGATGGTGCCGATGACCCTGCGCCGGGAGACCCGGGTGGTCTTCGTGACCACCGACCCGAAGCGGGACACGCCGGCGGTACTCGGCCGGTGGTTGGCCCGCTTCGACGGTGGGCTGCCGGTGCCGTTCATCGGGTTGACCGGGACGCAGGCACAGGTGGAGGCCGCGCAGCGTCTCGCCGGGGTCACGGTCGCGCAAGACGGAGGACAGACCCACTCGGCGCAGGTGCTGCTTTACGGTCCGGACAATCTCGCCCGGGTATTTTTCCAGCAGGGGAACAGCCCGAGCGACATCAGCCACGACCTGCCGGTCGTCGCGAAGCAGAAGGGGTGACGCGATATGCCGGTCTCGTCGCGGAAGGGGGCTGATGTCCGGACGCCCGCGCCTCCGCCGTCGGGCCGCGGACCCTCCTGGTTGCCGGCGTGGGTGCCGACCGCCTGGCCGTGGTTCGCCCTCGTCCTCCGCGTCGTCGTCGGGGTGCTCTGGATCTACGCCGGCATCAGCAAGGTGGGCGACGCAGCCGGCAGCGTCCGGGCGGTGCGGGCCTACCAGGTGCTGCCCGAGTTCCTGGTCAAGGGTCTCGGCTACGGCCTGCCCTACGTCGAGATCGCGCTCGGCGTCCTGCTGATCGCCGGGCTGGCGACCCGGCTGGTCGCCGTCGTGTCCGCTCTCCTCTTTCTTGTCTACATCGTCGGCATCGCCCAGGCGTCGGCCCGCGGCCTGCAAATCGACTGCGGGTGCTTCGGGGGCGGCGGTCCGCTCAAGGCCGGCCAGGCGACGACGTACACGGCCGACCTGGTCCGTGACGTCCTGCTCTTCATCGGGGCGGTGCTGCTGTCCCTGTGGCCGACGAGCAAGTACTCCGCGGACGAGTGGGTGCGCAACTCCGGCAACGACCCGGTGACCGCACGGGTCGGACCGCGGCGGACCAAGGAGGCGCAGCGCCGGCTGGCCGCGCTGCAGGAGCAACGGCGGCGGGAGGCGGCCAAACGGCTGCAGGTGACGTCGGTCGCAGTGCTGGTCGCGCTGGTGGCGGTCTTCGGCATCGGGATCGGGGTGCAGTCCCATCGGGCCGCGGTGGCCGGCCCCGCGGTGACGCCGACGATCGCCTCGGGCAACGGGATCGTGGTGGGCAAGTCGTCGGCCAAGGTCACCGTCGACATGTACGAGGACTTCATCTGTCCGGTCTGCGGCCAGTTCGAGAAGATGACCGGCGCGAAGATCACCTCGATGATCAACGACGGTACGGCGAAGTTCCGTTACCACCCGCTGGGCTTCCTGGACCCCAACTCCAGCCCGCCGGGCTACTCCAGCCGGGCCGCCAACGCCGCGGCGTGCATGTCCACGCCGGCGGTCTTCAAGAAGTTCCACGACCTGCTCTACGCGAACCAACCGCAGGAGGGCAGTCCCGGGCTCAGCAACGCCCAGCTCATCGCGTTAGGCAAACAGGCCGGCGATACCAGCCCGTCGCTGGCGTCCTGCGTCAACAGCGGCAAGTACAAGAAGTGGGTCGCGGGCATCACCGACGCCGCGTCGAAGGCCAACGTGACCGGCACCCCGACCGTCCGGGTCGACGGCAAGGATGTCCGGGCGGCCAACCTGGCCTTCCCCGACCCCCAGACGCTGCAGGCGGCGGTCACCAAAGCGTCGCAGTGACGCCCTTGTTGCCCCCGGCCCTTCGGTCCGGGGACCGGGTGGCGCTGATCTCGCCGTCCGGTCCGGCTGCGTCGTCACGGGTCGACGGGGCTCGTTCGTTGTTGGCGTCGTGGGGTCTCGAGGTGTCGCTCGGGCCGCACGCCCTGTCGCGGTCGGGCTACCTCGCGGGGTCGGACGCCGACCGGATCGCCGACTTGTGTTCGGCGGTGCTCGACCCGTCGGTGCGGGCGGTGATGTGCACGCGGGGCGGGTACGGCGCGCAGCGGATCGTCGACGCGGTGCCGTGGGAGGTGCTGCGGTCATCGCCCAAGCTCGTCGTCGGCTTCAGCGACATCACGGCGCTGCACCTGGCGGTGTGGCGGCGGGCAGGGGTGGCCAGCATCCTCGGGCCGTGCCTGGCGTGGGATCCGGCGCGGATCTCCTCCGATGCGTCATCGGCGTTGCGTGCCTCTCTGACCGATCCCTCGTCTTCGGTGGTGCTCGAACGGGACCCGGGTGAGCCGACGTCGACCGTCTCTGTGCCGGGGGTGGCGTCGGGCACCGTGCTCGGTGGGAACCTCAGCCTGCTGACCACGACCCTCGGCACACCGGACTTCCCGGACCTATCGGGCGGGCTGCTGGTGATCGAGGACGTGGACGAGGCGCCGTACCGGGTGGACCGGATGCTGACCCATCTGAGGCGGGCCCGGGTGCTCTCCGAGCTGGCGGGGGTGGTGGTCGGGCAGTTCACGGACTGCGGGTCGCCGTCGTCGGCGCCTTCGGTGGTCGACGTGCTCGGTGACCGGCTGGGGGACCTCGGGGTGCCGGTGCTCGGCGGGCTGCCCGTCGGTCACGGCCCGGGGCAGCGGCCGGTGCCGCTCGGCGTACGGGGAGTGCTGGACGTCGACGCCGGGACGCTGGTGGTCGACCCCGGAGTGTGCTGAGCACGCTTGGGGCACGGTAGAGTGACGCAGGCAAGGGGCTGTGGCGCAGCTGGTAGCGCACCACACTGGCAGTGTGGGGGTCAGGGGTTCGAGTCCCCTCAGCTCCACCCACGAAATCGCAGGTCAGAGGGCTGCGTTGCGTTCAGCATCGAACATCCGCTGCACGCTCTTGGCGTTGGCGCCCGCCAACATTCCGGCCGTGGGAGAGGTCGCTGCTGATCGGCACCTACCCGCTGTCGCCCCGGATCAGCACGACCGGGGGCTAGAGCGTGAGCCTCACGATGTCATCCGCCACCTCGCTGATAGGCCGCGTAGCGTGGATGACGGTCGATCCGATTCGCTTTGCGTAGTCCACCGTACCCATATTCAGCTCTAGCTGCTCAGCCATCTCTTCCGCACCCTTTCCAAAGTCATTGTTGGTTCGAGTGAGAAGTCTCTCCAGCATCGTATCGCTATCAACATACAGCATGAATCGCTTGGCGAATAAATCCACGAATTCATTTTCGTTCATCGCTCCGCCGCAAATGAATACCGGCGCATCACGCGGCTCGTCGGCAAATGCTCGTAATTTTTTCGTGTCCCACATCCAGTTCGCTCGCCGCTCGAGCTGGCTCGGCAGGCGGCTAACTGGGTCGGCAAAGTAGCCAAACGCCGCGTCGGCATCGACGGCGTGATGGCCTCTTCGGGCCAGTTCTGCGTACAGCGTTGACTTACCAGTGCCGGATAGGCCGCCGATGTGATACATCGCCACGCCCGGCAGACTAGGCACGGCCTGGGCCTCAGGTCCAGCGTCAATAAGCGGGGCATGAGTGCCGGCGGGATCAGGGCGGTCGTGATCACCGCGGTCACTGCAGCAGGTGCCATATGAGGAGGACTCCGCCGACGCCGACGGTCAGCTTGATCGTGAGCAGTGCGCCTGTAGCGACGATGGCGATCAGCCACTCTTTTGTGCTGCGGGGGCGCCGAAACAGCCGTCGTCGGACCACCGCGAGATGTGTGGTCCTGATCAACTTGGTCATGGCGTCGTGGTCGCGTTCCAATCCATGAGCTGGACCAAGATCCCGTTCGGGTCGGTGACCTGGAAAGCGCGCTCTCCCCATTCCTCCGAGCGCAACGGCATGGTGATGGTGACGCCCTCGGCGGTAAGGCGCTGCAGTTCGGCGTCGAGGTCGTCGACGACGAAGGCGAGGATCACGCCGGTTGCGTGGTTGTCGCGTTGGTCGTCCGGCAGCATGGCCAGTCCACGGCGCAGCAGCACGACGTTCATGCCGAGATCCTGGCGTGCAAGCGCCGCGAAACCGTCGGCGGCCATCTCCTCGCGGAAGCCGAAGTGGTCGATGAGGAACGTGGCGGACGCGTTGACGTCGTTGACGTTGAGGGAGACGGCCGACGCGGTGATCTGCATGGATGCTCCTAGCACAAGAGGCAGCGGTGGCGACCAGCTAAGGTCATCGTACGCCGTACCTCGTACACCGTACAAAGATGGATGCGAGAGGATGCGCCCATGACCGACCGCAGCGGCGCTGGCGACCCCGCCCGGACACTGCAGCTGCTGTGGCGTGGACCCGCGGCCGACGGGTCGAAGCACGGGCCGCCGCAGGGACTCAGCGTCGATGCAGTCATCGGCGCGGCAACCCGCCTCGCCGACGCCGACGGCCTCGACGCGGTGAGCATGCGCCGTCTTGCCAAGGCTCTCGATGTGGCAGCAATGACGCTCTACACCTACGTGCCGGGAAAGGCCGAGCTGCTCGATCTGATGCTCGATGCCGCCTATGCCGGCATGGCCCGCAGGGACACCACCGGACGGCCGTGGCGCGACCGGCTCACCGTCGTCGCCGAGGAGAACAAGGCACTGTTCGAGAGCCACCCGTGGGCCGTGGCCGTCTCCACGATCCGGCCGCCACTCGGCCCTGGGGCGATCGCCAAGTACGAGCACGAGCTTTCCGCGCTGGACGGCCTCGGACTCGACGACGTCGACATGGACGCCGCCCTGAGCTACCTGCTCAGCTTCGTGCAGTCCAGCGCCCGCGCCGCCACCGACGCACGGGTCATCCAACGGGACAGCGCCATGAACGACGAGCAATGGTGGGCGATCAACGCCCCGCTACTCACTCGCGTCCTCGACGCGGGCGCCTATCCGACCGCGGTGCGCGTCGGTGCAGCCGCCGGCGCCGCCCACGGCAGCGCCTACGACCCCGACCACGCCTATGAATTCGGCTTGCAGCGCGTCTTCGACGGCCTCGGCGTCCTCATCGACGGCTAGCACGGCCCCGCCCGCCTGCCCCTCTACGCGGCCTCTCTCCGGGCCGTCCGGCGTCCGTCAAGGGCGCCTTCGGCGGAGCCACGCGTGATCGATGCTGTTCGGCGGCCGGTTACGCCAGCGACTTGTCGGGAGCCTTAGCGCGATAGTCGGCGACCGGAAACCGGGAGCGAGCGGCTTCCAGCTTCCTGCTCGCGGCGTCCAGGAGATCGACGCCGAGGGCGTCGGCGAGACCGACCAAGTAGATGAAGACGTCGGCGACCTCCTCGGCGGTTCGTGTCTTCAACGGCTCAGTCCCGGCACGCTGCGCGGCCTCATCGGCGGGCACCCACTGGTAGAGCTCTGCAAGCTCACCTACCTCCCCGACCAGGGCGAGGAGCAAGGACTTGGGGTCGTGGAACTGGGCCCAGTCCCGCTCATCGATGAACTGGTGGTAGGACTCCCGGAACTCGTCAAGGCTCGCCACGCGCGCAGCATGCCACGTCCCCGAAGGGTCGCGAGTTAATATGGCCGCCGCGGCCCGACGGGCTGGCGCCCTCGACGGTGATCCGTCGACCGGCACCGTGGATGCCCCCACCCGCACGATTCGATTCGTGCTGCATGGGGGAAGTCCGGGTGACGCTTCGTTACACCGCTGCCGAGCTTGCGCGCGTGGCATCGACCGACTCGGTTGTTGAGAGGTTGCTCGAGCAGATGCTGTTCCAGGCCGGGCGGCGACCGTCGCCGGCCGAGGCGCGGTCGTGGAGGCGGAGCCTTCCGGTCCTCGCTCAGGACCTGATCGACGCCGGCCTGCCGGATGTCGAGGTCCTCGTCGAGTACCAGCTGCCGCTGACCTCGCAGCGGGCGGACGTCGTACTCGCGGGTGTGCATCCGGAGACTCGACGCTCGTCCTACGTCGTGGTCGAGCTGAAACAGTGGTCCGCGGCCCGTCACTGGGAGAACGACCCGAATCTGATCGAGGTCGTCGGCCAGCCCGGTGGTCCCAAGACGCACCCGGTGCGACAGGTCCGCAACTACTGCACCCATGTCATCGACTTCGCCCGCACATTGCACGGCGACGAGGAATCGGTGGCCGGAGTGGCCTACCTGCACAACGCGATGGCGCGGGAGCCGGTCGCCGATCTGTTCGACTTCCGGCCCGACCTCCACGGTCGACTGTTCATTGGCAGCGAACGCGCCAGGTTCCACGAGTTCCTGCGGACGAGGCTGGACCCTGACGTGCCCGGGGCGCCGTACGCCGATGAGCTCCTGCGCTCGGCCGTGGCACCGTCACGACAACTGCTCGCGGTCGCCGCCGAGGAGGTACAGCGGCGAGAGCAGTTCACCCTCCAGGGCAACCAGCAGCTCGCGGTCGACCTTGTCATGCACGAGGTGGACATGGCTCGGCGATCGGACCACAAAGCCGTCGTCATCGTGTCCGGCGGTCCGGGCAGTGGCAAGAGCGTCATCGCGCTCTCGTTGCTGGGCGAGCTCGCGAGAGAAGGTCGCACCGTGCTGCACGCGACCGGGTCGCGGTCGTTCACCCAGACCCTCCGCAAGGTCGCCGGCCACCGGTCCCCACGCGTCAAGAAGCTGTTCAAGTACTTCAACCAGTTCATGGACGCCGAGACCAACGGACTCGATGTCTTGATTCTCGACGAGGCCCACCGGATTCGCGAGACGTCGGCCAACCGGTATACCCGGGCCCAGTACCGGACCGGACGGCTGCAGATCGACGAGCTGATGGGCGCTGCCCGCGTGCCCGTCTTCCTTCTCGACCAGAACCAGGTCGTACGGCCCGGTGAGATGGGCGAGGTCGACTCGATCAAGGCCTACGCCGAAGCGCAGTCGCTTCGTGTGCACGAGGTCGAGCTGCCGGAGCAGTTCCGGTGCGGCGGCAGTGCGTCGTACGTCAGCTGGGTCGAGTCGTTGCTGGGGTTGAGCAAGGAGTCACCGTCCGAGTGGGGCGGCGACGAGCGGTTCGACCTGCTGGTGGCCGACACACCGCTGGAAATGGAGCGGCTGCTGCGAAGGAAGGAGGGCGACGGTTACACCGCGCGTATGTCCGCCGGGTACTGCTGGCCATGGAGCGACCCTCGCTCCGATGCGACGCTTGTCCCGGACGTCGCCATCGGTGACTGGGCCCGGCCGTGGAACCTCAAGGGCGAGCAGCGGGTCGGCGGCGCGCCGCCCGCAGCACTCTGGGCGAGCGACCCGGCCGGGATCGGCCAGGTCGGTTGCGTCTACACCGCACAGGGCTTCGAGTACGACTGGGGCGGCGTCATCATCGGACCGGACCTCGTCTGGCGGGACGGCGAGTTCGTGAGCAACCGGTCGGCCAACCGCGACCCCGACTTCCGCAGTCAGAAGAACGTCAGCAACCAGCAGTTCGATGCGCTCGTGCGCAACGTCTACAAGGTGCTGCTCACCAGGGGAATGGTCGGCACCGTGCTCTACTCGACCGACCCCGAGACCCGCGATGCACTCCGTCGTCTGGTGCGGCCGTCGAACCATTTTGCGATGTCCGGCAGCCGGATACTGCCATCGGCCACCGACATGACCAATCCGAAGGCCTGATCCTCGTCGTAGTCGAATTCGTAGCCGTTCAGCCACAACGTGACGATCGCGAATACCCAGCCGGCACGCTTATTGCCGTCGACCAGCGCGTGAACGCGGACCACGCTTTCGAGCAGAGCGGCGATCTTGGTGACGAGATCCGGATAGGCGTCCTGGCCGAAAACGGTCGCGGCCGGCCGTCCAACCGCCGACACGAGCAGGCCCGGGTCGCCGACGACCAGGTGCATCTCATCGAGGACGGCGAGGGCGTCCTCGAAGGTCAGCAGTTCGGTCACGCCTCACCCAGACGTTTGAGGAGGCCGGCTTGCTCCGACATCACGCGACGGGTCAGCGCGCGCACCTTGTCCTCGTGCGCCGCCTGCGACGTCACCGTGCGGAGACCCTCGCGGGCGACGTCGTTCATGCTGCGCCCTTAGGGCGGCCTACCTGACCGGTGTATCACCTGACAGACTAGTGTTACACTTGGCTCATGCCGACCACGCGGCCCCGTCACCTGATCACCGAAACGGATCAGGTCGCCCTTGCGCTTGACGACGCAGCCAAGCGCTGGCCCGAAGATCGGGACAGCCGGGCCAAGCTCCTGGTGCATCTGGTCGAGGAAGGTCACCAGGCGCTGGTCGAAGAGGTGGGCCGGCGGCGGGAGGATCGGCTGGCGGCTATTCGCAAGACCAGTGGAGCCCTCACCGGCACCTACGATCCCGACTACCTCGAGCAGCTGCGCGAGGACTGGCCGGAGTGATCGTCCTGGATGCGAGTGTCCTGATCGCGCATCTCGAGGCGACCGACCCGCACCATGACCGGGCCACCGGACTCCTGGTGGACGCGGCCGACGAGCCGCTCGGTGCGAGCCCGCTGACGCTGGCCGAAGTGCTCGTCGGCCCGGCCCGAACCGGCAAACTCGACGCCGCTCAGACGGCAATCCGCGAGCTCGAGATCGCGACGATCGCGCTCTCGGACAATGCACCGGTACGGCTCGCTGTCATGCGAGCTGGCATTGGACTTCGGCTACCTGACTGCTGCGTTCTGCTCGCCGCCGAGACCGCCGACGCCGATGTCGCGACCTTCGACCGCCGCCTCGCTGCCTCGGCCGCCGATCTCGGCCTCACGGTCCGGAGCTGAGCCGCGTCTACGGGCGCTGGCGCCACCTCAGACAGGGGCTGTTCCGAGCGGTTCGCTGAGGCTATTGTTCCCGCATCGCCGGAGTCGGCGAACGCAAATTGGGCGCGGACGCCGCGACGCCGTCGCGGGCCGCTGACCCGGGTGGGTGGGCACAGCCGAGAGGCGTGCCCGTGTTCGCTCCCTATCGCCGGGTGTTCCGCACCCCCGGATTCACCCTGCCGTACCTGTTCGGCATCCTCGTCACGCTCGCCCTCGGGTCGGTGGGTCTCGGGCTGCTGCTCGCCGTGCAGGCCGGCATGCTCGTCGCGCTCTTCGTCCTGATGTTCGTCGGCTCCACCCTGGTCGCGGTCACGCCGATCGCGTCATCGGCGCTGCTGGACGATGTCGCACCGCCGCACGCACTCACCACCGCCTACACCGCCACGGTCGGCTGCGGACTGGTCGCCGCGTCGTGCGGAAACGCGGTCGCCGGGACGATCGCCCAGGACCACGGCCCGGCCGCTGCCTTCGCCCTCGCCGCGGCGGCGATGACCGCCGCCGCGGCGAGGGTCGGGGCGCGACGCGGCAGCCTGGGTGTTCCCGGGTGACCGGACGCCGGTACCAGCCTTGTCAGGTCGCCGACGTCGCCGTCCGGCCGAAGTGCCGGCCGAAGAACCGGACCGCGCTGTCGGCCTCGAACCGGGGCAGTTCCTTGTGCCTGCCCGCGTTGGCGTGCAACGTCTTCTCCGTCGAGGCGAAGGCGTCGAACAGCGCGAGCCCGGACTCGCGCGGGATGTGCTCGTCATCCCACTGGAGCGCGAACTCGATCGGGATGGTGATCCCCTTCGCCAGCTCGGCCAGCCGATCGGGCCAGTGCAGGCCGAAGACCGCAGCGGTGATCCTCGGTTCGACCGCGACGAGCGGTACGCCGATCGCGGTGCCCATGTTGAGCCCGTAGTAGCCGACCGGCCCGTCGGCGCCGATCTCCGGCAGTTGCTGCAGGGCGTCCAGCGTCGCCCGCCACTCGGGCACGGCGCGCTCCGCCAGCTGCGCGTTGTAGCGAACGACGATCGGGCCCTCCGGCTCGCCCGCCGCCCTCGCCCGCAGCATGGCGGCGATCTCCTGCTCGTCGTACGCCGTGCGCGGGCGGCCGCCGTGACCAGGCGCATCGATGACGGCGACATGGAAGCCGCAGCCGGTCACCAGAGGCCTGTGCGCGGCCCGCCATCGCCGGCCACTTCTTGTGCGTACCGCCGCCGTGGCCCATCAGCACCAGGGGCGCGCGGTCGGCCCTCGAGGCGGGCGACCAGAGGACGCCGGAGATCTCGCCCACGGTGAAGTCGCGCTCGACCATGCCCTTGGACGAAGTCTCCGCGGTGAAATGCAAAGAGTGCATAGGTATTTCCTTTCGGGAGTGCCGTGTGGTCGAGGCGCTCCCGGCGACCCCTACGTCGATCGCCTGACCGTGACGACGAGGGGGAGCACCCACATCGATACAGCGTTCATGGGTCTCACCTCCTCGCGCGGTGCCACGGTCCGGCGCACGCTATCAACCCGAGCATCGCCCCGCCCAGCCATTTTCCCGGCGACCGCTACGATCCCTCGTCCATGAGGCGGGTGTTGGTCACGGGCATGTCCGGCGTCGGCAAGACCAGCGTCCTGGACGCTCTGCGCGGCCGCGGCTACAAGACCATCGATGCGGACTACGACGGACTCTCGGCCTTGGATGAGACCGGCGCGTGGGAATGGGACGAGGACCGCGTCCAGGAGGTGCTCGCCACCGACGACGCCGACGTCCTCTTCTTCAGCGGCACGTCGAGCCGGATGCGCCGGTTCCTTCCCCAGTTCGATCACGTTGTTCTGCTCAGCGCGCCGGCCGAAGTCATGGCCGAACGGCTCCGCACCCGGACCAACAATCCCTATGGCCAGAAGCACGAAGAGGTCGACGAGGCGCTGCGCTACAAGCAGACCATCGAGCCGATCCTGCGCACCATGGCGACGATTGAGATCGACACCAGCCCGCCGCTGGAGGAGGTCGTCGCTGCCGTGCTCGCCCACGTGCAGCCGGAGGACGACCCACCCCAGGCCCGCTAACCGTCGCGTCAGGTCGAGTGCTCGACGCGCGCGAGCCACTCGGCCAGGAGGGCGCGCAGGACCTTCGGTTGCTCGTGGGGGAGGGCGTGCCCGGCGTCGTCGACCACGGCGAGCGAGGCGTGCGGGTAGTGGTCGAGCAGGTCGGTGGCGGCGGCGTAGCCGACCGTCGAGTCCAGCCGCCCCGCCACTATCAGGGTCGGACCCGCGTACGCCGGCGCGTGATCGGGGGTGAGCGCCCACCGTTCGCCGATCCGCCCCAGCGCCGCCTGGTCCACGAGGGCGGCGGCCGGAGCGACGAAACGTTCGTACCGTTCGAGCATCTCCGGGGTCTGGATCACGAAGTAGCTCCGGAAGACGTCGTCACCGAGCTCTCCCGATCCGGCGACGACGCGATGGTCCGGGACGTCGCGCGTGGCTGGCACCAACGGACAGACGAGCGCCAGACCGGCGACCTGCTCCGGGCACCGCGCGGCCATCGCCTGCGCGAAGTACGCGCCCGCCGAGTGACCGACGAGGAGGTACGCCGTCCCGCCCATGACCTCGTCGGCGAAGGTGAGCAGCGTGTCGAGGACGTCGTCGGCGCTGCGCAGTGTTTCGGGAGCGGTGGTCCGGCCCATGCCCGGGAGGTCGGGATAGATCCGCCGCAGCCCCGCGACGCCGTCGAACGCCGGCTCGAAGCACGCCTCGGCCTCGCGGTGGTCGACGCCGGCCCCGTGGAGCACCAGCGCGGGTCGACCGGTCCCGTGCTCCACGTAGTGGACCACCGTCTGGCCCACCCGGATCTCCATCGCCGCAAGCTAACAGCGTGGGGATGGCGCGACAACGCGGCCCGGCGGTCAGTCGGTGACGGCCTCCCCGCGACCGCGACCGGAGGTCGCCGGGCGCTCAGCTGATCCTTCCGGCCCGTCGACCAGAATCTCCGTGTATCTACTACACTCTTGTAGTAGATACCACGAGATGAGGGAGTTGGGCAGTGCTGGCAGCACAAACCTATGCGGTCAACCTGCTCGACCCGCACAGCCTGCTGTCCAGCTTCGGCACGATCGGGATCTTCGTCGTCCTCTTCGCTGAGACCGGCCTGCTGGTCGGGATCTTCCTGCCGGGCGACTCACTGCTGTTCACAGCGGGATTGCTCTGTACGACGAAGGTCCACGACACCCTGCATCTCTCGCTTCCGGCCGTCCTGGTCGCAGCCGTGGCCGGTGCGCTGCTCGGCGCTCAGGTCGGGTACCAGATCGGGCGAAGCGCCGGGCCCGCGCTGACCGAGCGGGGCAGGGGCGCGCGGGTCGCGACCGCCGTCGTCCGGGCGCGTGAGGTCTTCGATCGATACGGGCAGGCGAAGGCCATCGTGCTGGCTCGGTTCATCCCGTTCGTGCGGACGGTCATGAATCCGCTCGCGGGCATGATGCGCGTGCCGGTGCGCACCTTCGTCCTCTGGCAGGTCGTCGGCGGCCTGCTCTGGTCGGTCGGGGTAACGGTGGCCGGTTACGCCCTCGGCTCGCGGATCCCGAGCATCGACAAGTACCTGCTGCCGATCATCGCGCTGATCGTCATCATCTCGTTGATCCCGGTGGCGCTCGAGGTGCGTCGGGCGCGCGCAGGGCGGAGCAGGGCGTGAGCGGTCAGCTGAGTTGGCTGGAGGCGGGCGTCGTCGGCGCCGTGCAGGGCGTCTCCGAACTGTTCCCGGTCTCGAGCCTCGGGCACAGTGTGCTCATCCCGGCCTGGGTGGGCGGATCGTGGGCGCAGGACCTCAACGTGTCGCGGCCGGAGTCGCCGTACCTCGCGTTCATCGTCGGATTGCATGTCGCTACCGCGATCGCGCTCATCATCTACTTCTGGCGCGACTGGGTGCGGATCATCGGTGGCCTGGTGACCAGCATCGTCCGGCGGGAGGTCGTCACTTCCGACCAGCGGCTGGCCTGGCTGCTGGTCTTGGCCACGATTCCGGTCGGCCTCGTCGGGCTGCTCGCCGAACACTGGTTCCGCACGACCTTGGCGAAACCGGGGCCGACCGCCGTCTTCCTCATGATCAACGGTCTGATCCTGCTCGGCGCGGAGCGGCTGCGCCGCCGATCCGGGTCGTTGGACACGCAGTACGTCGACGAGCGGATCACCGGCCCGGTCTCCGATGAGCGCATCGCCAAACTGCCGGTCGCGCAGGCGGTGTTGATCGGGACGGCGCAGGTCTTCGCGCTGGCACCGGGAATCTCCCGCTCCGGGATCACCATGGTGGCCGGCATGGTGCGCGGGCTGACTCGGGAGGACGCCGCGCGCTTCTCGTTCCTCCTCGCGACGCCGGTCATTCTCGCCGCGGGTGCGCTGAAGCTCGGTGACCTGTCGGGCCCGTTGGGCGACGGGATCCGGGGACAGGTGCTCTTCGGATCGGTCCTGTCCGGGTTCGGCGCCTACTTGTCGGTGCGTTTCCTCACCCGCTACCTCGCGAACCGCTCGCTGCGCCCGTTCGGCATCTACTGCCTCGTGGTCGGCGCGGGCAGCCTGCTCCTGTTCGCGATCCGGTGAGCCGGCGGCGGGGATGTGCTGTTGAGAATCGTGCACGTGAGTGACTGCTATTTCCCCCGACTCGGCGGGATAGAGCGCCAGGTCCACGATCTGGCCGTCCGCCAGCGACAGCGCGGCCACGAGGTGCAGATCGTGACCTGCGTCGCCGACGGGCCGGCGGTCGGTATCGACGGGCTGCCGGTCCGGCGTCCCCAGGCACGGTCCGGTGAGTACGCCGGAACGATCCGCTACGGATGGTCTGCCCGCGGCCGCCGCGCCGTACTCGACGGGGACTTCGACGTCGTGCACGTGCACGTCTCCACGATGTCGCCGCTGGCCTTTTCGACTGCCGCAGCCACGGCCAACCGCCGCATTCCGACAGTGCTCACCGCGCATTCGCTGTGGGCCTACGCGTCGCCGCTCCTCCGATGCGCGGATCTCGCGGTGGGGTGGCGGCGTTGGCCGCTGACCTGGTCGGCGGTGAGCGCGGTCGCCGCCGAGCCGCTGCGGCGGTTCCTCGGGCCCGAGGTTCCGGTCGCGATCCTGCCCAACGGTGCCGAGGCATGGCCGCCGAGAACGCCGCCGGTCCCGCGGGACCCGGGTCGGATCGTGGTCGCGAGCGTCGGGCGCCTGGCCCGGCGCAAGCGGCCGCGGCAGCTGCTGCAGATGCTGCGCCGGGCCCGCGCCGCCGTACCGGCGAACGTCCGGCTGGAGGCGGTGATCGCCGGGGACGGCCCGCTGGCGCCGTCACTCGCGCGCTACCTCCACTACCACGGGATGACCGACTGGGTGCATCTGATCGGCGCCGCCGACCGCGAGCAGGTCCGGGCGGTGCACGAGCTCGCCGACTTCTACGTCGCCCCGGCCACCCTCGAGTCCTTCGGAATTGCCGCGCTCGAGGCGCGATGCGCCGGCCTTCCGGTGATCGCCCACGCCGGCACGGGGATCGCGGAGTTCATCGCCGACGGTGTGGAGGGCCTGCTCGCCGAGGACGACGACGATATGGTCGACCGCATCGTGGAGCTGGCGGGCACGCCTACGCGACTCGCCCGGATGCGTCACCACAACGCGAATACGCCGGCGCGGATCACCTGGGACGACGTACTCCACCAGAGCGAGACCCTCTACGAACGCGCGTGCGACGGCACATCGGACCATGCGCCGCTTGACACGACCGACGACGGCTATACCATGTAGCTGTGGCTACGACCTATAGCCAAACCGGATCGCGGACCGCCGCCCGTCGACAGGCGATCATCGACGAGGCACTGGCGCATGCCAAGCAGCTGCTCGACGAGCAGGGCGCCGGAGCGGTCAGCATGTCCGAGATCGCCCGTCGCCTCGGCATGCGTGCTCCGTCGTTGTACAAGTACTTCCCGTCGATCAACGCCATCTACGACGCGTTGTTCGCCGAGGGCTACCGCCTCACCCTGGCCGCGATCGAAGAGGCGGTCGACGGACTGGAGCCGGGACTCGAGCACCTCCTGACGGCCTGTCGCGCGATGATGCGGGCGAGCTTCGAGGAGCGCGGCCTCGGGTCGCTCATGTACTGGCGCCCGCTGGTCGGCTTCGAGCCCAGCCCGCCCTCCTTCGAGCCGAGCGTCAGGATCTCGCTGCTCGTCCGCGCCGATCTCGCGGCTGCGGTCCGGCGGCGCGAGCTGGCGAAGTCCGCCGATTCCGACGATGCACGCCGCCTGCTGAGCATCCTGATCGCCGGCATCTATTCCCAACAGGCGGCCAACGAACCCGACGCGTCCTTCGAGACGGGCGCCTTCACCGCACTGACCGAAACCACCTTCCAGATGTTCGTCCAGCACTACGCTCCTCGAACCCGAAAGGCGAAGTGATGAGGCAGGAACTGACCACCGACTCGGTCGATCGCTACATCGACGCGCCGCCCGAGGCGCTGTACGCCGTCGTCGCGGACATCACCCGCACGCCCGAACTGTCCGACGAGATTCTCAGCTGTACCTGGCTCGACGGCGCCACCAAGGCCGTCGTCGGAGCCCGGTTCAAGGCAAGGAACAAGGCCGGCCACGGACCGGCCTGGGGCAACAGGCCGGTCATCGTCACCGTCGAGCCGGGCCGCGAGATCGCCTGGTCCCGCACCGAGCCGTTCGCCGGCACCGTCGAGTGGCGTTACCGCTTCGTTCCCGAGGGCACCGGCACCCGCGTCACCGAGTCCTACACCGTCACCAAGCCGCTGACCATCGTCGGCTGGTTCGTCATCGGCGGCCTCTATGGGCTCAAGGACCGGCGTACCGACCTGCGTAACGGCATGAACGACACGCTCACCCGACTCAGCCGGATCGTCGCGACCTCGACGGTCTGACGCAGTGACACCGACGCAGGTGCCTCCCGTGCTCGTCACCGGAGCGACCGGCCGAATCGGGCGTGTCGTCGTCGACCTGCTGCTCGACGCAGGCGTGCCGGTCCGCGCCCTCACCCGGCGTTCCGAGGCGGCGGCGACGCTGCCGGCGGACGTCGACGTCGTCACCGGCGACCTCACCGTGCCCGAATCGCTCGACGCAGGGCTGCGGGGTGTCGGCGCCGTCTTCCTCGTCTGGGCCGCCCCGCCGGCGACCGCGCCGGCGGTTGTCGAGCGCCTCGCAGCCCACACCCGGCGGGTCGTCCTCCTCTCCTCACCGCACCAGACCCCGCACCCGTTCTTCCAGCAACCGAATCCGATGGCGGTGCTGCACGCCGATATCGAGCGGCTCATCGCATCCGCCGGGCTCGAGTCGACGATCATCCGGCCGGGGATGTTCGCGTCGAACACGGTGTCCTGGTGGGCGCCAGCGATCCGCGCCGAGCGTGCGGTCCGGTGGCCGTACGGCGCCGCCGAGACGGCACCAGTCGATGACCGCGACGTGGCGGCGGTCGCGGCGCGGACCCTGTATGAGGACAGGCATTCCGGCGGCGACTACGTCCTCACCGGCCCGGACTCGCTGAGCCAGGCGGAACAGGTGCGCATCATCGGCGACGTCCTGGGTCGTCGGATCGATTTCGAGGACCTCTCGCCGGATGAGTTCCGACGCGAGACGGAGGGAAGCTGGCCGCGCCCGGCCGTGGACATGCTGCTCGCCGCGTGGGGCGCGACGATGGGACGGCCGGCGTACGTCACCTCGACGGTGCGCGACATCCTCGGCTCGCCGCCGCGATCGTTCCGTCAATGGGCCACCGATCATGCCACCGCATTTCGACAGGGCCCAACGCCCTAGCGCCGACCGGTCGCGCATGCTGCACCGTCAAATCCGGGCGAAAACAGCTCGACGTGGTGCTTATAGTTCTCACCATGGGCTTTGCACACATCAAGCGCTCGCGCACCGCCTGAGGCGGTGCACTCTGCCGGTCGGCGTGGCAGCCGTTCGGCCCCTGACGCGAGCCCTCATACAGGTCCGCTACCCAGACGTGGCGCCGCCAGTTGGTCATCCTTTCGACTCGACGGGACCCTTCTGTGGCTGCATTCGACCCTGCCCACCGAGCAGACTCCACCACACATGGTGTCGTCTCCCGAGCGACACGGCACGCATCGCTCGGCTCGATAGTTGCCTACCTGCGCTGCCCGGTCTGCGGGGAACCGATGCAGTCCAACCGCAGTCGGCTCGTCTGCATGCATGGGCATAGCTTCGACATCGCTCGTGGCGGCTACGTCAACCTGACCGGTGGCCACAGGAAACCCACGGGGGACAGCGCGAAGATGATCGCGGCCCGCGCCCAGTTTCTCGGCGGAGGACACTACCGCCCGCTCGCCGATGCGATCCGGTCACTTGCCCGACGGCACGACCCCGCCGGCAGCGGTGCAGTGATCGACCTGGCCGGCGGAACCGCCTACTACCTCGCCGCGACTTTGGACGCCCTCCCACATCGGTTCGGCTTGTGCGTCGATCTGTCGCGGGCAGCTCTGCGGCACGCCGTCAGGGCGCACCCTCGTGTGGCATGCGTCGCGTCGGACGTATGGCAGCCGCTCCCTATCGCATCCCAGTCAGCCGCCACGGTCCTGAGCATCTTCGGGCCTCGGGACACTGCCGAGATCGAGCGCATCCTCGCCCCCTCCGGCACCGTGATCGTCGCGTCACCGAACCCTGCCCACCTGGAGGAGATCATTGCGCCGCTCGGCTTGATCAGGGTCGATCCTCGTAAGTCTGAAAGGCTTGCGACGGCATTCGCCCGCTTCGAACTGGTGGCGGCCCATGACCTCGCCTTCGAGTTGAGCCTCGGTCATGACGAGGTCAGCTCACTCGTGACCATGGGACCCAGTGCGCACCATTACCAGCCAACTGAGATCGCCGAGCGGATCCGGCGCTTGCCGCATCCCGTCACGGTCGGGGTGGCTCTCCATGTCGCCGTATATGGCCGAACGCTCAGGCCTCAGGCTCGGTGAGGACGACCTGACCGATTCACCCGCGAAGCGGGCTGCTACGCGACCTCCTCGTCGGGCTCGAGGGCGGCCGGGAACGGCGTGGTCCCGCCGAACATCCCGGCCAGCAGGACGCCGACGTCGTCGGCGACCGCGCCGACGGCCCGCAGGGCCTGGGCAAGCACGGGCCGGGTCAGGCCGATCGGGCTGAGGGTCTGTCTGACGACGACGGTGGTGTCGTGCAACTCCAGCGCAGCAGTCAGGGTGCGCTGCTGGATGGAGTTGAGCTCGGTGAGCAGCTTCATCGACGGCTTCAACCCGGACGCGGCGTGAGCGAAGACCTGCACCATCGGTGGCTGGTCCTCGGTCACCCGGACCCAGCACGCGGCCGTCCCGACACGGAACGGATAGTCGCCGTCGCAATCGGTCGCCACCCGGCACGCGTCCCACTCCGACTGCAGGAGACGCTCGACGTGTGACCTGATCCACAGTGCTTCGGTCATCTCTTCCTCCCCAGGCAGGATCCAGAGTCGCACGGGGGTACGACAGTCCCGGCCGCCCGAGACCGTTCCCGCCGCTGATCTCATGATCGTGATCGGAAAACGCCGCGAAAGGCCGTACGGATCCGATCACGATCATGGGCCGACCGGACTCTGGGCCCTCGGGACGGCGACTCAGCCCCGCCCCGGGTAGCCGCCGGTGAGCCAGGACCGGGGCGTGCTCTGCACGGCGGCCACGGCCCGGGCGGCCGGGAGTACGTCGGCCTGCAGGCGCCTGGCCGCGTCGATGTGGTCGCCGGTCCAGATCATCTTGACCGCCGTGGCGCTGGCCCGGCCGTCCGCGCCGGTGAGGTCGCGACGTACCGCCTCGATCAGCCGGGCGTCCGCGGCGGTGTCGTGCCCGAGCCGGTCCGGCACGCCGCCGGCCCCGGCGAGCGCCTGCGCCGTCTGCTCATACCACTGTGCGAGCGCCGTGCCGGAGTCCAGCAACTCGACCCGCGCCGCCGTGCGATCACCCGCCGGGGGCCCGTCGTCGGCCGCCCACAGATCCCTGATCGCGTCCGCCGTCAGGCGGAGCACGGCGACCGAGGCGACCAGCGTGGTGACCTCACCGAGCGGAATGTGCTTCGTGCCGCGCTCGGCGAGAAACCCGCGGAAGGCGTCGTCGAGGCGGCGCGCTGCGGCGGCGGCGCGGCGACTCTCCTCGCCCGGGGTGGCCGTGGACGCCAGGAGGGCGTCGCACCGGGTCGCGCCGTACTCGACCGCCCCGCGCAGATAGTGCACGCCGTCGGAGAAGCCCTCGGCAAGCGCCTGGCCGAGCGCGGAGCCGGCGCCGCGCGGCCAGAACAGCAGCCCGACCACGAGACTGACGGCACAGCCGATCGCGACGTCCTCGACCCGCACCAGCCCGATCGACCACCCGGCCGGTTGGATGATGTTGAAGAGGATGAGCAGCGTCGCAGTGAACCCGGCCTGGCCGGCGGCGAAGGAGATGGCTGCAGGGGCGAACCCGGTGAAGGCCACCGCGAGGGGGAGCAGGATCCAGAGCACGGTGGTGTCGCTGCCGACCGCATAGATGATCCCGCCGCCGATGACGATCCCGACGACCGTTCCGAGCAGGCCCCGCAGCGCGTTCTCGCCGGTGTTCAGCGCGTTGGACCGGAGTACGGCGAGCGTGCCGAAGACCACCCAGAAGGAGTGCTGGACACCGGTGAGCTCGGCGACGAGGACGGCGAGGGCGAGAGCGACCGCGCCCCGCACGCTGTTGTGCAGCCACACCGAGTGGCGTTCGAGGTGGGCGCCGGCCCGCTGCTGAGCCGACGACAGCGCGGCGGGCAGGCCCGCCGGTCGCCGGCCGAGCAGCCGGTCCCACCAGCCGCGCCGGCGGGCGGCGACGGTCAGTTCGATGTTCGTCGCGATCGCCGACGTGGCGAAGGCCATCTCCTGGGCGCGGAAGCTCGGCTCCAGCGAGCTGACGAACTCGGTCACCGTGCCGTCCGGCCCGCCCCGATGGACCGGGAGCATGGCGGTGGCCGCCTGCGCCATGGTCTCCCGCGCGTCCTGCAGCCGGCGAACGTCGGGCTCGAGACTGCGTGGATCGCCGTCGGGCGAGTCCAGCACCTCCGCCCCGTGTTCGAGCAGGTCGGCGGCGGCGACCTTGACGTCGCAGATCAGCACGTCGGCCGGCCCGGGGTGCAGATCCAACGGCATCCGTTCGAGGACCGAGTCCAGCCACACCACCTGGTCGACGAGGCGGACCAGCGCACGCGCGGACGTGCTCAACCCGGTCGGACGGTAGGGAGTTCCGAAGAACGACGTGCGCAAGGCCGCGACCGTCGCCCGTGCCTCATCCACCAGAGCGGTGACCTCGGCCACGCGGTCGGGCGCCCACCGGTCACGGACACAGTCGGCTTCGGCCCGCAGCCGGCGGGCCAGCAGCGTGCAGGCCCGGGCCGTCGGCCGCCGCAGCACCTCACGGGCCGGCGCCGGCCACAGCAGGGTGATCGCGAGCAGCGAGGCCGCCCCGGCCAGCAACCAGCCGGCCAACCGGTCGGGGATGGAGCCGACCGGGCCGGGCAGCATGACGGGAAGGATGAAGCTGACGATGACCGCCGTCGTCGCGCTCGCCAGCACCGAACTGACGATCCCGACGAAGAGCGCGGCGAAGGCGACGACGAGCATCCCGGCCGCCGCGAGCCAGGCGTGGTGCGAACAGACCGTGCCGAGGCAGATCAGGACGACACCGGTCAGCACGAGGGCGACATGCGCCTCGATCCGCTCCCGCATGGACCCGCCGAAGTCGACGAACACCAGCATCGCCAGCGAACCGAACGCCGAAAAGATCGCGGTCATCGGGTTGCCGATGACCTTGTCCCCGATCGCGAAGAGGGCCGGCGCGACGATCGCCGCGCGTGCCGAGCGCCGTAGCGCGGACAGGCCGGCATCGCGGGCCCGGAGCCACGCGACGACCTTCACCGGAGCGGGACGGCGATGACCGTGGATACGCGCATCTCGCTGGTACCTCTCGCCGGAACCTTCCCTGTGACGCTACCGGCATGGTTGCGGACCACAAAGGGTCAGCGGCGGGCGCGCGCGTCGTTGATGCCGAGCAGGCGCGCGCCGGTCTCGGTGTGCGGGCGATGACTCGATCCCGGAGCGAGGACGACGTAGGTGCCGGCCGGGTAGCGCTCGCCGTTGTCGATGATCTCCCCGCTGAGCACGAAGTAGCGCTCCTCGGTGTGGTGGTGGTCGACCTCGGGCCACTGTGCACCCGGGTCGAAGTCGATGAGCCAGCCCCGGGCGAAGTCCGTGGCCGGCAGGCGGTAGCGCCGGATCCCGGCGCACACCTCCACGGCCGGTACGTCGTCGATGTGCACGGCGTGCACCAGGGCGGCGGCAGCTGGGTCGGTCATGAACCGAGGATGGTCCGGCGACGGGACCGGCGCCAGTGTCTGCTTAGACGTCAAGAGAGCCTATCCTGCCAGCATGGACGCAGCCGGCCCGAGGCACCGCGTGGTCGCTCTCCTGGTGCCTCCGCAGTCGCCGTTCGAGCTCGGTTGCGTGTCCGAGGTGTTCGGCATCGAGCGCCCCGGGCTGCCGGCCCGCTACGGGTTCACCGTCTGCGCGCAGCACCCGGGGCCGGTGGCGACCCGGACCGGCTTCGCCATCGTGGCGACCCGCGGGCTGACCGCGTTCCGCCGGGCCGACACGGTCGTCGTCACGGGCTGGCCGTCGCGCACCGACCGTCCGCCCGCCGATCTGCTCCGGGCGCTGGTGCGGGCCCACGGGCGGGGAGCGCGGATCGTCGGAATCTGTTCGGGGACATTCGTGCTCGCCGCCGCCGGTCTCCTCGACGGCCGTCGCGCGACCACGCACTGGCGGATGGCCGACGAGCTCGCGACGACCTATCCGTCGGTCGACGTCGATCCCGATGTGCTCTATCACGACCACGGCGACGTCGCGACGAGCGCCGGCACGAGCGCCGCGATCGATCTGTGCCTGCACCTGGTACGACGCGACTTCGGTGCGGCGTACGCCGCCGAGATCGCCCGGCACATGGTGATGCCGCCTCATCGCGACGGCGGTCAGCTGCAGTACGCGCGGGGCCCGGTGCCGCCCACGCCGACGTCTCTCGCCGAGGTGCTGGAGTGGGCGGACAAGCACCTGGACCGGCACCTCACGATCGCCGATCTCGCCGGCCGGGCGGGGTTGTCGGGCCGGAGCCTCGCCCGTCGGTTCGAGCAGCAGATGGGAGTGAGCCCGGGTCAGTGGCTGCTGCGGCGGCGCATCGACGCGGCCTGCGTCCTGCTCGAGCAGACCGACCTGACGATCGACGCCGTCGCGACCCGGGTCGGCCTGTCCAGCGCGACCAATCTCCGCCGCCGGATGCTCAACGATCTCCACACCACCCCCGGCGCCTACCGCCGTACCTTCCGGACGGCCTAGCGCGACAGGTTCACCGGGCCGAGTCGTCGATCTGGACGGGGTATCCGGCCCGCAGCACGGCGACCGTCGACGGCGGGGTGATGACGGTGGCGTCGCCGTCGCGCGGACGCGGTCGCCGGGCGCCGTAGCCCTCGGGCGTCCATTCGGTGAGCTGGTCGCCGGCGACGACCGCAGGGGTCAGGCCGAGCATCACGAAGGTGCCGTCGGGGAGATCGGTCCACGGCAGCTGGTGGAGCCGGCGCCGATGGGTGCCCCGCAGGATCCGCTCCCGGTGCAGCTGCTGGTTCATCGCCTTGGCCGAGGGCGGCTCGACGCCGAGCGCTGCCGCCCATGCGGTCCGGTAGGTGTTGTAGGCCTCGCGCCGGCATTCCGCGCACGGGCGGTGGCCCGCGGAGAACGAGACGGCCTCGTCGTGGAAGAACAGGAACGTGTAGTGGTGCGGCTGCCATTGCTCACGCCAGTTGCCCCGGAATTCCAGCGCGCAGGTGATCCAGAGGTCGCTGGCATGGAAGCGGACGATGTCCCTGCCGTCGTGCAGGATCCCTCTGTTGCCGGTCCACGCGCCGCGCAGCGGGATCGCCACGATCTCCCCGGTCGGTGTGACGCGGTTGCGGGCCGGCGCCGGCGGGCGACCTCCT
The DNA here is from genome assembly GCA_963828605.1 of uncultured Actinomycetota bacterium. Taxonomy (GTDB): domain Bacteria; phylum Actinomycetota; class Actinomycetes; order Mycobacteriales; family QHCD01; genus DASXJE01. The sequence continues at coordinate 1,428,049 of CAWHER010000001.1, read as the reverse complement.
CCGTCGGGGGAGTCCGACGACGGCGATACCGCCTCCACCCCGGGCCGTCGCCCGGCGAGCCAGTAGCCGGCCGACCCGAGCGTGTTGAGGGCGCTGGCCACGCGCCAGACGGTCTTGTTCCCCCGGACCTGCTCGTCCGGCCGGTCCCGCAGGTTGCGCCACGTCAGCGTCACGGCCGCGAGGTGCACCACGGCGATGACGGCGAGCACCAGCTTGTTCGGCTTCTTCCTCGCCGCCCGGGGACTCACCGTGGTCCTCCGGCCTGGCCTGCGGGGGTCATGGGGTGACGCTAGGTGCAGCATCCCGTTGTCCGCCAGTGTCAGGCGGTCCGCACCGAGACACCGGCGCGACGCAGCGAGTCCGCGGTGCCCGCGTCGATGGCCGAATCGGTGGCCAGATCGCTGATCGCTGAGATCTCGCAAATTCGGGCAAACTTGATCTTTCCCACCTTGCTGCTATCGGCGATGACGACATTGCGTTGCGACTGCCGGATGAAGGCCCGATCGGTATGTGCCTCCATCTCGTCGTGCGTGGTGCACCCTTCCTCGACGGTCAGACCGTCGACGCCGATGAAGGCGATGTCGAGCTGATAGCCGGCGACCATGGCCTCGGCCGTCGGGCCGACGAGCTCGTAGGACGCATGGCGCGCCTTGCCTCCGACGACCAGGAGGCGGATGTTCGGGCGAAGGACGAGCTCGGCGGCGATGTTGAGGGCATTCGTCACGACGGTGATGTCCTCGCGCTCGGCGAGTGCGCGGGCGACTTCGGTCGCCGTGGTGCCGCCGGTCATGCCGACGACGTCGCCATCCTCGACCAGTGCCGCGGCCAGTGCGCCGATCCGCCGCTTCTCGGGCTGGTGCCGGGCCGCCTTGTAGCGGATCGGCAGCTCGAGGCCCATGCCGTTGGCGACCGCTCCGCCGTGCGTACGGACGAGGAGACCTTGCTCGTGCAGGGCGTGGAGGTCGCGCCGGATGGTGGCGCCCGACACCCCGAGCTTCGCGGCGAGGTCGAGCACATCTGCGCTGCCCTGCTCGGCAACGAGATCGAGGATCGTGCTCATCCGCTCTGCCCGCATGATCGACAGCCTAGGCGAGTGCTGCGCAACTTTGCGCAATTGGTCGGAGTTGCCAGCCCAGCGGTCGCCGGTGCCGGTCCCGGGTCTGCGTAAAACCAAGCAGCCGGAGGGGTTACATCTGCTCAGAAGACAGTCTACTGTGCACTTCCGAGCAGCCCGAGCCAGAACTAGAGCAGAATCGAGCGCGCATGGCCGTCATGAGATCCCACGTCGAGGAGGAGTTGGCCTCTCAGCCGGACTGCTGGGCGCGGGCCGCCGACGCGGCCCCGGGCTACGCCGACGTCCTCCCGGCGGCCGGCGAACGGGTGGCGGTCATCGGCTGCGGCACCTCGCTGCACATCGCCGCGGCCTACGCGGCGGCGCGGGAGGAGGTCGGCGCGGGTCTGACCGACGCCTTCCCCGCCTCCGAGGCCCGACTCGCCCGCGGCTACGACGTGATCGTCGCGTTGAGTCGCTCGGGGACCACGACCGAGGTGATCGACGCACTGTCCGCCGCGCCCGCCGGGGGTCGCCGCCTCAGCCTGAGCGCCGACGCGCGAGCGCCCCTCAGCCGGTGCACCGATGAGCAGATCGTGCTCGACTACGCCGACGAGCAGGCCGTCGTCCAGACCCGATTCGCCACGACGTCGTTGGCTCTGCTGCTGACCGGCCTCGACGTCGACATCGCGCTCGCCGTCAAGCAGGCTCGCGATCTCCTCGACGAGGAACCCGACGCGTCCCTCGTCGACCGCCCGCACTACGTCTTCCTCGGGCGCGGCTGGACCGTCGGCGTCGCCGCGGAAGCGGCACTGAAGGTGCGAGAGGCGGCGGCGGCCTGGAGCGAGACCTACCCGGCGATGGAATACCGGCACGGACCGCTCTCCGCGGCCACCGAGCGCAGTGTCGTCTGGCTGGTCGGCGAGCCGCCGGCCGGGCTCGTCACCGACATCTCGATCTCCGGCGCCACCATCGTGGCTGACGCGCTGGAACCACTGGCGGACCTCGTCCGCGCTCAACGGATCGCCGTAGCAACAGCCCGTGCACGCGGCCTCGATCCCGACCGACCGCGCTATCTGTCGCGATCGGTCGTCCTGGAACCGGGCCAACACTAACTATCGGGTCGCAGACCAAAGGATGGGCACAATGCCGCAGGACAATCCCACAGCATCGGACCAGCAATCGGTATGGGCGCAACCATCGCGCCGCAAGGTCCTTGCCTCGATACCGGCCGCACTCCTCATGGGGGCGGCGGCGTGCAGCAAGTCCTCGTCCTCGTCGTCCATCGCGAGCGAGAAGAAGCAGAGCGGTCCGGTCACGTTGACCTACGGCCTGTGGGACGACACGCAGCTGCCGGCCATGAAGAAGATCATCGCCGAGTTCGAGAAGGCCAACCCGAAGGTCACCATCCGCACCGCGGTGACACCGTGGGACTCCTACTGGACCAAGCTACAGACGGCGGCGACGGGCGGGAGCGCGCCGGACGTGTTCTGGATGACGCTTGCCTACGCGCAGCTCTACGAGTCCAACGGCGTACTCATGCCGCTGACCAAGCCGGTGGCGTCGGCCAAGATCGACATGACCCAGTACGACCCGGCGATCGTCAAGGGCTACACCTGGGGCAAGGACATCTACGCGCTGCCTAAGGACATCGACAGCATCGCCCTCTGGTACAACAAGAAGCTCTTCGCCGAGGCGAACCTGAAGGCGCCGGACAACTCCTGGGGATGGTCCGATGTCCTTGCCGCCGCCCAGCGGCTGACGAAGGGCGACGTGCACGGAATCGCGGCCACCCTGTCTGATCAGCAGACCTACTACAACACGATCCCGCAGGCCGGCGGCTACGTACTCTCCGACGACGGACGGAAGTCCGGCTATGACTCGCCCGCGGCCATTGCCGGGCTCGAGTTCTGGACCGACATGATCAACAAGTACCACGTGTCGCCGTCGCTGCAGCAGATGACCGACACCGACCCGCAGCAGATGTTCGGTTCGGGGAAGATCGGCATGTATTACGGCGGCTCGTGGGAAGCGATCGCGCTGAAGGCGATCCCGTACGCCGCGAAGAACGTCGACGTCGTGCCGATTCCCCAGGGAAAGATCCGGAAGACCGTGAGCAACGGCCTGGGGAATGTCATCTTCGCCAAGACGAAGTACCCGCGGGAGGCCTGGGCGTTCGTGCAGTTCCTCGGCTCCAAGCGGGCGGCGGAGATCCAGGCCGCCAGCGGCGCGGTCATTCCCGCGACCAAGGGCACGGAGAGCGCCTGGGTGAAGTCGACCCCACAGTTCAACCTGCAGACCTTCGTGGACGAGTTGCAGTACAACTACGGGTTCCCGGTGTCGGTCAACACCCCGGCGTGGCGGGACTACGCGACGCAGCACTTCACCGACGCATGGACGGGGAAGCGGCCCACCGCCGACGTCGCACGCGACATCGCCAAGCAGATGAACGCATCGTTGGCCAAGGAACCCAAGCGCCCGGCCTGATCCAGCCGACACCCACCGGAGTAGAGCGGGCATGGTTGCAGTCACTGAGAGCGCGGAGCGACAACGGACGCCCCGTGGTGTACGCCGACGCGCGTCGGCACGGAAGCGGATCGAGGCCCGGTGGGCGTGGATCCTGATCGCTCCGAGTCTGATCGGGCTGGGGGTCTTCTCGATCTGGCCGATCTTCCGGACGCTCTACTACTCCTTCACGCTGTGGGGGCCGTTCGGCGGCCACACCTGGAACGGTCTGTCGAACTACCAGACCCTCTTCTCCGACCCCGAGGTGCTCAGGTCGCTCCGGAATACGATCGTCTTCGCGGCCCTGTCCCTGCTGAGCGTGCCGATCGGGATCGTCGTCTCGGCACTGCTCAACAGGGAGGGCCTCAAGGGCCTGTCGGTCTATCGGACGATCTACTTCATCCCCGTCATCACGCTGCCCGCGGCGGTGGCCCTGATGTGGAGGTTCGTCTACAACGGCGACTACGGCCCGATCAACCAGGTGCTCGGCGCGGTCGGGATCAATGGGCCGCACTGGACCTCCGATCCCTCGACGGCCCTGTATTCCGTGGCGGTCGTCGCGATCTGGTCGTCCATCGGCTACAACATGGTTTTGTTCCTGGCGGGGATGCAGACGATCCCGAGGCAGTACTACGAGGCGGCCGAGATCGACGGCGCGGGACGGATCACCCAGTTCCTCCGGATCACCCTTCCGCTGCTCAGTCCGACGATCTTCTTCGTGACGGTCATCAGCGTCATCAACGCGCTGCAGGCGTTCGACCTCATCTACGTCATGATCGGCAAAAACAACCCGGCGCTGGCAGACAGCGAGACGATCGTCTACCTCTTCTACGAGAAGGGTTTCATCCAGTCCAACGGCGGCTATGCGGCGGCGATCGCCTTCCTGCTCCTCGGGATCATCATCGTGTTCACGGCCGGACAGTTCTGGTTGCAGAAGAGATGGGTGCACTATGACTAGCGCCGCCACGACGGCCACCGCCGCACCGGCCACTGCGGCGCAGCCCGGGAGGCGCCGCCGTCACGGCTCGAGCCACCTCGTCGTCCATGTGATCCTCATCGTGGGCGCGCTCCTGATGATCGCGCCGTTCCTGCTGGAGCTGTTGCTCTCGGTCGAGTCCTACGCCGAGGCCACCGCGGTGCCGCTGAACTTCTGGCCGGGGAAGTGGCTGTGGTCCAACTACTCCGACGTGTTCCAGGCCATGCCGTTCCGCGCGATGTTCGTCAACACGGTGCTGATGACCGCCGCCCGCACGCTCGGCCAGCTCATCTTCTGCTCGCTCGCCGGCTTCGCTTTCGCGCGGCTGAAGTTCCGGGGCAGCGGGGTGGTCTTCGGACTCTTCCTCTCGGTGCTGATGGTCCCGTCGCAGTTGTTCCTGATCCCGCAGTACGAGATCATCAACGACCTGCACCTGCTCAACAGCCTGCCCGCGCTGTTCCTCCCCGGCATCTTCAGCGCGTTCGGCACGTTCCTGATGCGGCAGTTCTTCCTTCAGCTGCCGCGGGAGATCCAGGAGGCCGCCTACATCGACGGGGCGGGCCCGTTCCAGACGTTCTGGCGGGTGCTGCTGCCGTTGGCCCGGCCCGGGTTGGTCGCGTTGGCGATCCTGGTGATCATCTGGTCGTGGAACGACCTGCTGTGGCCACTGGTCGTCAACACCGACCCGTCGAGCATGCCGGTGTCGGCCGGCCTTGCGACGCTGCAGGGCCAATACCTGACGAACTACCCGGTCCTGATGGCGGGCTCGCTCATGGCGAGCATTCCGCTGATCGCCATCTTCGTGGTCTTCCAGCGGCACTTCATCGAAGGTATCGCCTTCAGCGCCGCGAAGGGATGAGGTCGGTGGCCGCCCGGACAGAGCGTTCAGAGGTGGGTCGATGAGTAGCTCTGCGGCAGATCTCGTCGTCGTCGGGGCGGGGATCGTGGGCCTGACGGCGGCGTACGAGGCGGCCGATCACGGGCACCGGGTGACGATCGTCGATGCTCAGCACCCGGGGTGGGCGACGGACGCCGGCGCGGGAATCGTCAATCCGCTCGATCTGTCCGGTGACCTCTCCGACGTCGAGCGGGCCCGGATAGGCCTCGCCGGCCCGGAGTTCTACGAGACCCTTCTGGGCCGGCTGGCCGAGGACGGCGAGCGCGATGTCGGCTACCAGCGGGTGGGACAACTCGTCGTCGCCAGGAGCGACGACGAGGAGGCGGTGCTCACCCGGCTCGCGGGTGGGCTGACCGGCAAGGCCGTTCCGTCGCTCGCCGGCTACCTCGGTGAACCGCAGCGGGTCACCGCCGCGGAGGCGACCGCGCTGGTGCCCTACCTCGGCGGAGACGTCCGGGCTCTGCTCCTTCCCGGTGTGGCGCGGGTCGACGGCCGGCGGCTCGCCGCGGCCCTCTCGACCGCTGCCCGGCGCCGGGGTGTGCGACGGCGACACGGCGTCGGCCGGGTCGTGGTCTCGCGCGGTCGTGTCGTCGGGGTCGACGTCGACGGCGACCGGGTCGACGCGGGAAGGGTGGTCGTGGCCACCGGCGCCTGGCTGGGCGCGGACCTGGGTCTTCAGGCGCTCGACGATGCGGTCCGGCCGATCCGCGGCCAGATCGTCCATCTCTCCTACCCACACGGGCCGCTCGGCAGGACACCCATCGTGAGCAGCGTCGCCGGGCCCTACGTCCTCGCCTTCGCCCCGGACCGGGTCGTCACCGGGGCGACGCACGAGGATGTCGGCTTCGACCACCGGGTCACCGCAGGGGGCCTCGCGGAGGTCCTGTCCGACGGGCTGCACCTTGCGCCCGGACTGGCGGATGCGTCGATGGTGGAGACACGGGTGGGGTTCCGGCCCGTGAGTGCGGATGGCGCACCGATCATCGGGCCATTCCCCGGAGTCGACGGCCTGGTGGTCGCCGCAGGGCTCGGAGCGCACGGGCTCACCCTCGGACCCGTGGCCGGCGCCATCGCCGCACGCATTGCCGTGGGGATCGACTCGGGGCAGGATGTCGCCGCGATGTATCCGGGCCGCTTCATCGCACCGACCGGGGGATAACCGCTCAGCAGCAGAATCCACAAGTTCGGGGTAGGAGAAAGGGCAGGGACGAAGATCGTGGGGACATCAGATCCGTCCGAAATGTTGCTTCGGGACTTCACGCCGAAGCCGATGGTCCAGTTGCCGACACACCTGGTGGACCGCGCCGCGGCGCCGGTCATCGACGTACACAACCATCTGGGCCGGCGGCACGGACCTGATTGGTCCGCGCCCGACCTCGACGGGTTGCTGTCGATGATGGATGCCTGCAACGTCGCGGCCATCGTCAATCTCGACGGCCAGTGGGAGGAGGAGCTCGACGCCAACCTGGACCGGTATGACCGCGCCCACCCCGGGCGGTTCGCCACGTTCGCGCGCCTCGACTGGCGCCAGTGCGAGAGCCCCGACTGGCCGAAGCTGTTGATCAGGAGCCTCGAAGACTCGGCCCGCCGCGGCGCGGCCGGGCTGAAGGTGTGGAAGGACCTCGGTCTGCACCTCCGCGACGAGAACGGCGCGCTCCTGCTCGTCAACGACCCCCGACTCTCCGACGTCTGGGACACGCTCGCGGCACTCGACCTGCCCATGCTGATCCACACCGCCGACCCGTCCGCGTTCTTCGAGCCGCTCGACTCCGACAACGAGAGGCTGGAGGAGCTCCTCCGCCATCCGGACTGGCACTTCGCCGATGAGCAATTCCCACGGATGCCGGTCCTCCTTCAGGCGCTGGAGGACGTAGTCGCCGCGCACCCGGACCTCACAGTCATCGGAGCCCACGTCGGCTGCTTCGCCGAAGACCTCGGCTGGGTCGGGCGGATGATGAGCACCTATCCCAACTTCCACGCGGACATCGCCGCCCGCGTCCCGGAGCTCGGCCGGCAGCCACGTGCGACCAGGAACCTGATCGACCAGCATCCCGACCGGGTGCTCTTCGGCACCGACTGCTTCCCACCTGAGGCCGATTACTTCCGGCGGTACTTCCGGTTCCTCGAGACCGATGACGAGTACTTCCCTTACTCGTCCGAGCCACCGGGTTCAGGTCGCTGGACCATCTCCGGGGTCGATCTTGCACCGGACCAGCTCCAGAAGGTCTACGGGGACAACGCCCGCAGGCTGATCCCCGCACTACGTGATTCCCCCGTTTAGGACGGATGCCGGCATGCCAGGAATGGAGCTTCGATGAGGCCCGTGCGCAAAGTGCTTGCAGTCATGTCGATCGCGGCGACCCTCGCCGTGGTCCCCGCCGGCGTCGCCGTCGGACAGCAGGAAACGAGTCACACGACGACGGTCGACTACCAGGCCAGCAGCGCGGTCGTGCCGAACCCGTCGCGTGGGTTCTACCACGTGGTCGACACCCACTACCTCGATGCCAAGGGCACGGGCTGGGTGCCGATGACGGCATCGAAGATGCGCGCATGGCGGGCCGAGGGGATCACCCAGGTGCTCATGGAGGTGTATCTCGAGCACTTCGGCGGCGCGAATGGCGCGTGGAACCTCAGCCCGGACCTGCTCCGGAAGGTCAACGCCGACTTCGCCGCCGCGCGCAGCGCCGGGGTCGGGGTGATCGTCCGGTTCGCCTACACCCTGCCGCCGGACGGCGTGTGGCCCCCGCCGACGCCGTACGGCGACGCGCCGGTGGCGCGCACGCTGCACCACATCGCCCAGCTGGGCCCGGTGCTGCGCCGGAACGCCGATGTCATCGAGACGGTGCAGCAGGGCTTCATCGGCCTGTGGGGCGAGGGCTACTACAGCGACTACTTCTCCGACCCGAAGGACCCGTCGGTGGTCACCGACAAGAACTGGGCGGACCGCGCGAGAGTGCTGCACGCCACCCTGAACGTGCTGCCCAAGACGGTCACGGTGCAGCTGCGCACCATGTACATGAAGCAGCGCATTCTCGGGGTGCCGACCGGCACGAAGGGTGCGCTCACGCCGCAACAGGCGTTCTCCGGCAGTGATCTGTCCCGGGTCGGCTTCCACAACGACTGTTTCCTGGCCAGCGCGGACGACTTCGGCACGTTCCTGTCGGACCCGCTCAGCCTCGACGAGGACTATCTTGCCGCCGACAGTCAATACGTCCCGGTCGGCGGGGAGACGTGTGCGGTCAACCCGCCGAAGTCGGAGTGGCCGAGCGCCGAGGCGCTGATGGCCCGGTTCCACTACTCCTATCTGAACACCGAGTACAACCAGGACGTCCTGAACTCGTGGGGCCCCGCCGGCTACCAGGAGGCCGGCAAGCGGCTCGGCTACCGGTTCACCCTCGTCGACGGGACGTTCTCGGACCGCGCGGAGGCAGGCGGGCGGGTGCGTGTCGATCTGGATGTGCGGAACGACGGTTTCGCCAGCCCCTACCAGCAGCGTCCCGCGCAGCTCGTCCTCACCAACGGACGGCACACCTATCGGCTCCCGATCTGCACCGACCCGCGGCGGTGGGGGTCTGGGAAGACCACAGCGGTGAGTACGGACGTGCATGTGCCGGCATGGGTGCGTCCGGGTCGTTACCAGCTGGCGCTGGCGCTGCCTTCGGCGGCCCGCTCGCTGGCGGGTAACCCCGACTACGCGATCCAGACCGCCAACGTCGGCACCTGGGACGCAGCCCACGGCTGGAACAAGCTCGGCGCGACCGTCCTCATCACCAACCACTGGAGTTAGGACCGTGGATTTCTCACACCGTCCCGGCTCTCAGGACGGCGTCCCGGTGCCCCCGGCGCGGGAGTCGACTCGGCTCTCGCGCCGGGCACTGATGGCGGCGGCTCCCGCGACCCTGCTGGCTGTCGCGGCAGGGTGCGGCAGCCTCTCCTCGGCGAAGGAGCCACGCACCAACGGAAAGGCGACGTTGACCTACGGCCTTTGGGACCAGACTCAGGTGCCGGCCATGAAGAAGATCATCGCCGCCTTCACCGAGAAGAATCCGAAGATCTCGATCCGGATCGTCCTGACGCCGTGGGACTCCTACTGGACCAAACTGCAGACGGCAGCAACCGGCGGCGCGGCGCCGGACGTCTTCTGGATGACGCAGGACTCGTTCAAGCTCTACGCCAGTGGCGGAGTGCTGCTGCGGCTCGACGACCTGATCAATCGGGACCACGTCAACATGAATGACTACGTCACCTCTGTGGTCGACGGCTTCACCTGGAAAGGCGGTTACTTCGGCATGCCGAAGGACACCAACTCCTTCGGGGTCTTCTACAACAAGAAGCTGTTCAGCGAGGCAGGTCTGCGGTTCCCGGACTCCTCCTGGACATGGAACGACCTGGTGGCCGTCGCCAAGCGACTGACGGACGAGGAGAAGCACGTCTACGGCGTCGCTGCGCCGCTGACCGATGTGCAGGGCTACTACCTGACCATCCCACAGGCCAACGGTCACGTGATCTCGGCCGACGGCCGCACGTCGGGTTACGACGACCCTCGGACGAGGAACGGTATCGAGTTCTGGACCGACCTCGTCAACAAGTACCACGTGTCTCCGAGCCTCCAGCAGATGACGGACACCGATGCACTGTCGATGTTCACCTCGGGGAAGACCGCGATGTACTACGCCGGTTCGTGGGATCCGGTCGCGATCAGCGCTGTCCCCTACACGAAGGCGAACGCCGACGTAGCGCCATTACCGAAGGGGTTGAACAGCACCTTCTACGCCAATGGCCTGGGCAATGTCATATATGCGAAGACGAAGTATCCGACCGAGGCATGGAAGTTCACCAAATTCTTGGGATCCAAGCTAGCCGCGGACATCCAGGCCGGAACAGGAACCGTGATCCCCGCGTACAAGGGTGAGAGCCAGGCATATGCCCGCTCGATGCCGCACTTCCACATGCAGAATTTCATCGACCAGCTGCCCAATGGAAGGACGTTCCCGAACTCCGTGGACACGGCGGTCTGGGGCGACTACGCGCTGAAGGAGTTCGCCCCGGCGTGGAGCGGTCAGATGTCGGTCGCGGCGGTCACGAAGAACGTTGCGGCGCAGATGAATACGGCGTTGGCCAAGGAGCCCAAGTGACGGCCTCGAACACGGGTCGCGGAGCCAACGGTCGGCTGACCGACGGCGAGTCTTTCGTCCGCTTGGGCGACCGGGTCGCCTATTGGCAGGGCGACCTCGGTCGCCACGAGCAGACCAATGTCGGGCTGGTACGCACCGATGATTCCGCGGTCGTGATCGACGCCAACTTCGCCGAGCCGGCAAGACGAATCCAGGAGAGCATCGCCGCTGCCGATGGCGTGCGTATCAGTCACCTGGTCAACACCCACTACCATGCCGATCACAGCCTCGGAAACTCCGTGTACGTCGACGCCGGCGCCACTGTCGTCGGTGCGGCCGGTCAACGCCGCGAGCTCCTGGCGAAGGGGCGGGAGGACGCGATCCAACAGGTGGGAGAGGCGCCGCCGCGCCTGTATCCGGCGACGCTGGAGTTCAGCGAGTCGCTGACCTTCTGCGAGTCCGGGCTTCAGCTCATCGCCGTCGGACCGGCTCACAGCGGATCGGACCTCATCGGCTGGCTGCCGGACGACCGCATCCTGTTCGCCGGCGACCTTGCGGTCGCCTGGGAACACGGCAACAACTTCTCGGACCCGGACGCCGACATCGAAGGCTGGATCGGGGCACTCGCCCGGTGCATCGAGCTGAATCCGCAGGTGGTGGTCCCGGGGCACGGCCGGCTGTCCGATGCCGGTGTTCTCGACCAGCAATTGCGCTTCATCGTCGAGCTCTGGCAGCGGGCTGTCGACGTCGCCGCGGGCGACGTCGCGGAGGGTGCGCTCACCTCCGATCAGGCGGTGGCGGCTTTCGTCGAGAGACACCCCGCGCACGCAGTGAGTCCGATGCAGTTCAGCGGGATGGCTCGATCGATGCTGGCCGCGGCGCGGAAGAAGTCTGCGGCGTCGCCGTAGCCCGGTCGTCGTAGCGCTCGCGTGCCTTCTCGACGGCGGTGATGTGTGTCTCGGCCCAGCTTTTGATGGCCGCCATGATGGGCAGCAGGCCACGTCCCAGGTCGGTGAGCTCGTAGTCCGTGCGCAGCGGCACGGTCGGGGTGACGGTCCTGGTGAGCAGGCCGTCGCGCTCGAGCGAGCGCAGGGTCTGCGTCAGCATCTTCTGGCTCACGCCGTTGATGCGCCGGTGCAGCTCGCGGAAGCGCAGCGGGCCGTGCGCCAGTGCCACCAGGACGAGGCTGACCCACTTGTCACTGAGCCGGGCCAGCAGGTCGCGGGTGGGGCACTCGGCGACGAAGGCGTCGAAGTATGCGACCGGCCGGGTCACTGGCCACTCCCTTTTCCCAGGGTAGGCACCCCAAGGTACCGACTTACAAAAAGAGACTACCTCTTCTACCGTCGATTCGACGAGCAGGACCGACCAGAGGTGGGAGAGCGCAATGCGAGCAGTGGTTGCCGATGGCTACGGCGGACCCGAGGTGCTGCGGCTGGCCGAGGTCGACGTCCCCGACCCGGGCCCGGCGCAGGTGCGGATCGAGGTCGACGCCGCCGCGGTCAACCCGGTCGACGTCGTGACCCGTGCCGGAATCCTCCACCGGGCCGGCCTGCACGACGGGCTGCCGCTCCGGTTCGGCTGGGACGTGATCGGCCGGGTCGTCGCCGTGGGTGCGGACGTACGACGGCTCCGCGAGGGACAGCGGGTCATCGGGCTGTCGGACCGACTGTCGGCGAGCAGCAAGACGCACGCCGACCTCGTGGTCCTGGACGAGAACGCGGTCGCCGCGATCCCGGCGGATCTCCCGACCGCCGCCGGCGCAGGTCTGCCGCTGGCCGGACTCACGGCCACCCAGGCGTTGGACATTCTCGACCTGACCGCCGGCAACAGCCTGCTGGTGACCGGCGCCGGCGGCGCCGTCGGGTCGATCGCGGTGCAGCTCGCCCGGCTGCGCGGCCTGCGCGTCGTCGCCGTGGGCCGCCCGTCCGACGAGAGTCCCGCCACGGCCCGCGGCGCCGACGTGTTCGTCGAATCGGGATCGCACCTCGGCGACACGGTGCGTGCTGTGGTCCCCGGCGGCGTGGACGGTGCGGTCGACGCCGCCGGGCTGGGCATCGCAGCACTTGATGCGGTACGCACCGGCGGGGGCCATGTCAGCCTGAATGTCCTTGTCCGGCCCGCACCGCTGCGCGGTGTCCGGTCCGTGTCGCTCGCGGTCGCCGCCGACTGGGAGCAGCTCACCGTCCTGGGCATGCTGGCGACGACCGGAGCGCTGACGGTCGCGGTCGCCGAAGAGCTGGCGCTGGACGACGTAGAGAAGGCGCACGAACTACTTGGCGCAGGCGGATTCCGCGGCCGGGTCGTCCTGCACCCCTGAGTGCCGGCGTACCGGACGTCGCTGCCCGATCGGGCACGACATCGACCGCAGCCATCCCGTCGGTGGTCAGGGGTGAACCGACGACCAGCCGAGCCCGTGGCATTGGTAAGCACGGCAGGTGAGACCCGCTTGCCCACACCCGGGTGAGCGGGCTCTTGCGGTCGTTGGGGCCGAATTCGGGGATGACGATGCACAATTTGAACGTGGTGAATAGGTGGGAGGCACCTGAGGAGACGGTGTCGGCGCGGGAGGCCGAGGTGCTCGCCGCCCTCGCGGAACACCAGACAAATGCCGAGATCGCCGCCCAACTCTTCATTTCCGTGCGCACCGTCGAAAGCCACGTGTCGTCACTGCTGCGCAAGTTTCAGGTCGGTGATCGCCGGGCCCTCGCGTCCGCCGCGGCGACTCTCGACCCGATAGCGGCGGGTGCATCCGCAGCCGGCCACACATCCGCGGCACCGGCGCTTCCCGCACCGTTGACCTCGTTCGTCGGGCGGGTCGCCGAACGTGCCGCGTTGTCCGAAGCGCTCGACGGGCACCGGCTGGTCACCGCGCTCGGACCGGGCGGGGTCGGCAAGACCCGCCTCGCGCTCACCGTCGCCGCCGACGTGACCGACCGCTATGCCGACGGCACGTGGTTCGTCGACCTGGTGCCGGTGACCGACCCGTCGATGATCGGCCCGGCGATCGCTGCAGCACTCGGACTCGGCGAGCACCAGGGCCGATCGGCCGAGGACACCGTTCTCGGTTGGCTGGCGGGCCGGAAAGTCCTGCTGGTGCTGGACAACTGCGAGCATCTGATCGACGGCGTCGTCGGGCCGCTCGAGCGGCTGCTCGCCGGCAGCCCCGGGCTCACTGTGCTCGCGACCAGCCGGGCCCGGCTGCTGGTGCCGTTCGAGTGGGTGTTCGCGGTTCCGGGGTTGTCCGTCGACGCCGAGGACGGCGGCCCCGGCGACGCGGTCGAGCTGTTCCTCGGGCGCGCAGCCGCGGGAGGTCGTCCGCTGACAAGGGTCGACCGCGACCGGGTCGCCGCCGTCTGCCGCACGCTGGACGGGATGGCACTGGCGATCGAGCTGGCTGCTGCCCGGTTCCCGTCCCTCGGCCTGGACGGGCTCGAGGCCGGTCTGGAGGACGGACTTCTCGTGTTGACCGGTGGCCGCCGGAAGGACGACCGGCACCGGTCGCTGCGGTCGATGCTCGACTGGAGCTACCAGCTGCTCGACGGGCCCGATCAGGCCGTCCTGCGGCGCATCTCTGTCTTCGCCGCGCCGTTCACCGCCGACCAGGCGATGGCTGTCCTCGACGACTGGCCGCCGGTGGCGAGCGCCGCGATCCCGTCGATCCTCGCCGAGCTCGCCGACCAGAGCCTGCTGATCGCCGTCGCCGATGCGGGGGGCACCCGTTATCGCGCCCTGGAGACCATCCGGCAGTACGGTGTCGAGCGGCTCGTCGATTCCGACGAGGCGGTCGAAGCCAACTCCCGTCACCTGACCTGGTGTCTGGAGGCTGCCGAAGCCCTCGGGCTGCCCTCCCGCGACGAGGTCGGCGACTGGCGATCCGTGCTCGACCAGGTCGCGGACGAGTTGCGCGCCGCCCTGACCTGGGCGGCCGGACACGCCGACCGTCGCCCGCAGGCGTACCGGTTGGCGACGAGGTTGGCCGAGCTGACGTTCGTGCGCGGGATGCCTGGCGAGTCGCAGCGGCGCTACGAGCAGGCGGCCGGGCTGGCGCCCGACGACTGCGCCGCTGCGGCCGCGCTGCATTGTGCCGCGGGTGCCGCCGAGACCCGGCACTTCGGCAACGATGCGATGCGGCTCCGCCGGGCGGCGGCCGACGCCGCCCTGCGCGCGGGCGACCGGGCCGGTGCGGCCCGCGACCTTGCCCGCGCCGCGGAACTGATCAACCGGGGACCCGGCCTGATGGCCACTCCGCGCGCGCCCGGCGAGGTGGACGAACTGCTCGCCGAGGCATGGGCGCTGGCGATCGGGGATCCCGCGGCGGAGGCCAGGGCGCTCAACGCCGACGCCTACAACGGCCCGGACCGGGACCCGCTGACCGCCGAACTCGCCGACCGCGCCATCACCCTGGCCCGGCGGGTGGGGGACCCGATGGTCGAGAGCGCCGCGCTCGACATCCTGACCGCGGTGCAACTGGCCCGGGGGGAGGTCCGGCCCGCGATGGCGAGCGCGCTGCTGCGCACCGAACTGCTGGCGCCGATCCAGGTGACGGCCGCGTCCGGCTTGGAGTTCTTCGATGCCTCCATCATGGCCACCGACTGCGCCGTCGGCGCCGGTGACCTGACGGCCGCCAGACGGCTGGCCGAACGCGTCTGCGAGCTGCCCTTCTATCGGGAGGAGGACCACCTCGCGACCGCGCGCCTGCTTCTCGTCACCGCGCTGACCGGCGACTTCGACGAGGCGGTCATCCTGGGGGAACGCTTCCGCGAGGGCTGGGAACGGGCCGGACGGCCACGCGCCGGCAACCTCAGCCGCGGTGCCTACGCCGTCGCCACGATTCACGGGCTGCGCGGCGACGACAAGGAACGGGCCGACTGGCTCGACATCGTCGACGCGCTCGCGACGCCCGGGCGCCCGTTGTCGGCGATCCACTTCGGCGAGTTCTTCGATGCACTGCTGCTGCTGCACCGGGGTCTTTCCGCTGAGGCGATGCGGGTGTTGGACACACCCCCGGAAGACTTTCGCGAATGGCACAACGGCATGTGGCGTCCCTGGTACGCCGCACTGTGGGCCGAGGCGGCCGTGCTCGTCGGGCACGACGAGGCCGCAGCGCGGATCGCCCGCGCCCGGCTGGCCACCATGGACAATCCGATCGCCGCCGCCATCGTCGACCGCGCCGCGGCCATGGCGAACGGCGGTCGCGGAGCACTGGTCTCCGCGGCCGCCGCCCTGAAAGCCACCGGATGCCGCTACCAGTGGGCCCGCACCCTCGTCCTCATCGGCGGTGAGGAGCGGGTGCGTGGGGAGGCCGCACTGGCCGCGATGGGCGCGACACCTATGGCCTGGCCTCCAGAACCAGATTGAGCGGGCTCTCGGTCGCCCGGCGTACGCGGGAGAATCCCGCCTCGCGGAGCACCTCGGTCAGTCGGGCCTCGCCGGCCTGCGCGCCGAGCCCGAGTCCGACGTCCTGCGCCAGCGAGTTCGGCGTGCAGATCACGGTGGACAGGCCGTAGTAGACGCGGCCGACCGGGTTGAGGTTGTACTCCAGGCCGTTGCCCGCCATCGGCTCGACCAGCATCAGCGTGCCGTCCGGCGCCAACGCGTGCCGGATACGGCGGGCGGCGCCGACCGGGTCGCCCATGTCGTGCAGGCAGTCGAACATGCAGACGAGGTCGTATCCGTCGCAGGCGACGTCCTTCGCGATCGAGACGTCGAAGGTGACCCGGTCGCTCACGCCGGCCTCGGCCGCCGCCTTGCGGGCGGCGATGATCGACGGCTCGTGGATGTCGTAGCCCACGAACGTGGACTGCGTGAACTCTGTCGCCATCATGATCGTGGACGAGCTCAGCCCGCACCCGACGTCGGCGACGCTCGCCCCTGCCCGCAGCTTGTCCACGACGCCGTCCAGGGCCGGGAGCCACTCGGTCACCAGATGGGCGGCGTAGCCGGGCCGGAAGAGCCGCCCGACACCGGAGAAGAGCCGGTCGTCGTGGTCCTCCCACCCGACCCCTGCGCCCGAGATGAACGCGTCCACGAAGGTGTCGTGGTCGGCGTAGCAGGACGCGATGGTCTCGAAGGCGCCCGCGAGGAAGGCCGGGCTGTCCTCGTCGGCCAGTACGGCGGCCTGCTCGGGCGGCAGCTCGAATGTGCCGTCCTCGGCGTCGTAGCTGACGTACCCGCCCGCGGCCTGGTTGCTGAGCCACTCCCTGACGTAGCGTTCGGTGGTGCCGGTGCGGGCCGCGAGCCCCGCCGGGGTCACCGGACCGGCGCCCGCCATCGCCTTGTAGAGCCCGAGCCGGTCGCCGATGTGCAGCAGCAGCCCCGAGATGGCCGCGCCCATGTCGACGACCGCCCGGCCGACGAACGCCTCGAGTCGCGCTTCGTCGATCGCGGCCCCACGGGGCGTAGTCACGTCGATCGTGGTCATGCTGGTCCTCCCCTTGTCGGAAGCAGCTCCGCATCGGATCTGCACGAGAAGCGTGCGGGGAGCGGGGCCCGGAGGGCATCCGTAGCGGGCACGGAACGCGCCACGGAGCCGCCGAATCCGTGGTCAGCACCGATGTCCCGAGGGAGCTTCGGGAAGAGGCTGGGTCTCGAGCGACAACCCGCTCACACCGATCGTTCCCGAAGGACTGATCCGAATGACCAGCTACCACTACCTCACCCACGACGCCCTGGTCGCCGAGCGACGTCACACCTACGTTGGAGACGGCGACGCCGCCCGCCTGGCCAAGCAGGCGCGGATGACCCGGCAGAAGACCGACCCGTCGGCCGCCCGCAGTTCACGCCTGCGCCGGATCCTGAAGCTGGCCGCCGTCCGTCCGTAGCGCAGGATGAGGGCATGCGCATCCCTGTCGTGTTGATCCCGGGCGCGGGCGGGCTCGGCTGGTACTGGCATCTCGTCGAGGCCCGCCTGGCTGAGCGTGGGTCGCTCGGGGCCTTCACGGCACCGCTGGTCTGGCAGCGGGTGCCGACCGAGACCTACTTCATGCACGACGTCCCGCCCGCGCTCGTGGCGCAGATGTACGAGCGGGAGGCGCCGCAGTCCGAGGCGGTCTTCGGCGACCCGTGCACGTTCGACGCCTGGCCCGGCGTGCCCGTCCGCGCGGTGGCCGGCCGCGACGTCGACGTCGCGCCCTGGGGCCACCTGTCGGCGCTGAGCCACCCGGACGAACTGACCGCGGTGCTGGCCGGCTACCTCGGCTGAGCCGACCCGGTCAGGAGTGGGCTTGCGCGTTGGCGATGATCGCGTCGTGCACGTACCTGGCCAGGCCGGGCTGCACGGCGTCGTACATCGCTGCGAAGCGCTCGTCGGCGATGTACATCTCGGCGAGTCTCCGGTGGACGTCGTAGCCGCAGTCGTAGAACCAGCGGCCGATGTACTGCCGGTGCTCCTCGGCCAGGGCCATCGCCTCCGGCCCGGTCGCCGGTGACCCGGCGCGCAGCGCATCGGCGAACGCGCGCAGGCCCTGGTCGGCCTCGTCCTTGAGCCGGGCCCAGTCCTCCTTGGTGTAGTCGGCCGCCCGCCGCTGGGACTCCTGGTAGGCCTCGGTCTCGCCCCAGCGTTCCCTCGCCTCGTCGGCCCATTCCCCGCCGACCTTGTCCGTGCCGAAGATCTCCAACTGCTCGGCTGGTGTCAGCTGCATGCCCATCGTCCGTGCCTCCAGTTGCTTGTCGATCGCGGCGACCATCGCCTCGATCTCGGTGCCCCGGTCCAGCAGCAGGGTCCGCTGCCGGCGCAGGTGACCGACCGCATCGACCGCCGGGTCGTCGATGAGCTCGGCGATCTCGTCCAGCCCGAAGCCGACCCGGCGGTAGAGCAGCACCTGCTGCAGCCGCACGATGTCCGCCTCGGCGTAGACGCGGTAGCCCGCCGACGTGCGCCGGGTCGGCCGCACCAGTCCGATCTCGTCGTAGTGGTGCAGGGTCCGGACGGTCACGTTGGCCAGATCGGCGACCCGGCCCACCGTCAGTGGTTCTGCCATGACATGACTATGGATCCTCACGTCGGGTGAGGGTCAAGCAGCAATTCGCGGAAGCGGCATAGTGGGCGCCGAGATGCCCGCCGTACGCCGAGGAGACAGATGACCGAGAGCCGCCCGCCGCTGCCGCCGTTCACCGCCGAGACCGCGGCCCAGAAGGTCCAGGCGGCCGAGGACGCCTGGAACACCCGCGACCCGCACCGGGTCAGCCTCGCCTACAGCGAGGACTCGGTCTGGCGCAACCGCGACATGTTCATCACCGGCCGCGAGGCGATCGTCGCGTTCCTGACCGCCAAATGGGAGCGCGAGCTCGACTACGTGCTCCGCAAGAGCCTGTGGGGCTTCCGCGGCAACCGGATGGCCGTCCGCTTCCAGTACGAGTCGCACAACCACCACGGGCAGTGGTTCCGCAGCTACGGCAACGAGCTGTGGGAGTTCGACGACAACGGGCTCATGAGCCGGCGCGAGGCCAGCATCAACGACGTCCCGATCACCGAGGACCAGCGGCGCTATTTCGGCCCCCGCCCGGACGACGAGCGCGGCCCGGGGCATGAGATCGACCTCGCCTAGGTCGGGCGCCGGGGGTCAGCTCTTGATGCCGGTGAGCGTGATCCCCTCGATGAAGTACCGCTGGCCGAAGAAGAAGAGGGCGATGATGGGTGCGATGACGACCGTCGAGGCGGCCATCAGGTAGCCCCACTGGGCGTTGTAGACGCTCTGGAACGACGCCAGGCCCAGAGCCAGGGTGAACTTGTTGCTGTCGTTGAGGTAGATCAGCGGGTTGAGGAAGTCGTTCCAGACGCCGACGAAGGTGAACAGGGTGACGACGACCAGAACCGGCCGGGACAACGGCATGGTGATCGTCCAGAACACCTGCCACGGACTGGCCCCGTCGATGTAGGCGGCCTCATCCAGCTCGTAGGGGATCGTCAGGAAGAACTGCCGCATCAGGAAGATGTTGAAGACCCCGCCCGCCGTGACGAACGCCGGCACGATCAGTGGGACGAAGGTGTTGACCGCACCGAGCTTCTGCCAGGCCATGAAGGTCGGGATCAGCGTGACCGCGTAGGGCAGCATCAGGCTGGACAGGATGAGGCCGAAGACCAGGTTGCGACCCCGCCAACGGATGCGGCTGAAGCTGAACGCCGATATCGCGCAGGAGAAGACGGTGCCGACGACGACGAAGATCTCGATGACCAGCGTGTTGATGAAGTAACGGCCGAACGGCACCGAGGTGAGGGCGCCGGTGAAGTTGCTGAACTCCCAGGGATGCGGGATCCACTGAGGCGGGGAGATGAAGATCTGGCCCGGGTTCATGAAGGCGCTGCGGACCAGCCAGACGAACGGCAGGACGGTGGGGACCGCACCGAGCAGCAGCACCAGGTAGAGGACGGTGCGCCGGGCCGGGGACCGCCCGCGGCGGGCGGCCGGCGGCCGGCGTCGTCCGGTGCGGTCCGGCGCCCGGGTCAGCGTGCCGGTCACCGGGCACCCCCTACCTCGTAGTAGACCCAGCGCCGGGCGTTACGGAAGAGCGCGAGCGTGACGACGAGGACGATCGCGAACAGCACCCAGGCCAGCGCGCTGGCGTAGCCCATCTCGCTCTTGGTGAAGGCGGTTTGGTAGAGGTAGTAGATGTAGAACTCCGTGGAGTTGTCGGGCCCGCCCTGCGTCATCACGAAGGCCTGGTTGAAGACCTGGAACGTGCCGATCACACCGGTCACGAGGTTGTAGAAGATCGTCGGCGTCATCATCGGCAGGGTCACGTTGCGGAACTTGCGCCAGGCACCGCCGCCGTCGATCGCCACCGCCTCGTAGAGGTGCCGGGGGACGCCCTGCAGCCCGGCGAGGAAGATGACCGCCGCGTTGCCGAACCCCCAGGTGCTCATCAGGATCAGCGAAGGTACGGCGGTGCTCGAGTCGTAGATCCACTGGCTGCCGTGCAGCCCCACGTCTCGGAGCATGGAGTTCAGCAGACCCACGTCCGGGTTGAAGATCCAGATCCACAGCACCGCGCTGGCCACGCTGGGCACGAGCGTCGGCAGGTAGTAGATGGTGCGGAACACGCTCCTGCCGCGGGACTTCTGGTTGAGCAGCATCGCGGCGAGGAAGCCCACGATCAGGATGATCGGGACCGAGCCCAGGGTGTAGTAGAGCGTCACCGTCAACGACTTGTAGAACAACGGGTCGTGGGCGAACATCCGCTTGTAGTTCGCCAGCCCGGTGAAGGAGAAGCTGCCGCCGATCGTCCAGTCGGTGAAGCTGAAGAAGAGCGAGGCGAGCATCGGCGCGAGGGTGAAGACCGCGAAGCCCAGGATGGCCGGCGCGGCCATGATCGGTCCCCAGCGCTGCTCGCTGCGGGCCAGTCCGCCCCGGCGCCGGGGGTGTCGCCGGCCGGTCAACGCGATCTGCATGAAGGGTCCTGCCTCTCGCCGGGAAGCGGGATCACGCCTGCTGGGTGGGATACCAGCCCTGTAGCCGCTGGGTGATCTTGGGCGCCACCTTCTGCAGGACGTCCTTGGCGGGCGTCTTGCCGGTCGCGATCTGCTGGAGCGCGGGAGTGAGCACCTCGGCGATGTTGTCGTCGTTCTTGATCCGCTGGTTCCAGTCGGTGACGCTGTCCTCGAGGGTGTAGTCGACGACGGCCGTCTTGTACTCCGGCGGGTGCGCGCTGTTCTTGGTCCACGAGTCGATCAGCTGGGGATCGGTGTAGTAGGACCGGTCCATCGGCATCCAGAGGCCGTCCTTGTAAAGGTCCACGTGCTTGGGATCGTTGTGGAAGAGGTAGAGCTCCAGCGCTTCCTTCGGGTGCTTGCTCCCGCTGAAGATGACCGAGGCGCCGCCCAGCGACATCGTCACGGGCTTGTGGTATTTCGGCAGTACGCCGATCCCGTAGTCCACGCCCGCGGCTGCGATGTCCAGCAGTGACCACTGGCCGTCGAGCACCATCGCCATCCGGCCGGTCTGCAACTGGACCTGTGTCGTCGGCGCGTTGTTGCCCAGCTGGGACGGGGTGGGGGCGACGTGGTGCTTGTAGATGAGGTCCTGCAGGTTCTGGAAGACCTCGACGGCCTCCGGGCTGTCCAGCGTGCAGGTGCGGCCCGCCTTGTCGACGACGTCGCCGCCGTTGCTGAGCAGCAGCGGATACCAGATGCCCTGGTAGGTCAGGTCGAGTGAGACCCCGAACTGCTTGGCCTTCGCCGGCTTGTAGGCCAGCTCGTCGGCGTGGGTCCCGTCGTCGTCGACGGTGAGCTTGGCCGCGGTCGCGACGAAGTCCTCCCAGGACCAGGCCGCCTGCGCGGACGCCGGCGGTACGTCGACGCCGGCCTCCTTGAACGCCTTCTTGCTGTAGTAGGTGACGATGATCTCGTTGGCGGTCTGGGTGCCGAAGCACTTGTCCTTCCCCCACCAGAAGTAGGTCTGCGGCAGCCGCTCCGCCAGCTCCGGATACTTCTTGAAGTAGGGATAGATGTTGACCAACTTCCCCTGCTGGGCCAGCCGGTAGCCCATCGACCCACCCATATAGGCGACGTCGGGCGTCGAGTGGCTGGCGACCAGGGTGTTGACCTTCGTCGTGTAGTCCCCGGTGACGAAGATCGGATTTGTCTTGATGTGCGTCTTGGCGGTGAAGGCCTGCAGCATCTGCTGCACCGCCTTCTGCTCGTACGACGAGCCCCAGTACATGAAGCTGAGCTCGTTGGCGTCCGAGCCGCTGCCGCACCCGGCGAGGCCGCCGAGTCCGGCGCCGAGGGCCATGGTGCCGGTGGCCTTGAGCAGTGTCCTGCGGTCGAACGACCCGGCCGTTCGGCGGTGTTCGGTCATCATGGCTCCGTTTGGGTGGTGTGCTGCGGTGATCCCTCAGCTGAGGGGGGTCCAGACGCGCATTGCGCCGGGCCCGCGGTTTGCCCACTGGTGGTAGGGGATCGCGGTCAGCTCGACGGGCCGGCCATCGCGACGCCCGGGGGCATGTAGCGCGACTGTGCCGCCGGGCAGACCTGCAGGGGCGGCGACCTCGGTCGCCGTACCGCCGAAGTCCAGGGTCAGGTCTTCGAAGACGCCGGCCGGCTGGTCGGTCTCCTCCAGGCAGTAGACGATCGGGCCACGTTCCAGTGACCCGCATCCACGGGCGGCGTCCACCCGGGGATGCGGCCGCTCGATCCGCGGCCGCAGGTCGAGGTCCAGCGTCACGGTGTCACTCGCCGACCAGCGGCGGCGTACGACGGCGTAGCCGCGTTCGTCGGGCCGGACCGGCAGCTCTTCGCCGGCGACCACGAGCCGGGAGGCCGTGCTCCACGCGGGTATGCGCAGACTCAGCGCCCACTCGGAGTCGGGCGTCTCGGCCACGTCGATGTGGACGGTGCCGTGCCAGGGGTAGTCGGTGCGCACGGTCAGCTCGACGGGCCCGTTCTGCAGTGCCCCCGCGGCGTACTGGTGCACCTGAATGCCGTGGTCGTCCCGGGTGGCCATGTAGTGGCCGAGCGATGCCACCAGGCGCGCGATGTTGGGCGGGCAGCAGGCGCACCCGAACCACGGCACCCGGCCGATCTCGTGCCCGGCCGCGCGGAAGTCACCCGAGCGGGTCTGCAGCGGGTTGACGTAGAAGAACTCGGCGCCGCTCAGGGAGACCGAGGACGCGATGCCGTTGAAGAGCGTCCGTTCCATCAGGTCGGCGTAGCGGGCCTCGCCGGTTGCCAGCAGCAGCCGCCACGACCACATCAGGCTCGCGATGGCGGCGCAGCTCTCCGCGTAGGCCCGGTCCGGCGGCAGCTCGTAGCCGTCGCCGAACGCCTCGCCGTCGTGCCGCGCGCCGATCCCGCCGGTCGGGTAGGTCTTCGTGTCGACCATGTCCGTCCACAGCGTTCGCATGCTGTCGAGCAGGTCGAGGTCACCGGTCTCGACCGCGACGTCGGTGGCGCCCGCGGCGAGATAGGTCGCCCGGACGGCGTGCCCGACGATGTGCCGGTTGTCCCGCACCGGCAGGTGGTCCTGGAAGTACTCGCTCGGCGTCACCTTCGTATCCAGCAGCCGGTGGCCGCGCCGCTCGACGAGCGTTCCGGCGAGGCCCAGGTACTTCGCGTCACCGGTTTCGCGGTAGAGCTCGACCAGGGCGGTCTCGATCTCCGGATGACCCGGCAGCGCCGTACTGTCGCTGGACCCGAAGAGCGCGCAGAGCAGGTCGGCGAACCTGGCGCCGACGTCCATGAGTGCGCGATCGCCGGTGCTGCGGGCGTAGGCGATTCCGGCCTGGATCAGGTGCCCGGCGCAGTACATCTCGTGGCCGTGGGACAGGTCCGTGAACCGCTCGCGGTGATTGCGTTGCACTGCCGAGTTGAGATAGCCGTCGGGGTCCTGTGCGGCGCGGAGAAGGGCGGTCGCCTCGTCGTAGAAGCCGTCGGTCTTGGCCTGGTACCGGGTTCCCGCCGACCACCCGCAGGCCTCGAGCGTCTTGTAGACGTCCGAGTCACTGAACCGGGGACCCCTGAGCTCGATCGACTCGTCGCAAACCGACCGCAGGTTGTCCATGCTGCCGGCCGCTTCGACATTGGTCACGCAGCACGGAATCGTGGTTTCGGCGTTGACCTGCTGCCACCGGCCCAGGAACCCGTCCGGGGCCAGGATCGAGTCGGTCAAGGGCAGTGGCGTCACGGCGCTCACGGCCGAGCGGGTCGGGACGACCGGACCCGCGCCGATGGAACCCGGCAGTGTCATGAGCGGCTCCCAGCGTCCGGCGGATCGAAACCGGGACGCTAGCCCCGACCGGAGCCGTGAATTGTCCGAAACTGCCGCGGGGAACTTCGACATTTGTCGCAGCGGCCGTGCGCGCCGAGGATCACGCGCCTGAGCTGCGCCGGATGTTCTGGTTCAGGTGGAAGGCGTTGTCCGGGTCGTAGGCGATCACCGAAGGCATCGGCATCCTCGCCGACGTGGCCGCGACGCTGCGTGCCGACCGGCACCCGGCTCGGACACGGTCCACGAGCGCGCGGTAAGACTGACGGTATGCGAATAGCCGTCATCGGTGGTACCGGTCTGGTCGGGCGCTGCACGATGGAGTCGCTGGAGCGCGCCGGACACGACGCCGTGGGCGTCGCCCGCTCCACCGGGGTGGACGTCACCACCGGAGCCGGGCTGGACCTGGCGTTGGTGGGTGTCGACGCCGTGATCGACGTGACCAACACGGCCGCGACCGAGGCGGTCGCGGCGGAGGAGTTCTTCGGCTCGGTCAGCCGGCAGCTGCTGGCGGCGGAGAAGCGGGCCGGGGTCGGTCATCACGTGGCCCTGTCGATCGTCGGCATCGACGACGTCGGGGGCAACGCGCACTACGCCGGCAAGCGCCGCCAGGAGCAGGTTGTGACGGCCGGACCGGTCCCGTTCACGATCCTGCGGGCCACCCAGTTCTTCGAGTTCGCCGAGATGGTCGTGGGCTGGACCCGCCAGGGCGACACCGTGGTGGTGCCGCCGCTGCTCGTCCAGCCGGTGGCCGTGACCGATGTCGGTCATGAGCTCGCCGACATCGCAGCCGGCCCGGCGCAGGGACGGGTGCGCGAGTTGGCCGGCCCAGAGCGCCAGGACCTGGTGGACATGGCGCGGCGCACCCTGGCCGTCCGCGGGCAGTCGATCACGCTCGTGCCGAGCTGGAGCGACGGGCCGTTCTCCGCCGAGATGGCCGGTGAGGTCCTGCTGCCCGGCCCGGACGCCGACATCGCCGGCACGACGTTCGACTCCTGGCTCGCCCAGGGCGCCGGTCAGCCACCCGCGTAGGACCGGAAACGCCCGCGTGCTTCGATCAGGGCTATGAGCGACTCACTGACCGCGGAGACCATCAAGACGAGTGGGGCGAACGGCGACGAGGTCGAGGCCTATGTCGCCAGGCCTCATGGGGACGCCCGCCGCGGCGGTGTGGTGGTCATCCACCACATGCCCGGCTACGACCGCGCCTCCAAGGAGATCGTGCGGAGGTTCGCCGAGCTCGGCTACGACGCGATCTGCCCGAACCTCTACTGGCGCGAGGCTCCGGGCGCGGCTCCGGACGACGCGGCCGCGACGGCGCGGGCGGCGGGCGGCGTACCGGACCCGCGGCTCATCGGCGACGTCGATGGTGCGGCGGCGTACCTGCGGGCACTGCCCACCTCCAACGGCAAGGTCGGCGTGATCGGCTACTGCTCCGGCGGGCGGCAGTCGGTGCTGGCCGGCTGCAACCTCGACGTGGACGCCGCGGTCGACTGCTACGGCGCCTTCGTCACCGGTACGCCGCCGGAGGGCTCCGGGCGAACCAACCTGGTCGACCAGCTGCCCAACCTGCGCTGCCCGGTACTCGGCCTGTTCGGCAACGAGGATGGGCATCCATCCCCGGACGAGGTGGACGAGTTCGAGAAGATCCTGCAGGCCGAGGGCAAGACCTACGAGTTCCACCGGTACGACGACGCCGGCCACGCGTTCTTCGCGGTGGACCGCCCGTCCTACCGGGTGGCGGCCGCCAACGACGGCTGGGAGCGGGTCACCGCCTTCTTCGGCACCCACCTCGGCGCCGGGGGAGCCTGATCGCGATGTGCACCTATGCCACCGTGAAGACGGAGATCGACGGCAGCGCCAAGGGCCCTGCCGGCTCGTGGTTCCACGTCGGCGACGCCACTGTCTACTTCGACCACCCGGTCCATGCGATGGCCGAGCACACCCTCAACATCGACTTCGCCGACCCGTCCCGCGGTCCGTCCGGCCGGGTCGCCGTGGAGCTCACGGCGTCCTCGGCCCGCGAACTCGTCGCCGCGATCCAGGCCGCCCTCGAGTCCGCGCCGGCCGACCTCACCGCCTGACCGCTGCCGCCGTCCTCACGCGAACGGGAAGCCCCCGACCGGCGCGGTGGTCATCTTCCCGCCGCACGGATTGAGATTCTCGCTGACGTGCACCAGGTCAGGGTTGGTGGCTCCGGGCATCGTGACGGTC
This sequence comes from uncultured Actinomycetota bacterium, assembly GCA_963828605.1. Classification (GTDB taxonomy): domain Bacteria; phylum Actinomycetota; class Actinomycetes; order Mycobacteriales; family QHCD01; genus DASXJE01. The sequence goes on along the minus strand of CAWHER010000001.1, from coordinate 1,401,588 downwards.
ACGGCATGGCTGGTCGGCGGCGTGGGGCAGCCGACGGTTCCGGGGTTGCCGAAATGTAGATAGAAGGTGGTCGACTTGCCGGACGCCAGCGTGATCGTCTTCTCCGGCCAGTTCGTATCATGGGTCACCGTGGTCGACAGCGGAGTTCCGAAGTGGTTGAACAGAAGCGCGCGCACGTAGCCACGCAGGGTGCAGGTGGGCTTCGCGACATTCGTCACTCGAAATATCTGGTAGAACTGCCCGGCCCCACCATCGTTGATGACGAAGGTGACGCGGACGTCCTGGCTGTAACAGCGGGTTATCGCCGCCGCCGACGCCGCGGGCCGTTCCTTAGCCGCGGCGGCGACCGGCACCGCGACGGCGGCGGCGACGATCCCGACCGCGAGAGTTCTTCCGATCGTTGACCAGCCGATGTGTGTCATGCGTGACCCCTTCGCAGGCGATACCCACCTCCGCAGTATGCGTCGCGGAATCGCCCGACAAAGGCGGTCTCCGCTGATCCCGCCGCCCCCGAACCAATTCACAGACACGATGATTGTCTCGATGAAAGTCCGACGGCGGGCCGGCCGGCCGGACCCGGCACGCGGCGACGATCCACGCGAACATCGGACGCGCTACTCGCATTTTCGGCCCCGGAATGCGAGCACGGCGTCCGATGATGGCTCGCTGCGCCGGCGCGACCCGCACGAGGATCGTCGGCTCAGCCCCCGCGACAACCCTGGTTTCCGACATCAGACTCCACAAACCCGATCGGCATAGTAGGGTAAGGCTCATGACAAGGCTGGTGATGCGGCGATACGTAGTCCTGGTCCGCGTCGCCGCCATGGCGTGTCCGGTCCTCGGTTCCCCCTGAGCAGGCCCGTTCGCTCTACCCACCGAGGATCTGTGATGTCTGTGTATGCAACGACCGTGCTTCCCGACCGTCGACGGGACTCCGCCGTCGGGGGTGTGACCGGATCACCCCTGGCCCACCTGACCGATCTGGTGACGCGGGTCGCCGCCGATCCCGACTCGTGGTTGCCGCGCGTGCGGTTGCCCCACGGCGACGGGCGATGGTGGACCCAGCTCTCCGGCGACGGGCAGGTCGATGTGTGGCTGCTGTCGTGGCTGCCCGGGCAGACCACCGAGCTGCACGACCACGGCTTTTCCGCGGCGGCGTTCACCGTCGTACGCGGACTGCTGGACGAGGTCCGCGTCGATGACAGGATGCGGCGGGTGACCGTGCCGCGCCGGCCCGGATCGACCGTCTCGCTCAGGCCCGGTGTGGTCCACGACGTCGGCGGTGCGGGAAGCGGGCCGGCCGTGAGTATCCACGGCTATTCGCCCCCACTGACCCGGATGACCTACTACGACGCGGACGGCCACGGCGGATTGCGGGTCACGCGGACCGTTCAGACCCACGAGCCGGAGGAGGGCTCGGCCCGATGACGGTGGCGGTTCGACGAACTGTCGAGGATCTGCTCGCCGACGCGCGGTCCCGGCTGTCGCGACTGACGGCGGCCGAGTCGCTCGCGGCCCAGCGCGACGGGGCGGTCCTGGTCGATATCCGCCCGGAGATCAACCGGGAGACCGAGGGGCTGCTTCCCGGCGCGCTCGTGGTCGAGCGCAACGTCCTGGAGTGGCGGTTCGACCCGGCCGGCGACGCGCGTCTGGACGTCGCGTCCTACGACCTGCACGTGATCGTCGTCTGCAACGAGGGCTACACCTCGAGTCTGGCGGCCGCAGCGCTGCAGGACGTCGGCATCTGGCGGGCGACCGACCTGATCGGCGGCTACCGCGCGTGGCGCGCGGCCGGGCTGCCCACGGTGCAGCGGTCTCCGGCGGGGTAACCGGCGGCGCGAGGTCCGACCCGGCACTACCCGTTGGTCGGCGTCGTACGCAAGGATCGTCGCGTGATCGACACCCTGCCGCGCATCGTCCCGCCCGATCCGGACAAGCCGGTGCGGCCCGAAGCCCGTCAATCCCAGCTGCGGTCCCGGGCGATCGCCGACGATCCCGCCAGTTGGTCGCCGGAGCTGGCCGAGGAGACGATCCGGCGGTACGCCGCCCTCGCGACGTCATGGAACGACGAGCGTGGCTCCTACCGCCCGGTCCCGTTGCGCGACGCCCTGGCTCGGGGCGGCCCGATGCCGCCCGGACTCTGTCTCGAGGTCGGTGCCGGAACCGGTCTGCTGACACCGGACGTCGAGGAGGTGTGGCCCCGCGTCGTCGGCCTCGACCTCAGCCCCGAGATGCTCGCCCGCTCCCGGTCGCCGTGGCGGGTGCGCGCCGACGCGGCGCGGCTGCCGATCCCGGACGGGCGGGCCGCTGCGGTCGTGCTCGGTGACGTCCCGTTGTTCGCCGACGAGGTCACCCGGGTGCTCGCCGACGGCGGCGTTGTCGTCTGGTCCAACGCGCTCGGTGTCGACGCACCGCATCACGTGCCCGTCCCGGTCGTCTTCGACGCCCTGGCGAAGGCGACGCCGGGCCGGTCGTGGGCGGCCGTCACCAGCGAGGCGGGGTGGGGTCTGTGGGCGGTCTTCCGGCAGCACCGGACGTGACGTAGGCGTCGCCCCATCCGACTCGCAGACAAAGCCGACCGGAAAACTATGAAATAGTCTTGACAGGACCCCGCAATGTGGTTAATCGTCTAACCGTGCAGAAGGTAATCGATTAACTGATGGCCACCACAGCCCGGCCGCCGACCCAGCGCGACGTCGCCGATCGCGCCGAGGTCTCGACGGCGACGGTGTCCTACGTGCTCGCCGGGCGGGACCGTCCGGTCAAGGACGAGACGGTCCGCCGGGTGCTCGAGGCGGCCCGGGAGCTCGGCTATCAGCGCAACCACGCCGCCCGGAGCCTGCGCCGCGCCCGCACCGAGTTGGTGTGCGTGGTCTACCGGCCACCGGACAACCCGTGGGTGGAGCTGCTGACCGAGCAGCTGCACGCGGCCGCCGTACGCCGCGGCTACGGGGTGATCGGGCTGCCCATCGCTCCGGACGACCGCGCCGACACGGCGCTGCGGGTCCTGCGTGAGCACTACGTCGACGGCGCCATCCTGACGCCTGGCTACTGCATCCCCGCGACCGAGGTGCGGCGGCTCGCGCGCGGCGGCCTGGCTCTGGTGGCCTTCGACGACCGGATCCTTCCGCAGCGGTTCGACGTCGTACGGCTGCACCAGATCGAGGCCTGCTACGACGTCGTCCGTCACCTGGTCGCCGCCGGACGCCGGCGGATCGCGTTCATCGCCCACGAGGACGAGCTCCGCGGGCGCGGGCCGATGGTGGTCTACAAGGCCTATCAGCAGGCCCTGGCCGATCACGGCCTGCCGCTGGACGAGTCGCTGGTCACCGCCGGCGCAGACTCCCGGGCGGCGGCGTATTCGGCGGCCTCCCGCCTGCTCGAGCGCGGTCATCCGCCGGACGCGATCTTCTCCGGCTCCGACCGCGGCGCGATCGACGCGATCTGGGCGGCCCGCGACCTCGGCCTGTCCGTTCCGGGCGACGTCGCGATCGCCGGTGCGGGCAACATCCCCGAGGGCGAAGTAATCAGACCCGCACTCACCACAGCCGGATTCCCGCAGACCGACTTCTCGACGGTGGTGGAACGACTCTGGGCCCGCATCGACGACCCGGGTCAACGTGGCACCGAGATCCATCAGCCGTGGGAGCTCATCGTCCGAATGTCGGCCTGAACTCCCACCCCTCCAGACCAAAGGAGCGCAGCGTCATGCCTGGAAGCACAGCGCCATCGCAGTTCTCGCGGCGCGATCTTCTCCGGATCGGCGGATCGGCCGCGGCACTGACCGCGGCAGCTCCGGTACTCGCGAGCTGCTCGCGGGCTCCGAGCCCGTCCTCCTCGTCGAGGGGAGGAAGCAAGACCTTCACGATGTACTGGAACTCCGGCCACGCGTATGACACCTACGCGGGGATCGTCGCCAAGTTCGAGAAGGACCACGGCGTCACCGTCAACTGGCAGAAGTTCCAGTGGCCCGATCTGCAGACGAAGCTGCAGGCCGACATCTCGGCCGGCACTCCGCCGGACCTCGTCGAGCAGCCGGGCGGCGACACCGCGATCCCGCTGGCGCTGACCGGCGACCTGATGCCGCTCGACGCGCACATCGCCAAGGACGGGGCCGCGATGGGCTTCCCCCGCGATTGGCAGAGCGCCTCGGTCCAACCGTGGCAGAACGGCGGCAAGACCTACGGCGTGCAGATCCACCTGACCTGCAGCCAGCTCTACTACAACAAGAAGATGCTCTCCGCGGCAGGAGTGCGGCCTCCGGCGACCTGGGACGAGCTGATCGCCGCCGGCAAGAAGCTCACCACCGGTAACCGATACGCCATCGCGCTGAACCAGGACTCCGGCTACAGCGTGCCGTGGCTGCTGCAGAACGGCGTCGTCGAATACGACCCGACGTCAAAGCAGCTGCTCACCCCTCACGACGCCGCGCTCGAGGCCCTGCAGTTCCAGCACGACCTGATCTACAAGTACAAGTACTCCCCGGCACCCACCCCCAGCTCGGACTATTCAGGCCCGCAGAAGCTGCTCTCCGCGCAGCGGGCGGCCATGATCGTGACCGGTCCGTGGGACATCCTCCCGATCCGGCAGGCCGGCGGGGTCGATCTCGGGATCGCCCTTCCGCTGATGAAGAAGCAGCGCAAGACGATCCTGGCCGGCAGCGGCCTGGTGATCCCGGCGAAGGCGAAGAACCGCGACCTCGCCTGGGATCTCATCAAGCGGCTGACCACGCTCGAGGCGGAGCTCGCCGTCACCAAGGAGGCCGGCCAGACGATGCCCCGCAAGTCCTGGACGACGCAGCCACAGGTCAAGGCCGACCCGCTCATCGCCGCAGTCGCCGAGGCCCTTCCCTACGGCACGGACTGGGGTCAGAAGCTGGCGCCGACCGGCAAGGGTCCGCAGGTCGACGACGCCTACAAGACCCTCTATCAGTCCGTCGCGATCAGCGGCAAGACTCCGGCCGGCCCGATGTCGGAGTTCCTCGGCGCAGCCGCCAAGGCCGTCGGCTAGGAGGGCTCTCGAGTGACGACATATCGGTTGCCCACCGGGCGGCACGGTCCGAGCACCCGCGTGCGGGCCTGGCGGAACGGCCGGCTGCGGCGTCGCCGTGCGCTGACCGCGTACTCGTTCCTCGCCGTCCCGGTGGTCTTCTTCGCCCTGCTCTTCTTCTACCCGCTCATCCAGGAGCTCATCACCGGGTTCTACACGGGCCCGCAGGCGGACCGCTTCGTCGGCCTGGGCAACTTCACCAAAGCGCTGCACGATCCGGTGATCCGGCACGCCTTCTCGACGACCCTGGTCTACGCCGCCGGTGTGCTGGTCTGCAGCATCGTGATCGGGCTGGTCCTGGCCGCGATCCTCAATCAGCACATCCGCGGCCGCGTCGTGTTCCGCGGGATCCTGCTCGTGCCCTATCTCACGTCGATCGCCATCGTCGGCCTGCTCTGGCGCAACATCCTCGACCCCCAGGTCGGTGTGTTGAACCGGGTTCTGAGCGCCCTGAACCTGCCGCAACAGACCTGGCTCGACACCCACCCGCTGGCGACGCTGGTCCTGATCGCCGTCTGGCAGCAGGTCGGCTACACGACGCTGTTGTTCGTCGCCGGCATGCAGGGGATCCCGGAGAGCTACTACGAGGCGTCCCGGGTCGACGGAGCGTCCCCGTGGCAGCGGTTCTGGTCGGTAACCCTTCCGCTGCTCGCACCGACGACGCTGTTCGTCTCGGTGATCGGCGTCATCACGTCGTTGCAGGAGTTCGCGCTGCCGTTCCTGGTCACCAACGGCGGGCCCGGCGGCGCGACCGACCTCTACGTCTTCCGGATCTACAACACGGCGTTCACCTTCCGCGACTTCGGTTACTCGTCCGCCCTGTCCTACCTGATGCTGGTGGTCATCCTGATCCTGTCGGTCATCCAGCTCCGTCTCGGACGGCGGAACTACAGTGAGTAGGCCGTCGCGGTCCGCGGTGTCCGCCGAACGCCTCTTCCCGGGTGACCGCGCGGTCGCCTACGCGATCCTCGTCGTCTGCGCCGCGGCCACGGTCCTTCCGCTGCTCTACATGCTCTCGCTGTCGGTGCAGTCCAACGCCGACATCTTCTCCGGCAGCCCGGTCCTCTGGCCGAAGGTGCTGCACTTCGACAACTACGTCACGCTGTTCCGCAAGGCGCCGATCGGACGGTTCCTGCTCAACAGCTTCATCATGGCCGGGGTCATCACGGTCGCCCATCTGGTGATCGACCCATTGGCCGGATATGCCTTCGCGAAGTTCGAGTTCCCGTTCAAGCGGACGATCTTCCTGGTCGTGCTGTCGACCCTGATGGTGCCGTTCTTCGTCCGCATGATCCCCATCTACGTGATGTTCTCGCAGCTGGGCTGGACCAACAGCTACCAGGGACTCATCGTCCCGTTCCTGTCCGACGCGTTCGGGATCTTCCTGATGCGACAGTTCATCGAGCCGCTGCCCGACGCGCTCATCGACGCCGCGCGGGTCGACGGCGCGTCCGAACTCCGGATCTACGCCCGGATCATCCTGCCGCAGGCCAAGCCGGCCCTGGCCGTCCTCGGGTTGTTCACCTTTATCTTCCAGTGGAACAACTTCCTGTGGCCACTGATCATCAGCTCCAGCACGAACATGCGCACGCTGCCGGTCGGACTGACGTTGTTCAACCAGGAATACTTCACGCAATGGAACCTGACCTCGGCCGGCTCGGTGGTGCTGTTCGTGCCCACCGCTGTGCTGTTCTTCGTCGCCCAGCGTTATCTCGTCCGGGGTATCGCGCTGACCGGCCTCAAATGACCCGCAGGAACGGAGTTCGGTGAACCACTCGCAGCCAAACGTCGTCGTCTTCTTCACCGACCAACAGCGTTTCGACTCGACGGGGGTGCACGGCAACCCGCTCGACCTGACGCCGAACTTCGACCGGATGGCGTCCGAGGGCGCCCTCTGCGCGAGTGCGTTCACCTGTCAGCCGGTGTGCGCGCCGGCCCGGGCCGCGCTGCAGACCGGGATGTATGCGACCTCCACCGGAGTGTTCCGCAACGGCATTCCGCTGCCGGAGGACGCACCGACGCTCGCCCGCCAATTCGGTGCCGCCGGCTATGAGACGGCGTACGTCGGGAAATGGCATCTGGCCGCGACCGGGTCCGAGCCGGTCCCCGAACGACTCCGCGGCGGCTACGACCACTGGCTGGCCGCCGACGTGGTCGAGTTCATCTCCGACGCCTACGACGCCCATCTCTACGACGGCGACGGCGACCTCCGCACCCTTCCGGGCTACCGCGCGGACGCGACCGTCGACGCCGCGATCGACTACCTCGCCGCCCCGCACGACCGGCCGTTCCTCCTGTTCGTGTCACTGATCGAGCCGCATCACCAGAACAGCCGGGACGACTACCCGGCCCCCACGGGCTACGCCGAGCGCTATGCGGGGCGGTGGACGCCCCCGGATCTCGCGGCGCTCGGCGGGACCGCGCCGCAGCATCTAGGCGGCTACTGGGGGATGGTGCGGCGCGTCGACGAGGCCTTCGGCCGGCTGCTGGACGCGCTGCAGAGTCTGGATCAACGGGACAACACCGTCGTCGCGTACGCCACCGACCACGGTTGTCACTTCAAGACCCGCAACAACGAGTACAAGCGATCGGCGCATGAGGCGTCGATCCGGATCCCGATGGCACTCACCGGACCAGGTTTCGTCGGCGGCGGGCGGATCCCGCAACTGGTGAGTCTGGTCGACCTGCCGCCGACGCTTCTCGAGGCGGCGGACATCGACGTACCGAAGGCGATGCAGGGCCGCTCGATCCTGCCGCTCGTGCGGCACGAGGGGGTCGACTGGCCGGAGGAGGCGTTCATCCAGATCAGCGAGTCGCACGTCGGTCGCGCTATCCGGACGGACCGGTGGAAGTACGCCGTCACCGCACCGGACGCCCACGGCTGGAACGACTCCGGGGCCCGCGACTATGTCGAGACCGAGCTCTACGACATCGTGTCCGACCCCTACGAGCTGACCAATCTCGCCGGGATGGAGCGCCACCGCGACACCGCCGCGGCCCTGCGCGACCGGCTGGCCCAGCGGATGGTCGACGCGGGGGAGGACCGGCCGCGGATCGCGCCGGCGCCGGATCGCCGCGAGCCGCCGATCAGGGCGCGGTGACCGCGGCCTTCACGCGGTCGGAGGGATGATGTCCCGGCCGGCCGGCCGGGGCGACGGGTCGACATCGTGCGTCCTACTCGCACGATCGGCCCCGAGATGCGAGTACGGCGCACGATGATGCCCGACCGCCACGCCGGAGTCGGCGAGGAGTTGGCCGACCGGCCCATCTCCCCGCCGAGTCGGTCTATTTCGTCGCTTGGGCGAGAAGTTCGGCGGAGCGGAGCCGGGTCTCGATCGTCGTCGACTGATGGGCGGTGATGACCTCATCGGCGTCGGCATGCTTGGCGAAGCCGTCAAGGTAGTCGGCCACCTCGGACGGAGTGCCGATCGCCGAGTAGACGACCATCTGCTGGATCCGCTGTCCCTCGGCGGATTCGAGCACCAGGTCGGCCTCCTCGTCGCTGAGCTGCCGTCCGCGGGCGAGCAGCGCGCTGACCCGGGCGCGTTTGGCGAGGTGGAACTGCTCCTCGGCTGCGGCGGTGGTGTCGGCTGCGATGACGTTGACGCCGGCGATGACGTACGGCCGGTCGAGCTGGGCGGACGGCCGGAACTCCTGCCGGTAGATGGCGACCGCGTCGTGCAGAGCCTGCGGAGCGAAGTGCGACGCGAAGGCGTAGGGCAGGCCGAGCACGGCGGCGAGCCGGGCGCCGAACAGTGAGGAACCGAGGATGTAGAGCGGGACGTTGCGTGCCCTGGCCCGGGGTGGCGTCGACGCCGGGGACGCGGGTCTCGCCGGCGAGGTACCCCTGCAGCTCGAGGACGTCGTCGGGGAACGTGTCGGCCGAGGTCGGGTCGCGGCGCAGGGCGCACATGGTGTTCTGGTCCGAGCCCGGCGCGCGCCCGAGTCCGAGGTCGATGCGGCCGGGGTGCAGGGCCTCCAGCGTGCCGAACTGTTCGGCGATGGTCAGCGGCGCGTGGTTCGGGCAGCATGATCCCGCCGGCGCCGAGCCGGATGCGCTGCGTGTGTGCGCGGCGACGTGCGCGATGAGCACGCTCGTCGCCGACGACGCGATGCTCGGCATGTTGTGGTGCTCGGCGTACCAGACCCGCCGGTAGCCCGGACCCTTCCGCGAGCTGCGCCAGCGCGACGCTGGCGGCGAAGCTCTCGCCCGCCGTCTCGCGGTTGCGGATCGGTGCGAGGTCGAGAATGGACAGGGGGATGCTCACGGATCGGCCTCTCGGTTCGCCGTTCGGGTGGTGGTCGGCTCCAGCGGGGGAGCCGAAGGTAGTCGATTCTCGTCGTCGGTGATCCCGCGCGGCTTGTGCAGGGTCAGGGCCACGGACGCGACGACCAGTACGGCGCCGACGATCTCGCGCGGCCCGAAAGTCTCCTGCAGCAGCGCGGCGCCCAGGACCACCGCGACGACCGGATTGACGTAGGCGTAGGTCGAGACGGTGGAGACCGGCAGGTGGGCCAGGGCGTAGCCGTAAGCGGTGAACGCCAGGATCGAACCCGGGAGGATCAGCCAGGCCAGCGCGAGCCACGACGTGGCTCCCACGTCACCCCAGTCGGCGCGGGAGAACTCGCCTCCGACCGCCGCCGCGATCAGCAGGATCACGCCGCCGACGAGCATCTCGATCGCCGCCGCCGACCAGCGCCCGTCGCGGCAGGGCGAGCCGGTGGCCGAGCACCGACCAGACCCCACGCGGCCGAGGCGCCGAGCACGAGCAGCACGCCGCTCACGAGAGCCGCCGCCGAGACCGCCGCCGGCCAGGACGGCGACCCTGTCAGCCCGAGCACCAGCCCGGCCGCTCCGACCGCGGATCCGCTGGTGCTGGATCGGCACCGCGAAGACGACCATCCACAGCGGCACGGTCGCGACCAGGAGCGCGGCCAGGCCGGAAGGACCGTCTGCTCGGCGACGCTGACGCCGCCGTTGCCCATCACGAGCAGCAGCAGGCCGACGATCCCGCAGTCCCAGCTCGCTCGCCGCGGCCGGGTCGGTCCGCCGCGCGGGTCCGTCGTCGCCGGTCCGGATCGCGATCGGATAGAGCAGCGCCCCGGCGATGAGGTAGCGCACGCCGGCCATGATCCCCGGCGGCAGGTCCCGCACGCCGACGCGGATGGCCAGGTACGTCGACCCCCACACGAGATACACGACGAGTAGGGCCGACCAGGCCAGGACGGCGCCACGGTCCGGATTCCGGTGAGTCCTCATGCTCTCCACGCTCGTCGTCGGATGGTGGCCCTTCGATAGGCAAGCACGCCATCGATCCTGAAATTCCTGCCAGATACGCCGACCGGCGCGGTCAGCGGGTGCGTCCCGCCTGCCGCGCGCGGTACGCCGCGACGTTGGTGCGGTTGGCGCACGTCGTACCGCAGAACCGCCGGGATCTGTTCTTCGACAGGTCGACGAGAACGTTGTCACAGTCGTCAGCCGCGCAGATCTCCAGCCGGCTCAGCTCCTTCTGCCGGATGACGTCGGTGAGCGCCATCGCGGCCTCCACCGCCATCCGCTCGGCCAGCGGAGCGTCCGGCGATGTCGCGTGCAGGTGGTAGTCCCAGTCGTCGTGGGTGACCAGCTGCGGCAGGGCACGCGACTCACGCAGCAGCCCGTTGACCAGCTCGACCGCGCCCGCCTCGTCGAGGTCCCACAGGCGGCGTAGCCGCGGCCGCAGCGCCCGCACCGCCTCCAGCTCGCGCCGGTCGCGGCGGTGGGCGCCGGTCCAGCCCCATGTCGTGACGAACCCGTCGAGCGCGGCGACGTCGGGGAGTTCGTCCGGCTCTTGCGCGGTGTTCACCAGCGCCGCGGCGGCGAGGAGCGCCACCTCGGTGTCATGGGCAAAGAGCACCTTGACTCCTTTCGACCCGGGTCGCTACGGTAGGCGGGCGGTAATGAGTGTAGTTCAGATCAGTACTTACGTTTCAGGGGGGAGGAGGAGGGCGGCATGCAGCAGCGGGCAGCCGGCACGGGCCTGGCGCTGGCGATCCTGTCGGCCGCGACGTTCGGCACGTCCGGCACCTTCGCGGCATCGCTGCTGGGCGCCGGATGGAGCCCGGGTGCCGCCGTCACCGCCCGCATCGCGGTGGCCACGGCCGTCCTCACCGTGCCGGCCGTCCTGCAACTTCGCGGCCGGTGGCACGTGCTGCGCAGCAGCGCCGCGATGATCGCCGCCTACGGCCTGGTCGCGGTCGCCGGCTGCCAGCTCTTCTACTTCAACGCCGTCGCGCACCTGTCGGTCGGCGTGGCGCTCCTGCTCGAATATCTCGGCACGGTGGTGGTGGTCGGCTGGCTGTGGGTCCGGCACGGGCAGCGGCCGCGCCGCCTGACCGTGGCCGGCGGAGTGACCGCGATCCTGGGCCTGGTGCTCATCCTCGACCTGGCCGGTTCGCATCGGCTCGATCCCGTCGGGGTCCTGTGGGGGCTGGGTGCGGCGGTCGGCCTGGCCGTCTACTTCGTGCTGTCCGCCCATGCGGACGTACCGGCGCCGCCGCTGGTGGTGGCCTGGGGCGGAATGGGTATCGGTACCGTCGCGCTGGTCATTCTCGGGGGGATCGGGCTCGTGCCGATGCGCGCGCCGTTCACCGACGTCACGCTGATCGACCACCGGGTCAGCTGGCTGGTGCCGCTGTTGGGCGTCTCCCTCGTCGCCGCGGTCATCGCCTACGTCGCCGGCATCGGCGCGGCCCGTCGGCTCGGCGCCAAGCTGGCCTCGTTCGTGGGGCTGACCGAGGTCGTCTGCGCGGTCCTGTTCGCCTGGCTGCTGCTCGGCCAGGTGCCCACCGCCATGCAGTTCGCGGGCGGCGCGTTCATCGTCGCCGGCGTCGTCCTCGTGCGGGTCGACGAACTCCGGACACCGACCGTAGCCGCCGTACAGCCCTTGCCCGAGGAAGCACCCGCCGAACTCCCCTCCTGAGGGCGTCGGCCGGGGACGGCCCGCGGTTTACAGGTCGAGGACCACGTCGGACGTCGGCTGCGAGCAGCAGATGAGCAGCCGGCCCTCGGCCGGCAGGTCGATCGGGTCGGGGGAGTAGCCGACCTCGCCGGCGACGAGGTTGCTCTCGCAGTTGTGGCACACGCCGGTCCGGCACGACCACCGGACGGGGACGTCGCAGGCCTCGGCGAGTTCGAGCAGGCTGGCGTAGCCGGGGTCGAAGCGGGTGTGTACGCCGCTCCGGGAGAACGACACGGACCGTCCGGTGCCCGGCGTTCCGGCAGGTTCGTGGGGTGCACGTCCGGTGGTGGCGACGACGCCCGGCTCGAGGCCGGGCGCCGACCCGAAGATCTCGGTGACGACGCGGTCCGGAGCGACGCCCAGCGACGCCAGGCCCGCCGTGACGTCGTCCAGGAAGCCGGCCGGCCCGCACAGGTAGTGGTCGGCGTCGCGGGGAACGTCGAGGTCGGTGACCGCCTCGGCGGTGAGCCGCCCGGCGGCGTCGTAGTCCGCGCCGAGCCGGTCGCCGGGTCCCGGCCTGCTGTAGCGGACGTGCCGGTGACCGTGCGGCAGGTCGGTCAGCAGGTCGTCGACGAGTCGGGCGAACGGGTGTTCGGCGCGGTCCCGGGCACCGTGCAGCCACCACACGTCCCTCTCGCTGCGCTCGGCGGACAGAGCCTGCAACATCGCCAACACGGGTGTGGCGCCGATGCCGGCGCTCCACAGCACGACCGGGCCGGATCCGGGCCGGAGGAGGAAGCCGCCGCGCGGGGCCGCCACGTCGACCGTCTCGCCGACCCGGTCCCGGTCGACGAGATACCGACTCCCGACCCCGCCGTCCTCACGCTTGACGCTGATCTGCAGCCGGTGGTCCCCGGGCGGGCCGGAGAGGGAGTAGCTGCGGAGTACCGGCGGGTCGTCCGGGTCGGGCCGCAGCCGCAGCGTGACGAACTGCCCGGGCTGCCCGATGGCGCCCGGCTCCCGGTCCGTCCCGTCGCCGGCGGCGTCGAGGTCGAGGACGAACGACCACACTGTCGTGCTCTCCTGGCGTCGCTCGACGATGCGTGCCGCGCGGAAGCTCGCCCAGGCCGGCGGCGGACCCGCGTTCGCCGTCAGGCCGGCGTTGCCGCCGCCGGCGGGCCCGTCGAGCAGGGCCTGGAAGGACACCCGCCAGCCGGGGCTCAGTGCCGGGATGCGCAACGCCCGCTCCAGGGCGGGTCGCGGATGCTGCGACCGGTAGAGCAGCGCGTTGGCCTCGGCGACGGTCATGCCCTCGGGGCCGTCGGCGAGCTTGACTACCTGCTGCCCGGCCTGGACCGTCCCCTCCTCCAGTACCCGCAGATAGAAGCCGGTCCGCCCGCTGCCGGTGAGCAGCGCGGCCATCCGCGGCTCGTTCATCCGGATCCCGACGCGGTAGCAGGTGACCCGCGGCTGGGTCACCTCCACGACCACATCGCCGACCCGGTAGCGGTCCCCGATGCACACCTCGTCGTCGGCGAGCCCGGTGACGGTGAGGTTCTCCCCGAACTGACCGTGGACGAAATCGTCCCGGCCCATCTGCTCCGCCCAGTAGCGGTACGACGCGAGTTGGTAGACGTAGATCGCGCGGTACTCACCGCCGTGTCCGTCGAGGTCGCCCTGCCCGTCGCCGTCGATGTTGAGGCGGCGTACGCGGCGGGGACCCTCGACGGGCGATTTCCAGATCCCGGTGTGCACGGTCTTGCCCCGCCATGGCACGTTCCGAGGCATGCCGACGTTGACCGAGACCAGGAGTGGCTCCGCGGTCTCGACGCCGATGTCCATGGGGCAAGTCTGACACCCGTCCCTCCCGCGGTCCGGGCCTTCGCTCATGGACTGCCTTGGCGCAGCTTTGCCGCTGCTTGGGATTGCTCGACTTTCCGGGTCAGCCTGCCCCATCATCGCGCGCACGACATCGTCCCGGATCGCGCTGAGGTGCCGTCGAATGGCAAAGCTGACTGTTACATTCCGCACGTTGACGAAGGGAGAACGAGGACCCTCCCGGGGGACCTATTCGGGGATTGTTGAACCATTGCTCCATTTCGGAGCGAGATGTTGGGGGCGGCTCCCGTGTCCAGGCGATCGAGCGCACGCGCACCGGCACCGAGTCTGTTGCTGCCCGCCGTGACGGCCCGCGGCATCGATATCCCTGCGGACGTGATCATTCCGGCGGATGAGGTTCTGGTCGAGCCGGAATCCCCTTCTGGGTGGCGATCGCACGGCTCGGTAGAGGCGCTTTCGGCAGCCGCGGCGCTTCTCGTGGTCGCGGCGGTCACTCTGTACCGCTTCGGCGCGATCGAACGGGCCCACTACCCCGGTCACGCGGATCCTGCTTTCTATTTCAATGTCGCCCAGAATGTGCGGGACGGCCGTGGCCCGACAATCAATTACGCGTGGGAGTTTCTCAGCGGCCAGCACACCCTGCCGCAGTTTGCATTCGGCTACTGGCCGCCGCTCCCGTCGGCGTTCATGACGGTGGGATTGGAATTCGACAACACGCTCCGGGGCGCCCTGGCCGTCAATCTGGGCATGTCGGTCATCCTGGCGACCGGCGTCTACGCCCTCGCCCGCGGACTGACCCGGTCTCCGTGGGTTCCCGCCGTCGCGGCCGCCGTGGTGATCGTCCAGCCCGTCGTCTCGAGGTTCGCCGTCGAGTCCGAGGGGGCGGTCTACCTCGCGGCGTTCGCCATCTGGGCGATGGCGGTGGCCGTGCGCGCCCGGACCCGGCCCTGGCTGTGGCCGGTCGCCGGGGTGCTGGCCGGGCTGGCCGCCCTGTCCCGCGCCGAGGGACTCGTGCTGTTCGCGGCGCTGCTCATCGCCGCCGCCGCGGCGCCGACGGGGTGGCGGCGGGTGGCCTACGCCGGCAGTGTGTTCATCGGCTTCGTCGTGACGATGTCCCCGCTCTACGTGGAGAGCATCCGTCATTACGGCACCCTCATGCCGCCCGCCACGGCCAGTTTTCCCTTCATCACCGACTACGAGAGCCTCTTCGCGGTGCATGTCAACCACTCGCTGTCCGCCCTCCTCGGTGGCGGGTGGGCGCAGTTCTTCGACCTGCGGGCGACGACGCTCGCCAAGCAGGTCGCGCATGCGTTCCCCACGGCGTACACGATCGACGCAATGATTTTCATCGTCCTGCTCGGCGCGGCGCTGCCGAGAGCGGGCCGCGGGCCCGGCCGGCGCCCGGCCGCTGCCCGGCAGACGATGACCCGCGCGTTGCGGTCGCCCTGGTTCACTCCGGCGGCCTTCGCGGTGGCGACCTTTCTCTCCTACGCGCTGGTCGCACCGGTGGTTTCCGGCACCGGCGCCATGAGTAAGGGCATGGTGACGATCCTGCCGATCATCGTCGTGGGCGCGTCGGTGCAGCTGTCCCGGCTCGCGCTGCGTCCGGTTGTCGTCGCCGGCCTCGTCGTGGTCCTGGCCGCGGCCCCGCTGCTCAGCTTCAGTGCCACCACGCGGTCCACGATCACCGCCAACAACGCCTTCGGTCATCGGGCGGTGGCGCTCGAGCCGGCGCTGAGATCCGAACAGGCATGCCTCGGCCGGCCCGTGGTGCTCATGACCCGCAGTCCCTGGGAGCTGACGCAGGCCACCGGAATCCGCTCGGTGCAGATCCCGAACGGGCCGCTCGACCAGATCCTGAGCGTCGCGCGGCGCTACGGCGTCACCGACATCGAAGACACCGATCGCCGGGAGGCACTGCGCTACATCACCGCGCTGACCTCGAGGTACGGCCCGTTCAGCGCCCCGGCCACCCTCCGGGCACTGCACATCTACCGGATCAAGGCTGCGGACCCGGGCGCCACCTGCTGACCGCCGCGTGCCCGCCTGCCTGCCCCGTCCCCACTCCCGGTCGCACTCCCATGATCGTGATCGGAAAAAGCCGCGAAACGCCGTGCGGATCCGATCACGATCATGGAACGGGGCGGGCGCGCGGGGCGGGCGCGCGGGCCGGCAAACCGGCTGGCGACGGGGTCGCGGGAGTCGAACATATGTGCGATCATGGGCCGTGTCCGACGGGCCCGGGATCCTGCACGCCGACCTCGACGCGTTCTACGCCTCGGTCGAGCAGCGCGACAACCCGGCGCTGCGCGGACGGCCAGTGATCGTGGGTGCGGGCGTGGTACTGGCGGCGAGCTACGAGGCCAAGGCGGCCGGCGTGCGCACCGCGATGGGCGGCCGCCAGGCTCGGGCGCTCTGCCCGGAGGCGATCGTCGTCCCGCCGCGGATGACGGCCTACTCGGCGGCGAGCAAGGCGGTCTTCGCGGTGTTCGACGACACGACGCCGTTGGTCGAGCCGCTCTCCATCGACGAGGCGTTCCTGGACGTCCGCGGGCTGCGGCACATCGCGGGTACGGCGCCGGAGATCGCCGCGCGGCTGCGCGAGGCGGTGCGCGGGCAGGTCGGCCTGGCGATCACCGTCGGTGTCGCGCGCACCAAGTTCCTCGCCAAGGTGGCGAGTGCGGTGGCCAAGCCCGACGGGCTGCTGGTCGTCCCGGTCGACGGCGAGCTGGCGTTCTTGCACCCACTCCCGGTCCAGCGCCTCTGGGGCGTCGGGCAGATCACCGCGGAGAAGCTCTACGCACTCGGCATCGTCACGGTGGCGCAGGTCGCCGCACTCGACGAGCGCACGCTGGTGTCGATGCTCGGACAGGCGTCCGGGCGCCACCTGCACGCGCTGGCGCACCTGCGCGATCCCCGCCCGGTCGTGGTCGGGCGCCGGCGGCGTTCGATCGGCTCGCAGTCCGCGCTCGGCCGGCGGCGGCTGACGGCCGAGGAACTGGACGCGCGGCTGATCGGACTCGTCGACCGGGTGTGTCGCCGGCTGAGGGGTGCCCACCGCGTATGCCGGACGGTGGTGCTGCGGCTCCGGTTCGACGACTTCGCCCGCGCCACCCGCTCGCACACGCTTCCGGCGCCGACCGACGACACCGCGGCGGTCCTCACGGCGCTGCAACTCCTGCTCGCCAAGTGCGACGGACTGATCCGGGAGCGGGGAATCACCCTCATCGGCGTGGCGCTGGCCAATCTCGACGACGCCGACGCCGTCCAGCTCGAGCTGCCCTTCCGGGCACCGGACACCGGAAGCCTCGACCGGGCCGTCGACGGCGTCCGCGACCGCTTCGGCACGACGTCGATCACCCGCGGTGTCCTACTCGGCAAGGACCAGCCGCTCACCGTCCCGATGCTGCCTGACTGACGACGGCGTGCGGTGGTGGGAGGCTGGCGGCGTGACCACACTCTCCGACGCGGCCGGGCTGGGCCGCACCGAGCACGGACTCGCCGTCATCGCGACCCTGCGCGCCGATAACACGATCCAGTCCTCGATCGTCAACGCCGGCGCGCTGCCGCACCCGCTCACCGGCGATCAGGTCCTGGCGTTCGTCACCTACGGCAAGGTCAAGCTCGCCAACCTGCGCCGCCGGCCCCAGGTCACGGCGACGTTCCGGGCCGGGTGGAGATGGGCGGCCGTCGAGGGACGGGCCCAGATCGTCGGTCCCGACGACCCGCACCCGGACGTCGACGACGAACGACGGCGACTCCTGCTGCGTGAGGTCTTCGTCGCCGCCGGCGGAAGCCACGACGACTGGGCCGAGTACGACCGGACTATGGCCCAACAGCGCCGGGCCGTCGTCCTCATCCGACCGACGAGGATCTACGGCAACTGACTGTAGTGCCGACCCGGATTGCCCACTTGCGCTTTGCACGGGGCATCGGGAGCATGCGGGCGTTCCGGTATGACGTCGCACAGACCAGGAGGTCGCGCGCATGACCGTGTACGCCCGCCCCGGTTCGCCGGGTGCCGAAATGGCCTACCAGAGCCGCTACGAGAACTTCATCGGTGGCGAATGGGTCGCCCCGGTGAAGGGTCAGTACTTCGAGAACCCGACGCCGGTGACGGGACAGACGTTCTGCGAGGTCGCCCGCTCCACGTCCGAGGACATCGAGTTGGCCTTGGACGCCGCCCACGGCGCGGCCGCCGCGTGGGGGCGCACCGCACCGGGTGAGCGGGCCGTCGTCCTCAACAAGATCGCGGACCGGATCGAGGACAACCTCTCCGCGCTCGCGCTCGCCGAGGCGTGGGACAACGGCAAGCCGATCCGGGAGACGATCGCGGCCGACCTGCCGCTCGCCGTCGACCACTTCCGCTACTTCGCCGGCGCGATCCGGGCACAGGAGGGATCGCTGTCGGAGGTCGACCACGACACGGTGGCCTACCACTTCCACGAGCCACTCGGTGTCGTCGGCCAGATCATCCCGTGGAACTTCCCGATCCTGATGGCCACGTGGAAGCTCGCTCCGGCACTGGCCGCGGGCAACGCGGTCGTCCTCAAGCCCGCCGAGCAGACGCCGGCGTCGATCCTCTATCTCGTCGGCCTGATCGCCGACCTTCTCCCGCCGGGCGTCCTCAACATCGTCAACGGTTTCGGTGTCGAGGCCGGCAAGCCGCTCGCGTCCAGCAACCGCGTCGCGAAGGTCGCCTTCACCGGCGAGACCACCACCGGCCGGCTGATCATGCAGTACGCCTCGCAGAACCTGATCCCGGTGACGCTGGAACTCGGCGGCAAGAGCCCCAACATCTTCTTTCAGGACGTACTGGCCGCCAACGACGACTTCCAGGACAAGGCCCTGGAGGGCTTCACGATGTTCGCCCTCAACCAGGGCGAGGTCTGCACGTGCCCGTCGCGGGCGCTCATCGAGAAGCCGATCTACGACGAGTTCCTCGAGCTGGCCTCGATCCGCACCAAGGCCGTCCGGCAGGGCGATCCACTGGACAGCGAGACGATGGTCGGCGCGCAGGCGAGCAACGACCAACTGGAGAAGATCCTGTCCTACCTCGAGATCGGCAAGGGGGAGGGCGCCCGGGTGGTCACCGGCGGCGAGCGCGCCGACCTCGGCGGGGACCTCAGCGGCGGTTACTACGTGCAGCCGACGATCTTCGAGGGCAGCAACTCGATGCGGGTGTTCCAGGAGGAGATCTTCGGACCGGTCGTGTCGGTGACCAGCTTCGACGGCTACGACCAGGCGATCGAGATCGCCAACGACACGCTGTACGGGCTCGGTGCCGGGGTCTGGTCCCGCAGCGGTACGACGGCCTACCGCGCGGGCCGGGACATCAAGGCGGGGCGCGTCTGGACGAACTGCTACCACCAATACCCGGCGCATGCCGCCTTCGGCGGTTACAAGCAGTCCGGCATCGGCCGCGAGAACCACAAGATGATGCTGGATCACTACCAGCAGACGAAGAACCTGTTGGTCAGCTATTCCCCCAAGGCGATGGGGTTCTTCTAAACCCATGGCCGCCACTCCGAGGCGCGTGCTCGCCACCGTGCAGGCGGCGGAGTTGATCCGCCGCCTGCACGCCGAGCACGGGCCGCTGATGTTCCACCAGTCCGGCGGCTGCTGCGACGGCTCGTCGCCGATGTGCTATCCCGCAGGGGAGTTCCTCGTCGGCGACAGGGACGTCCTGCTCGGCTCCCTCCCGCCCGAGGACGACGACGGCACGCGGGTCTGGATCTCCGGGTCGCAGTTCGCGGCATGGCAGCACACCCAACTGGTGCTCGACGTCGTACCCGGCCGGGGCGGCGGGTTTTCGCTGGAGGCACCGCACGGCGTCCGGTTCCTCACCCGCGGCCGGGTGTTCTCGCCGGACGAGATCACGGTCCTGCAGGGCGTACCCCCGCTGACCGGTGCGCAGGTCGAGGCGGGTGAGGCCGAACCGGCCGGTGACGGTCCCGCGGTGATCTCCGCCGACGACCTGGCAGCGATCTGTCCGGTACCCGCGCGCCCCTGACCGCGACGTCGGTGCCGGCACGCACCCGCGATCCGCATCATCGGAAAACCTGACGGCGACCGAGGGGTGCGCGATAGCGTGGTGCTCGCCCGGTGATCCGTCCGATCTTCCGACGGACGGTGAGCATTCTCCGCTCAAGGGAGACCTTCGGTGTCGAACCACTTCACTGGCCTCAACCTCGGTCCGCCCCTCGGCGATCAGCGCCTCGACCTCTGCGACCTCTATGCGTTCCCGTCGCCGACGGATCCGTCGAGGACGGTGCTGATCCTCAACATGAATCCGAATGCAGATGCAGTTCATCCCGACGCCATCTACCGCCTCAACATCGACAACGACGGGGACTTCCTGACCGACATCGCCTTCAGCTATGTGTTCGCCCCACCGCAGAACGGCGGCCAGACGGTCGATGTGTTCGTGGCGAAGGGCGAGGAGGCGCGCTCGGTCGAAGCGGTCGGAACGAAGGTCATCTCCGCCGGCCAGGTCTCCTTCGGCCCCACCCCCACCATCATCAGGTCCGGCGACTACACCTTCTTCGCGGGCGCCCGCAGCGACGCCTTCTTCTTCGACTTCGACGGCATCAAGAACCTGTTCGACACCTCGGGCGGACGCAACTTCACTGCACCTCACCTCGGCGGCAAGTCCCCGTGGAGCGGAACGGACTCCAACACCGAGGCCAATGTGTTCTCGACGGTCCTGGAGTTGCCGACGAGTGAGCTCGGTGCCACCCCCGAGATCCACATCTGGGGGCGCTGCAGCGTGCGGCAGGACGGCAGGCTCGAGCACGTCGACCGCGCCGGGCACCCGTCCGTCAGCAGCTTCTTCAACACCGATGAGACCAAGCTGGAGTACAACGCCAGCGAGCCCGTCCACGACCGGGAGCGCTGGACCGACCAGTTCGTCCACCTGATGGGGCACACCGGCAACTACACCCGGGACGAGGCGATCGCGGCGATCGACGCCGACGGCCTGCTGCCCGACGTACTGCACTACGACCCGTCGAAGCCCGCGACCTATCCCAACGGCCGGGTCTTCACCGACGACGTCATCGACCACCGGCTCGCGTTCCTGTCCAAGGGCGACATCCCCCCGGACGGGCTCGCACCGCACACCGACATCCTCGACGAGTTCCCCTACATCGGTACGCCGCACCAGACAAAGGGGTAGCCGACCGCGATAGGTTCGCGGCATGGCTGATGTCCTGAGTTGCGATCGGCGTGCAGTGCAGACCACCGTCGGGGTCGTGGGCAAGGTCGGTGTCGGCGATCTCGACCGCGCGACCCCGTGCGCCGGGTGGACGCTGCGCACGTTGCTGGCCCACATGATCGGCCAGAACCACGGATTCGCGGCGGCCGCCGACGGCGACAGCCGTGACCCGGCGGTCTTCGCCGACCGGCCGGTGGGTGACCAGCCCGCCGCCGAATACGAGGCGTCCGCCCGGCGGGTGACCGAGGCGTTCGGTGGCGCGCCGCTCGTGGAGCGCGGGATGTATCTGCCCGAGGTGCGCGGAGGCATGACGCTTCCCGCCACCACCGCCATCGGATTCCACCTCGTCGACTACGTCGTGCACGGATGGGACGTCGCCATGTCCCTCGGCATCACCGCCGACTTCGACGACGACGTCCTGCGCACCGCGCTCACCATCGCCGAGTCGGTGCCCGACGAGTCGAAGAGCCTCGACGAGCGCGCGCCGTTCCGCCCGAGCGTCCCGACGTCGAGCACCGCCCTGCTGGATCGCGTCGTCGCGACACTGGGCCGTGCTCCGGACTGGACGCCGTAGCCTCCGGATCCGCACCTGCTCCGGCATCATGCGGCGACATGCCGCAGGCAGCCGCACCGTCGTGGCAGGCGTGCTGCGGCGGTGCCCGAGCCGGGCGGGTTCGCGGCCCGCGCCGCGCCGGCCAGCAACGCCTCCCGCGCGGCGGAGGAGATCCACCGCCCGCGCACGACCACGGCCTCGATCCGCCGGGTGTTGCCGATGTCGGCAAGCGGATCGGCGTTGAGGACGACCAGGTCCGCGGCCTTCCCGACGCTGATCGTGCCCTGACTCCGCTGCAGCCCGAGGAACGTCGCCGGCGCGCTGGTCGCCGCCTGCAGGGCCTGCATCGGGGTGAGACCGGCATCGACGAGCAGCGCCAGTTCGTCGTGCAGGCTGAAGCCGGGGAACAGGTACGTCGTCCCGAGGTCGGTCCCGGCGAGGACCGGCACGTCGGCCTGTCGCATGGCGCCGACGAGCCGCAGTCTGCGCCGGAAGAGCTCGCGGTGCTGTGCGGCCTGTTCGGGTGTCCGTTCCTTCGTCCGAGCATCGGCCCACTGCGCCCAGAACGCCGCCTCGTCGGCGGGCACGTATTTCATCCGGAGGTCGTCGGGATCGCCGGGAACGTCCAGCCGCTGCAGCATGGTCAGTGTGGGGACCTGCCAGCTGCGGTGGCGGCGGAGGTGGCTGAACAGCCGCTCGGCCTTGTCGTGGC
This sequence comes from uncultured Actinomycetota bacterium, assembly GCA_963828605.1. Classification (GTDB taxonomy): domain Bacteria; phylum Actinomycetota; class Actinomycetes; order Mycobacteriales; family QHCD01; genus DASXJE01. The sequence continues at coordinate 1,379,281 of CAWHER010000001.1, read as the reverse complement.
AGTAGGTCGTGGCTCCCTCCCACTCCAGGACGCCGATCTGTGCGAACCAGCTGCCATAGGCGTCGGCCGGGTCGATCCGGATCCTCGCGATCCTCCGCCGGAGTTCGGATTCGCGAACCGAGGTGGACCACCAGATGCCGTCGAGGTGTTCGAAGCTCCACAACCCCGCCCGCACCGCCTCCGCCACCGGGACGGCGTCCGGGCAGTGCCCGCCGAACCGGATCCCCTGCCGGCGTGCCTCGTCGGCGATGCCGTGGAACGCCTCGCGGGACAGCCGCGAATAAATCTTGACGAAGTCGGCCCCGTCGCGGGTCACCCGGCGGACCGCGCGACGGGCCTCGGCCTCGGTGCGGACCACGATGGGGGCGGAGGGGCGCGGACCCGAACCGTTCCAGAGCGTCGGGGAGCCGTCGATGATCGGGCTGCCGATCACGTAGCGCGGGCCGAACAGGGTGCCGGCCTCGATCCGGGTCCGCCATTGGTGGAGATACGGGTGACCCCACATCTCGCGGACGGTGGTCACGCCGTTGGCGATCTGCAGCGGGAGGTCGATCTCCTCGGCCGAGCTGTGGACGTGCATGTCGCACAGCCCGGGGATCAGGAACCTGCCGGCCAGGTCGCGGACCTCGGCGCCGTGCGGGACCGGCACCTCGGCGCACTGCCCGACCGCCACGATCCGTCCGGCGGCGAGGAGCACGGTCATGTCGGGCCTCGGCCGGGCGCCGGTGGCGTCGATCAGGGTGACGTGCGTCAGCGCGATGTCGGCGCGGACCGGTCGACGGGAGACGGTGGCCGCCGACGCCGGCCCGGCGAGCAGAGCGGCGCCGGCGACACCCACGGCCCCGGCGGCGGTTGCGCCGAGGAACGCACGCCGGGTGGTGGTGAGGGAGGTGGACGGATACCGGGGAGCGGGTCGCGAAGTCATGGACCGATCCTCCGGCCGCCGACGTTGCGGCACAGGGGTCGCAGGACCCCGATCCGTGGTGGGTCCAGGCCAACCGGCGGGACGGTCGGTCAGGCGTTGAGATAGGCGAGGACCGCGAGCACCCGCCGGTTGTCGGTCCCCGACTGCACCAGGCCGAGCTTGGCGAAGATGCTGTTGCTGTGCTTGCCGACGGCCTTCTCCGTGATGACCATCGCTGCCGCGATGGCGGCGTTGGACCGGCCCTCGGCCATGAGTCCGAGCACCTCCCGCTCCCGGGCGGTGAGCGTCTGCAGCGGCTCATCGCGGGAGTGCCGGGTCAACAGCTGGGCGACGACCTCCGGGTCGAGCGCGGTGCCGCCGGACGCGACCCGGCGCACCGCGTCGATGAACTGCCCGACGTTGGACACGCGATCCTTGAGCAGATAGCCGACGCCGCCGCTGCGGTCGGAGAGCAACTCGCGGGCGTAGAGCTGCTCGACGTGCTGGGAGAGCACCAGGATCGGCAGGCCGGGGACCTTGGCGCGGGCCTCGAGGGCGGCCCGTAGCCCCTCGTCGGTGAACGTCGGGGGCAGCCGAACGTCGACCACGGCGACGTCGGGGCGGTGCGAGAGCAGCGCGGGGACCAGCGACGGGCCGTTGTCCACGGCCTCGACGACCTGGCAGTCGTAGGCCTCCAGCAGCCGGATCAGTCCGTCCCTCAAGAGGGCGAGGTCCTCGGCGATGACAACGCGCACGGCAGCTCCAAGCTCACGACGGTGGGCCCGCCGATCGGACTGGCGACGTGGACCGTTCCGTCGAATGTTGCCAGCCGCCGCTCGATCCCGCGCAGACCGGTGCCGGCCGCGGGATCCGCGCCGCCGACACCGTCGTCGGTCACCGTCATCGACAGCCGCCCGTCGGCGTGCCGGATCCACAGCCAGGCACGCCCCGTCCGGCTGTGCTTAACCACGTTCGCCAGCGTCTCGGCAACGGCGAAATAGGCCGCCGACTCGACCGGGGCCGGCGGCCGGCCGGCGAGCACCACATCGACGTCGACCGGGAGCGGGAGGTCCAGCGCCAGCGCCCGCACGGCGCCGTCCAGGCCCCGCTCGGCGAGCACCGGCGGATGGATGCCGCGGACCAGGCCGCGCAGCTCGGCCAGTGCCTTGTCACTGGACTCGCGCGCCTCGGCCAGTAGCTGCACGGCGGCCTGCGGGTCGGTCGCGACGAGGTCCTCGGCCATGCCGAGGTTCATTCCCAGCGCCACGAGGCGGGCCTGGGCACCGTCGTGCAGGTCACGCTCGATCCGACGCAGCTCGGCCGCCTCCGCGTCCACGGCGGCCGCGCGGGTCTCGGTCAGCCGACTCACCCGCAGGGCCAGCTCCGCGGACCGGGTCGGGGCGAGCAGCGAGTGCGCGAACCGGCCATGCAGCCGCACCGCCCACGGCGCGATCGCGAGTCCGAGCGCGACCAGCACCACACCCAGGGGGACGGACAGCCAGGACGCGCGGGGTAGGTCGACCAGCCAGCCGAACCCGAAGGAGTAGACGGTGCTGCCCGCCGGGACGAGCGGCGTGACGACGACGCCTTCCACGCCGTTCATCACCAGCCAGGCGGGCAGCACGCCCAGCAGCAGGTTGAGCGGGGCGGAGAGCAGCCACAGCAGATCACGCCAGGTCGCCGGATCGCCCAGGATCCACCGGCAGCGTTGCCAGCAGCCGACGAGCCCGCGCGGCGCGAACGTCGGTCGCGACCGGTACGGCACCGGGACCGGCACCGCCGACCAGTGCTCGGCCAGATGCCGTCGTTGGCCGGTCAGCGCCCGGACAGCGACCGTTATCGCGGGAACCAGGAAGATCCCGGTGCCGAACAGCGGGATGAAGGCGACGGACAGGATCGAGAGCACCAGCAGCGGTACCCCGACCGCGTAGGACAACACCCCGAGGGCGAGCGCCTGCCCCGCGCTGACGAAGCGGCGGCGGAGCCATTCCCGGAGCGCGTCCCCGTCCGCTGCGCCGTCCACGGATCACATTGTGGGGCAGGCGCTGCCGTGCTGTGAGGGGGGCTAGGCCCACCATCGCGGGGATTCTGCGACCCGTCCCGCGCGGCGGGTGGCTCTCACCCGAGCAGGCCGAGACGGTGCGCGGCGTCGACCGCGGCCGCCCGGTCGCGCACGTCCAGCTTGGCGTAGAGGTGCAGCAGGTGGGTCTTGACGGTGGTCTCGCTGACGAACAGCGTCGACGCCGCCTCGCGGTTGGTCTTCCCGGCCGCGACGAGCCGAAGCACCTCGATCTCCCGCGGGCTCAGCGTCGGCCGGCCGGGCGCCGCCTCGACCGAGCCCACCTGTGTCATCAGCGTGCCCGCCACCGACGGGGACAGCACCGCCTGACCGCGGTGCGCCGCCCGCACGGCCCGGACCAGTTCGGAGCTCGGCGCGTCCTTGAGCAGGTAGCCGGTCGCCCCGGCCTGCACGGCCGGCAGGACGTCGCTGTCGGAGTCGTACGTGGTCAGCACCAGCACCCGCGCCCGCACCGAGCGTTCCCGAAGGGATCGGATCGCGTCCACCCCGCCGACGCCAGGCATCCGCAGGTCCATCAGGACGACGTCGGGGTCCAGGGCCAGTGCCATGGCCAGCGCGGTGGATCCGTCGCCGGCCTCGCCGACCACCTCCAGACCGTCGGTGGCCTCGAAGATGCCGCGCAGCCCGTCCCGTACCACGGGATGGTCGTCGACGATCAGCAGCCGGATGGTGTCGTCGGTCGCGGTCATCGGCTGCGCTCTCCCGTCCCGAAGGGCACCCGGGCCACCAGTGCGGTGCCCTCGCCCGGCTCGCTCTCGATCTGCAGGTCCCCGCCCGCCCGGGCCAGCCGCTCCCGCATCGTGTCCAGCCCGACCGCGTGCCCACCGCCGGACCCGGCGACGTGGTGCGGGGAGAAACCGATCCCGTCGTCGCGGACGTCGATCAGCAACTCGTTCTCCAGGTAGGTCAGCGTGAGCCCCACCTTCGTCGCGTGCGCGTGCTTGCCGACGTTCACCAGCCCCTCCTGGGCCGCCCGCAGCGCGGCGATCTCGCGGTCGGCGTCGAGCGGGACGACCGTGCCGGTGACATCGACGATCACCGGTACGCCGGACAGCGCGGACCACTGCGACGCGGTCTCCGCCACCGCGTCCGGCAGCCGGGACCCGACCAGTCGCTCGGGCCGGAGCGCCTGCAGGGACCGGCGCGCGTCGGCCAGTCCGCTGCGCGCAAGCCCGATCGCCGACTCGACGTGTCTGGCGTCGTGGCGCCGGATCTCACCGGCGCCGGAGGCGGCCTCGAGCTGGGTGATGATCCCGGTGAGCGCCTGGGCGAGGGTGTCATGGATCTCCCCGGCCAGCCGCGCCCGCTCGTCCAGCACACCGGCCTCCCGGGCCTGGGTCACCAGTTGGTTCTGCAGGCCGCGGTTCTCGGTCAGCGCGTCGGCCAGGCGTCGGTTGGTCTCGACGAGGTCGGCCATCATCCGGTCGCGTTCGCTCTGCTGGTCGATCCGGCGGAGGGCGGAGATTCCCATCACCCCGACGAGCACGGTGCTCCCGGCGACGATGACGAGGTAGAGCACCCAGGTCCCGACGGTGTGCGGCGGCCCGCCCAGGTAGGAGGTGGCCGCGATGAGGGCGGTGCCCCCGATCGCGAGCAGGCCGCCCGGCATCGCGAAGTAGGCGATCGCCTCCGGGTAGCCGTACCAGGCGTAGACGCCGAACCAGGGGTTGATGACCACCAGGGCACCGGTGAGGACCAGCCGGACGACGAAGTAGACGGCCAGCCGGCGGGTGGACAGTGCCGCGTGGTCCGCCGGCCGGCCGAGCATCAGGAACGTCCACCCCGCGGCGACGACGGATCCGGCCGCGACGGCGGCGAACCGCCACCCCGGCGTCCCGTTGGTGGTGTCGGAAATACCGGCGAGCAGGAGCGAGGTCGCGAGGAGTGCGTAGGGCAGGGGACGCATCCAGCCGGGCAGGCCGGGCCGGGACTCGCCGAGCTGCATCATCTGCAGAGACGCGCCCGAGCCTGCCCCAGGAAGCCTGATCACACCGGCCATGGTCGCACCTGCCGTCGCGTGGTCCCGGCGGCTCACTCCCACCGGAAGAACCGGACGGCCAGTACGCAGAACACCACGGCGTAGCCGAGCAGGGTCCCGAGCGCCGGGAGCGGCGGGACGTGGCCTTGGGAAGCAGCGGTCATCGCCCGGATCGCGGCACCCAGCGGGCTGTAGTCGCTGATGGTGGCCAGCACATGCGGCATCGTCGCCCGCGGCATCCAGAGCCCGGCGAAGAACAGCAGCGGGAAGGTGAGGATGCCCCCGACCGCGTTCGCGACCTTGCCGCTCGATGCCGCCGCGGCGATCAGTACGCCGAGCCCCAGCATCGCGGCGGCGCTGAGCAGGTAGGCGAGGATCCAGCCGGCTAGTTGGCCCGGAAGCGGGAGACCCCCGCCGATCGCGCCCACGGCGAGGATGGCGGCCGCGGCCACCACGGCTCCGACCAGATGGATCGCGAGCAGCGCGCCGAGCATGCGGACCGGCGGCATCGGGGTCGCCTGCAGCCGGCGCAGCACGCCGCGTTCCCGGTAGGCGCCGAGCACCGGCGGCAGCCCGTTGAGCGCGAGGATCGTCAGCGAGAAGACGATGATGATCGGCGCGTAGACGGCCAGGTAGCTGGCGCCGCCGAGCTCGGTCTGCGGGTGGCGCAGCCCGGGGATCCGGCTGAGGACGACGAAGGCGATCAGGGGCACGAGCAGCCCCCACACCAGCCCCACCGGGTCGCGGAGGAGCAGGCGGGTCTCGGTCCGCAGCAGGGTGCGGGTCGGGTGGCCGGACCGGCGCCGCAGGGCGGGGCTGTCCGGTGCGGTCGTGAGGCTGGTCATCTCGATGCTCCTGATTCGACGGCGGGCTCGGTGTCGAGCCGGGTGGCTTCGGGGTGGTCGGACGGCCCGGTCCGCCCGGTGAGCGCGATGAAGGCGTCGTCCAGGTCGGCCTGGTGCACCCGCAGTTCGTGGGCGACGATCCCCGCGAGACCGAGGGTCGCGGTCACCGCCTGCAGGACTTCGCCATGACCGATGGCGGTCACTGTCGCTCCCGACCTGGTGACGGAGCTCACCTCGGGGAGGTCGGTCAGCAGGGAGTCCGGGAAGGGATGCGCCGGGCGGAACCTGATGCGGGTCCGGCCGGTGGCCTGTTCGACCAACGCCGCCGGAGTTCCCTCGGCGACGACCCGGCCACGGTCGATGACCGCCAGCCGGTCGCAGAGGTATTCGGCCTCCTCCATGAAGTGGGTGACCAGCACGACCGTCGCGCCGCCGTCCCGGATGCCGGCGACCAGATCCCAGGTGTCGCGGCGGGCCTGCGGATCGAGGCCCGTCGTCAGTTCGTCGAGTACGGCGACCCGCGGCCGGCCGATGAGGGCGAGCGCGATGGCCAGCCGCTGCTGCTGGCCGCCGGAGAGCTTGCCGTAGCGGGTCCGCCGCGCACCGGCCAGCCCGAGCCGGTCCAGCAGCTCGTCGCCGTCGGCCGGGTCGGCGTAGAACGACGAGTAGAGCCCGACGGCTTCGCCGACCTGGATCTTCTCCGGCAGTTGCGAGCTCTGCAGTTGGACGCCGACCGCGTCGGTGAACGCGGACCGGTCGGCCCGGGGGTCCAGGCCGAGCACGCGGATCAGTCCGGAGTCGGGGCGACGCAGGCCCATCACGGTCTCGACCGTGGTGGTCTTGCCCGCGCCGTTCGGTCCGAGGATGCCGAAGATCTCCCCCTGCGGAACCTCGAAGGAGACGTCGTCGACGGCGACGGTGTCGCCATAGGTCTTACGCAGGTGCCGCACACTGATGGCGGCACGGCCCGTGTCGGGCGAGGTCCTTGTCATGGCATCGACACTGCCGGTCGGACCGGGCCCGGCACATCGGATGGTCGGGCGGGATCGGCCGGCCGCCGGTGGATCCGGCATCCTCCGATCGGAGGATGCCGGTCCGTTAGCCGCCGTCCGTGGCGGGGCAGCGGACGCCGACGGGGACGTGCACGGTGCGGGACTCCTGCCCGGTCTTCACCACGAGCGGTACGCACGCGGGCTCCGGAACGTAGTACCCACCGGGATAGACGAGCCAGGCCCCGTGCCCGGGTGCCGGTGGGCAGCCCCGGATCTGCAGGTGCCCGGTCATCCGTTGCGGCCCGCTGTTTCCCCACATGACCGAAGCCCGGCTACGCCACGGGCGGGGGATGACGAGCTCGAACGGGCGGTCCGCCCGGACCAGGAGACCGGTCTTGGCGTAGAGCCGGTGCGCCCGGTCCGGCTCGCCGGACGGCAGTGCCTGCAGGGTCCGGTGCGTGACCACGGCGACCACGCCGAGGACGGTCTGCATGCCTGCCGGCGGCCGGCGCAGCACGTCGATGGGATCGGTGCAGGGGAAGGTATCGGCGCCGGTGACCGCCGCGGCCCGCGTCATCGGGTGGCTCATCGGGTGGATCGTCGACGGCTGACCCGTGCAGGCTGCGGCGGTGCCGAGCGCGGCCACGACCGCGACGATGCGCGCCGTCGCGCGTCCTACGGCACGGGTGCCCACTGCGTCAGTATCCGTCACCCCGGCGTCGGTCCCGGTTCATTGCTGCGCGGGATCCACCGTGAGTACGGCGTTGCCGCGGATCCGGCGGCCGCGGAGGTCGGCAATGACGTCGGCGGTGGCCGTCCACGGCCGCACCAGTCCGATCTCCGGGTGCAACCGGCCGGAGTCGACCAGGCCGACGAGCGTGGCCAGATCCTCGCCGACGGTGCGGTCGCTGCGGGTGTAGTCGAACTGCTCGATGTGCGCCTGCACGGGCCCGCGGAAGAAGCTGAAGAAGTCGACGGTGACCGGCGTGCGACTGGCCTGACCGAACCACAGCAGCAGACCCTCGGGCTTGACGGCGGCGAGCGCCGCGCCGAATGTGTCTCCGCCGACGGACTCCAGTACGACGTCGAACGGCCCGGTGGCCTCGGCGACGTCGACGACAACCCGGGCCGCGCCGAGCTCGATCAACCGCGCCCCACGTTCCCTCGAGCTGCTGACTGCGGTGACCTCGGCGCCCGCCGCAGCGGCGAGTTCCACCACGTAGTGGCCCACACCACCGCTGGCGCCGGTGATCAGCAGGCGGCGGCCGATCAACGAGCCGGCCCGGCGGAGGAGGCGGACCGCGGTCAGGCCGGCGAGGGGGAGCGCGGCCGCCGTCACCGACGTCACGTCGTCCGGCAGCTCGGCCACATTCGCGACCGGTACGGCGACCCGCTCGGCCCATCCGTGCGACTCCGGGTGTCCGACGACCCTGGCGCCGACCGCCGGTCCGCGCCCGTCGGCCGCCGCCTGGAGCACCGTGCCCGCGACATCCTTTCCGGGGCGCCATCCCGGGCGCGGCGCCTCGAGCAGGAAACTCTCGCCCCGGTTGACCGAGAAGGCCTCGACGGCGACGAGCAGTTCGTCGCCGCCGGCCTCGGGCTCGCCGACCTTGCCGGTGCGGACAGCGACGGGCTCTTCCCCGGTGGGGATCATGGCATCCATGCGACGAGAATCCCGCGCTACGGTCACCGCTGGGAAGTAGGCAGTAAATAGTGGTATAGGTACCTCATGGTGACCATGGGAGCAGCGGACGCCGCCGCGGACGGCCGCTTCGACGTCTTCGCCGCGGCCTGCCCGACCCGTCAGGTGATCGGCCGGATCGGCGACAAGTGGAGCCTGCTGACGCTCTACGCCCTGACGACCGGAAGCCTGCGCTTCACCCAGCTCCGCGCCCGGATCGAGGGCATCAGCCAGAAGATGCTGACCCAGACCCTTCGTGCCCTCGAACGCGACGGCCTGATCTCCCGCCGGGTCTATCCGGTGGTGCCGCCCAAGGTCGAGTACTCGATGACCGACCTCGGGATGAGCCTGGCCCGGGAGATCGCCGGGATCCGGTCCTGGGCCTACGCCCACATGGACGACATCATCGACGCCCGCGAACAGTTCGACGGTTCATCCGCCGAGAGCTGAGCGACCGTCGTCGCGACGCCGTTCCTCGCCGAGGCGGGTCTGCAGGTCGTCGAGCAGGACCCGCAGCAGTTCGGTGAGAGCGCTGCGCTGCTCGGGGGCGAGACGGGAGATGAGCTCGGACTCGCGCCCGAGGACCCGGTCGACGAGGCGTTCGACCAGGGCGTGCCCGGACTCGGTGAGCGTCACCGCGACGGCCCGCGAGTCCTGCACCGGGGCGCGCACCACGAGGCCGGCCTGCTCGGCGCGGGCGAGGCGCTGGGAGACCGCGCCGGCGGTGACGCGGGTCTGCTCGGTGAGCTCGCGGGTGGTCAGCCGGTACGGCGGCCCGGACCGGCGCAGCACGCTGAGCAGGTCGAGGGTGGCCGCGTCCGCCCCGGCCGCGGCGAGCACCCGGCGCCGGTCCTCGTCGAAGAGCTTGGCCAGCCGCCAGACGCGGGTGACGATGCCGATGCCCTCGACGGGGGTGCCGGGCCGTTCGCGTAGCCACGCCAGCGCGGTCGCGTCGACCGGGTCGTCCTGATCGAGCAGCTCCGTCACGGCTCCCCGTTTCATTTAGGCCTGAACATTCTGCTAATGTATAGGTCTAAACGTACAGCTGGGAGGCGGAGATGGCACGGAACATCGTGGTGACCGGGGGTGGCACCGGCATCGGCCGGGCGGTGGCGGCGGTCTTCGCCGCCGACGGCGACGCGGTGCTGATCACGGGCCGGCGGGCCGAGCCGCTGCGCCGCGCTGCGGCCGACCTCGGGCCGACGGTCCGCGCCGTGGTCGGTGACGCCTCCGACCCGGCCCAGGTCGAGGCACTGCGACCGCAGCTGCCGCCGACGGTCGACGTGCTGGTCAACTGCGCCGGCGGAAACACCGACTTCGATCGGGCCCGGGCCGACGATCTGGCCGCGCTCGCGGCCAACTGGCGGGCCAACCTGACCGCCAACCTCGTCTCCGCCGTCCTGATGACCGCGGCGGTGACCGATCGGCTCACGGCCGGCGGTTCGGTGATCAACATCGGCTCGATCGCCGCGGACAAGGGTGCCGGGGCCTACGGCGCGGCCAAGGCCGGGCTGGCCTCCTGGAACGTCGACCTGGCGGCCGACCTCGGCCGGCTCGGCGTCACCGCCAACGTCGTCTCACCCGGCTACATCGCCGACACGGAGTTCTTCCGCGACCGGCTCGCCGACACCCGCCGGGACGCTCTCATCGCCGCGACGAAGACCGGCCGGGCCGGACGCCCGGATGACGTCGCCGGGACGGTGCACTTCCTCGCCTCGCCGGCGGCCCGCCAGATCACCGGTCAGGTGCTCGCCGTGAACGGGGGCGAACGCACGACGCGGTGAAATCGCGTGACGGCGCCTGCGCGAGGAGTTCCGACAGGTATCAACGGCCCGACCTCAGTGCTCTGTATGGGTGTGCGCGAACGACTAAATGGCGTCCTTTTCTGGACTTGTCTGCGTACACAGAGCGATCTCCCTAAATTTCTGACCGGCAGCACGGCGGGGCGCAATCCCCCTGTGCTCGGGAGCAATGGGGCATCGGTTCTCGAAGGGGAATGTGCATGAAGGTCAGGATGATCAGTATCGCCGCGGCCGCAGTCGCGGTCGTCGGTGTCGGCGTCGCCGGCCCGGCCGGGGCGGCGGCGGGTGGACCGCCGGGGGTGATCCCGGCGTCGTTCACGCCACAGCTGGCGACCAGCGGGACGGACGGATCGGTCGAGCAGATCCGTCATCTCGAGCAGTGCGGCAACACCATGTACGCGGTGGGGCGGTTCACGTCGGTCAAGAAGGGCACTGCCGCGGTGACCCGCAACAACGCCTTCTCGTTCAGCGCGACGAACGGGGTGATCTCCTCCTGGAACCCCAACGTCAACGGCCAGGTGGACACCATCGCCCTGTCGTCCAACTGCGCGACGGCGTACCTGGGCGGGACCTTCACCTCGATCGCCGGCACCGCGGTGAAGAACATCGCCGCCGTGTCCACGAGCGGTACCGGCGCGGTGGTGTCGACATTCGCGCACAGCGCCTCCGGCCGGGTGGCGACGCTGGCGATCAGCGGCACGCACCTGCTCACCGGGGGCTACTTCACGGGCATCAACAACTCGACCAAGAAGTACCTGGTGAGCCTGAGCCTGACCACCGGCCGGGACGACAACTACCTGCCCGACCTCGCCATCTCGGGCACCTACCCGGGCAACAGCAACGCGACCCGGATCTACAACCAGCAGGTCTCGCACAGCGGAACCATGGATCTGGTCGAGGGCGACTTCCTCACCGTCGGCGGACACGCCCTGCGGCAGGCATTCATCCTCAACCTCGGCACCACGCCGACGGTGTCCAACTGGAAGTCCAACGACTTCGACCGGGATTGCGCGGCGGTCGAGCCCTTTTACGTGCAGGACGGCGCCTGGTCACCGGACGACTCCCGGGTCTACTTCCCGACGACCGGGTACAAGCCCGCCGCCGGGCTCGGATCAAGGACGACGGACATTCGCAGCGGCCCCTGCGACGCCGCCCTGGCCTACACCACGACGGCCGTCGCGCAGTACGCGCTGTGGATCAACTACACCGGCTGCGACTCGCTGTTCAGCGTCGAGGCGGACGGTACGACGGCCTACTTCGGCGGGCATGAGCGCTGGTCGAGCAACCCGGGCGGCTGTGACGCGCTGAAGAGCCCGGGCGTCGTGGCACCGGGCATGGAGGGCCTGAACCCGCTGACCGGGGCGTTGACCTACAACCCGACCCGCGGGCGGGGCCTGGGCGCCGACGACATGCTGATCACCAGCGCCGGACTGTGGATCGCCAGCGACAACCAGGCCAACACCAACAACTGCGGCACGACCTCCGCCGGCAAGCCGGCCTACGGTCACGCGGGGCTCTGTCTGCTGCCCTACTAGATTCACCCGCATGACCGGACGTCTGCGCGATGAGTTCCCTCAGCGGCTGCACCACATTGCGCCGTCGGGACTGATGGGCGACACCGCGCAGACGTCCGGCATGCGCCGGCGCGAGGCGATCAGCGGCAAGACCGTCGGCGCCGAGAACCTCTGGATGGGCCAGACCCACGTCCCGGCCGCCACCAGCTCGCAGAACCACCACCATGGCCGGTCCGAGACGGCGATCTACGTCGTCTCGGGGCATCCGGTGTTCGTCTTCCTCGATCCGGGCGACCGGGAGCACCCCGAACAGGAGGTGCGTCTAGCGACCTCGCCCGGCGACTACGTCTTCGTGCCGCCGTGGGTGCCGCACCGGGAGGAGAACCCCGACCCGGCGGAGGAGGCGGTGGTCGTGATCGCCCGGACCACGCAGGAGGCGATCGTGGTCAACCTGCCGGACCTGCACGGGGAACGGGAGGGCTGAGGGCTCGCCGAGTGGGCGTTTCCCGCCCGGCGACCCGCCCGCCTCGGTCATGATGGGCTCTTCCCGGAACAACCGGCACCCTGAGGCGATTCACCCACCTATGACCGGACCGCCCGCTCCCGCCGCTCCCTACTCCGGGCGGACCGCGTGGGCGCGCAGTCTCGAGACCCCGCTCCGGTCGTTCCTGCGGACCGAGTCCGGAAGCGCCGCGATCCTGCTGGCCGCCACGGTGGCCGCCCTGATCTGGGCGAACGTCGACGCGGCGTCCTACCACTCCGTGTGGCATACGACGTTGTCGATCCGCCTCGGCGGCTCCGGGGTGTCGCAGGACGTCCGGGGCTGGGTCAACACCGGCCTGATGACGCTCTTCTTCTTCGTCGTGGGGCTGGAGGCGCGCCGCGAGTTCGACATGGGGGAGTTGCGCGAGCGACGCCGGCTCGCGCTCCCGCTCGCCGCGGGCATCAGCGGGATGCTGGTGCCGGTCGCGATCTACCTCGCGATGAATGCCGGCCGGTCGTCGGCCCACGGCTGGGGCGTCGCCATGTCGACGGACACGGCGTTCGCGCTCGGCCTGCTCGCACTGGTCGGGCGGCGGCTGCCGGACCGGGTGCGGGCCTTCCTGCTCACCGTCGTGGTCGTCGACGACGTCGTCGCGCTCGTCATCATCGCCACGGTCTACAGCGAGAACGTCGCGCTCCAGCCGCTCGTGGTCGCCCTCGCGATCTTCGGGGTGTTGCTGTTGATCCGGGCCGCGCGGGTGCGATCGGGCTTCGTCTATGCGCTGTTCGGCGTGGCGGCGTGGGTGGCCCTGTTCGACTCCGGCGTGGATCCGGTCGTGGTCGGGCTCGCGATGGGGCTGCTGACCTTCGCCTACCCGCCGGCCCGCGACGACCTCGAGCGGGCCACCGGCCTGTTCCGGAACTTCCGGGAGCAGCCGACCCCCGAGCTGGCCCGGACGGCGAGCATCGGGCTCGCGGCCGCGGTGTCGCCGAACGAGCGCCTGCAACAGCTCTACCACCCGTGGACGAGCTACCTGATCGTGCCGTTGTTCGCCCTGGCCAATGCCGGCATCGCCATCAGCGGCGGGTTTCTCTCCCGCGCCTACACGTCGCCACTGACCCTCGGGATCATCGTCGGTTACGTCGCGGGCAAGCCGATCGGCATCGTCGGGGGCACCTGGATCGTCACCCGGCTCAGCCGGGGCAGGCTGCGTCCCACCGTCGGCTGGGGTGCGATCGGCGGCAGCGGGGCGATCGCCGGCATCGGGTTCACCGTGGCCATCCTGATCTCCACCCTGGCCTTCAGCGGCGCGCAGCTGCAGGAGGCCAAGCTCGGCATCCTGTCCGCGGCGCTCTTGGCCGCCGTCGTCGCCTGGGCCGTCTTCGGGGGCACCGCACTCCTGCCGCCGGCGCGACGCAGCGTCGCCCTGCTCGGCACCGGCGAGTCCATCATCGACCTGGTGTCCGACGTCGACCCGGACCGGGACCACATCCGCGGTCCGACCGAGTCGCTGGTCACCGTCGTCGAGTACGGCGACTTCGAGTGCCCCTACTGCGGCCAGGCGGAACCGGTCGTCCGCGAGCTGCTCGCCGGCTTCGGCGACGTGCGCTACGTCTGGCGGCACCTCCCGCTCACCGACGTGCACCCGCGGGCCGCGCTCGCGGCCGAGGCCACCGAGGCGGCCGCGAGCCAGGGCGCGTTCTGGTCGATGCACGACCTGCTCTTCGAGCACCAGGACGAACTGCGGCCACTGGACCTGGTGCGCTACGCCACCGACCTCGGCCTCGACGTGGATCGATTCCATGAGGACCTGCGCACCCACGAGCACGCGTCGCGGGTGGCCGAGGACGTCGACTCGGCGGGTCTCAGCGGCGTATCGGGGACACCGACGTTCTTCATCAACGGACGACGGCACTACGGCGCCTATGACATCGACGCGCTCACCACGGCCGTCAAGACGGCCAAGGCCCGCGCGAAGATCGCGAGCCACGCATGAGCGAGGTTCACTCGACGCTCGCCCTGCGCTACGCGACGTCGAAGGGCCGCTGGGTGCTGACGGCGACGGTGCTCGGGTCGGGCATGGCCGGGCTCGACGCCACGGTGGTGGGGATCGCGCTGCCCACGATCGGCCGGGACTTCCACGTCGGGGTGGCCGCCCTGCAGTGGGTGGTCAACGCCTACACCCTCACCCTGGCGGGACTGCTGCTGCTCGGCGGCACCCTCGGCGACCGGCTCGGCCGCCGCAGGGTGTTCGTGATCGGCACGGTGTGGTTCGCCGTCGCCTCGCTGCTGTGCGGGGTCGCCCCCAACGCGACCACGCTGATCTTCGCCCGCGCCCTGCAGGGCGTCGGCGCCGCCCTGCTCACCCCGGGCAGCCTGGCGATCCTGCAGGCCTCCTTCGTCCCGGACGACCGGCCGCGGGCGATCGGTGCGTGGTCCGGACTCGGGGGGGTCGCCACGGCGGTAGGGCCGTTCCTCGGCGGCTGGCTGATCAGTGCCGTCTCCTGGCGGCTGGTGTTCTTCATCAACCTGCCGCTCGCCGTGGTCGTGGTACTGATCGCCTCCCGCCACGTGCCGGAGTCCCGCGCGCCGGCGACCGGAGCGTCGGTGGACTTTCCGGGCGCGGCCGCGATCACCGGCGGGCTGGTGGGCATCACTTACGGGCTCATCGAGGGGCCGGTGCACGGCTGGACCTCGCCGGTGGTGCTGGCCGCGCTCACCGCCGGGGTCGTGCTGCTGGCGGCGTTCATCGTCATCGAGTCCCGGACCAGAAATCCGATGCTCCCGCTCGAGGTCTTCCGGTCGACGCAGTTCTCCGCCGCGAACGCCGTCACGTTCGTCGTCTACGCCGCGCTGGGCGGCACGCTCTTCCTGCTCCCGGTGGTGCTCCAGCAGGTCGCGGGCTACAGCCCGTTGCTCGCCGGGACGGCGCTGCTCCCGGTCACCGTCATCATGCTGGCCCTGTCCGCGCGGTCCGGAGCCCTGGCGGCGCGGATCGGCCCGCGGCTGCAGATGTCGGTCGGCCCGTTCGTCATCGCCGCCGGGCTGGCACTGCTCGTGCGGATCACCGCCGGCGGCAACTACCTCACGGAGGTGCTGCCCGCCGTGATCGTCTTCGGCCTCGGCCTGGCGATCAACGTGGCGCCGCTCACGTCGACCGCACTGGGCGCGGTCCCCGCCGACCACGCCGGGGTCGCGTCGGCGGTCAACAACGACGTCGCCCGGGCCGCCGGGTTGATCGCCGTCGCCGTACTCCCCGTCGCCGCCGGGATCACCGGTGACACCTACCTGCACCCGGCCGCGCTGCAGCACGGCTTCCGCATCGCCGTGCTCATCGCCGCCGTCGCCTGCGCCGCCGGGGGTGTCCTTGCCGCGCTGACGATCCGCAACCCGTCCCGCCGGGCGCCCGAGCCGCGCGAGCCCGACCTGCACTGCTGCGCCCTGGAGGCGACCCCGTTGCGGGTCGGCGCGGGAGCCGGGGCCGGACCTCGCGCGCAAGCCGGAGCCGGCGACACCTAGAGCGTGGTGACGAGCCCTCCGTCGATGGCGAAGTCGGCGCCGGTGACGTTCGCGGTCCGATCGCTGGCGAGGAGCACGACCAGGTCGGCGACCTCGTCGGCGCGGGTGAACCGGCCCGTCACGGACTCCTTGGCCGCCGCGTCGGCGACGGCGCGGGGGTCACCTCCGCCCGATCGTGCGACGGTCGCGGCCACGCCGTTCTCCCCGAGCCACAGGTCGGTGGCGACCGGGCCGGGGCTCACGGTGTTGACGCGGATCCCGTGCGGCCCGAACTCCTTGGAGAGGGCCTTGGAGAAGTTCGCCAGCGCGGCCTTTGCGGCGCTGTAGTCGATCACCGTCGGGTCGGGCAGGACGCTGTTGACCGATGCGGTGGAGACGATGGCGCCCCCGCCCGCGGCGATCATCGTGGGAAGCGCTGCCCGGACGGTCCGGACCGCGGCCATCAGGTTGAGGTTCACCGTCGAGAACCACTGCTCATCGGTGACCGCGAGAAACCCGTCCGGGCGTGGGGGTGCGGAGCCCACGTTGTTGACGACGATGTCCAGCCGGCCGTGCGCGATCCCGACCGCGACAAGCTCCGCCGGCCCGGTCTGCGTCGACAGATCGACGGGCACCGCCTCGAGCCGTCCGCCGTGGGCCAGATCGGCGAGTTCCGCGCTGACCCTCCGGGCGCCGGCCACGACCAGGGCGCCCTCCGCGACGAGCGCCTGGGCGATGGCGAGGCCGATGCCCCTGCTGGCACCGGTTACGACTGCGACCTTGTCCTGCAGTCCGAGGTCCACCCGACCGAAGCTACGCCGACCGGGCGGAAGAGTTGCAGTGATCCGACCGGCTCGAAGCCGGCCGCGAGCAAGGCGCGGAGGCTCGCGGCGTTGCCCGGAGCGGCGGCCGCGACGACCGGCCGGCCCCGGGGTATCACGCCAAGGGCATCGCGGACGAGGGCCGTGCCTGCTCCTGCGTTGCGCCGGCCGGCCTCCAGCTCGAAGCTGATCTCGGTGAGTCCGGCGAGGCCGCGGCCGATCACGGCGACCGCGTGCCGGTCGGGGTCGGGGTAGCCGAGGACCCGGAGGTCCGCCCGGATCGCCCGCGCGAACCGAACCCGCGGATGGTCCGACAGGTCCGGCCGCGCGACGAGCGCCGGCCCACCGGTCGAAGGACCGGTGCCGCGACCGACCAGGATCGCGTCGAGCGAGTCGATCCAGCCGCCCGCGCCCGCCAGATCGGCGACCACCCGCGGATCGTGCGCACCGCCGAATCCGTTGACACCGAGGTCGACCAGCCGGTCGTCGGCGGTCCCGGGGTCGACGGCGAGGATCGCGTGTCCGGTCAGCGACACGATCGCCTGCAGGTCCGGACGCCACGGCGGCACCCGCCGCCAGCCCCCGTCCGCCGCCGGGAAGCGGTCTTCGGCGGCGTCGGTGAGGACCGCGGCGAGCGGGTGTAGGGGTTGAGGCGTGGACGGCACCGCGCGATGATGGCAGCCATGCGGGATGCCTATGCGCACGAGGCGCTGCTGACGATGGACCGGACCGCCGACACGCGGGCCCCCGGAGCGGCGGTGACCGTCGCGCTGTGCGGGCACTGGGAACACGAACCGCCGTGCCCGCTGGCTCCGCATCGCACCGATGTCGGCCGGGTCGACGACGACGGGCTCGCGGTGCGCATTCTCTTCGCCGCCGAACCGGGTGCCGAGGGTGAGGTGCGCCGGCGCATCGACGCGGCCCTCGCCGGCGGACACCTCACGGGGCCCGACGGCGCGGACACGACCTGGCGGCTGCGCAGCAGCCGGGTCAGCGCCGTACGGGATGACGAGACCGCCCAGGCGGGACGGCTGCGGGACGCCTGACCCGGCGGGCTCCGCTCGCCAGCGCGAGGGCGGCGACGAGAGCGACGCCGCCGGCGGCGGCCCACCCGGCGTGCTGGCCGGCCACGAGCGCGCGCGTCGAGGTGCCGTCGGCCACCGCGCCGGCGAGCGCCACCAGCGCCGCCACACCGAGGGCGGTGCCCAGTTGTGCGGCCGTGTTGAGGGTGCCTGACGCGAGTGCCCGGTCCTTTGCGGCGACCTGAACGCCGAGGCCGGTCGCCGCGACCGAGGACAGGCCGAGGCCGACGCCCTCGGCGGCCAGCCCGGCGACCAGTGGCCAGAGCCGTCCGGCCGTGGTCGTGGCGAGCAGCAGGAGGTTGCCGCCGGCGACGATGCCGAGGCCGACGGCCATGACGGTCGGCGGGGAGCGCCGGGCGAGCAGCCGGGGGGCCGTCACGGAACCGACGATCACCGCGAGGCTGAACGGCAGCAGGACGAGCCCCGCCCGGGCCGGACCCAGCCCGGCGACGTCCTGTGCGTGCAGGGTGGCGAACAGACCCGTGGCGCTGGTCGTGGCGGTGTTGAGGAAGGACACGGCGCACCCCAGCGTCAGTGCCCGGTTGCGCCAGGTCGCGGGCGGGATCAGCGGCCCGTCGCTGCGTCGCTCGATCCGGGAGAACGCCGTCACCAACAACCCGCCGACGACGAACAGGGCCGCGGACGTGACGACCGCACGGCCGCCCGGCCGCCCCAGTTCGGCGGCACTCAGGACGAGGGCCATGACCCCGACCGTGAGGCAGGCGCCACCGGGCAGGTCCAGCCGCCCGCCGCGACGCGGCGGTGCGGGCTGCACCGACCGGGCCACGGCGACCACCAGCACGACGGTCACCGGGATGTTGAGCAGGAAGACCGCCCGCCACCCGATCAGGTCGGTGACGACCCCGCCGACGAGGAAGCCGCTGGCGCCGGCGGCGGCGCCCGCGGCGGTCCAGGCCCCGAGGGCCCGGCGGCGGCGATCGGGCCGGTCCGTCGCGGCGAGCAGCAGCGTCAGCGCGGCCGGAACCGACGCGGCCGCCGACAGCCCCTGCAGTCCCCGGCACGCCACGAGCCACGCGCCCGAGGTGGCGGCACCGGCGAGTGCTGAGCTGAGCCCGAATCCGGCCAGCCCGGCCAGGAGCACCCGACGGTGCCCGAGAACGTCGCCGACCCGTCCGGCCAGCACGAGCGCGCCGCCGAAGAGCACGGCGTAGATCGTGACGACGAGCCCGCCGACCGCGGGCCCGGCGTGCAGGTCGGCCAGGACCCTCGGCAGTGCGGTGACGACCGACGTGACGCCGAGGACGTCGACGAACTGCACGGCGCACAGCACGCCCACCGGGTGTCTCGGGTGCATCGGCAGACGGTAACTAACGGTTCCTGGCGTGTAAACCGTTAAATCGGCGGGTACCGTCCGGTGGGTGACCGCGTGGGAGTGGCTCGGCGACCGGCTCGCGGTCGACGCCGCCAACACGGTCCGGCGCCGGCACGACGACTATGTCGACCTGCTCGGCGCCCCGGCGGATCTGCTCGCCTGGGCCACCCGGGTGCAGGACCGGCTGCCCGGACCTGTGCCGGATGAGATCGGCGAGGCCGGGCTGCGCCGCTTCGTCGCCGTGAGAGACCACCTGCTCGCCCTGATGCGGGCCCACGTCCGCGACGAAACACTGCCCGCGGACTCGATCGCGGCGATCAACGGAATCGCCGTGCGGCGGCCGACGGTGCGCCTGCTCACCGCCGGGGGCGGCGCGGGCGGGACCCGGCTGCTCTCCGCGACCGGGACCGTCGACGACCTCATCGCGGCCGTCGCCGCGGACACCGTCGAGCTGATGACCGGCCCCGACCGCGACCGCCTCGCCGTGTGCGACGCGCCGAGCTGCGGGCAGGTCTACCTGCGGGACCGGCCCAACCAGCAGTGGTGCGGCCCCGGGTGCGGCAACCGGGCCCGGGCCGCTCGCCACCACCGGCGCCGGGCCGCCACGGGCTAGGTGTATTCGGCGAGAACGCCGTTGTCGGTGTCCTGCGCGATGATCGGCGGGTGCTGCTGCGTGAGCTCGCCGAGACCTGGGACGCGGTCACCGGCATCCCCGGTCGGCTCGGCAAGGTCTCCCGGCTCGCCGACTGCCTGCGCCGGCTGGAGCCGGCCGAGATCGTCCCGGCGGTGGCCTACCTGTCCGGCGAGCTCCGGCAGCGCCAGATCGGCGTGGGCTGGGCGTCGCTGCGTGAGCCGCCGCCGGCGGCTGACGCCGATTCGCTCACCGTGGCCGAGGTCGACGCCGCGCTGGAGCAGATCGGAGCCCAGTCCGGCCCTGGCTCCCAGACCGCGCGGCGCCGCATGCTGGCGGACCTCCTCGGGCGGGCCACCGGCATCGAGCAGCGGTTCCTGCGCCAGCTGCTGGTCGGGGAGCTGCGGCAGGGAGCCCTGGAGGGCGTCATGGTCGACGCGGTGGCCGCGGCGGCCGGCGTCCCGGCCCGCGAGGTACGCCGGGCGCTGCTGCTGCACGGCGACCTGCGGGCGGTCGCCGCGATCGCGCTGACCGAGGGCGTCGCCGGGCTACAGGCGGTCCGGCTCCAGGTCGGCCGGCCGCTCGGGCCCATGCTCGCCCAGCCGGCGGCCGACATCCCGGCCGCGCTGGCCCGGATCTGCCCGGCGGCGGTCGAGTGGAAGCTCGACGGCGTCCGGATCCAGGTGCACCGGGCCGGATCGCGACGTCGCGGTCTTCACCCGCAGCCTGGACGACATCACCGCCCGGGTGCCGGAGGTCGTGGAGGCGGTGGCCGCGCTCCCGGTGGACACCGTGATCCTCGACGGGGAGGCGATCGCGCTGCGCCCGGACGGCCGGCCGGAGCGGTTCCAGGTGACCGCCGGCCGGATCGGTGCGCGGGCCGATCCCGCGGTGCTGCGCCGGACGGTCCCGCTCACGGCCATCTTCTTCGACGTGCTGCATCTCGACGGCGCCGACCTGCTCGAGCGTCCCGAGGCGGAGCGGTTCGCGGCGCTGTCGGCGGTCCTGCCCGACGACCTGCTGATCCCGCGCACGGTGGCGGCCGACGCCGCGGCCGCGCAGGAGTTCTTCGCCGACACGCTGCGCCGCGGGCACGAGGGAGTCGTCGTCAAGGCGCTGGACGCGCCCTACGACGCCGGGCGGCGCGGCGGCGGGTGGCTGAAGGTCAAGCCGCAGCACACCCTCGACCTGGTGGTGCTGGCCGCCGAGTGGGGCCACGGCCGGCGGCACGGCACGCTGTCCAACCTGCATCTGGGCGCACGGGACCCGGCCGGGGGGTTCGTCATGCTCGGCAAGACCTTCAAGGGGCTCACCGACGCGATGCTGGCCTGGCAGACCGAGCGGCTGCTCGAGCTCGCCGTCGACCGCGGGGAGTGGGTGGTGCGGGTGCGTCCGGAGCTGGTCGTGGAGGTCGCCTTCGACGGGGTCCAGACCAGCACCCGCTATCCCGGGGGAGTCGCCCTGCGGTTCGCCCGGGTCAAGGGCTACCGCGCCGACAAGGGACCCGGACAGGCCGACACGATCGACACGGTCCGGGCCATCCACGACGCCGGGGCCGGGTGACGCCCTCCACCGCATACCCGCAGGTCCGCCCCGGCGGGGAACCTCTATCCTTCCCGGAGAACACCGAACCGCTGGAGGGGCTTCGTGACCATTGCGCCGTCACCCATCGTCAGCCGGCCCTATCCGGCGCGAGAGGTGCGTCGGGGCTCGAAGCTGCTGTCCTACATCGGGACGACCGATCACAAGAAGATCGGCGAGCTCTACATGGTCACGTCGTTCGCGTTCTTCGCGATCGGCGGCGTCATGGCGCTGATGATGCGCGCCGAGCTGGCCCGCCCGGGCATGCAGTACCTGTCCCAGGAGCAGTACAACCAGCTCTTCACCATGCACGGCACGATCATGCTGCTGCTGTTCGCGACACCGCTGGTCTTCGCGTTCGCCAACCTGGTGCTGCCCCTGCAGATCGGGTCGCCGGACGTCAGCTTCCCGCGGCTCAACGCGTTCTCCTACTGGCTGTTCCTCTTCGGCGGCATCACGGTGATGCTCGGGTTCGTGATGCCGGGCGGGGCCGCCGACTTCGGCTGGTTCGCCTACGCGCCGCTCAACGACGCGATCAACTCCCCCAACGTCGGGGCCGACCTGTGGATCATGGGCCTGGTCATCGCGGGCCTGGGCACCATCCTCGGCGCGGTCAACATGATCACGACCGTGATGACCCTGCGGGCGCCTGGCATGACGATGTTCCGGATGCCGATCTTCACCTGGAACATCCTGGTCACCGCCGTCCTCATCCTGATGGCCTTCCCGATCCTGACCGCCGCTCTGCTCGCGCTGATGGCCGACCGGCATCTCGGCGCGCAGATCTTCGAGGCCGGCAACGGCGGGGCGCTGCTGTGGCAGCACCTGTTCTGGTTCTTCGGCCACCCCGAGGTCTACATCGTCGCCCTGCCGTTCTTCGGCATCGTGTCGGAGATCTTCCCGGTCTTCAGCCGCAAGCCCTGCTTCGGCTACAAGGGCCTGATCTTCGCGACCCTCGGGATCGCCGCGCTGTCGATGACGGTGTGGGCGCACCACATGTTCGCCACCGGCGCGGTGCTGCTGCCGTTCTTCTCCTTCATGACGTTCCTGATCGCCGTGCCGACCGGGGTGAAGTTCTTCAACTGGATCGGCACCATGTGGCACGGGTCGCTGACCTTCGAGACCCCGATGCTCTTCTCGCTGGGGTTCCTGGTCACGTTCCTGTTCGGCGGGCTGACCGGCATCCTGCTGGCGTCGCCGCCGCTGGACTTCCACGTGTCCGACAGCTACTTCGTCGTCGCGCACTTCCACTACGTGCTCTTCGGCACGATCGTGTTCGCGGCCTACGCCGGTGTCTACTTCTGGTTCCCGAAGTTCACCGGCCGCTACCTCGACGAGAAGCTCGGCAAGCTGCACTTCTGGACGACGTTCATCGGCTTCCACCTGACCTTCCTGGTGCAGCACTGGCTCGGCGACGAGGGCATGCCGCGGCGCTACGCCGACTACCTGCCGACCGACGGCTTCACCACGCTCAACACGGTGTCCACGATCGGCGCGTTCCTGCTCGGCTCGTCCACCCTGCCGTTCGCCTACAACGTCTACCGCTCCTACCGGTTCGGGGAGATCGCGACCGCCGACGACCCGTGGGGCTACGGCAACTCGCTCGAGTGGGCGACGTCGTCCCCGCCGCCGCGGCACAACTTCACCTCGTTGCCGCGGATCCGCTCCGAGCGGCCGGCGTTCGAGCTGCACTACCCGCACCTGGTGCCGCGGCTGCAGGCGGAGGCGCATTCGCGCGGTAACCACAAGACGGCCGTAACGACGCCGGGGACGGCGGACGGCCTGCTCGGTCAGGGCCAGCGGCAGGGCGGCGACGACCCCGACCCGACCTGAGCCCGGCGCGACCGCCGGGCGCCGGACGGTCCGACCTGCCCACCTCCACCGGGCAGTAGGGTCGAACTGCCATGACTCCACACACCGTGCTGCTGACGGTCTCCGGCCGGGACCGGCCAGGGGTCACCTCCGCGCTGTTCGCCGCACTCGCCGCACACGACGTCGAGGTGCTCGACGTCGAGCAGGTGGTGATCCGCGGGCGCCTGGTGCTGGGCATCCTGCTGGCCCTGCGGGGCGACCCTGGGACCCTGCGGACCTCGGCGACCCGGGCCGGCAACGTGCTCGGCCTCGAGGTCGACGTCTTCGTCGGTGACGGCGAGGAGGACCTCGGACCGCGCACCAACCGGCACCACGTGATCGTCATCGGCCGCCCGCTGCGCGCCGGCGCGGTCGGGGAGCTGGCCCGGCGGGTGGCCGAGGCCGGCGGCAACATCGACACCATCTCCCGGTTGTCGCACTACCCGGTCACCAGCCTGGAGCTAATGGTGTCCGGCGCCGACTCGACCCGGTTGCGCACGGCGCTCGCGGAGGCGGCCGTCGGCACCGGCACCGACATCGCGGTCGAGCGGGCCGGCCTGCACCGGCGGTCCAAGCGGCTGGTCGTCCTCGACGTCGACTCCACCCTGGTGCAGGGCGAGGTGGTGGAGATGCTCGCCGAGCGCGCCGGGTGCGCCGCCCGGGTGGCCCGCATCACCGACCAGGCGATGACCGGCAGGATCGACTTCGAGCGGGCCCTGCGGGACCGGGTGGCGCTGCTCGAAGGGCTGCCGGTGCAGGTCTGCGACGAGGTCCGCGCGAACCTCGAGTTCAGCCCCGGCGCGCGGACCCTCGTCCGCACCCTCAAACGGATGGGCTACCGCTGCGGCATCGTCAGCGGCGGCTTCACCCAGGTGACCGACGGCCTGGCGGCCGACCTCGACCTGGACTTCGCGGTCGCCAACACCCTCGGCGTGGCCGACGGCCGGCTGACCGGGCGGCTGGAGGGCGAGATCATCGACCGGCCGGCCAAGGCCCGGGCGCTGCGCCGGTTCGCCGCCCAGTCCGGGGTGCCGCTGAGCCAGACCGTGGCCGTCGGCGACGGTGCCAACGACATCGACATGCTCGCCGCGGCCGGTCTTGGCATCGCGTTCAACGCGAAGCCGGCACTGGCGAAGGTCGCCGACACCGAATTGCGCCAGCCCTACCTGGACGTCATCCTCTTCGTGCTCGGGGTCACCCGGGACGAGATCGAGGCCGCCGACGCCGGCGACCTGGCCCGCTCGAACGCGGGCTGAGACGGCGCCTCAGGCGGCGACCAGCGGTTCCCCGAGCACCCGGACCCCGGCCGCCGTCATCCGCTGCACCGCCGCAACCGTGGTCGACGCGGCCACCCCGGCGGTCAGGTCCAGCCGCACCGTCGTCGCGAACCCGGCCTTGACCGCGTCGAGTGCGGTCGCCTGCACACAGTGGTCGGTCGCCAGGCCGACGACCTCGACCCGGTCGACGTCATGGCGGCGGAGCCATTCGGTGAGGGAGAGGTCGCCGGAGCGGCCCTCGAACCCGCTGTAGGCCGCGGCGTACTCGCCCTTCACGAACGTCGCCTCGATCCGGTCGGTGACGAGCGCCGGATGCAGCTCACCGCCCCGCGTCCCGACCACGCAGTGCGCCGGCCAGGAGTCGACGTAGTCGGGCTCGGCCGCGAAGTGGGCGCCGGGCCGGATGTGGTGGTCGCGGGTGGCGACGACATGGTCGGCCGGCTCCCCGGCCAGCCTCGTGCTGATCCGGGCCGCGACCTCGGCGCCGCCGGCGATCGCGAGGCTGCCGCCCTCGCAGAAGTCGTTCTGCACGTCGGCGACGATGACCGCGAGCGTCACGCCGGAGCCTCCTCGAAGACGGTGGGGACGGCCGGGTCGCCGCGGGAGAGCTTCGTGCCGTCCCACGGCACGCTGACCATGCGCTCACGCATGGCCTCCCGGGACCGGGACAGCGACGGGAGCCCGTCGACCGGCCGGCCCGCGCGCATCAGCCGGACCTGCAGCAGGCGGTCCCCGGGTTGCCCGGACGGCCTGCTCTGCGCCCG
The DNA here is from genome assembly GCA_963828605.1 of uncultured Actinomycetota bacterium. Taxonomy (GTDB): domain Bacteria; phylum Actinomycetota; class Actinomycetes; order Mycobacteriales; family QHCD01; genus DASXJE01. The sequence continues at coordinate 1,354,163 of CAWHER010000001.1, read as the reverse complement.
GATCACCTCCTCGGTGGCCGTGCCGCTCGGCTTGTGCCGGCGTACGGCGACCTTCCGCCCGCCGCGGGTGGACTTGTCCTCGGACCGCTTGGCGACCGGACGGCCGTCGACCTCGACGAGCTTGTAGACCATGCCGGCGGTCGGTGCCCCGGAGCCGGTCACCAGCGTCGTGCCGACGCCGTAGGCGTCGACCGGGGCCGCGGCCAGGGCGGCGATCGCGTACTCGTCGAGGTCGCTGGTCACCACGATCCGGGTCCCGGTCGCGCCGAGGGAGTCCAGCTGACGCGCGGGCCTGCGCGGCGAGTTCGCCGAGGTCGCCGGAGTCGATCCGGACGGCGCCCAGCCCGGGGCCGGCGACCTCCACCGCCGCCCGGATGCCCTCGGTGACGTCGTAGGTGTCGACCAGCAGGGTCGTGCCGGCGCCCAGCGCCTCGACCTGCGCCCGGAACGCCGTCGCCCTCGTCGTCGTGCGAGCAGCGTGAACGCGTGCGCCGCCGTGCCCGGCGGTCGGCACGCCGTAGCGCTGCCCGGCCTCCAGGTTGGAGGTCGCCGCGAAGCCGGCCAGGTAGGCCGCCCGGGCGGCCGCGACCGCCGCCTCCTCGTGGGTACGGCGCGACCCCATCTCGATGAGCGGCCGGTCCCCGGCGGCCGCCACCATCCGGGCGGCCGCCGCGGCCACGGCGCAGTCGTGGTTGAGGATCGACAGCACGATCGTCTCCAGCAGCACCGCCTCGGCGAACGTGCCGCGACACGGTCAGCACCGGCGAGCCGGGGAAGTAGAGCTCGCCCTCGGCGTAGCCGTCGACGTCGCCGGAGAACCGGTACCCGGCCAGCCAGTCGCAGGTCGCCGCGTCGACGACGCCGGAGTCGGCGAGGAAGCTCAGCTCGTCGGCGCCGAAGCGGAACGCCTCGATCGCGTCGAGCAGGCGGCCGGTGCCCGCCGACCACGCCGTAGCGGCGGCCGTCGGGCAGCCGGCGGGCGAACACCTCGAAGACGCACCGGCGCTCGGCGGTGCCCGCCGCGAGCGCGGCACCGAGCATGGTCAGCTCGTAGTGGTCGGTGCAGCAGCGCCGTCGACTCCACCCCGTCAGCGTAGTGGGCGACCAGGATGTGGACCGCGCTCGCGAATCGGGCGTCCGGTGGCAGCATGGGGGCATGAGTGCGAGCGCGAGTCTCGCACCGGACCAGGTCGAGGAGGCCGATGTCGAGCAGCGCCCGACATCGCGGAGAAGACCTCGCCGACCGGCCGTGGGTCACCATCGTCTGGAATGACCCGGTCAACCTGATGTCCTACGTGACCTACGTGTTCCAGAAGCTGCTTCGGCTACCCGACGGAGAAGGCGACGCGGCTGATGCTCGACGTGCACCACAAGGGCCGAGCGGCGGTGTCGCACGGGCACCCGCGAGCAGATGGAGCACGACGTGTCGCGGCTGCACGCGGCCGGCCTGTGGGCCACGCTGCAGCCGGGACTGAGTGGTAGCGCGATCCGCCGACGCGGGTCGCAACCTCGACCCTGGCGCTGGACGGCGACGAGGCAGCGCTGCTACGGGCCGTGGCGAGCGACGTGCAGGCGCTGCTCGAGGCCGCCCGAGGACGCCGGCACCGGCGACCCGCTGGAGGAGCTCGCCGGTCTCACCGACGCGACGGCACCGCCGCCGACGGACCCGGCCCTCGCCCGGCTGCTCCCGGACGGCTACCGGCGACGACCCCGAGGCGCGCGGCCGAGCTGCGCCGGCTCACCGAGGGTTCGCTGCGCCAGACCAAGTCCGAGGCGGCGCCGCGCAGTGCTCGAGGACATCGCCGGACGGCGGCGGGCAGGTCACGCCTGGGCGACGACCGGGCCGCCGCGTGGCTGGCGGCGCTCAACGACGTGCGGCTGGTGCTCGGCACCCGGCTCGGGGTGTCCGAGGAGTCCGAGATGCTCGGCTGGCCGACGAGCCCGGCGAGCCGGGCGCGGCGCCGTACGCTCATCTACCACTGGCTCACCGGGCTGCAGGACGAGCTGGTCACGGCGTGCTGTCCGGGTAGAGCAGCTCGGGCTGGACACCGTGTTGCAGATCGACCAGGCGACCTACGACGCGATCGTCGCGCACGCCCGCAGGGACCACCCCGACGAGGCCTGCGGCATCGTCGCCGGGCCCGGACGAGAGCTGACCGGCCCGAGCGGTTCGTTCCGATGTCAACGCGGCGCGGTCGCCCGACGTTCTACGAGTTCGACTCGGCCGACCTGCTCGCGGCTCTACAAGGACATGGACGCCCGCGACGAGGAGCCGGTGGTGATCTACCACTCGCACACCGCCACCGAGGCCTACCCGTCCCGCACCGACATGTCCTCGCGCAGCGAGCCGGGTGCCCACTACGTCCTGGTGTCCACCCGCGACCCCGACACGACCGAGTTCCGGTCCTACCGGATCATCGACGGTGTGGTCACCGAGGAACCGTCGAGGTGGTCCAGTCCTACATGTTCGGCCACAGCCGGCCGAGGTCGTCTACGACTGTCCGCCGTCCTAGACGTGCCGGCCGCACGCGGCCACACAGTCAGCCGACCATCGCGATTTCTCCCGAGGAGCAAGCCTTCCATGGCTATCGACGTCCGCATTCCGACCATCCTGCGCAGCTACACCGGCGGCGAGAAGGCCGTCGAGGCGCGGGCGACACGCTCGGCGCGCTGATCGACCGACCTCGACGGCCGGCACCCGGGCATCAAGGGGCGCCTGGTCACCGAGGACGGCGGCCTGCACCGCTTCGTCAACGTCTACGTCAACGACGAGGACGTCCGCTTCACCGGCGCGCTGGACACCAAGGTCAAGGACGGCGACTCGGTGACGATCCTGCCCGCGGTCGCCGGCGGCTGAGGCCGCCGATGCCCCGCTACGACTCGCTGCTCGACTCGCTCGGCGGCACCCCGCTGGTGGGTCTGCCGCGGCTCTCGCCGCTCGGGCGACGTGCGGCTGTGGGCCAAGCTCGAGGACCGCAACCCGACCGGGTCGGTCAAGGACCGGGCCGCCTGCTTCATGATCGCAGGCGGCCGAGAAGGACGGGCTGCTCCGGCCGGGCGCGACGATCCTCGAGCCCACCAGCGGCAACACCGGGATCTCGCTGGCCATGCTGGCCCGGCTGCGCGGCTACCGGCTGATCTGCGTGATGCCGGAGAACACCTCGACCGAGCGGCGCCAGCTGCTGGAGATGTACGGCGCGGAGATCATCTCCGTCGCCGGCCGCCGGCGGCTCCAACGAGGCCGTCGCGGTCGCCAAGCAGCTCGCCGCCGACCATCCCGACTGGGTGATGCTCTACCAGTACGGCAACCCGGCCAACGCCGAGGCGCACTACGAGGGCACCGGCCCGGAGCTGCTCGCGGACCTGCCGTCGATCACCCACTTCGTGGCCGGGCTGGGCACGACCGGCACGCTGATGGGCGCCGGCCGCTACCTGCGGGAGCACGTGCCGGGGATCCAGGTCGTCGCCGCCGAGCCGCGGTACGGCGAGCTGGTCTACGGCCTGCGCAACGTCGACGAGGGGTTCGTCCCCGAGCTCTACGACGACGACGGTGCTCGACCACCCGCTTCTCGGTGGGGTCCCGCGACGCGCTGCTGCGCACCCGGCAGCTGATCGAGGTGGAGGGGATCTTCGCCGGGATCTCCACCGGGGCGATCCTGCACGCGGCGCTGGCCTGCGCGCACCGCGCCGAACAGGCCGGCCAGCGGGCGGACATCGCCCTCGATCGTCGCCGACGGCGGCTGGAAGTACCTGTCCACCGGTGCCTACGCCGGCAGCCTCGCCGACGCGGAGAAGGCGCTGGAGGGCCAACTCTGGGCGTGACCGCGGGCACGGAGAGTTTAGGCTGCTGCCCGTGACCGAAACTCAGCTCCGCCCCGATGGTCCGGTGACACTCGCCCTGGTCGGTGCCGGGCAACGCGGCTCCACCTACGCCGCGTGGGTCGCCGAGCATCCCGAACGGGCCCGTATCGTCGCTGTGGCCGAGCCCCGCGAGCACCAGCGCGCGGCGATCGTGGCCGCCCACGACATCCCGCCGGACCGCGTGTTCGAGTCCTGGAAGGAACTCGCCGCCGCCGGCCGGATCGCCGACGCGGCCATCGTCACCACCCAGGATCACCACCACGTCGAGCCGGCGGTGGCGCTGGCCGAACTCGGCTACCACCTCATGCTCGAGAAGCCGATGGCGCCGACCGAGGAGGGCTGCCGCACGATCGTCGACGCGGTGACCCGGGCCGGGGTGATGTTCGCCGTCTGCCACGTGATGCGCTACACGCCCTACACCCGCGCGTTCAAGCGGGCCCTCGACTCCGGCTGGATCGGCGACGTCGTCAGCATCCAGCACCTCGAACCGGTCGGCTACTGGCACCAGGCGCACTCCTACGTCCGGGGCAACTGGCGGCGCGAGGACGCCTCGTCGTTCATGCTCATGACCAAGTCCTGCCACGACCTCGACTGGCTGCGCTACGTCGTCGGCCGCCCGGCCCGTCGGGTCTCCAGCTTCGGGGGGCTGACCCACTTCCGGCCCGAGCAGGCGCCGGCCGGTGCTGCCGACCGGTGCGTGGACTGCGGGGTCGAGCCGGACTGTCCCTACTCCGCGCCCCGGCTCTACTTCGGCCGGCTGCGGTCCGGCGAGCTGGGCTGGCCGCTGTCGGTGATCACCGACGACCTCACCGAGGAGGGCGTCGAGCAGGCGCTGCGGGACGGGCCCTACGGCCGCTGCGTCTACCGCTGCGACAACGACGTGGTCGACCACCAGGTGGTGGCGATGGAGTTCGAGGGCGGGGTGACCGCGACCTTCACCATGACCGGGTTCACCGAAGCCGCGCACCGGCGTACGCAGGTATTCGGGACCCGCGGGCGGATCGACGGCGACGGCGAGCGCATCTCGGTGCTCGACTTCGTGACCGGCCGCACCGAGGTGCTCGACGTGACGTCCTCCGGCCCGGACGCCGGCAGCGGGCACGGCGGCGGAGACGCGGGACTGGTGGACGCGTTCGTCACGGCGGTGGCGACCGGCAACCCGGGCGTCATCCGGTCCGGCCCGGCGGAGACGCTCGAGACCCACCTCACCGTGTTCGCCGCCGAACGCGCCCGGCGTGACGGCACCGTCGAGCAGATCACCGCCGAGGTCCTGGCCGGCTCGCCGTGACCGGGTCGCCCGACGCCCCGATCGGGATCTTCGACTCCGGCGTCGGCGGGCTCACCGTCGCCCGCGCCATCCTCGACCAGCTGCCCGCACGAAGAGGTCCGCTACGTCGGCGACACCGCGCACGTGCCCGTACGGCCCGCGTCCCATCGCCGAGGTGCGCAGCTTCGCCCTCGAGGTCATGGACCACCTGGTCTCGCACGGGCGTGAAGATGCTGGTCATCGCCTGCAACTCGGCCAGCGCGGCGTGCCTGCGCGACGCGCGGGAGCGCTACGACGTCCCGGTCGTGGAGGTGATCGTCCCGGCCGTGCGCCGGGCCGTGGCCGCGACCCGCACCGGCCGGGTCGGGGTCATCGGCACCGCCGCAACCATCGCCAGCCGGGCCTACGACGACGCCTTCGCTGCGGCGCCGCAGGTGCAGGTGACCGGTGCGGCGTGCCCGCGGTTCGTGGACTTCGTCGAGCGCGGGATGACCAGCGGCCGGCAGATTCTCGGGTTGACCCAGACCTACCTCGACCCGCTGCAGGCGGCCGACGTCGACGTGCTCGTGCTCGGCTGCACGCACTATCCGCTGCTCGCGGGCGTCATCTCGCTGGTGATGGGCGATCAGGTCACGCTGGTCAACAGCGCCGATGAGACCGCCAAGGACGTCTTCCGGGTGCTGACCGAGCGCGACGCGCTGCGGCCGGCCGACCTCCCCGCGCCCCGCCACCGGTTCCTCGCGACCGGCGACCCGGCGCCGTTCGCCCGGCTCGGCCGGCGCTTCCTCGGCCCGGAGATCGCGATGGTGGAGCCGGCCGACTTCGGCGCGATGACCTCGATGAGGCTGACCGTCGTGGGCTGCTCCGGCAGCCTGCCCGGCCCGGCCGGCCCGGCCGCGTCGTACCTCGTCGAACACGACGGCGTGCACCTGCTGCTCGACCTCGGCAACGGCGCGCTCGGCGCGCTGCAGCGCCATCTCGACCCGTCGGCCGTCGACGCCGTGCTGCTCACCCACCTGCACGCCGACCACTGCCTGGACATGTGCGCCTACGTCGTGCACCGCCGGTACGCACCGGGCGGTCCCCGGCCCGCGGTGCCGGTCCACGCGCCGGCCGGTGCCGGAGCGCGGCTGGCGTCGGCGTACGGGCCGCCGGCGGGCGGGCTCGACGACGTGTTCGCCTTCGCCGACCTCGCCGAGGGGCGCCGCGAGATCGGGCCGTTCACGCTCACCACGGCCCGCATGAACCACCCCGTCGAGACCTACGCCGTCCGGGTCGAGGCCGCCGGCCGGTCGCTGACCTACTCCGCCGACACCGGGGAGTCCGCGGCACTGGTCGAGCTCGCCCGGGGTACCGACGTGCTGCTGTGCGAGGCGACGTTCGCCGCCGACGACGACGCCCCGCCCGACCTGCACCTGACCGGTCGCGAAGCGGGGGAGCACGCGGCGCGGGCCGGCGTCGGCCGGCTGGTGCTCACCCACATCCCGCCGTGGAACGACCCGATGCAGACCCTCGACGACGCGTCGGCGGCCTTCGACGGTGCCGTCGAGGTCGCGGTGCCCGCGGCGACGTACGCGATCTGACGGGCCGTAGGGTGCCAGTCATGAGCCGACCCGATGGCCGCCGGCCGGACCAGGTGCGAGACGTCACGATCGAGCGCGGATGGCAGCGCTGGGCGGAGGGGTCGGCGCTGATCGACTTCGGCGCGACCCGTGTGCTGTGCGCGGCCAGCGTCACCGAGGGGGTGCCCCGCTGGCGGCGCGGCAGTGGGCTGGGCTGGGTGACCGCCGAGTACTCGATGCTGCCGAGGGCGACGCACACCCGCAGCGACCGCGAGTCGGTCCGCGGCCGGATCGGCGGGCGCACCCACGAGATCAGCCGGCTGATCGGGCGGTCGTTGCGCGCCTGCATCGACCTCACGGCGCTGGGGGAGAACACGATCGCGATCGACTGCGACGTGCTGCAGGCCGACGGCGGCACTCGGACGGCCGCCATCACCGGGGCCTACGTCGCGCTCGCCGACGCGACCGCATGGCTGGCCGGGCGGGGGTCGCTGGCCCGGCCCGATCCGCTGCACACCTCGATCGCGGCGATCAGCGTGGGCGTCCTGGACGGCGAGCCGCGGCTGGATCTGTGCTACGAGGAGGACGTCGCCGCCGACACCGACATGAACGTCGTGTGCACCGGCGCCGGCGACTTCGTCGAGGTGCAGGGCACCGCCGAGGGCGCGGCCTTCGGGCGGTCGACCCTCGACGGTCTGCTCGATCTCGCGGTCGCGGGCTGTGCGGAGCTGACCCGGCTGCAGCGCAAGAGCCTCGACGGATGACCCGGCGGCTCGTCCTCGCGACCCGCAACGGCGCGAAACTCGCCGAGCTGCGCCGGATCCTGGCCGGGACGGTCGACCTCGACCTCGTCGGCCTGGGCGACGTGCCGCCCTACAACGAGGTGCCCGAGACCGGCGCCACCTTCGCCGACAACGCCCTGCTCAAGGCGCGGGAGGCGGCCGGGCACACCGGACTGCCCGCTGTGGCCGACGACAGCGGGCTGGTCGTCGACGCGCTCGGTGGTATGCCCGGGGTGCTCTCCGCCCGCTGGGCCGGCGGCCACGGCGACGACGCGGCGAACCTTCGCCTCGTCCTGGACCAACTGCGCGACGTCCCGGACGACCGGCGCGCCGGCGGGTTCGTCTGCGCCGCCGCCCTGGTGCTGCCCGGGGGCGGCGCCGAGCAGGTCGTGCACGGCCGGATCGACGGGATGATCCTGCGGGAGCCCCGTGGCAGCGGCGGGTTCGGCTACGACCCGATCTTCCGGCCGCACGGCGAGACCCGGACCACGGCGGAGATGCCGGCGGCCGATAAAGACGCGATCAGCCATCGGGGCAAGGCTTTTCGGGCTCTCGCGCCGCTCGTGGCGGAGGCCCTGGCCGGGCGCTGAGCGCGCCGATTGTTACGACACGGTGAAAATCATGCCCAGAAGCTTGACACCAGGGGCCCGGACCGAAGAATCTTTTTCACCGCGTGCCGATCCCGCCGCATCCCCGCCGTAGCCCCGAGAGGACGCCGATGACGCTGCCGGTCGTCGAGGGATCCGCCGCTGCGGTCGGGTCTGCGGGGGCGCCACCCGGCAGCGTTCTGGCCCGCACCCAGACCCTCATCGCGGAGTCGACCGGCGCGATGCGCCGGGTCGGGGAGCGCCTGCTCGCCGACCTTCCCGGGGCCGCGCACGCGACGATCGTCGAACTGGCCGAGCGCAGCGGCACCTCGCCGGCGACGGTGACCCGGTTCTGCCGCGCGCTCGGCTTTGACGGGTACTCGGCCATGCGCCTGCAGATCGCGACCGAGACGGGGCGCGCGGCCGGCGCCGGCTGGGAGGTCGACATCGGCCGCGAGGTGCTGCCCACCGACCCGGTCGACGCCGTGGCGAGCGTGGTGGCCGGGGCCGACGTACGGGCGATCCAGGACACCATCTCCCAACTCGACCTCGGCGCGGTCGAGCAGGTCGCCACCGCGATGGCCGGCGCCGGGCGGATCGACGTCTACGGCATCGGAAACAGCGCCACGGTCGCCCGTGAACTGCATCTCCGCCTGCACCGCATCGGGTTGCGCTCCTGGGCGTGGGCCGAGGTGCACGACGGCCTCACGAGCGCGGCGCTGCTCGAGCCGGGGGACGTGGCCCTGGCGATCTCGCACAGCGGCCGGACCACCGAGACCGTCCAGATGCTCACGGAGGCGGCCGGGCACGGCGCGACGACCGTGGCGCTGAGCAACTTCTCCCGGTCGCCGCTCGCCCGGGTCGCCGACCTGGTGCTGACGACCGCGGTTTATGAGACCAGCTTCCGCCCCGGCTCGATCGCGGCCAGGCACTCCCAGCTTTCCGTCATCGACGTCGTCTACGTCGCGGTCGCCCAACGGACGCACCAGCGCACCACCGCGGCGCTGCAGGCCACAGCGAAGGCGGTCGAGGCGCACCGGGTCTCCGACGGGGCCGACGCAGGAGGACGCCGGTGACCCACCCGTTCGACGGATACCGAGCCGTCGGCACGCGCGGTAATGTCCGCGCTCCCGAGACACCCACCATCACACCCCTGCACCTGCGGCACGTCGGTCCATACCCGGCGGGTTGCGTGACCGGAAGGCGAGGCACCATATGAACAGCGACATCTTCGGGCAATCGGGGGTCAGCCGGCGGAACTTCCTCCGTCGCGCCGCCGCAGCCGGTGTGTTGGTCGTCCCGGCTTCCACCCTGGCGGCCTGCGCGACCTCGGGCGGGGGTGGCAACCAGAACGTCGGCACGAGCAAGAAGAGCGGCAGCAACCCGCTCGGCGTCAAGGAGGACGCGCCGCTGGACGTCTTCATCTTCAAGGGCGGCTACGGCGACGACTACGCCAAGTACGACGAGGGGTTGTACTCGAAGGCGTTCCCAAAGGCGAAGGTGCACCACAGCTCCGGTCAGCAGTTGGGTCAGACGCTGCAGCCGCGTTTCGTCGGCGGCAACCCTCCGGACGTCATCGACAACTCCGGTGCCGGCAACCTCGACGTGGCGACCCTGGTGGCCAAGGGCCAGATCCAGGACCTGTCGGACATGTTCAACTCACCGTCGATCGACGACCCCAACACCGCCGTCAAGGACAGCCTCCTGCCGGGCGTCTACGACTCGGGGCTGTTCAGCGGAAAGCCCTTCATCCTCAACTACGTCTACACGGTCAACGCGATCTGGTACTCGAAGACGCTGTTCGCCAAGAAGGGCTGGGAGTACCCCAAGACGTGGGACGACATGCTCACTCTGTGCGCGACGATCAAGAAGTCGGGCATCTCGCCGTGGACGTTCCAGGGTAAGTACCCCTACTACATCCTCAACCCGATCCTGTCGATGGCCGCCAAGACCGGCGGGCAGGACGTGCTGAAGAACCTCGACAACCTCGAGCCCAACGCGTGGAAGGCGCCGTCGGTGAAGGCCGCCGCGACCGCGTTCCACGAGCTCGTGGCCAAGGGATACATCCTGCCCGGCACGCCCGGCCTGACCCACACCCAGTCCCAGACCTACTGGGCCCAGGGCAAGGCGGCGTTCATCCCGTGCGGGTCCTGGCTGGAGAACGAGCTCGGCTCGATCACGCCGAAGACCTTCGACATGGTGGTCGCGCCGACGCCGAGCCTGACCAGCTCGGACAAGCTGCCGTTCGACGCCGTCTGGGCGGCCGCCGGTGAGGGCTTCATCGTGCCGTCGCAGGGCAAGAACCCGACCGGCGGCATGGACTTCATGCGCATCATGCTGGGCAAGCAGGCGTCGACCAACTTCTCCAAGGCGACGCACTCGCTGACCGCACTGAAGGGCTACGCCGAGAACCTCAACTACAGCACGGCGTTCACCTCGGCGCGGGAGGTCGTCACGGCGGCCGGCAGCAACACGCTCAACTGGTTCTTCGGGACCTGGTACGCACAGATGGAGACCAACGTCGAGAACGCGACCGGCGCCCTGATGGCCGGCCAGATCGGGCCGGACGAGTGGGTCACCCGCTGCCAGAAGGCCGCCGACGACACGGCCAAGGACTCCTCGATCAAGAAGTACAAGCGCTGATCGGATTTTCCCATGCGTCAAGGTAGGTACCCGTTCATCATCAGCATGCTGGTGGTGCCGGTCGTGCTGTACGCCGTCTTCGTGTTGTCGCCGTACGCGCAGGCGTTCTACATCTCGCTGACCGACTGGAGCGGCTACACCGCGGCCAAGAACTTCGTCGGGATGTCGAACTACAGCAAGCTGGTGCACGACTCGGTGTTCTGGACGTCGGTGCGGCACAACCTCATCGCGGTCGTCGTCATCCCACTGGTGACGATCGCGTTGGCGTTGTTCTTCGCGACGATGCTCAATGTCGGCGGGCGGAGGGGCCAGGCCGCGATCCAGGGGGTTCGCGGCTCTGCCTTCTACAAGGTCATCTTCTTCTTCCCCTACATCCTGTCGATCGCCGTCGTCGGCGTGCTGTGGTCGTTCGTCTACGACTCGACGGACAACGGGTTGATCAACGGCTTCCTCAAGACGATCGGGCTGGGCGGGCCGGTCGACTGGCTGGGCAGTCCGTCGATCGCGTTCTGGGCGATCCTCGCCGTGATGGTGTGGGTGTCCGTCGGGTTCTACGTCGTGCTGTTCACGGCGGCGATGGGCTCGATCCCGCGCGAACTGTATGAGGCCGTGCTGCTCGACGGCGCGAACCGATGGAGCACCTTCTGGCGGCTCACCATGCCGCTGATGTGGGACAGCCTGCAGGTCGGGATCATCTACATCGGGATCCAGGCGCTCGACCTCTTCGCGCTGGTCAGCACCATGTCCGCGGCGGGCGGCTCCGGCGGTCCCGACAACTCGACCCAGGTGATCTCCAACTACCTCTACCAGACGGGATTCAAGTTCGGTCAGTTCGGCTATGCCTCCGCCATGGGCGTGGCACTGTGCATCCTCACCCTGCTGCTGGCGGGGTTGACGTTCCGCGTCACGCGGCGCGAGCGGCTCGAGTTCTAGGAGTTCCGTCGATGACCACCAACCTCGAGCTCCCCCCGACCGGGTCGGCCCAGCCGTCGACCAGGACCGACGACAGGCGGCGATCCCGCCGTGGCGGCGGCGATTTCGGCGTCCTGAACGTCTTCTCGCACGGGTTCCTGATCCTGTGGGGGGTGCTCGTCGCGTTCCCACTCCTCTGGACGGTCTTCACGTCGCTCAAGACCGACAAGGAGATCTTCACCAGCCCGTGGACGCTGCCGGCGAAGCTGCAGTTCACCAACTACGTCCGCGCCTGGGAGAACGCCGGCATCGGGCGCTACTTCACCAACACCCTGATCGTCGTCATCGGCGGCGTGCTGCTCACCCTGCTGCTGTCGTCGATGGTGGCCTACGTGCTGGCGCGGTACACCTTCCCCGGCAGCCGGATCGTCTACTACCTGTTCATCATCGGGCTGGCCTTCCCGATCTTTCTCGCGATCGTTCCGCTGTTCTTCGTCGCGAAGAATTTCGGGATGACCAACTCGCTGCCCGGCCTGATCGTGATCTACGCGGCGTACTCACTGCCCTTTTCGGTCTTCTTTCTGACCGCGTTCTTCCGGACCCTGCCCACGCAGCTCGCCGAGGCGGCGTTCATCGACGGCTGCAGCCACTGGGGGACGTTCCTGCGGGTGATGCTGCCCCTGGCCAAGCCAGGTCTGGTCAGCATCGGGATCTTCAACGTGCTGGGACAGTGGAACCAGTACCTGCTTCCGGTGGTACTGGAGACCGACCCGCACAAGTACATGCTCGCGCAGGGCCTGGCCAACCTGGCAGTCAGCTCGGGATACAAGAGCGACTGGAGCGGGCTGTTCGCCGGTCTGACCATCTCGATGCTGCCGGTGCTGGTCGTCTACGCGCTCTTCCAGCGTCAGGTGCAGGCAGGCATGACGGCGGGGGCACTCAAGTAGTGGCGGACTTCGTCGGCGCGGTCGACCAGGGCACCACCAGCACCCGGTTCATGGTCTTCGACCATGACGGGGTGGAGGTGGGCCGGCATCAGGTCGAGCACGAGCAGATCATGCCGCGGTCCGGCTGGGTCGAGCACGATCCGGCCGAGATCTGGGAGCGCACGGGGACTGTGATCGACGCGGCGATGGACTCGGCCGGGCTGTCGGCCGGCGACCTGGCCGCGGTCGGGATCACCAACCAGCGGGAGACGACCGTGGTGTGGGACCGCCACACCGGCCGGCCGCTGTGCAATGCGATCGTCTGGCAGGACACCCGGACGGACGCGATCGCCTCGGCGCTCGATCGGGACGGGCGCGGTGAGGTGATCCGGCGGCGGGCCGGGCTGCCGCCGGCGACCTACTTCTCCGGCGGGAAGCTCGCCTGGATCCTCCAGCACGTCGACGGGGTCCGCGCGGCTGCCGAACGCGGCGATGCGCTCTTCGGCACCATCGACAGCTGGCTGCTGTGGAACATGACGGGGGCGCACGTCACCGACGTGACCAACGCCTCGCGCACCATGCTCATGGATCTGGAGACACTCGACTGGGACGACGAGCTGCTGGGCTTCTTCGACATCCCGCGGCAGATGCTTCCCGCCATCCACTCGTCGTCGGAGCCGTCGGCGTACGGGGAGCTGGAGATCGGTGGCGGGCGGGTGCCGCTGACCGCCGCGTTGGGGGATCAGCACGCGGCGATGGTAGGGCAGGTGTGCTTCGACGTGGGGGACGCGAAGAACACCTACGGCACGGGCAACTTCCTGCTGATGAACACCGGGACGGAGATCGTGCGCTCCGGGCACGGGCTGGTCTCGACAGTGGCCTACCGCTTCGGGGAGAGCGATCCGGTCTACGCCCTGGAAGGGTCGATGGCGGTGACCGGCTCGGCCGTGCAGTGGCTGCGGGATCAACTCGGTGTCATCGACGACGCCGCGGCGAGTGAGACGCTCGCACGTCAGGTGCCCGACAACGGCGGGGTCTACTTCGTGCCGGCGTTCTCGGGGCTTTTCGCGCCGTACTGGAGGTCGGACGCGCGTGGGGTCGTGGTCGGCCTGTCCCGCTTCAACACGGGCGCGCACCTGGCCCGGGCGACGCTGGAGGCCATCGGCTATCAGAGCCGGGACGTGGTCGAGGCGATGGCGCAGGACTCGGGGGTCGGCCTGACGGTGCTGCGGGTGGACGGGGGCGTGACGGCGAACGACCTCTGCATGCAGATCCAGGCCGACATCCTCGACGTGGCGGTCTCCAAGCCGGCCGTGGCGGAGACGACGGCGCTCGGCGCCGCCTACGCGGCCGGGCTTGCGACCGGGTTCTGGAAGTCCACCGACGAGCTTCGGGAGAACTGGTCGGAGGAGAAGCGATGGAGTCCACAGTGGACCGACGAGCAGCGCGCGATCGGCTACGCAGAGTGGAAGAAAGCGGTGCAGCGCACCCTCGATTGGGTCGAGGTGCCGGAAGCCTAATCTGGGGGTCATGGTGGAGCGCCCGATACGAGTCGCTGTCGTAGGATCCGGCCCGGCCGGACTGTACGCGGCCGATGCTCTCGTCGGTCAGGACGACCTGCCGGTCGAGGTCGACATCCTGGATCGGCTACCGACGCCGTATGGCCTGCTGCGCTACGGCGTGGCTCCCGACCACCTGAAGATCAAGTCGATCATCACCGTGCTCAGCCGCGTCTTCGAGCGGGGATCGGTGCGCTTCATCGGCGGGGTCGATCTGGGGGTGGACCTGTCCCGGGACGACCTCAACCGGCACTACGACGCGGTGATCTACGCGACCGGTGCGGCCGTCGACCGGCCGCTGCAGATCCCGGGCGAGGATCTGCCGGGCAGCCATTCGGCCACTGACTTCGTCAACTGGTACAGCGGGCACCCCGACGCAGAGCAGCCGTTCGAGCTCGACGTCGAGTCGGTGGCGGTGATCGGGGTCGGAAACGTCGCCGTCGACGTCACCCGGATTCTCGCCAAGACCGTCGGGGAGCTCGAGCACACCGACCTGCCGCCGCACGTGCTCGAGGTCCTCGCCGGCAGCCGGGTCCGGGAGATCTCGATGGTCGGGCGGCGGGGGCCCGAGCACGCGAAGTTCACCACCAAGGAGCTCCGGGAGCTCGGTGAGCTCGCCGACACCGACGTCGTGCTCGATCCGGCGGACGTCGTGCGGGGCGAGGACGAACCTCCCCTCGACAAGCTGGCCAAGGGCAATCTGGCGGTGCTCCAGGACTGGGCGACGAAGTTGCCGGGCGGTAAGGCGCGCCGGATCGACCTGCGGTTCTGGCTGCGGCCGATCGAGATCGTCGGCGGTGCCCGGGTCGAGGCGCTGCGGGTGGAGAACACCGAACTCGACGAGAACGGGCGGCTGCGCGGCACGGGAGAGTTCGAGACCATCCCCGTTCAACTCGTCCTGCGGGCGGTCGGCTACCGGAGCATTCCGCTGCCCGGAATACCGTTCGACGAGGACCGCGGCGTGGTCGCGAACGTGAACGGGCGGATCGTCGGTGCCGACGGTCGACCGACGGGGGAGTACGTCGCGGGTTGGCTCAAACGCGGACCGGTCGGGGTGATCGGCACCAACAAGGGCGACGCCGCCGAGACCGTGCGGGCCGTGATCGAGGACGAGCAGGTATCCGGTGCCCATCACGCGGAGAACCTCGAACCGATCGAGAAGCTGCTCGAGGAGCGCGGCGTCCGGCATGTCACCTACGACGGATGGCTGGCCATCGATGCCGAGGAGATCCTGCGCGGCCGCGCCGATGGCCGTACCCGGGTGAAGGTCACCGACTGGGCAACTCTGCGAACCCTCGGTGGGGGCGCCTGACTCGCCCTAGGCTGAAAAGGGCGATGACCCGAAGGATCGACTGCGACCAGCAGATCGGCATGCCGTACGACGCGGTGCATCTCACCGTGGCGGTCGACGGTGAACGCGTGCTGTCCGATACGCGGGTCACCTTCCGCCGGGTCCGAGACAAGGACCCGGCCACCGGGCAGCCGACCGGCCCGCTGCTCACGGGAATCCTTCTCTCCGGGGAGCCGCAGTACGACGTCGAGGTGTACGCCGACGGCGCCCTGGTCGCGACGGTCGGGCCGGAGAGTGCCGAGGCAGCGCACATCTACGCCCGGCTCGCCGAGGTGGAGGCCGAAGAGGGCGAGGTCGCCAGGCGCTGGGCAGCGCGACGCCCGCGACAACACCGGTGAGCGTCCCTTCTGACGTGCGGCGCCGTCGTAGCCGCCGCTAACCGATCCGCGCACATATGCCGCTGACGGCGCGATGACTCCGACCTGCCATTGTGCTGACCCCCTGATCCCGGTCGCCACGGTGTCGGTCAGTCGTAGGGGGGTGGTTTGACTTGGTAGGTGTTGCCGGCGGGGCTGGTCCAGGTGGGGGTGCCGTCGGGGGTTCGGGTGAGTCGCCAGGGGGTTTCGTGTTTGAGGCGGTGGTGGCGGCGGCAGAGGGCGCCCATGTTCTGCGGGCTGGTGGGTCCTTTCGGCCAGGGGGTGGTGTGGTCGAGGTCGCAGCGGTGGGCGGGGGTGTTGCAGCCGGGGAAGCCGCAGACCCGGTCGCGGGCGTGCAGGTAGCGGGTCAGGGCGGCGGCGGGCCGGTAGGTGCTGGTGGCGTGGTCCAGTGCTGCGGTGGCCGGGTCGGGCAGTAGCGCGCCGGTGGCCGGGTCGATCGGCAGCAGCCGGTGCCGTGCCGCCGGCGCCGCGCCGGCGGCGGCGGCCAGCCGGCGGGCCGTGTTGGCGGTGATCGGTCCGTAGCCGGCGAGTTCGGCGGGCCGGTCGTCGGCGCCGGCCAGCGTGGTGGCGGCCACGGTCACCTGCACCAGCACCCCGCAGCCACCGCCGCACCGCCGCGCCCGCCGCGGCCGCATCGCCCGCTCCGCCGGCCGTGTCGGCCGGGGGTGGTGTGGGTGGCGAGGGTGGTGAGGGCGTCGGCGCGGCGGGCGTCGATGGGTCGGGTGTCGCCGGGGGGCCGGTGGGCGGCGAGGGCGTCGATGGTGGTGATCAGCCGGGCCGCGTCTTCGGCGGGCAGGTGGGCGTAGAGGTCGGCCATGCCGTCTTCGGCCGGGTAGAGGCGCACGTACCGGTCGGCGCGGGCCCGCTCGTGCCGGGTCTCCGCTGCGGCCGGGTCGGCGGCCAGCACGGCGCGGCGGACCGCCCGTTTCAGCTCGGCCAGGGTCTGGGCGGGCGCGGCCGGCAACACCACGGCCTCCACCGCGCCGCGGCCACCGCCGGGTCCAGCGGTTCGGTGGCCTCCGCGATCGCGGCCGCCTTGCGGTGGTCCAGCAGCCCCGCGCCGAGCGCGTCCCTCGTGCCGGGCAGCCGGTGGGTCAGGGCCCGGGCCACCTGCAGCCGCCGGTCCGCCGTCACCGCGGACAGGTGCAGGGCCGCGGCCACCTCCTCACGCACCCAGTCCTCATCACCCGGGCCGGGCGGGCCGTCCGGGGCATCCATTGCGGCCAACGCGCGGGCCTGACAGCCGGCCACCCAGGCCGCCTGCGCCTCCCAACAGGCCAGCACCTGCACCCGCTCCCCGGCCGGCAACACCGCCGCATCCAGTGCGGCCAGCCAGCCCATCGCCACCGGCCCCGGCCCCACGAAGGCGCAGAACCCCAACACCGCCCCCACCGACAGCGACGCCGACGGTCCATCCCCGACCGACCCACCATCCTCGAACATACGTTCGATTATGGACTTGCCCACCGACAAGAAGTGGTCGGACCTGCAGGCTGTGGACGAACTGTCGCTACCGCCCCACCTGGGCGCCGAAGACCCAGTGCGCAGCGGCGAGTTTCGCTCGCGACAAGGTCAGAGCGGCCCGGCCGCTGTCGCCGATGTGCAGGACGTACTCCGCACCGTCCCGGGGCACCCCGCGCATCCGCATCGTCCACTCACAGGCGTTGGGCGGGATGTCGGCCACGGCGCCGTTGGCGGTCGTCTGGGCGACGCCGAGAGCGGCCGTGCCGAGCGCGGTCCCGTTCCCGTCGGTGAGATGGACGTCCGAACCCCGGACGATGTCGCCGAAGCCGCCCACGCCGGCGCATCCGTTGTCCCTGGTGGCCTGATCGACGACGCGGACGATGACGACAACCGTCCCCCGGGGATGGTTGCCCGTCGGAGCAGGTACGACGGCTGCCGCCGTGCCGCGGCCCGCGGCAAACACAGAAAGGCATGCCGACAGCGCCACAACCACGGGCCTCGTCGTCGCGACGTTCCCCCATCCGAGTGTCGCTCTTCACGAGGGCACCCGTGGGTGGTCACCGATTCCGAATCGGTGCGGGAGGGGGGATTCGAACCCCCACGTCCGTGAGGACACCAGGACCTAAACCTGGCGCGGCTGCCGTTACGCCACTCCCGCGTGCGGCGATCGTAACGGCGCTGGGGCCGCCCCGGGACGACTGCCCGGAACGGCCCCAGCGGGGTCGTGCGTACAACGACGGCTCAGCGACCGCTCTGCGCATTGAGGAAGCGGGTGCCGTTGGGTGAGCCGTTGCCGGTCACGTCGTCGTACTTGAGCCCGGTCTGCAGCGAGGAGTCCTGGTCGAGCGTGACCAGGTAGCTGCCGGTCGGGTTCGTGACGCCCATGGGTGCACGGGTCGGGACGACGTCGTGGTAGGCCTTCGACCCGGCGAGCCGGTAGAGCGTCGGGTTGGCGAACCCGAGCGGCGCCGACAGACCCTGGCTGGCCAGCGCCTGGATGCCGGCGATAACCGGGCAGGCCAGGCTGGTGCCGCCGATCGCGTACGTCGAAAAGGCGCCGCCGACCGTCTGCCCGACGAGGTAACCGGTGTAGGGGTCGGCATCCGCTGCGACGTCCGGAACGACCCGCATCGGCTTGCCGCCGAACTTGCGCGACAGACTCGACCTGACCACACCGCGCTGGTACGCCGGCTGCCGGAACAGCGTGCTCGTGCCACCGCCCGCGCCGAACAGGAACGACGCCGGAAGCGGCTGCTGGTAGTCAGTGAAGTCGGTCGTCGACCCGGTCGAGGTCGGTGCCCCAGCCGGTCTCGAAGAGGTAGTTGTCGGCCGCACCGACACCGAGACTCGTACCGCCGACAGCGGTGACGATCGGGTCGGACGCGGGGTAGTCCGGGCTCAGTGGACCCGACGACGGCCAGCTCGTCCCCGGAGTCGCCCGAGGAGAAGTACATGCCGAT
Source organism: uncultured Actinomycetota bacterium (assembly GCA_963828605.1). GTDB lineage: Bacteria > Actinomycetota > Actinomycetes > Mycobacteriales > QHCD01 > DASXJE01. The sequence goes on along the minus strand of CAWHER010000001.1, from coordinate 1,335,412 downwards.
GCCCTCGGCCGCCGCCTGCACGAAGATCGAGTGCTCCGTGGCGATCTCCGCTGCGGGGATGTCCTCGCCGGCGTTGCCGTAGGAGTTGCTGATCAGGTCCGCGGTGTGGTTCTGCACGGCGTAGTTGAGCGCCTCGTCGATGCCCTGGTCGCAGTCGCGCGCACCGAGGTAGACAATGTCGGCGCCGGACGCCATGCCGTGCACGGCCTCGACGTCGAGCGTCTGCTCCCCGTTCCAGCCTGCCTCGCCGCCGCACTCCGTCTGCATGCCGAACGGATGGAACACCTTCTGCGTGTACTGCCCGGCGGCGAAGCGGGGCAGTCCGGTCAGATCGGAGTAGGCGTTGGCGTCGGACTCCATGGTCGGTGAGGCGTAGGCGTCGATGATCGCCACCGTCACGCCGTGCCCGTTACGACCCTTGGCGATCGCGCCCTTCACGCCGTAGGCGTTCTGCAGCTGGTTGGGCGTGTAGCCGCACGTGTAGGTCGGGAACTGGGTCTGCCCGCCGTACGCCGCAGGCACGGTCTGGGAGTGCTGGGCCCAGAACTGCGAGCACTTCGACGGCGACGGCGCTGCACTCGGCTTGCTCTGCGGCGCGGTCGACTGGGCGACCCGGGTAGCGAGCGGGCGGCGCAGTTGGGCGCCGGTGTCGAGCCCGGTGATGCCGGCGATCGAGGAGGAGATCGAGGAGGGGACCGAGGCGGCGGTCGCCGGGGCCCGCAGGTGGCGGCCCTTCCAGACGTAGGTCTTGAGCTGGGTGCCGAATGCGTTCTTGACCTGGGCTGCGGTGCCGGACGCCGTGACCCACCTGTTTCCGGCGGCCACGCCGGACACGGTGAAGCCCTGCGACGTCAGGAATTTCTCGACGGCGCGTACCGACGTAGCCGACGGGGCGAAGCGTGCGTTGAACTGGGCCGCACTCACGTAGTGCCGGAACTGCGCGCTGCCCGGGGTGGACACCGCCCGGGCGAGCCGCGCGGCACCGGCGGCGTCGCGCAGCGGCAGGACGACCGAAAAGCCGACCGACTGGCTCGACGAGATGTTCCCGGTCGCGCGCGAGGGCTGAGCCCACGCCGGCTGCGTGCCGGCGACCGTCACCCGTGCCGCCGGAGCGGCGGTGGCGGGGGCGGCGAGGAATGGAAGGACGAGAGCTCCGGCCCCCAGGGCCAGGGCTGATCTTCGGATAGTGCGACCGCGCATGCTTCTCCCCTCTGGGCGCCGTCCGCAATGACGACGCGATGAAATGCCGGCGGGACACTCTTTCGCACCTGGCAACTACCGGGATAGGGCCAAACGGGTCATGACGTCGCGCTGCCCTGGAGCGGGGCGACGGTCGCGATCGGAACGACGGCTAGACGCCCAACTCCTTGCGGAGCTTGAGCACGTGGCCGGTCGCCTTGACGGCGTACTGCGCCTGGACGATCCGGCCCTCCTCGTCGACGACGAACGTCGACCGGATCACGCCGGTGACCGTCTTGCCGTAGAGCTTCTTCTCCCCGAAGGCCCCGTAGGACTTCATCACCGACTTGTCGGCGTCGGAAAGCAGCGGGAAGGAGATGCCCTCCGCCTCCCGGAAGCGGGCCAGCTTCGCCGGGGTGTCCGGGGAGACTCCGGCCACGTCGTAGCCGGCCCCGGCCAGATCGGCGAGGTTGTCGCGGAAGTCGCCGGCCTCCTTGGTGCAGCCGGGCGTCATCGCCGCCGGGTAGAAGTACAGGACGAGCCGGCGGCCGCGGTAGGACGCCAGGGACACGGAGTTGCCGTCCGCGTCGGGCAGCGTGAAGTCAGGTGCGGCATCGCCGGGGGACAGGCGCAGGGGCTCACTCATGGACGGAATCTATCCCGATCGCTGCGCCGCGCCGACGGGTGAGGTCGGTGGCCGGGCCCGGTGCGGTAAGACTGGCTGTGTGAGCGCCCGTATCGAGGACTACGCCGTCATCAGCGACACCCATACCGCGGCCCTGGTGTCGCTGGACGGGTCCGTCGACTGGCTGTGCGTCCCCCGCTTCGACTCGCCGGCCTGCTTCGCCGCACTCTTGGGGGACCCGGACAACGGCAGATGGCAGCTCTACCCGGCCGAGGCGGTGACGGCGGTCCGACGGGCCTACCGGCCCGGTTCCCTCGTCCTCGAGACCGAGTACGACACCGCGGGCGGCACCGTGCGGGTCATCGATGTGATGCCACCCCGGGACAAGCACTGCCACCTGATCAGGCGCGTGGTCGGGGTCACCGGTTCGGTGCGTATGCGGCAGGAGTGGGTGGTGAGGTTCGGCTACGGGAAGGTGCGCCCGTGGATCCGCCGCCGGCACGACGAGGACGGCCGGCCAGCCCTCTCCGCGGTCGCCGGTCCGGACGGGATGTGCCTTCGGGCCGACGACATGCCCCAGCCGGACGGCCACCGGCACGTCGGGGAGTTCACCGTGCCCGAGGGCGAGCACCGTGACTTCGCCCTGAGCTGGTATCCGTCCCACCACGACCTGCCGTCGGTCTACCACGCCGACGACGCCCTGGCCGCGACCGACGACCTGTGGCAGCAATGGACGGACCGCTGCACCTATCGGGGTCCCTACCGGGAGCCGGTGCTCCGCTCGCTGCTCACCCTCAAGGCGCTCACGTACCACCCGACCGGAGGCATCGTCGCAGCGGCCACCACCTCGCTGCCAGAGGAGTTCGGTGGCCCGCGCAACTGGGACTACCGGTTCTGCTGGCTGCGGGACGCGGCCCTGACGCTCGCCGCGCTGGTCGAATGCGGCTACCAGAAGGAGGCCGAGAAGTGGCGGGGCTGGCTGCTGCGGGCGATCGCCGGCGACCCGGACGACATCCAGATCATGTACGGCGTCGCGGGGGAGCGCTGGCTGCCCGAGTCCGAACTCGACTGGCTGGCCGGGTACGAGAACTCCAGTCCCGTCCGGGTCGGCAACGGCGCCTACACCCAGTACCAGTCCGAGATCTTCGGCGAGGTGATGGACACCCTGCACCGGGCCCGGCAGGCCGGCATCCCCGAGGGTCCGGTGTCGTGGCCCATGCAACTCGCGCTGATGAAGCACCTGGAGACGGTGTGGCAGCAGCCCGACCAGGGGATTTGGGAGAGCCGCGGCGACCCCCAGCACTACACCCACTCGCGGGCGATGATCTGGGTGGCGTTCGACCGCGCGGTGAAGGCGTGCGAGGACTACGGCCTCGACGGGCCGGTCGACCGGTGGCGCCGGCTGCGCGACACCATCCGCGAGGAGGTCCTCACCCGCGGATACAACGAAAAGCTCGGCACCTTCACCCAGTACTACGGCGGCACGACCGTGGACGCGGCCCTGCTCATGCTCCCGCTCTTCGACTTCCTGCCCGCTGACGATCCCCGGATGGCCGGCACGATCCGGGTGATCGAGCAGACCCTCGACCGCGACGGCCTCCTGCTGCGTTACGACACCGGGACCGGAGGGGACGGGCTGCCGGCGGGGGAGAACCCGTTCCTCGCCTGCAGCTTCTGGCTGGCTGCCTGCTATTCGCTCGCCGGCCGGACCGACGACGCCAAGCGGTTGCTGGATCGGCTGCTGGCCCTGCGCAACGACGTCGGCCTGCTGTCCGAGGAATACGACTCCGCCCACGGCCGGATGGCGGGAAACGTGCCGCAGGCCCTGTCGCATCTCGCGCTCGTCACCGCCGTTCGCGCCTATGGTGAGCGGGTGCAACCATGAGCGGGCATTCGAGGAAGATCGTCATCGACCGAGGGAGGGCGCGTGCCCCGCGATCCGCAGAGCATTCAGAGCGAGATCGAACAGGCCCGTGACGCCCTGGCGTCGACGTTCGACCAACTCGCCGAGCGCACCAGCCCGAAGACCCTCGCCGCGCGCGCCAAGGTGACGCTGGTGGAGAAGGCGCAGACGCCGGCCGGGATGGCCGTCATCGGGGTCGCCGCAGGCCTGACCGTCTTCCTCGTCGCCCGCCGGATCCGCCGCCGCTGACCCCGCCGCTGACCGGGGCCTCGTCTGGTTGATCCGCTGACAGCGTCCTACGGGGTGCGCGATGCTGGGATCGTCCCATCTCCGGTCGATCGGGGTTCGCCATGACGGTGGGTGTTGCGACGCCGAGTTCGGCGCACGAGACCAACGGATCCCGCCGCCGGCCGAGGCGAGCGAGCAAAGAGCGCTGGCTCAGCCCGGCCGAGCGCGAAGCACGGGGCAAGGCCGCCCGGGCGAAGGTCCCGCGCTCCTCGCACGCCGAGATCGGGCTGAGCCTGGCCCGACCGGACCCGGTGGACCTGCTGGTCGGCCAGGGTGAGTCGCGGGTCGCCGAACTGCTGCCGATCCGCTACGGCCGGATGCTCGCTTCGCCCTTCTCGTTCTACCGGGGCGCGGCGCTGGTGATGGCGTCGGACCTGTCCGGCACGCCGCAGTCCGGTATCCGCGCGCAGATCTGCGGGGACGCCCACCTGTCGAACTTCGGCGTGTTCGCCTCCCCGGAGCGCCAGCTGATGTTCGACATCAACGACTTCGACGAGACCAATCCCGGCCCGTGGGAGTGGGACGTGAAGCGCCTCGCCGCCAGTCTCGCCGTCGCCGGGCGGGATCGGAACTTCGGTGCCGCCGAGCGGGCCGCGATCGTGATGCATGCCGCGACCGAATACCGCGAGGCCATGCTCCGGTTCGCGCCGATGTCCAACCTGCAGGTCTGGTATGCCCGTCAGGATCTCGACGACATGAAACAGATCGCCCGGGAGACCGGTGTCAAGGACAACAAGCGGGCGAAGCGGGTCGACAAGGCGCTGGAGAAGGCCCGCTCGAAGGACAGCATGAAGGCGTTCTCGAAGCTGACCCACATGGTCGACGGTCAGCCGCGCATCATCAGCGACCCGCCTCTGATCGTGCCGATCACCGAGCTTCTCTCGGACGGCGAGCGGGCGGCGTTCCGGGAGCAGATCGTCTCGCTGCTCCGCTCGTACCGTCGCACGCTGCCCAGTGACCGCCGGGTCCTCATGGAGTCCTACCGGTTCGGCGACTTCGCCCGCAAGGTCGTCGGGGTCGGCAGCGTCGGGACCCGGTGCTGGATCGTCCTGCTGTTCGGCCGGGACGAGGGGGATCCGCTGTTCCTGCAGGTGAAGGAGGCGGAGAAGTCGGTCCTCGAGCAGTTCGTCGGGCGCAGCGAGTATCACACCTGCGGTCACCGGGTGGTCGCCGGCCAGCAGCTCATGCAGTCGGCGAGCGACATCTTCCTGGGCTGGGAGAGGGCCACCGGGATCGACGGCGTGGAGCGCGATTTCTACATCCGCCAGCTCTATGACTGGAAGGGCTCCGCCGACATCAGTCGCATGGCGCCCAAGGGAATGGGCCTCTATGCGCGGATGTGCGGGTGGGCGCTGGCCCGCGCGCATGCGCGGTCCGGCGACCGCATCGCGATCGCGGCCTACCTCGGCAAGAGCCAGTCCTTCGACCGCGCGATCGTGACATTCGCCGAGGACTACGCCGATCAGAACGAACGTGACTTCGAGAAGTTCAAGAAGGCGGCGGACTCGGGCCGGATCACCGCGAGGTTCGGGATCTGACCCGAGACCGGGCTGGCCGCGAGCACTCGATCGACCTCCCGCGGCGCACGGACATTTCTGGCCGGCCCCCTTGCGCTCATCACACTAATGATGTGAAATATCCCGCGTCCATCGTGAGAAGCGTGGTACGGGAGCGTGCGTGGCTGGTGGGAAGCGGGACCGCGGTGGTGCGTCGGGGCGCACCCGCGTGGTGCTCACGAGGCACGGCGAGACGGTCTGGCACGCCGGGAACCGGTACGCCGGCCGCACCGAGGTGGACCTCACCGAGACCGGCCGGAGGCAGGCCGAGTCGCTGGTCGACTGGGCCCGTCGGGAGCGGCCCGAGGTGATCCTGAGCTCGCCGCTGGGGAGGGCGGTCGAGACCGCCGCCCCCAGCGCGACGGCACTCGGGCTCGAGCCGGTCATCGTCGACGACCTCACCGAGGTCGATTTCGGCGTCGCCGAGGGCCGCACCATCGACGAACTGGCCGGTGACGACCCCGACATGGTCGACCGCTTCCGCCGGGACCCGGTCGCCCACCATTTCCCGGGTGCGGAGAAGCCGGAGACGGCGGCCCGCCGGGCGGCCGACGCGCTCCGCCGGGCCGCGGTCGACCACGCCGGCGGGACCGTTCTCGTGGTCGCCCACAACACCCTGCTGCGGCTGGCGATGTGCGAGCTTCTGCAGATCCCGGTCCCGCGCTACCGCATCGTCTTCCCCCGACTCGACAACGCCGCTCTGACCGAACTGAGCATGCCGGCCGACGGCGCCGGACCCGTCTCGTTGATCTCGTTGAACGTCCCGCCTGACCGCTCTTAGCCACGGCACGGCGTCCGCCGGCGTCTGCCGGAGCGCCACCCAGGAGGAGCTCATGGACCGACCGACCAGCCCGGCAACGGGGCCGACCGCGCCCATCAGCCGACGGCGCATGCTCTCGCTGCTCGGCGGCGGGGTGGGCGCGGCCGCTGCGGCACCCCTGCTCGACGGATGCGTCGTCGAGAGCGGAAGCGCGTCGGGCACCGGCAGCAGCAGTGCCGCCAACGACGTGACCGGGTCCTTCGACTGGAAGAAGGCCAAGGGCACCACGCTGCGGATCCTGCAGACGCCGCACCCGTACCAGCAGAGCTTCGCGCCGATGCTGAAGGAGTTCACCGAACTCACCGGGATCCAGGTACAGCCCGAGCTGGTCGCCGAGGCCGACTACTTCACCAAGCTCAACACCGAGCTCGCCGGCGGATCGGGCACGCACGACGTCTTCATGACCGGCGCCTACTTCATCTGGCAGTACGGTCCGCCCGGGTGGATGGAGGACCTCTACCCGTGGCTGCAGAACTCGTCGGCGACGAGCGCCGACTACGACTTCGAGGACATCTATCCCGGCCTGCGGACCGCCACCCGGTGGGACTTCAAGACCGGTTCGCCGCTCGGGTTCGGCGGTCAGTGGGCCATTCCGTGGGGCTTCGAGACCAACGTCATCTGCTACAACAAGCAGCTGTTCAAGGAGAAGGGCGTCAAGCCGGCAGAAACTCTCGGCAACCTCGTGCAGCTGGCGCACGACCTCACCGACCGCAGTCAGAACCAGTACGGCATCGCGTTCCGCGGCTCGAAGTCCTGGGCGACGATCCACCCCGGCTTCATGACGATGTTCAGCCGGGAAGGAGCCAAGGACTACGAGGTCAGGGACGGCAAGCTGCACGCGACCATGAATTCCCCCGCGGCGGTCGAGTTCACCAAGACCTGGGCGCATCTGGCGAAGGCCTCCGGACCCGCATCATGGACGACGTACGACTACCCGAACTGCACCACGGACCTCGGGAACGGCGTGGCCGCGATGGTCTTCGACGCCGACAGTGCGACGTACCCGAAGAACAAGCCGGGCGCGAGCAAGGAGGCCGGCCACCTCGCCTGGCATCCCGGGCCGGCCGGGCCGCATGACAACTACGCGACCAACCTGTGGACCTGGTCGCTCGCGATGAACTCCGCGTCCAAGCACAAGCTCGCCGCGTGGCTGTTCATCCAGTGGGCCACCGGCAAGCAGGCGATGTCGCAGGCGGTCAAGCACGGAGCCTTCGCCGACCCGACGCGCGCCTCGGTCTTCGACGGCTCCTTCAAGCAGACCCTCGGCGGCTTCCCCGGCTACCTGGAGACCTTCGAGCGAGTCATCGACAGCACGAAGATCCAGTTCACCCCGCAGAAGCAGTTCTTCGACACCACGGAGAACTGGGCGGTGGCGCTGCAGCAGATCTACGGCGGGGCCGACGCGCAGAGCCAGCTGGACAACCTGGCCAAGCAGTCGACCACGGCGGTGAGCGGCGGATGACGGCGTCCTCGGCGACGAATCTGTCCCGGGTACCGGCCTGGCGGCGACGGGCCCGCCCGTATCTGCTGTCGATCCCGGCCCTGGCCGTGGTCATCGGCATCCTCTTCCCGTTCGCGTCGGGCGTGTACTACACGCTGCTGAACTACTCGGGCGGCACCACCGACGTCCACGTGATCTGGTTCGCCAACTACGCGTCGGTGTTCAGCGACTCGGCGCTGTGGCACAGCGTCCGGGTCACCTTCGAATACGCCCTCCTGGCCACCGTGATCGAGACGGTTCTCGGCGTCGGGGTCGCCCTGCTGCTCAACCGCTCGACGCTGCTCGGCCGGATCTTCGAGAAGGTGCTGATCCTTCCGTTGATGATCGCCCCGGTGATCGCGGCCACCGTGTGGAAGCTGATGTTCGACACGAACTTCGGCATCCTCAACCACGTCCTCGGTCTCGGGCACACGTTCGACTGGCTGAGCAAGGACCACGCGCTCTTCTCGGCCGTGCTGGTGGACACCTGGATCTACACGCCGTTCGTCGCGATCCTGGTGCTCGCCGGGATCCGGTCGCTGCCGAAGGAGCCCTTCGAGGCGTCGGACGTCGACGGCGCCCGCTGGTTCTACATGTTCCGGCGGCTGATGCTGCCGATGATGTGGCCCTACATCCTGGTCGCCGTGATCTTCCGGCTGATGGACTGCCTGAAGATCTTCGACATCATCTACGTCCTCACCACCGGCGGCCCGGGGACGACGACCACCACCCTGCAGATCAACGCGTTCGAGGACTCGATCACCCACTTCAACTACTCGCGGGGCAGCACCTACATGTTCGTGCTGTGGGTGCTCGTCTTCATCGTCGCGCGCATTCTCGTCGGCGTGCTGGGTAAGGCCCAGCGTCGAGCAGCCGGAGCGGAGGACTCTGATGGCTCGTCGTGAACTGACTCCGGGGCAGAAGCGGATCAGCGTCGGGGGAGCGGCCGCCGACCTGCTGATCGTGGCATGGTTCGTCTTCTCCCTCTTCCCGATCGTGTGGATGCTGCTGCTGTCCCTGAAGAACAACGCCCAGCAGACCAGCACCTACTTCGGCTTCCACCCCACGCTCTCCAACTACGGCACCATCTTCAGCCACAAGGGCGAGGTGCTGACGAGCGTCGACCTCAAGACCGCGATCCTGCACAGCGTCATCTCCTGTGCGGGCGCGACCCTGGTCTCGCTGGTCGTCGGCGTGCCGGCCGCCTACGCCGCCGGGAAATGGCGGTTCCGGGGCTCGGAAGGCCTGATGTTCCAGATGCTGTCGTTCCGGTTCGCACCGGAGCTGATGGTCATCGTGCCGTTGTTCGTGATCTACCACTACCTCAACCTCTTCGACACCGACGTCGGCCTGATCTGGGTATTGCAGCTGGTGACCCTGCCGATGGTCGTCTGGATCCTGCGGTCCTACTTCCAGGACCTCCCGGAGGACCTCGAACAGGCGGCGCTGCTGGACGGCTATACCCGCACCCGCGCGTTCTTCAAGGTGGCGCTGCCCCTGGTCCGGCCCGGAATCGCCGCCGCCGCGCTGCTCGCCTTCATCTTCGCCTGGAACAACTATGTGTTCCCGCTCATCCTGACCGACACCAACGCCACCACCGTCACGGTCGCGATCACGAAGTTCCTCGGCGGCGGCGGCCAGGCCTACTACAACCTCACCGCGGCCGCCGCCCTCATCGGTGCGCTGCCTCCGCTGATCCTGGCGCTGAGCATCCAGCGCTATCTGGTACGCGGGCTGTCCTTCGGGGCGGTGAAGGCCTGATGGCCGAACTGGAGATCGCCGATCTGCACAAGAGCTACGGACGGAAGGTCGCACTCCGGGGGATCGACCTCTCGGTCGCCGACGGCGAGTTCTTCGTCATCCTCGGCCCGTCCGGTGCCGGCAAGACGACGACGCTGAAGAGCGTCGCCGGCCTGCAGGACATCGACCGGGGGTCGGTGCGGATCGGCGGCGTCGACATGGACGGGGTCGAACCCTATCGGCGCAACGTCGCGATGGCCTTCGAGAGCTACGCCCTCTACCCCCAGGACACCGTGTTCGACAATCTCGCGTCGCCGCTCCGGTCGGGACGGCTCGGCGACTACACCGCGGACGACCGGCGGCGGCGGATCGAGATGGTCACCACGACACTGGGCATCGACCGGCTGCTGGAGCGCTATCCGCGCGAGCTGTCCAACGGGCAGCGGCAGCGGGTCGCGCTCGGCCGAGTGCTGGTCCGGCCGGCCGGCGTCTACCTGCTCGACGAGCCGCTGTCCCACCTCGATGCCAAGCTGCGGGCGGCGATGCGGGCGGAGTTGAAGAGCCTCGGCGCGATGTCGAGCACGACCTCGCTCTACGTCACGCACGACTACCAGGAGGCGCTCGCCCTGGGGGACCGGATCGCCGTCCTGCGGGAGGGCGAGGTGGCGCAGGTCGGGACGCCGTACGACCTGTGGCACCGCCCGAGCGACACCTTCGTGGCGCAGGCCCTCGGGCAGCCGGAGATGAACCTGCTGCCGGGCCGCGTCGATGGCGGGGACCTCGTCGTCGCGGGAGGCGCGATCCGGATCCCGGTGCAAGGCGATCTCGACGTCACTGCCGAGGACGAGGTCATCGTCGGTGTCCGCCCGCGGGACGTGGGCCTCGGCGCGGGTTCGGGACCCGGCGGCGGAGACGGGAGTGTCACCGTGCCCGGGCAGGTGCGCCTCGTCGAAGTGCTCGGGCGACTGGTCGAGCTGAGCGTCGCCGTCGGCGACACGGAGATCATCGTCGTGGTGGGCAGCGCCGACGCGCCCCGTGAAGGGGAACGCATCGACCTACGGATCCCGCTGGAGGGCGCGGTCGTCTTCGGCCCGGTCGGCCCCGACCGGGCCGGGGCCGCCGTGCCGCTCATCGGGCCCGTCCGGGCCGAGCAGCCCGTGCGGGTCGAGGACTAGGCGAGGAGGGGACACGTGGCCGAGAGCCTGGTCCTGGCGGACCTGCGCAAGACCTACGCGGCCCGGGGGAGGGAGTCCGTCGAGGCGGTCAAGGGCATCTCGATGGACATCGAGCCCGGCGAGCTGGTTGCCCTGCTCGGGCCGTCGGGGTGCGGCAAGACCACCACGCTGCGGATGATCGCCGGCCTGGAGACCGTCACGGCCGGCGACATCCGGATCGGGTCCCGGTCGGTGCCGCAGCTGCCGCCGAGCAAGCGCAATGTCGGCGTGGGCTTCGAGAGCTACGCCCTCTATCCGCCGCTCACCGTGCGGGAGAACCTTTCCTACGGCCTGCGGGCCCGCAAGGCGCGCGACGCCGAGGCACGGGTCGACGAGTTGGCGGAGCGCCTCGACATGACGGACCTGCTCCCACTGCGGCCGGCCGGTCTGTCGAGCGGGCAGAAACAGCGGGTCGCGCTGGCGCGCGCCCTGATCCGCAACCCGCCGGTGCTGCTGCTCGACGAGCCGTTGTCCCACCTGGACGCCGCGCACCGGCAGCGGGTCCGGCGGGAGCTCAAGCGGCTGCAGCGCGAATTCGGCTACACCACGATCGTGGTGACCCACGACCAGCTCGAGGCGTTGAGCCTGGCCGACCGGATCGCGGTGATGGACGCCGGCCTGATCCAGCAGTTCGGCACTCCCGACGAGGTCTACGACGACCCGGCCAACCAGTTCGTCGCCGACTTCGTCGGTGAGCCGAAGATCAACCTCCTGGAGGGCACGGCAGCGCGGGACGGCGACGGCGTCGTCGTACGCATCGGGTCCTCCGGCGCGATCCGGACGGCCGCGAGGTCGGCCGAGGACGGGGCCGCGGTGATCGCGGGCCTGCGGCCACAGGACTGCCGAACCGGTGCTACGGCGGATGGGCCGGCCATCGAGGGGACCGTCTCGGTGTATGAGAACCTGCTCGAATTCGGCCTGGGCACCGTCGCCGTACCGGGTCTCGACGGACCGCTCGTCGCGCAGACCCCGCCGGACACACCGTGGACCTCCGGCGAGAAGGTGCGGATCACCGCGCCTCCGGACCGGGTGTATCTCTTCGACCCGGACACGGGCGAGCGGGTGCGCTGATCCGACCCGGCCCGCGGGTCAGCGGCCCGCGACCTCGACAACGGTGCCGGAGGAGCGCAACTCGGCGAGATCCTCCGGGTCGATGCTGGCATCGGTGATGACGAGGTCGAACGTGCTGACCGGGCACAGCAGATGCGGTGCCGGCCGGCCGAACTTCGCGTGGTCGACCAGCAGGACGTTGCGCGCCGCACACTCCATGAACGCCCGGCGCGCCATCGTCGTCACCTCCGAGCGGTGGTAGCAGCAGCCGTTGTTGACCCCGGTGGTGGACATAAAGAAGAGATCGGCCCGCAGCTGGCGGATCGCGTCGAGGGTCTGCATGCCGAAGCAGGCCTCGGGGGTGCTGTAGTACTGCCCGCCGAGCACGATGAGTTCGACGTCCGACGCCCCGCTGAGCGCCGTGACCACCGGGATGAAGTTGGTGGCCACGGTGATCGGTGCCCGGGCCACGATGTGCGGCACCAGCGCCATCGCCGTCGTACTGTCGTCGAGGAAGATCGTCTGCCCGTGACGGAGCAGCCCCGCGGCGCGGGCGGCGATCGTCTGCTTCTCTGTACGCAGGGCCGCACTGCGCTCGCGGACGCCGGCCTCGAGCAGTGCCGAGGGGTTGGCGGTCGCGCCGCCGCGGATCTTGGTCAGCCAGCCGTCCTCGGCGAGCGCGTCGAGGTCGCGGTGCATGGTCATCACGCTGACGCCGAATTCGCGGGCCAGGTCGTCGATGCGGGCGAAGCCCTCTTCGAGCACCCGGGCACGGACCCGGTCACGCCGATGGCCCGGAGCGTTACGGTCCTCGCGGGCGGACGGTTCCACCATGGCACCACCGTACCGGCGGCCATGGCAGGCTCGGACGGTCATCAGGTTCGGGACGAGGGGAGACGGCATGGATCCGGCCGAGATGGAGCGGCTCTGGGACGCGCACACCAAAGGTGAGTTCGCCGACCGGGACGTCGAGGCGACCATGGCCACGATGGTCGATGAGCCTTACGTCATGCACCTGCCGACGCTGATGGGCGGCCGGGGCCGGGACGGCGTGCGCCGCTTCTACTCCGAGGAGTTCATCCCCGCCGCGCCGGCCGACATCGCGGTGGACGTGGTCAGCCGGACCGTCGGCACGCAGCGCGTCGTCGACGAGATGGTCGTGACGATGACCCACGACCGCGAGGTGCCCTGGCTCCTGCCCGGCGTGCCGGCCACCGGTGCGCGGATCGAGGTCGCCGTCGTCGGAGTGATCGGCTTCACCGACGGCCTCATCGACCACGAGCACATCTGGTGGGACCAGGCCTCCGTACTGGTCCAGGCCGGGCTGCTCTCTCCCGACGGGTTGCCGGTCTACGGCACCGAGGTCAGCCAGACGCTGCGGTCCCTGACCCGGACTCCGTGAGCCGCGGGGGTCCCGGGCTCCTGGTCGACGGACGTTATGTGCCCCATCCGAGCTGCCGGGCGATGTCCGAGGCCAGGGTGTCGGGATCGAACGGCTTGGCCATGACACCCGCGGCGCCGAGCGCTTCCAGGGCGCGCCGGTCCGCCTCCGCGGTATGACCGGTGAGAAACAGCACCGGTATTTCGCGGGCCGCCTCGTGCGCGCGCAGCAGGGTCAGTGTCGCGGGGCCGTCGAGGTCGGGCATCTCGACGTCGAGCAGGATCGCGTCGGGCCGCTCGCGCGCCGCGACGTCGACACCGTCGGCGCCGGACCCGGCCGTGTGCACCAGCCAGTCGCTGTTTTCGCCGATCGCGACCTCGACGACGCGCCGGATCAGCGGCGAGTCATCGATGACGAGGATGGTGTGCATGGCGCACATCCGCGACCCCTTCCGGCGGCGCTGCATACGTAGCGTGACACACCGGCCGGGCGGCACGCCGGGCTTTTCCCACAGGACACCGTCGGGCTATGCGTCGAGTTGTGCGGGGAGGGCGGCGGCGATCGCCTGGTTCCGTCCCGAGGTCTTGACCTCGTACAGGCAGGTGTCGGCGAGGTCGACGATCGCGCCGGCGGACTCGCCGGCGCCGAGCGCGCATCCGCAGCTGATGGTCACGCGGATCTCCTCGCCGGCGGCGTTGATGGGTTCGCGCGCCATGGTGGAACGGATCCGCTCCGCCACCTCGAGTGTGCCGTCGAGATCGGTGCGGGGAAGGATGATCATGAACTCGTCGCCGCCCCAGCGCCCGGCGATGTCGCCGGCGCGCAGTTCGGATCGCAGGCGGTCGGCGAAGACGCGCAGCACGATGTCGCCGGTCGGGTGGCCGAACGTATCGTTGATGTGCTTGAAGTGGTCGATGTCGAGCAACAGCAGGCAGAGCGGCTCCGCATGGCGTAGGGCGTCCTTCTGGCGGCGGGCGAGCTCGTCGTCGAGATGGCGCCGGTTGAAGAGCCCGGTCAGGCCATCGGTTCGACTCATCCGGTTCAATACGGCGTTGCGCTGTTCGAGTTCGTCCTGAAGTTTCTTGACGTGAACGGCGGCGCCGACGCGGGCGAGGAGTTCGGCGCCCTCGAAGGGCTTCTTAAGGTAGTCGTGGGCCCCCCCGCGGAGTCCGGCGACGATGTCCTCCGTGCCGCTGCGGCTGGTGAGGAAGACGACCGGGATGTTGGTCAGCCGTAGGTCGCTCTTGAGCCTGGCCAGCACCTTGTACCCGTCCATCCTCGGCATCTCGATGTCGAGCAGGATGACGTCCGGCGGGTCGAGCTGGCACTGGTCGTACGCGGACACCCCGTCGGCGGCCTCGATGACTCGGTAGTCCTCGTCCTCGAGCTCGCTGCGGACCACGGTCCTGACGACGAGCGAGTCATCGGCGATGAGAACGGTCGCGGTGGTCATAGTCGTCCTGCCAGTGCGGTTGGGTCGGCCACCAACACCAGGTGGCCGTCGGTATGAAGGGTCCCGGCCACGAGTAACCGTTCCTGGCCCCGTGGGGCCGATCTGACCTCGGCGTCGGTCGACCCGTTGCAGGCCGGTGACCGCGTCGACCAGCAGGCCAAAGGTCTTGTCGTCGGCCTCGATGACGAGGATGTGGCTGCCCGTTGACCGAAGCGGCGAGATCACGGTCAGCGGAGGATCGCCCGGAATGACGCCGGCAACATCGGGTGCCGGATCTGGCAGCGGCACCAGTACCTCGACGGTGCGAACCGCTCGAATGACCCCTACCGGCAGGCAGTAGGCCGCCCCGCCGGCTTCGAAGCAGACCATCGTCGTCATGTCGACAGCGCCCGCTGCTTGGAGTCGAGAAGGCGCACGAGTTCAGCCGCCGCGTAGCCTTCGATTCCGGCCTCGCTGTAACGGGGGTCGCCGTCGAGGAGGGCGCGGCGCGCGGCCGCGTAGGCGCGCTCCGCGGAGGTTTCGTCGCCGGCGGCCTCCAGGGCAAGTCCCAGGTTCAAGTGCGGCATCGGATCGTGCGGGGTGAGGTAGGCGCATTTGCGGAATGCCACGACGGCGGCGTCGTAGTCCCCGGCTGCGACGAAGTCCTGGCCCGCCGTCGCCATGAGGCCGGCCGCCTCGGCGAGGTCGGGTGCGGCCTCGGACCGGCCGCGATCCGTGGCCGGTGCGGATGGTCGACGGGCGGTCATCCGCCCGGCGACGGCCGCCGGTGCCCTCGTCCCGGGCTTCGGAGAGTGGCGTACGGGCGCGCTCGTCGGTGCGGCCCGGCGCGCGGAACGGTTCGGGGTCACGGCGCTTGTGGCCTGACGCCGGTACAGGAAGGTGTCTCCGGTCGGGACGGCCTTGAAGCGGTCCGAGACCTGCCAGATCGTCTCGGCCCCGCCCACGAACAGGGAGATGGTGGGCGGAAGTTTGTCGGCGATCTGATCGAGCAGGGTGCGGACGTGCTCGGGGGAGAGGTAGATGAGCACGTTGCGACAGAAGACGACGTCGCAGGACCAGATCTCGGGTGGCAACGGCTCGAGCAGGTTGTGCCGCAGCGTGCTGACCCGGGACCGGATCTGGTCGCAGATCCGCAATCCGTCGTCGGTCCGGATGAGGTGCTCGGCGATCCGGTCAGGTGAGAGGCCGGTGAGTTCGCGGTCCGAGTAGCGTGCCTGCTCGGTCCGCCGGAGTGCCGACGTCGAGAGATCGGTGGCGATCACGCGGCCGTCGACCCCCTGCTCCGCGAGCACCATCGCCAGGCTGTAGGCCTCCTGGCCGTTGGCGCAACCGGCACTCCAGATGGTCACCGGTCGCGCCAGGCCGGGCAGGACGTCCTGGGCCAGCACCTGGAACTGTTTGGGATGCCGGAAGAACGCGGTCTCCTGAATCGTGACTCGATTCAGCAGACCCTGCAGGGCGTGGCCGGTCGCGACCAGGGCGTCGACGTACGCGGCGAGCGACTGGCCGTGTTCGGCGGCGTCGTCGCGGATCGCCCTGCGCAGGCGGCCGCGGAGGTTCGAGTCCGGGCGAAGGCCGATCTTCGTCCGGAGCAGTTCGGCGACCCGGTCGACGGCCTGATCCATCTCCTGCGGATCGATCACGGGGCCACCTCCCGTACGGCGCGCTGGACAGCCGCTGCGAGCTTGTCGAGCGGGAGAAGCTCGCTGACCGCTCCCAGCTTCTGGGCCGCCTTCGGCATCCCGAACACGGCCGAAGTTGCCTCGTCCTGCGCCAAGGTGATGCCGCCTCGCTGACGGATCGCCAGGAGACCCCTGGCACCGTCGTCCCCCATGCCCGTCAACACCACACCGATCCCCGCGGAGCCCGCCCGTTCGGCGACCGATTGGAAAAGTTCGTCGGCCGACGGGCGGTGAATGGTCGTCGGGCCGTCGTGCAGCTCGAGACTGCCGTGGGCGCCGTAGCGGAGATGATGCATTCCGGGCGCGAAATAGATCCGTCCGGGGCGCGCGATCTGGTTGTCGTGAGGTGTCTCGACGGGCAGCGGTGAGACTCTCGACATCCACTCGACCAGGCCGCTGGTGAAGTCCGGGTGCAGATGTTGCACGACCAGGACCGGTGCCTGCAGCCCGGCGAGGCCGGGGAGGAGCGCGGCGAGCGCGCTCGGACCGCCGGTCGAGGCGGCGATCGCGACGACCGGCCGGTGTCCGGTGTGTGGCTCGCGGTCCGGCCGGACCGTCTTCGTCATGCCGCCGCGTGGATGACGGATCACGTGCACCCTGCTGATCTGGTGCACCCGTCGCCTCAGGTCGGTGCCCAGTTCCGGGGTCCACCGCTCGGGGCGTGGCAGGGCGTCCAGGGCGCCGCACACCAGGGCCTCGACCGCGGAGGGGGACTGATGATCTCCGACGTCGGCGGAGAGAATCAGGATGGGCGTCGGCGTGTGGGCCATGATCTGCTCGATGGCGTGCGTGCTCTGACCGTCGGCGAGGCGCAGGTCGAGGATCACCACATCGGGGCGGGAGCGGGCGACGTCCGCGATCGCCTGCGCCGCCGTGGTCGGCTGTCCGACGACGACGATGTCGCCATCGGCGCGCAGTGCGTCCACCAACGGGCTCGGTCGGGCCGAGGAGTCCTGGACGACAAGAGCACGCACCGCGTGATCGTCGGCTTGGGCGGTCACGCGTGCGTCCCCAGCAGACGGTTCACCGCGGTCAGGAGACCGGCCTCGTCGAATGCACTCTTGGTGATGTAACCGTCCGCCCCGACGTCCAGCCCGCGCTGCCGGTCGGCATCGCTGGCGCGGGACGTGAGGATCAGGACCGGGATGTTGGCCAGGGTCGGGTGTGCGCGGATCGCTTCGGTGAGTGCGAAGCCGTCCATGTTCGGCATCTCGATGTCGGTGAGCACGAGGTCGACGGGACTCTCGGCCAGATTCGACAAGGCGTTGTTCCCGTCCGCGGCCACCCGCACGTCGAAACCGGCACGTTCGAGAATGCTTCGTTGCAGTTCTCGGACGGTGAGAGCGTCATCGACGACCAGAATGCTGCGGTGGTGCTCGTCGGCAGGCGGTGTGGGGGGTGTGCGCCCGTTCGTGCGGCTCGCTGCGCTCGCCCGCTGGATCAGACCTGGCGGGTCGAGCACCAGCAGGACCGAACCGTCCGGCTCGACACTTGCACCGGCGACGGCGGGCAGATGCGGGAGCAGCGGGCTGAGCGCCTTGATGACGACGTCCCGCTGACCGATCAGCCGGTCGATGCCGAAGGCGTACCTCCGCGACGTGTCGGCGAGGACCACGACGGGCCCGTCGGTGGCCGCGTCGCTGGCGAGTCCGAGAGTCCGGGCCATGTCCTGAACCGGAATCGGCTTGCCGTCCACCCACACCATGGCCCGTCCATCGGCGTGAGTGGCCTTGGTCGGGTCGTGCTGTTGGGAGAGGAGAACGCGGTGGAAGGGAAGGGCGAAGGTCTGACCGGCAGCCTCGACCAACAGGCACCGCAGCACGGCGACGGTGATCGGGACGACGATCCGGAACTCGGTGCCGGCGCCCCGGACGGACCGCACTTCCACCCGGCCGTGGGCCGACTCGACGTTGGTCCGCACGACATCGAGGCCGACTCCTCGCCCCGAGACGTCGGTGACGAACTCCGCGGTCGACAGGCCTGCCTGGAAGGTCAACCCGAGTAGCTCCTCTTCGGTCATGTCGCCGGTGTCCACGCCGTGCTCGCTGGCCTGGCGGCTGACGCCGTCCACGTCGATTCCCCGGCCGTCGTCGGACACCGCGAGGATGACTTCCGAGCCGAGCTGCATGGCGTGCAGGCGGATGGTTGCCTGCGGCGGCTTGCCGGTCGCCTCCCGCTCGTCCCGCGGCTCGACCCCGTGATCGACGGCGTTGCGGACGAGGTGCATCAAGGAGTCCGAGAGTTGGTGCAGCACGCCCCGGTCAAGCTCGGTGTCGGTGCCCTGGGTTTCCCAGCGGACGTCCTTGCCGTGCTCGCGCGCGAGATCACGCACGGCGCGATGGAGCTGGTCGGTGATCGTGGACACGGGCACCATCTGGGTGCGCATCGCACGGTCCTGCAGATCGTTGAGGGTCCGGGACAGCTGGTTGAACTCGGTACACGTGGCCGGGTCGACCTGGAACCGGTCCTCGAGCATGCGTCCGACGCGCAGGTGGGCCGAGGCGCTTTCGCCGACCAGTCGGGTGAGCTCCTCGAGGCGTTCGATCGGAACCATGATGATGCCGCCGGCGTCGCCGGGCCGGCGGGTGTCGGGGGCTGTGGCGGCCGGCGCGGGAGTCGTCGCCGGCGGCGGGGGAATCGTGGCGACCGGCGCGGGTGGTGTGACGACTGGCGCGGGAGCCGTCTCGACCGCCGGCGGTGCCGCGGGCGGGGTGCCCTCGTCCCCCCCGCCACCGGGCGTCCCGAAGATGCCCGCACTGAGTTCGTCGGCGCCGCGGAGCAGCGTGTCGATCACCTCGGGGGTCACGGGCCGCCGCCCGGATCGAACGTCGTCGACCAGATCCTCGAGGCCGTGGGCGATGTGGCTGACCTCATCGAGTCCGGCCACGGCGGAAGAGCCTTTGAGGGTGTGGATCTCCCGGAAGACGGACCGGATCAGCGCCTCGTCCTCGCTGCTCTGCTCCAGTTCGAGGAGCAGTCTCCCGAGCTCGGTGAGCCGTACCTCGGCCTCCTGCGCGAACAGCTCACGCAGCTGGTCGGGGCTCATCCCGGCCATCAGGCCACGGCGCTTTCTGGTCGGCCGGTCACCGGTCCCAGGCCGGCCAGGTGCTCCGGGGTCAGCAGCTCGGCCGGATCGAGCAGTGAGGCGACCAGGTCGCCGACCCGGTACAGCCCCTTCGTGGCAGGCAGCTCCGACGGTGCGATGGCCGACTCGAGTGCGCCGCGCTGCGGCACGTCGGTGACCGCCAATCCGGCGAGTCCCTGTGCGCAGTCCACGACGACGGCGAACTTCGTCGGACCGGCGTCGCCGAGCCCGAGAAGGGCGGCCGTGTCGAGCAGGGGAACGATCTGCCCACGCAGGTTGAACAAGCCCAGGATCATCGGCGGTGCGGTGACCAGCTTCGTCACCGTCGGCGCCCGGACCACTTCGCGCACCGAGTCGACAGGCAGCGCGTAGAGGTCGCTCCCGACGGGCAGGAGGAGACCCTGCACGGCCGTCATCGGTGCCCCTTGCTCGCGGTCGCGGCGGTGGTTTCGAGGTTGCCGGCGAGGTCGGTGAGATTCCCGGCGGCGGCGGCGATCTCCCGGGCGGTGGCCGAGACCTGGCGGCTGGCGTCGGTGAGCTGTTCCATGGTCTCCACGACCTGGCTGGTGGCGCTGCGTTGTTGCTGGGTGGTGAGCCGGACCTGTCCGTTGGCGTCGGTGACGGCCTCGAGCAGGCTCAGGCCCTGCTGCATCTTCTTCGCGCCCTTCTCCATGGCCATGACGGTCGCGTTGGTCTCCCCCTGAACCGCTGCGACGATCGAGGCGATGTCACTGGCCGACGCCTTGGAACGCTCGGCCAGGCGACGGACCTCGTCGGCCACCACGGCGAAGCCGAGGCCGTTCTCGCCGGCCCGGGCTGCTTCGATGGCGGCGTTGAGTGCGAGCAGGTTCGTCTGGTCGGCGATGTCGTTGATCAGATCCAGCAGAGCGTCGATGTCGTCCACCCGTGCCGCCAGCGCCAGAGTGCGTTCGCTCGACAGGGCGATGTCGGCCTCGGCCTGCTCGAGGTTGTCCCGGGTCTCTCCGGTCTGCTGGGCGACGTCGTCGACGGTGTCCGCGATCGCGCCCGAGGACCGGGCCAGCTCCTCGGTGCTTGCGGTCGCCTGGGTCACCGCCGCGCTCTGCTGCGTCGTGGTGGCCGCGAGCTCATCGGAGGACGCCGCCAGCTCCGCCGCGGCCGAATTCATCTCTACGCCCGCGGTCGTCACCTGGTCGATGAGGTCGCTGCAGGTGGCGAGCATCGCGTTGAACGACTCACCGAGGACCACCAACTCGCTGGATCCCTCCGGCTTGACTCGGGCAGTCAGATCGCCCGCGGCCACCCGGCGGGCGACGCCGGTCAATCGCGAAATCGGCCGGGTGGTACGCCACGCCAGCAGAATCGACACGACCGCGACGAGAACGCCGCCGAGGATGACGATGAGCACTGCTCGCTGACGCTGCGTGCTGACCGGTGCCAGCAGGATGCTGGCGGGCTCCTCGGCGATCAGGGTCCAGTGCAGCTTGTCGACGATGTCGTACCCGCCGATGACCTCCTTGCCCTGAGAATCGTTGAAGCGGGCCACTCCGGGTTGACCGGTGCTGTCCGCCTGCTGGGTCGCGGCGTTGTTGACGGTGGTGCTGAGCACACCATCTGCGAGCATGGCCGTGTCGCTGGTGACCTTCCCGACGTCCTGCGTGCTGTAGATCAAGCGGTTCTGGGCGTCGACGGCGACCACGTTGTTGCCCTTGTTCAATTCGGGATTGAGCAGGGTGGCCAGCACGGTGGGGTTGAGGTCGCCGATCACGACACCCTGGGTGCGGCCGTTCGCGCCGATCACCGGCTGCGCGATGATCCATTCGATGTGGTCACCCCGCCGGATCAGAGAGGTCACGACCGGCTGGCCTGCGGCCGCGGTGTGGAACCAGCTCTGTCCGGCGGTGTCGATGGTCGTTCCGGGGTTGCTCGATGCGAGCACCTTGCCGGACGGATCGGTCAGCTCGAGTGAGGAGAAGTCCTGGTAGGTGCGGTCGACCGTGACCAGCAGCGAGCGTGCCTGCGCTGTGGTCAGGTGATCGGCGCTGGACGTCGCGAGCACGGCCAGCGTCTGCTGTTGTCGGGTGAGCCAGTCCTCCAGTCGCAGTGTCGTGGCCCGCGCGACGCTCTCCCCCTTGCTCTGTGCCAACGATGTCAGGCTGCTCGACGCGGACGTGGTCAGGAGGATCGCCAGCACGATCGACAGTGGCAGGGACACCAGCAACATCGCCGCCACCAGCCGGAACGCGAATCGGCGATGAAGGGAACGCCACCCGCCCCGGTCGATGGGCGGCGCGGTAGCCGACGAGGCAGGGGGACTCGCTGACGGGTCCGTGTGATCGGTGGCGTGGCGCATCTTCGGGCTCCTCTGACGCTGGGCTCGTTCCGCCCCGCCATGACTATCGGAGCCCGCTGCCGCGGCCAGTACGTGATCAGGCGATTACGGAAAGTAACTGTACCTGAGATCTCAGCCCAATATCGGGCAATGGGCGCGGATCGGCGACGTGCTCCTCGGTCGGAGCGGCGGGGCCCTTCGGGTGGACAAGGAGTAGCGCCAGCGGCGAGGATCACGAGGAGGGCGCTCCGGGATTCCCGGGAAGCCTCATCGAGGAGCCATGAACGGACGCCGGACCCTCCTTGCCGTGGCTGCGGCGGCACTGGTCGCCGTACCGGGCTGCACCTCGGGCCACCAGACCACCAACCCCGCCGCGCCCGCGCCGACGGCCGCGACGCCGACGGCATCGACCCCGGACCCCGCGGCTCCGGCCGCCTCGGTCCCAGCGGCGAGCAGCGCCGCCCCCGCCGTCGTCGAGTCGTTCCCGGCCAAGCGGGCCCGCGGGAGCAACCACGCCGAATACGTCCAGCTCGACCGGGGCAAGGGCATCATCCCGCCCCTGATCCGCAGTGCCGACGAGGCCGACGTGGCCCAGGACACGTGCGACAACAGCCCCCAGGCCATGGCGGGACTCGTGCGGTCCCTCGCCGCCGCCAACGCGGGCGCGGCGCACCGGGCGCAACTGGAGCAGGCGGTCTCGGACAGGTCGTCACTGATCACCGCCTACTGCGTTCCCAAGGAGATGGTCTCGTGGGTCGCGGCGGTCCAGGCCTTCGACATCACGTTGGACCCCTACGCCAGCTTCCGCTAGCGGTGCCGCCGCCGGCCCGGGCCTAGAGCAGCTCGCCGGGTCGGGTGCCGGCGAGCTCGTCGTCGATTCCGTCCACGGGGTCGAAGAACCGGTAGCGCGAGCGCCCGGACTTCTTGGCCCGGTACATCGCCATGTCCGCGTCGCGCAGCAGGACGTCGGGGTCGTACCGGTGGTTGACGCAGGTGGCGATGCCGATGCTGACGCCGACCGTGGCGTCGCCGTTCGTCAGGTGAGCCGGGGCGCCGACGGCCTCGATGATCTTCGCGGCCACGGTCGCCGCGTCGCGCCGGTCGACGACACCCTCCAGGATGACGACGAATTCGTCCCCGCCGAAGCGGGCGACCGTGTCGTCCTCGCGGATCGCTTCGACCAGCCGGCGCGCGACGATCTTGAGCAGTTCGTCGCCGGCGTCGTGCCCGATCTCGTCGTTGACCTGCTTGAAGCCGTCCAGGTCGAGGAACAGCAGGGCGATCGCCGTTCCCGGCCGTCTTCCCAGCCTCCGGAGCGCGCCACTGAGCCGCTCGACCAGCAGCCGGCGGTTCGGCAGACCGGTCAACGGATCGTGCGTGGCCTGCCGCTCGAGCGCCGCCTCGGCGTCCTTGATCGGGGTGATGTCGACCGTCGACGCGAGGGCCCCGGCGAACGGTCCGGGGCCCTCGTGGATCGGGGTCCCGTACCAGGCGATCCACTGCTCCCGGCCATCAGTGCGACGGACCCGGAACTCGGCGGTCGCGCGTCGCCCGGCGACGACCGCGTCGACGGCCTGCCGGATCGCGGCGCGGTCCCGGTCGTCGACGGCGAAGGCGGTCATCCGAGCCGGGGTCATCCCGACCACCGAGTCTCCCGTGAGCTCCTGGGATTCCTCGTTGGCGAAGACGACCTCGAAGTCGGCGTTCGCCTCGTAGATGCCCACCGGTGCCGCGGTGGCGACGAGCCGAAACCGTCGCTCGTTGGTCTCCGCCTTCTGGAACGCGCGCTCGGTGGTACGCACCAGAGCGGCGAAGCGGATCAGGACCACGAGCACGAGGGCCACCGTGCACAGCTGGAGGAGGATGTCGTGCCGGCTCCCGCTCCACGCGACGAACGACACGACTGCCAGTGAGGCGCAGAGAAAGACCAGCCGCGCGGGGTGGTCGTGCCGCCTCGTGGGGGGCGCCCTCTCGGTCAGGCCGGTGACGGACGGGTGCAACGCGGCCGCGGCGACGAGCGCGTAGGCCACCGGGTAGGACGGGTTCACCCAGGCATCCGAGGTGGCCGCGGCGAACCGCACCTCGAGGTCCCAGAGGACGTCGGTGCCCAGCATCAGCGCCATGCCGCCGGCGAGCAGCCAGGCGGACGGATTCCGCAGGCCCGTCTCGAACAACAGCAGGGCGACGCCGCCGAGCAGCAGGGCGTCACCGAACGGGAAGGCCGCGCTGAAGGTGTTGTCGACGGTGGTCCCGGTGAAGTCGGCGTCGACCAGGAACACCCGCAGGATCAGGGCCGCGGCGAAGGCGAGGACGGCGCAGTCGATGGCATTGTCGAGGCTTCTCTTGCGACCCCGTGCGCCGACAAGTCCGAGGATGGCCGCGAAGAGCGCGGGATAGGTGCACAGGTAGAGGGCGTTCGGAAGGTCGAACCAGTTGGACGCGGGCGGCACCCCGGCGACCGTGAGGCCGTCCCACAGTGCGTCGCCGGCCACCCAGGCACCGATCCCGAACGCCAGGAGCAGCCACGCCGCGCGGGGCTTGGCCCGGTTCCTCCGAGCGCCGACGAGGAGGGCGGCCACGACCACCACGCCGGCGACTCCGCGGATCACGGCGGCGGCCATGTTGCCCGCAAAGCTGGCTCCGACGCTCGCCGCGCCGACGAAAGCGACCAGGCCGATCGGAACCGCCCACTGGGACGGCCAATCCGCCTCTCGGGGGCGATCGGCGCTCATCTGATCTCCCCCGTCGACCCTGATCCGCACCGGTGCGGCCGTCCAGCGCACCCGCTGGCCGGCCGGTTGACCGTAACCAGTTTCCTCGCCCGGGTGATCGTGCGTGCCGTTTCCGGGCGGTACTCGTCGGCGCCGGGATTTCCTCCGGCGGTATGTTCCGTGCAGGTGCGGTCGGTGGCGGGACTCGAGCAGGGAGACGGGCGATGGCGCATAGGCCGGGCGGCGTTATACGGGCGTCGGGGACCCGCAGGCTTCTCGGTGTCGTCGCATCGGGGGTGCTGCTGACCCTCGCCCTGGTGGCACCCGCCGCGGCGGGAACGGTCACTCCCGCCGGGGTCGACACCCCGAACGGGTTCTACTACGGAACGGACAGCGACACCGTGACGGGGACCGGTTCGGCGCCGTACTCGGAGCCGGTCGTCGGCGGCGCCTACGGCGGCTACATCGGCATGGTCGGCAACTGGGCGAGGTGGCAGGGCTGCGGCACGAAGTTCGTGTGGTCCGCCACGAACAGCGCGCAGGCCAACACGAACTTCACGACCTACAAGAGGGGAGTCGGCACCGGCGTCTACTGGTTCATGGGCGGTCCCGGCGTCGACCCGCACTACAACGGGACGGCGCAGGAGGCCTACGCATGGGGCCGGGCCCAGGCGGCGCGGACGCCGCGCGGACATCGCCACCTTCGCCGTGAAGTACCCGGTCGTCTTCATGGACATCGAGATCCCCGGCAACGCCCCGAGCTTCACGCCCGCTCCCGACAACGGCTGGAATGCGGTCTACACCTCGCCGTGCAGCGGCCGCGTCAGGACCAACTTCGTCGCTCCGAGCCTCGACCGGGCGGTCTTCAACGGATTCTCCGACTACATCAGGAACGACACGTCCTTCATTCCGGGCGTCTATTCGGCTCCAGGGATCTGGGCCGCCATCTTCGGCACCGGCGGCTCGGCGTCCATCCCCAACACCGACGAGTGGACCTACACCGACGGCACCACCAGCCTGAAGAACCCGCCCTCGGGCTGGTGCCTGCGCGGGACCTCGACCTGCGCCCACTTCTTCGGCGGGGTGACCACATCGAGCAGCCACGCCGTGATGTGGCAGTGGTCGGGCGGTGGCGGTCTCCGCAACGGCTACGGCGATTTCGACCAGATCGACACGAACCGCCAGCGCTGAGGCGGGATCGACCCGGACCGCGCCGCGCACCACCTCCGCATCCAGGAAGGACACGATCTGTCATGCAGTACACCCGCCTCGGCAACTCGGGCCTCAAGGTGAGCCGGATCTCGCTGGGCTGCATGAGCTTCGGGGACACCTCCCGCGGTTTCAGCGAGTGGGCGCTCGGCGACGAGGAGGCCCAGCCGTATTTCCAGCAGGCCCTCGACCTCGGCATCACCTTCTGGGACACGGCCAACGTCTACGGCCGCGGTAGCTCCGAGGAGATCGTCGGCCGGGCACTCGCCAAGTACAGCGGCCGCGAGGACATCGTGCTGGCGACCAAGGTGTTCTTCCGGATGCACGACGGCCCGGGAGGCTCGGGGTTGTCCCGCAAGGCGATCATGGAGCAGATCGACGCCTCACTGACCCGCCTCGGCACTGACTACGTCGACCTCTACCAGATTCACCGGTTCGACCGCGAGACTCCGGTCGAGGAGACGATGGAGGCCTTGCACGACGTCGTCAAAGCAGGCAAGGCCCGCTATCTCGGCGCCTCGGCGATGTGGGCCTGGCAGTTCGCCAAGATGCAGCATGCCGCCGACCTGCACGGCTGGACCCGGTTCGTCTCCATGCAGAACCAGTACAGCCTCATGCAACGCGAGGAGGAGCGCGAGATGTTCGGGCTGCTCGCCGATCAAGGAGTCGGCAGCATCCCGTACAGCCCGCTCGCCAAGGGGCGGCTCGCCCGACCCTGGGGCGAGCACACCCACCGCTTCGACACCGATCCCGTCGGCCGGCGGTTCGACATCGACAGCGATCGGCCCATCGTCGAGGCGGTGGAAAGGGTCGCGCAGGCGCGGGGCATCCCGATGGCGCAGGTCGCGCTCGCCTGGGTGCTCCGGCACCCGGCCGTGACCGCCCCCATCGTCGGGGCCACCAAGCCGCATCACCTGCCCGATGCCGCGGCGGCGCTCGACGTCGACCTCACCGACGAGGAGGTCGAGATCCTCGAAAAGCCCTACGGTCCGCACCAGCCGACGGGCCTCTGACCGTCGACCGGCCGTTTCCCGTGCCACGTCCCGGACCCGCCTGACCCGAGCGTTGAGTATCTAGTTAGTAACTACTAATCTAGTCGCCATGACGGCGACCGGAGTGATCGGCCAGCAGCGGGAGCCGCGCCTCCTGGTCGGCACCGTGGTGTTCGTCGGACTGGTGGTCGCCGTGGTCGGCAGCCTCGGCGCCCCGCTGATCACCGCGGTCGCCGAGCTCTACGGGGTATCCCTGGCGGCCGC
Source organism: uncultured Actinomycetota bacterium (assembly GCA_963828605.1). Lineage (GTDB taxonomy): Bacteria > Actinomycetota > Actinomycetes > Mycobacteriales > QHCD01 > DASXJE01. Next base: position 1,308,469 of record CAWHER010000001.1, on the reverse strand, counting down.
GCAGTGGACGCTGACCATCGCGCTGCTCTCCGGCGCGGTCGCGACCCCGGTGCTCAGCCGGCTCGGCTCCGGCCCGCGGCGGCGGCCGGTCGTCCTCGCGACCCTCGGCGTCGTCGTCGCCGGCAGCGCGCTGACCGTCATCCCGCTGCCGTTCACGTTTCTGCTGATCGGGCGTGCGGGCCAGGGCGTCGGCCTCGGACTCACCGCGCTGATGATGGCCATGGCCCGCGACCACCTGCCGGAACCGCGTGCGGGCGGCACCATCGCGCTGTTGTCGGTCGCCTCCACGGCCGGCATCGGGGCCGGCTACCCGCTGGCCGGGCTGCTCACCGATCTCGCCGGAATCCGCGCCGCCTACGCGCTGGGGTTGCTGGTGACGGCTGTAGCGCTCGTCGCGGCCGCCCGGGTGTTTCCGGCGGCACCGCCACGCCCGTCCCGGCCGGTGGATCTCCGCGGTGCGCTGCTGCTCGTCACCGCTCTGCTCGCGCTGCTGATCGTGATCAGCCAGACCGGCCTCTGGCGACGTCACCCGGGCGTGGCGGTGCTCGTGCTCATCGGCTCGCTGGCGCTGCTCACCGTCTGGGCGCTGCTCGAGGCCCGGACGACGGACCCACTCGTCGACGTCCGCCTCGCCCGGCATCCGGCGATCGCGGCGGCGAACCTGGTGATGCTCACCGGCGGCATCGGGATGTACCTGCTGCTCAGCATGATCACGCGTTACGTCCAAACCCCCGCGCGGGCCGGCTACGGCTTTGGGCTGGACACTTTCGAGGCGGGTCTGATGCTCGTCCCGTTCTCGGTGCTCGGGTTCGTCGCCGCCCGCCTCGTGCCGGCGCTGCGCGAGCGGTTCGGTGCGCCACACCTGCTCGCGGCCAGTAGCGGCGTCATCCTCATCGCCTTCGTGCTGTTCGCCACCGCGCGCGGTCACGTGATCGAGCCATTGCTCGCGATGACGATCCTCGGTTTCGGCGTCGGTGCGTTTTCGGCCACGATGCCGGCGGTCGTTCTCGCCGCAACGCCGCAGGCGGAGACCTCCAGCGCGATGGGCGTCAACCAGGTCGTGCGCAGCGTCGGCTTCTCCATCGGCAGCGCCGTCGGCGGGCTCGTCCTCGCCGCCCATACGTCGCACACCTTCCCCGACGCCGGGGGCTACACGACCGCGGCCTGGGCCGGTGCGGCGGTCATGGCCGGCACCGCCGTGTTCGCCGCCCGCGCCGCGGCGGCTACGTCGGGGCGAAGGCCGCGCGGTGGTCGGCGACCCACTGTGCGAAGGAGCGCGCGGGCCGGCCCAGCAGGTCCGGCACCGTCGTGGTCAGGGGTTCGGGGTTCTTCACCATTGCCGCCTGACCGCGGATGATGGATCTGCCGAACGCTTCAGGCAGGTCGCTGAACAGTTCACGGATAGCCTCGTCGTCGTTCAGCTCGACGAACTCCACCCGCCGGCCGATGACGTCCCCCACGACGCCGGCGTACTCGCGCTGGGTCAGCTGTTGCGGACCGGTGAGATGGTGCGCCGAATTGGCGATGCCGTCGCCCGCGTCGCGAGTCTCGAGGGCCTGGACGGCGACCGCGGCCAGGTCGTCCTCATGGATCAGTACCCGCCGCGCGTCGCCGTACATCCATCGCACGGGCCCGCCGGCGGCGATCTGCGGCGCCCACGCAAGGGTGTTCGCGGCGAACCCGCTCGAGCGCAGGAACGTTCGACCGACACCGGCGTCGTCGATGAGCCCCTCGAGCAGTGCGTGCGAACCCATGATCCCCTCGCCCGGCTGGGCATCCTGAGCGCCCTGCGCGGACAGGTAGACGATCTGCGGGCTGCGGGCGGCAAGGGCGGCGATGAGTTCTGCCGCCCACTGGTCCGCCTGGAGGCTCGGGAATACCAGAAATACGCCGTCGACCCCGGGGAGCGCTGCCAGGCTGGCGGGACGGGTCACGTCGGCGTCGACGCGCCGTACGGCGTCGGGCAGCCGCGCAGTGGATCTGCGCACCACCGCGAAGACGTCGTGGCCGTGGTCGAGCAGTCGGCGAACGACGCGGCCGCCCACCCTGCCGGTCGCCCCAATGACAAGTACCCGCATCGGTTTCCTCTCGCGTGGACTGCCGTATGTCGATCTTCGAACTTCAAGTGCGGTCGAGGTCAAGCCCGACCCGGCTGGATGCACGACGACGACCAGTGGCTCACCCTCCGGCACGCTCCGGCCTGGTACGGCGATGCAGGAGCGCCGTGACCATCGGAGTCGGGTAATCCGCCTTGGTGGCGGCGCGGTCGGCCCGCTGGGCATACCATCTTCGAGCAGACCGGCCATGCGCGTCACCGACGCGCTCCGGGGTCGGCCCGCTCGATGGCCCAGCGGTGAGAGCCGACTGAGCCGGGAGGCCGCCGTGATGGAGTTCGAGTCCGTCGATGCCGCTGCGGCCGTCGACATCTTTCTGCTGCTGCTCATCGGCATCGGGCCGAAGATCGCTCTGGTGCCGTTTCTCGAGCTGACCGCCGACATGCCGAAGGCCACCAGGGCCCGGGTCGTGCGGAAAATGCTCACCACGGCCGCCGCGGTCGGGGTGGTCCTGCTCGCTCTCGGCGGATTCTTGACGAGGGTGTTGCATTTCTCCCCAGGTTCGCTGGGCATCGCCAGCGGCATCATCTTGCTGATCATCGCCGTCTCGATGGTTCTGAGCCAGCCCGACTCGGACCGGAAGGAGGCTCAGATGAAGGGCAAGGATCCGATGCAGCTGGCTGTCTTTCCGTTGGCGGTCCCTTATCTGCTCAATCCGGCGGGCATCGTCGTCCTCGTGACGGCGTCCGCGGAGGCCGGGTCGTTCGCCGTACTGGGTGTCGTTCTCGGGGCCATCGTGGCGGTGATCGCGATCGACGTGGCGGTGTTCCGCTGGGCCAGAGGGGTGGGCAACCACCTGAACGAGAACCGCATGCTGGTGCTCGACAAGGTGTTCGGCTTCCTCCTCGCCGCGTTGGCCGTCCAGATCGTGCTCAACGGATTTGCCGACCTGGGCCTGATTCACCTGGGCGGGCACTGAGCGTCGCAGGGCCCGGCGGTTGTGCCGGCCGCCAGCGGCCCGGCAACGCCGATCGCAGCGTCGTCGCGCAGAGTTCCCGCGTCAGGTCGGTGGCACTGGTCAGGCCGTCCGGGGTGGGGGTGAGCTCGGCGACGATGCCGTTGACCGCGTCGAGGCCGGCGCGGGGGAGCAGAGCCTTCTCGTTGGTCACCCACTCGCCCCGGGCGGCGAGCACGGCATGCGCGGATTGGGTCGCGGCCTGGACGAGCAGGCCGACGCACTGTGCGGCCCGGCCCTGCGCCGCGGGATTGGCCGCCGCGTACCCGAACACCATCTCGGCGGTCGCCCACCAGGCCTGCGGCGCCCGCTCGCGTAGCGCCACCGGATAGGCCGGGCGCGGCAGTGACCCGTGCAGCACCCGGTTGATCGCCAGCTCGGCGACGACGAGATAGCTCGGGATGCCGGCGAGGTGGAACAGCAGCGGTTCGACGCGAAACCTGCCGTGCTGGGCCTCGGCCAGCTCGTGCTCGACCACGCCCAGGTCGCGGTAGTGCACGTCCACGTGGCGTCCGTCGATCTGAAGCCAGGCGCCGCCGTTGAACACGCCGCCGCCCCAGCCGCCGATCTCGGACACCTCGCCGGGCCATCCGACGTCGCGCAGGGTCTGCGGGTCGAACGTGTCGCGGTAGTAGATCGCGAGGTCCCAGTCGCTGTCCGGTCGCTGTGTGCCCTGGGCCCGGGAACCGCCCAGCGCCACGGACAGGACGCCGGGCAGACCGGCCAGCCGGGCAACGGTCGCGGCCAGGAACTCGTCGTCCATGATCCGATCGTGGCATTGCCGGGATCGGCCGGTCTGGGAGGGTGGCGGAGTGAACTCCGCCTGTCGCCAGGAGGCGCACCGCATCCGGTTCGACTGGGGGCTCGACGGAGCCGAAGCTGTCACTCCCGGCGCTGACCTCGCCGTCGTGGTCGATGTGCTGTCCTTCACCACGACGCTGAGTGTGGCGCTGGACCGGGGCGTGGCGGTGCTGCCCTACCGGTGGCGGGACGGCACGGCTGAGGCTTACGCCCGGGCGCACGACGCCACGCTGGCTGTGGGACGGTCCCGGGCCCGAGACGGTGGGATCAGCCTCTCGCCGGTCAGCCTGCGCGCCCACCCGGCGCCACCGCACCGGCTCGTCCTCCCGTCGCCGAACGGGTCGGCCATCGCCCACTACCTGGCCACCACGACGGTGGAATGCCTCGGAGCCTGCCTCCGCAACGCCGACGCCGTCGCGACCTGGCTCGACCAGCGAAATGGCGGCTGCGGAACCGTCGCCGTGATCGCCGCCGGAGAGCATTGGCCCGGCGGCGGACTGCGCCCCGCCGTCGAGGACGTCTGGGGAGCCGGCGCGCTCATCGCCGCACTCACGCAGCGCGGCTGGACCGACCTGTCACCCGAAGCCTTGTCCGCGCAGGCGGCGTACGAGAGCGTGCGCGGCCACGAGCTCGACGCCCTCCTGCACTGTGCCAGCGGACGGGAGCTGGCCGAACTGGGATACCGCGCCGATGTCGAGGTGGCCGCGGAGGTCAACCGGAGTCACTCCGTACCGCGGCTCCGAGACGGGCAGTTCCGACCGCCCGGGCGCTAGAGACACCTGGCTGGTCGTGTTCCACTGCGCTCTGGGCGGGTCGCGCTCAAAGCCCAGTACCCACCGCTCGTATCCCGTGCTCGGAGACGCTGAGGCGGTAGATCCTGGTCGCGCGAACCTCGGATCTGCCCAGTGCCCGGGCGGTCGGCTCGACGGTCTGCACCGCCCGCAGGTAAGGGCTCGACAGAACGGCAGCCGGTCGCAGGGCAACCAGTCGCGGGCAATGTGCGCCGCCTGTTCGTGGCCCTGGTCCGTCAAACAGCGGTGATGGTCGTCCGGCCCGTGTGGCTCAGGAATGAACGGAGCCGCGTGCCGAACGAGCACAACCTCTGACGACATCGGGCTATGTCAGCCGGGCGCGCCGGAGGCCCTCCCGGTAGACGGCTAAGTGTTCCCGCATGGTGGGCACCCGCTCTGCCTCATCCGCTTCGAAGAACGCACGATCCGAACTCTCGCTGTTCGCCTCGAATGAGCACATCTCGATCAGCCGGCACCGGAAATAGACCTGGACCGAGATCGGATGTGACCAGCCGAAATCCGCCGGGTTGGGAGCGAAAATCTCCACCTCGTGAAAGCCGATCGGGTCGATGATCTCGACCCGCACTGACGTTTCCTCCCACACTTCGCGCACCGCTGCCTGCTCCGGGCTCTCGCCGGTGTCTATGTGACCACCTGGAATATCCCAATCGCGATCGCGCAATCGCGTCAGCAATACCCGCTCGCCGTCGAAGACGAATCCGAAGGCCGTCTTGCACAGTTCGCGAGGGGGCAGTTCGTCGGCGACGAAGAGCCGACCCTCACCTGGCTGCGGCAGCCACGAGATGTCGCGACGGGTCTCGACCAGCGTCCTCACCGGTCTCCCTGTCCCTTCTCGGCCCGTGGCACCAGCCGGCCGACGTGGCGTGCCGCGACGATCACGCCGGCCTCACGGACGAACTCCCCCTGTAGGCCCGAGAACGGACCGTCGACGACCAGAAATCGTTCGTCGGCAAGCAGGCTGACCGGAAACTCCAGCGTCTCTCCGGGAGCGTCGTCGTCGGACAGGGTGCCGTGGATGACCAGTCCGCTGCCGGCGACGACGATCCGCAGCTCGATGCCCTCGGTGCGGTAGGTCCCCGCGTACGGAGCCAACTCGTCGGGACTGAGCAGGAGCGGCTCGGGCGACCGTTCGACCAGCCCGAGCCGCGTCTCCAGGGTCTGGCGCACGATTCGTTCCGCCAGCTCCCGGCCGGTCGGGCTGGAATTCATCAGGACGACGATCGCGCAATCGCGCTCGGGGACCACGGTGACCGTCGAGTGCTGACCCGAGACGTCGCCGTGGTGCTCGACCACCTGCACGCCGTCGATCTCGCGGAGCTGCCACCCGATCCCGACCCGGACCCCCGGAAGCAATTCGTGGCTCGTCGTCGGCGTGTGCATCGCCCGCAACCGATGCTCGGAGAGCAGGCGGGTGCCATCGGGTGACCGGCCGTCGCCCAGCTGAAACCGCGCCCAGGTCAGCTGGTCGCCGATGCTGGAGGCGAGCCGGGCCCCGGCCGGCAGGTATCCACGCGGGTCGCTCCACGGCCGGCACACCGACACCGTCCGCTCCGGGCCGTGCGTCCGGTGACCGACCGCGAAGGGCTGGGTCATGATGTCGTTCAACGAGGTCATCGTCTGGTGCAGCCCGAGCGGGTCGAGGACCAGCCGGGCCAGTGCCCGCTCGAAGGTCTCGCCGGTCACCTTCTCCACCACTCGCCCGGCGAGAACGAAGGACGCGTTGTTGTACGACGCGCCCGTCCCCGCTGGGAACTGCTGCGGCAGGTCGGCGAGCAGCGCCACGGAGCGTGCCAGCGCGTCGTCGCCCTCGCCGGTGTCGATCCAGGCGTCGCCGCCGTCCCAGCCCGCCGTGTGGTTGAGCAGCTGACCGACGGTCAGGGTCTCGGCCGTGCCGGCGTCCCGTAACCGCAGCTCAGGAAGGTAGCGACGGACCGGCTGGTCGAGGTCGATCAGTCCCTGCTCGACCAGGACCATGATCGCCGTGGCGGTGAAGGTCTTGGCAGTCGAGCCGATCTGGAACAACGTCGCCTCGTCGACAGGCCGGCCATGATCGACACTGGTGACGCCGTACGTGGCGATGTCGCGCTCCCCGCCGTGGTCGACGCCCACCGCGACGCCGGGAACGCCGAGCTCCCGCGCCACCTGCGCCATGTCGGCTTCGATGACCATCGGCTGATCTCGCATGCCGAGGACTCTACGGTCGACGAGGCGATTGCGGCGGGTCAGCGCCGAGGCGAGTCGTGTCGCGTTCACCGCTGCGGGATCTGGCCAGGTCGGGACGGATGTCAGTGTCGCTTGCGGCGGGCGTTGCGGGACTGTGCCCGGCGCCGCTTGCGCTCCTTGCGGGCGGCACTGCCCCGCGCGGTGCGGGACGCGTTGGCGGTGCCCGTGGGTGCCTCGACCCTGGATCCGCCGGCCTGGGTGCGCGCGTTTCGGATGAGCACGACGACCACGAGAAGGATCGCCAGGCCGGCGAACATGAAGATGTACCACACGCTGATCCCTCCCGACTCAGAATATGCGGGGTGCGGAACTCGCAGTCAGAAACCGTGTGATCCGAACGGCGAATTCGGCGGAGGTCGCCAAAGCTCCCGCCAATGCCACCGGTACGACACTTCCGCTGACCAACGGGGCCAGCAGCCGGACGCCTACTGCGGTCTTCTCAGCCACGCGGGTCACCGCAGCATCGGCGAGCGGAGAGCTGTCCACGGCGGCGGTGATCGCCGCGATCATCGAACCGGTGCCGGCTACGACGATGACCCCCGGTGCGCCGGCGAGCGCACCTCGGTGCGCGATCACGGCGTCGTTGCCCACCTGTCGTGGGCAGGTCAGTGTGGCTCCGTCGAAGAGGGTGCCGATCCAGCCGTTTGCAGCATCTATTTGGTATCCGGCAACTCCGGCCGTCAAAGCGACCGCGTCCTCGACCGCGAGTCCGCCGCCAGTCATTGCTGCGGCGATCGTCGAGCAGACGTGCTCGGCGGCATCGTGATTGTGGGTGGGCGACCACCCGGTCCGACGTGCCGTGCCCGCACGGCCGGCAGGCTAGCCGATGCCCGATCGGTCACCTGTCACGGATGGCGATGCGGTCGGCGACCATGAGCATCTGCCGACCCAGCGGCTGAAGGTCGATCTGGGTGCATCGCAGCCCGCTCGTCACGCGCTCTATGACGCCCCACTCCCAGATCGCCGTGGCGTCCAACCCGCAGCGCTCCGCCAGCCAGTGCGCTCTGGACCAGGGGTCTCCATCGAGGAGTTCCATGGGGTCATTCCGCATCATGACGCCAAGATCGCATTCGGCCTCGGCGAGCAGCCCGTCGGCGTCTACGAGCTTGAATGTGGCACCACCAGGGACTTGCAGAGCGTTCAACTGGTGAGCGTCGCCGTGAACCAGAACGGCCCGCCCGTCGTCGTGCGCGCTCATGCGCCGTAACGCGCATGCCAGGGCGTGGTCGACGGCCGCCTCGGTGCACGGATGGTTCAGCTTCTCCCATTGCGTGGTGACGAAATCAATGAGTCCACGCGCTCTTTCCGCCCCAGTGGGCAGGCCCGAACCCGCCGCCGGCCGCCATACCGTGGCCACCGTCGTCGCCAGTATCTCCAGGCGTTGGGAGAGTGGGAGACCCAAGTCGTAGAGGGAGGTTCCGAGGCGTTCCAGCAGCAGCGCACCCCGTTCGGCGTCGTCGCGCAACAGGCTTACGCAGCCCTGGCCGCCGGCCAATCGGAGCATGGTGATCTCGTGACGAGCAGGTGCGCTGTCCTGGGGGATCAGAAGTTTGAGCACAGCCGGTGTGCCGTCACCAAGACTGGCCTCAGCGACGAAGGCCTCGCTTGCATGCGGGTAGGGCCGTTCCACCGAGATAGACCATTCGGCCTCGAGTTCGGCGACAAGGCGCGGGAGGTCCCGCAGCCACCAGTCAGCTCCGCAGGCCGCTGCTGCATTGGCCACCACATCGGGGACGCGTAGCACCATTTCGACAGGTTCGCACAGGCGCCGTTTCTCGCGCGTGCCGGACACCGTGAGGTGTCTGACCTGGGTGTTTGTGCGCCGCCAGGGACTCGAACCCCGAACCCGCTGATTAAGAGTCAGCTGCTCTGCCAGTTGAGCTAGCGGCGCATGTCGCAACGGGTTCCGACGATAGCAGCCGGCCGGGGACCCGTTGACCACGGCATAACGTTTGGGGTGAGTGACGGGGCTTGAACCCGCGACCCCCGGGACCACAACCCGGTGCTCTACCAGCTGAGCTACACCCACCATGAGCCGCATGAAGCGGGCACCCGACGATCGTAGCGGAGCGGCTCAGCCCGCCTCGCCGACCACCTCGGTAGCGATCCCGCGGGCCTCGTCGGTGCTGGGCCCCGGCGCCGGGACGAAGACCGCCTGCCGGTAGTAGCGCAGCTCACGGATGCTCTCGTGGATGTCGGCCAGGGCCCGGTGCTGCATGCCCTTCTGCGGCTGGGCGAAGTAGGCCCGCGGAAACCAGCGCCGGCACAGCTCCTTGATCGACGAGACGTCCACCATCCGATAGTGGAGGTATCCGTCGAGTCCCGGCATGTCCCGGGCGATGAACCCGCGGTCGGTGCCTATCGAGTTCCCGGCCAGCGGCGCCGTGCCCGCCTCCGGGATGTACTCGCGGAGGTAGTCCAGGACTCGCCGCTCCGCCTCGGCGAGGGTGACGGTCGAGGCGCGCACGGCGTCGGTCAGGCCGGAGCTGGCGTGCATCTCCGCGACGACCTCGGTCATCGAGTCCAGCACGTCGGCGGGGCAGGAGATCACGATGTCGACGCCGTCGCCGAGCACCGTCAGGTCGGAGTCGGTGACCAGTGCCGCGACCTCGATAAGCGCGTCGCGTCCGAGGTCGAGCCCGGTCATCTCGCAGTCGATCCACACCAGCCTGTCGCCGCTCACCCGCGTGACCCTACCGGCCGACCCGACCGCACCCGGACAACTACGCTCAGCCGCGCCCATCATCGTGCGTCGTACCCGCAGGTCCGCCGCGATTGTGCGAGTACGGCGCACGATGTCGGCGGTGCCTGGCGCCGAAAAGCGGTTCGCGGATGACAGCGGCCCGGCCGTGGGGGAGTATATGCGCATGCGCGCAGATACGCGGGTAGGTGGGACGACCGCGCCTGCGCCGGAGCTCTCCGGGGCGGCGGCCGCGGTGGCGGTCGAGTCGTTCCGGATGCTCGCCGACGAGACCCGGCTCCAGCTGCTGTGGGCGCTCGCCGACGAGGAACGGTCGGTCGCCGAACTGGCCGGGATCGTGGACCGGCCGCCCAGCGCGGTCTCCCAGCACCTGGCCAAGCTTCGGCTCACCCGGCTGGTCCGCACCAGGCGAGAGGGCAACCGCATCTTCTACCGGCTGGAGAACGCGCACGTGCGACACCTGCTGGAGGACGCGCTCTCCCACATCGACCATCTCCAGCGCGGGCTGCCCGACCACGGCCCGACCCGCGCCACCGCAACCGACCACCTCCAGCCGGGGCGGAACAGATGAGCGGATCGGCGCATCCCCACGACCACCCGCACGGGCAGTCCGACGGGCACGGGTACCCGCACGGGCAGCCCGACGGGCACCGGCACCCGCACGGCCACGATCACGGCCGCGCCGGTCTGCTGCGCACGGTTTTCCACACCCACAGCCATGATCCGGCGGACCGGGTCGACTCCGCGCTGGCCGGCAGCCGGGCCGGCGTACGGGCCGTGCTGGTGAGCCTGGCCGGGCTGGCCGTGACGGCCGGGCTCCAGGCGACCGTGGCGGTGCTGTCCGGCTCGGTGGCCGTCCTCGCCGACACCGTCCACAACATGGCCGATGCACTGACCGCGCTGCCGTTGTGGATCGCCTTCACGATCGGCCGGCGACCGCCCAACCGCCGCTACGGCTACGGCTACGGGCGGGCCGAGGACCTCGCCGGCGTCGTCGTGGTGGCGATGATCGCGGCCTCCTCCGTCCTCGCCGGCTACGAGGCGATCAGCCGGCTGGCCCATCCCCGCCCCGTGCATCACCTCTGGCTGGTGGCGGCCGCCGGCCTTATCGGGTGCGTCGGCAACGAGCTGGTGGCCGGCTACCGCATCCGGGTCGGCCGGCGGATCGGGTCGGTGGCGCTGGTCGCGGACGGCCTGCACGCGCGCACCGACGGTCTGGCGAGTCTTGCGGTTGTGGTGGGCGCGGCCGGCGTGGCACTCGGCTTCCCCCTCGCCGACCCGATCGTCGGGCTGGTCATCACGGTGCTGATCCTGTTCGTGCTGCGGACGGCGGTCCGCGACGTCTACCGGCGGCTGATGGACGCCGTGGACCCCGACCTGGTCGACGCTGCCGAACAGTCGCTCGCCCGCGTGCCCGGGGTGAAGCGGTGCGACGAGCTCCGGCTGCGCTGGATCGGGCACACGGTGCGGGCCGAGGCCTCCGTCGTCGTCGACTGCGGGCTGTCGCTGATCGGCGCGCACGACATCGCCGAACACGCGCGGCACGACCTGCTGCACGCCGTACCGAAGCTCACCGACGCGACGATCCACGTCAACCCTTGCGAGCACGGGGACCGCAGCCACCACGACCCGACCGCCCACCACTTCTCCTCGGCGGACTGAGGCCGGCGCCCACTACGCTGACCGTCGACCACCCCGAGCGAGGAGACGCCGCATGCAGACCGAAGGGATCGTCGCGCTGATCACCGGGGGCGCCTCGGGACTTGGCCACGCCACGGCCGCCCGGCTGGTCGCCGCCGGCGCGTCGGTCACTCTGCTCGACCTGCCGGGGTCGCCCGGCGACGAGGCCGCTGCGGCGCTGGGGGACCGGGCCGTCTTCGCGCCCGCCGACGTCCGCGACGAGAGCCAGGTCGCGGCCGCCCTCGACATGGCGCAGGAACTCGGTGACCTCCGGATCGTCGTCAACTGCGCGGGCGTCGCGACCCCCGGCCGCCTGCTCGGCCGACAGGGGCCGCTGCCGCTCGAGGAGTTCCGGCGGGTGCTCGACATCAACCTCGTCGGGACCTTCAACGTCATGCGGCTGGCCGCCGAGCGGATCGCCGCGTACGAGCCGGTGGGCGAGGAGCGCGGGGTGATCGTCTGCACCGCCTCGGTGGCCGCCTACGACGGCCAGATCGGCCAGGCGGCCTACGCCGCGTCGAAGGGCGGGGTGGTCGGCCTGACCCTCACCGCCGCGCGTGATCTGTCCGGCCGCCAGATCCGGGTGATGTCGATCGCGCCGGGCATCTTCGATACGCCGATGATGGCCGGTCTTCCCGAGGAGGCACGCGCCTCGCTCGGGCAGCAGGTGCCGCACCCGAGCCGGCTCGGCCGGCCGGAGGAGTACGCCGACCTGGTCGCCCACATCGTCGCCAACCCGATGCTCAACGGCGGGGTCATCCGCCTCGACGGCGCGATCCGGATGGCGCCGCGCTGACCGGGATGACCGACCCGCCACCCACGGACCTCGACCACCCGCTGGTGCAGGTCGCCCGGGACCTGGCCGACGGGTTGCTCGCGCCCCAGGCGGCACGGGTCGACCGCGAGGGCATCCCGGCGTCGCACATCACCGCGATCAAGGAGTCCGGCCTGCTCGGGATGGGCGGGCCGGTCGGCGCGGGCGGATCGGCGGCTCCGGCGCCGGTGATCCGCGCGGTCACCGAGATCCTGGCCGGTGCCGATGCCACCACCTGGTTCGTGCAGGTCCAGCACCACTCCCCGCTGGCCACCGTCGTCGGCAGCGAGGAGCCGGCCCGCGAGCGCCTGCTCCGGCCGCTGTCCGATGGGACGCTGCTCGCCGGGGTGGCCTTCTCCCATCTGAGGTCGCATCCGCGGGTGCAGGTCGCCGCGACCCCGGTCGACGGCGGCTGGCGCTTCGACGGCACCGCGCCGTGGTGCACCGGGTGGGGTCTCAACGACGTGCTGATGCTCGCCGGCACCACCCCCGACGACGGGGTCGTCTTCTGCTTCGTCGACGCCCGGGAGCAACCGGGACTGCGCGCGTCGGCGCCGATGCGCCTCGCGGCGCTGGAGTCCAGCCGCACCGTGCGGCTGGATCTCGACGGCCTGCGGGTCGGGGCGGACGCGGTGATCCGCCGGACCACCATGGACGACTGGCTGAGCGCCGACCGGCGTACGACGGTCAACGTCAACCCGGCCGTCTTCGGCATCGCCACGGCCGCCCTCGACCTGCTGGACGGCTCCGCCGACCGCGACGCGGCGACGCTCGCGGGCGGGCTGCGCACCCGGCTGCAGATCGCGCGGCGGGACGCCTATGCGCTGCTCGACACCGTCCCCGCCGGGGAGCGGCTCGACGAGCGGCTCGCCGCCCGGCTCGAGGCGATGGAGGTGATGCGCACGGCCACCAGTGCCGCGGTCATCGCCGGCGGCGGGCGGGCGATGGCCGCGTCGGCGTCCGCCCAGCGGCTGGCGAGGGAGGGGATGTTCCTCCTGGTGCAGGCCCAGACGGCCGCGTTGCGCGCCGCCCAACTGCGCCATCTGGCCGCCCTGTCGTGACGGCGGTGGTCCGCCGCCGGGGATCGTGACACGCTGGGTGCGGCGGCCGCCCGCTGCCCAGAAGGAGGTCATCGTGGACGACAACGAGATCACCGCCAGGATCGGTGAGCTCGTCGACGAGGAGCACCACCTGCGCAGCCGGTCGGTCGGCTCCGGAGTCGACGAGCAGACCAGGACCCGGCTCTCCCAGGTCGAGGCTCAGCTCGACCAGTGCTGGGATCTGCTCCGGCAACGTCGGGCCCGCGAGCAGTACGGCGAGAACCCCGACGACGCCAAGCCGCGCCCGATCGACGAGGTCGAGTCCTACCGGCAGTAGGCGCCTCAGCCGGCCGAGCCCGGTGCGGCGAGCCCGCGGTAGCGGCTGCGGAAGTGGATCAGCGGCGGTCGCTCGGGCGCCCGGTAGTCGATCCGCACGACCCGGCCGATCAGCACCGTGTGGTCGCCGGCCGGCACCCGGTCGTGGGTCTCGCACTCCAGTGCGCTGAGCCCGTCGTCGACGATGAGCGCGCCGGACAGCTCGCCGCGGTGGTGCGCCAGGTCGGTCAGCAGATGCCGGGCGCTCGGCCGTCCGGCTACCGCGAACCGGCTCGCGACGTGCTCCTGGTCCCTGGCCAGCACCGAGACGGCCCACCGGTCGCGCACGGCGAGCACCTCGTCGACGTAGGACGCCGAGTTGACCGAGACGAGGACGAGCGGCGGCTCCAGCGACACGGAGGCGAAGGCGGTCGTCGTGATCCCGATGTCGTCGTCGCCGTCCTGCACCGCGACCACCGCGACGCCACTGGCGAACGTCGCGAGGGCCGCAGTGAACTCGTCCCCGGGCGTGGTGTGCTCGACCATCTCGATCCCTTCCGCGAGCGCTATCCCGCCAGTATCCGGTCCGACGTCGCCGCGCCGGCGAACGCGGCCAGCGCCATCGCCCGGAGCAGGCCGGCCATCGCGGCACGGTCCAGTCCCAGTGCGCTGTGCGGCGTGGAGTTGAGCAGCCCGAAGACGGCGTGGGCGGCGGCCCGCAGCCGGCCCTGCCCGCACCCGGGGTAGGCGGCGGACAGCACCTCGACCCACACCTCGACATAACGCCGCTGCAGGCGCCGCACCCGCCGCCGGTCGGGATCGCCGAGGTTGGCGAGGTCCCGGTCCTGCACGGTGATGAGCTCCGGGTTGCCCAGCGCGAACTCGATGTGCCACCGCACCAGCGCATCCAGCGCCTCGGCGGGTGAGGCGACCCCCTGGGTCCGCTCCCGGCCGACGGTCAGCAGCCGGTCGCTGATCCCGACCAGCATCTCGCCCAGCATCGCGTCCTTGCTCGGGAAGTGCCGGTAGAGCGCCGGCCCGGACAGGCCGACGGCGGCCCCGATGTCGTCGACGCCGACCCCGTGGAACCCGCGCCCGGCGAAGAGCCGGGCGGCCTCGGTGAGGATCTCGTCCCGTCGGCTCGACATACCGTCATGCTAGACGATCGTGTTAACGATTGTTAACATCACGGCTGTGGATGCACCCGTCCTGCCGAGCAAGGCGGACCCGGCCGCCGAGACCTTCCGCCGCAACGACGCCGAGCACAGCGCGCTCGTCGCCGAGCTGGCGGCGAAGCTCGCCCGCGCTGCGGCAGGCGGGTCGGAGCGGGCCCGCAAGCGCCATCTGGACCGCGGCAAGCTCCTGCCCCGGGACCGGATCGACGCTCTGGTCGACCCTGCGTCGCCGTTCCTGGAGCTCTCGCCGCTCGCCGCCGACGGGATGTACGACGGGGAGGCGCCGAGCGCCGGCATCATCACCGGTGTCGGGCGGGTCGCCGGCCGCGAGGTCGTGATCGTCGCGAACGACGCCACCGTCAAGGGCGGCACCTACTACCCGCTCACGGTGAAGAAGCACCTGCGGGCGCAGGAGGTCGCCCTGCACAACCGGCTGCCGTGCATCTACCTCGTCGACTCCGGCGGAGCGTTCCTGCCCATGCAGGACGAGGTGTTTCCCGACCGCGAGCACTTCGGGCGCATCTTCTACAACCAGGCGACCATGTCCCGGGCCGGGATCGCGCAGATCGCCGCGGTGCTGGGTTCGTGCACGGCCGGCGGCGCCTATGTCCCGGCGATGAGCGACGAGGCCGTGATCGTCCGCGACCAGGGCACCATCTTCCTCGGCGGCCCGCCGCTGGTGAAGGCCGCGACCGGTGAGGTGGTCAGCGCCGAGGCCCTGGGCGGCGGCGAGTTGCACTCCCGCACGTCCGGCGTCACCGACCATCTCGCCGACGACGACGCGCACGCATTGCAGATCGTCCGGTCCATCGTGGAAACACTTGCGCCGCGGGAGCCGCGGCCGTGGGCGTGCGCACCGACCGAGGAGCCGGCCGTCGACCCCGCGCAGCTCTACGGCGTGGTCCCGACCGACTCCCGCACGCCGTACGACGTGCGGGAGGTCGTCGCCCGCGTCGTCGACGGCAGCCGGTTCCACGAATTCAAGGCGCTCTACGGCCCGACCCTCGTGACCGGCTTCGCCCACATCCACGGCCATCCCGTGGGAATCGTGGCCAACAACGGAATCCTCTTCAGTGAGTCGGCGATGAAGGGTGCGCATTTCATCGAGCTGTGCGACCAACGCCAGGTCCCGCTGGTTTTCCTGCAGAACATCAGCGGATTCATGGTCGGTCGCGACTACGAGGCCGGCGGGATTGCCAAGCACGGAGCCAAGATGGTGACCGCCGTGGCGTGCGCCCGGGTGCCGAAGCTCACCGTGGTCGTGGGCGGCTCGTTCGGCGCCGGCAACTATTCGATGTGCGGGCGCGCCTATTCGCCGCGGTTTCTCTGGATGTGGCCCAACGCCCGCATCTCGGTGATGGGCGGCGAGCAGGCAGCGTCGGTGCTGGCGACCGTTCGCCGGGAGCAGATCGAAGCCGGGGGCGAGCAGTGGCCGGCCGACGCCGAGGAGCGCTTCACCGCGCCGATCCGGGAGCAGTACGAGCACCAGGGCAACCCCTACTACGCGACCGCCCGGCTCTGGGACGACGGCGTGATCGACCCGGCCGACACCCGCACCGTCCTCGGCCTGGCGCTGTCGGCGTGTGCCAACGCCCCGCTCGCGGCGCCCGGCTACGGCGTCTTCCGGATGTAGATTCCGGCGGTCCGGTGGACCGCCGACACAGGCAGGGGATGAACGTGTTCGAGACCGTGCTGGTCGCCAACCGCGGTGAGATCGCGGTGCGGGTGATGCGCACGCTGCGCGCGCTCGGCGTGCGCTCGGTCGCGGTCTACAGCGACGCGGACGCCGGAGCGCGCCACGTCGCCGAAGCGGACGCCGCCGTGCGGATCGGTCCGGCCCCGGCGTCCGACAGCTACCTCGACATCGAGAAAGTTCTCGACGCCGCAGCCCGCGCCGGAGCGCAGGCGATCCACCCCGGCTACGGCTTCCTGGCGGAGAACGGCGAATTCGCCCGGGCGTGTGCCGCGGCCGGTGTCGTGTTCATCGGGCCGCCGGCCGCCGCGATCGACGCCATGGGCGACAAGATCCGGGCCAAGGCACTGGTCGGCGCGGCCGGCGTACCCGTGGTACCCGGGCTCGGCGCGGCCGGGATGACCGACGCGGAGGTCGCTGCCGCAGCGCGCGAGGTCGGGTTCCCGGTGCTGCTCAAGCCGTCCGCCGGCGGCGGCGGAAAGGGGATGCGGCTCGTCGGCGGCGCGGACGACCTGACGGCCGCGATCGCCTCGGCACGTCGGGAGGCGCGGGGCGCATTCGGCGACGACACCCTGCTGGTCGAGCGTTTCGTCGAACGGCCGCGGCACATCGAGATCCAGGTCATGGCCGACGCCCACGGCCATGTCGTGCACCTGGGCGAGCGCGAGTGCAGCCTGCAACGGCGCCACCAGAAGATCGTCGAGGAGGCGCCGTCCACCGCCGTCACGCCGCAGCGGCGGGCCGCGATGGGCCGGGCGGCGGTCGAGGCGGCGCGGGCCGTCGGCTACACCGGCGCCGGCACCGTGGAGTTCATCGTGGGCACCGACCGGCCCGACGAGTTCTTCTTCATGGAGATGAACACCCGGCTGCAGGTCGAGCACCCGGTCACCGAGCTCGTCACCGGCCTGGACCTGGTCGAACTCCAGCTGCGGGTCGCGGCCGGGGAGGCGCTGCCGTTCGGGCAGGACGACGTACGGCTCGACGGGCACGCGGTCGAGGCACGGCTCTACGCCGAGGATCCGGCCCACGGGTTCCTCCCGTCGGCCGGCCGGCTGGTGCAGGTGCGGGAGGCTACCGGCGCGCACGTCCGGGTCGACTCGGGCATCGCCACCGACACGGTCGTCGGCACCGACTACGACCCGATGCTCGCCAAGATCGTGGCCTGGGCGCCGGACCGGGCCGTCGCACTGCACCGGTTGGATCGTGCACTGTCCGACACCGTGGTGCTCGGTGTGCAGACCAACGCGGCCTTCCTGCGCGCGCTGCTCGCCGATCCCGACGTCCGCGCCGGCCGGCTCGACACCGGGCTCGTGGAGCGCCGCATCGACGAACTCGTCACCGACCGGTGTGACGACCGGGTACCGGTCGCCGCGGCCCTGCTGCGGCTGGCATCGATGCAGCCGACCGGCCCGGTCGTCGACCCGTTCGCCACCACGAGCGGCTGGCGGGTCGGTGCGCCGGCCTGGGCGAGCTGGGTGATGCGGGCCGGCGGGCGGCCGCCGGTCGAGGTGCGGGTACGCGGCACCGCCGGGACCGCCGAGGTGGCCGTCGGCGACGGGCCGGTCGAGCCGGCCGGTGCGGCCGTGACGGCCGGCCGGCTCACCTTGACCTATCGCGGCGTGACCACGACGTTCGCCTGCGCCGAGGAGGGCGAGACCAGCTGGCTCGCCCGGGACGGCACGACTTGGCTGGTCCGCGAACAGGAGCGGTTGGCGGCGGCGCGGCACGATGACGCCGCGGCGGTGTCCGGGTCGGTCCTCGCGCCGATGCCCGGCACGGTCACCGTCGTACACGTCGTCGTGGGGGAGTCGGTCGCGCCCGGCCAGCCGCTGCTCGCCGTGGAGGCGATGAAGATGGAGCACGGGCTCACCGCGCCGGTTGCCGGTGTTGTCACCGAACTGTCCGCCGAGGCGGGACAATCGGTGGTCATGGACCAGGTGCTCGCCGTGGTGACGCCGACCGAGGAGGGCTAGCCGTGCCGGACTTCCCCGCGATCGGCCTCAGCGGGTTGCCCGAGACGGTCACGGTCTACGAGGTCGGCCCGCGGGACGGGTTGCAGAACGAGAAGGGCGTCGTCCCGGTCGAGGACAAGGCGCGTTTCATCGCCCGGCTGGTCGCGGCCGGCCTCCGCGTGGTCGAGGCGACCAGCTTCGTCCGGCCGGAGTGGGTGCCCCAGCTCGCCGACGCCGAGGACCTCGTGGACCGGCTCGAGCCCGCGGACGGGGTCCGCTACCCGGTGCTCGTCCCCAACGAGCGCGGACTGCAGCGGGCGCTGGACCACGGCGTCACCGAGATCGCTATCTTCGGCAGCGCCACCGAGTCCTTCGCCCGCCGCAACCTCAACCGCACCGTCGACGAATCGATCGCGATGTTCGCCCCGGTCGTCCGCCGGGCCACCGCCGAAGGAATGCGGGTGCGGGCCTATCTCTCGATGTGCTTCGGCGACCCGTGGGAGGGCGCCGTCCCGGTCAACCGGGTCGTCTCGATCGGCCGCCGGCTGCTCGACCTCGGCGCCGCCGAGTTGAGCCTCGGCGACACGATCGGCGTCGGCACCCCCGGCCACGTGTCGGCGCTCCTGGGGTCCTTCGCCGACGCCGGTGTGGGCGCCGAGCACCTGGCCGTGCACTTCCACGACACCTACGGCCAGGCGCTCGCCAACACCCTGACGGCGCTGCGGTGCGGGGTGAGCACCGTGGACGCGTCCGCCGGCGGACTCGGCGGCTGCCCCTACGCCGAGAGCGCCACCGGCAACCTCGCCACCGAGGACCTGGTGTGGATGCTCGACGGGCTCGGCGTCCACACCGGCGTCGACCTGGCGGCCCTGGCCGGGACGAGCCGGTGGATGGCCGGGGTGCTGGGCCGCACGAGCCCGTCGCGGGTGGTCCAGGCGCTGGCACCCGGGCCAGAGTGAGCACCGCACGGGTCAACGGGGGCGTGTCGTTCTGGTACGCCGCGCTCGGCGGGCCGCCGCCGTACCGCCCGGCACTGACCACCGATGTCGACGCCGACGTGTGCATCGTCGGGGCGGGCTACACCGGACTGTGGACCGCCTACTACCTGGCCAGGGCCGAGCCCGGCCTGCGGATCGTGGTGGTGGAGCGCGAGTTCGCCGGGTTCGGGGCGTCGGGGCGCAACGGTGGCCAGCTGACCGGCGGCCTGGAATACAACCGGGAGAAGTACGCCAAGGCGCGCGGGCACCCCGCGGTCGTGGCCATGGAGCGCGCCCTCCGGGACACCGTCGACGAGGTGATCGCGGTCGCCGACCGGGAGCGGATCGACGCCGACATCGTCAAGGGCGGCCACCTGCGCGTCGCCACCAGCCCGGCGCAGTGGGCGAGGCTCCGGCACGAGCAGCGGCGGGGTGAGCGCTGGGGCGTCGGCCCGGCGGACGCGGTGCTGCTGGACCGCGGCGAGACCCTCCGCCGGCTACGCATCGCCGGCGCGCAGGGGTCCCGGTTCCAGCCGGACGCGGCCCGGCTCCAGCCGGCCAAGCTCGTCCGCGGCCTCGCCGACGTCGTCGCGGCGCTGGACGTGCCGATCTTCGAGAACACGCCGGTGCTCGAGATCCGACCGCGGCAGGTCGTGACCGCCCGCGGGTCGGTGCACGCACCGATCGTCGTACGGGCCACCGAAGGATTCACCCCGCAGCTGCCGGGGATGCGCCGCAGCTGGCTGCCGATGAACAGCGCCATGATCGTCACCGATCCGCTGCCCGACCGGCTCTGGGAGGAGGTCGGCTGGGCGGGCGTCGAGACGCTCGGCGACGCGGCACACGGCTACATCTACGCGCAGCGCACGGCCGACGGGCGGGTCGCGATCGGGGGGCGCGGCATCCCCTACCGGTACGGCTCCCGGACCGACGTCCTCGGTCGCACCCAGGACTCGACCATCGGGATGCTGGCCGCGATGCTCGGCCGGCTCTTCCCGCCGTTGCGCGGTGCACCGATCGCGCACGCATGGTGCGGCGTACTCGGCGTGCCGCGGGACTGGTGCGCCACGGTCGGCGTCGACCGCGCGACCGGGATCGCCTGGGCCGGCGGCTACGTCGGCCTCGGCCTGGCGAGCAGCAACCTCGCCGGCCGCACGCTGCGTGACCTGATCCTCGAGCGCGGGACGGCCTTGACCGCCCTGCCGTGGGTCGACCGCACCGTACGCAAGTGGGAGCCCGAGCCACTGCGGTGGCTGGGAGTGCATTCGCTGTACCGGGTCTACCGCGCTGCGGACGCCGTCGAGCGCCGCCGCCGGGGTGAGCGCACGTCGGCCCTGGCCCGGATCGCCGACGCGGTGGCCGGCCGCGGGTGACGGGACGTGCCGGCGGCGTGGCGTCCGTCACGGTGCGCCGCCCTTAGGTGCACAGGTTCGGGACATTCGCGCGGGTCGAAGGAAACTCCGTAGTAATCTGCCCGGGCGGTGTCCCCAGCGGCATCACCCGTATCAGGGGCACCGCAGGCATATGGGGTGGATTCCGACTTGTGGGGGGCTGTTCGTGTCCGACCGAGAGATCTCTCCGGGTCCCGGGCCGGATGGCGCCGAGCCGGGACCGGACGGGCCGAAGCGGGACCTGCTGGGTCCGCCGAGGTACGTCAAGGGCAAGCGGTTGGCCAAACTCGGCCGCGACCGGACGGTCGTCCCCGCCGATGCGCCGGCGGAACGCGCGGCCACGTTCGGTGGTGCGGTCGGCGCAGCGCTCCGCCGGCGGACGGAGCGGCTCCGTCGCTCGGATCCGGCGCTCGCCGCCACGGTGACGGGGATCAGCGCGGCCGGCATCGTCATCGCGGCCCTGGTGATCGGGTCGCCGACGCCGCAGGCCGACCCGCCCACTCCGACCAAGGTGCTGGGTACGGCGACCGCGACGTCGACCGCCCATTCGACGACCGCGGTGAAGTCGGTCACCGACCGCCGGTCGGTCGCGACGTCGGCGGCCCCCCGCGGCAGCGCCGATCCGGCGGCCACCGGCACGGCGATCCCGATCTCCCCGCTGCGGCCGACCGCGACACAGGGCGAGTCCTCGACCCACGGGTCCGGCCGCGATCCGGGCTCAGGACCGGTGCGCCCGACCGCGACACAGACCTCGCCGGCGTCCGGCGGAACGCACGGCCCGACGTCCAGTCCGACCTCTCATCCGCCGACCAAGCCGTCCACCTCTCCGACGCGTTCGACATCGCCCACGCCGTCGCCGTCGCCGTCGCCATCGCCATCGCCGACCCCGTCCCCGTCGCCATCACCGACGCCGACCTCGACCGCGACGACGGAACCTCCGGCGGCGACGACGGATCCGCCGGCCACGGCGACGACGGCCGGTTAGGGACGACGGCCGACCGGGTCGTCGCCGACGACGCGCGAGACGAGCCACGATGACGAGCCGACCCACCCTCGCCGAGCAGCTGGATCTGCGGCCGCATCCCGAGGGCGGGTGGTTTCGCGAGACGTGGCGGTCGCCGGTGTCCTTCTTCCCGCCGGGCTATGACGGAACGCGCAGTGCGGCGACCGCGATCTACTTCGTCCTTCATCCGGGCGAGGAGTCGCGCTGGCACGTCGTACGCTCCGACGAGCTGTGGTTCTGGCACGGCGGCGGCCCGCTCGAGTTGCGGCTCGGCGGCACCGGCGACGCGCCGGCGACCGGCCGGGCGGTGGTCCTCGGCGCCGAGGTCGATGCCGGCCGGCACCCCCAGGTCCACATCCCGGGCGGGGTCTGGCAGACCGCCCGGCCACTCGGCGAGACACCCGTCCTCGTCAGCTGCGTCGTGGCACCCGGGTTCGACTACGCCGACTTCCGGCTCGCGGAGTTTCCGCGCTCGCCGGGCTTGTGACGACGGCCGACATCGTGCGTCCTACTCGCATGAGAGTCCCCGAGATGCGGGTACGGCGCACGATGTCGCGCCGCTTTCCCGTCAACCGATAGCCGTCCGAAGGGTCGTGAAGCGCAACCCGTCACACACCCGATCGCCGCCGGGAAGGGTCGGCGCGCCCGGTAGGAATCGAACCTACGACCAAGAGCTTAGAAGGCTCCTGCTCTATCCGCTGAGCTACGGGCGCGGGCGGGCCTGCTACGGCGGGCCCGGACCAAGGGTAGCCGCCGGGCCCCCCTGTCCCGGGCAGCCGGAGCCGTGCCGGCGGCGTCGGCGAGTCAGCGCAGTGCGCGCCGCCGGCCGGACATCGAGCGGTAGATGAGCAGCGCGATCACCGCTCCGATGATCGAGCCGATCAACCCGGACGGCTGGAAGAACCCGTTGGCCGCGTCCTTGTGGAAGATCACATATCCGAGGAAACCGCCGATGAACGAGCCCACGATGCCGAGCAGGATCGTGGCGCCGATGCCCATCGGGTCGCGTCCGGGCACCAGCAGGCGGGCGATCGCGCCGGAGATCAGGCCGACGACGATGAGGGTGATGATCAGGCCGAACATGGGGTCCTCCGGTGAGGGATGTGCCGGAGCACCCGGCAGCGCCAACTCACCATAGGCGCTGCGGGCGGCCCGTGCGCCGATCCCGTCGGTTCACGAGGATTACCCGGTATCTGCGGGCCGGGCGCGCTGGTACGCCGCGTGAGCAGGTGATCTCCGGGCGTCGCCGGGGACGGGATTTTCGCTCCGCGCCGCGTTGTTGACACACTGGACGCACCAGCGACGTTTCTTTCGGAGGCTCTCACCCGTGGCACAGTTCATCTACTCGATGCGCAAGGTGCGCAAGACGCACGGCGACAAGTTGATCCTCGACGACGTCACCCTTGCGTTCCTGCCCGGCGCGAAGATCGGCGTGGTCGGCCCGAACGGCGCCGGCAAGTCGAGCGTCCTGAAGATCATGGCCGGCCTGGACCATCCGTCCAACGGCGACGCCAAGCTGACCCCGGGCTACTCGGTCGGCATCCTCGAGCAGGAGCCGCCGCTGGACGAGAGCAACGACGTGCGGGACAACGTCGAGGAGGGGGTCGCCGAGACCCGCGGGCTGCTGCGCCGCTTCGAAGAGATCAGCGCCGCAGATGGGCGACCCCGACGCCGACTTGGACGCGCTGCTCGCCGAGCAGGGCGACCTCAGGACAAGATCGAGCACGCAACGGCTGGGAGCTCGACAGCCAGCTCGAGCAGGCGATGGATGCGCTGCGGTGCCCGCCCGGCGACGCCGACGTCACGGTGCTCTCCGGCGGCGAGCGGCGCCGGGTCGCGCTGTGCAGGCTCCTGCTGCAGCAGCCCGACCTGCTGCTGCTCGACGAGCCCACCAACCACCTCGACGCCGAGAGCGTGCAGTGGCTGGAGCAGCACCTGGCCCAGTACGCCGGCGCCGTGCTCGCCGTCACCCACGACCGGTACTTCCTCGACAACGTCGCCCAGTGGATCCTCGAGATCGACCGGGGCCGGCTCTACCCCTACGAGGGCAACTACTCGACCTACCTCGAGACCAAGGCGGACCGCCTCAAGGTCGAGGGCCAGAAGGACGCCAAGCGAGCCAAGCGGCTCGCCGACGAGCTCGAGTGGGTGCGCCAGAACCCCAAGGCCGGCAGGCCAAGAGCAAGTCCCGGCTGGCCCGCTACGAGGAGATGGCGGCCGAGGCCGAGAATCGCGCAAGCTCGACTTCGACGAGATCCAGATCCCGGCCGGCCCGCGGCTCGGCCGAAGTCGTCCAGTCGACCGACCTGGCCAAGGGCTTCGACGACCGCGTGCTCATCGATGACCTCTCCTTCGACCTGCCGCGCGCCGGCATCGTCGGTGTCATCGGCCCCAACGGCGTCGGCAAGACCACGCTGTTCAAGATGATCGTCGGCGAGGAGAAGCCCGACGACGGCGATATCCGGGTCGGCGAGACCGTCCAGATCTCCTACGTCGACCAGAGCCGTGCCGGCATCGACCCGAAGAAGAACGTCTGGGAGGTCGTCTCCGACGGCCTCGACTTCATCAAGGTCGGCAAGGTCGAGATGCCGTCCCGCGCCTACGTCGCGCCTTCGGGTTCAAGGGCCCGGACCAGCAGAAGCCGGCCGGCATCCTGTCCGGCGGCGAGCGCAACCGGCTCAACCTCGCGCTGACCCTCAAGCAGGGTGGCAACCTGCTGCTGCTCGACGAGCCGACCAACGACCTCGACGTCGAGACGCTGTCCTCGCTGGAGAACGCGCTGCTGGAATTCCCCGGCTGCGCCGTGATCACCTCGCACGACCGGTGGTTCCTCGACCGGGTCGCCACCCACATCCTCGCCTACGAGGGCGACTCGACATGGTTCTGGTTCGAGGGCAACTTCGCCGACTACGAGGCCAACAAGGTGAGCGGCTCGGTCCCGAGGCGGCGCGCCCGCACCGGGCCACCTACCGCAAGCTGACCCGCGACTGACGATGGCCCGTCACGTGTATCTCTGCCCGATGCGCTGGTCGGACATGGATGTGCAGGGGCACATCAACAACGCGGCATTGGTCACCTACCTGGAACAGGCGCGGATCGACCTGTTCTTCGACCGGGCCGGTGCCGCGGGCCTGACGACCATCGCCGACGGGGTGGTCGTCGCCCGGCACGAGATCGACTACCGGCGGCCGGTGGTCTACAAGCCGACCCCGCTGCGCATCGACATGTGGTGCAGCGCGCTGGCCGGTGCGTCGTTCACCGTCGACTACGAGGTCTACGACGACGACCTGCTCATCGTCGCCGCCCGCTCGTTGTGCGTGCCGTACGACACCGTGGCGGCGCGGGTGCGCCGGCTCAACCCGGCCGAGCGCACGTTCCTCGAGGCCTACGTCGAACCGGCCGCCTGAGCGGTCACGTCATGCTGTTTTGCAGCGACAGCGCGGCGCCCTCGAGGTAGCGCCACAGCGCGTCGGCGTACGCGGGTTCGAGCTGCAGGGAGTCCAGCGCCGTGCGCATGTGGGCGAGCCAGGCCAGCCGCTCCCGCTCGCCGATGACGAACGGCGCGTGGCGCATCCGCAGCCGCGGGTGGCCGCGCTGTTCGGAATAGGTGCGCGGCCCGCCCCAGTACTGGATGAGGAACATCCGCAGGTGCACCTCGGCCGCGGTGAGGTCCTCGTCGGGGTAGAGCGGCCGCAGGATCGGGTCGTCGGCGACACCGGCGTAGAAGCGGGCGACCAGCGCCGTGAACGTCGGCTCGCCGCCGACCGCGTCGTAGAAGCTCTGTTCCTCGCCCGCGGACCCGGCCGGCTGCTCGTTTCGCATGCCTCGATCCTGCCAGCGCCCCCTGCCCGGATCGTCGCCGGTGGGGTCAGCCGCCGCTCAGGTCGCGGCGTCGCGCGGCCAGCTCAACGCGACGAGACCGACGATGAGCGCGCCGGCGAGCCCGAACAGCGCGATCGTGGCGCTGGGCGAGGCCACCTCGGCGACCACGCCCGCGGTGAGCACGGCGAGGCCCTGGGTGGCCATCAGGCCCCCCTGGGCGAGCCCGAACGCCCGGGCCCGGAACTCCGGCGCGACGGCCCGGACGAAGGTCGAGTTGAGTGCGATGTTGAACGACGACGCGAACCCGGACGCGGCGAGCACGACCAGCACGATCGCCAGATGGCGCATCGGCAGCACCGCGACGAGCAGCAGGGGCGCGGCCATCGCGAGCGGGAGGGTCAGTCGGGAGCGGGTCTCCGGCGAGCAGAACCGGCCGATGACGATGCTGCCGACGATCACGCCGAGCGGGTTGATCCCGAGCAGCAGGCCGACGGTCTGCGCCCCGCCGCCGAGCTCGTGCGCCCACGGGGCCGCCAGGCCCTCCCAGGCGTAGGCGAATGCGGATGCCGCCCACACGATGAGCACGATGGCGCGCAGCCGGCGGTCGGTGAACACCAACCGGGCGCCGGCCCCGGTCTCCCGCCACAGCGACGGCGCCTTCTCGGTGCTGCGCGCCGGCGCGGGACGGACGTGGACGCCGAGCCAGATCAGTCCGGCCGAGACGAGGAACGAGACGGCGTTGACCGCCAGCGCGCCGCGGGCGGTGAGTGCCGCGACCAGTGCGCCGCCGGCGACGAAGCCGACGAGCTGACCCACCTGGTAGGTGGTGGTCGTCACGGCGTTGCCGACGACGTAGGCGTCGCCGTCGAGGATCTCGGGGAAGAGCGCGGAGCGCGCCGACTCGAACGGCGGGGTGAACATCGACGCGACGAAGAGGATCGCCACGAGCACGCCGACCGGGACGCCGGGCACGGCCATCAGCCCGACCAGCACCATGCGGGCCAGATCACAGCTGATCAGGACGCGGCGGCGGGGGAAGCGGTCGGCGAAGGCGGAGAGCACGGGGCCGCCAACCACCCACGGCAGGTAGGAGATGCCGTAGGTCACCGCGGTCAGCAGCGGCGACGACGTGTGCACGTAGACCAGGATCGAGAGCGCGACCTTCGCCAGCTGGTCTCCGAGCAGAGAGAAGACCAGGGCGCCGTAGAGGAAGCGCCACTCGCGCGGGGCGAAGACCTCGCGATAGGTGGTACGCCGGGACCTGCCGGCGACCCCGGTTGTGGCTCCGGTGGGGTGCTCGGCGGCGGCTGCCGCATCGAGGTGATCGGCGGCTGAGGCCGACGGCTCAGCGGAGGTGCCCCCGCTCGACAGCAGGTGCACGGCGTCCAGCCGGACCCGGGGCGAGGACGACCGGGGCGAGGACGACCGGGACGAGGACGACCGGGACGAGGACGACCGGGACGAGGACGACCGGGACGCGGGTGACCCGGCCGGGGACCCGGACATCCCCGACGGCGTGGAGTCGCCCCGTTGCATGCCCACATTCTGAACCCGGAGGGTGCATCTGGTCTACGGGGGGATTCAGCTAACCGGGGCTCATCTCGCTGGCACCCGGAGTAACGGGGCCGGCCCCGGGCGGTCTCAGGCGCCCGGGGCGGCCGCCGACGCGCGGATCCCGTCGGCCTCGAACCGGACCTTGATCCGCTGCCGCAGCTCGCGGGCGACGGCGTCCTTGTCCCCGGTGCGGGTCTTGACGACCAGGCGGAGCACCGCCGAGTCCTCGTTGAGCGCCTCGACCCCGAGGACGGTCGGCTCGTCCAGGACGGCCGCGCTCCACTCCTCGTCCCCGGCGACCTCCCGCGCGGTCTCGCCGAGCAAGGCCGCGGCATGGTCGAGGTCAACCGAGTAGGGCACCGGGACGTCGAGGACGGCCTGGGCGTAGCCCTGGCTCTTGTTCCCGACCCGGAGAATCTCCCCGTTCCGGACATACCAGACGGTGCCGTAGAGGTCCCGCAGGCGGGTGGTGCGCAGGCCGACCTCCTCCACCGTCCCGGCGGCCGATCCGACGTCGACGGCGTCACCCACGCCGTACTGGTCCTCCAGGATCATGAAGATCCCGGACAGGAAGTCCTTCACCAGGTTCTGCGCCCCGAATCCGAGCGCCACGCCGACGATCCCGGCGCTGGCGAGGATCGGCGCGAGATCGATCCCGAGCTCGCCGAGCACGAGCATGAGGGCGACGGTGAAGATCACGATCGAGATGACGCTGCGCAGGATGGAGCCGATGCTGGCGGCCCGCTGGCGCCGCCGTTCGAACATCACCGAGGATCCGGCCACCAGCTTGGTGCCGGCGGCCCGCTGGGTGAGCGGGCGCAGCTTGTCCGGGACGATGCCCTCGGTCGTGGTGCGGGTGACCCGCCGGATCGCCCGGT
Organism: uncultured Actinomycetota bacterium; assembly: GCA_963828605.1. Lineage (GTDB taxonomy): Bacteria > Actinomycetota > Actinomycetes > Mycobacteriales > QHCD01 > DASXJE01. Next base: position 1,280,569 of record CAWHER010000001.1, on the reverse strand, counting down.
GCGCGAGGAACCGCGCGATCAGCGCAATCACGATGATCAACAGGATCCGCCAGCCGTGCGACACGATCAGGTGAGCGGACGTCGCAAGCCACGCCTGCCCCGTAATGTCGTAGACGGTGTGACAGAAGGTGCCTTTCTGCTGGGTGCACGACGGCGGCGCGGACAGGACGCGAGCGGCAAGCTGGGCGGTCACGACGTCTAGGGTGCCAGGTCCGGTTCCGCCGCCCGGCAGGTGAGGAGCGGGTATGGGCGTGCGTTCCGGGCCGCGGTCGGGTTCACTGTGTGCGGTCGGAGGTGAGCCGTGACACAGACGTCCGTCACGTTGCTGCTCAACGCGACGTACGAACCACTCTGCGTCGTGTCCTCCCGGCGTGCCGTCGTGCTGGTGCTCACCGCCAAGGCCGTGCTCGTCGAGGACGGCGACGGGGTGATGCACAGCGTCCGGCAGGCGGTGCCGCTGCCGGCGGTGGTGCGGCTGACCAGGTTCGTCCGGGTCCCCTACCGCGCCAGCGTGCCGCTCACCCGCAAGGCGGTCTTCGCCCGGGACGGCGGCCGGTGCGCCTACTGCGACGCGCCGGCGACCAGCCTCGACCACGTGGTGCCCAAGAGCCGCGGCGGGACGCACAGCTGGGACAACGTCGTCGCCTCGTGCCGGCGGTGCAACCACACGAAGGCGGACCGGGCGATCGCCGAGCTGGGCTGGCGGCTGCGGACCGCGCCCCGGGCCCCCACCGGGTCGGCCTGGCGGGTGCTGGGCGCCCGCACGCCCGACCCGAGGTGGCAGGCCTATCTCACCCTCGGCGAGCCGGCCAGCGCCTGAGCCGGCGCGAGCGGCGTCAGGTGATCCGGCCCGGGTCGGCCGGGTAGGAGCGGTGGTCGCCGGCGGCGACGAGGTCGCGCAGCCGCGCCATGGCGTCGTACCCGTCGACGAACCGGGTGTAGAGCGGCGCGGGCCCGAGCCGGAGCCGGTCCGGCGTCCGGTAGTCGGCGATCACTCCCCGTTCGCCGGCGGCCTGGCAGATCTGCCAGGCCGCGGGATGGCGCAGGGTCAGGTGCGCGCCGCGGCGGGCCTCGTCGCGTGGAGAGGCCGGCCGGAAGCCGAGCGGTGCCAGCCACGCCTCGGCCAGTTCGAGCAGGTAGCCGGTGAGCGCCTGGCCCTTGCGATGCAGCCGGTCGATCCCGGCGTCCACGACCAGGCGCACGCCCTCCTCGACGGCGTACGTCGCCAGTACCGGCGGCGTCCCGACGCAGAACCGGTCGATCCCCGGTGCCGGGTCGTACTCGGCCCCCATGGCGAACTGGTCGCGCTGGCCGAACCAGCCCCAGATCGGCTGGCGGAGCTGCTCCTGCAGCTCGCGGCGGACGTAGAGGTAGGCCGGGGCGCCGGGCCCGCCGCACAGGTACTTGTAGGTGCAGCCGACCGCCAGGTCCACCGCAGCGTCGGTGAGGGCCACCGGCACCGATCCGGCGGAGTGCGACAGGTCCCAGAGGGTGAGCGCGCCGGCCCGGTGGGCGAGCCGGGTGATCTCGCCGAGGTCCGCGACCGCGCCGGACCGGTAGGCCACGTGGGACAGGCTGAGCAGGGCGACGTCGTCGTCCAGCGCGTCGGTGAGGACCGCGGGATCGATCCCGTCGTCGAGGTCGCTGTGCACGGTGCGCAGCTGCAGTCCGCGCTCGCGGGCGAGGCCGGCGAGCACGTAGCGGTCGGTGGGGAAGTTGTCGTCGTCGGTGACGATCACCCGCCGGCCGGGGCGGGCGTCGAGCGCGGCCGCGGCCAGCTTGTAGAGGTTGACGCTGGTGGAGTCGGCGATGACCACCTCGCCGGGCCGGGCCTGCAGCAGCCGGGTCCCGATGAGGTCTCCGACGCGGCGGGGGAGGTCCACCCACTGCGTCCACGACCGCACCAGCCCGCCGCCCCATTCCTGCTCCGTCGCGGCGCCCAGCCGCTCGATTGTCCGGACCGGGAGCCGGCCCAGGGAGTTGCCGTCGAGATAGACCAGGTCCGGGTCGGCGATCACCACCCGGTCCCGGTATGCCGCCAGCGGGTCGAGTGCGTCCAGGCGCTCGGCCCGTGTCCGGTCGAGGTCGACGGTCACCGGGCCATCGTGCACCACCGGCGGCAGGTAGCGTTCCGGCCGTGACCGAGTTGCACGACCTGAGTGCCCTGGAGCAGGCCGCCGCCGTACGGCACCGGGAGGTCAGCCCGGTCGAGCTGGTCGAGCACCACCTCGACCGGATCGCGCGGCACGACGGTGCGCTCGGCGCCTTCATCACCGTGACCGCCGACGCCGCCCGGGCACAGGCCGCGGAGGCCGAGCGGGCGGTCGTCGCGGGGGACGAGTTGCCCGCCCTGCACGGCGTCCCGACGGCGATCAAGGACCTGAACCTCACCGCCGGCGTACGGACGACGTTCGGCTCGCGGGTCTTCGCCGACTTCGTCCCCCCGGTCGACGACCACGTCGTCACCCTGCTCCGGCAGGCCGGCACGATCAGCCTGGGCAAGACCAACACCCCCGAGTTCGGACTGTCCTGCTACTCCGAGAACGACGTCGCGCCGCCGGCCCGGCTGCCCTGGGACACGACGCTCTCGCCGGGCGGGTCGAGCGGGGGTGCCGCGGCCGCGGTCGCCGCCGGGCTGGTCCCGATCGCGCAGGGCAGCGACGGCGGCGGGTCGATCCGGTGCCCGAGCAGCCTGTGTGGGCTGGTCGGCATCAAGGTGTCGCGGGGACGGGTGAGCAACGGCCCGGTGAGCGGCGATGTCACCGGCCTGGCCTGGAACGGCCCGCTCGCCCGCACCGTCGCCGACGCCGCCGCTCTGCTCGACGCGATGGCGGTCCCGATGCCCGGTGACCCGCACTGGGCGCCACCGCTCGCGCCGGGCGACAGCTTTCTCGCCCACGCGTCGCGGCCGCCCGGTCGGCTGCGGATCGGCCGGTTCGTCACCCCGCCGGTGCCCGGCGCCGAGGTCGACCCCGACTGCCGGGCCGCCTGGGAGGACGCGTCGTCCCTGCTCGCCGCACAGGGCCACGATGTCGAGGACATCGACCTGCCGCTGCCCGCCGAGCTGATCCCGATGTTCGAGGTGCTCTGGATGGTGGCCACCCACGGCGCTCCGGTCGACCCGGCCCGCGAGGGCGAGCTCACGGCGCTGACCCGCTGGCTGCGGGCCCGGGGCGGGGAGATCGGCGGCTCCCGGTTCGTCCAGGCTGTCGGCGCCCTGCAGGCGGCCTCCCGGGCCGCGATCGTCGCGACCGCGGAGTATGACGCGGTGCTGACCCCGACGGTGGCCATGCGCGCCCGCCCGATCGGCTGGTTCACCGAGACCGGCGACCCGGCGGAGGATTTCGAGCGGCAGAAGCGGTTCACGCCGTTCACCGCCATCTCCAACATCACCGGCCAGCCGGCGATCAACGTCCCGCTGCACATCACGGCCGACGGGCTGCCGGTCGGGGTGATGCTGGCCGGTCGCCCGGCGCGGGAGACGACGTTGATCTCGCTCGCCGCGCAGTTGGAGGCGGCCCGCCCGTGGCGGGACCGGCATCCGGCGATGTGGTGATGACACCCGTTCGCTAATCTCGGCGCGTGAGCGTCCTGGAGACCGTGCTGGTCTACGTCTGCATCCCGCTCGGGCTGTTCTCGCTGTTCGCCATCGCCGTCTTCGTTCCCGGCGCGGTGCGCGCACCTCGGTACCGTCCGGGACAACCGTGGGAGTTCGAGCCGGTCTGGTATTCGCCGCACCCGCGGGCGCTGCCCTATGACATGCAGGACCTGCTCGGGGACGGCGTCACCCTGGCCGAGCACAGCGCGGCCCACCGCCCGGCGCTCCCGCCGGGCTCCGGGAAGGCGCCGGAGCATCCGTCGACCGGCGTGCGCGGGCCGGCGGCGCTGCTCGACGTACCGGAGAGGACCGCTCGCGGAGGTGCGCACGGTGACTGGTAGCGACCTGGTGTCGATCTATCCCGTGCGCGAGCCGCACGCCGACGCGGCCCCCCGCGGGCCGTTCACGCCGCGGCAGCTCGCCCGCATCGACGAGGCGCTGACGATGGCCAGCCGGGAGACCGGCATTTACTTCACGCTCTACACCGGAGCGCTCGACATCCCCACCCGCGGGCATGCGGAGCGGCTGCACGCCCGGCTCGGTGCCATCGCCCCGCGGTCCGTGCTGGTCGCCGTATCGCCGGGCCAGCGGGTGCTCGAGATCGTGACCGGCCTGGACTCCGCGGTCCGGCTGCCGGACCGTTCCTGCGCTCTGGCCGTGCTGTCGATGACCGCCGCGTTCGGCAACGGCGACCTCACCGGCGGCGTGGTCAACGGGCTACGGATGCTCTCCGACCAGGCCGGCCACCCCAGCTGACGCCGAGCGCGACCCTCCCGCTCGTTCCCGGTCCCGTCGTCCCCCGCAGTTCCCCATGATCAAGAGGGGATCCGTTCGGCGTTTCGCACCGGAATCCCCTCTTGATCATGGGGGAGGCGCCGCCCACCTGCATGATCGTGATCGGATCCGCACGGCGTTTCGCGGCTTTATCCGATCACGATCATGGGTGGCGCGGTCGGGCGGTGCGGTCGGGCGGGCGTGCGGGTGGTGCGGTGCGGACGCGTCAGGCGGAGGCCGCGTCCCGGGCGCGGGCCCGCAGCGAGCGCGCCACCCCGTCCCGGCCCTCGCTGACCAGCCGTCGCAGCGCCGGCGGCTTCGTCGCGTCGGCCAGCCAGGCATCGGCGGCGTCCACTGTGGACTGTGCGACCGCTGACGGGAAGAGTCCGACCACGACGTTCTGCGCGAGCTTGCTGGTGCGCCGCGCCCACACCTCGTCGATCGTCCCGAAATACCGTCCACGTAGGGCGCGAGCAACTCGGCCTGGGCCGGGTGGCTGAAGCCGCGGATGATCGCCGTCATCGACGGCGTTGGGCAGCGTCGTCGTCCTCGGTGGCCCGCCGCCACGCCTCGGCCTTGGCCTCGGCGGTCGGGCGCAGCGCGCGGGCGGTGGCCGCGTGCCGCTGACCCGGCGGCGGTCGCGTCCCGCTGCGTGCTCGGCGTCGATCTCGGCGTCGCCGGCGGCGCCGAGCGGCGACCAGCCCGTTCAGCAGCGTCCAGCGCAGGTCGGTGTCGACGGCCAGCCCGGGCACGGTGGTGGTGCCGTCGAGCAGGCCGCGCAGCAGCGCCGAGGTGGTCGGCGCTGCGGGCCGCGGCGGCGAGCAGCCGCGCCCATGCCAGCTGGTGGTCGCTGCCCGGCTCGGCGGCCAGCAGCGCGGCGTGCGGCGTGGTCGGCCAGCTGCGCCCAGCCGGTCGAGCGCCCAGTCCGGGTCGGCGTAGGAGCCCAGCGTCGCGCGGGCCTGCAGGTGCAGGGACTGCGACCACGCCGATGCTCGTCTCGGCGTCGATGCCGCTGCAGCACCAGGCGACAGGAAGTCGCGCGCGGGCCATTTCGGCGTCGCGGGTCATGTCCCAGGCCGCCGCCCAGCACAGGGCCCGGGGCAGCGAGTCGGCCAGCGTCGCCGATCCGCTCGGTCACGGTCGCCAGCGACCGCTCGTCCAGCCGGATCTTGGCGTAGGTCAGGTCGTCGTCGTTGACCAGCACGAGGTCGGGCTGCGCGATCGCCGACAGCTCCGGCACCTGGGTCCGCTCGCCCGAGACGTCGAGCTCGATGACGCTGCACCCGGCGCAGCGGCGTGCCGTCGTAGAGCCCGATCGCCAGCCGGTGGTCGCGCAGCACGTGGTGCTCGGCCGGCGCGTCCTGCACGATCGCGAAGGAGGTGAACCGGCCGTCGGCGACCGACCTCGAACTCGGCGCGCAGCGTGTTGACGCCGGCGGTCTCCAGCCACTGGGCCGACCAGTGCGACAGGTCCCGGCCGGAGCTCTTCTCCAGCGCGGCGAGCAGGTCGGACGAGGGTGGTGTTGGCGTACTCGTGGTCGCGGAAGTAGCCCGCCAGCGCGTCCAGGAACGCCTCGATGCCGACGTAGGCCGCCAGCTGCTTGAGCACGCTGGCGCCCTTGGCGTAGGTGATGCCGTCGAAGTTGACCTCGACCGCCTGGACGTCGGGGATGTCGGCGGCGATCGGGTGCGTCGAGGGCAGCTGGTCCTGCCGGTAGGCCCAGCGTCTTCTCGGCGTTGGCGAACGTCGTCCAGGCGTCGGTCCAGCGGGTCGCCTCGGCCTGGCAGAGCACGCTGAGCGTAGGTGGCGAACGACTCGTTCAGCCAGAGGTCGTCCCACCACCGCATGGTCACCAGGTCGCCGAACCACATGTGCGCCATCTCGTGCAGGATCGTCTCGGCCCGCCGCTCGTAGGCGGCGTCGGTCGACCTTGGACCGGAAGACGTAGTCCTCGAGGAACGTGACGCAGCCGGCGTTCTCCATCGCCCCGGCGTTGAACTCCGGGACGAAGCAGCTGGTCGTACTTGTCGAACGGGTAGCGGTAGCCGAAGGCCTGCTGGAAGAAGTCGAAGCCCTGCTTGGTGATCTCGAAGATCTCGTCGGCGTCGAGGTGCTCGAGCCAGCGACGCCCGGCAGTAGATGCCGAGGTCGATGCCGTCGTGCGCTGTCGGTCGCCTCGTGGTACGGCCCGGCGACCAGCGCGGTGATGTACGGCGAGACAGCCGCGGGGTGGTGGCGAAGCGCGTCAGCTGGTCGCCGGCCCGGGACGTCCTCGGTCGGCGCTCGGCCCGGCCGTTGGAGACGACCTTCCAGTCGGCCGGCGCGGTCACGCGTCAGGGTGAACGTCGCCTTGAGGTCGGGCTGGTCGAAGCAGGCGTACATCCGCTTGGCGTCGGCGGTCTCGAACTGCGTGTAGAGGTAGACCGGCGCCGTCGACCGGGTCGACGAAGCGGTGCAGCCCCTCGCCGGTGTTGGTGTAGATGCAGTCGGCGTCGACGACGAGCTTGTTGTCGGCGGCGAGATCGGTCAGCGCGATGCCCGCGCTCGTGCGCGTAGTCGGTCGACGTCGACCGGCTCGCCGTTCAGCGTGACCTCGCGGAATCCGTCGGCGATCAGGTCGATGAACGTCGACGCGGTGGGCTTGCGGCAGGCTGAACCGCACCGTCGTGCGGGACCGGAAGTCTGGTCGCCGGGCTTGCCGCCGCCGTCGGTGACAGGTCCAGTTCGACGTCGTAGGACGTCACGTCGAGCAGTGCGGCGCGGGTCTGCGGCATCGGCTCGGGTCAGGTTCGGTACGGGCACGAGCGGTCGCTCCTTCTGCGTGGAACCAGGGATCGCCGGTAGTGGTGCTGGTTGTGACGGTGGTGCTGGTTGTGATGCGGTGCTGGTTACGACGATGGGTACTGGTTGTGACGGCGGTACTGGTTGTGATGGTGGTATTCCTGGCGATGATTGCCGGATGGGTCGGATTTCGCGGCTTCCCGGCAGTCTTTCACGCCGATCGGCGGAGCGCCCGCGGTGTCCACAGGTCGGTTCGGGGAATGCGCGGCGGATACGCGATGCTGCGCCTGGTAACCGGAAAGCCGTCCGTTCAAACGACTGGAGCGCACGTGAGCACACAGGTCGATTTCTGGTTCGACACCGGCTGTCCGTGGGCCTGGATCACCTCGCGGTGGATCCTGGAGGCCGAGAAGGTACGGGACCTCAACGTCGATTTCCACGCGATGTCCCTGTCGGTGCTGAACGAGGGTCGCGAGGAGCTGCCGAGAGATACAAGGAGGGCCTGAAGAAGGGCTGGGGACCCGTGCGGGTCGTCATCGCCGCCGAGCAGAAGCACGGTCGCGAAGCTCTCCGCGCCGCTCTACACCGCCGTCGGGACGAAGTTCCACAACGAGAAGGCGGAGCGGACTCAGGAGACGATGGCCGAAGCGCTGACCGAAGCCGGTCTGTCGCCGGACCTGGCCGGGCTGGGACTCGACCGAGTACGACGAGGCGCTGCGTGCCTCGCACCACGAGGGCATGGACCCGGTCGGGATGGAGGTCGGCACCCCGGTGATCCACGTCGAGGGAGTGGCGTACTTCGGGCCGGTGCTGTCGCGGATCCCGCGGGGCGAGGAGGCCGGGCAGATCTTCGACGCGGCGCGCATTCTCGCCGGCTACCCGCACTTCTGGGAGCTCAAGCGGACCCGCACCGAGCGGCCCGACTTCAGCTGACCGCCCCCGGCCCCTGACCCCCGATCCCTTCCATGATCGTGATCGGATTACGTCGGCGTTTCGCGGCTTTATCCGATCACGATCATCGGTGGCGGGCAGGCGGGGCGCGGGCAGGCGGATCGGGCGGGTCTGGAGCGGGGCGTCCTAGGCTGAGCCGACAACGACGTCGAGCGTGGAGGTAACCGTGGGCCAGCATGGGCGGGACGTCTCGGTACGTCATCCCGGGTCCCTGTACGTCGGCGGCCGGTGGGTCGCGCCCGGGTCGAGCGAGACGATCGACGTGGTCGACCCGACCACCGAGCAGGTGATCGCCGCAGTGCCGGCCGCCACGGCGGCCGACGTCGACGCCGCCGTCAGCGCCGCGCGGGCCGCATTCGGCGGCTGGTCGGCGACCGGTCCGGGCGAGCGCGCGAAATATCTGGCCGGCCTGGCCGACGCCCTCAAGGCGCGCCAGGAGGAGATCGCCCGCACCATCTCCACCGAGATGGGAGCGCCCACCAAGCTCGCGCTGGCGGTGCAGACCGGCCTGCCGCACAGCGTGCTCACGTCCTACGCCGAGATGCTGCCCGACTTCGCCTTCGAGGAGACCATCGGCAACTCGCTGGTGGTGCCGAACCGGTCGGGGTCGTGGCGGCGATCACCCCGTGGAACTACCCGCTGCACCAGGCCGTCGCGAAGGTCGCGCCCGCGCTCGCCGCCGGCTGCACGCGTGGTCCTCAAGCCCAGCGAGATCGCCCCGCTCGCGTCTACCTGCTCGCGCCGAGCTGGCCGAGGACCGGGCTGCCCGCCGGGCGTGCTCAACCTCGTCACCGGCACCGGGCCCGAGGTCGGCGAGGCCCTCGCCGCCCACCCCGACGTCGACATGGTCTCCTTCACCGGGTCGACCAGAGCCGGGCGCCGGGTGAGCGGCTTGCGGCCGGGACGGTCAAGCGGGTCGCCCTCGAGCTCGGCGGCAAGTCGGCCAACGTGATCCTGCCCGACGCCGACCTGGCCAAGGCGGTCAAGGTCGGGCGTCGCCAACTGCCTACCTCAACGGCGGCCAGACCTGCACGGCACTGGACCCGGATGCTCGTGCCGGCCGAACGGCACGACGAGGTCGTCGACATGGCGGCCGCCGCCGCGGCGTCCACCGGCCGGCGACCCGTTCGACGAGGGCATCCGGCTCGGCCCGATGGCCTCCGCCGCCCAGCGCGAACGGGTGCGCGGCTACGTCCGACGCGGGCATCGCCGACGGCGCCCGCCTCGTCACCGGGGGCGCCGAGGCGCCCGAGGGATTCGAGGCGCGGCTACTTCGTCGCGCCCGACCGTTTTCGCCGGCGTGCGCCCGGACATGACGATCGCGCGGGAGGAGATCTTCGGCCCGGTGCTGTCGATCATCCCCTACGCCGACGAGGACGAGGCCGTCGAGATCGCCAACGACACCGACTACGGACTGTCGGGCGCGGTCTGGTCCGGCGACCCGGAGCGGCGCTCGCGGTGGCCCGGCGGATGCGCACCGGCCAGGTCGACATCAACGGCGGCCGCGTTCAACCCGCTCGCGCCCGTTCGGCGGCTACAAGCAGTCCGGCAACGGCCGGGAGCTCGGCCGCTACGGGCTGCACGAGTTCCGCGAGGTCAAGTCGCTGCAGCTGTAGGACGTCGGGTCGCCGGAGCCGCGCGGCTCAGCCCTGCGCGGCGGTCGTCGCCGGATCGTCGAGCTGCTGGTAGGCGCGGGCCAGCGCCGTCCGCGCGGTGGGCTCGGGGAAGGGCAGCTCGCTCCACGCCTCGTCGGCGGACCGCCCCTCGGCATGCGCGACCCGCGCCGCTCGGCGGTCTCCTCGAGGTCGCCGCCCTGCCGCTCGACGAAGTCCCGGTCGACCACCGCTCCGTGCCCCGGCACGAACGCCGCCCGGCCCATCGGGAGCAGGCCGGCGACGGTGGCCGGCCAGTTCAGCGGGAACGAGTCGTCGAAGCTCGGCGGCGCGCCCTCCTCGACCAGATCGCCGGTGAAGATCACGTCGGCGTCGGGCACCATGGCGACGATGTCGTGGTCGGTGTGGCCCCGGCCGAGGTACCGCAGCGCGATGAGCCGTCCGCCCACGACCAGATCCGTGCTGTCGGTGAAGACCCGGTCCGGCGGATCGATGACGACGTCGGCGAGCTCGGTGGCCAGATGGGTGCGGCCTCCTGCTCGGCGAGCCCGGACCACGGCGCGCTGGGTCTCGCCCAGCCTCCGCAGACCGTCGGCGCACCGCTGGTGGGCCCAGATCTCGGCCGGCCGGAAGACCCGGTTGCCGAAGCAATGGTCGAAGTGGTTGTGGGTGTTGACGACCGTCCACGGGTGGGGGGTGACGGTCCGGATCGCCTCGACCAGATCGTGCGCCTGGCCGTGCGTCGCGCGGGTGTCGACCACCAGGCAGCCGCCGTCGCCGACGACGAGACCGACGTTCAGATCGAAGGACTGGTGGCGGCGCACGAAGACGTCGGCTCCGACCTCCTGCCAGCGCTCGGCCATGATCACGACGTTACGCGTTCCGCGCGCCGCACCCCACGTCTCCCGTGCTTCCCGCGCCTCCTGCGACACTTCGTGAATGCGCGTCTACCTCGGCTCCGACCATGCGGCTTTCACCGTGAAGTCCCACCTGCTGCAGCGGCTTCCGACACTCGGCTACGAGCCGGTCGACTGCGGACCGGCGACGTTCGTCGACGGCGACGACTACCCGCCGTACTGTCTGGCGACGGCGACCCGGGTGGCCGCCGATCCGGGCAGCCTCGGCGTGGTGATCGGCGGGTCCGGGAACGGCGAGCAGATCTCGGCCAACAAGGTGCGCGGCATCCGCGCGGTGCTGGCGTGGAGCGACGAGACGGCGCGGCTCGGCCGCGAACACAACGACGCCAACGTGGTGAGCATCGGCGCCCGGATGCACCCGGACGAGGACGCCCTCCGGTTCGTCGAGATCTTCCTGACGACGCCGTTCAGCGGCGCGCCCCGGCACGTGCGGCGGATCCGGGAGGTCGCCGGCTACGAGGAGTCCGGCGAGGTCCCCGAGTCCTCGGGCGCGACGTAGTTGCGGTGCACGATCACGAGGTCGCGCTCGGCGGCGGCGAGGTCGTCGGCCGTCGGCCGGCTCGCGTCCCGCGTGCGCAGCGCCGCCGCCACCCCGAGCTGGGTCGGGCCGGCCCCGACCAGTCCGCGCAGGCCTCGCTCCGTGCGGTCGGCACCACGCCTGCCGCCGCCCCGCCGACCGGCTGAGGCTGTGGGGGAGGCCGGCGGCGCAGGTGGGGTCGACTCCGAGGGTGGGGTCGACTCCGCGCGCGAGGTCGGCTCCGCGGCCCGGGGGAGGGACTGCGGGTGCGGGAGGCGCGGCGTCCCGGCGCTTGCGGGTGCGCACCCGCCGCCGCGGCGGCCCCGGCTCGTCCGCGGCCATGCTCAGAACACCTCCGGGCACCACGGCTCGCGGTCCTCGGCGAACGCCCGCGAGGCGGCGAGCAGCGCCCCGTGGCGGAGCTCCTGCACCCGGCCCGATGCGGCCAGCGTGGCCAGGGACGGGCCGCCGAGGTAGGCCGCACCGAGATCCACGGCGCGCAGCTGCAGGTCGGCCGGGTCGCTGGTCGGCGTGCACGTCGCGCCCGTCGGCCCGGCCGCCAGGCGCCAGCGCCCGGCGTTCCACGGACAGAAGTCGTCGGCGACATCGAGGACGACGTCGACCTCGGTCGCGTAGCGGCGCGCGGCGAGGGCCCGGTCGACGTCGGCCAGCCGCACCCAGAGACCGGCGTCGAGGCTGAGCCGGACGGCGTTGGGGTCGGTGACGATGTGCTGCAGTGGCTCGTCGACGGGGACGATGCGCTTGGTCACCCGGCGCACCAGGTCCAGGTCGAGCACGAACCGCCACGTCGCGGCGTAGGCCTGCGGGGTGGTCGCGGTCAGCTCCAGTACCTGCACCTCGCTCTGGTTGCCGGTCTCGTCCCACCGCTGCTTGATGCGGTAGACCGCGTAACCGGTGACCGTCCCCTCCGCCTGCTCGTAGAGGGCGCAGCGCAGGGCGGTCGCCCCGTCGCGGGCGTGGTCGGGGTCGAAGAGCCGGTTGTCCCACCAACGGCCGGGCCGGTCGAGCCAGCCGTTCTGGCGGGTGCGGGCGGCGTCGTAGACCGAGGACAGGTGCGGTCGGGCCTCCTCGAGGCTCACCATCCGGATCCGCCCGTCGCCGGCGTCGCGCGGAACGGTGAGGGACCGGGTGTCCCCGGTGAACCGGGCCCGGCGCGCGGCGAGGCCGTAACCGAACCGGCCGTAAATCGTGCCCTCGGAGGCCCACAGGGCGGCCACCGGCTCGCGGCCCTCCTCGTGCAGCTCGGTCAGCTGGCGGCGCATCATCGCCCGGAGGATGCCCTGCCGGCGGTGGGTCGGGGAGACCGTCACCATGGTCACCGCCGCCACGGGCAGCTCCTCCGCACCCGGCACCGTCATCCGGCGGCTGAAGATCGCGGCGGTCGATACGATCCGCTTGTCGGCGAACGTCGCCAGGCTGCGATCCGGCTCGAAGACCCATCGGTCGGCCTCGGCGTCGTCGTCGCGGGCGTCGCCGCCGAATGTCTCGTAGAGCGAGCGGAAGTACGCCGGGAACTCGTCGGCGTCGATCGGGCGAAGGTCAAGGCTGTCATCCACGCCCCTTTGTCTACCCTGCCGAGCCGACAGTCGCGAGGGACTATGCACGATCGGCCACCTGCGCAGGCGCTGTCACGCGATCGGACGACTGAGGGAAAGAACCGATCGGCCGACCAGATCGAACGTGCGGTGTGACCCGATCATCGGTCCGGTCCGCAGGTTTCCCGAAGGAGGTTGCGATGCCCCGCTCAGACGACTCCGCAGACACCCGACCCGGCGACCCGGGCGCACCGGGCACCGGCCCGAGCGGCGTGCCGCGCCGCCTGGTGCTCAAGGGCGCCGCCGGCGCCGGCCTGGCCGTCGCCGCAGCCGGCGCGGTGCTCGACGCCTCGGCGCCCGCCGGGGCGGCAACCCGCCACTCGTCGGCTCACGGACCGGTCGTCGCGCACGTCCGCGACGCCCGCACCGGCGAGATCGAGATCTACTCCGGCGAGCGCCAGGTGACGGTGCACGACCGGGCCCTGGCCGCCCGCCTGCTCGACATCGCCGACTGAGCCGGCCCGTCCGCCCGGCTCTCCCTTTCACTTCCCACCTGTGAGGTACAGGCATGTCTTCTCACCGTGAAGCGCCCGAGATCTCCAAGGACCCGGTCGCCGACAACACCGATGTCTACGCGTTCGTCAGTCCCGACAAGCCCGACACGGTCACGCTGATTGCGAACTACATCGCCGTCTGCAGGGGCCCGGCCGGTGGCCCGAACTTCTTCGAGTTCGGCGACGACGTCCTCTACTCGATCAACGTCGACAACGGACCGGCGACGGCAAGCCCGACGTCTCCTACCAGTTCCGCTTCGAGACGAGGGTCCGCAACGAGGACACGTTCCTCTACAACACCGGCCCGATCGGGTCGCTGTCGGCCAGAACTGGAACCGGCGCCAGTTCTACACGCTGACCCGGATCGACAGCCACGGCAGTCACGTGCTCGGCCGCGGGCTGGCCTGTCCGCCGTGCAACATCGGCCCGCTCTCCACGCCGCACTACGCCGGTCTCGCACAGGCCGCCGTGCACGCCCTGCCGGGGAACATGAAGGTCTTCGCCGGGCAGCGCGCGGAAGGCTTCTACGTCGACCTCGGTGCCGTCTTCGACTTGCTCGACCTGCGGCCGTTCCAACAGCTGCACGTGGGCACCGATGCTCGGCGCCGAGCCGGGAGTGAACGCCACCAAGAGTCTCAACGTGCACAGCATCGCGATCCAGGTGCCCAGGAGCGATCTGGCCGGGTGGGGCACGCCGACCGATCCGGCCGACCGGCGTTCGGTCATCGGCGTCTACGCCGCCGCCAGCCGGCGCCGGGTCACGGTCCGGCACAACGGTCAGGGCGAGAACGTCGACCTCGGGCCGTTCGTGCAGGTGTCCCGGCTGGGCAACCCGCTGTTCAACGAGGTCATCGTCCCGATGGGCGACAAGGACCGCTGGAACGCGGTGACTCCGGACCAGGACGCGCAGTTCGCCAAGTACGTCGCGCATCCCGAGGTCTCCGGTCTGCTGCCGGGGTTGTACCCCGGGGTGTTCCCGAACCTGGCCGCGCTCAACGCCAGCAAGAAGGCGCGCGCGGACCTGCTCGCCATCCTGCTCACCGGGATCCCGACCGGGCTGATCGCCGGATTCCAGAACTTCACCGGCACCCACCAGGCGGACCTGCTCCGGCTCAACATGGCGATTCCGCCGGCGTCGAAGCCCAACATCGACGGGCTGCTCGGCGGCGACCTCGCCGGCTTCCCCAACGGTCGCCGGGTCGCCGACGACGTCGTCGCGATCGAGCTGCGCGCGCTGGCCGGTGCGACGTACCCGCTCGTCGACTCGTCGTTCACCGCGGACGGCGCCGCGTCACTCGTCGACGACGGCGTGACCCCGGACGACCTCGACATCCCCTACCTGTCGAACTTCCCCTACCTCGGCGTGCCGCACAGCGGGTTCAGCACGCCGGCGTCGTAGGCCATGACGGCGGAAGGACCGACGATGATCGAGACACACTCACGTCCCGAGTCCGGCGCGGTGCTGGACATCGGCGGCGACACCGGGGCGTTGCTGCTTCTCGTCGACGCCGCCCGGGACGAGGAGGAGATCCACGTCAGCCCGGTGACCGATCCCGGCCACCGGACGCACACCGTCGTGCGGGCCCATCGCACGCCCCGGGACACCACCGTCTACGGCGCCCTCTTCCCGGCGCTGCCGGCCGGGCGTTACCGCATCGTCGGCGCCGACGACGCCGTCGTCGACATCCGCGGCGGCGAGGTGACCCAGCGCTCGCTCGGGGGACGCTAGCCGAGGGGAACGTGGGGGCTCGGGGCCGGTTCCGGGCGGTGTACGCCGCGGGGCCGGTACCCGAGCGCCTCGCTCTCGTCGACCAGGTCGGCGAGCAGCCAGGTGATCGCCAGCCACATCTCCGTGCCCTGCAGGCCGGCCGTCCGGGACGGGTCCGGGCCGCTCTCCAGGGCGAAGCTGAAGCCGGCGCCGGGCTGCCACCGGGTCAGCACGCGGTCGAGTTGCCGACGCGCCCAGTCCTGCGCCTCGCCGCGGCGGTGGCCGGTCTGCCGGCCGGCCAGCCACAGCGGGTGGATGACGTCGAGGACGTCGCACGCCGTACCGCGGTCGTCGCGGAAGTAACGATCGTCGCGGACGTGGCGTAGGAGCGTGTCGATCGCGGTGTCCGGGTAGGGGAGCGGCACCCCGAACTGGGCGAACGTCCCCCGGGTCAGCCGATAGAAGCCGTTGACCACCTGCTGCCAGCCGAACCGGTCGGTCGGCCGGCCCCACATTCCGTGCCACGGGTCGGCGTGCAGGAGCAGCCAGCCGAGCAGCGTGTCGATCGTGCCGGGAGTCTGGAAATCGGCCAGATTGCGGTAGAGCCCGGTGGCGAAGCAGTCGATCCAGCCGCCGGCCGACCACACCGTGTCGGTCCACGGCAGCTGATCGAGGCGGGCCACCAGCGTGTCGGCGTCGACCTCGGACACCGCGGTGAGCGGGTGCGGGAAGCGGGCGCCGAGCAGGTCGAGCGCGTAGCCCACCGCCAGGATGTGGTACGGCGCCGGACCCTCGGTGATCGACGGCCGGCCGCCGCCGACCTCGGGGACCAACCCGGTCGCCGGGTCCTGCATCCGCTGCAGGAAGGGCACGAGGGTCGACGCCGGCGCCTGCGGCGGCGTCGTCCCGGTCAGCAGGTCGGCGATCTCGACGGCGTCGCACCAGGCCCGCACCGTCGGCGCGGCGCCCGGGCGGTCGACGAACCGGTCGCCGTCGCCGCCCGGCTCCCAACACCGGGCCAGGACGGCGGCGGCCTCGGCCCGGGCCTGCTCCGCGAAGGACTCCAGCCGGGCGGTCAGGCCGGCCGACGCCGGTCGCCGGGGGACCCGGCGGTCCCGGACGACCCGGGCCGGGTTGCCCGCGACGATGGCCCAGGCCGGGACGTCCTTGGTGACCACCGCACCGGCGCCGATCACGGCGTGTGACCCGACCTGGACGCCGTCGAGGACCACGGCGTTGGACCCGATCCACACGTCGTCGCCGACGACGATCCCTCTCGAGGTGACCGGTTGCTGGTGCACCGGACGGTCGGGCTCGATGGAGTGGTTGAAGCCCAGCAGCGAGGAGTGCGCGCCGATGCGCACCCCGTCGCCCACCCGGACGGTGCCGCGGGCGGTCGCGTAGGGGTTGAGCGTGGAGTGCGCGCCCATCGTCACGTCGTCGGTGACGTAGGTGTAGGCGGCGAGGTAGGAGTTGTCGCCGATGACGAGCCGGCGGGGGAAGACCCCGGCGTACTGCGAGACGAAGACCCCCTCACCGAGCTTGACGTCCGCCCCGCCGGTCAAGGCGCGCTGCAGAGCCAGCTGCGCCGCCCGCTCCTCCTCGGTCGCGGACTTCCAGAACACCCACGGGCACAGGTCGTATTCAGCGGGACCGGTCATGCCCTGAGCGTTCCGAACCCGGCGCGGCGTGTCCAGTTCGGGACCCGCCGTCAGCGGTTGAGGTAGGCGAGCACGGCGAGCACCCGGCGGTTGTCGTCGTCGGACGGCGGCAGCTCCAGCTTGGCGAAGATGCTCGCCGTGTGCTTGGTCACGGCGCTCGCGCCGATGAACAGACGCTGGCTGATCGCGGCGTTGGAGCGGCCCTCGGCCATGAGCTCCAGCACCTCGCGTTCCCGGCCGGTGAGCGCCGCGGTCCGGCCGCGCGCATCGCCGCGGGAGAGCAGTTTGGCGATGACGTGCGGATCCATCACCGTCCCGCCGCCCGCGACCTGCGTCACCGCGTCGACGAACTGCGCCGTGTGCGAGACCCGGTCCTTCAGCAGGTAGCCGACCGCTCCGGCGCCGTCGGCGAGCAGCTCCCGCGCGTAGAGCTGCTCGACGTACTGCGAGAGCACGAGGACCGGGAACCCCGGTGTCCGCCGACGTGCCTCGAGGGCGGCCTGCAGGCCCTCGTCGGTGAACGACGGCGGGAGCCGGACGTCGACGACCGCGACATCCGGACGGAGTTCGGCGAGGGCCTTGTACAGCGCCGGGCCGTTGTCGACGGCCGCGACCACGTCGAAGCCGTGCTCGCCCAGGGTGCGGACGAGCCCGTCCCTCAGGAGGAAGAGGTCCTCGGCGAGGACAACGCGCACGGGATCTCCAGGAAGACGTGGGTCGGGCCACCGACCGGACTGACGACGACCATGGTGCCGTCAAAGGTAGCCAGCCGGCGCTCGATCCCGCGCAGACCGGTGCCCAGAGCCGGGTCGGCGCCGCCCCGGCCGTCGTCGGTGATCGCGGCCGTGAGGGCTCCGTCGCGGTGGTCGATGACGACGTCCACCCGCGTCGCGCCACTGTGCTTCGCGGCGTTGGTCAGCACCTCGTTGATGGCGAAGTACGCCGCCGACTCGACCGGTGCGCTCGGCCGGCCGGGAAGGTCCGCGGTCACCTCGACGTCGAGCAGGCTGTCGAGGGCCAGGGCGCGGACGGCGTCGGCGATGCCGCGGTCGGCGAGCACCGGCGGATGGATGCCGCGGACGAGGTCGCGGAGCTCCTCGAGCGCCTTCGAGGAGGCCTCGCGGGCCGAGACCAGCAGCCGCCGGGCCGCCGCCGGGTCGTCGTCGAGCACCTTCTCGGCGTTGCCGAGGCTCATGCCCATGGCGACCAGCCGCGCCTGCGCGCCGTCGTGCAGGTCACGCTCGATCCGGCGGAGTTCGGCGGCCTGGGCGTCCGTCGCGTTGGCCCGGGTCCCGGTCAGGCGGGCGACCCGCTGTTGCAGGCGGACCGTGCGGGTGGGGGCGAGCAGGACGGCGGTCCACCTGGCATGGGCCCGCAGCACGGCCGGCCCGGTGAGCAGGCCGAGCACGATCAGGGCGACGCCGACCGGGATGCCGGCGATCGCGGTGCCGGTCGACTGCACATGGATCGCGGTGTACCAGTTGCTGCCCCCGGCGCGGTCGATCGGGCCCCACACGAAGGGCTGCACGAGAACCCCGAAGACGCCGTACACCACCAGCGTCGCCGGCAGGAGGGCGAGCATGCCGCCGACGAACGGGTCGACGACCGCCCAGAGCAGGTCGCGCCAGGTGGCCGGGTCGGTCAGCAGGGCGCGGTTGCGCTGCACCCGGCCGCGGAGGCCGGGCCCGGTCGCCGGCTCGGGAAGGTAGGGCTCCGGGATCGGCACCCCGCCCCACTGCCCGGCCAGGCGCCGGGCGACCCCGGCCACTCCCCGGAGCCCACCGGCCGATCCGGGCAGCAGGTAGACGCCCACGACGACGAACAGCAGCGTTGCGGCGAACGCCACGACGCAGGCCAACACCGACTCGACGACGGTGAGACCGGCGAGCAGCAGGCCCCTCCCGGGGGCGGCCCACCGGGCCGGCCAGCCGGCGCGGTCGGGGTCGGGCACAGCAGCAGGATAGGACGTGAGCGCGGTCGCCATCGGTTTCTCCTCGTCGGATGCGTGGGGCACCTCTGACGATCGCCGTACGCCGGGCGCGGCACAGTGCCGCGACGTGCCCGGTCGGGGTGCAGTTTCCTCCACCCCTCGCGGGGCCGCAGGGCCTACGCCTGCAGGCCGTCCGGCAGGTGCAGTGCCGGGAGCGGAGAGCCGACCACCCAGCCGAGCAGCAGGTCGGCGAGCGCCGGGTTGCGGGCGAGCACCGGACCGTGCAGGTAGGTGCCGATCACCCGTCCGGTAATGGCGCCGTCCACGGCCGGGCCGGCACCGTTGCCGGTTCCCTGCAGGACGGCGCCGAGCGGTGTCGCATCCGCGCCGAGGGTGGTGGCTCCCTGGTGGTTCTCGAAGCCGCTCAGCGGGTCCGCCAGCAGCGCCGGGTCGGGACGCACGGTGAGGTCACCGACGATCCGCGTGCGGCGCGGCACCGTGCTGACGTCCAGCAGACCGAGCCCGTCGTACCGGTCACCCGCGGCGCCGCCGAACCACCGACCGAACACCTGCAGCCCCGCGCAGACGGCGAGGGCGGCCGCGCCCCGGTCGAGCGCGCGGCGCAGCCCCGGGTCGTCGCCCAGCTTGTCCGCGGCCAGCAGCTGCGCCTGGTCCTCGCCGCCGCCGAGGAGGTAAATGTCGCACCCGGCCGGTACCGGGTCCTCGACGCCGACCCGCACGATCTGGGCCGGAATGTCGCGCCAGCGCAGGCGGCGTTCGAGGACGACGGCGTTGCCGTTGTCGCCGTAGGTCCCGAGGACGTCCGGGAGCAGCAGGCCGATGCGGACCGTCGAGTCACGCGGCACGGTCGAGCTGCCGGGCGGCATCCCGGAATGCCGTGTAGTTCGCGACGAGCACCGCCGGACCGGGCCGCAGGGTGTCCAGTGCGCGGCGCGGGTCGGCGACCGTGCGGTGCGCGACCTCGGCGTAGAGCAGCCGGGTGGCGACGTCGTCGGCGCGGTCGCCGCAGGCCACCAGCTCCCGGCCGCGGAGCCGCTCGAACGGCACGTCCCACAGCCACGAGATGTCCCGCCCGTCGGCCTCCTGGCTGTTGACGGCGACGATCACGGGCCCGGGCATGTCCTCGAGGAGGCTGAGCGTCTCGGCGAACCCGGCCGGATTCTTCGCCAGCAGCAGCCGCACCCGCCGTCCGTGCCGGTCGACGGTGCGGTAGCGGCCGTTGACCTCGGCCACGTCGCCGATCGCGGCGAGCGCGGTCTCGGTGTCGACGCCGAGGGCGGTGGCGGTGGCCAACGCCATCACCGCGTTGGACCGGTTGGCGCGGCCGGGCAGCCCGAGATCCAGGGGCAGCCGCCGGCCGTCCGCGGTGCGGACCTTGCGCTCCTCGAGCGTCCAGGCGCAGTCCGGCCGGCGCAGCCCGCACGAACAGGACCACGCCTCGGCGTCCCGCCGGACCGGTGCGGCGCACCGGGGGCAGATGCGGCCGTCCTGATCCCAGGGCGCGCCGGCGCCGACCCAGAGCCGTCGGGGCGCGTCCCAGGCGGCCGAGGCGACGAGCACGTCATCGGCATTGGCGACGACGAGCGTCCCCGGTCGGTCGGCAAGGGCCGACCGCAGCCGGGCCTCCAGCCGGCGGACCTCGCCGACCCGGTCGAGCTGGTCCCGGCTGAGGTTGAGCAGCACGACCGCCGCCGGATCGACGCGGTCCAGCACGTAGGGCAGGTGCGGTTCATCGACCTCGAGCACCGCGACCGGAGCGCGCCGGTCCCCGCTCAGCGCCGCGACCATCCCGTCCGGCATGTTGGCACCCGAGTGGTTGGTGGCGACCGGCCCACCGGTCGCGAACGCCGCGGCCAGCAGGTGGCTGGTGGTGGTCTTGCCGTTGGTGCCGGACACGAGGACGACCGTCCGGCCCTGGGCGAGCTCGACCAGGGCGTCCGGGTCGAGCGCCAGCGTGACCCGGCCGCTGATGATCACCCCGCGACCGCGCCGGGCCAGCCGCGAGAGCCGCCCCGCCAGCGTGCCGGCGGCGACTGCCAGCGAAAGCCGAATCTGCCTCACACCTTCCAGGCTGACCGGGGCAAGGTAAGCGGACGGCAAACGGACGGCGAGCGGTCACGGCCCGGGGCCGGCTCGATCCTCGTCGCGCCCGGCGGTGGACTCCTCGGACCGCAGCAGCAGGGTGAATCGGGGCGGTGCCGGGGAGCTGAGCGCCAGCCGGCCCCCCTCGGCCTCTGCGAGGGTGCGGGCCAGGGCCAGCCCGATCCCGTGGCCGGCTCCGCTCGCCGCCCGGCGTACGAAGATCCCCTCGGTGTCTCCGGTGATCCCGCGGCCCTGGTCGCTGACATCCACCGCGACCGCGCGGGCCGCGTCCCGCGCCCGGATCCGCACCGTGCCGGCGCCGTGCTGGACGGCGTTGTCGACCAGCACCGCCAGCACCTGCCGGACCGCGGCGGGCGAGGCCAACGCCCGCGGCAGCCCGTCCTCGACCGACGTCTCGATCGCCCGGCCCGAGCGCGCCAGCAGCGGCGCCGCGGTACGTCGTACCTCCTCCACCACCGCCCCGACGTCCACCGTCGCCCGGCCGCCGCCGGTGTCCCGGGCCAGCGCGAGCAGGTCGTCGATGGTGCGGGCGAGTCGGTCGGCCCCGGCCATGGCCGACCCGACGGCCGGACGCAGGTTGCGGTCCGGCCCGGACAGGGCGGCCTCCAGGCCGAGCCGGAGCCCGGTGAGCGGAGTGCGCAGCTGGTGGGAGGCATCCGCGCTGAAGGCCCGCTCGCGGGCGACGAGGGAGCCGAGTCGCTCCGCAGTCGTGTTGACCGCGGTGGCGACCGCGTCGAGCTCGGGTACGGCGGTGGCGGCGGCGCGGGCGCTGAAGTCGCCGTCGCCGAGTCGCTCCGCGGCCGCGGCCAGGTCCTCCAGCGGCGCGGCCAGCCGCCGGGCCTGCCGGCGCGCGAGCAGCCAGGTCACGCCGATGGCCACGCAGCCCAGTCCGAACATGAGCAGCCAGGTGATCGCCGTTCGCCGGTTCACCTCACTGGTCGGGGTCCCGACCCGGACCACGCCGATGACCCGGTGGCCGTCGCTGATCGGGACCGCCACCAGCAGCTCGCTGCCGACCTGCCCGTTCGCGATGTTGCCGTGCAATGCGCTGCGCACCACGGCATCGGGACCCGCCGGACCCCGGCCGGTGGTGCGGCGCCCGGCGTCGTCGTACAGGCCGATGAGCTCGGTGCGCGACTGTCGCGGGAGCGCGGACCCGCCCCGACCGCGCACGACGTCGGCCGACACGGCGATCGCCGCACGGTCCGCGACGCGTTCGAGCTCGTCCCGCTCGTCGCTGCGGTAGGTGTGCGCGGCGGCGATCGCCAGGGGCAGCCCGAACAACGTCGTGGCGAGCGCGGCCGCGGTGACGGCGAGCAGCACGATCCGGTGCCGCATGCCCAGGCCCGGCCGCGTCGGCCGGTCCGCGCCGCGGTCAGCCGTCGGCGGGATCGTCGAGCCGGTAGCCGAAGCCACGTAACGTCACAATCCTCGGTGGGGTCGAACCCGGCGTCTGCTCGGCGACGCTCGCCAGCCGCCGCCGGAGGGTGGCGACGTGGACGTCGAGCGTCTTGGTCGATCCGGTCCAGTGCGCATCCCACACGTCGGCCATCAGGGTGTGCCGGCTGACCGCGACGCCGGGCTCCGAGGCGAGTCGGGCCAGCAGGTCGAACTCCTTGGTGCGCAGCGTGACGGCGGTGCCGCCGAGGCTGCACCGGCGGGCGGACGTGTCGAGCTCGAGGTCCCCGGCGCGCAGCGTGTCGGACAACCCGGCCGTGGTCGGCCCGCGGCGCAGGTGGGCCCGGATCCGGGCGAGCAGCTCGGTCGAGCGGAACGGCTTGGTCAGGTAGTCATCGGCCCCGGCCTCGAGCCCGACGACCACGTCCATCTCGTCCTGGCGCGCCGTCAGCATCACCACGACGGACGACGACTGCGCGGCGCGCAGCTGCCGGCACACCTCGACGCCGTCGAGGTCGGGCAGCCCCAGATCGAGGAGGACGAGGTCGAACATCTCGGCCGTCGCCGCGCGCAGGGCGCTGCGGCCGCTGCGCACCCAGAGCACCTGGTAGCCGTTCACCCGCAACGTCGACTCGAGCGCGCCTCCGATCACGTCGTCGTCCTCGACCACGAGCACGCGCGGTGCGCCGATCTGGTCACCCACGTCCGCGCGGGCTCCTGGTCAGCTGCGTGGAGCGGTACGTCGAAACACCGACCGGGCCGCCCTCCGGGGCCGGTTCACCGGTCACCAGGCGACGCCGCGGCGCAGGGGACGACAGCGCGTGCTCGGCCTGCCGCCGTCGGCGGATCCCCGGACCGAACGCCACGGCGAGAAACACCAACGCGGTGGTGGCCACCCCGATCGGGGCCAGCGGTCCGAACGTCAGGCCGGGCATCGCCAGCAGCGGTCCGAGCCCCATCCCGACGGTGAGTACGGCGCGGTAGCGGGTGAACACCATGGCCAGGGGAACGAGTCCCCAGAGCAGGTACCACGGGTAGAGCACCGGGGCGAGCAGGGCCAGCGACATCATGCACAGGCCGACGGTCGCCGCCAGCGGCCGGCGGGACGCCGTCGCGGCCAGGGCGATGCACAGGACCCCGCCCACCGTCAGGCCGGTGATCCGGGCGAAGGTGAGCAGGATGTTGTCGGAGGGGAGGACCAGCCCGGCGTTGCGCAGCGCCACAAGGAGCCGGAAGAACAGTGAGGTCGGGGCCGCCGGGGTCAGGGTGAGCCCCGGAGTGCCCAGCGCGCGCAGGAACCCCCACCCGTCCGGCACGCTGGCCGCGAGCCCGAACGCGGTCACGGCGAACGCCGCGGTATCGGTGGCGATGGCCCGGATCCGCCGGCCCATCGAGGGAATGCCGGCGGCGTGCGCCCAGCCGATCGCGAACACCGCAGGCAGGATCGGCGCCTTCGTCATGAAGGCGACAGTCGCCGCGACGATCGCGAGCGTCCACGCGCCGCGGCGGGCCGCGAGCAGCGCACCCGCCAGAGCCAGGGCCAGAAGTGCCTCGAGGTGGCCGGCCGAGGCGATGTGCAGGAGCACCAGGGGACTGAGCAAGAGGTAGGTGAGCACCACCGGCCGGTTCGCCCGGGACGTCACCCGCAGGACGAGCGCCGCCGCGCCCACCATCGCGGCATAGGTGATCGCCCGCATGATGAGCAGGGTCGCGAGCGGACTGCCGTGACCCAGCCAGGCGGCGAAGTGCTCGGTGTGCAGCGCCACCGGGCCGTAGGGCGTGACCGTGTCCCGCCAGCGCGGATCGACAGCGGCCGCCGCGGCGTGGCCCAGCGCGGCCGGTCCCACGTGGTAGGGGTCGAAGCCGTGCAGCACCAGCAGGCCCTGCGCCGCGTAGCTGTAGGAGTCCGAGCTGAACAGCGGCGGCCCGATCAGGAACAGGCCGGACCACAGCGCGCCGAGGCCGCCTAGCCACCGGGTGCCGACGACGCCGCCCTGGGCCGCGCGGAGCACCGCGAGCCAGGAGAGGGCGAGCCCGGCCACGGCAGGGATCAGCAGCAGGCCGGGGGCCAGTGAGCCCCTGGTGAGCGCCGACGTCCCGGCCAGGAGCCCGAACCAGGTGGAGACCGGGCGCGCACCCGGGACCGAGCCCACCCGCCCGCCGATCACCAGGATGGCCAGGACGGCGAGGGTGCCGGTGGCGGCGCCGAGCCAGGCGCCCCGGCGGTCCACCCGGCTCGGCCGGACGTCGTCGACCACGCGGATGTCCGCGGGTGGGTCGAAGGTGCCCGTCCTCACCGGTGCTCCTCACGTGGTGACTCGGGCATCGCGGCCGTTCGAGTCGTCGTGCGGTTACTGATCCGCCGCCGTCCCCATGGCCGACCGGCGGTCGACGACGACTGCGTACTACACGACTGTAGTGGGGTAGCCCGCCGTAGTCGTGCGCCGCGTGCGCGACCGCCGCCGATTCCCCCGGGGTCGCCGAAGCGAACGGCCGGGCCCGGAGCGGTGATGAAGATCAGCATTCGGGGGATTATGGCCCGGACAGCGGCCCAGGGAGCTCGCGCAGACGCCGTGCGGCTACGGCGTGTCCTGATCGCGGTGGTCCTGACCCGTTGCTCGACCTGGTGCCCGCCTCGGCGCCCGCCCCAGTTTCATGATCGTGATCGGATCCGTACGGCGTTTCGCGGCTTTTTCCGATCACGATCATGAGGCAGGGCGACGCTCCCGCCCCGGCCGCCCATGATCAAGAGGGGATTTGCGCGCGACACGCCGTACGGATCTCCTCTTGATCATGGGCCGCGGTGGCGGCGGCGCGGCTCCACGGTCATGCCGCGGTGAGGGAGAACGACGAGCCGCTGCTGCCGGCGACCCAGGAGTCGGGCAGGGCCGCAGCGATCGCGTGCTGGGCGCGCCAGCCGGTGCAGTGACCCGGTACGACGAGGCCCGGGGCCAGCTCCGTGAGCGCGCTGACGGTGGGACCGATGACCGGCTCGAACGCCGGACCGCCGAGGTGCAGACCGCCCAACAGCGCGTGCAGCGTCGGCACGCCGGTGAGCCGTTGGGCGTTCCGCACGATGTTGATCGCGCCGGCGTGCCCGCAGCCGGTGAGCACCACCAGGCCGCGTCCCCGCACATGCACGACCAGGGCCTGATCGTCGAGGATCAGCGGGTCGTGCTGCCAGGCCGAGCCGGTCCAGGCCTGGTGGGCGGGCGGCATTCCGCGCTCGAACTCGGTGGTGCGGTCCACCTCGCCCGTGATCAGGACGCACCCGTCCACGAGAAGTGACGGCTCGCGGCGTTCGACCACCGCAAGGCCCTCGCTCTCGAGCGCCCGCCGGCTCAACGTGGGTAGCTCATCGGGTTCGCGGCCAGGGACGGCGAGCCGTCGACGCGTCCAGATCAGCGGATGGACCACCATCGGCAGTGATCGGGTGCCCCGCTTGCGGCTGAGCCCGGCCAGGCCGCCGGCGTGGTCGAAGTGGCCGTGGCTCAGCACGATCGCCTGGATCTGCGCGAGGTCCACGCCGAGCCGGTCGGCGTTGGTGACCATCGCGTCGGGCGACAGGCCGGTGTCGAAGAGCAGCGTCGTGGTGGTGGATCCGCGTCGCACACTGACGAGCGCGGAGAAGCCGTGTTCGGCCATCAGCCCGACCGCCGTCGAGCCGGACTCGAACTGGGGAGCACGAGTGGCACCTGCGCCGAACGACGCTCTCGAAACCCGGTCGTCGCCGGTCAGCAGCGCGTCGAACACGTTGTCGACCAGTGTCGTGATCACGACGTCGTCGACCGGCTCCAGCGCTATCGGGTCGACCGCAGCACCGGTGAAGGTCCGCGGGACGGCTCGGCCGACCTGACCTGAATCCGCATGGGTGTCGCACATCTGGCCCTCACTCCGACGGGACGTGGGTCGGCATCGGCCGAGCCGGGACGATGGTGGTCACCAGCCCGGTGGTGACGTCGTAGACGTGGCCGGAGACGGTGATCGTGCGCGGCAGCACGGTGCTGGAGAGCACCAGATCGACGTCCGTCCGCACGGTCTGCTCGGGGTCGACGACGGCCTTCGCGGCGAGGGCGGCGTCATCACCGGCGATGAGATCGCCGAAGCCACGGCGGAAGTCGGGATCGGCCAGGAAGGCAGTGCCGCACTGGCTGTGGTGGACGATGACGACTTCGAACCGGGCGCCGGCGGGGGAGACCGCCTGGGACAGGTGGCCGATGTAGGCCAGGTCGGTGAGCACGTCCGGGGTGATCCGGCCGCCGACGTTGCGGACGACGACCGCATCGCCCACGTCGAGTTCGAGGAACGCCGACGGATCGGTGCGCGGGTCGAGGCACGTGATCACGTAGACCGGGACCCGCGGGACGATCGTGGCGCCGTCGCGGGCGGGTGTGGTCGCGAAGTGCTTGTTGCGTTCGAGCAACGGGTCGATGTGGGGCATGGTCCGAGTCTTCTCCTTGAGGCTTTACATCTCATGATCGTGATCGGATCCGTACGGCGTTTCGCGGCACTATCCGATCACGATCATGAGATGGGGCGAGTGCGATCACGGCGGGGGAGCGGGCCAGTCGCGCTCGATGTGCCAGAGGAGGGCGGCGGCACCGGCCGCGACCGCCGCCCCGATCAGCGTCCAGATCGCCCGCAGCTCGCCGAGGGCGAGGACCTCCGCCCTGATCCCGCCGGACGCGAGGATCACGACGGTCATCGTCAAGAAGATCGACTGGCGGACGTAGTCGCCCGCGAACAGATAGGAGACGCAGCCGAACAGACACACGATCCCGATCGGCGCGACCGCCGCATGCGGGAGGAAGTAGACGAGCGGGATCGGGATCAGAACCCCGAGCAGGGTCCCCGCCACGCGCTGGACGGCGCGCTTCTGCGACTCCTGGACGACCGGGCGCAGGACGACGGCGAAGGTGAGGATCAGCCAATAGCCGTGCGGAAGCCGGAACGCCACGATCAGACCCACCCCGACGCCGCACAGCATCGCCATGACGGCGGCGTGCAGGGCGACCCGCCGGCCGTCGATGGGCTGTGCTGGCACGTGGACGTGCAGCAAGGCCAGCGCGATGATTCCGTAGAGCGCACCGGCCAGCACCCAGCCGCTCGTCGTCTGCCAGGTGAGCCCGGGCTTGTCCGTGCCGACGATCGCCGTCAATGGGGTGACCAGCGTCAGCACTCCGGCGCTCCAGAGGTCGGCCAGTCCGGCGAGTATGGCGGCCGCGGCGACGATCGCTCCGACCGTCAGGGCCCGGTCGTCGCCCGACGTGGCGGCGGCGGTCGCCCCGGCGACGGCGACGGCGGCGGCCGCTGCGATACCGAACCCGACACTGCGACCGGTGTCGAGGAACGCCTGGCAGGTGACACCGATGATCAGGCCGAGCACCGCCCAGACGATCGTCGGGCCGCCGCCCAGGAATCCGGCGAGCAGAGCGAGGGGGAGCACCGCGGCCAGGAACAGCGCCGCCCGGCGCAGGGCGGCGACCGGGGGAGCGAGGTGCTCCACCCTCGCCAGCGCCGACACTCCACCCATCTCATGATCGTGATCGGATCCGCACGGCGTTTCGCGGCTTTTTCCGATCACGATCATGGACGGGCGCACGCTGCTAGGGCGATGCCAGGCGGTGGGGCCGGCGACATGGGCGGTGGGACCGGGGGGCAAACGGGAGAGCGTCAGCCGATCGGGAAGGCGACGTCGCACACCTCGTCGGCCGGGCCCGCCGCGAGGAAGTCGGTGAAGTAGACCTCCCGCGGCGCGGCGGCGACCGACAGCCCCTCGGCGTGGACCCACTGATGGACGCTGTCGTAGGCGAGCAGGATGTAGGGGAACTCGACCTGCGCCTTCCGCAACCGGACGTAGGCCTCCCGGTGCGCGGGCTCCCGGCGGGCCGCGGTGTCCGGCGAGACCTCCCGGCCGCCGTCGATCGGTACGCAGACCTCGACCGGGCCGTCGCTCTCCTCGTTGACCTCGCCGTGGAAGACGACGAAGAGCGGCCCGGTCGGTCCGCCGTAGGCCTGCGCGGAGGTCGTCAGGCGGTGCACCGTCGTGCCGATGAAGTCCGAAAGACCCGGGATCTGGACGTGGCGCTGTTCGGTGAGCACCAGTTGCTCGGGCACCTCGCGGACTCTGATCTCGAACCCCCCGACCGATCCGTCGCCCCCGAGCAACTCGGCCCGCAGGTGCGCGACCAACTCCCGCTGGCCGCCGACCCGGCGCTCGACCCCGGCCCAGTAGGACTCGATCAGGTCGGCGGCCGCCCCGGCCGGGGCCGAGACGATGTCGGCGACCCGCGCCAGCGGCATGTCCAGCCGCCGCAGCATCGCCACCAGCCGCGCGGTCTCGAGCTGGCTCTCCCGGTATCTGCGGTACCCGGTCGCCGGATCGACGTGCGCCGGGGTCAGCAGGCCGAGCCGGTCGTAGATCCGCAGCGCCTTCATCGACAGCCGCGACCTGCGGGCGAACGCCCCGATGCTCAGCAGCCGGTCGGGCTCCGCCGCAACGCCGTCGGGCCCCGCCGTAACCCCATCGGGTTCCGACGTAGCCCGGCCGGCACCTTCCTGGACGACGCCCACGGGCACATCCTCCACCCGCCTCCGGCTACCGGATCGGGAAGGCGACGTCGAAGACGTCGTCGTCGGGCCCCGCCGAGTAGAAGTCGGTGAAGTAGGTCTCGCGCGGTGCGGCAGTGACCTCGTGCCCGTTGGCGCCGATCCACCTCTCGACCGCTTCGTAGGCCGCACCGACCTTCGACGTCGGTTCGCACTGCGCCCGCGTGAGGCGCACATAGGCCTCCCGATGCGCCGGGATGCGGCGCCCGGCCGCGGCGGGATCGTTGACCGGCGCACACACCTCGACCGGCACCGGGCCCTCGTTGGGGTTCCCCTCATAGAGGACGACGAACACCCTCGCGGGCTTGTGGCCGTCGCGGCCCAGGTAGGGCAGCGACGAGGTCTGCGCCTGCCCGCCATGGTTCTGCGCCGACTTCTCCACCCGTCCCATCGCGCCGGAGAGCCACTCCACCAGCTCCGCCTGCGTGACGGTCCGTTCCTCGTTGACGACCGCCAGTTCGGGCACCTCGCGCACCTTGACGTCGTACATGCCGACACCCCTTCGACTCACCCGGTACGCCGGATGACTCTCATCCGGCCCGCCCACCATCGGGCCTGCCCCTGGGACAAGGTCAAGCGCCCGGACGGCGCCGATCGGATCCCGGCGTCAGTCGAACCCGGTCGTCCCGTCGATCTGCTCGCGCAGGATGTCCAGATGACCGGCGTGCCGGGCGGTCTCCTCGATCAGATGGACGAAGATCCAGCGCAGGGTCACCGCGCCCATCCGCCGGTGCGGCACCTGGTCGTCGAGCGAATGACCCGCGGCGATCTCCCGCGACCGATCGCAGGCGCGCAGGTAGTCGGCGACCAGGCCGTCGAGGGTCTCGCCCGGTCCGGCCTCGAACTCCGACTCCCGTTCGTGCGGCCGGCGGTTGTCCTCGGCCCGTTCACCGAACAGCAGGTGGAACCAGCCCACCTCGACCCAGCGCAGGTGCTTGACGATCCCGCCGAGGGTGGTGAGCGACGGCACGAGGCGCCGCCGGGCATCCTCATCGGAGACCCCCTGCACCTTCGTGACGACCACGCCGCGGTAGAGATCCAGGAACGCCTCGAGCACCTGCCGTTCGCCGCCGGTCGACGCCTGCTCGTCACGGAAGAGGGGTGGGTCCGGGCCGTTCGCGGTCATGACCGGAACGCTATCGGCTGCTCGGCCCGGCGGACCGGGCTTCTTGCCGTCGATCCGATCCTGGTCGAGCCTGATGTCGATCCGGCCGTACGCCGTTCGTGTAGAGGGTGAGAGGCCGGCGTGAGCCGGCCGCGAGCCCGAGGAGGACCCGATGACCCAGTACCTGCTCAGCGTGTACCAGCCCGACGGACCCCCGCCCCCGTCCGTGGACCTCGACCGGATCATGAAGGACCTCGTCGTCCTGCGGCAGGAGATGAAGGACGCCGGCGCGTGGGTCTTCTCCGGGGGGCTGCACCCGGCGAGCACGGCCACCGTCGTGCGGCTCTCCGACGGGGACGTGCTCACGACCGACGGTCCGTTCACCGAGGGCAAGGAGCACCTCGGGGGGTTCACGATCATCGAGGCTCCCGACCTCGACGCCGCTCTCGGCTGGGCCGGCAAGGTGACCCGGGTGACCGCCCTCCCCATCGAGGTGAGACCGATCCAGCCCGACGACGGGCATTGAATGCCGGACCGCCCGGCCGTTCCCGGAGCGGAAGTCGAGCGCGTCTTCCGCGCGGAGTACGGCCGCGCGGTGGCCGTCCTGGTCCGCGTCTTCGGTGACATCGACGTCGCCGAGGAGGCGGTCCAGGACGCGTTCGCCGCGGCGGTGCAACGGTGGCCGGCGGACGGACTGCCCCCGAGTCCGGCCGGCTGGATCATCACCACCGCCCGCAACCGGGCGATCGACCGCCTGCGCCGGGAGGCGTCCGGCAAGGACCGGCACGCCGAGGCGGCGCTGCTGCACGCCCGTGACCAGCCGGAGGAGGAGGGCGTCGTGCGGGACGACCGACTGCGCCTGATCTTCACCTGCTGCCATCCCGCGCTGAGCGTCGGTGTCCGGGTCGCGCTGACGCTCCGGCTCCTGGGCGGGCTCACCACCGCCGAGATCGCCCGGGCCTTCCTGGTGCCCGAGCCGACGATGGCCCAGCGGCTGGTCCGGGCGAAGGGAAAGATCCGCGATGCCCGCATCCCCTACCGGATCCCCACGGACGCCGACCTTCCGGAGCGGCTCCGGGCGGTGCTGGCCGTCGTCTACCTCATCTTCAACGAGGGATACACGGCGAGTTCGGGTGATCGACTCGTCCGCGACGACCTGTGCGCGGAGGCCATCCGGCTCGGCCGACTTCTGCACGATCTGATGCCGGACGAACCGGAGGTCATGGGTCTGCTCGCGCTCATGCTGCTCGTCGAGTCCCGGCGGCCCACCCGCACCAGCCCGGACGGCGACCTGGTGCTGCTGGCCGACCAGGACCGCGACCGCTGGGACCGCGACCTGATCGCCGAGGGACAGACCCTCGTCCGCCGGTGCCTGCGGCGCAACCAGCCCGGGCCCTACCAGATCCAGGCGGCGATCAACGCCGTGCACAGCGACGCCCCGGCCTCGGCGGCCACGGACTGGTGGCAGATCCGCCAGCTCTACGACCAGCTTCTCGCGGTCGCCCCCAGCCCGGTCGTGGCCCTCAACCGTGCGGTCGCCGTCGCCGAGGTCGACGGACCGGATGCGGCACTCGCCCTGCTCGACGGCTCGGATTTCGACCGCCGGGACCTCGACGGCTACTACCTCTTCCACGCCATCCGCGCCGACCTGCTCCGGCGCCTGGGCCGGGACGCCGAGGCGGTGTCGGCGTACGACGCGGCGATCGCCCGTACCGACAACGCGGCCGAGCGCGGGTTCCTGCAGCGCAAGCGTCAGACGCTCGGCTGAGGTTGCCGCCCCTGCCGTGCGGACCCCGCGACCCCCTGTGCGGCGAGCGCGGCCTCGACGTCACCGGCCAGGAACCGCGCGGCCGCGTCGTTCCGGCGCAGCGTCGCGTCGAGATGGGCGAGCGCCAGCCCACGCGTGAACGTGTGGGCCTGCCCGCCCGGGCAGAGGTCGGACATCGGTCGCATCGCGCCCGGGATCCACGCCGCGTCGCCCGGGAGGGACAGCGACCGCATCGCCTCGTGCGCGCCGGCGACGTCGTCGACGAAGTGCTGGTGGTCGGCCCGGTGCAGGACGAACATCCGCGTCGACCCCGGGATCCGGTCGAACACCTCCGCGACCCGCTCCAGCGGCATCGGGACGTCATCGTCCGGCGGCGAGGACGAGCGTCGGTACGTCGCGACCCCACCCGAAGGCGAGGGTCAGCGCCAGCACCCCCGGCATCGGCCGGGAGCTCCCACCGGGGGCGAGCGCCACCACCGCGCCGACCCGCGGCTCGACCTCGGGTGCCGCCAGCACCGTCCAGCCGCCGAGGCTGTGGCCGACGAGGCCGATGCGGGTCGCGTCGAGGTCGGCGCCGGGGACCACGTGCCCGCCGAGCAGGTGGTCGAGAAGGAAACGAAGGTCCGGCACCCGGCTGGTGACGATCCGCTCGATCCGCGCCGCCCGCTCGGCGCCGGTCTCGTGTTCCTGCGGACCCAGGTCGGTCGCGACCACCTCGCTGTGGTCCGCGGCGGCCACGACGTAGCCGTGTCCGGCCAGGTGGCGGCACAGGAAGGTGGCGGCGCGCCGGTTCCCGCCGCTGTGGTGCGAGTAGAGAACGAGGGGATGGCGCCCGGGGTGCGCCGCCGGGCCGCCTCCGACGTCCGCACCTGCGGGACCGTCGTCCCGGTATCGGCCCGGATACCAGACATCGCACGGGAAGACCCGACCCCGCGTCCGGTCCGGCGCGTCGATGGTGCGCCGGGCGACAGGGAACGGACCACGGGCGAACGGGTCGTAGGCAGCGGCGTTCACGGTCGTCACGCTGACAGACGCCGGCCCTGCGGGGACACCGGTTTCGCTCTCGGCGTCGACGCGACGACGCGCCGCCGGAGCGCCGGAGTCAGCTCGCCGCGTCGGCAGTGATCAACCGGTTGTGCACCGCCCGCTCGACAAAGATGGGGATGAACTCCCGGATCGGCCGCCCGGCGAACTCCTGGTAGGCGTCGATCACCGCGGCCCGCACGGTTTCAGCCGGTGTATCAGGGAATTCGGCCCGAAGGCGATCGGTGAGACGATCGATGTCACGGGCCTCGTCGTGGGGCGCCTTCACCCTCACCATGCTGACACACCACGACCCTGCGGGTGCCGGAATCGGGTGGACAGGCGCCGTCCCGACGCGCTGGAATATGCGCCGGTCGAGCCCGGCAGATTTCGAGGAGATGCTCCGTGTCCGTCACCGATCTGCGGCCGGACGAGGTCTTCATCGACGAGGCACTGGTACGTCGCCTGATCGCCGATCAGTTCCCCGAATGGGCCGACCTGCCCGTCACACCGGTCGCCCGCTCCGGGATGGACAACGCGACCTACCGCCTCGGCGACGACATGTCCGTGCGCCTTCCGCGTCTCCCGAGATGGGTGGGGCAGGTGGTACGGGAGCAGACGTGGCTGCCCCGATTGGCACCCCACCTCCCGCTTCCCGTCCCGGTGCCGCTCGCGACGGGAGCCGCGGCGGTCGGCTACCCCTTCCCGTGGTCGGTCTACCGGTGGCTGGACGGCGAGACCGCGAGACCCGAACGCCTGGCCGATCCGCAGCGTACGGCCACCGATCTGGGTGGCTTCCTCGCCGCCCTCCAGCGGATCGATCCCGCGGACGGCCCGGCGCCGGAGTGGAGCAACGGGTTCCGGGGAGCGGCCCTGCAGGACGAGCGGGACTCCCCGGTCGTGGCGGGCCGGATGCGGGACAAGATCGCGGCCCTGCACGGCCTGGTCGACACCGCCGCGGTGACCGCCGTATGGGAGGCGGCGCTGGCAGCGCCGGTCTGGGACGGCCCGCCCGTCTGGATCCATGGCGATCCGGCTCCGGGGAACCTGCTCGCCACCGACGGCCGGCTGAGCGCGGTCATCGACTTCGGAACCATGGCCGTGGGCGATCCCGCGTGCGACCTGATCGCCGCGTGGACGTGGCTCCCGACGGCCGCGAGCAGGGCGGTCTTCCGCGCCGTGCTCCAGATCGACGACGCCACCTGGGCGCGTGGCCGGTGCTGGGGACTGGCCGCGGTCCTGCCGTCTCCCGACGACCTGTCCGGCGCTGATCCGGAGCGGGCCGCCGCGGCCCGAGAGCGGGTGGACGACCTCATCGCCGACCACAAGAACGGCTGACGGCCTCAGTCACGCCGGTAGCCGGCGCCGCGCAGGACCGCGGCCTCGGGGACCTGCAGCATGGCGTCGTCCCGCCTCCCGTCCGGCGCAGGAGCGTGCCACGAGAGACCGCGCAGGTCGCGGATGACGAGATCGGCGTCGGACTCCAGCGCGCGCGGCCCGATGCCGATGACCCGCCCGGCGCCGGCGGCACGCGCCGCCTCGACGCCGCGCGGGGTGTCCTCCACTACGACGGTGTCGGCACAGCGCAGGCCGAGTGCCTCCGCCGCAGCGCGGTATCCGTCGGGTGCCGGCTTGCCCGCGGTGACGTCGTCGGCCGTGATCAGCACGGGCGGGTCGGGAAGCGCCGCCGCGGCGAGCCGTGTGCGCGCGACCGCCGGCGTCGCGGAGGTCACCACGGCCCAGACATTGCGCGGGAGAGCGCGCAGCAACTGGTCGGCGCCCCGGATCGGCCGGGTGCCGGCCGCGTCGGCGATCTCGATCTCGTCGATCCGGGCTGCGGCGCGGGCCCGCTCGCGCTCGGGGACGAAGAGCGCCACGGTCTCGGCCGATCGCCGCCCGTGGACGCCGGCGAGCACGTCCGCCGGCCGTAGGTCGAACTCCCGCGCCCACCGGGTCCACGACCGCTCACCGCTGTCGGTGGAGTCGACCAAGACGCCGTCGCAGTCGAAGAACAGGCCGAGGCAGCGGACGGGGATCATGGAGCGGGCGACGGGAATCGAACCCGCATGTCCAGCTTGGAAGGCTGGGGCTCTGCCATTGAGCTACGCCCGCGTACGCGCGACCGATCCGGCGCGGGTCACAGCGTAGCCGCTCGCCCGCCCCGGGTCGCCTAGACTCGGGCCGGCACCACGGGGTGTGGCGCAGCTTGGTAGCGCACTCGCTTTGGGAGCGAGGGGCCGTGGGTTCGAATCCCGCCACCCCGACTGACCGGGCCCGGCGTCGCCGCGGGGACCGGTGCAGGGCGGGCCGGGGGACCGCGGTCCGCAGCGCCCCGGCTCGGCCGGCCCCGAGCCTCCCCTACACCCGGTGCGACGACCGCCGCATGACCGGCCGTCTCGCACCACCCCCCGACGATCGAGGAGATCCGCCCGTGAAAAGCACCGTCGAGACCCTGAGCCCGACCCGGGTGCGGCTGGCCGTAGAGGTGCCCTTCGACGAGCTGAAACCCAGCCTGATCGCGCCTACAAGCAGATCGCCGGACAGGTGCGGGTCCCCGGGTTCCGGCCCGGCAAGGCGCCGGCGTCGATCATCGACCGCCGGGTGGGGCGGGGCACGGTCCTGAACGAGGCGGTGCAGGACGCCGTTCCGCGCTACTACGCCGACGCGATCCAGGAGACCGGCGCGAAGGTGATCGGCCAGCCCGACATCGAGGTCACCAAGATCGACGACGGCGAGGTGCTGGCCTTCACCGCCGAGGTCGACGTCCGGCCCGATCTGACGCTCCCCGACCTCAGCGGACTCACCGCCACCGTCGACGAGGTGAGCGTCGAGGACTCCGACGTCGACGAGCAGGTCTCGGCGTTGCGGGACCGGTTCGCCGTCCTGCAGGGCGTGGACCGGCCGGTGCAGGACGGCGACTACGTCTCGATCGACCTGTCCGCCAGTGTCGACGGCGAGCCGATGCCCGACGCCGCCTCCACCGGCATGTCCTACGAGGTCGGAAGCGGCGAGCTCATGGACGGCCTGGACGCCGCATTGTCCGGCATGTCCGCCGGGGAGACGAAGACCTTCACCACCGAGCTGGTCGGCGGCGAGCACGCCGGCCGGACCGCCGACGTCGCCGTGACGCCCCGCTCGGTGAAGGAGAAGGAGCTGCCCGAGCTCGACGACGACTTCGCCCAGACCGCGAGCGAGTTCGACACCCTGGCCGAGCTGACCGACGACGTCCGGACCCGGCTGCAGCGGGTCAAGCAGGCGCCAGCAGGGCAGCGAGGCGCGCGACCGCGTCCTCGACGCCCTGCTCGCTGCGACCGACATCCCGCTGCCGGACTCCGTGGTCGACGCCGAGCTGAACTGGCGGCAGGAGAACATCGACCGGCAGCTGGCCGAGGCGGGGATGGAGCCGGGAGGACTACCTGGCCGCGCAGGAGCAGAGCGCCGAGGACATTCGACGCCGAGATGCGCAGCAACGCCGAGCAGGCGGTGAAGACCCAGCTGGTGCTCGACGCCCTCGCCGACGCCGAGCAGATCGGGGTGTCCGACCAGGACCTCACCGAGCACATCGTCGCCGAGGCGCAGCGGTACGGCGTCGCCCCGCAGCAGCTCGCCCAGCAGGTGCAGGAGTCCGGCAACCTCGCGTCGCTGGTCGCCGATGTACGCCGGAACAAGGCGATGCGCCACGCCCTGGCGGCGGCGACCGTGACCGACTCCGCCGGCAACGCCGTCGACCTGACCCCGCTGCTCGGGCCGGACGAGGACGACGAGGCCGCCGACCAGAGCGCCGACCCGACCGTTCCGGCCGACCAGTCGGCGGAGCAGGAGCAGGCGGGCTCCGGGGACCCGACGGGTGTCGACCAGCCCACGGCCGAGGCCGGGGAGCCGGCGACCGCGGAGTCCGACGCCGGCGAGCCGGCGGCCCAGGAGTCGGAGGCCGGGCAGCACAGCTGAGGGTCGACCACCCGGCGCACGCCCTGAGCGAACACCGCCGAACTCCGGAGTGTGCGGGGTGCGCCGCGCGTTAGGGTCGCCGTAGGAACAAGATCCCGATCCCGTGGAGGCAGAAGCATCGTGACCGACCTCACGTCCGGCCCGACCACTCCGTCGCTGCGGACGCCCGGGCCGTCCTCACGGGCCGCCGGCGGCATGAACCTGAATGACTCCGTCTTCGACCGGCTGCTGCGCGAGCGGATCATCTTCCTGGGCTCCCAGGTGGACGACGCCACCGCCAACCAGCTGTGTGCCCAGATGCTGCTGCTCTCGGCCGAGGACCCGGTCCGCGACATCAACTTCTACATCAACTCTCCCGGCGGCTCGGTGACCGCGGGGATGGCGATCTACGACACGATGGAGCTCATCCCCTGTGATGTCGCCACCTGGGCGATGGGGCTCGCCGCCTCGATGGGGCAGTTCCTGCTCAGCGCCGGCACCCGCGGCAAGCGCTACGCCCTCCCGCACTCGCGCATCCTGATGCACCAGGGGTCGGCCGGCATCGGCGGTACCGCGTCGGACATCGCGATCCAGGCCGAGCAGTGGAACCTCACGAAGCGTGAGATGGCCGAATTGACCGCCGAGCAGACCGGCCAGACGGTCGAGCAGATCGAGAAGGACGCCGACCGCGACCGCTGGTTCACCGCGCAGGAGGCGCTCGACTACGGATTCATCGACCACGTCGTGAGCAGGGCGCAGGACGTGCCCGGCGGGCGTGGCTCCGTCCGAGTAGCCAGCGGGCTACCCGGGCCGGCGTACCGAACTTTCGGAGGACGACAGAAGTGAGCGATCCACGGCACCCCACCAGCCGCTACGTGCTGCCCTCGTTCGTGGAGCGCACGAGCTACGGCATGAAGGAGTCCAACCCCTACAACAAGCTCTTCGAGGAGCGGATCATCTTCCTCGGGGTGCAGATCGACGACGCCTCGGCCAACGACGTGATGGCCCAGCTGCTGGTCCTGGAGAGCAACGACCCCGATCGCGACATCCTCATGTACATCAACTCGCCGGGCGGATCGTTCACGGCGCTGACGGCGATCTACGACACCATGATGTTCGTCCGCCCCGACATCCAGACCTACTGCATGGGCCAGGCCGCGTCGGCGGCCGCGGTGCTGCTGGCCGCCGGTACGCCGGGCAAGCGGGCCGCGACCGAGAGTTCGCGGATCCTGATCCACCAGCCGTCCGGCGGGGTCGAGGGGCCGAAGCAGATCAGCGACCTCGACATCCAGGCCAAGGAGATCGGCCGGATGCGGACGCTGATGGAGACGATCCTGGCCCGGCACACGGGCAATCCGCTCGAGCAGGTCAAGGCGGACGTGGAGCGGGACAAGATCTTCACGGCCGACGAGGCCAAGGACTACGGCCTCATCGACGAGGTCATCCGGACCAGGAAGCTGTCGGAAGCCAAGTCGGGCTGACGGGCCGGCCGTCGCGGCGCGCCCCCCCGAGAAACCGGGGTGCATCGGCGGCCGGACGGGGTACCGTCGGGCCAACGCACCGGCTGCGATTGCTGGTGGGAGAGGGAGAGGATGTAGGTGGCACGCATCGGCGACGGCGGAGACCTGCTCAAGTGCTCCTTCTGCGGCAAGTCGCAGAAGCAGGTCAAGAAGCTCATCGCGGGACCAGGCGTCTACATCTGCGACGAGTGCATTGACCTGTGCAACGAGATCATCGAGGAAGAGCTCTCCGAGTCCGCCGAGCTGAAGTTCGACGAGCTGCCCAGGCCCGACCGAGATCTACGAGTTCCTCAACGAGTACGTCATCGGCCAGGAGCCGGCCAAGAAGACGCCTCGCGGTCGCCGTCTACAACCACTACAAGCGGGTCCGGGCCGGCGGCGAGCGGCCACGCGGCGCCCATCGCGACGATCCGGGCGTGGAGCTCGGCAAGTCCAACATCCTGCTGCTCGGCCCGACCGGCTGCGGCAAGACGCTGCTCGCGCAGACCCTGGCCAAGATGCTCAACGTGCCGTTCGCGATCGCCGACGCCACCGCGCTCACCGAGGCCGGCTACGTCGGCGAGGACGTCGAGAACATCCTGCTCAAGCTGATCCAGGCCGCCGACTACGACGTGAAGCGCGCCGAGACCGGCATCATCTACATCGACGAGGTCGACAAGATCGCCCGCAAGAGCGAGAACCCGTCGATCACCCGCGACGTCTCCGGCGAGGGCGTCCAGCAGGCGCTCCTGAAGATCCTCGAGGGCACCACCGCGTCGGTGCCGCCGCAGGGCGGGCGCAAGCACCCGCACCAGGAGTTCATCCAGATCGACACCACCAACGTGCTGTTCATCGTCGGCGGCGCGTTCGCCGGCCTCGAGCGCATCATCGAGTCCCGGGTCGGCAGAAGCGGCATCGGCTTCGGCGCCGAGATCCGCAGCAAGTTCGACGTCACGACGCCGACGCACTTCTCCGAGATCATGCCGGAGGACCTGCTCAAGTTCGGCATGATCCCCGAGTTCATCGGCCGGCTGCCGGTGATCACGACCGTGAGCAACCTCGACCGGGCCGCGCTGATCCGCATCCTCACCGAGCCCCGCAACGCGTTCGTGAAGCAGTACGCCAAGCTCTTCGAGCTCGACGGCGTGGAGCTGGAGTTCCGCGACGACGCGCTCGAGGCCATCGCCGACCAGGCGATCCGGCGGGGCACCGGCGCCCGCGGGCTGCGGGCGATCATGGAAGAGGTCCTGCTCTCGGTGATGTACGAGATCCCGAGCCGCGACGACGTCGCCCGGGTCGTCATCACCGGCCAGGTCGTCCTCGAGCACGTCAACCCGACCATCGTGCCGCGGCAGGCACCCAAGCGGGAGCGCCGCGAGAAGTCCGCCTGACCCTCGCCCTCCACGCTTCGTCCGCCGCCTCACCGTCCAGCCGCCGGTCCCGCCCCGTCCTCGCGGCGTCGTCCGCCGCCTCCGCGGCGACATCGTGCGCCGTACCCGCACGATTGGGCCGATGATGCGGGTAGGACGCACAATGTCGACGGTCAGCGCACCGTCTGCAGCTGTGCCCGCCGGACGGCGAGCACCGAGGTGACCTCGCCTCGCACTCCGGCCGGATCGCCGACCACCCGCCCGTAGCCGAACCTCAGTACCACCCACCCCGCCGCGGCAAGCGCGACGTCGCGG
Source organism: uncultured Actinomycetota bacterium (assembly GCA_963828605.1). GTDB lineage: Bacteria > Actinomycetota > Actinomycetes > Mycobacteriales > QHCD01 > DASXJE01. The sequence continues at coordinate 1,240,870 of CAWHER010000001.1, read as the reverse complement.
CGGCGGTCGCGCTCCCGGGCTCCGGCGCCGTCGTGGTACGCCGCGCCGTCCAGCTCGATCCCGACCCGCAGGTCCTCGGCGGCCAGGTCGAGGTAGACGGTGCGGGCGCCCAGTCGGACCGGGCACTGCGACCGCATCCCCGCGAACGCCGGCCCGCTGAAGACATGGCGCAGGCCGAAGAGCTCCAGCTCGCTCTGGCACCCCGCCGCGAGCAGCTCGACCGCTGCCGCGAGCGTCGCCCGGCGGGCCAGGCGGGGTGTCACCGCGAGCTCCGCCCGCAACCGGTCGGGGGTAGTCCGACGATCCCGGACCGCGCGCAGGACCATCGCGCGGGCCAGCTCGGACGACAGCAGCGGCCAGCTCGCGACCATGGCCCGCTCGAGGCCGACCACCGGCAACCCTCGGCGCAGGCGGCGGAGATCGGCGTCGAGCGGGGGTGCGTAGGCGCGATACACCCGCAGCACCGGGGTCGGCCGCAACCCGCAGGCCGGGCGGACGGTCAGATGCATCGGCCGGCCGGGCGCGTCGAGGAGATCCCAGAGCCACAGCGCGGTCAGGTGGCTCAGCGCCCCGCGGCCGTCGGCGTAGCGGGCCACCGCGCGAGCGAGTTCGAGGTCGGTCATCTCCCCGGCGCCGACGTAGGTCCTGGGCAGTACCCGCACCAGGTGCCCGCCGCTGACCGACCGGTCGAGCACATGGTGCGGTTGGTCGGCCAGCAGGTCGTCGCGATGGAGTACGCCGCCGCGGGCGCTGACGAGCCTGGCCACGTCGCTGTTCACCCGGCGATCATCCGGTCGCCGGGTGAACGGCACCGATGACCGGTGACGACCTGGGGATCCCCGGGCGGGCTGTGGACCGCGGATTGACAGGGCGCAGGCCGGCGACATCGTGCGCCGTACTCGCGCGATCGGGCCGATGATGCGAGTAGGACGCACGATGTCGGCCGCCGCTCCGGGTGAGGTGGAATCGGAGCGGGGCCGCCGCTCCGGGTGAGGTGGACCGGACGGGGAGGCCGCCGCTCCGGGAGGGCGGCGGCAGGCTTACCCGGTCGGACCCGCGTACGGCGCTAGATAGCATTTAGGCATGACCCCGCCGCGCGTGCCCGACAAGCCCACCCTCGACGGCCTCGAGGACAAGTGGCTGGCGGTATGGGACGAGCAGGCGACCTACCGCTTCGACCGGACCCGCAGCCGGGACGAGGTCTACTCCATCGACACCCCGCCGCCGACGGTGAGCGGCTCGCTGCATCCCGGGCACGTCTTCTCCTACACGCAGACCGACGCAATCGCCCGGTATCAGCGGATGTGCGGCAAGGCCGTTTTCTACCCGATGGGCTGGGACGACAACGGCCTGCCCACCGAACGCCGGGTACAGAACGTCTACGGCGTGCGCTGTGACCCCAGCCTGCCCTACGACCCGGACTTCACCCCGCCCGCCAAGCCGGGCAAGCAGGAGCTGCCGATCTCCCGGCGCAACTTCGTGGAGCTGTGCGTGCAGCTCAGCGCCGCCGACGAGGAGGCCTTCAAGGAGCTCTGGCGCCGGGTCGGGCTGTCCGTCGACTGGGACCTGACCTACCAGACCATCGGCCCGGTCGCCCAGGCCACCTCGCAGCGGGCCTTCCTGCGCAATCTCGCGCGCGGCGAGGCCTATAAGGCCGAGGCGCCCACCCTGTGGGACGTCACCTTCCGCACCGCGGTCGCCCAGGCCGAGCTCGAGGAGAAGGACGTCGAGGGCGCCTACGCCCGGGTGGCGTTCCACGGCGCCGCCGGGCCGGTCCACATCGAGACCACCCGACCCGAGCTGATCCCGGCCTGCGTGGCCCTGGTCGCCCACCCCGACGACGAGCGCTACCAGCCGCTGTTCGGCCAGACCGTGCGGACGCCGCTGTTCGACGTCGAGGTGCCGATCGTGGCGCACCACCTGGCCGAGCCGGACAAGGGCTCGGGCATCGCCATGATCTGCACGTTCGGTGACACCACGGACGTGACATGGTGGCGGGAGCTGGCGCTGCCGACCCGGTCGATCATCGGCTGGGACGGCCGGCTGCAGCCCGACACCCCGCCCTGGCTGGAGTCGGAGGCGGCGCGCACGGCGTACGACGCGATCGCCGGCAAGACCCCCAAGTCGGCCCAGGGGCCGCTGCTCGACCTGCTGCGGGGGTCCGGCGACCTCGACGGCGAGCCGCGGCCGATCACCCACCCGGTGAAGTTCTACGAGCGCGGCAACCGCCCGCTGGAGATCGTCACCACCCGGCAGTGGTACATCCGCAACGGCGGCCGCGACCTCGAGCTGCGGGCGGCGCTGATCGAGCGCGGCGGCGAGCTGACCTGGCGCCCGCCGTTCATGCGGCACCGCTACGAGAACTGGGTCGAGGGGCTCACCGGCGACTGGCTGATCAGCCGGCAGCGGTTCCTCGGCGTGCCGTTCCCGCTGTGGTACCGCGTCGACGCCATGGGGGAGCCGCAGTACGACGACCCGATCGTGCCGCCGGAGTCCGCGCTCCCGATCGACCCGGCCAGCGCCACCCCACCCGGCTACGCCGAGGACCAGCGCGGCAAGGCCGGTGGCTTCGCCGCCGACCCCGACGTCATGGACACCTGGGCGACGTCCTCGCTGACCCCGCAGATCGCCGGCGGCTGGGAGCGCGACCCCGACCTGTTCGCCCGGGTCTTCCCGATGGACCTGCGCCCGCAGGCGCACGACATCATCCGCACCTGGCTCTTCGACACCATCGTGCGCGCGCATCACGAGCACGGCAGCCTGCCGTGGCGGGAGGCGGCGCTCTCCGGCTGGATCCTCGATCCGGACCGCAAGAAGATGTCCAAGTCCAAGGGCAACGCGGTCACCCCGGTGCAGTCGCTCGAGCGGCACGGCACCGACGCCTTCCGCTACTGGGCCTGCAGCGGCCGGCTCGGCACGGACATGGCCTACGACGAGGGCGCGATCAAGGTCGGCCGCCGGCTCGCGGTGAAGGTCCTCAACGCCAGCCGGTTCGCGCTCGGCACCGGTGTGACGGCCGAGCCTGCGGACGGGGTCGAGGCGGTCACGTCGCCGCTCGACCGGGCCCTGCTGGCCGAGCTCGCCGCGGTCGTCGACGCGGCCACCGCGTCCTACGAGGTCGACAACTACGCGGCCGCGCTCGAGCGCACGGAGACCTTCTTCTGGTCCTTCTGCGACGACTACCTCGAGCTGGTGAAGTCGCGGGCCTACGGCGAGCGCGGGGAGAGCGACGCCGCCTCGGCCCGGGCCACCCTCGCGATCGCCCTCTCCACGATGCTGCGGCTGTTCGCCCCGGTGCTGCCCTTCGTGACCGCCGAGGTGTGGTCGTGGTGGCAGGAGGGGTCGGTGCACCTGGCGCCCTGGCCCGAGGCGGCGCCGCTCCGCGCGGCCGCCGGCGAGGTCGCGCCCGGCATGCTCACCGCGGCCGCCGGGGCCATCGCCGCCGTGCGCAAGGCCAAGTCCGACGCCAAGCTGTCGATGCGCGCCGACGTGGCGAAGCTGGTCGTCTCCGGGGACGACGCGGCCGTCACTGCGCTGCGTACCGTCCTCGACGACGTCAAGGCGGCCGGCCGGGTCGCCACCGTCGAGTTCGCCGCATCGGACACCGCACCGCCGCGGTACGAGGTGACGTTGTGAGCACCGACGGACCGGTGCCGGACGAGGCCGCCGCGCGGGCCGGGCTCGCCCGGGTCGAGGCGGAGCTCGCGACCCGCTGGCCCGAGTCGCGGCTGGACCCGACGCTGGAGCGGATCGAGGCGCTGGTCGACGTGCTCGGGTCGCCGCAGCGCAGCTACCCCGTCGTCCACATCACCGGCACGAACGGCAAGACCTCGACGGCCCGGATCATCGACGCGCTGTTCCGCAGCTTCGGGCTGCGGACCGGGCGCAGCACGAGTCCGCACCTCGCGTCGGTCACCGAGCGGATCAGCATCGACGGCGAGCCGATCAGCGCGCAGCGGTTCGTCGAGATCTACGACGACGTCGCGCCGTACCTCGAGATGGTCGACGCCAAACTGCCGATCCCGCTGTCCTACTTCGAGGTGCTCACGGCGATGGCCTACGTCGCCTTCGCCGACGCACCGGTCGACGTCGCCGTCGTCGAGGTCGGGATGGGCGGCTCGTGGGACTCCACCAACGTGGCCGACGGCCGGGTCGCCGTCGTCACCCCGGTGGCGATCGACCACGCGAACTACCTCGGCGACACGGTGGAGAAGATCGCCACCGAGAAGGCCGGCATCATCAAGCCGGACGCCGTCGCCATCCTCGCCGAGCAGGAACCCGCCGCCGCGCAGGTGCTGCTGGCCCGGGTCGCCGAGGTCGGCGCCACCGTCGCCCGCGAAGGGATGGAGTTCGGGGTCACCGAACGCCGGGTCGCCATCGACGGCCAGCAGCTCACGCTGCAGGGACTCGGCGGCAGCTACGACGAGGTCTTCCTGCCGCTCTTCGGCGCCCACCAGGCGCAGAACGCCGCCTGCGCCCTCGCCGCTGTGGAGGCGTTCTTCGGGGCCGGCCAGGACCACGGGCTGGTCGCCGAGACCGTCCGGCAGGGGTTCGCCGCGGCCGCGTCGCCCGGCCGGCTCGAGCCGGTCCGCAGCTCGCCGACGGTGCTCGTCGACGCCGCCCACAATCCGCACGGCATGCGGGCGAGCGTGGCGGCACTGGAGGAGTCCTTCCACTTCCGCCGCCTGGTCGGCGTGATCGCGATGCTCGCCGACAAGGACGTCCGCGGCATGCTCGAGGTGCTCGAGCCGGTGCTGGACGCGGTGGTGGTGACCGAGAACTCCTCCCACCGCCGCATTCCGGCCGACGACCTCGCCGCCGAGGTCGTCGACGTCTTCGGCCCCGACCGGGTCAGCGTCGAGCCCCGGCTGGACGACGCGCTCGAGTCGGCCGTCGCCCTGGCCGAGGAGGACGGCGAGCTGATGGGCGGGGGCGGCGTACTGGTCACCGGATCGGTCATCACCGCCGGCGACGCCCGGCTGCTGCTCGCCGGACGATGACTGCCGACCCGCGCACCGTGCGCGCCGTCCGCGGCGTGTTCGCGGCGACGCTCGGTCTCGAGGCACTGATGGTGCTCTTTGTGCCCCGGGCGATCGCCCAGACCGGGCCGGGTCTGACCACCGGCCGGCTGGTGGTCCTCCTGGTCCTCTTCGGGCTGCTGCTGGTCTCGGCGTTCCTCGTCCCGCGGCGGGCCGGGCTGGTGCTGGGCAGCGTGCTGCAGCTCGCGGTGATCGCCTGCGGGGTCTTCACCGTCGCGATGTACGTCCTCGGGGTGATCTTCCTGGCGATCTGGATCTACGAGCTGCGGGTCCGGGTCCAGCTGCTGGGCCGGTGAGGTCGTCCGCCGATTTACTACATCACTGTAGTTGCAGATCCGGGTCGCGCCCCGCCGGGTTCGCCGATGCGCGACAATGAGCCGTCGAGGAGGTGCGTGGGGTGAGCGAGGGTCGCCGGCCGGCCGGTGCGCTGGAGTCCGAGGTGCTCGCCACCCTTTGGGCCACTGCGACGCCCCTGACGGCGGCGCAGGTCCGCGACTCGCTCGGCGGTGACCTCGCCTATACCACCGTGATGACCATCCTGACCCGCCTGCACGACAAGGGCGTGGTGGAGCGGCACCGGACCGGCCGGGCCTACGCCTACGCTCCGGTACTCGACCAGGCGGGCATCGCCGCCGCGCAGATGCGGGCACTGCTCGACCACGGAGCCGACCGGGCTTCGGTCCTCGCCCTGTTCGTCGACGGCCTGAGCGGCGAGGACGAGCGCGTCCTCACCGACCTGATCCGGCGGGCCGAGCGGCCAAACGAGGCGAGCTGATGCGGTTCGACGTCTACGTGCCCCTGGTGCTCTCTGCCCTCTTCGGCCTGATCGGCCCGCGGGTGGCGCGCCGGCTGCCGCCTGCGCAGGGCACCTGGCTGCTCTCCGCCGGGGCAGCCGTCGCAGCGCTGGGCAGCGCGACCACGCTCGGCCTGCTCGCGCTCACCCTCGTCGGCCAGGTGCCCGGGATCGCCCTGGTCGGGCACTGGACGGTGCCGGCGCTGCGCCGCGCCGACCCGGTCGGGCGCCCGATCGCCTGGATCGCCCTGGCCTGCGTGCTCGTCGTCGGGGTGCTGGCCATGACTGCCGTGGTACGGCGGCTGCGGGCGCTCGCCGAGGCCTACCTCACCTGTCACCGGCTGCCGTCCTCGTCGACCCGGCTGCTCGTCCTCGCCGACGTCGGGATGAACGCCTACGCCGTCCCCGGCTGGCCCGGCCGCGTCGTCGTCTCCCGCGAACTGCTGGCGACCCTCCCGGCCGAGCACCGCCGGGTCGTCATCGCCCACGAACGGGCCCACCTCGAGCACCACCACCACTGGCACGCCACGGTCGTCGCGATCGCGGCGGCGCTCAACCCGATGCTCGCGACGCTGCCGGCCGCGGTGCGGCTGTCGACCGAACGCTGGGCCGACGAGAGCGCCGCGCGCAGCACCGGTGACCGCAAGGTCGCCGCGGCCGCCCTCGGCCGCGCCGCGCTGCTGATCTCCCCGTCCCGGCTGCCCGTCGCCGCGATGGCGGCGACCGGTGCCGATGTCGTCGTCCGGGTGCGGGCGCTGCTCGCCGAGCCGGTCCGGAGCAGACCCCTGCTCCTGCTCGCCGCCGCCGCTCCGGTCGTCCTGGTCGCTCTCGCCGCCGTGGGCGCGGCCGTCGACGGGCACGCGCTGTTCGAGCTCGCCCAGGCGACCTCGGTCTGAACCCGGCGCCGCTCAGCCGGGCAGGAACGACAGCCGTACCTCGCGGGTCGGGTTGTCGACGTTGAGATCGACCAGGCACAGGCTCTGCCAGGTGCCGAGCGCCAGCCGTCCGGCGAGCACCGGAACGGTCGCGTACGGCGGGATGAGCGCCGGCATGACGTGCGCCCGGCCGTGCCCGGGTGACCCGTGTTCGTGCCGCCAGCGGCCGTCGGCGGGGAGCAGGTCGGCGAGCGCGGCCAGCAGGTCGTCGTCGCTGCCGGCCCCCGTCTCGATCACCGCCAGCCCGGCGGTCGCGTGCGGGACGAAGACCTGCAGCAGCCCGTCGCCGGCATCGGCCACGAAGGTCCGGCACTCGTCGGTCAGGTCGTGGACGGTCTCGGCGGATCCGGTCCGCACGGTGATCAGTTCGGAGCGCATGCCCCCATCGTCGGGGACGCCCGGTCCACCGGCTACTGTCCCTCCCCGTGACCGAACGCACTCTCGTCCTCGTCAAGCCCGACGGTGTCCGTCGCGGCCTGGTGGGGGAGGTGATCGGCCGGTGCGAACGCAAGGGCCTCACCCTCGCCGCCCTGCAGCTGCGCACCCTCGAGCGGGGCACCGCACAGACCCATTACGCCGAGCACGACGGCAAGCCCTTCTTCGCCGATCTGGTCGACTTCATCACCTCGGGGCCCCTGGTCGCCATGGTCGTGGAGGGCCCGCGGGCCATCGCGTCCTTCCGTGCGCTGGCGGGGGCGACCGACCCGCTGAAGGCGGCGACCGGCAGCGTGCGGGGCGACTTCGCGCTCGAGGTGCAGGAGAACATCGTGCACGGATCGGACTCGCCGGAGTCGGCCGCCCGCGAGATCGCGCTCTTCTTCCCCGAGCTCGCCGGCTGAGCGCTCCGCGGGGCTGATCCGCCTCGTCCCGGGCCAGAAGATCACCAACCTGGCTGAAAGTGGCTCCACGCCCGGTTAGGTTTCGGAATTGTGGCCTCCGATCGCAGTGAGCCGCTCATCCGCGCCGAAGGGCTGACTAAGCGCTTCGGTGACTTCGTGGCCGTGGACGGCATCGACATCAACGTCGAGCGCGGTGAGGCGTTCGGCTTCCTCGGTCCCAACGGCGCGGGCAAGAGCTCGACGATGCGGATGATCGGCTGCGTCTCCCCGGTCAGTGCCGGCGTCCTGCGCATCCTCGGGCTCGATCCCGCCACCGACGGCCCGACGATCCGGGCCCGGCTCGGGGTGGTCCCCCAGGAGGACACCCTGGACCGCGACCTGACGGTGCGGGAGAACCTCTACATCTACGGCCGCTACTTCGGCCTCCCGCGGGCCACCATCCGGGCCCGGTGCGACCGGCTGCTCGACTTCGTCCAGCTCACCGAGCGCGCCGACGACCAGGTCGAGCCGCTGTCCGGCGGCATGAAGCGGCGGCTGACGATCGCCCGCTCCCTGATCAACGAGCCGGACCTGCTGCTCCTGGACGAGCCGACGACCGGGCTCGACCCGCAGGCGCGGCACGCGCTGTGGGACCGGCTGTTCCGGCTCAAACAGCAGGGCGTGACCCTGGTCCTGACGACCCACTACATGGACGAGGCCGAGCAGCTGTGCGACCGGCTGGTCGTCATGGACAAGGCGCACATCGTCGCCCACGGCTCGCCGCGGGAGCTGATCGAGCGCTACAGCACCCGGGAGGTGCTCGAGCTGCGCTTCGACCCCGGCGAGCACGAGGACATGGCCGGCAAGGTCGAGGGCCTCGCCGAGCGGGTGGAGGTGCTGCCGGACCGGCTGCTGCTCTACACCGACGACGGCGACGGGGCCGCCGCGGCGGTCCACCGGCGCGGGCTGGTGCCGATGAGCGTGCTGGTCCGCCGCAGCTCGCTGGAGGACGTCTTCCTCCGCCTCACCGGCCGCAGCCTGGTGGAGTGAGCGCGATGTCGACGGTGTTCGCGTTCAGGTCCCTCCGGCACTGGGCCTACCAGTACAAGCGGGCGTGGCGCGGCTCGGTCGTCTCCAGCGTGATCAGCCCCGCGCTGTTCCTCGCCGCGATGGGGGTCGGCCTCGGCACCCTGGTCAACCACCGCTCGGGCAGCCCGGCGTCCCTCGGCGGGGTCAGCTACGTCGACTTCCTCGCCCCCGGCCTGCTCGCCGCGACCGCGATGCAGACCGCGACCGGCGAAGCGACCTACCCCGTCATGGACGCGGTCACCTGGGGCAAGACCTACTTCGCGATGCTCGCGACCCCGCTCGGGGCGTTCGACGTGATGCTGGGGCACCTGGCCTGGATCGGCCTGCGGCTGCTCTCGACCTGCGCGGTCTTTCTCGGCGTGATGGCGGCGTTCGGCGCGGCCGGGTCGCCGCTGGCCGTCCTGACCATCCCGGCCGGGGTGCTGACCGGGCTCGCCTTCGCCGCGCCGGTCATGGCCTACGCGGCGACCCGCCGCAACGACGCCGGGCTCGCCGCCCTGCTGCGCTTCGTGATCGTGCCGATGTTCCTCTTCTCGGGGGTCTTCTTCCCGGTCAGCCAGCTGCCCGCGGTGATCCGCCCCATCGCCTACGCCACTCCGCTGTGGAACGGCGTGGACCTGTGCCGCACGCTGGCTCTCGGCACCGCGACGCCGGGGCGCAGCCTGCTGCACGTCGGCTACCTCGCCCTGTGGGTGGGCCTGGGGACGGCGCTCGCCGGCTGGGCCTACCGGCGGAGGCTGGTCCTGTGAGCGGGCCGGGCGGCGCCGGCACCGCGACCCTGCTCGCCCGGGTCGCCCCGCTGCCCCCGGTCAGCAGCCGGTCCTGGCTGCTCGTCGAGCGCAACCTGCTGGTCTACCGGCGGGCCTGGCTGATCGTGGTGTCCGGCTTCTTCGAGCCGCTCTTCTACCTGTTCTCGGTCGGGATCGGCATCGGTGCCCTGGTCGGGGACGTCACGGTCGCCGGACACCCGATCGGCTACACGGCCTTCGTCGCGCCGGGCCTGCTCGCCTCGTCGGCGATGAACGGCGCGGTCTATGACTCCACCAACCTTTTCTTCAAGTTGCATTACGCCAAGCTCTACGACGCGATCCTCGCCACCCCGGTCGGCGCCGGCGACGTCGCCGTCGGCGAGCTCTTCTGGGCCCAGTTGCGGGGCCTGGCCTACTCCGCGGCGTTCCTCGTCGTCATGGTGGCGATGGGGCTGGTCGATTCGTGGTGGGCGCTGTTCGCCCTGCCCGCCACCGCCGTGATCGGCTTCGCGTTCGGTGCGGTCGGGCTGGCGGCGACGTCCTATATGCGTAGCTGGCAGGACTTCGAGTTCGTCCAGCTGGCCATCCTGCCGATGTTCCTGTTCGCGACCACCTTCTACCCCCTCTCGACCTACCCGCGCGGCCTGCAGATCGTGGTGGAGTGCACCCCGCTCTACCAGGGAGTGGAACTGCTCCGGGCGCTCACGACGGGGGTCGGGGTCGGCCCGGGCCTGCTCGGGCACGTCGCGTACCTGCTCGTCATGGGCCTCCTCGGCCTGGGCCTGACCGCCCGCCGGCTGGAGCGGCTGCTCCTGCGGTGACCGGGTCTCCGACCCCGGCCCGTGTGATGCGATCGCAACCCGCGCAGTTCGCACAGTTACCCGGCGGGACCGGTCCGCACAGGTACGATCGGTCCCGCCGCAGCCCCACAGATCAGGCCGCCGAGAGGTCCCACGATGACGCGAAGCTCACTGTCGTTCCTCGGCCGCGACATGGCCGTCGACCTGGGTACGGCCAACACCCTCGTCTACGTCCGCGGCCGGGGAATCGTGCTCAACGAGCCGTCGGTGGTGGCGATCAACACCAACACCGGCGAGATCCTCGCGGTGGGCAGCGAGGCGAAGCGGATGATCGGCCGGACGCCGAGCAACATCGTGGCGGTCCGCCCTCTCAAGGACGGCGTGATCGCCGACTTCGAGACCACCGAGCGGATGCTGCGTTACTTCATCCGCAAGGTGCACCGCCGCCGGCATCTCGTGCGGGGACCGCGGGTCGTGGTCTGCGTGCCGAGCGGGATCACCGGCGTGGAGCAGCGGGCGGTCAAGGAGTCGACCTACAACGCCGGCGCCAACAAGGTCTTCATCGTCGAGGAGCCGATGGCGGCCGCGATCGGCGCCGGTCTGCCGGTCAGCGAGCCCACCGGCAACATGGTGGTCGACATCGGCGGCGGGACCACCGAGGTGGCAGTGATCTCGCTGGGCGGGATCGTCACCAGCCAGAGCATCCGGGTGGCCGGCGACGAGCTCGACGCGGCGATCATCCAGTACATCAAGAAGGAGTACTCGCTGATGCTCGGCGACCGCACCGCCGAGGAGATCAAGATGGCGATCGCCTCGGCGTTCCCGATCGCCGAGGAGCAGCAGGCCGAGATCCGCGGCCGCGACCTGGTCAGCGGGCTGCCCAAGACGATCGTGGTCAGCGACGCCGAGATCCGCAAGGCGATCGAGGAGCCGGTCAACTCGATCATCGACGCGGTCAAGACCACGCTCGACAAGTGCCCGCCGGAGCTCGCCGGCGACGTGATGGACCGTGGAATCGTGCTCACCGGCGGTGGCGCGCTGCTGAGCGGCCTCGACGAACGGCTCCGGCACGAGACCGCGATGCCGATCATCGTCGCCGACAACCCGCTGCATTCCGTCGCGTTGGGATCGGGTCGGTGCGTGGAGGACTTCGACGCGCTCCGGCAGGTGCTGGTGTCCGAGCCGCGGCGCGAGCTGCGGCGCTGACCGCCCGGATATCCGGTCGGGCGGCCACTTCAACGTGATGACACCACGATGAACCGGCCCACCCGACGACAGCGTCGGACCATCGTCGTCCTGATCCTGGTCTGCATCAGCCTGCTCGCGCTGGACTACGGCGGCAACGGGCTGGGCGGGATGCGGCACGCCGCGATCAGCGTCTTCGGTCCGGTCGAACGCGGCGCCAACACCGTGGTGCTGCCCGTCGGCCGGTTCTTCGCCGGCCTGCCGAAGATCGGCCGGACCACCGGCACGATCAACACCCTGAAACGGGAGAACGCCCAGCTGCGCAGCCGGCTGGCCACGACCGCCCTCGACTCCGCCGAATCGGCGCAGCTGCAACGGCTGGGCCTGCTGGTCGGGGCCGGGCGGTTCCGGGCGGTGGCCGGGACGGTCCTCGACCTCGGCCCGTCCCTCGGTTACGAATGGACGGCGCAGATCGACGTCGGCAGCCGGGACGGCGTCAAGGGCGGGATGACCGTGATCGACGCCGATGGCCTCGTCGGGCGGATCAAGCTCGTCGGGCCGACCACGAGCACGGTGATCCTGGCGGTCGACCCCGGGTCGTCGGTCGGGGTCCGGGTCGCCCGCACCGGTGAGCTGGGGATCGTCACCGGGGCGGGCCTGGGCCCGCTCCGCTACGTGCCGCTGAACCCCGGCTCGACCTTCCGGGTCGGCGACCAGCTCGTCACGGGGCCCTACGGTGCCTCCACCTACGCGGCGGGCATCCCGCTCGGGAAGGTGACCCGGGTCATCCGCGGCGGCACCACATCCACGCCGACGGCCAGGATCGCCCCGGACGTCGACTTCTCCGGACTCGACATGGTGGCGGTCGTGCTCTTCGCGCCCAGGCCGGCCGGCCGTTCGTTGATCCCGCCGGCCACGCCCGCGCCGCCGCCGTCGAAGGCGCGCAACCGATGACCGGCCAGCCGTTCCGGCTGCTCATCGCCGCGGTGTCGATCGTGGTCGCCCTGGTCCTGCAGACGACGATCTTCTCCCGGCTGCCGCTACCCGGCGGTACGCCGAGCCTGTTGCTCGTCTTCGTGGTCGCCTGTGCCCTGGTGGGCGGGGTTCCCGCCGGAGTCGGCATGGGATTCACCACCGGGCTCGCCGCCGACCTGATCAGCAACCACCCGGTCGGGCTGCTGGCGTTGATCTTCCTCCTGGTCGGCTGGCTGGTCGGCCTGATCGAGACCGACGGGACCCACCTGCTGCTGCGGGCGATCGTGGCGGTGGCGGTGTCCGCGGTCGGCTCGTTCGCCCTCTACGTCGCGCTGCTGGCCCTGATCGGGTCGGACCGGGTGCAGTGGAGCTCGCAATTGGCCGATCTGCCGACCACCGTTCTCTACGATGTGGTCTTGACGCCTCTCGTCGTCCCTCTCGTCGCCGCGGTCGAACGCCGGCTGCGGACCGCGAGCTACCGGTGAGGATCATGTGATGCGCGATGCCGCCGGGCTCCGGCTGCTGGTCCTGAGGGTCCTGGTGCTGTCCCTGCTCGCGACCCTCGGCGCGCGGCTGTACTACCTGCAGGTCCTGGACAAGAACAAGCTGACCCAGACGGCCAACGCCCAGCACACACGGCAGATCATCCTGCCGGCCCCACGCGGCTCGGTGGTCGACGATCTGGGCCGTCCGCTGGTCGACAACCGCACCGCGCTCGTCGTCGCGGTGGACCGCAGCACGCTGGAGCGCCAGGCGGACGGCGGCAAGGCCGTGCTGGCCCGGCTCGGTGCGCTGGTGCACATCCCCGCCGCCCGCCTGGCCCGGCAGGTCACGCCCTGCGCCCCGCACGTCCCGAAGCCGTGCTGGACCGGGTCGCCGTACCAGCCGGTTCCGGTGCTGAACAACGCCACGCCCGCCGCGGTCCTGCACATCTCCGAGCACCGCGAGGACTTCCCCGGCGTGGTCGCCGACGCGCAGGAGGTGCGCCAGTACCCGGCCCACACCGTCGCCGCCCACGAACTGGGCTACGTCGGGCCGGTCACGCAGGAGGAGCTGGACAACAACGCCGCCGAGGGACGGTCCACGCTCAACCAGAGCGACCTGATCGGTCGCAGCGGCCTCGAGGAGAGCTACGACCCGACCCTGCGCGGCCGGGACGGCATCCGCACGGTCACCGTCGACAACACCGGCAAGGTCACCGGCACCGCCTCGACCACCCAGCCCCGGCCGGGCGACACGCTGGTCACGAGCATCGACGCCAAGGTGCAGGCGCTCGCCGACTCGGCGCTCGCCGCGCAGATCAAGACCAGCCGGGCCACGATCGACCCCAAGACCGGCACGAAGTTCGCCGCGCCGAGCGGGGCGGCCGTCGTCATGGACCCCCGCACCGGCCGGGTCCTGGCCCTGGCCAGCTACCCGACGTTCGACCCCAACGTCTTCGTCGGCGGCATCAGCCAGAAGGAGTTCGCCCAGCTCAGCGGCGCCGAACAGCGGTGACCCGATGGTCTCCCGGGCCACCCAGGGCCAGTTCGCGCCCGGGTCGACGTTCAAGCTGTCGACGTCGTCGGCGATCGTGATGGACGGGCAGTCGACCCTCAACCAGACGGGCAGCTGCCCGCCCAAGCTGCAGGTCGGCAACCAGACCAAGACCAACTACGACAGCGAGAGCCTGTCCGGCCCGATCACCCTCGGCCGGGCGCTCGCCTTCTCCTGCGACACGTTCTTCTACCGCTACGCGATGCAGGCCTGGTACACCGACCAGAACGCCGTCGCGGCGGCAAGAAGCCGCCGGAGGCGCTGCAGAACGATGGCCCGCGGCCTACGGGTTCGGCAGCAAGCTCCCGGCATCGACCTTCCAGCCGGGCAGCAGACCTCCGGGCAGATCGTCGGCCGGACGTTCCTCAAGCAGCGTTGGGACGCCGACAAGGCGCAGTACTGCGCCAACGGCAAGAAGGGCTACCCGACAGGTCAGCCGACACCGACCCGGCGGGCGTTCCTGACCGAACTGGCCAAGGAGAACTGCTCCGACGGCTGGCGGTACCGCATCGGCGAGGCCGCGGACCTGGCCATCGGGCAGGGCGAGACGACGGTGAGCCCGCTGCAGCTCGCCACCGCGTACAGCGCGATGGCCAACGGCGGCACGCTGTACGAGCCCACGATCGGCAAGGCGATCGTCAACCCGGAGGGCAAGGTCGTGCGGACGATCAAGCCGAAGGTGCGGCACAAGGTGCCCGGTCCGAAGGACGTGCTCAACTACATCAAGAACTCCCTGCAGTTCGGCACAGGGCCTGGCCTCCGGCGAGATCGCGTTCGGCGGCTTCCCGTTCAACAAGGTGCCGGTCGGCGGCAAGACCGGCACCGCGGAGGTCTTCGGCAAGCAGGACACCTCCTGGTTCGCCTCGTGGGCGCCCGCGAACAAGCCGCAGTTCGTCATCGTCGGGATGATCGAGCAGGCCGGGCTCGGCTCGGGGGCGGCCGCGCCCATGGTGCGCAAGATCTACGACGGGATCTACGGCCTCACCGGAGCCAAGCACCAGCCTGTGCTGCCCGGCAGCAAGCTGCCCTCGGCGCTGCCCAAGATCGCGCCGTACGCCGACTCCGTGCCGCCCGGTGACATCGTCGGGCCGGGTGACGCGGGGACGCCCACCCCGTCGGTAGGCCCGGCGTCGCTCCGGCACCCCGACACCGCGCCGCTGGCCCCGGCGGCGATCCTCGCGCTGCCGCCCGAGCGCTCCGCCGTCCGCCGGTCCGGCCGGCGGGCCCGGCGCCGCGGGCCGCCGCGGCGGCGGAGAGGGGGCCCGCTGTGGCCCAGCTGATCAGGTCCTCCGGGCCGCGCGGGCGCGATCCCTCTCGGAGCCGGCCCGCCGGGAGCCGACCTGGCACCGGATCGACTGGGTCCTCGCCGGCACCGCGATCGTGCTCGCCCTGCTCGGCGGGGTGCTCGTCTGGGCGGCGACCCGCCAGCATCAGCTCGACCTGCACGCCGACCCGCAGCTGTACCTGAAGAAGCATCTGATCAACCTCGCCATCGGGCTGATCCTCGGCGGCGTCGTCGCGGTCGTCGACTACCGGGCCCTGCGCACCTACGCCCCGATCGTCTACGTGCTGTCCTGCATCGGTCTGGTCGCCGTCCTCGCCGTCGGCTCGACGGTCAACGGCGCGCACTCCTGGATCCTGCTGCCGGCCGGCTTCGCGATCCAGCCGTCGGAGTTCGCCAAGTTCGCGCTCATCGTGGGCATGGCGATGCTGCTCATCGAACGCGCGCGAGCGGGAGCACCGCAGACCCGTCGGCGACGTCCCGTTGCTGCTGGCTGCTGGCCGCCGTACCGATGGGGCTGATCATGCTGCAGCCCGACGTCGGCACGCGTGATGGTCTTCGTCTTCACCATCCTCGGCGTGCTGTCCGTGGCCGGGGTGTCCTGGAAATGGATCCTCGCGCTCATCATGCGTCGGGCGTCGCGTGGCGTTCGCCGCGGTCGCCGTGCACCTGCTCAAGAATTACCAGCTCGACCGGTTCAAGTCCTTCACCAATCCCGACGCAACCAGCGGCGACGCTACAACGTGCAGCAGGCGCGGATCGCGATCGGCTCCGGTGGCCTCACCGGCAGGGGCTCTTCCACGGGAAGCAGACCCAGGGCCGGCTTCGTCCCCGAGCAACAGACCGACTTCATCTTCACCGTCGCGGGGGAGGAGCTCGGGCTGCTCGGGGCCGGCGGCATCATCGTGCTCTTCGGGATCATGATGTGGCGGGCGTTGCGGATCGCCGGGCGCTCGCCGGACCCCTTCGGCCAGCTGGTGGCGGTCGGGATCGTCACCTGGCTCTCGTTCCAGATCTTCGTGAACATCGGAATGACCCTCGGCATCATGCCGGTCACCGGGCTGCCGCTGCCCTTCATGTCCTACGGCGGGTCCTCGATGTTCGCGAGTTTCCTGGCGGTCGGCCTGCTGGAGAACGTCCACATGCGCACCCAGGAGACCGGCCGGGTCCGCTCCCTCGCGTGAGCCCGCCCGCCGCGACCGGCAAAGTGGTGGCGGGCACCCCCTATGCTGAACTCACCATGGCGTCGATCCGGCCATCACCGGTGAGCCTCCGGAAGAACGGGCGTCGCTCGCAAGAGCGGCGCCTCAGTAGAACCGGGCGGGTCCGGCCCGTCACCGCCGGCGAACGAGCGGGCGATCGGCCTCCGGGCGGATCGCCAAGCGGGGTGGTACCGCGGGGCCGCGTGCCTCGTCCCTGCACTGGCGTGGAGGTGACGAGGAAGGAGCGAGCGGTGGCATACCCGCTGGACGGTTCGAGTCGCGACGTCGAACCGTCGCCGCATTCCCTGATCTGGAGGAGCGGGTCCTGGACTTCTGGGACCGCGACGGCACGTTCCGCGCCTCGATCGAGAACCGGCCGGCCGGGGAGAACGGCAACAACGAGTTCGTCTTCTACGACGGGCCGCCGTTCGCCAACGGTCTGCCGCACTACGGGCACCTGCTCACCGGCTTCGTGAAGGACCTGGTCCCGCGCTACCAGACCATGCGCGGCCGCCGGGTCGAGCGCCGCTTCGGCTGGGACTGCCACGGCCTGCCGGCCGAAGTGGAGGCCGAGCACGAGCTCGGCATCTCCGGCCAAGCGCCAGATCCTCGAGATCGGCATCGCGAGTTCAACGAGGACTGCCGGACGCTCGGTGCTGCGGTACACCAAGGACTGGGAGCGCTACGTCAACCGCCAGGCGCGCTGGGTCGACTTCGACAACGACTACAAGACGCTGGACCTCTCCTACATGGAGAGCGTCATGTGGGCGTTCAAACGCCTGTGGGACAAGGGGCTGGTCTACGAAGGCTTCCGCGTCCTGCCCTACTGCTGGCGGTGCGAGACGCCGCTGTCCAACCCCGAGACGCGGATGGACGACGACTCTACCGGCCGCGAGGACCCGGCCCTCACGGTCGGGTTCCAGCTCGACAGCGGTGAGCGCCTGCTCGCCGTGGACGACCACGCCGTGGACGCTGCCGTCCAACCTCGCGCTCGCCGTCGCCCCGGACGTCGACTACGCGGTCCTGGAGCGCGACGGCGAGCGCTACGTCCTCGCCGAGGACCGGCTGGCGGCGTACGCCCGCGAGCTCGGCGAGGCGACCGGCGCGCGGCGGGTCGCCACCCTGAACGGCAGCGAGCTGGTCGGCCGCACCTACGCGCCGCTGTTCCCCTTCTTCGCCGACACCGACAACGCCTTCCAGGTCCTCGCCGGCGACTTCGTCACGATCGAGGACGGCACCGGCGTCGTCCACATGGCGCCCGGCCTTCGGCGAGGACGACCAGAACGCTCTGCGCGGCCGACGGCATCCCGGTCGTGCTCCCGGTCGACGACCGGGCCCACTTCACCGACGTCGTCCGCGCTACGCCGGGCATGCACGTCTTCGACGCCAACACGCACATCATCCGCGACCTGAAGGCCCGCGGGCTCGTGGTGCGCCACGAGACCTACGACCACAGCTACCCGCACTGCTGGCGCTGCGACACCCCGCTGATCTACAAGGCGATGTCGTCGTGGTACGTGCGCGGTCACCAAGTTCCGCGACCGCATGGTCGAGCTCAACAAGGAGATCAACTGGGTGCCCGAGCACGTCCGCGACGGCATCTTCGGCAAATGGCTGGAGAACGCCCGCGACTGGTCGATCAGCCGCAACCGCTTCTGGGGCGCGCCGATCCCGGTGTGGAAGCAGCGACGACCCGGCGTACCCGCGCATCGACGTCTACGGCTCGCTCGACGAGCTGGAGCGCGACTTCGGCGTGCGGCCGACCGACCTGCACCGGCCCGCGATCGACGAGCTGACGCGGCCCAACCCCGACGACCCGACCGGCCAGTCGACGATGCGCCGCGTCCCGGAGGTGCTCGACTGCTGGTTCGAGTCCGGCTCGATGCCGTTCGCGCAGGTGCACTACCCGTTCGAGAACGAGGACTGGTTCGAGGACCACTTCCCCGGCGACTTCATCGTCGAGTACGTCGCGCAGACGCGCGGCTGGTTCTACACGCTGCACGTGCTGGCGACGGCGCTGTTCGACCGGCCGGCGTTCCGCACCGCCGTGCGCACGGCATCGTGCTCGGCGACGACGGGCAGAAGATGTCCAAGAGGCTGCGCAACTACCCCGACCCGTCTACGAGATGTTCGACACGTACGGCGCCGACGCGCTGCGCTGGTACCTGATGTCCTCGCCGATCCTGCGCGGCGGCGACCTCGTCGTGACCGAGCAGGGCGATCCGCGACGCCGCCCGCCAGGTGCTGCTGCCGCTGTGGAACGCCTAGTCGTTCTTCACGCTCTACGCCAACGTCGACGGCGTACCAGGCGACGCTGGCGCACCGACTCGACGCAGGTCCTCGACCGCTACGTCCTGGCCAAGCTGCACGACCTCGTGTCGCGACCTGACGGCACGGCTCGACGCCTACGACCTCTCCGGGGCGTGCGCGGCGGTGCGGCCGTTTCCTCGACGCGCTCACCAACTGGTACATCCGCCGCAGCCGGACCGGTTCTGGGCCTGCGACCCCGACGCCTTCGACACGCTGTACACCGCCCTGCACGTGCTCACCCGGGTCGCCGCGCCGCTGCTGCCGATCGTGACCGAGGAGCTCTACCGCGGGCTCACCGGCGAGCGCAGCGTGCACCTCACCGACTGGCCGGACGCCGGCGGGCTGCCCGCCGACCCCGACCTGGTGGCCGCGATGGACGGCGTCCGCGACGTCGTGCTCGGCGGCGCTGTCGGTGCGCAAGGCGCACGGGCTGCGGGTGCGCCAGCCGCTGGCGTCGCTCACCGTCGCCGGCCCCGACGCCGCAGTCGCTGGCGCCGTTCGCCGACCTCATCGCCGACGAGGTCAACGTCAAGGAGGTCCGGCTGACGGCCGACGTCGACGCGCTGTGCACCCGCGTGCTGGAGCTGGTCCCGCGGGTGCTCGGCCCGCGGCTCGGCCGCGACACGCAGCGGGTGATCGGCGCGGTGCGGGCGGGCGACTGGTCGCGAGACCGACGGCGTGGTCACGGCGGGCGGCGTCGCGCTGCAGAAGGGCGAGTACACCCTGCGCCTGGAGCCGTGCGTCCGAGGCAGGCCGCCGCTGCGCTGCCGGGGCACGCCGGCGTGGTCGCTGCTCGACACCGAGGTCACCCCCGGCCTCGACGCCGAGGGCGTGGCCCGCGACGTGGTCCGGGCGGTGCAGGCAGCCCGCCGCGACGGCCGGGCTCGACGTGACCGACCGGATCCGCCTGACGATCGACGGATCGCCCGAGGTGCAGGCCGCCGTCGAGGCGCATCGTGACTTCGTGATGTCTGAGACTCTCGCCACCGGGCTCACCTTCGGGCCGGTCGACCCAGCCGCACCGACCACCGAGGTCGGCGACGGCGGGACGGTGCGGATCGCGGTCACCCGGGCCTGATCCCGCTCCCGGGGGGCGCGTGCTCCGCACCGACCGGCACGCGCCGGCCGCTCTCGTGGGACTCGATCGCCGCGTACGCGATCAGCAGCGCCCGGCGGCCGGCGGTCGCCGGCACCGGCGGTGGCTCGCCCGCCCGCAGTGCCGCGAGCATGTCGTCGGCATACCGGTCCACGGTGTGCTGGAAGCTGCGCGCGGCATCGTGGAAATAACCGGGCCGCCAGACCACGGTGTCCTCCGAGTCGGTCCGGGACAGCTCGAAGGACTGCACGGTGTCGATCGCGACGGCCCGTCCGGCGGTGCCGTTGACCTCGAGCCGGTGGGTGCCGGGATAGGCGTAGGACGAGTCGTAGGAGCCCAGCAGCGTACCCACCGCTCCGCTGCGGAATTCGAGGGCCAGCGCGACCGTGCTCCACGCCCCGTAGGTCTTGTTCGTCATCTGCGCCATCACCGAGGTGATCGGCCCGAGCAGGAATTCGAGCATGTCGAAGGCGTGACACTGTGTCTCGATGATGTTCTTGTGCGGCGAGACGCCGCGGTTGGGTTCACCGCCGAACCGCCAGGTGGCGAACACCGGCTCGCCCACCGATCCGTCCTCGATCGCCGCGCGGGTCCGCACCACCGGCTCGGCGTAGCGGTGGTTGAAGTGGATGGCGAAGAACGTGTCGTGCTCCTGCGCCCGGGCCAGCAGCGCGTCGGCCTGCTCGAGCTCGAACACCAGCGGCTTTTCCACCAACAGCGGCACTCCGGATTCCAGCAGCCGCATGGTCGGCTCGAAGTGCTGCTCGTTCGGTAGCGACGCCGCCACCAGGTCCGGCCGCACCTTCTCCAGCATGTCGCCGATGTCGGTGTAGGCATCGACGCCGAGCCGGTTGGCCTCGGCCGATGTGCGCCCGGGGTCACGACCGACGACGGCGCACAGTTCGGTGTCCGGGCGCTGACTGAAGACCCGGGTGTGCTGGCGGCCCCACCCGCCCGGACCGACGACGGCGACCCGCAGCAGATCCTGGCTCACCGGGCGTCCTGCTCGACGACGACCTTGCCCGTCTCACCGGCGAAGAACAGCTCGAACGCGCGGTCCAGCTCGGCGACCGGCATCCGGTGGGTGATGACCTGGGAGATGTAGTCGCGGTGGACGCGCAGCAGCTCCAGGTTGCGGGGGAGTTCGTCGAACGCGAAGTACTCGCTGCCCAGCACCGCGTGCTCGGGCGCGATCAGGTCGCGGGAGACGTCCAGTGTCACCTGCTCGCCGTGGCCGACGCAGACCAGTACGCCGCGCGGGCCGAGGACGTCGAGGGCACCGCGGCGGGCCACCTCCTTGCCCGAGGCGTCGAAGGCGACGTCCGGGCTACCGACCGGCGACAGGTCGGTCGCGTCGACCGGAATGCCGCCGAGGGTGCCCGCGAACTCACGGCGCCAGGCCGACACATCGCTGACGTACGTCGGGATGTGCCGGCCGAGGAGGAGTTTCGACATGACCAGCAGGCCGAGCCCGATCGGTCCGGCGCCGGCGACGTACACCGACTCGATGTCGGTACGCACCAGCTGGGCGCGCCTGATCGCGTGGGCACTGGTGCCCATCACGTCGAGCAGCATCGTGGCGGTGGCGAAGTCGATGTCCTCGGTGATGGGGAAGAAGGTGGTTTCGTGGACCACCTCGTACGGCCCGAAACCGCCGTCGTCACCGATGCCCATGTCGCCGCGTTTGGCCAGGCACTGGTTCGTGGCGCCCAGCCGGCAGCTGCGGCAGTCACCGCAGAAGTCCATCAGGTAGACCACGCCGCGGGTGCCCACCGGTGTCGTGGTCCCGTCGCCGGCTTCCAGCACCACACCGGCGGACTCGTGACCGGGCACGTGGTCAGCTCCGTGCTCCCAGAAGGCGCGATCCGTTCCGCACAGCGCGTTCGCGCGCGGCGCGATCAGCAACTCGCCCGCGCCGGGCCGGCGATAGCTCCGCCCGACGAACTCGATCCGCCCGCCTCCACGGAACAGCGGTGCGCTGGCTCTGGGCACCAGACCGCCTTGTCTAGGCCGGCTGGTCGAGGCCGATCGAGTCGCCGGCCACCGGCACCTCGCGACCCTCGCGCGCGGAGGCGTAGCAGGCGTCGATGATCCGGGCCCGGGCGAGGGCGTCCGTGCCGATGTGTCGGGCCCAGTCGTCGCCGCGGATCTTCTCGACGAACGACCGGACGACCGCCCGGTGGCCCTCGCCGCGGGCCACCCGGGGTGCGATCACGGCCGGCGCGTCGGCCACGTCGGTGTAGAGCCGCAGGGTGTCCTCCCAGGCGTAGTCGGGGACGTTGATCTCCGCCCCGCCCTCGGTGCCGAAGAGCGTCACGCCGAAGTCGTCGCCGTCGGGCCGGTAGGTCGCCCAGCTGGCCTCGAGCAGCAGTGTCGCGCCGCCGGCCAGCCGCAGGAACGCCGTGCCCAGGTCCTCCACCTCGAAGCCGGACCCGACCTGCTGCTTGTCGGTGCCGGCGCTGCCGCCGCGGCCGCGGGAGCCGAGCTCGGAGTAGGTGTTGGCGCTGACGCTGGTGCACCTGCGGCTCGCCGAGCAGGAAGAGCGCCAGGTCGAGCATGTGCACGCCGAGGTCGATCATCGGCCCGCCGCCGGACATCTCCTTGTTGGTGAACCAGCTACCGAGGCCCGGGATGCCGCTGCGGCGCACCCACCGGGTCTTCGCGTAGTAGATGTCGCCGAGGCCGCCCTCGTCGATGTGCTGCTTGAGGGTGTGCACGTCGCCGCGCTCACGGTGGTTGAACGCGATCTGCAGCACCCGGCCGGCCTTCGCGGCCGCCCGCACCATCTGTTCGCCCTCGGCGCCGGTGCGGGCCAGCGGCTTCTCGCACAGGACGTGCCGGCCGCTCTCGAGCGCGGCGATCGTGATCGGCGCGTGCAGGTGGGTGGGGGAGCAGACGCTGATCGCGTCGAGGTCGTCGCGGGCGACGAGGTCCTCCCAGCGGGCGTGCAGGTGCGGGACGCCGTGCTCGGCACCCATCTCGGCGAGCCGGTCCGGCTCGAGCCCGGCCAACGCCACGACCTCGACGCCCGGTATCCGCAGGTAAGAGGTGAGGTGGGTGCGTCCGGCGTAGCCGAGGCCGACCACCCCGACGCGCAGCGGGCGCCGCGCGGAATCGGACGCGGCGGCGGGAGAACGTTCATCAGAAGGCATGCCCGAATGCCTACCACTCCGGTGCGACACGCTCACCGGCGGCCGTCACCGTTACCCTCGGCCCATGACCGTCGAGTCCGTGTTCCCACGCCTCGAGCCGCTGCTGCCCCGGGTGCACAAGCCCATCCAGTACGTCGGCGGCGAGCTCAATGCGACGGTCAAGGACTGGGACGCCGTCGATGTCCGGTGGGCCCTGATGTATCCCGACGCCTACGAGGTCGGCCTGCCCAACCAGGGCGTGATGATCCTCTACGAGCTGCTCAACGAGCGGCCGGACGTGCTCGCCGAGCGCACCTACAGCGTCTGGCCGGACCTCGAGGCGCTGATGCGGGAGCACCACGTGCCGCAGTTCACCGTCGAGGCGCACCGGCCGGTCGGCGCCTTCGACCTGCTCGGGGTCTCCTTCTCGACCGAGCTCGGCTACACCAACCTGCTCACCGCGCTGGACCTGGCCGGCATCCCGCTCGAGGCGGTCGACCGCACCGAGGACCATCCGGTCGTGGTGGCCGGCGGGCACGCGTCGTTCAACCCCGAGCCGATCTCCGGTTTCGTCGACGTGGCCGTGCTCGGCGACGGCGAGCAGGTGGTGCTCGACATCAGCGACGTGGTGAAGGAGTGGAAGTCCGGCGGGCGGCCGGACGGCCGCGACGGGCTGCTGCTGCGCCTGGCCGGCGTGTCGGGCGTCTACGTCCCGCGGTTCTACGACGTCGACTATCTCCCGGACGGCCGGATCCGGCGGGTCGCGCCCAACCGGTCCGGCGTGCCGTTCCGGGTGCACAAGCGCACCACGATGGACCTCGACGCCTGGCCCTATCCCAAGCAGCCGCTGGTTCCGCTGGCCGAGAGCGTGCACGAGCGGATGAGCGTGGAGATCTTCCGGGGCTGCACCCGCGGCTGCCGGTTCTGCCAGGCCGGGATGATCACCCGCCCGGTCCGGGAGCGCAGCATCACCGGGATCGGCGACATGGTCCAGCGCGGCCTCGAGGCGACCGGGTTCGAGGAGGTCGGCCTGCTCTCGCTGTCCAGCGCCGACCACTCCGAGATCGGCGACGTCGCCAAGGGCCTCGCCGACCGCTACGACGGCACCAACACCGGTCTCTCGCTGCCGTCCACCCGGGTGGACGCCTTCAACGTCACCCTCGCCAACGAGCTGTCCCGCAACGGCCGCCGGTCCGGGCTGACCTTCGCCCCGGAGGGCGGGAGCGAGCGGCTGCGCCGGGTCATCAACAAGATGGTCTCCACCGAGGACCTGATCCGCACGGTCACGACGGCCTACGAGCACGGCTGGCGGCAGGTGAAGCTGTACTTCATGTGCGGCCTGCCGACTGAGGAGGACGAGGACGTCCTCGCGATCGCCGACATGGCGCACGCGGTGATCCGGGCCGGCCGGTCGGCGACCGGCGGGCGCGACGTGCGCTGCACCGTCTCGATCGGGGCGTTCGTCCCGAAGCCGCACACGCCGTTCCAGTGGGCCGCCCAGGCCGACGCGGAGACCGTCGACCGCCGGCTGCGCCTGCTGCGCGACGCCATCAACGCCGACCGCAGCCTCGGCCGGCAGATCGGCTACCGCTACCACGACGGGCGTCCGTCCATTGTGGAGGGTCTGCTGTCCCGCGGTGACCGGCGGATCGGCGCAGTCATCCGGCGGGTCTGGGAGGCCGGCGGCCGCTTCGACGGCTGGCGTGAGCACTTCTCCTACGAACGCTGGGAATCCGCCTGCGCCGACGTCCTTCCGGCGTACGGCCTCGACCTCGACTGGTACACGACGCGGGAGCGCGGCGAGCAGGAGGTGCTGCCGTGGGACCACCTCGACGCCGGCCTGGACAAGGACTGGCTCTGGTCGGACTGGCAGGACGCCATCGACGAGACCGAACTCGACGACTGCCGGTGGACGCCGTGCTACGACTGCGGCGTGTGCCCCGAGATGGGCACCGAGATCCAGATCGGCCCGACCGGCCGCAAGCTCCTGCCCGTCACCCCCCTCTGAGGACGGCGACCATGGCACGCACGCCGGATGGGCCGCCGCCACCGCCGGTGGTGGCACGGGTCCGGATCCGCTACGCCAAGCGGGGTCGGCTGCGCTTCACCTCGCACCGCGACATCGCCCGCGCCCTCGAGCGGGCGCTGCGGCGGGCCGCGGTGCCCGTGGCGCACTCGGCCGGCTTCAGCCCGCACCCCAAGATCTCCTACGTCGGCGCCGCGCCGACCGGCGCCGCGAGCGAGGCCGAGTACGCCGAGATCGGGCTCACGCATGAGGTCGAGCCCGAGGTCCTGGGCGCCGCTCTGGACGCCGCGCTACCCGCGGGGATCGACGTGCTCGACTGCGTGGCGGCGGGGCCGGGGACGCTCGCCGAGCTGATCGACGCGACCGCCTGGCGGCTCGAACTGCCCGGGGTGCCGGGCGAGGCCGCCCGGGGAGCGGTCGACTCGTTCCTGGCGGTGACCGACGTCCTCGTGCCGCGGGTGACGAAGAGCGGGCGGCGGGAGGTCGATGCCCGGGCGGCCGTCGTCTCCATGGTCGTCGGGGAGAAGCGCCCGAGCGCGTCATCAGGGGGCCCTCCGGGTGACTGTGCGATACTGACAATGGTCGTACGACTGGTGACGCCGGCCGTAAGACCGAGCGACGTGCTCGCCGCGCTCGCGATCGTGGCGGACTTTTCGCCGCCGGTGCCCGCCCTGGTCACCCGGCTGGCGCAGGGCCGACTCGATCACAGCGGCCGGCTCGCTGACCCGCTCGCGCCGGACCGCGCGACCACCGCTAACGGTGGCCCGCCTGCGGTCGGTTCGTCCGAGGTATCGGCGCCGTCGCTGCGCACCGCATCCGCGGACTGACGCCGCCAGGCGCCCGGCCCGCGGAGGACTACAGACTTGCGTGTCCGCCTCCGGCGGCCACGATGACCGCCCCGCGCGGATGTCGGCAGATGCCGATCGTCCCGGGGCCGAACGGAGATTTGCCGATGCTCGATTCCGAGCCGACCACCGGCCCGCCGACGACGGAGGGCCAACCCACCTCACCCGCGACAGCAAGCACCACACCGGACAATCCCGCCACCCCGGACCGCACCGAGGACGCGCCGAAGAAGGCGACCCGCCGGCGCCGTACGCCGGCCGGCAAGGCCACGGCCGCCGCCGCCGATCCGGATGCCGCCGCGTCCGCCGACGGCGATGCCGCCGGTGGCGACGCGGCTGGGACACCGGCCAAGGCCACCAAGGCGACGGCCCGCAAACGGACCGCCAAGTCCACGGCGGCGAAGTCGACCGCGACCAAGGCCACCGGCACGAAGTCCGCGGCGACCAAGGCGACCAAGGCCACCCGGGCGAAGGCCGCCAAGGCCGCTGCGGACACGCCGGCTGACAGCCCGCCGGCCGACACCCCGCCCGCCGACGGCGGCGGCACCGCCGGTGACGTCGACGCCGCCCCCACCCAGGCCGGCCGCCCGTCGGCGGCGACGTCGGTGATGTTCATGGCTCCGCCGGTGGAGCCGGCGGCCCCGGCCACCGAGGACGACCGGCCGGCCGGCCGGAGCCGGCCGGCGAAGGCCACCAAGGCGGCCGCCGCGTCCACGCCGGAACCCGAGGAGGCGGAGGGCGAGGACGGCAGCCGCCGGCGCCGCCGCGGCCGCCGGGGCCGCGGCCGCGCAGCCCAGGGCGAGGACGCGACCGGCGCCGAATCCGCCGGCGAAGGAGGCCCGTCCGCCGAGGCCGACTCCGACCCGGACGGCACCACCGAGACACCCCGCAAGGCCACCCGGTCCCGCCGGGCGGCCAAGAAGACCACCGCTCCCGCCGAGGAGACCGGCGACGGCGCGGCCGCAGACACCTCCGCCGGCGAGGCCGGCACGGGCGACGCGGACGAGGAGGGCGCCGGCGGAACCAGCCGTCGCCGCCGCCGCCGGCGTCGCCGTTCCGGCAGCGGCGACTCCGAGGCGGGCGACGAGCAGCAGCCCCAGCAGTCCCGGGGCCGATCGGACGGCGACGACGAGGTCAAGGCGATCAGCGGCTCGACCCGGCTGGAGGCCAAGCGGCAGCGCCGACGGGACGGCCGCGACCAGGGCCGCCGCCGGGCCGCCGATCCTGTCCGAGGCCGAGTTCCTCGCCCGCCGCGAGTCGGTCGACCGCTCGATGGTGGTCCGCCAGCGCGGCGACCGCACCCAGATCGGCGTCCTCGAAGACGACGTCCTCGTCGAGCACTACGTGACGACGGCCAAGAGCGCCTCCTACGCCGGGAACGTCTACCTCGGCCGGGTGCAGAACGTCCTGCCCAGCATGGAGGCGGCGTTCATCGACATCGGCAAGGGCCGCAACGCCGTTCTCTACGCCGGAGAGGTCAACTGGGACGTCGCCGGCCTGGAGGGCAAGGCCGCGCTCCATCGAGCAGGCCCTGAAGTCCGGCGACACCGTCCTGGTGCAGGTCAGCAAGGACCCGATCGGGCACAAGGGCGCCCGGCTGACCAGCCAGATCAGCCTCCCCGGCCGCTACCTGGTCTACGTCCCCAGCGGCTCGATGACCGGGATCAGCCGCAAGCTCCCCGAGAACGAGCGGGCGCGCCTGAAGACCATCCTGCGCAAGGTCGTCCCCGACGACGCCGGCGTCATCATCCGGACGGCAGCCGAAGGGGCGACCGAGGACGAGCTGACCCGCGACGTCGCCCGCCTGCAGGCCCAGTGGGAGGTCATCCAGAGCAAGGCGGAGAAGCAGAAGAGCTCCGCGCCGATCCTGCTGCACGAGGAGCCCGACCTCGCGATCCGGGTGGTCCGCGACATCTTCAACGAGGACTTCGCCAGCCTGGTCGTGTCCGGCGACGAGGCCTGGGACACCCTCGAGCAGTACGTCGACCACGTCGCCCCCGAGCTGCGGCCGAGGTTGCGGCGGCACGACCGGGCGACTCCGACATCTTCGATGACACCCGGATCCACGAGCAGTTCGCCAAGGCGCTCGACCGCAAGGTGTGGCTGCCCTCGGGTGGGTCGCTCGTCATCGACCGGACCGAGGCGATGACGGTCATCGACGTCAACACCGGCAAGTTCACCGGCAAGGGCGGGAACCTCGAGGAGACCGTCACCCGCAACAACCTCGAGGCGGCCGAGGAGATCGTCCGCCAGCTCCGCCTGCGCGACGTCGGCGGCATGATCGTCATCGACTTCATCGACATGGTCCTGGAGAGCAACCGGGAACTGGTCCTGCGGCGGCTGACCGAGTGCCTCGGGCGCGACCGCACCCGGCACCAGGTGGCCGAGGTCACCTCGCTCGGTCTGGTGCAGATGACCCGCAAGCGGGTCGGCCAGGGCCTGCTCGAGGCGTTCTCCGAGCCGTGCGAGCACTGCGGTGGCCGCGGCCTGATCGTGCACAGCGAGCCGGTCGACGACAAGCGGCAGAACGGCGGCGGGAACGGCGGCCGGAGAACGGCCGGGGCCGGTCCGACGCCGGGTCCAAGCGCGCGGCGGGCGGCAGGAGCAAGGGGAGCGGTTCCGGGCGCGGCGACAAGGCGTCGGAGAGCCGGCCGGACGAGCAGGCGCCGGACGCCGCCGAACCAGCCACCCCCGAGCCCGCGAAGCCCGCGGCCGAGGCGGTCCGACCCGTCCCGAGCCCGCCGAACGGCCGGGTCGACGTCGACCGCCGGTTCGCCACCGGCCTCCGCGAGACCGCGGAGTCGGCCGCCGACGAGTCCGAGGACCTGCCGGAACCGGCCGGTGACGACGACGACTCGGTCAGCCCGGCCGTCGCGGAGCCGGTCGACCTCGAGCCCACCGAGGGTGCCCGGCGCCGGGGCCGTCGGCGGGCCGCAAGTCGACCGGCCGGCCCACCGGCACCGGTCGAGGCGGGCTGACCGCCGGGCGGCGCGGTCAGTAGAGTCCACGCCCGTGGCCGATGCTCCGACCGTGCTGCCCTCGTCGGTCGTGGCCGACGATCTGGCCGCCGTACGACAGCGCAACCCGCTGACCCACTGCATCACCAACCGGTCGTGACCGGGTTCACCGCCAACGTGCTCCTCGCCGCCGGCGCCTCCCCGGCGATGGTCGACGCCGTCGAGGAGGCGGGCGAGTTCGCCGCCGCCGCCGACGCGCTGCTGGTCAACCTGGGCACGCTGTCCGCCGACCAGGTCGCCGGCATCCGCGCCGCGGTCGACGGCGCTCTGGCCGCGGGGACGCCGTGGGTGCTCGATCCCGTCGCCGTCGGGGCGCTGCGCTTCCGGACCGCGGTCGCCGTCGAACTGCTGGCCCGTCGGCCCACCCTGGTACGCGGCAACGCGTCGGAGATCATGAGCCTGGCCGGCGCGGGCGGCGCGACCGGCCGGGGCGTCGACTCCGGTGCCGACTCCGCCGCGGCCCTCGACGCCGCCCGGGGCCTCGCGCGGGCGCACGGCTGCGTCGTCGCGGTGAGCGGGGTCGTCGACTACGTGACCGACGGCGACACCGTCCTCGCCGTACCGGGTGGCCACCCGTTGATGACGCGGGTCACGGGGGTCGGGTGTGCCCTCGGTGCGCTGATGGCGGCGTTTCTGGCCGTCGACCCGGTACCGCTGCAGGCGGGTGTCGCCGCGTCGACGGTGCTCGCCGCGGCCGGCGAGGCCGCGGCCCGCGACGCGGCCGGACCCGGTGCCTTCGCCACCGGCCTGCTCGACCGGCTCTACCTGCTCGGACCGGGCGACCTCGCCGACCGGCCGGCCGCGCCGTGAACCCGCCCGTCGACCTGTCGCTCTATCTCGCCACCGACACCGGCCTCTGCGGCGACCGGGGCGTCCGGCCACGGTGCGCGCCGCCGTCGCCGGCGGGGTCACTGTGGTCCAGCTGCGGGACCCGCACGCCACCACCCGCAGTCTGCTACGACCAGGCCGCGGTCGTCGCTCGCGGAGCTCGACGGCACCGGGGTCCCGCTGATCGTCAACGACCGGCTCGATGTCGCCTTGGCGGCGGGGGCCGCCGGCGTCCATCTGGGCCAGTCCGATCTGCCTCCGGTGGCGGCCCGGCGGGTGGCCGGCCCACGGCTGCCTGATCGGCTGGTCGGCCGTCGACCGCCGAGGAGGTCGAGCTGCGCCGAGTCGCTGCCGGCCGGCACCATCGACTACCTCGGAGTCGGGCCCGTCTTCGCCACCCGTACGAAGCCGGACGCCGCCCCGCCGCTCGAGCCGGAACGCACTGCGGCAATTGTGCTGCGACTCGGCCCTGCCGTTCGTCGCGATCGGCGGCATCGGCGGCGACAATGCTCGAGCGGATCGAGCGGGAGTCGACGGGGATCTGCGTCGTCTCGGCGATCTGCGCGGCGGCCGAATCCACGCGGCCGCTGCCGAGGCACTACGAGCGGCTGTCGACCGAAGATGATCCCGAACGTGTCCTGTCGATCGCCGGCACCGACCCGAGCGGCGGCGCCGGAATACAGGCCGACCTGAAAACCTTCGCGGCGCTCGGCGGTTACGGGATGGCCGTCGTCACGGCGCTGGTCGCGCAGAACACCCGGGTGTCCGCCGCGGTGCAGCAGACTCCGGCCGAATTCGTCACCGCGCAATTGGACACGCTCTTCGACGACGTGCGCGTCGACGCGGTGAAGATCGGCATGCTGGCCAACGCCGACATCGTTTCCGCCGTCGCGCGACGCTGGACCGGCAGACGTCCGCCGATCGTCGTCCTCGACCCGGTCATGGTGGCGGCCAAGCGGCGACCGGCTGCTCGGCCGACGCCGCGGTCGCCGTGCTACGCGACGAGCTGCTGCCGCTGCGCGCACCTGATCACCCCCAACCTTGCGGAGGCCGCCGACCTGCTCGGCGAGCCGGAAGCGGCCGTCACGACGGAGATGTCGATGGCAGGCCGGGAACCGGCCGGTCGCTGGGCGCACCGCGGGTGCTGCTCAAGGGCGGCCATCTGTCCACTGCAGACAGTACGTGACCTCGTTGTCGACGAGGGCGAGATGCAGGCCCTTCACCGGTCCCGGCGCATCCAAACCGCAAACACGCACGGCACCGGCTGCACGCTCTCCTCCGCCATCGCAACCCTCCGGCCGCTCCAGCCCGGCTGGGCGAGCACCGTCACCGACGCGAAGGGCTACCTCACCGGTGCGCTGCGGGCGGCCGACGGTCTCGACGTCGGGCCACGGCCACGGCCCGGTCGCACCACTTCCATCGAGCCTGTCCACCGGGCTCGCGCCAACGAGACCCGTGCCTATCAGAAGGCACCGGCAGACGGCGAGCTTCTGCGCCGAGTGTGGTCGCGGACAGCAGCTCTGCAGGACGCGATCCTGCGATCACCCGTTCAACCAGGCGCTCGCAGCCGGCACGCTGGATCAGGACCGGTTCGCCTTCTATCTGGTCCAGGACGCCCGCTATCTGGCCGGTTTCGCCCGGGCCCTGGCCGCGGCCTCGACCCGGGTACCGATCCCGGCCGACGCGGCCTTCTTCGCCGGCAGCGCGCAGACCGCACTGGTCGCCGAACGGACCTGCACGGCGGCTATCTCGACGAGCTCGACCGTCCCCGCCCGGCGGCGGCCATCGCCACTCGCCCGTCCGCCTGGCCTACATGTCCTACCTGCACTCGGTGGCCCTGACCGAGCGTTACCAGGAGCTCGTCGCCGCGCTACTCCCTGCTTCTGGGTCTACGCGCACGTGGCGCACATCGCCTCCGGGACAAGACGGGCGCCGCGCCGACCATCCCTACGCGCGCTGGATCGCGACCTACGCCGACGCCGGGTTCGCCGCACTCGGTCCGCCGGGCCCGGGACATCGCCGACCGGCTCGCCGACGCGGCCGACCCGGCCTGTGGGACCGGATGGCCGCCGCCTTCGAGCGGGGATGCGAGTACGAGTGGCTGTTCTGGGACGTCGGCCTGGCGCCGGGAGAGCTGGCCCACGCGGCGGTGGCTGCGCCGTCCGGATGTGCGGCCCGTTGACCCCGGTTCCACCTCCGCGCCGCGTGTCCGTACCCTAGGACGTCGGTGCGCCGTACGCACTGTTTCTGCGTGTGCCCGGAGGCACGGTCGGCCGCACCTGCGAACAGGCAACGAAAAGGAAGTAGGTTCGGCGGTGTACGCGATCGTGAAGACCGGCGGACGGCAGTACAGCGTCGCGGTCGGCGACGAGCTGGAGGTCAACTCCCTCGCCGAGCGAGCCAGGCAGCCAGCCTCACGCTGCCGGCGGTCCTGCTGGTCGACGGCGAGACCGTCACCAGCGACGCCGACGCGCTGGCCGCGGCCACCGTCACCGCCGAGGTCGTCAGCCACAGCAAGGGCCCGAAGATCAAGATCCACAAGTTCAAGAACAAGACCGGTACCACAAGCGGCAGGGCCACCGCCAGCGCCTCACCCTTGTCAAGGTCACCGGCATCGAGAGCGGAAAGTAGGTCGCGACATGGCACACAAGAAGGGCGCCTCGTCCTCCCGCAACGGTCGCGACTCCAACGCGCAGCGCCTCGGCGTCAAGCGGTTCGGCGGCCAGGACGTCAACGCCGGCGAGATCATCGTCCGCCAGCGCGGCACCCACTTCCACCCCGGCGCGGCGTCGGCCGCGGCAAGGACGACACCCTGTTCGCGCTGTCCGCGGGCGCCGTCCAGTTCGGCGACAAGCGTGGCCGCAAGACCATCAGCATCGTCCCGACCCAGCTCTGACCCAGCCCCATCACGACGACGACATGAGGTGAGCAGTGACCTCGTTCGTCGACCGCGTCGTGCTGCACGTCGCGGCGGGAAACGGTGGACACGGCGCCGCCTCGGTGCACCGGGAGAAGTTCAAGCCGCTCGGCGGCCCGGACGGCGGTAACGGCGGGCGACGGCGGCGACATCCTCCTGGTCGTCGACCCGGGCGTGCACACCCTGCTCGACTTCCACCACCATCCCCACCAGCGGGCCGAGAACGGCCGCGGCGGCCAGGGCAGCAACCGGGGCGGCGCCACCGGCGGCTCGCCTGGAGCTGCGGGTCCCGGACGGGACCGTCGTGCACACGCCCGGACGGCACGGTGCTCGCCGACCTGGTGGGTGCCGGCACCCGGTACGTGCTGGCCCACGGCGGCAAGGGCGGCCTGGGCAACGCCGCCCTGGCCTCGAGGCGGCGCAAGGCCCCCGGCTTCGCCCTGCTCGGGGAGCCCGGCGAGCAGCTCGACGTCGTCCTGGAGCTCAAGAGCGTCGCCGACGTCGGCCTCATCGGCTTCCCCAGCGCCGGCAAGTCCTCCCTCGTCGCCGCCCTGTCCGCGGCCCGCCCCAAGATCGCCGACTACCCGTTCACCACGCTGGTGCCCAACCTCGGCGTCGTCACGGCCGGCGAGACGGTGTTCACCGTCGCCGACGTCCCCGGCCTGATCCCCGGTGCGGCGGCCGGACGCGGCCTCGGGCTGGAGTTCCTCCGCCACGTCGAACGCTGCGCCGTGCTGGTGCACGTCGTCGACTGCGCGAGCCGCGGAGTCCGGCCGCGATCCGGTCGTCCGACGTCGACGCCGTCGAGCACGAGCTCGCGCAGTACGTCGGTGACCTCCCGGGCGATCTGGCCGACCGGCCGCGGATCGTCGCGCTGAACAAGGTCGACGTGCCCGAGGCCCGGGAGCTCGCCGAGCTCGCCCGGACCGACCTCGAGGCCCGCGGCCTGCCGGTGTTCTTCGATCAGCGCCGCGACCCACGCGGGCTGCCGGCGCTCGGCTACGCGATGGCGGAGCGGGTCACCGCCGCATCGCGAGGTGACGCGGTCGGCCGAGCCCACCCGCATCGTGCTCCGTCCGGCCAGCGGTCGACGAGGCCGGGTTCACCGTGCTCGCGGACCCGGAGGTCCCCGACGGGTTCCTCGTCACCGGCGACAAGCCGCGACGCTGGGTGCGCCAGACCGACTTCTCCAACGACGAGGCGGTCGGCTACCTGGCCGACCGGCTCGCCCGACTCGGGGTCGAGGACGCCCTGGCCGAGGCAGGGGCGCAGCCCGGCGACGCCGTACGCATCGATGACGTCACCTTCGACTGGGAGCCGAGCGGCGGGGTCGAGGCAGGACTCGCTCGAACGCCCGGTCGCGCCGTGCGCGGGGAGGCCATCGCCGGCTGGCAGCCGGTCGACCCGCACGCGGGCCGATGCATTCGCGCTGGCGGCCGAAGCGGGCCCGCCGCCGCCCGCGACGGGCGAGATCGCGACCGCCGACGCCGCCCGGGGGCGGCGGGCCGTCCGGGACGCCTCCCGGATGGTCGTCAAGGTCGGATCGTCGTCCCTGACCACGCTCGCCGGCGGCCTCGACCCGGTCCGGCTGGACCGGCTCGTCGACGCCCTCGCCGACCGCCGCCGGGCCGGTCACCAGGTCGTACTGGTCTCCTCCGGCGCGATCGCCGCCGGGCTCGCGCCGCTCGGCCTGCCCCGCCGGCCGCGGGACCTGGCCACCCAGCAGGCGGCGGCGAGCGTCGGCCAGATGATCCTCGTCGAGCGGTACGCCGCCTCCTTCGCCCGGCACGGGCTGACCGTCGGGCAGGTCCTGCTGACCGCCGACGACCTCATCCGCCGGGCCCACTACCGCAACGCCCTGCGCACCCTCGACCGGCTGCTCGGGCTCGGCGTCGTCCCGATCATCAACGAGAACGACGCCGTGGCGACCGAGGAGATCCGGTTCGGCGACAACGACCGGCTCGCGGCGCTGGTCTCGCACCTGGTTACGGCGCAGGTGCTCGTCCTGCTCTCCGACGTCGACGGGCTCTACACCACCGATCCGCGTCGCCCCGACGCCCGCCGGATCGACACCGTCCGCGGCGAGGCCGAGCTCGCCTCGGTGCGGGCCGGCGCAGCGGCGCCGGTGGCGTCGGCACCGGCGGCATGGCGAGCAAGCTCGACGCCGCCCGGGTCGCCAGCGGCGAGGGCATCACGGTCCTGCTCGCCTCGGCCGACGACGTGGTCCCTGCGCTCGCCGGCGCCCAGGTCGGCACCCTCTTCGCCCCGACCGGGCGCCGCGCCACCTCGCGGCTCTTCTGGCTCCGGCACGCCACCACGGCGCGGGTCGCCCTGGTGCTCGACGAGGGGGCGGTGGCGGCCGTCGTCCGCCGGCGCGCCTCGCTGCTCCCGGCCGGCGTGACCGCGGTCCGGGGCGACTTCACCGCCGGCGAGCCGGTCGAGCTGCTCGGCCCGGACGACGCCGCGGTCGCCCGCGGGCTCGTCGGTTACGACGCGGGGGAGCTCCCGGCGATGCTCGGCCGTTCGACCCGCGAGCTCGACGCCGACCACCGACGCGAGGTGGTGCACCGCGATGACCTCGTCCTACTCTGACCGGGCTCTGACGGGCGTCGTCGCGGTTCGGCCGTGTGCGACCCTGAGGCAGACAGGGACGGTGTCGGCGCCCCGAATGAGTTGCGCGGACCACACAACCGAGTAGGGGATTCGATCCATGGTGGGCGGTTTCGTGCGGGATGTCGTGGTGATCGGTGGCGCCGGTCGGGTCGGCCTGCCGTTGGCGATCGCGTTGGCCGACCGGGGCGCGTCGGTGACGATCTACGACGTCAGCGACGAGGCGGTCAAGCTGGTCAACGATGCGGTGATGCCGTTCGACGAGCCGGGTGCGGCCGAGGTCCTGGCGCGGGTGCGGGCTGCGGGTTCGTTGGTGGCTACCACCGATCCGGGTGCGGTCGGCGACGCCGAGCACGTCGTCGTGGTGATCGGCACGCCGGTGGACGAGCATCTCAACCCGGATCCGCAGGCGATCCCGGTGGCGCTGGCGGCCTGTGCGGACTACCTGCGCGACGGCCAGCTGATCATCCTGCGGTCAGCACCGTCTACCCGGGGGTGACCGCTCTGGTGGAGTCGATGGTCGCGCAGTGGGGCCGCGACATCGAGGTGGCGTTCTGCCCGGAGCGGATCGCTGAGCATCAGGCGATGACCGAGCTGGTGAGCCTGCCGCAGATCATCTCGGCCCGGTCGGACTCGGCGCGGGAACGGGCCAGCGCCCTGTTCTCCCGGCTCACCTCGACGCTGGTGCAGTTGGAGCCGGAGGAGGCGGAGCTCGCGAAGCTGTTCACCAACACCTGGCGCTACATCAGGTTCGCCACCGCCAACCAGCTGTTCATGATGGCGAACGACCGCGGCCTGGACTTCGACCGGATCAGGACCGGTCTCATGACCGACTACCCCCGCGCCGCGGACATGCCCGGCCCGGGTTTCGCCGCCGGGCCGTGCCTGTTCAAGGACACGATGCAGTTGGCGGCGTTCAGCGACAACAACTTCGGTCTCGGGCACGCCGCGATGCTGGTCAACGAAGGTCTGCCGCTCTATCTCGTCAGCCGCCTCGCCGAACGCCACGACCTTGCCTCGATGACGGTCGGCATCCTCGGGATGGCGTTCAAGGCCGGCTCGGACGACACCCGGTCGAGCCTGTCCTACAAGCTCAAGCGCGTCCTGGCGTTCAAAACCGGGCGGGTGCTGACCACCGACCCCTACGTCACCAGCGATCCGGCCCTCGTCCCGCTCCAGCAGGTCCTCACCGACGCCGACCTGCTCATCATCGCCACCCCGCACCCGGACTACGCCGGCCTGTCCACCGACAAGCCGGTGGTCGACATCTGGAACCTGCTCGGCCACGGGACGAGGGTGTGACCGGCCGCCCGCGCCCGCCGAGGGTCTCGGTCGTCGTTCCCGCCTATCAGGAGGGCACCGAGATCGTGGCCTTCCTCGACCGCCTCTTCGAGTCGGTCACCCTCCGGTGCGAGGTGCTGATCGTCGTCGACACGAAGGACGACAACACCATTCCGGTCGTCGAGCGTTACGCCGAGGCCGAACCCCGGCTGCGGTGCGTGGTCAACACCTACGGGCGGGGCCCGGCCAACGCCATCCGCTACGGCATCGATGCGTCATCGGCCCCGACGACCGTGGTCACCATGGCCGACGGCAGCGACGACCCCCGGCAGATCGACGAACTGACCCGGCTGGTCGAACGCGGAGTCGTGATCGCCGCCGCATCGCGCTACATGCCCGGCGGCCAGCAGGTCGGAGGCCCGCTGGTTAAGTCGCTGCTGTCCCGGGCCGCCGGCATCTCCCTGCATTTCCTCGCCCGGGTGGGCACCCGCGACGCCACCAACTCCTACAAGGCCTACAACACCGAGTTCGTGCGTGCCGTGGGGATCGACAGCCGGCACGGCTTCGAGATCGGACTCGAGCTCACCGCCAAGGCCAAGCGGCTCGGCAGGCCCATCGCCGAGATCCCGACGATCTGGCTCGACCGCCAGGTGGGTGACTCCCACTTCGACCTCACCCGCTGGATCCCCAGATACCTGTACTGGTACCGGTTCGCCTTCGGTCCGCCCCTCACCGTCGAACAGATCAGCCGGACCGCCGTCCGCAACCGGGACTCCTGAGCGCCGATCCCGCCCCGGTACGGTCGAGTCGGCCCACGGAAACCCTGGAGATTGCATCGTGAAGGTATTGGTCAGCGGATCGTCCGGCTTCATCGGCGGCTACGTCGTCGAGGAACTGTTGCGGCGCGGGCACACCGTCGTCGGTGTGGACAACTTCTCGAAGTACGGCCGGGTCGCCAAGTCCTACGACGACCACCCGGGCTACCGGCTCGTCGAAGGGGACGCCCGCGACACCGAGCTGATGACGGGACTGCTCAGCGACTGCGACCACTTCATCGCCGGCGCGGCGATGATCGGCGGGATCTCCTACTTCCACGCCTACGCCTACGACCTGCTGGCGACCAATGAGCGGATCATGGCGGCCCAGTGCGACGCGGCGATCGCCGCCCACCGCGACGGCAGGCTGGCCAAGGTCACCTATCTGTCGAGCTCGATGGTCTTCGAGTCCACCGACCACTGGCCGTCGGCCGAAGGGGACGAGCGCCGGATCGCCCCGCCGCTCTCGTCGTACGGGTTCCAGAAGTTGGCCGTCGAGTACTTCGCCCGGGCCGCCTGGGACCAGTACCAGCTGCCCTACACGATCGTCCGGCCGTTCAACTGTGTCGGGACCGGTGAGGGACGGGCCCTCGGCGACGTGGAGGTCGCGTCCGGCAACGTCAAGCTGGCGATGAGCCATGTCGTCCCGGACCTGGTGCAGAAGATCGTCAAGGGTCAGGACCCGCTGCACATCCTCGGCGACGGCAACCAGATCCGGCACTACACCTACGGCGGCGACCTCGCCCGCGGGATCGTCGCGTGCATGGAGTCACCCGCCGCGGAGAACGACGACTTCAACATCTCCACCGCGGAGTCCACGTCCGTGCAGGCGTTGGCCGAGACGATCTGGCGCAAGGTGAAGGGCGACGCGCCGCTGACCATCGCCCACGACCCGGCGTACGAGTACGACGTGCAGAAGCGGGTGCCGTCGGTGGCGAAGGCCAAGCAGATGCTCGATTTCGAGTGCACCACGACCCTCGACGAGATGCTCGATGAGGTCATCCCCTGGATCACCCAGGCCGTGGCCGAGGGCCGGATCTGAGCGTGGCCGCCGGGCTCTAGGCTGGACGGGACGGAAGGGAGTCCCGGCCATGGACGAAGCCCAGGTCGCCGAGCAGGTACACCGGACGGCACGCCGCGCCCGGGAGGCCGCGGCCGCGCTCGCGCCGGCGACCCGGGCCGTCAAGGACGCCGCTCTGCGCGCCATGGCCGACGCCCTGGTGGAGCACACCGACGCGGTGCTGGACTGCCAACCGCGCCGACGTCGAGGCCGGGCGCGCCGACGGCCTGAGCGAGGCGATGCTCGACCGCCTCGGTCTGACCGCCGAGCGGGTGGCGGCGATGGCCCAGGGGCTGCGGGACATCGCGGCCCTGCCCGACCCGGTCGGCGAGGTGGTCCGCGGCTTCACGCTGCCCAACGGCCTCGAGGTCGAGCAGGTCCGGGTCCCGCTCGGCGTCGTCGCGATCATCTACGAGGCCCGCCCCAACGTCACCGTCGACGCCGCCGGGCTCTGCCTGAAGAGCGGCAACGCCGTACTGCTGCGCGGCTCGGCATCGGCGTACCGCTCCAACGCGGTGCTGGTCGACGTGCTCGCCGCCGCTGGCGAGAAGGCCGGGCTGCCCGCCGACGCCGTCGCAGCTCGTGCCCGGCACCGACCGGGAGTCGGTCACCGCGCTGATGCAAGGCCCGCGGGCTGGTCGACGTGCTCATCCCGCGCGGCGGCGCCGGGCTGATCCGCCACGTCGTGGACGACCGCCGTGGTGCCGGTGATCGAGACCGGGGTCGGCAACTGCCACGTCTACGTCGACGCCGACGCCGACCTCGACGATGGCGCTGGCGATCATGCTCAACGCCAAGGCGTCGCGGCCCAGCGTCTGCAACGCCGCCGAGACCCTGCTCGTGCACGCGGCCGCCGCCGCCGACTTCCTGCCGCGGGTCCTCGCCGGCGCTGCAGGACGCCGGGGTCACGGTGCACGGCGACGAGACCGTGTGCGTCGCTACGGACCGGCGTCGCCGTCGCCGGCCACCGACGACGACTTGGCGGCCGAGTACCTCTCCCTCGACCTCGCGGTCCGGCGTCGTCGACACGCTCGACGACGCCGCTCGCGCACATCCGGCGCTAGGGCACCGGGCACACCGAGGCGATCGTGACACCGTCGCAGCCGGCGGCCCGCCGGTTCGTCGCCGCAGGTGGACGCGCCGCGGTGATGGTCAACGCCTCCACCCGGTTCACCGACGGCGGCGAGTTCGGCTTCGGCGCCGAGATCGGCATCTCGACCCAGAAACTGCACGCCCGCGGCCCGATGGGCCTGCCCGAACTGACCAGCACGACCTACGTCGTCACCGGCGACGGGCAGGTGCGCTGACCTCCCGGTATCGGCAGCCGAAAGATTCTTTTGCCGAATCGCGTCATGACCCGGCACCTCGACCGTGTTCTCCCTGCGTGCGGTCGATCGGGGTGCGCCGGCGCGTGGCGGGGTCTCGCGGCCGTCGGGGGTACCGCCGAGACCCGGCCCCACTAGCATCGACAGTGATGAGCGGGAGCGGCGAGCACGACGCGGGGACAACCGCCGGCGTCGGCGTCATGGGCGGCACGTTCGACCCGATCCACCACGGCCACCTCGTCGCCGCCAGCGAGGTGCCGCCGGTTCGAGCTCGACGAGGTGCGTCTTCGTGCCCGACCGGCGAGCCGTGGCAGAAGGCGGGCGGCAGGTCAGCGCGGCCGAGGACCGCTACCTGATGACCGTGATCGCGACCGCCTCCAACCCGCGGTTCTCCGTCAGCCGGGTCGACATCGACCGCGCCGGGCCGACCTACACGATCGACACGCTGCGCGACCTCGCCGCGCGACGCCCCGACGCCGACTCGTTCTTCATCACCGGCGCCGACGCGCTGGCCGGCATCTTGTCCTGGAAGGACGTCGACGAGCTGTTCGAGCTGGCCCACTTCGTCGGCGTCACCCGGCCCGGGTTACGTCGCTCAGCGACGCGCACGCTGCCGCGCGGACCGCGTCACGCCTGGTCGAGGTGCCGGCCCTGGCGATCTCCTCCACCGACTGCCGGGCGCGGGTCGCCGCCGGGCGGCCGGTCTGGTACCTCGTGCCCGACGGTGTCGTCCAGTACATCGCCAAGCGCCGCCTCTACCGGCTCGAGCCTCGCACCCGCCGACCGGCGTCGGCCGAGGTGGCCGCTCATGAGAGGCTTGCGGTGTCATGACCGCAACCGACCGACGCCGCGCG
The DNA here is from genome assembly GCA_963828605.1 of uncultured Actinomycetota bacterium. Lineage (GTDB taxonomy): Bacteria > Actinomycetota > Actinomycetes > Mycobacteriales > QHCD01 > DASXJE01. Next base: position 1,200,352 of record CAWHER010000001.1, on the reverse strand, counting down.
AGCTCGCCACTGTCGCCGCCCGGGCCGCCGCCGACAAGCTCGCCGCACGACATCGTCGCGCTCGACGTCAGCGACCGGCTCGCCATCACCGACGTCGTTCCTCATCGCCTCGGCACCAACGAACGCCAGGTCGAGGCGATCGTCGACGAGATCGAGGAGCAAGCTGCGCGAGGCGCGGCGCGAAGCCGGTCCGCCGCGAGGGCGAGCGCGACGGCCGCTGGGTGCTGCTCGACTACGTCGACATCGTCGTCCACGTGCAGCACGCGGAGGAGCGGGTCTTCTACGCGCTCGAGCGGCTGTGGAAGGACTGCCCGTCCTCCCGCTGCCCGACGGGTGTGGCCGGCCGAGAGCGCGACGCAGCGGGACCGGCGACGGAGACCGCATGACCGGCGACCGCGGGTCGTCCTGCTGGCGGCACGGCCAGACCGCGTGGAACGCCGAGCACCGCTTCCAGGGCAGCGCCGACCTGCCGCTGGACGACGTCGGCCGCGAGCAGGCGGAGCGAGGCTGCCGCGCTGCTCGCCGGCGCTGCGCCCGGACGCCGATCGTCAGCTCCGACCTGGCGCGGGCGACCCAGACGCGCCGAATGCGCTCAGCAAGCTGACCGGCCTGCCGGTGAGCACCGATCCGCGGCTGCGGGAACGTTCCGGCGGCCACTGGGAGGGCTCACCGGCGTCGAGATCCGGGAGCGCTACCCGGACGTTGGGCGCTGCTGGGTGCCGGTCGGACGGGGAGACGTGGAGCGGCCGTGGCGGCGCGCGGTGTCGGCGGCCGCTGTGCGGGACGCGCTCGACGGCCCGCCGTCCGCGTGCGCAGTGGTCGTGACGCACAGCGCGACCGCGCTGGCATGACCATCGCGTGCTCGGCATCAGGGCGCCGCCGCTCGGCCGCTGGCCAACTGCCCGTCCGAGCTCTACGACGGAGCGACACGGCTCGGCCGCGCGTGTCACAACTGCTGCGTGCCGCTCGGTGGCCGGCGATGCCGCGCCCGCGGGCTCGACGCGGCCTGACACGGCGCTGGCCGTGCTGAGCGACGCACATACGTCGGGACGCTGACCTCGAGCCGGTGCTGAGCGAGCGACCAGGTGCCCCCGCGTCCGGCGGCGACGGACGGCGGGCGCGGGGCGTGCACCGCTCGTTGTGCGGCGCAGGTGCTGAGCGATACGATGTGCCGGGTGATCACGCAGCTCGCCAGCTCCTTATCGGGCCGCGCTGAGCCGGCGACGATCCCGACAGTGCGGCGAGCCCTCTGCACAGCAGGGGCTTTTCGTCTGTCCGGCCAGCTTTCTGACCGATCCGGCAGACGACCACCGACGAGGAGCGCACACGCATGACCACGTCACGCGCGCCGACGTCCCGCCGTTCCGCTACACCGCCGCGTCTGGCCGACTGCGATCGAGACCGGCTGGCAGGACCGCTGGGAGCGGCGAGGGCACGTTCGACGCGCCCAACCCGGTCGGGCCGCTGGCCGAGGGCTTCGACCGGGTCGCGGTCCGGCCGCAAGCTGTACGTGATGGACATGTTCCCGTACCCGTCCGGGGCAGGGCCTGCACGTCGGCCACCCGCTGGGCTACATCGGCACCGACGTCTACGCGCGGTTCCAGCGGATGGGCGGGCGCAACGTGCTGCACACCATGGGCTTCGACGCCTTCGGGCTGCCCGCCGAGCAGTACGCGGTGCAGACCGGGCAGCACCCGCGGGCCACGACCGAGGGCAACATCGCGATCTTCCGCCGCAGCTGCGCCGGCTGGGGCTGGGCCACGACGAGCGGCGCCGTCGTCGCCACGACCGACCCGGAGTTCTACCGCTGGACGCAGTGGATCTTCCTGCAGATCTTCAACTCCTGGTACGACCCGACGCCGACAAGGCCCGCCCGATCGCCGAGCTGGTCGCCGAGCTGGACGCCGGCACGCGCGAGCCGGCGACGGGCACCAACCCGTTCGGCCGGCCGTGGGCCGGAGCTGTCCGACGTCGAGCGCCGCGCAGGTCGTCGACGACCACCGGCTGGCCTATCGTGCACGAGTCGACGGTCAACTGGGCCCCGGGCTGGGCACCGTGCTGTCCAACGAGGAGGTCACCGCCGACGGCCGCAGTCGAGCGCGGCAACTTCCCGGTGTTCCGCGCAGCCGCTGCCGCAGTGGATGCTGCGGATCACCGCGTACGCCGACCGGCTGATCGCCGACCTGGACGAGATCGACTGGCCGGAGTCGATCAAGCTGATGCAGCGCAACTGGATCGGCCGCTCGACCGGCGCGCACGTCGGCTTCCCAGCCGACGGCGCGCCGATCGAGGTCTTCACCACCCGGCCGGACACGCTGTTCGGCGCGACCTACATGGTGCTGGCGCCCGAGCATCCGCTGGTCGACGCGCTGACCGCCGACGAGCTGGCCCGACGGCAATCCCGGCCGTGGACGGCAGGCGCGGCCACTCCGGCGCGAGGCGGTCGACGCGCTACCGCACGTGCGGCGGTCGCCGGTCGGAGCTGGACCGGCAGACCGAGGGCAGGCAGAAGACCGGCGTGTTCACCGGCTCGTACGCCGACCAACCCGGTCACCGGCGACGCGGATCCCGGTCTTCATCGCCGACTACGTCCTGATGGGCTACGGCACCGGCGCGATCATGGCCGTGCCCGGCGCAGGACGAGCGCGACTGGGAGTTCGCGACCGTCTTCGAGCTGCCGATCATCCGCACGGTGCAGCCGCCCGAGGGCTGGGCCGGCGAGGCCTTCACCGGCGACGGCCCGGCGATCAACTCGTCGGCGACGGCGCCCTCCCTGGACGGGCTGGACGTCGCCGAGGCGAAGGCCGCGATCATCGAGTGGCTGGAGGCGCACGGCCACGGCCGCGGCGCGGTGACCTACAGGCTGCGCGACTGGCTGTTCTCGCCGGCAGCGCTACTGGGGCGAGCCGTTCCCGATCGTCTACGACGAGACCGGCCTGCCGATCGCCGTGCCCGAGTCGATGCTGCCGGTGAGCTGCCGGAGACCGACGACTACTCGCCCGAAGACGTTCGCCGACGACGACGAGACTCGCACGCCCGAGCCGCCGCTGTCCCGGGCCAAGGAGTGGGTCGAGGTCGAGCTGGACCTGGGCGACGGGCCGACGACCTACCGGCGCGAGACCAACACGATGCCCAACTGGGCCGGCTCGTGCTGGTACGAGCTGCGCTACCTGGACCCGGACAACGCCGAGCGGCTGGTCGACCCGGAGGTCGAGCGCTACTGGATGGGCCCGCGACCGGCGGCCGCTCCGGCGGCGTCGAGCTGTACGTCGGCGGCGTCGAGCACGCCGTGCTGCACCTGCTGTACGCGCGGTTCTGGCACAAGGTGCTCTTCGACCTGGGCCACGTCTCCTCGAGCGAGCCGTTCCACCGGCTGGTCAACCAGGGCATGCTGCAGCTGCCGGCCTACACCGACGAGCGCGGCTTCTACGTCGAGGCCTCGGAGGTCGACGAGCAGGGACGGCGTCCTACTCTACGAGGGCGAAGCGGTCAAGCGCGAGTTCGGCAAGATCGGCAAGAGCCTGAAGAACGTCGTCACCCCGGACGAGATCATCGACGCACTACGGCGCCGACACGTTCCGGCTGTACGAGATGTTCACCGGCCCGCTGGACCAGTGCCGGCCGTGGGACGCCAAGGCGATGTCGGGCATGTTCCGGCTGCTGCAGCGGGTCTGGCGCATCGTCATCGACGAGGAGACCGGCGGATGCCGGGTGAGCGACGACCGGATCGGCGACGAGCGACCCGCCGGTGCTGCACAAGACGATCGCCGCGGTGCGCGACGGGATGCAGACACTGCGGTTCAACACCTCGATCGCGCGGATCACCGAGCTGTCAACCACCTGACCCAGAGTACCCGGACGGCGGCGTGCCGCGGGAGGTCGCCGAGCCGATGGTGCTGATGCTGGCGCCGCTGGCCCCGCACATCGCCGAGGAGCTGTGGTCGCGGCTGGGGCACGCCGAATCGCTGGCCTGGCAGGCTTCCCGGAGGCCGATCCGGCGCTGCTGGTCGACGACACGGTGGAGATCGCGGTGCAGGTCAACGGAAAGGTCCGCGCACGGTGCAGGTCGCCGCGCGACGCCGACCGGCCGGCGATGGAGGCGGCGGCCCGCGCCGACGAGCGGATCGCCGCACCACTTGCAGGGCGCGACCGAACGCAAGGTGATCGTCGTCCCCGGCCGGCTGGTCAACTTCGTGGTCGGCTGACGCTACCCGCCGGGCTGGTCCTCAGCCGGGCCGCCGATGCAGAACTCGTTGCCGTCGGGGTCGTGCATGGTGCGCCACCGGGCGCCGTACTCGACCTTCTCGTAGAGCGTCGTGGCGCCCAGCTCCTCGAGCCGGGCGACCTCGGCGTCGACGTCACCGTCGGTCGGGCGTAGGTCGAGATGGCAGCGGTTCTTGGCCTGCTTGCTCTCCGGTACGGCGAGGAAGAGCAGCCGGTAGGTCGCGGCACGGCTCGGGTCGGCGACCATCGCCATGTGCGGGCCGGCGCCGGGCTGGATCCGCCAGTCGAGGACCGCCGCCCAGAATCCGGCCAGCCGGGCGGCGTCGACGCTGTCGAAGGTGATGAGGCCGATCCGGGAGGTCACGCCAGCACCGTACCGGTGTGGGACGGGGCCGGTCGGGAGGTCAGGGACAGCGCTCGGGTTGGCCGAACTGCAGGGTGCTGCCGATCCGGTAGGTGCCCGGCTTGCTCACCTTGAGCACGGTCCAGTGGCTTCCCGGTGCGATGCAGGCTCCGGCGCCGTCCACGGTCAGCCAGCGGCTGAAGCGCACCCTGACGTTGATCAGGCCGGGCCGCCGGGCCGCCACCGTGACCCCGGTCGCGTCGGCGGAGCTCAGCCGGGCCGGCGGGTCGACGATGCCGGGTGCGCCGAGAACGGTGAAGAGCGTCCAGTGCCGGTCGTGCCAGACCTGGTGCAGATAGGTCGGGTGGGTACCGATCACCGACGCCTCGGTGGCACCGATCCAGGACAGTGTCCCGTCGGAGAGGGCGACGTAGCTCACGCCGTTGACGTCGAGCCACTTCCGGTACGCCGCCGGGCCCACCGGACCGCCGAAGAACAGCGGGTTGCGGTCGAGATCGATCTGGCGCAGCCAGCCGCGGGCCATCGGGATCTCACTGCCGACGTAGGTGGACTCCCAGTAGTCGCGGGTCGGCGGAATCTCCACCCGGCCGACCGGGGGAAGCCGGTGCAGTTCGGCGACCAGTGGCGCGTAGTAGCCGGCGGCGGCCGTCGGGTTGCCCGCGTCGGTCAGGTCGCCGGTCATCACCGGCGGCTGCCACCACACGAGCAGCGCGGCGATGACGACGACGTAGCCGAGCCGCCAGCGCGCGAACGCGATGAGCAGCGGGACGGCGAACATCACCGACAGCCGGATCGCGTTGAGCCCGACCGGGGTGTGGATCGCGAAGGCGATGAGAACCCCGAGCGCCGACAACGCCGCCCCGACGCGGACGACGCGCCGCGGTACCAGCAGCAGAACCACCAGGCTCAGCACCACCGCGTGCGCGGCGTCGGCCCGGCTGATGTTCATCCAGCCGCCCTCGCCGAACAGCCCGGCGACGATCAGGATCGGGACGACGGCGCAGCAGCCGAGCGTCAGCCCGTCGCGCCGGCGACCGGTGAGCAGCAGCGCGACGCCGGCCAACCCGATGAAGAGTCCGGCCACCGGGCTGGTCGCCGAGGCGAGCAGGGCGCCGATCGACGCGAGGACGAGCCGCCGGCGGGGGGCCCGGGCGGTCAGTGCCAGGAGCGCGGCCAGCCCGAACGCCAGGCCCAGCGCGTAGGTGATCCGACCGCTGGCGAGGTTGGCCGTGATGCAGACCGCTCCGACGGCGCCCCCGAGCATCGGCCGGCGGGCGCCACACCGGGCGAGCAGGCCGCCGAAGATCCCCGCCGCCCCGACCGCAGCCAGGACTCCGGTGAGCCGGACGCCGACCAGCGCCATCACCGCCGGGGAGACCAGGCTGTAGCCGAACTGGTTGGTGCCGCCGTACCAGCCGAAGTCGATCGGCCGCAGCCCGTGTCGGGCGAGGAACTGCGCTCCGCTCGACCTGGGCCGACAGGTCGGTGCCCATCGGGGGAAGGAGCAGCCAGGCGATCGCCAACGCCGCGGCGACCGCCGCGCTCACGACGACGGCCTGGGTGGTCGGGCTGCCCCACAGCAGGGCCCAGGTGTCCGACCGGCGGGACGTCGGCCGGGCGGCGGGTCGGGCCGGCGCCGTCGGCTGCCCTGATCCGGCCCTCGTCACGTGTCAATCCTGCCATCCACAGCGCGCCGGGTCGTCCACAGATCACCGTCGGCCGCCGGTCCGCTCCCGATTCGCACCTAACGTCGCGGCGTGGTCCACCGGAAGCCGCTCACCCGATCGGCCCGCCGGGAGGTCGCGGTCGCCACCGGGCGCCTTGCCTCCCTGCGGCGGGCCGGGTGGGTTCCCGGCGCCGATCCCGCGATTCCCGCAGCGAAAGGGCGACCCGTGCCGGACAGCAGGCCCGCAGCGGACGCAGGTCGCCAGCCTCCGGTTCCGGCGGGGACCGAGCGGATAGGTGACGCCGGCGCGGACGAGCGCCCGGCCGGCCGGCACCGCGATACCGGGCGCGGAGAGGGCATCCGGGCCGGGCGGTGGCTGCCCGACGCGCTCCGCGGGGCGCGGCTGGATCCCGGCCGCCGCGGCGCGCTCGCGGTCATCGCCATCGTCGTCCTCGCGGCGGTCGTGGCGGGGGTGCTGGTCTGGCGGTCCCGTCCGGTCCCCGTGCCGGTCGGCGCGGTGACCGTCGATCCTGGTGCGCCGGCCGACGCCGCACCCGGCGGATCGGCCGGACCGGTCTCCCCATCCCCGGCCTCGGTCTCCCCGGCCTCGGGCACCCTTGCCGCTGGCTCCCTTGCCTCGGATTCCCCGGCCTCGGGCTCCTCTGTGGCCGGCGCCGTGGTGCCGTCCGCCCCGGTCGGGGCGGCGCCGGCCGGGCCGGTGAGCTCCCCGGTCGTGGTGGTCGCGGTGGCCGGCAAGGTCCGCCGGCCGGGCCTGGTCCGGTTGCCGGCCGGCGCCCGGGTCGCCGACGCGATCGCCGCGGCCGGGGGAGTGTCACCCGGCGCCGACATCGGGTTGCTCAACCTCGCCAGACCCCTGTCCGACGGCGAACAGGTCGTGGTCGGAATCCCGGGTGCCGTCCCCGATCCGGGCCTGACCGTGCCGCCCGGGACCGGGGCAGCGGTCACCCCTACGCCGACGGCGGGCGGACCGGTCGACCTCAACACCGCGACCCTGGACCAGCTCGACGCACTGCCCGGTGTCGGCCCGGTCACCGCCCAGAAGATCCTCGACTACCGGACCGCCCACGGACCGTTCCGGAGCATCGACCAGCTCCGCGACGTCGGAGGCATCGGCGACGTCCGGTTCGCCGCCCTTGAGAACAAGGTGACGGTGTGAGGGCACCGGCCGCCTCCGCGGTCGACCTCCGCCTCGTCCCGGCCGCTCTTGCCGGGTGGCTCGTCACCTGGGTAGGCCTGGTCGTCCCGCCGGGAGTGTCCCTCGGCCTCGCCGCGGCGGCCGGAGTGGGCACCGCCGTCGCCGTGATCGCGCGGTGGCGGGCCGGGCCGGCGCTCGCCCTGATCCTCGGCTGCGTCGCCGCGTCGGCGGTCGCCGTCGGCGTCCGGGTCGCCGCCCGCGACGCGTCGCCGCTGGCCGGACTGGCCCGCGACCGGCAGGACGCCCGGCTCCGGGTCGTGGTGTCCGACGACCCGAGGCCCGTCGCCGGAGGACCCGGCGGGCAGCACCGGGTGGCGCTGTCGGCCCGGGTCACCGAGGTGCGCGCCGGGGAGCGGCGCTGGAGGCTGTCGGGGCAGGTGCTGGTGCTGGCACCGTCCGCCGGGTGGAGCGCGCTGCTGCCGAGCCAGCACGTCACGGTCGAGGGACGGGTCCTCCCACCGCTGGCCGGAGATCTGACGGTGGCTGCGGTCGCCGCCCGCGGTCCGCCGTACGCCGTGAGCCGGCCGTCCCTGCTGCAGCAGGGAGCCGAGCGGTTGCGGGCCGGCCTGCGCGCCGCCTGCCGGACGCTGCCGGACGGTCCCCGCGGACTGCTTCCCGGACTCGTGGTGGGCGACGTCTCGCGGCTCGATCCGGCGCTCGAGGCGGACTTCCGGACCACCGGCCTGACCCACCTCGTCGCCGTGTCCGGCGCCAACTGCGCGATCGTCGCCGGCGCCGTGCTGGCGCTCATGCGCGCGCTTCGGATCGGACCCCGCACGTCCGCGGTCGCGGCCGGTCTCGCCCTGGTGGGGTTCGTCGTGCTCGCCCGGCCGTCGCCGAGTGTGCTCCGGGCGGCGGCCATGGGCGGGCTGGCCCTGGTCGCGCTCGCCACGGGACGCGCCCGCGCCGGACTGCCGGCGCTGGCGACGGTGGTGCTGGGTCTCGTCCTCGTGTCGCCCGGGCTGGCTCGCTCGGCCGGCTTCGCGATGTCGGTGGTCGCGACGGGAGCGCTGCTGCTCGTGGCCCCCGTGTGGTCCGGCGCGCTGCGGGCCCGGGGCGTGCCGCCGCTGCTGGCCGAGGCGGTCGCCGTTCCGGCCGCCGCTCACCTGGCGACGGCGCCGCTGATCGCGGCCGTCAGCGGGCGGGTGAGCCTGGTCGCGATCCCGGCCAACCTGCTGGCCGCGCCGGCGGTGGCCCCGGCGACCCTGCTGGGGGTGCTCGCCGCGGTCACGGCGCCGCTGTCCGGCGGCGTCGCGGCCGCCTGCGCCTGGCTCGCCGGGTGGCCGGTGCGCTGGATCGTCGGCGTCGCGGAGCGCGGTGCGGGCGTCCCGGACGCGGCGTTGGGCTGGCCGGCCGGAGCGCGGGGCGCCGTGCTGCTCGCGCTCGCCTGCTACGGCGGCGCCCTGCTGCGCGCGCTCCCGTGCCGCCCGGCGGGCGGCGCTGGCCGCGACGCTCGGCGCCGCGCTGGTGGGGGTCCCGGTGCGGGTCGTCGCCCCGGGCTGGCCGCCCGCCGGCTGGCTGTTCGTCGCCTGTGACGTCGGCCAGGGCGACGGGCTCGTGCTCGACGCCGGGCCGGGCGCGGGCGTGGTCGTGGACACCGGGCCGGACCCGGTGCTGGCCGACGGTTGCCTCCGCCGGCTGCACATCAGCCGGATCCCGCTGCTGGTGATCACCCATCTGCACGCCGACCACGTCGGTGGCCTGGCCGGGGCGCTGCGCGGCCGGGCGGTCGGTGCGATCGTGACCGGGCCGCTCGACGAGCCGACACCCGCCTGGCACGACCTGGTCGCCGCCGCGGCGCGTCGCGGGCTCGCGGTGGGGCAACCGGGTGTCGGGCACACCTGGCAGATCGGTGCCGTGCACCTGCAGGTGCTCGGTCCCGACATCGCCTACCACGGCACCCGTTCGGACCCGAACAACTCCTCGCTGGTGTTGCGGGCCACCGTCGGCGGGCGCAGCATCCTGCTCGCCGGGGACGCCGAGATCGCCGCGCAGCGGGCGCTGCTCCGATCCGGTCGCGACCTGCACGCCGACGTCCTGAAGGTGCCGCACCACGGGTCGGCCTACTCCGAGCCGGAGTTCCTCGCCGCGGTCCGCGCGCCAGTGGGCGTCATCTCGGTCGGCGCGGGCAACGACTACGGCCTGCCCGCGCAGGTGCTGCTGGCCACGCTCGACCATCTCGGGATGCGGGTCCTGCGTACCGACCGGGACGGTGATGTCGCCGTCTGCGTTCAGGACGGGAGGCTGGTCGTCGTGACGCACACGCCCGCCGGGCTCGCCCGGTGACCGCCACGCCATCGCCGGCCCGTGCCACGATGGGCCGGTGAACGCCCCTGGCCCACCCCGCCTGCGCCTCGTCCTCGGCGACGAAGAGCTGCTCGTCGCCCGGGCGGTGGCCGAGACGGTCGCGCTGGCCCGGGCCGCCGACCCCGACTGCGACATCCGCGAACTGGCAGGGGCTGCCATCGAGCCCGGCGACGCCTACGACCTGCTCAGCCCCTCACTGTTCGGGGAGAGCCGGGTCGTGATCGTCGGTCGGTCGCAGGAGGCCCGCGCGGACACGGTCGCCGCCCTCACCAGCTATCTCGCCGACCCGGCCGACACGATCACCCTGGTCGTCGTGCATCCGGGCGGGGCCCGGGGCAAAGCCCTGACCGACGCGATGCGGGCGGCCGGGGCCGAGGTCGTCGAATGTCGCCGGGTCACCCGCGCCGAGGAACGCATCGAGTTCGTCCGGGGCGAGATCTCCCGGGCCGGAGCGACCATCACGCCGTCCGCGGCGGCGGCCCTGCTCGACGCCGTCGGGGGCGATCTCCGGGAGCTCGCCGCCGCCTGCGGCCAACTCGTCTTCGACTCCGGCGGGCACGTGGATGCCGACGCGGTCGCCCGCTACCATCGCGGACGCGCCGACGTCTCCGGCTTCTCGGTCGCCGACCGGGCCGTCGTCGGCGACGTCGGCGGCGCCCTGGAGACGCTGCGGTGGGCCCTGTCGATCGGGGTAGCCCACGTGCTCGTCGCCGACGCGCTCGCCGACGGCGTCCGCACGATCGCCCGGGTCAGCGGGGCCGGGCGGGCCAACCCCTACGCGCTCGCCGGCACGCTCGGGCTGCCGCCGTGGAAGGTGCGCCGGGCGCTGGGCCAGTCCCGGGGCTGGTCGGAGGCCGGGCTGACCCGGGCGCTCGGCGTCGTCGCCGATGTCAATGCCGACGTCAAGGGTGCGGCCGCGGACCCGTCCTACGCGCTCGAGCAGGCCATCCGCCGGATCGGCGCGGCCCGGCGGACCCGCGCCTAGCCGGTCCGCCCGGCCGGTCGGACCAGGCGTCAGCTCGGAAGCCCCGGCTGCCGAAGGATCAGCACAACAGAGAAAATCAACAGCACGGAGCCGATCACGATCAGCGCGTAGCGGACACCGGTCAGCTTGAACGAGCTTCCGATGCCCACGAGGAACAGCACGGCGGCGAGGAAGACCGTGCTGCAGATCGCCAGCCACGCGTTGAAGGCGACCCGGAAACCGGGTCGGAAGCGGTAATCCGCGATCGCTTCCTTCTGACGGTTTGTTGAGGGTGAACGCGGTGAACCACGCCTCGAATGTCGACGAGTCGAAGTTTCGGGTGGACAGCGCGCTCAGGTCTGCCCGGGTAGCAAGGTTGCGCAGGGTCGAAGACTGGGCGATATCGACGCGCGATGCGGTGCCCCACCGTGCCGCCGACACCCGCGCTCGGGCAGCACACCGGACGCAGAACGGCGCCGCCCCCACGGATGGGTGACGGCGCCGGTGGCGCGCCGTTCGTCAGAGCGACGCGGCCCGCTTGCCGATCGCGGACTTGCGGTTGGCCGCCTGGTTCTTGTGGATGACGCCCTTGCTGACGGCCTTGTCCAGCATCTGGCTGGCCCGGCGCTCAGCGGCCCGGGCGGAGTCGCCGTCGCCGGCGTCCGCGGCCTCGTGGAACCGGCGTACAGCGGTCTTCAACGAGGACTTCACCGACTTGTTGCGCAGCCGGGCACTCTCGTTGGTCTTGATGCGCTTGATCTGGGACTTGATATTCGCCACGCGGCAGCCTCGGTCAGATGGTCAGGGATGGTCACGGCGGCGCACCAGGTGCACCGCGAGCAGCCAGGATAGCAGCCGCACCTCGGCCGGCCCAAAGCGAGCGCACGGCGACGATCAGCCCGGATGTCCGGGTTGCCGCGCTCGCGAGGCACGCCCGCCGTCCGTGCGACCATGGGTGCGGAGCCTCCGACCGACGAGATGGAACCCGTGACTTCCGCTGCGCAGACCGGGCCGCACACCGACCCGTCCCTGATCCGGAACTTCTGCATCATCGCCCACATCGACCATGGCAAGTCGACGCTGGCCGACCGGATGCTCGACGTCACCGGGATCGTCGAGGCCCGCAACATGCGGGCGCAGTACCTCGACCGGATGGACATCGAGCGCGAGCGCGGCATCACGATCAAGGCGCAGAACGTCCGGCTGCCGTGGCGGCGGCCACGTGCTCGACCTCATCGACACCCCGGGCCACGTGGACTTCACCTACGAGGTGTCCCGCTCGCTGGCCGCCTGCGAGGGGGCCGTCCTGCTGGTCGACGCGGCGCAGGGGATCGAGGCGCAGACCCTGGCGAACCTCTACCTCGCGCTGGAGAACGACCTGCAGCTCATCCCGGTCCTCAACAAGATCGACCTGCCGGCCGCCCAGCCGGACCGCTACGCCGACGAGCTCGCGCACATCATCGGCTGCGACCCGGCCGACGTGATGCGGGTCAGCGCGAAGACCGGCGAGGGGGTCGTCGAGCTGCTCGACCAGATCGTCCGGGACGTGCCGGCGCCGACCGGCGACCCGGACGCACCGCCGCGGGCGCTGATCTTCGACTCGGTCTACGACATCTACCGCGGCGTCATCACCTACGTCCGGGTCGTCGACGGCCACATCGACGCCCGGCAGCGGGTCACGATGATGTCCACCGCCGAGACCCACGAGCTGCTCGAGGTCGGGGTGATCTCGCCGGAGCCCAAGGCCGACCACCGAGCTGTCGGTGGGCGAGGTCGGCTACCTGATCACCGGGGTGAAGGACGTCCGCCACTCCCGGGTCGGCGACACCGTCACCGACGCGCGCAACCCCGCCGGGCACGCGCTGGGTGGCTACCGCGACCCGAAGCCGATGGTCTACTCCGGGCTCTACCCGCTCGACGGGTCGGACTATCCGCTGCTGCGCGACGCGCTGGACCGGCTGAAGCTCAACGACGCCGCCCTGGTCTACGAACCGGAGACCTCGACCGCACTCGGGTTCGGTTACCGGTGCGGTTTCCTCGGCCTGCTGCACCTGGAGATCGTGCGGGAGCGGCTGGAGCGCGAGTTCGACCTGACGCTGATCTCGACCGCGCCCAACGTCGTCTACCGGGTGGTCCTGGAGGACTGCGACCGAGCGGATCGTCACCAACCCGAGCGACTGGCCGACCGGCAAGATCGCCGAGGTCTACGAGCCGGTCGTCAAGGCGATGCTGATCGCGCCGAGTGACTACGTCGGGGCGATCATGGAGCTCTGCCAGTCCCGGCGGGGCTCACTCCTGGGCATGGACTACCTGTCGGAGTCGCGGGTGGAGCTGCGCTACACGCTGCCCGCTGGGCGAGATCATCTTCGATTTCTTCGACGCCCTGAAGTCGCGCACCCGCGGCTTACGCCGTCGCTGGACTACGAGGCGAGCGGCGAGGCGCCGGCCGACCTGGTCAAGGTCGACATCCTGCTGCAGGGCGAGCCGGTCGACGCGTTCAGCGCGATCGTGCACAAGGACAAGGCCTACGCCTACGGCGTCGCAGATGACGCAGAAGCTGCGCGAACTGATCCCGCGCCAGCAGTTCGAGGTGCCGATCCAGGCGGCGATCGGATCCCGCGTCATCGCCCGCGAGAACATCCGCGCGATCCGCAAGGACGTGCTGGCCAAGTGCTACGGCGGTGACATCACCCGCAAGCGCAAGCTCCTGGAGAAGCAGAAGGAGGGGAAGAAGCGGATGAAGATGGTCGGCCGGGTCGAGGTGCCGCAGGAGGCGTTCATCGCGGCACTGTCCACAGCGGACAGCGCGGCCAAGAGGTGAGACCGCTCGCCCTCTTCGACCTCGACGACACGCTGTGCGACCGGGCGGCCGCCTTCGGCCGGTGGGTCGACGGCTTCATCGCCCACCACGGACTCGGGACCGACGCGCGGGCGTACCTGTGCGCCATCGACGACGCCGGCCTGCTACCCCGGCCGAAGTTCTTCACCCTGGCCCGCGAGCGGCTCGACCTGACACCGACGGTGGCCGAGCTCACCGAGGCCTACACGCCGGCCTATGTCGCCGGGTACCGCTGCGACCCCGCGGTGCTGGCCGGGCTGACCCGCCTGCGGTCGGCCGGGTGGGCGGTGGGGATCGTGACCAACGGCGCGCCGTCGCAGTTGGACAAGATCACCGGCACCGGGTTGGACGCGGTCGTCGACGGGTGGGCCATCTCGGAGGTCGAGGAGGTCGCCAAGCCCTATCCGGAGATCTTCCGCCGGGCCGCCCGGGCCTGTGGTGCGCCGCTCGGGGTGGACACCTGGATGGTCGGTGACAACCCGGTGGCCGACATCGGCGGTGCCGTCCTGACCGGGCTGCGCTCGATCTGGATCGACCTTCGCCGGGCCTGGGACCAGCCGGCATTCAAACCCGACCACACCTGCGACGGGCCGCTGGCCGCGATCGAACTCATCGCGGCCGGCGGCCCGTCGTCAGGCGCTTCCGGTAGGTGACGTCGTCAGGCGTTTCCGGTAGCTAGTGCCGTCAGGCGGTGCCCACCGCTTCCGGCTCGGGCACCGGCATGGCAGCGGGCGTGTCGCCCTTGCCCGCCTTGACGAGCACGAGAATCACGACGCAGGACAGCCCGAGCAGGACGGCCCCGATCGCGAATGCCACGTGGTAGCCGTGGATGAACGCCAGCGGCTTCTCCACGGCGAGCTGCGACGGATCGTGCACGTTGGCGACCAGGTAGCCCGTCACCGCGCTGGCGTAGATCGTGTTGAGCAGCGCCGTGCCGAGCGAGCCGCCGACCTGCTGGGTGGTGTTGAGCACCGCGCTGGCGACCCCGGCGTCGTGGTTGCTCGACCCCGAGCAGGGCGAGGCTCGACAGCGGGACGAAGACCAGGGCCAGGCCGACGCTACATCAGGATCTCGGCCGGCAGCACGTGGGTCAGCCAGGATGACGTGTCCGAGATGCCGAGGAAGGTCAGCAGGCCCACGGTCGCCATCGCGGTGCCGATCACCATCAACGGCTTGGGACCGACGCGCGGCAGGAGCTGCGACACCAACCCGGCGGTGAAGATGATGCCCAGCGCTGAACGGCAGGAACGCGAACCCGGTCTTCAGCGGGCTGTAGCCCAGGTTGATCTGGAAGTAGTAGGTCAGGAACAGGAACATCGCGAACAGCCCTGCGCCGACCAGCAGGGACGCGAGGTACGAGCCGCCCCGGTTGCGGTCCAGGACGATCCGCAGCGGCAGCAGCGGGTTCTCGGCCGAGTGGGCCTCGACCACGACGAACGCGACCAGCAGCACGACCGCGAGCGCCAGCAGCCCGAGGGTCAGCGGCGGCGGTCCAGCCCGCGTCCGCCTTGGCCGCCTCGGTGAACCCGTAGACCAGCGCGACGCAGCCCGCCGGTGGCCAGCAGGACGCCGGGGATGTCGTAGCGGGTGTCGCCGTGCGCCCGGCTCTCGCCGCACGATCGCGACGGCGGCGATCGCCGTCACGATCGCGATCGGCATGTTGACGCAGCAGGCACCAGCGCCAGGAGGCGTACTCGGTGAGGACACCGCCGAGGATCAGGCCGATCGCCGCGCCGCCGCCGGAGATCGCGCCGAAGACGCCGAAGGCGCGGGCCCGCTCCTTGGCATCGGTGAAGGTCACGGTGATCAGCGACAGCGCGGCCGGGGCGAGCAGCGCGGCGAAGGCGCCCTGCAGCGCGCGGGCGGCGAACAGCATGCGCGGCGTTCTGCGCGATGCCGCCGAGCGCGGACGCCACGGCGAAGCCGAGCAGGCCGATGATGAAGGTGCGCTTGCGTCCGGCGTAGTCGGCGATCCGGCCGCCGAGCAGCAGCAGCCCGCCGAAGGCGAGGGTGTAGGCGGTCACCACCCACTGCCGGTTGGCGTCGGAGATCCCGCAGCGTCCTTCTGCGCCGACGGCAGCGCGATGTTCACGATGGAGGCGTCGAGCACCACCATGAGCTGCGCGACCGCGATGACGCCCAGCGCGAGCCAGCGGCGCGAGCCGGGCTCTGCGCCCGAGCGATGTCGACCGCCCGCGGAGGCGGCGTCGATGGAGTCGGTCATTGGGGGGTCCTTGTCGTCGCAGGTGAGGTGTGTCCGGTGGACCGGGTGAGCAGGGGGAGGAGCACGTCATCGACGATGCGCACGGTGAACGCCTCGTCGCACGGCTCCTCGGACATCAGGAGCCGCATGAAGACCATTGCCGGGGCGACCTCGTGGAAGAGGTCGCCGTCGGCGTCGGGCGGCAACTGCCCGCGTTCGATACATCGCCTCGTCCAGGCTCGGGAGGCGTCCTGCTTGCCGAGAACCATCTGCTCGCGCAGGAGTGCGGCCAGCTCCGGATCCGACCGCATGGCCACCAGCAGGCCGGCCATGAGCTCGACATCCCCGTGACAGATCGACGCCGTCATCGCCCGGACCCCGGCCAGCAGGTCGGAGCGGACGTCGCCGGTGTCGACGAGCACCGGGGTGGTGTGGTGGCGGCACCGCATCGCCTCCACGACCAGCGGAGCCTTGGAGTCCCACCGCCGGTAGATGGTCGCCTTGCTGACCCCGGCGCGGGCCGCGATGGCGTCCATCGAGGTCTGGTAGTAGCCGACCTCGCTGACGAGCTCCAGAGCGGCCGTGAGGATGGCCTCGTCCCGGGTGTGGTCGAGCGGACGACCGGGCCGGGGGGTGTCCTGGCCGTGGGCGTCGCCGTCCGCGGTGCGGGACGATCTGTTGAGCATGCCGACTCCGGGGAAACGAAACGGTCTCGTTTAGCATCTCCACGCTAAGGCCAGGCATCGGCGTGCCGCAACCGACTTTCCCATCTCGTGCGTCACAGCGCCGCCGAATTTCCGGCCGGGGTCGCCCTCCGACCCGGTTCCTACGCTCCCACGCGGGGGTGACAATTTCGGCCGATAGGGTCCCGGGTGCGCCTCGGGCCCGGTCACCCGCGGCAGGACCGAAAGGGACGTACGTGATCACTCGGATGTCGACCCTGTTCCTGCGGACCCTGCGGGACGACCCGGCGGACGCCGAGATGCCGAGCCACCGGCTGCTGGTGCGGGCCGGCTACGTCCGCCGGGTCGCCCCGGGTGTCTACGGCTGGTTGCCGCTCGGCTAGCCGGGTGCTGGCGCAACGTCGAGCGGGTCGTCCGCGAGGAGATGGACGCGATCGGTGCGCAGGAGGTGCAGCTTCCCGGCGCTCCTTCCGCGCGAGCCTTACGAGGACAGCGGGCGCTGGACGAGGACTACGGCGACCTGCTCTTCCGGCTGTCCGACCGCCGGGGCGCGCGACTACCTGCTCGGGCCGACGCACGAGGAGCTGTTCACGCTCCTGGTCAAGGGCGAGTACTCCTCCTACAAGGACTACCCGCTGGCCCTCTACCAGATCCAGACCAAGTTCCGCGACGAGGCCCGGCCGCGGGCCGGGCATCCTGCGCGGCCGCGAATTCGTCATGAAGGACTCGTACTCCTTCGACCTCGACGACGCCGGGCTGCAGGAGTCCTACCGCCGCCACCGGGGCGCCTACGTCCGGATCTTCGACCGGCTCGGCCTGGACTACCGGATCGTGTCCGCGGTGTCCGGGGCGATGGGCGGCTCGGCCTCCGAGGAGTTCCTCGCCCCGTCCCCGTTCGGCGAGGACACCTTCGTCTGGTGCACCGGGTGCGACTACGCCGCGAATGCCGAGGCGGTCGAGGTCGCGGTTCCCGACCCGCAGGACCCGGAGTCGCACCCGGAGCCCGCGGTGCTCGACACGCCGGACACACCGACCATCGACACGCTCGTCGACCGGCTCAACGCCCTCGGCCTGCGGCCGGGACTGCACTGCCGCCGACACGCTGAAGAACGTCGTACTGAAGACCCGGCACCGGGTCGCGGCGGACTGGGAGCTGCTCGTCGTCGGCGTCCCCGGCGATCGCGAGGTCGACCTGAAGCGGTTGAGCCGCCGGCCTCGAGCCGCTCGAGGTCGCCTACGCCGAGCCGGCCGACCTGGCGACCGCGCCCGACCTGGTCGCCGGGCTACATCGGGCCGCAGATCCTGCGCGACCTCGGCGTCCGCTACCTCGTCGACCCGCTGGTCACCCCGGGACGGCGTGGGTGACCGGGGCCAACAGCCGCGACCGGCACGCGGTCACGTCGTCGCGCGGCCGGGATTTCGTCCCGGACGGCGACGATCGAGGCGGCGTCGATCCGCGGCGGCGACCGCGTGCCCGCGTGCGGCGCCGCTGCGACGTCGCCCGCGGCATCGAGATCGGCCACATCTTCCAGCTCGGCCGCAAGTACGCCGACGTCTTCGCCCTCGACGTGCTGGGCCCGACGGCACGCCGGTCCGGATCACCATGGGCTCCTACGGCATCGGCGTCTCCCGCGCTGTGGCGGCGCTCGCCGAGCAGCGGCACGACGACCGCGGCCTCGTCTGGCCGCGCGACCGTGGCGCCGGCCGACGTCCACATCGTGATCGCCGGCAAGGACGAGCAGGTCACCGAAGCGGCCGGGCTGATCGCGACCGGGCTCGACGCAGGCCGGTGTGCGGGTGATCCTCGACGACCGGCCGGTCTCGGCCGGGGTCAAGTTCGCCGACGCCGAGCTGGTCGGCGTACCGACGGTCGTGGTCGCCGGCAGGGGAGTCGCCGACGGCGTGGTCGAGGTGCGGGACCGGGCGAGCGGCGAGCGCGCCGACGTGCCGATCGCCGAGGTCGGCGAGCACATCGCCCGGCTGGTCGGCGCCGAGCGGACATGAGCGTGAACCCGCACCGGTCCGGCCGCGAGCTGAACGAGGCGTTCTACCGGTCAGGTCATCGCGCCGCTGCTCGGCGATCGCCCGCATGCCGCCGGCCTGCTCGGCTGGGGTTCGGACGTCCTCGGCTACGACACCGCCCGGTCGACCGACCACGGTTTCGGGCCCCGGGTGCAGGTCTTCGTCGCGCAGGCCGAGGTGGCCGAGGTCGCCAAGGAGATCGACGCCGGACTGCCGGAGTCGTTCGAGGGCTGGCCGGTCCGCTACGGCTGGGACGACGCCGAGGTCGCCCACCGGGTCGGGGTGTCGACGCTCGCCGACTGGCTGCGTGGCGAACTCGGCGTCGACCCCCGCGAGCCGATGAGCCCGATCGACTGGCTGCTCCTTCCGCAGCAACGCCTGCTCGGGATGGTCGGCGGGGCGGTCTACGCCGATCACGCCGACGCGTTGCGCGACGTCCGCGCGGTGCTGCGCTGGTACCCGCACGACGTGTGGCTGTGGATGATCGGCTGCCAGTGGGCGCGGATCGCGCAGGAGGAGGCCTTCGTCGGCCGGGCCGCCGAGGTGGGTGACGGGCGGGGGTCCCGGCTGCTCGCCGCGCGGCTCGTGCACGAGGTGATGCGGCTGATCTTCCTGCTGGAGCGGACCTACTGGCCCTACACGAAGTGGTTCGGTACGGCGTTCGCCCGGCTCGATGGCGCCGCCGAGATCGGCCCGGTCCTCGACCGCGCGCTCGACGCCGGGGAGCAGCGGGCGCGCGAGGATGCCCTCGGCGAGGCGTACGAGCTGGTCGCCCGCCGGCACAACGCCCGTTGCGGTCACCGCGCCGGTCGACCCGTCGACCCGGAGCTACCACGACCGGCCGTTCCGGGTGCTGATGGCCGACCGCTTCGTCGAGGCGTGCCGCGCCGAAGTCTCCGACGCGACGTTGCGCGGCCTGCCGCTGGTGGATCGGTCGACCAGTTCGCCGACTCCACCGACGTGCTGTCCGCCCCGGGCGTCGTACGCCGCCTGCGCGGGATCTACCAGCCGGACTGACCGCTCAGCGCGGCGGGCGGGCCGCGCGGGTCACCGACACCACGAGCAGGATGAGCACCACGACCGGCGTCGCCCACCAGGCGGCCACCGAGGCCGCGGCCAGGACGGCGGTCAGGCCGAGGGCGATCACGACGCCGACGGCGAGCCGCCAGTCGTCCCCGACGACGAAGTCGTACCAGAACGCGCCGAAGGCGGCGAGGCGCCGGGTCATGACGTGACCTCCCGGTCGGCGCCGACCCGGCCGCTGGGCAGGCCCTGCTGGCGGCGCAGCGAGCGGGTCAGGATCAGGGCGGTCACGGTCAGCACCGCGAGGACGACGAGGATCGCCGCGTCGCCGCCCGGCCAGTGGGCGCCCGCGCCCTCGGCGCCCCAGAAGATGCCGAAGCTGGTCAGCATCAGCCCGACGACGAACTTGAGGGTGTTCTCCGGGACCCGCGTCGAGCGGCCCGTGTACGGCACGCGCCGACGGAGACCACGAGCACGACCGCGGCAGCGGCGCCCATCGACCGCGAGCGCGATGTTGCCCTGCGTTGGCGCCGAAGGTCACCACGATGAAGACGACCTCGAGGCCCTCGAGCAACACGCCCTTGAACGCGACGGTGAAGGCGTACCAGTCGTGGTCGCCGGTCGGCGTCCCGCGGCGCGGGCACTCGGCGACCTCGGCGCCGGTAGATCGCGTCCTCGTCGTGCACGGCCTTGAGGCCACTGGCCCGCAGGATCGCCTTGCGCAGCCACTGCAGCCCGAAGACCAGAGCAGCCCGCCGACCACGAGGCGCAGCGCGTTGATCGGGATCACCGTCAGCGCGGGGCCGAGGGCGGCGACGATCGCGCGCCAGGCGACCGAGGCGACACCGACCCCGGTCATGGCCGACCGCCAGTCCCGGGTGACGCCGACCGCCAGCACGATGGTCAGGGCCTCGACGGCTTCGACGGCGCAGGCCAGGAACACCGCGGCGACGAGGAATGCGGCGCTCACCGGCGTCGCTTCCGCGCGGTGTACGACAGTGCGCTCACGCGCCCGACCTCCTCGACCGATGCTGCTACTACAGACCTACTACAAATATTACGGACCCGCGGCGACCGCCCGGCCGCCGGGTTTGCGCCCCTATCCGCGTCCCCCATTCCGCGCCCCTCGTTCCGCCCGCCTCGTTACGCCCCCTCGTTCCGCATCAACGTGACGTTGATGCGGCTAGAGCGCTTGAACGTGACGTTCAAGCGGAATGGCGGCGCGGTTTGCGGGCGGCATCGGCTACCACCCGACCCGACTGCTGCTTCTGTTTGGCTTGAACGTGACGTTCAAGCCAAACCTTGCCCACCCCGTTTGGCATCAACGTGACGCTGATGCCACTAGAAGGCTTGAACGTGACGTTCAAGCCAAACGAGAGCGGGGGCGCGGGCGGCGGCGGCAGCGGTCAGGGGAGCGTGAACACGATCTTGCCCGCGGTGTCACCGGCGGCAATCGCGGCGAACCCCTCGGCCGCCGAGGCGAGCGGCAACTCGGCTGCCGATCACCGGCCGGACCCCGCTGCTGACCAGGAAACTCGCCAATGACGCCAGTTCGTCGCGGGTGCCCATCGTCGAGCCGACGACGTGACAGCTGCAGGAAGAAGACCCGGTTGAGCGCGGCCGGCGGGTTGGGGCCGGTCGTACTGCCCGATACGACGACGGTGCCGCCGGGGCGGAGGGACTTCAGCGAGTGGTCCCAGGTCGCCTCGCCAACGGTTTCCAGTACGGCGTCGACCCGTTCCGGCAGCCGGGCGCCCGGCTCGAAGGCGCCATGCGCGCCGAGTTCCAGGGCCGCGGCGCGCTTGGCCTCGGTGCGGCCGGTGACCCAGACCCGGATCCCCGCGGCGGCGCCCAACGTGATCGCCGCGGTGGCGACTCCGCCGCTGGCCCCTTGTACGAGAACGGTCTGGCCGGGACGGAGCCCGGATTTCACGAACAGCATCCGGTAGGCGGTGAGCCACGCGACGCCCAGGCACGAGGCCTCGGCGTGGCTCAGCTCGGCCGGCTTCGGCAGCAGGTTGCGCCGCGGAACGGCCACCCGCTCGGCGAAGGTGCCCTGATGCGCTCGGAGAGCAGGCTGCGTTTCGGATCGAGCGTCTCGTCGCCGGTCCATTCCGGGCTGGCGATCGACGCCGTGCACGATGACCTCGTCGCCGTTCTCGTCCACGCCGGACGCGTCGCAGCCGAGGATCATCGGGCACCGGTCGGCGGGCAGGCCGACGCCCCGCAGGCTGAACAGGTCGTGGTGGTTGAGCGAGGCCGCCTTCACCGCGACGGTCGTCCAACCCTCCGGCGCCTCCGGCTCCGGTCGGTCGCCGAGTTGCAGCGCGGAGAGCGGATCGGCCAGATCGGGCGTCGTGACGTAGGCAGCGATCATGCTCCGACCGTGGCGAAGCCGGCGGCTAGCCCAACGCGGCGTACCGTACAGTCGTCGGTGTGGCGCGCCGGACACACCGTCGGCTCGGCGTGCCGGTCGCCTACAGTCGTGGCCATGCTGCGCACCCGCCGCCCGCTGCTGGCGCTGATCGCGATCATCGCGCTGCTCGTCATCGGCTACGTGGCGAAGGAGGTCGACGGCGGCTCCGGCCACAATTCGACCGGACCGGTCGGCCGTCGCCCGATCCTCGCTGCCGGCCGAGGCGCAGCAGACGATCAATCCTGGCGATCCAGACGGCGGCCCGTTCCACTACTCCCAGGACGGGGTCGTCTTCCGCAACGACGAACGCCTACTGCCGGCGGACCCGTCCGGCTACTACCACGAGTACACGGTGACGACGCCCGGCGACTCGACCCGCGGGCCGCGCCGCATCATCACCGGCCGGAACCACGAGTTCTACTACACCAGCGACCACTACGTGTCGTTCGTGCGCGTGGACCCGGACCGATGACGGCTCCCGACGGTCCCGGTGTCTTCCGCATCGCCGGCACGGCGGCCGATGCCACCGCCGCCGCACGGGCGCACGGGTCGACGCCGTACGTCGTCCCGGAGCAGTCGTCGAAGGGCGCGCTGCTGGACGCCATCGCCGCCGCACTGTCCTTCCCGGGGTGGTTCGGGCGCAACCTCGACGCGCTGGCCGACTGCCTCGGCGATCTGTCCTGGCTCCCGGAGGCTCCGGTGGCGGTGGTGTGGGAGCGGCCGGCGACGCTGCGCTCGGCCGATCCCGCGACCGCCCGCACGGTGGAGGAGATCCTGGCCGCGGCGGCGGAGGAGTCGCGGACCGGTCCGCGGCCGCTGTCGGTGCTGCTGACCGACCGGTGAGCCGGTCAGCGGCCGGCCGCCCACCGCGGCGGGCGCTTCTCGCGGAACGCCGCGATCCCCTCCTGGCCCTCGGCGGAGGCGAACCGCTCGGCGGACAGCGCCGACATCGCCGCGAACTCCTCGGCCAGGTCCGGCGCCGTCGCCTGCCGGAGCAGGCGCTTGACCGCGGCGACCGCCTCCGGGCCGCCCCGGGCGAGCTGGTCGACGTAGCGCTCGACGGCCGTCCCGACCGCACCGTCGTCGACGGCGGCGGTGACCAGCCCGATCTGCGCGGCCCGGGCTCCGTCGAAGACCTCGCCGGTGAGGAAGAGCTCCTGCACCGCGCGGGGTTCGACCCGCGGCAGCACGGTGGGCGCGATCGTGGCCGGGACGACGCCGATCCGCACCTCGCTGAAGGCGAACGTCGCGATCGCGCGGCCACCGCCATGTCGCTGGCCGCGATGAGTCCGAGCCCGCCGGCCCGGGCCGGTCCGCCGACCTGCGCCACGACCGGCTTCGGCGAGTCCCACAGCCCTGCAGGACGCCCGGCAGGTCGTCACCGGCAGGTCACCGCGTCGCCGCGGGCCTCGGTCAGGTCCATCCCCGAGCAGAACACCGGCCCGGCGTGGGCGAGCACCACCACCCGCACGGCCGCGATCGGACCCCGCCCGGTCGAGCCGGTCGGCCAGCTCCGGCCATCATCGCCCGGGACAGCGCGTTGCGGTTCCGCGGCGAATCCAGGGTGACGGTCGCGCCCCGCGCCGTACGTCGTAGTGCACCAACTCGTCGGGCATGACTCTCCTTCGGTCGGGCGCGGGGACGGCCACCGGATCAGCACCTGGCGGATCTCACCTGCTCGATCCGCCCGCATTGAAACACTGCACCGTGAGCCCTTCGCTGCCGGACGGCGAGCCCGTCCCCCGGGACGGTTCGCTGCCCGAGCACGTGCGCACCGGGCTGGGTCGGGTCCCGTTCGGCCTCTACATCCACGTGCCGTTCTGTGCGACGCGGTGCGGCTACTGCGACTTCAACACCTACACCGCCCGGAGTTGCCCGGCATCTCGGCGTCGTCGTACGTCGATGTCGCGCTGAGTGAGCTGCGGCTGGCCCGGCACGTGCTCGCCGATGCCGGACGCCGCAGGTCGAACGGTGTTCGTCGGCGGCGGTACCCCGAGCCTGCTGCCCGCCGAGCACCTCTCGGCCTTGCTCGCCGAGATACGCGACCTGTTCGGGCTGGCGCCGGACGCCGAGATCAGCACCGAGGCAAATCCCGAGTCGGTTACCCCGGCGTATCTCTCCCGGCTGCGCGAGGCCGGTTTCACCCGGGTCAGTCTCGGCATGCAGTCTGCCGCCGAGCACGTGCTCGCCGTCCTCGACCGGCAACACACGCCGGGCCGGGCCGTCGACGCGGTCGACGACGCCCGACGCGCGGGTTTCAGCCACGTCAACCTCGACCTGATCTACGGCGCGCCGGGTGAGTCCGAGCACGACTGGCAGGGCTCGCTCGACGCGCCGTCGGCGCCGGGCCGGACCACGTCTCGGCCTATGCCCTGGTCGTCGAGCAGGGCACCCGGATGGGCCGGCAGGTCGCCCGCGGCGAACTCCCCACCCCGGACGATGACATGCTCGCCGACCGCTACGCCCAGGCCGATCAGACGCTGTCCGCCGGGGGATTCGCCTGGTACGAGGTCTCCAACTGGGCGCGCCAGCCGACGCCGGCCGGTGCCCGGCACAACCTCCTCTACTGGACGAGCGGCGACTGGTGGGGGATCGGCCCGGGAGCGCACAGCCATGTGGGCGGCGTGCGCTGGTGGAACGTCAAGCACCCGGCCGCCTACGCGAACCGGCTGGCGGCCGGGGAAACCCCGGCCCAGGCCCGTGAGGTGCTCGACCGCCCAGCAGCGGCGCACCGAACGGGTGCTGCTGCGGATCCGGCTCGCCGACGGCCTGGCCGCTGCGGAGATCCCGGCCTCCAAGCGGTCCGAGGCCGACCGGATGCTCACCTACGGCCTGTTCGACCGGACCGCCTACGACGAGGGACGGGCGGTGCTGACCTTGCGCGGCCGGCTGCTCGCCGATGCCGTCGTCCGCGATCTCGTGGACTGACCATCCGTCACCGACCTCCTCGGGTGACATCCGTCACGGTGAGGACCGGATCCGCGGCACTGCCGGAGGCCGCGCGCGCCCGCGTACGGTGATCGGGGTTTCGATCGAGGAGGTGGCATGGCCGACGGCGAACGGCGCGAGCCGGGCTGGCCGGATCCGGCGTCCCGGCGGTCCCGGATCGGCCTGACCTGGGGCTCGGTCTACCTCGTCTTCCTCGCCTACCCGGTGATCCACCTGGCGACGACGGCACGTCCCGCGTGGCAGATCGCGGTGGCGGCGGTCGCGCTCGCGGCTTTCGTTGCCGTCTACCTGCGGCTGGTCTCGCTGCGCCGCCTGATGCGCCCGCAGGACGCCCGCTCGACGGTCCGCCCGCTGCGCTACGCCCTCGTGCTGGTGGTGCTGGCCGTCGTCATGGCGCTCGTGTTCGGGGAGAACTTCGCGGAGCTGTGATCTACGCCAGCTGCGCGCTGGTGGTCTCAGTGTCCTCCGCGCACCGGCTTCCGGACCATCTTTCGCGCTCGCCGCGATCACCCTGGGCGTCCTGCTCGTCGATCCACGCGGACGGGGGCACGGTGCTTCAGCATGACGCTGCTCACCCTGCTCTGCCCGCGTGGGCATGATCGGCATCGGGCGGATGGCGGCACTGATCCGCGAGTTGGACAGCACCCGGGAGGACAACGCCCGCCTCGCGGTGTCCGAGGAGCGGCTGCGGTTCGCCCGCGACCTGCACGACCTGCTCGGGCACAGCCTGTCGCTGATCGCCATCAAGAGCGAACTCGCCGAGCGGCTCATCGACCGCGGACCCGCATCGGGCGGTCGGCGAGGTCCGGCGACATCGAGTCGGTGGCGCGCCAGGCGCTCGTCGAGGTCCGCGAGGCGGTCAGCGGCTACCGGCGCTCGCTCGACGAGGAGTTCACCGGCGCCCGCTCGGCGCTCGAGGCGGCGGGGGTCGAGGTCGAGCTACCCGGGCCGGGTGCGCCGCTGCCGGCGCCGGTCGAGTCGCTGCTGGGCTGGGCGGTCCGCGAGGCGACGACCAACGTGTTGCGGCACAGCCACGCCGATCGGGTCGTCGTCGAGCTCGGCCGGGCGCCCGACCACGTGCGCCTCGTCGTGCCGACGACGGTGTCGGACCACCGGCGGTCACCGAGTCGACCCAGCCCGGCCGGAATGGGCTCGCCGGTCTCGGTGAGCGGATGAACGCCGCCGGCGGCACGATGCGGACCGGTCCGGCCCCGGACGGCGGTTTCCAACTCACCGTCGTGGTCCCGCTGGATGCTCCGTCCTACGCGTCGGCGCCGCGGCCGATCGACCGGGAGGCACAGCCCGCCCCTGCACGGTGAGCCGGATCGGGTGAGAATGCTCGCCGTGATCAGGGTTCTGCTGGCCGAGGACCAGGCGATGGTGCGCGGTGCCATCGCCGCTCTGCTCGACCTCGAGGACGACCTCGAGGTGGTGGCCCAGGTCGGCCGGGGGGACGAGGTGGTGCCGACCGCCCGGGAGTTGACACCGACGTCGCGCTGCTGGACATCGAGATGCCCGGCATGGACGGACTCGTGGCGGCGGCGCAGCTGCACGAGGCGCTGCCGGCCTGCCGGGTGTTGATCCTCACGACGTTCGGGCGCCCCGGTTTTCTGCGCCGGGCGATGCAGGCCGGCGCGGCGGGCTTCCTGGTCAAGGACGGCCCGGCCGGTGAGCTGGCGGAGGCGATCCGGCGGGCGCTCGCCGGGGAGCGGGTGATCGACGCCGGGCTCGCCGCCGCGGCGCTCACCGAGGGGCCGAATCCGCTGTCGGTGCGCGAGCGGGAGGTGCTCGGCGCCTCGGCCGACGGGTCGACGGTGGCCGACATCGCCGGCCGGCTCTTCCTCTCCGAGGGCACCGTCCGCAACTACCTGTCCTCGGCGATCCAGAAGACCGGCGCGCGTAACCGGGTCGCGGCGGTGCACGCCGCCCGGGACAAGGGATGGCTGTGACCGGTCAGGCCGGTCGGGTCCGGCCGGGTCGGGCAGGCCGAGTCAGGCCGGCTTGAGCCGGTCGAGGTCGAGCACCCGCACGTGCAGCGCGTTCCGCTGATGCAGGGCGGTCCGCAGCGCCCGGTGCAGCCCGTCCTCGAGGTAGAGGTCGCCGTTCCACTGCACGGCGTGCGGGAACAGGTCGCCGTAGAAGGTGGAGTCTTGTTCGAGCAGCCGGTCCAGCGCCAGTTCGCGCTTGGTCGCGATCAGCTCGTCGAGCCGGACCTGGCGGGGCGGGATCGTCGCCCAGTCGCGGGAGGAGAACCCGTGGTCGGGATAGGGGCGTCCGTCCCGGACGTCCTTGAAGATCACCTCTGACCCCTGCCTTCAGCGTGCGGACCCGATGAGAGTAGACCGTCCGTGCATCCAGCGGAGCCTCCGGCGGTGCGGGCTGCTCCCCGGGTGGCGCTGCGGGAGCATCGTCGACTCGCGAGCCCGACGTACACTTGGCACTCTGTGATCCGGAGTGCCAGAGGGAGGTGGCGATGAGCCTCGAGGAGCGAAAGCTCGAGGTGCTGCGCGCCATCGTCGAGGACTTCGTGTCGACCAATGAGCCGATCGGGTCCAAGGCGCTGGCGGACCGCCACAACCTCGGGGTGTCACCGGCGACGATCCGCAACGACATGGCGGTGCTCGAGGAAGAGGGCTACATCACCCAGCCGCACACCAGCGCCGGACGGGTGCCGACGGACAAGGGCTACCGGCTCTTCGTCGACCGGCTGTCGTCGGTCAAACCGCTCTCGCCGGCCGAACGCCGGGCGATCCACTCATTCCTCGCAGGTGCCGTCGATCTGGACGACGTGCTGCGCCGGACCGTCCGGCTGCTGGCCCAGATCACCCGCCAGGTCGCCATCGTGCAGTACCCGAGCCTGTCGATCAGCAGCGTCCGGCACCTCGAGGTGGTCCACCTCGCGGCCAACCGGCTGATGCTGGTGCTCATCACCGACACCGGCCGGGTGGAGCAGCGGATCGTGGAGCTCGCCGGCGACACCACCGACGAGCAGGTGGTCGACCTGCGCGGCACCCTCAACAGCTGGCTGCGCGACCGCCGGCTCACCGACGCCCCGGACATCGTCGCCACCCTGCCCGACGCCGTGCCCCCGGACCTCCGGCCGATCATGACCAGCCTGTCGTCGGTGCTGCTCGAGACGCTCGTGGAGCGGCCCGAGGAACGGGTCGTGCTCGGCGGGCGGGCCAACCTCGACGTCCTGGACTTCCCGCACTCCATCCGGCCGGTTCTCGAGGCCCTCGAGGAGCAGGTGGTCCTGCTGCGCCTGTTCGGCGAGACCGAGGCGCCGCCGACCGTCCGGGTGCGCATCGGCGAGGAGATCACCTACGAGGCACTACGGTCGACGTCGGTCATCTCCACCGGCTACGGGTCGGGGGGTCTCGCGCTCGGGGGGATCGGGGTCCTCGGGCCGACCCGCATGGACTACGCCGGGAGCATGAGTGCTGTCCGGGCTGTTGCACGCTATGTCGGCGAGCTGCTGGCAGGAAGCTGAGGACACGTGGCAACCGACTACTACGCCGTTCTCGGCGTGCGCCAAGACGCGTCTCCGGAGGAGATCAAGCGCGCCTATCGCAAGCAGGCCCGAGATCTGCACCCGGACGTCAACCCCGACCCGGAGGCGCAGGAGCGGTTCAAGCAGGTCGCGGCCGCCTACGAGGTGCTGCGCGACCCGGAGAAGCGCCGCGTCGTCGACCTCGGTGGCGATCCGCTCGCGCCGGGCGGTGGTGGTGGCGGCGCCGGCGACCCGTTCGCCGGTGGCTTCGCCGGGTTCGGCGACATCATGGACGCCTTCTTCGGCGGCGGCACCGCCCGCGGCACGCGCGGCCGGGTGCGCCAGGGCGCCGATGCGCTGATCCGGCTCGACGTCGACCTCTCCGAGGCGGCGTTCGGCATCACCAAGGAACTCCACGTCGACACGGCCGTGTTGTGCGCGACCTGCACCGGCGCCGGCACCGCGCCGGGCACCTCCCCGCAGACCTGTGACACCTGCGGCGGCCGGGGCGAGGTGCAGAGTGTGCAGCGGTCGTTCCTCGGCCAGGTGATGACCGCCCGCACCTGCCCCACCTGCCTCGGAGTGGGCGAGACCATTCCCCATCCGTGCCCGGAGTGTGCCGGCGACGGGCGGGTCCGGACCCGCCGGTCGATCTCGGTGAAGATCCCGGCCGGCGTGGAGAACGGCATGCGGATCCGGCTCTCGGGCCAGGGCGAGGTCGGTCCGGGCGGCGGTCCGGCCGGTGACCTCTACGTCGAGGTGACCGAACGGCCGCACGACGTGTTCAGCCGGGACGGCGACGACCTGCACTGCCGGGTCACGCTGCCGATGACCGCCGCCGCACTGGGCACCAGCCTCACGCTGGCGACCTTGGACGGCGAGGAGGACATCGACATCCGGCCGGGGGCGCAGTCCGGCTCCGTGGTCACGCTGCGCGCACGCGGGATCCCGCACCTGCGCGGAGTGGGCCGCGGCGATCTGTTGGTGCACGTCGAGGTGAGTACGCCGACCCGGCTCGACCCCGAGCAGGAGCGGTTGCTGCGCGAACTGGCGAAGCTGCGCGACGAGGAGCGGCCGGCCGGTCGGGCCGGCGCGGGAGGCCTGTTCTCCCGGATGCGCGACGCCTTCAACGGGCGCTGACCGCTCCGCGGGACGCTCCGTAGGATCGCGGCATGGCCGACTGTCTGTTCTGTCGCATCGTCGCCGGTGAGGTTCCGTCGGAGTCGGTGCGCTCCTCCGAGCACACCTACGCGTTCCGGGACGTGACCCCGCAGGCCCCGGTTCACGTGCTGCTGGTGCCGCGGACGCACTACGACCATGCCGCCGAGCTGGCGGCCGCGGAGCCGGCGGTCATGGCCGAGCTGATGCAGGAGGCCGGCGCGGTGGCCGCCGACCTCGGCGTCGCCGACCGCGGCTACCGGCTGGTGTTCAACACGGGCGCCGAGGCCCACCAGACCGTGAACCACGCCCACCTGCACCTGCTGGCGGGTCGCCCGATGGGCTGGCCGCCGGGATGACCGCGACCCGGCCGGAGTAGCCCGTCGTCCACCGATCGGCGGCCGATCGCGCGTAAGTCGGCCGCGAGTGGGTAAGCGGAGGGCATGCCTGGCGAGAGCCGAACGTCGAGGTGGAAGCGGATCCTCACCGCAGGTCTGTGGGGACGCCGCGGGCGCCGGGCGCAGGTCCGGTCCGACCCGGCCGGGGCCAGTACGGCGGAGATCGGCCGGGCCTGGGAGCGCACGTCGTTGCAGCTCGGACGCTGTCGATCGGTCACCGACCGGCTGCGCCTGATCCACGAGCGCCAGGCCTACCTCGACGAACTCGCCCGGCGGGACAGCGCCGGCCTGGCCCGCTGGGGCGAGCACGCCATCGCCGGCCGGGCGGTCGGCCCCGAGGTCTTCATCGGCCGCGGAACCGCGCCCACCGACCCGTCCCTGCCGGATGTGGCCGACGACCCGTGGAGCGGGGGAGACCAGCCGAGTCCGCCGCGCTGAGCCTGGTTCCGGGGACGACTGCCCTGGCCGGCCGCATTTGTCGGCAGACGGCTGGTCCACCTGCCGGGTACAGTCGATCTGTCACACGCACGTCCCTGTCGTCACACCCAAGAAAGCGCAGGCTGCGCCACCAGTGCCAGACACGTCCGCCGGCTCGGCCGGCACCCCCGGGCTCACCGCCGGAGCTGCTGCCCAGACCACGCTCGTCGTCCCTGCCAGTCACGCGATGGTGTCCTTGCTCGGGTCCGGGGACGGGCTGCTCCGACTCTACGAAGCCGAACTCGCCAGCGACGTCCACGTCCGCGGCAACGAGATCACCCTCACCGGTGCGCCGTCGGACAACGCCTTCGCCATGCGGTTCTTCGAGGAGCTGCTCACCCTGCTCGACCGGGGTGAAACGCTGACCGCCGACGCCGTACGGCGGACGCTGTCGATCATGAACAGCGGGGTGTCGGAGCGTCCGGCTGAGGTGCTGAGCTTCAACATCCTGTCCCGGCGCGGCCGCACGATCCGGCCCAAGACGCTCAACCAGAAGCGTTACGTCGATGCGATCGACAAGCACACGATCGTCTTCGGCATCGGTCCGGCGGGCACCGGCAAGACCTACCTGGCGATGGCCAAGGCCGTGCAGGCGCTGCAGTCCAAGCAGGTCAACCGGATCATCCTCACCCGGCCCGCGGTCGAGGCCGGCGAGCGGCTCGGTTACCTGCCCGGCACCCTCTTCGACAAGATCGATCCCTACCTGCGGCCGCTCTACGACGCGCTGCACGACATGGTCGACCCGACGTCGATCCCGCGACTCACGCAGGACGGCACGATCGAGGTGGCGCCGCTGGCCTACATGCGCGGCCGCAGCCTCAACGACGCCTTCATCGTCCTCGACGAGGCGCAGAACACCACGCCCGAGCAGATGAAGATGTTCCTCACCCGGCTGGGATTCGGGTCCAAGGTCGTGGTGACCGGCGACGTCACCCAGGTCGACCTGCCCGGTGGTCAGCGCTCGGGCCTGCGGGTCGTCCGGGAGATCCTCGACGGGCTCGACGACGTCGACTTCACGATGCTGACCAGCACCGACGTGGTCCGCCACCGGCTGGTCGGGGAGATCGTCGACGCCTACGAGCGGTGGGACGCCGACCAGGCCGCCCACCGCCCGCCCACCGACCCGGCCCGCGACCCGAGGTCCCGCCGACAGGGCTGACATGAGCATCGAGATCGCCAACGAGTCCGGCGTCGCCGTCGACGAGACCGCCCTCGCCGATGTCGTGGGATTCGTCCTGGCCGAGATGAACGTGCACCCGCTGGCCGAGCTGTCGGTACTGCTGGTCGACGAGGAGTACATGACGTCCCTGCACACCCGCTGGATGGATGAGCCCGGACCGACCGACGTGCTCGCCTTCCCGATGGACGAGTTGGACACGGCTCGCGGCCCGGACGAGGAAGACGAGCCGGCCCCGGCGCTGCTCGGCGACGTCGTGCTCTGCCCGGAGGTCGCCCGCCGGCAGGCGGTGCCGGCCGGCCACTCCCTCGACGACGAACTGCAGATGCTGGCCACCCACGGGGTCCTGCACCTGCTCGGCTACGACCACGCGGAGCCCGACGACGAGCGGCGGATGTTCGCGCTGCAGAACAGGCTGCTCGAGGGGTGGCGGGTCAACCCGGAGCAGCCGTCCGTCGATTCCGGGAGGGACCGCCTCGGGTGAGCGCGACCGACGTCGTCCTGCTCGTCGTCGCGGCGGTGCTCGTGGCCTTCGCCGGCTTCTTCGCCGCGGTCGACGCCGCGCTGACCGCGGTGTCGCCGGCCCGGGTCGACGAGATGGACCGGGACGGCTCGCGGCGGGCGCACACCCTCGCCCTCGTCGTCGTGGACAAGGCGCGGCACACCAACCTGCTGCTGCTGTTGCGCGTCGGCGCCGAGTTGCTCTCGACGGTCCTCGTCACGATCGTGCTCGTCGACGTCTTCGACATCGGCTGGCAGTCGGTCCTGCTCGCCACCGCGATCATGACGATCGTCAGCTACGTGCTCGTCGGGGTCGGTCCGCGCACGATCGGCCGCCAGCACCCCTACGCGGTGGCGCTGGCCACCGCCGGCATCACCCGTACCCTCAGCCGGGTGCTCGGGCCACTCGCGTCGCTGCTGATCCTCGTCGGCAACGCGATCACCCCCGGGCGGGGCTTCCGCGAGGGTCCGTTCGCCACCGAGGTGGAGTTGCGCGAGCTCGTCGACCTCGCCGAGGCGCGGGGCGTCGTCGAGCACCGCGAACGCGACATGATCCATTCGGTGTTCGAGCTCGGCGACACGATCGCGCGCGAGGTGATGGTGCCGCGCACCGACGTGGTGTGGATCGAGCGCACCAAGTCGATCGGCCAGGCCCTGGCGCTGGCGCTGCGCAGCGGGTTCTCCCGCATCCCGGTCATCGGGGAGAACGTCGACGACGTCGTCGGCGTGGTCTATCTGAAGGACCTGGCCCGGCGGGCGCAGGACCGGGCCGACGGGCAGCGCTCGACCAAGGTCGAGGAGCTGATGCGCCCGGCGACGTTCGTGCCGGAGTTCAAGCCGGTGGACGAGTTGCTGCGCGAGATGCAGGCGCAGCGGATCCACATGGCCATCGTCATCGACGAATACGGCGGCACCGCCGGCCTGGTCACGATCGAGGACATCCTCGAGGAGATCGTCGGCGAGATCACCGACGAGTACGACGACGAGCAGCCTCCGGTGGAGTGGATCGATCCCGATACCGCCCGGGTCACCTCGCGGCTGACCCTGGAGGATCTCGGCGAGCTGTTCGACCGGCTGCTGCCCGACGACGGCGTCGAGACGGTCGGCGGCCTGCTCGCCCAGGCGCTCGGCCGGGTGCCGATCCCCGGAGCGCGGGCCGAGGTGTGCGGACTGCAGCTGAAGGCAGAGAGTGCGGGCGGGCGGCGTAACCGGGTGGACAGCGTCCTGGTACACCGGCTCCCGACCGATTCCGACGCGGCCGGCGGATCCGGCCGG
Source organism: uncultured Actinomycetota bacterium (assembly GCA_963828605.1). GTDB lineage: Bacteria > Actinomycetota > Actinomycetes > Mycobacteriales > QHCD01 > DASXJE01. The sequence goes on along the minus strand of CAWHER010000001.1, from coordinate 1,167,000 downwards.
TCCGGACAGGAGCAGATCATCGATGGCTGAGTCGGACGTGGTGCTGGACCCCGAGGACGCCAAGCTGGTGACCCTGGCCCGCTCCAGCGCGGCCCGCACGGGCGCCGCCGAAGGCGCGGCGGTGCGCGACAGCGACGGCCGCACCTATGCCGCGGCGACCGTCGCGCTGCCCTCCCTCGAGCTCTCCGCGCTGCAGGCCGCGGTCGCGGCCGCCGTGTCCAGCGGAGTCAGCGCCCTGGAGGCCGCGGCGGTCGTCAGCACCTCCTCGACCGTCGACGCGGCGGCGCTCGCCGCGGTGCGCGACCTGGGGCTCGCCTCGGTGGTGCTCGCCACCCCGGACGGAACCGTGCAGGCCGTCGTCGGGTAGACCTGTCCCGGGCCCGCGTCACCGCCGCCGCGCCGCTCGTCGTACGAGACATCGTGAGAGGAGATCCGGTGAGCGCGTCGCCGCAGGAACTGTCCGGGGTCGCCGAGTTGGTCACGACGATGGCCGCCGCCGCGCGCGACTGGCTGCGCCTGTTGCGCCCCGAGCAGACCGATCGCGGTCACTACGCCTTCGACGACCCGCAGCGGCGCGAGTGGTTCTACACCCCCAACATCCAGTCCGGTCTGACGCTGGCCGACATGACCGCGCAGCAGCAGCGCGCCGCCCACCGGCTGACCGCGTCCGGTTTGAGCGACCGCGGCTATGCGGTCCTCGCCGCGGTGATGGGTCTGGAGAATCTGATCGACGCCGAGGAGGGGTGGACCGGGAGCTATGACGGCCTGCCCGCCGACAGTCGCCGGCGCGATCCGCAGCTGTACTTCCTATCGGTGTTCGGCGACCCGGCCGGATCCGTGTGGGGCTGGCGGTTCGGCGGGCACCACGTGTCGATCAACTACACAGTGGTCGACGGCCGGGTGGCCGCGGGGCCGATCTTCCTCGGCGCCCGCCCGGCGGTGACGGTGACCGGCGCCGACTCCACTCTGCGTCCGCTCGCGAACGAGGCCGACCTCGCCGAGAAGTTGGTGCGCAGCCTCGACGCCGGGCAGCGGGCGGACGCGATCGTGGCCCCCGAGGCCCCGGACGACATCCTGCAGACCAACCGCTCGTCGGTGCCGGTGGGCGGATGGACACCGCCCGGGCTCGCGGGGAAGGCGATGACCGACGCGCAGTGCGCCGTACTCGCCGGCCTGATCCGGCAGTACGCCGAACGACTCCCGGCACCTCTGGCCGCGGACGTCTTGGCGCGGGTCGACGGATCGGCCCTCGCCGGGGTGCACTTCGCGTGGGCCGGCGACCCGGCCGGTCCGGCACGCTACTACCGGGTGCAGGCCGACCGGCTGCTCATCGAGTACGACAACGTGCAGAACGGGGCCAACCACGCGCACAGCGTGTGGCGGGACCCGACCCTGGACTTCGGCGGCGCGCTGCTCGGCTGACGCGCCCGACGTCCCTGGCCCCGGCACGGAGTCTGACCCCGGCCCCGACTTTCCATGATCGTGATCGGATCCGCACGGCGTTTCGCGGCAGAATCCGATCACGATCATGGACCGGTCGGCGGTCGGTGAGCCTGGCACGGCGGGCTGCCGTCCGGAACTGCGACACAATGCAGCGGTGAGCCCCGACGAGAAGTCCGTGCCCGAGCCGGACGAGACGGTCCACCGGTCCGGCTTCGGCTGCCTCGTCGGACGCCCCAATGTCGGGAAGTCGACCCTCATCAACGCCCTCGTGGGCACCAAGATCGCGATCACCAGCGGCCGGCCGCAGACGACCCGGCACGCGGTGCGCGGCATCGTGCACCGGCCGGAGGCGCAGCTGGTCGTCGTGGACACCCCGGGGCTGCACAAGCCGCGCACCCTGCTGGGCGAGCGGCTGGACGACGTGGTCCGGGCGACCTGGTCGGAGGTCGACGTGGTGGCCCTCTGCCTGCCCGCCGACGAGTCGATCGGGCCGGGCGACCGGTTCGTCGCGGCGGAGCTCGCCGAGCTGCGCCGGACCCCCGTCATCGCGGTGGTCACCAAGACCGACCTGGTCGACCGGCGGGAGCTCACCGACAAGCTCGTCGGGGTGTCCCAGCTCGGCGACTTCGCCGAGATCGTGCCGGTGTCGGCGGTGTCGGCGTACCAGGTCGACCTGCTGGCCGACCTGCTCATCGCCCGGCTGCCGCCCGGCCCGGCGCTCTACCCGGACGGCGAGCTGACCGACGAGCCGGAGCAGGTGATGGTCGCCGAGCTGATCCGGGAGGCCGCCCTGGACGGGGTGCGCGACGAGCTGCCGCACTCGATCGCGGTGACGGTCGAGGAGATGCGCCCGCGCGAGGGCAAGGACCTGGTCGACGTCTACGCGACGCTCTACGTCGAGCGACCCAGCCAGAAGGCGATCGTGCTCGGCACCGGGGGGTCGCGGCTCAAGCGGGTCGGTACGACAGCGCGGCACCAGATCGAGTCGCTGCTCGGTAGCCGGATCTACCTCGACCTGCACGTGAGCGTGCTCAAGGACTGGCAGCGCAACCCGCGACATCTGCGCCGCCTCGGTTTCTGACGCCGCCGTCGTCCGGACGGCGGCGGTAACTTTCGTTTTCCGCCGGGTCTCCGGTCATCCTCGGCCGCGGGCGGACATCCTCAGGGGCTTCCGCCCATCCGGTCGGTGAGCTGGTTCCGGGTGAGGCCGTAGCGCGCGAGCAAGTGGGCATCACGAACCGTGTCGACCGGGTCGGGCAGCGTCTCCTCGACCTCCTCGACCAGATCGGCAAGACCGATCCGCCGGAGCATGCTCAGCACGTCCTGCTTGGCGAGCTCCATTGTTCATTCCTACGTCGGTCAACGGCCGACGTCCAGAGCCAATCCGGCCCGAAGCAGGCGGCCGACGCTCGGCTTCTCGAGATGTTTACCGAAGTGAGGGCCGAAGTTCTTGACCCGGCAAACAATGAGGTCTTGTCCGGTGGCTCAGTACGGCCAAAAGGCGTAGCCCTCGGGAATGTGCCGGTTAAAGCCGTCGGACGAGCGGGTGAGCTGCACGATCTTCCATCTCGGGGTCGCGACGACCATTCCGGTCGAGCCGCCGCCGTCGAGCATCGACGCGTCGGCGGCCCCGAGTGCCTTCATCACGGCCGCGGACCCGCGCAGCGATAGCCCGGCCGTCCCCTTCTTGCCGCCGTCGATCGATCCCAGGCAGGTGACGGCGATGACCTTCGTGCCGTCGGCGGAGATGCCGAGGATCGTGCGTGCCAACGGACGGTCGGCGACACATGCGGGCGGGAAGTACTGACCGCCGTGGAGCAGGCCGAGCCCAACTCCGATGGCCGAGTCGACGCCGTTCCGCGATGTGCTGTGCAGTCCGACGCTGACCTTCATCGCTCGATGGAGATGGAGCCCTGCCCGGTCGAGGTCCGTGGCGCCCTTCCCTTGACCGACGATCACGTATCCGCCGGACGGCACGGGTTTGGCGGTGATCCTGTTGGACTCGGCGATGACCTTGCCTTTTGCGACGATGACCTCGTGCAGGCGCTGGGTAGGGTGCAGCCACTTGCGCGAGGCCAGCCCCCAGTGCGTGTCAAAGACGGTGACGCCGTCGCGGGCCAGGAACTGTGAGTTGTAGGACTGGCCCTGGACCCAGGCCTTGCCCGCGAAGACCCGGATCGAAAGCCAGACCTGGCCGCGCGACGCGTGCCCGTCGCGGCTGTCGATCCACGCGTTCTGCGGGTTGCTGACGCCCTTGATCACCCGTCCCCGGAGGACCTCCGGACCGAGACTGGCCCAGCTCTGCCCCCAGTCGAAGAAGTTGCCGTTGACCGCGGCGTACGCGCGGGAGGTGGAGAACTTGCTGACCAGCGGCTCCAATCTGGTGAGCGGGCCGCGCAACAGTGGACCGGGACGCATTCGGGGGTGGCCGTAGACACGGGCGGTCAGCGCATACATGGTGGAACCGCCGTGCCGCTGGTAGCGCCGGATGGTCAGCCCGGGTCGCTGGTAGACGATGGTGCTGGAGGTGAACGGTGAGGCGGGCGGGTCGCAGGTCACGACCTTGCCCTTGTAGGTGCCGGAGATCTGGTGCCCGGCGCCCGGATGTGACCCAGGGTCCGCCTCGGCGATGGCCGGGACGAGAATGCCCAGCGCCACGGTCAGGACTGCCGCCATCAGGAACACACGACGCATGCGGTCACGCTCCGCCCGGGGCGAGTGTGCGTGTGCGAATAGTAATCGGCTGCTCTCTGAGAGTAACCGTTCTGGGGAGCGCAGATCACCGAACAAGGAGTGTGACGGATGGTGCGTTTGTCGGCGGGGCCGCCGACAATAGGGAGGTGAGCCTCTACCGGGACGACGGCGTCGTGTTGCGCCTGCAGAAGCTCGGCGAGGCCGACCGCATTGTCACCCTGCTCACCCGCCGTAACGGGCGGGTCCGGGCGGTGGCCAAGGGCGTACGCCGGACGATGTCGAAGTTCGGGGCCCGGCTCGAGCCGTTCAGCCACGTCGACGTGCAGCTCTACACCGGCCGGACCCTCGACATCATCACCCAGGCCGAGACGATCACCCCGTTCGGCTCGGGCATCGTCGGCGACTACTGCGCCTACACGGCGGGTACGGCGGTGCTCGAGACGGCCGAGCGGCTCACCGCGGAGGAGCGCGAGCCGTCGATGCGGCTCTACCTGCTCGTCATCGGCGCGCTGCGGGCACTGGTCGCCGGCGAGCACGAGCCCGGCCTGGTGCTCGACGCATTCCTGCTGCGGGCCATGGCCGTCGCCGGCTGGGAGCCTGCGCTGGACGACTGCGCCCGGTGCGGCGTACCCGGCCCGCACCGCGGCTTCTCGGTCCCGGCCGGCGGCGCGGTGTGCGCGACCTGCCGGCCGGCCGGGTCTGTCCACCCGGCGCCGGACACCCTGCTGCTCCTGAGCGCGCTGCTGCGGGGGGACTGGGCGGCGGCGGACCCGACCGGGATGTCGGTACGCCGGGAGGCCAGCGGGCTGGTCGCCGCGCACCTGCAGTGGCACCTCGAGCGGGGCCTGCGCTCCCTGCCGCTGGTCGACCGGCGGGGGTTCTCCCGGGCCGACTAGGTTGTCGGCATGCGGTTGGGCAGGTGGCGGTGACCCGCGCTCCCCGAGACCGGGCCGGCCTCAGTGCGCCCCGACCGCACCCGTCCGGGGTGCGGCCGCCGCGGATCCCGGCCGACCTGCTGCCGCAGCACGTCGCCATCGTGATGGACGGCAACGGACGGTGGGCCAAGTCCCGCGGCCTGCCGCGCACGGCCGGTCACGAGGCCGGCGAGGCCGCTCTGCTCGACGTCATCGAGGGCGCGATCGAACTCGGCGTGCCGTGGCTGTCGGCGTACGCGTTCTCGACGGAGAACTGGCGGCGCTCGCCCGACGAGGTGCGGTTCCTCATGGGCTTCAACCGCGACGTCATCCACCGCCGCCGGGACTACCTCACCGAGCTCGGCGTGCGGGTGCGCTGGGTGGGCCGCCGGCCGCGGCTGTGGAAGAGCGTGATCCGCGAACTGGAGACGGCCGAGGAGATGTCGCGCGACAACACCGTGCTCACCCTCGGGTTCTGCGTCAACTACGGCGGCCGGGCCGAGATCGCCGACGCCGTCGCCGGGATCGCCCGGGACGTCGAGGCGGGCCGGCTGAGCGCGTCCCGGATCGACGAGCGCACGGTCGCCCGCTATCTCTACCTCCCGGACATGCCCGACGTCGACCTGTTCATCCGGTCGTCGGGGGAGCAGCGCACCAGCAACTTCCTGCCGTGGCAGGCGTCGTACGCCGAGCTCGCCTTCATCGACACACTCTGGCCGGACTTCGACCGGCGCCAGCTCTGGGCGGCCTGCGAGGCATACGCGGCCCGGGACCGCCGTTTCGGCGGCGCGCTGCCCAACGTCGGCGCCCCAGCCGCTCCGGCCCCCGCCCCCGCCGTCCATGATCGTGATCGGAAATAGCCGCGAAACGCCGTACGGATCCGATCACGATCATGGATATGGGTGGGCCGTTCCGGTCGCGGCCGTTCCGCTGGGTGTGGAGCGGCGAGGCGCTCTCCATGCTCGGCGACGCCTCCTACCAGATCGTGTTCGTCTGGCTGGTGCTCTCGATCTCCCGGTCGTCGGCCGTGCTCGCGGCCGTCCTCGTGGCCGCCGCGATCCCCCGCGGGCTGTTGCTGCTGGTCGGCGGCGCGGTCACCGACCGCTTCTCGCCGCGGACGGTGATGCTCGTCTCCCATCTGACCCGCGGCGCCTCGGTGGCGATCCTCACCGGCCTCGCCGCGTCGGGCGGCCTGCGGATCTGGCAGTTCTTCGTGATCGGCGTGGTGTTCGGGATCGCCGACGCGTTCTTCTGGCCGGCGAGCCCGAGCATCGTCCCGTCGCTGGTACGCCGGACCGACCTGCCGCGGGCCAACGCTCTGATCGGTGTCGCCGAGCAGGCCAGCATGTTCCTCGGCCCGGTGCTGGGTGGCGTGCTGCTGGCCGCGGCCGGGTCGTCCGTCGCGTTGGGGTTCAACGCCGCGACCTTCTTCGTCGCCGCCGCCACGCTTCGCGCCGCGCCGAAGACCGAGGCGGGTCGGCGGGAGCGGTACTCGGTGCGGCGGCTGCTCACCGAGGTGCGCGGCGGTCTGGCCTACGCCCGGCGTACCACCGAGGTGCGCATCGTGCTGCTCCTGCTGTCGGCCGCGACACTCAGCTACAGCGGCCTGTTCGCCGTCGGGCTGCCCACTCTGGCCCGGCCGTTGCCGCACGGCTCGGTGGCGCTCGGCGTCATGGTGTCCGCCTGGGGACTCGGCCAGCTCGTCGGCGCGCTGTCGGCGACCGTCACCGGTCTGCCGCGACGGTGGGGGCTCCTGATCATCGGCATGACGATCGTCGAGGGTTCGGCCTTCGCCCTTCTGGGCTTCGTGCCGCACTACCTGCTGGCCTCCGTCGTCCTGCTGCTCCTCGGCATCGGTGTCGCCTACTCGACCGACGTCGCGCTCCCGACGTTCATCCAGACCCGGACGCCCCGCGCGATGCTGGGCCGGGTCACCAGCGTGATCACCTTGCCGCGGGTCGTGCTGGAGCCGGTCTCCATCGCGGCGATGGGCGCGCTGGCCGGCCTCGGGGTGGGATGGACCTTCGCGCTCGCCGCCGTACCGATGCTGCTCGTCGGCGTCGGACTCGCCACCAGCGCCACGGCGCGCGGCCTCAGCACGGACCCCTAGCGTGACGGAACCCGGTCCCCGCACCGGCTTCCCGCGCCCCGCTCCCATGATCGTGATCGGAAAAAGCCGCGAAACGCCGCACGGATCCGATCACGATCATGGGCGGGTGGCGCGTAGGACCGTCAACGGGAGGCGGTCGGTCCCGTCAGGTGATGACGCGCAGAACGGCGGCCACCAGGAGCACCACCAGGGCCGCGGCCCGGGCCAGCCGGGCCGGTGGGGTGAGCACCGGCCAGGCAAGATAGGACAACCAGCCGACGAAGAGGAAGATCACGATGATGGCGAACCCGGCCGGCGCACCGTGACCGAAAAGCCCGCCGAGCGTCGCCGCAAGCACCACGAGGAACGGCACCCATCGCGGCAGCTGCCGCAGAAAGAGCAGCAGGACGGCGCTGCGCTCCTCGACGGTGCGGCGTACCTCACTCACGGACACGGCCTCCACGGGCGGGCGGGGACTCCATTCTCGCCCCGGCTCCGCGCCGGCCGCCGGGCGCCCCGCAGTGGGTCGCGGCCGGATGGTCGACCACATCGCCGCCTGATGATCGCCGTGTGCCGATGATCGTGGTCTCGCGGTTCGCCGTCGCGGAGTCTGAGGGCGAGTCCTTCCTCGACCGGGCCCGCGACGCGCTGGCCGCGCTGGAGACCGCGAACGGCTACCGCCGGGGCTGGGTCGGCCGGGCCGCCGACGACCCGACCGTCTGGATCCTGGGCACCGAATGGGCCGGTGTGGGCGCATATCGCCGCGCGCTGTCCGGCTTCGATGTCCGGATCCGGGTGGCCCCGCTACTCGGCGAGGCGACCGACGAGCCGAGCGCCTTCGAGATCCTGCATGCCGTCGGTGAGCACCCGCCGGACGCCGAGCCGAGCGACCGCGCCTGACCTCGCAGCGTCCGCGACCTACGCCGGAGAGTTGCCCCTGACGAGGCCGGATACCCTGGAGGTTCGCCGACCGCCAGCCGGATGGAGTCACCGTGCCCGCCGACCGCATCGACGCCCTCGTCAGCCTTCGCAAGCGCCGCGGATTCGTCTTCCCGTCCAGCGAGATCTACGGCGGGCTCAGCGCTCCGTCCTGGGACTACGGCCCGCTCGGCGTCGAGCTGAAGAACAACGTCAAGCGGCAGTGGTGGAAGGCGGTCGTCACCGGCCGCGACGACGTCGTCGGCATCGACTCCTGCGTCATCCTGGCCCGCGAGGTGTGGGAGACCTCCGGCCACGTCGACCGCCTTCGTCGACCCGCTGACCGAGTGCCAGGTCGTGCCACCAGCGGTTCCGGGCCGACCATCTCGAGGAGGCCTACGCCGCCAAGCACGGCGCGCCGCCCGAGCACGGCCTGGCCGACCTGGCGTGCCCCAACTGCGGCACCCAAGCGGCGCCTTCACCGAGCCGCGCATGTTCAACGGGCTGCTGCGCACCCACCTCGGCCCGACCGAGGACGAGTCCGGGCTGGCCTACCTGCGGCCCGAGACCGCGCAGGGCATCTTCATCAACTACGCGAACGTGCTGGCCTCGTCGCGCCGCAAGCCGCCGTTCGGCATCGGGCAGATCGGCAAGTCGTTCCGCAACGAGATCACGCCGGGCAACTTCATCTTCCGGACCCGCGAGTTCGAGCAGATGGAGATGGAGTTCTTCGTCGAGCCCGGCACCGACGAGACCTGGCACCAGTACTGGATCGACGAGCGGCTGCGCTGGTACGTCGACCTCGGCGTGCGCCAGGAGAACCTGCGCCTGTTCGAGCATCCGAAGGACAAGCTGTCCCACTACTCGAAGCGGACCGTCGACATCGAGTACCGGTTCGCCTTCCAGGGGCTGGAATGCGGCGAGCTCGAAGGCATCGCCAACCGCACCGACTTCGACCTCACCAGCACGCAAGCACGTCCGGCGCCGACCTGTCCTACTTCGAGCAGGACTCCGGCGAGCGGTAGACCCCTACGTCGTCGAGCCGGCGCTCGGCGTCGACCGCTCGATGCTGGTCTTCATGCTCGACGCGTACGCCGAGGACGAGGCGCCCAACGCCAAGGGCAAGCTGGAGAAGCGCATCGGTGCTGCGGCTCGACCCGCGGCTGGCGCCGGTCAAGGTCGGCGGTGCTTCCGCTGTCCCGCAACGCCGACCTGTCGCCGATCGCGCAGGATCTCGCCGCCGCCCTGCGGCGGCACTGGAACGTCGAGTTCGACGACGCCGGGGCGATCGGCCGGCGCTACCGGCGGCAGGACGAGATCGGCACGCCGTTCTGCGTCACGGTGGACTTCGAGACCCTCGACGACCAGGCTGTGACCGTGCGCGAGCGTGACACGATGAAGCAGGACCGGATCGCCCTCGACCAGGTGGAGGGCTACCTGGCGGGCCGGCTGGTGGGTGCTGAGCCGCCCGCGGCGCCTGCTAACTGCCGGGCCCGGTCCGGCGCCCCGGTGGGAGCTGCGGCTGTGCGCGCGGGCGGCTCGACCCTCAAGGAGGACCTCGGGTGACCAAGTACGTCTACGACTTCGCCGAGGGCAACAAGGACCTGAAGGACCTGCTCGGCGGCAAGGGCGCCAACCTCGCCGAGATGACCAACCTGGGCCTGCCGGTGCCGCCCGGGTTCACGATCACCACTGAGGCGTGCAAGGACTACCTGCGACACCGGCAGCGAGCCCGACGGAGCTGCGCGTCGGAGGTGGTCGGCCGACCTCGCCGCGCTCGAGAAGGCGATGGGCAAGAAGCTCGGCGAGGCCGACGACCCGCTGCTGGTCTCGGTGCGCTCCGGCGCGAAGTTCTCCATGCCCGGCATGATGGAGACCGTCCTCAACATCGGGCTCAACGACCAGTCGGTGGAGGGCCTGGCCAGGCAGATCGCCGGCAACGACCGCTTCGCCTGGGACTCCTACCGGCGGCTGATCCAGATGTTCGGCAAGACCGTGCTCGACATCGACGGCGAGCTGTTCGAGGACGCGCTCGAGGCGGCCAAGAAGGCGCAAGGGCACCACCGACGACCTCGACCTGGACGCCGACGACCTGCAAGGAGCTGGTCGCGCCGTTACAAGGCGATCATCCGCGAGCAGACCGGCGCGCGACTTCCCGCAGGACCCGCGCGAGCAGCTCGACCTGGCCGATCCACGCGGTCTTCGACTCCTGGAACGCCGACGCGGGCGGTGCTCTACCGCCGCCAGGAGCGGATCCCGGCCGACCTCGGCACCGCGGTCAACGTCGTGGCGATGGTGTTCGGCAACCTCGGCATGGACTCCGGCACCGGCGTCGCCTTCACCCGCGACCCGGCCAGCGGCGACGCAGGGCATCTACGGCGACTACCTGCAGAACGCGCAGGGCGAGGACGTCGTCGCCGGCATCCGCAACACCCTGCCGCTGCACGAGCTGGAGCGGCTCGACAAGCCGGCCTACGACGAGCTGATCGGAGATCATGTCAGACGCTGGAGGAGCACTACCGCGACCTGTGCGACATCGAGTTCACGATCGAGCGCGGCAAGCTGTGGATGCTGCAGACCCGGGTCGGCAAGCGCACCGCCGGCGGCCGCGTTCGTCATCGCCGCTCAGCTGGTCGACGAGGGCCTGATCGACATCGACGAGGCGCTGCACCGGGTCACCGGCGCGCAGCTGGCGCAGCTGATGTTCCCGCAGTTCGACGAGACCGCCGACCGACAGCAAGCATCGCCAGGGGCATGAACGCTCAGCCCGGGGCGGCGGTCGGCAAGGCGGTCTTCGACTGCCGACCGCGCCGTGGAGCTGGCCGGCCACGGGGCGAGAAGGTGATCCTGGTCCGCCGGGAGACCAACCCGGACGACCTCAACGGCATGATCGCCGCGCAGGGCATCCTCACCTCCCGCGGCGGCAAGACCTCGCACGCGGCGGTGGTCGCCCGCGGCATGGGCAAGACCTGCGTCTGCGGCGCCGAGGAGCTCGACGTCGACGTCACGGGCCGGGCAAGTTCACCGCGCCGGGCGGGATCGTCGTCAGCGAGGGCGACGTCGATCTCCATCGACGGCACCACCGGCGACGTCTTCCTCGGCGAGGTGCCGGTCGCAGCCCTCCCCGGTGGTGCAGTACTTCGAGGGCACCCTCGACCCGACGACCGCACGACCCGCTGGTCGCCGCGGTGCACCGGCTGATCGTCACGCACGCCGACGAGGCCCGCGCGGCTCGGCGTCGCAGGCCAACGCCGACACCCCGCGAGGACGCGGCCCGGGCCCGCCGGTTCGGCGCGCGAGGGCATCGGCCTGTGCCGCACCGAGCACATGTTCCTCGGCGACCGCCGCGAAGCTGGTCGAGCGGCTCATCCTGGCCGACACCGACGACGAGCGGACAGGCCGCGCTGGACGCGCTGCTGCCGCTGCAGCGCGGCGACTTCATCGAGCATCTTCGAGGCGATGGACGGGCTGCCGGTCACCGTCCGGCTGCTCGACCCGCCGCTGCACGAGTTCCTGCCCGTCGCTGGACCGAGCCTGTCCGTCGAGCGGGTCGGTCGCCCAGGCCGACGGGCAGCGCGGCGAGCGACGCGGTGCCGACGAACGGACAGCTGCTCGCCGCGGTCGCCGGCTGCACGAGCAGAACCCGATGCTCGGGCCTGCGCGGGGTGCGGCTCGGCCTGGTCGATGCCGGGCCTGTTCGCCATGCAGGTGCGGGCGATCGCCGAGGCCGCGGTCGACCGGAAGAAGGCCGGCGGCGACCCGCGGCCGGAGATCATGATCCCGCTGGTCGGCGCCGTGCAGGAGCTCGAGATCGATCACGGGAGGAGGCCGAGCAGGTGCTCGCGCGAGGTGCGCCGGAGAACGGCGGCATCGACGTCGAGACGCTGATCGGCACGATGATCGAGGTGCCGCGGGCGGCGCTGACCGCCGGCCAGATCGCCGAGGCCGCGGAGTTCTTCTCCTTCGGCACCAACGACCTGACCCAGATGGCGCTGGGGCTTCTCCCGCGACGACGTCGAGGCGCGCGTTCTTCTCCCGCTACCTGGAGCTGGGCATCTTCGGCGTCTCGCCGTTCGAGTCGCTCGACCGCGACGGGGTCGGCCGGCTGGTGCGGATCGCCGCCGAGGAGGGCCGGGCGGCCCGCCCGGAGCTGGAGCTCGGGGTCTGCGGCGAGCACGGCGGCGACCCGGAGTCGGTGCACTTCTTCCACGAGGTCGGGCTCGACTACGTGTCCTGCTCGCCGTTCCGGGTCCCGGTGGCCCGGCTGGAGGCCGGTCGGGCGGTCGTCGAGTCCGGCGGTTCGGACAGCAGGTGACCGCCCGGTGAGGCAGCGGTGAGCGTCGCCGGCGTAGTCGGCCGGGTGGTCGGCGCGGCCGTGCTCGCGGCGGCGCTCGTCGTGGGCTCGACGGTGGTGCGGGTCTGGCAGGTGGCCCGGGACGACAACCGGCCGCACTCGGACGCCATCGTCGTACTCGGCGCGTCCCAGTTCGACGGGCGCCCGTCGGAGGTGTTCGCCTTCCGGCTCTCGCACGCGCTGGCGCTCTACAAGGAGGGCGTGGCGCCGCGGGTGGTGACGGTCGGCGGCAAGCAGCCCGGCGACCGGTTCACCGAGGCCGGCGCGGGCGCGCTGTGGCTGCGCGCCCGCGGAGTGCCCGCGTCCGCGTCCGTCGCCGTCGGGAAGGGCAACGACACACTGCAGAGCATGGAGGCGGCGGCGGTGGTCTTCGGCAAGAACGGATGGAAGAGCGCCGTACTCGTCACCGATCCGTGGCATGAGCTCCGGTCACAGACGATGGCTGCCGACCAGGGGATCGAGGCGACCACCTCGCCGACCCACCAGGGACCGGCGGTACGTACCCGCGGCACCGAGTTGCGCTACATCGTCCGGGAGACCGCGGCGTACCTGTACTACAAGCTCTTTCACGCCAGCTCGGAGGCCGGACCCAGCGCGGTGTAGGTGGTGCAGCCCGCCCCTTTCCATGATCGTGATCGGATCCGCACGGCGTTTCGCGGCTTTATCCGATCACGATCATGGGGGGTGGGATCGCGATCACGGGGGACGCGGTGGTCGCGATCATGGGGGTGAAGGGATCGCGATCGTTGGGGGAGGCGGTCAGGAGTCGACGGCGCGGGCCATGCGGTCGACGGCCTCCTCGACCAACGCCCCCGTGGTCGCGATGTTGAGCCGGGCGAACCCGTCACCCGGGGCGCCGAACGCCGGCCCGGCGCTCAGTGCCACGCCCGCTTTGAGGAAGGCCTCGGCCGGATCGGCGCCGAGGCCGAGGTCGCGGCAGTCCAGCCAGGCGAGGTAGGACGCCTGCGGCGGTCGGTAGCCGACGGCGGGGATCCGGTCGGCGAGCAGCTTGGCGAGCAGCGCCCGGTTGCGGTCGAGGTGCGCGATCCACCCGTCCAGCCAGGCGGATCCGTCCCGCAGCGCGGCCGTCATCGCCAACGCGCCGAAGTGCCCCACCGTCCAGCGCAGATGATCGTCGGTCCGGTCGAGTACGGCGCGCATCCGGGGCGACCCGGCGATCGCGACCGCGCATTTCAGCCCGGCGAGGTTCCACGCCTTCGACGCCGACGTCAGCAGCACCGAGTGCTCGGCGGCCTGCGGGCTGACCAACGGGTACGGCGAGTGGTCGGCGCCGGGCAGGGTGAGCGGCGCGTGGACCTCGTCGGCGAGCACGGTGACGTCGTACCGCGCGGCCAGGCGGGCGACACCGGCCAGCATGTCGGCCGGCCAGACCGCACCGACCGGGTTGTGCGGGCTGCACAGCAGGTAGGCCCGGGCGCCGGCCGCGAACGCCCGCTCGAGACCGTCGAGGTCCACCGACCAGCCGTCGGCGTCGCAGAGCAGCGGCACCTCGACCACCCGTCGGCCCACCCCGGTCACGGTCGCGGCGAACGGCGGGTAGACGGGCGGGTTGATCACCACCCCGTCGCCGGGCGCGGTGACGACCCGCAGCAGTTCCGCCACGCCGGTCATCACGTCCGGCGCCGTGAGCACGTCGTCCGGCCCGATCCGCCAGCCGTACAGACGGTCGATCCAGGCGACGACGGTCTCGGCCAGTTCGGCGGGGTGGGCGTATCCGGTGTCGCCGCGGTCGACCGCCGCGTGCAGTGCGCGGGCGATCGGCTCGGCGAGCGGGACGTCGCTCTCGGCGACCCAGGCCGGCAGCACGTCCTCGCTGTACTCCCGCCATTTCGCGCTGCGCCGCTGCCGGAGTTCGGCCAGATCGAACGCGTCGAAGTCGTCCATCAGGGCAGTCTCGCCTACCAAGGGCGACTCGTCACCAGCCACTCGCCCGCCGTCCGGTGACCGGCCCGTGCCACCGGCACCGTGACCCCGGCTCGCTCATGATCGTGATCGGATAAAGCCGCGAAACGCCGCGCGGATCCGATCACGATCATGGGAGGGGGCGAAGGTGTCGGCGGGCGGGGGGACAATCGAGGCCATGCAGCAGTCCGACCGGTCCGAGGCGTGGGCGGCCACGATGACCGGCACCGCGCGCGCCGACGGCATGGTCGTGGCGCACAGCGAGCCCGGCCCGAACGTCGAACGCCGGCCCCGGATCGGCCGGGAGGCGCGCGAGGAGTTGGCCGACCGGCTGCTCGCCCCCGGCGCCACCCGGGCGGTGGGGGCCGGTGACCGCAGCCGGGCCGAGCAGCCCGACCCCGACCGCACCTGCTTCGAGCGTGACCGTGACCGCATCCTGCACTCCACGGCCTTCCGCCGGCTGGCCGGCAAGACCCAGGTGTTCGTCTACCCGGCCGACCACCAGCGGACCCGGCTCACGCACGCCCTCGAGGTCGCGCAGGTCGCCACCAGCGTGGCCCGGGCGACCGGGCTCAACGTCGCGCTCACCGAGGCCATCGCGCTCGGCCACGACTGCGGACACGGTCCGGGCGGGCACGCCAGCGAGGAGGCGTTCGACCCGTTCCTCGCCGAGGGCTACGACCACGCCGTCTGGGGCGCGATCGTGCTCGAGCCGCTCAACCTCTGCGTCCAGACGCTCGACGGCATCCGCAACCACTCGTGGTCGCGGCCGCGCCCGCGACCCCCGAGGGCGCGGTCGTCAGCTGGGCCGACCGGTGCGCCTACACCGCGCACGACCTCGAGGACGCCGTGCACGCCGGGCATCGTCGGAGTCGACGCGCTGCCCGCCGTGGTCCGCGAGGTGTGCGGTGACACCCGGGGAGCAGCTCGCCGTGTTCATCGGCGCGCTCGTCGACTGCATCGCCGACGCCGGTGTGGTCGGCATGCGGCCCGAGCCGGCGGCGGCCCTGGCCGCGCTGCGGGAGTTCAACTACCGGCGCATCTATGCCCGGCCCGATTCGATCGCGCAGGGTCGTGCGGTGGTGGCGGTGCTGCGTGCCCTCGTCGAGTACTACGCCGACCGGCCGCATGCCCTCCCGGAGCCGGCCCAGGCCGACCCGGGGAGCCCAAGACCCGGAAGCAGCGACGCGGTGCGCGCGGCGGTGGGCTACGTGGCCGGCATGACGGACCGTTACGCGTTCCAGACCGCCCTCGCCGTGCTCGACTGGGACGCCGACAAGTTGCCCCGCGGTATCGACGTTCCGGTACGTCGGGGATGATCAGCGCGGTCACAGCCTGGTGGCCAGGGGAGGAACCATGCCGAAGGACACCGTGTTCGTCATCGTCGGGGCCAGTCTCGCCGGGGCGAAGGCCGCGGAGACCCTGCGTGCGGAGGGCTTCGACGGGCGCATCGTGCTCATCGGCGAGGAGACCGAGCGGCCCTACGAGCGTCCGCCGCTGTCCAAGGACCTGCTGCTCGGCAACGCCGAGCGCGACAGCGTCTACGTCCACGAGGCGGGCTGGTACGAGCAGAACCACGTCGAGCTCCGGCTCGGTACCCGGGTGACCGCCCTCGACTCCGGCGCGCACGAGGTCGAGCTCGACGGGGCCGAGCGGCTGCACTACGACAAGCTGCTGCTGACCACCGGCTCGATCGTGCGCACGCTGCCGGTGCCCGGCGCCGACCTGACCGGCGTGCACTACCTGCGCCGGCTGGCCGATTCCGACCGGATCAACGCCGACATCCGTCCGGACAGCCGGGTGGTCATCATCGGCGGCGGCTGGATCGGTTTGGAGATCGCCGCGGCCGCCCGCACCCGCGGCGCCTCGGTGAGCCTCGTCGAGATGGACGCCCTCCCGCTGCGCCGGGTCCTCGGCGACGAGGTGGCCCAGGTCTTCGCCGACCTGCACCGGGAGCACGAGGTCGACCTGCACCTGAATTCCGGCGTCCGGGAGATCCGCGGCTCCGGATCGGTCGGCGCGGTCGTGCTCGAGGACGGCACCGAGCTGCCCGCCGACGTCATCGTCGCCGGTGTCGGCATCCGCCCCGCGACCGAACTGGCCGAGGCCGCCGGACTCACCGTCGACAACGGCGTCCGCGTGGACGCCGGGCTCCGCACCTCCGACCCGGACATCTACGCCGCCGGCGACGTCGCGCGCGCCGACCATCCGCTCTACGCCGCACCCGTCCGGGTCGAGCACTGGGCCAACGCCCTCGACGGCGGCCCGGCCGCCGCGAAGTCGATGCTCGGCCAGCCGGTGGTCTTCGACAAGGTGCCCTACTTCTTCTCCGACCAGTACGACCTCGGGATGGAGTACTCCGGGTACGTCGGCCCGGAGGGCTACGACGAGGTGGTGTTCCGCGGCGACGTGACGGGCCGGGAGTTCCTCGCCTTCTGGGTCGGCGGCGGCAAGCTGCTCGCCGGGATGAACGTCAACATCTGGGATGTCACGGACCCGATCGTCGCTGCCATCCGCTCCGGTGCGCCGGTCGACCGGAAGCGACTGGCCGACCCGTCGGTGCCGCTGGAGGATCTCGCCGGCTGAGCCGCGGGACTAGACTCCCGACGTGCCCGGCCGCATCCCTGACGCAGACATCGCGGCCGTCCGCGACCGCTCACCGGTCGCCGACGTCGTCGGGGAGTACGTCGCACTGCGTCGCGCCGGCGGTGACTCGTTGAAGGGGCTGTGCCCCTTCCACGAGGAGAAGTCGCCGTCGTTCCACGTCCGGCCGAGCGTCGGGCTCTACCACTGCTTCGGCTGTGACGCGAGCGGCGACGTGATCGACTTCATCCAGCGGGTCGAGCACCTGAACTTCCTCGAAGCGGTGGAGCGGCTGGCCGGCCGGGGCGGGGTGACGCTGCGCTACGAGCGCGGCGGGTCCGCGCCGGCCCGGCAGGGCGGCGAGCGCAGCCGGCTACTCGAGGCCAACCGGGCGGCCGCCGCCTTCTACGTCGAACAGTTGGCCGCCGCGGAGGGGAAGCCGGCCCGCGAGTTCCTCTCCGTACGCGGCTTCGACGCCGAGGCGGCCCGCACCTTCGGCTGCGGCTTCGCCCCGGCCGGCTGGGACCCGCTCACCAAGCACCTGCTCGGCGCCGGATTCGCCGCCCGGGAACTGGTGACCGCCGGGCTGTCCCGGGAGGCGCGTTCCGGCTCGCTGATCGACCGGTTCCGCCGCCGGCTGGTCTGGCCGATCCGCTCGCTGCCCGGCGACGTCGTCGGGTTCGGCGCCCGCAAGCTCTTCGACGACGACGACGGGCCGAAGTACCTCAACACCCCGGAGACCCCGCTCTACAAGAAGAGCGAGGTGCTCTACGGCGTCGACCTGGCCAAGCGGGAGATCGCCCGGCGGCGGCAGGCGGTCGTCGTCGAGGGCTACACCGACGTGATGGCCTGCCACCTGGCCGGGGTGCCGACCGCGATCGCGACCTGCGGCACGGCGTTCGGCGCCGAGCACATCGGCGTGTTGCGCCGGCTGCTGATGGACTCCGACTCGTTCCGGGGCGAGGTGATCTTCACCTTCGACGGGGACGCGGCCGGTCGGAAGGCGGCGTTGCGGGCGTTCGACGACGAGCAGAAGTTCACGTCGCAGACGTTCGTGGCGGTGGAGCCCTCGGGTCTCGACCCGTGCGAACTGCGCCAGGCCAAGGGCGACGCCGCCGTACGCGACCTCGTGGCCCGCCGGCAACCGCTGTTCGAGTTCGCGATCCGCAGCCGGATCGAGGACTTCGACCTCGACACGACCGAGGGCCGGCTCGCCGCGCTCGACGCGGCCGCGCCGATCGTGGCGGCGATCAAGGACTCGTCGCTGCGGAACCGCTACGCGGTCGCGCTGGACCGGTGGCTCGGCTGGCTGGACGAGGCGTTCATCCTGCGCCGGGTCGCCGAGGTGACCAACCGCAGGAACGCGCCGGCCCAGCGGCCGGCCCGCGTCGCGGCCGGGGCGGTCGAGCGCCCGCGGCCCGACGACCCGCGGCTCGCGGTCGAGCGGGAGTCGCTCAAGCTCGCGATGCAGGTCCCCGGGCTCGCCGGTCCGGTCTTCGACGCGGTCGGCGCCGACGCCTACACCCACCCGGTCTACGTCGCGATCCGTGACGCCGTCGCCGCCGCGGGCGGGGTGCAGGGCGCCTCGATCGGGCCGGGGTGGGTCGAGCAGGTGCGGGAGCGGTGCGCGGACGAGGTCGCCAAGTCGGTGACCACCGAGCTGGCCGTCGAGCGGCTGCGCACCGCGGGCGACCCCGACGGGCGCTACGTCGTGCGCAACCTGGCCCGGCTGCAGGAGCTGGCCGTCGACCGGGCCATCGCCACGCTGCGGTCCCGGGTGCAGCGGATCAACCCGGTCGAGCGGGCCGACGAGTACACCCGGATGTTCGGCGAGCTGGTCACCCTCGAGCAACACCGCCGCGGGCTGCGCGAGCAGGGGATGGGCGAGTGATGCGCCGAGTGCGGGCGGGTCGCCGGTGAGCCTGTTCCGCCGCGAGAAGCCACCCCCGGACGTGGTGGCCGTCCTCGACCGGGACGAGCGCGCCCTGGCCTGGGCCACCGCCGAGGACGGCGCCGTGCTCGCGGCGACCCCGCAGGGCGTGTGGCTGCCGCTCGAGGACCGCCCCGGAGAACGCCGACGGCTCGGCTGGCACCGCATCGACAAGGCCAGCTGGCAGGAGCCCGAGTTCTCCGTGATCGCGGCGGTCGAGATGGGTGCGCTCACCGCCGGGGGTGAGGACGTCGAGGTGGTGGAGGACGGCCCGCCGCAGCGATGGCGCTTGGTCGAGCCGCGCGGCCTGCCGCCGGTCGTCCGCGCCCGGGTCACCCGCAGCGTGGCGTTCACCGAGCACTACCCGCTCGAACCGGCCGGGGGAGCGCGCGTCGTCGCCCGCCGGGTCCCGGGCCGCGACGGGCTGTTCTGGCAGGTGCGCTACGACCGGGGCACCGATCGGGACTCGGCCTACGTGCAGGCGCAGGTGGCCGAACTGGTCGCCCGGGCACAGCGGGGATTCCCGGCCGTCGGGTGACCGAATCGTCCACAGTGGACGGCGACCGGCTGGTCCGGCGCTGCCCAGGCGCGGCAAGATGGCGCGCATGACGTTGGTCGCCGGGGTCGATTGCTCGACCCAGTCCACGAAGGTGCTGGTCTGCGACGCCGAGACCGGGGCGGTGGTGCGCAGCGGCTCGGCGCCGCACCTGGACGGCACCGAGATCGACCCCGAGGTGTGGTGGGAGGCGTGGGCGACCGCGTCCGACGGACTGCTCGACGACGTCGCGGCGATCGCGGTCGGCGGCCAGCAGCACGGAATGGTGACCCTCGACGAGGCGGGCGCCGTCGTACGGCCGGCCCTGCTGTGGAACGACACCCGTTCGGCGCCGGCGGCGACCGCCCTGGTCGAGGAGTTCGGCGGCCCGGAGAAATGGGCCGACGCGGTCGGCTCGGTGCCGGTCGCGAGTTTCACCGTGACCAAGCTGCGCTGGCTGGCCGAGCACGAGCCGGCGTCGGCCCGGCGCGCGACCGGGGTGGTGCTGCCGCACGACTGGCTGACCGGCCGGCTGGCCGGCGGCGGGGCGGTGCCGACAACCGACCGGGGTGACGCGTCGGGCACCGGCTACTACTCGCCGGCCACCGGTGACTACCGGGGGGATCTGGTCCGGCTGGCGTTCGGCCGCGACCTCGACCTGCCGCGGGTCGCCGACCCGGCCGAGCAGGTCGGGGAGACCGCGACCGGCGCGCGGATCGGCCCCGGGACCGGCGACAACATGGCCGCGGCACTCGGGGTCGGCGCCGCCGCGGGCGATGTGGTGGTGTCGCTGGGCACCAGCGGTACGGCGTTCGCGGTCGCCGAGGCGCCGACGAGTGACCCGAGCGGTGAGGTGGCCGGGTTCGCCGACGCGACCGGCCGGTTCCTGCCGCTGGTGTGCACCCTCAACGCCGCGCGGGTGCTCTCCTCGGTCGCCGCCCTGCTCGGCGTCGACCTGGCCCGGCTCGACGAACTCGCCACGTCGGTGCCCGACTCGGGCGGCCTGGTGCTGCTGCCCTACCTCGACGGGGAGCGGACGCCGGACCTGCCCGACTCCCGCGGCCTGGTTTACGGGCTGACCCGGGCCAACGCCTCGCCGGCCCGGATGGCGCGGGCCGCCGTTGAGGGGATGCTCTGCGGGCTGGCCGACGGGATCGACGCGCTGCGGGCGCAGGGGGTCGCCGTACGCCGGGTGCTACTGACCGGCGGCGCGGCGCGCTCGCTCGCCGTGCAGGCGTTCGCGCCGGCGATCTTCGGCGCTCCGGTCGAGTTGCCCGAGCCGGGGGAGTACGTCGCCCTCGGTGCCGCCCGCCAGGCCGCGTGGGTGCTCCGCGGCGGGGCCGAACCGCCCGCGTGGCCGGTTCCGGCCCGGGCGCTGCCGAAGGCGCCGCCGGCGGGCGAGGTGCGCGGGGCGTACGCCGGGGTCCGCGACGACGCCCTGGGGCTGCTCCGAAAACCGCACTAGTGGTGGGTTCGGTCCCGGGCATTTCGGGCGGGCCTTGCGTACGCCGTCGCCGACCCCATAGTTTGTTGGGCCACCAGACCAAATGGCAGGACGACCGTGAGCGGAGGCGCCGGAGGATGGATCGGAGCGGGCACCGCGACGCTCACCGGTCGTCCGGCCCGCCGCGCAGTGTCGCCGCGTACGACGTCGGCCGGCCGTCGGACTCCGCCGCCGTACGCCGGCACAACCTCTCGCTCGTGCTCCGCCGGCTGCACGACCACGGTCCGCGGTCCCGGGCGACCATCGCCGCCGAGACCGCGCTGAACAAGGCGACCGTGTCGAGCCTGGTCGGCGAATTGGTGGCCCGCGGCCTGGTCCGCGAGACCGGGCGCCGCGTCGAGGGCGCGGTCGGCCGCCCCGCGCAGCTGATCGAGCTCGACGGCGCCGGGCTCGGCGTACTCGGGCTCGAGGTCAACGTCGACTATCTCGCCTCCTACGCCACCGATCTCGCCGGCCGCGTGCTCGTCGACCGGCGGGTGAGCTTCGACGCGGTCGGCGTGACGCCCGCGGTCGCCCTGCGCCGACTGGCCGGCATGGGCCGATCGGCGCTCGCGACGATGTCCCGCGCCGGTGCCCGGCCGATCGGCGTGACCGTCGCGGTGCCCGGGCTGGTCGACGTCGCCGATGGTCAGGTCGTCCTCGCGCCCAACCTGCGCTGGTCCGACGTCGCGGTCGGTACCCGGATCGCCGCCGGGCTCGGCGTCGACGACCTCCCCGTCCGGGTCGAGAACGAAGCCAACCTCGCCGCGCTCGCCGAATACTGGCAGGGGGCCGAGGCCGGCACGTCGCACCTGGTCTACGTCAGCGGTGAGGTCGGCATCGGCGGCGGGGTGATCGTCGACCGCCGGCTGCTCCGCGGCGCCGACGGTTTCTCCGGCGAGGTCGGGCACATGCCCGTCGACCCGGCCGGTGCCCGGTGCGGTTGCGGCCGCGTCGGGTGCTGGGAGACGACCATCGGATTCGCCCGGCTGATCGCGCTGGCCGGCGGCGACAACCCGGTCGATCCGTCCCGCGACCCCGAGGACCGGTTGGCCGGCGTGGTGGCCCGCGCCGCGGCCGGGGACCGGCAGGCGGTCGGTGCCTTCGCCGACGTCGGCGGCTGGCTCGCGGTGGGGGCGGCGATCCTCGTCAACCTCTTCAACCCGAAGGCGCTGGTCCTCGGGGGTTACTTCGCCCGCACCGCCGACTGGATCGTGCCGACCGTGCAACGGGAGCTGAGCCGGCTCGCCCTCGCCGGCGACGCGGCCGGTTGCCGGGTGACTGCCTCCGCCCTCGGTTTCGACGCGGCGGTGCGCGGCGCCGCCGGCCTGGTCGTGGAGCAGGTGCTCGACAATCCGGCCGACGTGGCATCCTCCACCGGTGCCACCTCACGTACCGCCTGAGAATCGACAGACAGGAGCCCGCACATGCGTCTCGGAGTAGGCCTCGTCGGCTATTCGTTCATGGGCGCCGCGCACTCGCAGGCGTGGCGCACCGTCAACCGCGTCTTCGACCTGCCCGCGCAGGCCGACCTGACCGCGTTGTGCGGGCGCAACCCCGAGGCGGTGCAGCAGGCCGCGACGGCGATGGGGTGGTCATCGACCGAGACCGACTGGCGCGCGCTGCTCAAGCGGGACGACGTCTCCGTCGTCGACGTGTGCACGCCGGGAAACAGCCACGCCGAGATCTCGATCGCCGCGCTGGACGCGGGCAAGCACGTGCTGTGCGAGAAGCCGCTGGCCAACAGCGTGCCGGAGGCACGGGCGATGGTGGCCGCGGCGCAGCGCGCGCAGGCCCGCGGCGTCCGCTCGATGGTCGGCTTCAACTACCGCCGGGTGCCCGCGGTGAGCTTCATGCGCCAACTCATCGCCGACGGCCGGCTCGGCACCATCCGGCACGTGCGGGCCACCTACCTGCAGGACTGGATCATCGACCCCGACTTCCCGCTGACCTGGCGGCTGCAGGCCGAGCAGGCCGGCTCCGGGGCGCTCGGCGACCTCGGCGCGCACATCGTCGACATGGCGCAGTACGTCACCGGTGCGCGGATCACCGGCGTCTCGGCGCTGACCGAGACGTTCATCGGCGAACGGCCGCTCCCGGAGGCGGCGAGCGGGCTGGCGGGCACCGGGACGTCCGACTCGCGCGGTCCGGTCACCGTCGATGACGCCGCGCTCTTCCTGGCCCGGCTCGACGGCGGCGCGGTCGCGACGTTCGAGGCGACCCGGTTCGCCCAGGGCCGCAAGAACGGCCTGCACCTGGAGATCAACGGCGACGGCGGGTCGGCTGGTGTTCGACCTCGAGCGGCTCAACGAGCTGGAGTTCTTCGACGCCTCGCTCGACCCGGCCGAGGGCGGCTTCCGGCGCATCCTGGTGACCGAGCCGAGCCACCCCTACCTCGCCGCGTGGTGGCCGCCGGGCCACATCCTCGGCTACGAACACAGCTTCACCCACGAGATGCGCGACTTCCTCGTCGCCATCGCCGGGAACGCCGACCCGGAGCCCAGCTTCGTCGACGGCCTACGGGTGCAGCTGGTGCTCGACGCCGTCGCCCGCAGCGCCGCGGCCGAGTCGGTGTGGACGACCGTCGACACGCCATGACATATAAGCGACCGCAACCATCGACATGGGAGCTGACCCGATGAGTAACTTCACCCCGACCAAGGCCGATCAGGTTCACCTTCGGGCTCTGGACCGTCGGCTGGCAGGGCGTCGACCCGTTCGGCACGGCCATCCGTCCACCGCTGGACCCGGTCGAGTCGGTGCACCGGCTCTCCGAATTGGGCGCGGCGGGCGTGACGTTCCACGACAACGACCTGATCCCCTTCGGCGCGAGCGAGGCCGAGCGGGAGAAATGCATCTCCCGGTTCCGCAAGGCGCTGGACGAGACCGGCATGACGACGCCGATGCTGACGACCAACCTCTTCTTCCACCCGGTCTTCAAGGACGGCGCGTTCACCGCCAACGACCGCGACATCCGGCGCTACTCGATCGGCAAGACGCTGCGCAACATCGATCTGGCCGCCGAGCTCGGTGCCAAGACCTACGTCTGCTGGGGCGGCCGGGAGGGTTCGGAGAGCGACGCCGCGACCGACGTGCTCGCGGCGTACGACCGCTACCAGGAGGCGATCAACGCGCTCTGCGCGTACATCCGCGAGCAGGGCTACGACATGCGGCTCGCACTGGAGCCCAAGCCGAACGAGCCGCGGGGCGACATCTTCCTGCCGACGGTCGGCCACGTGCTCGCCTTCATCGAGAGCTCGACCACCCGGAGATGGTGGGCGTCAACCCTGAGGTCGGGCACGAGACGATGGCCGGGCTCAACGTCGTGCATGGCGTCGGGGAGGCGCTCTGGTCGGGAAGCTCTTCCACATCGACCTCAACGGCCAGCACGGCATGAAGTACGACCAGGACCTGCGCTTCGGTGCCGCCGACCTGAAGAGCGCTTTCTTCCTCGTCGACCTGCTCGAGACCGGTGGATACACCGGCTCCGCGGCACTTCGACTTCAAGCCGCCCCGGACGGAGGACATCTCCGGGGTGTGGGAGTCGGCCGCGGCCTGCATGCGCACCTACCTGATCCTCACCGACCGGGCCGCGGCCTTCCGGGCCGACCCGGAGGTCACCGAGGCGCTCGCCGCATCCCGGGTGACGGCCTTGAAGGACTCCACCTTGGACAAGGGCGAGTCGCTCGCCGCACTGCGCGACGACACGTCCTTCGACGTCGAGAAGGCCGCCGAGCGCGGCATGCACTACGAGCGGCTCGACCAGCTCGCACTTGACCATCTGTTCGGCGTTCGCTGACGCAAAGGACGAAGACCGATGCCTCGACCGTTCACCCTGTTCACCGGCCAGTGGGCCGACCTGCCCTTCGAGAAGGTCTGCCAGCTGGCCTCGGTCGTGGGGCTACGACGGTCTCGAGATCGCCTGCTGGGGCGACCATTTCGAGGTCGACAAGGCCCTCGCCGACGACAACTACGTCGACGACAAGCGGGCCATGCTCAAGAAGTACGGCCTGGACTGCTGGGCGATCTCCTGCCACCTCGTCGGGCAGGCCGTCTGCGACAACCCGATCGACGAGCGGCACAAGGACATCCTGCCGGCCCGCAGTCTGGGGCGACGGCGACCCCGAGGGCGTCCGGCAGCGGGCCGCCCAGGAGATCAAAGACACCGCCCGGGCGGCGGCGAAGTTCGGCGTGAAGACGGTCATCGGCTTCACCGGCTCCTCGATCTGGTACATGGTGGCGATGTTCCCGCCCACCCCGGACGCGATGATCGAGCGCGGCTACCAGGACTTCGCCGACCGCTGGAACCCGATCCTCGACGTCTTCGACGAGGTCGGCGTCCGGTTCGCGCACGAGGTGCACCCCAGCGAGATCGCCTACGACTACTGGACCACGGTCCGCACCCTCGAGGCGATCGGCCACCGGCCGGCGTTCGGGCTGAACTTCGACCCGAGCCACTTCATGTGGCAGGACCTCGACCCGGTCGGCTTCCTCTGGGACTTCCGCGACCGGATCTACCATGTGGACTGCAAGGAGTCGAAGAAGCAGCTCAACGGCCGCAACGGCCGGCTCGGCTCGCACCTGCCGTGGGCCGATCCGCGCCGAGGCTGGGACTTCGTCTCGATCGGGCACGGCGACGTGCCGTGGGAGGCGTGCTTCCGGATGCTCAACGCGATCGAGCTACGACGGCCCCATCTCGGTCGAGTGGGAGGACGCCGGCATGGACCGCTGAGCTCGGCGCGCCGGAGTCGCTGGAGTTCCTGCGCAAGCTGGCCTTCGACAAGCCGGCCGCCGCCTTCGACGCCGCGTTCTCCTCGGGTGACTGACCTGCGCCTCGGCCGTCCGTCACCACTCTCGAAAGGCTGTTGATGCTGCCGTTCACCGACCTGTCCGACATCAGCCGGCTCGTCGACGCGCGGACCCGGTCGATCAGTGCGGAGAACCCGCGCGGAGAGAAGGGCCGCGGCGGCATGGCCACCGACGGCCCCGCGCGCGGGCGCCGCACGCGACCTCGGCCAGGGCTGGAAGGTCTCGCCGTACACGCATCGTGCCGGCCGGCGAGGTGATCACGCTGGCCGAGATCGACGGCCCGGGGGCCATCCAGCACATCTGGATGACCATCGACCCGCGGCTGGTGGCGGCGGCTGCTGCTGCGGGTCTACTGGGACGGGGAGGAGACGCCGAGCATCGAGGTGCCGCTGGGCGACTTCTTCTGCAACGGCTGGGCGGAGCCGTGCAACGTCACCTCGCTGCCGATCGCGGTCAACCCGCGCGGCGGCTTCAACTCCTACTGGCCGATGCCGTTCCGCCAGTCCGCGCGGATCACGATCGAGAACCTCTGGGAGGAGGACAGCTCGTCGTTCTACTACCAGGTCGACTACGCGCTGACCGACGTGGCCGGAGGATGCCGCCTACCTGCACGCCCAGTGGCGGCGCAGCAACCCGCTGCCGACCGGTGACGGTGCACACGCTCCTCGACGGCGTGCAGGGTCAGCGGCCACTACGTCGGCACCTATCTCGCCTGGCAGTCCAACTCGACCGGCTGGTGGGGCGAGGGCGAGATCAAGTTCTTCCTGGACGGCGACGAGGAATTCCCGACCATCTGCGGCACCGGCACCGAGGACTACTTCGGCGGCGCCTGGGACTTCGAGCACCCGATCGGCCAGTACGGCATCTTCTCCACCCCGTATCTCGGCCTGCCGCAGGTGATCAGGGCCGGAGACGGCCGGCTCTACCGCTCGCAGCAGCGGTTCGGCATGTACCGCTGGCACATCATGGACCCGGTGCGCTTCGCCGCCGATCTGCGGGTGACCATCCAGGCGCTGGGCTGGCGGCAGCCGGCGGGCGGTACCTGCCGTTGCAGGACGACATCGCCTCCACCGCCTTCTGGTACCAGGCGCCGCACGCCCCGCACACGCCGTACAGCGAGCTGCTTCCGATTGCCGACGTGCTCGAAGTGATCTGACCGTCACCCTCGAAGGAGATTGCGATGCCGTTGTTCGACATGACGCCGGAGAAGCTGCGCGCCTATCGCCCGGACCGGACCGAACCGAGTGACTTCGACGCCTTCTGGACCAGCACGCTCGAGCAGGTGCGGGAGCACCCGCTGGCCGCGGAGTTCACGCCGTACGACGGCGACCTGTCCACCGTGGACACGTTCGACGTCACCTTCGCCGGCTGGAACGGCGAGCGGGTGCACGGCTGGTTCCTGCTGCCCCGGCAGCGGTCCGAGCCGCTGCCGTGCGTGGTGGAGTACATCGGCTACAGCGGTGGTCGCGGTCTGGTGCTCGACCACCTGCTCTACAGCGCGGCGGGCTACGCGCACTTCGTGATGGACACCCGCGGCCAGGGCGGGGACACCGGCGACGCCCACGCCGAGCCGGGCAGCCCGCACGTCGCCGGGTTCATGACCGACGGGGTCCTCTCGCCGGAGACCTACTACTACCGGCGGCTGATGAGCGACGCGGCGCGGGCGGTCGAGGCGGCCCGCGCGCACCCGGCCGTCGACGCGACCAAGGTGGTCGTCGCAGGCGGCAGCCAGGGCGGCGGGCTGACGCTGGCCGCGGCCGGGCTGGTACCCGACGTGATCGGCGCCCTGCCCGACGTGCCGTTCCTGTGCCACTACCGGCGGGCCAGCGAGATCACCGACAAGGCGCCGTACGAGGAGATCGTGCGGTTCTGCGCCAAGCACCCGCAGCGCACCGACCAGGTGTTCCGCACCCTGTCCTACTTCGACGGCGTCAACTTCGCCGCCCGGGCCAAGGCGTCGAGCCTCTTCTCGGTCGGGATGATGGACGAGGTCTGCCCGCCGTCGACGGTCTATGCGGCCTACAACCACTATGCCGGGCCGAAGGACATCCGGGAGTGGTGGTTCAACGGCCACGAGGGCGGTTCGATGTTCCAGGCGCAGGCCCGGCTGGCGTTCCTGCGCAAGCTCGTCGGCTGAGCCGCGGCAGGGGGCTGCGACCTCAGCGGTCGCAGCCACCTTCCCGGCCCTTGCGCAGGTGCGGGCGCTTGACGTCGTCGACGCCCTTGTAGGCGTAGGGGTCGCGGCCCGCGACTAGAACGACGTCGCGGAAGTCGTGCTTGGCCATGTGCACGTCCTCGGGCGGACGGGTCCAGGGCAGCAGGGACTCGGCGCTCATGTAGTGGTTGGCCAAGGCGCGCCGGTAGCCGTGCCGGCCGCTGTTGGGCAGCGACTTGTGCAGCAGGTAGCCGTTGAAGATCAGTGCGGACCCCGCCTTCATCTCCACCGGTACGGCGTCCTCGTCCCGGTAGGGGAAGTCGTAGGACATGACGGTGCAGTCGTAGCGCTCGTCGTCGTGCTCCCGGTCGGGGTAGATGATGCCCGGCCGGTGCGATCCGGGCAGCACCCACAGGCAGCCGTTCTCGACCGTCGCGTCGTCGAGGGCGATCCAGGCCGCCGTGATCGAGCGGTCCCGGCTGGGGATGAAGAACTCGTCCTGGTGCCAGGCCTGGCCGGGCTTGCCCTCGGACTTGATGAAGAGCATCGACTGCATCGCCTTGACGTTGGGCCCGATGACCTGGGTCAGCGCGTCCACGATCACCGGGTGCGTCAGGGCGTCGTGCATCACTCCGGAGACCTTGTGCGGGAAGTGCACGCACAGGTGGCGGCGCAGGACGTCGTCGTCGGACTCGCCGGGGGCGGCCGGCTCGGAGCCGGAGATCGCACCGAGCTCGCCGCGGCAGATCCGCACCGTCTCGGCCAGGATCTCGTCGATCTCGGCCCGGGACAGGGCCTGCTCGAGTACGACGAAGCCGTTCTCCGCGTAGCGCTGCGCCAGCGTGAGGTCGGTGGACTCGGCGACGGACGGGGTGGTCGTGGTCATCGCATCCCTCGAGATCGGTGGGTCACTGCCCGTCGACCCTGCCCGCCGGCGCCGCTCTGGGCAATGGACCGACGGTGCGCAAAAATGTCTGATCGTGACCTCGAGCCTGGCCGGGAACCTCCGCGTCGCGGCCGGTCGGCCGGCCGTCGCGGAGTATCCGGCGGGGGCGACGTTCGGTCCGCGCCGGCTTGATGACTTCGAGTTCGTCTGGATGCTCCGCGGCTCGGCGACCTGGCGGGCCGACGACGGGCGCACGGCGGCGCTCCGGCCCGGCGTCCTGCTCCTGGTCGGGCCGGGGACCCGGGACCGCTACGCCTGGGATCCGGCCGGCAGCTGCCGGCACGCCTATGTCCACTTCCGGGTCGAGACCGACGCCGATCCGGCGTCCTGGCCGGTCTGCCGCCCGGCCGAACCGGACGGCCCGCTGCCCGGGCTGCTGGCCTACCTGCTCTGGCTCGGCAGCCGCGCGCCGGTCGGGTGGCAGGACCGGGTGGACGACGTTCTCGGTCTGCTGCTCGCGACCTACGTCGACGGCCCGCTGCCGGAGCCCGACCCGCCCCTCTCGCCCGTGCTCGGCGCCGTCGTCGACCATGTGCGGGCCGCGTGGGGGGACGGCCGGCTGCGCCAGGTGTCACTCGGCGAGCTCGCCGGCGCGGCATCGGTCTCCACCGGCTACCTCGCCCGGCAGTTCCGCCGGCAGTACGGCGTCGGCCCGGTGACGGCGTTCGAGCGGCTGCGGCTGGCGCGAGCGGCGTCGATGCTGCTGCGCAGCAACTACCCGATCGCGGTGATCGCCGAGCGCTGCGGGTTCGCCGACCAGTACCACTTCAGCCGCCGCTTCTCGACCGCGTACGGTTCCCCGCCGAGCCGCTACCGCCGGCTCGGTTCGGGTGCCGACGCCGACTCCGCGCTGGCCGGCGCCCGGCTGCTGAGGCTGGCCGACCAGGTCTGGCCACACTCGTGAATCGGTCGCCGCGACCCCTACATCAGACGTATTACCTCCGGTACAGTGTCCCGACCCAGCATGCCCATACATGGGGGCCGCGATGGCGAAACCGTCTGCTGCGAAGCGAGACTGTGCCGCCACGCCGTCCCCGCAGTACCGCATCGACCGGCCGGCGAGGCTGGGTTCGGCGGTGGTCTCGGTGCTGATCGACCGCATCGCCGGCGGGGAGTTCCCGGCCGGTTCGGCGCTCCCACCAGAGCCGGAACTGGCCGCCGAATTCGGGGTGAGCCGCACCGTCGTACGGGAGGCGCTCAAGGGGATCGAGGAGAAGGGCGTCGCCCGGATCCAGCAGGGCAAGGGGACGACAGTGCTCTCCGTCGGGTCCTGGGACGTCCTGGACGACGAGGTCCTCGGTGCGTTGCTCGGGCACGACACCGGGTTCTCGGTGCTCGGCGACCTCGTCGACGTCCGGGCGGCGCTGGAGTCGGAGATGGCTGCGCTCGCTGCGCAGCGGATCACCGAGAGCCAGCTGCGGGAGCTGCGGTCGGTCCTGGTCCTCCTGGACCAGGCGTGCGACCGGCCGGAGGACTACCGGCGGATCGAGCAGCGCTTCCACGGCCTGCTCATGGAGGCGTCCGGCAACATCATCGGTCGGGCGATCATCGCGTCGATCGTCCGGCACATGCAGTTCGGCGACCACCCGTGGACCCGGGCCATGCCGAGGAGCGTCAACCTCGGCGTCGCGCACGCCGGCCACCACGAGATCTACCGGTGGGTCGCCGAGGGCGATCCGGCCGGGACGGCCGAGGCGATGAAGGCGCATATCCGCACCTGCTGGGCGTGGGTGCCGTCGCGCTGAGCGCCGCCGGGCTCCCGTGACCGGCCGCTAGACCTCCGTCTGACCGTTGCTGCCGGCCCGCTCGGACACCGTCCGGCCACCCCGCCCGGGCACCGGGATCCGCCGCCGGGCCTCGCCGGCCACCGAACCGGCCTGCGCCCGCAGCACCCCCGCCGCGCTCTGCGCGGTCTGGCTGCCCCGGACCCGGGCGGCCGCGCGGGCGATCGCCTCGTAGCGCTGGCGGCCCGCCCGGGCTCCCAGCACGTAGCCGGTCGCGAAGCCGACGAAGAACATCACTCTCCGCATGGGGTGCCCCCTTGGTCATCTGTGGTCCACCGGCCGTTCTGCCGGCGTTGGGGCCAGCGTAGTGAAGATCGGCTCGGCCGTCGTACGGTGAGCTCATGTTGTGAGGTAGTCTTCGGAGCCGTTGCGGTTGCGGCCGTGCGTCCTTCCCCCGTAGCTCAATTGGCAGAGCATGCGACTGTTAATCGCAGGGTTGTTGGTTCGAGTCCAACCGGGGGAGCCCTCCCGCGAGCCGGCCACCCGGTGACCGACCCAGGGGCGGTAGCTCAGCCGGTCAGAGCAGCGGACTCATAATCCGTCGGTCGTGGGTTCGAGCCCCACCCGCCCCACCCAGCGTTCCCGAAGCCCAGCGGTCTCCTTCAGGATGCGGCTCACCAGAACCGAAATCGACTCACGCCCATCGAGGGTCGTCGCTCCGACGGACCTCATCTCCTGCTCGAACAACGGCCGACCCGCGAGGATCTGGGCTCGTTGGGCCGCGTTCCGGTGCGCGTTGGCAGCTGTGCCGAGTCTCTCCAGCTGGGTTTCATCGTCCAGCGAGAGCAGGAAGACCCGGTCGAAGAGGTCGAGCATGTCCCGTTGATTCATCGCGATACCGCAGAGAAAGAGATGCCGCCCCGCGCTCGCCTGCGTGCGGACAAGCTCCTCCAGGCGGGGACGACGCCAGACCCACCGATGGCCGAGCAACCACTCGTCCGTGGTGTGCTCCGGTTGGCTGACCGGAACGCCTGCCGCAGTCTCCCAACCAGCGATCTCGTCGGCATCAACCGCGTCGAGCCCCAGCCGCGTCAACTCCGCGGCGATCGAGGTCTTTCCCGACCCGGGGTTACCGGTGATCAGAAAGGCAGGCATCGACGCCGACGGTACCTAGCCGCTGGTGGGCGCGAACCGCGGGCGCAGCGGACGCTGCCGTGGGTCCGACAGGCCGTTGTCGCTCTGTGACAGCCGAGGCGGAGATTCCGGACGTGGATCGTCCGCGATCTGTTCTAGGGTGACGGTGATCAAGCCGACCAGGCGAGGCAGGCGGGCATGGGCGAGTACACGACCAAACCGCTCAGTCCCGACACGTGGAAGGACTTCGCACAGCTCGCCGAGCGGCACAATGGTTGTTGGAATGCCGTCCATGGTTCCTGCTGGGCCGGGGGCGGTGGCTGCTGGTGCATGCGGTTCCAGCGGTCATGTGCCGAGAATCGGGCCGGCGAGGGCAACCGGGACCGCAAGGAGCGGCTGGTCGACGAAGGCCGGGCACACGCGGCGTTGATCTTCGACGGTGACGTCGCGGTGGCCTGGTGCCAATTCGGCCCACCGGACGAACTGCCGAACATCTACCACCGCAAGGAGTACGAGGCGGGCCTCGACAAGCTGCCCGATTACCGGCTCACCTGCGTCTTCGTGGACAAGACCTACCGGGACCGGGGAGTGGCAGGAGTCGCCGTTCGCGGTGCGCTCAACCTGATCGCGCAGGCAGGCGGAGGCGTGGTGGAGGCCTACCCGCAGGACACGGACGGGCAGACCGTCCCGGCGTCGAGCCTCTACGACGGCACCCGCAGTCTGTTCGAACAGGCCGATTTCAGCTACGACCGGCCCAAGGGCAAATTTCACTGCGTGATGAGCACGACGGTCCGGCGGAGCTAGTCGTCAGACGGGCGCGTCAATGCGGCGTAAACATTTCAGGTCCGGCCGCAACTACGGCGTAAGAATCCCGTCGAGATCCGCCCGGCCGGAGTGGACTGGCTTCCATGTCCCACGTCACGCTCGGGCGGCATCGGCCCGCTGAGCTACCGATCGCGAATCGCGATCTGCGGTTGCCGGGGATGGTGGTGTCGAGCGTGGGGCTGGGCATCGCGGCCGGATTCACCCTGATTTCTGTCGTGACCGCGTTGCTGGTCGCCCTTGGGCGACATGTCTCCACGACGGCGGATCTCGGCGTCCTCACGGCGATGACCGCGGGGATGGCCGTCCTCCTGCTGTTGCCGGCCGCGGCGTTCACCGCGGGCTTCGCCTGGTTGTGCCTGAACGGCTTCCTCATCGACCGGTTTGCCGTACTCCGCTGGCATGGGTGGGTGGATGCCGAGCGCCTGCTGATCTTGATGGCGGTGGCGGCGCTGGTGGTGCTGCTGAGAGCGGCGACGGTGTGGCTGGCACCCGGTTCGGGCGAGTGGGAGGAGAAGCGTGGCGAGCCGGAGCGGGACGGCCCGGCACGGGTCAGACGCTGACGCCCAGGCGGACCGTGACCAGGTCGCCCAGCTCGAGCCGCTCGGCCTTCCGCACCCAGGTCTTCACCGGCACGACGTACCCCCCGTCCTTCGGGAACAGCGACGTCTTCCAGCCGGTCGCCCCGATCTGCGCCGTGACCGGGATCATGCCCCAGCCGTAGGACACCACCGGCGACGTCGTCTCCAGCGCGCCGCACTGCTTGTCCGGAACGCTGACGAAATGCCACGGCGCCGGGCCTCGCCAGAACCACAACTCCCCGCTGAACTCCAGGTTCATGACAGCGGCGGCCGGCCGGACGCCCGCAGCACCGCCGGTCCCTGCCCCGCGGTCGCCCACGACCCCGACAACCCGATCACCGCGATGGCCGAGGTGGGCATCGGCACCAGCTCGCCCGCAAGTCGCGAGGTCAGGTCCTCGATCGCGGGGTTGTGGCCGACGAGGACGACGGTGCCGATGTCGTCGGGGAGGTCCTGGACGAGGGTGAGCAGTTCGCTGCCGGTCGCGGCGTACACCCGGTCGTCGATCTCGGTCTGCGGAGTCGCGTCGAGTTCGGCGGAGACGAGGCGCCACGTGCTGCGGGCCCGACGGGCGGGGGAGACGACCGCGCGGTCGATGCTGTCGATGTTCGTCCTCAGCCACTGCCCCGCCTCGGGCGCCTGACGCATGCCGCGGCTGGCCAGCGGCCGGTCGATGTCGGCCTCATCGCCGGACCAGTCCGACTTCGCGTGCCGCAGCAGGATCAAGGTCCGCTCAGACATCCGACGCCCCGACGGTAGGGGTGCTGCGTGAAGTGCCCATGGCCACAGTCTGGCGCTGGTGGTGCGCACGCGCGCGCCCACCCCGACTAAGGCTGCCCGTCGCCGAGATAGGAACTCCTGCCGATGTGGGTCGTCACCTCAGGCGGGCATCGTCATTCACGTCGCAAACGAACGAGTCAGAGGGGTCACCATGTCTCTGTTCGCCGGATGGCTGTCGGGTCGCCGCCGGAAACATGCGCAGATACGGTCCGATCTGGCCGGGGCGAGCACGGCGGACATCGGCTGGGCCTGGGAGCGCTCCTCCCGGCAGCTCGCCCGCTTCCAGTCGCCGGCCGTACGGGAATCGCTGGTCCGCGAGCGACAGGCGTATCTGGACGAGCTGGACCGGCGGGACAGCTGGGGGCTAGACCGGTGGGCGCGGAACGCCATCTTCGGCTGGGCCGTCCGCCCCGAGGTCTTCGTCGACGCGCATGGTGTCGAAAATGTCGACGAGTTCCTGGCCAGCCTCCAGCAGTGATCACCGACCGATGCCGCTGAGGAACGTCGCGCCGTTGGGCGTGCCGACCCCGGTCACGTTGTCCCAGCCCGGACCGGATTCCAGGGTCGATGCCTTCGCATCGTTGAATATCTCGACCGGGCGGGGATCGATGCCGCTGTCGGTTCCGAGGTACTCGCCAGAGACGACGTGCCGAACATCGACTACGCGCGACGTGTTGTACGCCTTGTACAGCGCGGGGGCGAGGAAGCCCAACGTCCGGTGCTGGATGTGCTGCGCATCGGCGGTCATGGCCGCGATCAGCGGGCTGGCGACACTGGTGCCGCCGATCCCGAACTCCGAGAAGCTGCCCGGATCTGAACTGCCGTCGAAGTTCACCGCGGTGTAGCCCTCGAGGAATCCGGTATAGGGGTCCGCGAGTGCGGCGACGTCGGGGACCGTCCGCTTCCCCTTGGCGTAGCTGGTCGGGACGACGTTCTTCTGCCAGGACGGCTGGGCGAACAGGGTACTCCGACCGCCGCCAGCGCCGAAGACGAACCCGTTCGGGAAGCCCAGCGTGGCGTGGTTGAAGATCTTCCAGGCGTTGGCTGAGGTGTAGACGAAGGCCTGTGACTCCCACCCGGTCTGGAAGGTCCGGACATTGCCCGGCCCGATGCCGAGGCTGACCCCGCCGACGGCGGTGACCCAGGGGCTCGAGGCGGGGAAGTCGGGCTGGGCGTCGGAGGCCGGCCCGCCGGCGGCGTTGTCCCCGTTGTCGCCGGAGGAGAAGAAGATGCTGATGCCCTCCGCGGCGCCCTGGACGAATATCGCCTTCGCCTGGGCGATCTCCGCGGACGAGACGAACTCGCCGAAGTCGCCCCAGGAGTCGGAGATGATCGACGCCTGCCGCCCGGCGACGATGGCGTTGACCGGGTCGTAGAGATGGTTGCAGTCCTTCGCGCCGTAGTAGAGCACGTTCGCGGCGGGGGCCAGGGTGTGCGCGGCCTCGATGTCGAGCAACTGCTCGCCGACCCACTCGTCCGGGCCTTGGCACCCGCCGGGCGCCGGGACGGTGGGTGGCTGCTGCTGCTTGAGCGTCAGCGTCCCCGCACCGGTGCCGCCGAACGGGACGACGCCGACGTCGGTGGAGTACTTCTTCACGTCCGCCGAGGTCGTCGGCGAGGTGTAGGCGTCGACGATCGCGATGGTCTGCGCGGTGCCGCTGGCGGATCCGTGGCCTGCTCCGTAGGCACCGGTCATCTGATTGCCCGAGTAGCCGCAGACCGGGTTGGATTCGAACGGTTTGCGTGCCGGGTGCGGGTTGTCGTCCAGGTCCCCGAAGTAGTTGACCTCACGCTCTGCCTGGCAGTCGGGCGTCAGGAGTCGCGGCCGGACGTTGTCCGGGTGCATCGATGCGCCGGTGTCCAGACCGAGCACGGCGGTCACGTCGGGAGAGATTGACGCGGGGACGGTTACCGCGGACGCCGGCGCGCGCACGGTCCGGCCACGGAGGTGGTAGGTCCGCAGCGTCGTACCGAAGGCGCGCTGCGCCTGCGCCACGGTCCCGGACGCGGTCACGAAGTGCCGGTTGGGTGCGACGTTGGTGACCCGCATTCCCTCTGCGGTGAGCCACGCGGAGATTCGGTGCACCTGCGCCGCGGTCGGGGCGTAGCGGGCGGTGAACTGGGCCGGACTGAGGTAATGGCCGTACTGCGGTCCGGACGGATCGGAGACGGCGGCGGCGACCCGCTCGGCCGTGGCCTCGTCCCGCAACGGGAGTGCCACCTCCACCGACAGGTCGGCGGCCGGGTCCACCCGACCGGCCGCCCGGGCCGGCGTCGCCCAGGACGGGACCGCACCCGGCACCGCGACCCGGGCCGCGGCGGAGCCGGGACCGGGGGCCGCCTGCGCGGTCGCAGGAAGCGCGACCCCCGCAATCAGGACGGCACCGGCGAATGTCGTCAGACCGAGTCGTAGGGGTCGATACATCGGCGCGCCTCTCCGTGTGCCGCCGCTTCATCGCGACCGCTTGGTAACAGACCGTATCGGAGCGGCCGGAAATCCAGGGACGAAACACGTGCCCGATCGGGCCGAGTTCGCCGCCCGATGTCGCGTGTCGGTGTCAGCGACCGTCGCGGTACGGCGCCATGTCCATCCCTGGATAGCGGGCGCCGACGCCGGTGATCGTCGCCTCGTCCCAGTACTTGTCGCCGACGGGCGGGAATCCGACGAGCTCGCGTTGCCGCGGAGTCGCCGTCTCGAGGAAGTGGTTCATCTCCGGCTGGCCGCCCTGGTGCTGGAAGGTGACCTGACCGCACCAGGGCGCATCGACCCGCTTCAGGCCGATGTTCTGAGCGAATCGCACGCCCTCGGAGGCGCGCATCGCCGATCCCCGGTGGAAGGTATTCATGGAATAGATCAGCGCAGAGCCTGCCGGGACCGTGACCGGGAATTCGTGCTCATAGAGTTCGGGGTAGTCCGCCCGGCTCCGGTGCCGAGGATTGACCGGGTGGTCGCGGGTGAAGGTCTGCGAGACGACGTAGGTGGGACCCAGGTCGACGGTGACGTCGGTGTAATAGACGATCATCGGCAGATCGAGGATCTCGGCGTCGGGCTTGGGGTACGCGAGCGTGTTGTTGCCGAAGTCGGAATGCAGTTCCTGCTCGAAGTCGCCGGTCCGGGCATATTTTCCGCCCAGCTGGCCGTGACTGAGCATGATGCGGGTCGTGCCGAGCACCCGCTCGGCGAACGCCACATAGTCCGGGTGAATCGTCGACAGATTCAGGGCGTCGCCGGCGAACGGGAATACGGCCCGGGACGGACCGCGGACCGCGCCTCCGATCGTCTCGCGGAACCAGCGCGGATGCCGCACATACTCTTCCCACGACGGCATGTATTCGTCGATGTCCTGCAGGGCCGCCGCCACTTGCTCGTCGCTGAGGAGCGGTACGACGACGTACCCGTGCTCGCGCCAGTGGTCGTAGTCGTCCTCTGAGATTCCCGGCACCGGTTCGTCCTCTCCTGACTTCATCGTGGCGTGCGCGCGTTTGTCCGCATTGAGGACGAACTCTAGGCCCATCGACCAGCACAGGCCAGGGCGCGGGCTTCCTCCGATTCGACCGGTTCGGCCGGTGCCGCCGGGCCATTGCCCGAACCGGCGGGCAGCCCTAGGCTCCCCGATCAGCCGATCCTGGGGGGTTGCCGGAGAGGGATGCTCATGCTCGGTAGGTCCACTCGACGGACGCGGGTCGTCCTCGTTCTCTTCGCCAGCCTGGCCGCCGTCGTGAGTACGGCGCTACCGATCTCGGCAGCCGGCGGGACGACCCCCGCGGCGGCGGGGGCGTCCCCGCCGGCCGACTCGGAGCTGTCCACGACGAGCCGGCTGCAGGACCGCCGCGAGGTCGCGGCCGGGACGCGGGCTTATTCGATCGGCTTCGAGGACGGCCGGTTCTACGCGAACGGTTGGCACATCACGGGCGAGATGGGCGGCGTATGGACACCGCCGCTGAAGCTCCTCGACGGCGTGTGGTTCGGTCTCGACGGGCAGTGGGTCGGGCCGGCGACGAAGTTCACCAGCGGATGGGGCTACACCCGCTACGACCTGCCCGATACCGCGGGCCTGAAGGTCGCCCGCACCGACGTCGCGCCGGACGGGCGGCGCGGTGTGCTGTTCGGCCTCACGATCACCAACCCGGGTGCGACCCGGACCGCGAAGCTCTCGGTCGACGCCCACTCGGAACTGATGGGGCAGTATCCGTGGGGGTTCACCGGCGTCACTCCCAACGCGAGTGACAACCTCCCCGACAAGGGCAGCTACGACGGCAAGGACCTCACGTTCACCGACGACGGTGCGCTGCCCGGCGCTCCGACCCACCACTACGCCGCGCTCGTGGGGACCGCGATGAAGCCCGACTCGGGTGCGATCGGTGAGCAGTTCTGGGGCCCGCAGCCCGGTCACCGCTGCACCGGCACCGAGCCGGGTGCGCCCGCCGACCCCAAGCCGTCGCAGTGCGACGACGGACCGTTCGGTAATGGCACCGGCGGTGAGCTGACCTACAGTCTTTCGCTCCCGGCCGGCGGCTCGAAGACCGTGTGGCTGGGCGTCGCAGGCTCCGACCGGGGCCAGGCACCGGCCCAGCAGGAGCTGGCCCGGGTGCTGCACGACCCCGGCGCCGAGCTCGCCGCGAAGATCGCCTCCCGCGAGCAGATCGCCCGGCACACCCAGCTGTCCCTACCCGGTGACCCCGAGGTGCAGCAGGCCATCGACTGGGGCAAGCAGAACCTCGCCGACCTCACGAAGACCGCCGACAACCTGCAGGTCCGCTGGACCAACCAGGGCAAGCAGTTCCCGGCGCCGCTGGGCATGGTGCCCACGGCGACGTGGTACGGCGCCGGCTACCCCGACTATCCCTGGATCTTCGGCACCGACGGGGAGTACACCGCGTTCGCCGCGGCCTCGATGGGCCAGTTCGAGACGATCGAGGGGCATCTCCGGGCGCTGCGCGACATCTCCGACATCCTCAACAACCGTTCGGGCGTCGTGGTGCACGAGTCGGTGTCGGACGGCTCCATCTGGTACGGCCACGACTCCCGCCAGTCCAATCCCGACGGGACTACGACGTACGACTTCAACACCGACGAGACGGTCAAGTTCCCGAGCACCGTCGCACTGGTGTGGCGGTGGACGGGCGACAACCGGTTCCGCGACGAGATGTACGACTTCGCCGTACGCAACCTGCACTACGTCGCGCGCAACCTCGACGCCGACCACGACGGCTGGCCGGAGGGGCTCGGCAACGTCGAGGTCAGCGGCATGGGGCCGGAGAAGCTCGACAACACCGTCTACTTCATCCGCGGGCTCTACGACCTCGCCGACATGGCGCAGTCGAAGCACGACACCGCCACCTACAACTGGGCGACCGGCATGGCCGACAAGTTGCGGCAGCACTTCGACGGCACCTGGTGGTTCGACGCCGCGCAGCAGTACGCCGACTCCCTCGAGCCGGACCACTCGCAGTCCTTCCAGAAGCACTGGATCGGCCAGACGCCGATGGAGGCCGAACTGCACGTAAATGGGCAGACGGTCCCCGGCCTGGCGCCGTTCGACCACGGGAACACCGCGCTGGCCGGGCGGGAGAACTCCTGCTACAGCGGCGATCACCCGCTCAACCCGGGGCTGTACCACACCGGCTGCGGCGGCGGCCCGGACGGCCTGGGCGCGAAGGTCATCTACGGCCTGACGACGTCGATCCAGGCGATCGGTGAGGGCAACTACGGCCGGCTGGGCCCGGATCAGCAGGGCCGCTACCTGCACGCGCTCGCCGAGCCGATGTTCAACGAGCCCGCCACCGGCGGGACGCCGGACGAGCAGCCGGGGGCGATGCCGGAGACCTTCCCGGCGCCGGACCAGGGCGCGAACATCGACCGCTGCTGGACCTGCCGCTCGATGTTCATGCAGGCGTGGGGCAACTACGGCACCGCGTATGCCGTCGTCCACCAGTGGCTGGGCGTGCGACCCGACCTCGGCCGGCACGCGGTCGCATTCGTGCCGCAGGTGCCGCAGGGCCAGACGATCGTGCAAGGCAAGGACATCCGGCTCGGTGGCGGGTCCGCTGACGTCCGGGCCACCCACACCGGCGGCAGCTACACCACCGAGATCACCACCAGCCGGGGCGTTGGGGCCGACGAGGTCGACATCGGCCACACCCTCCCGCGCGGCACACAGCCGACCTCGGTGCTGCTGGACGGGCACGCCGTTGGCCACTACCAGGTCGCCGAGACCAACCGCGGAACCGAGGTCACGGTGCCGACCGGCGGAGGGCACCACGTCCTGACGATCACGGGCTGACGATCACGGGCTGAGCCGACCCGGTTCGGCGCGGGCGCTGCCTAGGCGTCCCGGTGTGGCTGGATGTATTCGAAGACCGCGCCGTTGGCCCGCGGTCGCGCGCCCGAGGGACGGCTAGTCAGCGGCCGGATTCTCTACGAGTTTCGCGGCGTTTCCTCTGCCGAGGAACGGCGCGAAGAGCGACATCATCACGCCTCCGCCGACGGCCAAACAGCCGGACCAGATGCCGAACGCCGTCCCGGACACCTCGTACTGCAGCGGCGATCCCGGGACCGTCAGTCCGTACACAGACATCGACAGGACTGCGGTCACCATCGGCAGGATCGGCAGGTGCAGCCTCGTCTTCGCCCGCACGGATGTCGTCTCGACCGCCGCGGTGTCGTGCCCGGCCGACCTCGTGAGCACGGCCGTCGAGCCCGCGCCGCCCGTTGAACCGAGGTCGGGTATCTCGGGAGCAGTGCGGAGGATGACCTGAACCGATCCGTCCTCGGTCGTCTGACCCGGAGCCGCGGCCTTTCGCTGGCCCTCGATGTCGTAGTCGCGCTGCGCGAAGTAGCTGCCGAGGACGGCGGCGGCGCACACCACGACCGCGGCGACGTACACGATCCACCGACCGGTCCGGTAGGCGGACCCGCCGGCGGCGAGCAGTGCCAACAGCGTCGTGTACGCGACGAGGGCTTCGCTGGGGATCTGTGCGACGAGCAGTTGGCCGAAGCCCGCAGCACCGCCGGCCGGCTGGTTCGGCTTGGCCACCGGTTGACCGGCCGGTGCGCGGTCGCGTTCGACTCCGACCGATCCCAATGTGTGCAGACTCATCGCGTCACCCCTGGGGATGTTCCGAAGGTCCACGTCGCCCGTGGGTGTCCAGAGATTAGTGCGCGACGTGGTCGCGGCGTCGGGTTTCCCGAATCAGGGGCGTCGGGCAGCACGTCTCTGCCTGATGGGGCACCGCAGCGATGAGCGGCCGTTACGGCAGCTCGCCCGCGGCGGCCTTCTCGAGTGCCTCCGGATCGATCGGCTGCCACGCCGGGACGTCGCCGGGGGAGTCGGCGCCGAGCACGGCGGCGAGCAATCCGGGAAAGCGGCGGTCCAGGTCGTCGCGCCGCAGGCTGACGTGCCGCTGGCGGCCGTGCGGGACGTTGTGGATGATGCCGGCCTCCCGCAGCGTCTTGAGGTGGTGCGAGCGGGTGGACTTGGGGATCGTGCCCCCGACCGCCTGGCACGGCACGACCTCGCGCGGACCCTCGGCGAGCTGCCGGACGATCAGGAGCCGGGCCGGGTCGCTCAGGGCGAACAGCACGTCGGTCATCGACAGGTCGGCAATGTCGGGATGCGGGAGCTCCCGTGTGGGCTTCGTCACCGTTCCATAATAGTTGAACAGTCGCCGGAATCAGAGCTACTCTCTGACAGTTCCACAATTCACGAACTGTCAGGGGTGCGCTCGCACCCACGACGAAGGGCCCCGGATGACGATCACCAACGGCGAGATCGACGTCGCGACCCGGACCGGGTCGCGGGACAGCACGACCGCCTCCCGGCGGCTGCCCGGCACGGCCGGTTTCTGGCTGATCGGGGCGACGCTGCTGGCCCTGATGTCGGCGGCCAGCGCCCCGTCGCCGCTCTACATCGTCTACCAGGGCAGGTGGGGCTTCTCCACCACGACGCTGACGGCGGTCTTCGCCGTCTACGCGGTCGCCCTGCTCGCGGCCCTGCTCACCGTCGGCGCACTGTCCGACCACATCGGGCGGCGTCCCGTCCTCGCTGTGAGCCTGGTCGTCGAAGCGGTCAGCATGGCCGTCTTCCTCGGCGCCGACGGGGTCGGCTGGCTCTATGTCGCCCGCATCCTGCAGGGCTTCGCGAACGGCGCCGCGACGGGTGCCATCAGCGCCGCGCTGGTCGATCTGCAGCCGCGGCACCGCCCGAAGCTGGGCGCTCTCGTCAACAGCGCGGCACCGATGTTCGGGCTTGCCGTGGGTGCGCTCGCGTCGGGGTTGCTGGTGCAGTACTCGGGCCGGCCGACCGCCGTCGTGTTCGGCACCCTGATCGCGGTTTTCGCCGTACTCGCCGCCGTCGTCGCCTTCCTGCCCGAGACCGTCGTACGGCGGGCCGGAGCGGTCCGGTCACTGCGCCCGCGGCTGGCGGTGCCGCGCCCGGCGCGCCGGCATTTCGTCGCGGCGGTGCCCGGCCTGGTCGCGGCCTGGGCGACCGGCGGACTCTACCTCTCGCTCGGGTCGTCCCTCGCCGCCGACGTCCTGCACGTCGGCAACCACCTGGTCGGCGGCCTCGTGGTGTCGGCACTCGCCGGTGCCGGAGCCGTCGCCGCGCTGGCGGCTCGTGAGGCCACCCCGCACAAGGTCATGATCCGGGGATCGGTGGTGCTCGCCGCCGGGACCGGCGTGACCCTGCTGGCCCTGGCGGGTACCTCCACGTCGTTCTTCTTCGTCGGTACGGTCGTGGCCGGCCTCGGCTTCGGCGCAACCTTCCTCGGCGCCCTCCGGTCCCTGGCGCAGTTGGCCGCGCCGGACGACCGGGCCGAGCTGTTCGCCTCGGTCTACGTCGTCAGCTATCTCGCGTTCAGCATCCCGGCGGTCGCGGCCGGAGCCGCGGTCGCCTCGCTGGGCCTGCTCACCACGGCGACGGCGTACGGCGTCGTCATCATCGTGCTGGCCCTGCTCGCCGCGTTGCCGCGCACCTTCGCCCGCAGTCAGCCGGCCTGATCGGCGGGCGGCACCTCACATGCCGGTCACCCCGTCGGCCATCTCGCGCAGCAGGTCGATGTGGCCGTTGTGCCGGGCGGTCTCCTCGATGAGGTGGAGCAGGATCCAGCCCAGCGTGACCGGCTCACCGCTTTTCCTCATCGATACCTTCGACCGGGTGGCCAGGTCGAGGGAGGCCACCAGCTCCCGGTATTTCGCACAGCTGGCCTCGTAGTCGGCGAGCAATTCGGCGATCGGGATCTCGAGCGCGATGCGCATCTCGCGGTCGGGATCCTCGTCGGTCCACGGACCGTGATCCTCACCACCGAGCAGGGTGACCTCGAACCAGGAGTACTCCACCCAGCGCAGGTGGCTGACCAGTCCGGCGATGGTCGTCAGGGGTGAGCCGGGCAGCGGCGCCCGGCGGGCGTCCTCCTCGGTGATTCCGGCGCACTTCGCGTGCACGGTGGCGCGGGTGTAGTCCAGGAGCGCGGTCAGCATCGCGCGCTCGTCCCAGGACGTGGGCAGATCGGTGCGTTCATCGGGTGTCATGGCATTCCTCTGCTCGGCAGAGGCGCGACCGGCTCGCTCAGCGGCGGGATCCGGGAGGCGCCTGGAGATCGGTGGACATCGCGCCTCCTTCCCGGTCGGGTGCGCCGTACGAGGCGACGACGTGCTGAACCTCGACGGGTCGGACTGTAGCGTGAGGTCGGTCATGATGGGCAGCGAATATGACGGCGCGGCACCGCCGGCGGCGCTCTGATGCCGCGGGTATGGGTGGTCGCCGACGACCTCACCGGAGCCGCGGACGCGACCAGCGCGATGGCCGGACCGCAGGTGAGCGGTGTGATCCTCCTCGATCCGACCACCGAGCGCCGGGTTGCCGGTGCGGCCGGCTCGGCCGACGTCGTCGCCCTCGACACCGACACCCGCGAGTCCTCCGCACAGGTCGCCCGGGACACGGTCCACCGGGTGACGGCGGCCGCCCTCAGCGCGGGCGGGACCTGGATCTACAAGAAGATCGACTCGACCCTGCGCGGGCATGTCGCGGCCGAGGTGGGTGCGGCCCTCACCGCGACGCGGGCGAGGTGGGCGCCGCAGCCGGTCCTCGCCGTCGTCGCGCCGGCCTTTCCGCACGCCCGCCGTACCACCGTCGGCGGCCGCCAGCTCCTCGACGGTGTCCCGCTCGAGCGGACTGCGGTCTGGTCCGACGCGGGCATGACGGGGCGCGCCGATCTCACGGAGATGTTCGCCGCGGCCGGACAGCCGTGCGAGCTCGTGCCGCTGGACGTCGTGCACGGACCGACCGGAGACCTGATCGCCACGATCAAGGACGTCGCCAACGGCGGCGCCGGAATCGCCGTCTGTGACGCCGAAACGGATCCCGACCTGCGGGCGATCGCACAGGCGACGGTCGCCACCGGGGCCCGGATCGTCTGGGTCGGGTCGGCGGGGCTGGCCGGGCAGCTGACCGGCGTCCTCGGCCGCCCGGCGGGCGACGCGGCGCCGGCGGCGGGCAGCGGATCACCGCCGACCGGACCGGTGGTCACCATCGTCGGCAGCCGGTCCGCGGTCGCGG
Source organism: uncultured Actinomycetota bacterium (assembly GCA_963828605.1). Taxonomy (GTDB): domain Bacteria; phylum Actinomycetota; class Actinomycetes; order Mycobacteriales; family QHCD01; genus DASXJE01. The sequence goes on along the minus strand of CAWHER010000001.1, from coordinate 1,122,624 downwards.
CCGAGCAGTACCGCCGCCTGGCGGCCAACCCCGACGTCGAAGACATCCTCCTCGACCCGGACGTGCTCCTCGCCGGCGACGACGACACGCGGTGGAATCGAGCGCTGGAGGACATCGGCGCGACGCTGGCCTCCGGCCGCGACCTCGCGCTGGCCCTCGATCCGGCGGGTCCGGTCGGCCCCGGCAAGGGGCGCCGGTTGTGCGCGGCGCTGGGACGGCTCGTCACGCCGTACGCCGATGACATCGGGGCGCTCATCTGCACCGGCGGCGAGACCACCCGCGCCGTACTGCTCGCCGCAGGGGCGCACACCCTGCGCTTCCTCCGCGAGCTCGAGCCCGGCGTCGTGCTGAGCCGCGCCGACGGCTGGCGGTCGATCCCCGTCGTGACCAAGGCGGGCGGCTTCGGCCACCCCGACACCCTCGTGCAGGCTAGGGACGAGCTGAGGAAGGAGCCCCAGGCCCAATGAGCACTCACGCAGCGACCCCCATCATCGCGATCACCATGGGCGACGCGGCCGGCGTCGGTCCGGAGGTGATCGTCAAGGCGCTCGCCGACGAGGACGTCTACCGCAGCTGCCGGCCGATCGTCATCGGTGACACCCGGCGGCTCGAGACCGCCGCGAAGATCTGCGGGCTCGACCTGACGATCGCCACCGTCCCCGCGGTGGCTGACGCCGGTTTCCGGCACGGAACGATCGACTGCATCGACCTCGACCTCATCCCCGAGGACCTGCCGTTCGGGCAACTGTCCGCCCTCGCCGGAGACGCGGCGTTCCGCTACGTCGAGGCCGCCGCCACCCTCGCCCTCGCCCGCGACGTCGACGCGATCTGCACCGCGCCCCTGAACAAGGAGGCGCTGCACGCCGGCGGCCACCGCTATCCCGGGCACACCGAGCTGCTCGCGGATCTGACCGGCACGCCCGAGGTCTCGATGATGCTGGCGACCCCGACGCTGCGGGTCATCCACGTCACTACCCACATCGGGCTGGTCGACGCCGTCGCCCGCATCGAACCCGGCCTGGTCGAGCGCACCGTGCGACGGGCGCACGAGACGCTCGTCACCGCCGGCATCGCGCACCCGAAGATCGCGGTGTGTGGCATCAACCCGCACGCCGGCGAGCACGGACTCTTCGGCCACGGCGAGGAGGAGGAGAAGATCGAGCCCGCCCTCGAGATCGTCCGCGCCGACGGCATTGACGCCCTCGGGCCACTGCCCGCCGACACGGTGTTCTTCCGGGCCGGGCGCGGCGACTTCGACATCGTCGTCGCGATGTACCACGACCAGGGCCACGGCCCGGTCAAGGTTCTCGGCCTGGAGGCCGGCGTCAACATCACCGTCGGGCTGCCCGTCATCCGCACCTCGGTCGACCACGGCACGGCGTTCGACATCGCCGGCACCGGACAGGCCGACGGTCGCAGCATGGTCGAGGCGATCAGGCAGGCCGTCGCCCTCGCCCCCGATCGTCCCTGATGAGGATCGTCTCGGTCCACGACGGGGTCGTTCCGATCAGCTCGGCGATGCGCAACGCATGGATCGACTTCAGCGCGATGGACTGCTCCGTCGTGGCGGTCGTCAGCGACGTCGTCCGCGACGGTGAGCCGCTGGTGGGCTACGGCTTCAACTCCAACGGCCGCTACAGCGCGGGCGAGATCATGCGCCGCCGGATGATCCCGCGATTGCTGGACGCGACCCCGGAGCAGCTCGTCGCCGACGACGCCGACAACATCGACCCCGCCAAGGCGTGGGAGGTGATGATGCGCAACGAGAAGCCCGGCGGCCACGGCGAGCGGTCGGTCGCCGTCGGTGTGCTCGACATGGCGCTCTTCGACCTGGCCGCCAAGATCGCCGACCGGCCGCTCTACCACTGGCTCGCCGACCGTTACGGCGACGGCCACGCGGACGACACGGTCTTCGTCTACGCCGCAGGTGGCTACTACGCGCCCGGAAAGGGTCTGCCGGAGCTGCGCGACGAGATCGCCGGTTTCCTCGACCTCGGCTACCGAGTGGTCAAGATGAAGATCGGCGGCGCCCCGCTGGAGGAGGACCTGCGCCGCATCGAGGCGGTCCTCGACCTCCTCGGCGGCGACGGTTCCCGGCTCGCGGTCGACGCCAACGGCAGATTCGACCTGACCACCGCACTCGAGTACGCACGGGCGATCGCGCCGTACGGCCTGTTCTGGTACGAGGAGCCGGGCGACCCGCTGGACTACGCCCTGCACGCCGCTCTCACTGCGGAGTACGACGGCCCGCTTGCCACCGGCGAGAATCTCTTCTCCCTGCAGGATGCCCGCAACCTCGTCCGCTACGCCGGAATGCGTCCCGACCGCGACGTCATCCAGGTCGACCCCGCACTGAGCTACGGCCTGACCGAGTACCTGCGCACGCTGGCGATGCTGGGGGAGGAGGGCTGGTCGCCGCGACACTGCATCCCGCACGGCGGGCACCAGTTCTCGCTGCACCTCGCGGCCGCCCTCAAGCTCGGCGGCAACGAGTCCTATCCCGGCGAGTTCCAGCCCACCGGCGGTTTCGCCGACGGGGCCGTCGTACGGGACAGCCGGGTGCCGCTCACCGAGGTGCCCGGGATCGGCCTGGAGGAGAAGGCCGACCTCTACAAGGTCCTGCGCGCACTGCATACCTGAGGAGTTCACGATGACCCCGCTCGCCACGCCGGTGTGTGCCCTGATCGGCATCGACCGTCCGATCGTCCAGGCGCCGATCGGGTCGGCCTGCAACCCGCGGCTCGCGGCGGCGGTCAGCGGCGCCGGAGGTCTCGGCATGCTCGCCCTGACGTGGACGTCGGAGGAGGGCATTGCCGCGCAGATAGCCGACGTCCGGCGGCTGACGCCGCGGCCGTTCGGCGTCAACCTCGTCCTCGACTTCCCGGTCGCGGCGAAAGTGACGCAGTGCCTCGACCTCGGCGTGCCGGTGATCTCCACCTTCTGGGGGGACCCGGCGCCGTTCACCGACGAGATAGACCGGGCGGGTGCGCTGCATGTCCACACGATCGGTTCGGTCGGCGAGGCGGAGCACGCTGCGGCGGCAGGTGTCGACGTCATCGTCGCCCAGGGCTGGGAGGCGGGCGGGCACGTCCGGGGCGCGGCCACGACGATGGCCCTCGTCCCCGCGGTGGTCGACGCCGTGCGCCCGCTGCCGGTCCTGGCGGCCGGAGGAATTGCCGACGGACGTGGCCTCGCCGCCGCACTCGCGCTCGGGGCGGAGGGCGCGTGGATCGGCACCCGGTTCCTGACCGCGACGGAGGCATCGACGCACGAGCTCTATCGGCAGGCCGTCATCGGCGCCCGGGCCGAGCAGGCCGTCTACACCCGGTGCTTCGACGGAGGCTGGCCGGATGCGCCGCATCGCGTGCTGGGCAACGACACCGTGGCCGCCTGGGACGCCGCCGGCCGGCCGGCCGCCCCCAGCCGTCCGGGCGAGGGCGATGTGGTCGCCGTCGACGGGAACGGCCAGAAGCATCTCCGCTACGACGACACGATTCCCCGACCCGGCATGACCGGCGATCTGCAGCAGTTGGCGCTGTACGCCGGCCAGTCCGCCGGGCTGGTCACCCGTACGCAGCCTGCGGCGCAGATCGTCGAGGAGATCGCCTGCGACGCCGCCGGCATTTAGTCCGCGGGTTCGAGTGTGTCGCTGAAGAGAACCTGCCGGGCGTAGGCGGTGTCGAAGTACTCGGTGACCGCCGCGATGTGGCCGTCGACCACCCGGAAGACGCCGGCGTAGTCGTTGTCGTAGCCGCGGCCGTCCCGGGCCCGGGCGTGACTGGTCCACTCCGCGACGGCGTACTCGCCGTCGGCGATGACCCGGTGAAGGTCCTGCCGGACCGGTGCGTCCGGGTCGAGACGCTCGAACATCTGCGCGAGGAAGCCGTCCAGGATCCCGTCCGGACCGGTCCAGGTGCCTGACACCTGGAGCCCGCCGCGCAGGCTCCAGGTGGCGTCGGCGGCGAAGCTGGCCCGCAGGGCGTCGATGTCGCCGGCGCCGAGAGCGTCGAAGTAGTGGGCGACGACGCGACGGCTTGTCTCGGTGGTGCTCTCTGTCATGGGAATCTCCACTGGTCGGCTGTCGACCTCGAGTTCACTGCACCGCCGTGGGCCTATCAAGTGTCATTGCGCCGAGGCAGCGATCACGAGACGTGATCGATGGCTGCGGGGGTGTGGGAGAGCGGGAGGTAGACCCGCATCGGACCGGCCGCCCGGTTGGCCCAGGCGTAGTAGGGCACCAGCGTGGCCGTGACACGACGGCTCGAGGCAACGCCAGGGCGGTATGGGCGGTGGAGCGGACCGGCGTCCGGCTCGATGGCGTCGAGCGTCGTCTCCACTGTCGTCACACCATCCAGGAGCTCGGGCCGGTGCTCGACGATCCACTCTTCGTCGCCGCGCAGGCTGAGGTCGGCGACGTGGCTGTCCGCCTGGTCGGCCTGCTCGACGCAGTAGACAAGCGGTCCCCGCGCGATTGCCAGCCGGTCGTGGGTGGCGGCGGCCCGCGGGTGGGTGGCGAGCAGCCGCACCGGGGTGCCCAGGTCGACCTCGATCACATCTCCGGCCTGCCACGTCCGGCGAAGCGCGCAGTAGCCGGTGCGGCTGTCGGGCCGGACCTGCTGGCCATTGACCCGGACGGTGATCCGGCCGTCCGCCCATTCGGGGACCGGCAGGAAGACGGTGAACTCCGCATCCGCCGGCGGGGAGATGTCGAGCCGCACCGACCCGGTCCATGGCAACTCGGTGTGCATCGTGACGCCCACCGGTCTCCGGTCGGCGAGGTACAGCGTCGCCTCGCTTCCGACGTACAGCTGCACCCAGATTCCCTCGTCGGAGGTGGTGTAGAGGTAGCCGGGCAGGGACGCGAGCAGGCGGGCGACGTTCGGCGGGCAGCAGGCGCACTCGAACCATGGTTCGCGGCGGTGCCGTCCACTGTCCGCCAGCGGGTTCTGGTAGAAGAATTCGGTCCCGGACAGGGAGAGCCCGGGCAGGACCCCGTTGTAGAGCGTCGTCTCGATGGCGTCGCGGTACGCCGCGTCGCCGGTGAGGAGCAGCAGCCTCCAGGCCAGGAGGATATGGGCGATCGCCGCACAGGTCTCGTTGTATGCGCGGTCGGGCAACTCGTACGCGTCGCCGAACGCCTCCCCGTCCCACCGGGCGCCGACTCCGCCGGTGACCGACGTCTTGTGTCGCGAGAGATCGGTCCACAGCCGGTCGAGTGCGGCGCGGAGTTCCTCGTCCCCGGACTCCAGCACCACATCGGCGGCGGCGGCGTAGAGGTACAGGGCCCGAACGGCGTGCCCGGTGACGGTGTCCTCCTCGCGCAGCCGGCGGTGATCGAGCAGATATTCCGAACCGTTGAGCACTCCCCGGCCCCGGGAGTCGATCTGCCAGGTCGCGAGCTGGAGCCAACGGGTGTCGGCGGTGGTCCGGAAGAGCTCCACCAGCGCCATCTCGAGATCGGGATGCCCGCAGGCACCGGGTCGCTCGTCGGGCGTGAATCGACGGCGGACGTGCTCGCAGGAGCGCAGCGCGACGTCGAGCAGCGCGTGGTCGCCGGTCGCCCGGAAGTGGGCGACCGCCGCCTGTACGAGGTGCCCGAGGCAATACATCTCATGACGGACGACCAGGTCGCTCCACCGTTCCCCGACGCGGTCGACCGAGAAGTAGGTGTTGAGATAGCCGTCGTCGTCCTGCGCACAGGCGATCTGCTTGATCACCGAGTCCAGCATGGCGGCAAGACCGGGGTCGGGCGCTGCCGCGAGGGTCCAGGACGCGGCCTCGACCCACTTGTAGACGTCGGAGTCCGAGTAGTACATGCCGTTGAAGGGACCGTCGTCGAGCCCGGCCGCCCGGCGGAAATTGCGGAGCGCGCCCGTCTCCTCGCACAAGGCGTGCTGCTGCGGGATCGTCACGTTGCGGTTGCGGACCAGCCGGGGCTTCCAGAAGGCGTCCGTGACCCGGACGTCGGCGACGCCGACCGGCGTCAGACGGGCAAAGGGGCTCGCCGAGGTATCGGCGACTGCGGTGTGTCGGGCGTGGGGCATGCAGGCTCCATCGGGACGGTGGATGGTGACGCGGAAGGGCGGGAACACTCAGGCGTCGGGGACGAGTGGTGCCTCATTTCGCCACTGCGGGTCGTCGGCGGTGGTGGCCGGACAGGAGTCCCGCACCGCGAGAAGACAGGGAAGTCGGCTGATACCGGGCCTACGCTCGCCGTCGATCGCTTCCAACAACGTACTGCCGGCCGTGCGCCCGAGTTGGTACAGATTCATGTCGACGCTGCACAACGGTGGCCTGGTCGAGGCGGCCAGCAGCGTCCAGTTGTCGAATCCGACCACGGCGATGTCGGCGGGCACCCCGATTCCGCGCGCAGCAAGCGCATCGGCGACCCCCCGGGCGATCTGATCGTTGCCACAGAAAATCCCGTCGATGTCGGGGAATTGCTGGAGAAGCGTCGGAATCGTCTGGTATCCGGCCCGCTCACTGAACGACGTGTAGACGATGCGGTCATCCGGGAGATCGAGCTCCGCCTCGGCCAGCGCCCGCCGCGCACCGGTCACCCGGTGGCGAACCGCGTCGTAGGCGACCGGACCGGTGATGTGCGCGATGACCGTGCAGCCCTGCCGGAGCAGCTGTCGCGCGGCGAGCCACCCACCGTGCTCGTCATCCACGGTGATGCTGGTGTCGGTGGCGTCCTGAGATGTGGTGTAGCTGTAGAGAACGGGGAACGGCAGGTTGCGTTGCACCGGGGGAGCAGGATCGGTCGCGCGGCCGGTCACGATCAGCCCGTCGACCCGACGGGCGATCAATGCATCGAGATAGTGCCGCTCCCGCACCGCGTCCCGTCGCGCGTCGCAGAGCAGGAGGCTCGCGGTGTCAACGGAGAGCGCGTCCTCGACCCCGGCAAGAATCGCCGGGGTGAACCGACCGTAACCGTCCCGGGTGAGCAGACCGACCGTGTAGGTCCGGCCACTGGTGAGCGAGCTGGCATTCCGGTTGGGCCGGAAGCTCAGGTCGCGGGCGACCTGAGCGATCCGCTCCCTGGTCTCGGGCCGCATCCGGCCCTTGCCGTTCAGCCCCTTCGAAGCGGTGGCGACCGACACGCCTGCGGCGCGGGCCACGTCACGGATGGTCGGCGCCAACCTCGGATCCTTAGTTCAAATGAAAAACCGATTGCGCAGATTATGCACAGCCGACGACAACGCCACAACCCAGCTATGACTGCCCTTCTCTGCATCGATCACCCGGGACGGTCGCAGATGGACTTTGTCTTGAGAAACTGGTTTCCCACCCTGTGGGGCATTGACGCACGTTTCGCCACCTGGCTACCGTCTCCGCCGGGATGGGCGATCGGCACCCCACAAGGTTCTGCCGCAGCTCAGCTCTCCGCCACCATTTCGTGCTCGTGCCCACGCTGCCGTGGGCCCGGCACATTCCTCTGCCAGGAGCGAGATGACCGAGCTCGAGCCCGACGTGACTCCCGGAGTCGACAACAGATCGGTGAGCCGACGCGCAGTCCTAGGTGGTCTCGCCGCCGCGGCGGCGGCTCCACTGCTCGGCGCCTGCAGCGGGTCGTCGAGTGATGTCTCGGCCAACGGGCAGGTGACCCTCGACGTCGTCGGATTCGAGGTGGATCCTGACCAGCGCAACACGCCGCTGGACAACGCGTACAAGAAGTTCCTCGCCGATTTCCAGAAGCAGCACCCGAAGATCAAGATCAACTCGCAGCAGACGCCGCCGAACTTCGACACCCAGATCATCGTCGACCTTGCCTCCGGGAGCGCCCCCGACCTCTGGTCCCAGGACGCCTCGAGCCTCGCGCCACTGATCCAGCGGAACCTGCTGCTGGACATGCGGAAATGCATCAAGAAGGTGCCGTCGCTCGACAGCGCGCGTTTCTTCCCGAGTGTCCTGGACATCCATCGGGCGAAGGACGGCTCGCTCTACGGCCTGCCCAACGACTTCACGCCGATGGTCGTCTACTACAACCCCACCTCCTTCGCCAAGGCCAAGATGGCGCCGCCCAAGCCGAACTGGACCTGGGACGACCAGCTGCAGATGGCCAAACAGCTGACTCTGGACTCGTCCGGGCGCAGCCGGCTCGACTCCTCGTTCGACGAGAGCAACGTCGTGCAGTGGGGTTACCGGCTCAACAAGTACACCTACGGCTGGGTCTACCGGGTGTGGCAGAACGGCGGCGACGTCCTGTCGCCGGACCGCACGACCGCCAGTGGCTTCCTCGACTCGGACGCCACGGTCGAGGCGATCCAGTGGTACGCCGACCTGGTGCTCGAGCACAAGGTGTCGCCCAGCCCGTCCACGCTGGACAACCTGACCCACACGTCGGACTTCGACACCCTCTTTACGCAGGGCAAATTCGCCATGTTCGACAGCGGGCACTGGGAGCTCGTCGGCCTTGCCGCGAGCAAGTACTACAAGCCCGAGATGCTCGCCGTCATACCGCAGCCCCGTCGCAAGAACGCCGACACCGTTCTGTACGAGTCCAGCTTCGTCGTCCGGCACGACCTGCCGGACGACAAGATCGAGGCGGTGGCCCATTTCGTGGACGCGGCGACGGGCCGGCAGTATCAGGACACGAAGGATCTGACCGGAATTGCGCTGGCCGGCAACGAGGCGGCGGCACGGGCGTCGCTGACCGATCGGCGGTCCCCGTTCCGCCGGCTGGACAAGACCTTCGTCGACGTGGCGGCGAACGGACGGCGACCCTACGGGTCCATTCTCGCGTCCTACCCGACGGTGGAGAAGCTGCTGGACGGCATGATGGAGAAAATCCTCCACGGGTCGTCGGTCAAGGACGAGATCCACACCACCGTGCAGGCCGTCGACCAGGAACTGAAGTCGCGGTGACCTCGGTCGACCTGCGCGGCCGCACGCTGCCCGGTCGCACCAGGAGTGCCCGCGGGTCCCGGCCGGGATGGCGACGCCGCAGATCGGGGGAGCGCTCGGGCTATCTGTTCATCCTGCCTGCCTCCGCCCATCTCCTGCTCTTCGCCCTGGTGCCGATCGGCTTCAGCCTGTACCTGTCCTTCCACGAGTGGACCTCCCCGAGCTTCATCCGCGCCCCGTTCGTCGGCCTGCAGAACTACCAGACGCTCCTGCACGACGGCCCGTTCTGGGCCGCCATGAAGAACACCGCCGTCTATACGGTGCTCTCAGTACCGCTGGGGATGGCGGTGAGCCTCGCCATGGCCCTGGTCGTCAACCAGAAGCTCCGTGGCTCACGGGTGTTCCGGGCGATCTTCTTCATGCCTGTCATCACCTCCTGGGTCGCGGTGTCGGTCATCTGGATCACGCTGCTCTCACCCGACGCAGGGCTGGTCAACTACTTCTTCAAGGTCCTGCACCTGCCAGCCCAGCATTGGTTGGACGACCCACATTGGGCCATGCTCGCGATCGTCGTCATCACGATCTGGAAGGGCGCCGGCTTCAGCATGGTGATCTGGCTCGCCGGACTGCAGGGCGTGCCACAGGAACTTCTCGAGGCCGCGGCGATCGACGGAGCCGGAAAGTGGCGATCGTTCTGGCACGTCACCCTGCCGTTGCTCGCGCCGACGACGTTCTTTCTCGTGGTCACCGGAGTGATCGGAGGGTTCCAGGTCTTCACCCCGATGTACGTCATCACCCAGGGCGGCCCCTTCGGAGCGACCGATGTGGCGGTCTATCACATCTACCAGCGTGCGTTCCAGGAGTTCTCCATGGGATACGCCTCCGCCCAGGCGTGGGTGCTCTTCGCGGTGATCTTCCTCGCCACGCTGGTGCAACTGTGGTTCGTCCGCCGCCGCGGCGAGTCCCTGCTCGTCTGAGATGCCGACCGAAGGAGTCAGCAAATGAGCAGGCGAACGGCCCTGCTGCAGGTCGCCCGCAAGGCGCCGGCGTACGGCATTCTCGTAGTCGTGGCCGCGGGGATGCTCATTCCCTTCCTCTGGATGGTGACCACTTCACTTCAGCGGATGGGGTCTACCTTCTCCTACCCGCCGCACCTGTTCCCGACCGCCTTCCACCTCCACAACTACGCCGAGCTGTTCACCCTGGTGCCCTTCGCGCGGTATTTCCTCAACAGCGTGATCGTCACCGGTGCCACGGTGATCGGTCAGGTCTTCTTCTGCTCGACCGCGGCATACGGTTTCGCGCGGCTGTCATTCAAGGGCCGCAAGGTGATCTTCGTGCTGTTCCTGGCGACGATGATGATTCCGTTCCAGGTGACGATGATCCCCACGTTCCTGCTGGTCTTCAAGATGGGCTGGGTCAATACCTACCAGGGACTCATCATCCCCGGAGTCTCCAGTGCCTTCGGCATCTTCCTCCTGCGGCAGGCTTTTCTCACGGTGCCCCGGGAGTTCCAGGATGCGGCCAGGATCGACGGAGCACGGGAGTGGACGGTCTTCTCCCGCATCTTCCTGCCGCTCGTCAAGCCGGCATTGGCGACCGTGGCCGTCTTCTCGTTCATGGGCACGTGGAACGACCTGCTCTGGCCGTTGCTGATCGCCCGGGACGAGAAGATGCGCACACTCGAACTGGGTCTTGCCTACTTCAACGTCAGCGCGTCCGCATATCAGCAGCCGAACTGGCCGCTGATGATGGCCGCGTCGGTGGTCGTCCTGCTGCCGGTCATCGGGGTCTACCTTTTCTCGCAGCGTTACTTCATCGCCGGGATCGCGCTCAGTGGGGTGAAAGGGTGACCGCCGACCTATCCGGGTTTCCGGTCGACGACTACACGCCCCACGGCTACCTCGATCTCCCCGGTCACACCCGGCGGCTCACCCCGAAGGGAGTGCTCCGGTCCCGCGACCTCGGCTTCCAGTGGCATTTCCCGGCCCTGTCGACGTCGTATGGCGGCGGCCTCGAGACCTACCGCGCCGGACTGCGGGTCGGGCTGGACGGCCACCTCGACATGGCGGATTTCGACCGGGTGGTCGCGCCGTACCACTCCAAGAACGTCGTCAGACTTCAGGCGGAGCGAGCGTATGCCCGGTTGGTCGCCGAGTTCCACACGGTCGGCGACGATGTGCTGTGCGCCAGGATTGCCGCACATCCCCGTCGTGAGCTGGTCGTCCGGATCGACTACGAGCGGTTGTTGTCCGCCGACCTCGGTTGGGGCGAGTCCGGCCTTGTCGGACGACTCGAGGGTGACGAGGTGTTGATCCAGGGGTTCGAGGACGGCGAGGCCTTCGCCCTGTGGGCCTCCCGACCGGCGAGCGCGGTGGATATCACCGCCGATCCCGCGGCGGCCGCGGATTGGCTCCCGGACGGGATGCCGGCGCAGCCACTCCGGCCGGTGGCGGTGATCGGAGCGGCCCAGGAGCAGGTCGGCCTCGCCGCGGTCATGACGTTCTCGGCAGTCGACGCCCGCGACCTGCTCGTTCTTCTTGCCCGTGGCCGCACTGCGACCGAAGCGCGGTCGCGACTGGTCACGGCCCGCGAGGCTGCGGCTGAACGGCGGGCGGAGCTGCTGGCCCAGGACGACGACTTCTGGGCGGCTGCGCCCCGGCTCGACGGTGACTGGCCGGACCATTGGCGACGCGGCCTGGTCTACGACCTGGAGACGCTGCGGATGATGGTGAAGGCACCCGTCGGGATCTATCACCATCCGTGGGACGCGATGCAGATCCAGGCGCCCCGCGTCGTTCTCGGTGAGGCCGCGATCGACGCGCTACTGCTGGGGTACGCCGACCCGAGGGTGGCCCAGGACATGTTGTTAGGCGTCTTTGCCGACGCCCCCGAGCCCAACGTCCCGTGCTCGCGGGAGGACGGGACCTACAACATGGTGTCGGCCGACGGTGCCCCGTGCGGCACCGGCCCGCAGTGGGGCTATCCGTGGTTAGTGATCGGCCGACTCTTCGACCTGCGGCCCGATCGCGACTGGTTGCGCGAGATCTATGCCCACTGTGCCGCCTACCTTCAGTGGTGGCTGGATTTCCGGCGCGACTCCGACGGGTGGCTGGTTCATGCCTGCAGTTGGGAGTCGGGCCAGGATCTGTCGCCGCGCTTCGGTGCCCAGCCGCTCGGCGGCGGGCACCCGACCTGGACCACGCGACCGGTCGATCTGCAGGCGTCGTTCGCCCACGCCGCTGCGGCGATGGCCGACTGGGCGACGGTCCTGGACCGGCCCGAGGAGGCCGATCGGTGGCGCGGCCTGGCGACGGAGTTCCATGGGCGGACCGAGCAGATGTGGACCGGTATCCGCTACGCCGACACCGACCGGTCCGGGCCGACGGAGGTCGACGACGTGATGCTGCTCGCCCCGGTGGCGCTGGGAATGTCGCCGCCCGACCGCGTCGGTGCGCTGCGCGCGGCGATCCGGTCCGCCCGGCCCGAGCAGGTGGTGTGGCCGATGTTCGCGTGGACGGCAGCCGAGGCGGCGATTGGCCGCCGGCGAGCACGACACGGCGGCCCTGATCGCGCACGCCGTGATCGACCGGGCCTACACATTCTGGGATGCCGCGCGACACCAGGAGGGCCGGACCCTTCCCGGCGTCAGCTGCGAATACTGGCCGGTCTCCGGCCGCTGCGGCGGCGAGGGGTACGGCTGGGGTGCGTTCACCACGCACCTGCTGCTCGGGGTGGTTCTGGGCCTGCGGGTCAGCGGCGACGGCGTGCATGTCCGGCCCGCGTTTCCGGAGGCGATGCGGAAGGCCGGTGCCCGCTACAGCGCGTGCATCACCCTGCGGGGCTGCCCTGTCCAGGTGACCTTGCGCCCGGTGGATGACGGAGTGCGGATCGAGCTCAATGGGAGGGCGGCAACGGTCGCGTGGGGCGACGAGTCGGTGCTCGACTGGGCGGAGATCGTGGCCGTATGAGCACCCGTAGGCTTGCCGGACCGTGGGAGCTGCGGATCACGGGCGCGTCCGGCTGGCGCCCGGTCGCCGTGCCGGGCAGCTGGGAGCCCGCGGGAATCGCGAAGGACTTCGCCGGCCCGGTGGACTACCGCACGACGTTCGCGGTGCCGGAGCGACTGGACGGTCGGCGGGTCCTGCTGCGGTTCGGTGCCGTGAGCTACGCCTGTCAGGTGTTCGTCGATGACGTCGAGGTCGGCCGGCACGTCGGCATGTGGGACGCGTTCGAGGTCGACATCACGACGGCCGTCACGGCGGGTGGGACGAGCGAACTGCTGGTGCGGGTGGAGAAGCCGGCGAGCCTGGTCGCCGGGCCCGACTCCGTCGCCGTGCCGGGCAACTATCCGGTCAACGAAACGCTCTCCGGCTTCCTGCCGTACGTGTGGGGTCAGGTCCACGGCGGGATCTGGCAGGACGTCGAGCTGATCGTCCGCGGGCCGGTGGCGGTGACAGAGGTGCGCGCCCGGGGGTGCGCCGACGGCCTGATCGAGGTCGATGCCGAGCTCTCCGCCCCGGGAGCCGTGTCGTTGTCGGTGCGGGACGCCGACCGGCAGGTCGTCGCCGAGGACAAGGCCGACACCGGTGCGGGCCGGGTCAGCTTCGCCGTACGGGTGGCTGACCCGCAGGGTTGGTCGCCTGGTCGGCCGTACCTCTACACGGCCGTCCTCCGCACCGCCGGGGAGGAGACCGAGGTCCGCTTCGGAATCCGGGACGTCAGCGTCGACGGTCCGCGGATCGAGATCGGCGGGGAGCCGATCTACATGCGGATGGTCCTGTCGTGGGGGTGGTATCCGGACGTCCTGCACTGCAACCCCGGTCCGGACCGCGTCCGGGCCGACCTCCTGGAGCTGCGCAGGCTCGGCTTCAACGGCGTCAAGCTGTGCCTTTGGTTCCCGCCGCAGTACTACTTCGACATCGCCGACGAGCTGGGAATGCTGCTCTGGGTGGAGCTGCCGATGTGGCTGCCGAAACCCACCGGAGCATTCCGCGACCAGCTGTTCGTCGAGACCGGACGGCTGGTCCGGGCCGGCCGGGACCATCCGTCCGTCATCCTCTGGACGCTCGGCTGCGAGCTCGGCGCCGCTATCGGCGACGACCTGCTGGGCCCGCTGTACGACGAGGTCAAGGGTCTCGTCGGTGACGCGCTGGTGTGTGACAACAGCGGGTCCGGTGAGGCCTACGGCGGTTCGCTCACCGAGCACGCCGACTTCTACGACCACCATTTCTACTGCGAGCTCCAGCATTTCCGCGGTGTGCTCGACTACTTCGCGCCGCAGTGGCGACCGGAGAAGCCGTGGCTGTTCGGCGAGTTCTGCGACCTCGACACCTTCCGCGACCTGCGCCGCCTCGAGGGGCCGGACGGACGCCGGCCCTGGTGGACCAGCGCGGACCCCGTCGAGAACCCGCAGGGTGCCCGCTGGCAGTACGACACGGGTCGGATGGAGAATCGGCTGCGGGCCAACGGGTTCTGGGAACGCGGCGACGAACTCGAACGCGTCTCCCACCGACAGGCGCTGCTGCACCGCAAGGTGACCCTCGAAATCGTCCGCAGCCGTGCGGACACGTCCGGATACGTCGTCACCGGGGAGCGGGACACCCCGATCAGCACCGCCGGGATCTGGGATGACCGCGGGCTGCTCAAGGTCGATCCGGAGGAGTTCGCCGCCTTCAACTCCGATCTGGTGCTGACGGTCGGCTGGGACCGACGACGCACCTGGGTCGCCGGCGGGGACCGGCCGGCGTACCAGGATGTCTGGTGCTACGAGAGCGGGGACGCGGTCCGTCCGCACCTCGTGCTGGCACACCATGGCCGCTCGGCGGCGTCGCCGTGCTCGACTGGGACGTCGCTCTGGTCGACGAGCCGCCCTTCGCGCGGGGCTCGGTCGACCCGGGGGCGCGGTCCGGGCCGGGATCGGTGCGTGAGCTGCTGGTCGCGCAGTTCGCGGCGCCCGAGGTCGATCGGCCGCGGCAGGCTCTGCTGCGGGCACGGTGCCGGGTGGGGTCCGAGGCGACCAGCAACAGCTGGCCGCTGTGGTTCTTCCCGCGGCGCCCGTGGGACGAGCTCGGACCGGTCTGGGTCGACGATCCGGCCGGCCGGCTCTCGGGCCTGTCGTCGGTGGGGGCTCGCATCGTCGACGAGCCGGCAGCATTGGTCATCGCCAGCGCGTGGACGGACGCGGTCCGGGACCGCGTGGCAGCCGGCGGCCGCGCCATCGTGCTCCTGACCGCGGCCGACGACGGACGCCCGTTCCCGGTCCGGGCGGTCCCGTTCTGGCGTGAGGCCGTGAAGGTCGTGGAGCCGCACGAGGCGTGGGGTGACTTCCCGCACGACGGCTGGACCGATCTGCAGTTCGCCGGGTGCGCCACCGACGCCGCGCTGGACCTGTCGGCGGTGCCGGAGGTGCGTCCCCTGCTGCGGCGGGTCGACGCGCGGACGGGAGACGTGCACGACTACGCCGCCGACGTCGCCTGGGGCGCCGGGCGGGTCATCGTGTCGACGCTTCGTCCGGACGGTTCGCAGGGAGACCAGCCGGTCGGACTGACCCGCAACACCGCAGCCGCCTACCTGCTCCGGTGCTGGGTCGAGGCGCTGACCCAAAGCCTCGCAACGGGTGGGGAGTCCGCCGTACGATGATCAGCGCGAGCCCGGCGGCCGCGTTGGGCATCTCTGGACGGAGAGTCCCGTGATCTTCATAACTGTCCGCTTCCGGGTCAAGCCCGCCGACGCCGAGCGGTGGCCCCAGATCGTCGACGACTTCACGCAGGCGACGCGGAGCGAGCCGGGCTGCCTCTGGTTCGACTGGTCGCGCAGCCTCGACGACCGCAACGAGTACGTGCTGCTCGAGGCCTTCGCCGACGACGACGCCGGAGTCGCGCACGTGCAGTCCGACCACTTCAAGAAGGCCATCCAGACGATGCCGCCGCACCTGGTCGAGACGCCGCGCATCGTCAACGTGAAGCTGCCCCAGGACGACTGGTCCGAACTCGGCGAGATGAGCGTCCCCGCGCAGGGCTAGCGCTGCGACCTGAAGGTCTGGACCAGGTCCGCGGTCCAGAGTTCGGGGATCTCCCAGGGGATGAAGTGGCCGCCGTGGGGGTGGGCGGCGATGTTGACGTGGTTGTACCAAGCGGCGCGGTCGCTCGCCAGGAACGACTCGATGCGCTCCGTCGGGCTGGTGATTCCCGGGGGGTTCTCGTAGTCGACGAACGTGATCCCGGTCGGCGCCTCGATGACCGGCGTCCGGTCATGGGACGGCGCCCAGGGGTATCGATTGTTGTTGGCGTAGGTGCGGATCGAGCTGGCGATGGCGTTGCCGGTCCAGTAGATCGTTGCGTGGGTGAGTAGCTCGTCGCGGGTGAACACGGTGTAGATGTCTCCGCCGTCGTCGGACCAGTTCATCCATCGTTCGAGGATCCAGGCCAGCATGCCGACCGGGGAGTCGGCCAGTCCGTATCCGAGTGTGCTCGGAGCGAGCATGTGCGCGGCGAGGTGCACGGCGAACCGTCGCTCGATCTCGAGCAGTCGTTGCCGCAGGTCATCGGGGAGGTCGGGTGGGATGGGTCGGCCACCGGAGAAGTCCCAGGCCCGGTCGCCGGTGAAGAAGTCGAGTTTCAGGGCCGATCCGATGTGGATGCCGCACAGCTCGTCGGCGTACTTGTGACCGAGCTGTCCCGTGACGAGGGCGCCGACGTCGCAACCCGCCGCGGCGTAGCGGGAATGGCCGAGCGTCCGGGTCATCAGGTCGTGCCAGACGTCCGCGATCTTCCAGAAGTTCATGTCCGGCCGGGTCGGTGTCGAATACCCGAAGCCCGGCAATGACGGGACGATCACCTCGAAGGCGTCCGCCGGGTCGCCACCGAATGCCGCCGGGTCCGCGAGCCGGTCGATGACCTTCGACCAGTGCCAGAAGGTCCAGGGCCAGCCGTGGCTGAGGATCAGCGGGGTGGGATCGGGCCCGACGCCCGGCTTGCGCATGAAGTGCACGCGGGTGCCGGACACGTCGACCAGGTAGTGCTCGTAGGCATTCATCGCCCGCTCGGCGGCCCGCCAGTCGTACTCCTCGGCCCAGTACTGCGCCAGGTCCTGGAGCAGGGCCCTAGGGACGCCGTACCGGCCGTCCTCGTTCCCTTCGTCTTCCGGCCAGTTCGTGGCCCGCAGCCGCGACCGCAGATCCTCGAGAACCCGCTCCTCAACGGCGATCGGCGTCGGTGCCAGTGCAGTCACGCTGGTGCTCACGTACCGCTCCTTTCATCAGGTTTTCGTCCGGCTCGTCGGCGAGCTGAACGATCTGGTCGAGTACGCCGGCGATGCTCAGCAGCCGTTTGCGGTCAGCAGGCGCGAGTCGATCGACGAGACTGCGCATCCGCTGCACCCGGTCGGCATGGCGGCGGGCCACGATCGACCGGCCATCCGCGGTGAGGGACAACCTCGAGGCCCGCCCGTCACCCGGATCGGGCCGGCGTTCGACGAGCCCGTCGCGTTCCAACTTCGCTACCGCTGCCGTGAGCGCCGGTTGCTTGATCTGCTCCGTCCGGACCAGGTCGCTCAGCCGGCACGGCCCCACCCTCGACAGGGTGTGCAGCACTGACAGCGCAGAGAAGGTCAACCGGTCCGAGGTGGGGAGCCGGATGAACAACGAGTTGAAGTCCTCGATGGAGCGGGTCAGCCGCTCTACGGCACCACCTGCAGGCATACCGAAACTATATCGATCCTTGATCTAAATCGTCGACCGGGTTTTCGTCGTTCGCAACCTGTTCGTCGGCACACCGCGAGCAGCCCACCCGGTCTGCGGCCACCTCGAAGATCGTCTCGAGCCCGTCCTCGTCGTCCCACTGCTCACCGACCTCGACGAACCCGTACTGCGCCACCAGCAGGCGCGAGGGGGCGTTCCCGGGGCTGATGGTCGCCCGCACCATGCGGACGTCGGGCTCCTGGGACGCGCGGTCCAGGAGCGCCTCGACCGCCGCCCGCGCGTATCCCTGCCGGCGGTGCGCGGGATCGATGGCGTAACCGATCTCCACCATTCCCTCGGCGTCCGGCGGCCCGTGGTAGCCGGCCCGCCCGACGACCAGCGCCCGATCGGTGTCGAGCACGGCTCCGGTGATCCAAGCGGCGCTGACCGGGTCGAGCGCGATCTGCCTGCTCCGCCGCGCCCAGACGCCACGGCACTCCGGCCCGACGAGGTACGGCGTCAGAGCGATCGTCCCGGCCTTGTTGGCCGCGGTCAGATCACCGCCGGCCAGGGCGTCGATGACCGCCCGGTCCAGCTGGACGACGCGCACCGTCTTCGGCATGGTCATCCCGCACTCCTGTCCGATTCCGGCACCGCGACGCGGACGGAGTGATCTCCTCGCGGCACGATATAAGCACCATCGGCCCCCTCTGACCGCGCACCCCGGTGGTCATCCGGATCGGATGATGCCGCAAGGCAGGGTCCGTGGGGAGGGTGGGGCCAACCAACGGACTATGACGGGGGATCCCACCATGGCCAAGCAGGACAAGGACGTGCTGTACGTACTCGCGGCGGCGTACGACGACGTCGATCAGGCGATCGGCGACTACGAAGCGGTGAAGGCGCTCTACCGCGCCGTCAAGACCTCCCATGACTTCGACGCAGCGGTCGTCGCCAAGAGCGTTGACGGCAAGGTCAAGATCGTCAAGAAGCACGAGCAGCCCACCCGCCATGGTGCCGCGGTCGGACTCGGCTGGGGCCTGGCGGTCGGGGTGGCCGCGGTGCTGTTCCCGCCGATCGGCATCGGGGTGGCCGCGGGTGCGGCCGGCGGCGCGGCGATCGGCGGCGTGGCCGGGCACGTGAGCGGCGGAATGTCGCGCAGCGACCTCAAGGAGCTCGGCGACACGCTGGACGCCGGCGAGGCCGGCCTCATCGTCATCTACGAGACGAACCTCGCCGACCAGATCGCGGCGAACGTCAAGGCCGCCAGCCGCATCGTGGCGAAGGCCAGCGAGATGGAAGGCGACCAGCTGGCCGCGGAGCTGAAGCAGGACGCGAACGGCGCCAAGGCCCCCACGACGTCCTAACGCCCGCCGGCGCTCCCGCACCCGTGCTGGCGCCCACGGCGATCCATGATCAAGAGGGGATTTCGGTGCGACACGCCGAGCGAATCCCCTCTTGATCGTGGGCTCCCGGCCCGCACCCTCCATGATCGTGATCGGATCCGCACGGCGTTTCGCGGCGAAATCCGATCACGATCATGGAGAGGTTGCGGGCCGCCAGACGCCGCGGCACTACGGCGAGCGGACGGTGAGGCCGCGGAACGTCATCCGGGCGGCGTCGGCGAGCAGTGCGAACGCACCGCGTCCCCGCTCGCGGTCGTGCTCACCGAGCCGGCGGGTCAGGCAGGTGCCGTCACCGAGGAACGCTTCGACGATGTCGCCCCGCACGCTGACGGTCATGTCGATGCTGCCGGTCGCCGCCGCGGAGAGTCGCTGCTCGGCGACAGGGGAGTAGGCGACCCGGCCGGCGGCCGGTGCCGAGAGGTCGACGATCCGGGCGACCTGCTCCGGCCGGCAGACGACCACGGCCAGACCGCAGGAGAGCCCGTCGGTATCGCCCACGACGATCCCCGCGGTGTCGAAGTCCCCGTCCAGCGTGCAGGAGACGACGAAACTCTCGGGCACCCCGTCGAGCGCGACGACGAGCCGGGCCGGACCGGTCCGGGTGTCGACGACGAGGTCCGTGCCGTCGCGGAACCAGGAGCGTGAGCGGCTGGCCAGTTTCCAGTTCGCGGGTGCCCCCAGCGCCGCGGCGACCGGCTCGGGGAGACGTCCGGCGAGTTCCCCGTCGGCGCCGACGTAGAGCTCGCGGGGAAGCGCCAGATCGCCGCCCCACAGCCACTCGGTGGACGGCGGGACCGGGCGGTCGGGGACCCACCCGAAGGCGATCCGCCGACCCTGGTCGTCGTGCAGCGACTTCGCGGCGTACCACTGTTCGCCGTCGAGCGCCTCGCGGGAGGGCCGGCGCCAAGGCCCGCGCGGGTTGTCGGCGACGCGGACGACGGTCTGCCGGCGATCGCTGTAGCGGGAGTACGCCAGCCACACCCGACTCCCGAGGCCGAACATCTCCGGGCACTCGGGGCAGTGGGTGAACAGCGTGGAGTACAGCGGTTCCGGCGCGGTCCAGCCCGCGAGCGTGCCCGACCGGCTCAACGCCAGGCAGCCCTTGGCGGGCTCGGCGCTGCCGGCCGTCCGGGTCGAGATCAGCATCCAGTAGCAGTGTTCGTCGTCGTTCCAGAAGACGAACGGATCGCGCCAGTCGGTCGGCGCGAAGATGGCGGAGTCGGGCCGCAGGATCGGGTTGCGGGGGTCCTTCTGGAAGGTCACCAGGTCGTCGCTGGTGGCGTGACAGATCGTCTGCGGGACCGCGGCGTCGGCGGCGTGGCCGGTGTAGAAGACGTGGTAGCGGCCGTCGGCGTTGACCACCGAGCCGGTCCAGACCCCGTCGCGATCGGGCTCGCCCGGGCCGCCGGGGGACAGGGCGGTGGGCAGTTCCTGCCAGCTGACCATGTCCGTGGACTGCAGGTGCCGCCAGCTGGTCCGCAACCGGTCGGGCATCTCCACCGCGTCCGGCGGTGTCACCAGACAGAACAGGTGGTAGGACCCGCCGCTGTAGAAGGGAATGACGTCCCCGACCGCTCCGCCGTCGGCGAAACGGCGGAACGGTCGGGGTCGGGTCGCCGTACTGTCCGACATCGGCGCCGCCTCTCCGTGAACCGCGAGAGGGAAGCCTAGCCGAGCACGTCGGCGATCCGCGTCATCTGCGAATCGGTCAGGGGTCCTGCGGCCAGCGCCCCGACGTTCTCCTCGACCTGCGCGGTGGTCTTGAAGCCGGGGATCGGGATCGTCGCCGGGCTCCGCGCCCACAGCCAGGCCAGCGCGCCCTGAGCGAGGGTGCGGCCGTCCTCGGTGAGGACGGCGCGCACCTTCTCGAGCCGGTCGAGCCGGTCGGCCTGCGCGCCACTGTTGAAGTCCCACCCGGACCGGACGTCGTCGTCGGGCAGGGTGCTGTCCCGCGAGAACTTGCCGGTCAGCAGACCCATGCCCAGCGGCCCCCGGATGACGCTGGCCAGGTCGTACTTCTCACAGACGGCCAGCGTCTCCTCGTTGCCCTGGAACAGGTTGAAGGCCTGCTGGATGGCGACGCAGTTCGGGTTCTGGGCGAAGAACTCCGCCCGGTCGGGGTCGTCGGTGCTCCAGCCGATCGCCCGTACCTTGCCCTGTGTCACCAACTCGTCGAACACGGCGAGCACCTCGGGTGCCTTCGCCATGTCGTATCCGCCGAGGTGGAACTGGTAGAGGTCGAGGTGATCGGTCTGCAGCCGCCGCAGGCTCTGCTCGCACGCCCAGCGGATGTAGTCCGGCGACCCGTTCTCGCCGGGCGCCTCGCGGGTCTCCTCGACGTAGGTGTAGCCGGCCTTCGACGCGATGACGATGTCGTCGCGTCTGCCGTCGAACGCCCGGGCGATCAGCCGTTCACTGTGGCCGCAGCCGTAGACGTCGGCGGTGTCGAAGAACGTGACACCGAGGTCGTAGGCACGGCGCAGGGCGCGGATTGACTCGTCGTCGTTGACCGCGCCCCAGCCGACCGGGCTCCCCTGCCGTGCGTGCGGACCGCCGATCGCCCAGCAGCCCATGCCGAGTGCGCTGACCTCGATCCCGGACCGGCCGAGCGGGCGGCTCAGGACCCCGTCGGCCGGGGCGGACCTGCTCGCCGTCACGCCGAGGCCGCGTCGAGGCGGCGCTTGGCCTCGGCGTAGGTCTTCTCCGGCAACGGCCCACGCGCGGCCATCTCGATGTTCTCGCGCAGGTGCGCCGGGTTGTTGGTCCCGACGATGTTGGTCGCCATCCCGGGGTGGCTGTTGGTGAAGCGCAGCAGGAAGCCGGTCCGGCTCTCGCCCTCGTCGAGCAGCTCGTCGAGGTTGGCCTTCTCCCACACCGCCCAGCGGTCCTGCGAACCCAGTCCGGAGCCCGGCTCGCCGCGGGCGACACCGCCGCGGACGATGACGCCCGCACCGGCGTCGGCGGCCTGCCGCGATCAGGTTCTCGTGCTCGCGCTCCAGCGCGGAGTAGGGGATCTGGAAGGTGTCGAAGACGCCCCAGCCGATGTACGTCGCGAGGTGCGGGTTGGTCGCCGAGATGCCGATCCAGCGCGTCTTGCCCTGGTCCTTCATCTCCTGCAGCGCGGCGACGAGGTCAGCCCTTCTCGGCCTGCTCGACGCTCGGGTTGTGCAGCTGGATCACGTCGACGTGGTCGGTCTTCATCCGGTCGAGGCTCTCGTGCAGGCCGCGGAAGAGGTTGTCGCGGGTCCAGACGTGCGGGGTGTCGTCGGTCGTCGT
The DNA here is from genome assembly GCA_963828605.1 of uncultured Actinomycetota bacterium. Lineage (GTDB taxonomy): Bacteria > Actinomycetota > Actinomycetes > Mycobacteriales > QHCD01 > DASXJE01. The sequence continues at coordinate 1,100,415 of CAWHER010000001.1, read as the reverse complement.
CGTCGCGGTGGACGACGGTGCAGCCGCACTTGGTGGCGAGGACGTACTCGTCGCGCCGGTGGGACAGGTAGCGGCCGATGTACTCCTCGCTACGGCCGTAGTCGTTGGCCGTGTCGATGAAGTTGATCCCCGAGTCGACGACGGCGTTGAGGATGGTCTCGGCCTCGCGGTCCTCGATCGGGCGGCCGCCCCAGATGCGGGAGCCGCGGACCTCCATGGCGCCGTACCCGAGGGTGGTCACCTCGAGTCCGGTGCGGCCGAGGGTGCGCTTCGGCAGTGCTGTGCTACTCATCGTGTCTCCTTGTCAACCGATCGGGCGTTGCGGGTGCCGGTCAGGCGGCGTCCTCGGGACTGTGCTCCGCCAGCCAGCCGCGCAGGGGAACGTCGTCCTCCGTCGGCGAGTAGTGGCCGTTGCAGTTGACGCCATACCCCAGAAGCTGCGTGCGAATCGGATCACTCTGCGGCCAGAGCTCATCCACGGTCATGTCGTCCTTCGTCCGGATCCACCGGTAGCCGTAGCCGTAGAAGAGGACCTTGCGGGTCACGTCGGACCAGTTGGGGCTCGCCGCATGCCAGAGCCGCCGGTCGAAGAAGACCGCGGTGCCCGGCTTGGCCAGCACCGGTACGGCGCCGGCCGGCTGCCCGGTCCCGCTCGGTGGGGACGGCGACGTCGTCGTCCTTCAGGTGGCTGCCGGGCACGACCCAGAAGTTCCCCCGACCCTCCTCGCCGACGTCGGAGAGGAAGTAGGCGACCTTGATCGACAGCCGCGGGCGGGGGTGGGTCTCCATGTCGCGGTTGACCCGGCCGGAGTCCTGGTGCCAGCCGAAGGTCGCGTCCGAACGCTGCCTGCCCGACGGCGGGGTGACGATGAGGTGCGCGTGGTAGAGGTAGATGTTCCAGCCGAGCATCCCCCAGACCTTCGGCAGAACGCGTTCGTAGTCCACGAGCTCGGTGAACGACGGGTGCTCCGGGATGAAGTTCGGGAAGAACATCGCCGAATCGGGTTTCGCCGCGCCGGCGTCGAGCTGGCGCTTGTGCAGGCTGTCGGCCGCCGCGGTCAGCTCACTGACCTGCTGTGGCGAGAGCGCATCCTCGATCTGCAGGAAGCCTTTCTCCTCGAAGATCGCCCGCTCCGGTTCGGTCAACCGGTGTTGCAGGCAGGACGGATCCATGACAGCTCCTCGGTGGTAGGCGACGGCAGCGACACGTCGACGGGCGGCGCCGGCTGGGCTCGCGGGACGGGGCTTGCGGCGGTAGCCAGCATCCACGATGCGGAATCGAAATTCACCGTGGTAGAAACTAGTCCGCGTCGGGGTGAGGGTCAACCGGATGATGTACTCCTCCGGCGCGGCATCGGCGGGGGTGACATCGGGGCGACATCGAGGAGGACGGACGTGCGGATCCTGCTGACCGGCGCGGGCGGCAACGTGGGCCGCGGCATCGCGCCCCGACTCCGGGCCCGCGGGCACACGGTCGTCTCGAGCGACCTCAACCCGCTGCCCGACGACCCTGCCGCCGACTCCACCGACGGCCCCGCCGGCGACTCCGCCGCCGGGGAATTCGTGCAGTGCGACGTCCAGGCCGGCGTGGGGCTCGAGCGGGCGGCGCAGGGCTGTGACCTGCTCCTGCACACCCCGGCCTGGCACGGGATCCACTCGCGGGTGAAGACCGAGACCGACTTCTGGCGGCTCAACGTCGACGGCTTCTTCTGGGCGCTGCAGGCCGCGAAGGAGGCCGGCGTACGCCGCCTCGTGTTCCTCTCGTCGATGTCGTGGCACGGGCACTACGAGAAGTACGGGTTCACCAAGCGGATCGGTGAGGAGCTGTGCGAATACCACCGGCGTAATCACGGTCTGCGTTACGTGATCATCCGTCCGGCGGACTTCACGCCGTGGGGGAGCGACTACCTCAACCGCTACGGCGCGCGGCTGCTCTACGGCGGCGTCGACCGCGAGGACGTGCTCGACTGCGTCGAGCGGGCGGTGCGTCATCTCGAGACTGGGCTCTCGCCGTCCGCGGATCCCGAAGGCGTCGTGGTCAACGCCGTACGCGCGAATGCCTATGCCGCAGGGGACCTGGAGTCGTGGGAGCAGGATCCGCCGGCGGCCTGTGAGCACGTGTTCCCGGGCTCGCGCGAGCTGATCGAGCGCTACGACATCGACATCCGGCGGCGGCCGTCGCTGCCCGACGCGTCCGGTGCGAGTGAGATCGGCTTCCGGCCTCGGCGGCACTTCGGCACCTTCCTCGACGAACTGCGCGAGCTCGACGCGAAGGGCGAGCAGGCCGTCCGCTCGATGCGCTGCCCCTACTGACCCCGCCCACGGATTTCCGCCGCTCAAGTCTCCGCCCCCCGTTTTGCTTGAACGTCACGTTCAAGCCATCTAGCGGCATCAACGTCACGTTGATGCCAAACGGAGTGCGGGGCGGCGGTCGGTCGGGTGATCTCGGCGTACGGAGCAGGTGCGGTCGACATCGTGCGCGCTACTCGCCGATCTGTCCCGTAGATGCGAGTACGGCGCACGACGTCGATCCGCCGGTGACAGCGACGGCCGCCCTGATCCTGATGGCACCCGCCCCGAGGACGCCCGCCGCCCCCATTCCGCATGAACGTCACGTTCAAGCGCTCTAGCCGCATCAACGTCACGTTGATGCGGAATGGGGCGGCAACTTTCCGGCAAAGTTTGCCGCGTTATTCCGCTTGAACGTCACGTTCAAGCGCTCTAGCCGCATCAACGTCACGTTGATGCGGAATGGGGCGCGGCCCGGCGGGCGATATCCAGGCCGTCGACGAAGTCCTGCGGCACCAGCCCGCGGTACGCCGACCGCCAGGACTGCACATGGACGCCGGCCATCTCGGCGGCGTCCTCGACCCGTGCCGGCCGGATGATCATGACGTCATTGTGCCGACGGCCACCTGGCCGGTTCAACAGGTGCCGCCCGGCCCCGTGGTAGCGTTTTCATCGTTGTGCCGCCCGATCCGGGCACCGCGGTCGAGGTTTCTCCCGCGACGCAGGTCCCGTTTTCGCCACCGACCTCCGGTCGGTGCTCCGTCATGCCCACAATCCAGCGAAAGGCAGTCGCAATTGACCGACAGCACTCCCGCGCCGCGCTGCGCCCCGGGCGGTGAACGTTTCGTCATCGTCACCGGGGGACCCGGCTCGGGAAAGACGACGCTCATCGACGAACTGCGCCGACGAGGCCACGCGGTCACCGCTGAGGCGGGCCGCGCGATCATCAAGGACCAGGTCATCATCGACGGCCCGGCATTGCCGTGGGCGGACCCGGCGCTGTTCGCCGAGGCCATGCTGAGCTGGGAGATCCGGACCTATCGCAACGCCGAGCACGACGCGGCACCGGTGGTCTTCTTCGACCGGGGGGTCCCGGATCTGGCCGGATACCAGCGCCTGCTCGGGCGCCCGGTTCCGGCTCATATCGACGCCGCGATCCGCACCTTCCGCTACCGGCCGCGGGTCTTCATCGCGCCGCCGTGGCCGGAGATCTACGCGACGGACGTCGAACGCACGCAGTCCTACGACGAGGCCGTCCGGACGTTCGAGGCGATCGAGGCCGCCTACCTGAACTATGGATACGACCTCGTCCGGTTGCCCTTCACCCCGGTCGAGGATCGGGCCGGGTTCATCCTCGCCCGACGCTGAGCGTCAGGGCGGGCGACCTCCCGAAACAGGACTCCTCGGGCACCGAACCCTGGTGAGATCAGGCTCATGGCCGGCACCGCACAGCCCCGAGCGCGGCCGGTCGCCGTACGCATCCAGCTGCTGGGCGGCTTCGACGTCTCCGCGGGGAACCGCCGGGTCGTCCACAACGCGTGGCGGCTGCGCAAGGCGAAGACGCTGGTCAAGCTGCTCGCGCTCGAGCCGGGTCACCGGATGCATCGGGACCGGGTGATCGAACAGCTGTGGCCCGACCTCGACCCCGACGCGGCACGCAACAATCTCCACCAGGTGCTGCACGCGGCGCGCCGCGCACTCGCCACGATCGGCGTCGACGGGCCCGCGATCCTCGGGCTCCGGGACGACGTCGTCGTACTGGGTCCGGACCATCCGGTCGTCACAGACCTGGAGGAACTGCAGAGCGCCGTACGCGATACGCGCGCGAACGACGGGTCCGCCGACGCGTCGGCGCTCGTCGGCCTCCTGGAGCGCTGGCACGGCGGGCTGCTGCCCGAGGACGCGTACGAGGAGTGGGCGCAGGTGCACGTGGCGGCGGCCCGGGAGTGGCACCTGGAGGCGGTGCTGGACCTCGTCGAGACCGATCTCGCGAGAGACGACCCGGCCGGCGCGGTCGCCGTACTGACACCGGTGACCGGCGCGAACCCGCTGCACGAGCCGGCCCACCGCGCGCTGATGCGCGCCCTCGCCGATGCCGGACGCCGTTCGGAGGCGTTGACAGTCTTCGAGAATTTGCGCGGGGTGCTTGCGCGTGACCTCGCCGCCGACCCCGAATGGAAGACGCGACAGCTCTACCGCCAGCTGCTGGCCGGCGCCGATCCCGAAGGCCGGCAGGCACCGGGTGCGCCGGGCAGCCTCCCCGCCCGGGTGACGACGCTGGTCGGCCGCGACCGGGACCTGCGGGAGACCGACGGGATCCTCGCCCGCACCCGCCTGCTCACCCTGACCGGGCCGGGCGGAGTCGGGAAGACGGCGCTCGCGGTCGAGCTCGCGCGCCGACGGAGCGGGCGGTATCCGGACGGCGCCTTCCTCGTCGAGCTGGGCGCGCTCGACAACGGCGACCTGCTCGTGTCCGAAATCGCGCGGGCGCTCCGCCTGGAGCTGCCCTCCCACCGGGCGTCCGCCGACTCGTTGGTGACGCAGCTGCACGACCGCGAGCTGCTCGTCGTCCTGGACAACTGCGAGCACCTGCTCGACGAGTGCGCGCGGATCGTGACGCGGGTCCTGCAGCGGTGTCCGCGGGTGTCGGTGCTGACGACGAGCCGGGAACCGCTGCGCATCGACAGCGAGGTCACCTGGCGGACACCCTCCCTGGCACTGCCCGACCCGGCCCGGATGCCCCCGCTGGAGGCGCTCGCCGCCATCGCCTCGGTCGAGCTGTTCCTCCGGCGGGCGTCGGCCGCCACCGCCGGTTTCACGCTCACCGAGGACAACGCGGACGCGGTCGCCGAGGTCTGCTACCGCCTCGACGGTGTGCCCCTGGCGTTGGAGCTCGCCGCGGCCTGTGCCCCGATCCTGTCGGCGCGACAGATCGCCGACCGACTCGGTGACGCGCTCACGCTCCTCGACCGGGGCGACCGCAGCCGGGTGACGAGACAGCAGACGCTCGCCGCCACCCTGGCGTGGAGCCACGATCTGCTGACCGAGGAGGAGCAACGGCTGTTCCGGCGCCTCGCGGTGTTCGCCGGGTCCTTCAGCCTGGCGGCGGTCGAGGCGATCTGCGCCGCGGAGGCCGATCGACCCCGGGTGCTGCCGATGCTGGCCCGGCTCGTCGACACGTCACTCGTGCTCGCCGAGCCGGCCGGGGAGGTCAACCGGTACCGGCTGCTCGAGACGGTCCGGCAGTACGCCGCCGAGCGGCTGCGGGCCGCCGGTGAGCGGGACGAGCTGGCCGCCCGCCACTGCGGCTGGTACGTCGAGTTCGCCGAGGCCCGCGACGCCGAGCAGGCGACGAGCGTGCTCGTCGTACCGCCCGCCGATCTGGATGCCGAGCACGAGAACCTGCGGCTGGCCATCGAGTGGGGCCTGCGCCGGGACCCCGCGCAGGCTCTGCGCCTCGCCGTCGCGTTGTGGCGGTCCTGGCTCGCCCGCGGGCTGCTCGCCGAGGGTTGCACCTGGCTGGAGACCGTGCTCGCGGCGGCGCCGGACCCGTCGTCCCTGCGCAGCCGGGCCCTGTACGGACTGGCCGTCTTCGACGTACGGCGCGGGAGCACCCAACGCCTCGAGCAGATCGCCGCCGAGGGAGTGGCCGTCGAACGTGGACTCGACGACCCGGCGGGGCTGGCCCGGGCGCTGGTCGCGAGCTCGATGCTCGCCTACATCAGGGGGGCATGGGCGGACTGCCGGCGGACCAGCCTGCAGGCCCACGACCTGGCCGCCGACTGCGGAGCCGACCTGGTCGCGCTGTCGGCGCTGCATCCGCTCGCGATGGTGCACCTCGGCCGGGGGGAGTTGCCGGCGGCGCGGACGGTCCTCGACGAGATCCGCGTCGGTCTGGCGACGCTGCCCGAGCGGGGCCCGCCGTTCTTCGCGCCGATGATGCTGGGTTACGCCGTGGAGGGCGCCGGCACGGACTGCCCCCGGTTGCACTTCGAAGAGACGATCCTGCTCGGGCGCCGGGTCGGGGCGGTCCAGGCCGGTGCCTACGTGCTGTGCAACCTGGCCTACCTCGCACGTCTTGAGGGCGATGTCGGTGCGGCGCAGTCACTGGTGGAGGAAGCCGCCTCGGTGTTCCGTGGTCTCGGCGACCGTGAGGGCGAGGCGCTGGCGGTGAACCATCTCGGCTGCCTGCACCGGGTACGGGGTGACTACGAACCGGCCCGCACCGCCTTCGAGCGGAGCCTGCAGATCCGGCACGACCTCGGCGACCGGCGGGCCACCGGCCTGACCCTCGGCGGTCTGGGCGTCCTCACCGCGTCCGAAGGCGCCGTGGACCGCGGGATCGGCCTGCTGCAGGAGGCGCTGGCCGGGTTCCGGGCCACCGAGGACGCGCCCGCGCTCGTCGCGATGCGGTTGACGATGGCGAGCGTCCACGTCGCCGCGGGGAACGACGACGAGGCGGTCCGACTCCTTCCGGAGACCCTGCGGGAGTCGCGTCGAATCCCCGGAAATCACCGGGCCACCGCGTGGGGCTACGCCATGCTCGGCGCCATCCAGCGCCGGCAGGGTCGGGTGAATGAGGCGATCCAGGCATTTGCGGATGCGGAGGGCCTGTTCGGAGCGCTCGGAGCCGTGGACGGCGTCGAACACGTCCGCCGGCAGGCCCACCGGAGCGAACGCTAAGAGGTTGCAAAGCCCCGGCTCGTAGCGTCGCCGGTGATCACCACCTGCATCACCGAGGGCTGCGTGCCGCGGTCCGATCTCGAGGCGGAGGACGCCATGACAAGCACCAGACACGCCGAAGTCGTCGGGGACGCCACGCTGGGGGAACTCCGGGACTCCGTGCGCGGACAGGTCATCCGGCCCGGTGACCCCGACTACGACCAGGCGCGGGTCGTGTGGAACGCCGCCCACGACAAGCACCCCGCCGTGATCATCCGCTGTGCGGGCACCGCGGACGTGATGAAGGCCGTGGAGTTCGCGCGCAGCCAGGGCCTGACGCTCGCCGTCCGCGGCGGCTCGCACAGCATCGCCGGGTTCTCGACCTGCGACGGCGGGGTGGTCATCGACCTGTCGCCGATGCGAAGCGTCACGGTCGACGCGGAGCGCCGCCGGGCGGTCGCCCAGGGTGGCGCCACCTGGGCCGACTTCGACCACGAGACACAGGCCTTCGGGCTCGCGGTCACGGGTGGGCTCGTCTCCACGACGGGACTCGGGGGGTTCACCCTGGGCGGCGGAATCGGCTGGCTGCTGCGCAGCCACGGACTTGCCTGCGACAGCCTCGTCGGCGCGGACGTCGTCACGGCCGACGGGCGGCTGGTGCACGCCAGCGACGAGGAGAACTCCGACCTGTTCTGGGCGCTCCGGGGCGGCGGCGGCAACTTCGGCGTCGTCACCTCGCTGGAGTACGAACTGCACCGGGTCGGACCTACCGTCCTGGGCGGGCTGCTGTTCTTCCCGGGTGACGCGGCCGGCGACGTGGTGCGAGGGTGGCGTGACCTGACCGGCTCAATGCCGGACGAGCTCACGACCCTCGTCGACCTCACCACCGCACCGCCGGTGCCGTTCCTCCCCGAATCGGTCCACGGGACGCCGATCGTCGCGGTCGGCGCCGTGTACTCCGGTCCCATGGACCGGGCGGAGGAGGCGGTCGGGCCGCTGCGGACCCTGGCCGACCCGATCCTCGACCACGTCGGTGCGGTCCCGTACACCGCGATGCAGCAGGCTCTCGACCCGCTCTGGCAGGCCGGCGCCCACAACTACTTCACCTCGGCGATGCTCGACGCTCTGCCCGACGCGGCGATCGAGGAGGCGCTGGCCGGGTGGCGGGCCAAGCCGACCCCGCAGTCCGAGGTGCACATCCACCACGCGGGCGGTGCCATGGCCCGGGTGCCGCAGGCTGCGACCGCCTTCGCGCAGCGCATGTCGCCGTACATCCTCAACGTCATCGCCCGCGCCCCCGACGGCACGGGATTCGCCGACCACACGGGGTGGGCCCGGCGGACCCGCGACACGCTGGCCAAGCACGGGTCGGGGTCGATGTACGTCAACTTCACCGGCGACGCCGGCGAGGACAAGGTGCGTGCGTCGTACCCGCCCGACACCTACGCCCGGCTGGTCGCGGTCAAGGACCGCTACGACCCGACCAACCTCTTCCGGCTCAACCAGAACATCCCGCCGACGTCGCGCCCGAGCATGAACTAGCTCGGACGCGACGCCTCCCGGGGGGTCAGCCTGCCGTCGTCGCCGGTTCAGCCTGGACCGGCGGCGACGGCTCGCTGCTGTTCGGGGCAACGACGAAGTCCCGCTGCCGGATCAGCCCGAAGGACGGCAGGGCCGCGGCGAACGCCACGATCGCGCCGACGAGCAGGATGACGTTCAGCCCCTGCACGAACCCGACCTGGGCGGAGTGCACGAGTGCCCCGCGCGCCGCGGGCGGAGCCGCCGCGACCGCCCGCCCGACCTGGCCACCGCTCACCGCCGTCGCGATCTGCTGGGCGTGGCTGGCGAGCGGAGTGCCGGCGAGCGCGTCGGTGACCGAGCTGCGCAGGTGGCTGGTGAAGATGGCGCCGAGTCCAGCGACGCCGGTGGCGATCCCAACCTGGCGGAACGTCGAGTTGATGCCGGAGGCCATCCCGGCGCGGCTCGGGTCGACGACGCCGACGGCGGTCGAGGCGAGCGGAACGTTGACCAGCCCGGCGCCGACGCCCGCGACGATCATGCCCGGCAACAGGTGGGTCCACTGCGAGGACGCCGTCAGGCCACGCATCATGAGCAGGCCGGCGCCGATCAGCAGGAAGCCCGGGCCGATCAGCCACCGGATCGGGACGCGTGCGGTCAGCCGCCCGGCCACCCCGGCCGTGAGGAAGATCGCGCCGGTCAGTGGCAGGAAACGCACACCGGTCTGCAGGGCGGAGAGCCTGAGCGTGTCCTGCAGGTAGAGGACGAGGTAGGTGAGCAGCGCGAAGAGCGACGCCGAGATCCCCCACGCGGCGGCCAGCCCGCCGTCGAAGGTCGGCACCCGCAGCAGCTTGAGGTCGAACATCGGCTGGCGTTGCACCAGCTCCACCACGACGAACGCCGTGAGGAAGGCCCCCGCCGCGACGAGGGAGGCGACGACCGTCGTCGACCCCCAGCCGTCGACGTTGCTGCGGATCATCCCGAAGACCAGTGCGGCCAGCCCGGCACTGAAGGTCACGAAGCCCAGCCAGTCCGGCCGATGCGCGTTCGGATCGCGCGACTCGGTGATCCGGAACATCGTCACCACGAGGGCGGCGATGCCGATCGGGATGTTGACGAAAAAGATCCAGCGCCACGACAGGCCGCTGGTGATCGCGCCCCCGAGCACCGGTCCGATCGCGACCGCGATGCCCGTGATGGCGCCGAATGCCCCGAAGGCGATGCCGCGCTCCTTGCCGCGGAACGCCTGGGCCAGCAGCGCCAGCGACGTGGCGAACATGATCGCCCCGCCCACGCCCTGCAGCGCCCGGGACAGTGACAGGAACAACGAGCTGGTCGCGGCGCCGCACAACAGCGACCCCACCGTGAAGACCGTGACGCCGATGCCGAACACCCGTCGGCGTCCCACGAGGTCGGCGATCGACCCGGCGGTCAGCAGGAAGGCGGCGAGGGTGAGCGCGTAGGCGTCGATCACCCACTGGAGGTCGGACAGCGAGGCGTTGAAGGCCCGCTGGATGTCGGGCAGCGCAACGTTCACGATCGTGATGTCGAGCAGCAGCATGAAGACGCCGGTGCAAACGGCGACGAGGGTCCACCACTTCCGGTCCACGTCGATCTCCTCGAGCAATGTGACAATACTGAATGTAGACTCAGTTTGTATATCGTTCCTGAGTCTGTCAACAGTTAATCGTCGGAGGGGTGACTCTTCCACTATGGATCAGCTGCCGAGCAAGCGTCGCGGTCGGCCCTCGGCCGGCATCCGAGAGGCGATCCTGTCGGCGACGCTGTCCCTCGTGGAGGAGGAGGGGCTGCGCCGCCTGACCACGAAGGAGATCGCCGAGCGGGCCGGCGCGTCTGAGGCCAGCGTCTACTACCACTTCAAGGACAAGGTCGGCCTCGTCCAGGCCGTCATCGAGGCGGGGCTGGGCCCGCTGCACCAGCTCGAGATCGCCGACTTCGACCGGTTCGAGGGTGCACCGCTGGCCGATTCGCTGCTCGAGGTCGCGCTGGCCTTCGAGGCCTTCTTCGCCCGGGTTCTGCCGGTGATGGCGGCCATCCAGTCCGACTCCGACCTGCGGGAGGAGTTCGGCGAGCGGATGGACGCCCAGGGGCTCGGCCCGCACCGGGGGGTCGAACTCCTCGCCGGTTGGCTCGACGACGAACAGCGGCGCGGCCGGGTCGCTGCCGACGCGGACACCCAGGGAGCGGCCGTGCTGCTGATCGGGGCGTCGTTCATGCGCGTGTTCGCGTCGCGCTCACTGGCCAATAAGGACAAGCTGCCGTCCCGCGAGCAGACCGTGACCACCCTCGCGGCGCTGCTCGCGCCCAGCGGCTGATCACGGCCCGCCCGGCCGGTCCGGGCGGCGCGGGTCTACCGGAAGCCGGCATTCTCCCGCGGCGCGTAGGGCTTCTCGAGCTGGGCGACCTCGTCGTCGGTGAGCGTCACGTCGACCGCCGCGATGGCGTCTTCGAGGTGCGCCATCTTGGTGGCGCCGACGATGGGCGCGGTGATGACGGGGTTGTGCAGCATCCACGCCAGCGCGACCTGGGCGCGCGACACACCCCGGTCGTGCGGCAATCCCGGCGACCGCCTCGACGATGACCCGGTCGTCCTCGGAGTAGAGGGTCTTGCCGAACTCGTCGGTCTCGGCGCGGGCGGTGCTGCTCGTCCCAGTCCCGGGTCAGCCGCCCGCGGGCCAGCGGGCTCCACGGAATGACCCCGACGCCCTGGTCGGCGCACAGCGGCAGCATCTCCCGCTCCTCCTCGCGGTAGAGCAGGTTGTAGTGGTTCTGCATGGAGACGAACCGGGTCCAGCCGTGCCGGTCGGCGAGGTACAGCGCCTTGGAGAACTGCCAGGCCCACATCGACGAGGCGCCGATGTAGCGGGCCTTGCCGGCCTTGACGACGTCGTGCAGCGCCTCGAGGGTCTCCTCGATCGGCACGGTCGGGTCCCACCGGTGGATCTGGTAGAGGTCGACGTAGTCGGCGCCGAGCCGGGGCAGGCTGGCGTCGATCTCGGCCATGATCGCCTTGCGGGACAGGCCGGCGCCGTTCGGCCCGGGATGCATCCGGCCGTGGACCTTGGTGGCGAGCACGATCTCGTCGCGGCGGGCGAAGTCGCGAAGCGCCCGCCCGACGATCTCCTCGCTGGAGCCGTCGGAGTAGACGTTCGCCGTGTCGAAGAAGTTGATGCCCGGCTTCCACCGCGCGTTTGATGAACGGCCGGCTGGCCTGCTCGTCCAGCGACCACAGGTGGTTGCCGCGCTCCGGCTCGCCGTAGCTCATGCAGCCCAGGCAGATGCGCGAGACGTCGAGGCCGGTCGAGCCCAGCTTCGTGTATTCCATGCCGTCACTCCTCGAGGTGCGATCTCCGCCAACTCTGCACCTGTGCGCCCTACGCCGTGCAACCGGGCCTCGGTCCCGCCCCGGCCGGTCTGCGAGGCTGCCTGGCCGCGGAGGATCAGCCGGCCTGCTCCGACGGGCGCACGGGCACGAACCCCGCCCCGGAGCGGTAGTTGGGCGACTGGTGCCGGAAGTAGGCGTTGTAGACCTCGCAGTACTCGCCGCCCCGGTTCATCAGGTCGCCGTGCGTGCCCTGCTCGACGATGCGCCCCTTGCGCAGCACGACGATCCGGTCGGCGTGCTCGATGGTGGAGAGCCGGTGGGCGATCACGATCGAGGTGCGGTCGGCGAGGACGACGTCAAGGCCCTCCTGGATCTGCGCCTCGGTGAGCGGGTCCACGCTCGCGGTCGCCTCGTCCAGGATCACGATCGGCGGGGTCCTGCACCAGCATCCGGGCCAGGGCGACGAGCTGGCGCTGACCCATCGACAGCGCCCGGCCGTATTCGCCGACCTCCGTCGCCAACCCATCGGGGAGCGAGTCGAGCCAGTCACCGCCGCCGACCTTCCAGGCCGCGACCGCGGATCTCGTCGTCGCAGGCGGCCGGCCTCGGGTAGCGGATGTTGTCGGCGACAGTGCCGGAGAACAGGAACGGCGACTGGGGCACGCGCCCGAGCTGGCGGCGGTAGTCGGCGAGGTCGAAGGACCGGATGTCACGCCCGTCGAGCAGGATCTGGCCGTCGGAGAACTCGTAGAAGCGGGTGATCAGCTTGCCCAGCGTCGACTTGCCGGCCCCGGTGTGTCCGACGAGGGCGACGGTCTCGCCGGGCGGCGACGGTGAGGTCGAAGTGGTCGAGCACCCGCTCGCCCTGGTTGTAGCTGAACACGACGTCGCGGAACTCGATCGCCCCGGAGAGCCGGGCCACCGGCGCCGAGTCGTGTCTGCACCACCTGCGGCTCGGCGTCGATCAGCGCGAAGACCCGCTCCGCCGCGGCCAGTCCCTGCTGGAACTGCGACCAGAACGACGCGATGCTCGTCAGCGGAAACCAGAACAGCGCCACGCTCTGCAGGAAGAGGTACCAGTCGCCGGCCGACAGGCCGCCGGAGAGCACGCGGTGCCCGCCGACCTCGACGAGCAGCACGGTCGCCGAGCCCGCGACGAGGAACAGCAGCGGGAAGATGGAGTTGAAGATGAACCCCTGGCGGAGGTCACCTGGTAGTTCTGCTCGTTGATCGGCACGAATTCGTCGTAGAGGGTGCCTTCCTGGCGGAAGCTCTTCGCGACCGCGATGCCGCCCATCGTCTCCTGGACGGTCGCATTGACCCGGGCGAGTGATCGCTGCGACCGCCGGGTGCTCTCGCGGGCCATCCGCCGGAACAGCAGGGCCATCGCGACGATGACCGGCGTGATCGCCAGGGTGACCAACGCCAGGCCGACGTCGCGGGCGAAGAGCAGCGCGGTGATCAGGACGACCAGCAGCACCTGGCTGAGCAGGTTCATCGTGAGTGTGACGACGGTGGCGAAGTCGTCGGTGTCCGAGGTCACCCGGCTCACGACCCGGCCGGTCGGCGTCTCGTCGTAGAACGCCAGGTCACGGCGGAGTACGGCGGCGAAGGCGTCCTCGCGCAGCTTCAGGACGACGTCGCCGACGACGCGGGCGCTGTGCACCTGGCGGATGTAGTTGAAGACCCAGCCGAGGACGCCCGCGGCGAAGATGGCGATGGTGAGTAGCGCGATGTTGCCCGCCGAGGAGTTGTCGACGATCTGGTCGAGCCCCCAGCTCGTGATCACCGGGATCGCCGACTGCATCAGCGAGGTCAGCACGATGGTGGTCGCGACGAGCGCCATCGGGCCGGCGCCTTGGGCCGGAAGTAGCCGATGATCCGGTGGAACAGGGCGCGGTCGCTGTAGGTGCGGTCGTAGTCCTCGGCGTCGAGGCCCGTCCATGATGAAGCCCATCTCAGCCCTCCTCGCCCGACGTCGACCCGGGTCCGGCGACCTCGTCCGCCAGCGTGCCGCCGGCCGCGACGAACGCCACCCGGTCGGCGTCGGAGCCGGTGACCTCGTCGTAGTGGGCGAAGATGCGGCGGTAGAGCCGGCACCGCCCCAGGAGCTCGTCGTGACTGCCGGTAGTCGACCAGCTCGCCGCGGCGCAGCAGCAGCACCTTGTCCGCCCAGCGGATCTGGGACAGCCGGTGGGTGATGAGCAGCGTGGTGCGGCCCTTCGAGCACCCGGTGGATGGCCCGCTGGATCCGGTCCTCGGTCGAGCTGTCGATCGCACTGGTGGAGTCGTCGAGCATGAGGATGCCGGGGTCGGTGAGCAGCGCGCGGGCGATCGCGAGCCGCTGTCGCTGGCCGCCGGAGAGCGTGACCCCGCGTTCGCCGATCACGGTGTCGTAGCCGAGCGTCGAGCTCGCTGGATGAACTCGTCGGCCTGGGCGTCGCGCGCCGCCTGCATCACCGCCGTCGCGGTCGACCTGCTGACCGAGGGAGAACGCGATGTTCTCCGCGACCGACCGGGAGAACAGGACGATGTCCTGCTCGATCGTGGAGATCTGCGAGCGCAGCGAGTCGAGGTTCCAGTCGCGGACGTCGACGCCGTCGACGAGGATCCGGCCGGAGTCGACGTCGTTGATCCGGTTGACCAGGTGCGTCAGGGTGGTCTTGCCCGAGCCGGTCTCGCCGACGATCGCCACCGTCTGGCCCGGCTCCACCCGGAAGGACAGGTCGCGCACCACCGGCCGGTCGCCGCTGTCCCGAAGGTCACGTGGTCGAAGACGATCTCGCCGCGGACCTGCCCCGGATGGCCGGCCGGGTTCTGGTCGAGCTCGGTCTTCTCCTCCATCAGGCGGAGGATGCGGCCGGCGCTGACGATCCCGAGCTGGACGAGGGAGAAGGTGAAGCTGGACATGCCCATCGGGAAGCCCAGCATCGACATCAGGCCCAGGTAGGCGACCAGCTGCCCGATCGTGATCTGGCCGTGGGCGTGCAGATAGAGCCCGTGCAGCAGTGCGCCGGCGGTCGCCACGGCCAGCAGCAGCGTAGGCAGGTAGCGCGCCTGGATGACGCCCTGCTTGACGAAGAAGTCGCGGTAGCCCCGCGCGTCACGGGCGAAGCGGCGCCTGCTCCTGCGGCTCCTGCGCGGTCACCTTGACCACCTCGATGCCCCGGACCGCCTCGTTGAGCCCGGCGTTGAGCTCGCCGAACTGCTCCCGCATGGCGAGCGACACCGGCCCCAGCTGTCGCATGTAGTGCTCGAGCGTCATGACGAACCCGACCGCGAGCAGGCCGGGGGCGAGCAGCAGCCGCGGATCGATGAACCCGATGAACACCAGCGGCACGATGCCCTGCAGCATCGAATCGACGACCAGGTCGACGCCGGGTAGGATCATCGTAGTTGAGCTGGCGGACGTCGTTGGCCGCCCGGGCCATCAGGTCTCCGACCCGCTGCCGGTTGTGGAAGGTCTGGCTCTTGCCCAGCAGGCTCACGTAGAGCTCGTCCCGGGCGGCCCGCTCCATCCGCTGGGCCAGCACCGCGACGCAACCCCGGGCGCCAGGTCGTCACGCCGCGCAGCAGCACGATGCACCAGCAACGCGACCACGATCGGGTGAGCCGGCCGGCGCGGTCGCCGGGCCCGAGCACCGCGTCGAACGCGGCTCCCGGTCAGGCTGGGGATGGATGAGTTGAGCACGACCATCGCCAGCGAGCCGCCGACAGAAATCCGGCGACATATCCCTTGTGCCGCAGTTGGTGGGAGAGGATCCAGCGAACCGGGCCGCGACCGGGTGGACCGGAACTGGGCGGCGACGGTGAACTCCGATCCCGCGGTGACCACGAGGGCTCCTCCCGGAGGAACGGTGCGGCGCCCGCGGACGGTCGTCCGGGGCCGCAGATCGTTCTAACACGGGCCTCCGACAATCTGCGAACGACTTGTTGGCCCGCGCTAGGGTGCGGGGCGTCGTTCACGGGATGCACGAGCACCACCTCGGAGAGAGCACCAGATGACACGACAGGTTCGGGCAGCGGTCGTCGACGGCCCCGGAGGTTCGCCGGACCTCCGCACCGTGCAGCTTCCCGCCCCGGGCCCGGACGAGGTGGAGATCGACATCGCGGCGGTGGGCATCTGCCACACCGACGTGGCGTGGGCGGCCGGCGACCTCGGACCCGGCTACGACTTCCCGGTCGTCCTGGGTCACGAGGTCAGTGCGGTGGTGCGGAAGGTCGGTGCGGAGGTCTCGCGGGTGCGGCCGGGCGACCACGTGGTGCTGTCGCTGACCCATCACTGCGGGCACTGCGCCTTCTGCGAGGCCGGTACGCCGATGCTCTGCCTGCAGCGGACCCGCAGCCGGCCGCGGCTGACGCAGGGTGGTGACCCGCTCGTCCAGGGTTACGGCACCGGCGGGTTCGCCGAGGCGACGGTCGTCAGGGCGAACTCCGTGGTCCGCATCCCCGACGGGGTGCCCCTCGCGGGGGCCGCGCTGCTCGGCTGCGCGATCGCGACCGGTGTCGGCGCGGTGATGAACATCGCCCGGGTCGAGGTCGGGTCGACCTGTGCGGTCATCGGACTGGGCGGGATCGGGCTCAGCGCGGTCACCGGCGCGCACCTGGCCGGTGCCGCCCGGATCGGTGTGGCCGACCCACACCGCGACCGGCGCGAGGCGGCGCGGAGGTTCGGGGCGACGGAGGTCTTCGAGGACGCCGAGAGTCTGCTCACGGCCCGACCCCGTCCGGGATACGACTTCACCTTCGAGGCGACCGGTCGCCCCGAGGCGATGGCGCAGGCCGTCGCGGCCGCGCGGCCGGGCGGCACGGTCACGGTCGTGGGCGCGCCGCACCACGACGCCCAGCTGTCCGTTCCCGCGCTCGATTTCGTCACGAGCCAGAAACGGCTGCTCGGCTGCCTCACCGGCAATCTGCGCCCCGACATCGACTTCGAGCGGCTCGTCCGGCTGGTCGAGGCCGGCCGCCTGGACCTGGAGGCGTTCGTCTCCCGGCGGATCCCGCTGGACCGCATCGGCGAGGGGTTCGACCTCGTCGAGCACGGAGAAGGGATCCGCACCGTCATCGAGATGTAGCCGCAGGGCAACGGCCGGTGGCCCCGGCCGGATGTGGGTAAAGGAGCCGACATGGAGCCGATCAGACACGATCCGCCGTACGACGCCGAGGCGGACCAGCCGACCGTCGGGATCGACGCGCACCGGCTTGCCGGTGCGACCGGCGCTGCCGAGTCCGAGCCTCCGACCGGGCCGGAGATCCGCTCCGCCCACCTTCCGACGGTGGCCGAGGAGCGGATTGTCTCCCGGTCGGCGGCGCAGACCAGAGCGAATGTCAACCGGCAGATCATCGGTGTCGTCGGGATCATTGCCGGCGCCGTCATCTGGGCTCTCGGCAGTCCGGCGCCGGGAATCACCGTCATCGTCGCGACCTTCGCGCTCACCATCGCCATGGTGATGGTGGGGCGCTGACGTCGACCGCTTTCACCCGCCGTTCCCGTGCGGGTGGTCTCGGTCCGCTCCGGACAGGTGGTCTCCATCCGCTCCGGACAGGTGGTCTCCGTCCGCTCCGGACAGGTGGTCTCCGTCCGCTCCGGACAGGTGGTCGCCGGGCGACCCGGCCTCCGGCGGTGCGGTGACGTCGGCGGCGACGCCGGCCGCGGGTCCCGCCGCCGCGGTGTAGACGTCACCGGTGTCCAGGCGCCGGGCGGTGAAGGCGCGCTCACGGCGGGTGCTGCGGCTGAAGGCCACCGCCCAGGAGAGCACGGCGCCCACCCGGTTGCGGTATCCGGTGAGGAAGGCGATGTGGATGAACAGCCAGGACAGCCAGCCGAGTAACCCGTCGTAGTGCAGCGGGCCGGCGGAGATCACCGCGCGGCCGCGGCAGATGTAGGCCGCGGATCCGAGGTCGCGGTAGCGGAACGGCTTTCCGGGCGGGTGACCGCCGATCCGCCGGTGGATGCGGCGGCCGGCGTAGAGGCCGGACTGCATGGCCACCTCGGCGAGCCCGGGGAGGTCGTCGAGGCTCATCACGTCCCCGACCACGGAGATCTCCGGATGTCCGGGGAGGGTGAGGTCGGGGTTGACGTGGATGCGGCCGGCCCGGTCGCGCTCCGCTCCCGTCGCCCGGGCGAGTGCCGCGGCGAACGCCGGGGCCTCGACGCCGGCCGTCCAGAGCACCGTCCCGGTCGTGAACTCGGTGTCGGCACCGGACTCGTCGCGCACGGTCAACCCGCCCCGCCGGACGTCGGTGACCCGGGAGTGCATGTGCAGCTCGACGCCCAGCCGTTGCAGCGAGGCCGCTGCGATGGCCGAGAGCTTCGGCCCGAACGACGCCAGCGGTGCGGCGCCGCCGTCGAAGAGGAGGACCCGGGCGTCCTCGGGCGCCAGGTGCCGGAATTCCGAGCGCAGCGTGCGGGTGGCCAGTTCGCGGATCTGACCGGCCAGCTCCACCCCGGTCGGCCCGGCGCCGACCAGGCAGAAGGTGAGCCAGCCGCGCCGTTCGTCGGGGTTCGTCGCGGTCTCGGCCATCTCGAACGCGCCGAACACCCGCCGTCGGATCACCAGCGCGTCGTCGAGGGTCTTCATCCCGGGCGCCCACGGCGCGAACTCGTCGTGGCCGAAGTAGGACTGGGCGACGCCGGCGGCGACGATCAGGTCGTCGTAGGGGAGCTCCAGCCGCTCGTCGCCCACCCGTGCCGCGATCACCCGGCGCCGCGCGGTGTCGACGTCGACGACCTCCGCCATCATGCAGTCGACGTTGCGGTGCCGCTTGAGCACGTCGCGCAGCGGTGCCGCGATCTGGCCCTCGGACAGGATTCCGGTGGCGCACTGGTAGAGCAGCGGCTGGAACAGGTGATGTGCGGCGCGGTCGACCAGGGTGACGTCCACCGGTGCACGCCGGAGCGCGCGCGCGGCGAAGAGCCCGGCGAAGCCGCCGCCGATGATGACCACCCGGCGTCGTTCGGTGCCCTGCTGCATGGTGCCGCTCCGGTGCCTCGTCAGCCCGCTGGGTCGTGCCAGACCTCCCCCTCGGGGAGCAGCCGGTCGGCCTCCTGCGGCCCCCAGCTGGCCTTGTCGTAGGGATGGACCGGTACGACGTCGCCGAGCACCGGGTCGACGACCCGCCACGCCGCCTCGACGGTGTCCTGCCGGGCGAACAGCCAGCGGTCGCCGGCGAGTGCGGCTCCGATGAGCCGGTCGTAGGGACGCATGTCCTCGCCCGGCTGCTGGGCGAAGGACAGGTCGTCCATCTGCGGTTCCCAGCCCGCGCCGGGCTTCTTGGCGGCGAGGGTGAGCCCGACCGCGGCCTCCGGCCAGACCCGGAACCGCAGCGTGTTGCGGACGGCCGGTGACAGGACTCCGAAGGGGTCGTACGGCGGCTGCCGGAACCGGATGCTCACCTCGGTGGCGGTCACCGGCATACACTTGCCGGCCCGGATGAGGATCGGGACGTCGGCCCACCGCCATGAGTCGACCGCGAGGCGGACGGCGACGAAGGTCTCCACCGTCGACTTCGGGTCGACCCCGTCGACCTTGCGGTAGTCGTGGTACTGGCCGCGCACCGTGGTGTCGGCCGACAGGGGCCGCAGCGCGCTGATCAAGCTCGCCTTCGAGGTCCGCCACGAGTCGAGGTCGTGCCCGCCCGGCGGGTCGGCGAGCACCGTGGCGAGCACCTGCAGCATGTGGTTCTGCACCACGTCGCAGATCGCCCCGGTGTGGTCGTAGAACCGGCCGCGGTCGGACACGTCGAACGCCTCGGCCATCGTGATCTGGACGCTGTCGACGTAGGTGCGGTTGAGCAGCGGCTCGAGCATCGAGTTCGAGAACCGGGTGAAGAGCACGTTGTCCACCGGGTCGAGTCCGAGCCAGTGGTCCACCCGGTAGATGGCGTCCTCGGAGAACGCCTCATGCATCGTCGCGTTCAGCTTCTGGGCGCTGGCCAGATCACTGCCGAACGGCTTCTCGACCATCACCCGGGCACCGTCGGCCCGCCCGGCGGTCGCGATGCCGCGGGCGATGCGGTCGAAGAGGAACGGCGGAACCTCGAGGTAGAAGAGCGCCCGTTTGCCGGACCCCATCTCCTTGGCCATCGCGGTGTAGGTGGCGTCGTCGTCGAGGTCGCCGTCGACGTAGCGGAGCAGCCCGAGCATCTTCGCCGCGGCCGGGCTCTTCGGGTCGATCGCGTTGTTGGTCAGCGAGGTCGCGGCGTAGTCGCGGAACTGGTCGAGACCCCAACCGCTCTTCGCCACCCCGATCACCGGGACGTCGAGCACGCCCCGCTCGACCAGGCCCACCAGGGCCGGGAAGGTCTCCAGCTTGGCGAGGTCTCCCGTCGCCCCGAAGATGACCAGAGCGTCCACCTGATCTCTCGCCATGGGTCTCGCCCTCTCGATGTCGGTGACTCAGTCGCAGGCCGTGGTGTGCCGGCGATCCTCCGGGCACCCCCAGCTTTCCATGATCGCTCAGCCGAGCCGCTCGGCGATGTGATCCCCGACCCGCAGCGCGTTCGCGATCGCGGTCAGGGACGGGTTCACGGCGCCGATGCTCGGGAAGAAGCTGGTGTCCACGACATAGAGGTTGTCCAGGTCGTGCGCTTTGCAGGTCGGGTCGAGCGCCGAGCTCGACGGGTCGGTCCCGAAGCGCACGGTCCCGGCCTGGTGCGCGGTCGCCCCGATCGGCAGGCCCTTGTGCAGGTAGATGCTGTGGTCGAGCAGCTTGTGCCGGCGCATGCCGAGGTCACCGAGCATCCCCTCGAGCTTGTGCCGGAGCCGGTTCACCCCCTCGACGTTGTTCTTCGGGTCGAGCGCGAGATGGATCCGGCCGTCGTGGTCGACGGTGACCCGGTTGCCCGGAGCCGGCAGGTCCTCGCCGCAGAGCCAGAAGTCCACCGCATGGCGGGCGAGCACCTCGAACGGCATCTCCGGGGACGCGGCCGCGGCCCAGCGGGGGGCACCCGCCTTGATCTGCGGCGCGTCGGACTTGCCCAGCATCTGGATCCCGCCCAGCGGGAAGTCCCAGTCGTCGGCGCCGAGGTACCAGTCGTTGAGGGCGAGGGTCTTCTGGAACCTGGTCGGATTGGGCTCCTTGGAGACCGCGATGACCGCCACGTTGTTGTGCCGCATGTAGTGCCGGCCGACCACGTCGGAGCTGTTGGCCAGACCCCGCGGGTGCTGGTCGTTGGCCGACCGAAGGAGCAGCGCGGCGGAGTTCACCGCGCCGCAGGAGACGACCACCACGTCGGCGCTGAGCCGCACGGTCGACCCGTCGCCCTCGCCGACCCTGGCGACCACCGTGGTCACGGTGCGGCCGGACGGGTCGGTCTCGAGGCGCTCGACGTAGGCGTGGGTGAGCATCGTGACGTTGTCGTGCTGCAGGGCCGGATCGACGCAGATCACCTGCGCGTCGGACTTTCCCTGGACCAGGCAGGGGAATCCGTCCACCCGGTCGCAGCGGATGCAGACGCTCCCGTGGGTGGCCTGGCCGTGGTCGTCCTGGAGCAGGTTGACCCCGATCGGGAGGTGGAACGGGTGCAGTCCCTGCTTCGTGAGGTCGTCGCTGAGTTGCTGGATGCGGGCCTCGTGCTCCACCGGGGCGAAGGCGTACGGCGCACTGGCCGGCCCTTCGGTCGGGTCCTCGCCGTGCCGACCGTGGACCAGGTACAGGTGCTCGGCCTGGGTGTAATAGGGCTCGAGGTCGTCGTACCCGATGGGCCATGCCGGCGAAATGCCGCCGTGGTGCGTCAGGTCGCCGAAGTCCTGCGGCCGCAGCCGGAACAGCGCCGCGCCGTAGAACTTCGTGTTGCCCCCGACGTAGTAGTTCACCTCGGGGGGGAACTCGTTGCCCTGGTCATCGATCCAGTACTCGGGTGCGCGGTACTTCGCCTTGACGAAGACCGCATCGGACTCCCAGTTGTCCCGCTCCCGGGGCAGGTAGTCGCCCCGCTCGAGGAGCAGGATCCGCTTGCCGGTCGGGGCGAGCCGGTGCGCGAGGGTCCCCCCGCCGGCACCGGTCCCGATCACGATGACGTCGTAGTGCTGGTCGTCGGCCACCGTTTCACGGTGTGGCCGGGACAGTGCGCGCACATCACCCGGTCCGGATGAAGAGGAAGTTCATCCTATTTGCGCGATGTCCGTGGGAGCATGGCGGAGCACGTTCAGGCAAGGCCAGTCTGCGTTTCACCGCCGTCGCGATCGGAGCCGCAGATGAGTCAGCTCGACCTTGCGCGCATCCAGTTCGGGATGACCTCGATCTACCACTTCCTTTTCGTCCCGGTAACGATAGGTTTGGCCTTTCTCACCGCGTTGCTGCAGACCTCCTGGCACCGCACCGGGCGGTCGGAGTACCTCCGGCTCACCCGGTTCTTCGGCGTGCTCCTGCTGATCAACGTGGCGGTCGGGGTCGTGACCGGCCTGGTGCAGGAGTTCCAGTTCGGCATGGACTGGTCCGCCTATTCGCGCACCGTCGGCGGCGTCTTCGGCGCGCCGCTGGCGATGGAGGGGCTGGCCGCCTTCTTCCTCGAGTCGACCTTCCTCGGGTTGTGGGTGTTCGGCTGGAACAAGCTGTCCCGCCGGGTGCACCTGGCCACGATCTGGGCGGTGGCGTTCGGGGCGATGCTGTCCGCCGCGTTCATCCTGGCGGCGAACTCCTGGATGCAGCATCCGGTCGGCTACAAGATCAACCCGGTCAACGGGCGGGCCGAGCTGACCGACATCTGGGCGGTGCTGACCAATCCCGTGTTCCTGTGGGGATACGTCCATGTGCTGCTCGCGTCCCTGGTCACCGCCTCGGTCGTCATGCTCGCCGTGGCCGCGTGGCAACTGCGGCGTGGCGCGCAGAAGGCGGTGTTCCGCCCGGCCGCCCGGCTGGCTCTCGTCGTGCTCGGGCCGACGATCGTGCTGTCGACGTTCGTCGGCAGCGAACTCGGGGTGGTCGAGGCCAAGTACCAGCCGATGAAGATCGCCGCCGCCGAGGCGCAATGGACGACCTGCCAGCCCTGCTCGTTCTCGCTGTTCCAGATCGGCGGCGGCAACAACGACAGGACACCGACCGAGATCATCGCGATCCCGCACCTGCTGTCGTTGTTGGCGACCAACCACTGGAACGGCAAGGTGCAGGGCCTGACCCCGTTGCAGAACCAGTACCAACAGAAGTACGGGCCGGGCTACTACGTCCCCAACGTGTTCATCCAGTACTGGTCGATGCGGATCATGGCCTACTCCGCCGTTCTGATCCTCGGCCTCGCGTTGTGGGGCCTGTGGCTGCTCTGGCGCAAGAAGATGGATCGCGGGCGATGGTTCCTGCGGGCGGCGGTCTGGTCGGCGGTGCTGCCGTTCCTCATGAACACGGCCGGCTGGTTGCTCACCGAGAGCGGCCGGCAGCCGTGGATCGTGCAGGGCGTCCAGCTGACCAAGAACGGCGTGTCCCCGTCGATCAGTACGACGGAGGTCGCCATCAGCCTGATCGTCTTCCTGCTGCTCTACGGCGCACTGGCGGTGGTCGACGTCGTGCTGATGTTCCGGTTCGCCCGCCGGGAGATCGGCCCCGAGCCGGCCGGTGGTGACGAGCCCGAGGTTCGCATCCCCGCCATGACCTACTGAGAGCGGTCACCGATGGCCACCAACGTTGCGACCTGGTTCATCCTCATCGCCGTGCTGTGGACCGGCTTCTTCGTCCTCGAGGGGTTCGATCTCGGTGTCGGTCTGCTGCACTCCTTCGTCGGGCGGGACGAGGCCGAGCGCCGCGCGGCGATCAACACGATCGGCCCGCTGTGGGACGGCAACGAGGTCTGGCTGATCGTCGCCGGCGCGGCGATGTTCGCCGCATATCCGGGCTGGTACGCCACGATGTTCTCGGGCTTCTACCTGGCCATGGTCCTGCTCCTGATCGGGTTGATCATCCGCGGTGTCTCCTTCGAATTCCGCGGCAAGATCGATACGGCCCGCTGGCGGCGGACGTGGACGGTCACGCTGACGCTCGGCAGCCTGATCGTCCCGCTGGTGCTGGGAATCGCCCTCGGAGACCTCCTGCACGGCGTGCCGATCGGCAAGGGCCAGGAATACACCGGAACCTTCTGGGACCTCTTCACCCTCTACGGGGTCTACGTCGGAATCACCCTCGTGCTGCTCTGCCTGTTGCACGGTGCGAGCTTCCTCGCGCTGAAGACCACCGGCGAGATACAGGCGCGGGCGAAGCGGTTCGGCGGGTGGATCTCGCCGTTCACCTGCCTGGCCGTCGTGGGCTTCGCGTTTTGGACGCACGTCACCTCCAACCGCGGCGTGATACCCAATCTGATGGAGGTCATCGCCATCATCGCCGCGATCGGCGCCGTCTCGCTGATCCGTGACGGACACGAGGGATGGGCCTTCCTCAGCACCACGATCGCGATGGCGGCCACCGTGCAGTCGATCTTCGTCGAGCTCTACCCGAACGTCATGGTGTCGAGCACCAGCCCGGTCTTCAACCTCACGGTGCACAACACGGCCGCCGGGTCGTATTCGCTGAAGGTGATGACCATCGTCGCGCTCGTCCTGCTCCCGGTGATCCTGCTCTACACGGGATGGACCTACCACGTCTTCCGGCAGCGGGTGGGGACCGAGGACTTCCGGTCCGGCCCACACGATCACGGGACCCCGCAGGGAAATGGCGCCTCCGACCCGGACGACGCGCAGCCGGCACCGCCGGCCGGGACCACACCGCCGGCAGCGACCACACCGCCGGCATGATGGGCCACCGCGCCGATCCGCGGTGTCGGGGATGACCTCGTGGGCGGCGCGGTTCCGGACGCGCCAATACCTCAAGGGCAGCCTGTGGGTACTGCCGTTGCTGGGCGCCGTTCTCGGCACGCTGCTGGCGCAGTTGGTCCTGTGGCTCGACGGAACCGCGAATGTGCCGGCGGGATGGCACTATTCGGCGACGACGGCCAGCACGGTCCTCGCCTCGATCACCGGGGCGATGGTGGCGCTCCTCGGATTCGTCGTCACGATCGGCGTACTGGTCATCCAGCAGGCGACCGGCACGTTGTCCCCGCGGTTCATGCGGCTGTGGTACCGGGACCGGCTGCAGAAGATGGTGCTGGCGACATTCACGGGCACGCTGACGTTCGCCTTCTCGCTGCTGCGAAGGGTCGAGGAGAACTCCGTGCCCGACCTCGGCGTCACCCTCGCGGGCGCCGCGGTCGTGGTCAGCATCATCATGCTGCTGATCTACCTCAACCGGTTCACCCACGCTCTCCGTCCGGTCGCGGTGGCCGCGCTGGTGGGGGAGACGGGTAAGGAGGTGCTGGCCGAATACGGCGGGCTGGTCGTCGGTGCAGATCTGCACGGCCTCGACCCGGCCGTCGCCGTCCCGGCCGGCCCGATGCTCGCCGTGACGGCGACCCGGTCCGGGGCGATCCAGGCCGTCGACGCCAAGGGCCTGATCGCCGCAGCCGTCCGCCTCGACTGCGTTCTGGTGCTCGCCCGCTCCGTCGGCGACTTCGCCCCACCCGGCACCACACTCATCCAGGTGCCCGCCGTCGCCGTCGGCGGCGTTCTCGATGACGACGAGGCCGAGGCGCTGCGGGGACTCATCGCCCAGGGCGACGAGCGGACCATCGAGCAGGATCCCGCGTTCGCCCTGCGGATCATGGTCGACATCGCGGTCCGGGCGCTGTCCGCGGCGATCAACGACCCCACCACCGCGGTCCAGGTGCTCGACCACATCGAGACCTTTCTGCAGCATCTGGGCCGCAGCGATCTGCGCGATCGTTACGTTGTCCCTGACGCCCACGGCGTCCCTCGAGTGGTCATTCCGGGCAGGGGCTGGGACGACTATCTCCGACTGGGGGTGACCGAGATCCGGTTCTACGGCGCGAGGTCCATCCAGGTCTGCCGCCGGCTGCGGGCCGTGCTCGACGGACTCGTCGATGTACTCCCCGCCGATCGCTGCGCGCCGGTCCGGCTGGAACTGGCCCGGCTCGACGCCGCGATCGACCGGTCCTATCCGGACCCGGACGACCGGGCTGCCGCCCGGGTCAGTGATCGGCAGGGACTCGGCGCACCCACGACCGAGGACGACGAGGCACCGGTCGCCGTACCCGACGGGGGCCCGGTGGCGTGAGCACGGACCAGATCTTCCTCGGGGTCGGTCTGATCCTCGTGCTCGCGGTCGGATCGCAGGTACTGGCCGGCCGGCTGCGGATCCCGGCGCTGATCGTGCTGCTGCCGGCCGGGTTCATCGCCGGTGCCCTCACCAGCGACGTCAACCCGAATCGCCTGCTGGGGTCGGCGTTCGAGCCACTGGTGTCGCTCTCGGTCGCACTGATCCTCTACGAGGCGGGCCTCGGGCTCGACCTCCGCAAACTGCACGGGCACACGCGGCGGGTGGTCATCCGGCTGATCCTGCTCGGCGTCCCGATCACCTGGGTGGTCGTCGCCCTGGTCGCCGATCCGCTGCTCGGCATGTCCAAGCGGGCGGCCGTGATGCTCGGGGCGATTCTCGTCGTCTCGGGCCCCACCGTCGTCGGCCCGATCCTGCGCTTCGTCCGCCCGGGTGAGCGGCTGCAGCGGCTGCTCACCTGGGAGGGCTCCCTGATCGACCCGGTCGGCGCCATCCTCGGGGTGGTCGTGTTCAACGCGATCGTCGCCAGCACCCGGCAGCAGCGTGGGGACCAGGCCGTCCAGTTCTTCCTCAGTTTCGCCGTCGGCACCATCGGTGGTGCCTTAGGTGCCGTCGTGCTGTGGCTGTTGCTGCGCAAGCTGCGGCTGGGCGAGGTGCTCGGAGCCACCGCGCAGCTCGCCGTCGTGATCGCGGTCGCGGCCGGATGCGACATTATCCGGGACGACTCGGGGCTGATCGCCGCGATAGTCATCGGCCTGGCGATGGCGAGCACCCGGGTGTACGACGTGCCCGTCCGCCGGCCGTTCGCCGAGACCCTGATCGACCTGACCCTCGGCATCCTCTTCGTTTCGATCGCGGCGACCGTCACCCCGGCGTCGCTGCATGACCTCATCCTGCCGACCCTCGTCCTGGTCGCGGTCCTCGTGCTGGCCACGAGACCGCTCATCGCCGTCCTGGCGAGCCTGGGCACCGATCTCACCCGCGGCGAGCGGGCGTTCGTGGGCTGGATGGCGCCGCGCGGAATCGTCGCCGCCGCGACCGCATCGACGTTCGCGGTGACCTTGACGACCAAGGGCATACCGGGCGCGGGGAAGATCCTGCCGGCCACCTTCCTGGTCATCGTCGCCACCGTCACCGTCTACGGCCTGACCGCGGCGCCGGTCGCCCGGCGGCTGGGCGTCAATCGGCCGGCCCGGACCCGGCCGCTGCTCGTCGGCGGCGACCCGTGGGTGATCGAGCTGGGGACGGCATTGCAGTCGGCCGGGCTACAGGTGCTGATGTGGGCGCCGTTGGAACGGCAACGCGACCGGATCCGGGCAGCCGGGCTGGAGCTCGCTCCCGGGGAGCTGCTCGCGGCGGCGACCGGACGGGGCGCGCAGCTCGCCGGCGTGACCGCCGTACTCCTGCTCACCACCGAGGACGACTTCAACGCGCTCGCGGCCACCGTCCTTTCCGGAACCGTCGAGGGCGCGGTCTTCCGGCTCGCGCCGCCGCTGCGCAGCAGTGGCGTCGTCGCGCCGTACATGGGCGGCGACATCCTCTTCGACGGCCGGTTGACCGGTGCCACGCTGCTGCAGCGGCATCGCGGTGGCGCGCGGATCTCGACCCAGAGCGTCGACGGCCAGATCCCACCCGACCACGACCTGATGTTCGTGGTCCGTGCCTCGGGGCGACTCGAGCCGGTCACCAGCGGCGGCGTCCCGTCGCTCCGGCCGGGCGATCTGGCGGTTCTGCTCGGCCCGCCCATTGCGCGTCCCGTCCCGGTCCGGCCCCGCTACTCGGTGTGGGGGATGGCGTGAGACCGCTGGACCCGCGGCTGTTGG
This sequence comes from uncultured Actinomycetota bacterium, assembly GCA_963828605.1. Taxonomy (GTDB): domain Bacteria; phylum Actinomycetota; class Actinomycetes; order Mycobacteriales; family QHCD01; genus DASXJE01. Next base: position 1,072,684 of record CAWHER010000001.1, on the reverse strand, counting down.
CGCAGGCGCGCTCGGCGCGCGGCTACATCGCCGCCAGCACCGGTCTCGGCGTGCTCGCCGCGGTCGCGGTCATCGCGCAAGCCGGGTTGCTGGCCCACCTGATCGCGGCGGCGTTCCTCCGCGGCGCGGACCTCGCCGCCCTGCGCGGCTCGTTGGTGCTGCTGCTGGTCGTGATCGGGGTTCGCGCCGTGCTCGCCTGGGCCCGGGAGGCCACCGCCGGGCGGGCCGCCGCCCGGGTGAAGCAGCAACTGCGGTCCCGGCTGCTCCGGCACGTCCTCGACCTGGGTCCGGGCTGGCTGGCCGGCAACCGCAGCGGCGACCTCACCCAGCTCGCCACCCGGGGCATCGACGCGCTGGACCCCTACATCGCGCGCTACCTGCCGCAGCTGGTCCTCGCCTGCATCGTCCCGCCGCTGGTGATCGTGGCGATGGGCGTCGCCGACGTCCTGTCCGCCGTGATCGTGCTGGTGACCCTTCCGGTGATCCCCGTTTTCATGATCCTGGTCGGCTGGACGACCCGGATCCGCACCGAACGGCAGTGGTCGGCACTGCAGCGGCTCTCCCATCACTTCCTGGACGTCCTCGACGGCATGCCGGTGCTGCGCGGCTACGGGCGGGGCAAGGCGCAGGCGGACGCCGTACGCGCGGTGACCGACGACTACCGGCGGACGACGCTGTCGGTGCTGCGGGTGTCGTTCCTGTCGTCATTCGTCCTGGAGCTGGCCGCGACGCTCTCCGTCGCGCTGGTCGCCGTGTCGGTCGGGCTCCGGCTGCTCGGCGGCTCGGTCGGGCTGCAGACCGCGCTGCTCGTGCTCATCCTGGCCCCCGAGGCCTACCTGCCGTTGCGAGAGCTGGGCAGCGGCTACCACGCCGCGGCGGAGGGGGTCACGACGGCGGAGCGCGTGCTCGACGTCCTCGACCAGCCGGTGCCGCCGCGCGGCGGCCGCCGTGCACCCTCGGTAGCCGACGCCGGTCTGGACATCGAAGACCTGCAGGTGCACTACCCGGGTCGGCCCCGGGCGGCCCTCGCCGGGGCGACCCTGCGGGTCGGGCCGGGGGAGCTGGTCGCGGTGGTCGGCCCGTCCGGCGCGGGCAAGTCGAGCCTGCTGGCCGCCGTACTGGGGTTCACGCCGCCCGCCGCGGGTCGGATCCTGGTCGGTGGGGTCGACCTCGCCGGGTGCGACCCGGTGGCCTGGCGCACGCAGATCGGCTGGGTGCCACAGCGTCCGGGGCTGGTCGCGGGAACGGTGTCGGACAACGTCGCCCTCGGCGTACCCGGTGCGAGTCACGCTGAGGTCGCGGACGCGTTGTCCGCCGCCGCCGCCGACGACCTGGACCCGGCGCTGCTGCTGGGCGAGGACGGCGCAGGCATCTCGGCCGGCCAGCGGCAGCGGGTGGCGCTGGCGCGGGCGTTGCTGCGCAGTGCCCGCGGGGCCGGACTGCTGCTGCTCGACGAGCCCACCGAGCACCTCGATCTCGCGACCGAGGAACGGGTCGTCGACACCCTGCGGCGGCTCGCGCACGACCCGGCGCACCTGAGATGCGTGCTCGTCGTCGTTCATCGGGCGGCGGTGACCCGCGGCGCCGACCGGGTGGTGCGCCTCCCGGTCCCGGCGCGGACCGGCGCGGACGACCCCGCCGTCGAGGTGCCGGCATGAGCCGGGTCGGTGCCGACCGGCCGGTCGCCCGGATCCGCGCCCTGGCGCCCTGGCCGCGTCGGCGGTTCGCCGCCGCGGTCGGGCTCGGCACACTGGCCTTGGGCAGCGCGGTGGGTCTCATGGCCGCCTCGGCCTGGCTGATCTCGCGCGCCGCTCAGCACCCGTCGGTGCTCGCCCTCGGCATCGCGGTGGTCGCCGTGCGGGGGCTGGCCATCGGGCGGGCTGTGTTCCGCTATTTCGAGCGCCTGGTCTCCCACGACGTGGCCTTCCGGCAGCTCGGTGACCTGCGGGTGGTGGTCGCCGGCCGGCTCGAGCCGCTCGCCCCGGCCGGGCTGGCGGCGTTCCGCCGCGGCGGCCTGCTCGCCCGCCTCGTCGCCGACGTCGACAGCCAGCAGGACCTTCCGCTGCGGGTCGTCGAGCCGGTAGCGGTGGGAGTCCTGGTGGGCGCGCTGTCCGTCGGCGCAGTGGCGTGGCTGCTGCCGTCCGCCGGCCTCGTGCTCGCAGCGGCCGTCGTCGCGGCCGTGACCGTGGTGCCGATCGCGACGGCGGCCGCGGGCCGGCGTTCGGACCGGCTGCTGGCACCGGCCCGGGACCGGATGTCCAGCGTCGTCGTCGAGACGCTGCGGGCGGCTCCGGATCTGGTGGCGGCCGGCGCCGACCGCCGGTGGCTGGCCGGCGCGGAGGAGGCCGACGAGCACCTGGCCCGGATCGCCCGCGCCACCGGCAGGGTGGAGGGGATCGGGGCCGGTCTCGCCGCCCTCGTCGGGGGGCTCGCCGTGTGGGGGATGGTGGCGGTCGGGATCCCCGCCGTGCGGTCCGGGACACTGCGTGGCGTCGACCTGGCCGTCGTGGTCCTACTGCCCCTGGCGACCTGGGAGGCGGTCTCGGCGATCGCCCCGGCGCTCTCGGTGTGGGCGCGGGTGCGGACGTCGGCGCAGCGGCTGACCGACGTCCTCGAGGCACCGCTCCCGGTCGCCGAGCCCGCGTCGCCGGCGCCCGTCCCGGCCGGCCCCGGCCGGATCATCGTGCGCGGGCTGTGCGCCCGCTGGCCGGTCGACCCGGACGCCCCGGATGACGAGCGGCCACGGGGGGTGGGCGGCGTGGACCTCGACCTGGGCCCGGGCCGACGGGTCGCCGTCGTCGGGCCCACGGGTGCGGGCAAGACCACGCTCGCGGCGGCGCTGTTGCGGTTCGTCGACGTGGACGGCGGGGACTACCTCCTCGACGGCGCCGACGTCCGAGGCGTGTCGACCGACGCCGTCCGGGCGCGGCTCGGTCACGTGGCGGGAGATGCGCACGTCTTCGACTCGACCGTGCGCGAGAACCTCCGGCTGGCCCGCCCCGAGGCGACGGAGGAGGACCTCTGGGACGCCCTGCAGCAGGCCCGGCTGGCCGACTGGGTGCGCGGGCTCCCCGAGGGCCTCGACACCGACGTGGGTGAGCGCGGCGGCCGGATGTCCGGCGGCGAGCGGACCCGGCTGGCTCTTGCCCGCGCGCTGCTCGCCGACCGGCCGGTGCTCCTGCTCGACGAACCGACCGCGGCCCTCGACCCGGTCACCGCCGAGGCGGTGACCGCCGACCTGCTGGCCGCCGGGCGGGGCCGGGGCGTGCTCCTGGTGACGCACAGCCTGACCGGCCTCGACGTCGTGGACGAGGTGCTCGTGCTGGACTCGGGCCGGGTCGTCCAGCGTGGCCGCCCGGCGGACCTCGCCGACACCCCCGGGCCCTACGCCGACCTGCTCGCCCGCAGCCGGTAGCCGCGACCCCTGCACGCCCGCCGACATCGCTCGAGGCTCGTCATCGTGCGCCGTACCCGCATTTCCGGGGCAGATCGGCGGGTAGCCCGCACGATGTCGACCGCATCTGCTGCCTACGCCGACCTCGGCCCACGGACGCCCGGACCGCCGCTCCCGGTCTGCCGCTCGCGGTCTGTCGTCGGGATAGCGGTCCGCTCAGGCGATCGGCGGGGCGCCGGGGACCGCCGACGGCTGGCTCAGCTGCTGTTGCTGCTCGACCTGCGCGACGCGGGCGTTCTGCTCGTCCTCGGTCTCCGTAGGCTCCTGCCGCTTCCTGCCCGCCGCGTGCGCCGTTCCGCCGATCGCGGCGGCCCGCAGCAGCGTGCGGCGCCGGCGCAGCACTACCCCGCACCACCGTTCGACGAGGCCCCGCCGTCCTCGCCGGGCAGGCTCAGGCCGAGCGCGACCATGATCTCCGGCGCCGCGGCGACGACCTTGGGCAGGCCGATCTGCGGTGCGATCGCGCGCAGCACACCGAGGATGTCCTCGGGCGTCGCGCCGTCGGCGAGCGCATTGGCGACCTGCCACATGTAGGAGGCGGGCGGTGCGTCCAGGGCGATCAGGGCCGCGATCTTCACCAACGCGAAGGTGCGGGCGTCCAGCCCGGTGCGCTCCTGCTGCACGTCCCGCATCTCGAGCGCCTCGAGTACGGCGAGGTCGCCGGTGGAGACGCCCGACAGCAGGTCCTCGGTGGCCTTGCTCACCGGCGCGTGGCCGCCTGGGTCAGTCGTCATCGTGACCTCCGGGTTCCTGGGTCTCTCCCGACCCTGCCCGCCCGGCGACCAGCGGTGCATCGTCCGGTGTGGATGACCCGTTGGGGTGAGCCACGGCCGCCGGCGGCGCGGAGTCCCCGGTCGGGGCCGGGGCCGGGGTCTCGGCGACCGGGTTGATGTGGGCGGACACCACGTGGGCGACGACCACCGCGACGATCACCAGCGGCATCGCCGCGACCCCGTCGGAGTAGAGCAGGAGCGTCGCCAGCAGCACCGAGGTCAGCGGCAGCCGCAGCATCGACACGCACATGGCGCCGATGCCCATCGCCACGGCCGGAACCAGCGGCAGCCCGGGCAGGTGCGACATCGCGATGCCGCCGGCCGCACCCAGGAACATCGCCGGGAAGATCGGGCCGCCGCGGAAACTGCCCAGCGAGACGCCGTAGGCCAGGCTCTTGCACGCGAAGAGCAGCACCATCGCACCCGCCGTGTAGGCGGCGCTGTTGTGTATCAGCGTGCCGAGATCGGCCTGCCCGGAGAAGAGCACGTCGGCGGTCGGCTTGCCGGTCCCCTCGGCGTAGGCGATCGCCAGACCGGCGACGACCAGGCCGGCCACAGGCGTGAGCAGCAGCAGCCGACGTTGCACGGGCGTGCGGGTGAGCAGTCCGAGCCGGTGGATCCCGAGGCCCACGACGGCGGCGGCCAGCCCGATCACCAGCGCCCAGCCGAACTCGGCGACGTTTGGCCGGGCGAACGCCGGGAGGTTGGGGATCGACAGCGACTGGGTCCCGAGCCCGGTCAGCGTCCAGCCCGACGAAGCACAGGGCGCCGACCCCGGACGCCAGCAGCCCGGGAACGAGCACCAGGGTGGCGGTCGCGCCGCCCAGCCCGGATGCCTCCATCAGCAGGAACGCCCCGAGCAGCGGCGAGCCGAGCAGCGTGCTGATCGCCGCGAAGCTGCCGGCCGCGCCGACCACCGCGACCGCCTGGCGCTCTGCGCCGCGGCGGACCAGCCGGATCGCCCAGGCGCCAAGACCCCCGCCGATGGCGATCAGGGGAGCCTCCGGGCCGAGGACGGCGCCGGAGCCGAGGGTCAGGAGCGCGGCGATCGCGACACCGGGCAGCTGCCAGGCGGTCGGGGCCCCGTGCACCTTGAACCCGTCCGCCGGGGACGGGCCACCCTTGCCGGGCAGGTAGCGGATGGTTGCGGCCACCAGGACACCGGCGAGCGCGAGGACCGGCGCAGGCCACCAGGTCGGCTGACCGTGGAAGCCGATCGCCTTGGGCAGGTCCGTGTAGGTCCATTTCTGCAGGTTGGTGGCCAGCTGGAGGAAGTAGTAGGCCACGACGGAGACCGGGACGCCGAGAACGGCGGCGAAGAGCAGCAGCACCAGGTAGCTGCGCGACCGCAGCAGGGTGAGCGGGTTTGCCACCTGGGGCATCGTGCCGGTCACGCGCTCGGCCCGCTCGGTGCCGGGCGCGCGTCGCGGGCACAGTCGTCGGACGGACAGCAGGCCATCGAGCCCCCTCACCCAGTGCGCGACGATGACCCCGGCGCGGGTGCGCCGGCATCATCCGATCCGGATGACCGTGGGCCTCACCCGCCCGACGTCGGGTCGCCGTCCCGCAGTACGCCGAACGCCCGGGCCTGTTCGACCGCGCCGGCCCGTGAGCTCACCCCGAGCTTGCGGTAGGCGGATATCGCCTGCGTCTTGACCGTGTTGCGGGACAGGAAGAGCCGGCGGCCGATCTCCTCGAACGACAGGTGGGTGGGCAGGAACTGCACCACCCGAAGCTCGGCCGCGGTGAGGGCCGAGGGCCCCAGTGCGGTGGTCACCGGCATCCGCTGCACCATGCGCCAGCACTCGTCCAGCCACTCCTGCAGGACCGTGCCGTCCGGCACCGCCGTGATGAGGTTCTGTCCTTCGGAGAGCAGCACCCGGGCCGCCGCCGGGTCGCCCAGCAGCAGGTAGGTGCGGGCCAGCACGACCCGCGCCTCGACGGCGAACCACGGCGCCACCTGGGCGATGACCGCGACCTGCCGCCGGGCCCGGCGCGTCTGCGCGCGGGCCCGCTCGAGGTCGCCGCGGTGCGCCAGCATCAACGCCGACACGCAGGACACCGGGCCCATCGACGCCATGTCGCGCAGCCCGTACCGCTCGACCACCTCGGTAGCGCGGGCCGCAAGCTCCTCCGCCTCCGTCCACGCGCCCCGGCCCAGGGCGAGCAGCGAGAGCTGGGCCAGGCTCAGCGCTCGCGGCGGGCCCACGTCGAGGGCTGCGGCCAGCTGCTCGGCCTGCTCGAGCAGCTCTACGGCGGCCCCGGGCTCCCCGCGGAGCTGCTCGGCCGCACCCCGGTAGTAGAGCGCGAGGCTGCGCCACGGGTCCTCCGGGGTCAGCAGCCGTTCGGCGAGCTCGGCGTCCGTGCGCATCTGTTCCATGCCGCCGGCGGCCACGGTCGCGCGCAGCAAGGCGACGGCCGAGGTGAGCGATTCGTCCTCCTCGTCGGTCGGGCCGCCGGAGCGGTCCGCGGCCGCGAGCCACGGCTCCACCTCGCGCCCCGCCGGAACCGCGCACCAGGCGGCGGCCAGCGCCAGCCGGGGCTGGCCGAGTACCTCGTCGGCAGCGAACCCGTCGACCCACCGCTCCAGCCGGAGCCACTGACCATGACCGAGGAGCCACGGGACCTGCGACCACACCATCGTCGCGGCTCCGGACAGGTCGCCGGCCGCCCGGGCGTGGGTGATCGCCTCGTCCATGTCCCCGTGGTCCGCGAGCCAGCGGCTGGCCCGCGCGTGCAGGCCCTGCTCGGCCTCCGGCTCCCGTTGGCGCAGTTCGCTGCGCAGCATCCGGGCGAAGAGCCCGTGGTAGCGGAACCGGTTCTGATGCTGGTCCATGGGGGCGAGGAACAGGTCGGACTCGGCCAGCGCGCGCAGCATCGCACCCGAGCCGTGCGTCTCGAGGACGGCGTCGCACAGCTCCGGCGAGACGCTGCGCAGGACCGACGTCCGGGTGAGGAACTCCTGTTCGGCGGGCGACGTGCGGGACAACAGGTCGTCGCGCAGGTAGTCGGCCAGCAGCGCCTCGTCGCCGAGGAAGCGGGCCACGGCGTCCTCGCCGCCGCCGTCCGCGCGGATGGCGAGCGCGGCCAGCTGTAGCCCGGCCGGCCACCCCTCGGTGCGCCGCATCAAGGCGACGGCGTCGTCGGTGTGCAGGTCGAGGCCGGCGGCGGCGAGCAGCGCCCGGCCTTCGTCGAGGGACAGCGTCAGCTCGAGGATCCCCACCTGGCGCAGCCGACCCTGTGCCCGCAGCCGACCCCACGGCAGCGCGGGACGGCCGCGGGCGGCAAGCACCAGCTGGGACCCCGGCGGCAGGTGTCGCAGCAGCATGGCCAGGACGTCCAGGCAGACCGGATCGGTCAGCCGGTGCAGGTCGTCGAGCATCAGCACGATCGGCGGCATCCCCATCAGGGACCGGCCGAGGCGCGGAAGCGCGCTCGAGAAGACGGCGGTCCCACCGGTGCGCAGCGCAGCCGCGACGGCCGGGTCGACCGGGTGGACGCGGTCCAGCGCGAGCAGGAGGTAGGCCAGCAGCACACCGGGGTCGTTGTCGGAATCCTCCAACGTCACCCAGGCGACCGGGCGGGCGTCGCTCGCCGCCCACTGGGTGAGCAACGTCGTCTTGCCGTAGCCGGGCGGACCGGTCACCAGGACGACGGCGTGTTCGGCCGGCGTCGCGAGCACCCGGGCCGCCGTACGGCGGACCACCAGGCTGTCGCGGTTCGAGGGGATGCGCAGCTTGGCGGCGACCGGCACGAAGCCGACCGCCGGCGCTGCAGGCGCCGCGACGGCCCGCGGTGCGCTCCCCGTCAGGCGGGCGGACAGGTCCGTCATCGTCTGGTCCCCTCGGGCGTGGTGGGAACCTCGCCAGGTCAAGGCTCACACCCCGGGTCCGGTGGCGCAGCGGTTTCGCCGAGGTCACGGGGCTCCGTCACGGACGGTCGCGCGGTTCATGCGGCTGGGATGAGGACACCGGCAAGGCCCGGGAGCACCGTGGTCGCAACCGTGATGGCCCCCCACACCGTCGGACGAGGTAGGCAGGCATGTCGACTCTGATCGCAATCGGATATCCGGACGAAACCACCGCCACGCAGGCGGGCGACGAGGCGCAGCGACTCGCCAAGGAGCTCATCATCGAGCCCGATGCGATCGCGGTCATTCGCCGCGACCGGGAGGGCAAGTTCCACGTCACCACCAACCACCACGCGGTCGGCGGGGGTGCGACCTGGGGCATGTTCTGGGGGTTCCTGTTCGGGCTGCTCTTCTTCATCCCGGTGTTCGGCATGGCGGTCGGCGCCGGACTCGGTGCGCTCATGGGCAAGGTGGAGAAGACGGGAATCGACAAGGCTTTCCAGGACCAGGTCCGGGACATGCTGCAGCCGGGCACGTCGGCGCTCTTCCTCGTCGTCGAGCAGGCCACGCCGGACAAGGCGGTCGACGCGATGAGCAAGTACGGCGGCACCGTGCTCAAGTCCTCGCTGTCCAAGGAGCAAGAGGCCGAGCTGCAGAAGGATCTGCACGGCACCGGCACGACCTCCTGAGGCCGCGGCAGCGGGTGTGGTGCGGGCCACCGGGACGCACCGACTAATCTCGGGCGGCCGATCACCCGAGTCCGCGCCGGTGCACTCCGCCGCGCGGCAGCGGTGCCGCCACAACCCGAACGGAGACCGCAGCACCGTTGAGCGTCGGCACGATCGCCCAGCCCGGACCCGGACGGCCACTGCGCGTGTGGCAGCGCGCCGCCCTTGCGGCGTACGACGACGCGGACCGGCCGGACTTCCTCGTCACCGCCACGCCCGGCTCGGGCAAGACCACGTTCGCGCTGACCGCGGCCGCCCGCCTGCTGGCCGGCCGTCGGGTGGCGCGGGTCGTGGTCGTCTGCCCCACCGACCACCTTCGTCTGCAGTGGGCGCAGGCTGCGGCGGCGGCCGGGATCACTTTGGACCCGCACCTGTCCAACGCGACCGGGCCGGTGCGCGCCGACTCGACCGGTTACGTGTCGACGTACGCGCAGGTGGCGGCCAAGCCGATGCTCCACCGGCGGCGGGTCGAGGCACGGGCCACGCTGGTGATCCTCGACGAGATCCACCACGCCGGTGACGGGCTGTCGTGGGGGGACGCGGTTCTCGAGGCTTTCGATCCCGCGCGGCAACGCCTGGCCCTCACCGGTACGCCGTTCCGCACCCGCGCCGACGAGCGGATCCCGTTCGTGCGCTACGACCGACGACGGCGACGGCGGGTTGGCGAGCGTCGCCGACTACAGCTACGGATACCGCGACGCGCTCGCCGACGGCGTGGTCCGGCCGGTCGTGTTCGCCGCGTACACCGGGGTCTCCCGGTGGCGGAACTCCGCCGGCGAGGTCGTCGCGGCGTCCCTCACCGAGCCGCTGACCAAGAGCACGGAGGCCGCGGCGTGGCGGACCGCACTCGACCCGCGCGGGCAGTGGGTGCCGCACGTCGTCGCGGCGATGGACGACCGCATCACCCACCTGCGCGAGGCCGGCATGGAGGACGCCGCCGGGCTGGTCCTCGCCAGCGACCACGAGGACGCGCGGGCCTACGCGCGGATCGTCGAGCAGGTAACCGGCGAGCGGCCCACGCTGATCCTCAGCGACGATCCGAAGGCCAGCGCGAAGATCGCGGCGTTCACTGCGTCCACCCAGCGGATCGCGGTCTGCGTGCGGATGATCAGCGAGGGCGTCGACCTGCCGCGGGCGGCCTGCCTGGCGTGGCTGACCTCCTACCGCACGCCGCTGTTCTTCGCCCAGGCCGTCGGGCGCGTGGTCCGGGCGCGTCGCGCGGGGGAGTCCGCGACCGTGTTCCTGCCGGCGGTGCGACCGCTGCTGACGCTGGCCGCCGACCTCGAGTCCGAACGCAACAACGTCACGCCCGGGCCGAAGCCCGACAGCGACGACCTGCTCGACCCGGTGCCCGAGAGCGAGGCCGAACAGGGGGTGCGCGGCGACTGGGAGGCGCTGCACGCCGAGGCGGAGTTCGCCCACGTGCTGCACGGCGGGCAGGCCGTGGTGGCCGGCACCGACCCGCTGACCGACGAGGACGAGGACTTCCTCGGCCTGCCCGGCCTGCTCTCTCCCGAGCAGACCGCCGCGCTGCTCGCCCGCCGCGACCGGGAGCTGCGCCGTCGGGTGGGTTCTGGATCCGGCGGGGGGTCCGCCGACGACGAGGGGACTTCCTGGGAGGCGGCGGCCGCGTTGCGGCGTGAGGTCAACCACCTGGTGGCGCAGGTCGCCGCCCGGACCGGTACGCCGCACGCCGCCGTCCACACCCGGCTGCGGGTCGCCGTACCCGGTCCGCCGTCAGCGTCGGCGACGGTCGACCTGCTCGCCCGGCGCCGGGATAACCTCCTCGCGCAGTTGTAGGACGGCCTGCACGGCGTCGGTCCTGGGTCGCCCGCGGAGGGGTCGCCCGCCGGGGGTGGCCGGCGGAGGCCGACATCGTGCGCCGTACTCGCAGGAGTGGGCCCGGGATGCGAGTAGCGCGCACGATGTCGCCGGGGTTTGGCCACCGCTGCGACATCGTGCGCCGTACTCGCAGGAGTGGGCCCGGGATGCGAGTAGCCCGCACGATGTCGCCGAGGGCTACCCACGCGATGTCGTCGGGAGCTCAACCGCCGAGGCCGATGTCGGAGGCGATCAGCACGCGACATATACCACCTAGGGGTATGTAGTACTGTCTCGATCATGCGGTTTCTCGACGCCGTAGGCCACGCACTCGCCATTGCCGGGTCGATGACGTGGGAGATCCTGTGGGCGTTGATCCTCGGCTTCGCGCTCTCCGCCGTGGTGCAGGCGGTCGTCCGCAAGAGCGAGATCGTCCGGCTCCTCCCTGACGACGGGCCCAGGACTCTCGCGACCGCCACCGGGCTCGGCATCGCCTCGTCGTCGTGCTCCTACGCCGCGGTCGCATTGGCCCGCTCGCTGTTCCGCAAGGGCGCGAACTTCACCGCCGCGATGGCTTTCGAGATCGCGAGCACCAACCTCGTCATCGAGCTCGGGATCATCCTGGCGCTGCTCATGGGGTGGCAGTTCACCGCGGCCGAGTTCGTCGGCGGCCCGGTCATGATCGTGCTGCTTGCGGTGTTGTTCCGGGTGTTCGTGCACCGCCGCATCGTGGACGCGGCCCGCCGGCAGGCCGAGCGCGGCGTGGCCGGGTCGATGGAGGGGCACGCGGCGATGGACATGTCCGTCGACGCGACCGGCCCGATCTGGCGCCGGCTGCGCACCCCCGCCGGCATCACGAGCACCTCGCACATCTTCGTGATGGAGTGGGCGGCGGTCTACCGCGACATCGTCGTCGGACTCCTGATCGCGGGGGCGTTCGCCGCCTGGGTGCCGGAGTCGTGGCTGCGCGACGTCTTCCTCAGCGGCGACCCGACGGCGGCAAGAATCTGGGGGCCCCTGGTCGGTCCGCTCGTCGCGGTCGTCTCGTTCGTCTGCTCGATCGGCAACGTGCCGCTGGCCGCGGTGCTCTGGAACGGCGGGATCAGCTTCGGCGGAGTGGTGGCGTTCATCTTCGCCGACCTGATCATCATCCCGATCCTGCTGATCTATCGGAAGTACTACGGCACGGCGATGATGCTGCGCATCCTCGTGCTCTTCTACGTCACGATGGCCGCCGCGGGCTACGTCGTGGAGTTGGTTTTCACCCCGCTCGGCCTGGTGCCGGCCACCCGGACGGCCAAGGTGGTCGACTCGGGGATCAGCTGGAACTACACGACCTGGCTCAACATCGCCTTCCTGATCCTGGCGGGCGGGCTGGTGTGGCGGTTCTGGCGTACCGGAGGAGTTCCGATGCTCCGCATGATGGGCGGCGGTCCGGAGGACGCCGACCGGAGCGGTCACGGGCATGAGGCGCACCGTCCGGGGTCGCACACTTAGGGGCGTTGTGCCGTTACTGTGCGGCGGTATCGCGGATCGCCCGCTCCGCCCCGGGGTCGGTTCGTCCGCGCCGGGAGGTGCGCACCCCGCATGGCGCTCGACCCCCCGCGCACCGTCACCGACCGCCGGTCGTTCCTCCGCAGCTCGGCGGGTCTCGTGGTCCTCGGCGCGCTCGCCGCGGGGTGCCGGTCCCACGCCGGGTCGGCCGGTTCCCGTGCGACGGTTCTCTCCCAGTGGTATCGCGCCGACGGCGGGGCGGACGCCGAGCGGGCCGCCGTGCGCTACGCCGCCGCGTATCCCAAGACCCGGGTCGCGGTGCGGTGGACCGCCGGCGACTACACAGCGACGCTCGCGGCGGCGCTGCTGTCGGACGGGCCGCCGGACATCTTCGAGGACCAGCTCAACGACGACCTCGTGCGGTCCGGGCAGGTCGTGGCGCTGGACGACCTGCTCGGTGCCGTACGCAGCGACTTCGCCGCCGTCGATCTCGCCGCCACCACCGTCGGCGGCTCGGTCTACGGGATACCGATGGCCGAGGACATGCAGCTGCTCTACTACCGCCGGAGCATTCTCGACCGGGCGGGCGTGGCGCCGCCGGCGACCGTGGACGAGTTGATCGACGCCGCCAAGACGCTGTCCACCCCGACGAGGAAGGGCCTCTTCGTCGGGAACGACGGCGGTGTCGCCGCTCTGGGTGGGCCGGCGATGTGGGCGGCCGGACTGTCCTACGTCATGCCGGGCCACCGGGTCGGCTTCGACGACCCGCGGGCGGCGGCCTCGCTCGCCAAGCTGCGCAAGCTCTACACCAGCAACGGCCTGCTGCTGGACTCGCCGGCCGACTGGACGGACCCTTCGGCGTTCATCAGCGGCCGGGTAGCGATGCAGTGGACCGGGCTGTCGGCGATGCCGGCGATCACCGGGGCCTTAGGCGACGACGTCGCCGTGGCCGCGTTCCCGCCGCTCGACCGGCAGGGGGCGCCGTCGGTGCCGATCACCACCTCCGCCGCCATGGTCGACGCCAGGGGTCAGGACGTCGACGCGGCAAAGGCGTTCGTCAAATGGCTCTGGGTCGACCAGAAGCGCTACCAGGAGGATTTCGCCCTGGGCCACGGCCTGCACCTGCCGGCCCGCAAGAGCGTCGCGGCGGCGGCGCCCGGACTGGCGAGCGGGCCGCCGGCCGAGGCGCTGCGGCTGTCCCGGACCTACGGGATGCCGGCCGCGCCGCCGCAGTGGTCGCCCATCATGAGCGCGGCCTACGCGGACGCGCTCACCAACGTGATCCGGCGCGGGGCCACGGCGCGGGCGGAGCTGGCCAAGGTGGCCGCGACGGTGCGCCACCAGCTGACCCGGGCGTCCGGCTGACCCGGGCGTCCGGCTGACCGGGGCGTCCGGCTGAGCGGGCCTCAGACGGCGGCGGGCGTCTCGTTCTTCAGCGAGCCGCGGATCTGGGTGCGCAGCTCGGGGGAGTCGGTGTGGCCGTGGACGGAGACGGCGTGCTCGGCGGCCGCGCGGACGACCTCGTCCTCGTCGCCGGAGATCGTGAGCGTGCAGCCGGACTCACTCGGCAGGTCCCGGCAGTCGGCGGTCTTGCGCATGATGCCCTCCCGACATCGGCGGACCGGCCCGTTCGGCTGGTCCCGACCCATCGTCACGCACGCTCCGCCCGGCCGGGGTCGATCCGGGAATCGGCCGACCGGCCGGAGGCGGATCTGGGCATCGCTGGCGCATCAGGGGTCACAACGGGCACAATGGTCACGACAACGTCACAGCGTCACCGGGTACCCCTGGGTTCGAGGTCGTCGGGGAAGACGTCCCTCGTCCAACCGGAGGTCACCGTGGCCACACGTGGTGTCGTCTACGTTCACTCGTGCGCGCCGGCTGTCTGCCCGCACGTCGAGTGGTCGATTTCGGCCGTCCTCGGCATGCGGGTCACGCTGTCGTGGACCGGCCAGCCGGCCGCGCCCGGAGCCCTGCGTGCGGAGTGCGGATGGTCCGGCCGGGTAGGCACCGGCAGCCGACTCGCCGCGGCCCTACGGGACTGGCCGATGCTCCGCTTCGAGGTCACCGAGGACGCCAGTCCGGGGTGCGACGGCGAGCGCATCGTGCACGTGCCGGGACGCGGCACCCACCGCGCGGCGACCAGCGCCAACGGCGACATGGTGATCGGCGAGCAGCAGCTGCGCGCGGCGCGGGCCGGTTGCGTCACCGCGGACGACTTCGCACACGCGATCGACACCCTGCTCGGGGCGGCCTGGGACGCCGAGCTCGAGCCCTACCGGCAGGGCGGGGACGGCGCCCCCGTCACCTGGCTGCACCAGGTCGGCTGACTACAGCGGGATGTTCCCGTGCGCGCCGCGCCCGGCCGGCGCCGCGGCGAGCGCCTCGGCGAGCCGCCGGCGGGTCGTGCGGGGCTCGATCACCTCGTCCACGACGCCGATGTCCAGGGCCCGGTTGACGCCCCCGGCGATCTTCTCGTGCTCGGCGGTCAGCCGGGCGTGCAGCGCCGGCCGCTCGTCGGTCGGTACGGCGGCGAGCTTCTTGCGGTGCAGGATGTTGACCGCGGCGGACGCGCCCATGACGGCGATCTCGGCGGTCGGCCAGGCGAAGCACCGTGTCGGCGCCGAGCGCCCGCGAGTTCATCGCGATGTAGGCGCCGCCGTAGGCCTTGCGGGTCACCAGCGTGACGCGCGGCACCACCGCCTCGGCGAAGGCGTGCAGCAACTTCGCGCCACGGCGGACCACGCCGTCCCACTCCTGACCCACCCCGGGCAGATAGCCGGGTACGTCGACGATGACCACCAGCGGCACCCCGAAGGCGTCGCACATCCGGACGAACCTGGCGGCCTTCTCCGCCGACGCCGAGTCGAGGCACCCGCCGAGGCGCAGCGGGTTGTTGGCGATGACGCCCACGGTCCGCCCGGCCATCCGGCCCAGCGCCGTCACGACGTTGGGCGCCCACCGCGGGTGCAGCTCCACCGGGCTCGTGTCCGCGTCCAGGATGGCGGTGACCACCGGGTGTACGTCGTAGGCCCGCTGCGGGGCCTCCGGGAGCAGCTCGGAGATGTCGACGTCCTCGGTGATCACCGAGGGGTTCAGCCGGCCCGGTACGGCGAGCAGCTCGGTCAGCGCCCGGGCGCCGGTCCATGGCCTCCTCGTCGGAGGCGGTGACGACGTGGACCACGCCGCTGCGCCGGCCGTGGGTGTCCGGGCCGCCCAGCCGCTCCATGTCGACCTTCTCGCCGGTGACACTGCGGACGACCTCCGGGCCGGTCACGAAGACCCGGCCGGCCGGACCCATGATCACGATGTCGGTCAGCGCCGGGCCGTAGGCCGCCCCGCCGGCCGCGGGACCGAGCACCACCGAGATCTGCGGTACCCGCCCGGACGCCCGCACCATCGCGGCGAACACCTGCCCGACGGCGTCGAGTGCTTCCACCCCTTCGGCCAGCCTGGCCCCGCCGCAGTGCCACAGCCCGATGACCGGCACGCGTTCACGGACGGCGGTGTCGATCGCGTCGACGATGCGCCGGCAGCCCTCCAGGCCCATCGCGCCGCCCATGACGGTGGCGTCGGTGGCGTAGGCGACCACCGGACCGCCCTCGACCGTGCCGCGGGCGGTGAGCACCCCGCAGCTGTCGTGCTCGGTCAGGAGGGTCACCGAGTCGGTGTCGAGCAGCGCGGCGAGCCGCACCTCGGGATCCCGGATGTCGCGAGTCTCCTCGGCGGCCGGGGCGGACGCGAGAGTGGTCACAGGATGCTCCCCTCCAGGGTGGGCGATCGGTCGGCTCGTGGACATGGCATGGCCGGCTAGGCCCGGCAGAACGCGAGCGCGACGTTGTGCCCGCCGAATCCGAACGAGTCGCTGACGGCCGCCTCGAGCGACACCTTCCGGGCGGACACCCGCACCACGTCGAGGTCGATCTCGTCGTCGGGGTCGTCGAGGTTGCGGGTCGCCGGGATGACGCCGTCGCGGATGGCCAGCACCGTGGCGATCGCCTCGACCGCGCCGGCGGCGCCGAGCAGGTGCCCGGTCATCGACTTCGTCGAGGTGACCACCGGGTCGCTGCCGAGCGCGGCGCGGATCGCCTGCGCCTCGGCGACGTCACCGACGGACGTGGACGTGGCGTGGGCGTTGACGTGCCCGATGTCGGCCGGGGCCAGCCCGCCGCGCTCCAGGGCCAGCCTGATCGCCCGGGCCGCCCCCGCTCCGACCGGGTCGGGAGCGGTGATGTGGTAGGCGTCGGAGGTGATGCCGCCGCCGGCGAGAACGCCGTAGACCTGGGCGCCCCTGGCCCGGGCGTGCTCGGCCCGTTCGAGCACGAGGACGCCGGCGCCCTCAGCGAGTACGAAGCCGTCGCGGCCCTTGTCGAACGGCCGCGAGGCCGCCTCGGGGTCGTCGTTGCGGGTGGACAGCGCCCGCATCTGACGCGAAGCCGGCCATCGGCAGCGGGTGGATGCAGGCCTCCGTACCGCCGCTGACGACCACGTCGGCCCGGCCGGCACGCAGGAGATCGACCGCCCAGGCCAGCGCCTCGGCGCCGGACGCGCAGGCGCTGACCGGGGCGTGCACGCCGGCCCGTGCCCCCACGTCGAGACCGACGGCCGCGGCGGGGGAGTTGGGCATGAGCATCGGCACGGTCAGGGGCGACACCCGCCGCGGACCGCTGGCCTCGAGGATGTCGTCCTGGCCGAGCAGCGTCAGCGCACCGCCGATCCCGGTGCCGAGCACCACGGCGAGGCGCTCCGGGTCGACGCCGGCGGCCCCCTCGCCGCCGGCCAGGCCGCTGTCGGACCATGCCTCCCGGGCTGCGACCAGCGCCAGTTGCTGGCACCGGTCGAGCCGGCGCGCCTCGACCCTGGACAGGGTCTCGGTGGGCTCCACCGCGACCCGGGCCACCAGGCGGGCGGTGAGCTCCTTCGCCCAGTCGTCCTCCAGTGCGGTCACCCCGGAGCGGCCCTCGAGCATGGCCGACCAGGTCGACGCCACGTCCCCGCCGAGCGGGGTCGTCGCACCCATTCCGGTCACATAGATGTCGTGCTCTGCGGTCATGACTTCGGTTCCGCCTCCGTAGCGCGGATGACTTCCCGGTCCGCCGTCGCCGGGACGATCAGGACTGGTTCTTCTCGATGTAGGCGATCGCGTCGCCCACCGTCTTGAGGTTGGACAGCTCGTCGTCGGGGATCTTGACGCCGAACTTCTCCTCCGCGGCGAGGGCGACCTCGACCATCGACAGCGAGTCCACGTCGAGGTCGTCGACGAAGGACTTCTCGGGGGCCACGTCGGCCGGCTGGACCCCGGCGACCTCTTCCAGGATGTCGGCGAGGCCGGAGCGGATCTCCTCGGTCGTCACGATGTGCGGTCCTTTCGTCGGTGGACGGTGCCGGACGGTGTGCCCGGCTCCGGTGTTCCGTCACGGGCAGGTGATGACCTGCCCGGCGTAGGTGAGCCCGGCGCCGAAGGCGACGAGCAGCGCATGGTCGCCGGTGCGGATCTCGCCGCGCTCGGCGCATCCGGGCGAGGGCGAGGGGAACGGAGGCCGAGGAGGTGTTGCCGGTGTCGACGATGTCGCGGGCGACGACGGCGTTGGTGGGGCCGAGCTGCTTGACGATCGCCTCGACGATGCGCAGGTTCGCCTGGTGCGGTACGACGACCGCGAGGTCGGCGGGGAGATCCCGGCCCGGCGTGCAGGCCTCGATGGCGACCGCACCCATCTTGGTGGTCGCCCACCGGAAGACGGCGCGGCCGTCCATCTGGATGTAGCGCTCCTCCGTGGTGCTGATCGCGTCGGCCTGCTCGCCGTCGCTGCCCCACACGACCGGGCCGATGCCCGGCTCGTCCGCAGGACCGATCACGGCGGCCCCGGCGCCGTCGCCGAAGATGATGCAGGTCGAGCGGTCGGTCCAGTCCAGCCAGGCGGACAGCTTCTCGGCGCCGATCAGCAGCACGTGCCGGGCCGACCCGGCCCGGATCGCGTCGCTGGCCATCGACAGGCCGTAGCAGAAGCCGGCGCACGCTCCGTTGAGGTCGTAGGCGCCCGGGGTCGGGATCCCCAGCCGGGTCGCGATGCTCGGCGCGGCGCTGGGTAGGGCGGTCGGCATGGTGCAGGTCGCCGCGACCACCAGGTCGATCTTCTCCGGCGCGATCCCGCTGGCGGCAAGTGCCTTGCCGGCGGCCGCGGTACCCATGTCGATGACGGACTCACCGTCGGCGGCGATGTGCCGGGAACCCACGCCGACGCGGCTGCGGATCCACTGGTCGTTGGTGTCGATGCGTTCCGCGAGGTCGTCGTTGGTCACCACGTGGGCGGGCCGGTAGTCGCCGATGGCGAGAATCCGCGCACCTGGTGCTCCAGGGTTCGAGTTCACCGGGCGCCTGCCTTTCCTGTGGTCGGGACATCGAGGGTCGGGTCGGGATAGAGCCGGGCGAGCGGCTCGCCGGCGTCGACCAGGTCGGCGTCCTGGGCCAGCCATTCGACCAGAACGCCGTCGTAGCTGGCGCTGACGTGCTGCTCGTCGCGCCGGGTCCGGATGACGCCCAGGGGGGAGCCCGCCGGTAGCTGCGCACCCTCCTCCAGCGGCGTCGGGTGGAACGTCCCACCGACCGGTGACACGACCACCCGCCAGTCCGGGGTGTGCACGGCCTGCCCGCTGGGGGCCGCGTCGACGATGAGCCGGCGCGCGGCCGGCAGGTCGTCCGGGGTCTTCAGGGCGATCATTTCCACGCCGCGCAGCTCGCGCTTGCCGAGCCCGGTGAGGGTCCCGGCCGGCGGCAGCTCGATGGCCGCCGTGACGCCGAGGTCGCGCAGGGTGGCCTGGCACAGGTCCCACCGGACCGGTGACCGGACCTGGCGGACCAGCCGCTTCATCATCTCCCGGCCGCTGGAGACCGCGGTCCCGTCGGCGTTGGAGAGCAGAAGCCGGTCCGGGCCGGTCACCGGTATGCCGTCGGCGACCTCGGACAGCGCCGCCTCGGCGGGGGCCATGTAGTCGGTGTGGAACGCGCCGGCCACGGGCAGCGGGACGACCCGGGCCCGGGCCGGCGGGGTCTGCGCGAGGGCCGCGAGACCGTCGAGCGCGCCGGCCGCGACCACCTGCCCGGCGCCGTTGCGGTTGGCCGGCACCAGGCCACACTCCTCGATCCGGGCGAGTACCTCGGCCGGGTCCCCGCCGAGCACCGCCGACATGCCGGTCTCGGCGAGCCCGCAGGCGGCGGCCATCTCCCGGCCGCGCAGGGCGGCGAGGGCCGCGGCGCTCTCCGGCGTCAGCACGCCGGCCAGTGCGGCCGCCGTGAGCTCGCCGACGCTGTGCCCGGCGGTGACGGCCACGTCGTCCAGCGAGAGCTCCGCGGCCGCGATCAGGCCGAGCGCGACGATCAGAGGCTGGGTGACCGCGGTGTCGCGGATCTCCTCGGCGTCGGCGGTCGTGCCGAGCCGGGCCAGGTCGAGCCCGGTGACCTCGGAGAGCCACTGGACCCGGGCGGCTGCGCCGGGCAGGTCCAGCCACGGCGTGAGCATCCCGGGCGCCTGCGACCCCTGACCAGGGGCGAGTAGTGCGATCACTCCATGAGCCTCCCGCGTCGACCCTGCCCGCGGCGATGACGACGCGCACGAAGTCCACCGGGGCAGATTTAGAGGATTCCTCTAAACCCTACCCCGGATCGATGCCCTCTCAGCGCTCGGCGAGCCGTCCCAGGGCCAGCGCGATCTGGAGGACGAAGGCGTGCCGGGGGTCGGTGGGCGGGTGCCCACAGACCTCCGCGATCCGCCGCAGCCGGTAACGGACGGTGTTGGGGTGGACGAACAGCTCCCGGGCGGTCGCCTCCAGGGCGCCCCCGCGCTCCAGGTAGATCGAGGCCGTCTCCAGCAGCGGGCCGCCGGCCGCGGCGAGCGGTGCGTAGACCTCGTCGACCAGTTCGCGCCGGGCCTCCTCGTCCCCGATCAGGGCGCGTTCGGGAAGGAGGTCGGCGGCCAGCACCGGGCGGGGCGCCCCGGGCCAGCCGGGGGCCGCCCGGACCCCGGCCAGGGCGGCGGTCGCCGACCGGCCGGCCACGCCGAGGTCGCGGACGGTCGGCCCGATGACCACCGGGCCGGGGCCGAACTGGGGGAGCAGCGCGATGATCGCCGCCCTCGGGTCGTCGCTGCCGCCCACCGCCACGAGCAGCCGGTCGGCGTGCACCCCGGCCAGCACCGGTCCGCCGGACGGCCGGGAGGCGTGCTGGATCCCGTCCAGCACCGACTCGGGATCGGCGGCCGGGGCGGCCCCCACCGCGACCGCCACCCGGGTGACCGAGGCCCAGCCCAGCGCGGCGGCGCGCCCGGGCAGCGCCTCGTCGGGCGCCCCGCGCAGCAGCGCATCGACGACGAGTGCCTCCAGCCGCGCGTCCCAGGCGCCACGGGTCTCCGCGACGCCGGCATAGACCTGTGCCGCGGCGAAGGCGATCTCCCGGCTGTAGCGGAGCACGGCCTCGCGCAGCGCCGCCTCCTCGCCCGGGGCGGCCAGGTTGGCCACCCGGGACTCGACGACCTCGACGGTGATCCGCACCAACTCCACGGTCTGCTGCAGTGACACCCGTCGGGCGAGGTCCGGCGGTGCGGTGTTGAAGACGTCACCGATCGGGGACGGCGAGACGCCGGGGCGGCGGAGCCACTCGACGAAGGACGCCACCCCTGCCTGCGCGACCAGCGTGATCCACGAGCGCTGGGCGGGCGGCATCGCCCGGAACCACGCCAGCTGTTCGTCCATGCGCGCCACGCTCTGGGTGGCCAGGGCGCCGGACGCGCGTTCGACCCGCCGCAGGGTCGCGGCGAGGGGAGCGGGGGCGGGATCGGGCACTGGCTGAGCCTGCCACGCCGCGCACCCGCCCGGCCGGACCCGGGCACCGAAGGATCGGCGACAATCTGGGGATGGCCGGCGCCCGCGACCCCCGCGAGGATCTCCGACGCATCGCCTTCCTGCTCGAACGGGCCCAGGAGCAGACCTACCGGGTGCGGGCCTTCCGGCGGGCGGCGGCGGCGCTCGACGGGCTCGACCGGTCCGAGGTCGAGGCCAGGGCGCAGGCCGGCACGCTCGCCGAGCTGCCCGGGGTCGGCGACGTGACCGCGCGCTGCATCGGGGAGTCGCTGGCCGGCGAGGAGCCGGTCTACCTGCGCCGGCTCGACGCGACGGCGGGTACGTCGGTGGCCGAGGCCGGCGACGCCCTCCGGCGGAGTCTTCGCGGAGACCTGCACACCCATAGCGACTGGTCCGACGGCGGGTCACCGATCGAGGAGATGGCCCGGGCCGCTCAGGCGCTCGGCCACGAGTACGTCGCGCTGACCGACCACTCGCCGCGCCTGACCGTCGCCCGCGGACTGTCGGCGGACCGGCTGCGGGCGCAGCTCGACGTCGTCGCGGAGGTCAACGAACGGCTCGCGCCGTTCCGGCTGCTGACCGGGATCGAGGTCGACATCCTCGACGACGGGAGACTCGACCAGCAGGACGACCTGCTCGACCGGCTCGACGTCGTGGTCGCGAGCGTCCACAGTGGACTGAGAATGGAGCGGGAGGCGATGACGGCACGGATGGTCGCCGCGGTCGCCAACCGGCACACCGACATTCTCGGCCACTGCACCGGGCGGATGGTGCGCGGGAAGCGGCACCGGCCCGAGTCGGAGTTCGATCCGGAGATCGTCTTCGCCGCCTGTGCGCGGTTCGGCGTGGCGGTCGAGGTCAACTCGCGGCCCGAACGGCTCGACCCGCCCAAGAGGCTGCTCCGGCTGGCGATCGAGGCCGGATGCCTGGTGTCGATCGACTCCGACGCACACGCTCCCGGGCAGCTCGACTGGCTTCCCTATGGGTGCGAACGCGCGAGTGCATGCGGCGTACCGGAGCAGTCGATCGTCAACACTTGGTCGGCCGATCGGCTGCTCGGGTGGAGCCGTTCGACCGATCACGACGGTGAGGCACGGAGCCGCGGCTCGCGCCGGTAGTGTCGGCGCCCGTGAGAGCACTGCGCCGGTTCACCGTCCGCCCCACCCTGCCGCCCGAGCTCGCCGTCCTGGACGAGCTCGTGATGAACCTGCGGTGGTGCTGGCACACCGAGTCCCTGGACCTGCTCGAATCGGTCGATCCCGAGCTGTGGCGGGAGTGCGGCAGCGATCCCGTGCGGCTGCTCGGCGCGGTGTCGGCCGAGCGGCTCGCCGCGCTCGCGCGGGACCGGCGGTTCCGCCGCCGGCTCTCCGACGCCGCCGACGATCTGGAGAGCTACCTGACCGGCGACCGGTGGTATCAGACGCTGTCCGGCGCGCCCCGGTCGATCGCCTACTTCTCCCCGGAGTTCGGCGTCGCCGAGGTGCTGCCGCAGTATTCGGGCGGACTCGGCATCCTCGCCGGCGACCACCTGAAGGCCGCCTCCGACCTCGGCGTGCCGATCATCGGTGTCGGGCTGCTCTACCGGGCCGGTTACTTCGCCCAGTCGCTCTCCCCGGACGGGTGGCAGCTCGAGCAGTACCCGTCGATCGATCCGCACGGCCTCCCGCTCGCCCTGCTGCGTGACCCGGACGGCACCGAACTGCGGGTCCGGGTCGGGCTGCTCGACGGCCGGTCCGTGGCCGCCCAGGTGTGGAAGGCGCAGGTCGGCCGGGTGCCGCTCCTGCTGCTCGACTCCGACATCGAGGAGAACGACGCCCCCGAGCGGCAGGTGACCGACAAGCTCTACGGCGGCAACACCGACCACCGGCTGCAGCAGGAGATGCTGCTCGGGATCGGCGGCGTGCGGGCCGTGCGGGCCTACTGCCGCATCAGCGGCACGCCCGAGCCGGAGGTCTTCCACACCAACGAGGGCCACGCAGGGTTCCTCGGGGTGGAGCGCATCCGCGAGCTCACGGAAGGCCGCGGCCTGTCCTTCAACGACGCCGTGCAGGCCGTGCGGGCGGGCACCGTCTTCACCACGCACACGCCGGTCCCGGCGGGCATCGACCGGTTCACCCGCGACCTGGTGCGCGCCTACTTCGGCGGCGCGAACGAGTCGCCGCAGACCCCGGCCGAACGGATCGTCCAGCTCGGCGCCGAGGACGACCCGGCGCTGTTCAACATGGCGCACATGGGTCTGCGCCTGGCCCAGCGGGCCAACGGGGTGAGCCGGCTGCACGGCCGGGTCAGCCGGGAGATGTTCGGGCGGTTGTGGCCCGGCTTCGACACCGACGAGGTGCCGATCACCTCGGTGACCAACGGCGTACACGCCCCGACCTGGACGGGCCGCGAGATGATCGACCTCGTCGAACGCGAGATCGATCCGGCCGAGCTCGCGCAGGGCGACGGGTGGGACGTCGTCGACCGGCTGCCGGCCGACACGATCTGGTCGATCCGCCGGGTGATGCGGGAGCGCCTCATCGACGAGGTACGCCGGCGCGTGCGCGAGTCGTGCCTGCAGCGCGGGATGCCGGCGGCCGAGCTCGGCTGGACCGCGCAGGTCTTCGACCCCGACGTGCTCACCATCGGGTTCGCCCGCCGGGTGCCGTCGTACAAGCGGCTGACCCTCATGCTGCGTGATCCGGAGCGGTTGCGCCGACTGCTGCTCGACCCGCACCGTCCGGTCCAGCTGGTCATCGCCGGCAAGTCGCACCCCAACGACGACCCGGGCAAGTCGCTGATTCAGCAGATGGTGCGCTTCGCCGACGACCCGGCTGTGCGGCACCGCATCGTCTTCCTGCCGAACTACGACATGGACATGGCGAAGGTGCTCTACGCCGGGTGCGACGTGTGGCTCAACAACCCGCTCCGGCCGCTGGAGGCGTGCGGGACGTCGGGCATGAAGGCCGCGCTCAACGGTGGCCTGAACCTCTCCATCCGCGACGGCTGGTGGGACGAGATGTACGACGGCGGCAACGGGTGGGTGATCCCGACCGCAGACGGCGTCGTCGACGGCGACCGCCGGGACACCCTGGAGGCCGCCTCGCTCTACGACATGGTGGAGAACCAGGTGACGCCGCGGTTCTACGACCGCGACATGGTCGGCGTGCCGACCCGGTGGGTGGAGATGGTGCGCCACACGCTGAAGTCGCTCGGGCCGAAGGTGCAGGCGACCCGGATGGTCCGCGACTACGTCGACACGCTCTACGCCCCCGCGGCCGCGACGTCGGCGCGCCTGGCCGCCGACGACTACGCCGGCGCGAAGGCACTGGCTGCGTGGCGTACCCGGGTGCTCGAACGCTGGCCGGGTGTCCGGGTCCGGCACGTCGACTCCGGCGGCGCCGGCGACACTCCGGCGCTCGGCGCGAAACTGTCGCTGCGCGCGGAGATCGACCTGGCCGGCCTGTCCCCGGACGACGTCGACGTGCAGGCGGTCTACGGCCGGGTCGACGACGCGAACCGGCTGCACGACGTCGCGACCACCTCGATGATCCACGCCGGCGACGGAGACGGCCTGCAGCACTTCAACGTCGACGTACCGCTGTCGCGTACCGGTGCGTTCGGCTACACCGTCCGGGTGGTTCCCCGGCACGAACTGCTCGCCACCCCCGCGGATCTGGGCGTCATCACCCTGGCCTGAGTCGCGCCGGCCCGCCCGCCCGGTATGTGCGCCAGCCGACGTAGGACGCTGTACTCGCATTTGGGGCGCGAAAATGCGAGTACGGCGCACGATGTCACCGCGATCGCACCCGGGTCGGCAACGTCGTGCGTGCTACTCGCCGAAATGGGTCGGGGATGCGAGTACGGCGCACGATGTCGCCGCCGCCCGCCGCCCGCCGCACTCAGGGTCGGGGGAACGGCGCCCGCCCACGGACCTCGGTGCGGAACCGCTCCACCGTCCCGCCGTCGGCGACCGTCACGTGCACGGTGCGCCCGTCGTCGCCGCCGAACGCCACGTTGGTGCACAGGCGCCCGCTGACCAGGACGATCTCGCGGAGGACCTCGCCCTGCGGGGACAGGGCGACGACCGTGCCCTTGCCGTGCCTGGCGACCCACAGGGTGCCGGTGGCGTCGCAGCGCATCCCGTCGAGGCCGTGGTCGGGGAACCGGATGAGCAGCCGCTTGTTCCCGATCGTCCCGTCCGAGGCGAGGTCGTACGCCCAGACCGTGCGCTGCACCGACTCGTTGACGTAGAGCGTGGCTGCGTCGGGTGACACCTCGATGCCGTTCGTCGTGCCCATGCCGTCCTCGAGCAGCGTCGTCGACCCGTCGCGGTCGACCCGCCACAGCTGACCGGTGTCGGCCGACCAGTTCGGGTCGCTGGCGAAGATGAGGCCGTCCGGCCGGAGCGCGAGGTCGTTCGGCTGGTTCATTCGCGGCTGGTGGGCGTGGACGCTCACGTCGCGGGTGGCCGGGTCGATCCGCAGCACGTTGTGCGCGGTGTAGTCGGCGACGTACATCGTGCCGTCGGTGCTGATCACGATGCCGTTGCCGACACTGCCCTCCGGCAACCGGGCCCAGATCTCGGCCTTCCCGTCGGCGGTGACGCGTCCGATCGTCCCCTCCTCGCCGTAGTTGACCGCGTAGAGGACGCCGTCGGCGTCGCAGGAGGGTCCCTCGATACCCGCCGTGAAGCCGGCGCAGAGGACGGACGGGGTGAACAGGTCGGCATCGGTGCTCACGGACAGCTCCTTCGGTCGGCTGGCGTCACCGGCGGGCGCGGCACAGCAGCAGGCTGTGGGGCGCCATGTCCATCGGCGCACCCGGTTTCAGCGTGGTCGGAGCGGGCGGCGTCCCGGTCTCTTCGACGGTGTCGACCACGACGTCGTACGACGACGCCCAGGGCAGGCCCGGCACGGTGAGCGCGGCCGTCTCGGAGCCGATGTGCATGACGAGCAGGTAGCTGTCATCGACCACCGTCTCGCCGTGCTGACCGCGTTGCCGGATGCCGTTGCCGTCGAGGTACATGCCGAGCGTCGTGGTCGTGGCGGACATCCAGTCCGCCGTCGTCATCTCGGCCCCGTCCGGCCGGAACCACGCGAGGTCGCGGCGTCCGTCGCCGTCGGCGATCGGGTGACCGCCCAGGAAACGCCGCTGGCGCAGCACCGGGGAACGCCGTCGCAGCGCGGTCACCTCGGCCACGAAGGCGGCGAGCCGCCGCGCGTCGTCGTCGGGGAGCCAGTCCAGCCAGTTGACCGGCGAGTCGAGGCAGTAGGCATTGTTGTTGCCGAACTGCGTGTGCCGGAATTCGTCGCCGGCCAGCAGCATGGGTACGCCGGTGGACAGCAGCACCGTGGCCAGCAGGTTCCGCGCCTGCCTGCGGCGTAGCCGGTTCACCTCGGGGTCGTCGGTCTCGCCCTCGACACCGCAGTTCCACGAGTGGTTGTCGTCGGTGCCGTCCCGGTTGTCCTCGCCGTTGGACTCGTTGTGCTTGTGCGCGTAGGTCGTCAGGTCCCGCAGGGTGAAGCCGTCGTGGCAGGTGACGAAGTTGACGGACGCGAACGGCCGGCGCCCGTCGTCGGCGTAGAGGTCGGACGAGCCGGTCAGCCGATAGCCGAGATCCCCGACGGCGTGCGCATCTCCGGTCCAGAAGCGCCGGACGGTGTCGCGGTAGCGGCCGTTCCACTCCGTCCACAACGGCGGGAACTCGCCGACCTGGTAGCCGCCTTCGCCGATGTCCCAGGGCTCGGCGATCAGCTTCACCGCGGACACCACCGGATCCTGGTGCACGACGTCGAAGAACGCCGACAGTTTGTCGACGTCGTGCATCGACCGGGCCAGCGCCGAGGCGAGATCGAAGCGGAACCCGTCGACACCCATCTCGGTGACCCAGTAGCGCAACGAGTCCATCAGCATCTGCAGCACATAGGGATGGCGGACATCGAGCGTGTTGCCACATCCGGTGTAGTCGGCGTAGCGGCTGCGATCGCCCTGAAGGAGGCGGTAGTAGCCGACGTTGTCGATGCCGCGGAAGGACAGGGTCGGCCCGGACTCGTCGCCTTCGGCGGTGTGGTTGTAGACGACGTCGAGGATCACCTCGATGCCTGCGGCGTGCAGCGTGCGCACCATCGACCGGAACTCCGTCACCTGTCCGCCGGCCGAACCTGACGAGGAGTACGCGGCGTGCGGTGCGAAGTAGCCGATCGTGTTGTAGCCCCAGTAGTTCGTCAGTCCCCGGGCGCTCACCGGCGGTTCGGTCACGAAATGGTGCACCGGTTGCAGCTCGACAGCCGTCACACCCAGCCCCGTGAGGTGCTCCACCACGGCCGGGTGGGCCAGCCCGGAGAAGGTCCCGCGTTGGTCCTCCGGGACCTCCGGGTGGGCCATCGTGAAGCCGCGCACGTGCATCTCGTAGATGACCGTGTCCTCCCACGGCACGGCCGGCCGGTTCCAGGTGCCCCGCCGGTCCCGGCGGGCGACCACGACCGACCGGGGCACGTGCCGGGCGGAGTCGCGCGGGTCGGGCGGGCCGGATCGGGGATCACCCGCGTAGCCGCGGACGGACTCGTCGGGGTCGAACTCCCCGTCGATGGCCCGGGCGTAGGGGTCGAGCAGGAGCTTCGCCGGGTTGTAGCGCAGTCCCCGGGCCGGGTCGTAGGGCCCGTGCACCCGGAAGCCGTAGCGCTGCCCCGGCCCGACCCTCGGCAGGTAGCCGTGCCAGACGTGGTAGGTCGACTCCTCCAGTTCGATCCGGGTCTCCACTCCGGACTCGTCGAACAGACAGAGGTCGACCCGGAGTGCGCCGCCGCTCCACAGCGCGAAATTGGTGCCCGCCCCGTCATAGGTGGCCCCGAGCGGCGTGGGCCGCCCCGGCCACGGGACGTCGCGTGCGGTCATCACCGGGGACAACCTAGCCGTCGCCCGGGAACGGCGGTGCGCTTGGATGGACGTCGTGGACGAGGAGAAGCGGTCGGGGGTGCCCGACGACGTCGTGGTGGCATTCGACCGGGTCGGCGTACGCCGCGGTGCGACTCATCTCGTCCGGGACATCAGCTGGTCGGTCGAGCTGGACGAGCGCTGGGTGGTTCTCGGCGCGAACGGCGCCGGCAAGACCACTCTGCTGCAGCTCGCCGGTGCACAGATGCATCCCACCACCGGAACGGTGCATCTGCTCGGGGAACGGCTCGGTCGGGTCGACGTGTTCGAGCTCCGCCCGCGGATCGGGCTCACCAGCGCGGCGCTCGGGCAGCGGATCCCGCCGGGGGAGCGGGTCGACGACCTCGTCGTCAGCGCCGGCTACGCGGTGCTCGGCCGCTGGCGGGAGGACTACGACCGGGCCGACCATGCCCGGGCCGCCCGGTTGCTCGGGCAGGTCGGAGCGGAGCATCTCGCCGGCCGGCTCTTCGGCACCCTGTCCGAGGGCGAGCGCAAGCGGGTCCAGATCGCCCGCGCCCTGATGACCGACCCCGAGCTCATGCTGCTCGACGAGCCCGCGGCCGGACTCGACCTCGGCGGCCGCGAGGACCTGGTGGCCCGCCTCGCCGGGCTCGCCGCCGACCCCGACGCGCCGGCGATGGTGCTGGTCACCCACCACGTCGAGGAGATCCCGCCGGGCTTCACCCACGCCATGCTCCTGCGCGACGGTGCGGTGATCGCCCAGGGTCTGCTCGACGAGGTGATCACCGCGGACAACCTGTCCAAGACCTTCGGGCTGCCGCTGGCGCTGGACCGGGCCGGCGGCCGGTTCTTCGCCCGCGCCTCCTCGCACGCCGCGGCCACGGAGCCCCCGACTCCCGGCCGGTAGGCTCGCGCCAACCTGCCGGGAGGAGACACGGTGTCGGAGTTCGTCACGCTGCAGGTCGAGGACGGTGTCGGCACGATCCGGTTGGACCGGCCGCCGATGAACGCCCTCAACATCGCGGTGCAGGAGGAGATCCGGGCCGCCGCGACCGAGGCCGCGGAGCGCGCCGACGTGCGGGCTGTGGTCGTCTACGGCGGCCCCGAGGTCTTCGCGGCGGGCGCGGACATCAAGGAGATGGTCGAGATGACCTACTCCGACATGGCCGAGCGGGCCGGCGCGCTGTCCAGCGCCTTCGACGCGGTCGCCCGCATCCCGAAACCGGTCGTCGCCGCAGTCACCGGCTACGCGCTCGGCGGCGGGTGCGAACTCGCGCTCACCGCGGACTTCCGCGTGTGCGGTGAAGGCGCCCGGCTCGGCCAGCCGGAGATCCTGCTCGGCGTCATTCCGGGGGCGGGCGGGACCCAGCGCCTGGCCCGGCTGATCGGCCCGGCCCGGGCCAAGGACCTGGTGTTCACCGGCCGGTTCGTCGGCGCGGCGGAGGCGGCGTCGATCGGTCTGGCCGACCGGGTGGTGCCCGACGCGGAGGTCTACGACGCGGCGGTCGCAATGGCCCGCCGCTACGCCGCCGGCCCGGCCCAGGCCCTGCGGGCGGCGAAGGCCGCGATCGACGGCGGACTGGACACCGACCTCGCCTCCGGCCTGCGCCTGGAGAGCTACCTGTTCGCCGGGCTGTTCGCCACCGAGGACCGGGCGATCGGGATGCGGTCGTTCGTCGAGAACGGCCCCGGCAAGGCCGAGTTCGTGGGGCGGTGATGGCCGCGACACCCGAGGAGGTCGCGGCGGCGTACGCCGATCCGAAGCTGGCCAATGTGCTCTACCACGACTGGGAGGCGCAGACCTACGACGAGAAGTGGTCGATCTCCTACGACCAGCGCTGCATCGACTACGCCCGCGACCGGTTCACCACGCTCGCCGGCACGTCCGACTGGCCCTACGCGAAGGTGCTCGAGGTCGGCTGCGGCACCGGCTTCTTCCTGCTCAACCTCAAGCAGGCCGGCGTCGTGGGGGAGGGCCACGTCACCGACATCAGCCCGAAGATGGTCGACGTCGCCCGGCGCAACGGGCGGGCGCTGGGATTCGACATCGAGGGCCGGGTCGCCGACGCGGAGTCGATCCCCTACCCGGACCGGAGTTTCGATCTCGTCGTCGGCCACGCGGTCCTGCACCACATCCCCGACGTCGAACGCTCCCTGCGCGAGGTGCTGCGCGTGCTGCGTCCGGGCGGCCGGTTCCTCTTCGCCGGCGAACCCACCCGGTACGGCGACGCCGTCGCCCGCCGGCTGTCCCGCCTGACCTGGTCGGCGACGACCCGGATCACCCGGCTACCGGTGCTCTCGGAGTGGCGGCGACCGCAGGAGGAGCTGGACGAGTCGTCCCGGGAGGCCGCGCTCGAGGCGGTCGTCGACCTGCACACGTTCGCCCCCCAGCGGCTGCGCCGAATGGCGCTCGCGGCCGGCGCAGTGGACGTCGACGTGGCCACCGAGGAGCTCACCGCGGCGTGGTTCGGATGGCCCGCCCGGACCTTCGAGTACGCCGTCGCCCGGGGCAAGCTGGGGATGCCCTGGGCGATGTTCACCTATCGCGCCTGGCAGCGATTGTCGGCCCTCGACCGCCGATTTCTTGCCCGAGTCGTCCCGCAGAGTCTGTTTTATAATGCTTTGGTAACGGGCATTCGGCCGTAGTCCGACGCGCCCAGAAAGGTGCTAATTGCTCTTCGACGTGCTAACGTCCCCGGTAGTCGTTCGACGTTCCACAATCGTGTGATCACGCTGCGGGACTGCGGCGCGGGATTGACCGCCACTACGGGCGGGCACCGCAGCGACTCGACGTCCGCGAGGTGCGGGCGTCGCATCGATCCCCAGGGAGAGCACGGCATGGCACAAGGCACGGTCAAGTGGTTCAACGCCGAAAAGGGTTTCGGCTTCATCGCGGTTGACGGGGGCGGCGCTGACGTCTTCGTGCACTATTCCGCGATCGCCGCCGACGGCTACCGCAGCCTCGACGAGGGCCAGCGGGTCGAGTTCGACGTCACGCAGGGCCAGAAGGGCCCGCAGGCGGAGAACGTCCGCGGCGCCTGAGCGACGGACTTCACGCTCAGCAGCACCGGCCCGCCGGGCCGCGACCACGGTCGCGACCCGGCGGGTTCGTCATCTGTGCCCGACGGTCCGGGACCGCCCGCACGCGGGCGCCCGGCCCTCGGCGACTACGGCACCCGGTCGGACCCGCTGCAGGGACCGATCCTGCGGTGGTCGTCCCTGCGCTGGGTGTTCCGGCATCGCGCCTGGACCTGGTGGTATCTCATCCGCTACTGGCGGTTCTTCTGGCTGAAGGTCCGCCATCCGCACATCGTCACCGAGGGGATGGTCTTCCTCGGCCGCGGCGTCGAGCTCTACGCCCGACGGGGACACGGACGGCTCGTCCTCGGCCGGTGGGTGCACATCGGTGACCGGACCGCGATCCGCTGCCACGAGGGCACGTTGCGGATCGGCGAGAAATCCGTGCTCGGGCGCGACGACACGCTGAACTGTTACCTCGATCTCGAGTTCGGCGCGGCCACGCTCGTCGCCGACTGGGTCTACGTCTGTGACTTCGACCACGCCTTCTCCGACCTCACCGTGCCGATCAAGGACCAGGGGATCGTCAAGTCTCCGGTCCGCGTCGGCCCCGACGTGTGGATCGGCACCCGGGTGACGATCCTGCGCGGCAGCCGGGTCGGACGCGGCTGTGTGCTCGCCGCCCACAGCGTCGTGCGCGGAGACCTCCCCGACTACTGCGTCGCCGCGGGCGCGCCGGCGCGGGCGGTCCGCAGCAGGATCCCCGCTCCGCCGGTCGAGCGGCCACGCGCGGCCCGCGCCGTCCCCGAGCCCGCGCCGTCGACGCCGGGGTCGCCGCGACACCTGCGCCGTTGCCGCCGGATGGCCCCGGCCTGCCGCTGGATCGCCCTGACCTGCCGCTGGATGGCCCTGACCTGCCGCGGGGGCCCGCCGCGAGCGGCTAGCCTCGGCGGCGTGACCGTCCGGCAGCCCGCACCCGTCACCGCCCGGGCCGACGTCGAGGTCGTGCTCGATCGGTCCCGGCCGGGCGACCGCGACTGGGCGAGCGAGGCGATCGCCCAGGTCGAGGCCGACGCCAACCGGTCGGCCGACACCCACCTCATGGTCTTCCCGCTGCCGGTGGGCTGGGGGATCGACCTCTATCTGAAGGACGAGTCGACCCACCCGACCGGCAGTCTCAAGCACCGGCTGGCCCGCTCCCTTTTCCTCTACGCGCTCTGCAACGGATGGATCGGCGAGGGAAGCACTGTCGTCGAGGCGTCGAGCGGGTCGACCGCGGTCTCGGAGGCCTACTTCGCCGGGCTGCTCGGTCTGCCCTTCATCGCGGTCATGCCGGCATCGACCAGCCCGGAGAAGATCGACCTGATCGAGTTCCGCGGCGGGCGGTGCCATCTCGTCGACGACCCGGCCACGGTCTACGACGAGTCCCGCCGGCTCGCGGCCGAGACCGGCGGCCACTTCATGGACCAGTTCACCTTCGCCGAGCGGGCCACCGACTGGCGGGGCAACAACAACATCGCCGAGTCGATATTCGAGCAGATGGCCGCGGAGCGGCATCCCATCCCGACATGGGTCGTCGTCGGTGCCGGGACCGGGGGCACCAGCGCCACCATCGGGCGCTACCTGCGTTACCGGCGGTACGAGAGCCGGTTGTGTGTCGTCGATCCGGAGCACTCGGCGTTCTTCGACGGCTGGGCCCACGACGACGCCACCTGGACCGTCGCGGGCAGCTCACGGATCGAGGGGATCGGCCGACCGCGGGTCGAATCCAGCTTCGTCGGCCAGGTCATCGACCGGATGGTCCACGTGCCCGACGCGGCGTCGTTCGCGGCGATGCGACACCTCGCCGACGTGACCGGCCGGCGCGCCGGCGGCTCGACCGGCACCAGCCTGTGGCAGGCGCTGCGCCTCGTCGGCGAGATGCGCGCCGCCGGCCGGGCGGGCAGCATCGTCACCCTGCTCTGCGACGGCGGCGAGCGTTACGCCGACACCTACTACTCCGACGCATGGCTGGCCGAGCACGGCATCGACATCACCCCCTACGCCCGCGCTCTCGACGCGTTCCGGGCGACGGGGCGGTGGCCGGCGCTGCCATCCTGACCCCGCGGCGGTCGCAGCGTGTCGCGACCGGGCCGACTGCGCCTACGATCGGCGACGCGCCGTCGACCGGAGGTGGAGGAGCGGCATGGGTGATTCGGACTTCCTCGAACCGCGGATCGGCCCGGACTGGGCGTCGCAGGGAATCGGCTCCTTCCGTGACCGGCGTGCGTTCGCACGGTTCTCCGCCATCTATTCCGAGTGCATGGGCGGGCTGCCGGAACCCCGGGAGCGGCTGACCGTCGAGACCGCGTTCGGCCTGGTGCGGGCCTACCGGTTCGGTGCCGGCGCGGGTACGCCGTTGCTCCTGATGCCCGGGCGCGGG
The DNA here is from genome assembly GCA_963828605.1 of uncultured Actinomycetota bacterium. Taxonomy (GTDB): domain Bacteria; phylum Actinomycetota; class Actinomycetes; order Mycobacteriales; family QHCD01; genus DASXJE01. The sequence goes on along the minus strand of CAWHER010000001.1, from coordinate 1,039,395 downwards.
TCGTCGACTCCGCTCTGGCGCGCCAACCTGCCGGGACTGATGCGCGACCGTGCCGTCTACACCGTGGACGGGTTGGGCGAGCCGGGCTGCAGTTCACAGTCGGCGCGTTTCAGATCGGCGCGCGACCAGGCCACCGCGATGCACCAGACGATCGAGGGGCTCGGGCTCGACGGCGTCCATCTGCTCGGTGCCTCGATCGGCGGCTGGCTGGCGCTGCAGACCGCAATACATCAGCCGGATCGCGTGACGTCGGTCATCACCCTGGATCCGGCGAGCACCTTTGCCCGGCTCACCGCCAAGGCGGTCGTCGTCTCGCTGGGAAGCGTCATCCCGGGAATGCCGGACGGCCTGCGAAACCGTCTACTCGGTTGGATATCGGGGGGTGTGGAGGACGCCGGCGACTTTCCCGAGGGCCGGCTGGTCGCGTCGGGAATGAAAGACTTCAAGGTCCGTATCCCGGCACCGCGGATGCCGACCGATGGCGAACTCCGATCCGTTTCGCTTCCCGTGCTCGTGCTGATTGCCGGTCGGAGCATCATGCACAACCCGGATCATGCCTACCGTCGCGCAACGACACTTCTGCCGCGCGGCGAGGTCGAGCTGTGGCCGGACGCGTCGCATGCCCTCAACGGCGAGTTTCCGGACCGGGTTGCCGAGCGGGTCGGCGGCTTTCTTCGGGCGGTCGAATCCGATATCCGTCCGCGGGACGAGAGCACCGTCGATCCCGGCCATTGACGGTCGCAGGGCGTAACCGGATCCGATCCGGTCGACACATTTCGTCGACGGCCTATTCGTCGATCGATCCGGGATATCGCCGGGATCCACGCGCCGACAATGGTTCAAGCCGTCAACCGGTGCTGGTTTTTGCGGTGTCGCGGCGCTACCTTGTCCAGGGTGTTGCACCGGCCGGCATAAAGGTCTAAGCCTTGTCATTGGTCATTTCGTCACGAGTGCAGGGAGTGGGACATGGCCGAAAACATCGCCCGTCGGGACGTGCTGCGCGGCGCCGCCGCGCTCGGAGTAGGAACGGTGGCGGCATCCATGATCGGAGGTGGCACAGCGTCGGCGTCGGATTCGGCGGCGGCAAAGGCGGCCGGTATGGCCCGGGGCCTGTGGATAAACAAGGAGCCCTTCGGGACGACCACCGGTGGTGACGCGGTCGACCGTTATTCATTCGGAAACGGTGACGGCTTCGAAGTCCAGATGATCACCTTCGGCGCCACCGTCCAGAAGATCTGGGCTCCGGACAGCCACGGCAAGCGGGCCAATGTCGTGCTCGGTTTCCCGACCCTCGAGGACTACGAAGTCGTCGACGGCCGCCCGTATTTCGGTGCGACCATCGGGCGCTACGGCAACCGGATCAAGGATGGCAAATTCACCCTCGACGGCACCGACTACCAACTTCCCATCAACAACCCGCCCAACTCTCTGCACGGTGGCACGACCGGCTTCGACCAGCGGGTGTGGAACGCCACCGAGGTGTGGACCGGAAGCGGCGTCGGGGTGAAGTTCATCTACGTCAGCCCCGACGGCGAGATGGGCTACCCCGGCACGCTCACCACCGTCGTCACCTACACGGTCAACCACCGCAACGATCTGACGATCGAGTACGCCGCGACGACCGACATGCCGACGATTCTCAATCTCACCAATCACGCCTACTTCAACCTCGCCGGCGAGGGCACGGGTGAGATCTACGACCACGTCGTCCGGATCAATGCCGACCGTTACACGCCGATCGACTCGACCTCGATCCCGCTCGGTCCGCTGGACCCGGTGTTCGGGACGCCGTTCGACTTCACGAAGCCGCGCACGATCGGCTCCGGGATCCACGACGCGGTTGAGCAGATCCTCTTCGCCAAGGGATATGACCACAACTGGGTCCTCAACCACGGGCACGGTCACGGGCTGACCCTCTGCGCCCGGGTCGTCGAACCCACCAGCGGCCGCCGCCTGGAATGCCGGACCGACCAGCCCGGGGTGCAGTTCTACACCAGCAACTTCCTCGACGGCACGCTCGTCGGTCCCAGCGGTAAGACCTACCGGCAGGGCGACGGGTTCACCCTCGAGACGCAGCACTATCCGGACTCGCCGAACGAGCCGACCTACCCGTCGACAGTGCTCCGTCCCGGAGAGCAGTTCGCGTCGACCACCAGGTTCGGGTTCTCGGCGGTCTAAGCGCACGCTCCGGCACCTCCGGTCAGCGCCCGTGGCCGGGGGTGCCGGTCTGTCCGGCCCGATCAAATGTGGGCAGATCAGCGTGGGCCCGATCAGCGTGGGCCCGATCAGCGTGGGCCCGATCAGCGTCACCCTCCATCGGGCCGTGTCAGGGCCTCATTCCGCATCAACGTGACGTTGATGCGGCTAGAGCGCTTGAACGTGACGTTCAAGCGGAATGGCGCGCGGAAAGTTGCCGGAAAGTTGCCGTCCTCATTCCGCATCAACGTGACGTTGATGCGGCTAGAGCGCATGAACGTGACGTTCAAGCGGAATGGGAGCGCGGGTCCGCGACGGCGATGGCGATCAGGTCGAGGCTGGAGTCCACGTCACGCTCGCTCACCGTGAAGTCGGCGGCGCGCACGGCGGCGACGTCCCGGCGCAGCCGCGGGTGCCAGGTGGCGGCCGGTCTGGCGAGCTGGGCCGAGGTGAACGAGCCGCCGTGCCGGCGGTCCAGGCGACGGAGCCGCCGGCCGTGGCGGAGGCCGAGCATGCGGGTGACGGTGCACCCCGCGGCGCGGAGCAGGTCGGCCAGTTCGGCCGGTGCCAGCTCGCGTGTGTGGAACGGATTGGCGGCCGCGCCGGCGGGGGAGAAGGTGAGCCGGTTGGGTGTGCTGATCACCAGGGTCCCCGCCGGGCGGAGCACCCGGATGGCGTCGGCGAGGAACTCGGCCTGGTTCCACAGATGCTCGATGACCTGCAGGGAGACCACGACGTCGACCGCGCCCGGTCGCACGGGAAGGTGGGCGAGGTTCGCCCGGACGGCGTCGACCTGCGGATAGGCCCTGGCGACGTGCGCGGTGGCCGCCTCGTCGTAGTCGAGGCCGATCACCCGGTGCGCGATGCCGGCCAGTCGGTCCGCGCCGTAGCCCTCGCCGCAGCCGGCCTCCAGTACGACCGCACCGCGGCACCAGGGCGCCACCACGTCGTAGGCCGCCTCGTGGCGACGGAACCAGTAGTTCTCGATGGTGATCCCGGGAAGCGTGCGTTCTCCGGTCAGGGTCAGCGACACGGGTCGTAGGCTAGTGGCCATGACTCCCGTTGATCTGCTCGTCGACACGTTCGGCCGGGTCCACGACGTCGTCCACCAGGCGGTGGACGGCCTGCACGCCGACCATCTCACCTACCGGCCGGACGCCGACGCCAACTCGATCGGGTGGCTGGTCTGGCACCTCACCCGGGTTCAGGACGACCACATCGCCGACGCGGCAGGGTCGGATCAGGTGTGGACGACCGGGGACTGGGTCGAGCGGTTCGGTCTGCCCTTCGACGCGTCGGCGACCGGATACGGGCACAGCTCGGAAGACGTCGCAGCCCTGCGCATCGATTCCGCGGAGTTGCTCACGGCGTACCACGACGCGGTCTTCCAGCGCTCGCTCGACTTCGTCCGCGGCCTGTCCGCCACCGATCTCGACCGCGTCGTCGACGACCGCTGGGACCCACCGGTCACCCTGGCGGTGCGCCTCGTCAGCGTCGTGTCCGACGACCTGCAGCACGCCGGTCAGGCCGCCTACGTCCGTGGGCTCGCGGAGCGGCGCTAGCCCGTGCGGTGACGAGCCTCACACCGGCGGCGCCCTCCCCACAGCCGGACCGGGCCGGATGCGGCCGGTAGCTACCATCGACCGATGGACATCGTCGTACCGGTCAAGCAGGTGCCCGACACCTGGTCCGAGCGAAAGCTCGACGCGTCGACGACATGACACGTCGACCGGGACGCCGCCGACGCCGTCTTCAACGAGATGGACGAGTACGGGGTCGAGGAGGCGCTGAAGCTCAAGGAGGCGCACGGCGGCGAGGTCACCGTCGTGACGATGGGGCCCGAGCGGGCCGCGGAAACCATGCGCAAGGCTCTGGCCATGGGCGCCGACAAGGCCGTCCACGTCTGTGACGACTCCCTGCACGGCTCCTACGCCGTGAGACGTCCGGCGCGCTCGCCAAGGCGATCGGCACGCTGACGTCCGACATCGTGATCGTCGGCACCGAGGCCTCGCGACGCCCGGGTCGGCGCGATCGGGCGCCCTGCTCGCCGAGCGGCTGGGGCGTGCCGCAGCTGACCGCGGCCCGCAAGGTCGCGGCGATCGACGGGGGCACGGTGCGGATCGAGCGTCAGATCGACACCGGATACGAGATGGTCGAGGCCGATCTGCCGGTCGTCGTCAGCGTCATCGAAAAGATCAACGAACCGCGGTACCCGTCGTTCAAGGGCATCATGGCGGCGAAGAAGAAGCCGCTGACGACGCTGACCGTCGCCGACCTCGGGCTCGACCCGGCGCACGTCGGCGCCGCCGGCGCCTACCAGCGAGGTGGTCGAATTCGCCCCGCGCCCGCCGCGGGCAGAAGGGCAAATCGTCAACGACGAGGGTGACGGCGGCGTCAAGCTCGCCGAGTTCCTCGCCGACCGAGAAGATCGTCTGAGAGGAGTGTCCCGATGGCTGAGGTTCTGGTCCTCGTCGAGCACGGCGACGGCGCACCCCGAAGAAGGTGACGTCGGAGCTGCTGACGGCGGCGCGCCGGCTCGGCGAGCCGGCCGCGGTCGTCCTCGGCGGCCCCGGGTCGGCGGCGGCCTGGCGCAGGAACTCGGCCCGACTTCGGCGCGCAGAAGATCTACGTCGCCGAGTCCGAGGAGATCGACGCGTTCCTCGTCGCGCCCAAGGCCGAGGTGCTGGCCGGGCTCGTCGGCTCGACGCATCCGGCCGCGGTGCTCGTCGCCGCCACCGGCGAGGGCAAGGAGATCGCCGGCCGGCTCGCCGTCCGAAGACCGGCACCGGCTTCCTCTCCGACGTCGTCGACCTCACCGACGGTGGCGTCGTCACCCAGTCCGATCTTCGGCGGGTCGACCATCGTGTCGGTCGAAGGTGACGACGGGCACCCCGATCTTCCCGCTGCGCCCCAACGCCGTCACCGCCGAGCAGCCCCCGGCGCCGCCGCCGAGGAGCGGTCGAGGTCGACGCTGTCCGCTCCGCGCCCGGTCGGCCCAGGTGTCGACCGGGTCGAGGAGGCCAAGGGGACCGTCCGGAGCTCACGGAGGCCTCGTCGTCGTCTCCGGCGGCCGGGGGCTCGGCGGCGGCCGACAACTTCGCCGCTCGTCGAGAAGCTCGCCGACCTGCTCGGGCGGCGCGGTCGGGGCGTCCCGGGCGGCGACCGACGCCGGCTGGTACCCGCACCAGACACCAGGTCGGGCAGACCGGCGTCACGGTCTCGCCGCAGCTCTACGTCGCGGTCGGGCATCTCCGGGGCGATCCAGCACCGCGCCGGAATGCAGACGTCCAAGACGATCGTCGCGATCAACAAGGACCCCGAGGCGCCGATCTTCGAGCTGGCCGACTTCGGCGTCGTGGGCGACCTGTTCAACGTCGTCCCGCAGCTCACCGAGCAGATCACGGCACGGTCGTCCTAGGACCTGCGGCGGAGGCGATCCGGCCCGTCGACGGAGCCGGACGTCGCCTCCACGCCGTACGGTCGGAGCCGTGACGACGACGAGCACCCCCCGCGACGCCACCCCGCCGACCGCCGCGGCACTGATCCGGCCCGCCTACCGCGCCGCGACCATCGGCATCCTGATGGTCGTCACCCTGATCGCGTTCGAGGCGATGGCCGTCGCCACCGCGATGCCGACAGCGGTCGCTTCACTGCACGGCCTGGCCTACTACGGCTGGCCGTTCACCGGCGTTCCTCATCGCGAACGTCGTCGGCAGTCGTGGCCGGCGGCGAGATCTGCGACCGCCGACGGCCCGCGTCGTTCCCTGCTCGCCGGTCTGGCGGTATTCACCGCCGGCCTGGTCGTCGCCGGTCTGGCGCCCGACATGGCGGTCGTTCGTCGCTCGGCCGCGCGGTGCAGGGGTTGGGCGGCGGGCTGGTCATCATCGCGATCTACATCGTGATCGCCGAGGTGTACGACGACCGGCTCCGGCCGCGCATCTTCGCGGCGCTCTCGGCGGCCTGGGTGCTGCCCTCGCTGGTCGGTCCGGTGATCTCCGGCGCGTTGACCCAACACCTGACCTGGCGGCTGGTCTTCCTGAGCATCCCGCCGTTCATCGTGCTCGCGCTGTTGCTGATCCTGCCCGCGCTGCGCTCGCTCGCCCCGACACCCGAGCACCGGCGCCCGGCTGACCCGCTGGCGGATCGCTCTGGTCGCCGCCGCTCGGGGTGGCGACGCTGCAGTACGCCGGTCAGCAACTGCACTGGCTGTCCCTGGTGCCCCTCGCCATCGGCCTGGTGCTGCTGCGTCGGCGGTCTCCGCCGGCTACTGCCGCCCGGGACGGTCCGGGTGCAACGCGGCATGCCGGCCGTGATCGCGTTCCGCGGCATGCTCGCCGGAGCGTTCTTCGCGGTGGACTCGTTCGTGCCGTTGACCCTGACCACCTGCACGGGTACGGGGCGACGCCTGGCCGGTGTGCCGCTCATGATCGGCGCCCTCGGGTGGTCGGCCGGCTCCTGGATGCCAGGGCCACCGCAGCAGACCCACCGGCACCGGTACTCCGGGTCGGCTTCGCCTTCGTCGCGCTGGCCGCACTCGGCATGAGCACCTCTCACCCTGCACCAGACCTGCCCGGCTGGGTCGCCTATCTGGCCTGGCTGATCGGCGGCGCCGGAATGGGTCTGGTCATGCCATCTCTGTCGATGCTCCTGTTGGAGATGTCGCCGGTCGCCGAGCGCGGGAAGAACAGTTCCGCCGCGCTGCAGATCTGCGACGTGATGACGAGTGCGCTGAGTGCATCGGGGTCGGCGGGGTGTTCGTCGCCGCCGGCGAGCACACTCGCGCTGTCGCTGCCGGCGGCGTCTGCGCGATCGTGGACATCGCGATGGCGGTCGCTCGCGCTCACCGGCGTCGGCGCTCGCCGGTCGGCGCCCGGGGCGTAGCGCCGGGACACCTGACCGGCACCGCCGTCCGGCCCGCTACCGGGCACGCCTCATCCTCCGGTAGCCGCCGGATCTGGTCCCGATGAGCTACCTCGACCATGCCGCCACCACACCGATGCTTCCGGCCGCGATCGCCGCGATGAGTGAGCAACTCGGTCGCATCGGCAACGCCTTCGTCGCTGCACGGCTCCGGCCGGCAGGCACGCCGGGTCGTGGAGGAGTCACGGGAGCTGATCGCCGAGAGTTACGGCGCGGCGCCGGCCGAGGTGGTCTTCACCGCCGGCGGCACCGAATGCGACAACCTCGCGGTGAAAGGGCTGTACTGGGCGCGCCGGGCCGCCGACCCGCGCCGCCGCCGGCTGCTGGTCGAGCGGCATCGAGCACCACGCGGTGCTCGACGCCGCGCAGTGGCTGGCCGACCGGCAGGGTGCCGAGTCGTCGAGTGGCTGCCGGTCGACCGCAACGGCGTCGTCGCACCGGAGACGCTGGCGACGCGTTGGGCGCCCCCGACGACGTCGCACTGGTCGTCGGTGATGTGGGCCAACAACGAGGTCGGCACCGTCGAGCCGATCGCCGAGCTGGCCGAGATCGCCCACCGGTACGGCGTCCCGTTCCACAGTGATGCGGTCCAGGCCGCCGGCGTGCTGCCGGTCGACTTCGCCGCCAGCGGCGTCGACGCGCTGACCATCACCGGACACAAGCTCGGCGGCCCGGTCGGCGCGGGCGCGCTGCTGCTGCGCCGGGACGCCACGCTCGAGGCGGTGCTGCACGGCGGCGGGCAGGAGCGCGACGTCCGGTCGGGCACCCTCGACGTGGCGGGAGTGGCCGGGATTCGCCGCCGCTGTGGGGGACGCGGTGGCGACAGCGCGACGCCGCAGTCCGGTCGCCTCGCCGCTGCGGGACGACCTGGTCGCCGGCGTCCGCCGCGCAGTTCCCGACGTCGTCGTCAACGCCGAGGCGGTCGCCGCGCCTGCCCGGGCCTCGCGCACCTGACCTTCCCCGGCTGTGAGGGCGACGCCGTGCTGATGCTGCTCGACGCGGCCGGTGTCGAGTGCTCCACCGGCTCGGCCTGCTCGGCCGGCGTCGCACGGCCGAGCCACGTCCTGCTGGCGATGGGGATCGCCGAGGCCGCAGGCCCGCGGCTCGCTGCGGTTCTCGCTTCGGCCACACCTCGCTCCGACGACCGATGTGGTCGCCGCGGTCGAGGCCATCGGGCCGGCGGTTGCGCGGGCCGCGCCCGGCCGGGGCACAGCTGGCGGGAAGCGGCCGATGAAGGTACTCGCGGCGATGTCCGGCGGGGTCGACTCCGCGGTGGCGGCCGCCCGCGCGGTCGACTGCCGGGCACGACGTGACCGGGGTGCACCTCGCCCTGTCCGACCGCGCCGTCCTCGGTGCGCACCGGGGCCCGCGGCTGCTGCACGCTCGAGGACGCCCGCGACGCCCGCCGGGCCGCCGACGTACTCGGAATCCCCTTCTACGTATGGGATCTCGCCGAGCGGTTCCAGGCCGACGTCGTCGAGGACTTCGTCGCCGAGTACGCCGCCGGCCGCACCCCCAACCCGTGCCTGCGCTGCAACGAGAAGATCAAGTTCGCCGCCGTGCTCGACCGCGCGCTCGCGCTCGGCTTCGACGCCGTCGTGACCGGCCACCACGCGCGGCTGGACGCGTGGTGTCGCTGCGCCGCAGCGTCGACTTCGGCAAGGACCAGTCCTACGTGCTGGCCGTCTGCACCGCCGAGCAGCTGGCCCACGCGATGTTCCCGCTCGGCGACTCGACCAAGGCGCGAGGTGCGGGCCGAGGCGGCCGCGCCGCGGACTCGGCCGTCGCGGAGAAGCCGGACAGCCACGACATCTGCTTCATCGCCGACGGCGACACCGGGGGATTCCTGCGGACGCGGCTGGGCGAGCGTCCCGGCGACATCGTCGACGCGGACACCGGGAGGTGGTCGGCAGCCACGCCGGCGCATTCGGCTTCACGGTAGGACAGCGGCGCGGCCTGCACCTCGCAGCGTCCCGCACGCGACGGCATCGCCGCGCTACGTACTCGCGATCGAGCCGGTCGCCAACACCGTGACCGTCGGTCCGCCTGACCGGCTGGCCGTGATCGGAGGTCACCGGCGTACGCCCGGTGTGGACAGTCGGTACGCCCGCCCGGCCCGGATCGTTCGACTGCCTGGCCCAGCTGCGCGCGCACGGTCAGGTGTCCGCGGCCACCGCGACGCTCACCGGAGACGGCCTCAGCGTCCGCCTGCGACGAGCCGCAGCGCGGGGTGTCTGCCGGCCAGGCGGTCGTGCTCTACGACGGCGACCGGGTACTCGGCTCGGCGACCATCGAGAAGGCCGTGAGCGGCCGCTGCAGCGGGACTGGACGTCCCGGCGGGAATCGCCACCGGTGTCGGGCTCGATGCCCGGCACTCGACCCGCTGGAGGCGTGCCGGCTCGTCTTCGGCGAGCTCCCCGACCTGCCGCACCTGCCCGAGCTGCCGGCCCGCGGCCCCGGCGCGGACATGATCGGCCGCACCGCCGGCCTGCTCGTCGACCTGGCCGTCGACCTGCAGCCGTCCGGATGGCGGCTGGTGCCCCAGCCGCGGCGATCGACCTCCGCCGCGCGTAGCGACTTCCTCGCCCGCGACCTGGACGCCCTGCAGGAGGTCGCCGACGGTTCACCGGCGTCGCTGAAGGTGCAGGCGGCGGGCCCGTGGACGCTGGCGTCCGAGTCGTCGAGCTGCCGCGCGGGGACAAGGCGCTCGCCGACCCTGGCGCGGTGCGCGACCTGGCCGCGTCGCTGACCGAGGGACTGCGCCTGCACCTCGCCGAGCTGCAGCGCCGGATCCCGGTGCCCGTCGCGTCGTCCAGCTCGACGAGCCGTCGCTGCCCGCGGTCCTGGCCGGCCGGGTGCCGACCGCCAGCGGGTACGGGCCCTGCGGCCGTGGCGGAACAGACCGCGGCGGTGTCGACTCTCCGCGGTGGTCGGTGCGGTCGACGCACCGGTGCTGGTGCACTGCTGCGCCGCCTCGGCGCCGCCGATCGGCTGCTCCGGACCTCGGGGCGGCGGCCCTGTCGCTCGACGCGGCGCTGCTCGCGGCCGGTCGACGACGAAGCGCTGGGCGTCGCGGTCGAGGCCGGTCTGCCACCCTGTCGCTGGGGGTGGTGGCGGGCGTCGACTCCGAGCTGTCGAGAGTGCTGACGTGGTCGCCGACCCGGCGCGCCGGCTGTGGCAGCGGCTGGGTTTCGCTGGCCGGCGACCTGCCGGGACCGTGGTATTGAGCCCGGGCTGCGGCCTGGCCGGGGCGTCGCCGGCCTATGCCCGGCGAGCACTGTCCCGGTGCCGCGAAGCGGCCGCCCGCCTCGTCGAGGACCCCGAGGCCCGGGCCAGGTCCGGCGGGTCGCCCTCGCGGGCGGCGGGGGATCGCGACAGTCCGTCGCGCGGCGGTACGCCATGAGAGCGACGGCGCCGCCCGGTGTCGTCTGGTCGGTGCTCGCCGCCGAGCTCGACGGCGACGATGCGGGTCAGCGGCCGTCCTCGACGTCGGCGGCGGAAGCGGCGTTCTCGCCGTGCCGCTCGCCGAACGCGGCTGCGCGGTGACGGTGATCGACGCCAGCGCCGACGCACTGGCCACGCTCCGCCGCCGCGCCGACGACGCCGGCGTCGACGCCCGGGTCAAAGCGGTGCAGGGCGACCTCGACGCCCTGCTCGACGTCGTGCCCGCCGGTACCACGAACTGGTCCTCTGCCACAGCGTGCTCGAGGTCGTCGACGATCCGGGCGCGGCAGTGGTCACCCTCGGTCGGACGCTGCGGCCCGGCGGCGCGCTGAGCCTCGTGGTCGCCAACCGGGCGGCCACCGTCCTGGCCCGCGCGCTCGCGGGCCAGCCGGCTCAGGCCCGGCGGGTGCTCACGCGACCCCGACGGCCGATGGGGGGACGGCGATGCGGTGCAGCGCCGGTTCGACGTCGACCGGGTCGCCGAGCTGCTCGACGCGGCCGACCTCAGGTCGAGCAGGTGCACGGGATCCGGGTCTTCGCCGACCTCGTGCCCGGGATCGGTCGCTGGACGGGCACCCGGGGGCCGTCGAGGAACTCCATCGGCTGGAGACGGCCGCCTGCGGGCTCCCGCCGTATCGCGACATCGCGGCGCAGGTGCACGTGCTCGCCCGCCGCGGGCCGACGGAACGGGGCGGTAGTCGGTCCCGCCGGGCAGCGGCACCTCGCGGCGAGGGAGGTCACCGGCCGGCCATGGGACGCAGCCAGCAGCTGCCACGCACCGGTCCGCCACCGGGTCCACCGGGCGACGACACCGGCTGCCCGATCCTGCACGTCGACATGGACGCGTTCTACGCGAGCGTCGAGGTACGCCGTCGGCCCGAGCTCGCCGGGCGGCCGGTCATCGTCGGCGGGGTGGGGCCACGCGGCGTGGTCAGCTCGGCGAGCTACGAGGCCCGCCGTTACGGCGTGCGCAGCGCCATGCCGATGTCCCGGGCCCGACGGCTGTGCCCGCACGCAGTCGTCGTCGCCGCCGGACATCGCCGGCTACGTCGAGGTGTCCCGCGCCGTGATGGACGTCTTCGCGCGCGGTCACGCCGCTGGTCGAGCCGCTGTCTCTCGACGAGGCGTTCCTCGACGTCGGTGGCGCCCGGCGCCGGCTCGGATCGCCGGCCGCGATCGGCGCGATCATCCGCGACCGGCATCGCCCGGCGAGCAGGGTCTGACCGCGTCGGTCGGCGTCGCGCCGACGAAGTTCGTCGCCAAGGTCGCCTCGGCGCGGTGCAAGCCGGACGGGCTGCTCGTTGTCCCGGCCGCCGCCGTGACCGACTTCCTGCATCCGTTGCCCGTCGCCGCCCTGTGGGGCGTCGGCGAGCGCACCGAGGAGCAGCTACGTCGGATCGGGGTGCGCCTGATCGGCGACGTCGCGGCCATCTCGACGGCCCGGCTGCGCGGCGTGCTCGGCGTCGCCGGGGCCGCGCACCTGTCCGCGCTGGCGCACGGGCACGATCCGCGTCCGGTGGTCCCGCACGAGCCGGAGAAGTCGATCGGCGCCGAGCGGACGTTCGACACGTGATGTCGCCGACCCCGGGCCGATCCACCGCGAACTGCTGCGGCTCGCGGCCAAGACGGCCGCCCGGCTGCGAGCGTCGCAGCAGCGCGGCCGCACGGTGTCGGTCAAGGTGCGGCTGGCCGACTTCACCACCCTGACCCGGGCCGCGCACCCTCGACCAGCCCGACCGACGTGGGGCACGAGATCTACGCCGTCGCGCGGGCATTCTTCGAGGCGCTCGACCGGGCCGGCGCGCCGGTCCGCCTGATCGGCGTGCGGGTCGAGGGTCCTGCACGCGCTGACGGCGGCGGAGGCCGATCAGCTCGACCCTGGGCGGGGCCGGTCCCGCCTGGCGGGACGCCGACCGAGCCGGTCGATGCTGGCCACCCGGGCCCAGGTTCGCGCGCCGACGCGGTCCGGCCCGCCGCATCTGGCCCACGAGCCACAGCCCAGCAGGGCTTGAGTCGGTGATATCGCCGGGCCATGCCAGGACTCCGCCTTTCGCGCGTGCCGTTGTACTCGTATCCTCAAAGGTGGTAGGTGGCTAGCTGACCTGCCGTTGTCACGACCGCCGCGAGGTTCCCCCGCAGCGGCTGCACTCGCTGGGAGGAGCGCCGTGCCGCTCTCGGAGCATGAGCAGCGCCTGCTCGAGCAGATCGAGCAAGCGCTGTACGCCGAGGACCCGAAGTTCGCGTCCACGGTGCGGCCGACCGACCTGCGGACCGTCGCCCGGCGACGGATCCGGCGTCGCCGCGGACCTCTTCGTCGTCGGACTCGGTGTCCTGCTCGCCGGTGTGATCTTCAACCGGCTGCTCGGCGGGCATTCCCGGTGCTGGGGGTGCTCGGGTTCTGCATCATGCTCGGCCGTCGGCGCTCTACGGATGGTCGCAGTACAAACGGCTCACCGGCAAGCCCGACCTGCGGGTCGCCGACACCAAGCAGAGCACCGAGCGGCCCACCGTCGAGCGGCCCACCGCCGGGCGGCAGAGCGCAGAGCGTCCGGCCGCCGACCGGCGCAGGGCCGACCGGTCCAGCCCGAAGCGACCGCACAAGCGCGGGTCGCTGGTCCAGCGGATGGAAGAGCGCTTCCGCCGCCGCTTCGACGAGCGCTAGCACCCGCCCGGCTCGAGCGTCGGGCATCCCGAAGCCGGCCGGGTCCGATCCGGCGCGGCAGGTCGACCAGGCTGCGGCCGACCCGCTCCAGATACCGCCGGGCCGATCCGAGCCCGTCCGAAGCCGCGTGCATCGTCGACGGCGGCACCGCCACCACCCGCACCCGGGTCCACCATCCGGCCCGGTGCGCGAACCCGCGCCGGACCGCGGTCACGGCCCCGGGCAGGTCGCCGTCGACGCCGGCCGCGCGGGCGTAGCGCGCCCGCTCCTCGGCGAGTGCGACCAGGCGCAACCCGGCCACCGCCGGATCCGGCAGGTCCAGCTCGGCCGTCAGCCGGCCCGCGGCAGTGCGCGGGGAGTGCGCGTCCGAGAGCGGGATCCCGTAGTCGAGCGAGTCCGCGACGACCTCGTCCCAGGCCGCCCCGGCCGCCGCGGCGGCGTCCGGACCGGCCGCGATCCGCACCCGGCGCCGTCGGCGGACCCGCCGGCTGACGCCGGGAGCCGCCAGCAGTCCGATCGCGGCGGCGAGCGCCACCCACAGGCCGAACGTGGCCGGCGCCACGCCACCCGGGGACGACGTGCCTCCCGAACCCGGCGTGTGGGTGCCGGACAGAGCGCCCGCCGGAGCGTGCGGGGTCCGGCCGGGCACGGGCGTGGCGCCGGCGGTGCCGCGCTGGGCGCTGCCCGGCGGGATCTGGTTGGGCGGGGTGGGCAGGTAGGGTCCGGTCTGGCTGCGACCGTCGCTCAACGGGGTGGGGTCGAACGGCACCCAGCCGACCCGGTCGAGGTAGGCCTCCACCCAGGCGTGCGCGTCGTGGTTGGTGACCGTCCAGCTGCCGTCGACGTTGTGCGTGCCCGCGGTGTAGCCGAGCACGACGCGGGCCGGCAGTCCGGCGACCCGCAGCATGACCCCCATCGCCGAGGCGTACTGCTCGCAGAAGCCCTGCTTGTTCGTGAGGAAGTTCAGCAGCGGGTCGTTGGTCGGCCCCTTCTTGGTCTGCAGGCTGTACTGGAAGCCGTGCGTGCCGTCGGTGAAGTAGCGGTAGAGGGCGACGGCGCGGTCGAACGGCGTACGGGCGCCGGCGATCACCTCGGCCGTCACCCGGCGCACCTCCGGACGCACTCCGTCCGGCGCCCCGCCCCACTGCAGCTGCACCGGGTTTTCGATGGAGAGCTGCGGCGCGCGTTCCAGAAGTGCCTTCGTGGGTTCGGGCTCGATCGAGGTCACCGTGTAGGACATCCCGGGACGGGTCGACCCGTGGCTCGGTGTGGATGTCGGACCGGTCGTTCTCGTAGCGCCAGTCCGGTCCGACCCCGGTGACCGACAACGGCGCGTAGTAGACGGGAAGGTAGTTGTCGCCGTACCGCTCGACCGTGATGTGCGCCTTCACCGTCCGGCTCTGGTTGATGCCGCGCAGCGAGTCGACCTGGACCGGCAGCGGGAGGTTCGGTCCGAGGCCGACCGAGTCGCGGTCGCCGGACCCGACCCGCCAGCCCTGGGCGGTGTAGCGGTCCAGCGTGATGGTGCGCAGGTAGTACGGCTGGTCGACGTTTGCGGATACCTTCAGCAACCGGAAGGTCGCGTCCTGGGAGAGCTGCCCCTGCAGGGTGGCGAAGGGGTCGATCTGGGTCCCCGTCTCGCCGGAGCCCGGTCCGGACCCGCCGCCGCGGCCGATCTTGCTCAGGACATTGCTGGTGAAGCCCGGGACGAACGGCGGCACGAGCAGCGCCGCGACCAGGGCGACCATCCCGATCCGCCCGGCCGAGCTGTGCCGCGGGACCCGGACCGCGATCGGCGCGGCAGAGGAGGTGGATTCGTCGTCGTCGTCGATCACGAGACGCCCCCACCGCACCAGCCGTTCGCGACCTTCGACCGCCAGGAGGAGCAGGAACCCGAGGCCGGCGAGCAGGAACTCCAGCCAGAGCACGCCGCCGCCGATCGACGTGGCGACCGCGAAGAGGGCCAGCAGCGCGAGCCCGGCGACGGCCGGCCGGCGCAGGGTGACCGCGAGGATGTCGATGATGATGCCGACCAGGCCGACGGACAGCGCCGTGAGCACGATGAGCTCGACCCGGGAGGGCACCGGCGCGGCGAGGAACTGGATGTCGTGCATCGCCGCGGAGATCATCGCGTTCAACTCGGTGAAGGTCCCTGGCGTCGGCACGATGCCGAGGAACGAGCTGTCGCCGGCGAAGACGACCGAGTAGTAGACGAGCAGGCCGAGCACCTGGATCACCGGGATGAGCCCGGCGGGCACGTGGAATCGCCGGGCCAGGATGCCCAGTCCCACCACCGCCGCCACCGCGGCCGCGGCGTACCACAGCCAGTTCTGCGTGGCGAAGCCTGCGGCGAGCGGTATCGCGCCCAGCACCGTGGCCAGTCCGGCGGCGAGGGTCAGCCGGGTCGCGGTGGTCACCGCGCGCCCGCCACGACCGGGGCGACGAAGGACGTGGCCCCCACCTGCGACCACACGTCGGGAACCGAGGTGCCGCGGGCAGCCGTGATCACGTGCCAGCCGGCGTGCGCGAAGACGGTGATCGTCTCGCGGTTGGCGGCCTCGATGCGGGTCCTCGCCTCGGAACCGAGGTTCAGCCAGGAGGTCGAGTCCAGCAGAATCGCGATGTTCGAGGAGACGCTGGGCCGCGCGGTGGTGAGCACCCGGGCCTGATCGGCGTTGGTGGCGCCCAGGATCGCGACGAGCGTCCCGTCCCGCTCGGCCGCCCGGATCGCGTCCGTCGCCTCGTCGAGGTTGCGCCCGCGCGACGGGCGGATGTCGGCGAAGTGGTCGAGCAGCGCATCCGCGGAGGGCACGCCGCGGTCGAGCATGCCGCTGTCGGTCAGCAGCTGCAGGGCGAATCCGCGGCGGATGAGGTGCACGCCGATGCTCGCGGCCGCCGTGACCGCCCATTCGAAGCTCGAGTCCGGCGCATCGCCCCGATGTGCCACGCCGCCGGGTGTCCAGCAGCACGCTCGCCCGGGCCTGCCACGGCTGCTCCTCGCGGCGGACCATGAGCTTGCCGACCCGGGCCGTCGAGCGCCAGTGCACCTTGCGCAGGTCGTCGCCGTGCCGGTACTCGCGGGTCGCCGCGTCGTCCTCGCCGCGGGACGCCACGGAGCGGGCGGTGACCGCGCCTCCGGTCGACCAGACGCCGCCGACGCGGACGACGGGCAGCGGCATGGTGGCCGGAACGACGGTCAGCCGGTCGACCGGCGCTGAAGCTGCGGGTCAGCTCGACCAGGCCGAACGGGTCGGTCAGCCGCAGCCGGAGCGGCCCGATCCGGAACCGCCCGCGCAGGTCGGAGCGCACCGGGTAGCGGACCACCCGGTGCTGGCGCGGCGCGAGCCGCTCGGCGGTGAACCGCGGCCGGCCGCCGAGACGTGAAGGGCAACTCGTCCTCGAGCATCAGCAGCGACGTCGTCAGCAGCGAGACGTTCTCCAGCCGCAGCTCGCACGTGCGTCGTCTGGCCGACCGCCACCCGCTCGGGGGTGACGCTGCGGACGCAGGCCAGCCGGAAGCGGGCGCCGGGCGACGACCACGACCGACGCGATCGGCAGGGCACCAGGAGCAGGATCGCCACCCGGAGCAGATCCTTCTCACCGAGCAGCAGGGCACACACGGCGGCGGCGAGTCCGGCGGCGAGCAGGCATCGGCCTCGGGTGGTCAAGCCCCCGCAACGCCGACATTAGCGGCGTCCGCAGGTCCGATGCACCGTGCGGGCCGCCGCGGTCGCCGGGGAGCGGGACCGGTGTCCGGCGGACGCAGCTCGGCCACGATCCCGTCCGCGGTCCGGCGCGCGATCTGGGCCTCGGCGGTCGGGATGCACCCGGTGCGCGAGCACCGGGATCGCCAGTTGCTGGATGTCGTCGGGGAGGACGTAGTCGCGACCTTCCAGGGCGCCACTGGCCTTCGCCGCCCGGAGCAGGTGCAGGGTGGCGCGGGGCGAGCGCACCGAGCCGCAGATCGGGGGACTTGCGGGTCGCGTTGACCAGGTCGACGGCGTAGTGGCGGACGGCTCGGCGAGACGTGGATCGGCGTGGACGGCCTCGATCAGGTCCCGGACCTCGGCGGCGTCGGAGACCGGCGACAGGTCCTGCAGCGGGTCGGTGCCGGCGTGGTCGGCGAGCATGCTGACCTCGGCGTCGGTATCCGGATAGCCCATCGACAGCCGGGCCATGAACCGGTCCCGCTGCGCCTCGGGCAGCGGGTAGGTGCCCTCCATCTCGATCGGGTTCTGCGTGGCGATGACCATGAACGGGCTCTCGAGGTGGTACGTCGTCCCGTCGACGGTGACCTGGCGCTCCTCCATGCACTCCAGCAGCGCCGACTGGGTCTTCGGGGAGGCCCGGTTGATCTCGTCGCCGACGACGAGGTTGGCGAACACCGCGCCCGGCTTGAACTCGAAGTCGCGGGTCTCCTGGTTGTAGACGCTGACCCCGGTGACGTCGCTGGGCAGCAGGTCGGGGGTGAACTGCACCCGGCGCACCGAGCAGTCGATCGACCGGGCCAGCGCCTTGGCCAGCTTCGTCTTGCCGACGCCGGGCACGTCCTCGATCAGCAGGTGACCCTCGGCGAGCAGCACGACGACGGCGAGCCGGACCGCCTCGGGCTTGCCGTCGATGACGCGCTCGATGTTGTCGCGGACCCGGTGCGATGACCTCGTCGAGTTCGGCGAGGCTGGCGGGTCCTACGCCGTCCAGCCGGAACCGATCATCGCCGTCGCGACGGAAGTGACCGCCGTCGGCCGGGTCGACCTGGTCATCGCCGTCGCCGCGGGATGGATCGTCCACCGCACTGTGCACCGCCACCCGTGCCCTCCTCGTCCCGAGCGGTCGCGCCGGGACTGGCGGCTTCCGCGTCACCCGCGGTACCCGCGATCGCCATGGCTGGAACCCGCTATCGTCGCAGTCTGTCAAATCGGCACCGGATCCGCCTGTCCGTCCGGCCCGACCGAGTATCTCTGCCCGGGGCCGTCGTGGCGACCCTGCCGACCGAAAAGAGACCTGCTGTTGACCTGGCCGCCGTGCCGCGGTGGCCGTCCGACCTGGTCCGGATGTGGCGCGCCGACCCCGGGATCGGCCGGTATCCGTTGACGGTGGGGGGAGGTGGGGTAGGGTGGCGCGCGGTGGAGGAGGGGCCCTTCACCGTCGGGAGGTGGTGGCGATGTTTCTCGGCACCCACCACCCCCGGCTCGATGACAAGGGCCGGCTGTTCCTGCCGGCGAAGTTCCGGGAGGAGCTGGCGGAGGGGGTCGTGGTGACGAAGGGTCAGGAACGCTGCCTGTTCGTCTTCCCGGTCCCCGAGTTCGGCCGGGTCACCGAGGCGCTGTCGCAGGCGCCGGTCACCCAGCGGCCGGTCCGCGACTACGGCCGGGTCTTCTTCGCCAGCGCCTCCGACGAGGTGCCGGACAAGCAGGGCCGGATCACGATCCCCGCCGGCTCGCGCGAGTACGCCGGGCTGTCCAAGGACTGCGTCGTGATCGGGGCCAACACCCGGGTGGAGATCTGGGACACGGCCAGCTGGGAGCGCTACCTCGCCGACCGTGAGCAGACCTTCGCCGACCTCGAGACGGAGGTGCTGCCGGGCGTGCTGTGACGTCGTCCCCGACACCGACCGCCGCCCGGCCTGCCGCGGCCACCAGCCGTACGACGAGGCCTCCCCCCGCCGAGAGCCCCTGGCGCACCTTCCCCGGTGCCAGGTCACCAGGCGGGCGGGGACCCCGACGTACGACCCGAGGACGGACCCATCCACTCACGAGCCCGATCCGCGACCAGCGCCGACCGTCGCACGAGCGTTCATCCCTCCGCACAGTGCAGGCGCTGGATGACAGTCAGCGAATCGGCCCGACCAGTACGCGACGTGAGCACACCGGACGACCACGGGGATCGGGATGGGCAGGCCAGCACCGCCGACAGGCAGGTCGCACCGCCGACGGCAGGTCACACCGTCGGTAGGCAGCGGTCATCGGCGGGAGCCGGGGAACGGCGAGCACAGCGGCCGCGGACGCCGCCGCCCGGCCCGCACCGTCGCTGGGCGCGGAAGCGCGGTCCAGCCTCCTGCTCCTCGCCATGGTGGCGCTGGTCGTCGCGGACCCGCTGATCGTCGAGCTGATCAAGGCGGGGGCCGGTTGTGACGGCGGAGCGCAGCCACGTCCCGGTGCTGCTCGACCGCGTGCTCGCACTCTTCGCCCCGGCGATCCAGGAGCGTCCGGCCGTCGTGGTCGACGCCACCCTCGGCCTCGGCGGGCACACCGAGGCGCTGCTGGCCCGCCATCCCCGGTTGGTCCTGGTCGGCTTCGACCGCGATCCCGAGGCGCTGGAGAGCAGCCGCACCCGGCTCGCGCCGTACCGCACCCGGGTCCACCTCGTCCACGCCGTCTACGACGCGATGCCCGCGGTGCTCGCCGACCTCGGCCATCCGCGGGTCGACGGCGTGCTCTTCGACCTCGGCGTGTCCTCGCTGCAACTGGACGACGCCGGCCGGGGGTTCGCCTATGCCCAGGACGCGCCGCTGGACATGCGGATGGATCCCGACGACCCGGCTTACCGCCGCCGAGGTCGTCAACACCTACCCGGTGGACCGGCTCCGGCAGGTGCTGCGGGAGTACGGCGAGGAGCGCTTCGCCGGCCGGATCGCCGCGGCCATCGCCCGGGAACGCTCCCGCGAGCCGCTGCACAGCAGCGCCGCCGCTCGCCGACCTCGTGCGCGCCGCGGTGCCCGCGGCGACCCGGCGCACCGGCGGGCATCCGGCGAAGCGCACCTTCCAGGCGCTGCGGATCGAGGTCAACGACGAACTGGACGCCCTCCGCGACGCGCTCCCGGCGGCCATCGACGCGCTCGCGATGAAGGGACGGATCGTCGTGATGAGCTACCAGTCGCTCGAGGACCGGTTCGTCAAACGCGCTCTGGGCGCCCGCGCGCAGGGGACGACCCCGGTCGGCCTTCCCGTCGAGCTGCCGGAGGCGGGACCGACACTGCGGCTGCTCACCCGCGGTGCGGAGCGTCCCGACGACGCTGAGGTCGCGACCAACCCGAGGTCCGCCTCGGCCCGGCTGCGCGCCGCGGAGCGCATCGCGGAGGCGGCGTGAAGGCCGCCCCGGCGGAGTGTCCGGCCGGCCGCCGACACCCGCTCCGCGGGCGGCCGCCGATCGCTGGCCAGCGCATTGCCGTCCTCGTCGGGGGCGCCGCGCAAACCGTTCGTCGTGCTCGTCGTCGCCCTGCTCGTCGCTGGCCTCGTGCTGGTCCTCCTGATCAACACGGCGAACGCCGGCGCGTCGTTCCGGCAGAGCTCCCTGCAACAGCGGAACGACGAGCTGAGCCTGCGGCAGCAGCAACTCGCCCAGCAGGTCGACTCGCTGGACACCCCGCAGTCCCTCTCGGCCGCAGCGCGCCGGCTCGGCATGGTGCCCGGCGGCGATCCGGCCTTCCTGATCCTCCTGCCGGACGGCTCGTCGAAGGTCCTCGGCACGCCGGCACCGGCGACGCAGCCGCCGCCGCCACCCCCGCCGCCGGCGACGAGCACGCCGAAGCCGAAGCAGCACCGCGACGTACCCGGGGACCGGCACGCCGGCCCACCCCGGCCGGCGCCCCGCACTCGACCACGCATGCCACCCGTGGAGGCCATCGGTGACACCGCAACCGCCCCGCCGTCCGCGCTCGTCCGGCGGGCGGGTCGACCCGGCCCGGGCCACCGGCTCGCGGACCACGCCATCCCGGGCCGGCCAGTCCCGGGCCGACCCAGTCCCGGACCACCCAGTCCCGGGCCACCCAGTCTGGCCGCGGCCACCCAGTCCGGCGCCGCGGCCACCCAGTCCCGGGCCACCCAGTCCGGGCCCGCGCCCGGGCGGGGCGGGCTGCGGGGCAGCCGCCCAGGTCCCGCGCCGCCGGCGCCCGGCCGACCCGGCCGCGCCCGACGGCCGGCCGGCGCCGCCCGCGCCGGCGCGCGCTCCGGCTCGGCAGCAGCAGTCGCCGGCTGACCGTCGGCTTCGCCGCCGTCGCCACCGTCGTCCTGATCCTCGGGGGCCGGCTGGTGCAGTTGCAGGGACTGGACGGCACCGGTCTGGCCGTCGCCGCCGAGCAGCGGCGCACCATCACCACCGACCTCGA
Organism: uncultured Actinomycetota bacterium; assembly: GCA_963828605.1. Taxonomy (GTDB): domain Bacteria; phylum Actinomycetota; class Actinomycetes; order Mycobacteriales; family QHCD01; genus DASXJE01. Next base: position 1,018,066 of record CAWHER010000001.1, on the reverse strand, counting down.
GGCCGAGCGCGGCCGCATCCTCGATGCGAGCGGCGGGGTCCTCGCCTACAGCGTCGACGCCCGGGCGGTCTACGCCGACCCCAGCGAGGTGACCTCACCGCTGCTCACCGCGCAGGCCCTGGCCCCGCTGCTGAAGCAGCCGGTGGGCGACCTGCAGGACAAACTCAGCCACAAGGGGCGGTTCGTCTACCTCGCCCGGTCGCAGAGCCCGCAGACCGCGGCCAAGGTCATGAACCTCGCCCTGCCCGGGATCAACGTGCTCCCCGAGTCGCAGCGACTGCACCCGGCGCACGACATCGCCGCGAACGTCGTCGGGTTCACCGACCGGGACGGACACGGCCAGGCCGGGATCGAGGCCGGCCTCGACGCGAAGCTCGCCGGCACACCGGGCCGGCTGACCGTGATGAAGGGCGCGGGCGGGGAGGTCATCCCGTCCGGCGTGCACAAGGACGACCCTGCGGTGCCCGGGTCCACCGTGCAACTGACGATCTCGCAGGACCTGCAGTACGTGGCCCAGAAGGCGCTGGACCAGGCGGTGCACTCGACCGGTGCGAAGGACGGGCAGATCACGATCCTCGACGCCCGGACCGGGGCGATCAAGGCCATGGCCGCCGCCCCGACCTATGACGCGTCGGACCCCGGCGCCACCCCGCAGGACCTGTCCAACCCCAACATCTCGAGCGTGTTCGAGCCCGGCTCGGCCAACAAGGTCGTCACCTTCGCCGCCGCCCTGCAGCGCGGGCTGATCACGCCGAAGACCGCGATGACGGTGCCCGGGACCATCCAATTCGCCGACCGCACCATCCACGACGACTGGGTGCACGACCCGGTCGGCTGGACCGCCACCGGCGTCCTGGCCAAGTCGAGCAACGTCGGCACCCTGATGATCGCCAAGAAGCTCGGCCCGAAGGTCTGGGACTCCTACGCCAAGAGGTTCGGCGAGGGTTCGCCCGGACCGGCATCGGCCCTGCCCGCCGAGAGCGCCGGCATGCTCCCCGCGATGAAGGACTGGTCGGGCAGCACGTTCGGCAACCTGCCGATCGGCCAGGGCGTCGCGGTGACCAGCCTGCAGCTCGCCGACATGTACCAGGCCATCGCCAACGACGGCGTCCGGGTCCCGCCGCGCATCGTCGACAAGATGACCGGCCCGACGGCTCGGTGACGACGTCCGTCCGGCGCCGCCGGTACCCGGGTCATGAGCGCCCGCGACCGCCCGGACACTGCGCCACATGCTGCAGATGGTCACCCAGCACGGCGGCACCGCGCCGAAGGCCGCGATCACCGGCTACACGGTCGCCGGCAAGACCGGAACCGGCCAGAAGCCGAACCCCGCCTGCGACTGCTACGAGAGCGGCAGTCTACTGGTCGACGTTCGCCGGCATGGCGCCCGCCGACCACCCCGCTACGTCATGTCGATCATGGTCGACAGCCCGCAGACCGATTACCTCGGCGGCGACGTCGCCGCGCCGCTGTTCCACGAGGTGATGAGCTACGCGCTGAAGCAGGGCGACGTCCCGCCGACCGGGGCGGCACCGCGCCCATCTGCCGCCTGTTCGCACCCTGACCGGTAGCCTTGCCTGCCGTGCCCGCGTCCACCAGCCCGCTCGCGGCCGCCACCCGCCGGCCGCGTTCGCTCGGCGATCTTGCCGACCTGCTCCGGGCCGAGGCGCCGCGCCGGTGCCGATCCGGCTCACCGGCGATCAGCCACGCGCGCAGGCGGTGCGTCCCGGCGACCTCTACGTGGCGCTGGCCGGGCGCGCGGCGTGCACGGTGCGGACTTCGCCGCCGAGGCGGTCGCGGCGGGCGCCGTCGCGGTGCTGACCGACCCGGCCGGGCGCGGTCCGGCAGCGGTCCGGCGGCGTGCCGTCCCTCGTCGTGCGACGGACCCGCGCGGCGGTCCTCGGCGCGTGGCGGCGTGGATCTACGACCGAGCCGGCGGAGGCGCTCGCGCTGCATCGGGGTCACCGGCACCAACGGCAAGACGACCACCTGCTATCTGCTCGAGGCCGGGCTGCGGGCCGCAGGGCGAGTCCACCGGGCTCATCGGCACGGTGGAGACCCGGATCGGCGGCGACGTCGTGCCAGAGCGTGCGCACCACGCCCGAGGCGCCCGACCTGCAGGCGCTGTTCGCCGTCGATGCGCGAGCGCGGGGTCACCGCCGCGGCGATGGAGGTCTCCAGCCACGCGCTGGCGCTCGGCCGGGTGGACGGGACCCGGCTACGCCGTCGGCGTCTTCACCAACCTGAGCCAGGACCACCTCGACTTCCACGCCGACATGGAGGACTACTTCGCGGCCAAGGCGAGGCTGTTCGACGGCCGGTCGCGCGGCCGAGGTGGTCAACATCGACGACGCGTGGGGCGGCCGCCTGGTCCGGGCCGGGACGCGTGACCGCGTCCGCCGCGGGGACCGCGATCGCGACCTGGCGGGCGGTGCGGGTCGCGCGACCACGGCCGGGGGCAGCACGACCTTCACCGCGCAGGGCCCGGACGGACTGCGGGTCGACGGTGCCGCTGGACCTGCCCGGCGCGTTCAACGTCGCGCAACGCGCTGCTGGCGCTGGCCGCCGTGGCACGCCGGCGGGCGTCGACCCGGCAGGCCGCGGCGCCCGGGATGCGGCACGTCGCCGTGCCCGGCCGGCTGGAGCGGGTGGACGCCGGCCAGCACGTTCCTCGCCTTCGTCGACTACGCCCACAAGCCCGGCGCGGTGGCCGCGATCCTCGACGCCGTCCGGCCGCTGACCACGGGCGCGGCTGATCGTCGTGCTCGGCTGCGGCGGCGACCGCGACCGGGCAAGCGGCCGCTGATGGGCGCGGCCGCGGCCCGCGGCGCGGACCTGGTCATCGTGCACCGACGACAACCCGCGCTCGGAGGACCCGGCCGACGATCCGCGCGCGATGGTCAGGCCGGCGCGCGCGCCGGTGCCCGGCGCGGCGAGCTGCGATGGTGGTGCCGGGTCGCCGAGGCGATCGCCGAGGCGGTCCGGCGGGCCGCGCGCCGGGCGACACCGTCGTCGTCGCCGGCAAGGGTCACGAGCAGGGCCAGGAGATCGGCGGCGTGGTCCACCCGTTCGACGACCGCGTCGTCCTGCGGGACGCGATCACGGGGGCGCGCCGATGATCGCGCTGACCCTCGCCGAGGTCGCCGAGGCGGTCGGCGGGACGCCTGGCCGACGTGCCCGACCCGGGCGGCCGTGGTCGGCCGGGTCCGTCGAGTTCGACTCGCGTGCGGTCACCCCGGGCGGCTGTTCGTCGCGCTGCCCGGCGAGCGCGTCGACGGGCACGACTTCGCCGCGGCCGCGGTGGAACGCGGTGCCGTGGCGCGTGCTCGGCGACCCGGCCGGTCGGCGTTCCCGCCGTCGTGGTCGCCGACCCGCTTCGCCGCGCTCGCGGCGCTGGCCGCCGCGGTCCTGCGACCGGCTGCCCGACCTGACCGTCATCGGCGTCACCGGGCTCGTCCGGCAAGACCACCACCAAGGACCTGTCGCCGCGCTGCTGCGCGCGCCTCGGGCCGACGGTCGCCCCGCCGGAGTCGTTCAACAACGAACTCGGGCCACCCCTACACCGTGCTGCGCGCCGACGCCGGACACCCGGTTCCTGGTGCTGGAGAACAGCGCCCGCGGCATCGGGCACATCGCCGCGCTGTGCCGCGGTGGCGCCGCCGCGGATCGGTGCCGTGCTCAACGTCGGGATCGCGCACCTCGGCGAGTTCGGCTCGCGCGAGGCGATCGCGCAGGCGAAGGGCGAACTGGTCGAGGCGCTGCCCGGCGCGAGCGGGGTCGCGGTCCTGAACGCCGACGACCCGCTGGTGCGGCGATGCGCGACCGCGTACCGGCGGCCCGGGTGGTCACCGTCGGGGACGTCGGCGACGCCGACGTCCGGGCCGACGACGTCCGGCTGGACGCGGCCGGCCAGGCGCCCTTCTGCGCTGGTCAGCGGGGAGGACAGGCGCCGGTCGCGCTGGCGCTCGTCGGCGCGCACCAGGTCGCGCAACGCCTCGCCGCCGCCGCGGTCGCCGCCGAGCGCGGTCTGCGCTGGCCGAGGTCGCCGGCGCGCTGCCGAAGCCGGCGCCGGCGAGCCGTTGGCGGATGGAGGTGACCGAACGTCCCGACGGCGTGACCATCGTCAACGACGCCTACAACGCCAACCCGGAGTCGATGCGGGCGGCGCTGCGAGACGCTCGCGCGACGATCTCGGCCGGGCGGCCGGGCGTGGGCGGTGCTCGGCGAGATGGCCGAGCTCGGGGCCGGAGGCCGCGGCCGCGCACGACGCAGTCGGACGGCTCGTGGCCCGGCTCGGGATCGACCGGCTGGTCGTCGTCGGTGCAGCGGCCGCGGCCGATGCACGACGGCGGCGGCTCCAGGACGGATCGTGGAAAGGCGAGTCGGTGCTGGTGCCGGATGTCGACGCGGCCATCGAGCTGCTCGGCGCGGAGTTGCGGCCGGGAGACGTGGTGCTGGTCAAGGCATCGCGGTCGGCCGGGCTCGAACGGGTCGCCCTGGCGATGGCCGAGCCGGCGGCCCAGGCCGGCCCGATCGATGCGGAGGAGCGTCGGTGAAGTCGGTCCTGATCGCCGCCCTGGTGTCGCTCGTCGTCTCGATCCTGTGCACGCCCGTGCGCGATCCAGGTCTTCCGGCGCCGCGGCTTCGGGCAGGAGATCCGCGACGACGGCCCGCAGACCCACCTCGCCAAGCGCGGCACGCCCACCATGGGCGGCGCCGTGATCATCATCGGCGACGCTGCTCGGCTACCCGGTGGCGCACCTCGTCGTCGCCATCCAGTCGGCGGCGCGCGGACCCACCGCGTCGGGCCTGCTCGTGCTCTACCTCATGGTCGGTGCTCGGGCTGCGTCGGGTTTCTCGACGACTTCATCAAGTTCCGCAAACAGCGCAGCCTCGGCCTGAACAAGACGGACCAAGTTCGTCGGCCAGCTCGTTCGCCGCGCGTGAGCTTCGCCGTCCTGGCCCTGCAGTTCCACAGCGCACGGACACATCGCTCCGGCCTCGGTGCATCTGTCGTTCGTCCGCGACATCGCGCGCGATCAGCTTCGGCTCGGTCGGCTTCGTCATCTTCGCCGTGCCTGCTGATCAGCGGCTTCTCCAACGCCGTCAACCTCACCGACGGACTGGACGGGCTGGCCGCCGGCAGTTCGGTGATGGTGCTTCGGCGCCTACGTCGTCATCTGCTTCTACCAGTTCCGCAACGCCTGCGGCGCCCTCGGTGCCAAGCCGGCGGCTGCTACATCGTGCGCGACCCGCTCGACCTCGCCCTGGTCGCCGCCGCCGCGATGGGCGCGTGCTTCGGATTCCTCTGGTGGAACGCCTATCCGGCCCGGATCATCATGGGCGACACCGGTTCGCTCGCGCTGGGCGGACTGATGGCCGGGACTGGCGATCCTGTCCCGCACCGAGCTCCTGCTGGTCGTCCTCGGCGGGCTGTTCGTCGTCGAGACGCTGTCGGTGGTGCATCCAGGTCGCGGTGTTCAAGGCGACCCGAAAGACGGGTGTTCAACGATGGCGCCCATCCATCACCACTTCGAGCTCGCCGGGTGGGCAGGAGATCGACCGTCATCGTCCGGTTCTGGATCATCACCGGGCTGGCCGTGGCCTTCGGGATGGGGCTCTTCTACGCCGAGTTCATCTCGCTACGGGTTGCCCGGATGAGCGGCCTCGACGGCGCTCCGTCGGATCCGGTGCCGGTCGCCGGGGCGGCGCGCGTCGGGGGCCGCGGCTGCGCTCGCCCTGGCGCGGGCCGGGGCGGAGGTCCGGTCGTCGACCGACCGGGGGACCGACGCCACCGGGCGGCTCGAGCCGGCCGGGATCGCCGTCCTCGCCGGAGCCGCCCGCGCCGCCGGACGGGACCGAGCTCGTCGTCACCTCACCCGGCCTGCGGCCGGACGCACCCGCTGTTGCGCCGCCGCCGCCGCCGCCGGCGTCGAGGTCATCGGCGAGGTCGAGCTCGCCTGGCGGATGCGGCCGGCCGGCGCCGCCCCGTGGCTCGCGCTCACCGGAACGAACGGCAAGACCACGACGGTCGGCATGCTCGAGGCGATCCTGCGGGCCGCCGGCCTGCGCGCGGTCGCGACCGGCAACGTCGGCTTCCCGGTGGTCGATGCCGTCCGGCCGACCCGCCGTACGACGTCCTGGCCGTGGAGCTGTCCAGCTTCCAGCTGCACTGGACTTCGATCGCTTCGGCCGGCCGGCCGCCGCGGTGCTCAACCTCGCCCCGGACCACCTCGACTGGCACGGCTCGATGCGACGCCTACGCCGCCGACAAGGCCGCGGATCCTGCGCCACGACGACGATCAACGTGGTCGAACGCCGACGATCCCGTGGTGCTCGCGGCTCGCCGCCGGTCTGCCCGACGCGGTCGGCTTCACCCTCGGCGAGCCCGGGCCGCGGGCAGGTCGGGGTCGTGGCCGGCGACCTGGTCGACCGGGCCTTCGGGATCGACCGCGGCACCGAGCAGACCGTGCTCGCTCGCCGGGGTTCCGGACGTGCGCCCGGTCGGCCCGCACAACGTGGCCAACGCGCTGGCCGCCGCCGCGCTGGCCCGCGCCTACGGCGTGACCGCCGTCGACGTCCGCGACGGCCTGCGCGGTTTCGTCCCCGGTCGCGCACCGCAACGCGCAGGTCGCCGTGATCGGCGGCGCCACCTACGTCGACGACAGCAAGGCGACAAACCCGCACGCCGCCGCCGCGTCGCTGTCCGCCTACGACCGGGTGGTCTGGGTCGCCGGCGGCCAGCTGAAGGGCGCCGACGTCGACGATCTCGTCGCCGCAGTGCATCCGCGGCTGACCGCGCGTCGTGCTGCTCGGCGCGGACCGGCGGCAGTTCGTGGAGGCATTCGCGCGACACGCGCCGGATCTCCCCGTCGTCGAGGTCGGCGCAGACGACGATGGAGCGATGACGGAGGTCGTGACCAGAGCTGCGCCGGCTCGCCCAGCCGGGCGACACGGTGCTGCTCGCCCCGGCCGCGGCGTCGCTGGACATGTTCGCCGACTACGCCGCCCGCGGCGACGCCTTCGCCGCCGCGGTCCGCGGCCTGGAGCGCGCCATGACGGTCGGAGACGTGCGGGCCGCCGCGTCCATGCCGCGAGCCGGCTGACCTTCTCGACCGGCCATTGACCTCGCTGCACCTGATCCTCGTCATCACCGGTCTGCTGACCGTGATCGGCATGGTGATGGTGCTCTCGGCGTCCAGTGTGGACTCCTACGCCGACCACCGGGTCGGCGTTCGAGCGTCTTCAAGAAACAGCTGATGTGGGTGGGCATCGGCGCCCCGATCTTCTGGCTGGGCCTCCGGCTGTCGCCGCAGGCCTACCGGAGACTGGCCTATCCGGCGCTATTGCTGTCCTTCGTCGCGCCTGCTCGCGGTGCTCGTCCCGGGCGTCGGAACCTGGTGTAGCGGCTGCGCGGCGGTGGATCGAGCTCGGTCCGCTGCAGTTGCAGCCGTCCGAGCCGGCCAAGCTGGCGCTCGCCCTGTGGGGCGCGGATCTCCTGGTACGTAAGCAGAATTGCTCAACCAGTGGCGGCATCTGCTCGTCCCGCTGGTGCCGGTGGCGATCGCCGCGTGCGCACTCGTCATGCTCGAGCCCGACCTCGGTACGACGATATGTGTCGTGCTGGTGCTGTTCGGTCTGCTGTGGACAGTCGGCGCGCCGGCTGCGGCTGTTCGGCCTGCTCGTCGAGTTCGGCGATCGGCGGCCGTCGTGGTGGCTGATCCTGATCGAGCCCTACCGCATGGCCCGGTTCACGAGCTTCCTCAACCCTTTCAAGGACGCAGACCGACAAGGGCTACCAGGCGGCCGAGGGCCTGTACTCCTTGTCCAGCGGCGGGTGGTTCGGCGTCGGGCTGGGGCAGAGCCGGTTCAAGTGGGGCCTGCTGCCCAACGCGCACACCGACTACATCTTCGCGATCGTGGGGGAGGAGCTGGGCCTGGTCGGGAGCCTGCTGGTGCTCGCCCTGTTCGCCGTACTCGGCTACGCCGGGCTCCGGATCGCGCGCCGCTCGACGGACCCGTTCGTCCGGCTCGCCAGTGCGGCGGTGACCGTGTGGCTGGTCGGGCAGGCCCTGATCAACATCGGCTACGTCACCGGCCTGCTGCCGGTCACCGGAATCCCGTTGCCGCTGATCTCCTTCGGCGGCACCTCGCTGATCGTCACCCTCTTCGCCCTCGGGCATGCTGGCCTCCTTCGCCCGGCACGAGCCGGCCGCCGCCGCGGCTTGCGGGCGAAGGGCCCGAGCCGGACGGCCCGGCTGCTGTGGCTGCCGACCCCGTCCGAAGCGCGGGAGAAGGCCCCCCGGGTCACCCGCATCCACCGCGACCGCCCGGCCCGGCCCGCCGCGGCGGCGCGCCGGGCAACGCCTCCCGCGCGGGGCGCCGCCGCCGGATCGGCGCGGCAGTCGGCGCCGGTGCGGCGCCGGGCGGGCCCCCGGACCGGAGCCGTACTGCCGGCGACGGGCGACCGAAGGACGCCGGAGCCGGTGAGCCGCCCGCTGTCCGTCGTGCTCGCCGGAGGCGGCTCGGCCGGGACACATCTCGCCGGCGCTCGCGCTCGCCGACCGGCTGCGGGTCGACGATCCCGCCGTGCGGATCACCGCGCTCGGCACCGCGCGGGGGCTGGAGGCTCGAGATGGTCCCGGCCCACGGCTACGACCTGGAACTGATCCCGTCGGTGCCGCTGCCGCGCAAGCCCACTCCCGACCTGCTGCGGGTTCCCGGCCGGGTCACTGCCGCGGTGCGCGCCGCCGGCGACGTGCTGGAGCAGGCCAAGGCCGATCTCGTGGTGGGGTTCGGCGGCTACGTCGCGCTGCCCGCCTACCTCGCCGCCCGTCGCCGCCGGCTGCCGTTCGTCGTACACGAGGCCAACGTCCGGCCCGGCCTCGGCCAACCGGATCGGCGCCCGGCTCACCCAGTACGTCGCGGTGGCCGCCGAGGCGATCCGGCTGCCGCACGCGCGGGTGATCGGGCATCCCGCTGCGCGCGGCGATCCGCGACGCTGGACCGGGCGGCCCGGCGGGCCGAGGCCCGCGCGCACTTCGGGCTCGACCCGGACCGGCCGACCCTGCTCGTCACCGGCGGGTCGCAGGGCGCCCGGTCGCTCAACCACGCCGCGGCCGGCGCGGCCGCCGCGCTGCGCGCGGCCGGCGTGCAGGTGCTGCACGTCGCCGGCCCGAAGAACGTCGTCTCGGTCGACGACGCCGGCCGACGGCCGCGCGCTACGTCGTCCTGCCCTACCTCGACGCGATGGAGCTCGGCTACGCCGCCGCGGACATGGTGCTGTGCCGCGCCGGCATGCAACACCGTCGCCGAGCTGACCGCCGTCGGACTGCCGGCGGCCTACGTGCCGCTGCCCATCGGCAACGGGGAGCAGCGGCTCAACGCCCTCCCGGTCGTCGCAGGCCGGGGGCGGCCTGCTCGTCGACGACGCCGACCTGACACCGGACGTGGATCGAGGCGCAGGTGATCTGCCGGTCCTGCGCCGACCCCGACCGGCTTGCGAACATGGGTCGGGCCGCGGCGGCACTGCGGCCGCCGCGATGCCGACGTCGCGCTCGCGCGGTTCCGTGGCGGAGCGTCGGCAGGCCGGTGACCGAGCCGCCGAGAGCTCCGGCAGGACCGACGACTGGGACGCGGTGCACTTCGTCGGGATCGGCGGTGTCGGGATGAGTGGGATCGCGCGCATCATGCTGGCCCGCGGATACACGGTGTCCGGGCAGCGACGCCAAGGACTCCACGATCCTGGCCGCGCCTGCGCGCGCTCGGGGCGACGGTCCACGTGGGGCACCGCGCGGACAACCTCGGCAACGCCGACACCGTCGTCGTCTCCACCGCGATCCGCCCGAGCAACCCCGAGCTGGTCGAGGCCCGGCGGCGCGAGCTGCTGGTGATCCCGCCGGGCCGCGGCCCTGGCCGCCGTCATGGCCGGCGCAGCGGGGCGTCGCCGTGGCCGGCACCGCCGGCAAGACGACCACCACCTCGATGCTGACCGTCGCCGCCCAGCACTGCGGCGTCGACCCGTCGTTCGCGATCGGCGGCGACCTCAACGAGTCCGGGTCCAACGCGCATCACGGCTCCGGCGACCTCTTCATCGCCGAGGCGGACGAGAGCGACGGCTCGTTCCTGCTGCTGTCGCCGGCCGCGGCGGTCGTCACCAACGTCGAGGTCGACCACCTCGACCAGCACGGCACGCCCGAGGCCTACGTGCGGGCATTCGAGGAGTTCCTCGGCCGGATCGACCCGGCCGGCTTCCTGGTCGTCTGCGTCGACGATCCGGGCGGGCGGCGACTGGCCGGCATGGCCCGCACGCTCGGGCTCGCCGTCCGCACCTACGGCGAAGCCGAGGACGCCGACCTGCGGCTGGTCGACGTGTCGGTCCGGCCGGACGCCACGACCTACGACGCGGTGCTCGACGGCGCCGCGCCGGTCCCGGTCCGGATCGGCGTCGCGGGCCGCCACATGGCGCTCAACTCCGCCGCCGCCCTGCTCGCCGGCCGGCAGCTCGGCCTGCCCGTCGACCCGCTGGTGGCCGGTCTCGCGGCCTACACCGGCGTACGCCGGAGGTTCGAGTTCAAGGGGATGGCCGACGGCGTCCGGGTCTTCGACGACTACGCCCACGCCCCGGCGAAGATCGCCGCCCAGCTGCGCGCCGCGCGGGTGGTCGCCGGCTCGGGCCGGCTGATCGTGGCTTTCCAGCCGCATCTCTACAGCCGCACCCGGGCCTTCGGCGCCGAACTCGGCGCCGCGCTCGGGCTGGCCGACGAGGTGGTCGTGATGGCCGTCTACGGCGCACGCGAGGACCCGATCCCGGGCGTCACCGGCGCGTCCGTGGCGGCCGCCGTATCCCCTGCCGGCCGAGCAGGTCCGCTTCGAGCCCTCATGGTCCGCGGTCGCGCCGGCCCTGGCGGCAACGGCCCGGCCGGGCGACGTGATCGTCACCATGGGCGCCGGCGACGTCACGATGGTCGGTCCGGAGGTGCTCGCCGAGCTGGGCGGGAGAGCGACATGAGAACCCTGGTCGACCGGAGGTCCCGGGAGATCGGCCGACCCGACACGCCCCGTCGGCGCGGGCCCCGGCGCCGGTCCCTGATCGCCGGCGCCGTGGCAGTGCTCCTGGTCGCGGGGTGCTACGTCGTGTTCTTCACCGCGCTGTTCAGCGTCCGGTCGGTGACGGTGACCGGTCTGACCCGGCTCACCCGGGCAGAGGTGCTGGCCGCGGCCGCGGTCCCCGCCGGGGTCCCGATGGCGCGGTTCGATCCGGCACCGGTGCGGCAACGGGTGGCGGCGCTGCCTCGGGTCGCGCGGGTCGAGGTCAGCCGGCACTGGCCGTCCGGGCTCGTGATCGCGATCCGCGAACGGGTCGGCGTGGCGTACGTCGTCGAGGGCGGCCGGCAGTGGCTGGTGGACGCCTCGGGGATGCGCTTCGCTCCGGTCGCCCACGCCATCGGACTGCCGCGACTCGCCACGGCCGATGCGCCCCGGGCGGCGCGGCGGGCCGCCGTCGACGTCGCGGCGCATCTGCCGGCGGCGCTGCGGGCGATCACGACGAGCGTGTCGGTCACCGACTCCACCCACGTGACCCTCAACCTCACCCGCGGCCGGACCGCGCTGTGGGGCGACACCGGCGACGGTGCGACCAAGGCCCGCGCGCTGCTCGCGCTGCTCAAGCGGCAGGGGACGACCTACGACGTATCGACGCCCCCGGTCGTCGTCGTCCACTGACCGCCCGCTCCGGGCTGTCGGCCCACCGCCCTTTCCATGATCGTGATCGGATTCAACCGCGAAACGCCGTGCGGATCCGATCACGATCATGAAGGTCGGGGGAGCGGGTTATGCGGGAGCGGCGGTACGACGCAGCCAGATCGTGAGGCCGAGGTCGTCGTCCTCGGCGACCTCGTAACCCTCCGCTGACGCCGGGGCGCCCTCGTCGATCGACGTCGCCAGCACCTCCGCCGCGAGCTGCCCGACGTGCCGGCGGATCGCCTCCGCCGGTTCGGGGGAGCCGCCGACCCGCCAGTGCAGCGCGATGCGGTCGGTGACCTCGAACCCGGCGTTCTTGCGCGCGTCCTGGACGAACCGCACCACGTCGCGGACCAGGCCGAGCAGCCGCAGCTCGTGGGTCAGCTCCAGGTCGAGCGCGACGGTGTCGGCGCCCGCCGACGCGACGGCCCAGCCCGAGCGCGGCGTCTCGCTGACGACCACCTCGTCGGCACCGATCGGCACCCGTTCGCCGGCCACGTCGACCACCGCGGTCCCCTCCCGGTACGCCGCCACGAACGGGCCCACGTCGGCGGACTGGATCGCCGAGGCGACGGCCTGGGTCCGCTTGCCGAAGCGCCGCCCGAGCTCGCGGAAGTTCGGCTTGACCGCGACCTCGACGAGCTCACCGGTGTCGGCCAGGGACGCCAGGTCCACGACGTTGAGCTCCTCGCGCACCTCGTCCTCGAGAGCGGCCGGCATCCGCCCCCAGCCTGGCGCGGAGATCAGCGCGCGTGACAGCGGCTGGCGGACCTTGACCTTCGCGTCGGCCCGCGCCGCGCGGCCGAGCTCGACCAGCCGGCGCACCAGGGCGACCTGCGCGGCGAGGTCGTCGTCGACCTTCCCGGGATCGGCCTGCGGCCAACCGGCCAGGTGGACCGAGTCGCCGGATCCGGTCGTCGCGAACAGCGCCGACCACACCCGTTCGGTCACGAACGGCACGAACGGCGCCAGCAGCAGCGTCAGCATCCGCAGGCACTCGTGCAGCGTCGAGAGCGCGGCCGGGTCGCCGTCCCAGAACCGGCGCCGGGAGCGGCGTACGTACCAGTTCGACAGGTCGTCGATGTAGCCGTTCAGGGCCCGCCCGGCGCGGGCGGTGTCGAAGTCCTCCAGCGCCGCGTCCACCTCGGCGGCGAGCCGGTGCACCTCGGAGAGTGCCCACCGGTCGAGCACGGTCGGGTCGCCCGATTGTCCTGTCTCCCAGTGGTTTGCGCGTGCATAGAGGGACTGGAACGACGCTACCGACCAGTAGGTGCGCAGCACCTTCGACGCGATCTCGTCGAGCACCTTGTGCCCGACCCGGCGCGACGCCCACGGCGAGCCGGTGCAGAGCATGAACCAGCGCACGGCGTCGGCGCCGTGCCGCTCCATCAGCGGGATCGGCTCCAGGATGTTGCCGAGGTGCTTGCTCATCTTGCGGCCGTCCTCGGCGAGGATGTGGCCGAGGCAGAGCACCGTGCGGTAGGACGTTCTCGTCGTAGACCAGTGTGCCGACCGCCATCAGCGAGTAGAACCAGCCGCGGGTCTGGTCGATCGCCTCGCAGATGAAGTCCGCCGGGTACGCCGCCCGCGCGAGGTCGGCGTTGCGATGCGGCGCACCGAACTGCGCGAACGGCATCGAGCCCGAGTCGAACCACGCATCGATCACCTGCGGCACCCGCCGGTAGGTCCCCTCCTCGCCGTCGCGGGTGAAGGTGATGTCGTCGACGAACGGGCGGTGCGGATCGGCCAGCTCGACGCCGGACAGCTCCTGCAGTTCGGCCAGCGAGCCCACGCACACCATGCGGGACGGTTCGGCGTCGTTGCGCCAGACCGGCAACGGAGTGCCCCAGAACCGGTCCCGCGACAGCGCCCAGTCGATGTTGTTGTTCAGCCAGTCGCCGTAGCGGCCGTGCTTGATGCGGTCCGGGTACCACGCGGTGCGTCTCGTTCTCCGCGAGCAGTCGGTCCTTGATCGCCGTGGTACGGACGTACCAGGACGGCAGCGCGTAGTACATGAGCGGCGTGTGGCAGCGCCAGCAGTGCGGATAGCTGTGCGTGTAGGGGACGTGCCGGAACAGCCAGCCCGCGCGCCTTGAGGTCGGCGACGAGCACTTCGTCGGCGTCCTTGAAGAAGACGCCGCCGATGACCGGCAGGTCCGCCTCGAAGTGACCGTCCCGCCCGATCGGGTTGACGACGGGGAGCCCGTAGGCCCGCGCCGACGCGAGGTCGTCGGCGCCGAACGCCGGTGCCTGGTGGACGAGGCCGGAACCGTCGTCGGTCGTGACGTAGTCGGCGAGGACGACGATGGTGCGCGTTCTCGAGCGGGACGTAGTCGAACGGGCGCCGGTAGCCCCAGCGTTCGAGCTCGCGACCGGTGCAGGTGGCGAGCGACCTCGGCGTCGTCACCGAGCACCTTGCCGACCAGCGTCTCCGCGACGACCAGCGTGTCCTCGCCGGACCGCGCCACGGCGTACGTGACGTCCGGGTTGGACAGCGACGGCACGTTGGACACGAGCGTCCACGGCGTCGTCGTCCAGACCAGCAGATCGGCCCGGCCCGCCCACGGGCCGGACGTCAGCGGAAACCGCACGTACACCGAGGGATCGGTGACCTCCTCGTAGCCCTGCGCGACCTCGTGGTCGGACAGTCCCGTCCCGCAGCGCGGGCAGTACGGCGTGACCCGGTAGTCCTCGACGAGCAGGCCCTTGTCGAAGATCTGTTTGAGCGCCCACCAGACCGACTCGACGTAGTCCGGGCCGTCATCGTCCAGTAGGCGTTGCTCGTAGTCGGCCCAGTAGCCCATCCGCTCGCTCATCGCCTCGAAGGCGTCGACGTGGCGCTGGACGTTCTTGCGGCACTTCGCGTTGAACTCGGCGATGCCGTACGCCTCGATGTCCGGCTTGCCGGTGAAGCCGAGCTCCTTCTCGACGGCGAGCTCGACCGGCAGGCCGTGGCAGTCCCAGCCGGCCATGCGGGGCACGTGGTAGCCCTTCATGGTCTTGAAGCGGGGGAACACGTCCTTGAAGACGCGCGCCTCGACGTGATGGGTGCCCGGCATGCCGTTGGCCGTCGGCGGCCCCTCGTAGAACGTCCAGGTCGGACCGTCCGCGGTCTGCTCGAGACTGCGCCGGAAGACCTTTCCCGCGCGCCACCGGTCGATGACGTCGTGATCGAGCGCGGCGAGGTCGACGTGGGCCGGTAGCGGCTCGTACCCGGGCACAGGCGCAGCTCCCTCGAGTCTGTCGGCTCGAGGGACGACACTCGACGTGCCGCGGTACCACCCTCGTTGACCCGCGCGGGACGGCCGCGGGCCCGCTTCGTTCGTCGTCCGGGTCTACTGGGCCGAGTGGAACGCGGCCGTTCTTCCGGAGCTCGGAGGTGATGTCGCGGCGGGTCCGGCTCCCGGGCTCGCACCGTCCCCGGGTCGCTCTGTGCTGAGTTTCCGCCCCGACGTGTCCTCGTCGTCGCCGTCTCAGGGTACCGACCCGGACAGCAGAGGAGCGTGCCGGCGACATCGTGCGTCCTACTCGCACAATCGCCGCCGGGATGCGAGTACGGCGCACGATGACGGCTGCCCGCCTCGGCGGACCGCGCGGGCCCCCGATAACGCCATCCCCGACGGCCGGCGGTGACGCGCCGCCGACCGGAGTGACGTCGACGGCGGTCGTGGCCGCGACACGCGGATCCCGATATTTCCGCGACACGCGGCGGGGTGCTTGAACGGCCCGCAGCCACTCTTTACTGTCCGACCTATCGCTCAGGTTGACATAACTATAAGGGTCTACTTGAGGATGAGAGTCCAGCCCATCGAACCCGAGACACGCTGCCCCAGACGCGGCAACAGGAAGGCAGTCGGATGACCCCTCCGCAGAACTACCTCGCGGTCATCAAGGTCGTCGGCATCGGCGGCGGCGGCGTGAACGCCGTCAACCGGATGATCGAGGTCGGGCCTCAAGGGCGTCGAGTTCATCGCGATCAACACCGACGCGCAGGCGCTGCTGATGAGCGACGCCGACGTCAAGCTCGACGTCGGCCGGGAGCTGACCCGGGGCCTCGGCGCCGGCGCCGACCCCGATGTGGGCCGCAAGGCCGCCGAGGACCACCGCGAGGAGATCGAGGAGGTGCTCAAGGGCGCCGACATGGTCTTCGTCACCGCGGGCGAGGGCGGCGGCACCGGCACCGGCGGCGCCCCGGTCGTCGCCAGCATCGCCCGCAAGCTCGGCGCGCTGACGATCGGCGTCGTCACCCGGCCGTTCGCCTTCGAGGGCAAGCGGCGGGCGGCCCAGGCCGAGGACGGCATCGAGGCCTCCGCAACGAGTGCGACACGCTGATCGTCATCCCCAACGACCGGCTGCTGCAGATCGGCGATGCGTCGGTCAGCGTCATGGACGCGTTCCGCAGCGCCGACCAGGTGCTGCTCTCCGGTGTCCAGGGCATCACCGACCTGATCACCACGCCGGGCCTGATCAACCTCGACTTCGCCGACGTCAAGTCGGTCATGGCGGCGCCGGCTCGGCGCTGATGGGCATCGGCAACGCCCGCGGCGACGACCGCGCGGTGGCCGCCGCCGAGATGGCTGTCGCCAGTCCGCTGCTCGAGGCGAGCATGGACGGGGCGCACGGCGTGCTGTTGTCGATCTCCGGCGGCTCGGACCTCGGCCTGTTCGAGATCAACGAGTCGGCGTCGCTGGTGGCCGAACGCGGCCCACCCCGACGCCAACATCATCTTCGGTGCGGTGATCGACGACGCCCTCGGCGACGAGGTGCGGGTCACCGTCATCGCGGCCGGCTTCGACGGCGGCGCGCCGACCTACAAGAAGGCCGAGCCCGCACGCCGGGCCCGCCCGGAGACCGCCGCGCCCGCCCCGGCACCGGCGAACGGGGCCGCCTCGGGACCGGGCGCCGCCACGCCCGGCACCGGAACCGGCCCGGGCGCAGGGACCGGCCGGGTCCGTGCCGGCCCCGCATCCGGCACCGGCGTCGAATCCGGCACCGGTGCCCACCGGTGCCGGCACCCGGCCGGCGGCTCGTCGGCAGGTTGAGTTCGAGGACGAGCTCGACGTCCCCGACTTCCTCAAGTCCTGACCGCGCCGTAGGGATGCCGGTCCGTCGCGTCGTCAGCTCGCGCGCCGGCGGCGTGAGTGCGCCGCCGTACGACACGTTCAACCTCGGCCGGAGCGTCGGCGACGACCCGGCCGCCGTCGCCCGCAACCGGGCTCGGCTCGCCGCCGAGCTCGGTGTGCCGGGCGACCGCCTGGTCTGGATGGATCAGGTGCACGGCGCCACGGTCGCGGTCGTCGACGGGCCGCAGCCGGGTCCGGTGCCCGGGACCGACGGGGTGGTCACGGCGAGCCCGGACCTCGCGCTGGTCGTGCTGGTCGCCGACTGCGTGCCGATGTTGCTCGCCGACCCCGAGGCCGGCGTCGTCGCGGCGGTCCATGCGGGCCGGCCCGGGGCCCGCGGCCGGCATCGCCCGGCGCGCGATCGAGGTGATGGTGGCGACCGGCGCGCGGCCGGACCGGATCGACGCGCTGCTCGGGCCGGCGATCTGCGGCCGCTGCTACGAGGTGCCGGAGGAGATGCAGGCCGACGTGGAGGGTGCGCTGCCGGGGAGCGCCTGCCGTACCGCGGCCGGCACCACCGGACTGGACCTGCGGGCCGGGCTGAGCCGGCAGCTCGCCGAATCCGGTGTCGGGCGGGTGGTGCTGGATCCGCGGTGCACGGCCGAGGACCCGAGCCTGTTCAGTTACCGGCGCGACGGGGTCACCGGACGCCAGGCGGGGATCGCGTGGCGCACCTGACCGACGACCCGCGCACCCGCGAGCTTGCGGAAAACCTCGCCGAGGTCCGCGCCCGGATCGACCGGGCCGCCCAGGCCGCCGGCCGTGACCCCGCCGACGTGGATCTGGTCGCGGTGACCAAGACCTTCGGCGCGGACGACGTACGCCGGCTGGTCGCCCTCGGGGTCACCGAGGTCGGGGAGAACCGGGATCAGGAGGCGGCGCCCAAGGCGGCCGCCGTCCCCGAGGCCAGATGGCACTTCATCGGACGGATCCAACGCAACAAGATCCGCTCCATCGCCGGCTACGTCGGCTGTGTCGACAGCCTCGACCGCGCCGTGCTCGTCGACCCCCTCGACCGGGCCATTGCAGATCGGGCCGTTGCAGATCGGGCCGTTGCAGATCGGGCCGTCGCGGACCGGGCGGGCAGTGACCGAGACATCGCGGACCGGGCCGGACCACTTGACATCCTGCTGCAGGTCAGCCTGGACGGCGATCCGGACCGCGGGGGCGTGCTCGTCGCGGACCTGCCGGCCCTGGCCGACCTGGTGGAGGCAGCACCGCACCTTCGGCTGGCCGGGCTGATGGCCGTTGCTCCGCTCGGTGCCGATCCCGACCTCACGTACGCTGACCTCGCCGGGCACGCCGCCCGGCTGCGGGCAGGACATCCGCAGGCGACGACGCTGTCCGCGGGCATGAGCGGCGACCTGGAGGCCGCGGTACGCCACGGCACGACGCAGGTGCGTGTCGGGACGGCGTTGCTGGGAGGCAGGCCGCCCGTCGTCGGGTAACCTCGCCCAAGGTGATGGACAGCTCTACCGAGGAAGGACGCCCGATGGCCGGCGCCATGCGCAAGATGGGAATCTACCTCGGGCTCGTCGAGGACGACGAGCGTCCGGGCGATGCTGCGGAGTACGACGAGTACGACGAATATGCCGAGGAGTCGGGTGCCGTCGCCACCCGCCGCGACCGCACCGCGGTGCGGCCCTGGTCCGAGGAGGCGCCTGCGGTGACCGATGTGGGCTACGACGACATCCCGTTGTCCCGGATCACCACGCTGCATCCCCGCACCTACAACGAGGCCCGCACCATCGGCGAGCACTTCCGCGACGGGGTACCGGTCATCATCAACCTCACCGAGATGGACGACGCGGACGCCAAGCGTCTCGTCGACTTCGCCGCCGGGCTCTCCTTCGGCCTGCGGGGCAGCATCGAGCGCGTGACGAACAAGGTCTTCCTGCTGTCGCCGCAGAACGTCCACGTCACCGCCGAGGACAAGGCCCGCATCGCTGAGGGTGGATTCTTCAACCAGAGTTGATCTCGGTGAGCGAATTCTGGCAGGTCCTCCATTTCCTGCTCCTGGTCTTCCTTCTGCTGCTGGTCGCCCGCTTCGTGGTGGAGTGGGTGATGCAGTTGGCCCGGCACTGGCGGCCGGGCGGATTGGTGGCCGCGGGCCTCGAGGTGGTCTACTCGGCCACGGACCCACCCCTGAAACTCCTCCGGCGGCTGATCCCCCCGCTCCGGCTGGGCGGGATCAGCATCGACCTGGGGTTTATTGTTCTGTTTTTCGTCGTCTACATCCTGTTGGGCGTGGTAGGCAGTCGTGCCGCGTGACGAGTCGTACCAGTGGCCGGGCCCAGCATCGGTCACGTCCCCTTCTGAGGTGATCTCATGCCGCTAACTCCCGCTGACGTGCACAATGTCGCGTTCAAGAAACCGCCGATCGGCAAGCGCGGTTACGACGAGGACGAGGTCGACGAGTTCCTCGACCTCGTCGAGACCGAGCTCTCCCGGCTGATCGAGGAGAACAACGACCTCAAGGCCCGGCCCGAGGCCGATCGGCCGAAGGCCGCCGAGCCCGCTCCGGCCGCCACCCCGGTCGCGCCCTCCGCCGGACCGGCGGGAACCGGCCAGGCCGCCGCGGCGGCCGCCGCGGGAGCCGCTGCGGCCGCGAACGAGGGCGACCAGGTCAAGGCCGTCCGGATGCTCGCCCTGGCCCAGGAGACCGCCGACAAACACGTCGCCGAGGCCAAGGCCGAGGCCGACCGGGTCCTGGGCGGGGCCAGGTCGGAGGCCCAGCGCCTGGTGGCCGATGCCCGGACGAAGGCCGACGGGCTCAGCGGTGAGGCCCGCACCCGCGCCGAGGCGGTCGAGCGGGACGCCCGTAACAAGGCGGCCGCGCTCACCGACGAGGCCGAGCGGCGGCACCAGGAGGTCATGGGCAGCCTGGGCACCCAGAAGGGCGAGCTGGAGAAGGCGGTCGAGCACCTGCGCGTCTTCGAGCGGGAGTACCGCACCCGGCTCACGACCTACTTCGAGTCCCAGCTGCAGGACCTGCGCGGATCGGACACGCTGGAGCCGTCCGGCGGCCCGGCGCGGGCCTCGGCCGGCCGGCAGCACTCGGCCGACGGTGGAGCGCCCGGCAGGACCGACCGGTCGCTCGGGTGACGACGGCCGGGGTGGGACCGGCCCCGGTGCCGGATGTCCCGCCGGCCGGGGCCCGGAGTCGCCTGTGATCATCATCAGTCTGCTGCTGGTGCTCGGCTCCGCGGCACTGCTGGCGACCGGTGTGGTCGAGGACAACCACCAGCTGGTGTGGGCCTCGATCGGGGCGAGCGTGGTCGCGGCCGGAGCCCTGACGGCGTCGGTCGTCTACCGGCGGGTCCGGCTACCGGGCACCGGCCCGGTGGGCGCCCCGCTCGGGGCCGGCGTCCGCAGGGCCCGGTCGGCGCCGACCCCGCCGCGAGCTCGCGGAACGGCGGCCGCAGCGGGGACACCCAACAGCTTCCGGCCCCGCCGCCCTCGAACGCGCCGTTCGCCGCGTCCGAACCGGTCGACGTCGAGGCGAGCGAGCCACCGGCCGGCGCGGCGGCGGAGACGGACTACCCGGATCCGCCGGACGAACCGCCGGAGGAGGACGTCTCCGCCCCGGACGCGCTGCGGGTCGTCGACGTCGAGGACGAGGTGATGGTCGTCGACGGCCGGCCGCGCTATCACCTCGCCAGCTGCCCGCACCTGTCCGGCAAGGAGGCGGTGCCCCTGAGCCGGCTCGAGGCCCGGGAGGCCGGGTTCACGCCCTGCTCCCTGTGCGCCCCGGACGCGAGCTTCGCCGACGCCATCCGCCGCCGTGCCGCCGGGGGATGAGCGGCAGCTGACCGCGCCTCGCCGAGGCGCTGACGCGGACCGGCCTGCACCATGAGCGGGCCGGTCGACCTGGCCGTCCTGCTCGGCGCCGGGGTGGTGCTCGTCGCCGTCCTCGCGGTGCGGGTGTCCGACCGGTTCGGGCTCCCCACGCTGCTGATCTATCTCGGGCTCGGCCTGGCCGTCGGCGAGTCCGGCTTAGGAGTGCAGTTCGACAACGCGTCGCTGACCCGGACCCTGGGCCTGTCCGCGCTGGTCCTGATCCTCGCCGAGGGCGGCCTGTCGACCCGCTGGCCGACGGTGCGACCGGCCATGCCCCTCGGCGTCGTCCTGGCCACCGTCGGGTTCGGGATCAGCGTCGCCGTCACCGCGGGCGCGGCGATCCTGATCCTCGGCTTCGGGACGCGCGACGCCCTGCTGCTCGGGGCGATCGTCTCCTCCACCGACGCCGCGGCCGTCTTCGCCACCCTGCGCCGGTTGCCGCTGCGCGGCCGGTTGGCCGCCATCCTCGAGGTGGAGTCGGGGTCAACGACGCCCCGGCGGTGATCCTGGTCGTGCTGCTGACCGCCGCCCACGGGCGGACGCTGCCGGCCACGGTCGGGCTGATCGCCTACGAACTCGTCGCCGGCGCCGTGATCGGGCTCGTGATCGGGGTCGCCGGAGCGGCCGTCCTGCGGCGCAGTGCGCTGCCGTCGGCCGGTCTCTATCCGCTCGCCGCGGTCACCTTCGCCGTCCTCGGCTACGCCGTCGCGTCGGTGGCCCACGCGTCCGGCTTCCTCGCCGTCTACCTCGCCGGGCTGGTGCTCGGCAACTCCGAGCTCCCGCACCGCCGGGCCACGCTCGGGTTCGCCGAAGGGCTCGGCTCGCTGGCCCAGATCGGCCTGTTCGTGCTCCTCGGACTCCTCGTCAGCCCGGACCGGCTCCCGCCGGCGATCCTGCCGGCCCTCGCGGTCGGCGCCGTGCTGCTGGTGGTCGCCCGCCCGCTGCCGTGTTCCTCAGCGCGGTCTGGTTCCGGCTGGGCCTGCGGGAGCAGGCCTTCCTCTCCTGGGCCGCGCTGCGCGGCGCCGTACCCATCGTGCTGGCCACGATCCCGATCAGCGCCGGCCGCCCGCACGCGACCCGGCTGTTCAACGCGGTCTTCGTGCTCGTGGTCGATCTTCACGCTGGTGCAGGGCACCTCGCTGCCCTGGGTCGCGCGTCCAGCTCGACGTCCTCGAGCGGGCCGCGCCGCCGGGAGGTGACCGTCGAGGCGGCGCCCCTGGAGGAGTTGCACGCCGACCTGCTGCAGGTGCAGGTCCCCGCCGGGTCCCGGCTGCACGGCGTGCTACGTCGACGAGCTCCGGCTGCCCCCGGGTGCCGCGCTGTCGCTGGTGCGTGCGATCCGGGGCGAGCTTCGTCCCGGACCGGACAGACCCGGCTGGCCCGCGGTGACGCCCTGCTCATCGTCGCGACGTCGGCCGCCCGCCGGGACGACCGAACGCCGGCTGCGCGCGGTCAGCCGGGCCGGCCGGCTCGCCCGCTGGTGGGGTGAGCACGGTGATCCCGATATGCCCGGTTCGAGCCACGCAACGGCGGTGGTGCCGCCCCCGGGCCGCGCGGCACGTTGTCGCGCCCGGCGCGGACTCGTATCCTGATCGGTCACTTGCGATCGTTCCGATTGTCGGCAGGCACCGACCGGTGCCTGCCGAGCGACGTGAAGGCGGTGTAACGCGACCGTGGCGAACAACACTGGTAGGTCGCCGGCCCGGAAGCCGGCTCGGGGGGGAGCTCCGGGAGTTGCCGCCCAGAATCGTGGCACCACCTCCCGGGACTCAGGAACGCGGACCTCGGGAACGCGGGCCTCAGGGGCAGCGTCGGGTACTGCCACCCGGACGACGAGGTCGGTGGCGACGAAGACGCCGGCCAAGAAGCAGCCGGCGGCGAAGGCCCAGAAGAGTCCGGCCCAGAAGAGTCGCCGGCCCAGAAGAGTCCGGCCAAGAAGAGTCCGGCCAAGACTGCGGCCGCGAAGAACGCCGCGGCCACGAAGGCCCCGGCTCAGAAGGCGGCCGCGAAGAATGCCGCGGCCACGAAGGCGCCGGCTCAGAAAGCGGCCGCCAAGGCGCCGGCGAAGAATGCCGCCGCCACCAAGGCGCCGGCTAAGAAGGCTCCGGCCCGGAAGACGGCCGCGAAGAATGCCGCGGCCACCAAGGCGCCGGCTCAGAAGGCGGCCGCGCAGAAGGCTCCGCCGACCAAGCCTCCCGCCGCCAAGGCTCCCGCCACGAAGGCAGCCCCGGCGAAGCAGGCCAAGGCTGCACCGGGGACGAAGGCCGCGACCAAGTCCGCCAAGAAGCCGGCGAAGAAGTCGGGAACGGGCGGGCCCGGACGGGCCGCGCAGGCGCTGCCCCTGCCACCGGTGCCGGCCGGCGACGCCTGGACCGAGGCCGAGCTCGTCGAGGTGCGTTCGGATCTCGCCACGCAGCTCGCTGAGCTTCGTGCGGAGTACTCCGTCTCGATCGCCGAGCTCGAGGACCTGCAGTCCCAGGCCAACGACGGGGCCGGCGACGACCAGGCCGATGCCGGCACCAAGACCTTCGAACGCGAGCAGGAGATGTCGATCGCCAACAACCGGTTCGACCTGCTCATGCAGACCGAACGGGCGATCGACCGGATCGACGCGGGCACCTACGGACGATGTGAGTCGTGCGGCAACCCGATCGCGAAGGCCCGGCTGCAGGCGTTCCCGAGCGCGACCCTGTGTGTGACCTGCAAGCAGCGTGAAGAGCGCCGCTGAGCCGGCCGACCGGCCGGGAGCGGCGGCCGCGCGGCGAGCAGCCGGCTCCGGCCGGGACAATGGGCCCGTGACCGGCCCCGACAGCGACGTGCCGCCGGCCGAGCGGCCGCCGGAGGAACCGGTCCTGCCGCGGCGCCGGACACCGTGGGTCTTCGCCATCGCCGCGGCGGTGCTCGCCCTCGACGCGATCAGCAAGGCCGCTCGTGGTCGCCACGCTCTCCGGCCACGCCCCGGTGCGGGTCCTCGGGGGGTTGTTCTACCTCGTCGAGGCCCGCAACGCCGGTGCGGCGTTCTCCCTCGCGGCGGGCGCGACGATCATCTTCACCGCATCGCCGCCACGGTGGTAGTGATCATCGTCCGGGCTGCGTCCCGGCTCCGCTCGACCGGGTGGGCGGTGGCCCTCGGGCTGATCCTCGGCGGGGCGGCCGGCAACCTGGTCGACCGGCTGGCGCGGGCACCGGGCCCGCTGCGCGGTGCGGTCGTCGATTGGATCAGCCTGCTGGACCCCTACGGGCCGGTCTGGCCGATCTTCAACCTCGCCGACTCGGCGATCGTCTGCGGCGGCGTCTGCGCGGTGGTCCTGGTGCTGCTCGGCTTCGACATCGACGGCGGACGGCGGACCGGACCCCGCCGCCGCTGACCGCTCCACGGCGGCGTCCCACGTGGGTGATCGTGGTGGCCGCGACGCCGCGCGCAGCAGCGCCGACTTCCCGTCCCCGAGGGCCTGGACGGGTTGCGCGCCGACGCGGCGCTGGCCCGGCTCTTCGGGTTCTCCCGCACCCAGCGCCGCGGCGATGGTCGACGCGGCGGCAGCGTCTCGGTGGACGGTCGGCCGGTCCGCGCAGGTCGGACCGGCTCGCGGCCGGGGTCGTGGCTCGAGGTCGAGCCTGCCGCGTCCCGGAGACCGCGCCGGTGAGCCGGCCCGAACCGGTGCGCCGGCCTCCGGGTCATCTACGACGACGACGACATCGTCGTCGTCGACAAGCCGGTGGGCGTCGCGGCCCACCCCAGCCCGGGCTGGGACGGGCCGACGGTCGTCGGCGGCGCTGGCCGCGATGGGCCACCGTGTCGCCGACCAGCGGCGCGGCCGAACGGCAGGGCATCGTGCACCGCCTCGACGTCGGGTACGACCGGGCTGATGGTCGTGGCGAAGAGCGAGCGGGCCTACCGCGTACTCAAGGACGCGTTCCGGGACCGTACGGTCGACAAGGGCTACCACGCCCTGGTCCAGGGCCATCCCGACCCGACCCGGGGCACCATCGACGCGCCGATCGACCGGCACCCGGGCCAGCGACTGGCAGGTTCGCGGTCGTCGCGGGTGGGCGGCCGAGCGTGACCCACTACGACACGATCGAGGCGTTCCGGGCGGCCAGCCTGCTCGACATCCGGCTCGAGACCGGCCGGACGCATCAGATCCGGGTGCACATGGCCGCCGTCGCCATCCCTGCGTCGGCGACACTCGCCTACGGCGCCGACCCGACGCTCGCCGCGCGGCTGGGACTGTCCCGGCAGTGGCTGCACGCCCGCCGGCTCGGCTTCGCGCACCCCGCCGACGGCCGGTGGGTGGAGTTCGAGAGCCCGTACCCGGCCGACCTCGCGGCCGCCCTGGACGCCGTCCGGGAGGAGTCCTGACCGGGGCCGCCCCGGCCGGGGTCGTCGTCCGGGCGGCCAGGCCCGCCGACCTGCCCGCGGCCCGGGCGCTGCGGCATGCCGTCTTCGTCGAGGGCCAGGGGGTGCCGGTCGACCTGGAACAGGACGGCCGCGACGAGACCGCGACCCACGTGGTCGCGGTGCGCGACGACACGGTGATCGGCACCGCCCGGCTGGTGGAGAGCGACGGCGTCGCCGTGGTCGGCCGGATGGCCGTGGCCGAGTCGGTCCGGCGCGCGGGAGTCGGCGCGGCCATGCTCGCCGAGCTCGAGGCGCTCGCCGCGAAGCAGGGCATCGCAGCCGTCGAGCTGCACGCCCAGGCGCACGCCGAGGACTTCTACCAGCGGGCCGGCTACCGGCCCGAGGGGAGCCGTTCCGCGAGGCCGGCATCGAGCACCTGCGGATGCGTAAGCCCCTTCCGGTCGTCCGGCCCGCGCTCGACCGGGACTCCGCCGCCCTGATCGGGCTGCTCGGCGCCTGCTTCGCCGAATACCCCGGCTGCGTGCTCGACGTCGACGCGGAGGAGCCGTGGCTGCGGGCCCCGGCTACCGCCTACGCGGGCTGGGACGGACGGCTGTGGGTGGCCACCCTCGACGACGTCGTCGTGGCCTGTATCGGCCACAAGCCGCACGGCGAGGTCAGCGAGCTGAAGAACCTCTACGTCGCGGCGGCGGCCCGCCGCGGCGGTCTGGGCGGCCGGCTGACCGGCATCGTGGAGGACGCCGCCCGCGCCGCCGGTGCGCGCCGCATGGAGCTCTGGTCGGACACCCGGTTCCTCGACGCCCACCGGCTCTACGAGCGGCTCGGCTACCGTCGTACCGGCCGGTCCCGGGAGCTGCACGACCGCTCCGCCACTGTCGAGTTCGAGTTCGCCAAGGCGCTGCCGCCCGACCCGGGCGGGACCCGCGAGCCGATGCGTGGAACTGACGGACCCGCGTAGTAGAAAGAGAGTCCGACCCGCCCGCCGCCGCCCGAAGGAGATCGACGCTCGTGCCGCAGCCCGGCCGCCCGTCAGCCGCAGCAGATTCGTTCGTCCACCTGCACGTGCACACCGAGTACTCGATGCTCGACGGCGCGGCCCGGCTCGAGCGACCTGTTCGCCGAGACGCGCGCCAGCTGGGCATGCCGGCGCTGGCGATGACCGACCACGGCAACGTCTTCGGCGCCTACGACTTCTACAGCCAGGCCGACGGCGGCCGGGATCAAGCCGATCATCGGCATGGAGGCCTACTTCGCTCCCGGCAGCCGGTTCGACGCAGCGGCTGCGCCGCCGTGGCCGCGGCACCGTCGGCGCCGACGACCCGGCAAGATGTTACACCCACATGACACTGCTGGCGCGAGTCGGCCGAGGGCTGCACAACCTGTTCCGGCTCCTCAGCCTCGCCAGCCTCGAGGGCTACTACTACAAGCCCCGGATGGACCGCGAGCTGCTCGCCGACTACGGCAAGGGGCTCATCGCCACCACGGGCTGCCCGGGCGGCGAGGTCAACCGGCTGCTGCAGCGGGGCCAGCTACGACGAGGCCCGCCAGGCCGCCGCCGACTACCGCGACATCCTCGGTCGCGGGCAACTTCTTCGTGCGAGCTGATGGAGCACGGCCTCGGGATCGAGAGGCAGACCCGCGACGGCCTGCTGCAGATCGCCCGCGAGCTCGACCTGCCGCTGCTCGCGACCAACGACCTGCACTACACCTTCGCCGATGACGCCCAGGCGCACGAGGTGCTGCTCTGCGTGCAGACCGGCAAGACCCTGGCCGACCCCGGCCGGTTCCGCTCGACGGCCGAGGACTTCTACCTCAAGTCGCCGGAGGAGATGCGCCACCTGTGGCGCGAGCTGCCCGAGGCCTGCGACAACACGCTCGCCATCGCCGAGCGGGTCGGCTCCTACGACGCGTCGTTCGCCGAGCGCGACCTGATGCCGCGGTTCCCGGTGCCGGACGGGGAGGCCGAGGAGACCTGGCTGCGCAAGCGAGGTCGAGCGCGGGCTGGCCCGCCGCTACCCCGGCGGGGTGCCCGCCGACCGGCAGGAGCGGGCGGCGTTACGAGGTCGGCGTCATCCTCCAGATGGGCTTCCCCGGCTACTTCCTCGTCGTCGCCGACCTGGTCCGCTACGCCAAGGAGAACGGCATCCGGGTCGGCCCGGGCCGGGGCTGCGCGGCCGGCTCGCTGGTCGCCTACGCGCTGGGCATCACCGAGCTCGACCCGATCGAGCACGGCGCTGCTCTTCGAGCGGTTCCTCAACCCCGAGCGCGTGTCGATGCCCGACATCGACATGGACTTCGACGAGCGCCGGCGCGGCGACATGATCCGCTACGCCACCGAGCGCTACGGCGAGGACCGGGTCGCGCAGATCATCACCTACGGCACGATCAAGGCCAAGCAGGCGATCAAGGACTCGGCGCGGGTGCTGCGGCTACCCGCTACGCCATGGGCGACCGGATCACCAAGGCGATGCCCGCCGCCGGTCATGGGCAAGGACATCTCGCTGTCGGGGATCTTCGACTCCCGACCACCCGCGTACGGCGAGGCCGCCGAGCTGCGCGCGCTCTACGACGCCGAGCCGGACGTCGCAACAGGTCCTCGACACCGCCCGGGGCCTGGAGGGCCTCAAGCGGCAGGGGGGCGTGCACGCCGCCGGGGTCATCATGTGCCGCGAGCCGCTGCCCGACCTCATCCCGGTCTGGCGGCGCGAGGCCGACGGCGCGATCATCACCCAGTTCGACATGGGCGCCGTGCGAGAGCGCTGGGCCTGCTGAAGATGGACTTCCTCGGCCTGCGCAACCTCACGGTGCTCGACGACTGCCTCGCGCACATCGAGGCCAACCGCGGCGAGAAGGTCGTCCTCGAGGATCTGCCGCTCGACGACCCGCAGGCGTACGCGCTGCTCGGCCGCGGCGACACGCTCGGCGTCTTCCAGCTCGACGGCGGCCCGATGCGCTCGCTGCTGCGGCTGATGCAGCCCGACCACGTTCGACGACATCTCCGCCCTCATCGCGCTCTACCGGCCGGGACCGATGGGCGCCAACGCCCACATCGACTACGCCGACCGCAAGAACGGCCGCAAGCCGGTCGAGCCGATCCACCCGGAGCTGGCCGAGCCGCTCGCCGACATCCTCGACGAGACCTACGGCCTGATCGTCTACCAGGAGCAGGTCATGGCGCTCGCCCAGAAGGTCGCCGGCTACTCCCTCGGCCAGGCCGACCTGCTGCGCCGGGCGATGGGCAAGAAGAAGAAGGCCGATCCTCGACAAGGAGTACGTCCCGTTCAGCGGCCGGCATGCGCGAGCACGGCTTCAGCGACGCCGCGATCGACGACGCTGTGGGACGTGCTCGTCCCGTTCTGCCGACTACGCCTTCAACAAGGCGCACACCGCCGGCTACGGGCTCGTCTCCTACTGGACCGCCTACCTGAAGGCCAACTACCCGGCCGAATACATGGCGGCGCTGCTCACCAGCGTCAGCGACGACAAGGACAAGAGCGCGATCTACCTCGGCGAGTGCCGGCGGATGGGCATCAAGGTCCTGCCGCCCGACGTCAACGACTCCGACTCCGACTTCACCCCGCGCGGCACCGATATCCGGTTCGGGCTCGTCCGCCGTCCGCAACGTCGGGGCGAACGTCGTCGCCTCGCTGGTCGGCACCCGGCGGGCCAAGGCCGGTTCGCCGACTTCGCCGACTTCCTGCGCAAGGTCGAGCCGGTCGCCTGCAACAAGCGGACCGTCGAGTCGCTGATCAAGGCCGGCGCCTTCGACTCGCTGGGCCACTCCCGGCGCGGGCTGGTGCAGATCCACGCCGAGGCGATCGACGCGTGCCTGGAGACCAAGCGGGCCGAGGCGGCCGGCCAGTTCGCGCTGTTCGGCGGCCGGGGCGGCCGAGCCCGACGGCGGGCCGGCCCTCGGCGTTCGAGCCACGCATCCCCGACCGGCGAGTGGGACAAGAAGCGTGCTGCTCGCCTTCGAGCGGGAGATGCTCGGGCTCTACGTCAGCGACCACCCGCTGCTCGGGCGTCGAGCACGTGATCGGCCGGCGTCCGCCGACTGCCGTCGCATCGCGCCGCTGCAGACCGACGAGCGACGACGGGCAGATCGTCACCGTCGGGGGCATCCTGTCGCCGGCTCACCCGCCAGGTCACCAAGGACGGCAGCCCCTGGGCCAGGCGATCCTGCGAGGACCTCGACGGCGGCGTCGAGGTGCTGTTCTTCCCGCCACCTACGCCCAGGTCGCGACATCAGCATCGCCGAGGACGAGGTCGTGCTGGTCGGGGCCGGGTCGACAAGCGCGAGGACGTACCCCGCAGCTCATCGCCATGGAGCTGACGCTGCCCGGACCTCAGCCAGGGCCCGCGCGGACCGCTGACCGTCTCGCTGCCGCCGCCCGGTGCATCCCGCCGTCGGTCGAGCGGCTCAAGGAGGTGCTGTCGACCCATCCCGGGCACCACCGAGGTGCGCTTGCAGCTGCTCGGCCGGGCCCGCATCACCACCCTGCGGCTCGACGACGGGCTGCGGGTCGCCGTGACGATCAGCCCTGATGGGTGACCTCAAAGAGCTGCTGGGCGCCGGCTGCGTCGCCAGCTGACCCGGCGAACGGGGCGATCCCGGCACCCGGCCCCGGCCGGGCCTGCAACACTGGGCGTCGTGGCTGATTCACCCCATCCGGGCGGCGACCCGGGAGCGAGCGCCGCGACCCGCCCGGGCCCGTCGGGCATGGCGCCGGTCGCGCTGCCCGAGCGGGCCCGCCCGCGGCTGGCCGCCCGGCTGCGTCCCACCCGGGCAGACCTGCGTACGGCGCTGATTCTCGTCGTCGTGCTCGCCGTCGTCGGCCTGCTCGCCGGACTGGTGTGGAGCCAGGTCGCCCCTCGGCTGGGGTTCACCGTGGTGCGCGGCTCGACCGGCCTGGTCGGGGTGCAGACCGACCCCGAGTCCGAGGCGTTGATCGCCGCGGATGGCTGGTTCGCGATCATCGGCGCGGTCGTCGGCCTGCTGACCGGCCTGCTCGTGTGGACCCGGCGCCCGGCCCGCGGGCCGGTGTTGATGGTCAGCCTGGCGGTCGCATCGCTGGTCGGCGCGCTGGTGGCCTGGCGGTTCGGGCTGTGGCTGGGACGGCACCCCACGCAGGCGCAGGTGCACGACGCGCTCCGGCACGCCGGGGCCACCCTGCACGCCCGGCTGACCCTGCGGGCCAAGGGCGCACTTTTCCTGCAGCCGTTCGCGGCCGTGCTCGTCGTGGTGGTGGCCGCCGGCTTCTCGCGGCACGACGACCTGCGCGCCCGTCCCGCGCCGGGCGCGGGACGGGTCAGTTCGTCCCGGCCTGCAGCGTGATCTCGGCGAGCGACGTCGGGACGACCCGCAGCTCGCGGACCAGCGCGGTCTCGCGGCGCAGCAGCCGCAGCTCCTCCCGGAGCCGCTCGCGGGTCCCGTTCCGCTCGAGCAGGGCCTGCCGGTCATCGAGCGTGAGCAGCGCGGCCGAGGCGACCAGGTAGGACAGCACCGTGGGGTCCTCCGGCAGCTCGAACGCCGCGACCTCGGCGCCTCCGGTGCCGGCCACCGCGGCGACGTACTCCTCGAACAGCGTTCCGGCCCGCTGCGCGAGCAGCGTCGTCTCCGGCCCGGGGTCGGGCTCGTCGGGCAGCCACTCGACCGAGCCGACGAGATAGGGCTCGCTGTCCGGGTCGACGGAGAGCAGCCGGAACCGCCGGCCGCCCGCGGAGACCACCTCGTAGGTGCCGTCCTCCTTGTCATCGACCCGGCGCAGCAGCCCGCTGCAGCCGACCGGGTGCAACGAGCGGGCGGCGTCGGGGCCGACCTCCCAGCCCTGCCGGATGGCGACCACCCCGAATTCCCGCGCCGACTCGTCGGCGGTGCCGACCAGCCGTTCCACGAGCAGCCGGTAACGCTCCTCGAAGACGTGCAGGGGGAGGAGGACGCCGGGGAAGAGCACCGACTGGAGCGGGAAGAGCGGAAGGGACTCGGGCACCCGTCCAGCCTAGGTCCTACGCTGGGTACCACATCCAACCGAGGGACTCAGCGTGCTGAACCGCACCGATCTGCGCACCGTGCCGGCCGACGACCGCGCCGTCGGCCATGCGCTGCCGCGCGCGGCCGTCGACGTCGAATCGGTCAGTGCCGCGGTGCGGGTGGTGCTCGACGACGTACGTCGCCGGGGCGCCGAGGCGGTCCGCGAGCTCACCAGCCGGTTCGACCAGGTCGACCTGGACGCGCTGCGGGTGCCGGTCGGGGAGCTCGCCGCCGCGCGCGACGGGCTCGACCCGGCGGTGCGGGCCGGCCTTCGAGGAGTCGATCCGCCGGGCCCGGCTGGTGCACGAGGCGCAGCGGCGGACCGACGTCACGACCCAGGTCGTCCCCGGCGGCACCGTCACCGAGCGCTGGGTACCCGTCGTCCGGGTCGGCCTCTACGTGCCCGGCGGCCTGGCCGTCTATCCGTCCAGCGTCGTGATGAACGTGGTGCCGGCGCAGGTCGCCGGGGTCGGCGTCGCTGGCCGTCGCGTCGCCGCCGCAGCGGGAGTACGGCGGCCTGCCCGCACCCGGCGATCCTCGCCGCCTGCGCCCTGCTCGGAGTCGACGAGGTCTACGCCGTGGGCGGCGCCCAGGCGGTGGCGATGTTCGCCTACGGCACGGACGGAGTGCCGCCGGGTGGACATGGTCACCGGTCCCGGCAACGTCTACGTCGCAGCCGCCAAACGGCTGCTGCGCGGCGTGGTCGGCATCGACTCCGAGGCCGGGCCGACCGAGATCGCGGTCCTCGCCGACGACTCCGCCGACCCGGCGTACGTCGCCGCCGACCTCATCAGCCAGGCCGAGCACGACACCGCTGGCCGCCGCGGTCCTGGTCACCGACAGCGAGGCGCTCGCCGACGCCGTCGACGCGCAGCTGGTCGCGCAGGTCCCGGCCACCAAGCACGTCGAGCGGATCACCGCGGCCCTGCACCGGGGCAGTCCGCGACGGTCCTCGTCGACGACCTCGACGCAGGGCGTGGCGGTCGTCAACGCCTACGCGGCCGAGCACCTCGAGGTATCACCCGCGACGCCGGCGCGGTGGCCGGCGCGGGTCGTCAACGCCGGGTGCGATCTTCGTCGGCCCGTACTCGCCGGTGTCGCTCGGCGACTACTGCGCCGGCTCCAACCACGTGCTGCCCACCGGCGGCACCGCCCGGCACGCGAGCGGGCTGTCGGTGCAGTCCTTCCTGCAGGGGATCCACGTCGTCGACTACGACCGAGGCCGCCCTGGCCGGGGTCGCCGGGCACGTCGTGGCCCTGGCGCACGCCGAGGACCTCCCGGCGCACGCCGAGGCCGTAGCTGCGAGGCCCGCGACGAGCGGACCACGCGGTGACGTCGCTGGACGAACTGCCGCTGCGCGAGGACCTGCGGGGCAGGTCGCCCTACGGCGCGCCGCAGGTCGACGTACCGGTGCGGCTGAACACCAACGAGAATTCCTACCCGCCGTCGCCGAGCTGGTCGCCGCGATCGCGACCGCCGCGCGGCCGCGGTCGCGGTCGGGCTCAACCGCTACCCCGACCGGGACGCGGTGGCGCTGCGGGGCGACCTGACCCGCTACCTCGGCCACGGCCTGACGCCCGGGCAGGTGTGGGCGGCGAACGGGTCCAACGAGGTGCTGCAGCAGCTGCTGCAGGCCTTCGGCGGCCCGGGTCGCACCGCGCTCGGCTTCACGCCGTCGTACTCGATGCACCCGATCATCTCCGCCGGCACCGGCACGACCTGGATCGACGTGTCCCGGGCGGGCGACTTCTCGGCTGGCGCCGGATTACGCCGCGGAACAGGTGCGCGAGCACCGGCCCGACGTGGTGTTCCTCTGCTCGCCCAACAACCCGACCGGCACCGCGCTCGGCCTCGACGTTGTCGACGCGGTGCTCGCCGAGGCCCCCGGCATGGTCGTCGTCGACGAGGCCTACGCCGAGTTCGCCCGCCCGGGTACGCCGAGCGCGCTGACCCGGCTGCCCGGCAACCCGCGGCTGGTGGTGACCCGCACGATGTCGAAGGCGTTCGCCATGGCGGGGCTGCGGGTGGGCTACCTCGCCGCCGACGCGGCCGTCATCGACGCCCTGCAGCTGGTGCGCCTGCCCTACCACCTCTCGGCGCTGACGCAGGCCGTGGCCCGGGTCGCGCTGGCCCACGCCGACGCGCTGCTGTCCACCGTGGAGCTGGTGAAGGCGCAGCGGGACCGGCTCGAGTCGGCCCTGCGCGAGCGCGGGTTCGACGTGGTCGAGTCCGACGCCAACTTCGTGCTCTTCGGCGGCTTCGGCGATTCGGCCACGCTGTGGCGGCAGTTGCTGGACCGGGGCGTGCTCGTCCGCGACGTCGGACTCCCGGGCTGGCTGCGGGTGACCGCGGGGACACCGTCCGAAGTGGACGCGTTTCCTTTCGGCCGTCGACGACATCCCGCGCTCACCTAGGATTGCCAGATGAGCCGCAGCGCGCAGATCAAGCGGGACACCGCCGAGACACGGGTCCTGGTCGAGCTGGAGCTTGACGGCGCGGGCGTCACCGACATCGCCACCGGCGTCGGTTTCTACGACCACATGCTCAGCCAGCTTGGCCGGCACGCGGGGTTCGACCTGACCGTGCGCACCGACGGCGACGTGCACATCGACGCGCACCACACCGTCGAGGACACCGCGATCGCGCTCGGCCAGGCACTCGCCACCGCGCTGGGCGACAAGGCCGGCATCCGGCGGTTCGGCGATTCGCTCGTCCCGCTCGACGAGTGCCTCGTCCAGGTCGCGGTCGACCTGTCCGGGCGGCCCTACCTCGTGCACGACGAGCCCGCCGTGATGGACACCGCGGTGATCGGCGGCGACTTCCCGGGACCCTGGTCCGGCACATGTGGGAGTCCTTCGCCCAGAACGCGCGGATCGCACTGCACGTGCGGGTGCTGTCCGGCCGCGACGCCCACCACATCGCCGAGGCGCAGTGCAAGGCCGTCGCCCGGGCGCTGCGCGACGCCGCGGCACCCGATCCGAAGGTCGTCGGCATCCCCAGCACCAAGGGGACGCTGTAGGTGGGCGCTCTGCTGATCGTGGTCGGGGGCTTCCTGCTCGGCGGCTCCTACAGCGTGTGGCAGCAGGCGAACGGCGAGGGCCGGACCCGCCGGGGTCGCGTGGTCGCCGTGGCACTGGCGGTGTGCGCGGCGCTCGCCGTCGCCGGCGGGATCCTCCGCCTGATGTGATACTCGTCGGGACCACCGCGCTGTCGCCGGTAACCTGACCGCGTGACGCGGGTGGTGGTTCTCGACTACGGCTCCGGCAACCTCCGGTCGGCCGAGCGGGCGCTCGCGCGCGCCGGCGCGCAGGTCGAGGTCACCGCCGACCACGTCGCGGCGCGCGACGCCGACGGGCTCGTCGTACCGGGAGTCGGGGCGTTCGCTGCCTGTGCCGCGGGACTCGACGAGGTGGGCGGCGGCGCCGTCGTCCGCGCCCGGTTGGACGAGGGCCGGTCGGTGCTCGGCATCTGCGTCGGCATGCAGGTTCTCTTCGAGCACGGCGACGAACACGGGGTGCGTACGCCGGGGCTCGGCGTATTGCCTGGTGTGGTGCGCCGGTTGCGCGCCGATGTCCTGCCGCACATGGGCTGGAACACCGTCGAGGCGCCGCCGGAGAGCCGGCTGTTCGCCGGTATCGACCCGGGAACCCGCTTCTACTTCGTGCACTCCTACGCCGCGACCGACACCGACGGCATCATCAGCACGACCCGCCACGGCGAACGGTTCGTCGCGGCGGTCGAGCGTGGACCGCTGGCCGCGACCCAGTTCCATCCGGAGAAGTCCGGCGACGCCGGTGCCCGGCTGCTGGCGAACTGGGTCCGCGACCTCGGCACGGCGCCGGCTACCAGGGAGCCCGCCAGCCGCAGCCGCCGCGCGGACCGCTGACGCCACGCGGACCGACGACGCCGCGCTGACCGGACAGGGTGCGTAGCAGCAGCGCCGCCCCCCAGGGGCCGATGACCCACACCGGCCAGAAGCCGAGCAGGGCCCCGTGCGCGACGGAGGTCGCCACCCAGATCGCGATGCAGACCAGCCCGACCGTGAGCCAGCCGGCCCAGGCCGCGTGCACCGGAGCGAGGTGCGGGCGCGGGGCCCGGACCGGCGGGGTATCGGCCGGCCCGTTCGGCGTCGCCGCCTCGGGGCGGCCGGCCACGCCGCCGGGCAGGTCCGTGCCGAGCGCGGCCAACTCGCCCATGGTGGTCGCCGCGTTCGCGGCCGTGACGCGGCTGTCGAACTCGGCCAGATCGAGCCGGCCGGCGGCGAAGTGGTCGCCGAGCAGCCCGACGGTCCGCTCGCGGTCGCGGTCGGAAGCCCGGATCATTTCGTCGGTCGTCATGACAGACCTCCCGCTCTCGTCGCGCGACATGCCACAGTGCTAGGTTCTCTCTCCAGCATGAACCTGCCACAATGGGATGTCAAGACATCGCACGGGGAGGAGCCGCGATGGCCGGCCGTCCGTTGAACGCCACCGCCGCGTCGCTGCTGGGTTTCCTGCAGGACGGCCCGCTGACCGGCTGGGACCTGGTGGTGACCGCGCAGTCCTCGATCGGCGACTTCTGGTCGCTCACCCAGAGCCAGGTCTACCGCGAACTGGCCGCGATGGCCGACGCCGGCCTGGTCGAGCCCGGGGAACGTGGCCGACGTGACCGCCGGCCGTACGCGATCACCGCTGCGGGCCGGGCCGCCTTCGCCGCGTGGGTGGATCAGCCGCCGGGCGCCGAGAGCATCCGGTTCCCGTTGCTGCTCACCGTCGTCTTCGGCCGGCATCTGCCGCCCGACCGGCTCGCTGAGTTCCTCGCCGGGCACCGTGAACTGCACGCCGGGCGGCTGGCCGGCTACGAGACCCAGCTGGCGGAGGCGACCGGAGCAGGGCGCGAGCCGGACCCGTACGCCGTGGCATCGCTGGACTTCGGGATCACCTACGAGCGCGCCGTACTCGACTGGTTCGACCGGCTTCCGCCCACGATCAGTGGCCGCGGGCCGTAGCCCGGCCACCGGGCCGGAACCCGGCGCCGGCCGACCGGTAGGTGAGCAGCGTCCGGTCGCTGCACACGCCGTCCACCGGCTTGGTTAGCCTGCCTAGGCGAGCCTGTCCCTCACGTGCGACCCGGGAGTCACGTCGTGGCCTTCACCCTGCTCCCTGCGGTCGACGTCGCCGGCGGCAAGGCGGTCCGCCTGGTCCGCGGCGAGGCCGGCACCGAGACCTCCTACGGCGACCCGGTCGAGGCGGCGCTGGCGTGGCAGCGCGCCGGGGCGGAGTGGATCCATCTCGTCGACCTCGACGCGGCGTTCGGGCGCGGCTCCAACCGCGACCTGCTGGCCGACGTGGTGGGCCGGGTCGACGTGGCGGTCGAGCTCTCCGGCGGGATCCGCGACGACGAGTCGCTGGCCGCGGCCCTGGGCACCGGCTGCGCGCGGGTCAACGTCGGCACTGCGGCCCTGGAGGACCCCCGCTGGTGCGCCCGGGTGATCGGGGAGTTTGCCGACCGGATCGCCGTCGGCCTGGACGTGCGCGGCCATACCCTGGCCGGCCGGGGCTGGACCCGCGAGGGCGGCGAGCTGTTCGAGGTCCTCGCCCGGCTCGACGCGGAGGGGTGCGCCCGCTACGTCGTCACCGACGTACGCCGGGACGGCACGCTCACCGGGCCGAACGTCGAGCTGCTGCGCGAGGTGTGTGCGGCGACACCCCGCCCGGTCATCGCCAGCGGGGGAGTGGCCGAGCTCGACGACCTGCGCACGCTCGCCGGGCTCGAGCCGCTGGGTGTGGAGGGCGCGATCGTCGGCAAGGCCCTCTACGCCGGTGCCTTCACCCTCTCCGACGCGCTCGCCGCGGTCCGGCCGGACGGCGTCCGGTGAGCACGATCGCGCGGATCGCCTCCGACAGCCCGTTCGAGGAGGCGATCGGATACTCCCGGCGCGGTGTGCGCGGGCCCGTGGGTGCTCGTGTCCGGCTGCACCGCCACGGTGGACGGCCGGGTGCAGCATGCCGGGGACGCCTACCAGCAGACCCGTACGGCGATCGGGATCGCCCTGACGTCGTTGCGGCAGGCCGGTCTCGACGCCGCCGACGTGGTCCGGACCCGCATGTACGTCGTCGACCGGTCCGACGCCGACGACGTCGGGCGGGCCCACCGGGAGGCCTTCGGCGCGGTCCGGCCGGCCGCCACGATGGTGGTCGTCGCCGGGCTGATCGATCCGGCGATGCTGGTCGAGGTCGAGGTGGTCGGCTACACCGACCGGGCGGGGACGTGAGTGTCGCGGTGTCCGCGCGATGAGTGTCGCGGTGTCGCGTCCGCGATGAGTGTCGCGGTGCGGGTGGTGCCCTGCCTCGACGTGGACGCCGGCCGGGTGACGAAGGGCGTCCGGTTCCTGTCCAACGTCGATGTGGGCGATCCGGTGGAACTGGCCCGCCACTACGACCGCGAGGGCGCGGACGAGCTGGTCTTCTACGACATCACCGCGTCCTCGGGCGCCCGCGAGACCACCTACGACGTGGTACGGCGCACCGCCGAGCAGGTCTTCATCCCGCTGACCGTGGGCGGCGGGGTGCGCACCGTCGAGGACGTCGACCGACTGCTGCGCGCGGGCGCGGACAAGGTGTCGCTCAACACGGCGGCGGTGGCCCGGCCGGAGGTGCTCCAGGAGGCCGCGCTGCGCTTCGGCGCGCAGTGCGTGGTGCTCTCCGTGGACGCCCGGCGGGCGGGCGGGACGCCGAGCGGGTTTGAGGTCACCACCCACGGCGGGCGGCAGTCCGCCGGCCTCGACCTGCTGGACTGGGTCCGCCGGGGGGTCGAACTCGGCGCCGGCGAGATCGTGGTCAACTCGATGGATGCCGACGGGACGCGGGACGGGTTCGACCTCGACATGATCGCCGCAGTCCGGGCTGCGGTCGACGTCCCGGTGGTCGCGAGCGGCGGAGCCGGCGCGGTGGACCACTTCGCGCCGGCTGTGCGGTCCGGGGCGGACGCGGTGCTCGCCGCGAGCGTCTTCCACTTCGGCGAGATCTCCATCGCCACCGTCAAGTCGGCGCTGCGGGCGGACGGCGTCGAGGTGCGCTGACCGGTCCTGCGGTTGCGCTGGTCAATCGGCTACCAGCGCAACTAGACTGGGGTCGTGACCGCACTGACCGACCGGCTGCCCGACCTCGCCGGGCTGCTCGACAACCTCGCCGACACCGAGCGCCGGGAGCTCGAGGACGCGTTCCTGCGGGTGCTCGCGCTGTCCCAGCGGGCCCGGCCGTCCGCGTTGCCCGCCGAGGTGCCGACCGCCGAGCCCGAGCAGGTGGCCGCCGCCCGCGCCCGCAACCTGGCCCGCGCCGCCGAAGTGCGGGCCGGCCTCGTCCGGGACTCCCTCTCGACTGCGGAGGTGGCCGCCCGGCTGGGCATCAGCGCGGCCGCGGTGACCAAGCGGCGGGTCAAGGACGACCTCGTCGCCTTCCGGCACCGCGGCGACTGGCGCTACCCGCAGTGGCAGTTCGCCGGCGACGCCCCGATCGACGGGGTGCTCGAGGTCTGGCGCGCGCTGCCCGAGCGGTCCCTCGTCGGCCGGGTGCGCTGGTTCACCCTGCCGTCCCGGCAGCTCGCTGGCGAGACACCGCTGGAGGCGCTCGGCCACGACCGCGTCGACGCGGTGATGGGGGCCGCGTCCGCCGTCGGCTCCCGGTGACCTTCCCCGGCCGGCCGCGGCTGGTCGACGTACCCGAGGGCCGCCGATGGGTGCGGGTCTATGACGCCCGCTTCTACGCCGACGGCGCGAAGTTCCGCTACTTCGGGCCGCATCGCGCCGGGCGCTTCGACCACCACCCGGCCGGACCGGCGCGGCGGCACCCGCACCACGGCGTCCTCTACGCCACCGAGAGCCTGCGCTGCGCGGTGGCCGAGGCGTTCGGGGACGACCGGTGGGTCGATCCGCTGCCGAGCCAGCGGTGTGCGGTCCTCGAGCCGGCCCGGGCGCTGCAGTTGGCCGACACCCGCGGCGACGCGGCGGTCGAGCTCGGCCGCCCGGCCGGCGCCCTGCGCAGCCGCGACCGAGCCCTCACCCAGCAGGTCGCCCGCGCGCTGTACGACGCGACGCCCGCCGACGGGATCTGCTACGAGGGCTGGTTCACCGGCGACACCTGCGTGGCGCTGTGGGAACGGGCGGCGGACGCTGTCCGGCTGGTCGACGACCGGTCGCTGACCGATCCGTGGGTCGCCGACGCGGTCGAGGTCGCCGCCGACGCCCTGCACTACGCCCGCCCGTAGCGTCGCGGCCGGCCACGACCCGACCCGCCGCTCGTGCTGGCGCCGGCCGGCCGGTCAGAGGCCGAGGCGGGCGCCGGCCAGGGCGGCCACAGAGGCGTCGTCGCCGTCGACCTCGACCTTCGTGGCGCGTTGCCGGCCGGACGCGTACATCGTGAGTTCAGCGGCGGTCCCGGCCACGGTGACCGTGGGGGTGCCCGGCCGGCCGCGGGCCACCGTCCCGTCCGGGAGCCGGAAGAGGACACCGACCGGCGCATGCCGGGTCATCAACCGGGCGCCCGAGGTGAGTCGCCGGGCCAGCACCGCCGAGAGACCCGGATCGAGGTCGCGCGGCTCCCAGGACGGCTGCGCGCGGCGGACGTCCTCGTGGTGGATGAACATCTCGCTGGTGTTGGCCGCCGCCTCCACCCCGGTGGTCACGCCCATCGGGGCCCAGCGCGGGGGACCCTGCCGCACGCGTTCGACGAGCGCGTCGTAGGTCAGCGACGTCCGCAGCCGGTCCATCGCCCGCGCTGTGACACCGGCGAGGGGAGGGACGACGATGCCGAGCCCGGCGATCGGGGACCGCTCCCGGACGACGATGTGGGCGGCGAGGTCGGCCGTGGTCCAGCCCTCGCACAGGGTGGGCGCGTGCGGCCCGAGCTCCAGGAGCAGGTCGCAGAGTGCCTCGCGTTCGCGGCGGGAGTGGGTG
Source organism: uncultured Actinomycetota bacterium (assembly GCA_963828605.1). Classification (GTDB taxonomy): domain Bacteria; phylum Actinomycetota; class Actinomycetes; order Mycobacteriales; family QHCD01; genus DASXJE01. Next base: position 978,037 of record CAWHER010000001.1, on the reverse strand, counting down.
GTCACGGCGCGATCCTAGGCATGCCTGGCCACCGGCGGCCAACGGGCGACCGGCACAATGGGCATATGGCCGCCCGCCCGTCCCACCTCGACCCCGCCATCGCCCGCCGGCTCAAGCGCGACGAGCACGGGCTGGTCCCCGCCGTCGCCCAGCAGCACGACACCGGCGAGGTGCTGATGGTCGGCTGGATGGACGACGAGGCGCTGCACCGCACGCTGACCACCGGCCGGTGCACCTACTGGAGCCGCAGCCGCCAGGAGTACTGGGTCAAGGGCGACACGTCCGGCCACCAGCAGTGGGTCAAGTCGGTCGCGCTCGACTGCGACGGCGACACGGTGCTGGTCCAGGTCGACCAGGTCGGCGCCGCCTGCCACACCGGCGACCGGACCTGCTTCGACGCGGCCGCGCTGCCGTGTCACGTCGGCGAGTCGGTCGCCGCGCAGCCGTGACCGCGCCCGCGGCCCCGACCCGCGACGCCTTCGGCGAGCTCGCCGCGAGCCACCGGGTCGTCCCGGTGACCCGCCGGCTGCTGGCCGACGGCGAGACACCGGTCGGGGTCTACCGCAAGCTGGCCGGCGGCCCGGGCACCTTCCTGCTCGAGTCGGCCGAGCACGGCCGGTCCTGGTCGCGCTACTCCTTCGTCGGCGTCCGCTGCCGCCGCCGTCCTCACCGAACGCGACGGCCGCGCCGCTGGCTGGGCGACGCACCGGTCCGGCCTGCCGACCTGCGCGGCGACCCGCTCGAGGCGCTGCGGGAGACGGTCGAGGCGCTGCCGGACGCCGCGGCTGCCGGCGACCTGCCGCCGCTGACCGGCGGGCTGGTCGGCTACCTCGGCTACGACGTCGTCCGCCGGCTGGAGCGGCTGCCCGAGCATCGCCGAGGACGACCTCGGCCTCCCCGAGCTGGCGATGATGCTCTGCCACCGACCTGGCGGTGCTCGACCACGACGACGGGTCGATCCTGCTGGTCGCCAACGCGTTCCCGCGCGCGCACGGACCGGACAGTGCCGCGCCGGACCTCGACGCGTGCTACGACGACGCGGTCGCCCGGCTCGACGCGATGGGCCGCGCCCTGCACGGCGCCGACCCCGGCCGGGGTCGCCGTCACTGCGGACCGGCCGAGCCGACCTACACCTCGCCACTCGCCGGCGGGGATTCCAGGCCCGCCGTAGCGCCGCGCATCGAGGAGATCCGGGCCGGCGAGGCGTTCCAGGTCGTGGTGTCGCCAGCGGTTCGAGATGCGGACGACGGCCGAGCCGCTCGACGTCTACCGGGTGCTGCGCACCACCAACCCCAGCCCGTACATGTACCTGCTGCGGCTGCCCGACGGCACCGACGTCGTCGGCTCCTCGCCCGAGGCGCTGGTCACGGTGACCGGCGGCGGGCGATGCTGCACCCGATCGCCGGTACCCGGCCGGCGCGGCGACACGCCGGAGGAGGACGCCCGGCTCGCCGCCGAGCTGCTCGCCGACCCGAAGGAGCGCGCCGAGCACGTGATGCTGGTCGACCTCGGCCGCAACGACCTCGGCCGGGTCTGCGTGCCGGGCAGCGTCGACGTCATCGACTTCATGGGCGTCGAGCGCTACAGCCACGTCATGCACATCGTGTCGACGGTCGTCGGCGAGGTCGCGCCGGGCCGCAGCGCCTACGACGTGCTCGCCGCCTGCTTCCCCGCCGGCACCCTGTCCGGCGCCCCCAAGCCACGGGCGATGGAGATCATCGACGAGCTCGAGCCGGTGCGGCGCGGGCTCTACGGCGGCACCGTCGGCTACCTCGACTTCGCCGGCGACCTCGACATGGCGATCGCGATCCGCACCGCGGTGATGCGCGACGGGGCCGCCTACGTGCAGGCCGGCGGCGGGATCGTGGCCGACTCGGACCCGGCGGCGGAGGAACGCGAGTCGCAGAACAAGGCCATGGCGGTGCTCCGCGCGATCGCGACCGCCCAGAACCTGCACCGGCCGTCGTGACCACGCGCCCCGCCGGACGCCGGGAGCTCTCGATGGCCCTCGGCGCGGGCACGGTCGGGGCCGCGCTGCTGCTGGTGCTGGCCGGCCGGCCGTGGGTCACCGTAACGGCCGAGCGCACCCCGCCGCTGCCCGCGCTGGTCCACCAGATCAGCGGGTCCACCGCGGAGCCGCTGCTGACCGCCCTGGGCATCGTCGGCCTGGCCGGCGTCGTCGCCCTGCTCGCCACCCGGTCACGCGGACGGGCCCTGGTCGGCGTGCTGCTCGCCGCCGCCGGGGTGCTCGCGGCCGTGCGGGCCGCCTCCGCGCTCGGCGGCATCTCCGCCGCGCGGGCCGAGACGCTGCTCACCGGCGCCGGGCCGGTGGTCGGGGTACCGGCCGGCGCCCGGATCTCGGCAGCGACCCACAGCGCGACGGTGGTCGTCGTGCTGGTCGGCGCGCTGCTGCTCGCCGCCGCCGGGGTGCTGACCGTGCTGCGTGGCTCGCGCTGGCCCGCGATGGGCGCCCGTTACGACGCACCGACCGAGCGCAGTTCGATCGACGCCGCCCCCGGCCCGCTCCCGGAGCGCCCCGCCGCCGAAGCCGCCGCCGACAGGGCCGACCGGGCCGCCGACGACCCAGCCGACGCTGCCGTCGACAGGGCCTATGACAGGGCCGATCCCGCGGTGCCCGACCGGCAGCTCTGGGACGCGCTCGACCGCGGGGACGATCCCACCGCCCGCTGACCGGCCGAACCGGTCCGGCTCGAACACTGCTCGTACCTCACCCTGACCCCGGTCGACGGCGGATGGGTCACCGTGACGCCGTACGGTCGGATCGAGGAGGCGGAGGGTGACGAGCCCCATGATGGACCCCATGATCAACGGCGACCACACCGCGAAGGGGCTGGTCCTCGTCGTCGAGGACGAGCCGGCGATCGCCGATCTCGAGCGGATCTACCTGACCCGGGAGGGGTTCGGGGTCCACGTGGAGACCGACGGCGACGCCGCGCTGGCCGCGGTACGCCGGCTGCGCCCGGTCGCCGTCGTCCTCGACGTCGCCCTGCCGGGGCTCGATGGCACCGAGGTCTGCCGGCGGATGCGGGCCGCCGGCGACTGGACCCCGGTGCTCTTCGTCACCGCCCGCGACGACGAGGTCGACCGGGTGGTCGGGCTCGAACTCGGCGGCGACGACTACGTGACCAAGCCGTTCTCTCCCGCGGGAGCTGGTCGCGCGCGTCAAGACCGTGCTGCGGCGTACCCGCGGCGAGCCCGAGGACACCCCGATGCTCACCGTCGGGCCGGTCAGCATCGACCCGGCGCGCCGGAAGGCCTGGGTCGACGAGGACGGGCCGGCCCAGACCGAAGTGGCGCTGACCACCACCGAGTTCGACCTGCTCGCCTTTCTCATGCGCCGGCCCGGACGGGTCTACAGCCGCGAGCACCTGCTCTCGCAGGTCTGGGGTTACGCCGCGGTCGCCGGCACCCGGACCGTCGACGTGCACGTCGCGCAGCTGCGGGGCAAGCTCGGGCCGGCCAGCCCGATCCGCACGGTGCGCGGCGTCGGCTACGCCGCCGAGCCGCCGGGACGATGACTCGGCGCACGCTGGCCTTCCGGGTGGCCCTGGTGACCACCGTGGTCGCCGTGGTCACCGTCGTGGTGGCCGGCCTGGTGTCCTACAGCCTGGTGCGGTCGGCGGCGCTCGGTCAGGCCCGGCGCAGCCTCGCCGCGCTCGCCACCACCGTCGCCGTGCAGCGCGCCGAGAGCGGCGAGGTGCTCCGGCTGCACCGCCAGGTCCGGTTTCTCACGGCCGAGAAGATCCGGCTTGCGGCGATCACCCGGACCGGCGTGGTCGTCGGCGACCCGTTGGCCCGGCAGATTCTCACCCCCGAGGACCGCGCCACCGTCCTGTCCGGTCGGGACCTGTCGGTCACCCGGCGGGTCTCCGGCGGCACGGTGCTGGTCGAGGCCCGCCCGACCGGACCGGGCGGGGTCGTGCTGGTGCAGCGGCAGAACGACGCGGCCGGCCTGGCGGCTCCGGTGCTGCGCCGCACGCTGCTCGCCCTGTTGATCGGGCTGGTCGTCGCCGTCATCGCCGGGCTGCTTCTCGCCCGCCGGCTCGCCCGGCCACTGCAGAAGGCGGCGGGCGCGGCGCACGATCTGGCCGCCGGCGCCCGGGACGTGCGGCTGGTGCCCGAGGGACCGGCGGAGGTCGCCGAGGTGGCGGAATCGCTGAACTCGCTCGCCACCGCGTTGCAGCGCAGCGAGGGCCGGCAGCGGGAGTTCCTGTTGTCGGTGTCGCACGAGCTCCGTACCCCGCTCACCGCGATCAGCGGGTTCGCCGAGGCGCTGGCCGACGGCGTGACGGCGGGGCCGGATGTCGCCCCGGTCGGCGCCACGATGCTGGGTGAGGCGCGCCGCCTCGAACGGCTGGTCAGCGACCTGTTGGACCTGGCCCGGCTCGGCGCCGAGGACTTCCGGATCGACCTGGCGAGGGTCGACCTGACCGACCTGGTCCGGCACGCCGGCGCGGTCTGGCAGGCCCGGTGCCAGTCCGAAGGCGTCCGGTTCCTCCTGCAGGTCCCCGACCATCAGGTGGTGACCACGACCGACCCGACCCGGGTGCGGCAGATCATCGACGGCCTCGCCGAGAACGCGCTACGGGTGACGCCGCCCGGTGCGCCGGTCGTGCTCGCGCTCGCCGTCGACAGCGGTACGGCGGTGCTGGCCCTGCGCGACGGCGGCCCGGGGCTGACCGAGCAGGACCTTTCGGTGGCGTTCGAGCGCTCGGTGCTCTACGACCGGTATCGGGGGGTTCGCCGGGTAGGTACCGGCGTGGGCCTGGCCCTGGTCCACGGCCTCACGACCCGACTCGGCGGCTCCGCGCAGGCCGGCCGCGCGCCGGAGGGTGGCGCCAGCTTCGTCGTCCGGTTGCCGTTGCGGCCGATTCCGCCGCCGGGAGACCGCGAGATCACCACCCCGCTGCCGCCGATCGGCGCCGCCGGAGCGACGGCCGCCCGGCGGTCCTGGGACGGAGGGGGGGAGGACGGTTCGCTCCGCAGACCTGGCTAGCATGGGACACCCGTTCAGCCTCAGAGGAAAGACGAGACATCGTGAGCGTGCTCGACGAGATCCTCGTAGGAGTCCGCGAAGACGTCGCCACCCGGGAAGCCGCTCGACCCCTGGCGGAGCTGAAGCGGATCGCGGCGCAGCGACCCGCGCCGCGGGACGCGATGGCGGCCCTGCGGGCTCCGGGCGTCGGGGTCATCGCCGAGGTCAAGCGGTCCAGCCCGTCCCGGGGTGCGCTCGCCCCGATCGAGGACCCGGCCGGGCTCGCCCGCGAGTACGCCGCCGGCGGCGCCCGGGTGATCAGCGTGCTCACCGAGGGCCGCCGGTTCCACGGGTCGCTCGAGGACTTCGACGCGGTCCGCCGGGCGGTCGCCGTGCCGTTGCTGCGCAAGGACTTCGTCATCTCCTCCTACCAGGTCCACGAGGCCCGCGCCCACGGTGCCGACCTCGTGCTGCTGATCGTCGCCGCGCTGCCCCAGAACGCCCTCGTCGGCCTCGTCGAGCGGGTCGAGTCCCTAGGGATGACGGCGCTCGTCGAGGTTCATGACGAAGGTGAGGCCGACCGCGCGCTGGAGGCAGGCGCGCGGGTGATCGGGGTCAACGCCCGCGACCTGCGCACCCTGGAGGTCGACCGCGGGGTGTTCGAGCGCATCGCCCCCGGCCTGCCCACCCGGATCGTGAAGATCGCCGAGTCCGGCGTACGCGGGCCGCACGACCTGATCGGCTACGCCGCCGCCGGCGCCGACGCCGTCCTGGTCGGCGAGGGCCTGGTCACCAACGCCAGCCCCCGGCAGGCGGTGGCCGACCTGGTGACGGCCGGATCGCATCCCGCGACGCCCCGTCCGACGAGATGAGCCCGACGAGATCGAGCCCGGCGAGATGACCGACCACCGAGTCCGCCGTGCAGGCGCCGGACCAGAGCGGGCACTTCGGGCCGTACGGCGGCCGGTTCGTGCCCGAGGCCCTCATCGCCGCTCTCGACGAATTGGGCACGGCCTACCGGGAGGCGCAGAGCGACCCGGAGTTCACCGACCGGCTCGGCCACCTGCTGCGCACCTACGCCGGCCGGCCCAGCCTGCTCACCGAGGCCCGGCGGTTCGCCGCGCACGCCGGCGGCGGCACCGTCCTGCTCAAGCGGGAGGACCTCAACCACACCGGCGCCCACAAGATCAACAATGTGCTCGGACAGGCCCTGCTGACCCAGCGGATGGGAAAGCACGCGGGTCATCGCCGAGACCGGCGCCGGTCAGCACGGCGTCGCCACCGCCACCGCCTGCGCGCTGCTCGACCTGGAGTGCGTCGTCTACATGGGCGAGGAGGACACCCGGCGGCAGGCCCTCAACGTCGCCCGGATGGAACTGCTCGGCGCGACGGTCGTCCCGGTGACCAGCGGCTCGCGCACCCTCAAGGACGCGATGAACGAGGCGTTCCGCGACTGGGTGACCAACGTGGAGACCACCCACTACCTGATCGGGTCGGTGGGCGGCCCGCACCCGTTCCCGACGATCGTCCGCGACTTCCAGCGGGTGATCGGCGTCGAGGCCCGCGAGCAGGTCCTCGAGCAGGCCGGCCGGCTGCCCGACGCCGTCTGCGCCTGCGTCGGGGGCGGATCCAACGCGATCGGCATCTTCTACGACTTCCTCGACGACGCAGTCGGTGCGGCTGTACGGCTTCGAGGCCGGCGGCGAGGGCGTGCAGACCAGCCGGCACGCCGCGACCCTGACCGGCGGATCGCCCGGCGTACTGCACGGCGCGGCGTCCTACCTGCTGCAGGACGAGGACGGCCAGACCATCGAGAGCCACTCCATCTCGGCCGGGCCTGGACTATCCCGGCGTCGGGCCCGAGCACGCGTTCCTGCACGACAGCGGCCGGGCCGACTACCGCCCGGTGACCGACGCCCAGGCGATGGACGCGTTCCGGCTGCTCTGCCGCACCGAGGGCATCATCCCGGCGATCGAGTCGGCGCACGCGCTCGCGGGTGCGCTCGACGTCGGCCGCGATCTAGGCCCGGACGGGCTGGTCATCTCGTCAACCTCTCCGGCCGCGGCGACAAGGACGTCGACACCGCGGCGCACTGGTTCGGATTGCTGGACGAGTCCGAGCGCTCTCGACCGTAGGCCTTCGCGCGGGCCCGCGCGCGACCGGCGTGGGCTGCTCGATCGGCTACCTGCCCGGCCGGGTTCCCGTCGTGGCCGGCGGGATCGAGGCGATGACCGCCATGGTCGCCGCCGGGGTCGACGTCGTCGAGGTCGGCCTGCCCTACAGCGACCCGGTCATGGACGGCCCGACGATCCAGGCCGCCGCCGAACGGCGCGTTGCGGGCCGGCACCCGGACCCGGGACGTGCTCGACACCGTGGAAGCGGTCGCCGCGACGGGGGTCCCGACGCTGATCATGACCTACTGGAACCCGGTGGTCCGCTACGGCGTGGACCGTTTCGCCGCCGACCTGGCCGAAGGCCGGGGGCGCCGGCCTGATCACGCCCGACCTGATCCCGGAAGAGGCCGGCGACCTGGCTCGCGGCGAGCGACGCGCACGACCTGGATCGGGTCTTCCTGGTCTCGCCGAGTTCGACCGATGCCCGGATCGGCGCCGCCGCCGCCGCCTGCCGCGGTTTCCTCTACGCGACCTCGGTGATGGGAGTGACCGGCGCGCGCGAGCAGACCAGCGCCCGCGCGCCCGACCTGGTCGGCCGGGTCCGCGCGGTCGCCGCCGACCTGCCGGTCGGGGTGGGGCTCGGGGTGAAGAACGGCGAGCAGGCTGCCGAGGTGGCCGCCTCGCCGATGCGGCGATCGTCGGGTCGGCATTCGTGCGGTGCATCCTCGACGCGCCGGATCCCGGTGCCGGGCTTGCCGCGCTGCAGGACCTGACCGCGGACCTGGCCGCCGGCGTACGCCGGGCCGGCCGGTCCTGACCGGCGGCCGACCGGGTCAGCGGGAGAGTTCGCCGACGACGCCCGAGCGGCCCGCGGCGGCATCGCGGACGGCCGCCAGCGCGGTCGCGGTCGCCGGCGTCGGGACGTCCTCGAGGTCGTACCAGCCCAGCCGGGCGATCCGCCCCGTCTCGTTGAGCACCGGCTCACCGCTTTGCAGCGTGCAGCCGAAGACGTAGGTCAGCAGATCGGGCAGCCCGTCCTCACCGGAAGAGTCGTGTCCGGACAGGTGGTAGAGACCGACGAGGTCGACGACCTCGATCTCCAATGCGGTCTCCTTGCGGACCTCGCGCACCACGGCCCGGACGGGGAGGTCGCCGGGCTGGATCCCGGCACCGGGCAGGCCCCACCGGCGCTGGCCGTAGTTCTGCTGCACCAGCAGCACCCGGTGGTGTCCGTCGGTCAGCAGCGCGGCTGCCGCCCGGACCACCTGGTTCATGCCGGCGACCCTAGCGGCTGCGGGGCGGCAGAGGTAGCGCCGGATGCCGCCGGCCGACGCCGTACGGTGGGCGGGTGAACCTGGCGTACCTGCCGAGTCCCACGCGCAACGCGTGGCAGCTCGGGCCGTTCCCCATCCGGGCCTACGCCATCTGCATCATCGTCGGCGTCATCCTGGGGATCGTCATCCTGGAACGGCGGTGGGTGGCCCGCGGCGGCCGGCCGGGAACGGCGACCGACATTGCGGTCTGGGCGGTGCCCTTCGGCCTGGTCGGTGCGCGGATCTACCACGTGATCACCGATCCGGAGCTCTACTTCGGCGCCGGACGGCACCCCATCGACGCGTTCAAGGTGTGGGACGGCGGGCTCGGCATCTGGGGCGCCGTGATCTTCGGCGCACTCGGTGCCTGGATCGGGCTGCATCGGCGTGGCATCAAGCTGGCGCCGTTCGCCGACGCCGCGGCACCGGCGCTCGCTGTCGCGCAGGCCGTCGGCCGGTTCGGCAACTGGTTCAACAACGAGCTCTACGGCACCCGGACGACGAAGCCGTGGGGCCTCACCATCTACAACATCGACCCGGCCACCCATCGCGCCGTCACGGTCAACGGCAAGGCGGAGGTGCTCGGCCATTTCCAGCCGACGTTCCTCTACGAGTGCCTGTGGGATCTGGGGGTCGCTGGTCTGGTGGTCTGGGCCGACCGGCGCTTCCAGCTCGGCCGGGGGAGGGCGTTCGCCCTCTACGTGATGGCCTACACCGCGGGCCGCGGCTGGATCGAATACCTGCGGGTCGATCACGCCAACCACATCGCCGGGCTCCGGCTCAACGACTGGGTGGCGCTGCTGTGCTTCCTGGCCGCGCTGACGTGGTTCCTCACCCACCGCGGACCGCGCGAGCGGCCCGCCGAGCTCGGTGGCAACGGTGGCGGCGGATCCGGTCGGCCGCCCGACGATGCGCCGGGTGGGCCAGCCGACGACTCCGCCGCGCGGCACCCGGCGCCGACCCGACGTACCCTCCTCGCGTGTCGATGACCCATGACCCGGGCGGTCCGGACGAGGTGACGGAGGGGAGCGGACCCGACGCGGCCCGCGCCGAGATCCACCACACCCATCGCGACGTCACCGGCGGCTGGCTGCGGCCGGCCGTCTTCGGTGTCATGGACGGACTGGTCTCCAACGTCTCGTTGATCGCCGGCGTCGCCGGCGGAGGGGTGTCGCCGCACACGGTCACCCTCACCGGGCTCGCCGGACTGATCGCCGGCGCGGTGTCGATGGCCACCGGCGAATACACCTCGGTGTCGTCGCAGACCGAGCTGACCCGGGCGGAGATCTCGGTCGAGCAGCGCGAGATCCGCCGCCGGCCCGAGGCCGAGATGCGCGAGCTGGCCGAGCTCTACGAGTCCCGCGGGGTGGACCACGAGCTGGCCCGCGCGGTCGCCGAACAGCTCTCCGCCAACCCCGACGAGGCGTGGCGGGTGCATGCCCGGGAGGAGCTCGGCGTCGACCCCGACGACCTGCCGTCGCCGTGGACCGCCGCAATCTCGTCGTTCTGCGCGTTCACCGTGGGCGCTTTCATCCCGTTGCTGCCCTATCTGCTCGGAGCGTCCTCGTTTCTCGTCGCGGCGATCCTGTCCGCGGTGGGGCTGTTCGCGACCGGAGCGCTGACCGCGCGGTTCACCAACCGCAGCTGGCTCTACAGTGGCGCCCGCCAGCTCGTGCTCGGTGGATTTGCGGCCGCAGTGACCTATGGGATAGGACGGGCCGTCGGAACAGGCGTAGGGTAGCCCGCTCACCCGCCCCTGTATCCTGATCTGACCGCGCTCGGGCCGATGTCGTCCCATGTCAGCACCACCCCAACCCGACGACGGGAGGCCCTCGTGTCGCGTTTCTCCGCCGTACCCGCAGCCCGGGGACTGTACGACCCGGCTGCCGAGCACGACGCCTGCGGCGTCGCCTTCGTCGTCGACGCCCGCGGCCGTCGGTCCCACCGGATCGTCGAGCAGGGCCTGACCGCGCTGCACAACCTCGACCACCGCGGTGCCGCAGGCGCCGAGCAGTCCTCCGGCGACGGTGCCGGACTGTTGGTGCAGGTGCCGGACGAGTTCCTGCGCGCCGTCGTCGACCTGCCGCTGCCGGCGCCCGCCGCCGACGGCAGCCCGGCGTACGCCGTGGGCATGGCCTTCCTGCCCGGCGACGCCGCCGAGCGGGCGTCCGTCGTCGCCGCCACGGAGCGGGTCGCCCGCGACGAGGGCATGACGGTGCTCGGCTGGCGCGAGGTGCCGACCGACCCGGCCGGCCTGGGCCGCACCGCCCGCTCGGTGATGCCGTCCTTCGCCCACCTCTTCCTTGCCGGGCCGGACGGCGAGTCGGGTCTGGCGCTGGAGCGCCGCGCCTTCTGCGTCCGCAAGCGGGTCGAGCACGAGGCCGATGTCTATTTCCCGTCGCTGTCGGCGCGCACCCTGGTCTACAAGGGAATGCTCACCACCGACCAGCTGCCGACGTTCTTCCCCGATCTGTCCGACCCGCGGCTGACGTCGGCGATCGCGCTGGTGCACAGCCGGTTCTCGACCAACACGTTCCCGTCGTGGCCGCTCGCGCACCCCTACCGCTACGTCGCGCACAACGGCGAGATCAACACGATCAAGGGCAACCGCAACTGGATGCGCGCCCGTGAGGCGCTGCTCGTCAGCGACGTGCTCCCCGGAGACCTGTCCCGGTTGTCGCCGATCTGCACGCCGGGCGCGAGCGACTCGGCGACGTTCGACGAGGTGCTCGAACTGCTGCAGCTCGCCGGGCGGTCGCTGCCGCACGCCGTGCTGATGATGATTCCCGAGGCGTGGGAGAACCACGCCGAGATGGACCCGGCCCGCCGCGCCTTCTACGAGTTCCACTCGACGATGATGGAGCCGTGGGACGGCCCGGCCTGCGTGGCGTTCACCGACGGCACGGTGATCGGCGCGGTGCTCGACCGCAACGGGCTGCGGCCGTCGCGGTGGTGGCACACCGACGACGATCTCGTCGTCCTCGCCAGCGAGGTCGGCGTACTGGACATCGCCCCGGAGCACGTGGTGGCCAAGGGCCGGCTGCAGCCGGGCCGGATGTTCCTCGTCGACACAGACAAGGGTCGCATCGTCGACGACGACGAGATCAAGGCCGAGCTCGCCGCCGAGCATCCCTACGACGAGTGGCTGCACGCCGGCCTGATGCACCTCCCGGACCTGCCCGACCGCGAGCACCGCGTGGTCAGCCACGAGGCGGTCGTCCGGCGCCAGCAGATCTTCGGCTACACCGAGGAGGAGCTGCGGATCCTGCTCGCGCCGATGGCGACCAAGGGCGTCGAGCCGATCGGCTCGATGGGCACCGACACCCCGGTCGCGGCGCTCTCCGAGCCGTCGCGGCTGCTCTACGACTACTTCAGCCAGCTGTTCGCCCAGGTCACCAACCCGCCGTTGGACGCGATCCGCGAGGAGCTGGTCACCTCGCTCGCCGGCACGATCGGGCCGGAGCAGAACCTGCTGCGGCCGACTGCGGCGTCCTGCCGCCAGGTCGTCGTGCCCTATCCCGTCATCGACAACGACGAGCTCGCGAAGATCATCCGCATCAACGCCGACGGCGACCTGCCGGGCTTCGAAGCGGTGACGGTCTCCGGTCTCTACGACGTCGCCGGCGGCGGCGACGCACTGCGCGAGGCGATCGAACGGGTGCGCGGCGAGGTCACCGAGGCGATCGCGCGCGGCGCGCGCATCGTCGTGCTCTCCGACCGCGGCAGCAATGAGCAGCTCGCGCCGATCCCGTCGCTGCTGCTCACCGCGGCCGTGCACCACCACCTCGTGCGGGCTCGCACCCGCACCCGGGTCGGCCTGGTCGTCGAGTCCGGCGACTGCCGTGAGGTGCACCACGTCGCGCTGCTGATGGGCTTCGGCGCCGCGGCGGTCAACCCCTACCTCGCCTTCGAGACGATCGACGACCTCACGGCCGCGGGCGTCATCCCCGGCGAGGCGCGCGACGCGGTGCGCCGGTACGTGAAGGCGCTGGGCAAGGGCGTGCTGAAGGTGATGTCCAAGATGGGCATCAGCACCGTCGGGTCCTACACCGGGGCGCAGGTCTTCGAGGCTCTCGGCCTGTCCCGCGACGTGGTCGACGACTACTTCACCGGGACCTCGTCGAAGCTCGGCGGGGTCGGCCTCGACGTGCTCGCCGAGGAGGTGGCGGCCCGGCACCGGCGTGCCTACCCGCCCAACACCACGGCGACCGCGCACCGGCGGCTCGACATCGGCGGCGAGTACCAGTGGCGGCGCGAGGGGCCGATCCACCTGTTCAACCCCGAGACCGTGTTCCTGCTGCAGCACGCGACCCGCAGCCGGCAGTTCGAGATCTTCAAGCGCTACACCGCGACGGTCGACGGCCTGTCCCGGAAGGCCGCCACGCTGCGCGGCATGTTCGCGCTGCGCGACGGCGTCCGTCCGCCCGTGCCGATCGAGGAGGTCGAGCCGGTCAGCGCGATCGTCAAGCGGTTCTCGACCGGCGCGATGTCCTACGGGTCGATCTCCAAAGAGGCGCACGAGACCCTCGCGATCGCGATGAACCGGCTCGGCGGCAAGTCCAACACCGGCGAGGGTGGCGAGGACGCGGACCGGTTCGTCGCCGACGACAACGGCGACCTGCGGCGCAGCGCGATCAAGCAGGTCGCGAGCGGCCGGTTCGGCGTCACGAGCGAGTACCTCGTCAACGCCGACGACCTGCAGATCAAGATGGCGCAGGGCGCCAAACCCGGCGAGGGCGGTCAGCTGCCGGGCGGCAAGATCTACCCCTGGATCGCGCGGACCCGGCACTCCACGCCGGGCGTTGGCCTGATCAGCCCACCGCCCCACCACGACATCTACTCGATCGAGGATCTGGCCCAGCTGATCCACGACCTGAAGAACGCCAACCCCGAGGCGCGGGTGCACGTGAAGCTCGTCGCCGAGGTCGGCGTGGGCACGGTGGCGGCCGGCGTCTCCAAGGCACATGCCGACGTCGTCCTCATCTCCGGCCACGACGGGGGCACCGGCGCGGCGCCGCTGACCAGCCTCAAGCACGGCGGAGCGCCGTGGGAGCTCGGGCTGGCCGAAACCCAGCAGACCCTGCTGCTCAACGGGTTGCGGGACCGGATCGTCGTGCAGACCGACGGTCAGCTCAAGACCGGCCGCGACGTGATCGTGGCGGCGCTGCTCGGCGCCGAGGAGTTCGGCTTCGCCACCGCACCGCTGGTCGTCTCCGGGTGCGTGATGATGCGGGTCTGCCACCTCGACACCTGCCCCGTCGGTGTCGCGACGCAGAACCCGCAGCTGCGGAAGAAGTTCAGCGGGAAGCCGGAGTTCGTCGTCACGTTCTTCGAGTACATCGCCGAAGAGGTGCGCGAACACCTTGCCGCACTGGGATTCCGCAGCATCGACGAGGCGATCGGCCACGCCGAACTGCTCGACACCCGCGACGCGATCGACCACTGGAAGGCATCCGGGCTGGACCTGGCGCCACTGTTCGAGACGCCCGAGCTGCCGGCCGGCGGCGCGCGGCACCGTGTCACCTACCAGGACCACGCACTGGACCGGGCGCTGGACAACACCCTGATCCAGCTGTGCGAGGGCGCCCTGCTCGACGGCGCACCGGTGAAGCTCGACCTGCCGGTCCGCAACGTCAACCGCACCGTCGGCACGATGCTCGGCTCGCTCGTGACCCGCCGCTACGGCGCCGCCGGCCTGCCCGAGGACACCATCGACCTGACCTTCACCGGGTCGGCCGGCCAGTCCTTCGGCGCGTTCGTCCCCCGCGGCATGACCATGCGGTTGTTCGGCGACGCCAACGACTACCTCGCCAAGGGTCTGTCCGGCGGCCGGATCATCGTCCGCCCGTCGGAGAAGGCCCGGTTCGCCGCGGAGGAGCACGTCATCGCCGGCAACGTCATCGGCTACGGCGCGACCGGCGGCGAGCTGTTCATCCGCGGCCTGGTCGGGGAGCGCTTCTGCGTCCGCAATTCGGGAGCCACCGCGGTCGTGGAGGGCGTGGGTGACCACGGCTGCGAATACATGACCGGTGGCAACGTCGTCGTCCTCGGCCCGACCGGCCGCAACTTCGCGGCCGGGATGTCCGGCGGGGCGGCGTTCGTGCTCGACCTGGTCGAGGGCCGGGTCAATGGCGAGATGGTCGACATCGAGGAGCTGTCCGCCCCGGACCGGGACTGGCTGCACGACATCGTCGAGCGGCACACCACGGAGACCGGATCGGCGGTCGGCGCGGCGCTGCTGGCGGACTGGTCGACCCGGTCCGACGCCTTCCGCAAGATCATGCCGCGGGACTTCAAGCGGGTGCTCGAGGCGACCAGGGAGGCCGAGGCGATGGGCCGGTCCGTCGACGAGGCGATCATGGAGGCCGCTCGTGGCTGACCCGACCGGATTCATGAACCACGACCGCGAGCTGCCGACGCGCCGCCCGGTCGACGTACGGATCCAGGACTGGCGTGAGGTCTACGAGGACTTCCCGTTGGGCACCCTGCGTACCCAGGCCAGCCGGTGCATGGACTGCGGCATCCCGTTCTGCCACCACGGGTGCCCGCTCGGCAACCTGATCCCGGAGTGGAACGACCTGGTCCGCCGCGGCGACTGGCAGGAGGCGGGGGAGCGGCTGCACGCCACCAACAACTTCCCCGAGTTCACCGGCCGGCTCTGCCCGGCGCCGTGTGAGTCGTCCTGCGTGCTCGGCATCAACTCCGACCCGGTGACGATCAAGCAGGTCGAGGTCGAGATCGCCGACAAGATCTGGGACGAGGGATGGGCGACACCGGCCACGCCCGAACGATCCACCGGTCGCCGGGTTGCGGTGGTGGGATCCGGCCCGGCCGGTCTCGCGGCGGCACAGCAGCTCACCCGGGCCGGCCATGCGGTGACCGTCTACGAGCGGGCGGACCGGATCGGCGGCCTGCTCCGCTACGGAATTCCCGAGTTCAAGATGGAGAAGCGGCACCTCAACCGGCGGCTGGCGCAGATGTCGGCCGAAGGCACCGAGTTCGTGACCTCCTGCACCGTCGGCGTCGACATCACCGCCGACGAACTGCGGTCGACGTACGACGCGGTCGTGCTCGCCGGCGGCGCCACGATTCCCCGTGACCTGCCGGTGCCGGGCCGAGAACTCGACGGGGTGCACTTCGCCATGGACTACCTCCCCGGCTCCAACCGGGTGCAGGAGGGCGACATCGCCGAGCCGCCGATCACCGCGGCCGGCAAGAACGTCGTCATCATCGGCGGCGGCGACACCGGAGCGGACTGCCTCGGCACCGCCCACCGGCAGGGCGCGGCCGGCGTGCACCAACTCGAGATCCTGGCCCGCCCGCCGGAGAGCCGGACCGCGACGATGCCGTGGCCGACGTACCCGATGACCTTCCGCGTCTCCAGCGCGCACGAGGAGGGCGGCGAGCGGGTCTACGCCGTCAGCACCGAGAAGTTCGTCGGCGACGAGCAGGGCCGCCTGCGGGCGATCCGGCTGCACGAGGTGCGCATGGAGGACGGGAAGTTCGCCAAGGTGGAGGGCTCCGAACGCGAGCTGCCCTGCGAGCTGGTGCTGCTCGCGATGGGCTTCACCGGCGCCCAGCGCGAGGGGCTGCTGACCGACCTCGGAGTCGAGTTCGACGCCCGCGGCAACGTCGCCCGCGACGGTGCGTTCGCGACCGCCGTGCCGGGGGTGTTCGTCGCCGGCGACATGGGCCGCGGGCAGTCGCTCATCGTGTGGGCGATCGCCGAGGGCCGGGCCGCCGCGTCGGCGACCGACGCGTTCCTCTCCGGCGAGACCTCCCTCCCGGCGCCGATCGAGCCGACCACGCTCTCGCTGCGCTGACCCGACCGGGACCCGCCCCCGACCCGACCGCTCCGGTCCGGTCAGGGCGGTCGTTGGAGGGTGTGGTGGCCGTCGGGGGTGCGGGTGATGCGCCAGTGGTGTTCGTGGACGAGTCGGTGGTGGTGGCGGCAGAGGAGGACGAGGTTGTCGAGGTTGGTGGGTCCGCCGTCGGCCCAGTGGGTGATGTGGTGGGCGTCGGTCCAGGGGGGTGGGCGGTGGCAGGTGGGGTGGATGCAGCCGTGGTCGCGGAGGGCGAGGGCGCGGCGTTGTGCGGGGTTGATGGTGCGGGTGGCGCGGCCGGCGTCGAGGATGGCGCTGGGTCCGGCGGTGAGGATCGGGCTGATGGCGGCGTCGCAGGCGATGCGGCGGGCGGTCTCGGGGCTGATGGGCCCGGTCCACTGCATTTCGGCGGGTTCGGCTCCGGCCTGGCCGCGCAGGGTGGTGAGGTCGACGGTGACGGTCAGGTGGGGGCGTTCGCCGTTCTGGTCGGGGAGTCCGTGGTTGAGGGCGTGGCGGGCGAGGTCGGTGAGGGCGTCGGCGCGGGCCTGCCCGGCTGTTCGGGTGTCGTCGGGGGTGCGGTCGGCGGCGCGTAGCGCCTCGATGGCGGTGATGAGTGTCGCGCCGGCTTCGGGGTCGAGGATGCCGTCGACGGCGACCATGCCGGCGAAGGTGGGGGACAGGGTCAGCCAGCGCCGGTCGTGGCGGGCCTGCGCGTCGGTCAGCGCCCCGTCGGGGTTGATCAGGTAGGTGAGGCGGCGGGCGAGGATCGCGAGCCGGCCGGCGTCCAGGTCGACCGCGGCGGGCGCCAGGATCGCCTCGGCGGCCGGCACCCGGTCCGCGGGCAGGTCACGGATCGCGCGGGTGATGACCGCGGCGTGCCGGTAGCCGATCGCCCCGTCGGCCAGCCCGGCCGCCACCGCGGGCAGGGACCGGTCCAGGGCCCGGGCCACCGCCACCCGCTGCGCGGCGTCGCGGGGGGCCAGCCGGCACCGCCAGCGCAGCCACGCCTGGGTGGATGCCGCCCCGTCGGCGCCGCACTCCCCGCGCCGGTCGAACTCGGCCAGCCGACGCAGCAGCTGCGCGTCCAGCCGGGCCGCGACCCGGGTCAACTCCACCAGCTCCGCGCCGATCGCCGCCCCCGCCACATCGGTCAACGGCACCGCGGCCAGCGCGTCGAGGCCCGCGTCCAACCCTCCCACCACCGACCCCACCATCATCGAACTCATGTTCGAATACTAGCGGCTCCCACCGACGAAAACCCCTACACACCAAGCACTGTGGACAACCGGCGAAGCTCAGCGCAATGCCCGGAATCCGCTCCTCTCGAGGAGCTCATTGACGGCTCGGTCCAAACCGAAAGCCCTCGCCGGACCGGGCTTGACCTGAAGCGCACTTCACGTTGCACCGTGGTGGCGGACGCGAGCGAAAGGACCGCACATGCATGCCGTGCAGATCACCCGGTTCGGCCCGCCCGAGGTGCTGCGGCCGGTGACGCTGGACGACCCGGTCCCCGGCCCCGGCCAGGTGCTGATCGACGTCGAGTTCGCCGGCATCACGTTCATCGACACTCAGCTTCGCGGTGGCCACCCGCCGGTCGAGGCGATGCGGCCGAAGCTGCCTGCGGTGCTCGGCAACAGCGTCGCGGGCGTCGTGACCGGGGCAGCGTCGGACGTCGACCCCGGCCTCCTTGGATCGCGCGTGACGTCGAGCCTGTCCGGACGCGGCGGGTATGCCGATCGGGCGGCGGCCGACGCGCAGCGGCTGGTACCCGTGCCCGACGGCCTCGCGCTCGATCAGGCGGCCGCATTGGTCGCCGACGGCCGTACCGCTCTCGCGCTACTGGACGCCGTCGGCGACGTCGCAGGCCACACGGTGCTCGTCGAGGCCGCGGCGGGCGGCGTCGGCGGGCTGCTCGTGCAGCTCGTGTCCGCCGCCGGCGGCCGGGTCGTCGCCGCAGCGGGCGGTGCTGCCAAGTTGGCGGCGGCCGCCGATCTCGGTGCCGACGTCGCCGTCGACTACTCCGATCCGTCCTGGCCGGACCTCGTCCGCAGCGGCGTCGGCGCGGTGGACCTCACCTTCGACGCCGTGGGCGGTGGAATCGGCGCGGCCGGGTTGTCGCTCGTCAGATCCGGTGGCGTCTTCTGCCCGTTCGGCGCCGCGGCCGGTGCCGGCGTATTCGGTTCGACGGCCGATGCCGGGCGGCCGGACGTCCACCGCGCCACCATCGGTGCCCTGGACGTCCGACATCAGGTGGACCTGGCCATCGAGGCCGTCGCCCGCGCCGCCTCAGGCCGACTCCGTGCGTCCGTCGGGCAGGTCTTCGCGCTCGCGGACGCCGCCGCTGCGCACGCGGCCATCGAGAGTCGCTCGACGATCGGCAAGACGCTGCTGCGGGCAGGATGACGCGACCGGTGTCGATCGTGATCCCGCACCCGTGTGGTCGTAAGAGTGTCATCCGCACAATGTCATCCGCGACCTGATCGATAGGCCGTGTCGCATCGATGACGACTGACCCGATGCGCTGTGCGTCTTCTACGGCGCGCGTTTCGTGAATAGATCCACGAACTCATTCTGGTTCATCGCGCCGCCGCACAGGAATACTCGAGCATCATGAGACGCGCGGGCGAATGTCCGTAGCTTTCGGCCGTCCCACATCCAGTTCTCGCGACGCTCGACCTCGCTCGGCAGTTTGGTCGCCTGATCGGCAAAGCAGCCAAATTCCGCGTCGGCGTCGACGGCACGACACCCCCGCCTCGCCAGTACAGCGGAGAGCGTCGACTTACCCGTCCCGGACAGGCCGTCGATCTGAAACATCACCACGCCGACCGACAATAACCGAGGCCGGACGAGTGTCGGCGGCAATAACCTGAGCGGCCGGGGCGCGGGAGAGCCGCCCGACGGCATCGATCCGGCGGCGGGCTTGATCGCAGGCCGCCGCGCCACGTATCGTCGTCGCCGTAGAGTTTCCCTAGACCTGCCCCTGGTCACTTCCCACCCGCCGGCAGCGGAAAGGTACTTCCGTGCCGGCAGTTCTCGGTCGACGTTCGTCCGCAGCCACCCGCCAGCGCCGGCGGCAGCCGAACAGGTACCGCCAGGTCCTGCAGATCCCCGGCGCCGCCAAGTTCTTCCTGGGTGCGGCACCGGGCCGGGTCGGCATCGCCATGACGAGCCTCGGTGTCGTATGGATGATCCACTGGAGTAGCGGCTCGTTCGGTGCGGCCGGCGTGGTCGCGGGCGCGCTCGCCGCCGCGGAGGCCGGGGTCGGGCCACAGGTCGCCCGCCTGATTGACCGCTTCGGCCAGGTGCGGATCCTGCCGATCCCCCTCGCGGTGTGCGGCATCTCCGTCGCACTCCTGGTGACCCTGGCGACCAACCACTGTCCACTGTGGACGCTCACGGTGACCGGTGCCTTCGTCGGAGGGTCGATGCCCCAACTCGGCGCACTGACCTCGGCCCGGTGGACCTGGTTGCTGGGCGGCACCACCATGCTGTCCAGCGCGTTCGCGTTGGAATCGCTGACCAACGGCGTCGCCTATTTCGTGGGGCCGACGCTCGTCGGGCTCGTGAGTGCCACCGTCAGTCCGGTCGCGGGCCCGATCCTTGCGGCGGTGATGGTGATCGGTGGCGGATGCGCGCTCATAGTCCAGCGCCGTACGGCGCCCCCGCCGGCCGGGTGCTCGTCGACGACGGCCCCCCGGACGACACTGCTGCACCGTCGGTTCGGCGTTCTCGTCGCTCTCAGCGTCTGCATCGGCGTGTTCTTCGGGGCGATCCAGGTATCGGTCACCGCCTTCGCCATCGAGCATTCCGTGCCGGAGGCCGCCGGACCGCTCCTCAGCATCGGCAGCGGAGCCGGCCTCGTCGCGGGACTGGCCTACGGGCTACGGCGCTGGCGGGCGGGGCCCTCGAGCCAACTCGCCCGCGTCCTCGTGCTGCTGACGGTCGGCTGCGTGCCACTGCTCGCCGTTACCGACGTGCCCGCCCTGGCCGGGGCTCTGGTGGTCCCCGGACTGCTGATCCCCCCGGTGCTCATCCTGACCGCGATCCTCACCGAGGCACTCGTGGACCGATCGGTGCTCACCCAGGCCTTCGCCTGGCAGGCGTCGGCCAGCGCCGGGGGCACGGCCGCAGCCGCCGCGCTCACCGGCCAACTCATCGATACGTACGGCGCGCGATACGGCTTTCTCGTGATGGTGGTCGCGATCACCGCGGCGGCCGTGCTGGTCGCCGTCACGCGCACCGACCTCCGCCGGCCGGAGGCGGGCTGACCTCGCCGGGCCGGCGCCGGCGGGATGATCTCGCCGGCCGAGTGGTCAGAGTCCGCCGGTGGCGTTGATGATCTGGCCGGTGAGCCAGCGGCCCTCGTCGCCCGCCAGTAGGGCGACGACGTCGGCGATGTCGGCGGGCTGTCCGAGGCGACCCAGCGGGGTGACCTGCGCGATCCGCTCGATCGCGGCGTCGGGGTTCGTGTGCCGGAGGAGGTCGGTGTCGGTCGCCCCGGGACACACCGCGTTGACCGTGATGCCCCGGCCGCCGAGCTCCAGCGCGGCGACCTTGGTCAGCTGCTCGATGGCGCCCTTGCTGGCGGCGTACGCCGCAATCCCCGGCGCCGGCCGGCTGGTGTTGAGGGTCGAGATGTTGATGATCCGTCCGCCGTCGCGCATGACCTGCGCGGCGTGCCGGACGGTCAGGAACGCCGATTTGGCGTTGACCGTCATGTTCTCGTCCCACACCTGCTCGTCGGTCTCGGCGATCGGCAGCGGCTTGCCGTCCAACGCCGCGTTGTTCACCAGGATGTCGAGGCCGCCGAGACGTTCCTCGGCCGCGGACATCAGCTCGTCGACGGCGCCGGACCGGGCCAGGTCGACCTGGACTCCGTACGCCTGCCCGCCGCCATCCCGGACCGTCGACTCGATCTCGGCCGCAGCGCCGGTGCTGCGCACATAGTTGAAGACGACCACGGCGCCGTCGCGCGCGAGCCGCTCGACGATCGCCCGGCCGATTCCCCGCGACCCGCCGGTCACCACTGCGCCCTTGCCGGTCAAGCTGCCCATCACCGTCTCCCGGTTGTCGACGAGCCGTCAGCCTATGGCGACCTAACCGGCGCGGCTGATCCGGGCGAACCGTCGCGCATCCCGGACGGCGGCGCCGCCCTGATCGTTGTTGAAGTAGACGAAGACGTCGTCGGTCGGTCGGAACTGCGCCGCGACCCGGTCCGCCCAGCTGCGCAGGGACCGGTCTCCGTAGCCGGGCCACGGCTGCGCGCGTCCCTCGTGCAACCGCAGGTAGCCCCAGGACGCGGTGCGCCACAGGGGAGTCTGCGGCCGCCCCGACCGGTCCACCCAGCACAGCGCCGCACCGTGCCCGGAGAGGACGTCCCGGGTCTCGTCGGTCCACCACGACCGGTGCCGCGGCTCGACCGCGACGCGCGTACCCGCAGGGAAGCGCCGCAGGCACTCGGCCAGCCGCGGTGGATCCGCGGGCAGGGTCGGCGGCAGCTGCAGCAGGATCGGCCCGAGTCGGTCACCGAGGCCGCTCGCCGCGGCCATCAGCCGCGACACCGGCTCGGCCGGATCGCGCAGCCGCCGGATGTGCGTGAGGTATCGGCTGCCCTTCACCGCCACCACGAACCCGTCCGGCAGGCGGCGGCGCCACGCGACGAACGCGTCGTGGGACGGCAGGCGGTAGAAGGAATTGTTCAGCTCGACCGTGTCGAACTGCCCGGCGTACTCCTCCAACCAGAGTCGCTGTGGCAGCTTGGGCGGGTAGAGCACCCCGCGCCAGTCGGCATACTGCCAGCCCGAGGTGCCGATCCGGATCGGCACGGATCCAGTGTCCAGCCCGTAGAGGCAACGGCCACCCGGCCGGGAGGGAGCCGTCGGTGATTCTCACCCTCTCCGACGAGGTACGCCGAGCGCTCGATGACGGTCGGCCGGTCGTGGCGCTGGAGTCGACGATGATCGCGCACGGGCTGCCGCGCCCGCGCAACCGGGAGGTCGCCGGTCTGCTCGCCGGCGCGCTCGCCGGCGCGGGCGTCGTCCCGGCCCTGATTGCCGTGGTCGACGGAGCGCCGACGGTCGGGGTCGACGAGGCCACCCTCGATCGCCTGGTCGACGACACCGAGGTGGCGAAGCTGTCGATCCGGGACCTGCCCATGGCCGCGGCGCTCCGGCGTACCGGGGCGACGACCGTCTCGGCGACCGCCCACCTGGCGCACCTGGCCGGTATCCGGGTATTCGCCACCGGCGGTCTCGGCGGGGTACACCGCGACGTCGCGGACAGCTTCGACGAGTCCGCCGACCTGACCGCGCTTTCGCGGACGCCCGTCGCGGTCGTCGCGTCGGGGGTGAAGTCGATCCTGCACGTCGCCGCGACGCTCGAGCGGCTCGAGACGCTCGGCATCTCCGTGGTCGGCTACCGCACCGACTGGTTCCCCGGCTTCTACCTGCGCGACTCGGGCTATCCGATCGACTGGCGGGTGGAGTCGGCCGAGGAGGTGGCGCGGGTGTTGGGCGCGGCTGACCAGCTTGGCCTGTCCGGTGCGACCGTCGTGGCCAATCCGATCCCGGCCGACGAGCAGATCGACGCCGCGCTGCACGAGCGCGCGCTGGCCGGCGGGCTGGCGGCGGCCGCGGACGCCGGGATCCGGGGCAAGGCGCTCACGCCGTTCCTGCTCGACCACATGCACCGGGCCACCGCCGGCGCGAGTCTCGAAGCGAACATCGCGCTCGCGCTGAGCAACACCCGGGTCGCCGCCGAGATCGCGGCCGCCTGGTCGCGCCGGTGACCGCGGGCGTCGACGTCGCCGTGATCGGCGACGTGATGAACGACGTCGTCGTCGGCCCGCTCGGACCCGTGTCCCCGGACAGCGACACCGTGTCGCGGATCCGGGCGGTGGCCGGCGGGTCCGGGGCGAATCAGGCCGCGTGGCTCGCCCACCTCGGGGTGCGGTGCCGATTCGTCGGTCGGGTCGGCCGGGAGGACGCCGACCGGCACCGCGCGGCGCTGGCCGACGCCGGGGTCGAGCCGATGCTCGGCATCGACGACGAGGTGGCCACCGGGACGGTCGTCTCGATCGTCGACGCGGACCGGCGCAGCATGTACACCGACCGGGGAGCGAACGCCCGGCTCGGCCCGGCCGACCTGCCGGAGTCCGTCCTCGACGGGACCGGACTGCTGCATCTGTCCGGCTACACCGTCTTCGCCGAACCCTCGCGCTCCGCGGTGCTGGCCGTCCGGGAGCGGGCCGTCCGCCGTGGCTGCGCCGTGTCGGTCGACCCGGCGTCGGAGTCGATGCTGCGCACGGTGGGCCCGGAGACCTTCCTGGCCGCGACGTCGGGTGCGCGGCTCTGCTTCCCCAACCTCGACGAGGCCCGCACGCTCACCGGGTTGGCCGATCCCACCGCCGCCGCGCTGGCCCTCACCGCGCACTACGGAACGGTTGTCGTGACCGCGGGCCCGGCCGGGTGCGTCGTGGCGCAGCGGGACGCCGAGCCGTTCAGTGTCCGCGTGCCGGTCCGGTCGGCCGTCGACCCGACGGGCGCCGGTGACGCGTTCTGCGCGGCGTACCTGCGGCATTGGATCCGTGGGGACGAGGCAGCTGCGTGCGCCCGCGCCGGGGTCGCGGCCGGTGCCCGGTGTGCCGGCCGGATCGGGGGCCGGCCGCCGGTCGATAGGGTCGGGGAGTGAGCGTCCCCGAGTCCGGGCAGGGTCTGGTCGACCAACTGGTCGAGCTGCTCGATCTGGAGACCATCGAGGTCGACATCTTCCGGGGGGTGAGTCCCAAGGTCTCGATGCAGCGGGTCTTCGGCGGGCAGGTCGCGGGTCAGGCGCTGGTGGCCGCCGGCCGGACCGTGCCACCCGAGCGCACCGTGCACTCCCTGCACGCCTACTTCCTGCGGCCGGGCGACCCCACGGTGCCCATCGTTTACACCGTCGACCGGATCCGGGACGGGCGGTCGTTCACCTCGCGCCGGGTGCTCGCGGTCCAGCACGGCAAGGCGATCTTCAGCCTGTCCGCGTCGTTCCATCGCGCCGAGGACGGCCTCGACCATCTCGGCCAGATGCCGCAGGTGCCGCCGCCGGAGTCGCTCCCGACGCTCGCCGAGCGGGTCGCGCCGTACGCCGAGGAGCTCGGGCAGTGGGCCCGACTGCCACGCCCGTTCGACCTGCGGTACGTCGACGACCCGCCGTGGGTGCAGCGCGCCGGTGGGCCGCGTGAGCCGCGGAGCCGGGTGTGGATGCGGGCCAGCGGCGTCCTGCCCGACGACCCCCTGCTGCACGTGTGCGCCATGACCTTCGCCAGCGACCTGACGCTGCTCGACTCGGTCCTGGTCCGGCACGGGCTGGCGTGGGGGCTCGACGAGGTCGTCGGCGCCAGTCTCGACCATGCGATGTGGTTCCACCGGTCGTTCCGGGCCGACGAATGGTTGCTCTACGAGTCGGAGAGCCCGTCGGCCAGCGGCGGGCGTGGGCTGGCCACCGGCCGGATCTGGACCCGCGACGGCCGGCACGTCGTCTCGGTGGTCCAGGAGGGCCTGCTGCGTACGACGGCGCGATAGCACCTGCTGCGCTCGCCGGCATCGGCTCACCGACCGCTCCGACCCCGGCACGCCATTCCGCATCAACGTGACGTTGATGCGGCTAGACCGCATGAACGTGACGTTCATGCGGAATGGGGCGGGTGCTTTCTGGGCCGGGGACGGCTAGGCGGTGCGGGAGATGAGGTCCCACGCGGCCTCGACGTGGCGGCGCTCCGTGCGGGTGCCGCCGATCGCCAGCCGCAGCGCGACCCGACCCGCCACCCGGGTGTGGGTGAGGAACAGCTCGCCGGAGGCGTTGAGCGCCTCCATCAGGGCGGTTGTCCGGGCGTCGCCGCGATCGCCGTCGTCGTCGCGCAGGCGGAAGCACACCAGGGACAGCGGATGCGGCGCGACGACCTCGAAACGCGGGTCACTCCGCAGCCACCCGGCGAACTCCTGGGCGAGCGCGACGTGCCCCCGGATGTGCTCGCGCAACCCCTCGGCGCCGTACCAGCGGATCACCGCCCACAGCTTGAGCGCGCGGAACCGGCGGCCGAGTTGCACCTGCCAGTCGCGGTAGTCCACGACGGCGCCGGACTCGGTGGCGGCGTTGCGCAGGAACTCGGGGAGGATCGACAGCGCCCCCAGCAACGGCGCCCGGTCGGCGACCCAGAAGGCGTCGCAGTCGAAGTTGGTCAGCAACCACTTGTGCGGGTTGGTGCAGAACGAGTCGGCGTACCCGCCGACACCGTCGAGGATCCAGCGCAGCTCGGGGCAGATCGCCGCGACACCGGCGTACGCCGCATCGACGTGCAGCCACGCGCCGAACTCCCGGGTGACCGCCCCGACCTCGGGCACCGGGTCGATCGCGGTGGTCGACGTCGTGCCGACCGTGGCGACCACCATCGCGGGGGTGCACCCGGCCGCGCGGTCGGCGGCGAGCCGGGTCCGTAGTGCCGCGGGATCCATAGCGAAGGTGCTCGGGGCGACGGGGATCATCCGCAGCGCCGCGGTCCCGAGTCCCGCCATGCGCACCGACTTCTCGAGGGCGGAGTGGGTCTCGCTCGAGCCGTAGACCGTGTAGCGGCCGGCGCCGACGCCGTCGCGGGTGGTCGCCCCGTCGCTCGCCCGGTGCAGTGCGGCGAGCAGCGCGACCAGTTGCGCCGTCGACGCGGTGTCCTGGATCACACCGCCGCCGGGCCCGTCGGACCGGTACGCCGCGGGCAGCCCGAGCAGCTCGGCGAGCCAGTCGAGGGTGAGCTGCTCGACCTCGGTGCACGCCGGGCCGGTCGCCCACAGCATTCCCTGCACGCCCAGCCCCGCGCAGAGCAGATCGGCGAGAATCGCGGGCTCGGAGGAGTTGGCCGGGAAGTAGCCGAAGAAGCTGGGGTGCTGCCAGTGCGTGGTCGCCGGCAGGACGACGCGGTCGAGGTCGGCGAGCAGGGCGTCGAACGGCTCGCCGGTCTCGGGCGGGTGGCCCGGCAGCGCCCCGCGGACCTCGCCCGGCTTCACCGGCGAACCCACCGGCCGCTGCTCGACCGACTCCAGATAATCGGCGACCCAGTCGACCGCCGCCCGGCCGTTGCGCCGGAACTCCTCGGACGTCATATGCCTCGGCACCCGCACACCCTACGGCGGCGCAGCTCGGTGCCCCCGGTGGGATTCGAACCCACATGGCCTTTCAGCCAACCGGTTTTGAGCCGATCTCCTGTGCCAGTTCGGATACGGGGGCCGGTAATGGCCTGCGCGCTGCAACAGCCTATCCCGGTAGGGTATGGGTCGTTGCCCAGCCACACCCGGGCCCAGAACATCAGGAGTCACCGTGGCCGACGCCGTTGTCTCCCGCCGCGTGCTGATCGCGGAGGACGAGGCACTCATCCGGCTGGATCTCAAGGAGATGCTCGAGGAGGAGGGCTACGTCGTCGTCGGAGAGGCGGCGGACGGTGAGCAGGCCGTCGCCCTGGCCTTCGAGCTGCGGCCGGACCTGGTCATCCTCGACGTGAAGATGCCGAAGCTCGACGGCATCGCGGCCGCCGAGCGGATCGCCGCGGAGCGGATCGCGCCGGTGGTGATCCTCACCGCCTTCAGTCAGCGCGAGCTGGTCGAGCGGGCCCGCGAAGCCGGCGCCATGGCCTACCTGGTCAAGCCGTTCGGCAGCACCGACCTGCTGCCCACGATCGAGATGGCCGTCTCCCGGCACGCCCAGATCGTCGGCCTGGAGAAGGAGGTCGGCGGGCTCCAGGAACAGCTCGAGGCGCGCAAGGTGGTCGATCGGGCCAAGGGTGTCCTGATGACCGAACACGGCATGAGCGAGCCCGAGGCGTTCCGCTGGATCCAGCGCACCGCGATGGACCGCCGGACGACGATGCGGTCCGTCGCCGACGCCGTCATCTCGGTCGGAACCGACCTTCCTGCGCCCTAGTCGGGCTGCTAGGTCGCTACACGACATAAGCCGCGTGTAACAAACGCGCGTCGATCCTGCGGAGCGGGTCCGGCGGCGATTACTGTCCGGCCATCTCCAGGTCGTGGTGCGACCAGAACGGCCGCATGGTCCGGGGGACGGGGAGCCGCGTTCCGGCGATCGCCGGAGGATGGAAGGGCACGGTCATGTCGATGCAGATCAGGCGCTCCCTCGGAGTGCTGGCTGCGGCCGGGACGGTCGTCGCGGTCGTGGCGGGGTGCGGCAGCAGCAGCAGTAGCGGGAGCAGCAGCGGTGGGAGCAGCAGCGGGAGCAGCGGGTCGCTCTCGCTCGCCTTCATGGGTGCCCAGACCGGGCCCAACGCGCAGCTCGGGATCAACATCTCCGACGGCGCCAAGCTGGCGGTCAACCAGCACAACGCCAAGAGCGGGGTCAAGAAGGTCACGCTGAAGATCTACGACACCCAGGGCGACCCGACCCAGGCGTCGACCCAGGCCAAGAAGGTCGTCCAGGACAAGGACATCGGCGTGATCGGCCCGGCGTTCTCCGGCGAGTCGAAGACGTCCCTGCCCATCCTCGAGGCCGCCGGAATTCCGAACATCTCCCCGTCGGCGACCGCCGTCACACTCGCCCAGAACGGCTACAAGTACTGGCACCGGGTGCTGGCCAACGACGACGTGCAGGGCCCCGGCGACGCCGACTTCATGGCCAACACGCTGCACGCCAAGAAGGTCGCGGTCATCGACGACCAGAGCGAATACGGCAAGGGTCTCGGCGACAGCGTCCGCTCGCAGCTGAAGAAGGACAACGTCACCGTCAGCCCGAGCGGCACCCTCGACCCGAACGGGTCGGACTACTCCAGCACCGTCAACAGCGTCAAGTCGGCCAACGACGACGTGATCTTCTTCGCCGGCTACTATTCGGCGGCCGCGAAGCTGGTCAAGCAGCTGCGCGACGGCGGCGTCACCGCCACCTTCATGTCCGGTGACGGCTCGCTCGACCAGAAGATCGTCGCCGGTGGCGGCACGGCCGCCAACGGCGCGCTGCTGTCCTGCACCTGCAGCTCGGCGGTGGGCTCGACGGACCCGACGGTGCAGAAGTTCGCCAAGGACTACCAGGCGGCCTACCACACCGCGCCGGCGACCTACTCCGCCGAGGGCTACGACGCCGCCAACATCTTCCTGATGGCGATCGACGCCGGAAAGACCACACCGGCGGCGATCAACGACTACCTGAAGACGGTGGACTACAACGGGGTGTCCAAGCACATCAAGTTCGCGCCCAACGGCGAACTGCAGGACAACTTGTTGTTCGTCACCCAGGTCGTGAATGGGAAGCTGAAGTTCCTGGGGAGCACGCAGACAGCCAAGCCGCAGAAGTAATCCCTCGGTGCACGCATTCGTTACGCAGTTCTGGGCGTCCACGATCGATGGTGTGACCATCGGCTCGATCTACGGTCTGATCGCGCTCGGCTACACCTTGGTCTACGGCGTCCTGCGGTTGATCAACTTCGCGCACTCCGAGATCTTCATGATCGGGACGTTCGCGAGTCTGTTCACCCTGCACGCCATCGGGATCAACGGGGCGCAGACCGGGTTCGCGCTAGTCGGCGTGATCGCGGTCTGCGCCCTGGCGGCGATGGCGGCCTCCGGGGTGTCGGCGGTCGTGCTCGAGCGGGTGGCCTACCGGCCGCTGCGCAAGCGCGGCGCCTCCCGGCTGGCGGCACTGATCTCCGCGATCGGCGCGTCGTTCTTTCTGCAGGAGGTCTTCGCGCTGCGCTACGGCCGGGACCAGCTCAGCGTGCCGCGGATCATGCACAAGAGCGTGCTGGCCACCATCGGCTCGGGTGAGATCCGCGCGGACAAGGTGCTGGTCGTCGGCGCCGCCATCGTCATGGCGGTCGCGCTCGACCTGTTCGTCAACGGCAGCCGGCTCGGGCGGGGGATCCGGGCGACGGCACAGGACCCGGACACCGCCGTCCTGATGGGCGTCAACATCGACCGGGTCGTGATGGTGACCTTCCTGGTCGGCGGTCTGATGGCCGGCGTGGCGGCGATGCTCTACGACACGTTCTTCGAGATCACCCAGTACAACGTCGGATTCCTGCTCGGGATCAAGGCGTTCACGGCCGCCGTGCTCGGCGGCATCGGCAACATCCGCGGCGCGTTGCTCGGCGGTGTGGTCCTCGGTCTGATCGAGAGCTACGGTGCGAGCATCCTCGGCGCGCAGTGGAAGGATGTCATCGCCTTCGTCGTCCTGATCGTCGTCCTGATGTTCCGGCCGACCGGGTTGCTGGGGGAGAAGCTGCTGAGAGCGCGGGCATGAAACGACCGCAGTTCCCCGACCTCCTCGGAAGCGCCAGCGACCTCTGGGCGCGTACTCCGGGGTGGCAGCGGCTGATCGTCTACCTGTTGCTCATCATCGGCGCGCTGCTGCTGCCGGCACAGTCGATCGGCTCGTTCATGACGCCGGAGAGCGACTGGTCGGCCGTGCTCTTCTACCCGATCGGGATCTACATCCTGCTCGCGATCGGGCTCAACGTCGTCGTCGGCCAGGCCGGCCTGCTCGACCTCGGCTACGTCGCGTTCTTCGCCATCGGCGGATACGCGATGGCCAAGATCGGCATCTCGCTGAAGTGGGACTTCTGGTTCATCGTCCCGGTCGGCATCATCATCGCGCTGGCCGCCGGCGTGATCCTCGGCGCGCCGACCCTGCGGTTGCGGGGCGACTATCTGGCGATCGTGACGCTCGGATTCGGCGAGATCATCCGGATCACCGCCAACAACCTGGCCTTCACCGGCGGCCCGCGCGGACTCGCGCCGATCCCCAACCCGCCCAGCGTGAAAGGCATCTCGCAGCTGCAGTTCGGCGTGCTCGACACCCGGCCCTACTACTACCTGTGCGTGTTCGCGATCGTGGTCGCGATCGTGCTGGTCAAGCGGCTCGAACACAGCCGGGTGGGCCGGGCCTGGGCGGCGATCCGCGAGGACGAGGACGCGGCCGAGGTGATGGGCGTGCCCACCTTCCGCTACAAGCTGTGGGCCTTCGCCATCGGTGCGTCGATCGGCGGCGGAGCCGGGGTGCTCTTCGCCGCGCAGACGATCTCGATCACGCCGGACAACTTCCCGTTCCTGCTGTCGATCTACATCATCTGTGCGGTGGTCCTCGGCGGGTCGGGCAACCTCCCGGGCGTCATGGTGGGGGCCTTCCTGGTCGCGTGGCTCCCCGAACGCTTCCGGGCCTTCGCCGACTACCGCGTGCTGATCTTCGGGGCCTCTCTGGTGATCATGATGATCCTGCGCCCGGAGGGCCTGCTGCCGTCCCGCCGCCGACGCGCCGAACTGGCGGAGGGCACCGGCGGCATGGGTGCCCTCGGCGGCGAGGTCGGCGCCGTCGAGACGCAGAACGTCGAGGTCGGCCCGTGACCGCGGCCGCGGGGCAGTCCCCGGGCGGCGCGGCAACGGAGCCGGCTCCGGGCGGCGGGTCCGGCCCCCTGCTCGAGCTGCGCGGGGTCACCCAGCGCTTCGGTGGCGTCGTCGCGGTCGCCGATCTCGACCTGACGGTGCAGACGGGGAGCATCTTCGCGCTGATCGGGCCCAACGGGGCCGGCAAGACCACCGTCTTCAACCTGATCACCGGTGTCTACCGCCCGACCGCCGGGTCGCTGATATTCGACGGCACCGAGATCGCCGGGCGCAAGCCGCACGAGGTGACCCGGTCCGGGATCGCCCGCACGTTCCAGAACATCCGGCTCTTCGACAACATGAGCGTGCTCGAGAACGTGCAGGTCGGCGCCGACGCCCGGCACTTCTCCAGCGTCGTCGGCGCGGCCCTGGGGCTTCCTCGCTACCGCCGGGAGGAGCGCGACGGCCGGGACCGCGGGCTGGAGCTGCTGGACTTCGTCGGCGTCCGTGGTGTCAACGGCGAGGCGGCCAAGGCATTGCCCTACGGCGACCAGCGGCGGCTGGAGATCGCCCGCGCCCTCGCGACCCGGCCGCGGCTGCTGCTGCTCGACGAGCCGGCTGCCGGCATGAACCCCAGCGAGAAGGCCGCGTTGATGGGGCTCATCCGCAAGATCCGCGACACGGGCGTGACGGTGTTCCTCATCGACCACGACATGGGGATCGTCATGCAGATCAGTGACCGCATCGCCGTCCTCGACTTCGGGCAGAAGATCGCCGACGGCGTTCCCCGCGAGGTGCAGCGTGACCCGAAGGTGATCGAGGCCTACCTGGGAGCGTCCGAAGATGCTTCTTGAGGTCGAGGATCTGCATGTCTCCTACGGCAAGGTCGAGGCGCTGAAGGGCGTCTCGATCCAGGTCGAGGCCGGCGAGGTCGTCACGCTGATCGGGGCCAACGGCGCCGGCAAGACGACCACCCTCAAGACGATCTCCGGGCTGCGGCGGCCGTCGGCCGGTCGGGTGCGCTTCGACGGCCAGGACATCACCGGCATGGCCGGCCACCGCCGGGTCGTGCTGGGCCTGTGCCAGGCACCGGAGGGCCGCGGGATCTTCCCGGGCATGACGGTGCAGGAAAACCTCGAGATGGGCACCTACGCCCGCGGCCGGGGGAAGACGGGAACCCTCGACCGGGTCCTGGAACTCTTCCCGCGGCTGGCCGAACGCCGCAAACAGTCCGGCGGGACGCTCTCCGGCGGCGAGCAGCAGATGCTGGCGATCGGCCGCGCCCTGATGTCCGACCCGAAGCTGCTCCTGCTCGACGAGCCGTCGATGGGTCTCGCCCCGATGATCGTGCAGCAGATCTTCGCCATCCTCCGCGAGATCAACGAGGCGGGAACGACGATCCTGCTGGTCGAGCAGAACGCCAACCAGGCGCTGCGGATCTCCCAGCGCGGCTACGTGCTGGAGACGGGCCGGATGGTCAAGACCGCCGAGGCGGCCAGCCTGCGCGACGACCCGGCCGTGCGGGCGGCGTACCTCGGTGGCGACCTCGACGTCAAGTAGCCGGAACGCCGGTAACACCCGGGGATGTCGACACGCAGAGTGACCCCCGGGCTCGCGGGATCCGGGGCACTCACCTAATCTCCCTCTTCGGTGTGCGCCGAGGGTGCAGCCTGCATTGCTCCAAGTAGCGGATCTCATCGTCGAGAAGGAGTCCCATGTCCTCCAGTCCTGCGCCCCGTGGCGGGACCGCCACCGCCGAGCAGGCATATTCGCCGGAAGATGCCTCGAGCGGCCTGAAGCGGCACATCGGCCCGGTCGGCCTGTTGTTCGCCGGGGTCGGGTCGATCATCGGGTCCGGGTGGCTGTTCGGGGCCTTCAACGCGTCGGTCATCGCGGGCCCGGTGGCGATCTTCGCCTGGCTGCTCGGCGCTGTGATGATCATGCTGATCGGCCTGGTCTACTCCGAGCTCGGCGCGATGTTCCCCGTCTCCGGCGGCGTGGTCCGGTTCCCGCACTTCGCCTTCGGCGGGTTCGCCAGCTACACGATGGGTTGGGTGACGTGGCTGGCCGCCGCGGTGGTGGCACCGATCGAGGTCGAAGGCGCCGTGCAGTACGCCTCCAGCTATCTGCCGTGGCTGGTCAAGACCACGGCCGGGACACCGACCCTCAGCTGGCCCGGCGGCTACCTGATCGCTGCCGCGGGGATGCTGCTGTTCTCCTTCATCAACCTGGTCGGGATCCGCTGGTTCGCGCGGCTGAACAACGTCATCGTGTGGTGGAAGCTCGCCATCATCACGATCGCGATCCTCGCGTTCCTGGTGACGACGTTCCACGCTTCGAACTTCACCCGCTACGGCTTCGCGCCGACCGGCATGAAGGGCATGTTCCACGCCGTTGTGGTCGCCGGGATCGTGTTCTCCTTCCTCGGCTTCCGGCAGGGCGTGGAACTCGGCGGGGAGAGCGACAACCCGCGGCGCAACATTCCGCTCGCGGTCGTCGGGTCGGTTGCACTCACGGCGGTCATCTACATCGCGCTGCAGATCGCGTTCCTCGGTGCCGTGTCCCCGGCCGATCTGGCCAAGGGCCATGGGTGGGCGAACCTCGCGTTCACCAACGACGCCGGGCCGCTGGCCGCGATCGCCGGCGTGATCGGGCTGGGTTGGCTGGCCAAGGTGCTGCTCATCGACGCAGTGGTCTCACCCGCCGACACCGGACTGATCTACACCACCGTCACGGCGCGCCTGTCCTACGCGATGGCGCGCAACGACAACGCACCGCGGTCCCTGTCCAAGACCAGCTCGCGCGGGGTTCCGTGGCTCAGCGTCTTCCTGGCCTTCGTCGTCGGGCTGATCATCTTCCTGCCGTTCCCCGGCTGGGCGAAGCTGGTCGGGTTCGTGACGTCGGCGACGGTGCTGTCCTTCGGATCCGGCTCGCTGGTGCTGGCGGCCATGCGCAAGCAACTGCCCGACCAGCACCGCCCGTTCCGGCTGCCCGGCGGCCATGTGATCCCGTTCCTGGCCTTCTACTCGTCCAACCTGATGATCTACTGGGCCGGCTGGGACGTCGACTGGAAGCTTTTCGCGACGGTCGGCATCGGCCTCGTGCTGCTCGTCGTCCAGCTGATCGCCCGCCCGGACCTGCGGTCGCGGCTGCACTGGTCGAGCGGGTGGTGGGTGCTGCCCTGGTTCGCCGGCCTGACGCTGATCTCCTGGCAGGGGATCTACAGCTCGGACGACACCGCGCAGGGCCAGCAGAACAACCTCGGATTCGGCTGGGCGTTCGTCGCGATCGCGGTGCTCTCGGTGCTGGTCTACGTCGCGGCGTTGCGTAGCAGACTGCACCCCGATCAGGTCCGGGAGATCCTCTCCGGCACCTCGGCCGACGAGCAGGCGGGCGCCCGGACCGCAGGCTGAGGGCACGACGGCCGTACCGCGGGTACGGCGCTCGGCCCAGTGGGCGAGGGCGCCAGGCTCGGCCGTTCGGGCGCTGTCGGGGCGGCGTGCAAGGGGGATAGTCTCCCCGGCCGAAGGGTTTGGCTGCTCGGGGGTGACCACACAGGTCGAATTTCGGGAGGCGCGGTGTCGCGCGGCAACGTACGTGTGCGGGCAGCGGGACTGCTCGATCTGGATGCCTTCCTCGACCTGTCCCGCGAGCTCGACCAGATCGCTGCCGGCGGTTGCGGCACCTACCCCCGGCTGCCGCTGCCGTGCACCGAAGGCACGGTGGCCGAGCGGTACTCCGACCTGCTGGAGGACCCGGATTGGCGGCTCGTCTTCGCCGTCGACGACGAGTCCGACCAGCCGCTCGGCATGGCGGTGCTCGCCCGCGACAACATCAGCGCCCTGCTCGGGGCCCCGGCGGTCTACCTGAGCCACGTCGTGGTCGCCCCGATCCACCGGCGGCGTGGAGCCGGCCGGGCGCTGGTCCGGGCCGCGGCGACCTACGCCGAGGAGCTGGCCTGCGAGCACGTGATCGTCGGGGTGACCACCGACGGACGGGAGGCCAACCGGTTCTTCGCCCGGCTCGGGTTCGCCCCGCTGGTCACCCGCCGGGTCGCCTCGGTCTCCACCCTGCGGCGCAAGCTCGGCCTCGTGCAACACCCGATGGACATCTCGGCCCAGGTGATCCGGCGGCGCATCCCGCGGGCGCCGCGGGTCACTGCCAGCCGGCTGCGCCGGCTGCGCGGCGGCGGCGTGGTCTAGCCCTGCTCGCCGGTCTTCGCGGCCGCAGGCCGGCTAGGCGGTCTTCGCCCGCCGCAGGACACAGGTGAGCCGGGCGGTGCACGTCGGCCGGCCCTGCTCGTCACTGATCTCGATCGCGTACGTCGCCACGGAACCGCCCTGGTGCACCGGGGTGCACACCCCGGTCACGACCCCGTCGCGCACGGCCCGGTGGTGGCTGGCGTTGAGCTCGATGCCCAGCGCCTGCCGGTCGTCGCCCGCGCCGAGTGCCGCAGCGATCGAACCCAGCGTCTCAGCGAGTACGCAGGACGCGCCGCCGTGCAGCAGACCGTAGGGCTGGCGGTTGCCGTCGACCGGCATCGTCGCGACCATCCGGGTCGGATCCCATTCGGTGATCACGATGCCCATCCGGGCGGTGAGCTGCTCGGCCGCCTCGCTCAGGGCGCGGGCCATCGTGGCGGGATCGGGCATCGGAGCTCCTTCGCGCTGCGCCAGGGTCGGCCCGGTCGGCTGCGGCCGAGGGATCGTCGTACGGCGACCCTAGACTCACGACCATGACCGACACCCCCCGGCTGCTGCTGCTCGACGGGCACTCGTTGGCCTACCGCGCTTTCTTCGCGCTCCCGGTGGAGAACTTCTCGACCACCACCGGCCAGCCGACCAACGCGGTCTACGGGTTCACCTCCATGTTGATCAATGTGCTGCGCGACGAGCAGCCGACCCACATCGGGGTCGCCTTCGACGTGTCCCGGGTGACGTTCCGGTCGGAGGCCTACGCCGACTACAAGGCGGGCCGGGCACAGACGCCCGCCGACTTCAAGGGCCAGGTCAGCCTGATCCGCGAGGTGCTCGAGGCGCTGCGCATCCCGGTGGCGGCGGTCGAGGGCTTCGAGGCCGACGACGTCATCGCCACCCTGGCCACGCAGGCGACGGCGGCCGGGATGGACACGCTGATCTGCACCGGCGACCGCGATGCGCTGCAGTTGGTCGACGAGCACGTCACGGTGCTCTACCCGCGCCGCGGCGTCTCCGACCTGACCCGGTTCACCCCCGCCGCCGTCCAGGAGAAGTACGGCCTCTCGCCGGCGCAGTACCCGGACTTCGCCGCCCTGCGGGGCGACCCCAGCGACAACCTGCCGGGAATCCCCGGAGTGGGGGAGAAGACGGCGGCCAAGTGGATCCGCGAGTTCGGCTCGCTCGACGCACTCGTCGACCGGGTCGACGAGGTGCGGGGCAAGGCCGGAGACAACCTGCGCGCCCACCTGTCGTCGGTGCTGCGCAACCGACAGCTCACCGAGCTGGTCCGCGAGGTCGACGTGCCCGTCACGCCCGCCGACCTCGTGCGCGCACCGTGGGACCGCGACGAGGTCCACGTGCTCTTCGACAACATCCAGTTCCGGGTGCTGCGCGACCGGCTGTTCGCGACCCTCACCTCCGCCGAGCCCGAGGCCGACGAGGGGTTCGACGTCGAGGGCCGGCGGCTGGGCCCCGACGAGGTCGCCGGCTGGCTCGACGAATACGCCCGCACCGGCCGTCGGGTCGGCCTGTCGGTCCGCGGCACGTGGGGCCGTGGCGTCGGGATCGTCACCGGACTCGCCCTGGCCGTCGAGGGCGGCGACGGCGCCTTCCTCGACCCCGAGCAACTGACCGACTCCGACGAGCGGGCTCTCGTGGAATGGCTGGCCGACCCGGCCCTGCCGAAGTCCGCGCACGACCTGAAGGGCCCGCTCCTTGCCCTGCACGCCCGTGGCTGGGACGTGCACGGCGTCACCAGCGACACCGCCCTGGCCGCCTACCTCGCCCTTCCCGGCCAGCGCAGCTTCGACCTCGCCGACCTCTCCCTACGCTACCTGCACCGGGAGCTGCGGGCCGACGACGAGGCCGAGTCCGGCCAGCTCTCGCTGGACGGGGGCGAGGAGGAGGCCGACGCCGTGGCCGCGCAGATCGAGGTGGTCCGGGCCCGGGCCGTCGCCGACCTCGCCCGCGCCCTCGACGACGACCTGGGCACCCGGGGCGCCACGCGGTTGCTGGCCGAACTCGAGCTGCCGTTGCTCGGTGTGCTCGCCGCGATGGAGGAGACCGGGATCGGCGCCGACGCCGAGAAGCTGGGCGACCTGCAGTCCGAGCTCGCCGGCCGGGTGAAGGGGGTCGAGCAGGAGGCGTTCGCCACCGTCGGCCACGAGTTCAACCTGGGCTCGCCGAAGCAGTTGCAGCAGGTGCTCTTCGATGAGCTCACGCTGCCCAAGACCAAGCGGATCAAGTCCGGCTACACCACCGACGCCGACGCGCTGGCCTGGCTCGCCGAGCAGACGCCGGACGTCGAGCTGCCCGCGATCCTGCTCCGCCACCGCGACGCAGCCCGGCTGAAGTCGGTCGTCGAATCGCTGATCCCGATGGTCGACGACGCCGACCGGATCCACACCACGTTCCAGCAGACCGTGGCCGCCACCGGCCGGCTGTCCTCGACCGACCCCAACCTGCAGAACATCCCGATCCGCACCGCGGAGGGCCGGCGGATCCGCCAGGCGTTCGTCGTCGGCACCGGCTACGAGTCGCTGCTGACCGCCGACTACAGCCAGATCGAGATGCGGATCATGGCCACGCTGTCGGAGGACGCCGGCCTGATCGAGGCATTCACCTCCGGGGAGGACCTGCACACGTTCGTCGCCTCGCACGCCTTCGGGCTGCCGATCGACGCGATCGACCCCGAGCTGCGGCGCCGGGTCAAGGCGATGTCCTACGGCCTTGCCTACGGATTGTCCGCTTACGGGCTGGCCCAGCAGCTGCGGATCACCCCGGACGAGGCGCGGGAGCAGATGACCGCCTACTTCGAGCGCTTCGGCGGGGTGCGCGACTACCTGCACAACGTGGTCGACGAGGCCCGCCAGGTCGGCTACACCGAGACGATCCTGGGCCGCCGGCGCTACCTGCCCGATCTCACCAGCGACAACCGGCAGCGCCGGGAGATGGCCGAGCGGATGGCGCTCAACGCCCCGATCCAGGGCTCGGCCGCCGACATCATCAAGGTCGCGATGCTCGGCGTCGACCGCGCGCTGCGCGAGACCGGGCTGCGGTCGCGGATGCTGCTGCAGGTGCACGACGAGCTGGTCTTCGAGGTCGCCCCCGGTGAACGCGAGCAACTCGAGAAGCTGGTCCGGGACGAGATGGGCTCGGCCTACCGGCTCGCGGTGCCGCTCGACGTCTCGGTCGGCGTCGGGTCCACGTGGGACGACGCCGGGCACTGACCGCGCTCAGCCGAGGTCGGGCGGCGACCAGTCGCTGATCCGGGCCAGCGGTCGCATCGCCACCGCCGGTGGGGTGAGCCGGAGCAGGGTGTTGCGGACACCGACCGCGGCGGGGTTCTGCAACTGGGCGAACCGGCCGGTCAGCCGGGAATGCCTGGCGATGGCCTGGGTGCGCGGACGCCGGCTCGCGTCGTAGCGGTTGAGCGCGCCGGGTACGTCGGTGTCCTCGCGCAGGGCCGCGGCGAGCACCGCCGCATCCTCGATCGCCTGGCAGCCGCCCTGGCCGACATCGGGCGTCATGGCGTGTGCGGCGTCGCCGAGCAGGGCGACCGGTCCGGTCACGAAGCTCGACAACGCCGGCAGGTCGCAGATGTCCAGGTGCAGCACCGAGTCGGCCGGGGAGGCGTCCAGCAGCCGGGGGATCGGGTCGTGCCAGCCGGCCAGCCGGCGCCGTACCGTCTCCAACCCGCCGCCGTGGGGATCGGCGCCGTCCGGGCCGTCGGCTCCGGCGTTGGCGACCGCGAACCAGTAGACCCGCCCGCCGCGCAGCGGGAGGTAGCCGAAGCGCTCCCCCGAGCCCCATGTCTCGCCGCCCCCGGTGACGCTGACCGCGTCCGCCGGTGTCACGGCGCGCCAGGAGGTGTAACCGCGGTAGACCGGGGGGCGGGCAGCCGGCCAGAGTTGTCGCCTTACGCCGCTGCGCAGGCCGTCGGCCGCGACGACGACGTCCGCGGCGACCCGCCGCGGTCCGCCGTCGCCGTCGTACTCGACCTCCGCGCCGGGCCCGGCCGGATCGATCCGTACCCCGGTCTCGGTCGCACCGGCGCGCAGGACCCCGTCCGGCAGCGCCTCGCGCAGGATCTGGTGCAGGTCGGCGCGGTGCAGCGCGACCACTTCGACGAGTGGGGCGTCCGGGCCGGC
Organism: uncultured Actinomycetota bacterium; assembly: GCA_963828605.1. GTDB lineage: Bacteria > Actinomycetota > Actinomycetes > Mycobacteriales > QHCD01 > DASXJE01. The sequence continues at coordinate 939,098 of CAWHER010000001.1, read as the reverse complement.
CCGGACGATCCACCGGCCGGACGGCAGTCGCAGACCGCCCTCGCCCTGCAGCGGCGCGGCCACGTCCCGGACGCGGTCGCCGACGCCGATCAGGTCGAGCACCCGCATCGCGTTGGGCCAGAGTGAGATCCCGGCTCCGACCTCAGCAGGTGACGAGGTCCGCTCGAGGACGGCGACCTGCCACCCCGTCCTCCCGAGCGCCAGCGCGGCCGTGAGCCCGCCGATGCCGGCGCCCACCACGACGGCGGTGCGCCCCTGGTGACCGGTCATGAGTCCTCCCTGTGCGGCTTGCCGCAGACGTATATCGCCGTGCCGGGCAGCAACGCGCCCCGCAGCGGGCTCCACTGACCCCAGACCCGGTCGTGCCCGGCCGGCCAGTCCGGCTCGATCAGGTCGATCAGCGTCAGTCCGGCCGCGACGATTTCCCGGACCCGGTCGCCGACGGTGCGGTGGTGCTCGACGTACGTCGGCCGCCCGGCGGCGTCGACCTCGACGTAGGGACTGCGGTCGAAGTACGGCGTCTGCGCGACCAGCCCGTCCGGGCCCGGGTCGTCGGCGAAGACCCAGCGCACCGGATGCGAGGTGGCGAAGACCCAGCGACCGCCCGGCACGAGCACCCGGGCGACCTCGCGCATCACCCTGGCCGAGTCGGCGCAGAACGGCACCGCCCCGAACGCGGAGCAGGCGATCTGGACGCTCTCCGCGGCGAACGGCAACGCCTCCGCGTCGGCCTGCACGAGGGGGACCTGCAGCCCGGTGCGGGCCGCCGCCGCCCGGGCGTGCCGGAGCATCCCCGCCGACAGGTCGAACGCCGCGACGATCGCGCCCTGCGCGCGCAGCCAGCGCGCGCACGGCGCCGAACCGCACCCGACCTCGAGCACCCGGCGCCCGGCCACCTCGCCGAGCAGCCCGGCGTCAGCCTCCCGCAGCCCTTCCGGGCACCAGACGAAGTCCGCGTCACCCAGGAAGTCGCCGTGCCGGGCGTGATAGTCGTCCGCGTCCGCGTCCCACCACAACCGGTTGGCGCGCCGGGAGTCCGCGGACGACGCGCTCGTCCGGGCCACCCCGCTCACCCCGAGCGCCTCGGTCGCGGTCGGCGGCCGGGTTGGGGACAGGTCACCCGAATCGGACACCAGGAGAGATTGTCACCTGCCCGACGCGCCGGGCAAACCGGATCGGATTGACCGGTGCTCGGTCGGGCTCGTATCCTCACTTGTGCGCTGTGGGCCTGCGCTGCCTCGGTATGGAGCAGGCCGCTTTCGTCAGCACGTTCTCCGGTGCGCTTTCGCGCATCGTCCACGTCACCGACGACTCCGGGCCCCGGCGTCCTGCCGATCAGCCGTCCACCCGGAGCAACCCACCACATGACGTCCACCACCGAGTCCACCACCCTCGCGCCCGCCGGCGAGCAGCCGGCCCACGAAACCCCGCACGTCGCCGTCAACGACATCGGCTCGGCCGAGGACTTCCTCGCCGCCGTCGATCAGACCATCAAGTACTTCAACGATGGCGACATCGTCGAGGGCACCATCGTCAAGGTCGACCGCGACGAGGTGCTGCTCGACATCGGCTACAAGACCGAGGGCGTCATCCCCTCCCGCGAGCTGTCGATCAAGCACGACGTCGACCCGCACGAGGTCGTCAACGTCGGCGACGAGGTCGAGGCCCTGGTCCTGCAGAAGGAGGACAAGGAGGGCCGGCTGATCCTGTCCAAGAAGCGCGCCCAGTACGAGCGCGCCTGGGGCACGATCGAGAAGATCAAGGACGAGGACGGCGTCGTCACCGGCACGGTCATCGAGGTCGTCAAGGGTGGACTGATCCTCGACATCGGCCTGCGCGGCTTCCTGCCGGCCTCGCTGGTCGAGATGCGCCGGGTCCGCGACCTGCAGCCCTACGTCGGCCAGCGAGCTCGAGGCGAAGATCATCGAGCTGGACAAGAACCGCAACAACGTCGTGCTGTCCCGCCGCGCCTGGCTGGAGCAGACCCAGTCCGAGGTGCGCAGCGAGTTCCTCAACAAGCTCGACAAGGGCCAGGTCCGCAAGGGCGTCGTCTCCTCGATCGTCAACTTCGGCGCGTTCGTCGACCTCGGCGGCGTCGACGGCCTGGTGCACGTCTCCGAGCTGTCCTGGAAGCACATCGACCACCCGAGCGAGGTCGTCGAGGTCGGCCAGGAGGTCACCGTCGAGGTGCTCGACGTCGACCTGGACCGCGAGCGCGTCTCGCTGTCGCTGAAGGCGACGCAGGAAGACCCGTGGCGGCAGTTCGCCCGCACCCACGCGATCGGCCAGGTCGTGCCGGGCAAGGTCACCAAGCTGGTGCCGTTCGGCGCGTTCGTCCGCGTCGACGAGGGCATCGAGGGCCTGGTGCACATCTCCGAGCTGGCCGAGCGCCACGTCGAGATCCCCGAGCAGGTCGTGCAGGTCGGCGACGAGATCATGGTCAAGGTCATCGACATCGACCTCGAGCGTCGCCGCATCAGCCTGTCGCTGAAGCAGGCCAACGAGGGCACCATCGGCGAGGCGACCGAGTTCGACCCGGCGGCCTACGGCATGGAGGCCCACTACGACGAGCAGGGCAACTACATCTACCCGGAGGGCTTCGACCCGGAGACCGGCGAGTGGCTCGAGGGCTTCGACACCCAGCGCGAGCAGTGGGAGAAGCAGTACGCCGAGGCCCACGCCCGCTTCGAGGCGCACATGCGTCAGGTCGAGGAGGCCAAGAAGGCGGAGGCCGAAGCGGCCAGTGGCGGCGACTCGTCGTTCTCCTCCACCGAGCCGGTGGCCGAGGACGACTCGGGCACTCTCGCGTCCGACGAGGCACTCGCCGCACTGCGGGAAAAGCTGGCCGGTGGCAAGGACGACTGACACGCGGCAGTAATTATCGCAATCGCATGGCGGACAGGCCTTTGGGCCGTACGCTCCACCCGTGCGAATCCTTGTGGCGGTACTTGGGGCGGCAGTACTCATGGTGGGGTTGGCGGCGTGCAACACGGCCAGCAATGGTCCGCAGTTGGTCTCCGCACCCCAGTCGACGGCGACGAAGACGACGCCGCCCCCTGCCCGTCACAAACCGGCGCACCCGAAGAAGCAGAAGGTCGTCCTGCCGGCCGACTGTGACGGCGTGCTGAGCGTCGCCAACGTCTCGCACGCGCTCGGCAAGCCGGTCAAGGGCAAGACGGTGTTCCTGCGCAACGTCGCGCTGCCCAAGATCAAGCGCACCGGCCGGGTGACCTGCTACTACGGCGTGAAGACGACGATCTCCAAGTCACCGGTGCAGGCCGGGCTGTCGGCGTACAGCACGGAGGAGGCCGCGACGTCGCGGGTCGCCATCACGGTGGCCGCCGAGCAGTCGGCCGGCGCGATCGTGCGGGCCACGAAGATCGGCGACGTCGCCGGCACGGTCCTGGTCGGCAGGACCGGCTCGCTGCTGGTGATGGCGCAGGGGCAGCGCACGCTCGCGGTCAGCCTGGCCAAGGGCATCGGCGGGACGCACCCGGACAACATCCTCACGATGTTGGGCGGGGACATCCTCGCGCAGGTGCAGTGAGACCCGGCGCCAGCTCCCGGGCGCCGATCAGAGCGCGGCGAGGATCGCCAGCACCGGGCGGGGCCGGGCGCCCTGGCGGGTCAGCGTCACGAACGAGTGCCGCGCCGACCGGCTGAACCACCGCCGGAGAGCGAACCGGTCCGGGCGGCCGTCCCGCTCCGCGAAGTGCGCGCGGCAGTGCACCAGGTCGGCGGTTCCCCACCGGTGCCGGCCGACGGACGGCCGACGGGCGTGCTTGGCCATGAGCGTCACCCTTCGACGGCCGGAGATGGACCGGCTCACCGTACGATTCAGGGCACTCGGGCGGCCGGAGGCGCGCCGGACGACGAAACTGGGGTGAGCGGTGTGCTGCGGGTCGGGCTGACCGGGGGGATCGGCGCGGGGAAGAGCACCGTCGCCCGGATGCTCGAGGCCCGCGGGGCACTGGTCGTGGACGCCGACGTCCTGGCCCGCGAGGTGGTCGCCGCGGGTACGCCGGGACACGCCGCCGTCGTGGCGGAGTTCGGTGCGCAGGTGCTCGCCGCGGACGGCGGACTCGACCGGGTCCGGCTGGGCCGGCTGGTGTTCGCCGACCAGGCGGCGCGCGAGCGCCTCAACGCGATCGTGCACCCGCTCGTCGCGCAGCGGTTCACCGAGCTGGTCGACGAGGCCCCGCCCGACGCGGTGGTCGTGCACGACGTCCCGCTGCTCGCCGAGAACGGGCTGGCCGGCCGGTACGACGTGGTGGTCGTGGTCGAGGCGGCGGCACCGGTGCGGGTGAGCCGGCTGGCCGAGTCCCGCGGGATGAGCGCGGACGAGGCGCGCTCCCGGATGGCCGCGCAGGCCACCGACGACGAGCGTCGCGCCGTCGCCGACGTCGTCCTCGTCAACGACGGGGACCGGGACCGGCTCGCGGAGCAGGTCGAGGCCTTCTGGCGCGAACGGGTCGCGCCCGCGCGTTAGCCGCCGGACCGCTGCGGCGGCCGGAAGGCGCGCAGTGCCGGTAGGGCCGCCCCGTCCCAGTCGAAGAAGCCGGTGCCGTGCCCGCCGGGAACCTGCGCGATGACCTGCCGGAGCGCCTCGAAGTAGCGGGCCTGACCCGCCCGGGTCGGCGGGTACGCGGCCGCGTCGGGAAGCTGGTCCGCGCTGGTGAAGGAGTTGGCGAGCGCGTCGCCGTTCCCCGTCGTCCACGGGTACGCGGTTTCGACGACGACGAGGTCCTTGCAGTAGCGGGCCGCAAGGTCGGTCAGGTTGGCCTGCAACGCCGCCAGCGGGCCGTGCCAGACGCTGCCCGACCGACGTCCTGTGTCTACCGGTGCCCCTCTCCGCGACGGCGCGGCGTCACTGCTCGACGGCGGGGAAGGTAGCCACATCCGGGCCGGTTGCCAAGGGTGGTCCGGCAGTCACTGCGACCCGCGACGCGCCGGGACGGGAAGAAATGCCCCCGAACAGCCGCCGGAGGCGGACGATCGGCTCTGTGCTGATCGGTTTCGGTCGAGAGACCGGCGTGGGGGAGCGGCGGGTCGCGCTGGTACCGGACGCGGTGGCCCGGTTGCAGGCGATCGGGCTCGACCTGATCGTCGAATCCGGCGCCGGCACCGCGGCCTGGTTTTCCGACGCGGCGTACGCCGCGGCCGGCGCGCGCCTCGTCGACCGGGCGACGCTGTTCAAGGAGGCCGATGTCCTGGTCTGCCTCCATCCGCCGGCCCCGGCCGACCGGGACCGCCTGCGGGCGGGGCAGGTGCTCATCGGTCTACTGGCGCCCTTGTTCGACCCGCAACTGATCCGCGACCTGGTGGCGGCCAAGGTCACCGCGATCAGCCTCGACGGGCTGCCCCGCAGGCTGAGCCGGGCACAGGCGATGGACGCGTTGACGTCGCAGTCCAACGTCGCCGGGTACAAGGCGGCGCTGGTCGCCGCCGACGCCTACGACGGCTACCTCCCGATGCTGATGACGGCGGCGGGCACCATCCGTCCGGCGACCGTGCTGGTCATCGGCGCCGGGGTCGCCGGGCTGCAGGCGATCAGCACGGCGCGGCGGCTGGGTGCGGTCGTCACCGGCTACGACGTCCGGGTCGAGGCGCGCGCCGACGTCGCCTCGACCGGGGCGGCGTTCCTCGAACTCGGCCCGGAGCTGTCGGCGGGCGGCGCGGACGGCTACGCCCGGGTGCTCACCGCGCCCGAGCGCGACCAGCAGCGGGCCGCGATGGTCCGGGCAGTCGGGCGGTTCGACATCGTCATCACCACCGCGCAGGTGCCGGGGGGGATACCGCCGATGGTGGTCTCGGCGGCCGCGGTCGCCGGGATGGCGCCGGGATCGGTCGTGGTGGACATCTCGGCGAGTTCGCTCGGCGGCAACGTCGAGGGCGCGGTGCCCGACGCCACGCGTGGTCACCGACAACGGCGTGACGATCATCGGCGCCGGCAACCTGCCCGCCGAAATGCCGCGGCCCGCATCGACGGCCTACTCGCGCAACATCGCCGCACTGCTCGGCTACCTCGTCCAGGACGGAGAGCTCCACCTGGACACCGCCGACGAGATCATCGCCGGGGTGCTCGTCACCCGCGACGGTGAGGTCGTCCGTCCCGACGTCCGCATCGCACGCAAGGACACACCTGATGACACCGCTGCTCTTCGCCGACATCACGGTCTTCGTACTCAGCCTGCTGGTCGGGTTCGAGGTCATCACCAAGGTCCCGGCGACGCTGCACACGCCGCTGATGTCCGGCTCCAACGCCATCCACGGCGTCGTGGTGATCGGCGTCATGCTCCTCGCCGCGACGGCCGACACCGCGCTCGGCTACGTCGTGGTCGCCGTCGCGGCGGCCTTCGCGGCCATGAACGTCGTGGGCGGCTACGTCGTCACCGACCGGATGCTGGAGATGTTCCGGGCCCGCCCGGCCCCGGGCACCGCCCGGCCGGCGCCCCAGCCGGCACCCGGAGCGGACCGCCCGTGAGCGGCTTCGACACCACCGTCCACGTCCTCTACCTCGCCGGTGCGGTCTGCTTCGTGCTCGGCCTGCACCTGATGACCTCGCCGGCTACGGCGCGGCGCGGCAACCAGTTGTCGGCGGCGGGGATGGCGCTCGCCGTCGCGACAACGGTCGCGGTGCTCATCCACGACCACGTCATCACGGCGATCGCCACGACGGTCCTCGCGGTCGGTCTGGCCGTCGGGGGAGCGGCGGGGTTCCTCACGGCCCGGCGGGTCAAGATGACCGCCATGCCGCAACTGGTCAGCCTCTTCAACGCCGTCGGCGGCGGCGCGGCCGCGCTGATCGCGTTCGGCGACGCGATCCACCACGCCGGATCGCTAAGTCTGCCCGACCTGCCGATCCGCACGACCCTGACCACGTTCCTCGACCTGCTGATCGGCGGCGATCACCTTCTCCGGCTCGCTGATCGCCTCGCGGCAAGCTCGCCGGGCGGATCCCGGGGCGGCCGCTCGCCTTCCCCGGCGGCCGGGTCCTCAACCTGCTGCTCGCCGTGGTCGCGGTCGGCAGCGGTGTCAGCTACACGGCCGGGTACGGCGGCGTCCCGGTCCTCTGTGTGCTCGACGGCCGCCGCGCTCGGGCTCGGGATCCTCGGCACCCTGCCGATCGGCGGTGCGGACATGCCGGTCGTCATCTCGCTGCTCAACGCCTTCACCGGCACCGCGGTCGCGATGGCCGGATTCGTCATCGACAGCACGCCGCTGATCATCGCCGGCGCGCTGGTCGGCGCCGCCGGCAGCATCCTGACCAAGCTGATGGCCGACGCGATGAACCGTTCGCTGGTCAGCATCATCGCCGGCGGGTTCGGCACCGGCGACGAGCAGCACGGTGCGGCCGGTGACCTCCGGCGGGGCCGCCGTCAGTGAGATCACCGCCGACGACGCGGCGCTGCAGCTCGCCTACGCGAGGCAAGGTCGTGATCGTGCCGGGCTACGGACTGGCCGCGGCACAGGCCCAGCACGAGTTGGTGCAGCTCGCCCAGGCGCTGACCGACCACGGCGTCGACGTCGAGCTACGGCATCCACCCGGTCGCCGGGCGCATGCCGGGACACATGAACGTCCTGCTCGCCGAGGCCGACGCGCCGTACCCGCAGCTCAAGGACCTCGAGGAGATCAACCCCCAGTTCGCCGGCACCGACATCGTGCTCGTCGTCGGCGCCAACGACGTCACCAACCCGGCGGCCCGCCGGCCCGGCAACGCGGTGTCGGGCATGCCCATCCTCGACGTCGACAAGGCGAAGAGCGTCATCGTCATCAAGCGCTCCCTCGGGCACGGCTACGCCGGCATCGACAACGAGCTCTACACCGACTGCCGAGGACGGCGATGCTCTTCGGCGACGCCAAGGGCGTCCTCGCCGCCCTGCAGGCCGAGCTCCGGGCCTACGTCCACTAGCAACCGCGGCGCCGGGCGTGCAGAAAGATCTCGACCGCACCGTGGGATCCCCGTATCGGTGACGGGTGTCGGCCGAGCACCGACCATCCGTGCCGGGCCAGTCCCTCGGCCGCGGCCGCTGCTGCCGCGGCGACCTGCTGTGGCTGCGCGGCGAGAGTGCCGGCGCGCAGTTCGAAGGTCGGCTTGACCAGTGCGACGAGTTGCGCGCCCGGTGCCATGAGCCGGTGATCGATCTGGCCGACGGCCCGGGCGACGGCCAGGTAGGTCAGGTCCATGGTCACCAGGTCCACCGGCTCGGGCACGAGGTGCCGGTCGAGCAACGCGAGGTTGGTGCCCTCCAGGTTGATCACGCGGGGATCGGCGCACAGCCGGTCACACAACTGACCGGATCCCGCGTCGACGGCGTAGACCCGCGCGGCGCCGCCGTCGAGGAGTGCCTGGGTGAAGCCCCCGGCGGCCGCGCCGAGGTCGAGGGCGATCCGACCGGACACCCGGACGCCGAGTCCGGCGAGCGCGGGCGCCAGTTTGCGGGTCCCGCGGAGTGGCTGGGTGCGCAGCAGCCGGAGGGATGCGTCGGCGCGCACCTGCGCCCGGGGGTTGGTGGCCGGCGCGCCGTCGACCAGGACCAGCCCGGCGCGGACGAGTCGGGCGGGGTCGTCGACTCCGGGGAAGCGGCGGTGCAGCAGGGTGGGGAGCGCGACGAATGACGCGCGCCGATGAGCGGACATGGCGGGTTCTCCTCGGGCTCGGACCAGATGGGAAAGGGCCGAGCGGTCGAGGAGGTCCCCGGGCGAGGGCGTGCGGGCGGCCGGGCGCGGGCACGCCGACATGGCCACCGCCGTAGGCGGCAGCAGCAGACGAGCCTGGGGAGAACTAGAGCTAACGGAATCGCATGGCCGTCACGCTACCGGGATCCGGACGTGACATCGCGCGCGTGACATACCTGGGTGGGCGACGCTGGGATCGAACCAGCGACCTCTACCGTGTCAAGGTAGCGCTCTCCCACTGAGCTAGCCGCCCAGGCTGATGCGAGGTGGAGACGGGATTCGAACCCGTGTACACGGCTTTGCAGGCCGTTGCCTCGCCTCTCGGCCACTCCACCGCGAGGCGCAGGGGCCTCTCCGAGCGGACGACGGGACTCGAACCCGCGACCCTCACCTTGGCAAGGTGATGCGCTACCAACTGCGCTACGTCCGCACTCCTGCGCCACCGGTCGACGCGAGGTTTGACTCTATCCGACCGTACCCGGCGGCTTCAAACCACCACCAAACGGCCCGCGGGGCCCTGCCGGTCACCCCGGCGGCGCCGCGGCCAGGCCGGTGCAGGCCCGCAGCGCCGCCCACGCCCGGACCTTGCCGGCGGCGGCCGCGGCCGGAACGGGCATCGGCAGCCCACGGGGATCGATGAACGCCGGGGCGAGCCGGGCGCGGATCACCCGGCCGTGCCGGAAGGTCATCGTGAGGATGCCCGTGTCGTTGGAGTAGGCGTTGTCCCGCCACCAGACGTAGTTGCCCATCCCGTAGTCGACGTAGGTGCCGCCGAGCCAGCCTGCCCCGAGCATCAGGTGCGCGTGCGTGCCCACGACCGCGCTCGCGCCCGCGCCGGCCAGCCGGGCCGCCAGATCCTGCTGGACCTGAAGCGGGCACCCGTCCCCCTCCTGGCCCCAGTGCAGGTAGACGAGCACGATCTCGGCGTGCCGACGGGCCTGCCGGACCGCGTCGACGAGGCGGTCGGAGAACGCCGATGCGATGCCTGGTCCGGAGGTGCTCGCCGTCCACGCCTCCAGCGTGCGGTCCTGGATCTGGCTCGCCGCGAGGATCGCCACCCGGTGTCCGCGGACGGTGGCGTAATACGGCGCATATGCCGCGGCGGCGTCGGCCCCGATGCCGACGACCGGGAAGTGGCTGGCGCGGATCGCCGCCAGCGAGTCGGCGAGGCCCTGCGGGCCGTAGTCGACGCCATGGTTGTTGGCCATCGTCGCCACGTCGACCCCTGCCGATTGCAGCGCGACGAAGGCGGACGCCGGTGCCCGGAAGTGGAACTCCTTGGGCTCGGGGACGCCACGGTCGGTGATCGCGGTCTCGAGGTTGACCATCGTGAGGTCCGCCGCGGACAGGCCGGGGGCGATCGGCGCGAGTGCGGTCGCGGGGTCGGCGAGGCGGGCGGCGACCCGGCCGGCGAAGTGCACGTCCCCGGCGACCGCGATCCGGACATCGGCGGGCGGCCGGGCCGGGCGGGAGCGGACGTGCCCGGCCGGTGTCCGGCTGCCGGGTGCGGAGGGGGTGGCGCGGGCGTGCCGGGTCGGGCCCGGCGTGCCGGGCGACCCTGCGGCCGGCGACCGTGCGGCCGGCGACGGCGCGGAGCACGCCACGAGGACCGCGCCCGCGGCCAGCGCGGCGAGCCAGAGACGCAGTCGGGCGGTCCGGGCGCCGGCGTCACCTCGTCCCACGGCCGTCAGGCTAGCGGTCGCCGCGCGGGTGGTGACCCACCGTGGCGGCGACGCGCGGGTCGCGACGGGGTGTCGCCGACCGGCGCGCCCGCTAGCGTGTGCTCTGAACCGGTATCTGGACGAGGCCGAACACGGTACGTGAGGACTGCACTGGTGACTGAGCCGCCTGCGAGCAGGCCCGGCGTCGATGACGCCGACCTGGTCGCGCGCGTCTGCGGCGGTGACCAGGATGCGCTGGCCGCCCTCTACGACCGCTACGGTCGCCCCTGCTTCGCGTTGGCCAGACGGGTCACGGCCGACATCAGCTTCGCCGAGGACGTGGTGCAGGAGGTCTTTCTTGCCGTGTGGCGGGCTCCGGCGAAGTTCGATCCGGGCCGCGGGACATTCGGGTCGTGGCTGCTCGCGATGACCCACCACAAGGCGGTCGACGCCGTACGCCGGGAGGAGACGCTGCGGCGCCGGCGGGCCGAGCTGACCGACAACGCCGACCGCGGGTCGGCCGGTGACGTCCTGCCGGTCGACGAGCAGGTCTGGACGGGCCTCAAAGGCGATCGGGTGCGGGCCGCGCTGCGCGACCTGCCCGGCGCCCAGCGGGAGGCGCTGGGACTCGCCTACTTCGGCGGTTACACCCAGCGGGAGGTGGCGGCACTGACCGGCGCACCGCTGGGCACCGTCAAGACGCGGATGATGGCCGGGATGCGACGGCTGGCGACGGCCCTCGGCGACGTGGCCCCTGCCGCCGGGGCCGCCGACGACGAGGGAGCACTGCCGTGACCGCCGGCCGGGACGCCCACGCCGAGTTCGACGAGCTCGCCGTCGGCTGGGCGATGCACGCCCTCGAGCCGGACGACGAGGAGCGCTTCGGCGCCCATCTGGCCGGCTGCGCCCACTGCGCCGCCACCGTCGAGAGCACCACCGACGCGCTCACCGAGATCGCCGGCGCGCTGCCCGAGGAGGATCCGCCGCCGGCTCTGCGGGACCGGATCATGGCCGCCGTCGCCGAGGAGCCGCAGGACGAGCCGGAGCCACAAGAACGGTCGGAGCCGCAGCGACCGCAGCGACCGCAGCAGCCGCGGCACCGGACTCCCGCGGCGCCACCGCAGGAGCGGGAGCCGCGGACGCCGACGCCGCGCCGCCGGCAGCTGCTCGCGGCCGCGGCCGCGGCGCTCGCGCTCATCGTCGGACTCGGGGTGTGGAACGTCGTCCTGCGCTCCGACCGCGACCACCAGGCGAACCTGGCGCAGGTCTACTCCCGCGCCGTCCACGACGTGACGACCCCCGGCGCCCGCAAGGCCGAGCTCACCACGACGGCGGGCACCCCGATGGCCACCGTCGTCGACCGGGCCGGGAAGGTCACGGTGGTCACGGTCCGGATGCCCCGCAACGACACGCGCCGCTCGGTCTACGTGCTCTGGGGGGTGCCCGAGCACGGCGCTCCGGCGGCGATCGGGACCTTCGATGTGACGCGCGGCGGCATCAACGACACGGTCGTACGCTCGACAGGAGCCGGTGCCCGGTTCCCCGCCTACGCGGTGAGCCACGAGCCCGGTCGGCAGGCGCCCACCCGGCCGTCTGCGGTCCTTGCGAGCGGAACTGTGAGCGGTTGAGCTGAGCGACACACCACGCGCCGGCGGGATTCGGGCCTGGCGGGACCGGATACGGGCACGGCCGGTGCTGCGGCAGGTCTACCGGGTCGCGGTCGCCGTCGTCGGGGTGGCGGTCATCGCCGGCGGGATCGTGCTGCTCCCGCTGCCCGGCCCCGGATGGGTGATCATCTTCGTCGGGCTGGCGATCCTCGGCAGCGAGTTCACCTGGGCGAGGCGGCTGCTGCAGTTCGCCCGCGAGAAGGTCACCGCCTGGACCCGGTGGGCGGCGAGTCAGCCCCTTCCGGTGCGGGTGTTGCTCGCCGCCGGGGTGGTGGTGATCGTGGTTGGCGTGGTGGTCGGCTACTTCGCCTGGCAAGGGGTGCCCTCGTGGGTGCCGGTCATCGGGTAAGGTCGGCACGCTGATCCGGCCGGGGGAGACCGCACGCGCCGGGGCGATTAGCTCAGCGGGAGAGCGCCTCGTTCACACCGAGGAGGTCACTGGTTCGATCCCAGTATCGCCCACCGGGTTTCCCCCGTTCCGCGGCGATGCGAACCCTCTCTCCCGAGGAGCAGACAGTGTCCAGCTTTGAGTCGTCCTCCGGTCGCGCCGCCGTCGTCGTACCGGCCGGGACGACGGCCGGGGACGCGCTGACGACTGCGGGGATCGCCGACGCCGTCGTCGTCCGCGATCCCGACGGCCGGTTGCACGATCTGGACTGGGCCCCGCCCGCGCAGGCCGAGGTCGAGCCGGTGTCGATCGCCAGTCCGGCCGGGCGCGCGGTGCTCCGGCACTCCACCGCGCACGTGCTCGCCCAGGCCGTCCAGGAGCTCTTCCCGGATGCCAAGCTCGGCATCGGCCCCCCGATCCAGGACGGCTTCTACTACGACTTCGGCGTTGAGGAGCCCTTCCACCCCGAGGATCTCGAGCGCATCGAGAAGCGGATGCGCGCGATCGTCAAGGAAGGGCAGACCTTCGTCCGCCGGGTGGTCGACGACGAGCAGGCGCGCGAGGAATTGGCCGACGAGCCCTTCAAGCAGGAGCTGATCGGCCTCAAGGGGAACGCCGCCGACGCGGCCGAAGGCGCCTCGGTCGAGGTCGGGACCGGCGAACTGACCATCTACGACAACGTGCGCCGGGACGGCTCGGTCGCCTGGAAGGACCTCTGCCGCGGCCCGCATCTGCCGACCACGAGGGCGATCCCGGCGTTCACGCTGACCCGTAGCGCGGCGGCGTACTGGCGGGGCAACGAGGCCAACCCACAGCTGCAGCGGATCTACGGCACGGCGTGGGAGTCCCGGGACGCGCTCAAGGAGCACGTGCGCATGCTCGCCGAGGCTGAGCGGCGCGACCACCGGCGGCTCGGCGCCGAGCTCGACCTGTTCAGCTTCCCGAGCGAGATCGGCTCCGGTTTGGCGGTCTGGCATCCCCGCGGCGGCACCATCCGGCGGATCATGGAGGAGTACTCCCGGCAGCGGCATGAGGACGCCGGCTACGACTTCGTCTACACCCCGCACCTGGCCAAGTCGACGCTGTTCGAGACCTCCGGCCACCTGCAGTGGTACGCCGAGGGCATGTACCCGCCCATGCACATGGAGGGGGCGGACTACTACCCCAAGCCGATGAACTGCCCGATGCACCTCATGATCTTCAAGGCCCGCGGGCGCTCTTACCGCGACCTCCCGCTGCGGTTGTTCGAGTTCGGCGCGGTCTACCGCAACGAGAAGTCCGGTGTGGTGCACGGCCTGACCCGGGCGCGGGGATTCACCCAGGACGACGCGCACATCTTCTGCACCCCGGAGCAGTTGCAGGGTGAGCTGGCGAGCCTGCTGCAGTTCGTGCTCGACCTGCTACGCGAATTCGGCCTGACCGAGTTCACCGCCGACCTGTCCACCCGGCCGGGGAAGTTCGTCGGGGAGATCGCGCAGTGGGACGAGGCCGAGGCGGCCCTGGAGGAGGCGCTCAAGACCGCCGGCGTGCCCTACCACGTGGCGGTCGGCGAGGGCGCGTTCTACGCCCCGAAGATCGACGTGCACGTCGCCGACGCGATCGGCCGGAAATGGCAGCTGTCCACGCTGCAGGTCGATCTGCAGTTGCCCGGGCGGTTCGACGTCGAGTACCAGGACGCGGACGGCACCCGCCGGCAGCCGTACATGATCCACCGGGCTCTCTTCGGCTCCGAGGAGCGGTTCTTCGGCATCCTGCTCGAGCACTACGCCGGGGCGTTCCCGGTCTGGCTCGCCCCGGTGCAGGCCGTCGGCATCCCGGTCTCCGACTCGCACGTCGACCATCTGGCCGGTGTCGTCGCGACGCTGCGGTCCCGGGGGATCCGGGCGGAGGTCGACGTCTCCGACGACCGGATGCAGAAGAAGATCCGCACCCAGACCAAGCAGAAGGTGCCCTACCTGCTGATCGCCGGCGACGATGACGTCGCCGCCGGTGCCGTGTCCTTCCGGTACCGCGACGGGTCACAGCGCAACGGCGTCCCGATCGACGAGGCGGTCGAGGAGATCGTGCGCGCGGCGGCGAGCCGGGACAACGCCTCGCCGAGCGCCGCCGCATCGTCGTGACCGGACCCACCGGCGGGCCGGATGCCTTCGAGCGGTTGTGGACCCCGCACCGGATGGCCTACATCCGCGGTGAAGACAAGCCCGGCGCCGATCCCGACGCCTGTCCCTTCTGCGACGCCCACCGCGGGTCCGACGAGGACGGTCTTGTCGTCGCGCGCGGCGCCGCCGTTTACGCCGTCCTGAACCTCTACCCCTACAACGCCGGTCACCTGCTCGTGGTGCCCTACCGGCACGTCGCCGACTACACCGACCTGTCGACCGAGGAGTGCGCAGAGGTCGCGGTCTTCGTGCAGCGCGCGATGCGCACCCTCCGCGCGGTCAGCGGTGCGCACGGGTTCAACATCGGCATGAACCAGGGGAGCGTCGCCGGCGCGGGCATCGCCGCGCACCTGCACCAGCACGTCGTCCCGCGGTGGGGCGGCGACACCAACTTCATGCCCGTCGTGGGGCTCACCCGGGTGCTGCCGGAACTGCTCGCCGAGACCCGCGCGCTGCTCGCCGAGGCGTGGCCCGCCGACGCCGCGGCGCACTGACCCGCGGGCATCCGATCCGCTAGGCGGACGCGGTCTCCTTCAGCAGGTGCGACGCCTCGTGGTCGGGCATCGGGTCGTGCCGGAGGAAGGTCCGGGAGAACCGGCCGGTGCCGGCGGTGATCGAACGGAGATCGACGGCGTAGCGCATCAACTCCGCCGCAGGGACCTCGGCGCTGACCTGCGACCGGTCGTTGCCGACGGATTCGGTCCCGGTCACCCGGCCGCGCCGGCCGGACAGGTCGCTGAGCACCGCACCGACGTAGTCGTCCGGCACCGTCACGGCGACCGCGTCCACCGGCTCCAGCAGTTGGATGCGCCCCTGTCCGGCGGCCTCGCGCAGCGCCAGCGCACCCGCGGTCTGGAACGCCGCGTCGGAGGAGTCGACGCTGTGGGTCTTGCCATCGACGAGCGTGACCCGGACATCGACCAGGGGGAACCCGGCGGCCACGCCGCGGTCCATCTGCGCCCGCACGCCCTTCTCGACCGACTGGATGAACTGGTTGGGGACCGCGCCGCCGACGATCTTGTCGACGAACTCGAACCCCGCACCCCGGTCCAGCGGCTCCACCTCGATGTCGCAGATCGCGTACTGCCCGTGGCCGCCGGACTGCTTGACGTGCCGGCCCCGGCCGGCGGCCCGGGCTCCGAAGGTCTCCCGCAGCGGCGTAATCACCGGGACCGTCTTCAGGTCGACCCCCTGCTCCTTCAGCCGGTCGAGCAGGACGTCGGCGTGCGCCTCGCCCATGCACCAGAGCACCAGTTGGTGGGTCTCGGCGTTGCGCTCCAGGCGCATGGTCGGGTCGCCGGCGGTGAGCTTGACCAGGCCCTTGGCGAGGGCGTCCTCGTCGCTGCGGGACTTGGCCTGCACGGCGACGGGAAGCAGCGGCTCGGGCATGTCCCACGCGGCGATCAGCATCGGGTCGTCCTTCGCCGACACCGTGTCGCCGGTCTCGGCGCTGGCCAGCTTGGTGACGGCGCAGATGTCCCCCGCCACGCACCGGGCCACCGGTCGCAGGGTCGCCCCCAGCGGCGAGTGCAGGTGGCCGAGGCGCTCGTCCTCGTCGTGGTCGTCGTGCCCGCGCGCCGACAGACCGTGCCCGGATATGTGCACCGGCGTGTCCGCGCGCAGCGTGCCGGAGAACACGCGCACCAGCGAGACCCGCCCGACGTAGGGGTCGACCGTCGTCTTGACCACCTCGGCGACCAGCGGACCCGCGGGGTCGCAGGTGAGCGGGGTGTGCGGGCTGCCGTCCACGCCGGTGATCGGCGGCAGGTCGCGCTCGAGGGGGGACGGGAAGGCGCTCGTCAGCAGTTCGAGCAGCTCGGCGAGGCCGACCCCGGCCGTCGCCGAGGCGCCCAGGACCGGGAAGAACGACCCGCGGGCCACCGCGGTCTCGAGGTCGTCGACGAGGATGTCCATGTCGATGTCCTCGCCGTCGAGGTAGCGCTCCATCAGGGTCTCGTCCTCGCTCTCGGCGATGACCCCCTCGATGAGTGCGTTGCGGGCCTCCTCGATCAACTGCACGTGTTCGGGATCGGGCTCGCGCTCGGCCGGGGGGTAGCCGCCGGCCGAGTAGTCGAAGACGCGGCGGGAGAGCAGGCCGATGAGGCCGGCGACCGTCCCGTCGTCGCCGTGCATCGGGAGGTAGAGCGGCAGAACGCCGTCACCGAACACCCGCTGGCACTCGGCCAGGCTGGCGTCGAAGTCGGCCCGTTGGTGATCGAGGCGGGTGATGACGACCGCCCGCGGCATGCCGACCGACGCGCACTCGTCCCACAGCGTAACGGTGGTCGCGTCGACACGGTCGGTGGCCGACACGACGAACAGGGCCGCGTCGGCGGCCCGCAGCCCGGCCCGCAACTCGCCGGTGAAGTCCGCGTAGCCCGGGGTGTCGAGCAGATTCACCCGGACGTCATCGTGCTCGAACGGCGCGACCGCCAGCGCCACCGACCGCTGTTGGCGGACCTCCGCCGGATCAGCGTCGCTCACGGTCGTGCCGTCGAGCACTGATCCCATCCGCGGAATGGTCCCGGTGGCGGCGAGCAGCGCCTCGGCCAGCGTCGTCTTACCGGCGCCGGAGTGTCCGACTAGCGCCACGTTGCGTACCTTTTCGGGGCGATCGACCGGCTCGACCGCGGCGACCGCCCCGCGATCCGAGCCCCGCCCGGCGCCTCCTGATGACTTTGTCCCCATGACCGCCTCCCGTTCACCGCTCCGCCAGCCGTCCGCCGGACCCTGTTCGGCGATTCGACACCCAACCCGCGACGGCAGCAAGGGGTCGGCGCCTCGCGGGCGCGGCCCGGGGCAAGCATCTCGCGGCGCTATCGTGACGGCACCGATAACCCGTGATTTCCCGCACCGAACGGACCGCGATGCTCAACCTGTTCGCCCGCGCCTCGATCTCCAAGGCGCTGACCCCGCTCGGGGCCCGACTGGCCCGGGCCGGAGTGACACCGGACGCGGTGACCGTTGTCGGGACGATCGGGGCGGTCGCCGGTGCGTTGGTGTTCTTCCCGCGCGGTGAGTTCTTCGTCGGCACCCTGGTCATCTGGTTCTTCGTGATGCTCGACATGGTCGATGGGGCGGTCGCCCGGGCCGGGCGCGGGTCGTCGCCGTTCGGGGCGGTGCTCGACTCGACCTGTGACCGGGTCGCCGACGCCGCGGTGTTCGGGTCGCTCGCGTGGTGGTTCGCCGGTCGCGGCCACAGCACCGCGCTGGAGCTGGCCGCGCTGCTCTGCCTGGTCTTCTCCACCGTCACGTCGTACGTGAAGGCCCGGGCCGAGGGGCTCGGGATGACCTGCGACGTCGGCATCGCCGAGCGGGCCGAGCGGCTGATCGTCGTGCTCGTCGGTACGGGGCTGGCCGGCCTCGGCGTGCCGTATGTTCAGGCAATTGCGCTGTGGCTGCTCGTCGCGGCCAGCGCGGTGACGGTCGTGCAGCGCCTGGCCGAGGTGCGGCGGCAGAGCAGCCACGCGTCGGCGGGAGCAGGGTCGCCGCGGTGAGTCGGGTGGGGGTGGGTGACGGCGTGCGGGGACGACTGCTCGACCTGGCCTATGCCGCCGGGTGGTGGGCCGTGAAGGTCCTGCCGCGCCGGGTTGCCGCGGGGGCCTTCCGGCTGGCGGCCGACATCGCCTTCCGCCGGCGCGGGCGGGGTGTGCGCCAGCTGGCGGCGAACCTGCGCCGGGTGGTCGGTCCGGACGTCGACGAGGCGACGCACGAGGACCTGGTACGCCGGGCGGTGCGGTCCTACGCGCGCTACTGGCTGGAGACATTCCGGCTGCCGGTGATGGACAAGGAAGCCGTGATCGCGCGGGTCTCGATGGCGCGCCAGGAGATCTTCGACGCCGCCCGCGCCGACGGACGCGGAATCATCCTCGCGTTGCCGCACATCGGAAACTGGGACGTCAGCGGGGTCTGGCTGGTCGGTCAGGGCGAGCCGTTCGCCACCGTCGCCGAGCGCCTGAAGCCCGAATCGCTCTACCAGCGGTTCGTGGACTACCGCGAAGGGCTCGGGATGGAGGTGCTGCCGCTCGAGGGCGGCGCCCGCGGCCCGGCGGAAGTGCTCGCCGAGCGGCTCCGGGCGGGCGGCGTGGTGTGCCTCCTCGCCGACCGCGACCTGTCCGCCGCCGGCGTACCGGTGACCTTCTTCGGCGAGGCGACCCGGATGCCTGCCGGGCCGGCACTGCTGGCCGCCCGGACCGGGGCCGCGCTGATTCCGGTCGGTCAGTGGTTCGACGGCGACGACTGGGCGATCACCTTCCATCCCCGGATCGAGCTCGACGACGGGCTCCGGCTCCGGGACCGGGTCGCTGCGGCGACCCAGCAGCTCGCCGACGCCTTCGAGACGGACATCCGCGCCCATCCCGAGGACTGGCACATGCTGCAGCGGCTGTGGGTCGCGGACTTCGGCGGTGACCGGGCGCTTGCGCCCAGTGTCGTCGCCCGGCGGTGAGCCGGATGCGGGTCGGACTCGTCTGCCCCTATCCGTGGGATGTTCCCGGCGGTGTGCAGGCCCACGTCCGCGACCTGGCCGAGACGCTGCTCGAGCTGGGCCACTACGTCTCGGTGCTCTCGCCGGCCAATGACGAGACCGCCCTCCCGCACTACGTCGTCGGCGTCGGCCGCGCGGTCCCGGTCCGCTACAACGGCTCGGTGGCCCGGCTGCAGTTCGGCCCGGTCTCGGCCGCGCGGGTCCGGCGCTGGCTGCGCGAGGGGCACTTCGACGTCCTGCACCTGCACGAACCGGTCGCGCCCAGCGTGTCGTTGCTGGCCTGCATGCTGGCCAGCGGGCCGATCGTCGCCACCTTCCACACCTCCAACCCGCGGTCGCGGTCGCTGTCGGCCGCGCAGGGGATGCTGCAGCCGTTCCTGGAGAAGATCCGCGGCCGGATCGCGGTGTCCGATGCGGCCCGCCAGGTGCAGGTCGAGCACCTCGGCGGCGACGCCGTGGAGATCCCCAACGGCGTCGTCGGTCGCCCGGTTCGCCGGGGCGACACCGCTGCCGGGCTACCCGAGGACCGGGGGAACTGTCGGCTTCATCGGCCGCTACGACGAGCCGCGCAAGGGGATGGCGGTGCTGCTCGCCGCTCTGGCCCGGCTGGCGCCGTCCCGGCCGGACCTGCGGCTGGTGGTCGCCGGCGGGGGAGACGCCGAGGAGCTGCGGACGGAGCTGCCGCGCAGTCTGACCGGCCGGGTGGATCTGCTCGGCGTGGTCAGCGAGACCGACAAGGCCCGGCTGCTGGCGTCGCTTGATGTCTACTGCGCCCCCAACCTCGGCATGGAGAGCTTCGGGATCATCCTGCTCGAGGCCATGGCCGCGGGGACCGCGATCGCGGCCAGCAACCTCGAGCCGTTCCGCAAGGTGCTGCGCGGCGGCTCACCGGCCGCGCTGTTCCCGCCCGGCGACGCCGGCGCACTCGCCGCAGCGCTCGGCGGGCTGCTCGACGCACCGGAACGCCGCGCCGAGCTCGCCGGCATCGGCCGCCTGGTGGTCCGGGAGTACGACTGGCCGGTGGTGGCGGCCCAGATCCTCCAGGTCTACGAGACCGTGGTCGCGGTCGACCCGGAGGAGGTCACTGCCGAGGGCGGCTGAGGACGGCCGCTTACCATCGTGGAATGGAGATCGCCGTTCTGGTCGTCGCGTTCCTGGCCGTGCTGACGACCTGGGTGACCTGGACCACGACCCGGCTCGACCGGTTGGACACCCGGGTCGACGCCGCGCAGGCGTCGTTGGACGCCCAGCTCGTCCGGCGGGCGGCCGCCGTTCAGGCGCTGGCCGACCGGGCGCCCGAGCGGCTCGGCCCGGCCCGTACGGAGCGGTTGCGGACGGCGTGCCGGGCCGCGCTGGAGGCCGACGTGAGCGTGCGTGAGGCGGCCGAGAACGACCTCGGCCGGGCGTTGGCCGATCTGCCGCCGGACCTGGATCCGGCCTCCATGCAGGACCTGGCGGACGCCTCGACCCGGGTGGTGCTCGCCCGCCGGTTCTACAACGACGCGGTGCGGGATACCCGGGCGCTGCGCTCCCGGCGGCTACCCCGGGTGCTGGCGCCGGCCGGCCGGCGGCCGCTGCCGTCCTTCTTCGAGATCGCCGACACGTCGGTTCCGGCCCGCCGGCCGGCCGAGCCGCCGCCGGTCCCGCACATCTCGACCGAGCCGGAGGCGCCCGCCTCCCCACTCCGGCGCTGAGCCCGGCTAGTCTCGCCCCGTGTTCTGCAACCGCCGGACCCGGCCGCTGGTCGTCGTCCTCGCCGCCGGCATCGCCGTACTGACCGCCTGCACCTCCGGGAGCGGTCATCCGAAGGCGGCGGCCACGACGTCCTCCGCCGCGCCCACGTCGGCCAGCCCGTCGCCGTCGCCGAAGCCCAAGCCGAAGCCCACCCACAAGCCGAAGCCGAAGCCGAAGCCGAAGCCGCCGTCCGTCAACCCGCTGACCGGTCTCGGCCCGGTGCCCAAGGGCCCGGTGATCGGGGTCAAGGTCGACAACACGTCGGCGGCATACCCGCAGATCGGCCTGGGCGACGCGGACGTCGTCTACGTCGAGCAGGTCGAGGGCGGCCTGACCCGGCTCCTCGCCGTGTTCGCCAGCCACAAGCCGAGCCAGGTCGGGCCGGTCCGCAGCGTGCGGTTCAGCGATCCCGCGCTGCTTCGGCAGTACGGCAAGCCGGCGCTGGCGTTCTCCGGCGGGGCGAGTGCCGTGGTGAACAACTTCGACCAGAGCGGTCTGGTCAACGCCTCGTACAACTCCTTCCCGAGCGCCTACTTCCGCGCCGGGGACCGGCCGAGCCCCTACAACCTGATCGCCAACCTGCAGGCCATCACCGGCGACCTGCACAAGGCCACCGGGGTGCACGACATCGGGATGCGCTGGGCGGCGAAGGACCCGCAGCAGGTCCAGAAGGCGCAGACCGTGCAGGGACTGACCGCGACGGTCGGTGGCACCCCGGTCTCGTTCCGGTGGGGCGCGTCGCTGCACCGCTGGATCCGGACCGTCGACGGCGTCGACCTGAAGACGGCTAGCGGCGCGGTGGTGAGCACCCCCAACGTGGTCGTGCAGATCTGCCAGGTCACCGTCAACCGCGGTGACATCGATGCGGCCGGCAACCCGTCCGCCGACACCAAGACCGTGGGCAACGGCGCGGCCTACGTCTTCCGCGACGGGCACATGTTGCGCGGGCACTGGACCCGGGCGAACCGCGCCGCGCCCACCCTGTTCCGCACCAAGGACGGGAAGGACATGCTGCTGCATCCGGGCGGGACCTGGGTGCTGCTCGTCGGCAACCCGCACGGGCTGGCCACCCACTGATCTGGCCACCCACGGATCTGGCCACCCGACTGATCTGGCCACCCACGGATCTGGCCACCCACGGATCTGGCCACCCACGGATCTGGCCACCCACTGATCTGCCTCTCGGGGCGCTGAGGTGCCGGTCACACTGACCCGTCGCCGTACGATGGGAGCGACGGCCCTCACGCGCACCGAAAGGCACCGACTTGTCCAGCCCTGAGAGTCCCGAAACCACACCGGCCGGCGCCTCCTCGCCCACCCCCCGGGCGGGTACGGCCCGCGTGAAGCGGGGCATGGCCGAGATGCTCAAGGGCGGGGTGATCATGGACGTGGTCACCGCCGAGCAGGCCAAGATCGCCGAGGACGCCGGCGCCGTGGCCGTCATGGCCCTCGAGCGGGTCCCGGCCGACATCCGCGCGCAGGGCGGCGTCGCCCGGATGAGCGACCCGGACATGATCGAGGCGATCATCGGCGCAGTCTCCATCCCGGTGATGGCCAAGGCCCGAATCGGCCACTTCGTCGAGGCGCAGGTGCTGCAGTCACTGGGCGTCGACTACGTCGACGAGTCCGAGGTGCTCACCCCGGCCGACGAGGCCCACCACATCGACAAGTGGGCGTTCACCGTGCCCTTCGTGTGCGGCGCGACCAACCTCGGCGAGGCACTGCGCCGGATCTCCGAGGGCGCGGCGATGATCCGCTCCAAGGGCGAGGCCGGTACCGGCAACGTGGTCGAGGCGACCCGGCACATGCGGTCGATCCGGGCCGAGATCCGCCGGCTGTCCACGCTGGACAGCGCCGAGCTCTACGGCGCGGCCAAGGAGCTGCGGGCGCCCTACGAGCTGGTCGCCGAGGTCGCCGAGGCCGGCAAGCTGCCGGTCGTGCTCTTTACCGCCGGCGGCATCGCCACGCCGGCCGACGCGGCGATGATGATGCAGCTCGGCGCCGAGGGCGTCTTCGTGGGGTCGGGGATCTTCAAGTCCGGCGATCCGGCGCCGGCGCGCGGCGGCGATCGTCAGGCCGCCACCACCTTCCACGACGACCCGGACGTCATCGCCAAGGTGTCCCGCGGGCTCGGTGAGGCGATGGTCGGGATCAACGTCGACGACGCTTCCGCAGGAGCAGCGCTACGCCGATCGCGGCTGGTGACCCCGGCCGCCTACCCTGAAGTGGTGTCTGATTCGTCGCCGCTGATCGGCGTCCTCGCCCTGCAGGGTGACGTGCGCGAGCACCTGCGCATGCTCACCGAATGCGGTGCGCGGGCGCGGCCGGTGCGGCGGCCGGAGGAGATCGACGATCTCGACGGGATCGTCATCCCCGGCGGGGAGTCGACCACGATCGCCAAGCTGGCCGAGGTGTTCGGGCTCGCCGAACCGCTCGGGAAGCGCATCGCCGACGGCCTGCCGACCTACGGCACCTGCGCCGGGATGATCATGCTGGCCGACCGGATCGTCGACGGCACCGCCGACCAGCGCACGTTCGGTGGGATCGACATGCTCGTCCGCCGGAACGCCTTCGGCCGGCAGATCGACTCGTTCGAGGCCGACGTGCACCTGACCGGGCTGGACGGACCGCCCTATCACGCCGTGTTCATCCGGGCCCCGTGGGTCGAGTCCGTCGGGGACGGGGTGCATCCCCTCGGGACGGTCGAGGCCGGACCGGCCGCGGGTAGAATCGTCGCTGTCCGGCAGGGGAACCGCCTCGCGACCTCGTTTCACCCGGAGCTCACCGGCGACGCGCGCGTACACGGGCTGTTCGTCCAGATCGTGAGAGGACAAGCATGAGCGGCCATTCCAAGTGGGCGACGACCAAGCACAAGAAGGCGGTCGTCGACGCCAAGCGCGGCAAGATGTTCGCCAAGCTGATCAAGAACATCGAGGTCGCCGCGCGCACCGGCGGCGGCGATCCGGCCGGCAACCCGACGCTCTACGACGCCATCCAGAAGGCCAAGAAGAGTTCGGTCCCCAACGACAACATCGACCGCGCCATCAAGCGCGGCTCCGGCCTCGAGGCCGGCGGCGCCGACCTGCGAGACGATCACCTACGAGGGCTACGGCCCCGGCGGCGTGGCGCTGCTGATCGAGTGCCTGACCGACAACCGCAACCGGGCCGCATCCGACGTCCGCACCGCGATGACCCGCAACGGCGGCTCGATGGCCGACCCCGGCTCGGTCTCCTACCTGTTCAACCGCAAGGGCGTGGTCATCGTCCCGACGGTCGGGCTGCGGGGAGGACGACGTGCTCGCCGCCGTCCTCGACGCCGGCGCCGAGGAGGTCAACGACCTCGGCGAGTCCTTCGAGGTGGTCTGCGAGGCCACCGACCTGGTCGCCGTCCGCACCGCCCTGCAGGACGCCGGGATCGAGTACGAGTCCGCCGAGGCCAGCTTCCTGCCGAGCGTGTCGGTGCCGCTGGACGAGGAGGGCGCGCGCAAGGTGTTCCGGCTGATCGACGCGCTCGAGGACCTCGACGACGTCCAGAACGTCTACGCCAACGTCGACGTCCCCGACGCCGTGATGGAGGCGGTCGGCTGAGCCCACCGCGTGGCGGTGACCCGCTCCCCGGCGCGGGACCGCTACCGTGTCGAACGGGTGCTTCGGTCGAGACGGTGCCGATCCGGAGCATGATCCGGGGCGGTCCGCCCGAGGTGGAGGGACGCGGCGTGCGGGTGCTGGGCGTCGACCCGGGTCTGACCCGGTGCGGCTTCGGCGTCGTCGACGGCGCACCCGGCCGGACCCTCACCGCGCGGTGCTACGACGTGATCCGCACCCCGGCCGGCGACGACCTCGGCGCCCGGCTGGTGTTCCTCGCCGACCGGCTGGCCGAGGAGACGGAGCGCTACCGCCCGGACGCCGTCGCCGTCGAGCGGGTGTTCAGCCAGCACAATGTCCGCACCGTGATGGGCACGGCGCAGGCCGCCGCGATGGCGATCCTGGCCGCCACCCGGCGCCGGCTACCGGTCGCGCTGCACACGCCGAGCGAGGTCAAGGCGGCCGTGACCGGGTCCGGCCGGGCCGACAAGGCGCAGGTCGCGTCATGGTCACCCGGCTGCTGCGGCTGGCCGCCCGGCCCGCGCCGGCCGACGCCGCCGACGCCCTCGCGCTGGCGATCTGCCACATCTGGCGCGGCGTCCGCGCAGGCGGCCCGGACCGCCGGCGGCCGCTACGGTGTCGCGGTGATCGCCAGCGTCCGCGGACCGGTCGTCGCCCTCGGCCCCGACGGCGCGGTCGTCGAGGTCGGCGGCGTCGGGCTGACGGTGCAGTGCGCACCCGGGACGCTCGCCCGGCTGCGGGTCGGGCAGAGCGCCCGGCTCTCGACCAGCCTGGTCGTGCGGGAGGACTCGCTCACCCTCTTCGGCTTCGCCGACGACGACGAGCGGTCCCTGTTCGAGCTGCTGCAGACCGCGAGCGGGGTCGGCCCGCGGCTGGCCCAGGCGGTGCTCGCCGTGCACTCGCCGCGGGACGTCCGCCGCGCCGTCGCCACCGGGGACCTGGCCGCGCTCACGCGCGGTGCCGGGAATCGGCAAGAAGGGCGCGGAGCGGCTGGTCCTCGAGCTGAGCGACCGGATCGGCGCGGTGGGCGACGCGGCCGGGGCCGGCGTCGAGGCGGGCGCCGTCGCGCCCGTGGCGCCGTGGCGCGACCAGTTGCAGCACGCCCTGGTCGGGCTCGGCTGGACCGCCCGCGAGGCCGACCAGGCGGTCGAGGCGGTCGCGCCGGAGGCCGCCGACGGTGCCGACGTCCCGACGCTGCTCCGCTCGGCACTGCGCCTCCTGGGCCGGGCATGAGCTCCCTCGACCCGGCTCGGCGGCGAGGCCGACCTCGACCGCGCCACCCGCGAGGCCAACCTCGACCGCGCCACCCGCGAGGCCAACCTCGACCGCGCCACCCGCGAGGCCGACCTCGACGCGACGCGACCGGTGACGAGGACGTCGTGTCCCCCTACGCCGAGGTCGACGAGCGGGACGTCGAGGCCTCCCTGCGCCCGCGCCGGCTCGAGCGAGTTCGTCGGCCAGGCGCGGGTCCGCGAGCAGCTCGGCCTGGTGCTCGAGGCCGCCCGCCGGCGGGGCCACCCGCCCGACCACGTCCTGCTCTCCGGCCCGCCCGGCCTGGGCAAGACCACCCTGGCGATGATCATCGCGGCCGAGCTGGGGACCGCGATCCGGCTCACCAGCGGCCCGGCGATCGAGCGGGCCGGCGATCTGGCCGCGATGCTGTCCAACCTCGCCGAGGGCGACGTGCTGTTCATCGACGAGATCCACCGGATCGCCCGCCCGGCCGAGGAGACTGCTCTACCTCGCGATGGAGGACTTCCGGGTCGACGTCGTGGTCGGCAAGGGGCCGGGGGCGACCGCGATCCCGCTCGAGGTCGCGCCGTTCACGCTGGTCGGCGCCACCACCCGGTCCGGGCTGCTGACCGGTCCGCTGCGCGACCGGTTCGGCTTCGTCGGCCACATGGACTTCTACGACGCCGGCGAGCTGGACCAGGTCCTGCACCGCAGCGCCGCGCTGCTCGGCATCGCGCTCAGAGCGACGGCGCCGAGGAGATCGCCGGGCGTTCCCGGGGCACCCCCCGGATCGCCAACCGGCTGCTGCGCCGGGTCCGCGACTACGCCGAGGTCCGCGCCGACGGGATCGTCACCCGCTCGGTCGCGCGGGCGGCGCTGGCGGTCTACGACGTCGACGAGCTCGGGCTCGACCGGCTCGACCGGGCGGTGCTCGACGCCCTGGTACGCCGGTTCGGCGGCGGTCCGGTCGGGCTGAGCACGCTCGCCGTCGCGGTGGGGGAGGAGTCGCAGACGGTCGAGGAGGTCGCCGAGCCGTTCCTGGTGCGCGCCGGGCTGCTGGCCCGCACCCCGCGCGGCCGGGTCGCCACCCCGGCCGCCTGGTCGCACCTGGGACTCGCCGTACCGCGGGCCCGTCCGGACACCCCGATGCTCTTCGACGAGTGAAGGACTGCGCGGCCGGTGTGGAACCCCACCCAGGCGCCGCGCGTTGCCCCCGCAAGGCATGCCATGGTGATGGGTGAGTCATGGCTTTTGCCCGCGGGGGTTTCCGACACCTAGACTCCCGCGGGCCGGTCACCGTTGGTGAGCGCCGGCCGAGATGGACAAAAAGGAGCAAACCGCACCGTGAATGCCCTGTTGCCGCTGATCTTGTTGGCCGTCGTGTTCCTCCTGCTCGTCGTCGTCCCGGCCCGGCGCCAGATGCGGACCGCCCGGGCGGCCCAGGCGATGCGGGCCGCCCTGACGGTCGATACCGACGTCATGACCACCTCCGGTCTCTACGGCCGGGTGGTGGCCCTCGACGAGCGGACGGTCGAGCTCGAGATCGCGCCGGGCATCGAGGTCCGCTTCGCCCGGGCCGCCATCGGCGAGGTCCTGAGCGGGACCACGCCGGCGCCGGGTGAGGGCGACGTACCCGGCCTGGGCGAGCCGCAGGCCGGCGGCGAGGTGGCCGGCGGTGGCTACCAGGACGACGGGCATGCCTACGGCGACCCGGAGACCAAGCCGGAGGACGGGCGCGACTGACACCGGGGCGGTCGGCGGCCGGCGGGCCCGGTCGCTCGGCCATACTGGCCAGAGCGGGCGGACTCACCGGGCCGTCGACGCGCGCTAGACAACGGGACGAGGAGACGACTACTCCGTGGCAGCACCGTCACCCCACCTGCGGGCCGGCCGCTACTTCGCGACGCTCGCGGGGCTCCTCGCCATCCTCTACGTCCTGGTCTTCTTCACCGGATCCAGCCCGACGCCGAAGCTCGGCCTCGACCTGGAGGGCGGGACGACGGTCACGCTGCAGGCCCAGACGACCAACGGCCAGCCGCCCAACCAGGCCGACCTGAACGTTGCGCGCAACATCATCGAGGACCGGGTCAACGGTCTCGGTGTCGCCAACTCCGAGGTCGTCGTGCAGGGCAGCGACCGGATCGTCATCTCGGTGCCCGGCAAGAACGGCGAGCAGGCGAAGCAGCTCGGCAGCACCGCCCAGCTCTATTTCCGACCCGTGGTGACCGGACCGCTGCAGCCCACCACGCCGCCGAAGGCGACCCCGACCCCGACGCCGAGCAAGGGCAAGTCCAGCGGAACACCGAAGCCGAGCGCGTCGCCCACGCCGAAGGCGAAGGCCACCAAGACCGCGAAGCCGCAGGGCGACGTCCTGCCGCCACTCGATCGGGCACCCAAGAAACCGGCCACCAAGAGTCCGGCCAAACCCAGCCCGGCGCCGACCGCGGTGGCCACCGCGCCGAACCCGTCGACCGGCCAGCTGCCGCCGGGCATCACCGCCGCGGACGTCTCCAAACCGTGCTCGGAGCTGGCCATGTCGGCCGCCAGGGCGCCGTCGACCAAGCCGATCGTCGCCTGCACCACCGACGGCAAGCAGAAATTCGTGCTCGGGCCGTCGATCATCTCCGGCACCCAGGTGTCCAGCGCGCAGGCGCAGTTCGGCGCCGGCGGCAACTCGCTGGGTGGCTGGACGATCCTCATCGACCTGAAGAGCAAGGGCCAGGGGATCTGGGCCGACTACACCAGCAAGCACAACAAGACCGTGTCGCCCAACGACCCGGCCAACCTGGTCGCGTTCGTCCTCGACGGCAAGGTGCTCTCCGCCCCCGAGATCCAGGGCACGATCAACGGCTCCACCCAGGTGACCGGGCAGTTCGACCAGAAGAGCGCGACGACGCTCTCCAACGACCTCAAGTACGGCGCCCTGCCGCTGTCGTTCGGCATCTCCGAGGCGCAGACCATCTCGCCCACCCTCGGCTCCGACCAGCTCCGGGCCGGCCTGCTCGCCGGCGGCATCGGGCTGCTCCTGGTCGTCATCTACTCGCTGATCTACTACCGGGCCCTCGGCCTGGTGACGATCGCGAGTCTCATCGTCTCCGGGTTGCTGGTCTACGCCTGCATCGTGCTGCTCGGCCGGCAGATCGGATTCACCCTGACGCTGGCCGGGATCGCCGGCTTCATCGTCGCCGTCGGTATCACCGCCGACTCCTTCGTCGTGTTCTTCGAACGGCTGAAGGAAGAGGTGCACGAGGGCCGCACCATGCGCTCCGGCGTCCCGCGGGCATGGGTCCGGGCGCGACGGACGATCCTGACCGCCGACGCGGTGTCCTTCCTCGCCGCGGCGATCCTCTACTACCTGGCCGCCGGCGAGGTGAAGGGCTTCGCCTTCACGCTCGGCCTGTCGACGATCCTCGACCTGGTCGTCGTCTTCCTGTTCACCCACCCGCTGATCTCGGTCGCGTCCCTGTCCAAGACGTTCTCCTCGCCACGGTTCTCCGGCCTCGGTGCCGTGCAGGCCGCCCGGGCCCAGGAGGTGGCCGAATCCGCCTCCGACGGGCCGAGCGCCGCCGAGCGGGCGGCGGCCCGACGCCGCGAACGCGTCACGAAGGAGTCCTGACGTGTCCGTGATCAGCCGGCTCTACCGCGGCGAGACCAACTACGAGTTCGTCGCGCACCGCAAGCGGTGGTACACGATCTCGGCGATCCTGATGGTGGTCTGCGCGCTGTCGATCGGGCTGCGCGGCTTCAACTTCGGGATCGACTTCAAGGGCGGCAACTCGCTGCAGTTCCCGACGGGACACGCGAGCATCTCCCAGGTCCAGACCGTGGTGACGAAGTCCGGTGTGCCGACGGAGTCGATCCAGCAGGCCGGCACCGGCTCCAGCGCGAACTTCGTTGTCAAGACCGACATCCTGCCCGCCGGCGAGATCGCCAAGCTCAAGAACACGCTCGCCTCCAGCCTCGGCAAGGAGATCCCGGTCAACGGGTCGCCGATGCAGGCCAGTGACATCAGCCAGAACCAGGTCAGCGCCTCCTGGGGACGGGACGTCACGAACAAGGCGCTGGTCGCGCTCGTCGTGTTCCTCGTCGCCGTCACGATCTTCATCTCGGCGTTTTTCGAGTGGCGGCTCTCGGTGGGCGCGATCATCGGCGTGCTGCACGACCTCGTGCTGTCCGCGGGGATCTACTCGCTCGTGGGATTCGAGGTCACGCCCTCGACGGTGGTCGGCCTGCTCACCATCCTGGGTTATTCGCTCTACGACAACATCGTCGTCTACGACAAGGTGCGCGAGAACACCCGCGGCATCCTCGGCAGTACCAAGCAGACCTACTCCGAGGCGGCGAACAAGGCCGTCAACCAGACCCTGGCCCGCTCGATCAACACCTCGCTGATCGCGCTGCTGCCGGTCGCCGGGCTGCTCTTCGTCGGCGCCGGGCTGCTCGGGGTCGGGACGATCAAGGACCTGGCCCTGGTGCTCTTCGTCGGACTGGCCACCGGTGCCTACTCCTCGCTGTTCCTCGCCACGCCGATCGCGTGCGACCTCAAGGAGCGGCAGCCGCAGTACGTCGCGCTCGCCAAGCGGGTCGCGGCCCGCCGGGCCTCGGCCACCGCGAAGGCCGAGGCGAGTGCCCGGTCCGGGGGCACCGGCCGGACCGGGACGGCCACGGCGGTCCTGGAGCCGGCCGCGGGTCCGACGGAGGGGCCGGACGCCCCGCCGCCGGGTGAGCCGCCCCGACCCGGCGCGCGGCCGCAGAGCAAGCGGCGGCCGCAGCAGAAGCAGCCGCAGAAGCGGGGCGGCCGACCGCAGCAGAAGCGCCGCCGATGAGTGCAGGGGACGCCGTGCCGGACGCCGATCCTGCTCCCGCGCACCGGGCCGATGCCGCCGCCGAGCGGCTCGCGGAACTGGTCGCCAGCCACATCCGCGACGTACCGGACTTCCCGTCGGAAGGGATACTTTTCCGGGACATCATGCCGTTGCTGGCCGACGGGCCGGCGTTCGCGGCGGCGATCGACGGCATCATCGCCCACCACGGCCCGGACGGGTTCGACGTCGTCGTGGGTATCGAGGCGCGGGGCTTCCTGCTCGCCGCGGCCATCGCCTACGCGACCGGGGTGGGCGTGGTCCCGGTACGCAAGGCCGGCAAGCTGCCGCCGACCACCGTGTCGATCGCCTACACCCTCGAGTACGGCGAGGCCGTGATCGAGATGCACCCCCACACCCTCCAGCCGGGTCAGCGGGTGCTCGTCGTCGACGACGTGCTGGCCACCGGCGGCACGCTGGCCGCCACGCTGCGCCTGCTGGAGCAGGTGGGGGCGGCGGTGGTCGGGGTGTCGGTGATCCTCGAGCTCGCCGAGCTGGGGGGCCGGGAGCAGCTGGTCCCGCGCGACGTGCAGACGCTGCTGAGCGTCTGATCGCGCGCCGTACGGCGGCAGGGCCGTAGACTCAGAGGACGCACAGCGACCGAGGGGAGCAGCTCTGAGTTCTGACGTCGCGCCGTCCACCCAGGAAGACCAGCCGGCGGTCGAGGCCGAGCCCTCGGTGCCCGCCGCTGTTGAGGCGAGTGTCGACGAGCCAGAACCGGACGACATCGCCGACCATCCGGTCACCGCCGAGCCGGGCGAGACCCACCGCCGACGCCGGGTCCGGGCCCGCATCGCCCGCCGGATCACCGCCGGCCAGAGCCCGTCCGGCGTAGGGGCCGTCCTCGAACCGCTGGTCGCCACCCACCGGGCGGCCCACGCCAAGGCCGACCTGAAGCTGCTCCAGCGGGCCTACGACGTCGCCGACCACCATCATCGCGGTCAGCTGCGCAAGAGCGGCGACCCCTACATCACCCATCCGCTCGCGGTCGCCACGATCCTCGCCGAGCTGGGCATGGACACCACCACCCTGGTCGCGGCGCTGTTGCACGACACGGTGGAGGACACCGGCTACACCCTCGTCGAGCTCGAGGCCGACTTCGGCGACGAGGTCGCCCACCTGGTCGACGGGGTCACCAAGCTGGACAAGGTGCAGTACGGCGACGCGGCGCAGGCCGAGACGATCCGCAAGATGATCGTCGCGATGGCCCGCGACCCCCGGGTGCTGGTCATCAAGCTCTCCGACCGGCTGCACAACATGCGCACCCTGCGCTTCCTGTCGCCGGAGAAGCAGGAGCGCACGGCGCGCGAGACGATCGAGGTGCTCGCCCCCCTGGCCCACCGGCTGGGCATGAACACCGTCAAGTGGGAGCTGGAGGACCTCGCCTTCGCGACCCTCTACCCCAAGCGGTACGACGAGATCGTGCGGCTGGTCGCCGAACGCGCCCCGTCCCGCGACGTACACCTGACCGCGGTCTCGGAGCGGATGACGAGCGACCTGCGGGCCGCCAAGGTCAAGGCAGCGGTCACCGGCCGACCGAAGCACTACTACTCGATCTACCAGAAGATGATCGTGCGGGGCCGCGACTTCGCCGACATCTACGACCTGGTGGGCATCCGGATCCTCGTCGACAGCGTGCGGGACTGCTACGCGACGCTCGGCGTCATCCACGCGACCTGGCAGCCGGTTCCCGGCCGGTTCAAGGACTTCATCGCGATGCCGAAGTTCAACATGTACCAGTCGCTGCACACCACGGTGATCGGGCCGGAGGGCAAGCCGGTCGAGTTCCAGATCCGCACCCATGCGATGCACCGCACCGCCGAGTACGGCATCGCCGCGCACTGGAAGTACAAGGAGGCCAAGGGCGTCGAGGTCGCCGTACCCGCCGGCAACGACGACATGCTGTGGCTGCGGCAACTGCTCGACTGGCAGCGCGAGACCAAGGAGCCCGGCGAGTTCCTCGACTCGCTGCGTTTCGATCTCGCCTCCAACGAGGTCTACGTCTTCACCCCCAAGGGCGACGTGATGTCGCTGCCGGCGGGGTCCACCCCGGTCGACTTCGCCTACGCCGTACACACCGAGGTCGGGCACCGCTGCATCGGCGCCCGGGTCAACGGCCGGCTGGTCGCGCTGGAGAGCGAGCTGGACAACGGCGACGTCGTCGAGATCTTCACCTCGAAGTCGGAGAACGCCGGCCCGTCCCGCGACTGGCGGGCGTTCGTCGCCAGCCCGCGCGCCAAGACCAAGATCCGCCAGTGGTTCGCCAAGGAGCGGCGCGAGGACGCGATCGAGTCCGGCAAGGACGCGATCAGCCGGGCGATGCGCAAGGAGGGCCTGCCGCTGCAGCGGTTGACCGGCGGGGAGGCGCTCACCACCCTCGCCAGCGAACTGCACTACCCCGACATCTCGGCGCTCTACGCCGCCGTCGGCGAGAACCACGTCTCCGCACAGTCCGTGGTGCACAAGCTGGTCGCCTCGCTCGGCGGGCCGGAGGGCGCCACCGAGGACATCGCCGAGACCGCCATGCCCAGCCACACCCGGCGGCCTGCGCCGGGGGATCCGGGCATCGTCGTCAAGGACACCGCGGGCGGGACCGGCGACGTGTGGGTGAAGCTGGCCAAGTGCTGCACCCCGGTGCCCGGCGACGACGTACTCGGCTTCGTGACCCGCGGCGGCGGCGTGTCCGTGCACCGGCGCAGTTGCACCAACGCCGCGGCGCTGCACGCCCAGCCCGAGCGGCTGGTCGACGTCGAGTGGGCACCCTCCTCCGGATCGCTGTTCCTGGTCGCCATCCAGGTCGAGGCACTCGACCGCCACCGGCTGCTCTCCGACGTGACGCGGGTGCTCTCGGACGAGCGGGTCAACATCCTCTCGGCGTCGGTCACCACCACCCGCGACCGGGTCGCGGTGAGCCGGTTCACCTTCGAACTCGGCGACCCGAAGCACCTGGGTCACCTGTTGCGCACGGTGCGCGGCGTCGAGGGCGTCTACGACGTCTACCGGGTCACCTCCGGCACCTGACCGACCAGCCCCGCCCCGGCGCCCTCCGTACGTCCGCAGCATTCCCCGCCGCCCCCGGTTTCCATGATCGTGATCGGATTCGTACGGCGTTTCGCGGCGAAATCCGATCACGATCATGGACCGGGGCGCGAGGAGCGGCGGAGGAGGCGGCGGGAAGGTCCGCGGGTCAGCTGGCGGTCGTCGCGGAGGTGATGGTCATGCCGAGCACCGGCTTGCCGTCGCCCGCGCTCGTGCCGCCGGCGGCACCCGCCTTCGCGACCTTGGTGACCGCGGCCAGGCCCTTGCTGACGGTGCCGATGACGGAGTAGCTCTTCTGCAGCCCGCTGTTGCTGTCCTTGTAGATGATGAAGAACTGGCTGCCGGTCGAGTTCGGCTGGCCGGTGTTGGCCATCGCCACCACGCCGGGGGAGTAGTCGGTGGTCTTGGTGGCTTCCGCCTTGTAGCCGTACGTCGGCCCGCCCTGCTGGCTGTTGGACGGGTCCCCGCACTGCAGGACGTAGATGCCGGTCGTCGTCACCCGCGGGCAGGTCGACCCGTCGTAGAGCCCCTTCTTCACCAGATAGAGGAAGCTCTGTACGGCGCAGGGCGCCTTCGCCCGGTCGAGCGTGAGGGTCATCGGGCCGTCGGTGGTCGACATCGAGACCGTGACGGTGCCGCTCGTGGGGGTGGGGCGGGGATCCGGCGGCAACCCGACGTCCTTGGTGTAGGGCGACTTGAGCAGCGTGCTCGTCTCGGCGTACCCGCACGGCCCGCTGGTCTTGTGCAGGGTCTGCGACGTCTTGGTGAAGGTGCGGGTGGCGTACGGCGACGGGGTGGCGGTCGGGCGAGCCGAGGCCGTGGCCGTGGGGGTGTGCGCGGCGACCGCCGCCTTCTTGGCCGAGCCGCCGCCGAAGACGCCGGTCGTGAGCAGCAGGACGACCACCACCACGACGACCACCGCGGCGACCGAGCCGGCGATCGCGGTCCGGCGGCGGCGCTTGGCCGCGGCCTCCTGCCGGCGCTGGAGCTGGCGGCGGAGGTGACGCTCGGCGGCCTCCCGGCGTTGCCTGCTGGTCGGCACGGGCTGGCCTCCTCCGGACGTCGTCGATCGGACCTGTCGATCGCGCCGAGAGTCTACGAGTCGAAGCTGAGAGAAGGCTGTACGGCGCGGTCGGTAGGCTCGAAGACGTCCCCGCCACCTCGACCGAAGGGCGCCGCCGTGCTTGTCGCCGGGTTCCCGGCCGGACCGCCCGGCACCAACTGCTGGGTGCTCGCCTCCGGACCCGGGGAGCAGTGCGTCATCATCGACCCGGGGATGGAGGCCGTCGGCCCGCTCGACGACCTGCTCGCCGAGCACCGGCTGCACCCGATCGCCGTCGCGCTGACCCACGGCCACATCGACCACACCTTCTCCGTCGTCCCGGTATGTCAGGCCCGCGACGTACCCGCTTACGTCCACCCGTCCGACCGCGGCCAGATCAGCGATCCGTGGAGCGGCCTCGGTGCGCCGGCCGGTACGCCGATCCTCGGCCAACTGACGTTCGCCGAGCCGGGCGACGTCCGGGAGCTGACCGACGGCGCGACCCTGTCGCTGGGCGGGATCGACCTCTCGGTGCGACACGCCCCCGGGCACACGCCGGGGTCGGTGATGTTCGCCGCGTCCACCCCGGACGCCCCGCTCGCGTTCGGCGGCGACGTGCTGTTCGCCGGCTCGATCGGGCGGGTCGACCTGCCGGGGGGCGAGCGAGGAGGCGATGTTCGACTCGCTCCGGCGCGTCGTGCTGCCCATGGACGACGCGACGGTGCTCTACCCCGGGCACGGCCCGTCGACCACCATCGGCGCTGAGCGGGACACCAACCCCTACCTGCAGATGGCGGCCGGCGCGATCCCGAGGACCACGATATGACCCGGCCACAGCCGCTCAGCGGCTTCCCGGAGTGGCTGCCGCCGCAGCGCATGATCGAGCAGCAGGTGATCGACTCCATCCGCTCGACGTTCGAGCTGCACGGGTTCGCGCCGATCGAGACGCGGGCGGTCGAGCCGGTCGAGCAGCTGGTGCACCAGGGCGAGACCGAGAAGGAGATCTACCTGCTCCGCCGGCTGCAGGCCGACGAGGACGACGATCCGGCCCGCGCGGGACTCGGCCTGCACTTCGACCTCACCGTGCCGTTCGCGCGCTACGTGCTCGAGAACGCCGGGAAGCTGAACTTCCCGCTGCGCCGCTACCAGATCCAGAAGGCCTGGCGCGGGGAACGTCCGCAGGAGGGGCGCTACCGCGAGTTCTGCCAGGCCGACATCGACGTCGTCGGCGTCGACGCCCTCCCCGACCACTACGAGGCCGAGCTGCCACTGGTCGTCCTCGACGCGCTGTCCGCGCTGCCGATCCCGCCGATCCGGATCCACGCCAACAACCGGCGGCTCGCGGAGGGCTTCTACCGCGGGATCGGCATCGAGGACCCGACGCCGGTACTGCGCGCCGTCGACAAGCTGGACAAGGCCGGGCCGGCGGCGGTGCAGGAGATGCTGGTCGAGGCCGGCCTGAGCGCCACCCAGGCGGCGGCCTGCCTGCAGCTCGCCCAGATCGCCACCGAGGACGTGTCCTTCGCCGACCGGGTACGCGCTCTCGGGGTCAGCGACCCGCTGCTCGACACCGGCATCGAGGAGCTCGCCCGGGTGGTGGAGACCGCGCGGGCACACGCACCGGGGCTGCTGCTGGCCGACCTGCGGATCGCGCGCGGGCTCGACTACTATACCGGCACCGTCTACGAGAGCTTCCTCACCGGGCACGAGAGCGTCGGCTCCATCTGCTCGGGCGGCCGGTACGACACGCTGGCCCGCGCGGGTGAGACGACCTACCCCGGGGTGGGCATGTCGATCGGGATCACCCGCCTGATGGGGCGGCTGTTCGGGGCGAACGCGCTCACCGTCGACCGCAAGGTGCCCACCTGCGTGCTCGTGGCCGTGCCGGACGAACCGGCCAGGGCGGCGTGCAACCGCACCGCGGCCGCGCTGCGCCGGCGCGGCATCGCCGCCGAGGTGGCCCCGGAGCCGGCGAAGTACGGCAAGCAGATCCGGTTCGCCGACCGGCGCGGGATCCCCTACGTGTGGTTCCCGCGTGGTGAGTCCGGCGGCGACGAGGTGCGCGACATCCGCTCCGGCGAGCAGCAGCCCGCCGATCCGGACACCTGGGCGCCGCCACAGTCCGACCTGCACCCCACGGTGTCCGCCGCGAAGGAGACAGCTCCATGATCCGCACCCACCCCGCCGGCTCGCTTTCCGCCGAGCACGTGGGCGAGACCGTCACCCTCTCCGGCTGGGTCGCGCGCCGCCGGGACCACGGCGGCGTCATCTTCATCGACCTGCGCGACGCGAGCGGGGTCGTCCAGGTCGTCTTCCGCGAGGAGGACGCCCACCATCTGCGCGGCCGAGTACTGCGTGCAGGTCGCCGGCACGGTCGGGCGTCGCCCGGAGGGCAACGAGAACCCCGACCTGCCCACCGGCGAGGTCGAGGTGACCGCGACCGCGCTCGACGTACTCTCCGAGTCGGCGCCGCTGCCGTTCCCGCTCGACGAGCACGTGGACGTCGGCGAGGAGGTCCGGCTGCGCTACCGCTACCTCGACCTGCGCCGGGCCGGGCCCGCGGCCGCGATCCGGCTGCGAGTCGGATGTCAACCGGATCGCCCGCGACGGTGCTCGCCGCCGAGGAGTTCGTCGAGGTCGAGACGCCGACGCTGACCCGGTCGACGCCGGAGGGCGCCCGCGACTTCCTGGTGCCGGCCCGGCTGCGCCCGGGCTCCTGGTACGCGCTGCCGCAGTCGCCGCAGCTGTTCAAGCAGCTGCTCATGGTCGCCGGGCTCGAGCGCTACTACCAGATCGCCCGCTGCTACCGGGACGAGGACTTCCGCGCCGACCGCCAGCCGGAGTTCACCCAGCTCGACATCGAGATGTCCTTCGTCGACGAGGACGACGTCATCGCGCTGGGGGAGGCGGTCGTCGCGGCGTTGTGGTCGGAGCTGGCCGGCTACGACATCCCGCTGCCGATCCCGCGGATCACCTACGCCGACGCCATGGCCCGCTACGGCACCGACAAGCCGGACCTGCGCTTCGGTCTGGAGCTCACCGACCTGACGAAGTACTTCAGCCAGACCCCGTTCCGGGTGTTCCAGGCCAGCTACGTCGGTGCCGTGGTGCAGCCCGGCGGCGCGGCGCAGCCGCGCAAGCAGCTGGACGGGTGGCAGGACTTCGCCAAGCAGCACGGGGCGCCGGGGCTCGCCTACGTCCTCGTCGGGGACGACGGGACGCTCGGCGGCCCGGTGGCGAAGAACCTCGCCGAGCACGAACGCGACGGGCTGGCCGAGGCGGTCGGCGCCGAGCCGGGCGACGCGGTCTTCTTCGCCGCCGGCGATCCGTCCGACGCCCGCGCCCTGCTGGGCGCTGCCCGGCTGGAGATCGGCCGCCGCGGCGGGCTGATCGACGAGAGCCAGTGGTCGTTCGTGTGGGTGAAGGACGCCCCGCTGTTCGAGCTGGCCGAGAAGACCACCGACGTCGCGGTCGGCTCCGGGCGCTGGACGGCCGTCCACCACCCGTTCACCTCGCCGAACGCCGACTGGATCGACCGGTTCGAGGAGTCGCCGGGCGAGGCCCTGGCCTACGCCTACGACATCGTCTGCAACGGCAACGAGATCGGCGGCGGATCCATCCGTATCCACCGGGCCGACGTCCAGCAGCGGGTCTTCTCGATCCTCGGGATCACCCCGGAGCAGGCGCAGGACAAGTTCGGGTTCCTGCTCGAGGCGTTCAGCTACGGCCCGCCGC
Source organism: uncultured Actinomycetota bacterium (assembly GCA_963828605.1). GTDB lineage: Bacteria > Actinomycetota > Actinomycetes > Mycobacteriales > QHCD01 > DASXJE01. The sequence goes on along the minus strand of CAWHER010000001.1, from coordinate 900,806 downwards.
CGCACGGCGGCATCGCCTTCGGCTGGGACCGGGTCGTCATGCTGCTCGCCGGCGGCACGTCGCTGCGCGACGTCATCGCCTTCCCCAAGTCCGGCGGCGGCTACGACCCGCTGACCGGTGCGCCGACGCCGATCACCCCCGCGCAGCGCAAGGAGGCCGGCATCGACGCGCGGCCGCCGGCGCCGTAACAAAATCCTGCGCAGGGGTCCGAGGCAAAGTACCTTTGGGAAACCAGAGGTCCAACTCGGTGCTTCGTCAGTGCCCGGCCCGGGAGCGCGATAGCCATGGTGACCCAGTCTTTCCGGCGGCAGGACCAGAGCATCCGGCTCGTCTTCCGGTACGAGAACGGCGACGTCGTCCTGGCCGACCGCCTCGACGTGGAAATGCGGCCCCCGCCCTCCGAGGACCTGGAACCCCGAGACCCGGCGGAGCGGTCGGGCTTCTGGGTCGAGGTCCTGGACGGGCGGGGAACCCCGATCTACCGGCGGGGCATGCGGGCCCCGATGCTTCGCACCGCCGACCCGTCCGAGACGGGCGGTCGTCGCACGGTCCGTCCGACGGTCCCGGCGCGCGGGACCTTCACCGTCGTGGTCCCGAACCTGCGTGCCGGGGTCGAGGTGGCCCTGTTCGCGAGCCCGCTGGAGCGGGGGCGGGTTCCCCATCCGGCGATGGAGATGCTCCGGGCCCCCCTGTCGGCGCGCCGTGGGTAAGCGGGACGGATCCGTCCTCGGCGTCACCAAGATCGTCGACAACGGGCGGGACGCCTTCCGCTTCACGATCCTCCTGATGCCCGACGGCTACACCGCCGCCGAGATGTCGACCTGGCACGCCGACGCCCAGAGCTTCGTGGACACGTTGCTGGTCACGGCGCCGTTCTCCGACTACGACCTGACCTGTGCGGTCAACGTGCACCGCTTCGACGTGGTCTCCGACGAGTCTGGGGCCGACGATCCGCAATGCACGATCGGTGGCGGAGCCGGCGTCAAGGTCAAGACCTACTTCGATGCCACGTTCTGTTCGGACGGCGACAACCGCCGCACGATGGAGGTGGACAGCGGCACCGTCTGGGACACCGTTCACGACTACGACCTGCTCGCCTTCAACGCGGTCGTCGTCATCGTCAACAGTCCGATAGTCGGCGGTACCACCATCTCCACCTCGATCGCGATCGTCTCGACCACCCCGGGATGGGAGCAGTCGGCGATCCACGAGCTGGGCCACGCGGCGTTCGGGCTCGCCGACGAATACGACTACTACAGCGGGTGCACCTCCGGGGAGACCGGGCACAACCAGTACGGCGGTCCGGAGCCGTACGAGCCGAACGTCACCGCGACGCTCTCACCCCTCAAGTGGGGTGCACTGGTGGACGCAGGTACGAAGATCCCGACCACCCGGAACAAGAACTGCAAGAAATGTGATCCACAGTCCAGTCCGGTCCCGGCAGGAACGGTCGGCGCCTTCGCCGGTGCCTACTACTTCCACTGCGGCGCCTATCGTCCCGAATTCACCTGCCACATGCGCAATGCGCAGCTGGGAGTGCCGTTCTGCGCGGTGTGCCAGCAGGTGATCAGGGACGGCCTGTCCTACCTGGCGCCGCCGACGACGATCACCATGCTGACTCCGACGCTCACCTTCACCGATGTCGAGGAGGGCACGACGACGGCCCGTGCCGTGGCCTTCGAGGTCGACACCTGCCGCACCGTCTATTTCAACATCACCGAAGGACCGGAACGAGCGGACGGCGGACCGGCCGACTTCCACGGCGAGCCGGTCCTGGACGCGCCGCTGGGCGAGCGGATCGCCTCGGTCGGGCCGGGGCGACGTACCGCCTATGTCTGGATCAGCTATCAGGCCACCAACCCGGGCGACACGCTCACCGGAATCGTCACCCTGGAGAACGAGCTCACGCACGAGAAGTACGGCGTGATCATCACCGGGAACACGGTCGCGCGCACGACCGTCGGGGTGATGCTCGCTCTCGACGAGTCCAACTCCATGCACGAGCCGGCCGCCGGCGGCGGCACGAAGGGGGAGGCCCTGCAGGACGCGGCCGGGGTCTTCGTCGACGTCATGCCGGACGACGACGGACTGGGGGTGGTCACGTTCGCGACCGACGCCTCCGTTGAGGCTGCAGTCACCACGGCCGGACACGGCGCCTTCGGCGCCGGCCGGGTCGGTGCGCGGGCGGCGATCGACGACTACGAGCCCGACCCCGACGGCATGACCTCCATCGGCGACGCCATCGCGAAGTCCGACGCCGCCCTTCCGGAGAACAGGTACGACGCCCTGGCGATGGTGATATTCACCGACGGCGTGGAGAACTCACCTCAGTACATCTCCGACGTCGCGTCGCTGATCTCCACCGATCCGCGCATCTTCGCGATCGGGCTGGGGACGCCGGAGAACCTCAGCCCGGCCACGCTGGCGACACTGTGTTCGGGGAATGACGGCGTGTTGCTGTTGACCGAGGGCGACAGCGACATGTTCTTCATCGTGACGAAGTTCTACCTGCAGATCCTTGCCGGCCTCACCAGCGCCGAGATCGTCTACGACCCGGTCGGTTACCTCCCGCCGACCGGGACCGAAATCAGGATCCCGTTCGTCCTGACCGAGACGGACACCGCGTTCGACGCCGTCCTCGTCACACCGGTGCCGGGGGCTGTGGTCTACAGCCTCGAGACCCCGGCGGGCGACGTCATCGGGCCCACCACCTCGGTCCCCGGCGGGGAGTATGTGCAGGGCTCGGCCAACGCCTATTACCGGTTGGCGCTGCCGACAGTCGTCGGCGGGCATGATGCCCGCGTCGGGACCTGGTACGCGGTGGTGAGTCTCAATCTCAAGGTCTGGCAGTCTGTCCCGTTGCTTCCGGCGTTGTCTGCGTACCTGTCGCAGCACCCGTCGGCGGTCGCGAACGGCCTGCCGTACTCCCTGCAGGTCCAGGCGCGGTCCAACCTCAAACTCGTCGCCACCTGCGACCAGGACTCCTACGCGCCGGGCGCGGAACTGCGGGTGCGCGGCATCCTCACCGAGTACGACATTCCGGTGGACGGCCGGGCGACGGTAGCCGCGGATCTCACGCGTCCCGACGGGACGCTCGCAACCCTGTCGATGCCGGAGATCGAACCCGGCGTCTTCGAGACGGTCGAGACCGCCAGCCAGTCGGGCACCTATCAGTTCCGGGTCGTCGCGGTCGGTGACACGCTGCGGGACAATCCCTTCACCCGGGAGCAACTGGTCACCGCCTTCGCCTACCACGGCGGCGACGACCCGGCCGGCCACCACGACTGCGGGCAGTGCGGCTGCCATTGCCAGTCTCCCTGTCACTGCCACCACCAGGAGCCCACGACGTCGATCCCGGTCGACATCTGAGCCCGAGGAGGACCACCCCCCGGGAAGGTTCAGCGGGTCTCGTGCCGGTCGACCTCCATGAGCGAGCCGGTCTCGCTGTCGACGTAGCCGGTGACCTGCAGGCGCCCGGTGCCGGCCGCCGGTTCCGCGCCCATCAGGACGACGAGTGCGTGGCCGAGTGCCTGCGGGAGGTTGGCGGCCGACACGGTGGCGGTCGCCGTGACCTCACCGAGCCGGCCACGGAGGACGACCGACCCGCCGCCGACGGCGAATTCTTCGGTGTAGGCGCCGTCCACGATGGAGTAGTTGTCGACCTCGTAGTCGAAGCCGTCGATGGTGAGGGGGCGGGTCGGCTGCACCCGGCCGAGGGTAGCTCACCGGGTTCGGCCCGGCGGGCTGAGACACTGCCGTCGTGCTGCACCTCCGTGTGATCACTCCGGCCGATCTGGCCGACCGCGTGCTCGGTCTCCTCGACGCCGACGTCGGCGCCACCAACGTCGTCGTGCTGCGCGGGGCCGCCCGCGACCCGGCGGGCGACCTGATCAGTTCGGACGTGGCCCGGGAGACCGCCAACGGCGTCCTCGACGGGCTGACCGCACTCGGCCTGCGGGAGCGGGGCTCGATCACCCTCGAGGAGATCGACACCGCCATCTCGGCCGCGGTCGACCGGGCGGAGGAGCGCGCGCCGGGTCACGGCCAGGACGCGGTGGTGTGGGAGCAGGTCGAATCGACCCTCAACGAGGAATCGGCGCTCTCGTGGTCGTTTCTCACCTTTCTGACGATCGCGACCATGATCGCCGGCATCGGCGTCCTGCTCGACGAGCCGATCCTCATCGTCGGCGCGATGGTGGTCGGGCCGGAGTTCGGTCCGCTGGCCGGGATCTGCGTGGCCCTCGTGCAGCGGCAGTGGCACCAGCTCCGCAGGTCGCTACGGGCGCTGGTCATCGGCTTCCCGACGGCGATCGCGGTGACGATCCTCGCCACCCTGATCGGCCGGGCAGTGGGACTGGTCGACCCGGGGATGCTCGACCGGAACCGGCCCTTCACCGACTTCATCTCGCATCCGGACTGGTTCTCCTTCATCGTCGCGTCGCTCGCCGCGGTCGCCGGGATGATCTCGCTGACGTCGGCGAAGTCCGGTGCGCTGATCGGGGTGCTGATCTCGGTGACGACGGTGCCGGCCGCGGGCAACATCGCGGTCGCGCTGGCGCTCGGCAACCCGGGATCCGCCGGGGGCTCGGCCCTGCAGCTGTTGATCAACCTGTCCGGAATCGTCATCGCCGGCACCCTGACGCTCCTGGTCCAGCGCTGGGCGTGGCGGCGTACCGATCCGGCGCCGGGGCGGTAACAGCGATCCGCCCATCCGGGCGCTGTGCCGGCTCCTGGGGCGTGTCAGAATGCCGCGGTGCCCATGCTCGTCCGCTCAGAGCTTCCCGGCGACCGCGTCGATGTCCGCGCCGTCCACACCGCCGCATTCGGCCGGTCGGCCGAGGCCGATCTCGTCGACTCGCTGCGGGCGACCGAGGGATGGCTCCCGGCGCTGTCCCTGGTCGCCGAGCAGGACGGCGGGGTGGTCGGCCACGTGCTGTTCAGTGACGTCGTGCTGGCCGGGCGGCCGGTGCTCTCCCTGGCCCCGCTCGGCGTGCTCCCCGACCACCAACGCACCGGCGTCGGAAGTGCCCTGGTGCGGACCGGCCTGGCGATCGCGGAGCGGACCGACCGCGGCCTGGTCGTGGTCCTCGGCAACCCGGCGTACTACGCCCGGTTCGGGTTCCTGGCCGGCGGCGCGCACGGCGTACTCGATCCGTTCCAGGCGCCGGAGGGCTACTTCCAGCTGCGGCGGCTGCCCGGCTACAAGCCCGGCCTGATCGGCGAGGTGATCTACCCGCCGGTCTTCGCCTCGCTCTGAGGACGCCGGTCACGGGGTGGCCGCACCGCCCGACTACTGTCGGGAGTCATGACGATGGTGGAACGTACGCTGCTGGGCCCGGGCCCGTCCAACCCCTACCCGGAGGCCACCTCGGCGCTCGCGGCGCCGCTCCTCGGGCACCTCGATCCGATCTTTCTCGGCATTCTGGACGAGACCTGCGACCGCCTGCGCACCGTCTTCGGCACGGGCAACCCGCGGACCCTCCCGCTCTCCGGCACCGGCAGCGCCGGTATGGAGACCGCCTTCGTCAACACCGTGCGCCCGGGCGAGGTCGTCGTGGTCGCCGCCAACGGCCAGTTCGGCGAACGGATGATCGACGTCGCGGGGCGGTGCGGGGCGCAGGTCGTGCCGGTGCGATTCCCCTGGGGCACACCGATCGTCGTCGACGACGTGCTGGCGGCGCACCCGGCCCCGGCCGTGGTGGCGGTCGTGCACGCCGAGACCTCGACCGGCGTGCGCAACGACGTCGCCGCGCTCGGCGCGGCGGTCCACGCCCGCACCGACGCGCTGCTGCTGGCCGACTGCGTCACGTCACTGGCCGGCATCGAGGTGAAGCTGGACGACTGGGGGGTCGACCTCGCCTACTCCGGCACCCAGAAGTGCCTGGGTGTGGCGCCTGGTCTCGCGCCGTTCTCGATCGGCGAGCGGGCCTGGTCACGACGGGTGATCGACCCGCGGTCGTGGTATCTGGACCTCGGGATGATCGGCGACTACGTCGGCGCCGGGGACGGCGGCGGGCGCAAGTACCACCACACCGCGCCGGTGGCGATGGTCGCGTCGCTGCACGCGGCGCTCGGCCGGATCCTCGAGGAGGGCCTCGACGCGGTCCAGGCGCGCCACGCCGAGTGCGGCGAGGCGCTGCAGGACGGCCTGGTCAAGATGGGTCTGGAGCTCTTCGCCCAGGAAGGCTCCCGGCTCCCGGAGCTCACCACGGTCCGGGTGCCGGACGGGGTCGACGGGGCGCAGGTACGCCGCCGGCTGCTGGACGACTACGGCATCGAGATCGGTGCCGGGGTCGGTGAATTCGCGAGCAGCGTGTGGCGGATCGGCCTGATGGGCAACAACGCCCGCCTCGACCGGGTCACCCTGCTGCTCGGTGCGCTCCGGGACGTCCTCGGTTAGAAGAGTCCCCGGCTAGAAGAGCGTGTAGCCGCCGTCGATGACCAGGATCGCTCCGGTCATGAACGACGACGCGTCGCCGGCGAGGAAGACCACGCTGGGCGCGATCTCCTCGGGCGTGGCGTAACGCTGCTGCGGGGCGTCCTCGATCCAGTGCCGGCGGAACTCCGGGCGGTCCACCGGAGCCATCTCGGTCTTGACGTAGCCGGGTGCGACGGCGTTGACCCGGATGCCGAGCGGCGCCCATTCCGCGGCGAGGGACTTCGTGAGCTGGTGGACGGCCGCCTTCGAGGCGTTGTAGTGCGGCTGCCACTGGGGCCGGTTGACGATGAGCCCCGAGATCGAGCCGATGTTGACGATCGACCCGCCGCCGTGCTCGGCCATGTGCCGACCCGCGGCCACGCTGCATTTCCAGAGCGCACGCAGGTTGACGTCGAGGACGTGCGTCCACTCCTCGTCGCTGACGTCGAAGGAGTCGCGGTGGTAGCCGACGCCGGCGTTGTTGACGAGGATGTCCAGGCCGCCGAGCCGGTCGGTCGCCTCGGCGATCATCTGCTCGACCTGGGCGTCGTCGGCGATGTCGGCCCGGATCGGGTGGACCGTGTGCCCGGCCTCGGCCAGCTCCGCGGCCACCTCGGCGTTGAGATCGGCGTCGCGAGCGGCGAAGGCGACCTGCGCCCCGGCCTGCGCCAGTCCCGCCGTGAACGCCTTGCCCAGTCCCCGGTTGCCGCCGGTCACCAGCGCCCGACGCCCGGTCAGCGCGAAGCTCTCGAGTACGTCCACTCTCGTCTCTCCTCGCCCCGGCATCAGATCCGGTGCAGATTACCGCCCTGCTAGGTTTCTTCGAGCACCGCCGAATCGATCCGGGCCCGAGAGAGCGCATGGTCACCGACCCCGCGACGCAGGTCGCCGAGCACCAGGTCCTGGTCGACAAGGTCGACCGGCTCCTTCCGCGGCTGCGGAGCGTGGCCGACCGGTTGATCGCCGTCTACGCGGCGGGCGGGCGGCTGTTCACCTTCGGCAACGGCGGCAGCGCGGCCGACGCGCAGCACCTCGCGGCGGAGATGGTCGGGCGTTACCTGCGCGAGCGGCGACCCCTTCCGGCGGTCGCGTTGACCGTGGACCCGTCCGTGGTCAGCTGCATCGGGAACGACTACGGCTTCGACGACCTCTTCGACCGGCAGGTGCGCGCGTTCGCCGGGCCCGGCGACATGGTCGTCGCATTCACCACCAGCGGCCGGTCGCCGAACGTCGTCCGCGGTCTTGCGGCGGCCCGGGAGGTCGGCGCGGTCACGGTGCTGTTCGGCGGTGGCGGTGACAATTACGGTGACGACGACGACAGACGGCGGCGGGCCGGCGGCCGAGCATGCCGACATCGCGCTGGTCGTGCCGTCGGCCAGTACCGCCCGGGTCCAGGAGATGCATCTGCTCCTGCTGCACCTGCTCAGCGAGCAGGTGGACGGCTGGGCGGCGGGAGAGGACAGGGAATGACATCGAACGGACCGGACCGCACGCTGCACATGATCGGCAACGCCCACATCGACCCGGTGTGGCTCTGGCAATGGCCGGAGGGCTACCAGGAGGTGCGGGCGACCTTCCAGTCGGCCATCGACCGGATGGAGGAGTACCCCGACTTCGTCTTCACCTGCGACTCGGTGCTCTACCTGCAGTGGGTGGAGGAGACCGACCCGGTGCTGTTCGAGTCGATCCGCAAGCGGATCGCCGACGGGCCGGTGGCAGATGGTCGGGGGCTGGTGGATCGAGCCCGACTGCAACATCCCGTCCGGCGAATCCTTCGTGCGGCAGGCGCTCTATGCGCAGCGCTATCTCGCCGACCGGTTCGGCATCACCGCGACGGTCGGCTGCAACGTCGACCCGTTCGGCCACGCCGGCTCGCTGCCCCAGATCCTGCGCAAGAGCGGGATCGACTCCTACATGTTCCTGCGGCCCGGACCGCACGAGATGGCCCTTCCCGGGCAGTACTTCTGGTGGGAGTCCGCCGACGGTTCGCGGGTGCTCGCCTACCGCATCCCCAACGAGTACTGCACGCCCGGACGCGATGTCGGGCATCACATCGACAAGGCGCTCGCGATGCTGCCGCCAGACGCGCGCGAGGCGATGGTCTTCTACGGCGTGGGCAATCACGGCGGCGGCCCGACCCGGGCCAACCTGGACAGCATCCGGCGCCTTGATTCGGTCAACGGGCTGCCGCATCTCGAGCTCAGCTCGCCGCGGCGCTACTTCGACGCCCTGACGGGCAGTGGAGCGCCGATCGCCACGCACACCGGGGAGTTGCAGCATCACGCGGTGGGCTGCTACTCGGCGCATTCCGGCGTCAAGCAGTGGAACCGGCGGGCTGAGAACCTGCTGCAGCGGGCGGAGAAGTGGGCGGCGGTGGCCGACGTCGTCGCCGGTCAGCCCTATCCGCGGCGGGAGCTGACCGAGGCGTGGAAGCTGGTGCTGTTCAACCAGTTCCACGACACCATCGGCGGTACGGCGATCGCCCCGGCGTACGAGGACAGTCGCGACCAGTACGGGCACGCGAGCTCCCTCGCGGCGCAGGTGTTCAACCGTGCGGTGCAGTCGATCAGCCGGCGCGTCGCCATCCCGGCCGAGCCGGACATGACCCCGGTCGTGGTCGTCAACCCGCACCCGTGGCGGGTGCAGGCCGACGCCGAGTTCGAGTTCGCCGGGTTCCCGGCGGAGGCGCGGATGGTCGACGACCACGGCGCCGACGTCGCGGCCCAGCGGACGAGGTCGTACGCGACGATGGCGGGGCAGCGGCGACGGCTCGTCTTTCCCGCCGACGTCCCGCCGCTCGGTTACCGCGTCTACCGGATCTTTCCGGCGGAGGCGCCGGTGGAACCCGTGCCGCGTCCGCGGGCGACGAGGCTGGAGAACGACCACCTCCTGGTCGAGGTCGATCCGCGTACCGGCTGGCTGTCGCGGTTGCAGGACAAGGCGACCGGGGCCGACCTGCTGCCGGCCGACCCGGGTCCGCACGCCGTCGTGGTCGACGACCCGTCCGACACCTGGTCGCACCGCGTCCGGGCGTTCGACGAGGTGGTCGGGTCGTTCCGGTGCACGGCGGTGCGGTTGATCGAGGACGGGCCGGTCCGCTCGGTGCTGCGGGTCGAGGGCAGTTTCGGCGCGTCGACGCTGGTTGAAGAGATCTCCCTCGGTGCCGGGTCGCGGCACATCGACGTGCGGGTGACCGTCGACTGGCATGAACGGCTGCGGCTGCTCAAGCTCCGGTTCCCCACCGCGATCGCCGCGGAGACCGCGACGTATGAGGTGCCCTACGGCTACCTGGACCGGCTCACCGACGGGGCCGAGGAACCGACGCAGGCGTGGGTCGACGTCAGCGGGCTGCTCCCGGACGGCCGCCGAGCCGGGCTGTCGGTGCTCAACGACGGCAAGTACGGGCATAGCGTGCTCGGCGGCGAGATCGGCATGACGGCGCTGCGCAGCCCGGTCTTCGCCTGGCACGAGCCGGCGACGCTCGACCCGGATGGCGCGTACGAGTACCTCGACCAGGGACGGCAGGAGTTCAGCTACCGGCTGGTCCCGCACGGCGGGGACTGGCGGGAGGCCGGCACGGTGCGGCTCGCGGCGGAACTCAACCAGCCGGCGTTCGCCCTGCTCGAGTCCTACCACGACGGGGACCTTGCCCAGCAGGCGTCGTACGCCGCGGTCGACGACGGATCTGTGCTGGTCACCGTCATCAAGGGCGACGAGGACGATCATGGTGACCTGATCGTGCGGGCCTACGAGAGCGCCGGACGACCGGCGCACGCGAGCATCGACCTGCCGATGGTCGGGCGCAGCGTCGAGGCGGACTTCGGCCCGGCCGAGATCAAGACTTTCCGGGTGCCCCGCGACCCGGCCGCAGCAGTCGCCGAGACCGATCTGTTGGAGTGGCCGACCGCGGCGGGGGAGTCGCCGGTCGCGGTGGGAGAGCCTGCCCCGGAGCCGGAGCCGGAGCCGGAGCCGGAGCCGGAGCCGGAGCCGGAGCTGGAGTGATCGGGTGAGCGAGCCGGCACTGCACGGGTTCAGCCTCGACAGGGAAGAGCACCGGTTGCTCCGTGGGCGGCCTCCGGCCGCCGCACTGGACTGGGTGTGCGCCGCGGTCGGCGATGGCGCCCGGGTGACGTCGGTGCGTGCGCAGGCAGGGGGAACCTCCTCGGCCGTGCACCGGGTCAGCGTCGAGGACGTGCACGGCACTGCCCACCGCATGGTGCTGCGTCGCTACGTCCGGGCGGACTGGCTCGCCGAGGAGCCGGACCTCGCCGAACGTGAAGCGGAAGCGCTGACCGTGCTCGACGCCGGTGCCGTGCCCGCGCCGCACCTGATCGCGGTGGATCCGACCGGGGAGCACGCCGGGGCGCCAGCCGTCTTGATGAGTACCTTGCCGGGGCGGATCGACTGGGCCCCGCAGGATGTCGACCGGTGGATCGACGGTCTCGTGGACGTCCTGCCGGTCATCCACGCCACACCCGTCCCGGATGATCGGCACCTGCGGCCTTATCGCCCGTACGAGATCGGAAAGCACCTCGCACCCCCGCCCTGGACCGCGCACCGGAAGGCCTGGGAGCGGGCCATCGAGATCTACGTGGGCCCGCCACCCACGGACGAGACGACGTTCATCCATCGCGATTTCCACCCGGGCAACGTGCTGTGGTCCCGACGCCGGGTCAGCGGGGTCGTGGACTGGGCCGATGCCAGCGTCGGCGCGCCCGAGGCCGACGTCGGTCACTGCCGGGCCAACCTCGCCGGTTACCTCGATCAGTCTGTGGCTGATCGGTTTCTGGCGCGGTACCAGGCGGTGACCGGCCGGACCGACTATCACCCCTACTGGGACATCGCCGTCGTGGTCGTCCCGCCGGAGGCCTGCCCCGACCCGGATCCGGGCATGGACGACTTCCTCGCCCGGGCGGTGGCCCGCCTCTAGTGCGGCTGCTCCGGCACCGGCGGCGCTGCCCTAGATCGGGTTCGCGTCGACCCGGGCCAGGGCACCGGATTCGAGGGCCACCCAGATCGCCCCGTCCGCGTCGATCGTGAGTCCGTGGGGTTCGCTCGAGTCGGGCAGCGCGATCTCCCGGACGTCGCCTGCGCCGTCGACGTGGGCGAGTCGGTTGGCTCCCCATTCGGTGAACCAACAACCGTCGCCGTCCGCGTCGGCGACGATCGCGTGGGGACGGGCGTTTCTGTCCGGCAGCGGGTATTCGACGACCTTGCCGTCGGGGGTGATGCGGCCGACCTGACCGGCGAGGATCTCCGCGAACCAGATCGCCTCCCGGGTGGCGGCCACGCCGACGGGCCCGGCGTTCGGCGTCGGCAAGGGATGGATCACCGGCTCCTCGCCGACGACGATCTGGCCGATGGCGTTGGCCTGGTTGAGGGTGAACCACAGCGCGCCGTCCGCCCCGACGGTGATCACCGAGGGCATCGCGCCGTCGGTCGGCAGCGTCACCTCGTGGAACTCGCCGTCGGACGTCATCCGTCCGATCCGGTCGCGGGACATGCCGGTGTACCAGAGCGCCCCGTCCGCGCCGGTGCAGATGCCGTAGGGCGCGGTTCCTGGTGTCACCGGGAACGACGTCGCCGCACCGTCGACACCGATCCGCCCGATCTTGTCGTCGGCGGTGCGGGTGAACCACAGGGCGCCGTCCGGCCCGGAGGTGATCTGTGACGGCTGGCAGATCGGCGAATCGAGCGCGTAGACATCGGTGGATCCATCCGGCGCGACCCGGCCGATCTGCCCGGCGTGCACGAGGGTGACCCACACCCCGCCGTCAGGGCCCGTGGCGACCGCGTACGGACCGGCGCCGTCGGGACCGACCGGGATCAGCCGGAGCGGGGCGGCGGGCGACCGATGGTCGGAGGTCATCTCGTCTCCTGGAGTGGGGGCGGCGGACAGCCCGCGCCTGGGCAGAGGAGGGCAACCCGTCAGGAAGTCGACATTGTGCACGACTCCTCCGCCACGGTGAAGCCCGCGGGACACCGGAGCAGGAGACTTCCTCGCGCCGCCCGGAGCACTGCCAAGCGCCGCTGGATTCACTTCGGGGCGTCACGTCGTTGCCGGCCGGCGGGCCCGTTCTGTCGGTCAGTCGTAGGGGGGTGGTTTGACTTGGTAGGTGTTGCCGGCGGGGCTGGTCCAGGTGGGGGTGCCGTCGGGGGTTCGGGTGAGTTGCCAGGGGGTTTCGTGTTTGAGGCGGTGGTGGCGGCGGCAGAGGGCGCCCATGTTCTGCGGGTTGTTCCGAGTGAGCCGTGCAGCGTCGGTGGTTGTCCAGTACCCCGGCGTGGGTACTCGACATCGGCGGCGTCTTGTAGGGGCCGTCGTGGAAGACGGCCGTGGCGATGCACTCGGTCTTGAACAGCCCGATGATCGACTCCATCAGGGCGTTGTCGTAGGCGTCCCCAACGGTCCCGATCGAGGGCGCGATGCCCTCGAGCTCCAGGTGTCGGTGAACTTGATCGAGGTGTATTGGCTTCCTGCATCGGAGTGGTGCAGCAGCTGGCCGGGTTCCACGGGGGTCCCCTGGCGGTCGCGGTCCCATAAGGCGATCCGCAGCGGGGTGAGGACCAGATTGGTCCGCCGGTCGCTGGCGGCGTGCCAGCCCACGATTCGTTGCGCGAACACGTCGACGACAAAGGCGACGTAGACGAACCCGCCCAGGTTCTGCAGTAGGTGAAGTCCGCGACCCAACGGGTGTTGGGTGCCGGTGCGGTGAAGTCGCGGTCCAGCAGGTCACCGGCACGGTGCCCGTCCTTCCCGGGGATCGTGGTTCGCACTTGGCGTCCGCGGCGCACCCCGTTCATCCCCAGATCCTGCATCAAGCGATCAATGGTGCAAAACGCCATGTCGTGACCTTCTCGGCGCAGCCAATGGGTCATCTTTCGGCGGCCATAGAGGCCCTCAGGGGTGCCGACCGTGGCCAACAGCGCGTCGGTGATCACCGCATCAGAGATCGTCCGCGCAGCTACTGGACGGTTGGTCTGTTTCCAGGATCGGTAGGTCCGCGCGGCGACCTTGCAGCCCTGTGAGGACAGGACTCGGCAGGTCGGCTCGACCGCGTGGCCAGCAGCTCGCATATCGTCGATGAACGCCATGATCAGCGGTTGCGGGGGTCGAGCTTCCCGGCGTGGGTCCTTTCGGCCAGGGGGTGGTGTGGTCGAGGTCGCAGCGGTGGGCGGGGGTGTTGCAGCCGGGGAAGCCGCAGACCCGGTCGCGGGTGTGCAGGTAGCGGGTGAGTGCGGCGGCGGGCCGGTAGGTGCTGGTGGCGTGGTCCAGTGCTGCGGTGGCGGGGTCGGGCAGTAGCGCGCCGGTGGCCGGGTCGATCGGCAGGAGCCGGTGCCGTGCCGCCGGCGCCGCGCCGGCGGCGGCGGCCAGCCGGCGGGCCGTGTTGGCGGTGATCGGTCCGTAGCCGGCGAGTTCGGCGGGCCGGTCGTCGCGGCCGGCCAGCGTGGTGGCGGCCACGGTCACCTGCACCAGCACCCCGCAGCCACCGCCGCATCGCCCGCGCCCGCCGCGGCCGCATCGCCCGCTCCGCCGGCCGTGTCGGCCGGGGGTGGTGTGGGTGGCGAGGGTGGTGAGGGCGTCGGCGCGGCGGGCGTCGATGGGCCGGGTGTCGCCGGGGGGCCGGTGGGCGGCGAGGGCGTCGATGGTGGTGATCAGCCGGGCCGCGTCTTCGGCGGGCAGGTGGGCGTAGAGGTCGGCCATGCCGTCTTCGGCCGGGTAGAGGCGCACGTACCGGTCGGCGCGGGCCCGCTCGTGCCGGGTCTCCGCTGCGGCCGGGTCGGCGGCCAGCACGGCGCGGCGGACCGCCCGTTTCAGCTCGGCCAGGGTCTGGGCGGGCGCGGCCGGCAACACGAGGGCCTCCACCGCCGCCGCGGTCACCGCGTCGAGAGGTTCGGTGGCCTCCGCGATCGCGGCCGCCTTGCGGTGGTCCAGCAGCCCCGCGCCGAGCGCGTCCCTCGTGCCGGGCAGCCGGTGGGTCAGGGCCCGGGCCACCTGCAGCCGCCGGTCCGCCGTCACCGCGGACAGGTGCAGGGCCGCTGCCACCTCCTCACGCACCCAGTCCTCATCACCGGGGCCGGGCGGGCCGTCCGGGGCATCCATGCCGGCCAACGCGCGGGCCTGACAGCCGGCCACCCACGCGGCCTGCGCCTCCCAGCAGGCCAACACGTCGACCCGCTGCCCGCACGGCAACACCGCCGCATCCAGTGCGGCCAGCCAGCCCATCGCCACCGGACCCGGCCCCACGAAGGCGCAGAACCCCAACACCGCCCCCACCGACAGCGACGCCGACGGTCCATCCCCGACCGACCCACCATCCTCGAACATACGTTCGATTATGGACCTGCCCACCGACAAGAAACTGGTTGTCCCCAGGTCGGCCGCCGCTAGTCGACCGCCGGAGAGGAAGCCGGATCGAGGAGCCGCCGCAAGGTGGCGGTGTACTGCTCGAGCGCGGCGCGTCCCGCAGTCGTGAGGTTGACCGAGGTCTTCGCCGCGCCGTCCTGTCGCGACTTCGCGCTGGCCACGTAGCCGGCGTCCTCCAGCTTGCGCAGGTGGGTGATGAGGTTGCCGGCCGTGAGGTCGAGCAGTTGCTGCAGGCGCGAGAACGAGAGGCTGTCACCTGCAGGCAGTGCCGCCAGCGTGACGACGATGCGCAACCGGGCCGGCACGTGGATGACCGGATCGAGGTCGGCGTCCGGGGTCGTCATGGGGTGTGCCGGCGGGACAGCACCGCGGCCGCCACCAGGAATGCACCGCCACCGGCCAGCGCTTCGACCAGCAGCACCGTGACCGGACCCGTCTGCACACCGACGCCGGTCACGACCGCCAGCCAGACGCCCAGCGCGAACATCGACCGGTCGAGCCAGATCGCCGAGGCGACCAGGTAAATGACGGACGTGACCAGCAGCGGTCCGGCCGCGCCGATCAGACCCATGACCTCGTCGCTCGCGCCGTGCGATGCGAGCGAGCCCTCGATCGCGAAGAGCGCCGCGAACCCGATCGGCCAGGACAGTCCGTACAGCCGCCCCTGCATTTCGGAGGTCCCCTCGATGCCCCGGGTCGCCCGCACCACGACGACCATCGTGACGACGATTGCCGCGACGATGAGGATCCCCAGCAGTACGGCGGATGCCGTCGACGGCCCACGGAAGTGCTGCTGACCACGCACCGACAGCCACATCGCCCCGAGGCCGACAAGCCACGCGGTGCCCCATGCGGCGTAGACCCACGGCAGCCTGATCCGCAGCGCGTCCTGGGTGTGCTGACGGGTCTGCGCCACCAACGCGGCGGCAGCCCGTGCGTCGAGCACTTCGTCGTCGGGCACCTCGTCGTCAGGCATCGCGGCGATACGCCCGACGCAGGTACGCCGCGCCGCAGACGAGGCAGACCAGTCCGCCTCCCAAGCCCGCCAGCGCACTCGGCGCGGTAGGTCCGGTCATCCCGACGACGGCCGCGCCGACCGCGACGGCCATGAGTACGACGCCGGCGGCTCCGATGCCGGGCATCCGGAACACCCGCGCCATCGGCAGGAAGTGCGCGCCGACCACGAAAAGCGTCCACGCAGCGACGTACGACGGCCGCCCGCTGATATTCAGCAGGACGTTTCCGAGCACGATCGTGACCACCTCGACGCCGACGATCAATCGCCAGCCCCGGCGGATCCGGGCATCGCTCATCGCCGATTCTCCGGACGAGCGGAGCCGCCACAGGAGCAGGCCGCCGGCGACGGCGACGCCGAGTCCGACGACGGATCCCATCAGCAACGGAACGGACCAGCCGGACGGCGGATCCTGCCGACCCCACCCGAACCACATCGAGCCGGCGACACCCAGGATCACCCCGGTGATCGCCAGGTCCCAGGCAGAGGCGCCCTCGGGCGAAATCCCGGCACGTCCGCGCGGAACCTCGACAACTCCGACGCCACCCATCGCTTCCCTCCCTCGAACGTCCTGCCACGACTTTGTATCGCAAAGCTAGCGAACTTTGCGACACAAAGTCAAGCCGGATCGGGTGGAGCCCGGCTGTGTCGGACGGGTTCGGGCGCAATAGCGCTGTTAACTGCTCAGATGATCACGCTGCTGGCCAGGGTGCTTCCGCTGGCGCTCGGTGCGGCGATCAGCCCGACGCTCTTCGTCGGCGTCGTCCTCCTGCTGTCGTCGCCGGGCCATCCGAGAGCCCGGGCGGTGGCCTTCGGCGTGGGTGCCGCACTCCCTCTTGTCGCCATCGCGGTCGTGGGGCTGATCGTCTTCCGGCACGCGCTCGCCGGCGGCCACTTTCGCATCTCGCCGGTGGTCGACCTGGTCTTCGGCGCGATCCTGCTGCTTCTGGCGCTACGCCTCGCCCTCAAGCCGTCCACCGCCAACACTCGGCAACCCCATCCGGTCGGTGCCGGCCCGGCGAAGTGCGTGCTCCTCGGGCTCGGCCTGATGGTCGCCAACTTCTCGAGCCTCGTGCTGTTCATCCCGGCGGTGAAGGACGTCGCCGCCGCGGTCTCGGTCGGACTGGGCGGCAAGCTCGTGATCCTGGTCATCGTGATGCTGATCGTCCTGCTGGCCGTCCTCGTGCCCGTGCTCCTCTACACGCTCGCACCGGACCGGGCACAGGCGGTGTTGGTCCCCCTGGTCACCAAGACACGGAGCCACAGCCATGCCATCAGCCTCGCGGTGTGCCTGATCTTCGGGGGCTATCTCGTCGTCAAGGGCAGCGTGGCTCTCTGAGCGCGCCCAGGATCGGGAAGAGACGACTCGGGCGGCGCCGAGAACGGCGCCGCCCGAGCGGAAAGGATGCGGAGGGTCAGGCGGCGTCGAGCCGGGCCAGCTCCTCCTCGGACAGGACGAGGTCGGCCGCCTTGGCCGAGTCGGTGATCGTCTCGGGCCGCGACGCACCCGGGATCGGGATGACGATCGGGGCCTTGGCCAGTTCCCACGCGAGCGCGATCTGCTGCGGGCTCACGCCGTGCGCGTCGGCGACCTCCTGGAACGCCGCATGCGCTGACCCGAGGCCACCGGCGTTGCCGATGCCGCCGAGCGGGCTCCACGGCAGGAAGGCCAGGCCCTGGCTCGCGCAGTAGGCGAGCTCAGGCTCCGACGAGCGGAAGTTCGGCGCAAACTGGTTCTGCACGCTCACCAGCGCCGAACCCAGGATCTCCTGAGCCAGCCCGATCTGCGCCACGGTCGCGTTGGAGATTCCGGCGTAGCGGATCTTGCCGGCGTCGTAGAGCTCCTTGATCGTGCCGATGGCGTCGGCGTAGTCGACCTTGGGGTCGGGGCGGTGGTGCTGGTAGAGCCCGATCGCGTCCACCCCGAGAGCGGCGAGGCTGGCGTCGCAGGCCTTGCGCAGGTGGTCGGGGGAGCTGTCGACCTGCCAGGACCCGTCACCGGGCCGCAGGTGGCCGCCCTTGGTGGCGACGAGCACCTGGGAGGTGTCTCCGCCGTACGTCGCGAGGGCCTTGGCGATCAGCCGCTCGCCGTGGCCGGTGTCCTCCGTGGACACGCAGTAGGCATCGGCGGTGTCGATGAACGTGATGCCGGCGTCGAGGGCGGCGTGGATGGTGCGGAGGGAACGCTCCTCGTCGGGGCGGTTCTCCAGGGACATCGGCATCTCGCCGAGTCCGATCGCACCCACCTTGACGTCGCCGATTGTCCGGATCTGCATAGATCTCCTTCGGTCAGGGTTCTCCAGAGCACTACCCGGCGGGCGGGTCCGATATTCCCGGGCGGTCGGAGCCGCCGGGTAATGTCGCTGTCCGTGGCAGGCGACAGCCTTTTCGACGACGCCGCTGAGCAGGCGTCGGCGGAGCACGCCCCGCTGGCGGTGCGCATGCGCCCGCGCACCCTCGACGAGATGGTCGGGCAGCGCCACCTGCTCGGCCCCGGTACGCCGCTCCGCCGCCTGGTCGAGGGCGACGCCCCGATGTCGCTGATCCTCTGGGGCCCGCCCGGCACCGGCAAGACGACGATCGCCCACGTGGTCTCGCACGCCACCCAGCGCCGGTTCGTGCCGCTCTCCGCCCTCAACGCCGGGGTGAAGGACGTCCGGGCGGTCATCGAAGAGGCTCGCCGGGAACTCGGCTTCTCCGGGCGGCAGACCGTGCTCTTCATCGACGAGGTGCACCGCTTCTCCAAGACCCAGCAGGACTCGCTGCTCGGCGCGGTCGAGGACCGGGTCGTCACGCTGGTCGCGGCCACGACGGAGAACCCGTTCTTCTCCATCGTCAGCCCGCTGCTGTCCCGCTCCCTGCTGCTCACGCTGGAGCCGCTCACCGACGAGGACATCCGCCAACTCGTCCGCCGCGCGCTGGCCGACGAGCGCGGGCTGGGCGGCGCGGTCACCGTCGACGACGACGCCTTCGACCACCTGCGTCCGCCTCGCCGCGGGCGACGCCCGCCGCGCCCTGACCGCCCTGGAGGCGGGCGCGGGTGCCGCCATCGCCGGCCGGGCCGACAACGTCGACCTCGCCACGCTCGAGAAGGCCGTCGACACCGCCGCGGTGCGCTACGACCGCGACGGCGACCAGCACTACGACGTGATCAGCGCCTTCATCAAGTCGATCCGCGGGTCGGACGTCGATGCCGCACTGCACTACCTGGCCCGGATGATCGTCGCCGGCGAGGACCCCCGATTCATCGCCCGGCGGTTGGTCATCCTGGCGAGCGAGGACGTCGGCATGGCCGACCCGACGGCGATCCAGACCGCCGCCGCGGCCGCCCAGATCGTCGCGTTGATCGGCATGCCGGAGGGCCGGATCACCCTCGCCCACGCGGTGGTCCATCTGGCGCTGGCACCCAAGTCCAACGCCGTCATCACGGCGGTGGACCAGGCGCTCACCGACGTCCGGCAGGGGCTCGCCGGCCCGGTTCCGGCCCCGTTGCGGGATGCCCACTACGCGGGCGCCCGCCGGCTCGAGCATGGATCCGGCTACGGCTATTCGCACGACGACCCGGCCGGCGTCGTGACGCAGCAGTACCCGCCCGACGCCCTCGTCGGGCGCGACTACTACACCCCCTCCACGCACGGCGCCGAGCGGGCACTGGAGCAGCGGGTCCGCGACCTGCGACGCATCGTCCGGGGCGAGGACCGCGGATCTGGCGGCGAGCAGGGCCGGGCCTGATCGGGCCGCACCGGCGCGGAACGGCTTCGGTCCGGCGAGGAGCCAGGCGGTAGTCTCGCGCGGGTAATGTCGCCTCGGCTGGGAGTGACGCGTGTCCGGTGGACAGATCGCCGCCTTGATTGCGGCTGTCGCGTTTGTGCTGTTGGTCGGGCTCCTGGCCGTCCCGCTGCTGAAGCTGGGGCGGACGCTCGATGAGGCGACCTTGGCGATCCGCAAGGCACATGACGGCGCCGGCCCGATCCTGACCAACGCGCAGACGACGGTCGAGCGGGTCAACAGCCAACTCGAACGGGTGGACGGCATCACGGCCAACGCCCAGTCGGTGACGAGCAACACCGCCGCGCTCACCTCGCTGTTCGCCTCGACGCTCGGCGGACCGGTCGTGAAGGTGGCGGCCTTCTCCTACGGCATCCGCCACGCGGCCACCAACCGCCGGAAGGCGGCCGTGGAGAAGGACGTCAAGGCCGCCCGCCGCGCCGAGCGGCGCAACCGCAAGGCCAAGAAGGGGGCGGCGTGATGCGGCGGCTGTTCTGGCTCGCGATGGGCGTCACGATCGGAGCGCTGGTGGTCCGCAAGCTCACCCGCACGGCCGAGCAGTTCACCCCGAGCGGCATCAGCCGCTCGCTGTCGGAATCGACCGGCCGGCTGGTCGAGTCGGTGCGGGAGTTCGTCGACGATGCGCGCGCGGCGAGCACGGCACGGGAGATCGAGCTGAAGGAGAGCACCGGGCTTGACGGTGAGCTCGGCGCGCGGCCGGAGGACTTCCAGTCACGATGAGGACAGCCGAAATCCGCCGTCGTTATCTCGACTACTTCCAACGCAACGGCCACACCCTGGTGCCGAGCTCCAGCCTGGTCGTCGACGACCCCAACCTGCTCTTCGTCAGTGCCGGCATGGTGCCGTTCGTGCCGTACTTCGTCGGCCAGCTGCCGGCCCCGTACCGGCGGGCGGTCACGACGCAGAAGTGCGTGCGCACCACCGACATCGAGGAGGTGGGCAGGACCAGCCGGCACTGCACGTTCTTCCAGATGAACGGCAACTTCTCCTTCGGCGACTACTTCAAGCAAGGGGCCATGCAGTTCGCCTGGGAGCTGCTGACCTCCTCGCAGGGCGCCGGTGGTCTCGGGTTCGACGGCTCGCGGCTGTGGGCGTCGGTGTTCGAGGACGACGACGAGGCCGTGGAGTTGTGGCACGGCGTCATCGGACTGCCCTACGACCGGATCCAGCGCCGCAGCCGCGAGCACAACTACTGGGACATGGGCATCCCCGGCCCGTGCGGGCCCGACTCGGAGATCTTCTTCGACCGGGGCGCCGAATACGGGCGGGACGGCGGCCCGGCGGTCGACGAGGACCGCTTCGTCGAGCTGTGGAACCTCGTCTTCATGCAGTACGAACGCGGCCCGTCCGGCCCGGACGGCGACTACGAGATCCTGGGCGACCTGCCCGCCAAGAACATCGACACCGGCATGGGCCTGGAGCGCGTCGCGGCCCAGATGCAGGGCGTCGACAACATCTACGAGATCGACGAGATCTACCCCGTCATCGAGCGGGCCGCCGAGCTGACCGGCAAGCGGTACGGCGCCGTGCACGAGGACGACGTGCGGTTCCGGATCATCGCCGACCACGTCCGCTCCGCGCTGATGCTCATCAGTGACGGCGTCACGCCGTCGAACGAGGCCCGCGGCTACGTGCTGCGCCGGATCATCCGGCGGGCGGTGCGGTCCATCCGCCTGCTCGGCGTCGAGGAGCCGGTCATGCCCGAGCTGCTGCCGGTGTCCCGCGACTGCATGAAGGCGTCCTACCCCGAGGTGGAGTCCGACTTCGGCCGCATCTCCACCTACGCCAACGGTGAGGAGGAGGCGTTCCTGTCGACCCTCCGGTCCGGGACGACGATCTTCGACACCGCGGTGAGCCAGACGCGGGCGGCCGGGCGCAGCCAGCTCTCCGGCGACGAGGCCTTCACCCTGCACGACACCTACGGCTTCCCGATCGACCTCACCCTGGAGATGGCCTCGGAGCAGGGCCTGTCCGTCGACGAGCCGGAGTTCCGCCGGCTGATGACCGAGCAGCGCGACCGGGCCAAGGCTGACGCGCAGGCGCGCAAGTCCGGCCAGGCCGACCTGTCGGCCTACCGCGCGGTGCTCGACGACAGCGGGCCGACGCGGTTCACCGGCTACGCCGAGGCGAACCGGGAGTCGCGGGTCACCGCGCTGCTCCGCGCCGACGGCGCGTCGATGTCGGCCGCCGGCGAAGGCGACGAGGTCTCGGTCGTGCTCGACGCGACGCCGTTCTACGCCGAGGGCGGTGGTCAGCAGTCCGACACCGGCACCATCGTGGTCGACGGCGGCGAGCTCGAGGTCGTCGACGTGCAGACCCCGCTGCCGGGCGTCATCGTGCACCGCGCGCGGGTCCGCCGCGGTGAGGTGCGGCCGGGTGCGCCCGCCTATGCGGCGATCGACATCGAGCGCCGCAAGGCCGTCTCCCGCGCGCACACCGCCACCCACCTGGTGCACCGGGCGATGCGCGGGGCACTGGGGGAGTCGGCGACGCAGGCCGGTTCGTTGAATGCGCCGGGGCGGCTCCGCTTCGACTTCAACACCCCGCAGGCGGTCCCGCCGGCGGTGCTGGCCGACGTCGAGGCCGAGGTCAACGCGACCCTGGCCGACGACCTCGAGGTGCGGGCGTTCCTCACCGATCAGGCCGAGGCCCGGCGGATCGGCGCCATCGCCCTCTTCGGGGAGAAGTACGGCGACGAGGTCCGCGTCGTCGAGGTCGGCGACTACGCCCGCGAACTGTGCGGCGGCACGCACGCCGTCCGGTCCGGGCAGCTCGGCCTGGTGAAGCTGCTCGGCGAGTCCTCGATCGGGTCCGGCGTACGCCGGGTCGAGGCGCTCGTCGGTCTCGACGCGTTCCGGTTCCTCGCCCGCGAGCACCTGCTCGTCTCGCAGCTCGCCGAGACGTTCAAGGCGCCCGCCGACCAGGTGCCCGAGCGGGTGCAGTCGCTGGTCGACCGACTGCGGACCGTCGAGCGCGACCTCACCAGACTCCGAGCGGAGGGGGCTCTGGCCGGCGCCGGGCAGCTCGCCGCCGGAGCCCGGGACGTCTTCGGTGTCGCCTTCGTCGGAGCGTCGGCGCCGGAGGGGCTGAGCGGCAACGAGCTTCGCGCGCTGGCCAACGACGTCCGCGCCCGCCTGGACCAGGGCCGGCCGGGCGTGGTCGTCCTCGTCGGTGCGGACGACGGCAAGGTGTCCTTCGTCGCGGCGACCAACGACACCGCGCGCTCCTGGCGGCTCTCGGCCGGCGACATCGTGCGGGCGCTGGCCCCGGCGGTCGGCGGTCGTGGCGGTGGCCGGGAGGACATGGCGCAAGGTGGCGGCAACGACCCGACCGGGGTCGATGAGGCCGTGCGCCTCGCCGAGCACTTCGTCGGGCAGCGCGTCACCGGGTCCGCATGAGGGCCCTCCCCTGGGGGTCAGGGTGATGAGGTCCGCGTGATGGGAACGGCAGGCTCGGGGGAGCGCGGCGTCCGGCTCGGTGTCGACGTCGGGACGGTCCGCGTGGGGGTCGCGGTCAGCGACCCGGCGGGCGTCCTGGCCACGCCCTTGGTGACCCTGGCCCGGGATGCCGACGGCGCGCGGGACATCGACGAGCTCGCGTCGCTGGTCGCCGACCGGTCCGTCGTGGAGGTGGTCGTCGGTCATCCGCGCACCCTCGCCGGCCGGTCCGGAGCCGCGGCGCAGGCCGCCGAGGACTACGCCGACCGACTGCGCACCAGGATCGCCCCGGTCCCGGTGCGCCTCGCCGACGAGCGGCTGACCACTGTCAGCGCCAGCCGCACCCTGTCCCAGCAGGGTGTGTCCACCCGCAAGCAGCGGCCACGGATCGACCAGGCCGCAGCCGTCCTGATCCTGCAGGGCTGGCTGGACCGCACGAGGCAGGACCGATGAGCGACCTGTCCATTCTCGGCACCGGGGACGACGACGGCCACCCACCGCCGCGGCGACGGCGACGGCGGCGTCGCCGCCGGGTGCTCGGTCCGGTGCTCTCCTTGCTGGTTATCGCGGTGCTGGCGCTGGGCGCGTTCTACGGCGGGCGGCTCATCCTGCACCGGGTCGGGTCCGCACCGGACTACTCGGGCCAGGTCGGCGGCTGGGTCTACGTCCAGGTCGACGACGGCGACACCGCGAGCGACATCGGTACGGCGATGGTCAGCGCCGGCGTGGTCAAGAGCTCCCGCGCCTTCCGGGCCGCCGCGGAGAAGGACCGGCGGTCCCGGGCGATCCAGCCCGGCACCTACCGCCTGCACAAGCACATGAGCGGCGCCGCCGCCCTCTCCCTCATCCTCGACCCGGCCTCGCGGGTCGGCCGGGTCACGGTGCCGGAGGGCCTCACCGTCAAGCAGACCCTCGCCCTCCTGGCCAAGCGCACCAAGATCCCGCTCGCGAAGCTCACCGCCGCCGCCGACTCGCCGGGATCGCTCGGGCTGCCGCCGTTCGCCCACGGCCACCTCGAAGGGTTCCTCTACCCGACGACCTACGACGTTCCGCGGTCGGCGTCACCCCGCGACGTCCTGCGCATGATGGTGGCAGCGGCCGCCAGCAAGTTCGATCCGAACGCGCTCGATGAGGGTGCGGGCACCGCGCACGCGTCGCCGTACCAGATCGTCGTCGTGGCGTCGCTGCTCGAGGAGGAGGCCATCACCCCCGACTTCGGCAAGGTGGCGCGGGTGATCGACAACCGGCTGGCCATCGGCAAACCGCTGCAGCTGGACTCGACCATCAACTACGCACTCGGCCGCAACGACGCCCGGGTCACCTCGGCGCAGACGCAGGTCGATTCGCCGTACAACACCTACCGGCACGAGGGTCTGCCGCCGACGCCGATCTGTAACCCCGGGATGGCGGCGATCGACGCGGCCCTGCACCCCGCGCGCGGGCCGTGGCTGTACTTCGTCAAGAAGGACCGCGCGGGCAACTCCTTCTTCACCGACGACGACAAGGCGTTCGAGCGGCAGAAGAGGAAGTCACAGGCCGAGGGGGTCTACTGACCCCCATGCCCTACGCAGTCCTCGTCGGCAGCCCGATCGGGCATTCCCTCTCTCCGGTGCTGCACCGGGCCGCCTACGCCGCGCTCGGACTGCACGAGTGGTCCTACGACCCGATCGAGTGCACCGAGGCACGGCTGCCCGCGCTCCTCGCCGGTCTCGGACCGGACTGCGCCGGGCTGTCGGTGACGATGCCGCTCAAACGGGTCGCGCTGGCCGAGGCGACCTCGCGCAGCCCCCTGGCGGAAGCGGTGGGCGCCGCCAACACCCTCGTCCGTCGCGACGACGGCTGGTACGCCGACAACACCGACGTCGCCGGGATCGTGGGTGCGCTGGCCGAGGCGGGGGTCGACTCCGCAAAGGGAGCGGTGCTGATCGGGGCCGGCGGCACGGCACAGGCCGCCCTCGCCGCGCTGCGGGATCTCGGCGAGCGCGCGCCGACCGTGCTGGTGCGCGAACCGGCCCGGGCCGGCGCGTTCCTGGAGGCGGCGGCGCGACTCGGGGTCCACCCGCGGGTGCAGCGCGGTATCGACGACGCCGTGATCGGCGACGCGCCGCTCGTCATCTCCGCGCTGCCGCGCGGCGCCGCCGACCCGCTGGGCCGGAACACCCGATGGACCTCCGGCGGCGTCCTGCTCGACGTGATCTACGACCCGTGGCCGACGGTGCTCGCCGGGGCGGCGGCGGACGCCGGCCGGGCCGTGGTCAGCGGCCGGTCCCTGCTGCTGCACCAGGCCGTCCGGCAGGTCGAGCTCATGACCGGACATCCGGCGCCACTCGCTGCGATGCGGGCCGCGCTTGTGGAGGCCACTGGCCGCGGGTGAGTCAGCTGTGCCAAGCTCGGCGGGTCGGCACACGTCAGCTTCACCGACCCGCGGAGATGCCATGACCGTCACGCACGACGACCACGACACGCCGCCCGACCCGACCTTCTACCGCACGCCGCAGGACGCGATCGCGGCGCCGGCCGAGCGGTTGGCCTACGTGGTCGGCTTCGACCGATCGGGCGGTCAGCCCGACGCACTGACCGTCATCGACACCGATCCGAGCTCGTCGACCTACGGCGATGTGGTCGGCTTCAGCGAGCTGCCCACCCGCGGCGACGAGTTGCACCACTTCGGGTGGAACGCCTGCAGCAGCTCGCTGTGCCACACGGGGCACGGCGGCCACGAGGGCCCGCAGCGGCGCTACCTTCTCGTGCCGGGCCTGCGCTCGTCGCGACTCAACGTCTTCGACACGCAGCCCAATCCGGCCGACCCGCAGCTGGTCAAGGTGATCGACGCGGACGAGCTGGCGGGCAAAGCCGGCTACTCCCGCCCGCACACGTTGCACTGCGGCCCCAACGGTCTCTACCTGTCCTGCCTCGGCGGAGCCAACGGGGCCGACGGTCCGGGCGGCATCGCCCTGCTCGACCACGACAGCTTCGACGTCCTCGGCACCTGGGAGACCGACCGCGGTCCGCAGTACTTCGCCTACGACATGTGGTGGCACCTCAACGAGAACACGATGGTGACCAGCGAGTGGGGCACGCCCTCGATGATCGAGGAGGGCATCAACCCGGAGCTGCTGCTGGGCCGCAAGTATGGGCACTCACTGCACTTCTGGGACCTCGAGACCGGTCGCCACCAGCAGGAGGTCGACCTCGGCGACGCCAACCAGATGGTCCTGGAGCTGCGTCCTGCGCACGACCCCGACAAGACGTGGGGGTTCGTCGGCGTGGTCACCAACGTCGAGGACCTGTCCGCCTCGATCTGGCGCTGGCACCGCGACGGCGACCGGTGGACCGCGGACAAGGTGATCACCATCCCGGCCGAGCCGGCCGATCCCGCCGACCTGCCGCCACTGCTGCAGGGCTTCGGTGCCGTTCCCGCGCTGGTGACCGATATCGACCTCTCCGTCGACGACCAGTGGCTCTACGTCTCCTGCTGGGGGACCGGCGAGCTCCAGCAGTACGACGTGAGCGATCCGGCGCACCCCCGCCTCGCCGGGTCCGTGCACCTCGGCGGCATCGTGCGCCGGGCGCCGCACCCGACCGCGCCGCACAACCCGCTCACCGGCGGACCGCAGATGGTCGAGATCAGCCGCGACGGGCGCCGGGTCTACCTCACCAACTCGCTCTACGGCTCGTGGGACGACCAGTTCTACCCCGGCGGCATCGATCCGTGGCTGGTCAAGCTCGACGCGAACCTCGACGGCGGCGGCATGACCGTCGACGAGCGGTTCTTCCCGCACGGCGGGGACTTCCGTGGCCTGCGCGTGCACCAGACCCGGTTGCAGGGCGGCGACGCGTCCTCGGATTCCTACTGCTTCCGCTGAGCTACGGCGCAACAACCCACGAAGGGGAGGTCCTCATGCCGAAGGTTCTGCTGCTCACCGGTGACGCGGCCGAGTCCCTGGAGGTCATGTATCCCTACCAGCGACTGCTGGAGGAGGGCTACGACGTCGACATCGCCGCGCCGACGAAGAAGAAACTGCAGTTCGTCGTGCACGACTTCGTCGACGGTTTTGACACCTACACCGAGAAGCCGGGCTACACCTGGCCGGCCGACCTCGCCTTCGCCGACGTCCGTCCGGAGGACTACGTCGCGGTCGTGATCCCTGGCGGGCGGGCTCCGGAGTACCTCCGCAACGACCCCGACGCGCAGCGCATCGTCCGGCATTTCCGCGACGTGGACGCACCGGTCGCCGCTCTCTGCCACGGCCCGCTGCTCCTCGCGGCCGCCGGCACGCTCACCGGGCGGCGCTCGGCGGCGTACCCGGCCCTGGAGCCCGACGTCGCGGCGGCCGGCGCGACCTTCGTCGACGGCGAGGCGGTGGTCGACGGCCAGCTCGTCACCGGTCGGGCATGGCCCGATCACCCAGCGTGGATGCGGGCGTTCCTGGAGATCCTGCGGAAGGCCCACCCTGTCGGGTGACCGGCCGTCGTGGTTGGATCGTGCGTCCGCGCGGGCACACATGCTCGACGTGTGCCTGATCGCGACGCGTGGAGGGAGGGGACGGCCGGCAGCGCAGGAGACGGGAAGTGGCATGGCAGACCCAGCTGAATGGCTGCTCGCTCGGATCGCCGAGGACGAGGAGGCCTACTGGATGTCCATGCAGACGGCGGGGGACTTCACCGGCAAGACCGGGCCGGTCGACCCCGGTCGGCTGCTACGCGACTGCGAGGCGAAGCGGCGGGTGGTCAACCTGCACCGTTCGGTCGGGCCCACCGGAAGCTGTCTCACCTGCGACTCGGCGTTCCCCTGGCCGTGCCCGACGCTGACGGCACTGTCGGTCGCCTACGACTGGCACGAGGAGTACGAGGCGGTGTGGCGGGCCTGACGGGTCAGCGGCGCGTCCCGTGCACGTCATCTCCGGCCTGGCCGGCGCCGCCCTCGGGGTGGCTGTCGGACCCATTCTCGGCGGCCTGACGGTCCGCTTCCCGGTCGATGTCCCGGTCGATGTCCCGGTCGATGTCCCGGTCGATGTCCCGCTCTGGTCGGCCGGTTGGTGGCGGGGCGATCCGGCCGGGTGGCGGCGCCGGGTCCTCGTCACGGTGCTCGCCGCCGCCGTCCTCGGCCTCGTGGCCGGTGCGCTCGGCCCGCAGCCGGCACTGCCCGCCTACCTCTGGCTCGGTGTCGCCGGCGTCGCGCTGGCCGTGATCGACGTCGACCACCACCGGCTGCCCGACGCCGTCACGCTGCCGACGTACGGCGTGGGGCTGGTGCTGCTCGGCGTCGCCGCCGCGACCGGTCGGGACGGCGCGAGCTACCTGCGTGCCCTGCTGGCGATGGCGGCGGTGTTCGCGGTGTTCTTCGTGCTGGCATTCCTGGGCGGGGTCGGGTTCGGCGACACCAAGCTGGCCGGCGCGCTCGGGCTCTACCTCGGCTGGCTGGGCTGGGACGTCCTGGTGCTCGGCCTGGCGGTCGGATTCCTGGTGGGGGCGGCGGTGGCTCTCGTCCAGCTGGTGCGGCGGCTCGCGGGATGGCGGAGCGACATCGCCTTCGGCCCGGCGCTGCTGCTCGGCGCGCTGGTCGCCGTCGTCGTCGGCGGCCCGATCATCGACGCCTACGTCTCGGGCGTCGCCGGGTGAGCGCGGCGTCGCGCATGACAGACTTGCGGCCGTGTTGCGCTGGATCACCGCGGGTGAGTCGCACGGGCGGGCGCTGGTGGCTGTCCTGGAGGGACTGCCGGCCGGCGTCGGGGTGACGACCGCGGACATCGCCGACGAGCTAGCCCGCCGCCGGGCCGGCTACGGCCGCGGGGCCCGGATGAGCTTCGAACGCGACGAGGTCGAGTTGACGGGCGGCGTACGGCACGGGCGGACCATGGGCGGGCCGGTCGCGATCCGCATCGCCAACACCGAGTGGCCCAAGTGGGAGACGGTGATGGCGGCCGACCCGGTCGATGAGGACGAGCTCGCGGGCCTCGCCCGAAACGCGCCGCTGACCCGGCCGCGGCCGGGGCACGCGGACCTCGTCGGCATGCAGAAGTACGGCTTCACCGATGCCCGGCCGGTGCTCGAGCGGGCCAGTGCGCGGGAGACCGCCGCCCGGGTCGCGCTCGGCACGGTGGTGCGGGCCTTCCTCCGGCAGGCGCTCGACGTCGAGGTGCAGAGCCACGTCGTCGCGCTGGGCACCGTATCCGCACCGGCCGGCGTGGTCCCCTCGCCCGCCGACCGGGACACGGTGGAGGCCAGCCCGGTGCGCTGCTTCGACCAAGGGGCCGGCGATGCCATGGTCGCCGAGATCGACACCGCCAAGAAGGAGGGCGACACCCTCGGCGGCGTCGTCGAGGTCGTCGTGCACGGCCTGCCGCCGGGGCTCGGCAGCCACGTGCACTGGGACCGCAGGCTCGACTCCCGGCTGGCCGGCGCGTTGATGGGCATCCAGGCGATCAAGGGGGTCGAGGTCGGCGACGGCTTCGAAGGCGCGCGCCGGCGGGGCTCGCAGGCGCACGACGAGATCGAGTCGGGGCCGGACGGCGTACGCCGCCGGACCGGCCGCTCCGGAGGCACCGAGGGCGGGATGTCGACCGGCGACGTGCTGCGTGTGCGCGCGGCGATGAAGCCGATCTCGACCGTTCCCCGTGCACTGTCCACTGTGGACGTCGCGACCGGGGAGCCCGCGGTCGCGATCAACCAGCGCAGCGACGTCTGCGCCGTGCCGGCGGCCGGCGTCGTCGCGGAGGCGATGGTCGCACTGGTCCTCGCCGACGCCGCGGTGGAGAAGTTCGGCGGTGACGCGGTGGCCGAGACCCGGCGCAACGCGCGCGCCTACCTCGACACCCTCACGGTCCGCTGATGGGCGCCGTGCGACTGGTGGTCGTCGGCCCTCCCGGAGCCGGCAAGTCGAGCGTCGGGAAGCGGGTCGCCGCCCGGCTCGGCCTGCCGTTCCGCGACACCGACGCCGACATCGAGGCGGCGGCGGGCAAACCGATCTCCGAGATCTTCATCGACGACGGCGAAGAGGCGTTCCGGTCGCTGGAGCGCGCGGCCGTGGTCGACGCCCTGGCCGGGCACGACGGCGTTCTCGCGGTCGGTGGCGGCGCCGTGCTCGACGAGGCGACCCGCGCCGACCTCGCCGACCTCCAGGTCGCCTTCCTCTCGGTCCGGCTCGCCGACGCCGCCAAGCGCGTCGGGCTGGCCCGCGACCGGCCGGTGCTGACCCTCAACCCGCGCGGCCGGCTGCGGGTGCTGCTGGAGGAGCGGCGGCCGTTCTACGAGCAGGTCGCGTCGTTCGAGGTCAACACCGACGGCCGCGAGGTCGAGGACGTGGCCGACGAGGTCATGGCGGCGCTGCGGTGACCGGCGGGCCGGCACGGATCACCGTCGGGGGAGCGGCGCCGTACGACGTGGTCGTCGGCACCGGATGCACCGCAGAGCTCGCCGGGACGCTGACCGGTGCCACACAGGTCGCTGTCGTGCACGCGCCGTCGCTCGCCGCGCTCGCCGAGGAGGTGCGGGCCGATCTGTCCGCCGCCGGCCACCGGGCGGCGCTGATCGAGGTGCCGGACGGCGAGGCGGCCAAGCGGCTCGCCGTCGCCGGGCGATGCTGGGACCTGCTCGGGGAGGCCGGGTTCACCCGCTCCGACGCGGTGGTCGGCCTCGGCGGTGGCGCGGTCACCGACCTCGCCGGATGGGTCGCGGCGGCGTGGCTGCGCGGGGTGCGCCTGGTGCAGGTGCCGACCACGCTGCTCGGCATGGTCGACGCCGCGATCGGCGGGAAGACGGCGATCAACACCGACGCCGGCAAGAACCTCGTCGGAGCCTTCCACCCGCCGGCGGCGGTGATCTGCGACCTCGCGACGCTGGATTCGCTGCCGGCGATCGACTACGTGTGCGGGCTGGCCGAGGTGGTCAAGTCCGGCTTCATCGCCGACCCGGTGATCCTCGACCTCATCGAAGCCGACCCGGCCGCGGCCGCCGCGGCGTCCTGGGGCCGAACCGCGGAACTGGTGGAGCGCGCCGTACGGGTCAAGGCCGACGTCGTCGGACGCGACCTGGCCGAGGCCGGGCCGCGCGAGATGCTCAACTACGGCCACACCCTCGCCCACGCGGTGGAACGGACCGAGAGCTACCGGTGGCGGCACGGCGCGGCGGTCTCCGTCGGCCTGGTCTACGCCGCAGCGCTCGGCCGGGTGAGCGGACGGCTCGACGACGCCACCGCCGATCGCCACCGCCGGGTGCTCGCGGCGCTCGGCCTGCCGACGACGTACGACAAGGACGCGTGGCCGGAGCTCTACGCCGCGATGCGGGTCGACAAGAAGGCGCGCGGGA
Source organism: uncultured Actinomycetota bacterium (assembly GCA_963828605.1). GTDB lineage: Bacteria > Actinomycetota > Actinomycetes > Mycobacteriales > QHCD01 > DASXJE01. The sequence goes on along the minus strand of CAWHER010000001.1, from coordinate 869,475 downwards.
ACACGCTGCGCTTCATCGTTCTCGACGGACTGGCCCGCCCGGCGGTCCTGGAGGGCCCCGGTGAGGACCTGCTCACCGCGGCCTATGCGGAGGTGGCGACATGATCTGGGTCCTCAACGGCGCCAACCTCGGCCGGCTCGGCACCCGCCAGCCGGAGATCTACGGCGCGACGTCCCACGACGACCTGGTCGCGCTGTGCCGGAGCACCGGTGCCGACCTCGGCGTCGAGGTGGAGGTCCGGCAGACCGACTCCGAGGCCGAGCTGCTGGGCTGGTTGCACGAGGCCGCCGACCGCTCGCTGCCGGTGGTGGTCAACCCGGCGGCGTGGTCGCACTACTCGGTCGCGCTGCGCGACGCGTGCGCGATGCTCACCGCGCCGCTGGTCGAGGTGCACCTGTCCAACATCCACGCCCGCGAGGAGTTCCGGCACCGGTCGCTGGTGTCTCCGGTGGCGACCGGGGTGATCTGCGGCCTCGGCGTCGACGGCTACCCCCTGGCCCTGCGCTGGCTCGTGTCGCACCCGACCAAAACGCACTCGTAGCCGATCGCCGTCGGGGCGATACGGTCGGGGCATGCCTGCTTCCCATGCCGAACGCCGCGAGCGGCTCCGGGCCGCCGCCACCGGGGACGGCCACGACGCCGTCCTGATCAGCTCGTTGGTCAACGTCCGCTACCTCACCGGTTTCACGGGGTCGAACGGCGCCCTCCTGCTCACCGGTGACGGCGCCGCCGTGCTCGCCACGGACGGCCGCTACACCACCCAGTCCGCCCAGCAGGCCCCGGACGTCGAGCGGCTGATCGACCGGGTCGTCGGACCGGCGCTTGCCTCCCGGGCGGCCCGGGAAGGCGTACGCCGGCTCGGCTACGAGTCGCACATCGTGACCGTCGACGGGCGCGAGTCGCTCACCGCCGCCGGAGAGGGGCTCGACCTGGTCAGCCTCGGGCACGCGGTGGAGAAGCTGCGCGCGGTCAAGGACGAGGAGGAGATCGGGCTGCTGCGGGAGGCCTGTGGGATCGCCGACCGGGCGCTGGCCGACCTGCTGGCCGCCGGTGGGCTCGCGATCGGCCGGACCGAGCGTGAGGTGGGCCGCGACCTGGACGGCCGGATGCTCGACCACGGCGCCGAGGCCCCGTCGTTCGAGACGATCGTGGCCAGCGGCCCCCACTCCGCGATCCCGCACCACCGGCCGGCCGACCGGCCGCTGCAGGCCGGGGACTTCGTCAAGCTCGACTTCGGCGCCGAGTACGACGGCTACCACTCGGACATGACCCGCACCCTGGTGCTCGGCCGGCCGGCCGACTGGCAGCGCGAGATCTACGCCCTGGTGGCCGAGTCCCAGCGGGTCGGCCGGGAGGCCCTCTCGATCGGCGCCGACGTGCAGGACATCGACAAGGCGGCCCGGGAGATCATCGCCGCGGCCGGGCACGGCGAGCATTTCGGGCACGGTCTGGGCCACGGCGTCGGCCTGGAGATCCACGAGGCGCCCAGTCTGGGGCCGACCGGCACGGGTAAACTGGTCGACCGGATGCCGGTGACCGTGGAGCCGGGGGTGTACCTCGAGGGCCGGGGCGGTGTCCGCATCGAAGACACGCTCGTCGTCCGGCCGTCCGGACCCGAACTGCTCACCATGACGACCAAGGACCTGCTCGTCCAGTAGGAGACGCAACCCACGTGGCCACCACGAACGACCTGAAGAACGGCATGACCCTCAACCTCGACGGGCAGCTGTGGAACGTCGTCGAGTTCCAGCACGTCAAGCCGGGCAAGGGCGGCGCGTTCGTCCGGACCACGCTGAAGAACGTCCTGACCGGCAAGGTGGTCGACAAGACCTTCAACGCCGGCATCAAGGTCGAGTCGCGACCGTCGACAAGCGGGCGATGACCTACCTCTACCGCGACGGCGCGGACTTCGTCTTCATGGACGCCGAGACCTACGACCAGATCCACGTTCCCGACGACACCGTCGGCGGCGGCGCCGACTACCTCCTGGACAATGCCGAGGTCGTCGTCGCCGTGCACGACTCGACACCGCTCTACGTCGAGTTGCCGACCAGCGTCGAGCTCACGATCTCCCACACCGACCCCGGGCTGCAGGGCGACCGGTCCACCGGCGGCACCAAGCCGGCGACGCTGGAGACCGGCGCGACGATCCAGGTGCCGCTGTTCGTCAGGACCGGCGAGAAGGTCAAGGTCGACACCCGCGACGGGCGCTACCTCGGCCGGGTGTCCACCTAGATGGCGGCCCGACGCAAGGCGCGCAAGCGGGCGCTGGACCTGCTCTACGAGTCCGACCTGCGCGGCACCGACCCGCTCGCCACGACCGCCGAGCGGGTGGCTGCGGCCGACCCGCCGGTGTCGGACTACGCAGTCGCCCTGGTGGAGGGCGTGGTCCGGGAGCGGGACCGGATCGACGAGACGATCGCGACCTACGCCGAGGGCTGGACCCTGGCCCGGATGCCCGCGGTCGACCGCGCCCTGCTGCGGCTGGCCGTCTATGAGCTGATGTGGTGCGACGACGTCCCGGACGGGGTCGCGGTCGACGAGGCCGTCGAGCTCGCCAAGGCGTTGTCGACCGACGATTCGCCGCGGTTCGTCAACGGCGTGCTGGGCCGAATCGCCCGGGCCAAACCGCAGCCCGGCCCGGTCAGCAACTGACCCGACCAGCGGGAACCGCCCGGGGGTTACTCCGGGACGGCGTCGCGGGCGTCGGAGGTGAGAACGCCCCAGGCGATCAGCTGCTCGGTGAGCTCACCCGGTGACAGGTCGTAGATGATCGCCAGCGAGCGCAGGTCCTCGGCCCGGATCGAGAGCACCCGGCCGTTGTAGTCGCCGCGCTGGCTCTGGATGGCCGCGGCGTAGCGCGCCAGCGGTCCGACGTGGGCGGCCGGCAGGTGCCCGAGCCGCTCGAGGTCGATCACGACCCGCTCCGACGGTCCGGCGGCCGATGCCTGCCGTGCCTCGGGCAGCAGCTCGCTGACCGGCACGCCGTAGAAGTCGGCCAGTTCGGCGAGCTTCTGGACCGTGACGGCACGGTCGCCGCGCTCGTAGGACCCGACGACGACCGCCTTCCACCGGCCCTCGGACTTGTTCTCCACCCCGTGCAGGGACAACCCCTGCTGCGTACGGATCGCCCGCAGGCGCGCCCCGAGCGACCTCGCGTATTCACTGCTCATCCTCGGTTGCTCCCGTCGCGTACGTCCGTGGACCCGCCGGGCCCACTCGTGTCCCGATCTCTTATCTCGCACTGACTACGGAGCGTGACCGTACGGCGAAATGGCACCCCCGGTCAAGTGCAGACCCGCTCGGGCTGGGAGAGGACGTGCGCGGACTGCTACGGTTCAGCTGGTCGACATCCTTTAACGACCCGTCCCGTGAGGCGGGGAAGGAGGTCCGTAATGTCACCTGCCTACCCTGCGGGTCGCAGCGGCGAGAGCCCATCCGGCGCATCCCCCCGTGACCTGCTTGACGCGGCCGACGTGGGCCGCATCATCGACCGCATCGCCCACCAGATCCTCGAGAAGACCAGCGGCGCCGCAGGACACGGTCCTGCTCGGCATCCCGACCCGCGGTGTCCGCTCGCCCGCCGGCTCGCCGCCCGCATCGCGGCCTTCGACCGGCATCGAGGTCCCGGTCGGGTCCCTCGACATCACCCTGTACCGCGACGACCTGCGGCTGCGCGGGCCGGCCCCTGGAGCCGACCGCCGAACCGCCCGGCGGGGTCGACGGCAGGCTGGTCGTCCTGGTCGACGACGTGCTCTTCTCCGGCCGCACCGTCCGGGCCGCGCTCGACGCGCTCAGCGACCTCGGCCGGCCGCGCGCGGTGCAGCTCGCCGTCCTGGTCGACCGCGGCCACCGCGAGCTGCCGATCCGCGCCGACTACGTCGGCAAGAACCTGCCCGACCGCGCTCGACGAGACCGTGCAGGTGCAGCTCGTCGGAGATCGACGGCGCCGACGGCGTGTGCTCGGCGGCCCGGCGCAGGGCGGTGCCCGATGAAGCACCTGCTCTCGGCCGGCGACCTCGACCGCGACGAGGCCCTGCTGGTCCTCGACACCGCCGAGGAGCTCGCCCGGGTCGCCGACCGACCGGTGAAGAAGCTGCCCGACGCTGCGCGGCCGCACCGTCGTCAACCTGTTCTTCGAGGACTCCACCCGCACCCGGATCTCCTTCGAGGCCGCCGCCAAGCGGCTCTCCGCCGACGTCATCAACTTCTCCGCCAAGGGCTCGAGCGTCTCCAAGGGCGAGAGCCTCAAGGACACCGCGCTGACCCTGGAGGCGATGGGCGCCGACGCGGTCGTCGTCCGGCACGGCGCGTCCGGCGCGCCGCACCGGCTGGCCACCAGGGCTGGATCGGCGGCCAGCGTCGTCAACGCCGGCGACGGCACCCACGAGCACCCGACCCAGGCGCTGCTCGACGCCTTCACGATGCGCCGCCGGCTCTGCGGCGGACGCGGCGACCTGACCGGCCGCCGGGTCGCGATCGTCGGCGACGTCCTGCACAGCCGGGTGGCCCGCTCCAACGTGCTGCTGCTGCACACCCTCGGCGCCGAGGTCACGCTGGTCGCGCCGCCGACGCTGCTGCCGGTCGGCGTCGCGGTCTGGCCGTGCGCGACGGCGTACGACCTCGACGCGGTGCTGCCCGACGATGCGACGCGGTGATGATGCTGCGGGTGCAGCGCGAGCGGATGAACGGCGGCGTTCTTCCCGACCGCGCGCGAGTACACGCCGGCGCTACGGCCTCGACGGCGCGCGGATGGCCGATGCTGCCCGACCACGCGATCGTCATGCACCCCGGCCCGATGAACCGCGGCCTGGAGATCACCGCCGACGGTCGCCGACTCGCCCCGCTCGACGATCGTCGAGCAGGTCACCAACGGCGTGGCCGTGCGGATGGCCGTGCTCTACCTGCTGCTCGGCGGCGGGCGAGCCGCGGTGGAGCAGGCATGAGCGGGACGACGGCCGGTCCGGCGCAGGAGTGGCTGCTGCGCGGGGCACGGCCCTACGGCGAGCGAGCCGACCGACCTGCTGCTGCGCGACGGCGTGATCGCCGAGATCGGCCGGGGCCTGTCCGCGGCCGGGCCGAGGTCATCGACGCCGACGGGCTGGTCGCGCTGCCCGGCCTGGTCGACCTGCACACCCACCTGCGCGAGCCGGGCCGGGAGGACGCCGAGACCGTCGAGACCGGCAGCCGCGGCCGCCGCGCTCGGCGGCTTCACCGCGGTGCACGCGATGGCCAACACCGACCCGGTCGCCGACACCGCCGGGCGTCGTCGAGCAGGTCTGGCGGCTCGGCCGCGAGGCCGGGCTGGTCGACGTGCAGCCGGTCGGCGCGGTCACCGTCGGCCTGGCCGGCGAGCAGCTGGCCGAGCTCGGCGCGATGGCCGACTCGGCGCGCCCGGGTGCGGGTCTTCTCCGACGACGGCACAGTGCGTCTCCGACGCGCGTGCTGATGCGCCGGGCGCTGGAGTACGTCAAGGCGTTCGACGGCGTCATCGCCCAGCACGCGCAGGAGCCCCGGCTCACCGAGGGCGCGCCAGATGAACGAGGGCGAGCTCTCCGGCGGCCTCGGCCTGCCGGGCTGGCCGGCCGTCGCCGAGGAGGCGATCATCGCCCGCGACGTGCTGCTCGCCGCGCACGTCGGCTCCCGGCTGCACGTCTGCCACGTCTCGACCGCCGGCTCGGTCGAGATCATCCGCTGGGCCAAGGCCAAGGGCGTCGAGGTCACCGCCGAGGTGACCCCGCACCACCTGCTGCTCACCGACGACCTGCGCGGCGAGCTACGACCCGGTCTTCAAGGTCAACCCGCCGCTGCGCACGCGCCGCCGACGTCGAGGCGCTGCGCGACGGGCTGGCCGACGGCACGATCGACGCCGTCGCCACCGACCACGCGCCGCACGCCGCCGGAGGACAAGGACTGCGAGTGGGCCGACGCGGCCCCCGGGATGCTCGGCCTGGAGACCGCGCTCTCGGTGGTCCAGGAGACGATGGTCGAGCACCGGCGCGCTGGACTGGGCCGGCGTCGCCGACCGGATGTCGGGTCGCGCCGGCCCGGATCGGCCGGCTCGACGGGCACGGCGCGCCCGCTCGGCGGTGGGCGAGCCGGCCAACCTGACGCTGGTCGACCCGGCGGCCCGCGCGGTCGGTCGACCCGACCGAGCTGGCCAGCGTCAGCCGCAACACCCCGTACGCCGGGATGACGCTTGCCCGGCCGGGTCGTCGCGACGTTCCTGCGCGGCGCGGCCGACCGTGCTCGACGGGAAGGCGGTCCGGTGAGCCGATCCCGCACGTGCTCGTCCTCGAGGACGGCCGGACCTTCCGCGGCGAGGCCTACGGCGCGCGTCGGCGAGACCTTCGGCGAGGCGGTGTTCACCACCGGCATGACCGGCTACCAGGAGACGCTCACCGACCCGTCCTACCACCGGCAGGTCGTGGTGCATGACCGCGCCGCACATCGGCAACACCGGCGTCAACGACGAGGACCCCGAGTCGCGCGCGGATCTGGGTCGCCGGCTACGTCGTGCGCGACCCGGCCCGGCGTGCCGTCCAACTGGCGCTCGCGCCGCGCGCTCGACGACGAGCTGCGCGGCGCAGGGCGTCGTCGGCATCAGCCGGCATCGACACCCGCGCGCTGACCCGGCACCTGCGCGAGCGCGGCGCGATGCGGGTCGGCATCTCCACGGTCGAGACGCGACCCCGACGGCCCTGCTGGAGCGGGTGCTGGCGAGCCCGGCAGATGGCCGGGCGCCGACCTCGCCGGCGAGGTCATCGACCGCCGAGCCCTACGTCGTGCCCGCCGTCGGGGAGCACGCGGTTCACGCGTCGCGGCGCTCGACCTCGGCATCAAGGCGATGACGCCGCACCGGATGGCCGAGCGCGGCATCGAGACGCACGTGCTGCCCGGCGACGTCCACCCTCGACGAGGTGCTCGGCGATCGACCCGGACGGGGTGTTCTTCTCCAACGGCCCGGGCGACCCGGCGACCGCCGACCGCGCCGGTCGAGCTGCCGCGCGAGGTGCTCGACCGCCGGATCCCGCTCTTCGGCATCTGCTTCGGCAACCAGCTCCTCGGCCGGGCGCTGGCTTCGGCACCTACAAGCTGCGGCTACGGCCACCGCGGCATCAACCAGCCGGTGCGTCGACCGGACCACCGGCAAGGTCGAGATCACCGCGCACAACCACGGCTTCGCGGTCGACGCGCCGCTCGACCGGACCGACGCGAGACGCCGTACGGCGCGGGCGCGAGGTCAGCCACGTCTGCCTCAACGACGACGTCGTCGAGGGCCTGCGCTGCCTCGACGTCGCCGGCGTTCTCGGTGCAGTACCACCCGGAGGCCGCGGCCGGCCCGCACGACGCGGCGCTACCTCTTCGACCGCTTCGGAGCTCGAGGCGCTAGCATGGCCGAGACGCGGCGCGGCTGCAGTGGGGCGGAGCGCTGATGCCACAAGCGCCGGAGCCGACTATGCCAGCGAGCAGCGTCCTGGTGATCGGCTCCGGCCCGATCGTCATCGGCCAGGCCTGCGAGTTCGACTACTCCGGCACCCAGGCCTGCCGGGTGCTGCGCGACGGAGGGCCTGCGGGTCATCCTGGTCAACTCCAACCCGGCGACGATCATGACCGACCCGGAGTTCGCCGACGCGACCTACGTCGAGCCGATCACCCCGGAGTTCGTCGAGCAGGTCATCGCCAAGGAGCGGCCCGGACGCGCTGCTGGCGACCCTGGGCGGGCAGACCGCGCTCAACACCGCGGTCGCCCTGCACGAGCGCGGCGTGCTCGAGAAGTACGGCGTCGAGCTGATCGGCGCCGACATCGAGGCGATCCAGCCGCGGCGAGGACCGCGAGCTGTTCAAGGACATCGTCGCGCGACGGTCGGCGGCGAGGTCGCCCGACTCGCGCGGTCTGCCACACCATGGACGAGGTGCTGGCCGCCGTCGACGACGCTCGGCTACCCGGTCGTGGTCCGGCCGTCGTTCACGATGGGCGGCGCCGGCTCGGGCTTGGCCCACGACGAGGACGACCTGCGCCGCATCGCCGGCGCCGGGCTCGCCGCCAGCCCGATGCACCGAGGTGCTCCTCGAGGAGTGCGTGCTCGGCTGGAAGGAGTACGAGCTCGAGCTGATGCGCGACCGCGCACGACAACGTCGTGGTCGTCTGCTCGATCGAGAACCTCGACCCGATGGGCGTGCACACCGGCGACTCGATCACCGTCGCGCCGGCGCTGACGCTCACCGACCGCGAGTACCAGCGGCATGCGCGACATCGGCATCGCCGTCATCCGCGAGGTCGGCGTCGACACCGGCGGCTGCAACATCCAGTTCGCGGTCAACCCGGACGACGGCCGGATCGATCGTCATCGAGATGAACCCGCGGGTGTCGCGGTCCAGCGCGCTGGCGTCCAAGGCGACCGGCTTCCCGATCGCCAAGATCGCCGCGAAGCTGGCCATCGGCTACACCCTCGACGAGATCCCCAACGACATCACCCGCGAGACGCCGGCGTCAGCTTCGAGCCGACGCTCGACTACGTCGTGGTGAAGGTGCCGCGGTTCGCGTTCGAGAAGTTCCCCGGCGCCGACCCGACGCTGACCACGACGATGAAGTCCGTCGGCGAGGCGATGGCGATCGGCCGCAACTTCACCGAGGCGCTGCAGAAGGCGCTGCGCTCGCTGGAGACGCAAGGCGGCCGGCTTCTGGACCGGCGCGACCCGGAGGGCGCCACCAGAGAGGCCACTGCTCGAGGCAGCTGCGGACGCCGCACGACGGCCGGCTCTACACGGTGGAGCGGGCGCTGCGGCTCGGCGCCAGCGTCGAGGAGGTGCACGAGGCCACCGGCATCGACCCGTGGTTCCTCGACCAGATCGCCTGCTCGATCGAGGTGCGGCGCGGAGATCGTCGAGCGCGCCGGCGCTCGACGCCGCGAGCTGCTGCGCCGGGCCAAGCGGCACGGCTTCTCCGACCGGCAGATCGCCGCGCTGCGGCCGAGCTGGCCGGCGAGGACGGGGTCCGCGACGCTGCGCCACGCGCTCGGCATCCGGCCGGTCTACAAGACCGTCGACACCTGCGCGGCCGAGTTCGCCGCCAGCACGCCGTACCACTACTCGTCCTACGACGAGGAGACCGAGGTCGCGCCGCGCGACGCGCCCGAAGGTGATCATCCTCGGCTCGCGGCCCGAACCGGATCGGGCAGGGCATCGAGTTCGACTACTCCTGCGTGCACGCCGCGATGGCGCTGCGCGGACGCCGGGCTACGAGACGGTCATGGTCAACTGCAACCCGGAGACCGTCTCCACCGACTACGACACCTCCGACCGGCTCTACTTCGAGCCGCTCACCCTCGAGGACGTGCTCGAGGTCGTGCACGCCGAGCAGCACGCCGGGCCCGGTCGCCGGGGTGATCGTGCCAGCTCGGCGGGCAGACGCCGCTCGGCCTGGCGCAGCGGCTCAAGGACGCCGGCGTGCCGATCGTCGGCACCCAGCCCGGAGGCGATCCACCTCGCCGAGGAGCGCGGCGCGTTCGGCCGGGTGCTCGCCGAGGCCGGGCTGCCGGCGCCCGAAGCACGGCACGGCGACGTCGCTTCGACGAGGCCAAGGCGATCGCCGACGAGATCGGCTACCCGGTGCTGGTCCGGCCGTCGTACGTGCTCGGCGGGCGCGGCATGGAGATCGTCTACGACGACGACGACGCTGCGGGACTACATCGACCGGGCCACCGAGATCACGCCCGGAGCACCCGGTGCTCGTCGACCGGTTCCTCGACGACGCGATCGAGATCGACGTCGACGCGCTCTACGACGGCGCGGAGCTGTACCTCGGCGGCGTGATGGAGCACATCGAGGAGGCCGGCATCCACTCCGGCGACTCGGCCTGCGCGCTGCCGCCGATCACCCTGGGCGGCGCAGGACATCGACCGGGTGCGCCGCGTCGACCGAGGCGATCGCCGCGGCGGTCGGGGTGCGCGGGCTGCTCAACGTCCAGTACGCGCTGAAGGCCGACGTGCTCTACGTGCTCGAGGCCAACCCGCGGGCGTCGCGGACGGTGCCGTTCGTCTCCAAGGCGACCGGCGGTGCCGCTGGCCAAGGCGGCCGCCCGGATCATGCTCGGCGCCACCATCGCGCAGCTGCGGGCCGAGGGGCTGCTGCCCGCCGATCGGCGACGGCGGCGACCTGCCGCGACGACGCGCCGATCGCGGTCAAGGAGGCGGTGCTGCCGTTCAACCGGTTCCGCACCGCCGACGGGCACGGCGTCGACACCTGCTCGGCCCGGAGATGAAGTCCACCGGCGAGGTGATGGGCATCGACGCCGACTTCGGCACGGCGTTCGCCAAGTCGCAGGCCGCCGCGTACGGCTCGCTGCCGACCACGGGCACGGTGTTCGTCTCCGTCGCCAACCGCGACAAGCGGGCACATGATCTTCCCGGTCAAGCGGCTGGCCGACCTCGGCTTCGAGATCCTCGCCACCGAGGGCACCGCCGAGGTGCTGCGCCGCAACGGCGTCGACGCGCAGTCGTCCGGCAAGCATCAGCGACGGCCCGGGCAACTGCGTCGGAGCGTGATCCTCGCCGGCGAGGTCGACCTGGTGGTCAACACGCCGTACGGCAGCCCGGGCAAGCCGGGCCCGCGGCTCGACGGCTACGAGATCCGCACCGCCGCGGTCGATGCGCGGGCATCCCGTGCATCACCACGGTCCAGGGCTGCGGCCGCCGCGTGCAGGGCATCGAGGCGCTGCTCCGCGGGCGACGTCGGCGTGCGATCCGCTGCAGGAGCTGCATGACGGCGCTGCGGGCCCGTCAGTGAGGGAGGACGGTCGCTGATGCGCGCCGGTGCAGGTCCGTGGCGAGGTGCTCGTCACGCAAGCGGGTCGGCGCCTACCACGCTGCTGACCCTGGTCGCGCCCGGCATCGCCGAGAACGCCCGCCCGGGTCAGTTCGTCGCGCTCGCGGTCGGCGGCGCGCCGCAGCGGAATGCTGCTGCGCCGCGCGTTCTCGATCCACACCGCCACCCCGGCCGGGGTCGTACGGCGGCACCGTGAGTTCGTCGTCGCCGTGCACGGCGCCGGCACGGCGTGGCTCGCCGAGCTTCGGCAGGGCGACCAGGTCGACGTGGTCGGTCCGCTCGGCACGCCGTTCCGGCTGCCGGCCCGCCCGGTCGCCGGCGGTGCTGGTCGGCGGCGGGTACGGCAGCGCGCCGCTGTTCCCGCTGGCCGAGGCGCTGCGGGCCCGGGGCTGCCGGGTCGACTTCGTGCTCGGCGCGGCCACCGGCCGAGCGGCTCTTCGGCGAGCTCGAGGCCAAGCGCGCCGCCACCAGCATGCGCGGTCACCACCGACGACGGCAGTCCGGGCACGCGGGGCGTGGTCACCGACGTGCTGCCGGAGGTCATCGAGACGGCCGAGGCCGGCGTGGTCTACGCCTGCGGCCCGATGGCGATGCTGCGGGCCTGTCGCCGAGGTCGCCGACGTCCTACGGCGTCCCGTGCCAGGTCGCCGTCGAGGAGTCGATGGCCTGCGGCATCGGGGTCTGCATGACCTGCGTGCTGCCGGTCATCGGCGACGACCAGGTGACCCGGATGGTGCGCGGTCTGCGTCGAGGGCCCGGTCTTCGCCGGCGACCGGGTGCGCTGGGACGACGTCGGCACGGTGCCGGCCGACGCGCTGGGAGCGTCGGCTCCGCGGCGCCGAGACTGCCCGACGCGCGCATGGCGGCGACCAGCCGGCGCCGCTCAGGGACGTCGAGACCGACAGGGGACGCAGTGGCCGAGCCGCCCAGTCGCCGCCGACTGGACATGAGCACCGACCTCGGCAGCGTGCCGTGCCGCCAACCCGGTCTTCACCGCGTCCGGCTGCGCCGCCGCGGGACGCGAGCTGCGACCAGTTCTTCGACGTGGCCGAGCTCGGCGCGGTCGTCACCAAGTCGGTGATGATGCGCCCGCGTGCCGGGCGGCCGACGCCGCGGATGGCCGAGACCCCGTCCGGCATGCTCAACTCGATCGGCCTGCAGGGCCCGGGCATCGAGGCGTTCTGTCGATCACGACCTGCCGTGGCTGGCCGAGCGCGGCGCCCGGGCCGTGGTCTGCATCGCCGGCAGCCAGCGTCGAGGACTACGCCGAGCTCGCGCAGCGGCTGCGCTGGCGAGCCGGGCGTGGCGATGATCGAGGTCAACATCTCCTGCCCGAACGTCGAGGACCGCGGCCAGGTGTTCGCCTGCGACCCGGCGCGGCGTCGCCGGGTGATCCGCGCGGTCCGTGCGCGAGCTCGCCGGCCGGCGTGCCCCGTCTTCGCGAAGCTGTCGCCCGACGTCACCGACATCGTCGACGATCGCCCGGCCTGCGTCGACGCCGGCGCCGACGGGCTGTCGCTGATCAACACGCTGCTGGGCATGGCGATCGACACCGACACGATGCGTCCGGCGCTGGGCGGCGTCACCGGTGGGCTGTCCGGGCCGGCGATCCGACCGGTCGCCGTGCGCTGCGTCTGGCAGGTGCACGCGGGCGCTGCCCGACGTGCCGATCCTGGGCATGGGCGGCATCCTGCACCGGCCTGCGACGCGCTGGAGTTCGTGCTCGCCGGCGCGTCTGCGGTGTCGGTCGGCACCGCGGTGTTCCACGACCCGACCGCGCCGGTCCGGGTGCTCGCGCGAGCTGCGGCAGCGCCCTGGCCGAGCGTGGCTTCGCCCGGTTCGCCGACGCCGTCGGGTACGCCCACCGCCCGGCCGACCCGGCGGACCGGCCTCTGACCGACGCCGCGACGGCGACCGAGCCGGACATCGAGATCGAGCCCGGACCGGAGGGCGGGTGACGGCGTTCGGGTCCCGGCTGCTCGCGGCGATGCAGGCGCGGGGCCCGCTCTGCGTCGGCATCGACCCGCACGCCGGCCTGCTGCGAGTCGTGGGGGCTGGCCGACGACGTCGACGGGCTCGAGCGGTTCGCCGCGCCGTGCGTCGAGGCGCTCGCCGGCGACGTCGCCGTCCTCAAGCCGCAGTCGGCGTTCTTCGAGCGGTTCGGCTCGCGCGGGATCGCCGTCCTCGAGCGGACCGTCGCCGCCGCCCGGGCCGCCGGCGCGCTCGTCGTCCTCGACGTCAAGCGCGGCGACATCGGCAGACCATCGCCGCGTACGCCGACGCCTATCTCGACCCGGCGGCCCGCTGGCCGCCGACGCGATCACCGCCAGCCCGTACCTCGGGTACGGGTCGCTGCGGCCTCTCGTCGAGCCGCCCGCGAGCACGACCGGGGGGTCTTCGTGCTGGCCCTGACCTCCAACCCGGAGGGCGCGTCGGTGCAGCACGCGGTCGCCGCCGACGGCCGACCGTGGCGCAGCAGATCGTCGACGCCGCGGCCGCGGACAACGCGCCGACGACAGCGCCGGGGCGACGCCGCTCGGCCCGGTCGGGCTGGTCGTCGGCGCGACGATCGGCTCGCTCGGCCTCGACGTGTCCGGGCTGAACGGGCCGGTGCTGGTCCCCGGCCTCGGCGCGCAGGGCGGCACGCCGGCCGACCTGCGGCGGCTCTTCGGGGCCTGCCCGGGGTCCTGCCCTCCGCGTCGCGGTCCGTCCTGGGCGCCGGACCCGACCCGATCGCCCTGCGGACCGCCGTCCGGATGCAGGTCGACGACCTCCGCGCGGCCGGGGTGGGCGCCGCCGGGTGACCCCTGGTGTTCAGCCGCGGCTCGCCTGGCGGACACCTGAGTCGCGCCGGCCCGTCGTCCGCGTCCGGCAGCGTCACGCCTCGACGTAGGCCGGCGTCGTGTCCGGCCTCCCTCGAGCGGAGGTAGCAGCGCGTGAAACGGATGGTTCTCGGAGTTCTCGCCGCGGTCGTCGCGGCCGGCGGGCTCGCCGCGGCGGCCGGCACGGCCGGCGCGACAGCGCCGGCGCCGGCGGCGGCGGCGAAGCAGGCCACGGCGACCCCGATCAAGCACCTGGTCGTGATCTTTCAGGAGAACGTCTCCTTCGACCACTACTTCGGCACCTACCCGAACGCCGTCAACGCGTCGGGCGACCCGGCGTTCACCGCCGCACCGGGACACGCCGAGCGTCAACGGGCTGACCCCGGCCCTGCTGACCCACAACCCCAACTCGGCGCAACCCGACCCGGCTGACCCGCGCGCAGGCGGTCACCTGCGACCAGGACCACAGCTACACCGCCGAGCAGAAGGCCTTCGACCACGGGCTGATGGACAATTCGTGGAGATCACCGACTCCGGCGACTGCAGCACATCGAACCAGACCGAGTACTACCGGCCCGGCCTGGTCATGGACTACTACGACGGCAACACCGTCACCGGGCTGTGGAACTACGCCCAGCACTTCGCGATGAGCGACAACTCCTACGGCACGACCTTCGGCCCGTCGACGCCCGGGCGCGCTCAACCTGGTCTCCGGCCAGACCCACGGCGCCACCGCGACGTGCCGCGTCGACCACCGTGGCTCGAACGGGCACCGATCATCGGCGACCCGGACCCCGCGCTACGACGGCTGCAGCAAGGGCACGCACGCTGACGATGAGCGGACCCAACGTCGGGGACCTGCTCAACCGCAAGGCGATCACCTGGGGCTGGTTCCAGGGCGGGTTCGCGCCCACCGGCCGGGCCTCCGACGGGACGCCGGCGTGCGGGGCGAGCCACGCCAACATCGCCGGGGGCACCTCGGCGGACTACATCCCGCACCACGAGCCGTTCCAGTACTACGCGTCGACGGCCAACCCCGAGCACCTGCCGCCGAGCTCCGTCGCGGCCATGATCGGGCACGACCGACCAGGCCAACCACCAGTACGACCTGTCCGACTTCTGGGCGGCCGCAGACTCCGGCCGGCTGCCGGCGGTGAGCTTCCTCAAGGCCGCGGCGTACCAGGACGGGCACGCCGGCTACTCCGACCCGCTCGACGAGCAGCACTTCCTGGTCGACACGATCAACCGGATCCAGCGGCTGCCGCAGTGGAAGAACACCGCCGTCGTCATGTCCTACGACGACTCCGACGGCTGGTACGACCACCAGATGTCGCCGATCGTGAACCAGTCGGCGGACCCGGCCAACGACGCGCTCACCGGCGACGGGATCGTGCGGTACGCCGCGGCCGCGGCGCCTACCAGGACCGCTGCGGCTACGGCCCGCGCCTGCCGCTGCTGGTGATCTCGCCGTACGCCCGAAGAACTTCGTCGACCACGCCATCACCGACCAGACCTCGGTGACCTGCGCTTCATCGAGGACAACTGGTCGCTGGGCCGCCTCGGTGACCAGTCCACGGACGCCGACGCCGGATCACTCGCCGGGATGTTCGACTTCGCCGCGCACCCGGCCACGACGCCGTACGTGCTCGACCCCACGACGGGCGAACCGGCACACCACGGCACGCACTGACCGTCGGGCGACATCCGCAACCGTGCCGCGCCGCGCCGGGCGAACCCCCGGTGCGGTGCGGCACGTTGCCGGTCCGCGACGATCCTCGCTAGGTTGCCTTGGACGCATCCGAACCAGCCGAAGCGAGGTGACCTGTGGCTCTGCCGCCCCTGACCGCCGAGCAGCGGGCGGCCGCCCTGCAGAAGGCCGCAGCCGCGCGCCGCGCCCGCGCCGAGCTCAAGGACCGGCTCAAGCGCAACGGCACCTCCCTCGCCAGCGTGCTCGCCGCCGGGGAGACCGACGAGGTCGATCGGCAAGATGCGGGTCGTCGGAGGTGCTGGAGTCGATGCCCGGCGTCGGCAAGGTGCGGGCGCAGCAGATCATGGAGCGGCTCGACATCGCCCCGACCCGCCGACTGCGCGGGCTGGGCGCCAACCAGCGCCGGGCGCTGCGAGCGCGAGTTCGCCCCGGACGCATGAACTGACCCGTGGCACGGCTGACCCGGCCGCTCACCGTCCTCGCCGGACCCTCCGCCGTCGGCAAGGGGACGGTCATCGCCGCAGTACTCCGCCGCCACCCGCGAGTTCTGGCTCTCGGTGTCCGCGACCACCCGCCCGCCCCGCCCGGGCGAGACCGACGGGGTGACTACTCCTTCGTCGACCGAGCCGAGTTCGACGCGGATGGTCGCCGCGGGCGACCTGCTCGAATGGGCCGAGTCACGACGGCAACCGCTACGGCACCCCGCGGCGCCCCGGTCGAGCAGGCCCTGGCCGCCGGGCAGCCCGGCGCTGCTGGAGATCGACCTGCAGGGCGCCCGCCAGGTGCGCGCCGCGATGCCCGACGCGCGCTTCGTCTTCCTGGCGCCGCCGTCGTGGGACGAGCTGGATGCGCCGGCTGATCGGCCGGGGCACCGAGACCCGACCACGGATCCAGCGCTGCCGGCTGAGCCACGGCCCGCGCGCGAGCTGGCCGCCGAGGCGGAGTTCGACGCGGTCGATCGTCAACCGCGACGTCGAGCGGGCGGCCGACGAGTTGGTAGCATTGATGGCGAATCCCATTCGTCGACGCCGATCGCGACCCTGCGGTGGCGACCGAAACCGTGAGAAGGCTGGTCCGATGTTGTCCGGAATCGTCGCCACCCCCGAGGGCATCACCAACCCGCCGATCGACGAGCTGCTCACGCACGCCAGCTCCAAGTACGGCCTGGTCATCTACGCCGCCAAGCGGGCCCGGCAGATCAACGCCTACTACAGCCAGCTCGGCGAGGGCCTGCTCGAGTACGTCGGCCCGCTGGTCGAGACGGCGCCGCAGGAGAAGCCGCTGTCGATCGCGCTGCGGGAGATCAACGCGGGCCTGCTCACCTACGAGCAGGTCGGACGCCTGAGCGCAGACCGCGGTGCAGATGCGCCGACCGCGGGTCGTCCTCGGCGTCGCCGGCGGCATCGCGGCGTACAAGGCCGCCGAGCTGCTGCGCCGGTTCACCGAGGACGGCATGACGTCCGCGTCGTCCCCACCGAGGGCGCGCTGCAGTTCGTCGGCGAGGCCACCTGGGCCGCCCTGTCCGGCAAGCCCGTCACGACCGATGTCTGGACCGACGTCCACGAGGTGCCGCACGTCCGGCTCGGCCGCGAGGCCGACCTCGTCGTCGTCGCCCCCGCCACCGCCGACCTGCTCGCCCGGGCCGCCGCCGGCCGGGCCGACGACCTGCTGACCACCACGCTGCTCACCGCCCGCTGCCCGGTGCTCTTCGCCCCGGCGATGCACACCGAGATGTGGGAGCACCCGGCCACCGGGCCAACGTCGCCACCCTGCGGGCCGCGCGGCGCCGTCGTGCTCGACCCCGCCGTCGGCCGGCTGACCGGCGCCGACACCGGCCGGGGCCGGCTGCCCGAGCCCGACGCGATCGCCGCCGTGGCGCACCGGTTGCTCGCCCGCGGCCCGCGCGAGCCCGACCTGACCGGCCGCCGGGTGGTGGTCACCGCCGGCGGCACCCGCGAGCAGCTCGACCCGGTCCGGTTCCTCGGCAACCACTCCTCCGGCAAGCAGGGCTACGCCTTCGCGGCGACGGCGGCCGCCCGCGGCGCCGAGGTGACCCTGGTCGCCGCCAACGTCGCGCTGCCCGACCCCGCGGGCGTCGAGGTGGTCCGGGTCGGAGAGCACCGAGGACCTGCGTACCGCCGTGCTGGCGGCGGCCGACGGCGCCGACGCGGTCGTGATGGCCGCCGCCCCGGCCGACTTCCGCCCGGCGATCGTACTCCGCCGTCGAAGATCAAGAAGTCCGGTTCGGAGGATCCCGCACCGCTGGTGCTGGTCCGCACCCCGGACATGGCCGCGGAGCTCGGTCGCAAGGCCGAGCCCGGCCGGTTGCTGGTGGGCTTCGCCGCCGAGACCGACGATGACGCGCTGGCCCACGCCCGGGCGAAGCTGGCCGCAAGGACGCCGACCTGCTGGTGGTCAACGACGTCGGCGAGGGCGCGGGTCTTCGGCGCGGACGACAACGCGGCGACCGTGCTCGGCGCCGACGGAGTCGGTGGCCGAGATCGGTCCCGCCGCCAAGGAGGACCTCGCCGACGCGGTCTGGGACCTGCTCGCTGCCGCGGCTGGCAGCGTCCGCCGACCCGACCGACCGGGTAGACTGCCCGGCAACGTTGCCCATCGCCCCGCCGACACTCTCGGCCCGAGCACCATCAGGAGAGCCGTGTCCCGGCGCCTGTTCACCTCCGAGTCCGTCACCGAGGGTCATCCCGACAAGATCGCCGACCAGATCAGCGACTCGATCCTCGACGCCCTGCTCGCAGCAGGACCCGCAGCAGCCGGGTCGCGGTCGAGACCCTGATCACCACCGGCCTGGTCCACGTCGCCGGCGAGGTGACCACCGAGGCCTACGCCGACATCCCGACGATCGTCCGGGAGCGGATCCTCGAGATCGGCTACGACTCGTCCAAGAAGGGCTTCGACGGCGCGTCCTGCGGCGTCAGCGTCTCGATCGGGTCGCAGTCCCCGGACATCGCCCAGGGCGTCGACGCCGCCTACGAGGCGCGCACGCGGCGAGAGCGTCGAGGACGCGCTGGACCGGCAGGGCGCCGGCGACCAGGGCCTGATGTTCGGCTACGCCTGCGACGACACCCCCGAGCTGATGCCGCTGCCGATCGCGCTGGCCCACCGGCTGGCCGAGCGGCTCACCGCGGTCCGCAAGGACGGCACCGTCCCCTACCTGCGCCCCGACGGCAAGACCCAGGTCACGATCGAGTACGACGGCGACACGCCCGGTCCGCCTCGACACCGTCGTCGTCTCCACCCAGCACGCCGCCGACATCGACCTGCGACACCCTGCTCTCGCCCGACATCGTCGAGCACGTGATCGAGCCGGTGCTCGCCGACCTCGACATCGACACCGACGGCTACCGGCTGCTGGTCAACCCGACCGGCCGGTTCGAGATCGGCGGCCCGATGGGCGACGCCGGCCTGACCGGCCGCAAGATCATCGTCGACACCTACGGCGGCATGGCCCGCCACGGCGGCGGCGCCTTCTCCGGCAAGGACCCGTCGAAGGTCGACCGCTCCGCGGCGTACGCGATGCGCTGGGTGGCCAAGAACGTCGTCGCCGCCGGGCCTGGCCGGCGCGCTGCGAGGTGCAGGTCGCCTACGCGATCGGCAAGGCGCAGCCGGTCGGCCTGTTCGTCGAGACCTTCGGCACCGAGCCGGTCGCCGCGGACATGATCGCCGACGGCCGTCAGCGAGGTCTTCGACCTGCGCCCGGCCGCGATCATCCGCGACCTCGACCTGCTGCGGCCGATCTACGCCCAGACCGCCGCCTACGGGCACTTCGGCCGCGAGCTGCCGGAGTTCACCTGGGAGCGCACCGACCGGGCCGAGCAGCTGAAGAAGCTCGCGCACCGCTGAGTCGTGACGACCCGGCGTCCCCGAGCGCGGTCGCCGGGAGCCCGCCGGGGCACGACCCGATCGCCCGGCTGTGCGTCGACGTCCCGCTGGCCCACCTCGACCGGCCGTTCGACTATCTGGTCCCGGCCGAGCTCGACGGGTCGGTGCGGCCCGGCGCGCGGGTCCGGGTGCGCTTCGCCGGCGCGCTGGTCGACGCCTTCGTGCTCGAGCGCGTCGCCGACACCGACCACGGCGGCCGGCTGTCCTTCGTCGAGCGTTCGGTGTCCGCCGAGCCGGTCCTCGCACCGGAGATCGCCCGGCTCGCCCGCGCGGTGGCCGACCGATACGCCGGGTCGCTGACCGACGTCCTCCGGCTCGCCCTCCCGCCCCGGCACGCCCGGGTCGAGGCCGAGCCGCCGCCCGAGCCCGCCGCCGGCCCCCGGCCCGCCGGAGCCCGGCGGCTGGGCCCGTTACCGGCGCGGGGCCGGCGTTCCTGCGGGCGATCGCCGACCGGCGCCCGGCCCGGGCGGTCTGGTCGGCGCTGCCCGGTGAGGACTGGCCGGCCCGGATCGCCGAGGCCGTCCGCGCCGCCCTGGCGACCGGACGCGGAGCGCGTCGTCGTGGTGCCCGACCACCGCGACCTCGACCGGGTCGATGCGGCGCTGCGAATCGCGCTCGGGCCGGGCGGGCATGTCGCGCTGTCCGCCGACCTCGGTCCGGCCGAGCGCTACCGGCGGTGGTTGTCGGTGCGCCGGGGGGCCGTGCGCGCGGTCGTCGGCACCCGGGCCGCGTCCTTCGCCCCGGTCGAGGACCTCGGGCTGGTCGTCATCTGGGACGACGGCGACGACCTGCACGCCGAGCCGCGGGCGCCGTACCCGCACGCCCGCGAGGTGCTCGTGACACGGGCCCACCTGTCCGGCGCGTGCGCGCTGCTCGCCGGCGCGGCCCGGACCGCCGAGGCGGCAGCTGCTGGTCGGGACCGGGTGGGCGCACGAGATCCTGCCGGCCCGCCCCGAGGTCCGGAACAGCGCGCCGCGGGTCGTGCCGGCCGGCGACGACGTCGAGATGCTCCGGGACGCGGCCGCGCGCAGCGCCCGGCTGCCCGCGGTCGCGCTGCGCGCCGCACGGGACGCGCTCGCCGCCGACGCACCGGTACTGGTCCAGGTGCCCCGGCGCGGCTACGTGCCCGCGCTGGCCTGCGACAGCTGCCGGGCACCGGCCCGCTGCACGACCTGCCGCGGTCCGCTGGCCACGACGTCGGGCCACGCCGATGCCCGCCTGCCGCTGGTGCGGCGCGCTCGCCGGCGGGTGGCGCTGCCCGACCTGCGGCGGCACCCGGCTGCGTGCCACCGTGGTGGGCGCCCGGCGGACCGCCGAGGAGCTCGGCCGGGCCTTCCCCGGCGTGCCGGTGCGCACCTCCGGCCGGGACGGGATCCTCGACACCGTGCCCGGCTCTGCGGCGCTCGTCGTCGCCACCCCGGGCGCCGAGCCGGTCGCCGCCGGCGGCTACGGCGCCGCGCTGCTGCTGGACGCGTGGGCGCTGCTGACCCGGCCGGACCTGCGGGCCGCCGAGGAGACGTTGCGTCGCTGGGCCAACGCCGCGGCCCTGGTGCGACCGGCTCCGGCCGGCGGCACGGTCGTGGTGATGGCCGACGGCGGCCTTCGGGTGGTGCAGGCGCTGCTGCGCTGGGACATGGCCGGCTACGCCGCCCGTGAGCTCGCCGACCGCGCCGAGCTCGGCTTCCCGCCGGCGGCGCGGATGGCCGCCGTCACCGGCCGCCCCGACGCCGTCGCCGACCTGGTCGCCGCGGCGCACCTGCCGGACTCGGCCGAGCTGCTCGGGCCGGTCCCGGTCGACCTGCCCGGTGCCGACGCGCCCGAGCAGGAGCGGGTGCTGGTGCGGGTACCCCGGCGCGACGGTGCCGCGCTCGCCGCCGCGCTGCACGCCGCGGCCGGGGTGCGCAGCGCGCGCAAGGCCCCGGACCCGGTCCGGCTCCGGCTGGACCCGGCCGAGCTCGGCTGACCCGGCGCGCCGGCGCGCCCGCGGTGGCTGGCACAGTGGTGGCGAGCCGGCCGGCCGGCGCCCTCGACAGGTCCTCCCTGCACGGCCTCACGGAACGGAGCATGGTGATCCTCGTCGGCATCGACGTCGGGACCACCGGGCTCAAGGCGGTCGCCCTGAGCCCGGCGGGGCGGCTGCTGCGGGAGCGGACCGCCCGCTATCGCACCCGCTTCGCCGGGGCCGCGGCCGAGCAGGATGCCGGCGACTGGTGGGCCGCCGCGTGCGCGGTGCTGCCCGATGTCGTGGCCGGCGACGACGTCCAGGCTCTCGCCGTCACCTGCCAGGCACCGACGCTGGTCGCGGTCGACGATGCGGGCACGCCGCGGGGGCCCGCCCTCACCTGGATCGACCGGCGGGCCGTCGCGGAGGCGACCGAGATCGCCGCCCTCGCCGGGCCCGGGCGCAACGGGGCCGACCCGTTTTTCGGCACCGCGAAGCTGCTGTGGTGGGCGCGGCACCGCGACGACCTCGACGGCGCGGCTGCGGTGCTCGGTGTCAACGGATTCCTCGTCCGCCGGCTGACCGGGGTGGACAGCCTCGACGAGAGCACCGCCGGGATGCTGCAGGGCTGGGACGGGGGCTTTCCGCCGGCGCTGGCGGCCACGGTGCCGGTCGGGCTGCTGCCGGCGGCGGTGCCGTGCGCCCTGGTCGTCGGTGAGGTGACCGCGGCTGCGGCGGAGTGCACCGGCCTGCCCGCCGGCACCCCCGTCGCCGCAGGCGGGATCGACTCCGTCGGGGCCGCCCTCGAGGCGGGGGTGCTCACCCCGGCCGACCCGCCGGTCGAGATGACCGGGTTCTCGACCGTGACCATGCGGGCCGCTGTGCGCGGCAGCCAGGTGCCCGGGATGATCCACACCCGGCACGCGGTTGCCGGCACCGACCTCGTGCTGTCCGCGCAGACCTCGACCGGCTCGGTCGTGGACTGGGCGCACGCGCTGACCGGGACGACGTACGGCGACGCGGCG
The DNA here is from genome assembly GCA_963828605.1 of uncultured Actinomycetota bacterium. Taxonomy (GTDB): domain Bacteria; phylum Actinomycetota; class Actinomycetes; order Mycobacteriales; family QHCD01; genus DASXJE01. The sequence goes on along the minus strand of CAWHER010000001.1, from coordinate 847,248 downwards.
ACCCGGGTCCCGGCCGGCCGGCCCGGCCGGCTGCTGCTCGTGCCGTCGTTCGCCGGCGAGCGGACGCCGACCTGGACGCCGCGCGCCCGCGGCGCACTGCTCGGGCTGGACCTGAACTGCGCCCCCGGCGACCTGCTGCTCGCCGTTTACGAGGGCACCGCGCTGGCGTTGCGCGACAACCTCGACCGGCTCGACGCGGTCGGCGGCCCGGCACCGACCCTGCGATCGAGCGGCGGCGGGGTGAAGAACCGCGAGTGGATGCAGGTGAAGGCCGACGTCCTCGGCCGGCCGGTACAGATCCCGGTCGCGGGCCACGGCGCCGCGGTCGGGGCCGGCCTGCTCGCCGGGCTGGCGGTCGGCGCCTGGCCCGATCCGCAGGAGTTGCGGCCGCTCTCCGACCCGGTGCGCGAGACCTACCGTCCCGATCCGGCCCGGCACCGCGCCTACACCCGCCGGCTGGCGCTCTTCCGGGAGTTGCAGGAGCGGCTGCCGGCGTTCGACGAGCTCGCCGACACCGACGACAAGGAGACCGCCTCGTGAGCAGTGCCACCATCGCCGACCTCGTCGCCCTGTCCCGCTGGCTCGGCGACCCCGACCGGGCCCTGGCGATCCTCGGCGAGGGCAACACCTCCGCGGTCGTCGCGCCCGGCCGGATCCGGGTGAAGGCCAGCGGAGCGAGCCTCGGGAGCAGCGGCCCCGACGACTTCGTCGAGATCGACGTCGCCCGCGCCCTGTCGCTCCTGGAGAAGGCGTCGCTCTCGGACACCGAGCTCGCCGCCGGCCTGGAGTCCGCCCGCACGGCGGGGGACCGGCGCCCGTCGATCGAGGCGATCCTGCACGCCCTCGCCGTCGACACCGCCGGGGCGTCGTTCGTCGGCCACACCCATCCGGTCGCCCTGAACGAACTGCTGTGCAGCGACCGGGCCGAGGCGCTGGTCGCCGGCGCGCTGTTCCCCGACCAGATCGTGGTCTGCGGCCGGCACCCGCTCCTCGTGCCCTACGCCGACCCCGGGCTGCCGCTGGCTCGCGCCGTCCGCGACGGCCTGGCCGGACACCTGGACCGGCACGGCGTGCCGCCGCGGGTGGTCTTCCTGCGTAACCACGGCATGCTGGCGCTGGGCCGCAGCGCCGTCGACGTCCGCCAGATCACCGAGATGACCGTGAAGGTGGCCCGGGTGCTCTCCGGCGCGCTGGCCGTCGGCGAGCCGCGCTACCTGACCGACGAACAGGCCGACCGCATCGACAGCCGGGAGGACGAACACCACCGGCAGCGGGTCCTCGCCCGGGAGCGCTGATGACGGGAAGCGATGCGGTGCGCACCGACCGGCTCGGCCCCGGGCAGCGGGCCGCGGCGCAGGCGACGCTGCCCGAGGGTCAGGTCGACGTCCTGGTGATCGGCGGCGGCGTGACCGGCTGCGGAGTGGCCCTGGACGCGGCGGCCCGCGGGCTGTCGGTCGCCGTGCTGGAGGCCGGTGACCTCGCCAGTGGTACGTCGTCGCGGTCCGGCAAGACCTTCCACGGCGGCCTGCGCTACCTGCAGCGGCTGGACATCCCGCTGGTGCGCACCGCGCTGCACGAACGCGACCTCATGGTCGCGACGCTGTGCCCGCACCTCGCGCGGCCGCAGCCGTTCCTCTACCCGCTGGTGCGGCGGGAGTGGGAACGCGCCTACGTCGGTGCCGGTGTCGGGCTCTACGACCTGCTCGGCGGCCGGCTGCGGCCGGGGTCCCGCGCCGACGGCGGGGTTCCGCGGCACCGCCACCTCACCCGGGCCGGCGCCCTGCGGGAGATGCCGGCACTGCGGCCGGACGCCCTGACCGGCGCGGTGCAGTACTGGGACGTCCGGGTCGACGACGCGCGGCACACGATGACCCTGGCCCGGACCGCGGCCGGCTACGGTGCCCGGATCGTGACCCGCACGGAGGTGACCGGCGTACTCCGGGACGGGGACCGGGTGGTTGGCGTGCGGGCCCGCGACCGGGACGGCGACGCGGAGTTCGAGGTCCGCGCGCGGGTGGTCGTCAACGCCGCGGGCGTCTGGGCCGACCGGGTGGCCGGGCTCGCCGGCCCCGCCGGTCTGCGGGTCGCGCCGGCCAAAGGCATCCACGTCGTCGTACCGGCCGACCGGATCGCGTCGCGCACGGGCCTCTTGGCCCGCACCGCCGACAGCGTCCTGGTCGTGCGCCCGTGGTGGCGGCACTGGATCATCGGCACCACCGACACGTCGTGGTCCGGGTCGCGGGACGACCCGGTCGCGAGCGGCGGCGACGTGGACTACGTGCTCGCCGAGACCAACCGGTGGTTGGCCCGGCCGCTCACCCACGACGACGTCGTCGGCGTCTACGCCGGGCTGCGGCCGCTGCTCTCGCCGTCCGGTCCGGCCGACGCGTCGGCGACCGCGGCGCTCTCGCGCGACCACACCGTCGTCGAGACCGCGCCCGGGATGATCACGGTGACCGGCGGGAAGTACACGACGTACCGGGTGATGGCTGCCGACGCGGTGGACCTGGCGGTCCGGCGGCTCGGCGGCGGCATCCCGGCATCACCGACGGCGACGCTCCCCCTGGTCGGAGCGACCGGGTGGGCGGCCCTGCGCCACCAGCGGGACGGTCTGGCGGCCGAGTCCGGGCTTCCGGCGGCGGCGGTCGACCACCTGCTCGACCGCTACGGTTCCCGGATCGGCGACCTGCTCGACCTCGTCGCCGACCGCCCGGACCTCGCCCGACCGATCGAGTCCGGCGCCGACTATCTGGCCGCCGAGGCCGTCTACGCGGCGAGCCACGAGGGTGCCCGGCACCTCGACGACGTCCTGGCCCGCCGTACCCACCTGGCGATCGAGACAGCGGACCGCGGGACCCGGGCGGCACCGGTCGTCGCCGGGCTGATGGGCGAGGTGCTCGGCTGGGACGACGCCCGCGTGACGCAGGAGGTCGCCGGCTGGGCGGCGTCCGTCGCGGCCGACCGCCGGTCGGAGTCCGCCCCCGACGACGTCACCGCCATCGCGGTGCACGCGCACTAGCCCCGCGGGGCGGCGTGAGGGAGCGGGCGACGCCGGCGGTCCCTAGACTGGCGGGCGAGCCGTCCCGCGACAGAGGAGCACGTCCGTGTCCGTCCAGCCGATCCGTCTCTTCGGCGATCCGGTGCTGCGTACGCCGGCCGACCCCGTGGTCGACTTCGACAGGGAACTACGGCGGTTGGTCCGCGACCTCGCCGAGACGATGCTCGACGCGCCGGGCACCGGTCTCGCCGCTCCGCAGATCGGCGTCGGCCTGCGGGTCTTCACCTACCACGTCGACGACGACGAGCAGGGTCACCTCATCAACCCGGTGCTCTCCTTCCCGAGCGAGGAGGAGCAGGACGGGCCGGAGGGGTGCCTGTCGATCCCCGGTCTGTCGTGGGACTGCCGCCGGCACATGCACGTCGTCGCCACCGGGTTCAACGCCTACGGCGACCCGGTCACGATCGAGGGCAGCGAGGTCCTGGCCCGCTGCGTGCAGCACGAGACCGACCACCTCGAGGGTGTGCTGTTCGTCGACCGGCTCGACCCGCAGACCAAGCGGGAGGCGATGAAGGCGATCCGCGAGGCGGAGTGGGCCGGTCAACCGGCACCGCAGGTCAAGGCGAGCCCGCACCGACTGTTCGGGGTGGCACGCTGAGGCTGGTCTTCGCCGGTACGCCGGAGCCGGCGCTTCCGTCGCTGCGCGCACTGCACGACTCCCGCCACGACGTCGCCGCGGTCGTCACCCGGCCCGACGCCCCGGCCGGCCGTGGCCGCCGGGTCCGGCCGTCGCCGGTCGCGGAGTTCGCCGGGAGCACGACATCGAGGTGCTCACCCCGCGCCGGCCGTCCGACCCGCAGTTCCTCGACCGGCTGCGCGACCTCGCGCCCGACTGCTGCCCGGTCGTGGCCTACGGCGCGCTCGTGCCCCCGGCCGCGCTGGAGATCCCGCCGTACGGCTGGGTCAACCTGCACTTCTCGCTGCTCCCGGCCTGGCGCGGCGCCGCCCCGGTGCAGCGGGCGGTGATGGCCGGCGACGACGTCACCGGCGCGACCACGTTCCTGCTCGAGCAGGGGATGGACACCGGCCCGGTCTACGGCGTGCTCACCGAGACGGTCCGCCCCCGCGACACCGCCGGCGACCTGCTGGAGCGGCTCGCCGTCGCCGGTGCCGACCTGCTGCTGGCCACGGTCGACGGCATCGAATCCGGCGACCTGCTCTCCCGCCCGCAGCGCGAGGCGGGTGTCTCGCTCGCGCCGAAGGTCACCGCCGAGGACGCCCGGGTCGACTGGTCCGCGCCCGCCGCCGCGGTCGACCGGCGGATCCGCGGCACGACGCCGGCGCCGGGCGCATGGACCAACTTCCGCGGGCAGCGGATCAAGCTGGGGCCGGTGACCCCCGAACCGGACGCCGCCGGTCTGGGTCCGGGGGAGGTGCGGGTCGGCAACGGCGCGGTCCGGGTCGGTACGGCGACCGAGTCGGTCCGGCTCGGGGAGGTCCAGCCGTCCGGGAAGCGGGCCATGCCGGCCCAGGACTGGGCCCGCGGGGTCCGGCCCGAGCCGGGCGAGCTGCTGCAGTGAGCCCGGAGCCCGCGCCTGCAGTGAGTCCGGACCCCACCCGCGCGGCGGCGTACGACGCCCTGCGGGCGGTCACCGACCGCGGCGCCTACGCCAACCTCGTGCTGCCGTCCCTGCTGCGGGAGCGCGGACTGTCCGGCCGCGACGCCGCGTTGGCGACCGAACTCACCTACGGCACCCTGCGCGCGCAGGGCACGCTGGACGCCGTACTCACGCAGTGCTCGGACCGGCCACTTTCCACTGTGGACGACAACGTGCTCGACGTGCTGCGGCTCGGCGTTTACCAGCTGCTCTACACCCGGGTGCTGGCGCACGCGGCGGTGAGCACGACGGTGGACCTCGCGCCCCGGCGGGCCGCCGGCTTCGTCAATGCCGTGCTGCGCCGGGTGGCGCGCAGCGACCTCGGCACCTGGATCGGCTCCATCGCCCCGACCGCCGAGGACGATCCGATCGGCAACCTGGCGATCCGCTACGCCCATCCCGCGTGGATCGTCACCGCGTTGCGCGACGCACTCGGCGGCGACCTCACCGAGACCGAGGCGGCGCTGCGCGCGGACGACGCCCGGCCGACCGTGCACCTGGCCGCCCGCCCCGGCCGGGTCGACCGCGACGCGCTGGTCACCGAGGTCGGCGGCACGCCGGGCCCGTGGTCGCCGTACGCCGTACACCTCGCCTCCGGTGACCCCGGTGCGCTGCCCGCGATCCGGGACGGCCGGGCCGGGGTGCAGGACGAGGGCAGCCAGCTCGCCGCGCTGGCCCTCGCCGCGGCCCCCCTCGACGGGCCGGACGGACGCTGGCTCGACCTCTGCGCCGGCCCGGGCGGCAAGGCGGCCCTGCTCGGCGGGCTCGCCGCCGGCCGCGACGCCCGGGTCCTCGCGGTCGAACCCCGCGCCCACCGGGCCCGGCTGACCGCGCGGACCTGTGCCGGGCTGCCCGTGACGGTGGTGCAGGCCGACGGCCGGGCGCCGGCGTGGGCGGACGGGTCGTTCGACCGGGTGCTGGTCGACGCCCCCTGCTCCGGTCTCGGCGCGCTGCGCCGCCGGCCCGAGGCCCGCTGGCGACGGCAGCCGGGAGACCTGCCCGCCCTCACCCGGCTGCAGCGGGATCTGCTGGCCGCGGCCCTCGCGGCGGTCCGCCCGGGCGGCGTGGTCGGCTACGTCACCTGCTCGCCGCACGCCGCCGAGACCCGCGCCGTCGTCGCCGAGGTGACCCGGAAGGTCCCGGCGGACCCGGTCGACGCCCGGGAGTTTCTGCCCGGGCTGCCCGACCTCGGACCAGGCCCGGCCGTGCAGCTGTGGCCGCACCGGCACGGTACGGATGCGATGTACATCGCCCTGCTGTCCCGGCCGGCCGTCCCGCCCGGCGGCGGGCGGGTGACGCGGCCGTAGACTCGCGGGCCGTGGAGCATCTGGTGGCCCCGAGCGTGCTCGCGGCCGATTTCGCCCGGCTGGCCGACGAAGCGGCGTCGGTCGGCAACGCCGACTGGTTGCACGTCGACGTGATGGACAACCACTTCGTGCCCAACCTGACGATCGGCCCGCCGGTGGTCGAGGCCCTGGCCCGGTCGACCTCGCTGCCTCTCGACTGCCACCTGATGATCGACGACCCGGACCGGTGGGCACCGCCGTACGCCGAACTGGGGGCGCGCAACGTCACGTTCCACGTCGAGGCGGCCGCCGACGCGGCGCAGACGGCGCGGGCGATCCGCTCGGCCGGCGCGCTGGCCGGCCTCGCGCTGAAGCCGGCGACCCCGCTGGAGGCCTACCTCGATCTGCTGCGCGGGTTCGACACCCTGCTGGTGATGACCGTGGAGCCCGGCTTCGGCGGCCAGGACTTCATGGCCGACATGCTGGCCAAGGTGCGGGAGGCGCGGCGCAGGGTCCAGTCGGGGCACCTGAAGCTCTTCATCGAGGTCGACGGCGGGATCAACGACGAGACGATCGTGGCCGCGGCCGAAGCAGGCGCCGACGTCTTCGTGGCCGGCTCCGCCGTCTACGGCAAGGACGACCGCCCGGCCGCCGTCGACGCCCTCCGGGCCCGGGCCCACGCCTCGGCCCCGAACTGACCCCGCTCGCCGCACACCGGCCCCAGCCCACCGCCCACCCACCCCACCGGCCCCACCCACCGGCCCCACCCACCCCACCGGCCCCACCCCAGTTCCATGATCGTGATCGGATTTCGCCGCGAAACGCCGTGTGGATCCGATCACGATCATGGACTTCGGGCGGCGGCCGGTCAGGCGAGCAGACCGCGGCGGCGGCACTCGGCCACGGCCAGCCGGCCGTCCGGAACGAACGGCCACGCGGGGTCGGCGAGCCGGTCCAGCAGCTCCGGCACCGCCATCCAGCCGCCCTCGGCGACCTCCTCGGGCTGGTGTACGACGGGGCCGTCCCACCGGGTCGCGTAGACGAACGCGAGGTACTGCGTCCGGTCGTTGGCGTACCAGAACCGGAACCACGGGTCGATCGCGACGCCGCTGATCCCCAGCTCCTCGGCGAGCTCCCGGGCCGCGGCCTCGTCCGGGCTCTCCCCGGCGAGCACCACGCCACCGGCGAAGCAGTCGTGCCGGCCCGGGTAGATGTCCTTGGTGTCGGTACGCCGGTGCACGTAGACCCGGCCTCCGGAGTCGCGGACGAGTACCGCGGTCGCGGCATGCGGGAGGTTCTCGGCCCGCACCCGGGAGCGCGGCGCGGCCCCGACCACCCGGCCGTCGGGATCGTCCGGGTCGTAGCGCGCCACCAACTCCTCCATTTCGGCAGCTTCGCACGAGATCACCGCCACAGTCCCTCGCACCTCCGCCGCCGGAGTGCGACACTGGGAGGCGACAGTGCAGTTCGCGCGCTCCGGGATCGGTGAAAGTCCGAACCGGCGGTAACAGTCCGCGACCCGACCGTCGCCCTCATCGGGGTGGCGTGCGGTGGACCCGGTGGAATTCCGGGACCGACGGTGAAAGTCCGGATGGGAGGCAGCGCGCGGGCCGGCGCGGGTCCGCCTGCGCCGTGGCACGCGGCACGACGTCCGCGTGCGCCCGCGTCCTCCCCCCGCACCTGGTGTGTGCATCGGCACGCCAGGGAGGTCATGAGGGTGAGCGCCGCGGAGGAAGCCGCGATGCGCCGGGCGTTGGCGCTCGGGCGCACCGCGCTGGGCCGGACGAGCCCCAATCCGCCGGTCGGCTGCGTACTCCTCGATCCCTCCGGAGAGACCGTCGGTGAGGGCGCGACCGCACCGGCCGGCGGCCCCCACGCCGAGATCGTGGCGCTGGCGCAGGCCGGCCCGCGGGCGCGCGGCGGCACCGCCGTCGTCACCCTCGAGCCGTGCCGGCACGTCGGGCGCACCGGCCCGTGCACCCGCGCCCTCGTGGATGCGGGCATCACCCGTGTCGTCTACGCCGTCGCCGACCCCGATCCGGTGGCCGGCGGGGGAGCGCGCGACCTGTACGCCGCGGCGATCGACGTCGACACCGGGCTGTTGGCCGAGGAGGCCGAGCACGGCGCGCTCGAACCGTGGCTGTTCGCCGTACGCCACGGTCGGGTCTTCGTCACCTGGAAGTACGCCGCCACCCTCGACGGGCGGACCGCCGCCCGCGACGGCACCAGTCGGTGGATCACCGGCCCGCAGGCGCGCGGAGCAGGTGCACCGGCTGCGCGCCGACAACGACGCGGTGATCGTCGGCGTCGGGACGGTGCTCGCCGACGATCCGCAGCTGACGGTCCGCGACGCCGACGGCACGCCGGCCGACCGGCAGCCGCTGCGGGTCGTCTTCGACCGCACCGGGCGCACCCCCGCCGACGCGAAGGTGCGCGACGACGCGGCACCCACCCTGCTCACCACCGACTCTCCGGCCGGGGTGCTCGCCTCCCTCTACCAACGCGGTGCCCGCAGCGCACTGCTCGAGGGCGGCGCCACGCTCGCCGGCGCGTTCGTCGCCGCCGGACTCGTCGACCGGGTCGTCGGCTACGTCGCCCCGCGACTGCTCGGCGCCGGGCCACCGGTGCTGGCCGGTGCCGGAATCGACACCCTCACGGCGGCGTTCGGGCTGCACATCGACGCCGTCGCCCAGGTGGGACCGGACATCCAAGTGATCGCACGACCGATCAGGGAGGCGTAGCCCGTGTTCACCGGCATCGTGGAGGAGCTCGGCGAGGTCACCGGCCTGGCCCGGTCCGGGGACGCCGGCGTGCTCTCCGTGCATGCGCCGACCGTGACCGACGACGCCAAGGACGGCGATTCGATCGCGGTCAACGGGGTGTGCCTCACCGTCATCGACGTCGCCGGCAGACATCTTCACGCGCCGACGTGATGGCCGAGACTTTCGCCCGGCTCCGCGCTGGCCGCGCTCGCGCCCCGGCGATCCGGTCAACCTCGAGCGGCCGGTGCCGGTGCACGGCCGGCTCGGTGGCCACATCGTGCAGGGGCACGTCGACGGCACCGGCGCGATCGTCGTCCGCGCACCCCCGGCGACGCCTGGGAGACGGTGCGGATCACCCTTCCGGGAGGGCTGGCCCGGTACGTCGTCGAGAAGGGCTCGATCGCCGTCGACGGCGTCAGCCTGACCGTCGTCGAGGTCACCGACGACGACTTCGCGGTCGGGCTGATCCCGACCACGCTCGCCCGGACGACGCTCGGGCGCAAACAGCTCGGTGATCCGGTCAACCTGGAGGTCGACGTGCTCGCCAAGTATGTCGAGCGGCTGCTCGCGGGGAGGCCCGCATGACCGGCTGGTTCGGCTGGGCCAATGCGGTCGCCTTCACCGTCGGAGCGCAGGCGGTGCGGTGGTCGGACCTGCTCGGCAACATTCTCGCGCTGGCGACCGTCGGGTTCGCCGTACGCCGCCACCTGCTGACCTGGCCGGTGCAGATCGCGAGTTGCGTGCTGCTCTTCGGCGCCAACGTCAGCGTGCACCTCGGGGGCAACGCGGCCCGGCAGGTCGCGCTCGGCGTCATGGCCGGCTACGGCTGGTGGCGGTGGCGCCGCAGGGCGGAGGGGAGACCCGACGTGCCGGTGCGCTTCGCGACCTGGCGGGAACGGCTCGTCCTGCTCGGCGCGCTCGGGCTGGGCACCGTGGCGTTCGCCTCGCTGCTGTCGGCGACGCACGCGTCGTGGGCGCCGTGGCCGGACGCCTACATCTTCATCGGGAGCCTGGCCGCGACGTTCGCCCAGGCCCGCGGCTGGGTGGAGTTCTGGTTCGTCTGGGTGCTCGTCGACGTCGTCGGCGTCCCGCTGGCCGTCAGCCACGGTCTGGTGGTGAGCGGAGCGGTCTACGCCGTCTTCCTCGGCATGTGTCTGTTGGGGATCCGCGACTGGACGATCCGGTCGCGACATCCGATCGGGGTGAGTGCGTGATGACCGAGGAAGCCGCGGCCCGCGTGGAGCGGGCGATCGCCGACATCGCGGCCGGACGCGCGGTCGTCGTCGTCGACGACGCCGACCGGGAGAACGAAGGCGACCTGATCTTCGCCGCCGAGCAGGCGACGCCGGAGTTGCTGGCGTTCACGATCCGGCACACCAGCGGGGTGCGTCTGCGTGCCGCTGACCGGCGAGGACTGCGACCGGCTCGAGCTGCCGCCGATGTACCACACCAACCAGGACCGGAAGAAGACCGCGTACACCGTCTCGGTCGACGCCCGGGAGGGCATCACCACCGGAATCTCGGCGGCCGAGCGGGCCCACACGATCCGGACTGCTCGCCGACCCGGCAACGGGACCTGGCGACCTGTCCCGGCCCGGGCACGTCTTCCCGCTGCGGGCGATGGAGGGCGGCGTGCTCCGCCGGGCCGGGCACACCGAGGCGGCGGTGGACCTGGCCCGGCTGGCCGGGCTGCGGCCGGCGGGTGTGGTCTGCGAGCTGGTCAACGACGACGGCACCATGCAGCGGCTGCCGGAGCTGGCCGACTTCGCCGCCCGCTACGGCCTCGCCCTGGTCACCATCGCCGACCTGATCGCCTACCGGCGGCGGTACCGAGAAGCAGGTCGAGCGGGTCGCGGTGGCCCGGATTCCCACCCGCTACGGCGCATTCCAGGCCATCGGATACCGCAGCACGTCGACGGCGCGGAGCACATCGCGCTCGTCATGGGCGACATCGGCGACGGCGAGGACGTGCTGGTGCGGGTGCACTCGGAGTGCCTGACCGGCGACGTGTTCGGCTCGCTGCGCTGCGACTGCGGGCCGCAGCTCGACGCCGCGCTGGCGGGGTGGCGGCCGAGGGGCGCGGGGTGGTGCTCTACATGCGCGGGCACGAGGGCCGGGGTATCGGGCTGTTGCACAAGCTGCAGGCCTACCAACTGCAGGACGCCGGCCAGGACACGGTCGACGCCAACCTCGAGCTCGGCCTGCCCGCCGACGCCCGCGACTACGGCACCGGCGCGCAGATCCTCACCGACCTCGGCGTACACACCATGCGCCTGCTGACCAACAACCCGGACAAGCGGGCCGGGCTGGAGGGCTACGGGCTGGCGATCGTCGGCCGGGTGAGCCTGCCGGTGCACCGCAACCCGGAGAACCTGCGCTACCTGCACACCAAGCGGGACCGGATGGGCCACGACCTGCCCGGCCTGCCACACCCCGAGGTGACCGGATGACGCCGTACCCAGGGTCCGCATCAGCCCCGTCGTTTGGCTTGAACGTCACGTTCAAGCCTTCTAGCGGCATGAACGTCACGTTCATGCCAAACGGAGACGGCGACGGAGACGGCGTTGGTACGGCAACCGGGGTGGTGCACGGTGAGCGGTGAGGGGCGGCCCGAGCTGTCCACTGTGGACGCCGCCGGGCTCACGCTGGGCATCGTCGCGACCCGGTGGCACCACGAGATCGTCGACCAGTTGCTGGACCGGGCGCTGGACTGCGCCGCCAAGTGCGGCGTCGCCGAGCCGGTCGTCGTCCGGGTTCCCGGCTCGGTCGAGCTGTCGGTGGTGGCCCAGCAGCTGGCCCGCCAGTGCGACGCGGTGGTGGCCCTCGGAGTGGTGATCCGGGGCGGCACGCCGCATTTCGATTACGTCTGCCAGGCCGTCACCGAAGGGCTGACCCGGGTGGCGCTGGACGAGTCGACCCCGATCGGTAACGGCGTCCTCACGTGTGACACGGTGGAGCAGGCCCTGGAGCGGTACGGCGGGCCGGACAGCAGCGAGGACAAGGGCTGGGAGGCGACGGTGGCTGCGCTCGAGACCGCGTGCACGCTGCGCGAGCTCCGACATCGCGGCTGAGCCCACCGTCCCGTCCGTCTCACCGAGAGGAATCCCGCGCGTGCTCTCGCTCGTGCTGCCCAAGGGATCGCTGGAGAAGGCGACCCTCGAACTCTTCACCGCCGCCGACCTGACCGTCCGCCGCGGCACCGATCGCGACTACCACGCCTCCATCGACGACCCCCGCGTCGACCGGGTCCGCTTCCTGCGGCCGCAGGAGATCCCGGTCTACGTCGAGCAGGGGCTCTTCGACCTCGGGATCACCGGCCGCGACTGGATCGCCGAGACCGGATCGGATCCGGTCAGCCTCGGTCAGCTGCAGTACAGCCGGGCGACCGCCAACCCGACGAAGATCGTCGTCGCCGTACCGGAGGGACACCCGGCGCAGCACGCCGCCGAGCTCCCGGACGGCGTCCGGGTCTCCACCGAGTATCCGGAGCTGACCCGGCGCTACTTCGCCGACATCGGCGTCAAGGCCGTCGTCGTGCCGTCGCATGGCGCCACCGAGGCCAAGGTGCCCGACATCGTCGACGCGATCGTCGATCTCACCGAGACCGGCTCCTCGCTCCGCCGCGCCGGGCTGAAGATCATCGACACGATGCTGACCAGCTACACCGAGCTCGTCGCCAACAAGGCGGCGTACACCGACCCCGGCAAGCGGGCGGCGATGGAGGACGTCGCGCTGCTGCTTCGCAGTGCGATCCGCGCCCGCGGCCGGGTGCTGCTCAAGCTCAACGTCGGCGAGGCGGACCTGCCCAAGGTTCTCGAGATCATCCCGTCCGCCGGCTCGCCGACCCTGATGCCGCTGGCGTCGGGCGTGCACTCCGCGGTCGAGGCCGTGGTGCCCAAGGCCGGGATCAACGAGCTGATCCCGGCGCTGAAGGCGGCCGGCGCGTTCGACATCCTCGAGTTGCCGATCGGCAAGATCGTCGATTGAGGCAGTGACCGACACCGCGCCTCCATCATGAGCAGGCGGGTCCCGGTACGGCGGGCCGGGCCCGAATCCCCTCCCGGTCCTCCCGATCAGGGCGGGGGGCGGGCCGACATCGCGGCGCCGGTCGCGCTCGGTCTGGCGCTGATCGGCGGCGTCCTGATCGCGACGCAGTCCCGGATCAACGCGCAGCTCGGCGCCGACCTCGGGCAGCCGCTGGTCGCCGCCCTCGTCTCCAACTCGGTCGGCCTGACCGCGCTCACGATCGTGTTCGTGCTGCGCCGGGGCACCCGTGCGGCGCTGCGCCGGACGCTGCGGTCCGGTCTCCCGTGGTGGCGCTACCTCGGCGGCCTCTGCGGGTCGGTCCTCGTCGGGGGCGCCACGCTGATCGTGCCGACCCTGGGTGTCGCGGTGTTCACCGTCGGCATCGTCGCCGGGCAGACCAGCGGCGGGCTGGCGGTCGACCGGATCGGGCTGGGCCCGGGCGGGCGCCGGCCGGTCACCGTGCTGCGGGTCGTCGGCGCGACGCTCGCCCTCGTCGCCGTCGCGGTGAGCGAACTCTCGCACGGGGTCGGTGACGTGGCGGCGCCGTGGCTGGTCGCGGGTGCGGCCGGCATCGGCGTCCTCAGCGCGATCCAGCAGGCGCTCAACGGCTCGCTGCAGCGGGTCGCCGGCGATCCGTTCGCGCCGGCCGGGGTCAACTTCGTCGTCGGCACCATCGGGCTGCTGGCCGCGGTCGCGGTCGTCGTGATCGTCGACGGCGCCCCGCTGCACGCGTGGCCGGGGGACTGGTGGCTCTACATCGGCGGGCTGCTGGGCGTGGGCACGGTGGTGACCGCGGTGCTCGCGGTCCGGCGGCTCGGGGTGCTCCGGCTCGGGCTCGGCACGATCGCCGGCCAGCTCACCACGGCGGTGATCCTCGACGTCGTGACGCCGGCCTCCGGCCGCACGATCACCGCGAGCGTCGTCCTCGGGGTGCTGCTCACCTTCGTCGCCGTCGCGATCGCGGGGTGGGCGCCCCGGCGGGTCGCCTCTCCGGACCGGGGCGGCACACTGGGACGGTGACCGACGCGCAGGCGGTGCTGCGGGTGCGGCCCGAGCGGCTGCGCCGGTGGTGCCTGATCTCCTCCGGCGTCGTCGTCGTCGCCTGCACCGTCGCGGCCGTACTGCTGCGCACCGTGCCCGACGGCCATCCCTTCCAGACCTCCGACCAGGTCGCGGTCTTCCTGCTCGGGGTGCTGATCGCGGCCGGGCTGATGGTCTTCGCCCGCCCCCGGATCCGCGCCGACCGGGACGGCCTGTGGGTGCGCAACATCTTCGGGTCGCACACCGTCCCCTGGTCGCTGGTCGCGGCGGTCCGGTTCGAGGACAAGTCCTGGTGGGCGACCCTGGAGTTCCTCGACGGCGACCTGCTCGCCCTGCTCGCCGTCCAGGCCATCGATGGCACCCGCGCCGTCGAGGCGGTCACCGGACTGCGGGCACTGCACGCACAGGCCACCGCCGACCATGGCCAGCCCTCCTCGTGAACTGGTATCCTTGAGCTTGCGACCGCCCCCGCCTCGGTGGGGGGAAGCAAGTGGAGCCCCGCTCCCACCCGAGCCGCTTATGGTGGCCGGGTCCGGTTCGCCCCGGGATCATCCCCGGGGTGCTTGTCGTCACCTCGTTGTGGCGGCGGCCGGTCGAGAGCGGGCCCTGCGAGCTCACGTGCGCAGGGCCTTCGTCGTCATCGACGTACGACGATATCGATTGACGAGGGCCCGCGGATGTCCGGACGCTCCGGTACATACCGTCTCGAGGAGGCCCCATCAGCGTCGAACCCCGCATCAACGACCGCATCCGTGTGCCTGAGGTCCGTCTCGTCGGACCGGAGGGTGAACAGGTCGGCATCGTCCGTATCGACGACGCCCTGCGGTTGGCGCGTGAATCCGATCTCGACCTGGTCGAGGTTGCCCCGATGGCCCGGCCGCCGGTCTGCAAGCTCATGGACTATGGCAAGTTCAAGTACGAGAGCGCGCAGAAGGCCCGGGAGACTCGCCGTAACCAGAGCCTCACGGTCATCAAGGAAATGAAGCTCCGCCCCAAGATCGACCCGCACGACTACGCCACCAAGAAGGGCCACGTCGAGCGGTTCCTCAAGGCGGGCGACAAGGTCAAGATCACGATCATGTTCCGCGGACGTGAGCAGTCCCGGCCCGAGCTGGGCTTCCGGCTGCTGCAGCGGCTCGCCGAGGACGTCGACGAGCTCGGCTTCGTCGAGTCCGCGCCGAAGCAGGACGGCCGCAACATGATCATGGTGATGGCGCCGCACAAGAACGCCCCGAAGACGACGCGGGTCAGATCGGCTCCGAACGCGGACACGCCCGCGACGACCCGAGCCTGACCCCCGACCGACCCGACCGGCCGACCTCCTCTCGGGGGACGGCCGGTACCGATCCGAGCCATGCCGCTCGGCCGACCAGAGAGCGAAGCATGCCCAAGAACAAGACCCACAGCGGCGCGGCCAAGCGGGTGAAGGTCAGTGCCCGCGGCAAGCTGCTGCGCCAGCAGGCCGGTCTGCGGCACAAGCTGGAGAAGAAGTCCTCCCGGCACACCCGGCGCCTGACCGGGGTCGTCGAGGTGGCCCCGTCCGACCGCCGCACGATGCGCCGACTGCTCGGCCGCTGAGCCCGACCCCAGACCCGACCGATGACCCCCGCCGGCCGCTGGCCGGCGCGAGATGAGAAGTAGGTGCACCCGTGGCACGCGTGAAGCGGGCGATCAATGCCCAGAAGAAGCGCCGTACGACGCTCGAGGCGGCCAGCGGTTACCGCGGCCAGCGTTCGCGCCTCTACCGCAAGGCGAAGGAGCAACTGCTCCACTCCTCGACCTACTCCTACCGCGACCGCAAGCTGCGTAAGGGTGACTTCCGCCGGCTGTGGATCACCCGGATCAACGCGGCGAGCCGCGCGAACGGCATGACCTACAACCGGTTCATGCAGGGGCTGCGGGCCGCCGGCGTCGAGGTCGACCGCAAGGTGCTCGCCGACCTCGCGGTCACCGACGAGGTGGCCTTCGCCGCCCTGGTCGAGACCGCACGGGCGGCACTGCCCGCGACGGCCGCCGACCCCGCCGCCTGAGCCACCGCCGACAGCAGCGCGATCGGGCGGCGCGGCCGTGGTGAACGCCGATCCGCCGGTCACCGAGCGGACCGCGCGGGTCGCGGCCGCCCGCCGGCTGACCCGGCGGGTCGCCCGCGAGCGGGCGGGCGAGTTCCTGGTCGAGGGTCCGCAGGCGGTGCGCGAGGCAGTGCGGCTGGGCGCCGACCGACCCGGGCTGATCCGGGAGATCTTCGGTACCGACGGCGCGATCGACCGCCACGCCGACATCGTGCGGACGGCGCGCGAGCGCGGGATCCGGGTCTCGCGGGCCACCGAACGGGCCGTCGCCGGCCTGTCCGAGACCGCGCATCCGCAGGGACTGGTCGCGCTGTGTGCCGCGGTCGACGTCCCGCTGACCGGGGCCCTGTCCGGAACGCCGCGGCTGGTGGTGGTGCTGGCCGAGGTCCGCGACCCGGGCAACGCCGGCACCGTGCTGCGCTGCGCCGACGCCGCGGGCGCCGACGCGGTGGTCTTCGCCGGGGACGCCGTCGACCCCTACAACGGCAAGTGCGTGCGGTCCTGCGCGGGCAGCCTGTTCCATCTCCCGGTCGTGCGGGGCGTCACGGCACCGGATGCCGTCGATGCGGCGCGGCGGGGCGGGCTGCAGGTGCTGGCCGCCGACGCGTCCGGTGAGAGCGACCTCGACGACCTTGCCGACGCGGGTGGGCTGGCGGCGCCGACCGCGTGGCTGTTCGGCAACGAGGCGCACGGACTGCCCGACGCGCTGTCCGCCGCCGCCGACCGGAGGGTGCGGGTGCCGATCCACGGACGGGCCGAGAGCCTCAACCTGGCCGCGGCGGCCGCCGTCTGCCTCTACGCCTCGGCGCGGGCACAGCGCGGCACCACTGCGCGGGCACAGCGCAGAGCAATCCCGGCGACGCCACCACCGGCGACGGCATAGGCTGCGGCCATGACTGCGAGGCAGCGATTCTGCCGGCCCGTCGGGGCCGGTCGCTGACGCGCCAGCCGCCCCGTCGGGCTGCGGCGAAGCCGCTCATGCCCAGTCAATAGACTCCGGGGGAGGGCGCCGTGGGCGCCGTACCGGAGTCAGCCCACGGGAGCGATGCATCCATGTCAGGTGTCAACGACCCATACGACCCGAAACAGGTGGCGGCACTCGAGCCCGCCGCGTTGGCCGCCGCCGTGGCCGCGGCCGAGAAGGCCTTCGCCGACGCCGCCGACCTCGACGAGCTCACCAGCCTCCGAGCGCCGCATCTCGGTGACCGGTCACCGATCCTGCTCGCCCGCCGCGAGATCGGGGCGCTGCCGCCCCAGGCCCGCGCCGACGCGGGCCGGCACGTCAACGAGGCGCGCACGGCGGTCACAGGCCGCCTTCGACGGGCGCCGTACGGCGCTCACCGCCGAGCGGGAGGAGCGGGTGCTCCGTGAAGAGACCGTCGACGTCACCCTGCCGACCGACCGGCGCCCGGTCGGCGCCCGGCACCCGGTGACGACCGGCGCCGAGCGCATCGGCCGACATCTTCATCGCGATGGGGTACGAGGTCGCCGAGGGCCCCGAGGCCGAGACCGAATGGTTCAACTTCGACGGGCTGAACTTCCTGCGCGACCACCCCGCCCGCGGCCTGCACGACACCCTCTTCCTCGACCCGCCCGAGGACGGCGTGGTGCTGCGCACCCATACGTCGCCGGTGCAGTTGCGCGCGCTGCTCACCCGTGAGCCGCTTCCGTCTACGTCGTCGTACCCGGCCGGGCCTACCGGGACGACCCGTTCGACGCCACGCACCTGCCGGTCTTCGCCCAACTCGAGGGCCTCGCGGTCGACCGCGGCCTGACGATGGCGCACCTGCGCGGCACGCTCGACCGGCTCGCCCAGGCGATGTTCGGCGACGAGGCGCCCGGACCCGGCTGCGGCCGCACTACTTCCCCTTCACCGAACCGAGCGCGGAGGCCGACCTGTGGCATCCGCAGGCCAAGGGCGGCCCGCGTGGGTGGAGTGGGGCGGCTGCGGCATGGTGCACCCCAACGTGCTGCGGTCGGCCGGCATCGACCCGGACGTCTACACCGGGTTCGCGTTCGGGATGGGCATCGACCGGACCGTCATGGTGCAGCACGGCGTCGCCGACCTCCGCGAATTCGCCGAGGGCGACGTCCGGTTCACCCGCCACTTCGGCTCTGGAGGCGTAATGCGGGTCCCCCTGTCCTGGCTGGTCGAGGCCGTTCCGTCGCTGCGGGACGAGTCCGCGGCCGACGTCGCCGACCGGCTGACCCGCGCCGGTGTCGAGGTCGAGGAGTTCCAGGAGATCGGTCCCGACGACGTCGACGGACTCGTCGTCGGTGCGGTCGAGCAGATCGAGGACCTGACCGGCTTCACGAAGCCGATCCGCTACTGCCAGGTCGGCTGTCCACAGCGGACTCGCCGGACGCGGTGCGCGGGATCGTCTGCGGTGCGACCAACTTCGCCGTCGGCGACCGGGTCGTGGTCGCGACGCCCGGGTGCCGTCCTGCCCGGCGGCTTCCGG
The DNA here is from genome assembly GCA_963828605.1 of uncultured Actinomycetota bacterium. Lineage (GTDB taxonomy): Bacteria > Actinomycetota > Actinomycetes > Mycobacteriales > QHCD01 > DASXJE01. The sequence continues at coordinate 828,946 of CAWHER010000001.1, read as the reverse complement.
ATCGCGTGCCCGCAAGACCTACGGACACGTCTCGGACGGGATGATCTGCTCCGCCCGCGAGCTCGGGCTCGGCGAGGAGCACAGCGGAATTCTCGTGCTTCCGCCGGGGGCCGACATCGGGGCCGACGCGGTCGCGCTGCTCGGCCTGCACGACGCGGTGCTGCTCACCGAGCCCACCCCCGACCGCGGCTACCAGCTCTCGGTCCGCGGGCTCGCCCGCGAACTGGCTGCGCTGACGGACCAGGCGTTCGACGACCCCGCGGACGTCGCGATCGACGCCGCGGTCGGCGGCAGTTTCCCGGTGCGGCTGGCCGACGACGTACTCCGCGACGGGGCGTGCGACCGCTTCTGCGCCCGGGTGATCCGCGGCTTCGACCCGACCGCGCCGAGCCCGCTGTGGCTGCAGTCCCGGCTGGCGAAGTGCGGCATGCGGCCGATCTCGCTCGCCGTCGACGTCACCAACTACGTCATGCTGCTGCTCGGCCAGCCGATGCACGCCTACGACCGGGCCAAGCTGGCCGAGCCGATCACGGTGCGGCGGGCCGCGGCCGGTGACACGCTGACGACCCTCGACGGCGTACCCCGTGACCTGGCGGTCGGGGACGATCTGCTGATCACCGACGCCAAACGGGTGCAGGGCATCGCCGGGGTGATGGGCGGCGCGGACAGCGAGGTCTCCGCGGCCACCACCGAACTGCTGCTCGAGGCCGCCCACTTCGACCCGCGGACCACGAGCCGTTCCGTACGCCGGCACAAGCTGCTCTCCGAGGCCGGCCGGCGGTTCGAGCGCGGCGTCGACCCGCAGCTGGGGCCGGCGGCCCTCGAGCTCGCCTCGCGGCTGCTGGTCGAGTACGGCGGCGGCACGGCCGAGGACGTGGTCACCGACGTCGGCTCGGTGCGCCCCGCCGAGCCGGTCCGGGTCGACCCGGCGGCGATCGGCCGGCTGGTCGGCGTCCCCTACCCGACGGACACGGTCACCCGGCGGCTCGGCCAGGTCGGCTGCCGGGTCCGGGGCGATCTCGAGGTCATCGAGGTCACGCCGCCGCCGTGGCGACCGGACCTGCTCGAGCTGCCCGACCTGGCCGAGGAGGTGGCCCGGCTCGAGGGCTACGACGCGATCCCGCCGGTGCTCCCGGCCGCGAACGCCGGTCACGGGCTGACCCCCCGGCAACGCCGCCGGCGCGCGGTGTCCCGCGTCGTCGCCGACCACGGCTTCGTCGAGACGCCGTCGATGTCCTTCCAGTCCGCCGACGTGCTCGACGCGATGGGCCTGCCGGCCGACGACCCGCGCCGCCGGCTGGTGCGGCTCGCCAACCCGATCTCCGCCGAGCAGCCCTACCTGCGCTCGGCGCTGCTGCCCGGGCTGCTGGCCACCCTGGTCCGCAACCTCGGCCGCGGCGCGGAGGACCTCGCCGTTTACGAGACCGGGACGGTGTTCACCGAGCCGGCCGGAGCGCGCCCGGCCTCCCCGGTGCTGCCCGGCGCCCGGCGCCCGGACCGGGCCCAGCTCGCCGCGCTCGACGCCGCACTGCCCGGGCAGCGGGAGCACCTGGCCGTCGCGCTCACCGGCCGGGTGGAGCCGGCCGGCTGGTGGGGGACCGGGCCGGGCGGTGTCCTGGGCCGACGCGGTTGAGGTCGCCCGCCTGGCGATCGCCGCGGCCGGCGCCGCGAGCGACGTCGCACCGGGCAGCAAGCCCCGTGGCACCCGGGGCGGTGCGCCGAACTCGTGGTCGCGGGGCCGGACGGCGACCTCGTCGTCGGCTACGCCGGCGAGTTGCACCCGGGCGTCTGCGAAGCCCTCGATCTGCCGCCTCGGACGGCCGCGGCCGAGATGGATCTCGGCGCGGTCCTCGACGTCGCGGTCGACGAGCCGTCCGCGCCGCGCGTCTCGCCGTACCCGCCCGCGACCAGGATGTGGCTCTCGTCGTCGACGCCGACATCCCGGCGGCGCAGGTCGAGGCGGCGCTGCGGGCCGGCGCCGGTCACCTGCTCGAGGACGTGCGGCTCTTCGACGTGTTCGCCGGCGCGCAGGTCGGGGAGGGGCGCAAGAGCCTCGCCTACACGCTGCGGTTCCGCGCGCCGGACCGCACCCTCACCGCGGACGAGGCGACCGGGTTGCGTGACGCCGCGGTCGCCGAGGCCGCCCGGCGTACCGGAGCCGTGCTGCGCACCTGACCCGCGGGCGGGCGGATGCCGCCGCCCCCCGCATTCCGCTTGAACGTCACGTTCAAGCGCTCTAGCCGCATCAACGTCACGTTGATGCGGAATGAGGAGGCCGGATTCGGGGTGGCACGGTACGGGCTGGGCGTGGGTGCCGAGAACTCGTTTTGCATAGGATCCCGGGTACCTGAATAATCATCCGCATGGGAGTCACAGTCGCGGTCGCCGGTGCCAGCGGGTACGCCGGTGGTGAGCTGCTGCGCCTGGTCGACGGGCACCCGGAGCTCGAGCTCGGCGCGGTGACCGCGCACGGCAGCGCCGGGCAGCCCCTCGGCGCGGTGCACCCGCAGCTGCCGGGCCTCGCCGACCGGGTGCTGGCCGACACCACGCCCGACGCCCTCGCCGACGCCGACCTGGTCTTCCTCGCCCTGCCGCACGGCCAGTCGGCCGCGCTCGCCGCGGCGCTGCCGCCGAGCGTCGCAGATCGTCGACCTCGGCGCCGACCACCGGCTGGCCGACGCCGCGCTCCTGGGCCGCCTACTACGGCGGCGAGTACGCCGGCACCTGGACCTACGGCCTGCCGGAGCTGCCCGGTCAGCGGGCCGCGGATCGCCGCCGCAGACCCGGATCGCCAACACCGGCTGCTACGCCGTCTCGATCACCCTGGCGCTCGCCCCGCTGATCGCGGCCGGACTCGTCGAGCCGGACGACGTCGTGGTCGTCGCCGCCTCCGGCACGTCCGGCGCCGGCCGGGCGGAGCAAGCCCAACCTGCTCGGCAGCGAGGTGATGGGCGACCTGTCGCCGTACAAGGTCGGCGCCCACCAGCACGTCCCGGAGATCAAGCAGGCGACCGGTGCCCGCGTCGCTGTCGCTTCACGCCGGTCCTCGCGCCGATGCCGCGCGGCATCCTCGCCACCGTCACGGCCCGCCCGCGGCCCGGCGTCGACGCCGCGCAGGTCCGGGACGCGCTGCACGAGACCTACGCGGCGAGCCGTTCGTGCACGTGCTCGCCGAGGGCCGCTGGCCGCACACCGCGGCCACGGCGGGCTCCAACTCCTGCCAGCTGCAGTCCACTGTGGACGTCGACTCCGGGCGGGCATCGTGGTCGTCTCCGCGATCGACAACCTGGGCAAGGGCGCCGCCGGCCAGGCCGTGCAGAACGCCAACCTGGTGCTCGGCCTGCCCGAAACCGCGGGCCTGTCCGCCAACGGCGTCGCCCCGTGACGAACCGGAGCAACCGCAATGAGCGTCACCGCCGCGGCCGGGTTCCGCGCCGCCGGCGTCGCCGCGGGCATCAAGCCCTCGGGCGCGCTCGATCTCGCGCTCGTCGTCAACGACGGTCCGTCCGACACGGCGGCCGGCGTCTTCACCACCAACCGGGTCAAGGCCGCGCCCGTCGTGTGGTCGCAGCAGGTGCTGACCGACCGGCCGGCTGCGCGCGGTCGTGCTCAACTCCGGCGGCGCCAACGCGTGCACCGGTCCGGACGGCTTCGCCGACACCCACGCCACCGCCGAGCAGACCGCCGACGCGCTCGGCATCGGCGCGCTCGACGTCGCCGTCTGTTCGACCGGGCTGATCGGCGTCCGGCTGCCGATCGACGCCGTCCTGGCCGGGGTCGGCAAGGCGGCCGGCTGCCCTGGCCCGGGACGGCGCGGACGACGCCGCCCACGGCGATCATGACGACCGACACCGTCGCCAAGACGGCGCAGGCCGACGGCGACGGCTGGACGGTCGGCGGGATGGCCAAGGGCGCCGGGATGCTCGCTCCGGCGCTCGCCACCATGCTGTGCGTGCTGACCACCGACGCCGACGTCGATCCGGCCACCGCCGACCGCGCGCTGCGGTCGGCCACCGCGGTGACGTTCGATCGGGTCGACGCCGACGGCTGCCTGTCCACCAACGACACCGTCCTGCTGCTGGCCAGCGGCGCATCCGGGGTCGCACCCCGCCGTACGACGAATTCGCCGCCGCCGTGCACGACGTCTGCCACGGCCTGGCCATGGCAGCTGCTCACCGACGCCGAAGGCGCGACCAAGAAGATCGCGATCACCGTGGCCGGCGCGGCCACCGAGGACGACGCGGTCGAGGTCGGCCGGGCCGTGGCCCGCAGCGCGCTGCTCAAGTGCGCCCTCTACGGCAACGACCCCAACTGGGGCCGGGTCCTGGCGGCGGTCGGGACGACGACCGCGGCCTTCGAGCCGGATGCGATCGACGTGGCGATGAACGGCGTCCAGGTGTGCCGGTCCGGCGCGGCCGGCGACGACCGCGACCTGGTCGACCTCACCGGGCCCGACGTCACCGTGCTGATCGACCTGCACGCCGGCGCGGCGCAGGCGACGGTCTGGACCACCGATCTCACGGAGGGCTACGTGCACGAGAACTCGGCGTACAGCTCATGACCCGCCATGCCGCCGCACTGGCGAAGGCAGGCACCCTGGTCGAGGCGCTGCCGTGGCTCGAGCGGTTCCACGGCGCGGTGGTCGTCGTGAAATACGGCGGCCACGCGATGGCCGACGACTCGTTGCGCCGGGCCTTCGCCGAAGACGTCGTCTTCCTCCGCTACGCCGGCCTCCGGCCGGTCGTGGTCCACGGCGGCGGCCCGCAGATCACCGCCCACCTCGACCGGCTCGGCATCCCGTCGGAGTTCCGCGCCGGGCTGCGGGTCACCACGCCCGAGGCCATGGAGGTGGTGCGGATGGTGCTGGTCGGCCAGGTCAACCGCGAGGTCGTGGGCGGGGTGAACGCAGCACGGCCCGTTCGCGCGTCGGCCTGTCCGGAGAGGACGCCGGACTGCTTCACCGCCGAACGCCGTACCGCGGTCGTGGACGGCGAGCCGGTCGACCTCGGTTCGGTCGGCGACGTCGTCGAGGTCGATCCCGGTGCGGTGCACAGCCTGCTCGACGACGGGCGGATCCCGGTCGTCGCGACGGTCGCCCGCGGCCGCGACGGCGAGCTCTACAACGTCAACGCCGACACCGCCGCGGCGGCGCTGGCGGTGGCGCTGCACGCGCAGAAGCTCGTCGTCCTCACCGACGTCGAGGGCCTCTACGCCGACTGGCCGGCCACCGACGAGATCATCAGCGACATCCGGGCGAAGCGAGCTCACCGACCTGCTGCCGACCCTGTCTTCGGGGATGGTGCCCAAGATGGAGGCCTGCCTGCGCGCGGTCCAAGGCGGCGTGCCCGCAGGCGCACGTGCTCGACGGCCGCGTGCCGCACGCACTGCTGCTCGAGGTCTTCACCGACGAGGGAGTGGGAACGATGGTCCTGCCCGACGAGGAGACGGCGATATGACCGACACCGACCTGCAGGCCCGCTGGCAGGCGGCGTTCATGGACAACTACGGCACGCCGCCGCTGGCGCTCGAACGCGGCAAGGGCGCGCGGGTGTGGGACGTCGAGGGAACCGAGTACGTCGACCTGTACGCCGGCATCGCGGTCAGCGCGCTGGGGCACTGCCCACCCCGCCGTCGTCGAGGCGGTCAGCCGGCAGGTCGGCGAGTTGGCGCACACCTCCAACCTTGTGCTCAACCTGCCGGCGCTGCACCTGGGTGAGCGGCTCAGCGCGCTGCTCGGTCCGGACGCCAGGGTCTTCCTGTGCAACTCCGGCGCCGAGGCCGTCGAGGCGGCGATCAAGGTCGTCCGCCGGCACCACCCCGACCGGGTGCAGATCGTCGCCGCCGAGGGCGGCTTCCACGGCCGCACCTTGGGCGCCCTCTCGGTCACCGGCCAGCCGGCCAAGCGGGCGCCGTTCGCCCCGCTGCTCCCCGACGTGACGTTCCTGCCCTACGGCGACGCCGACGCGCTCGCCGCGCGCCGTCACCGACGACACCGCCGCGGTCATCCTCGAGCCCGTGCTCGGCGAGGCCGGGGTCATCCCCGCCCCGGACGGATACCTCGAGGCCGCGCGGGCCGCCTGCGACCGGACCGGCGCGCTGCTCGTCCTCGACGAGGTGCAGGGCGGCGTCGGGCGGGCCGGCGCGTGGTTCAGCCACCAGGTGGTCGCGCCGGGCGTCGAGCCCGATGTCGTCACCCTGGCCAAGGGGCTCGGCGGCGGGCTGCCGATCGGCGCCTGCGTCGCGAGCGGCGCGGCCGGTGCGGCGTTCCAGCCGGGCGACCACGGCACGACCTTCGGCGGCAACCCGGTGGCCTGCGCCGCCGCGCTCGCCGTACTCGACACCATCGAGCAGGACGGCCTGCTCGACGCCGCCCGCATCCGCGGCGATCACCTCGCCGGTGCGGTCGCCGCCCTGGCCGACCCGCTGGTCGACCACGTGCGCGGCGTCGGGCTCTGGCGGGCGGTGGTGCTGACCGCGCCGGTCGCCGAAGCAGTCGAGGCGGCGGCCCGCCGCCACGGTGCGCTGGTCAACGCGGTCGCACCCGACGCCGTCCGGCTGGCGCCCGCGCTGGTCATCAGCCGCGAGGAGATCGACGCGGGTGTCGCGGCCCTGGGTGCCGCACTGCGGGAGGTGGCCGCCTGATGCCCCGCCATTTCCTGCGCGACGACGATCTGAGCCCGGACCAGCTCACCGAGGTCCTCGACCTCGCCGACCTGATGAAGCGTCAGCGGTTCGACCACCATCCGCTGGCCGGGCCGCGGGCGGTCGCGGTGATCTTCGACAAGCCGTCCACCCGGACCCGGGTGTCCTTCTCCAACGGCATCGCCGAGCTCGGCGGCTACCCGCTGGTCATCGACGCGCAGTCGACCCAGCTCGGCCGCGGTGAGCCGGTCGAGGACGTCACCCGGGTGCTCGACCGGCAGTGCGCCGCGATCGTGTGGCGGACCTTCGGCCAGGACCGCATCGGGGCGATGGCGCGGGTCAGCCGGGTGCCGGTGGTCAACGCGCTGACCGACATGTTCCACCCGTGCCAGCTGCTCGCCGACCTGCAGACCGTGCGGGAGCGGTTAGGGCGCCTCGCCGGCCTGACCCTGACCTATCTCGGTGACGGTGCCAACAACATGGCGCACAGTTACCTGCTGGCCGGGGCGGCGGCCGGGATGCACGTCCGGATCGGTTCCCCCGAGGGCTACGACCCGGACCCGGCGATCGTCACCGCGCGCAGAGCGGATCGGCGGCCAGACCGGCGGCACGGTGCGGCCGGTGCGGGATCCGCACGCCGCCGTCGACGGCGCCGACGTGCTCGCCACCGACTGCTGGGTGTCGATGGGGCAGGAGGAGGAGGCGGCCGCGCGGTCCGCCCCGTTCGTGCCCTACGCCGTCGACGAGGCCGCCCTGGCCCGGGCCGCCGACACGGCGATCGTGCTGCACTGCCTGCCGGCGTACCGGGGCAAGGAGATCGCGGCGGACGTGATCGACGGGCCGGCCAGCGCGGTGTGGGACGAGGCGGAGAACCGGCTGCACGCGCAGAAGGCGCTGCTCGCCTGGCTCCTGGAGCGGTCATGACCACCAAGACCGCGGCGTCGGTGCTGACCAAGGCGGCCCGGCACGCCCGCATCGTCGACGTCGTGGCACGCCAGCCGGTGCGCTCGCAGTCCGAGCTGGCCCGGCTGCTCGCCGAGGACGGCGTCACCGTCACCCAGACGACGCTCTCCCGCGACCTGGAGGAGCTCGGCGCGGTGAAACTGCGCGGGCCGGACGGCGGTGCGCCGGCCTACGTCGTTCCCGAGGACGGCGTCCCGGTGCCGATCCGCGCCTTGACCGGGCCGGACCCGGCGTTGCTCGCCCGCCGCCTGGCCGAGCTGCTGGTCGCCGTCGACTCCAGCGGCAACCTCGCCGTCCTGCGTACGCCGCCCGGCGCTGCGCACTTCCTCGCCTCGGCGCTGGACCGCGCCGGGCTTCCCGATGTCGTGGGCACCGTGGCCGGCGACGACACCGTCCTCGTCATCGCCCGCGAGCGACTCGGCGGCGCCGGGCTCGCCGACCTGTTGCGCCGCCTCTCCCAAGGACCGGAAACCACGAAGGAGCACACGTGAGCACGAGCAAGCGGGTCGTCCTCGCCTACTCAGGCGGGCTGGACACCTCGGTCGCGATCGGCTGGATCACCGCCGAGACCGGGGCCGAGGTGATCGCCGTCGCCGGCGACGTCGGGCAGGGCGGCGAGGAGCTCGACGCGATCCGCGACCGCGCGCTGAAGTGCGGCGCCGTCGAAGCGGTGGTCGCCGACATGCGCGACGAGTACGCCGACGAATACTGCCTCCCGGCGTTGAAGGCGAACGCCCTCTACATGGACCGCTATCCGCTGCTGTCCGCGCTGTCCCGGCCGGTGATCGTCAAGCACATGGTGGTGGCCGCGCGTCGGTACGGCGCGGGCGCGATCGCCCACGGCTGCACCGGGAAGGGCAACGACCAGGTGCGGTTCGAGGTCGGCATCGGTGCGCTCGCGCCCGACCTCGACGTGTTGGCCCCGGTGCGTGACTCCGGCATGACCCGGGACAAGGCGATCGCCTTCGCCGAGGAGAAGGGGCTGCCGGTCGACGTCACGAAGAAGTCGCCGTACTCGATCGACCAGAACGTGTGGGGCCGCGCGGTCGAGACCGGGTTCCTGGAGGACATCTGGAACGCCCCGACCGAGGACGTCTACTCCTACACCGCCGATCCCTCAGTGCCCCGCGAGGCCGACGAGGTCGTGATCACCTTCGAGCAGGGTCGTCCGGTGGCCATCGACGGCCATCCGGTCACGATGCTGCAGGCGATCGAGGAGCTCAATCGGCGGGCCGGCGCGCAGGGTGTCGGGCGCATCGACATGGTCGAGGACCGGCTGGTCGGCATCAAGAGCCGCGAGGTCTACGAGTGCCCCGGCGCGGTCGCACTGATCACCGCGCACCAGGAGCTGGAGAACGTCACGGTCGAGCGCGATCTCGCCCGGTTCAAGCGCACCGTCGACCAGCGCTGGACCGAGCTGGTCTACGACGGCCTGTGGTTCTCGCCGCTCAAGCGCGCGCTGGACGCCGTGATCGACTCGGCCAACGAGCAGGTCCACGGCGACGTGCGGCTGACACTGCACGGCGGCCGCGCGGTGGTCACCGGCCGGCGCAGTGAGCGCTCGCTCTATGACTACAGCCTCGCGACCTACGACTCCGGCGACACGTTCGACCAGCGGCTGGCCAAGGGCTTCGTCGAGCTGTGGGGGCTGCCCAGCAAGATCGCCGCCCGGCGGGAGCAGCGGCTCGCCGCTCCGGGCGGGGGCGACGTGGGAGGTCCCGAGGTTGTCTGACGCACCCGTCGAGTCCCCGAGCCCGCCCGGTTCCGGCGGCCCGGCCCGGCTGTGGGGCGGCCGCTTCACCGGCGGGCCGGCCGACGCGCTCGCCCAGCTGTCGCTGTCGGTCCAGTTCGACTGGCGGCTGGCGCCGTACGACCTGGCGGCGTCGAAGGCGCATGCCCGGGTGCTGCACCGCGCCGGCCTGCTCGACGACGACGAGCTGGCCGCGCATGCTCGGCGCCCTCGACGACCTCGGCGAGGCCGTGCGCAGCGGCGAGTTCCGGCCGACCGTCGAGGACGAGGACGTGCACACCGCGCTCGAACGCGGCCTGCTCGAGCGCCTCGGGTCGCTCGGCGGCAAGCTGCGGGCCGGCCGCAGCCGCAACGACCAGGTGGCGACCGACCTCCGGCTCTACCTGCGCGACGCGGCCCGCCAGATCGCCGCGCGGGTCGCCGAGCTGGAGACCGCCCTGGTGACGAAGGCCGAGCAGCACCGGACCGTGCCCGCACCGGGCATGACCCACCTGCAACACGCCCAGCCGGTGTTGTTCGCCCACCACCTGCTCGCCCATGTGCACGCGCTGTCCCGCGACGTGGACCGGCTGGTCGACTGGGACCGCCGGGCCGCGATCTCGCCGTTGGGCGCCGGCGCTCTGGCCGGGTCCTCGTTGCCGCTCGACCCGGCCGCCACCGCCGCCGAGTTGGGCTTCTCCGGGCCGGCCGGCAACTCGATCGACGCGGTGTCCGACCGGGACTTCGTCGCCGAGTTCCTCTTCGCCGGCGCGCTGCTCGGCGTGCACCTGTCCCGGATCGGGGAGGAGATCTGCCTGTGGGCCAGCCGGGAGTTCCGCTGGATCGAGCTCGATGACGCCTATGCGACCGGCTCGTCGATCATGCCGCAGAAGAAGAATCCCGACGTCGGCGAACTGGCCCGCGGCAAGTCGGGCCGCCTGATCGGCAACCTCACCGGCCTGCTCGCGACGCTGAAGGGCCTGCCGCTGGCCTACGACCGCGATCTGCAGGAGGACAAGGAGCCGGCGTTCGACACGGTCGAGCAGCTGCTGCTCGTCCTCCCCGCCCTCGCCGGCCTGCTCTCGACGATGACCGTTGACGTGGACCGGATCGCCGCGTCCGCGCCGGAGGGCCACGCCCTCGCCACCGACGTGGCCGAGTGGCTGGTCCGGCAGCGGGTGCCGTTTCGGGACGCCCACGAGATCGCCGGAGCGCTGGTCCGCTGGTGCGACCAGCACGGGTGCGAGCTGTGGGAGGTCGACGATGCGCAGCTCGCCTCGGTCGACCCGCGGCTCACCCCGCAGGTGCGGTCGGTGCTCAGCGTCGGCGGCGCGCTGCGGGCCCGCTCCGCGGTGGGCGGCACTGCGCCGGACCGGGTCGCCGAGCAGCTGGCCGCACTGGCCGACACCGCCCACGGGCACGCCTCCTGGGCGCGAGGTGACGGGAACTGACGCGGTTGGGGAGGCGCCGTCTCGCCCGGCCGGTGCTCGCGGTCGCCCGCGACCTGCTGGGAGCGGTGGTCACCGCGCGGTCCGCAGACGGGACCGTCGCGGTCCGGCTCACCGAGGTCGAGGCCTACGCGGGCCGGCGGGATCCCGGCGTCCCACGCCTATCGGGGCCCCACGACCCGCACGGCGGTGATGTTCGGGCCGCCCGGGCACCTCTACGTCTACTTCACCTACGGGATGCACTGGTGCGCCAACATCGTCTGCGACGTCGACGGCGTCGGCTGTCGGCCGTGCTGCTGCGGGCCGGTGAGGTCGTCGCCGGGCTCGACCTCGCGCGGCACCGGCGCCCGGCCGCCCGCGCCGACCGCGACCTGGCCCGCGGCCCCGCGCGGCTCGCCGGCGTACTCGGCCTGACCGGAGCCGACTCCGGCCTCGATCTGCTCGCGGCGGCCGGCCCGATCCGGGTGCGCCATCCCGACCCGGCCGCGGACGGGCTCGTGCGGACCGGCCCGCGGGTCGGCATCCGGGCCGCGGCGGACTGGCCGTGGCGGTTCTGGATCGCGGGCGAACCGACCGTCACGAGCTATCGGCCGGCGTCCCGCCCGCGGACCCGCCGCGGCGGGCCGGCTGATGTGATGGGGCAGACTGGCCGTCGCCTGGCAGCCGGCGGCGGAACGACCGAGGAGGATCCGTGAGCGACCCGACCCCAGGGCCGTCCCTGCCGAGCCATCTCGAGGAGGCCCACCGACGGCTCGCCGCCGGTGCCGCGCAGATCCTCCCGGACGGCGGGCTGGCCGAGAAGCTGGCCATCGCCGACCGCGAGAGCCGGTCGCTGCGGGTGAAGCACGGTATCGACCCGTCCGGGACCGAGCTGACCATCGGGCACGCGGTGGTGCTGCGCAAGCTCCGGCAGTTCCAGGACCTCGGGCATCTCGTCGTCCTCGTCGTCGGCGACTTCACCGGGATGGTGGGGGATCCCGAGCGGGCAGTCGGCCACCCGCAAGCAGCTGACCGCGGCACAGACCGAGGCCAACTCGGCGACCTACCTCGACCAGCTCATGCGGGTCCTGGATCCGGATCGCATCGAGGTACGCCGCAACAGCGAATGGCTGGCCGGCATGACTCTGGCCGATGTGGTTCGCGAGACGTCCGTGCTCACGGTGGCGCAACTGCTCGAGCGGGACGACTTCGCCAAGCGGTTCGCCGGGCACCAGCCGATCTCGCTGTCGGAGTTCCTGTACCCCTTCCTGCAGGGATACGACTCCGTCGGCGATCGACGCCGACATCGAGCTGGGCGGCACCGACCAGACCTACAACCTGCTGGTCGCCCGGGACCTGCAGCGTGCGCACGGTCAACCGCAGCAGGTGGTGCTGACGATGCCGCTGCTCGAGGGCCTCGACGGCGTGCAGAAGATGAGCAAGTCCCTCGGCAACTACGTGGCGATCACCGAGCCGCCGGCCGAGCAGTTCGGGAAGCTCATGTCGATCCCGGACCCGCTCGTCACGCGGTACGCGACCCTCGGTACCGATCTCACCCCCGACGAGGTGGCCGAGATCGGACAGGCCGTCGCCGGCGGCGGGCCGACGGCGAATGCCGCGAAACGGCGGGTCGCCCGCGCCATCGTCGCGCTCTACCACCCCGACCCGGCGGCCGAGCAGGCCGAGGCGGCGTTCGACCGGGTGTTCAGTCGCCGGGAGGTCCCGAGCGACGTGCCGGAGGTGCGGCTCCCCGACGGCGATCCGGTGCACCTGCCGGCCGTGCTGCGGGCGGCCGGCCTCGTCTCCTCGACCTCCCAGGCCCGCCGTCAACTGGCCGACGGCGCCGTACGCCTGGACGGGGAGCGGGTGAGCCCGGACACCCTGGACCTGCCCCGCGCCGACCTGGTCGGACGGGTGGTCCAGGTCGGTCGGCGGCAGGCCGCCCGCCTCACCGCCTGAGGACCCGCCGACGCCGGTCCCGGACCTCGCCGGGTGGCCGTGATCGCCCTCAGCCGGGCCGAACGGATGTGGCCTCGCCCGGCAATCGACCGGCCGGTCCGACGGCGGCAAGGCCGCCGGACCGGCGATTTGACTGGCGCGCCGTGGAACCGTAACCTTCTGTTCGTCGCCGGGAACACCGCCCGGAGCACCTGCCGGAAAGCGTTCAGGCGACATGCACTAGGCTGATGGCAGCACGGAAGTGTTGGTCGATCGCTACCAATATGGATCGACTGGGTCGGGTTTGACACCCTGCACCCAACCCTCTAGCCTGAAACAGTTGCCCCGGAGACCGCCGAAAGGCTGTTGATGGTGCGCGTCCGCCCCTTGAGAACTCAACAGCGTGCCGAAAGTTAGTGCCAGCACAACAACCCCGTCATAGGGGTGACCGGGCTTTGTCCGGTCACACTTACCTGACGGTTCCTTTGAAATGCCGGCGAGCAGATGTTTTGCTCGGCGGTGCAGATCATGCTGCTCATTGAGCAGCACTTCGTGTGTCACTTCTCCGTGTTCGTGGGAAACCACGGCACGGTCAAGTCATAGACATCTACGGAGAGTTTGATCCTGGCTCAGGACGAACGCTGGCGGCGTGCTTAACACATGCAAGTCGAACGAGGCCCCTCTTTCGGGAGGGTGCCCGAGCGGCGAACGGGTGAGTAACACGTGGGCAACCTGCCCTCAGCTCTGGGATAACTCCGGGAAACCGGGGCTAATACCGGATACGACCACTGGTGGCATCTCCTTGTGGTGGAAAGATTTTCGGCTGAGGATGGGCCCGCGGCCTATCAGCTTGTTGGTGGGGTAATGGCCCACCAAGGCGACGACGGGTAGCCGGCCTGAGAGGGCGACCGGCCACACTGGGACTGAGACACGGCCCAGACTCCTACGGGAGGCAGCAGTGGGGAATATTGCGCAATGGGCGAAAGCCTGACGCAGCGACGCCGCGTGAGGGATGACGGCCTTCGGGTTGTAAACCTCTTTCAGCAGGGACGAAGCGAAAGTGACGGTACCTGCAGAAGAAGCACCGGCCAACTACGTGCCAGCAGCCGCGGTAATACGTAGGGTGCAAGCGTTGTCCGGAATTATTGGGCGTAAAGAGCTCGTAGGCGGTCTGTCGCGTCGGCTGTGAAAACCCGGGGCTCAACCCCGGGCCTGCAGTCGATACGGGCAGACTAGAGTGTGGTAGGGGAGACTGGAATTCCTGGTGTAGCGGTGAAATGCGCAGATATCAGGAGGAACACCGGTGGCGAAGGCGGGTCTCTGGGCCGTTACTGACGCTGAGGAGCGAAAGCGTGGGGAGCGAACAGGATTAGATACCCTGGTAGTCCACGCCGTAAACGTTGGGCGCTAGGTGTGGGGGCCTTTCCACGGCCTCCGTGCCGCAGCTAACGCATTAAGCGCCCCGCCTGGGGAGTACGGCCGCAAGGCTAAAACTCAAAGGAATTGACGGGGGCCCGCACAAGCGGCGGAGCATGCGGATTAATTCGATGCAACGCGAAGAACCTTACCAAGGCTTGACATGCAGCGGAAATCCGGCAGAGATGTCGGTCCGCAAGGGCTCGTGCACAGGTGGTGCATGGTTGTCGTCAGCTCGTGTCGTGAGATGTTGGGTTAAGTCCCGCAACGAGCGCAACCCTCGTCCTATGTTGCCAGCGGGTAATGCCGGGGACTCATAGGAGACTGCCGGGGTCAACTCGGAGGAAGGTGGGGATGACGTCAAATCATCATGCCCCTTATGTCTTGGGCTTCACGCATGCTACAATGGCCGGTACAAAGGGCTGCGATACCGCAAGGTGGAGCGAATCCCAAAAAGCCGGTCTCAGTTCGGATTGGGGTCTGCAACTCGACCCCATGAAGTCGGAGTCGCTAGTAATCGCAGATCAGCAACGCTGCGGTGAATACGTTCCCGGGCCTTGTACACACCGCCCGTCACGTCACGAAAGTCGGTAACACCCGAAGCCAGTGGCCCAACCCTTTTGGGAGGGAGCTGTCGAAGGTGGGATCGGCGATTGGGACGAAGTCGTAACAAGGTAGCCGTACCGGAAGGTGCGGCTGGATCACCTCCTTTCTAAGGAGCACTGTGGCGGCTTACTCGGCGCGTCCAGATGCCACTGTCCGGATGTCCAGTGCCGGAGTGGTAGCTCATGGGTGGAACACTGACTAATTCGGCGTCGACGTACCGAGATCGATCCAGTACATCCCGAAAGGGAACGGAACCGATCGTGGAGGACGCCGGTGCCGTAGGCACGCTGTTGGGTCCTGAGGGAGCGGGCTTGCCCGCTCTCCGATGGAGGACTCCGATCCTGCGCTGTACGGCGTCGCACCGCGGCGTACGCAGCGAGGTCCAGGTCGAGTACCGCCCGTACCTTGAGAACTGCACAGTGGACGCGAGCATCTTTTTGTGGCCAAGTTATTAAGAGCACACGGTGGATGCCTTGGCACCAGGAGCCGAAGAAGGACGTAGGAGGCTGCGATAAGCCTCGGGGAGCTGCCAACCGAGCTGTGATCCGAGGATTTCCGAATGGGGAAACCCGGCAGGAGTCATGTCCTGTCACCCACGCCTGAACACATAGGGCGTGCGGAGGGAACGTGGGGAAGTGAAACATCTCAGTACCCACAGGAAGAGAAAGCAACCGCGATTCCGTGAGTAGTGGCGAGCGAAAGCGGAACAGGCTAAACCGATCACGCGTGATAGCCGGCAGGCGTTGCGTGTTCGGGGTCGTGGGACCGTTCTGTCGGATCTGCCGATCGGGCAGGGAGTAAGAAAATGCGCGTCGTTAGTCGAAGACTCATGGAAAGGCCCGGCACAGAGGGTGATACCCCCGTAGACGAAAACGACGCGCATCTCCCGAACGGGATCCCAAGTAGCACGGAGCCCGTGAAATTCCGTGTGAATCTGGCGGGACCACCCGCTAAGCCTAAATACTCCCTGGTGACCGATAGCGGACAAGTACCGTGAGGGAAAGGTGAAAAGTACCCCGGGAGGGGAGTGAAATAGTACCTGAAACCGTGTGCCTACAAGCCGTGGGAGCGTAGCCAGTCCTTGTGACTGGGTGACAGCGTGCCTTTTGAAGAATGAGCCTGCGAGTTAGTGGTATGTGGCGAGGTTAACCCGTGTGGGGCAGCCGTAGCGAAAGCGAGTCCGAATAGGGCGATTCAGTCGCATGCTCTAGACCCGAAGCGGAGTGATCTACCCATGGCCAGGTTGAAGCGCGGGTAAGACCGCGTGGAGGACCGAACCCACCAGGGTTGAAAACCTGGGGGATGAGCTGTGGGTAGGGGTGAAAGGCCAATCAAACTCCGTGATAGCTGGTTCTCCCCGAAATGCATTTAGGTGCAGCGTCGCGTGTTTCTTGCCGGAGGTAGAGCACTGGATGGCCTAGGGGGCCTACAAGCTTACTGAAGTCAGCCAAACTCCGAATGCCGGTAAGTGAGAGCGCGGCAGTGAGACTGCGGGGGATAAGCTTCGTAGTCGAGAGGGAAACAGCCCAGATCACCAGCTAAGGCCCCTAAGCGTGTGCTAAGTGGGAAAGGATGTGGAGTCGCACAGACAACCAGGAGGTTGGCTTAGAAGCAGCCACCCTTGAAAGAGTGCGTAATAGCTCACTGGTCAAGTGATTCCGCGCCGACAATGTAGCGGGGCTCAAGCACACCGCCGAAGCTGTGGCATTCGCGCATTAGCCTGGCGTACACCTTCGGTGTGCGTCCAGGCGTGTGGATGGGTAGGGGAGCGTCGTGTGGCGAGTGAAGCGGCGGGGTGACCCAGCCGTGGACGCCACACGAGTGAGAATGCAGGCATGAGTAGCGAAAGACGGAGTGAGAAACCCGTCCGCCGAATGACCAAGGGTTCCTGGGCCAGGCTAATCCGCCCAGGGTAAGTCGGGACCTAAGGCGAGGCCGACAGGCGTAGTCGATGGACAACGGGTTGATATTCCCGTACCGGCGAATGAAGCGCCCATGCCGAACCCAGTGATGCTAAGCGCCCGAAGCGCTGGTCGCCCTTCGGGGAGGCCGGCGTGGAGCGCGCGACCCGACTGGTAGTAGGTAAGCGATGGGGTGACGCAGGAAGGTAGTCCAACGCCAGGCGATGGTAGTACCGGTGTAAGGGTGTAGGGCGAGGTGTAGGCAAATCCGCACCTCATATGCCTGAGACCTGATGCCGAGCCGATTGAGGCGAAGTGGATGATCCTATGCTGCCAAGAAAAGCCTCTAGCGAGTGTCTGAGCCGCCCGTACCCCAAACCGACTCAGGTGGTCAGGTAGAGAATACCAAGGCGATCGAGCGAACTGTGGTTAAGGAACTCGGCAAAATGCCCCCGTAACTTCGGGAGAAGGGGGGCCGAGTGCGTGTAGGAGCTTGCCTCCGAAGCGTTGAGCTGGCCGCAGAGACCAGGGAGAAGCGACTGTTTACTAAAAACACAGGTCCGTGCGAAGTCGCAAGACGATGTATACGGACTGACGCCTGCCCGGTGCTGGAACGTTAAGGGGACGGGTTAGCCCTTCGGGGCGAAGCTCAGAACTTAAGCGCCAGTAAACGGCGGTGGTAACTATAACCATCCTAAGGTAGCGAAATTCCTTGTCGGGTAAGTTCCGACCTGCACGAATGGCGTAACGACTTCTCCGCTGTCTCAACCACAGACTCGGCGAAATTGCACTACGAGTAAAGATGCTCGTTACGCGCGGCAGGACGGAAAGACCCCGGGACCTTTACTATAGCTTGGTATTGGTGTTCGGTTCGGCTTGTGTAGGATAGGTGGGAGACTGTGAAGTCGGGCACGCCAGTGTCGGTGGAGTCAACGTTGAAATACCACTCTGGTCGAACTGGATGTCTAACCTCGGTCCGTGATCCGGATCAGGGACAGTGCCTGGTGGGTAGTTTAACTGGGGCGGTTGCCTCCCAAAAAGTAACGGAGGCGCCCAAAGGTTCCCTCAGCCTGGTTGGCAATCAGGTGTCGAGTGCAAGTGCACAAGGGAGCTTGACTGTGAGACTGACATGTCGAGCAGGGACGAAAGTCGGGACTAGTGATCCGGCGGTGGCTTGTGGAAGCGCCGTCGCTCAACGGATAAAAGGTACCCCGGGGATAACAGGCTGATCTTGCCCAAGAGTCCATATCGACGGCATGGTTTGGCACCTCGATGTCGGCTCGTCGCATCCTGGGGCTGGAGTAGGTCCCAAGGGTTGGGCTGTTCGCCCATTAAAGCGGTACGCGAGCTGGGTTTAGAACGTCGTGAGACAGTTCGGTCCCTATCCGCCGCGCGCGCAGGAGACTTGAGAAGGGCTGTCCCTAGTACGAGAGGACCGGGACGGACGAACCTCTGGTGTGCCAGTTGTTCTGCCAAGAGCACGGCTGGTTAGCTACGTTCGGAAGGGATAACCGCTGAAAGCATCTAAGCGGGAAGCCCGCTTCAAGATGAGGTCTCCCATCAGGGTTAACCTGGAGTAAGGCCCCCGACTAGACCACCGGGTTGATAGGCCGGAAGTGGAAGTGCAGCAACGCATGGAGCTGACCGGTACTAATAGGCCGAGGACTTGACCACAAAAATGCTACGCGTCCACTGTGCGGTTCCCGAGTTACGGTCGGGATCGGTTGACCACATCTCCATAGAGTTACGGCGGCCATAGCGAAAGGGAAACGCCCGGTCCCATTCCGAACCCGGAAGCTAAGCCCTTCAGCGCCGATGGTACTGCACGGGGGACCTGCGTGGGAGAGTAGGACGCCGCCGGACAACTTCCCGATGGGGGTCACTCATCCGTGAGTGACCCCCATTGTTGTCTGTAGCGGAGGAGAACATGCCTGACAGGGGATCGGCCGGGCGCGGCCGCCGGCAGCCCGGCCGCAACGAGCGCCGCGGGAACGGGCGCGGCCGGCCCGAGCCCGGTCGGAGCGACGCACGGCGGGGCGAGCGCCCGTCCCCGGGACAGGGGGGCGCCGGCGGGCTCGGGGGATACCGTGCGCCCGGCGGTGGGGAACGCCGGGCCGGCGGAGGCGGGGCCAGCGAGGGTGAGCGGAATGCGCGGGCCCGCGGCGGAAGCCGCCGTGGGGCCACGGTGCCGGACCCGCCGTTGCCGGATGACGTCGACGCACGCGAACTCGACAAGGAGATCCGCCAGGAGCTGCGGAGCCTGTCACCGCCGGTCGCGGACCGGGTCGGTGCGCAGTTGGCCGCTGCCGCCCGGCTGATTGACGACGACCCCGCGGCAGCATTGCTGCATGCCCGCGCGGCGCGGCGGATCGGCGGCCGGCTTCCCGTGGTCCGGGAGGCGGTGGGAGTCGCCGCATACCTGGCCGGGGAATGGGCAGAGGCCCTCACCGAACTACGGGCGGCGCGCCGGATGAATGGCGACGCGAGCGTGCTTCCCATGCTCGCCGACTGCGAGCGGGCACTCGGGCGGCCGGAGCGGGCGCTGGAGCTGGCCCGCGATCCTGCGCTCGGGCGCCTGCCGACCGCGATCCGGGTCGAGATGATGATCGTCGAGGCGGGGGCGCGGAAGGATCTCGGCCAGTTCGACGCCGCGCTGCTCGCACTGCAGGGCCCGGAGTTCGCCTCGACCGCGGTCGAGGACTGGACTGCGCGGCTCTGGTACGCCTACGCCGACACGCTCGAGCGGATGGGCCGCGTCGATGAGGCGCAGCGGTGGTTCGGCGCCGTCCGCGACATCGACGAGGACGAGTCGACCGACGCCGCGCAGCGCCTTCTCGGCGTCTCCGGGCAGCCTCCCGCCGACTGACCGACCTCCGTCGCCGCCCTGCGCAACCGACCGCTGTCAAGCGTCGGTCCACAAGGCTGGCTCCTGTCCACAGCCGATTCTGCGGACCTCGTCGGGGGCTGATCCGGCGGGCAGGCTGCGTCCATGACCACCAGGAACACCGAGCCCGAGGCCGACCACCGCAACGACGTGCGGCTCGTGGGCCGGCTCTCCGCGGCCGCCGTCGAGCGTGAGCTGCCCAGTGGGGACGTCTGCACGACGTGGCGGCTCGTCGTCCGCCGCCCGACGGCCACCCGCGCCGGCCCCAGCATCGATACCATCGACTGCCTCGCCTGGGTCGGTGGCGTCCGGCGGCAGTGCCTGCGCTGGCGGCCCGGCGACGTCATCGAGGTCGAGGGCGCATTGCGACGCCGGTTCTGGCGCTCACCCGGTGGCCCGACGAGCCGTTGCGAGGTCGAGGTCCGGCGCGCGAGACGGGTGCGGACGGCGGGCGCGGCCTAGGACCCGTCGTAGCTGCGGACCACGAGGCCGCTTCGAGGCTTGGGAGTGAACAACGTCGACTTGCGGGGCATCCGCTCCCCGGCGGCCGCGACCGCGGCGACCTGGTCCACCGGTGTGGGGCGAAGGATCAGGGCGGTTCCGCCGGCCGCGCGGGCCCGCTCGATCGCCGCCCCCAGGTCGTGCTCGAAATCGACGATGCCCTCCCGGTCGTCGAGCTTCCACAGCCGGTCGATCAGCAGCCGGTGGGCGACCGTCACGTCCAGATGTCGCCAGGCGGGGGCATGGTCCTCGGGGACGGCGGCGCGAACCTGGGCCTCGTCGGGTCGGCTCAGCAGGTTCCAGGTCGTGCCGTCGCTGACGACGACGGCGGTGTCGTCGGGGTCGGCCGCCGCGAGCGCCGCGAGCGCGGAGTCCGGGCCGGGTGGGAGCGCGGTGACCGTGAAGGCGGTCGAGGCCTGCTGCACCGCCTGATCGAGCGGCAGCCCGGGGATGACGCGATGGATGGCCTCGACCCGCGGGCCGAACGTGCTCGCGTCCACCAGGTAGCTGAGCCCGAAGTCCCACGGCCCCGGTCCGTCACCCCGGGCGTGCCGGTCGGCCTGGTGCGCCAGGTAGGTGGCGTAGCGGTGGTGCCCGTCGGCGATGAGCGCGTGCCTCGGCAGCAGGTCCGCGGCGACCGCGTCGAGGTCCGCCGGGTCGGTCACCGACCACAGGCGGTGGCGGATCCCGTCCGGCGTGGTGGCCTCCATGAGGGGGTCGCGGGACCCGGCGTCGGCCACGATCGTCGACGCCGCGCCGCCGCCGTCGTAGACGAGGTAGATCGGTTCGAGGTTGGCCGCAGTGGCCTCGGTGAGGGCCAGCCGGTCGCTGACCGTGCCCGACATCGTGTTCTCGTGCGGCAGGATGATCGCGGCCTCCGGGGCCGCCAGTGCGACCGCCCCGAGCAGGCCGCGGGTGACCCGGTCGCGGGCTGCCATCTCATAGACGTAGAGCCCCTGCTCACGATCCGTGACCAGTACGCCGGCCGAGCGCCACTCCGCCAGGGTACGTGCGGCGCGCTGATAGCGGCTGAGTCCGCCTGAGCGGTCCTCGCGTGGGAGTATGAGGCGAACGAAGTTGTGTGGGTCGGCCTCCTCGAGCGCGGTGCGCGAGTCGGGGTCGATCACGTCGTAGGGCGGGCTGAGCAGCCGCGCGAGCTGCCGAGGAGCGGTCGTCGCGTAGCGCAGCGCGCAGAACGGGGCCAACACCAGGCCGCCGGGAGAGGGGACGGACGGGTCGGACGGCACGTGATCGACGGCGGTCATTGCCGCATCGTAGGTGTCCGGTGAACAGCGTCGAGCCCGGCGCTGCGGCCGGGCGGGGAGGAGTGATCGCCGGTGGCCGAATACAGCCGAAACGGGTACGACGAGGAGCCGGTCCGGCGCCCGTACGACGACCTACCCCCACCCCCGCCCGACGTGGTGCCCCAGGGGGAGGTCTACGACTGGTACATCCGGGGCGTAGAGCTCCTCGAAGGCGGAAACCCGGCGGCCGCGGTCACCCTCATCGAGCACGCCGCGGAGGCCGAGCCGGAGTCGCGCAGCGTCCGGGAGGCGTTGGCCCGCGCCCAGTTCGACTCGGGGCAGTTCGCGGAGGCCGCCGAGAGTTTCGGCTGGATCGTCTCGGTCAACCCCGCCGACGACTACGCCCAGTTCGGGCTCGGACTGGCCGATGCCAAGATCGGCGACCTGCCGGGCGCCGTCGAGCACCTCGCGCTGGCCGCGGCGATGCGTCCGGACATCACCCACTATGCGACCGCGCTGCGCGGTGCCCGGGCGGCCCTGTCGGCGACCCGCAAGTAGCGCTCCCCTTACGGTAGGGCTGGCGAATCCGCCGCCCGGCCGACAAACCGTGGGGAACAGCGTGCCGCAGCCGCTCCAGGGATCCACCGTTCCGCTCGTCGAGCGGTACGACGTCGCCCTGCTCGACCTCGACGGCGTGGTCTACGTCGGGCACGACCCGGTGGTCGGCGCCGCGGCCGCCCTCTCGCAGGCCCGTGCGCACGGGATGCGGCTGGCGTTCGTCACCAACAACGCGTCCCGGACGCCGGAGGCCGTGGCCGGACTGCTGGCCGACGTCGGCGTGCACGCCGACCGGGCAGAGATCGTCACCTCGGCGCAGGCCGCGGCCCGCGTCCTGGCCGAGAAGCTGCCGGCCGGCGCCCGGGTCCTGGTCGTGGGCGCGGACGCGTTGCGGGCGGAGGTCGGAGCACGAGGGCTGAGCGTCGTCGCAAGCGCCGACGAGGAACCCGACGCCGTCGTGCAGGGTTACGCCCCCGACACCGGCTGGCGCGAGCTCGCCGAGGCGACCGTCGCGGTACGCCGCGGGGCGTGGTGGGTCGCGACGAACATCGACACGACCCTCCCGTCCGCGCGCGGCCCGCTGCCGGGCAACGGCGCCCTCGTCGGAGTCGTCGCCGCAGCGACCGGAGCCCACCCGCTGGTGACCGGGAAGCCGGAGCCGGCGCTGCACCGCGAGTCCGTCGACCGGACAGCCGCGCGGGACCCGCTCGTCGTCGGGGACCGGCTCGACACGGACATCGAGGGAGCCAGCGCCGCCGGGTGTCCGAGTCTGCTCGTGCTCACCGGGGTGACCGGTGCCGACGAACTGCTCGCCGCCGAGGCGGTCCACCGGCCGACCTACCTGGCCGCCGACCTGTCCGGGCTGCTCGTCGCGCACCCGGCCCCGCAGCGCGACCCCGACGGCAGATGGCGTTGCGGCGGGTGGCGGGTCGGCGCGGACGACCACGCCGCGGTGCTGAGCGGCGACGGCACCGACCCGCTCGACGCCCTCCGGGCGCTGTGCGCCGCCGCGTGGGAGACCGGGCGGCCCGCCCCGGTGCGCACCGACGGTGCGGCCGCTGCCCAGGCCGCCGCCCGCTACGGACTTGCCGACGGCTGACGCCGGGGCGAGGGTCAGAAGAAGCTGCGCAGCCGGATCAGGTCGAGGACCCCGGCGTTGATCCGCACCCGTCCGCTGGCCCACGCCGCCGGGAGTTTCAGCTCGCCCTCGCTGAGGGCCACCAGGTCGTCGCTGGTCATGCTGAGGGTGATCTGCGCCTTCGACGACGTGGCGGGGGCGATGTCGTGCAGTCCGCCGTCGCGGAGCGTTCCGCTGAAGGCGACGTCGAGATCGGTGATGCGGCAGGCGACGGTCCGCCGGTCGATCCGGCCGCGGGTGGCCCCGTCGGCGGCCTGCAGCTGACCGGCGAGCCGGTGCAGCGCCTGCTCGCACTCGTCGACGTTGGCCATGACCGCATTTCCTCGGCGACCCGATCACCGGGCGGGCGGTGGTGACGGTATCGCATCGGGTGTCGCGTTCGGAGGCGCGGGCGGCCGGGCGGGTAGCGTGGTGGCACACCGCAGTTCCGGAGGAGTGGAGATGGTTCCAGACGCGCTGCCGGGCGCCTCGCAGGTGCCTGGTTCCGAGCCGCCGGATCCGGCGATCGCCCGGCTGCGGGCGCTCACCGGAGGACTCGACGCCCTCGCCGACGTGCCCGTCGGCGAGCACGCCGCTGTCTACGACGAGCTGCACACCGCGCTGGTCGAGTCCCTCGAGTCCCTCGATGAGGGCTAGTCGCAGGTGGCACGCCGGGCCCGCCTGGACGCCGAGCTGGTCCGTCGCGGACTGGCCCGGTCGCGCGAGCATGCCGCGACGCTGGTCGCGGCCGGCCGGGTCAGCGTGAACGGCCAGGTCGCGACCAAACCCGCCACCGCCGTGGAGCGGGCCACGCCGGTGCAGGTCGCCGAGCCGGTCGAGGGAACCGACTACGTGTCCCGCGGTGGCCACAAGCTAGCCGGTGCGCTGGACACCTTCGGGGCAGCTCGTCGTCGCCGGGCGACGCTGCCTCGACGCGGGCGCGTCGACCGGCGGGTTCACCGACGTGCTGCTCCGCCGCGGAGCAACGGAGGTCGTCGCGCTCGACGTCGGATACGGACAACTCGCCTGGCCGCTGCAGACCGACCCGCGGGTCGACGTCGTCGACCGCACCAACGCGCGGTCGGTGACCGTCGAGCCGATCGGCGGGGCGGTCGACCTCGTCGTCGCCGACCTGTCGTTCATCTCGCTCCGGCTGGTGCTGCCCGCGCTGCTCGGCGTGACCCGCCCGGGTGCCGACCTGCTGCCGATGGTCAAGCCCCAGTTCGAGGTCGGCCGGGACCACGTCGGGTCGGGCGGCGTCGTCCGCGATCCGCAGCTGCGGGCCCAGGCGGTGCTCTCGGTCGCGGGGGTCGCGGCCGAGCACGGCTTCGGCGTGGCAGGTGTGGTGGCGAGCCCGTTGCCGGGCCCGTCCGGCAACGTCGAGTACTTCCTGTGGCTGCGTGCCGACGCACCGGCCCCGTCCCCGGACGCGGTGACGGCGGCGGTCGCCGCAGGACCGGCATGAGCGGGGCCGGCCGCGGATCGGCCCGTACCGCACTGCTCGTCACCCACACCGGCCGGTCGGACATCGTCGACCTGGCCAGGCTGGTGATCGGACAGCTCGGCGCGGCCGGATTCGAGGTGCGGGTGCTCTCCGAGGAGGTCGGCGACCTGCACGTGGAGGGTGTCCGCGTCGTCGCCGCCGACAAGTGCGCCGCCGACGACGCCGAGATCGTGCTGGTCCTCGGCGGCGACGGCACCTTCCTGCGGGCCGCCGAGCTGGCCCGCCCGACCGGCGCCGCCCTGCTGGGCGTCAACCTCGGCCGGGTGGGCTTTCTGGCCGAGACCGAGCCCGAAGCGCTCGGCGACACCGTCGCCCGGGTCGTCGACAAGCGGTATGACGTCGAGGAACGGCTCACCCTCGACGTGACCCTGCAACCCCCGGACGGGCCCCCGGTCACCGCGTGGGCGCTGAACGAGGCGTCGGTGGAGAAGTCCGCCCGCGGAGCGGATGATCGAGGTGTCGATCGAGGTCGACGATCACCCGCTGACCAGCTACGGCTGCGACGGCGTGCTGTTCGCGACGCCCACGGGCTCGACGGCATACGCCTTCTCCGCCGGCGGACCGGTCGCCTGGCCGTCGGTGGAGGCGATGCTGGTCGTGCCCAACAACGCCCACGCCCTCTTCGCCCGGCCGCTGGTGACGGCCGCGGACTCGACGCTCGCGGTCCGGCTGCTCGCCGACGGTCACGACGCCGTGCTGTGCTGCGACGGCCGCCGGACCCTGCCGGTGCCGCCGGGGTCCCGCGTCGAGGTACGCCGGGGGACCCAGGCGGTCCGCATCGTGCGGGTCCACCCGCGGGTGTTCACCGATCGGCTGGTGGCGAAGTTCGCGCTGCCGGTGAAGGGATTCCGGGACCGCCGGGGTTAGCCGTGGCGGACGCTCGACTTCCCCGCGCGGTGGATTAGGGTCGGGCGACGTCGCCGTCCGGACCGGAGGTCGTGCGCCCGTGCTGGAGGAGATGCGCATCCGCGGTCTCGGCGTGATCGAAGACGCGACCCTGCAATTCGGCCCCGGTCTGACCGTGCTCACCGGCGAGACCGGCGCGGGCAAGACGATGGTCGTCTCCGGGCTCACCCTGCTGCTCGGCGCCCGCGCCGACACCGGCCTGGTGCGCGCCGGCACCGCCCGGGCCTCGGTCGAGGGTCGGCTCGCGCTGCCGCCGGACGCCCCGGTGCTGGCCCGCGCGGTCGACGCCGGCGCCGAGGTCGACGAGGACGGCACCCTCATCCTGGCCCGTACGGTGCTCCCCGAGGGCCGGTCCCGGGCCCACGTCGGCGGCCGGTCGGTGCCGGTCGGGGTGCTCGCACAGCTGTGCGATCCGGTGCTCGCCGTGCACGGCCAGTCCGATCAGCTGGCACTGCTGCGGCCGGCCGAACAGCGGGCCGCCCTCGACCGCTTCGCCGGGCCGGCGGTCGGCGAGCTCCGGGACCGGTATCGGGACCGCTTCACCCGCTGGCAGGAGTGCGCCCGCGCGCTCGCCGACCGGGCCGGGCGGGTGCGGGAGCTGCGGGCGGAGGCCGATCTGCTGCGCCGCGGGCTCGCCGAGATCGGCGACGTCGATCCCCGGCCCGGTGAGGACGACGATCTCGACGCGGAGGCCGCCCGGCTGGCCAACGCGGACTCGCTGCGGGTAGCGGCCCAGACCGCCCGCGAGGCCCTCACCGCCGACCCCGCCGACGGCGCCGGGGACGGCGCTGACGCGACAGTGCTGATCGCCGCCGCCCGGCGGGCGCTCGAGCACGCCGAGGACCGGGAGCTGGCCGCACTCGCCGGCCGGCTGGCCGAGGTCGACCGGCTGATCACCGACCTGGCCGCCGATCTCGTCGTCTTCCTCGACGGGCTGGACGCCGACCCGGGCCGGTTGGCCGCCATCGAGGAGCGCCGGGCCGCACTGCGCTCGCTGACCCGCAGCTACGCCGACCCGGTCACCGGGACCGGCGGGGTCGCCGGCGTCCTCGCCTGGGCCGACGACGCGCAGCGGCGGCTGGCCGAACTCGACCCCTCCGACGACGCCTTGGCCGCGCTCGCCGCCGACCGCGACACCGCCCGGACGGAGGCCGCGGACCTGGCCGGCCGGCTGTCGGAGGCCCGCGCGGCGGCGGGGGAGAAGTTCGCCGCCGCCGTGACCGCCGAGCTCGCCGGTCTCGCCATGCCCGATGCCCGGCTGCAGGTGCAGGTCCGGGCCCGGCCGGTCGAGGCCGGCGCGCCGACCCTGACCGTGCAGGGCCAGGAGGCGACCGCCGGCCCGGACGGCGTCGACGAGGTCACCCTGCTCTTCCTGTCGCACCGCGGCGCGCCGGCGCGGCCGATCCAGCGGGCCGCGTCCGGCGGTGAGCTGTCCCGGGTGATGCTGGCGGTGGAGGTCGTGTTCGCCGACTCCGATCCGGTGACCACGATGGTCTTCGACGAGGTCGACGCCGGGGTCGGCGGGCAGGCGGCCACTGAGGTCGGCCGGCGGCTCGCCCAGCTCGCGGCCAGCCACCAGGTCATCGTGGTGACCCATCTGCCCCAGGTGGCCGCGTTCGCCGATCAGCACCTCGTGGTGGACAAGGACGGATCGGGAACCATCACCCGCAGCGGGGTGCGTGCGCTGGCCGCCGGCGAGCGCACCCGGGAGCTGGCCCGTATGCTCGCCGGACTGGCCGACAGCGAGCTGGGGCAGGCGCACGCGGAGGAACTGCTCGACACCGCGGCACGCGGAAAGGCACGTGGATGACCGATGTCCGGGAGCTCACCGACGACGAGCTGGAGACCGCCGGGCGGCTGACCGCCCTGGCCTTCGGCACCGCCGCCGACCTCACACCGGCCCGACTCCGACACCTGCGGGACCAACAGGTCGTGGCCCCGCGCCTCGGCGCCTTCGAGGGCGACCGGCTGGTCGCGACCGCCCAGATCCGGCCGTACCGTCAGTGGTATCTCGGCCGGGAGGTCGCGGTCGGCGGCATCGGCGGGGTCGCCGCCGCCCCGGCCGACCGTGGCCGTGGGGTCGCGAGCGACCTGATGCGGGCGCTGCTGCCGCGCATGCGGGCGGCCGGGCAGACCGTCTCCGTGCTCTACCCGAGCGTGCCCGGCTTCTACCGACGGCTCGGCTGGGAGACCGCCGGCACGCTGACGGAGTTCGAGCTCGCCCCGGCGGCCCTCGCCGGGGCGCCCCGGCCGGACCCGGCGGTGCGGGTCCGGGAGGCCGGCAAGGACGACCGGGACGCCCTGGCCGCCGTCTACCGCCGGGTGGGTGAGCAGGGCACCGGGCTCTTCACCCGGGACGGGCCGATGTTCTCCGACGTCGACCATCTGGCTCTCGACGGCGTGGTGCTCGCCGAGCGCGACGGCCACGTCGGCGCCTACACCAGCTATACGAAGAAGCCCGACGGTCTCGTCGTGCACGATCTCATCGGCGACGATCCCCAGGCCGGCGCCGCACTCCTGCGCCACCTGAGCACCTGGGCACCGGTGGCGAGGACCCTGCGGGTGCGGGTGCTCGACGCCGACCAGCTGACCTTCGCCGTCCCGATGCCGCTGGGGGCACCGGTGGTCGTCGACCGCTGGATGGCGCGGATCGTCGACGCAGGGCCCGCGATGGCCGCCCGCGGCTGGCCGGTCGGGCTGCGGATCGGCCTCGACCTGGACGTCACCGACCCGGACGCCCCCTGGAACGCCGGCCGGCACCGGCTGGTCGTCGAGGACGGCGAGGCGCGCTGGGAGCGCGGCGGGACCGGCGCGGTCGCGCTGCACGTCCGTGCGCTGGCGTCGCTCTACTCCTCCTACTCCACCGCCCCGGCGCTGCGCCGGGCCGGGCTGCTCACCGCCGAACCGGCGGACCTCGCGGCGGTGGACGCGGCCTTCGCGGGCCCGCGGCCGCAGCTGCTCGATGCGTTCTAGTGACCGGGCCTTCTCGTGACCGGGCCTTCTCGTGACCGGGCCTTCTCGTGACCGGGCCTTCTCGTGACCGGGCCTTCTCGTGACCGGGCCTTCTCGTGACCGGGCCTTCTGGTGGATCGGGCCGCCTCGTGACCGGCCGTAGGTGGGGCCAGCGTCACCCGACCGGGCAGGGCGTGGCATCCGCGGGGGTGGGCCGCTCCGATGGGAGGATCAGGGGCATGAAGGTTGCCACGCTACGGCGTAGCCGGGGCAACCCGGCCCTTCCCGGTGTGGTCGGAGTGGCCCGCCTGGACCGGCGTACGAAGGCCCTCACCCCCCGGCTCAACCCGGGCGATGTCGCGATCATCGACCACGTCGACCTCGACCGGGTGAGCGCCGACGCCCTCGTGGGCGCCAAGGTGGCCGCGGTCGTCAACGCCGCGCCGAGCATCTCGGGGCGCTACCCCAACCTCGGCCCGGAGATCGTCGTCTCGGCCGGCATCCCGCTGGTTGACGGCGTCGGACCGCAGGTGTTCTCCGCGATCAAGGAGGGCACCCGAGTGCGGGTCGACGACGGAGTCGTCTACGTCGGTGAGGAACGCGTCGCCGAGGGCATCGCGCAGGACCAGCGCATGATCGCCGAGCAGCTCGGCGAAGCGCGGGCCGGTCTGTCCTCGCAGCTCGAGGCCTTCGCCGCCAACACGATGGAGTACATGAAGCGCGAGCGGGCCCTGCTGCTCGACGGTGTCGGCGTCCCGGCGATCCGGACGACGTTCGAGGGGCGGCACGCCCTCGTCGTCGTCCGCGGCTATGACTACAAGGACGACCTCGCCGCCCTGCGGCCCTATATCCGCGAATACCGGCCGCTGCTCGTCGGTGTGGACGGCGGGGCCGACGCCCTGCGCGAGGCCGGCTATACGCCGGACCTGATCGTCGGCGACATGGACTCGGTCAGCGACGACGTGCTCCGCTGCGGCGCGGAGGTCGTCGTGCATGCCTACCCGGACGGCCGGGCGCCCGGCCTGTCCCGGGTGCAGGATCTCGGGGTCGAGGCGGTCACATTCCCGGCCGCCGGCACCAGCGAGGACGTCGCCCTGCTGCTGGCCGACGAGAAGGGCGCCGCACTCATCGTCGCTGTGGGCACCCACGCGACGCTGGTCGAGTTCCTCGACAAGGGCCGCGGCGGCATGGCCTCGACGTTCCTCACCCGGCTGCGGGTCGGCGGCAAGCTGGTCGACGCCAAAGGGGTCAGCCGGCTCTACCGCAGCCGGATCTCCACCCGGGCGCTGATGCTGCTGATCGTGGCGGCCCTGATCGCGATCGGTGCCGCCCTGGCGGTGTCCACCGCGGGCCGCACCTATCTCGACCTCCTGGTCGACAAGTGGGACAGTCTCGTGTTCTGGATCCAAGGCCTGTTCAAGTGATCGACTTCCGCTACCACCTCGTCTCCCTGATCTCGGTGTTCCTCGCGCTCGCGCTCGGCATCGTGGTCGGGACGACTCAGCTCAACGGCGCCGTACTCACCGACCTGCACCACCAGGTCAACGGGTTGAAGACCGACAAGCGCGGACTGCAGCAGACCACCCAGACGCTGCAGAGCCAGCTCAAGGCCGACGACGAGTTCGCGGCCGGTGTCGGCCCGCGCGTGCTGGCCGGCCAGCTCAGGGGCGCCAGCGTCCTGGTCGTGGCCGCCCCGCAGGCCGACGGCGCGCTGGTCGACGGCATCTCCGAGGCGGTCAAGAAGAGCGGGGCGGCGGTCTCCGGGACGATCCAGCTCACCTCCGACTACGTCGATCCGCGGCTCTCGACCGGGCTGCGCGACTTCGTGACCTCGCCCGGGGTGCTCCCGGCCGGGTCGCGCCTCCCGACGAGCAACGACTCCGGCGCGCTCGCCGGCTCGCTGCTCGCCGACGTGCTGATGGCGCCGACCAAGGGTCAGGCACCGACCAGCACCGACCGACAGCGGGTGCTCGCCGGGCTCTCGCAACTTGGCGTGCTCCGGCTGATCAGCAAGCAGGTCACGCCGTCGGACTTCGCCGTGGTGGTGGCCAGCGACGCGCAGACCGGACCCAACCCGACGGCCCAGGCGCGCATGCTCTCCGACCTCGCCGGAGCGTTGCACGCCCGTGGCAAAGGGGTCGTCGTCGCCGGCAGCGGGACGGTCGCCGGGGACAACGGCGTGATCGGCACCATCCGCAAGGACAAGTCGATCTCGGGCGAGGTGTCCACAGTGGACGACGCGGACCGGCCGTCGGGACAGGTCACCACAGTCCTCGCGCTCGCCGACCAGGGCAAGGGAAAGTCCGGGCAGTACGGCATCGCCGGCAACGCCGACTCGGCTTTCCCGTCGCCGGGGCAGTGAACCCGCTGCGGTCCTCGGCGCTGGCCCTGATCGGCGCCGGCGTCGCCCGGGCGCTCCTCGCCGTGCCGGCCGAGCGGCTCCCGGGCGGCAGCGAGCCCTGGACCCGGGTCAACTACCGGGGCCGGCCGGTCAGCCTGCTCGCCGGTCCCGTGGTCGCGCTGGCGGGGTCGGGCTCGGCGGCGGCGGGTGCCCCGTCGGCGGCGCTGTGCCGCAGCGTCGCGCTCGCCGGGCTGACCGCCGGGGTCGTCGGGCGCTACGACGACTGCCGGCCGGACGGCCCGGCGGACAAGGGTTTCCGGGGTCATCTGCGGGCCCTGGCCGCCGGCCGGGTGACCAGCGGGGTGGGCAAGGTGGTCGGGATCGGCGTGGCCGGGGTCGTCGCTGCCGGTCCGGTCGCCCGGGGACCCCTCGACCGGCTGGTCGCCGGCGGTGTCGTCGCCGGCACGGCCAATCTCGTCAATCTCCTCGATCTGCGCCCGGGACGCGGGCTGAAGGCGGCCCTGATCATCGGTGCACCCCTGCTGCGCGGCCGCAACGGCGGCCTCGTGGCCGGTCCGCTCGGTGTCGCCGCGGCTCTCCTCGGTGGCGACCTCGGGGAGCGGACGATGCTCGGCGACGCCGGTGCCAACGCGGTCGGCGCGATCCTCGGCGTCCGGCTGGTTGCCGGTGTCTCCGGGCGCGGGCGGTGGGCGCTGCTCGGCGCCCTCGCGGCCCTGACCGGGCTCAGCGAGGTGGCCAGCTTCGGGCGGATCATCGCCACGACCCCGGGGCTGCGGGAGCTCGACGCGCTCGGTCGCGCCGACGGCCGACGATGAGTACGACGGTCGAGCCCGGCGGTCCCGCACCGAGCACCGGCGCCACCCGCGTCGCGGCGCGCGGCATCGCGCACGGCGCCCTGCTCATTGCGGGGCTGACCGTCTGCGCGCGGGTCGCCGGGTTCGGCCGGCAGCTGGTCTTCGCCCGGACCGTCGGGCCCACCTGCGTCGGCAGCACCTACCAGACCGCCAACACGGTGCCGAACATCCTCTACGAGATCGTCGCCGGCGGAGCGCTGGCCAGCCTCGTCGTGCCGTTGCTCGCGGCCGGGGTGAGCGCCGGTGACCTAGCGCGGGTGCGGCGTACCGCCTCCGCCCTGCTGACCTGGGCCGTGTTCGTCCTGACGCCGCTGGCCGTCGCGGTCGCAGTCTTTGCCCGGCCGCTGGTCGGCGTCCTGCTGGGCGGCAGCACCTGCGCCGGCGCGGTCGACCTCGGCGCCCGGATGCTCGCGGTCTTCGCGCCGCAGATCGTGCTCTACGGCGTCGGGATCGTGCTGGCCGGCGTGCTGCAGGCGCACGAGCGGTTCGCCGGTCCCGCGCTCGCCCCGCTGCTGTCCAGCCTGGTGGTGATCGCCGCCTACCTCAGCTACCGGTTCGACGCCGGGTTCTCCGCATCGATCGCGGGGCTGGGCACCGGCGCCGAGCTGACCCTCTCGGTCGGCACGACCCTCGGCGTCGCGGTGCTGTCCCTCTCCCTGCTGGTTCCGCTGCGCCGTACCGGGCTGCGGCTCGCCCCGACACTGCGCTTCCCGCCCGGTGCGGCCCGCCGGGCCCGGCAGCTGGCCGCCGCCGGGGTGGCCGCCCTGGTGATGCAGCAGGTGTCGGTGGCGGTGGCGCTGCGGCTGGCCAACGACCGCACCTCCGGCGGCACGGTCGTCGTCTACGCGCTGGCGCAGACGGTGTTCCTGCTGCCGTGGGCGGTACTGGCCGTGCCGCTCGCCACGGCGGCGTTCCCGCGGCTGTCGACCGCCGCGCAGGACGGCGACGGGGTCGGCTACCGGCGTACGACGGGGCAGGTGACGCGGGCGGTCTTCGCGGTCTCCGCCCTCGCGACGGCCATGCTGGTGGCCGCCGCGTGGCCGGTCGCCCGGCTGCTCGTGCAGGGGGTCGGGCGGCCCGGTGACGTCGACGCGCTCGCGGAGGGGATCGTCGCCTTCGCCCCCGGCCTGGTCGGCTACGGCCTGCTCGCCCTGCTGTCCCGGGCGCTCTACGCCCGCCACGACGCCCGGGTCCCCGCGTTGTGCACCGTGACCGGCTGGCTGGTGGTCGTGGTCGCCGACGTGGTGCTCGCCGACCTGCTGCCCACCCACGACCGCGTGCTGGCGCTGGCGCTGGGCAACACCCTCGGCATGACGGTGGCGGCCGTACTGCTGGGGGCCGGGCTCCTGCGCCGTACCGGCGCGGGGACGCTGACCGGGCTGCCGCGAACGGCGGCCCTGGCCCTCCTCGCCGCCGCCGCGGGCGCTGCGGTCGGCCGGCTGGTGGCCGAGGCGCTTCCCGGCTTCAGCGTCGGCGCCGCCGTCGGCCAGACCGCCGCGGTCATGGCAGTGACCCTGCTCGTCGCCGGCGGCCTGTTCGCGCTGCTGGCCCGCGACGACCTCCGCATGGTGCTGCGCTCCTGGCGGGCCGATGGCTGAGCCGTCGCCGGGTCCGGTCGCGGGCCGCCGGCTGGCGTTGGTGCTCGCCACCAGCACTGGCGGCGTGGGTCAGCACGTGCGGTCGGTGTCGGCCGCGCTGGTCGCTGCCGGGGCGCAGGTCCTCGTCTGCGGGCCGGCCGCCACCGACGAGCTGTTCGACTTCAGTGCCGGGGGAGCGGCGTTCGCGCCGGTCGAGATCGCGCCCGGCCTGCGGCCGCTGGCCGACCTGCGGGCGGTACGCCGGCTGCGGCGGCGCACCGCACACTGCGAGCTGGTGCACGCCCACGGCCTACGGGCCGGGCTGGTCGCCCGGCTGGCCGGCACCGGGCGGCCAGGCCCGCTGGTGGTCAGCTGGCACAACCGGGTGCTGGCGACGGGCCTGCGGGCCCGGGCGCTGACCCCGCTGGAGCGCCGGGTGGCCCGCGGCGCCGACGTCGGGCTCGGCGCCTCCGAGGATCTGGTCACCAGGATCCGGGCGCTCGGCGGCCGCGACGTCCGGCTCGGTGAGGTGGCCGCGCCCGCCCTCCCGCCGCCTGCCACCCCGCCCGCCGCGATCCGTGCCGAACTCGGCGCGACGGATCGCCCGCTGGTGCTCGCCGTCGGCCGGCTGCATCCGCAGAAGGGGTTCGACGTGCTGATCCGGGCCGCCGCCGGCTGGCGGGACCGGACCCCGGTCCCGCTCGTCGCGATCGCCGGGGACGGCCCGCTGCAGTCCCGGCTGGCCGGGCAGATCGCCGCGACCGGCGCGCCGGTCCGGCTGCTCGGCCGGCGGGAGGACGTCGCGGACCTGCTCGCCGCGGCAGACCTGGTCGTCCTCCCGTCGCGGTGGGAGGCGCGGTCGCTGGTGGCGCAGGAGGCGCTGCGGGCAGGTCGCCCGCTCGTGGCCACCACCGTCGGCGGGCTGCCGGGACTGGTGGCCGACGGCGCGACGCTCGTCGCGCCGGACGATCCGGCGGCGCTCGATCTCGCCGTACTCCGCCTGCTCGACCATCCCGACCGGGCCGCAGCGCTGGCCGCGCGCGGGCAGGCCCGGTCCCTGACCTGGCCGACCGAAGCGGACACCGCGGCCCATCTCGCCCGGCTCTATGCCGAACTGCTCGGCCGTCGGCGGGTCGACCCGACGAGCGGTCGGTCCCGCTCCGGCCGCGTGTTACGGTGAGTTTCCGTGGATCGCGGGCCGATTGCCCGCGCCGGCCGACCACGGGAGCCCCTTTTGTCGCAGTCCGATCGGACGACCAAGCACGTATTCGTCACCGGGGGAGTCACGTCCTCCCTGGGCAAGGGCCTGACCGCCAGCAGTCTGGGAAGTCTGCTGACCTCGCGCGGGCTTCGGGTCACGATGCAGAAGCTCGACCCCTACCTCAACGTCGACCCCGGGACGATGAACCCGTTCCAGCACGGCGAGGTGTTCGTCACCGAGGACGGCGCCGAGACCGACCTCGACATCGGCCACTACGAGCGGTTCCTCGACGTCGAACTGCACGGCTCGGCCAACGTCACCACCGGCCTGGTCTACTCCGCAGTGATCGCCAAGGAGCGCCGCGGCGAATATCTCGGTGACACCGTCCAGGTCATCCCGCACATCACCAACGAGATCAAGCGCCGGGTCCTCGACATGGGCGGGCCCGACGTCGATGTCGTGATCACCGAGGTCGGCGGCACCGTCGGCGACATCGAGTCGCTGCCCTTCCTCGAGGCGGCCCGGCAGGTCCGCCACGACGTCGGCCGGGACAACTGCTTCTTCCTGCACGTCTCCCTGGTCCCCTACCTCGCGCCGAGCGGGGAGATGAAGACCAAGCCCACCCAGCACTCGGTCGCCGCGCTGCGCAGCATCGGTATCCAGCCCGACGCCGTGGTGTGCCGGTCGGACCGGGAACTCCCTGACGGTCTCAAACGCAAGATCTCGCTGATGTGCGACGTGGACACCGAGGCCGTCATCTCCCTGGCCGACGCCGGCTCGATCTACGACATCCCCAAGGTGCTGCACGCCGAGGGTCTCGACGCCTACGTCGTACGCCGCCTCGACCTGCCTTTCCGCGACGTCGACTGGACCGTGTGGGGTGACCTGCTCGATCGGGTGCACCATCCCAGCCAGGTCGCGCGGATCGCCCTGGTGGGCAAGTACGTCGACCTGCCCGACGCCTACCTGTCCGTGACCGAGGCGCTGCGCGCCGGCGGGTTCCCGCACCACGCGCAGGTGTCGATCCGCTGGGTCCGGTCCGACGACTGCATCACCCCGGAGGGCGCCGCCCGCGTGCTCGCCGACGTCGACGGCGTGCTGATCCCCGGTGGCTTCGGCGTACGCGGCATCGAAGGCAAGATCGGCGCGGTGCGGCACGCCCGCACCCGCGCGATCCCCGTCCTCGGGCTGTGCCTGGGGCTGCAGTGCATGGTGATCGACACCGCCCGCGCGCTCGGCGGGATGACCGACGCCAACTCCGCGGAGTTCGAGCCGGACACCCCGCATCCCGTGGTCGCGACGATGGCCGACCAGCGCGACGTCGTCGCCGGGGAGCGCGACATGGGCGGCACGATGCGGCTGGGCGCCTACCCGGCCCGGCTGGTGCCGGGGTCGATCGTCGAGTCGGCGTACGGCACGGCGGCCGTCTCCGAACGGCACCGCCACCGTTACGAGGTCAACAACGACTACCGCAGCCGGCTCGAGGAGGCCGGGCTGGTCTTCTCCGGCGCATCGCCGGACGGCCATCTGGTCGAGTTCATCGAACTGCCCCGCGAGACGCACCCGTTCTACGTCGGCACCCAGGCGCACCCGGAGTTCAAGTCCCGGCCGACGCGGCCGCACCCGCTTTTCCGGGACTTCATCGCCGCCGCGCTGGACTACTCCGCGGCCGAGCGGCTGCCGGTGGACATCCCGGAGCCGACGCCGGCCCGGGTCTGAGGATGGCGCACGCCTTCGACGTCGTCGGCTCGGAAGTCGTCTACCGCGGCAAGCTCTTCGGGCTGCGGCGGGACGAGGTCGCGATGCCCGGCGGCGGGACCGCCGTACGCGAGGTGCTGACACATCCCGGTGCTGTCGTCATCGCGGCGGTGGACGAGCACGACCGGGTTGCCGTGGTCCACCAGTTTCGGCATCCGCTGCGTCGGGAGCTGTGGGAGATCCCGGCGGGTCTGCTCGACGTCGACGGGGAGCCGCCGTGGGAGGCGGCCCGGCGCGAACTCGCCGAGGAGGCCGGCGCCCAGGCGGCGACCTGGCACACGCTGCTCGACCTGGCCACCTCGCCGGGGATCTCCGAGGAGGTGGTGCGGGTCTTCCTGGCCCGCGACATCACGACGGTGCCCGAGGCGGACCGCTACGTCGCGTACGGCGACGAAGAGGCGGAGATGCAGGTCGACTGGGTGCCCCTCGACGAGGCCGTCGACCGGGCGATGGCCGGTGAACTGGAGAACGCCGCGACCGTCGCCGGCGTCCTCGCCGCCGCCCGGGCCCGCGACGTCGGCTGGACCGGGCTCCGGCCGCCGGACGCCCCTTGGCCGGCCCGCCCCGCTCGTTCGGCTTGAACGTCACGTTCAAGCCTTCTAGCGGCATGAACGTCACGTTCATGCCAAATGGCCGCCCCCGCCCCCGCCCCGCCCCCGCCATTCCGCTTGAACGTCACGTTCAAGCGGTCAGCCGCATCAACGTCACGTTGATGCGGAATGGGGGCGGGATCGGGTGGGTGACCGATGTCGGCGTACGCCGCGGACGCCAACCGACATCGTGCGTCCTACTCGCCGATCCGGTCGGTGGGTGCGAGTACGGCGCACGATGTCGACGTGGTGTCGAGGTTGCCGGCGTGCGCCCCCGTTTCCGCCCCCGCCATTCCGCATGAACGTCACGTTCAAGCGGTCTAGCCGCATCAACGTCACGTTGATGCGGAATGGGGGCGGCCGGCAGCGCGGGATGACGGCGGCCGGCAGCGCGGAATGGGGGCGGGCGGCAGCGCGGGATGAGGGCCGGCTCCGCGGGATGAGGGCGCAGAACGGGTGGGTACGGCGGGCGGGTTGTCGGGATCGCACCGGCTGGGGCGGGAATGCGACGCGCCGGGTTTCCGGAGTTCTTATGTCAGGTCGTCGCTCGTCCTAGACTCAGCGCCGCGACACCGGTTCGGGTCCGGCCGGGGGGTCGTTACGGCGGGATCGCATCGGCAACGACGCCGGTCGGACCGCCCGGCGAGGAGGGACGCTCGTGAAGGTCGGTATCCCCAGCGAGGTCAAGAACCACGAATACCGCGTCGCGATCACCCCGGCCGGTGTGCACGAACTGGTCGGCGCCGGGCACGAGGTGGTGGTCGAAAAGGATGCCGGGACCGGCTCGTCGATCCCGGACGACGACCTCGTCGCCTCCGGCGCCAAGATTCTGCCGACCGCCGACGACGTGTGGGCCGACGCCGACCTGATCTTGAAGGTCAAGGAGCCGGTGCCGGAGGAGTACCACCGGATGCGGCGGGGTCAGACGCTCTTCACCTACCTGCACCTCGCGGCGTCGTTCTCCTGCACGCAGGCGATCCTCGACTCGGGCATCGACGCGGTCGCCTACGAGACCGTGCAGACCCCCGACGGCGCCCTGCCGCTGCTCGCACCCATGTCCGAGGTGGCCGGCCGGATGGCGCCGCAGGTGGGTGCGCACTGCCTGGAGCGGGCCGCCGGCGGCCGGGGTGTGCTGATGGGCGGCGTGTCCGGCGTCTACGCGGCCAAGGTCGTCGTTCTCGGGGCCGGTGTGTCCGGGATGAACGCCGCCGCCATCGCCCTCGGCATGGAGGCCGAGGTGCTGCTGATGGACAAGAACATCGACAAGCTGCGCGCCGCCGACCGCATCTACCAGGGCCATCTGCAGACCGTCGCCTCGAACACCTACGAGGTGGACCGGGCCTGCATGGACGCCGACCTCGTGATCGGGGCGGTGCTGATCCCCGGCGCGAAGGCGCCGACGCTGGTGACCGACGAGCTCGTCGCCCGGATGAAGCCCGGCAGCGTGCTCGTCGACATCGCGGTCGACCAGGGCGGCTGCTTCGAGTCGAGCCGGCCGACCACCCACGACGACCCGACGTTCTCCGTCGCGCGCTCGGTCTTCTACTGCGTCGCCAACATGCCCGGTGCGGTCCCCAACACCTCCACCTACGCGCTGACCAACGTCACGCTGCCTTACGTGATGGAGCTGGCCAACCACGGGTTGCGTACGGCGGTGGACCGCGACCCGGCTCTCGCCCTCGGCGTCAACGCCGTAGGCGGGAGACTGACCTATCCGCCGGTCGCCGAGGCGCACGACCTCCCGGCGACGCCGCTGGCCGAGGCCCTGTCCTGACCCCGGGACAGCCGGCCACGGTGGTCGTCCGGCCCGCAGGAGGCATGCGGCGTACGGCGGCCCAGGTCGTCCGGTCCTATCTCGACCACCTCGCGGTGGAGCGGGGGCTGGCGACCAACACGCTGGTGTCCTACCGGCGTGACCTGCGCCGGTACACCGACTATCTGGACACCCTCGGGGTCGACGAGCTCAGCCAGGTCGGCGAGGCGACCGTCTCCGGGTTCCTCGCCACCCTGCGCGAGGGGGACGCCGAGCACACCGCGCTGTCCGCCACCTCGGCGGCGCGCACGGTGGTCGCCGTCCGCGGGATGCACCGGTTCGCCTCCCGGGAAGGGATCGTCGCCGACGACGTGGCCCGCGCCGTGCACCCGCCGGCACCGCCGCGGCGGCTCCCGAAGGCCATCCCGGTCGACGACGTGCAACGGCTGTTGGACGCCGCCGGTGCCGGTGACCCGATGCTGGCGATCCGGGACCGGGCGCTGATGGAGCTGCTGTATGGGACCGGTGCCCGGATCTCCGAGGCGGTCGGGCTCGCCGTGGACGACCTGGACTCGGCCGCGTCCTCGGTGGTGCTGGCCGGGAAGGGCGGCAAAGAGCGCATGGTGCCGGTCGGGTCCTACGCCGTCCGTGCCGTCGACGACTACCTCGTCCGATCCCGTCCGACCCTGGCCGAACGAGGACGGGGCTCGGCGATGCTGTTCCTCAACGCCCGCGGCGGTCAGCTCTCCCGGCA
This sequence comes from uncultured Actinomycetota bacterium, assembly GCA_963828605.1. GTDB lineage: Bacteria > Actinomycetota > Actinomycetes > Mycobacteriales > QHCD01 > DASXJE01. Next base: position 789,809 of record CAWHER010000001.1, on the reverse strand, counting down.
GAGCGCCTGGGCGATCATGCGCGCGGCCGCCGGCCGGGCCGGCCTGTCCGGGCGGGTGTCCCCGCACACCCTGCGGCATTCCTTCGCCACCCACCTCATCGACGGCGGCGCCGATGTCCGGGTCGTGCAGGAGCTGCTCGGGCACGCGTCAGTGACCACCACTCAGATCTACACCCTGGTGACGGTCGATCGGCTCCGGGAGGTCTACGCGACCGCCCACCCGCGGGCCCGTGGCTGAGCGGACCCGGCATACTGGCAACGGTCCGGTTGCGTTGCACCGGGAGTTCCACGCGCTAGAGTCGTCCGGACCGCGTAGAGAGCCGAACCCCAGAACCGCCGCACCGCAGCGGGGTCGCAGCGGCGACACCGCAGCCTCACGACGCTGAAAGGTCCGGGCCGTATGACGACATTCCCGCCCGGCCCGTCCGGGCCCGAGTGGGAAGAGCGTCCGCTCGGTGACGAGAACCCTGCCGCCTCCCATCCGGAGTCGGAGACGCCTACTGCGTTCGATCCGGACCCGGTGGCCCCGATCGCGCCGGCCGGTGACCAGGGTCCGGCCACGACCGACGAGCCGACCGACCCGGCCGCCGTCGACGAGCCGACCGGTCCGGCCGCCGCGGGGGATGAGCCCGCCGCCCGGGTGCCCCGGCGCGCGCCCGACCCGGCCAAGGAACGGCGCGGCCAGATCGCGGACCCGGCGCCGATCGACAGGCACGGTCCGGCCCGCGTGGTCGCGCTGTGCAACCAGAAGGGCGGGGTCGGCAAGACCACGACCACCATCAACCTCGGCGCCGCGCTGGCCGAGTTCGGGCGCAAGGTGCTGCTCGTCGACTTCGACCCGCAGGGCGCCCTGTCGGTGGGCCTGGGCATCGCGCCGCACCAGCTGGACCGGACGATCTACAACCTGATCATGGGCCGGGACGTCCGCGCCGAGGACGTGGTGATGAAGACCAACGTCCCCGACATGGACCTGCTGCCCAGCAACATCGACCTGTCGGCGGCGGAGGTGCAGCTCGTCGGGGAGGTGGCCCGGGAGCAGGCGCTGGCCCGGGTGCTGCGTCCGGTCGTCGCCGACTACGACTACGTCCTGGTCGACTGCCAGCCGTCTCTGGGGCTGCTCACCGTCAACGCGCTGACCGCCGCCGACGGCGTGCTCATCCCGCTCGAGTGCGAGTTCTTCAGCCTGCGCGGCGTCGCACTGCTGATGGACACGATCGAGAAGGTGCGGGACCGGCTCAACCCCGACCTGCACGTCGACGGGATCCTTGCCACGATGTACGACCCCCGCACCGTGCACGGCCGCGAGGTCTTCAGCCGGGTGGTCGAGGCCTTCGGCGACGTCGTCTACCAGACGGTGATCTCCCGCACCGTGCGGTTCCCGGAGACCACGGTCGCCGGCGAGCCGATCACGACCTGGGCACCGAGCTCCGTGGGCGCGGAGGCCTACCGCGATCTGGCCCGCGAGGTGCTCGCCCGGTGAGGGGGCACTGACCGCGTGCTGCGCGCGCTCGGGCATCCGGCGTCGTTCTTCGGTCTGCTGGTCGGCTTTCTCCTCGCGGTCGTCGTACACCGGGCGGCCCAGCAGCTGACCGCCCGCATGCTGGGGGATCGGTCGGTGCGCCCGGCCGGTCACCCGATCGCCACCTACGTCGACCCGTTCGGTGCGGTCGCGGCGACGCTCGGTGGTCTCGGCTGGGGCATGTCCGGCGTGGTCAACCTGCGCTCGCGGGGCCGGCGGACCACCGCGCTGGTCGCCGGTCCGGTCGCCGTCGCGGTGCTGGCCGCGGCCGCGCTGATCGGGTTCCGGGCGGCCGGCGGCGACCAGTTCATCGTCGGGCACGTGACCCCGGGCGACGTGATCGGCGGGGTGAACCTGCCCTCCGCGGGCCAGACGATCCTGCTGTGCATCGGGCTGGAGGCCGCCGGGATGGCGGTGCTCGGGCTGGTGCCGCTCCCGCCCCTGACCGGGTGGACCGTGCTGTCGCTGTTCATGCGGCCGACCCACGGCTGGCAGCGCACCAGGATGGCCCTGGAGGACCGCAACATCGGCGTGGCGATCCTGCTGGTGCTGCTCATCCTGCCCATCGGGCCGGGCGGCCCGTTGCTCATCCGGTTGATCAACGTGATCGTCGGCGCGGTGCTGGGCGCGGCATTCGGATGAGCGGTGTACGCCGCCGGCGCCTGTGGTCGACTACCGTCGGGCCGTGACCGCCGCGCCGACCCCCGCCGTCCCGGGTGGCCGCGCGGCCTTCGAGGTGCACCTGGCCAACTTCGAGGGACCGTTCGACCTGCTGCTCTCGCTGATCGCCAAGCACAAGATGGACGTCACCGAGGTCGCGCTCTCCCAGGTCACGGACGAGTTCATCGCCCATATCGGGGCGGCCGGCGCCGGTTGGGACCTCGGGCAGGCGACGGAGTTCCTGGTCGTCGCGGCCACCCTCCTCGACCTGAAGACGGCCCGGCTGCTGCCCGCGGCCGACGTGGAGGACGAGGACGACCTCGCGCTGCTGGAGGCCCGCGACCTGCTCTTCGCCCGGCTGCTGCAGTACCGCGCCTACAAGGGGATCGCCGCGGTCTTCGGCGGGTGGGAGCGCGCCCAGGCGCGTCGCTTCCCGCGCGCCGTGTCGCTCGAGCCGCGCTACGCCGACGCGCTGCCCGACGTCCTGCTCGGCGTCGGGGCGGCCGAATTCGCCCGCCTGGCCGCCGTCGCCCTGACCCCCAAGCCCCCTCAGGTCATCGCCACCGACCACGTGCACGCGCCACGGGTGAGTGTCCGGGAGCACGCCGGGGTGCTCCGGGTGCGGCTGGCGGAGATGGGTACGGCGACGTTCCAGGAGCTGGTCGCCGACTGCGACCACACACTGGAGGTGGTCGCCCGGTTCCTGGCGGTGCTCGAGCTGCACCGCGAGGGTGCGGTGACCTTCGAACAGTTCTCGCCGCTGGGGGAGCTGGAGGTCCGCTGGACCGGCCGGGCACCGGTGGACCAGTCCGCAGACGAGGCGATAGACGAGGAGTACGAGTGAGTGAGGCCGACGACCGCTGGCTGCGGAGTGCGCTCGAGGCGGTGCTGCTGGTGGTCGACCAGCCGGTGGAGGTGATGACGCTCGCCCAGCTGGTCGGTCGGCCCCGGCCGGACGTGGAGGCCGAGCTGGCCGCCCTGCGGGCCCAGTACGACGCCGACGCGCGCGGTTTCGAGCTGCGCGAGATCGCCGGCGGCTGGCGGTTGTACTCGCGGGAGGACTTCGCCGAGCTGGTCGAGCGCTTCGTCCTCGACGGGCAGCAGACCCGCCTCACCCAGGCGGCCCTGGAGACCCTCGCGGTCATCGCCTACCGGCAGCCGGTCACCCGGGCGCGGGTGTCGGCCATCCGCGGGGTCGGCGTCGACGGGGTGATGCGGACGTTGCTCTCCCGCGGACTGGTGCAGGAGACCGGCAGTGACCCCGACACCGGCGGCGGGCTCTACCAGACGACGCCGCTGTTCCTGGAGAAGCTGGGACTCACCTCGCTCGACGAGCTCCCGCCGCTGGCGCCCTTGCTGCCCGACCACTCCGAGCTCGACGACAGCATCGCCGATGCCTGACCGCGGACCCGGCGAGCCGACCGGAATCCGGCTGAACAAGCTGCTCGCCTCCGCCGGCGTCGCCTCCCGGCGGGCCGCCGACGACATGATCGCGGCCGGGCGGGTCAGCATCGACGACCAGGTGGTGCGCACCCACGGCCTGCGGGTCGACCCGGAGCGCGCGGTGGTCCGGGTCGACGGGATGCGGGTCAACCTGCGCGACGACCTGATCCATCTGGCGCTCAACAAGCCGCGCGGTGTGCTGTCGACCATGTCCGACGAACGCGGCCGCCCCTGCATCGCCGACTTCGTCTCCGACCGGTTCCGCGGGTCGGCCGGCGCCCGGCTCTTCCATGTCGGCCGGCTCGACGCCGACAGCGAAGGGCTGCTCCTGGTCACCAACGACGGCGAGCTGGCGCACCGCCTGACCCACCCGTCGTACGAGGTGCCGAAGACCTACCTCGCCGAGGTGCCGGCTCCGGTGGCCCGGGACCTGGGCCGTCGGCTGCGCGAGGGGATCGAACTCGAGGACGGCCCGGTGCGGGTCGACAAGTTCCGCGTCGTCGACTCGGCCGCCGGGCGGGCGCTGGTCGAGGTGGTCCTGCACGAGGGCCGCAAGCACGTCGTACGCCGGATGCTCGCCGCGGCGGACCACCCGGTGTCCCGCCTGGTGCGGACCGCGATCGGCCCGGTGCAGCTGGGCAGCCAGCGGGCCGGCAAGGTCCGCCCGCTCACCAGGCCCGAGCTCGGCGCGCTCTACCGGCTGGTCGGCCTCTGACGCCCCGACGGTAGAGTTCTGCGCGGCGTCGATCGAGGGAGGACTGTGGTGGCGGTGCGTGCGGTGCGGGGCGCCACCCAGGTCGACGGCAACACCCGCGAGGCGATTCTCGGCGGCGCCGCGGAGATGGTGCAGGCGGTCCTGGACCGCAACGAGTTCTCGGCCGACGACCTCATCAGCATCGTCTTCACCGCCACCCCCGACCTGACCGCGGACTTCCCGGCGTACGCCGCGCGCCAGCTGGGCCTGACCGACGTACCCCTGCTGTGCTCGACCGAGATCGCCGTCCCCGGGGCGATGCCGCGCGTGCTGCGGCTGCTCGCCCACGTCGAGACGCCGCGGACGCGGGACGAGCTTCGGCACGTCTACCTGCATGGGGCGGCGGCGCTCCGCACGGATCTGCACCGCTAGTTGGCAGTCGGTCGCCCCGACCCGGCACAATGCCGACAAGAGGGTTTCCGCCGGAGACAGGCGTAGGAGCCCCGACCAGGAAGGCAGGAAGATCGCTGTGCCGTTCACCGGTGTGCTTGCGCTGGACGGTGCGGCGGGCACCGGCAAGTCGACGGTGGCCCGCACCCTGGCCCGGCGGCTGCGGGCCCGCTACCTGGACACCGGGGCGATGTATCGTGCCGCGACCTGGGCCGTGCTGCGGGCCGGCGCGGACCCGGAGGACGGCGCCGCCGTCGAGGGTGTCGTCGCGTCGACCACGATCGAGATCGGCACCGATCCCGACCATGAGCGGGTGCACGTCGACGGCTCCCCGGTCGAGGCCGAGATCCGGGGCCCGGAGGTGACGGGGGCGGTCAGCGCGGTCTCGGCCGTGCCCGCCGTACGCACCCGCCTCGTGGCCCAGCAGCGCGATCTGATCGGCGACGGCGGGATCGTCGTCGAGGGCCGGGACATCGGCACCGTCGTCGCCCCCTGCGCCCACACCAAGATCTACCTGACCGCCGCGGCGCAGGTCCGGGCCCTGCGGCGGTCCCGGCAGCACGGCCGCGACGAGCCCGGCGCGGTCGCCGCGACGCAGGCCGACATCCACCGGCGGGACAGCTACGACAGCGGCCGGTCGGCCGATCCGCTCCGGCGGGCCGAGGACGCCGTGGAGCTCGACACGACCGAGTTGTCGGTCCAGGCGGTCGTCGACCGCGTGCTCTCGCTGCTGCCCGAGGACGCCGTGCGGTGAGCCCGAAGAAGAGCCCGGACCTCACCGCCCAGCAGCGGGCCGGGGGGACCCCCGGGATGCTGCGCGGGCAGGGCTTCGGGCGGTTCCTGGCGTGGCTGTTCACCCGCTGCGAGCTGGTCGGGGTGGAGAACGTCCCGGCCGAGGGCCCGGTCCTGATCGCGGCCAACCACAGCCACATCTTCGACGGCCCGCTGCTCTTCGGTCAGCTGCCGCGACCGGTGGGGTTCTTCGTCAAGGCCGAGGTCTTCGTCGGCCCGGTCGGGCCGTTCCTGCGGCGCATCGGGCAGATCCCTGTGCGGCGGGGGATCGCCGAGCGGACGCCGATCATCGCCGCCCTCGACACCCTCGCCGCCGGTGGGGTGATCGCGGTGTTTCCCGAGGGCACCCGCGGGAGCGGCGACGTGGCCGCCGTACAGCACGGCGTGGCGTATTTGGCGGTGCGCTCCGGTGCCCCGGTCCTGCCGGTCGCGTGCGTCGGCACCCGGGTGATCTGGCGACACCGGCGCACGCTGCGCCGCCCACCGGTGCGGGTCGTCTTCGGTACGCCGTTCAAGGTCGGCTCGAGCGACCGGGCGTCCCGTCGGGCCATCACCGACGCCGCCGAACAGATCCGGTCCGAGCTCGCCGACCTCGTCGCCGGCGCGGGCGCGGGCGCCCAGGAGCGACGATGACTGACGACCGGCTGCCCTCCGGCGACATGGTCGCCGACGACGTGGCCGACGCCGCGCACGCGACCGACGAGTCGGCGGTCGGCGTGCCCGTGCTCGCCGTCATCGGCCGGCCCAACGTGGGCAAGTCGACGCTGGTCAACCGGATCCTCGGCCGCCGCGAGGCGGTCGTGCAGGACGTGCCGGGGGTGACCCGGGACCGGGTGGCCTACGACGCGTTGTGGCGGGGACGGCGGTTCACCGTCGTCGACACCGGCGGCTGGGAGCCGGACGCGCAGCGGCCTCGCCGCCCGGGTGGCCGAGCAGGCCGCCCGCGCGGTCGAGACCGCCGACGCGGTGCTGTTCGTCGTCGACGCGACGCGTGGGTACGACGGCCGCCGACGACGCCGTCGCCCGGGTGCTGCGCCGCGGCGGCGTACCCGTCGTGCTGGCCGCCAACAAGGTGGACGACGAGCGCGTCGAGTCCGACGCGGCCGCGCTGTGGTCGCCTCGGCCTGGGCGAGCCGTATGCGGTGAGCGCGCTGCACGGCCGCGGGTCCGGCGACCTGCTCGACGCGATGCTCGACGCGCTGCCGGAGGCGCCGCCGGACCGCCGACGTCGAGGGCGGGCCGCGCCGGGTCGCGCTGGTCGGCCGGCCGAACGTGGGCAAGTCCAGCCTGCTCAACCGGCTCGTCGGCGCACGAGCGTTCGGTGGTCGACCCGGTCGCGGGCACGACGCGCGACCCGGTGGACAGCCTCGTCGACCCTCGACGGCGAGGTGTGGCGGTTCGTCGACACCGCGGGCCTGCGGCGCCGGGTCAAGCGAGGCCAGCGGCGCCGAGTACTACTCGAGCCTGCGTACCGCGTCGGCGCATCGACGCGGCCGAGGTGGCCGTCGTCCTGCTCGACGCGAGCGAGCCGATCAGCGAGCAGGACCAGCGGGTCATCGCCGACGGTCGTCGACGCCGGCCGGGCGCTGGTCGCTCGCCTTCAACAAGTGGGACCTCGTCGACGAGGACCGCCGGGTACGGCTCGAGCGGGAGGTCGACCGGGACCTGAGCCGGCTGCGCTGGGCCGCCCGGGTCAACGTCTCGGCGCAGGACCGGCCGCGCGTCGACCGGCTCGCGCCGGCGCTGCGTACGGCGCTGGCGTCGTGGGAACAGCGGATCTCCGACCGGTCGGCTGAACTCCTGGCTGTCCGACGGTCGTCGCCGCGACCCCGCCGCCGGCCCGCGGCGGCGGGCGCCCCGGGTGCTGTTCGCCACCCAGGCCGGCACCCGGCCGCCGCGATTCGTCCTGTTCACGACCGGGTTCCTCGAGCCGGGGTACCGGCGATTCCTCGAACGGCGGCTGCGGGAGGAGTTCGGCTTCGCCGGCACGCCGATCGACATCGCCGTACGCGTGCGGGAGCGAAGCCGCGGCGTCGGTGAGATCGGCCGGTCGGCGGATGCGGTAGCCTGACGGACGTTCCGCAGTGTGGCTGCGGGCATCGGGACGTGGCGCAGCTTGGTAGCGCACTTGACTGGGGGTCAAGGGGTCGCAGGTTCAAATCCTGTCGTCCCGACGGAGAAACCGCAGGTCAGAGGCTTGCGAGTGATGGGGTCGGCTGAGTTGATCAAGGTTTGACGGCAACGCTGACGGCAACAGGATCACCAGTCGAACGCCGCGCCGAGCTTGTCGGCCGCATCCCGGAGTTGCGGCTCACCGACGTGCGAGTAGATCCGTGCCGTCGTCCCGTACGTCCTCATGCCCAAGCACCTCTTGGACCGCCCGCATGTGCGCCCCGGCTTCGATCAACGTCGACGCCGCCGTGTGTCGCAACGTGTGCAGCCCCACCCCGTCGGGCAGGCCGGCGACACGAGCCAACTGCACGAAGCCACGGAGCGCGTTGCGCGGGTCCAGGTGTTTTCCTATCTCGGTGGTGAAGACCATGCCGGTGTCCAACCAGACCGGTCCGGCAGCGAGACGCTCCTCGGTCTGCCGCACGCGGTGGGCGCGAAGCTCTGAGACCACCGGAGCCGGGATGGACACCGACCGGCGAGACTGCTTCGTCTTCGGCTCGCTCACCACAAGGAGGCCGTTGACCCGGTTCAGCGTCCCGCGTACGCGCAGCACACCGCGGGCGAAGTCGATGTCGGACCAGCGCAGGGCTAGCGCCTCACCTCGCCGCAGGCCTGTCCCGAGCATCAGGACGTAGAGGGCGCGCAGGCGGGTGGTCCGGGCCGCGGTGAGCAGTGCGTTGACCTGATCACGGTTCAGGTACGCGGCATCGTGTCTCTCCTCCGATGGCCGCTTCACCGCCGCTGCGACATTGGCCCGCACCAATCCGTCCCGGACCGCGATGTCGAGCGCGGCACGCAACACCGAGTAGATCGTCCGACAGGTTGACGCAGACCGTCCCATCGCCTTCCGGGTCATGAGCAACTGCTCGACGTCGGACGGGCGGAGCCGCTCCAGCGTGATCGCGCCGAATGGGTCCGGCACGAGGTGCGTGCGAGCGATGATCGCGTAGGACTGCTTCGTCGACTCCTTCCGCGGCGAGGCCGCCAGTCCTTTGTCGATCCACTCGGTCACGAAGGCGCCGACCGTGGCATTCGAGTCCTTCACCGGCGCACCTTCGTCGCGACGCCGCTTGGCTCCGTCGAGCTTGACCTTCGCGTCCTTCCAGGTGTGTGCATAGCTTCGATAACGCCGGCGCACGCCGTCCCGATCGGTGTAGCTGAGTGCCGCCTCCACCCTGCCGTCGGCTCGCCTGGTGATGGTGCCTTCGCCGTTGCCACGCCGTCTGGTCATCGTGCCGATCCCTTCGCCTCCGTCTGTCGTTTCCGCCATTGCTGCTGCGCATGCGCGTTGGCGCAGGACTTCGAGCAGAATCTCAACCCGGCGACCCGGTGCTGACCCGACGCTGCTCGGTCCCGCTGCCTGGTGAACGGTTGCCGGCAGGACTCGTTGGCTCAGTTGCGGAACATGTCCGGGTCGAGGTCGAGGTCGTTGGCGATCTGCCCCGCACCCACGACGAACCCCGTCACCGGCGGCAAGTCCGGCTCATAGTTCTCGAGGCCGGCGATTCCGCTGATGTCGACGGTGGTGGTGAGCAGCGACAGGGCCGCGTTCATCGAGTCGGCGAAGATCGGCCACGGCGGTACTTCGAGGTCAGCCCACAGGCTGGTGAGTTCGACGTCGCCGGCCTTGAAGGCCAGGAGGTGCGCACCTAGCTGCCACAGGACCCTGATCCGGAGCAGAACCTCGTCGACGGAGACGAGCTGCTCCATGGACTGCCGTTCGTCCAGCCCGAGCCGCGCCCCGACCACGTGCCGATCCCCGACCCAGTCGTCGCGGCGAGGTGCCATCAGCCACTCGTTGGGGTCGTCGTGGTGCCGCCACGACGGCGTAGCGTCGCAGTCCGGTGGTAGGTGCTCGGACAGGTCTCTGTTCTGCGGGTCGGCGAACCGTCCCCACCGGCTGACGAAGCCGGCGACGTCCTCGACGCTGTTCGTGGCCTCGCGCGCCTCCCGTAGGTAGAAGTCGGGCGGCAACGTCACACTTTGCGGCTCCCCGCGCAGGTGCAGCCAGGTGTCGTCGATCGCCGTGACATCCGGGAAGACATCGATGGTCGGCAGGTCCAGCTCGCGGTCCGGCCGTAGGCGGGGGGTCCATCCCTCCGTAATACGTTCCTCGTCGCGCATCGTGTCTTGTTTCCCCTCTTGGGGTCTGCCACCATAAGGCGGTAAGACTAGTCAAGCGTCTCACTCGTCTCAGACCCCGTCAAGACGTCTCAGTTCAGGGAGAGGGAAGTTTCAATGCCGGAACATCAGCAGTTGCTCACGGTGCCGCAGGCGATCGACATCACCCAGCTCAGCCGCGCGACCATGTATCGCTTGATCAAAAAGCGGTCAGCTCTACGTCGTAAAAATCGGCCGCACGGTTCGAGTCACCAGATCGAGCATCGACGACCTCATCCAACGGCACTTCGTCCCCGCGTCGAATGCGTCGTGACCAGACACGACGCGGGCCGCGTCCCGTTTGGTAGACGCGGCCCTCGCAAATCGTCAACCCCCGCCGAGAGGACTCCGACACCCGGAGCCTAGCCCCAGCGGGATGTGCTCGGTCGATCCGGTGACCGGCGATGTGGCTCGGGTAGTCGTCGACCCGCCGGTCGCCCGCGTCTATGCGCCGTATGAGATGCGGCCGTTGATCAAGACGATCCCCGGCAGGCGTTGGCTCCCCGCACCGGAGAAATGCTGGCAGATACCCCTCACCGTCGTCGATGACCTTGCCGATGCGTTGCGCGCGGTCGGCTGCATGGTGTTTCTCACCCGGCGGGACGGGACGGCGTGGTCGAGCGGACGGGCCAATCATGGTCACCGAGCCCACCCGGCGCCCTATTGGGCAGGCGCGCTACTGGACGCCGTCGGGCCGGCGCGTGCGGAGACGGCGTATCGGGCTCTGGTCAAGGTGTTGCATCCCGATGTCGGTGGCGATCACCAACTCATGCTGGCGCTCAACGCTGCCAGAGATGCGCGCCGCGATGGTCGACGATGACCGCCGAGAACATCGCGCTGATGATCGCCAACCTCTACGCCGAGCACAACAACTGGCCAGTGTTTCCGCTCCAAGGAAACTTCCCGCTCGGCAACTGCCCGCCTGCAGCCCGAAAAGCGCTGCCTATGTGTCGCACGACAAGGCCGCCTACGCCTGCCAGCTCTGTCACGGCTACTACGCCGCCACCTGCGACACCGGCCTCATCGGCGAGTGGTGGACCAGGTGGCCGAGCGCCAACATCGGTATCCCCACCGGCGCCACGACCGGTCTGATCGTGCTCGACGAGGACCCGCGCCACGACGGACCGGCGACCCTTAAGCGGTTGTTCGCCGCGAGCGACCCGGCACCCGCACCGACGCTGGAGGTGGTCACCGGGTCCGATGGCCGGCACCTGCTCTACGCGCACCCCGGCGGCAAGGTCAAGTCGGTCGATGCCGCGTTCGGCTCAAACATGCCCGGCGTCGACGTGAAGGCCGACGGCGGCTACATCGTGGCCTGCCCATCGGTGCATCCGGGCACCGGCCGCCGGTACCGCTGGCGCTCCGACCCGTTCAGCACGCCGCTCACGCCGTGGCCCGACCAGTGGACCCGGCTAATGAACCGGCCGGCACCTCCCCGAGCGCACCCGGCGAATACGACGTGGTCCAGCTCGCCCGGAGCCGACGCTGCCGCGCTCCGCGGTGCCTGTCGTGCCGTCGTTGACGCACCGGAAGGCCAACGCAACCAGCTCTTGAACTGGGCCGCATACCGGATGGCCACCCGGTCGCCGCTGGTGGTCTGGACCTCTACGACGTCGAAGTCGCTCTCACCGACGCCGCCCTGGCCGCCGGACTCACCCACGCCGAGACCGCTGCGACCATCGCCTCCGGCCTCCGAACCTCTGGAGCGCGACCATGACCGACAACTTCGACGAACGGCTACGCGCGGACGCGGCCGCTCACGACATAGCGCAATGGCCGGCGCTAAATCCCGCCGCGCTGCACGGTGAAGCCGGCCGATTCGTGCAGGCCGCCGCCCCCTTTTCCGAAGGCGACCCGGTGGGAATCCTCATCTCGACGATGGTGCTGCTCGGCTGTGCGATCAACCGCGGCCCGCACATCCTGGCGGGCAACGAGAAGCACACGACCGAGCTATTCGCCTGCCTCGTCGGGAAAACCGCCATAGCGATAAAAGGAACCGCCGGATCGGTGGCCAGAGCTCTGACGTCCTATGTCGACCCGGACTTCCTGAAGCAGATCAAGGGCGGCTTCGGGTCGGGGGAGAAAGTTGTCGACGAACTTCGTGACGCCGACGGCGACGATCCTGGGGCCGCCGACACGCGGCTATGCGCCTGGGAGCCGGAGTTCGCCCGGGTGTTGACGGTGGCCGCCCGCGAAGGCTCGATTCTCGGCGTCACCATCCGCCACGGCTGGGACGGCTACCCGCTGGAGGCGAGGTCGAGAAAGACGACAGTTGTGGCCACTCGAGCATCACATAGCCGTGTTGCGCATAGTGACTATCAAAGAGCTTCGCCGTACCCTCAGTGACAGCGACCTCTACAGCGGCACCGCCAATCTCTTCTTGTTCGTCCTATTCCGCCGGAGTGATCTGCACGCCGACAGCGAGAACGTGCCAGCCTACCTCCTCTACCACTACGGTCGTCGTCTCAGCGAGCATGTGCGTAAGGCTCGCACAGTGACAGTAGTCAGTCGCACCCCAGAAGCCGCGGAGATGTGGTAGGAGATCTACAAGCAGCTCGCCGACGATGACCCTAGTGGTCTGCTCCGTGCGGTAATCTCTCTAGACTCCGCGCAAGTGCTCCAGCTGTCCCTCACCTATGCGCTACTCTACTAGTCCGCAGTCATCGACGTCTAACACATCCGAGTCGCCGAAGCGCTGTGGAACTACTGCCGATATTCCGCTGCCTACATCTTCTGGCATCTCCTATAGGACCCAGTCGCCTAGCATCTCCTCTATGCGCTACAGAAGGCAATCGACGCCTAGCTGACCCTAGACGAGCAGTACATCGCCCTCTGCAGACACATCAAAGCGTACCAGTTGATCGTCGCCTTTACCTTTTAGTCAAGTACAAGCTCTCCGAAGCACTAATCGAAGCGACCAGTGAGCGACCCCTAGAGGCGCTCTACTACTGCGAGCCATCGAAGAGTGAGAGGTGATGCGTGTATGCGAGAGAAGCGAAATAAGCGAGGAAAAAGTATCGTCGCAAGTCAGAGCCCCAAGAAATCTCTCGTGCGAAGTGAGGAAAGTGAGAAAAGCCCCAGTATAGTCGAGTACTGACCGTGAGAGAAGCGAGAGAAGTCGAACCCTATCGCAGCCCAACTAGATGAGCCGCTATCTTTTCTCTTGTTTCCTCTCTTGCCTCTCTACTAGTCGCAAAGCCTTGACCTGCACCGATGCCCTTTCCTCTCTTGTTTCTCTTCTCTAGCAAAGCCAGAAAGAAGTCGCCATTGTCGTCTAAGTACGCCATCGAAAGCATCTCTCTACTCAGATATCCCATAGAGTCTGCGCTCACTCCCAACGAGGCAGCATCGTACCAGCCATCACATCTACACCTGACAGAAAAGAAGATCTACATGCTGATATCGAAGATCGGAGCCATGCCGCCGGACACGGCTCTGACCCCGAAGGCGAACAAGTTACGTGACGAGTCGGAGCGGATCAGGGCGCAGCACACCGCCGCGGAGTCCACTGCACGACGCCTGAACGGGCCGGGCGCGACGTTCAAGGCCGAGAGCACCGACGCCGAAGCCGCCGTCGACGCCGCGATGCAGGGCGCCGATCCCGGCACGGTCGGGACACCGGCGGTTGATCGACTCCGGACCGACGCGGCGAACGCTGCCCGCTCAGCCGACGCCCTGGCCACTGCGCACGACCGGTTGCAATGGCAACTCATCGAAGAGTTCCGTGACGCGCTGAAGAGTGACAAGTACTCGGGCCGCGAACAGCGCGACGTCGCCGCGAAGGACTACCGCACCGCGCTCGATCACTTCGTGCAGGCCCGGCAGAAGTACCTAGCGGCTCAGGCCGTAGTCACCTTCGTCTAGAAGGCCGCCAGCAGTCCTTCCGACCGCGACCCGGCGGCCTACTACCCGTCGGCCGAACTCGACCTCAACTTCCCCTACCCACGACACTTCAGGGATTAGGGAGACCGACTGGCCGGGGTACGGGTTCAGCAATGTCCTCGCCGCCCTGGAGAAGGAGATCGACAATGACACAACCTGAGAATGTCGGCGATCGGATGCGTCACATCAAGGACTACATCGCCGAGCAGAATCGGAAGCGGCCTCGCGTGGACAACGACATTCTACCTATTGCCGAACAGGACGACGACGCCAGACAAGCGGATCCGCCTGGAGATGACGCCGAGCCGCCGCACCGACGCGGACCCTTACCCGACAAATCCCAGGGGATGACCCGCCCGCCAGTCTACGATATACGAGCGCGATGGCCCGGTCGACGAGGGCGGTATTCCTCGCCGCGAATACCGGCATGTCGGTCGAGCAAGCGATGCACCGGCTCGGCGTCCACTACCGATGAATCGACCTACGATGACCTCACCACGCGCGCGATCTCTCCGATCCGATGGCGTGGCGTAGAGCACTAGTTGCCGGCGACGGGTGCTCTTTGATTCCACTCAGCTCGTCCCGGTGATCCGTCGCTCACGCACAGAGCTTCCCGCGTACGGCAGACCGGATCGGCGCGGTGACTGGGGCGCGGTCCGTCCGGTCGGGGCATCCTTGATCCCAGACACCCGGCCGGCGGTCCGTCGCCTCGTCGTCTCGACCATCACGGGTGATCACGACGAGCTGGTCGACGCAGGTGATCACGGGTGGGATGGTCACCGTGACGGCGATGAGCGTGATCGTGTACAGCGTTCGGGGTGGTCACCACGCGACCGGCTATCCACAACCGGGCACCATGCGCTCCGCGAGATGTGATCATGCGACCGGCGACGATTCGCCCGGCATACCCTGCGTGGGAAGATGGCATAAGCCGATCAAAGGAGTCTGTATTGACAGCGCGGGTGCCGTGTCGGATTTGCGGTGGCAGTGAAAAGCCAACAACGGTCGAGGACGTACTCCCGAGTTGGGCTTTGCGACTGTCCCGCGCGAACCTTCCGTCTGGCGCAATCCTCAACCCGATCAAGTTTCGGATTTGTGAGGGCTGTAACGCCCGGATGGGGCAGATGTTCGAGAATAGGTCTGCGCCAATTCTCAAGCCAATGATGGAGAGCGGAGCGGCCACCACGTTATCGAGTGACAAGCAACGGCTAGTGGCGCTCTGGCTTTTGAAGACCGCTTTGGTGCTCATCTTGCGAGACGCACACCACCCAGCGACCGGTGGACCGGCTGACCAGAGCAGATTTGAGGAGGCCAGAGCCTACTTGCGCACGCTAGTCTATGAGGGGATCCCGCCCGTGGGTACGGTTGTTCGCATCGGCGGGATAGACGCCGCGAATCGACAGCCGCACCCGTTCGACCCCAGTTGTGTTCCTTCCGATCAGCTTCCACGCGTGAATGTCCAACTGCTGTTTCGCATTGGTCATCTCGCCTCGCACGTGCTCGTTCCGACTCTCCCCGGCCTGCATCTGTTCCGGAGAGGGCTCTTTGATGAGAACTGGCTAGCGATTATCTGGCCATCTCAAGCGAGCGATGTGTCGTGGCCCCCAGTCAAGCTCTTCAGAGAAGGGGACTACTTCGCATTCCACCGATGGTGGAGATCGGTCTCTCCGCCGCGAGGGGAGTTCAGGGTTCCTGACGGCCGATCCTCTTAGCACCTCCCGCTGCAGCCCGCCTACTCTCGTTCCCCTCCCCACGCGCACCGTGATAGGCCGATCGTGTGCCGGGAGATGTAACCATGGTGACCGGTCACCGAGAGCCTACTGTTTCTCATCCGATCGACGAGCGGCATGCGGGCCACCAATGCCAATGTGAGTGGGGGGAGGTACCCTTCCGCCGATCCGCGGGCCCACCGGTGCCGTATAGCGCCATCCTGTGGCCCCGGGTTACTGTGTCCGGGATGTCCAATTTAGTTCCACACTTCACCATATGCACGGCGCGATGTCCGTTGTGTGCTATGACGCCAAGTAGCCGGTCGCGCACGCTCCGCTCGTACATTTCCGAAGCGCCGCACTGCTGCCCGGATCGGCTCATGCTTCATCTTAGTAGATCTCTCCGTCCAGGGGGATCTGGGCCACGGCGATTGCTTCGTGGGCCGACGGAGACCAGCGAGCCGGCGACCGCAAAGCCCCCTACGCACTTCGCCATAAGGCGGCACTTCGCACTCGGCGTAATGGGGATCAGCAGCAATGGGACGCAAAAAGCGACGTGTCTATTACGCGCAATACCCGCCAGGCCCGCACCAGTACCCACCCGGTACCTACCAGCAGCAGCCTGGTCCGCCACAAGGCCCTCCCGGTCCGCCTCAGCCTCCTGGTAGGTGGACCGGTGGACGCACCACCCTGATCGTCCGTGCCCTAGAACACCATCACAACGCCATCGTCGACCCCATGCTCACCCACGCGGCGGGGCTCTCCGATGGTCGACCGAGCTGGCGCAGGCCAGAGGCAGATGTTCACCCCACGACCAATGATTCGCCAACTAGTTGCTGAGGCCCTGGCAGCCCGCCAGCCCGGGCAGCGCCGAACGGAGAGCACACCAATGATCAACTACAAAGTCGCTGTCATGGCCGCACTAGCCGCAGGTGTACTCGCGCTCGCTGGCTGCTCGACCGCCCCGGCCAGTGGTGGCACCCCGCACGAGGCGCCGGCAAGTAGCGCGCCGGCACCGAGCCCTTCATCGAGCCCTTCACCTAGACCTTCACCGGCACCGGCCACGAGCAGTGCGCCGAGCAACAGCGATCAGATTCATCAGTGGTGGGTCGGCGGTGCGAATCAGGAGGCAAATAACGTCACGCGCGACCTGGCCACCCTGTCGACTGACTCCGGTAACGGCGACGTGAGTGCGGTAGCCACCGACGGTCTAGCTCTTGGAAACCGATGCGCAGATCGCGGAGAACGACCCGCCGCCGAACGGGCTGGTCCCCGTCGTAGCGTGAAGGGGATGAAGGAATTCGTGATCGGCGGGCGGCTCGCTACCGCGGGTGACTACGCCAGTGCGTCGGAACACTTCACCACCGGTGGCACGCTCATCGGCGCCGCGACGGACGAGATCGGCAACTAACCACGATGGCAGCTACACCCTCACCGCCCTCACCCGGCATATGCTCAACGCCCGCAACCGGCCGTCCCGGTCGGGCTGACCATGGTCAAACAGAACCCGGACTCACCGCGCAAGATCGATGCCGCGGTGGTCGAGTTCACCCTCGCGTGGCATGCCCAGGCTGGACTCCGTGTCCAAGGGCATCGGCACGACCCGCCCCGGCGCCGGGCGCGTCATCGTGCTGGCGTGAGTCTCACGGGCTACCCGACTACGAGACGAGCCGGGCTAGGTAGTCGGCCGACTGCTGCAAAGTGCGCGCGACCGGTTGATTTTCGATCCGTTCGTACCGCCGTCGGCGGCGCTCGCCGTCGCTTTTCTCCCAGACCGACGCGGGTATGCCGGACAAGAGCGGCCAGGTCGCCGAGAACGTGATCGGGAATTGCATCGGGAACGATAGACCCGGATGAGGTCGGATCGCTCCGCTGTGGTGTGCCACGCCACGAGCCGCGACGACCCCGAGCATGATCGCGCCATCGACGTCCAGCTCGGCCGCTTGATAAGGATCGCCAGGCAGCGATGGCCGTAGCTGCTCCCATGCCGACGTGAGGGCATCGATTGCAGCACGGGCGGCGTCGACGTAGGCATCCCCGCCTCCGGCCGCAATCATCGCGTCATGCTGGCGCTTGAACCGGTCAAGTTCATCCCACGCCGCCATGCGAGAACCGTAACGCCCGGACACGCCAGTCTCGATCGACGATGCGAATGGTGTCGGTGCCGGCATCTAGGCTGACGGACGTTATCCGACACGGGATGAGGGCGGTTTGCGATGAGCGGGCAAAAGGGTGACACGGTAGTCGCGGTCAAGGACATCGGCGGCATCATGAGCGAATTCGTGAGCGCCGGCACCACGGGCGTGATCGTCGACGAGGGCGGCTTCTTCTCCGGCCCGATGCGGGTCAAGTTCGACGGCGTCAACGAGATCATGGACGTCCAGGACGACGAGATCCGGACCTCGTGCGTGTCTTGCGGCGTGGCCAGCGTCGTCGTTAGTGCCGTCGTAGTGCTGCGGTGAGCGGAGCGATCGCGCTCGCCGTCTCGTCTTACGCGGCCCGTCGTCAAGAGATAGGCCGCGCCCGGCAACAGGGTTACGTGCAATTGCGCGCAGCCGTACGACCGTTGCGGAGGCAAGCACGCCGGTATGGCGATGGTCGTCGCACTGATTCGCAACGTCCCCCTGGGCGTTTCGACGCCAACGACCAGACCGTGTTGGCCGAGGTCCGCTTCGCCACGCGCGACCTCTCCGACTTTCACCGCTCGCTGGTTTCCCGCCGGTGCAAGAGGCTCTTCGCGGGGGTCTGGATCGACGCTGAAGACTTCTACGCCGACGCGTCCGCGGGCGACAGGTTCGACGCTGTCGTTCGGTCGATCGCTGCGACATAGGCATGACCACCACGGGGAGGTGTGATTGCTCACGCCCGACGAACCGTGCGGGGCTCGTCGACCATGAGGCAGTCTTGACGGCAACGCTAACAGCAACGGGATCGAAGATCCGCCTGAGACGACATGACAAGGTGAGGCACGCCCAGAGGCAGTACACCCCGTCTGACCTGCGGAAACACCCGATCAGGTGGGATCTTCGGAGACGCCGAGAAACATACTGGTGATGTCTGGGGGTCAAGGGGTCGCAGGTTCAAATCCTGTCGTCCCGACAGACGAAAGCGCAGGTCAGAGGGATTTCACCGATCTTGCCGTGATGGCGATCCCCACCGGCGAAAGTTAGCGAAGCGCGTTCAGCTCGTCGAGGGTGCGATGGCCGCGCTTGACCACATCTGGAACGACGTCGTTGCGCCCTTCACGGATGGGGAACTCGAGCCTCACGAGGATCTGTGTCGCTGCGAGCACCGTCGCCCC
This sequence comes from uncultured Actinomycetota bacterium, assembly GCA_963828605.1. GTDB lineage: Bacteria > Actinomycetota > Actinomycetes > Mycobacteriales > QHCD01 > DASXJE01. The sequence continues at coordinate 771,027 of CAWHER010000001.1, read as the reverse complement.
CTCCCAGCCGACCAGGTCGAGGATTCTCGTCCACAGCCGCCTTCGGACACCGTCCAGCGGATCCTGGAAGGTTAGCCACACGAGGTTGATGAGATCAGTCGCCCGCGTGCCGCTACCTGCGTTCCCGATATCCACGACCGCCACCACCGCTCCGTCACGGACCAGGACATTGCTGGGGTTGAGATCGGTATGGACCATGTCAGGTGCCTCTCGTGGTGGTGGGACGTCGGCACACCCGAGCCGCAGGCGCTCGACCAACGCCGACACCACGGAGGAATACCCCGAGAGCCCGGCCACGGACTGGCGGAGAAGCGACTGCTCCGGCGTCTCGTGGAAATCCAGCCCGGCGACAGCCGATTCCTGACCGGTGGCGACCCGCCAGGCGTACGACCAGTGGTCGTAGGGCTCGGAGGCTTGGCCAGCCTGGAGTTCGATGATCTCCATCAGCTGCTCGACGAGGGACGGGGTCAGCGCTGGCGCGGGAGCCGCGTCAACGAAGTCCATCAGATGCCATACATGAGTGGCTGTGGCCCCCACTCCGAGCCAGGCCGGGGTGGGATAGCCGCGCCTACGCATGTGCTCGACGATTCTCTGGGCTCGCAACGTCTCGTCCTGGTGGTTGGGGTGTGCCCGGGGCACTGCTTTGAGCACTGCATTTGCCCTTCCGGCCAACTGGACGCGCATGGCACCCCCATTGAGACCTCCGGGTAGGCGACTGAGAAGAGTGACGTCCGCCCCGACCACGGTGGCCACGTCGTCCAGGACCTCGGCCGGCAGCTCTTCGGGATGGGTGCCCTGGCTCATCGGCTCGAAAGGCCGATCACCGCTCGGATGGCTGGTCCCGCCGAGCCATGCGGAGGAAGGCCCCGACCTGGTGACCTTCCGAGAGGACCAACGCGTTCCACCAACAACACGGCACAACGCTAGCGGACGGTAGCGGGCAGTAGCGGAGGCGGCCGGTGGCCAACGCAGTGCGTGGCCGTAACCTGAGTGATCCTGAAGGAGTCGTGGATGCGAGCAAACACCCGCCGATAAGGTGCATTGGCCTTCGGAGAGTTGGTCGGGGAGTACGACGCCGGCCGGCCCCGCTACCAACCAGACTTCATCGAGGGAACGCTGGAGCGTTTGCAGTGTGGCCTCGGCAGTCGCCAGCTGGGGTCGGCGCCGGTACGGGACAGCTCACCAAGTCGCTGTTGGCGATGAACGCCCAAGTGACCGCAGTCGAACCGTCACCGCCGATGGCCGCCCGACTCCGTTGCAACCTGGCGACCGAGATCAACAGCGGGACCCGGGGCCCATCTCATCAGCCGCGAACCCTTACTCGAGCAAGGCCGACAGGAGATCGACGAAAGCGGCTTCATGCGGGTCATCGATCACTGGATAAGGCCTATGCCAATGCGAATCACGAGGACCCGCTATGTCCAATGGCAACTGTCCTATGGGCACATCGCCGCTCTCACCGAACATGACCGTGACACCCTTGCCGAAGCCATCGAGAAAGCGCTGGCCGAACCAAGCGGCGAGGCGTCAATCGATGTCACCGTCTGGCGCTACACGGTCGCCGCCACTAAGGCCTGAGTGAACGAAAGGGAAGGTCAGAGGGATTTCATCGATCCTGCCGCGTCCTCGGTGCGTACCCGGGCGGCCTGCCGAAGCCAGGCGACGTGAGCATCGAACGCTGCGCGCCCGTTCGGGGTCAGCCGGAACCAGGTCCGCGGCCGACGGCCGACCGCCCCTTTCCTGACTTCGATGTAGCCGGCGTCTTCCAGGAGTCGTGACTGCTTCGACAGCACCGAGTCACTGATCCCCGCGGCATCGCGCAGCGCGGCGAACTCGACCCAGTCCGCACCGCTGGCGAGCAGGCCGCACAGAGACAGCCGGGTAATCGGGTGAATGACCGGATCCAGCGTGGCGGCTGGCTTGCCCTTGGCGGTCACATCGCCCCCCTACCCGTCTCCAGGTCCCGACGGATGCCCCGCAGATGGCCTTGCCAGCAGCCCGTTCCCGCCAGCGTGGCGAGCACGCCGGCCACGATCGCCGGCGCGAGCAGCCCGTGATCGAGCAGGAGCGTTTCCACCCCGCAAGCCGCGACGATGACGACGACCATGGCGATCGTCCAGACGCGGCCGGACGGGTACTGCCAGGTCCGTAGGCCCACATCCACCCCGCTGGCCCGGGCCAGAGCCTGTTGCGCCAGGAGCAGCACCACGATGGCGAGCAGGGCGCACCAGGCGCCCGCGCCGATGAGGTAGTGGGATCCGATCGGCATCGTTGCGGCCACGGCCCAGGCAAAGGCCGTAGCCGCGACGTACCACCGCGGCGTCTTGAGGCGGCTCGCCAGCTGCGCACGCTGGGCGCGCAGCAACTCCAGCTCCGGGACCCTTTCCATGTCGCCTCTCCTCACCAAGCGGCAACCCGTCAAGTACTTTCTACCATGGAAAGTACATTCCCCGGATCTGGTGGGCAAACACCCGCATGGTGGTTCGTCCTCGTCACCGTCGGAACGTGGCTGGTCACGAGCATGCTCACCGCCATCCGCCCGAATCGGCAGCCGTCATCCCACGTTCATCAGTCAGGCGACCCCGGTGACGTTGCCCTCGGCGTCGGTCTGGTAGGTGCCCGTGGTGCTGTCAAGCAGGACCAGTACGTTGCCGAAGGGGTCTTCGACGACGACGACTTGTCCAATGGGGATGTCATCGGGACCGGCGACGATCCGCCCGCCATTGGCCACGAACACTGCGGCGGCCTCCACTGCCGAGTGAACCTCCCAGTTGGGCTCGTAGGAGCGCGCGGTTGTCAGTACGACCTCCGTTGCGGAGCCCGGTGTGCGGAGACCAGCTTGGCCCTCGGCGTCGTTCCGCCAGATCAGTTCGTGTCCCAGTCGATCGCGGTAGAAGGCAAGCCCGGAGTCCAGGTCCGGTACCCGGAAGGTCACGGCGTCGACGTAGTGAAGCAGTCCTGTCATGGACGGAGGATTCCAGATAGCTCTGACGTGAAATGGGTGATGATCTTTCCTACGCCTCTTAAGACGCCGGCGTATCGGCTGGCTGCACTGCGCGCCCCGACCCGCTGTCGTTCCTCGTGCCGCCCATGGCCACGCACGTTACCCAGGCAGCCTGAGGTCGACCTGATCTGCGGCCGGGGGGGCTGCCGAGATGCTCCTCGCACCACTGGAGCAAGGCGGAGAGGATCGATGTCGGCACGCGGCGCTCACTCATGGGAGTGCAGGTCAGCGAGTTTCCGTAACGCTTGAGTCCACGCTTCGGCGATCCCGGCAGGGTCCTCGTGCGGAAATCCACCGAGCCGGGAATGGACCACTCTGATCTCGGTCGATCCCGGAGCCACCTCGCGCAGCGTGATTGACACGACCGACCCGCCCTGCGGTGGATCGGCCGGCCGTGGCGTCTCGGCCACCCAACTCCAGGTCAACACGATTTTCCGATCCGGAATCAGCTCCAGGATCTCGGAGACGAAGGTGCCGCTCACGCCGTTCGCACCGGAGATCCGGGTACGGTGTGCGCCGCCGATCCGCGCATCAACGGCCGAATCCAACACGGTGAACCCGCCCGGTCCGAACCAGCGACGAAGGCGATCCGGATCCAGACACGCGCGGTACAACTCGGCCGCCGACGCGGAGACGACGCGGCTCACCTCGGCCTCGTCGGCACCGGTTCTCCTGTCTGTCACGGTGATCTGTCCGACGATCCGTTGTCGGCCGACTCGGAGTCGAACATCGCCTGTAGCCCGTCCAGGCGGTCGGTCCAGAACCGGTCGTAATAGCGCAGCCAGGCGCTCGCCTCGTGCAACCGCCGCGGTACCAGCCGGCACAGGTGCTGGCGGCCCACCACCCGCCGGTCAATCAGACCCGCGGTCTCCAGCACCCTGATGTGCTTGGACGCCGCGGCCAGCGACATCGCCAACGGCGCAGCCAACTCACCGACCGTGCGCTCTTCGTCGACCAGCCTGACCACCATGTCGCGGCGGGCCGGATGCGCCAACGCACGGAACACCGCATCGACCACACTCGATTGCTCAACCACAAGGTTGAATGTAGAGTTCGGCCGGACCGACTGTCAACCAAACGGTTGAACGTCTGACGGGCGCCGCGTAAGCGGCCTCGGTGAGGAGCACCACCATGCTTGTCGTGCAGGAATTCGTCTCGGTCGACGGGTTCGCCGGCGACGCCGACGGCGAATTCGGATTCGGGGGCGTGATCTCGGACTGGTCACCCATCGACACCGACCAGCTGGATCTGATGGACCGGACCGGAATGATCGTGCTCGGTCGCCGGACCTACGAAATCTTCGCGGACTACTGGCCCAGCGCCGACCACGTCTTGGCCAAACTCATCAACACGACCCCCAAGGCCGTGCTCTCCCAGACCCTGCAATCCGCGCCCTGGGGCGATTGGCCCGCCGCAACCGTGCAACGCGGCCCCCTCACCGACGCCGTCGGCCGGCTCATCGCGGCCGCGGCGCCCCATGACCTCCTCGTCTGGGGCAGCCTCGCCCTCACCAAGTCGCTACTGAGGGCCGGGCTCGTCGACGAACTACGACTGATCGTGTGCCCGGTCGTGCTCGGCACCGGAGTCGGCGTCGTACCCGAAGATCTCGGCCAGACGACACTCACAACGGCCCCAGCGAAGGTCTACTCCAACGGCGCCGTACAGCTGACCTACCGGACCTGACGCCGCAGCATCGTTGCCCAGGCTCAGTCCGCCACGTCGAGATCTCGATAGGCGACCGGATGGTTGGCCCCGCGGTCTATGAACACCTCGTTGATGGCCTGCGCGATGACGTTGTACTCGTAGGTGTCGGCAAGGAGGAGGCCGAGAGCGTAGGCCTCGACCTCGTATTCGCCGGCGTTGCCACCTAGTGCGTAGTACTGAACCCAAAGTTCCGATGGGGTCAATCGCGCGAACTCGACACCCTCATACAGACTCAGGCGACTGGGCTCTGTGTCCGTCATGGTCCGCCCGATCGGGCATGTTGCATGACGGCTCGTGCGGTGGCGAAGATACTGCGCTTCTCCCGCCGGGACTGGCCCACGAGCCAGTAGAAGGCATCCTCCTCGCCGATGCGCTGCCTGCGCATGACGACCGCCAGTGCTGCCTCGATCAGGTCTCGGTGTGAGGCCGCCGCTCTGGCCTCTGGGGTCTCGCCGATCCCGACCGGACGCTCGCCGGCATCCATTGACCCCATCGCGCGACTCAACAGACTGGCCCGTGCGAGAGTCAACGGATCGCGGATCGATGCAGACGCTGCTCCGTAGAAGTTGATGCTCTGGGATTCCGGGCGGCCGGTCAGCGGGACGGACAAGACGCTCAGCACGCCACCAGCGGCCGCGGCCGTCGCGAAGCGCGGATTGGAGCGTGCGAAGACGGCAACATCGTCGACGATGTGCCGCTGCCCGTCCCGCGTGGCGGCCACACAGGGGCCGATCCCCACCTCGTACTGTCGCTGATCAAGCTCCCGTGCAAGCTCGCCCGCGAATACGCGGGTGCGGAAGTCCGGGCCGGCGCGCTCCGTGATGCTGCATCCAACGAGGCCGGGAGCAAGCCCCAGACCACCTTCGACTGCATCGCGCCGTAGCAGGTCGCGATCGACCGTGTCAGCGCCGCCCGCGGCTGCAGCGAATACCGCAGCCAGGTGCTCCTGGGGCGTCATCGACCCATCAACCCGACGAGCAGACGGCGGAGATTCGATGGGCCTATCGGCGGCGGGCGCCGCATGCGGCCAAGATCGACTTCGGATTGCCGCGGAGGTGCGACGCTACGCATTTTGACGACCGACCATAGAGAGTTCAGAGCTCTGGCGAATGTCAGCCAGCTGCCTCGGCCGTCACTTCTCCTTCGAGTGTACGCGTACCTCCGGACCGTCGGGCGGGCGAACATTTGCGGCAACCTCGCTTTTCGCACCCGAGGCCGATCCGATCGAGGAGGAGCGCGTTGATCGGCTCCCGGGCCCCGGTTAGCCTCCGGGCGTGGCTGGTCGCTCGCTCGTCCTCACCGGGCCATCGGGCGTCGGCAAGACGGCCGTCGGAGTGCGACTCCAGCAGATATTGCGCGAACCGTGGATTTTCTACGAGGTGGATCGAGCACAACCTCGGCCTCCCGACCGGGCAGAGTTCCGAACCATCGAGAACGACCGGCGCATGCGGCTGGCCGTGCTCCGCGCCGCACGCGCCTACCTCGATGCCGGGTTCTCGTTGATCATCGAGATTGGCCTCATCGACGAGACTGATGGCCGGGCGGTCGATGAGGCAATGACGGGAATCGACACGACAGTCATAGCCCTCTCGTGCGATCGATCGACTCTCGAACAGCACCTCGACGAGCGGTCCAGCACGGTCGACAAGGATTGGGCGCGCGAATTCCATCGCCGGTACGACGAGGCCGCACCGAAACCTGACATCGTCGAGGCCACCGACAATCGGACCGTTACCGACGTCGCCATAGCAATCGCAGGGCACCTTGCCTGCCAAGTCGGCTTGGACGCACGCAGTTGATCGCGAAACGCCCTTGGGTAGGTGCCCCGGTGATGGCGGACGTGGCGGATTACACCTGTCGAAGGCCCTCGTGGATCTGCCGAGCCGCGTGATCCACGACAGGCTCAACCTGGTAGTACCGCGCGAGCGCCAATGCGTTGTGGAGAAGGTCGGCTATCTCGTAGCCCAGGTTTCCCGGCTCGGGCTCCCCACGCTTCACCACCTTGGCGCCGGTACGTTCGAGATGGTTGACCTCCGCGGCAATCTCGCCGAGTTCCTCCGTCAGCCTCGACAGAATCCGGAACGGCTCATTCCCGTCCGGATACCGCGCGTTGTACAGATCGGCGACCTCGTACAGGACCTTCATGCGGTCAACCATCTCCGCATTACATCAGGTGCTACCTACGGGAATGCCTATGGGATCGAGCGCATGAGCCCGGCCAGGAAGTCGGCATGCTCGGCGATCGACGGCGCCTCGTCGGGGAGGGTTGTCGCCATCTCCAGCAGATGCTCAGCGGCCCAGCCGTGGCGCACGGCGTACGCCGTCGCCATCGACTGCATGACGTCATCGTCGGAGCCGGTCCAACCGGCATCGCGTAGCGCGCCGGTGTAGGTGGCAGCCAGGTCGTCCCAGACGGACTGCGGCGTGGCCCCGGGCTCGAGCTTGTCCCAGGTGTCGAGCGCGAGATGCGCGACGTCCTGCCCGATCGGCCCCCACCCGACGTATGCCCAATCGATGATCGCCGTCGCCCCGTCGGCTTTGGCACGTCCGATGTTCGCGTGGTGCAGGTCGTAGTTCGTCAACATCTGCGGAAACTTGTCGAGCACGTCGCCGGCCACCTGCGGGTGGGAGATGCGCCGGGTCAGGGCGTCCCGTAGCGAGCTGCCGATGCCCCGGCGCAGCAGTTCGTCCCAGCGCGGATCGGCGATCGCCGCCTCGTTGTCGAGGTGGCGGCGGTCCAGGTGCGCGGGAATCCATCCCTGTGACAGGAACTCGTCGGTGGCGCCGGTCGTGGCGACCTGCCAGTGCGCCAGCGAACGCACGACATCGCGGAAGACGTCGATCGACAGAGCGGGTATGTCGAGGTCCTCCAGCCAGATCTCAAGCGTGCCGGCCGGGCCGTCGTACACCCCGAAGCAGCGCGCCACCCTCGCGTCGGCGGACCACCCCCGCGCGGCCAGGCCGGATCGGTAGAACGCCGCCTCCCGACCCCACCACGTCGGATGCGACGGGTCCGACGAATTCGCCCAGATCGGATTGCCGCCGAAAAATTGCGGGCCGACACGCTTGACCACACAGCTGGTCGCGGCGCCATCGACCCCCTCGGCCGTATAGCGCCAGATGCCGCCGTTCGGGAAGGCACCGTCATGGCCTACCCGGCTGCCACACCAGGTCGAGCCGTCCACGCCGAGTTCGCGAGCGACCGCCGGAGGCGGACGATCCGGCGCCGATCCGAACCGGTCGAGCGTCGGAACGTCAACCATGCAGCGATCGTATGGCCACGAGGGTCAGGCATGTCCAGATGACTCAGCGGACGCCGACCGCGGGCGCGAGCGCCACACCACCCCGAGTGCCACATCGTCAGTGGGACCCGGTTCGATCCTTTCCACGGTGAAGCCCTCACGTTCGTCGAACGCACCGGCACGCTCGTTGGCCACGAAATGTTCGATATTGAGCCGATCAGCGTCGGCGGGCAGCTGTCCGGTGAGGGCGTCGAGCAGCCGCGGGACCAGCCCATGGCCGCGTCGTGCGCAGGGCGGCGACCGAGGTCAGGGCCAGCACCCAGCGCTGGCCGGTGGTCATCGTCATCTCGGCCCAGGGCATGCCAGACTCCGGCCTATGAAATACGTGTTGCTGATCTGCGACGACGAGTCGGCTCCCCCGAGCAACGAGGACCTGGCGGCCGACCCGGTGCACCAGGCCTGGGAGGCAGACCTGGAACGCCGCGGCGGCAGGCTGTTCGGCGCCCGGCTGCGGTCGGTGACCGACGCCACGACGGTCCGGGTCCGCAGCGACGAGACGCTGGTCTCTGACGGGCCGTTCGCCGAGACCAAGGACTTCGTCGGCGGCTTCGTGGTCGTGGACTGCGCCGACCTCGACGAGGCGATCGCGATCGCGGCCGGACATCCCTACGCGCGGTGGGGGAGCATCGAGATCCGTCCGGTCTGGGAATGAGCGCGCCCGGCGAGGCCGTGCGCGCCGCGGTCGACGCGGCGTATCGGGACGAATGGGGTCAGGTCGTCGCGACGTTGATCGGGCTGACCCGGGATTGGGACCTGGCGGAGGACTGCGCGCAGGACGCGTTCGCGGCCGCCCTGGCGAGGTGGCCGCGCGACGGCATCCCGAGCCATCCGGGCGCCTGGCTCACCACCACGGCGCGTAATCGCGCCACGGACCGGTTGCGGCGCGACACGGCCGGGCGGACGAAGCTGCGCCAACTCGCCGTGCTGGCCCGGGAACCGGACGGGCCGGCCGTCGAGGAGATCCCCGACGAGCGGCTGCGGCTGATCTTCACCTGCTGCCATCCGGCGTTGGCGTTCGAGGCCCGGGTCGCCCTGACATTGCGCACCCTCGCCGGATTGAGCACCGCCGAGATCGCCAGGGCGTTCCTCACCGCCGAGTCGACGATGGCGCAGCGACTGGTGCGGGCCAAGCGCCGGATCGCCGAGGCCGGCATCCCGTACCGCGTCCCGCCCGCCGAATTGCTGCCGGAGCGACTGGCTGCCGTTCTCGCGGTGCTCTATCTGATCTTCAACGAGGGCTATGACGAGCAGGACGGGCGCCGGTCGCTGACCGCCGAGGCGATCCACCTCGCCCGGGTGGTTGCCCGGTTGATGCCGCGGGAGCCCGAGCCGCGCGGCCTGTTGGCGTTGATGCTGCTGAACGAGGCCCGACGCGCGACGCGGACCGATGGCGGCGTGCTGGTCACGCTGGAACATCAGGACCGATCCAGGTGGGACCGCACCCTGATCGCCGAAGGGGTCGCCGTACTCGACCAGGCGCTGGCCATGCGACGGGGCGGGCCCTATCAGGTGCAGGCCGCGATCGCCGCCTGCCACTCCACGGCACCCGACCCGGCGAGCACCGACTGGCCGCAGATCGCGGCCCTCTATGCGGAACTGGTGCGGCTCGCGCCGTCCCCGGTGGTGGAGCTCAACCGGGCCGTCGCGATCGCGATGTCCGATGGCATCGCGGCCGGCCTCGCGCTGGTGGACGAGCTTGCCGAGTCCGGGCGGCTCGACGGCTACCACCTGCTGCCCGCGACCCGCGCCGATCTGCTCCGACGGGACGGCCAGGTGGCAGACGCCAGGGTGGCCTACGAGGAGGCCCTCCGGCTGGCGCCGACCGAGGCGGAGTGCCGCTACCTGACGGGCCGCCTGCGCGAGCTCTGACCGTCCGTCAGCGCCCTCGGCACCGGGCGGCTGCCGTCGGCGCCGGATCCGCCCCGAAAAGAATTCCGAATTTGTTTCGTGCCGGTGTCGATCCGGGGCCTGTGCCCTTCGTCGGTGGGGCGACAAGGTCAGAAACCAGCTCAGCGGACGGAAAAGGAGGCCAGTCATGTACCAGATGAGTCCGGACATGCCCCGCCAGCTGTATGCAGAGCTCCTGCAGTCCCGGGAGCATGACCGCATTGCGCGCCGTGCGGCAGGCAGGCTCGGTAGTCCGACGCCCTCTGTGCAACGTCGTACAGCCCGGCAGGGCTTCGCCCGGAAGATCAGGCACACGCGGTTTCTCACCCAGTTCGCGCGCGGGTGACGACGATCGAGAATCTGCTCAAGCTCGCGGCCACCCGACGGGTGTTGTCGCCGGAACAGTAGGAGGAAACAATCATGAACGGTGAGTCAAGAAACCACAGCGGGTCGGCCGCTGGCGCCTCGGGTCTGCCCGCGGCCGTCGACCGGGCCACCTACCAGGCCGAACTGGACAAGCTGCGGACCCGCGAGAAGGTGCACACGCGGGAAGGCGACGTGATCGCCGCCGCCCGACGGCGCCTGCCCATGGTCGAGGTGGATGGCAACCTCGCGCTGACCGGACCCGACGGGCCGAGCACGCTGCTGGAGGCCTTCGAAGGCCGGCGGCAGCTCATCGCCTACTACTTCATGTGGCACCACGACCACCCCGCGGCCGAGCAGTGCGAGGGCTGTACGTGGTGCAACGGCCAGGTCGCGGAGCTGTCCTACCTGCACTCCCGTGACATCACCTACGCGGTCCTCTGCCAGGGTCCCTACGACGTGAGCGTGCGCTACCGCGACTTCATGGGCTGGGACATGCCGTGGTACTCGGCACAAGACTCCCTCGACGAGCTCCTCGTCGGGCGTCAGGTCGGACTGTTCCACATCGTGTGCTACCTGCGGGACGGCGACCGCGTCTTCGAGACCTACTGGACGACCGGCCGCGGCGTCGAGGCGATGGACAACAGCTACTCGCTCATGGACCTCACCGCGTACGGACGCCAGGAGCCGTGGGAGGACTCGCCCGCCGGCTGGCCACAAGAGGTCGACGGGCATGTGCGGATCGACGGACGGCCCATCTCCCAGTGGCCCCGGCTCGCGGCCGGACGCTCGGACGACCTCGCTGTCCGGCTCTGATCGGCTGACGGCGCAGGCACCCTCCGCCGCCGGTTCCGCCCCGCAGACACGAGCCCACCCTCGTGCCTCGGGTGGCCGGGCCGGTCAGGTGAAAGCGGCGACGATCTGCGTCGTTGTCTCGGCGATCAGGGCGTCGCTCGGCTGGGCGCCGTACCCGGAGCGGTCGGACATGATTGCGACGACGAGCGGAGCTCTGTGGGCCGGCCACACGATCGCGATGTCGTTGGCTCTGCCGTAGTCGCCGGTGCCGGTCTTGTCCGCGACCGTCCATCCCCGGGGAGCGCTGGCCCGGATGCGCTTGTCGCCGGTGGTGCTGCGTTCGAGCCAGCCCTTGAGTAGGGCCCGTTTGTCGGCGGTCAGCGCTTCACCGAGCACGAGTCGGCGGTAGTCGGCCGCGATCGCCCGCGGGGTGGTGGTGTCGCGCGGGTCGTACGGACGGTTCCTGTTCAGCTCCGGCTCGTACTGGTCCATGCGGCTGATCGTGTCGCCGAGTCCGCGCAGGTAGGCGGTCAACTGCGCCGGACCACCGACGTCGTGCATCAACAGGTTGGCGGCCGTGCCGTCGCTGTAGCGGATGGCGGCGTCACACAGCTGCCCGATGGTCATTCCGGTGGCGACGTGCTGCTCGGTGATCGGCGAGATGGAGTTGACGTCGGCTGCGGTGTAGTTGACATGCTCGGCCAGGTAACTCAGCGGGTGTCGGTGCAGGACGGCCGCCACGGCGAGTGTCTTGAAGGTGGAGCAGAAGGCGAACCGTTCGTCGGCACGGTAGGCGACGGTGGCTCCGGTCGCGGTCGCCAGCGCGTAGACGCCCAGACGGGCACTGTGCCGGCGTTCCAGCGCCGCGAACCGTGGATTGTCAGCAGCCCGGGGAGTGCGGCGCCCCGGTGCCGCGGGGCTCGGAGGGGGGTGCTGCGACGTGCGAGACGCCGGGGATGCCGAGCGGCCGCGCGCCCCGCACCCCGCCAGTGGCAGGAGAGCAGCCGCGACCAATACAGCACGGCGAGATGGGCCGGGCCGCGCAACGGACATCGGGTATGCCTGCCTCTACATTGTCGGGGGCTCCGGATGATCATGCACCGGTCCCGACGGGCGGCGGCTGTCGGACCGTTCCCGCGTCACCTAGCTCGCCGTCGCGCGACATGCGGGCATCATCGTGCGCCGTACTCGCATTCTGGAGTCAGATCGGCGAGTAGGACGCACGATGTCGCCAGGCGCCGGCCGCCGCGCCCCATCGACCCGCTCACGGGCGCTACGCAGGTTCGGATGCGCGGGTGAACTCCCGGATGGTCCGGGCGAGCTCCGCCGGCTGGTCCAGGGGGATGAGCGTGTAGCTGTCGTCCACCTCGACGAGCCGACAGTGGGGGAGGAGACCGGCGAGGCGCCGGCCGTGCTCGGGCGGCATGACGCGGTCCTCGCCGGCCCAGACGACGAGGGCGGGACGGGTGAAGGTCGGCAGGTGCTCGGCGGCGTCGAGCAGGAGGTGCGGGTCGGCCGCCACTGACCGAAGGACGCGTACGGCGTCGCGACGGATCTCGGGCCGGGTCAGGACCGGCGCCATCCACCGGGCGGTGGCGGCGTCGCCCCTCTTGGTCAGCCACCCGAACGCGATCGGGAGCCGGCGGACCATCCGCAGCCGCATCTGCTGCATGACCACGCCGAACAGCCGGGGTGAGAGCCGGCCGGCGAGCACCAGCGTCTTGCCGGTCAGCCCGGGCGGGAAGTTGTCGAACGCGTCGCACGAGGCGAGCACGACCTGACCCACGCGCTCGGCGCCCTCGGACATCAGCAGTTGGACGAGCGCACCGCCGGTGTCGTTGCCGACGAGAGTGACGTCCCGCAGATCGAGGCGGTCGAGGAATTCCGCGACCAGCCGGGCGATCCCGGGCAGCGACAGCTCGGCGTCGGTGTGCATCGCGCGGCGGTGCGCGCCGAGCGGCAGGGTCGGTGCCACGCACCGGTGGTCGACGGACAGATCGGCGATCGACTCGTCCCAGAGCGAGGAGTCCATCATCAGCCCGTGCAGCAGCACGATGACCGGCCCGTCGCCGCCGGAGTCGTCGTACTCGACCGTCCCGGCGGACAGCTCGATCTCGCTCATGCCCGACCGCCGGTGGGCAGGGCTTCGGCGGGGGCCGGGCGATCCGTCGGCGACCGATCGACCAGGTGCCGCTGCAGGAACGACAGCTCGGCCTCGACCGCCGCCTCGTGCGCGTCCAGGAATGGCGCGTAGTGCCCGCCGGGGAGGCGGACCAGCTCCGCTCCCGGCGCCCGCCGGGCCACGCGTACGGCGGGGCCGGGGAGCACCGACTGGTCCTGGTCACAGGCGACGACGAGCATCGGGCATCGGACGCGGGACGCGTCCCGGCCGGGCCGGTAGTAGCCGATGCCGAGTGTGGAGCGGGCGGCGATCTCCTGCTGCCAGTCGGGATAGGATTTGCCGGGGTTGAGAGCCCGGTCGCCGTCGAGGCCGTCGGGCGTGGAGAGCATCGCCACCGTGCCCGGTGCACCGGCGAGCGGCACCAGCAGGGGCTGCCGGCCGACGAGACCGCCGAGCAGATCGAGGATGCCGCGCCCGGTGAGCCGCAGCATCGCGAGCGGCGTGGAGTAGCGCATCGCCGCCCGCGATGCGGCCGGGCCGTCGGCGAGCGGTGTCTGCACGATCGCGGCCGCGAGCGCCGGGTTGCGGGCCGCGACCCGGATGGCGTGGCCGCCGGACAGGGAGAAGCCCCAGATCGCGAGCCGGCCCGGGTCGACGTCCGGCAGCGTCGCGGCGAAGGCGATCGCGGCCTGCAGGTCGGCGAGTTGCTCGGCGATGTTCACGATCTGCCGCGGCTGCCCGCCGCTCTCCCCGAGGCGGCGGTAGTCGACGGCGAGTACGGCGAACCCGGCCTCCTGGAAGCGCCCGGCGAACCGGTCGGTACCCGGCTCCTTGGTCACCCCACCGCCGGCCGCCATGATCACGCAGGCGCCGTTGGTCCCCGGATAGTGCCATCCGACGCACTCGGTGTCGCCGCTGGCGAACCGGACTTTCTCCCGCTGCACGGGGACCCGCATGCCGACCTCCGAGTGGTTCAGATTGACGCTCTCCACAAAGTGAACCACGCGGTTCGCATGATGTCCAGGACGGTTACCCGCGGGCGGCCTCCTCGCGTTCCAGCGCGCGGATCAGGGCGGCGAACCCCGCGTCGATCCCGGGAGCGTCGCCGCTGGTCCGCCAGTCCACCAGGAAGCCGCGGAGCACCGCGAGGATCATCTCGGCGACCTCGAGTTTGCGCCGGTCGGACCACGCCTCCGGACACAGGGACTGCAGCGTGGGCAGGTACTGCTGCGACGCCTCCCGCGCGAGTGCCGCGTAGTGCTCGGGGTCGTACATCGCCAGGCCGATCGCCTGGTCGAGCACGCGTGCCTCCTCACCGACGAGAACGGGCCACATCGCGTGCACCCGGTCTGCCAGCGACCGGCGCGCCGGTCCCCGGGTGGCGGCGGCCAGGGCGCGTCCGGTGCGCCGCTCCCGCAGTCGGAGGACGGCCTGCACGAGCAGGTCGTCGACTCCGTCGAAGTGGTAGAGCAGCACCTTGTGGGTGGTGCCCGCCGCCCGCGCGGCCCGCCGTAGCGAGAAGTCCACCAGGCCGTTTGCGGCGAGGTCGTCGGTGACCCGTTCCAGCAGTTCCCGGCGCCGGGCCTCGCCGCGCGGCGATCCCGCCGATCGCCGGTATCCCGCCCGCTGCTGCGGGTCTGAGGGTCCAGAGGCGTCCACGTCGACAGCATCCATGCTCAGACGCTCTCACACCGTGATTGCCCGAACCGACGTCGACGGACCGTTACTGGGTCGCCCGCCGGGCTCCCGTCGCCATAGGGTTCTGCAATGGACTGGCGGACCTGGCACGACGAATACGACCTTCCCGGCTCGCGGCTGGCCCGGCGACTTCAGGCGGTTCAGTCTCAGATCCGGGACGCGCTGGACAGCAGACCGCCCGGTCCGCTGCAGGTCGTGAGCATGTGCGCCGGTCAGGGGCGCGACCTGCTCGAGGTACTGGCCGACCACCCACGACGCGATGACGTCCGGGCGAGACTGGTGGAGTTGGACGCGGGAAACGCGGCGTCCGCGGCGGAGGCAGCCCGGTCCGCCGGCCTGGACGGGGTGGAGGTGCTGACCGCCGACGCCGCCCTCATCGACCACTACCGCGGTTTCGTCCCGGCCGACCTCGTGCTGGCCTGCGGAGTGTTCGGCAACATCTCCGACGAGGACATCGAGCGCACCATCGACTGCTGCGCCCAGTTGTGCAGGAACGGCGGGACCGTGATCTGGACCCGCCACCGTCGCACTCCCGACCGGGTGCCGATGATCTGCGACCGGCTCGGCGCGAGCGGCTTCACCCTGCACTGGCTGTCCGAACCGGACGCGGGGTACGGCGTCGGCGCGCACCGCTTCGCCCGCGAGCCACAGCCGCTGGCCGTCGGCACCCGCATGTTCACCTTTCTCGGATACGACGTGCTGCGGAAGTTGACGGTGGACGTCGACGAGGGATCGCGCCCATCGGATGCGGGCCGGGAATCGGCGTAGTCCTGGGTCGATCAGCCGATCCAGCGTCGCGGGGTTCCCCGCAGGACGCGCCCGAACCGGAGTTCGGGGAAATGGGCGCCGACGCCGACGATGCGGTCGCCTTCGAGCTCACGCCACAGGCGTTCCCGGGTGCGGTCGGCCAGTGCGGGGTCGACGTCGCCGATGGAGTGCCAGGTCGGTTCGTCGAGCTGGATGGGGCAGGTGATGGCATCACCCAGGAGGAGGGCGCGTTCCTGACCGGACGAGACCACCACGCACATGTGCCCGGGGGTGTGTCCCGGCGTGGGCAGTGCGGTGACCCCGGGCGCGATGCTGGTGTCGTGGTCGATGGGGCGCAGGCCCGGGGTGTTCGTCGGGGCGCGGAACCCGTCGCGGATGTGGGTGGGCAGGTAGCCGGGCCCGGTGACGAAATGGTGCCAGTCACCATTGCCGAACCAGATCGTCGCCTTCGGGAAGATCGGAGCGGTGTCGAGGGCGAAGAGCCAGCCGACGTGGTCGGTGTGCAGATGGGTGCAGACGACGTCGGTGATGTCGCCGGTGGTGACGCCGAGAGCGCGCAGTCCGGTGAGGAGTTGGCCGCCGACGAGACGCATGCCGTGCGGTAGTTCGTCCTGGTCCGGTCCCATGCCCGCGTCGATGAGGACGACGCTGTCCGCCGTACGGATCAGGAAGCAGCCGAGCGGCAGCCAGGCGGTCCGGTGCCGGGAGAAGAGCTCCGGGTGGGCGTCCGGTCCAATGTGGTCGCCGAAGTAGCTCGGGCGCGCGATGAAGGTGCCGTCGGAGATGGGCTGGAGGTCGATGTCGCCGATCCGCATCGGGCCATGATCGGACGGCGGCGCGAACGTTGACAAGGTGCGCCGATGAGTTCGAGGCTGGCCCGACGTCTACACCACATGACATGATCCGGGAGCCGAACACTGACCAGCGACGAGACATCCGCAGGCCCGCTCCCGACGGAGGCCCTGGCTCGCCTACACGATTCGATGGCGGCCCATGTCGCCGCCGGTCGACTTCCCGGGCTCGTCACCCTCGTGGCGCGCGGCGACGACGTGCACGTCGACACGGTCGGTACGCCGTCCTTCACCGATCACACGCCCCTGGCCCGCGACGGGATCCTGTTCGCCCAACGCGCGGTCACCTCACCGGAGCCGCCACCCTTGATGCTGGACTTCTGGGCGGGAGTCAACGCCGCCGCCCATTCCGCATGAACGTCACGTTCATGCGCTCTAGCCGCATCAACGTCACGTTGATGCGGAATGCAGCGGGGCGAGGTCGGGCCAGCCGCCTGCCCGGGTGCGCACCGTGGCCGCCAGGTCCGCGACCGATCGCCCGTCCGTGTCGACGCGCAGGGCGTCGAGCTTCGCGTGCTCGAGGTCATCGGCGTCCGCGATCGCCCGCTCCGTGAAGCGGCCGAGGAATGCGGCGCTGCGCCCCTTCAGCTCGTTGCCCGGTATCGACGGCCCCTCGCCCCGACCGCGGCGCTGGATCCGTTCCGCCAACTGACTTCGCCCGGCATGGAGCCGCACGAGGGTCAGCGCCGTTCCGGGCAGTGCGCCGGCGTACCGCGCGACGTCGTCGCGGTCTTCGACACCACCGGAGATCACCAGGCAGCGAGCCCCGGCGGCCTGGAACGTCGGCCACATCGCACCCAGATTGCGCGCCTTGATCCGGTGGTTGTGGGGATCGTCATCCGGCACCGGCCGGGAGAATCCGATCTGTGCCAGGTCGACGTATGCTGCTGTGATTCCCGACGCCGTGAGCTGCGCGAAGATCTCCCACCCGACCGTCGACTTTCCGACACACGGGGGACCGCAGACCCAGAGAACGGGTGTGGGACGGTCGGTCACGGCGCGAGACCTGGTGGCCACCCGCCGGCCCGCTCGCGGACCAGCCGGGCTACCTCCGGGACGGGCACCCCGTCGGTGTCGATGCACAGGTCCGCGAAGTCGCTGCGATCGAGGGCATCCGCGTCGCGCACGGTGTCGTCGACCAGGTCGGTGCGCCATCCCCGGCCGATGAACCTGCGCCGCAGTTCATCCCGGCCCGCGCGGAGCCGGCACAACGTCAACGCCGCGTCCGGTAGCTGGTCGGCGTAGGACCGGGCGAGGTCGCGGGACTCGATGATCCCCGACAGCACGACGCAGCGGGCACCGTCCGACCGGTACGTCGGCCACATCGCGCCGAGATTTCGTGCCTTGATCCGGTGGTTGTCCGGATCGCCCGCCGGCGCGGGATAGCAGAGCGCAATCTGGTCGATGTCGAGGTAGGCGGTCTTGATGCCGGCGCGGGTGAGCTCGGCGAAGATCTCGAACCCCACGCTGGACTTGCCGACGCCGGACGGGCCGCAGAGCCACAGGAACGGGGTCGGGTCGCCGGTCACCCGCGCGAGGGTAACGGGCCCCGGGTCGCCCCGGCGACCGGATTCCCGGCGTGCCGTCCACGCGGGCGTCGACCCGTTCCGCCGCGCCAATGCACCGACGACCGGCCCGACGCGCGCGTCGCGGACGGATGGCGACCCGCCCCCGCGTTAGGGTGAGCCAACTTCGGGCGAAACAGGGTTGGCATGGCCGCTGGCGAGGTCACGTCGTACGCCGTTCGGCTGCGTGATGCGCTCAGTCCCGGCGCCGACCCGCAGCTGCAGGGCGAACTGACGCAGCTGGTCGCCGCCGCCCAGTCGTTGGAGACGGCGCTCGCCGGCGACCCGCTGGCGGTGGCCGGGGCGCAGGCCGCGTGGGAGTCCGCCCGTAACCAGATCGCCGGCCACCTCGCCGACTTCCTGCTCGGTGTGCTGGCAGAGGTGCCTGGGCTCGCAGATCTCGCCGACGACCTCGGTGACATCGCCGCCAGCGGCATCCACGGCGAGGTCGACATCGGGCCGGTGCATCTGTCGGTGGCGTCGTCGACCCTGGTCGTGCAGCCGCCGACGTTGCCGGACGGGACGGTGCCGGCGCCGATCCCGGTCGGTCCGTTCGAGGTCGGCGAGATCGCCGCGTCGCTGTCCTCGCCGTTCGGTGGTGGCCTGCCCGGCGGCGGATCGATCGTGCGGCTGCCCGGTGCCGGCGGCTACGGCGGCACGCTCGAACTGCCCCTCGGCCCGGCGCAGGTCAGCGCGGCAGCTGTGCTCGCGATGATCGACGGGGAGCCGTCGTTCCTGGCGATCCTCGGAATCGCCTTCCTGCCGCCGATCCAGCTGTCCTTCGGCTTCTCCCTCGACCGCGTGGGCGGCATCGTCGGGGTCAATCGCCGCGCCGACACCGACGCGCTGCGTGCGGCCGTGCGGACCGGCACCGCCGGCGACGTGCTCTTCGCCACCCGGCCGCCGGCATCGCCGCTGGCACTGGTGACCGCCGCCGACCACCTCTTCCCGGCGCATCCGGGGACCCACCTCGTCGGCCCGTCGCTGCGGGTGTCCTGGCTGTCGTTCGGGCCGTCCGGCAGCCTGCTGTCGCTCGACCTCGGCGTGGTCGTCGAGATCCCGACCGGCAAGGTCGTCATCCTCGGCGTCGCTAGGGCGGCGATACCCGGCCTCGAGTTCGTCCTGAACCTGCGCCTCGATCTGCTCGGCGAGATCGATCCGGTGCAGGAACTGGTGTCGATCGATGCCAGCCTGGTCGACAGCCACGTACTCGGCATCTTCGAGATCTACGGCGACGCCGCGATGCGGTTCAGCTGGGGCTCGAACGGGTACTTCGTCGTGTCGGTCGGCGGTTTCTACCCGGGGTTCAATCCGGAGCCGGCGCGGATCCCCGCGATGCGCCGGGTGGGGCTGGCCATCGACAACCCGATCTCGATCATCGACATCCGGGTCGAAGGTTACTTCGCGATCACCTCCAACTCGGTGCAGTTCGGCGGCCGGCTCGAGGTCGGCATCGACCTCATCATCGAGGCGCACGGCTTCATCCAGCTCGACGCGATCGTGCAGTTCCGGCCGTTCCACTTCGAGGCGAAGATCTCGGCCGGCTTCGACGTATCGGTGGAAGGCTTCAGCTTCGCGTCGGTGACCCTGGACGGGTCGATCGCGGGGCCCGGCCCGGTCGTGATCCGCGGGTCGCTCAGCATCGACGTCTTCCTCTTCTCGATCTCCTGGGACCAGACGTTCACCCTGGGCAGCGGCCCGTCGGACACGCTGCCGAGCCCGCCGCGACTGCTGGATGTCGTGGCCGAGGAGTTCGGCAAGACCGACAACGTGCATGCCGGCAGCGTCGGCGACCCGGACGTCGTCCTGGCGCCGCGGCCCGGTCGGGACTCGGTGGCCGCCGTACCGCCGACCGGCACCCTGCGGATCGAGCAGACCCGGGCCCCGCTCGGGCTTCTCATCGAGCGGGTCGACGGCCGTCCGTTGGACGGTGGCCAGGGCGTCGTCGTGACCACGGCCGGCGCCGACGTGACCGAGCGGTTCAGCCCGGGCAGCTACGTCACCCTCACTTCGGCCGAAGCGGTGAATCGGCCGCCCTTCGACGTGCTGGCGAGCGGCCGGGAGCTGTCGCTGGCCGACCCGCCGCCGTTCGACCCGGTGGCCGAAAACCGCAAGGTCCAGCAGATCGTCATCACCGGCGGCCACCGCCACATCCTCGTCGGTGAGGTGTTGGCGCTGGGGGAGATGGCCGCGCTCACCGACGCGGCCCGCCGGCCACCCGCGCTGAGCGACCCGACGTCGATGGTCGCGGTGGATCCGGAGGAGTGGACCACCGTCGCGGGCGGGACGTTCACCAGCGCGACCGCCGCGCACCAGTTCGCGCGGTACAACGACTCGGTCGCGCTGGCCGCCGTCGACGCCGCGGCGCCGGTCTCGCTGGCAGGGGTGGTCTGAGTGGCGGCCACCTACTTCTCGCGGGCCGAGAAGGCGTTGCGGATCGGCGCCACCACCGTCGTCGACGGACGGCTGCAGAGCACGGTGCCGGTGGGCATCGCCGACCTCGCCAACCCCGCGGATACCCGGTTGATCGACACCGACTACGAGTTGTTCGGTCCCGGTGACGTCGAACGGCTCGCGGTCGGCGCCATCGCCCGGCGTTTCCCGGCGCCCGGCTCGAGTGACGCCGAGCAGCCCAAGGTCGCACTGATCGAGTTCTCCGCCGTCGACCTGCCGTGGCGCTACACGCCCCGCGCTGCCGTCGGCGCGGTGCTGCGCCCGTGGCTGGTGCTCGTCGTCGGCCGTCGTACGCCGGACGAGATCGTCCTACGCCCGGACGGACAGGTCGGTCTCGGCACGGCGACCCAGCAGATCCATGCGCTGGCCGACTCGTTCCAGTGGGCGCACGTGCACGACGTCGACGGCCGCCGGGTGGCGCGGCTGCTCTCGCCGGCCCCGTTCGCGCAGGAGACCGAATACGTCGCGTGCCTGGTGCCGGCGTTCACACCTGACGGCGCCGACGCCTGGACGGGTACGGCGCCGGTCACCTGCCCGTGCTACGACACCTGGACGTTCCGGACCGGGCCGCTCGGCGACTTTCCGGAGCTGGCCGCGAAGCTGCACAAGGCCGACCTGGCCGCGATCGATGCCGCCGGCGGGACGCCGTTCGGCAGAGCCGATGTCACCTACCTCCGGCGCGGCCCGGGGGATCCGGACAGTTGGGTGCTCAGCACCGCCGGCGCACTGCGGCTGCCGGCGGACCCGGTCGCCGGACCCGATCCGGCGGACCAGCCGCCGCCTCCCGACGTGGCGAGCGAGACGGCTCACCTCAGCGACCGCATCGTCACCCCGGACGGCCGCGGCGTCGTCACCGCACCGCGCTACGACGCGCCGTTCGCGACGCTCGCCGACCAGGAGACGTTCACCGCCGGCGGGTGGATCGACGAGCTGCGCGGCGACCCGCGGGCGCGTGGCGCGGCCGGGATCGGTGCCTGGAACGCGATCGAGTGGCAGGACCGGATCGCCGACGCCGCGACCACCAAGCTGGCCGGTCTGTCCGTCGCCGACGACCGCATCCGGCACGTCGCCCTGGGAGTCGAGGCGAGTCGCTCCGTCTGGCGGCGCCGGGTGCCGACGCTCGCCGCCGCGGCCGATCTGCTCGCCGTCCTCCTCCCCGTGCTCGGCCGGTTGCCCACCGACGGGGGGACCGTCCTCGACGCGGTCGCCGGCCACACTCCGGGCCTGTCCCGCGCGCTGTTCTCGTCGGCGGCCCGCCGCGCGCTACGTCCCGGGCCGGCGCGCACCGCCCGCGCGGCCGACGGTGCCGGCGATCTGGGCGCCGTACTCCGCAGCGCCAACCGGTGCCCGGCACCCCCCGACGACCCGGCCGACATCCCGCCCCGGCGCGACGTCGACCCGGGCCGGGTCGAGGAGGCGACGAAGGCCGCCGTCGAGGCCGCAGCCGCCGGCGACGAAGAGCTCGCCGACCGCATTCTGGACCGGCTGCTCGGCGGCGGGCGGCTGCCCAGTCCTGCGGAGCTCACCGCGGCGCTGCTTGCTCTCGCCCCCGGCAAGGACGGCCGGCCCGACCGCGCGGCGGTGCAGGCGTTCCTCAACACCCAGGAGCATCCCGACCCGACGACGCAGGTCTCGGGATGGACCGGCTGGGTCGACGAGTTCGCGCCGCCGACACCGTGCGAGCCGGTCGACCTCACCGGGCTCGCCGGCGCCGTCGCCGGGGCCGTCGACCCGACCGGCGATCAGCCGCCCGCAGTGCGTGCGGGTGCTGGCGACGCTGCCCGGCCGCACCGGCATCGGCCCGGTCGAGGTCGAACCGGAACTCGACCTGCCGCTGTGGAGCTTCCTGTCCGCGTCCGCCCCGGACTGGATGCTGCCGGGCGCTGGTGACCTGATCGAGGGCGACGTGGTCGCCCTGGCGACCAACCCGGCGTTCGTCGAGGCGCTGCTCACCGGAGCCAACCTGCAGGCCGGCGGCGAGCTGCGCTGGCGCAACATCCCGCTCGTCACCCGCTGGTCGCCGCTGCGCAAGTTCTGGCAGCGCAGCTCAGCGTCGAGCTCGACATCCTCCCGATCAAGAACTGGCCGCAGGCGAAGCCGCTCGGCGCCCCGGCGCTCGTCGACGGCGGGCGCGCCGCGGAGGCGGTGGTGGCCTTCAAGACGCCGCTGTTCCGGCGCTATCCCTCGACCGTCGTCTACCTCTACGCCGCCGACGCCGCGTTCACACCGCCCGGTGCCGGCGACGTGCTCGTCGACGCCAACCGGGTCGAACACGTCTTCACCGGCACCATCGGCGCCGACATCACCTTCTTCGGCTTCCCCATCGACCCGGGAAGGCTGGCCGACTACTGGGTGGTGCTGGAGGAACCGCCGGCCGGCTACCGCTTCTTCGCACAGAGCGCGGCGCTTGTCGGCCGACTCATCCGCGGCCAACTACGCCTACAACCATTTCGCCCTTCCCGTCCGGGTACTGATCGGACCGCTGCTATGACAACCGTCGAGGTGCTCGCCCCAGTGCGGCTCGAGACCCGGTTCGTCCCGCCGGCCGAACGCGCCGACGGCGTGCCGCAGTGGCATGCTGCGGATCCGCATCTACCCCGACGACTTCTCCATACCCCGCACCGTCGCGCCACCGTCGCCGGAGGAACTCGACCGGCTGGTCGAGGCGGTCGCAGGCATCACGGCCGCTCCGCCGATCGACGAGGCGGCGGCGTTCGCCTCGTTCGCGGCTGCGGTCGGCGCCGGACGTGGTCTTGGTCTGTGGCGGCGTTGCGTCGTCGTCGACGGCGCGGGCGGCCTGAGGGTCGACCGCACCGACCAGACCGAGCCGTCCGGATTGCAGGTGCACGGCGCGGTCGGCCTGCCGACGCAGCTGCAGGTGTGGTTCGCCTACGCCGACGGCAGTCGGCAGCTCGCGGCGACGCTTGCGCTCGACCTCGCCGGGATCGGCGCCGACCTCGACATCACGTCCTTCGCCGGCTCCGCCGAACTTGCCGCCGGGACCCTGCCCGACACCTGGTGGCTGTCCTATCGGCGCGCCGTCGAGCTCGGCCTCGCCGTCGACATCGACATCGGCGCCGACCCGCCCGCACTCGAGGCACTCGTCGTACTCGGGGTGGGGGACACCGGCGCGGCCGACCTCGTCGACGCGCATAACGCCGCTGCGGGGTTGGCCGTCCTCGCGCCCGGTACGCCGACCAACACCGTGGACGGCGAGCCGACCACCGACTTCGGTGCGGACGCCGACTCCGTCTACCCGTTGCTGCACGTCGATCCGGCGGCGCAGGAGTCCACCGGGGCGGTGCTCACGGCGCTGACCGGACGGGTCCCTGCGGGCGCGCTTCCGATGCTCGGCGGGGATCTGGACTACCGCGAGCCCGGATCCCTTGCGGTACGCGGATTCTGGCCGGTGCTGTGGGGCCGGGCGTTGCGCGACGTCGTCGCCGGAGACGAGCCGGACATCGATCTCGCCGGGTGGGCGGTCCGCAACCTGGCCGTCGAGGGTCCGCGACCGGCGATCCGGGTCGGCGAGCAGCCCTACGGCCTGCTGCCCACGTCGTCCTTCACGTCGTGGGTGGCCGATCCCGGCGATCCGCTGACTCCGGTCGAGGACCGGATCCTGCGCTGGGCGCTGGCGTGGTGTGCCGGTTCGGCCGCTGCGGCCGAGGCGGCCCATCCGTGGGTCGACGGCGCCGACACCGACGGGCTGCTCGACGTGCTCGGGCTGCACGCACCCAGCCGGCACTGGCAGGTGCGGCCGGTGGCCGGCCTCGTCGCCGTGCAGGTGGCTCGGATCATGGCCGGGATTGAGCCGGTCACGTTGACCGAATGGGACGCCGACACCGCGGTGAGCTGGCGCAACTGGCCGGCTCCAGCGTTCCCCATCGCCGCCGCCGCCCACGCCGGCCCTGTGCCCGGCCCGCCCTCCGATGCGGTTGACGACCCGGAGCGTCTCAAGGAGCTGTGCACGATGGAGCCGGAGCCGCTGTATTTCCAGGGTTTCGACAAACTCGGCCTCGTCGGACACCTGTTCCGTGAGTCACTGATCGCCGCGCGCGCCGTGGTCGGCGAGGCGATCACGCGCTGGCAGGCCGCCGGAGTCGTCGATCTCGCCCAGCCGCTGCCGCTCGACGACGAGAACACCTACCGCAGCTACGTCATGCGCGGCGGTGAGTCGTCGGTGACCCAGCTGGAGACGGCCACCGACGGCAACGGCGAGCTGGTCGCCACGCGGTTCCGCGAGGTGCAGAAGGCACTCGCGGCCGTCGCCGACCTGTGGGCGGATGAACACGACGCGTTGTTCGGCGCGACGCTCGCGGCACTCGATACGGCGGCATTCCGCGTCGATCCCTGGCTGACCGGGCTCGCCGAGCGTCGCCTGCGGAGCATGACCACCGATGGCGCGCCGTTCCTGCTCGGCGCCTACGGATGGGTGGACGCCCCGCGGCCGGCCGCCGCGACGGGTGCGCTGACGCCGGGGGCGACCGCGGCCGGCCTGCTGCACGCACCGTCGCGCGATCAGGCCCTGACCGCCGCACTCCTGCGGGACGCCGCGGTGCGGCATTCCGCCGACAAGCGCTGGGACCTGACGATCGACTCGGCGAAGGTCCGCGGCTCGATCGCGCTCGCCGAGCGGGTGCGCCTCGGCGTGCACCCCTACGAGGCGCTCGGCCTGGAGGTCGAGGCGGTGGCCGGTGACTGGGACGTCGTCCGCGTCCTGCGCGAGACCTACCCGCTGGCCGGCGGGCAGGACAACCGCCGGGTCTGTGACGGCGCGGCGGTGCTCGCGGCGGCGCGCAGGGGCGCCCTGGTCGCGGGTCTACCGGCGGACCTGCCCGACCGGCTGGCGCCGCTGGACGACGTTCTGGACACCTACGCCGATCTCCTGATGGCCGACGGCGTGCATGCGCTGGTCACCGGCCGGGCGGATCTGGCGAACGCCGCCATGGAGGCTGCCGCCGGGCTCGGCGCGCCACCCGAGCTGCGCGCGATCCGCACCCCACGCGCGGCCACCACGGTGCGGGTCGGCGCGTGGGTGCTGCTGCCCGAGGGCGACGTTCCGCCGCTCACGGCCGGTACGGCGCCCGCCGACGTCGCCGATCCGGCGTTCGCCGCGCTGGTCGGCGGTGAGCTGGGCGCCGAGGCGACGCCCGCGGACCGGCAGCGGCTGGCCGGCGTACTCGGCGGCGGTGACCCCCACGCGCCGGTGCCGACGCTGGTCGGCGGGTCCTACGACGGTCTGCCGGCCACCGCCGACGACGACCTGCGCACGGCGATGGGCACCGACCTCGACGCCCGGCTGGACCGGCTGCGCGGGCTGACGCTGACGGTGCACGACGCCGTCGTCGCGCTCGACCCCGGTGCCGCCGGCAGCGACGACGAGATCACCGCGACGGCCGGGCGGTGGAACGTGGACCTCAGCGTCGTAGCACCCGACGACCCGACGGCCGCCGTACCGTCGACCGCGGACATGCAGGCGGCACTGGCCGCGGCGCTCGGCGACCGGCTGACCGCGAACCCCGCGGTGCCGCCCGGGCCGACGACCGATGCGGCGCTGAACCTGCGGCGGGCCGCACTGCGCGCGCTGGCCGGCGACGCCGCGCTGCCGGTGCTGCCGGTCGTCGCGGCGGACCTGCTGCCGGCGCTGAGGGCCGCGCCGGCACTCGACGAGGCGTGGCTGGAGATCGTCGCCGCGGTCCGGCCGCGGCTCGCCGCGCTTGAGGCGCACCAGTTCGGGACGCCCTGGCCGGCGGCCGTTGCGGCGCCCGGTGGTTCCACCGATCCGTGGCTCCCGGCCGGACCGGTGCTTGCCGCCTACGGTCCGGCCGCCGTGCACCCGCCGGCGCGGGTGGCGGTCGCCGCGCTCGACGCCTGGACGGATTCGGTGCCCGGCCGGCGGCACACCACGGCCGCCACCTTCGGGTTCAACGCACCGAAATCCCGTGCTCCACAGGCGATTCTGCTGGCCGTGCCGCCCGACCCGGCGACGCGGCTGGACACCGCGGGCCTCCTCGAGGTGGTGCTGCAGACGCGGCAGCTGGCGCACGCCCGCGCGGCCCGGCCGGGTGATCGCGGCGGCCTGCCCTACGCGACGCCGATGCCGCTGGTGCACGCCTCGGAGCCCGTGAGCTTCCTCGCCGGATGGCCGGCATGACCACGCCGCTCTATCTCTGGCTCGAGCCGGGCCGGCCCGACCTCGACGAAGGCTTCCGCGCCCGGGTCGCCGACCCGGTCTGGTTCCTCGCGCGGCAGTGGCAGCTCGGCGAGCAGCACGGCGAGGACGCCTCCAGCCCGGTCGCGATCGACGTGACCTCCCGGCACATCCCGATCAGCTACGACGCGACGCGTCCCGACCTCGACCCCACCGTCGTGCCGGCCGAAGCGCTGCTGGAGGCCGAACCCGGCGACTGGTGGACGGTCGGGCGGCGGCTGCGCCTCGGCCGGGCCGCGGCGCCGCTGCTCGACGCGGACGGCCGAGCGCGTTTCGCCTTCGGCACGTTGGCACCGCCGTACGACCGACTCTCCGACGGGGTCGACGGCCGGGCCGTATTCGACTCCGGCGTGCTGGCCGGCGACGCCATCTGGGCCGACGTTCCGGTGCCGTTGCCGGACCGGTGGTCGAGCAGTGAGCTCGACTACGCCGCGTCGTTCGCGGCTGAGGACACGGCGCTACGGGCACCGGCCCATGACGGCGGCGACGTCGACTGGTTCACCGTCGACGGTGACCCGGACGCGGTCGTCGTCCCGCCCGCCGACGCGACCGCCACGCAGCGCCGGCTCGTCGTCCCGAGCCGGCTCGACTATCCCGGCGCGCCCAACCCGCGCTGGTGGCAGCTGGAGGACCGGGCGGTCGACATCGGCGGCTTCGCGCCGGACCGGTCGCACCTGGCGACCATGCTGTTGATCGACGTCGCCGTGGCGCACTCCGACGACTGGTTCACCTTCCACGTCCCGCCGCCACCCGTCGCGGGGGAGGACCCGCCGTCCGTCGGCGTACTCGTCCGGCTGTCCGACGTCACCGTGAAGGACAGCTTCGACCAGGTCTGGCCCCTGCCGGCTCCGCCGGCCACCGGCCCCGGTGCGTGGTCGCTCTTCCACACCACGGGCCTCGCCGAGTCCGAACTCCTCGTCTGGCCGGTCGCCGTCGCGCCGAACACCGGCGAAGTGCTCGACGACGTCCTGATCGGCGTCGACGAGGACGCCAACCTCGCGTGGGCCGTCGAATTGCGCGCCGACGGGCTCCAGCTGCTGCCCGATGCCGCGACCGACGCGGCCGTCGCCGAGACCACCCGCACCGGCACCCGCACTTTCCGCTACCTGCCGTCGACCACCCTGCCCGACCACTGGCACCCCTACCAGCGGGTGCGCGCCGGTGACCCCGCCGACGACCCGGCGGTCGTGGTGGGTGCCGGCGACGGGAAGTCGGGTTACTGGCGGCAGGCCGTGCTCGCCGACCTCACCGGCCCGGTGCCGGTGCCGCGCTCCGGCCCGGTCTCGAGGCTGATCGGCGGTCCGTCGGGCACCGGTCTCGGCCGCGGGCACGAGCTGGCCCCGACGGCGATCGCCAGCAACGGGGTGCGCCTGCAACGGCGCACGGTCCTCGCCCGCGACACCGCGGGCCGGCCGGTGCTCTGGGTCGAGCGCAGCAGCAGGCCGGTCACCGGACCGCCCAGCTCTCATCTGCGCTTCGACGTTTTCGCCGAGGACGCCTGACCCTGTCCACCGCACCGGCCGACTTCACCTCGTCGATGGCCAGCGTGTCGGTGGGCGGCTGCTCGGCGTACGCACGGGCGATCTCGGACCGGCCGGTGAAGGGCCCGGCGGGAACGCCGGAGATGTGCATGGTGGCGTCCGGGGCGAACCGGTCGGCGAAGGCGTCCCATTCTCCGGACCGGCCGGCGGCGTTGAATGCGGCCGCGTGCTCCACGACCCGGGTCGGCGCGCTGCGGGTCCCCATCGGGGTCCTTTCGCGGGGAGGTGTCCATCCTGGCGATCTCGCTCGTCGTCATGGTGACGGAACGCACGCTGCGGAATCCGTTCGGCTGAGCGTCGTATATATCGTCTACAGGAGGAGGACACCATGAAGTACATGCTGCTGATCTGCGCCGATGAGGCTGTGAAGCTCACCCCGGAGGAGGACGCCGCCATGGGCCCGGCGACGGAGTCCTGGGTCGCGGAGATGGACGGCCGCGGGGTGCGGCTGCAGGGGGACCGGCTGCGGCCGGTGAGTGACGCGACGACCGTACGCGTCCGCGACGAGGACGTCCTGGTCGTGGACGGGCCGTTCGCGGAGACGAAGGAACAGATGGCCGGCTTCGACATTCTCGAGTGCAAAGACCTCGACGAGGCCATCGAGGTGGCGGCCAAGCATCCGGTCGCCCGTTTCGGTGCGGTCGAGCTGAGGCCGTTCTGGCCGCTATGACCCAGGACGCCCGAGCGGCGGTGGCCGAGGCGTTCCACGAGGAGTGGGGGCGGGTCGTCGCCACCCTCATCCGGATCACCGGTGACTGGGATCTCGCCGAGGAGTGCGCGCAGGACGCCTTCGCCGAGGCGCTGGCCCGGTGGGGTGACTCCGGTGTCCCGCGTCGGCCGGGTGGGTGGCTGACGACCGTGGCGCGCAACCGCGCGCTGGACCGGCTGCGCCGTACCAGGACCGAGTCCATCAAGCTGCAGGAGGTCGCCATGTTGTCGCCTCCGCCCGATCCGACCGCGATCGACGACGACGGGAGCGGGATCCCCGACGACCGGTTGCGGCTGATCTTCACCTGCTGCCACCCGGCCCTGCCCCTGGACGCGCGGGTCGCACTGACCCTGCGCACCCTCGCCGGCCTCACCACCGCCGAGATCGCCCGGGCCTTCCTGGTGCCCGAACCGACGATGGCCAAGCGTCTGGTGCGGGCCAAGAAGAAGATCGCCAACGCCGGCATCCCCTATCGCGTCCCGCCTGCGCACCTGCGGCCGAGGAGACTGACCGGCGTACTCGCCGTGCTCTACCTGCTCTTCAACGAGGGCTACTCCGCATCGACGGACGCTGAGCCCAGACCGGACACCCTCTGCGCCGAGGCGATCCGGCTGAGCCGGGCACTCGTGCGGCTCATGCCGGACGAGCCCGAGGCCGCGGGGCTGCTTGCCCTCATGCTCCTGCAGCACTCCCGGCACGGCGCCCGCGTCGACGGCGATGGCGACCTGGTCACGCTCGAGGACCAGGACCGGAGCCGGTGGGAGCGCGGCGACATCGACGAGGCCACCGGGCTGCTCGAGGAGACGTTACGCCGGGGCAGGGTCGGGCCCTACCAGCTGCAGGCGGCGATCGCCGCGTGTCACGCCGAGGCGGCCGACGCGACCGCCACGGACTGGGTCGAGATCGCCGCGCTCTACGGCCGGCTGATGCAGGTCACACCCTCGCCGGTCGTCGAGCTGAACCGCGCCGTCGCGGTCGGAATGGCCGATGGGCCGGCCGCCGGGCTGGCGCTCGTCGACGCGCTGGCGGCCACGTCCGCGCTGGACGGCTACCACCTGCTGCACGCGACCCGCGCCGACCTGCTCCGGCGGCTCGGACGCGGGCCGGAGGCTGTCGACAGCTATCACCGGGCGCTCGACCTGACCGGTTCTGATGCCGAGCGGCGCTTCCTCGCCCGCCGGCTCGTCGAGGTCGCCGAGGTCGCCGATCCGCGGGGGGCGTGACCCGAGGGGTCAAGCGTCGCGGCGGACCCGGACCGCGAGGAAGCACGGAGCCTGCTGCAGCCGGTCGTAGGCCGTGGCGTCGCGGTCCCGGAGGTCGGGAGCCGGGCGCGGCTCGACGAGCTTCTCCAGCACGAATCCGGCGGCGAGCAGCTCGCCCAGGAACGTCTGCAGGGTCATGCGCTGGAAGCGGATCTCCCACCGGCCGTCCGCCAGCGCCATGTCGACCCAGTCCTCGGCGTAGTAGGAGCCGCCGAAACGGTGCCAGTCCGCGGTGGGGTGGGTGGTCGACACCAGCAACCAGCCGCCCGGACGCAGGACGCGCCGCAACTCGGCCAGCAGCCGCGGGCGGTCGGTGACGTGGTGCAGCACCAGAGCGCACACCACCCCGTCGAACGACGCGTCGGCGAATCGGAGCGGCTCGTCCAGATCCTGCAGGTGAAGCTCGGCCCGTCCGCCCAGGCGCCTGCGGGCGTGCTCCAGCAGCGTCTCGCTGCCGTCGACCGCGACCACGTCAGCTCCGCGCGCCACGAGTTCCGCCGCGTAGTGCCCGGCACCGCAGCCCGCGTCGAGAATCCGCGATCCGTCGACGGGTCCGGCCAGGTCGAGCATCGCCGGGCGGTCGGTGTGCGCGTTGTAGGGACTGGTGTCGGCGTTGCTGGCGAAGAAGTCGCCGAGCGCACCGTCGTACGCG
This sequence comes from uncultured Actinomycetota bacterium, assembly GCA_963828605.1. Classification (GTDB taxonomy): domain Bacteria; phylum Actinomycetota; class Actinomycetes; order Mycobacteriales; family QHCD01; genus DASXJE01. The sequence goes on along the minus strand of CAWHER010000001.1, from coordinate 740,139 downwards.
GTCCGAGCAGGCATCGCTGCATCGTAGCTGCGACGGTCACGACGCGGCGGCCCCGATCGCGCGGGACAACGGCCGGCTCAGGTCGCCCCGGCGTCGCACCGCCACCCGGTCCAGCTCCAGCCAGCCGGCCATCAACCGCAGCTCGTCGGCCAGCTCCGCCGCGACCCCGGCCCCGCGCACACCGGCCTCGACGTGCGCCTCCTGCACCATCAGGGTGGACGTGGGCCGGTCGGCCTTGAGGTCGACCCGGGCGACCAGCCGGTCGCCCAGCAGGAACGGCAACACGTAGTAGCCGTGGGTCCGCTTCGCCGCCGGCGTGTAGATCCCGATCCGGTAGTGGAACCCGAACAGCCGGAGGGCCCGGTCCCGACTCCAGATCAGTGAGTCGAACGGCGACAGCAGCGCCCGGGCCGCCAGCCGGCGGGGCGCTCGGGCGCCGGACCACAGGTAGTGCAGGGGGCCGACGTCCTCGAAGCGGACCGGCGCTAGTTCACCCGTCTCGACCAGCTCGGCGACCCGCGCCTTCGAGTGGTCGGCGGGGAGGTGGAAGTAGTCCCGCAGGTCGCGCTCGGTGGCGATGCCCTGGGCCCGCGCGGCGATGCGGATCAGCTCGCGCTGCGCGTCATCCTGGCCCGGTGACGCTTCGGCGAGAACCGCCGGCGGGAGGACCCGTTCGGTGAGGTCGTAGATCCGCTCGAAGCCGCGCCGCGTCGCTGTCGTCACGGTGCCGCAGTAGAACAACCACTCGAGCGCGACCTTCACGTCGTTCCAGTTCCACAGCCCGCCATGCTCGAGGCGCCGCTGCGCGGTCAGCCCGACGTCGGCGGCACTGATCGGACCGCGGTCGGCGATGACCGCGAGCACCTGCGCGGCCAGCTCCGGCTGGTCGGCGGCGAGCCGCCACATTCCCTCGATCACCGCCCACGGTGCCTGCAGCAGGGCCGGGTCCAGCAGCGACCGCCAGCGTCGGAGGTCACCGCCCCAGACATGGCGCAGCGCGGCCTCCATCCGCCACCGCAGCAGCGGCCGGGTGTCCAGCGGCAGCAGCGACGCCTTGTGCCCCCAGTACTCGAACAGCTCGCGGCGCCGGCCGCCCCAGGCCATCCGGTCGAGCAGCTCCCGCGGGTACGGACCGAGTCGCGCGAACACCGGAAGATAGTGCGACCGGCACAGCACGTTGACCGAGTCGAGCTGCAGGATGCCGATCCGGCCAAGCACCCGACGTACGTGCCGCGCGTCGACCCGCCCGGTCGGGCGGGGATCGGCGAAACCCTGTGCCGCCAGGGCGATCCGGCGGGCGTCGTCCGCCGAGATGCGCGCCTGGGCTGCGGTCCGGGCGGGAACCGGCATGGGACGGACGGTATCCCGCACCGGTTCTGCAGCGGTGCAGTGGCCCCCTTCCGGCGTGATCAAGAGGGGAGGGCTACCTGGCGCGGCGGCGCAGCCACCAGACCGACGCGGCCGCGAGCACGAGCGCAAGCACTACCAAACTCCCCGCTTCGATGAGCTGGAAGTGCCAGAAGCGGTTGTTGGGCTGGTAGGAGACCCACTGCGTGTAGTGCCGTTTCGCCAGCCACGCGTCGAACTGAGCCGGGGTGCTGACGCCGGTGGCGCGCGCCCGGTTGAGGAGACCGGTCACCGCATCCGTGCTGAGGTGGCGCCCGGCCCCGTCCTGGATCCAGGCGCTGATCGCCCAGGCCTTGTCGAGTCCGATGGAGGCGGAGTCCGGCGCGATGAGCGGCTTGACGATCAGGGGGCGCAGGTAGACGACCGACGGCCACACCACGGCCAACCAGATCGCGGCGGTCGCGGCCATGGCCGGAACGGTTCGCCGGAGAACAGCGCCGAGCAGCACTCCGAGCGTGAAGGCGAAGAGGGTTCGGGCGGCGAAGACGATGCCCAGGACCTCGTAGGCCTGGCCGCTGATCATCCGGCCCATGATCGATTCCCATGGGCCGAACCACCACGCGAAGAGGAACGAGAAGGCGAGTGCCAGTGCGCTGAGCGCGACGCCGAGCAACGCGAGCTTCGCCGCGATCCACTGCACCCGGCTGCGGCCCTGCGTCCAGGCGAAGCGGAAGGTGCCCGACTCGAATTCCCGGGCGACCAGCGGCGCTCCGACGAAGACGCCGACCGCGGCCGGGAGGAACATCAGGAATCGGGGCAGGAACATCGCCCAGCCCTGGTAGCCCGAGCTGAAAATCCGGAACGGCTCCACGCAGGCACTGCTCGAGATGTCTCCGCACGCGGCCAAACCGAGTTTGGTGTAGGCGCGGTGCATGGGCAGGCCGGTCAACACCAGGAGCACGGCGGTGCCGCCGAGCAGTACGACGATGCCGGCCAGTGCCATGCGGTGCTGCCGCCAGGTCACCCAAGTCAGGCCATGGAGGTGAGGTAGCCGCCGGCGATCCTGCGCCGGCCGGACGGTGGTCGCGGTCATGCCGGCATCGCCTCGATCGCGCCGTCGTGGCTCACGGCCGGACCGGGCAGCGCGCACGCGTCGGGTGCGCGCAGATAGGAGAGCACAAGTTCTTCGAGGTTGGTCGGCTCGATCTCCCACCCTGGCGGGGGAGCGCCATCACCGGTGACGCGCACGAGCAGACTCGTCCGGCGCTCGGCACGGTGTTCATGAACGACGGACAGTGTGGCGGCGACGGCGTCGGCCTGCGCCGTCGGCCCGGACAGCACCCGGTGGGTCCGGACCAGGTCGTCGACGTCGCCGATGACCTGCACGGCCGCATGCGCGAGCACGACGAGGTAGTCGCAGACCCGTTCCAACTCGGCGACGACGTGCGAGGACAGCACCACCGAGACCCCGTCCTCGGCGACCGCGGCCATCAGCGCCGCCATGAAGTCGTGCCGGGCGAGGGGATCCAGCCGCGCCACCGGCTCGTCCAGGATCAGCAGTTCAGGCCGTCGGGCGAGCGCGACGGCGAGTGCGACCTGGGCGTGCTGGCCGCCGGACAGCTTGCCGACCTTGCGGGTCAGCGGGATGTCGAGCGCCGCGAGCCGGGCGCGGGCGTTGGCCTCGTCCCAGCGCGTGCTCAGGTTGGCCACCAGCCGCAGGGTGTCGGCGACGCTGAGGTAGGGGTAGAGCGGGGTGTCCTGGGCGACGAAGCTGATCCGGCCGAGTGCGTCCGTCGAGCCGGGAGCAATGCCGTCGAGTACGGCGATCCCGCCCGCGCTCGGCTCCGTGAGTCCGACGGCCAGGTGCAGCAGAGTGGTCTTGCCCGCGCCGTTCGGGCCGACGAGGGCGACCACGCGACCGGCCGGGATGCTGAGGGTGCACTCGCGCAGGGCCCAGGACCGGCCGTAGCGTTTGCCCACTCCGTGCGTCTCGATCGCGTTCATGAGGCGAGTCCTCCGTTGCGCCGGCGGGCGTGGTCGTGCAGCGCGCTGCTGAACAGCGCGCGGATCCCCTCCTCGTCCAGACCCGCCCCGGCGGCGTCGGAGATCCATCGGGCCAGCCCGCTGCGCAGCGCTTGCTGGTCGCGCAGCGGCACGACGTCGAGGGTTCCCTCGACGAAGGTGCCCTGGCCGGGTCGGCCGGCGGCGAGGCCCTTGTGCTCGAGCTCGCGATACGCCTTCAGCACGGTGTTGGGGTTGATGGCGAGGGAGGCCACGACATCCTTCACCCTGGGCAGCTGGTCGCCCGGAACGAGGTAACCGAGCCGGAGGGCGTGCTCGACCTGCTGCACCAGTTGCAGGTAGGTCGGCACTCCGGACGCGGCGTCGAGCCGGAACTCGATCGCCCGGGCGCTATCCCATTTATCTATCGTCATAGATAAATAGTGCCAGCGCGGTGGCCGGCTCGTCAAGAGATCGGCCCGCCCACGCCCTTCTTCCATGATCAAGAGGGGATTCGCTCGGCGTTTCGCGCGTGAATCCCCTCTTGATCATGGGGGAGCGGGGGAGAAGGCGGCCGGTTCGCACCGCGCGGGTCGGTCAGCCGTAGTACGGCGTGAGATCGAGGTCGCGGAACTCCCCGGTGGTGGGCAGGTCGACGGTGTAGCCGTCGGCCTCACAGACCTCGATGCTCGCGCGGGTGAGCCGGAAGTCCGCGACGTGGCCGCCTTGACCGTGGTCGTCGGAGAGCCAGTGGTAGTGCGCGCCGACGAAGTCGGTGCCGGTGAGGAAGACCGGGCAGTGGAAGGCGATGAGCGTTCCCGTGGTGTCGACGTGGGTGAGGTTGCGGTAGGTCGGCATGACCTCGTCCAACGGCCGGTACGGCGGGTGCTGCCGGCCGCTCGCGCCGGCGGTCACCGCCGAGAAGTGGCCGTGAATCCGCAGTGCCCAGATCCGGTTTGCCAGCGGGATCAGTCCGGCCAGTCGGCGCTCGAACGCGGCCCGGTTCAGCGGGTCGTCGACGCCGAACGTCTGCTCGGCGCGGAACGGGACGACCGTCGCGTACGGCGTGCCGATCCCGCCGTCGAGTTCTGCGGTGCTGCCGTCCTCGGCGGTGCGGTAGGCGACGCCACGGTCGATGACGAGTTCCCCGTCGTTGCCGTCGAGCGCCCCGAGTCCGGTGTCGCCGTGGGTGAGGACGTCGGCGATGCGGTGGGAGCCGAGGTAGTAGCCGGCCTGGTAGGCCGCGCGGGTATTGGCGTTGAACAGCACCGTCACGAGGTCTCCTGCGTCTGTCCTAGCCCGGCCAGGTCTGCGTCCCGGTCGGCGTACCCGACGGGGAGAGCGTCACCTGCCGGGGCGGTTGGTAGCGAGCAGTCGCGCGCAGGCCCGGGTAGCCGCTGAGGTTCCACGCGGCACCCTTGGCCGTGGTGGCGCCGGCGGGAATGCGCGGCGAGCCGTCGGCGCGCCATCGGTCGAGCAGGCGATTGAGCACCTCGCCGTGGGTGCACAGGACGCAGCCATCGGTGCCCGGGTCGATGACGAGGGCGAGGGTCTCGTCCAGGGTGGCGTCCGGGCCCAGGGCCGGGCTGATCTCGATCTCGAGATCGAAGGTGACGGCGGTCGGTCCGAGGGTCTGCCGGCAGCGGAGTAGCGGGCTGGAGATGAGCCGGAACGGCGGTTGCGCCCGTAAGGCTGCGCCGACCCCGTGGGCCTCCGTCAATCCGCGCTCGGTCAGCGGGCGCTCATCGTCCGGGCCGTTCCACCGCCGTTTGCTTCCGGCGTGCGCGTGGCGCACCAAGGTGAGCACCATGGTCTCCCGTGCAATCGCAGAGAGGTCATCGTCGACGGATGAGTACGTCCAGCATATTCGCCGCGCGTGCGTGCCGGATCCGGCACCCTCGATTCCAATTCGACACCAATTCCGATTCGATACCTGGAGGAACGGATGAGCGCCGAAGCCTCGGCCGAAGTGAGCGACATGTTGGCGAAGCCGCTCTTCGCGGTGATCGGCCTGAACCGGCCGAACGCCGCACCGCAGCTCACCGTCGTCTGGTACGAGTGGGACGGCTCGGCGTTCCGCTTCTCGACCACGCGGTCCCGGGCGAAATACGCCAACATCGTCCGCGATCCGGCGATCTCGCTGCTCGTCAACGACCCGGGGACCGCGTCCTACGTCGTCGCCTACGGCAAGGCGGAGATCGAGGAGGCCGGTCACGCCGAGCTGTCCCGCCGGCTCTTCGCCAGGTATCTGCCCGGAACGGATCCGGGGGACCGCCCGACAGATCCCGATCGGGTCGTCATCGCCGTCACCCCGGACCGGTTGCTCGCCGGCCGCTAGCCCGACCCGACGGTCCGTCCTGCGTTGACCACGGCCAAGATCTCTGACTAAAGTCAGATGATGGACGCCGGACTGGTCGAGCAGGTCCGTCGCTTTGACCGCATCGTCACCCAGCGGATCGGCGCGCTCGATGACGGATTCCTGGCCCGCAGTCGGCCGCTCGGGCAGGCCCGGCTGCTCTGGGCGATCGGCGCCGAGGGGACCGAGGTGCGGTCCCTCCGCTCGCGGCTGGATCTCGACTCCGGCTATCTGAGCCGGCTGCTGCGCTCGCTGGAGGCCGACGGGCTGGTCGTCGTCGCGGCTGGCGGGGCCGACGCGCGGGTGCGAACGGTTCGGCTGACCCGGGCGGGTCGGGCCGAGCGGACGGAGCTCGACCGGCGCTCGGACGACCTGGCCACCTCGATCCTGACACCGCTGAGCAGTCAGCAGCGCAGTCGCCTGGTCGCGGCGATGGGTGAGGTCGAGCGTCTCCTGGTTGCCTCGATGGTGCAGGTCGCCGTGATCGACCCCCGTGACGCGGCGGCCCGCAGCTGCATTCGCGCGTACGTCGACGAGCTGGCGCGTCGGTTCGAAGGGGGGTTCGACCCGGACCGCAGTCTGTCCGCCGAGGACGCGGAGTTGACACTCCCGTCGGGTCTGCTGCTCGTTGCCACCTTGCACTCGGACCCGGTCGGCTGCGGCGCGGTGAAGTTCAACGACCGGGCTCCGGCGGAGCTGAAGCGGATGTGGGTGTCGCCGACGGCACGTGGACTGGGGCTGGGCCGGCGGCTGCTCACCGAACTCGAATCCTGCGCGGCCGCACACGGCGTGCGCACGCTGCACCTCGAGACCAACCGCGCACTCACCGAGGCGATCGGGCTCTATCGGGCGGCCGGCTACCGCGAGGTCGACCCGTTCAACGACGAGCCGTACGCACACCACTGGTTCGAGAAGTCACTCCGGCCATGAAGCCACGGCCGCACCTTTTGCTCGTCCCCGCGATGCAGACTGGGCGGCGTGCTGATACTGACCGGGGCTGAGACGCGGAGCCTGCTCGACCTCGACGAATTGCGGGTCGCACTCGCGGCGGCGATGCGGGACGTGAGTGGCGGTCGGGCGTCGATGCCGCCGCGGATCGCGGCCACGGTGCCTGACCGCGGTCTCCTTGCCGCGATGCCGGCGTACCTCCCCGTCGGTGGGCTCGCCACGAAGCTGGTGAGTCTGTTCCCGGGCAACGCCGGGACCCCGGTCCCGACCCATCAGGCGGTCGTGGTCGCCTTCGATCCGGAGACCGGGGAGCCGGTCGCCCTGCTTGACGGCACCTGGATCACCACCGTCCGAACCGCCGCCGGGTCGGCACTGTCGGCCGACCTGCTGGCCCGTCCGGACGCCGAAACGCTGGCGATACTCGGGACCGGGGTTCAGGCCCGTGCCCATGCGCACGCCGTGGTCCGGGTCCGACCGATCCGCCGGATCCGGGTCGCCGGCCGCGATGCCGACCGGGCCGCGGCACTCGCGGCGGACCTGCGCGCCGACCTGCACGTCGACGTCGAGCCGAGCGGAGGTTTCGCCGCCGCCTGCGCGGACGCCGACATCGTCTGTGCCGCCACCCATTCGCCGACGCCGGTGGTGTCCCGGGACTTCCTCCGCGACGGAACGCACGTGACGTCGGTCGGATACAACACCGCCGGGCGGGAGATCGACTCCGCGACCGTGGCGGATTCCCTCGTCGTGGTCGAGTCCCGGGCCGCCGCTCTCGCTCCGCCGCCGGCCGGATCGCAGGACCTGCTGGCGCCGATCGACGAAGGTCTGCTCGCGCCCGGCCAGGTCCACGAGATCGGCGAGCTGCTGGCCGGCGACCGGCGCGGCCGCACGTCCGCCGACCAGCTCACGCTCTACAAGTCGGTGGGGATCGCTGCACAGGACGTCGCCGCGGCCGGCCTCGTGCTGGCCGCCGCCCGGTCCGCCGGCGTCGGGATCGACGTGGCGCTCTAGGTCGCGCGACGAGGCGATCAGGCGGTCAGGCGGTCGTGGACCGCGGCAATCTGGCTCTCGGTCACCCCGGCGGCCAGCAGGTAGCGCGCCACCCCGCCGTGCCGTTCGCGCAGGTGGGCGAGGGTGTCGAGCATGATCGTCGGCGGAGTCGGCTGCAGCCCGGCGAGGACGGTGCGCAACTTCGGATCGTCGATCAGTTCGAGAAAGGCACGGCTGTCCTCGCGCAACCGCTCCTCGGTCAGCGCGTAGTCGGCGGCGATGACGTCGTCGGCGACGCCGGCGACGGACAGCGCGAACGCCGTGATGATCCCGGTGCGGTCCTTGCCGCCCGCGCAGTGCACGACGACCGCGCCCGGCGGCGCGTCGGCCACCGCCGCGAACGCCTGCGCGAAGAGATCCGGGCGCAGGTCGAGCATGGTGCAGTAGATCTCGGCGAGGGTCAGCCACTCGTGGTTGGGATCCGCGGGGTTCTGGACCGGGATGTTGCGGTAGACGGGATCGCCGGCGAACGGATGGGACACGCTCCCCGCCTCTGCGGGACGCCGCAGGTCGATCACCCGGCTCACCCCGGCCGCCCGGGCCGCGGCGACGCCTTCGCCGGTCAGCCGGCTCAGGGCGTCGGCGCGGATCAGGGCACCGCGCCGGATCGCGCCACCGCCGTCGACCGGCAGCCCGCCGAGATCGCGGACGTTGAGGCAGTCCGGCCAGTGCAGGTCGCGCTCGGCGTGTTCGACGATCGTGCGTCCGGTGTCCGTCACGGTCGGTCATTCTACGGACGCCGGCCGACGCCCGACGATCGACGTTCGCCGGCCGAAACCCCACCCCCATTCCGCATGAACGTCACGTTCAAGCGCTCTAGCCGCATCAACGTCACGTTGATGCGGAATGAGGGGGCGCACGACGCTTGATCACAGAGGGACCGGCGATGTGATCGCCGGTGATAAACGTGCTCCTTTCGTAACGTCATCGACTCGATCCGCAGGTATCGTCCGGCGATGTTCTCCGGCGACCTGCAGGTTTTGGTGGACGATCTGGCCGAGCGGCTGGACCTCCCGGCGACCATCGAGGACGACAACCACCGGGTGATCGTCTATTCGTCCCAGCAGCACCAGATCGACGACGTACGGCGCGATTCGATCCTGCAGCGCAGGACGAGTCCTGAGGTGCGGGCGTGGTTCCGAAAGTTCGGCATCGTGTCCTGCACGGAACCGGTGCGGATTCCGCGCGACCGGTCGCGGGGGATCCTGGGACGGTTGTGCATCCCGATCCGCCACCGGGACCGGCTGGACGGGTTTCTCTGGCTCATCGACGACGACGAATCCCTGACCGAGCCCCAGGTGGCGGCCGCGGAAGAGACGTCCCGGCACGCGGCGATCCTCATGCACGAGGAGATGCTGGCCGAGCGGCTGGCGAGTTCGGCGCTGGCGCATCTGCTGGTGCAGTCGGAGGAGGTTCGCACCCTCGCCGCCGCGCAGGTCGTGGACGACGGCATCGTTCCGGCGGGTTCGCCGGTCGTCGTCAGCGTCATCGTCCCGCTGTCGACCGATTCCTCGACCCGGACGCTCGTCGGTGACTGCATCCGGGACGTCAGCCGGCTTCACGTCCGCGGCGAGGTCCTGGGCGTCGCCTACGCCGACCACGGTGCGGTGCTCACCTTCGCGCCCGGGGGAGACCGGGCCGGCCACGCCATGCGGATCGGGCGGGAGTTGCGGGACTGTATGCGTCGCCACGGCGGCGAGGTGCGGGTCGTGGTCGGAGTCGGCGAGGTGCAGGAGCGCCTGCTGGACGCACAACTGTCCTACCGCCAGGCCCGGCTCAGCGCCCGTGCCGCGGCCCAGCTGCCCCGGGTCGGGGAGATCGCCGCGTGGTCGGGCCTGGGTGCGCTGCGGGCCGTCGTACAGCTGCCGGTCGAGGCGATGGTCGACTCGATCGACCCGCGGATGGCCGCGCTGTTCGCCGCCGGGGACGACCGGATCCTCGACACGCTCGAGTGCTATCTCGACGGCGGGTGTGACGCGCAGGTGACCGCCGGCAAGTTACATCTGCACCGCGGAACGCTCTACTACCGGCTGCAGAAGGCGCAGGAGGCCGCCGGGATCGATCTCCGCAATGGCGAGGACCGGCTGTCCGCGCACGTCGGCTTCAAGCTGGCCCGGCTGGCCGGGCGCTACCCGCTGCGGACGTGATGCCCGCGTCCGCGATCACGCCGAGCGGGGTCGGAGTCACGATGGTCCGCCATTGCAGGTCGCCGACCGCCGCGGGATCCCTCCCGGTCCGGTGGGCCAGCGCGCTCTGCAACGGCGGGCCGCAGATCCGCCCCTGGCAATAGCCCATGCCGCACCGGGTGACCGCGCGGGCGGTGCGCGCGGTCGACCCGCCGCCGGTCGACCGGGACACCGCGCGCCACGGCACCTCCTCGCACCGGCAGAAGACCGTGTCGTCCTCGAGCCAGTCCGTCCAACCGGAGCCCAGGGGATAGAGCCGGTCCAGCAGGGCGGCGAAGCGGCGCTGCCGGGTGAGTACCCGCCGCAGCGGCCGGACCTCCCGGGCATGGTCGGCGGCCGTGACCGCGCCGAGCAGCCGCGCCGCCGAGACACCGGCGACGTGGCCCTCCGCCTCGGCGACGCGGACGCCACAGACGCCCGTCGTCTCACCGGCGGCGAAGACCCCTTCGACGGTCGTCGCCTGGTCGTCGTCGTGGCACACCGATCCGACCGGCCGCGAGGGGTGCGGTACGTCGGCACAGCCGAGACTGCGGGACACGTCCAGGGCGGCGCTGAAGCCGAACGACACGCAGACCGCGTCGGCGGCGATCGTCCGTTCGGTGCCGGGGATCGGGCTCCAGTCCCGGTCGACCTGCGCCACCACCGCGGCCTCGACCCGGTCGGTGCCTTCGCACCGGATCACCGCGCGGCCGCCGCGGGGCCGCACACCGGCGCGGGCCAGCCCGGTCAGGTAGCCGGCCGCCTCGCGGATCCGCGCCGGATGGCGCAGCGTCGAGAAGGCAGCGCCGCCGACCGACCGCGGCCGGGTGGCTTCGACGAGCGCCGCGACCTCGACGCCGGCGCCCGACAACCCCGCGGCCACCGGCAGCAGGAACGGCCCCGACCCGCCCACGACCACCCGCCGGCCGATCCGCACCCGCTGGCCCTTCCACAGCGCCTGCGCCGCACCCGGGGTCACCACCCCGGGGAGCGTCCAGCCGGGGAAGGGCAGCGTGAGCTCCGCGGCGCCGGTCGCGACCACTGCGGCGGTCGCAGTGACGGCGCCGGTGGTGGCGCCGTCGACGTGCACCAGCACGCCGGTCGGACTCCGCTCCGCACCCCAGACCCAGCTGCCCGGGACGACCGACACCCGGGGGTGTGCCCCGACCCGGCCCAGCCGGCCGGGCAGGCCCGCGGACCCGCCGGCTTCCGGCCCGACCAGGCGCTGCCGGAAGTACTGGCCGCCGACGGCGGCGTTTCCGTCGACGACCACCACCTGCAGGCCGTGGTCGGCGGCGGCCAGAGCGGCCCGCAGCCCGGCGGGGCCGGCGCCGATCACCACGACGTCAGCGTGCACGGTCGCCTCCCACCGACCGCGACCGGCGTACCCGGACACCGTCCGGCAGCGGCGTGACGCAGGCGCGGACGGCCGTCTGCTCGTCGAGATCGACCAGACAGTCGAAGCACCACCCGATCCCGCAGAAGATGCCGCGCGGTCGGGCACCCACCCGGGTCGACCGGAGAGCCACGACGCCGTTGACGAGAAGTCCGCCGGCCACCGTCGATCCCGCCGGTGCCGTCATCGGAGTGCCGTCGAAGGAGAACCGCACCCGGCCGGTCGGGTCGCTCATGCCGGCGCGCCCATCGCTCCCGACCGGTCGAACCGGGCCGGGGTGAACGCCGCGGGGTCGACGGCCGGCGCCGTCCCGGTGAGTAGTGCGGTGACCAGTTCGGCGGTGGCCGGTGCGAGGCCGATGCCGGCGCCCTCGTGGCCGGTGGCGTAGAGCAGGCCGCCCACCTGCGGGTCGGGCCCGATGATCGGGAGGTTGTCGGGGCTGGCCGGGCGAAAACCGGTGTAGGAGCGGATCGCCCGGACGGTCCGCAGCGCGGGGAACAGCCGAACGGCGCGGCGGGCGAGCTCGGCCAGCACGGCCCGGTCGGGGGAGCGGTCGACGCCGACGAACTCCCGGCAGGAACCGATCAGGACGGTGTCACTCGCCGTCGCCTCGACGACCGCCGAGCATGACAGCGTGTCCGTCGAGGCGATGGTGTCGACGTAGTCGGCCTCGTAGACCTTGTGCCGGACCAGCGCCGGCACCGGTTCGGTGACGATGATGTGACCGCGCCGTGGGCGGACCGGCACGTGCCCGCCCAGGTGTTCGGCGACCTCCGGGGACCAGACACCGGCGGCGATGACGACGGTGTCCGCGCTGACCGTGCCGCGGCTGGTGCGCACCGCCGTGCAGTGTCCGGCGCGGACGTCGCCGCCGACCACCGGTGCATCCGGCACCATGACCGCACCGCCGGCGACCGCGTGGGCGAGGAACGCCGTGGCCGCCGCCATCGGCTGGACCTGACAATCCTGCGGAAACCACATCCCGCCCGGCAGGTCGCGGGACAGCTGCGGTTCCACCGCCTGCAGGCCGGCGGGATCGCACGCGTCGGCCGTCACGCCCGCCGTACGGAGGAGAGCGGCGGCGTCCCCGACCGCACGCAGTTGAGTGTCGTCGGTGGCGACCACCAGGCCGCCCTTGGCGTCGAACTCGATGCCGGGGCCGAACTCGGCCGCGGCGGCGTGCCACAGCTCGAGACTGCGCAGCGCAAGATCCAGCTCGACTCCGGGCGACTTGTCGGAGACCAGGATGTTTCCCTCCCCCGCCGACGTCGTTCCCGCCACCGGACCGGTCCGGTCGAGGACACAGACCCGCCGGCCGGCCGCGGTGAGCATCGCCGCGGTCGCGCAGCCGATCATCCCGGCGCCGACGATGACGACGTCGGCCGTCGGGGGGATGCTCACCCGCGAGGTCCGATGAGGAAGCCGGCGGGATAGGGGTCGGTGGGGTCGAGCAGGTAGGTCGCGAGACCGGTGACCCATGCCCGCCCCCGCACGGTCGGTACGACGGCAGCAACGCCGCCGATCGTGGCCTCGGCGACGAGGCGGCCCTCGAACCGCGACCCGATCAGCGACTCGTGCACGAACGCCTCGTCGATGCCGAGCCGGCCCCGGGCGAAAAGGGCGGCCATCCGCGCCGAGGTCCCGGTGCCGCACGGCGACCGGTCGATCCAGCCGGGGTGAATCGCGACGGCGCCGCGCGCACTCGCGCCCGCATGTCCGGGAGCGGTGAAGATCACGTGGCCGCAGTGGGCGACCTCGGGCATCGTGGGGTGCGCGAAGGAGAGCTGGTCGTTCACGGCGTCCATGATTCGGAGCCCGGCGGTGATGATCCGGTCGTGCTCGGCCGGGCGCACCTCGAGCCCGAGCGACGCGCCGGGCAGGATCGCGTAGAAGTTGCCGCCCCAGGCGAGATCGAGAACGACCCGACCGGCGTCGGGCAGCTCGATCGCCGCATCGGCGAGGGCGAGGAAGGACGGGACGTTGCGCAGTTCGACCGCCGTCGCCCGCCCGCCGTCGACGCTCACCCGCGCCTCCACCAGCCCGGCAGGGGTGTCCAGGCGGATCGTCGTCACCGGCTCGACGACCTCGACCATGCCGGTTTCGACGAGCACCGTCGCCACGCCGATCGTCCCGTGGCCGCACATCGGCAGGCAGCCGGAGACCTCGATGAACACGACGCCGACGTCGGCGTCGTCCTGCGTCGGCGGCTGAAGGATCGCCCCGGACATGGCGGCATGGCCACGCGGCTCGTACATCAGCAGGGTGCGCAGGTCGTCGCGCTTCTCCATGACGTACCGGCGCCGTTCGGCCATCGTCGCCCCAGGAAGGGTGCCGACCCCGGAGGTGACGACGCGGGTCGGCATCCCCTCGGTATGGCTGTCCACCGCGGTGAAGGCCAGGCGCGACCTCATCGGCCGACGGTCGCGAGGAAGGCGCGGGTCGCCTGGCGCACGTGCTTGTCGACGTCCGGCGGGAGCGGGAGCCTTGGCAACCGCACCGTGCCACCCGGCCGGCCGGCCTCCTCCTGCGCGACCTTGATGGCCTGCACGAAGGTGGGGAGCGCGTCGTACCGCAGCATCGGCAGCATCTGCCGGTAGGTGGCGACCGCGTCGTACCACCGGCCCTCGACGCAGGACCGGTAGAGGTCCACCGTCTCGGCGGGAACGGCGTTGACGAACCCGGCGATCCAGCCGGTCGCCCCCATCAGCATCGACTCGACGAACACGTCGTCGCAGCCGCAGAGGACCTCCAGCCGGGGCGCCGTCTCCCTGATCGCCGCGACCCGGCGGACGTCCTGGGAGAACTCCTTCACCGCGCGGACGAGCTCGACCTCGTCGGCGATCCGCTCGAGCAGCGCCGGTGTCAGGTCGACCCTCGTCGAGAACGGGTTGTTGTAGGCGATGATCGGCAGCCCGGCCTGGGCCACCTCGGCGAAGTGGGCGACGACCTCGGCATCGGTGGGTGCGTGCGAGGTGGGCGGGAGGCACATGACGGCGGTGGCGCCGGCCGCGGCCGCGTGGTCGGCCCAGCGGCGGGCCTCCGCGCCGGACTTGGCGGAGACGCCGGGCACCACATCGGTGCCTCCGGCCGCCTGGATCGTGGTCTCGACGACCGCGATGCGCTCCATGTCGGTCATCGCCTCGTATTCGCCGAGGGATCCGCACGGGACGAGGCCGGTGACACCGGAGTCGACCAGCCACCGGCAGTGGTCCGCATGGGCCTCGAGGTCGAGGTCACCACGGTCGTCGAAGGTCGTCGTCGTGGCTACGTAAAGGCCGCCGAACCGCGGCTCTGGTGCCGGCACCTGCGCTCCCTCAAGTCGATTCCGGACGGATGACACGTCGTGTGCGCCCTCGTAGAGCCGAAGCTACGCCGCCGGACCGCTGTGCATCTCGCCGAGCGGGAAGTGGCAGGCGACCACGTGCCGCGGGTCGGCCGCCGGCCGCATCGGCGGCTCGACCTGGCCGCAGATCTCCTCCGCCTGCGGGCATCTGGTGCGGAACCGGCACCCCGAGGGAGGGTCGGCGGCGGACGGAGGCTCACCCCCTACGGCGACACCCTTCTTGGCCCGCTCGACGCCGGGATCGGGGACGGGAGCGGCGTCGATGAGCCCACGGGTGTAGGGGTGCAGCGGCGCCTGGGCGACGCCGTCCCGGGGGCCGAGCTCCACCAGCTTGCCGAGATACATCACCCCGATGCGATCGGCGAGGTAGCGGACGACCGAGAGGTCGTGCGAGATGAAGACATAGGTGAGGTCGTGTTCGCGCTGAAGCGAGGCCATCAGGTTGAGGATCTGAGCCTGGACGGACACGTCCAGGGCGGAGACCGGCTCGTCGGCGACGACCACCCGGGGCCGCAGCGCGAGAGCGCGGGCCAGGGCGATCCGCTGCCGCTGCCCGCCGGAGAACTCGTGCGGGTAGCGCTCGACCGAACCGGCCGGGAGGCCCACCTCGTCGAGCAGGCCGTCGACCACCCGGCGCTGCTCCTGCCGGGTCCCCGAGCGCTGGACCCGCAGCGGCTCGGCCAGGATCGAACCCACCCGCATCCGTGGATCGAGCGCGGCGGCGGCGTCCTGGAAGACCAGCTGCAGCTCGTGCCGACGGGCCCGCAGCGCGCGTTCGCCGCAGCGGGCGAGGTCGGTGTCGCCCAACAGCACCGACCCGCTGGTGGGCCGCTCGAGGGCGACCAGGAGCCGGCTCAGCGTCGACTTGCCGCACCCGGACTCACCGACGAGGCCGAGTGTCTCACCCCGCAGCACGTCGAGGGTCACGTCGGCGACGGCGCTGATCGTGCTGCGGCCCCGGGCGCCGAACACGGCCCGGCCGCGCCGGTAGTCGCGCACGACGTTGCGGCAGGACAGTACGACATCGGCCGGAGCCGGGGCGTGCTCGTCCTGCGGGCGCGCAACGGCCGACCCGCGGGGTGGCCTGATCCCCGGATCCGGCGGGTGGAAGCAGGCGAACCCGTGCTCCGGACCACCGGTCCCTTCGACACTCTCCCCGTCCACGAAGCGTAGGACCGGTTCGTCCGCCACGCAGTCCTCCGCGCGGTGGGCGCACCGCGGGGCGAACCGGCATCCGGGCGGGAGGTTCGCCAGGTCGGGCGGAAGCCCCGGAATGCTCGTCAACTCACGATCAGTGCGGCGTACGCCGTCGGGCAGGGCACGGAAGAGCGCCTCGGTGTAGCGATGACCCGGATCGTCGAAAAGGTCCTCCGCGTCGGCGGTTTCGACGATCTTCCCGGCGTACATGACGCTGACCCGGTCGGCCCGGCCGGCGATCACTCCGAGATCGTGGGTGACCAGGATCATGGCCATCTGCAGCGAATTCCGCAGCTCGTCGAAGAGGCTGAGCAGCTGCTGCTGAGTGGTCACGTCCAGCGCCGTCGTCGGTTCGTCGGCGATGAGGAGGTCCGGCTCGCAGGCAAGTGCCATGGCGATCATCGCCCGCTGGCGCATCCCCCCGGAGAACTGGTGCGGGTAGTCACCCAACCTGCTCCGGGCGGCCGGGATCCGCACCAGGTCGAAGACGTCCTCGGCACGTTGCCGGGCCGCCGACCGCGACACGTCACGGTGCAGGAGGACGGCCTCGATGATCTGGGCCCCGACCGTCATCGTCGGATTGAGTGCCGTCAGCGGATCCTGGAAGACCATCGCGATGCGCGCGGCCCGGATCGCGGCCATTTCCCGCTCCGTCCGGGAGGTGAGTTCCTCACCGTCGAAGGTGATCCGGCCTGAGGTGATCTTCCCGCCGGGCGGCAGGAGCCGCATCACCGACAGTGCGGTCATCGTCTTGCCGCACCCGGACTCGCCGACCAGCCCGAGCACCTCGCCGCTGTCGACGGTGAGCGATACGCCGTCGACCGCGCGGACGGCGTCGTGCCGGCGCGTGATCCGGGTGCACAGGTCGGTGATCTGGAGCAGGGCTGTCATGAGTCCTTCAGCAGGCAGGAAACCAGCCGACAATGCGGCGAAACTAGCCGCCGTCGCCTGCGACGACTGTCGGAATCGGTGGGCGATCTCTTCGACACGTGTGGATACGCCCGGACCCGCTCCTCGTCTAGCGTCGTTGCGTCATCTGCGGGAGCGATGTGCCGGGCCGGGAGGACAGCGTTGACCGAGAATTCCGTACGTCGGACAGTCCAGCGCATCAGCGTCGCGGTGACGGCGGTCGTCCTGGTGATGGGCGTCGCCGCCTGTGGGGGCTCATCCTCCTCGACGGACAAGAGCGTAATCCGCTTCGCGGAGTTCCCCGGTTCCGTCCCCAACTGGATCCTGCCGATCACCGACCCGGGCCACACGGGATCGCCCAACACGGAGCAGTTCTCCTACCTGATGTGGCGTCCGCTCTACTGGCAGGGCAAGGGATCGACACCGCCGATCGACCAGTCGCTGAGCCTGGCCGACGAACCGACCTACGGCGACCGCAATCGCACGGTCACCGTGCGGCTGCGCAACTACGCATGGTCGGACGGGAAGCTCGTCACCGCGCGCGACGTGGAGTTCTGGTACAACCTCATCAAGTTCGACACGGACCAGTGGTCCAACTACGTCGCGGGCAACATCCCCGACAGCGTGTCGAAGTTCACCGTCGTCGACGACAAGACATTCCGCCTGACGCTGAAGAAGCCCACGTCACCCCAGTGGTTCACGGCCAACCAGCTGTCACTGATCACCCCGATGCCGCAACACACCTGGGACAAGTCCAGCGACGGCGGGACGGTGGGCAACCTCGATCGCACCAGTGCCGGTGCCAAGAAGGTCCTCGCCTACCTCATCGACAAGTCGAAGAAGCTGGCGGCGTACGACAAGGATCCGCTCTGGAAGACTGTCGACGGCCCGTGGAAGCTGTCCAATTACGACACCGACGGTCACATCACCTTCGTCCCCAACGCCGGCTACCGCGGCCCGAAGAAGGCGTCGGTCAAGCAGTTCGAGGAGGTGCCCTTCGCGACCGACGACGCGGAGTTCAACAGCCTGCTCGCCGGTAGCGTCGACTACGGCTACCTCCCGTTCAGCGACCTTAAGCAGAAGGCCCGGGTCGCATCGCAGAGCTACCACTTCTCCGCCTGGAATCTGTGGACGGTCAACTACATCGCGATCAACTACAACAACGCGACGACCGGGCCGCTGTTCCGCCAGCTCTACGTCCGGCAGGCCATGGAGGCACTGGTCAACCAGCAGCAGATCATCAAGCAGATCTTCCAGGGCCAGGGCGCGCAGAACTACGGCCCGATCGCGCTCGATCCGGCGAACCCGTTCGTCACCGTCCGCACCAACCCCAACCCGTTCAACCCGAGCGCCGGGGTCGCCCTACTCCGTCGGCACGGATGGCACGTGCAGCCCGGGGGAGTGAGCACCTGCGCCCGGCCGGGATCGGGCCCGACGCAGTGCGGTGCAGACATCCCTGCCGGGACGAAGTTGTCCTTCGCCCTCCTGGTGAACAGCGGGAACCATCCGGTCAACCTCGAGATGCAGGCCCTGAAGTCGCAGTTCTCGCAGTCGGCGGGGATCGACCTGCAGGTACGCCCGCAGCCGTTCACCCAGGTCATCTCGGACGCGTTCGCGAGCTGCACCAGGAGCAAGGCCGCGAGCTGCCCGTGGCAGATGGCCGACTGGGGCGGCGGATCCAACCTGCTGCCCTATCCGACCGGGGAACAGCTGTTCGCCTCTGGCGGGGCGTCCAACGCCGGCCATTACGCCGACCCGCAGGCCGACCGGCTCATCGCCGCGACGCAGACCGGCGGACCGGCGGCGCTCCGGGCGTACGAGCAGTACCTCGTCAAGCAGGTCCCGGTCATCTGGGTCCCCAACCTGACCTACCAGCTGTCGATGATCCGCGACTCGCTCAAGGGCGCGGACGCGCAGAACCCCTACATCGGCATCACGCCGGAGGAATGGCACTGGCAGGGCTGAGGTCCTGACGACGGCCACGAATCCACCTCCAGGAGGCATTGCAGCGTCATGGATGAGAGCACCAGCGCCACCGACGGCGAGGCGGGGCGGCTGCTGGACGCGGCCGCGGACGAGATGTTCGGCCAGGACCTGCGCTGGAACCCGGTCTACGCCAGCATGCGCGGGTACCCGGAGCTCATCGCCGATGTCCCCGATCTCAGTACGGAGGCGCGCGTCGATCGCGGGGGCGAACTGCAGCATCTCGCCGACCGGGTGCACCAGATCGATCCGGCCGGGCTCGACCGGGAGCGGCGCATCACCCACGAGGTCCTGCTCCGCAAGATCGACGACGCCCAGCTCGCCCTGACGGTCGGTGCCTCCGACTTCACCGTCACCCCGATCCCGCAGACCGGCGTCGGGGCGTCGGTGATCATCGCCTTCCCGAAGGCGGCGCTCTCCGGCGCGGCCGACGCGGACCGATACGTCCAGCGCTGCCTGAAGGTGCCCGGCCTGCTCGAGCAGGCCACCGCGCAGCTGCGCGAGGGCCGCGCCCGGCGGCGCACACCCGTCCGGCGGCTCGTCGAACGGTCCATCGAGCAGCTCGACGCCTACCTCGATGCGCCGCTGGCGAAGGATCCGCTGCTGGCGATCGAGGAGCCGCCCGACGGCGCGGACCCGGGATGGCGGGACGGGCTCGCGCGGGTGGTCCGCGACGACGTCCGGCCGGCCATGGCCGCGTACCGCAACGAGCTCGCCGACGTCGTGGCGCCCGGTGCCCGCCCGGACAGCGAGGTCGGCCTGGCGCATCTCCCCGACGGGGCCGGGCTCTACGCGCAGCTCGCGGCCGAGCACACGACGACCGATCGGACGGTCGAGGAGATCCACCGCACCGGCATCGAGCTGGTGCAGCGCCTCACCGACGAGATGCGGATCCTCGGCGAGCGGGTGTTCGGCACGGCTGACTTCGCGCGGATCATCGAACGGCTGCGGAGCGACCCCGAGCTCTACTTCCGCACCCCCGACGAGGTCGCCGAGGCGGCGCGGGACGGCCTGCAGCGGGCACAGCAGGCGCTTCCGCAGTGGCTCGGGCGGTTGCCCCGGGCGGAGTGCGTCGTGCTCCCGATGACGCCGTACGAGGTGGAGAACGGTGACCTCGGGCACTACCAGTGGCCCACCCGCGACGGCTCCCGCCCCGGCACCTACTGGATCAACACCTACCGGCCGACGACCCGGCCCCGGTTCGAGTCCCAGACCCTCGCCTTCCACGAGTCGGTGCCGGGACACCACACCCAGCTGGCGCTGGCCGCTGAGCTGCCCGGGCTCTCGGACTTCCGCCGGCACGCCCACGTGACCGCGTTCAGCGAAGGATGGGCGCTCTACTGCGAACGACTCGGCGACGAGATGGGCCTCTACTCCGGTGACATCTACCGGCTCGGCATGATCTCGTTCGACTTCTGGCGTGCCTGCCGGCTCGTCGTCGACTCGGGCATGCACGCCATGGGCTGGTCCCGCGACCGGGCGGTCCGCTACATGGTCGACCACAGCGCGCTCACCCCGAAGAACATCGAGAACGAGATCGACCGCTACATCGGCTGGCCCGGCCAGGCGCTCGGCTACATGATGGGCCGGCTGGAGATCACCGGATCCGGGACGAGGCCGAGAAGCGGCTCGGCGACCGGTTCGCGCTCCGGGACTTCCACAGCGAACTGATCGGTCACGGCTCGCTTCCGCTGTCGGTGCTGGACACCGTCATGACGGACTGGATCGACCGCCGGATGCCGTCGTGACCTACTCCATCACCGCCGTCGACCCGGCGACCGGCCGGTTCGGCGTCGCCGTGCAGAGCTGCGTCTTCGCGGTCGGCACCCGAGTGCCCGCACTCGCCGGCGCGCACGGCGCCGTCGCCGTCCAGGCCGGGTACGCCTCGTGGTACCGCCGCCCGGCGACCGCCCTGCTGGCAAGGGGGATGGCGGCCGGGGACGTCGTCGCCGGCATCGCCGCGCTGCCGGGCGGGGAGAGCGGTCAGGTGGCGGTCGTCGACGCCGCGGGCGGGGTCGCCGCCCATACGGGGGATTCCTGCATCACCGCCGCCGGACACGTGACCGGCGACGGTGCCGTGGCTGCCGGGAACCTGCTCACCCGGTCGCAGGTGTGGCACGACATGCTCGACGCCTACGCGGGCGCGGCGGGCAGCTTCGAGGACCGGCTGGTCGCGGCCCTGGGTGCCGCGGAGGACGCCGGGGGAGACGTGCGGGGCCGGCAGTCCGCGGCGATCCTCATCTCCGCCGATCCACAGGACGAGACCCTGGAGGTCGACCTCAGGGTCGACGATTCGGCCGCGCCGGTCGCCGAGATCGCCCGCCTGGTGCGGATCCGGGCGGCGCACGACGAACTGCACCGCGCGCTCTCGGACGAGGGCGACCAGGAGTGGACACCCGAGGCGGCCGAACGTCTCGCGGCGGCCGCCGCCGCGGTGCCCACCGACCCGCTGCTGACGGTATGGACCGCGATCACCGCGGCGAATGCGCGGCCTCGACGAACTTGCCACCACCTACCTGGCGCGGGCCCGCAGCCACAACGACCGGCTCGAGGACTACCTGCTGCGCGAACCGGCCCTCGCCGCGGATGACCGGCGGGACCGCGTCCTGACCCTGCTCGACAGGTCCCGGCCGCGGGGGACCGCGGACCGGCCGTCATGACGACGTACCTGCTCCGGCGCATCCTGCAGGCGATCGCGGTGGTCCTGCTGGTCACCGTGATCGTCTTCATCCTCCTGCGGCTGCTTCCCGGCGGGCCGGCCCGCGCGATCCTCGGGCAGCAGGCGACACCCGCCCAAGTCACGGCGTTCAACCACGAGCAGGGCTACGACCAGTCGATCGTCGTGCAGTACGGCCACTACCTGGTGCGCCTGCTGCACGGCAACCTCGGGTACTCGTTCAAGCTCAACCAGAGCGTCACGTCGCTGCTGGCCCAGCGGCTGCCCAAGACACTGCTCCTGACCGTGCTCGCCACGGTGGTCGCGCTGGCCGTCGCCGTACCGCTGGGCATGCTGCAGGCGACCCGCCGCAACCGGCCCACGGACTACGTCGTCACCGGGCTGGCGTTCGTGCTCTACGCGATGCCGATCTTCTTCCTCGGCCTCATCCTGATCATCGTCTTCGCACAGACCCTGCACTGGTTCCCCTCCGAGGCCCCGCAGGGCAACTCGGTGGCTGCCGTGCTGTCGCAGGGCAACGCCCTCGTCCTGCCGGTCGCCACCCTGTCGCTGATCACGATCGCGGCGTTCAGCCGCTACGCGCGCTCGGCGACCCTGGACAACCTCGGCGAGGACTACGTGCGCACGGCGCGGGCGAAGGGCGCACACGAGCCGCGGGTGCTGGCCAGGCATGTCGCGCCCAACGCACTCGTCCCGGTGGTCACGCTGCTCGGCCTCTACGTGCCGTATCTCTTCGGCGGCTCCCTGGTGACCGAGGCGATGTTCAACTACCCGGGCATGGGCCTGCTCTTCTGGAACGCCGCGCAGACCCGCGACTACCCGATCCTGCTCGCGGTCGCGCTCATCGTCGCGCTCGCGACGGTGGCGGCGTCCCTCGTCGTCGACCTGATCTACGCGGTCCTCGACCCGCGGGTGAGGTACGTGCCGGCATGAGCACCGGAAGCTCGGCGATCAGCGGGACGCCGTCCCGCGGCCCCGCCCCGCCCGCCGCCGGGGCGGTGGCGCCAGGGCAAGCCGACGAGCAACGCCCGGCTTCTGGTCGCGACCTTCCTCGACGACAAGCTCGCCGTCACCGGTCTGGCGATCGTGGTGCTGCTTGCGTTCTTCAGCTTCCTCGGCCCGCTCGTCTACCACACCGACCAGGTGCACACGAACCTCTCGGCGGTCAACCTGCGGCCGGGCACGGCGGGCACCCGCTCGGCACCGACCAGGTCGGCTATGACCAGCTCGGCCGGCTGATGGCCGGCGGCCGCACGTCCCTGGAGATCGGGCTCGGCGCGCGGCCTGCTCGCCACGGTGATCGGCAGCCTGTGGGGCGCGGTGGCCGGCTACTTCGGCGGCGTCGTCGACGCCGTCATGATGCGGGTGGTCGACGCGATGCTGTCGATCCCGGCGCTGTTCCTGCTGCTCGTGGTCGCGGCGATCTTGCGACCCCGACGTGCCGCTGCTGGTCGTGCTGATCGGACTGATCGTCCTGGCTGGTCCCGGCCCGGCTGGTGCGCGGCGAGGCGCTCACCCTGCGGAGCCGGGAGTACGTCCAGGCCGTCCGGCTGATGGGCGGCGGGCGCTGGCGCATCGTGACCCGGCACATCGTGCCCAACACCCTCGGCACGATCGTGGTCAACGCGAGCTTCCAGGTCGCCGACGCGATCCTCTACGTCGCCTGCCTCAGCTTCCTCGGGCTCGGCCTGCCGCCGCCGGACACCAACTGGGGCGCCATGCTCACCGATGGTGTCCAATACTCCTACGACGGCTACTGGTGGTTGATCTACCCGCCCGGGGTGGCGATAGTGCTGGTGGTCATCGCGTTCAACTTCATCGGCGACGGCCTGCGCGACTCGTTCGACGCCCGGCTGCGCCGTCGCTGATCCACCGAGCAGGGAGCAGACGTGAGCGTCACCGTCTTCGCCGACGCGTCCATCATCCCGTGCACGGGCGCGGAGCCGGTCGACGGATTCGTCGCCGTCGAGGACGGTGTCATCCGGGAGGTCGGCGCCGGCCGTCCCGCAACGGTCACCGGCGAGCGGATCGACTGCCACGGGCGCACGCTGATGCCGGGCCTGATCGATGCCCATGTGCACGTCGCGTCGCTCGATGTCGAGATACCCCGGCAGGGAAGGGACTATCCGACCAGTCTGCTGGCGTTCGCGATCGGCCGGGTCATCGAGCAGACCCTGGACCAGGGCTACACCACGGTGCGGGACGCCGGCGGCGCCGACTGGGGGATGAAGGAGGCCGTCGCACGCGGCCTGCTCGCCGGCCCCAGGATGTTCGTCAGCGGCCGCCCGCTCTCCCAGACCGGTGGCCACGGCGACGGCCGCACCCGGGCGCAGGACGACGAGGGGTGCGGCTGTGGCGCCCACATCGGCATGGTGCACCACATCGCCGACGGCCCGGACGAGGTGCTGCGGGCCGCGCGGGAGGAGCTGCGGCGCGGCGCCGACGCGATCAAGGTGATGGCCGGCGGCGGCGTCGCGTCGCCGACCGACAGCCTCGAGTCGATCCAGTACACCGTGCCGGAGCTGCGCGCGGCCGTCACCGCGGCCGAGGGCGCGGGAGCCTACGTACTTGCCCACGCCTACACCCCGACCGCGATCCGCAACGCCGTCGAGGCCGGGGTGCGGTCGATCGAGCACGGCAACTTCCTCGACCCGGCGACCGCCGGGCTCATGGCGGCTCGGGGCACCTACCTCGTCCCGACCTTCGTCGCCTACGAGAAGCTGCACGAGGAGGGACGCCAGCACGGCTTCGCCCAGGACAAGCTGGACAAGCTCGACCGGGTGCTCGGTGAGGGGCTCGACAGCCTGCAGCGGGCCCGGGACGCCGGCGTGCGTATCGGCTCGGGATCGGACCTGCTCGGCCCGCTCGCCCGGCACAAGACCCGCGAGCTCGCGATCAAGGCGAAGGTCCTCGGTGCCCACGAGACCCTCATCGCGACGACGCGGACCAACGCCGAACTGATCGGGATCGCCGAGGAGGTCGGCACGATCGAGCCCGGGAAGCGGGCCGATATCCTCGTCGTGGATGGCGATCCGCTCACCGACATCTCGGTGCTCCAGGACCGCGACCGGCTGCACGCGATCGTGGTCGGCGGCCGGTTCCACACCCGCCGGATCTGACCCGGCCCGACCAGCAACCAGGAGACGACCCACCCGTGACCCAGCCGGACGGCGCCGACCGCGGCGACAACGACCATCCCGAACGGCCGCGATCCGACCGGCGGCAGCCCGTCGACGACACCGTCTCGACCCACCACACGCTGCGCACCGCCGACGGCGAGATCAGCTACACCGCCACCACGGGCCGGGTGGTGCTCCGCGAGGAGGTGCACACCGACGGGGCGTTCGACGGCCATCAGGCCAAGGCCGAGCTCTTCGTCGTGTCCTACTGCCGGGACGACGCCGGACCCGACCGGCCCGTCACCTTCGCCTTCAACGGCGGGCCCGGGTCGTCGAGCGTCTGGCTGCACCTGGGGCTCCTCGGCCCGCGCCGGGTAGTCATGGGCGACGCCGGCGACCTGCTGCCACCGCCGTACGGCGTCACCGACAACCGGGAGAGCCTGCTCGCCCACTCGGACCTGGTCTTCATCGACCCGGTGTCGACCGGCTACTCGCGCATCACCGAGGGCGGCAAGCCGGCGGAGTTCCACGGCTTCCAGCGGGACATCGAGGCCGTGGGCGAGGTCATCCGGCTCTGGACCACCCGCCACCGGCGCTGGCTGTCACCGAAGTTCGTCGCGGGGGAGTCCTACGGCACGGTGCGGGCCGCCGCCCTCGCGGCGCACCTGCAGCGTCGCTACGGGCTCTATCTCAACGGGATCGTGCTGATCTCGTCGGTGCTCGACTTCGGCACGATCCGCTTCACCGAGGGAAACGACGTCGTACATGCGCTATTCCTGCCGACGTATGCGTGCCTCGCCCACTATCACGGCCGGCTCGGCGACCGGCCGCTGGAGGATGTCCGCGCCGAGGCCGAGGAGCTCGCCGCCCGGGACTATCCCTACGCCCTGGCGCGCGGCAGCCGGCTGTCGGCGGGGGACCGGGCCGAGATGGTCGGCCGGATCGCCGGTGTCACCGGGCTCTCGCCGGACTATGTCGACCGCGCCGACCTGCGGATCGAGCACAAGCGCTTCTTCCGGGAGCTGCTGCGCGACCGTGGGCAGGTAATCGGCCGGCTCGACGGCCGCTTCACCGGCTGGGACAGCGACGACGTTGGCGAGCAGGCCGCCCACGATCCCAGCGACGTCGCGATCCGGGGGCCCTATTCCGCCGCGATCAACCACTACGTCAACGTCGACCTCGACTACCACAACGACCTGCCCTACGAGCTGCTGACCGGACGGGTGCAGCCGTGGAGCTACAGCGACTTCGAGGGCCGGCACGTCAGCGTGGCCGCCCAGCTGTCCGAGGCGATCCGGCACAACCCGCATCTGCGCGTCTACGTGGCCTGTGGTCGCTACGACGGGGCGACGCCGTACTTCGCCGCCGAGCATGCCGTCGCCCATGTCGCCCTCCCGGCCGGGCTGCGGGACAACATAGAATTCCGCTACCACGACGCCGGTCACATGATGTACATCCACGAGCCCAGCCGACTGCAGCAGTCCGCCGACCTGGCGGAGTTCGTCACGCGCACGGGCCGCCAGGGTCAGGAGACCCGCTAGCCGACGGAGAGATGTCGATGATCGAGGCCCGTCCACCGATGGTTCTGCTCGTGGGTCCGCTCCCGCCGGAGCGGGTCGCGCGCATCCGGTCCGAGGCACCGGCCGGGGTCACGGTCGAGCATCTGGCGGATCCGGCCGACCTGCCGGACCATGTGGCCGACGCCGACGTGATCGCCGGCCACATCCCGGCCGAGGCGTTGGCCAAGGCCGACCGGCTCACCTGGGTGCACACCTGGGCGGCCGGCCCGGATCGGGCGCTGTACCCCGAGATGGTCGCGAGCCCGGTCGTCCTCACCTGCTCCAAGGGCAATGGGGCGGTCCCGCTGGCCGAGCAGGCCATGCTGCTGATCCTGATGTTGAACCGGAACGCGCTCCGCTGGGTCCGGGCGCAGGAGGAACGCCGCTGGGAGCGGTTCACCCATCCCGAACTCGCCGGGCTCACCTGCGGCATCATCGGGCTCGGCCACTCGGGCATCGACCTCGCGCAGAAGGCCAAGGCGTTCCACATGCGGGTGCACGGACTGCGCCGGCAGGCACAGGCGGCGCCGTACGTCGACCGGATGTTCCCGCGCGAACGCCTGCACGATTTCCTCGCCGGGTCGGACGTGGTGGTGGTGACCGCGCCGCTCACCGGTGAGACCCGCGGGATGCTCGGCGCCGCGGAATTCCGGGCGATGAAGGAGACGGCGATCTTCATCTGCTTCTCCCGCGGCGGGATCGCCGACGACGCCGCGCTGCTGCGGGCGCTCGAGGAGGGACAGATCGCGGGAGCCGGGCTCGACGCCCATGGGATCGAGCCGCTGCCAGCCGACAGCCCCTTCTGGACCGCTCCAAACACGATCGTCACACCGCACAACGGGGCGACGACGCCCCAGACCGGCGAACGCGGCGTCGACATCTTCCTGGAGAACCTCCGCCGCTTCACGACCGGCCGCGACCTGGTCAACGTCGTCGACAAAGAGTCCGGCTACTGAGATCCGAAGCCTGCCCAGGCTTCCGTCCTGTCGCCACATCCGGATGTCGACCCCAAGTCGGATATCGGGTCGTACGGTTGAAGGGAAGGGGTGGTGAGACCGGGTGCGGGTTGCGGTGTTCACCGGGTCGGGCGAGGGACCGGAATCTCATCGGCGGGCGGCGGCCGATTTCGCCCGGCGCCTGGCCGAGTCCGGGGTGGGCATCGTCTACGGCGGTGGCCGGGTGGGGCTGATGGGCGTCGTCGCCGACGCGGCGCTGGCTGCGGGCGGCGAGGTCGTCGGGGTGATGCCCCGCCACCTTGCCGACCAGGAGATCGCGCACCCCGACCTGACCCGGCTCGACATCGTCACGACCATGCACGACCGCAAGGCGCGGATGGCCGACCTCGCCGACGCGTTCGTGGCGCTGCCGGGCGGCGCGGGAACGCTCGAGGAGTTGTTCGAGGTCTGGACCTGGGGTCAGTTGGGCCTGCACAGCAAGCCCACCGCCCTGCTCGACGTCGACGGCTTCTTCCGGCTGCTCATCGACCACCTGCACCTGGCCGTTGAGAGCGGCTACATCAACCCGGTCTACCTGAAGTCGCTCGGCGTGGTCGGTGATGCCGATGACTTCCTGCGGTTCGTCACCGGCTACGAGCACCCGGCACGGAAATGGTCCGACCGGGGTCGCGGCGTGTCGTCGGACGGCGGCCCGCGGACCGAGTCCGCGATGGTCGGGTGGATCCAGCTGCGCGGTGGCCGCCTGCTGACGGTCCGGGGCGAGGACCACAACCACTTCGCCCTTCCCGGTGGCGTGGTCGAGCCGGGCGAGACCTTCGAGCAGGCTCTGGAACGCGGCGTCAAGGAGGACCTCGGCCTGCGCCTGACGGATCTGCGCCAGGCGTTCTCGGTGCCGGCGCAGGGATCCGATCCCACCGGGAAGGACCAGCCGACCATGTACTGCTACCACGCCCGGGCCGACGGGAGCGTCCGGCCCGGCCGGGACATCGCGGAATTCCGCTGGCTCAGCGCGAGCGAGGCCGAGTACGCCACGCCACCGGTGCAGCAGGTGCTCGCCCGTCTGAACCCCGAGCTGACCGCACCGCCCGGCCGGTCGGGCTAGGCCAGGTCCGCGCGGTCGGGGACTGATCCCGGCGGGGCCCCGCCGATGAGCCGGGCGACGTCCTGCGGCCCGGGCAGGCTCGACCGTGCCCCGGTGTCCCGGGTCGCCAGGGCACCGGCAGCGGCTCCGACGAGAACGGCGCGATCGATCTCCTCGCCACGGGCGAGGGCCCAGGCCAGTCCTCCGCAGAATGCATCGCCGGCTCCGGTGGTGTCCCTGGCGTCGACGGGAAAGGCGGGCTGGTGGCGCGGCTCCCGGTCGGCCCGCCACACGTCGGCGCCCCGACGCCCCCGGGTCACGACGACGACGTCCGGACCCGATCGGAGGAGAGTCGCCATGTCGGCCACGCCGAGGTGGTCGACCTCGTGCTGGTTGGGGACCAGAACGTCGCAGGCCGCGAGGAGGGTTGCGGACAGGGGATGCGCGGGCGCCGGGTTGACCACCACCGTGAAACCGCGCGACGCCGCGCACACGGCAGCGGCGATCGCCGTCTCGGCGGGTATCTCCAGCGAGATGAGGACCACCGCCCGATCGAAGGCGGCGAGGGCGTCGCGGACATGCTCGGGCGTGAGCAGGGCGTTCGCGCCCGGATCGACGATGATGGCGTTCTCTCCGTCGTCGGCGACCAGGACCGTGGCTGTCCCGGTACGCCGGTCGCCCACCTGCAGGGCGGATACGTCGACCCCCGCCGCCCGCAGCCCTGCGTCCGCCTCCTTGCCGGCGTCGTCGGCACCGACGCACCCGATCATCGTCGTCGCCGCACCGAGTCGGGCCGCCGCGCAGGCCTGGTTGCCACCCTTGCCGCCGTCGCGGATCTCCACCGACGACGCGAGGACCGTCTCGCCCGGGCGGGGGATTGCCTGCACCCGGGTGACGACGTCGGCGTTGAGGGAGCCGACGACGACCACCGGCACGGCAGTCGCAGCCGGCTCTCCGGCGACGGCGCCGGTCACCTCTGTGCGGCGGGTTGAGCGCGTACGTAGTCGCAGGCGACCCGTCCCTCGTCGCAGATCAGGGCGATTCCGCCGCCGTCGAGCGGCCGTTCGTCGTCCTCGGCCGCGAGAAGAACCGTGCCGTCGACCGACGCCTGAAGCTGCGACCCGGTGACCCGGAGGGTCAGGGTGTAGGCGCGTCCGAGCTCCCACCCGAGCGACGACTCGGCGAGGACCCGCTCGCCGTCGAGCGACTTCACCAGCCGCACCGTGCCGTCGTTCCTGACGATCAGTGCGTAGTAGCGGCGCAGGCCCTGCACGCGGGCAGCCAGCCCGAACGCCTCGGCCATGTGCGGCGTGACTGTCGCGGTGACCCGGTAGTCGTGCCAGTCGCCCGTGCCGTGGATCAGGAGCCCGCGACCCTCGTTCTGGATGAGGCGGTAAGCCTCGGGCCAGCGCGGACCGAACTGGTCCAGACCGTCGACCCACGCGCGCCGCCACATGGTCCCGCCGTCGACGGGTCGGGTGAGGGTGACGTCGGGTTCGCCGTCCCAGGTCAGGTGATCGAGGAAGGCGACGCCAGGCGTGGTCCCCTCCCCGGACAGGACCAGACCGACCGACTGGATCGGCTGCCCGGCCGTGTCGGGGACCGGCCACGACAACTCGCCCACGGCCCCGGGCTCCAGGGTCGTCACCGGACCGTCGACCGCCACGAGTGCGTCGTCCCCGTCGTAGTGCCGCAGGATCAGTCGGCACGCGAGGCCCGCGGCGTTGTCCGCGGCCGCAGCCACGACC
The DNA here is from genome assembly GCA_963828605.1 of uncultured Actinomycetota bacterium. GTDB lineage: Bacteria > Actinomycetota > Actinomycetes > Mycobacteriales > QHCD01 > DASXJE01. The sequence goes on along the minus strand of CAWHER010000001.1, from coordinate 710,307 downwards.
GCGCGGACCTGCTGGCCGCTGTAGAGGGTCGGCGATGCCAGCAGCTGGTAGCCGGGCATCGACATCGCGTCCGGAGGAATGAAGGTCGGCGTCGTCACCTCCACCTGTCCGCTGCCGCTCTCCGGTCGTATCGCGAGGCTCCTGCTTCCGGTCGAGCTGTGTCCGTCGACGTTCGTCAGTGCGGCACTGCCACGCTGGACGGTAAAACCCTGGACGCTGCCGGGGAGTTCGAAGTGGAACCGGGCGCCGTTCTTCGGGTGGACCGCGGGTTGACCCGCGAGCGCGCGGCCGATGTTGGCGATGTGGACGGACTCGGTCGCGACGTCGGTGATCGAGCGCCCGCCGTCCGCGGTCGGAAGGTAGATCCGATCGGCGACCGGTCCCCGCCAGTCGGGCCCGCCGTCGAAGCCGGCGAGTCCATTGCGGAGCCCGAGCAGGCAGCCCAGGTTGCCCGAGTTGCAGTCGGTGTCCCAGCCGCAGGTGTTGACGATCATCATCGACCGGCCCCAGTCCCCGGCGCCGTACAGCAGCGCGAGGACGATCAGACCGTGGTTGGGGATGACGTGGCAGTTGCCGCCGTAGACGTCGTAGCCGTACTTCCCGGCCAGCAGCTCGCGAGCCCGTCGCCAGTCCGGCTCGCTCCGGTGCCACTCCCGGATGTCCTGGACCATCTCGGAGATGATGCAGCCGGCCGGGATGACCGACAGGCCGGTGTCGAGGAGCTTGTCGATGTCACTCTCGACGAACGCCTGGGCCTCCATCGCCGCGAGCGCCTGTGCGGCGAAGACCGCCTCGCCGTCGTGACTCACGCTCCCGGCCCGCCGGGCGAGGTCGGCGGCGATGTCGGGCCGCCCAGGCGAGACCATCGCCCATCCGTCGATGAAGATCTGTGCCCCGATCTGCTCGGCGACGACCCGGCCATTGAGCTCCATCGATCCGCTGCGGGGCGCGTCGATTCCGCGCTTGAGCCGCAGGAAGGCGGTGTGCTCGGTCGAGTTCCCGAGGCCTCCCCACCAGAGAATGGCGCGATTCTCGATGATGTAGTTCAGCCACGTCCGGCCGATCTGCGCCGGGGTGATCCCGGGATCGTTGCCGTAGTCGGGGAGTGCGCGCAGAAACGTGAAGGTCCCGGCGATGTCGTCGTCGGTGACGAGCAGGGGGACACCCACCTTGTCGTGGACGTAGTAATCCACCTCGCCGAGTTCGGCCATGATGCGCTCGTAGGTCCAGCCTTCGAACGGCCGGCCGAGATAGACACCGAGAGACTTGCCGAGAGCACCGGCATAGACCCGCTCGGCATAGTCGTCGGGCAGTGAACTCTGAGCCACGCGGCGAGCTCCAATCACGAATGGGCCGACACGCCGACCATTCTAGAATGGCCCGGTTCCATTCGGGTGGCTGAGGAGCGGTGCCTTCGCTGACGTCCTCGGCCGGCCGCCTGTCTGGGCCGACTGACCGCCTCGAGGGGCCCACAGTCGGATACCTGCGGACCGGGGTTCCCGGCCTCATGGCCCGGAGTGGGAAGGTGGACGGGTCGCGTCAGCACCGACCGAAGGAAGCCCATGCAGGTGTCGCTCGCCTACGGAAGGTCCAGGCTCGCGATCGACCTACCCGACGCGGCGACCACGGTCGTGGAGCCGGCGTACCAGCCGGCGGCCGCCGACCCTGCCGGGCTGCTCCGGGAGGCCGTGCGCAATCCGGTGGCCGGCAAGCCGCTGCGCGAGGTGGTCCGGCCCGGCCAGACCGTGGCGATCTCACTGTGCGACGGCACCCGCCCCCAGCCCCGGCACCTGATGATCCCCGCGGTGCTCGACGAGCTCGACGGCATCGTGGACCTCGCCGACGTCGTCCTGCTGGTCGCGACCGGCACCCACCGGGCCAACACCGACGCCGAGCTGCGCGAGATGCTCGGCGACGACATCGTGGAGTCGGTGCGGGTGGTCAACCACGACGCTCTGGACACCGCAAGCCTGGTCTGGCGCGGCCGCTACGGGAACGGCGTCCCCGTCTGGCTGAACCGGGAGTGGGTGGCCGCCGACGTCCGCATCACCACTGGCTTCGTCGAGCCGCACTTCTTCGCCGGTTTCTCCGGCGGGCCCAAGCTCGTCGCCCCCGGCCTAGCGGCTCTCGAGACCGTCCTCACCCTGCACGACGCGGCCCGGATCGGCCATCCCGGCGCCACCTGGGGAGTGATCGAGGGCAATCCGGTGCAGGACGACGTCCGCGCCATCGCCGCCGGCACGGGGGTCGACTTCGCCGTCGACGTCGTTCTCAACCGCGACCAGCAGATCGTCCGGGCGTTCGCGGGGGAGCTGTTCGCCATGCACGAGTCGGCCTGTGCCGCCGCGAAGCAGGTCGCCATGCGGCCGGTGCCGGCGCCGTTCGACGTCGTCGTCACGACCAACTCCGGCTATCCGCTCGACCAGAACCTCTACCAGGCGGTCAAGGGCATGTCGGCGGCCGCCAAGGTCGTCAAGGCGGGCGGCCTGATCGTCTGCGCCGCCGAGTGCCGCGACGGTTTTCCGGGGCACGGCTCCTACCGGCAGGTGCTGGCCTCCCGGCCGTCGCCGCGGGCGTTGCTCGACGCGATCGAGTCCGCCGGCACGGTGACCCCCGACCAGTGGCAGGTCCAGATCCAGGCCAAGATCCAGTGTCACGCCGAGGTCGTCATGCACACCGGATACCTCACGGACGCGGACCTGAGGAGCGCGCACCTGGCCCAGACCGACGACATCAGTGCGACGGTCACCGACGCGCTTGCCGCCGCCGGTCCGGATGCCCGGGTGTGCGTCCTGCCGGAAGGCCCGCAGACCATCCCCTACCTGGCCGCCGCCGACACGACAGGAGCCCGCGTATGACGGCCCCCAACGTCGTCCTGATCTGCGTCGACGAGTGGCGCGGCGACTGCCTTTCGGCGGCCGGCCACGAGCACCTCCGGACGCCGTTTCTGGACGAGCTCGCCGGCGACGGGACGAGGTTCAGCCGCGGCTACTCCGCGACGCCGACGTGTGTGCCGGCCCGGGTCGCGTTGTTCGCCGGGCAGTCCCAGGAGGTGCACGGGCGGGTCGGCTACGAGGACGGCATCCCGTTCGCACAGGCGCACCCGGTGACCATGCCGGCGGAATTCCGCCGGGCCGGTTACCACACCAAGGCCATCGGCAAGATGCACGTCTGGCCGGAGCGCTCCCGGATCGGCTTCGACGACGTGCTGCTGCACGACGGATTCCTGCACCACTCGCGGCGCGGGCACCGGCGCCAGTTCGAGTTCTTCGACGACTACGTCCCGTGGCTGCGACGGCAGCCCGGCTCGACACCGGATGCCGACTACTTCGACCACGGGGTGAGCTGCAACTCCACCGTCGCCCGTCCCTGGGACAAGGCGGAGGCGCTGCACCCCACCTCGTGGCTCGGCACGCAGGCGATCGACTGGCTCTACCGGCGCGACCCCACCCGGCCGTTCTTCCTCTACCTGTCCTTCCACCGCCCGCATCCGCCCTACGACCCGCCGGCGTGGGCGTTCGACCAGTACCTGGACCTGCCGCCGTACGAACCGGTGGTCGGCGACTGGGAACACCACTACGACGCACACCGACGTGACGGCGCGCACGATGCCTTCGTCGGGCACCTCGACCCGAGGGTCGTGCACCGCGCCCGGGCCGGTTACTACGGCCTGATGGCGCAGATCGACCAGCAGGTCAACCGGATCCGCGAGGCGCTCACCGAGTTCGGCCTCGCCGACGACACGGTCGTCGCCTTCGTCTCCGACCACGGCGAGATGATGGGCGACCACCACATGTTCCGGAAGGGATACGGCTACGAGGGCTCCGCCCGCATCCCGTTCCTGATAGCCGGTGCCCCGACCGACGGGACGATCGCCCGCGGCCATGTCGTCGACGAGGTCGTCGAGTTGCGCGACCTCATGCCGACCCTGCTGGATCTCGCCGGCCTGCCGATCCCGGAGTCCGTCGACGGCCGCAGCCTCGCGCCGTTCCTGCGTGGGGAGCGACCGGTGTGGCGCGACTACCTGCACGGCGAGCACGCCCTGCTCGACCAGTCGCTGCAATGGGTAACCGACGGGAAAACGAAGTACTGCTGGGCCTCCGGCGCGGGGTCCGAGGAGCTGTTCGACCTCGTCGCCGACCCCGACGAGACGCGCAATCTCGCCGGCGATCCCGCGCACACCGGCTGCCGCGACCTGTGGCGTGCCCGACTCGTCGAGAGCCTCACCGGGCGGGAGGAGGGCTACGTCGAGAACGGCGACCTCGTCGCCGGCCGGAAGGCGCTCACCGTGCTGCGCCACACCCGCGAGCGGATCGCCGACGCCGCAGTCGACGGAGTGGGCCGGTGAGTTCGTGCTGCGCGCCGCGTTCGCCGGGTGACCGCCGACCCGGCGAGGACCGGCCTGACGTCGCCCGTCCACCGCGCGATCCGGCCGCGGTGCGGCGGGGCATGGCGGTCATCCCGACGGGGGAATTCCTGATGGGCGGCAACGACCCGGACGCCTTCGCCGGCGACGGTGAGGGGCCGGTCCGGTCGGTGCTGCTGCCGTCGTACTGCATCGACGCCACAGCGGTCACCAACCGGCAGTTCGCGGCCTTCGTCAAGGGCACCGGGTATGTCACCGACGCCGAACACTTCGGCTGGTCCTACGTCTTCCATGCACTGCTCGCGCCGGAGGCAGGGTCCGCGGTCCGCGACGGCGTGGTGCCCGATGCGCCGTGGTGGCTTCCGGTCGGTGGTGCCACCTGGAGATGCCCGGACGGGCCCGGGTCGGGGATCGGGGAGCGGCCGAACCACCCGGTCGTACACGTGTCGTGGAACGACGCCACGGCCTATGCCGCATGGGCCGGCAAGCGGCTGCCCACCGAGGCCGAGTGGGAGCGGGCCGCGCGTGGCGGGTTGGAGCAGGCGCGGTTCCCGTGGGGCGACGATCTGACGCCCCGGGGCGCTCATCGGTGCAATATCTGGCAGGGCCGGTTCCCCCGCGAGAACACCCGCGAGGACGGCTATCTCGGCACCGCTCCGGTGAAGTCCTTCCGCCCCAACGGGTTCGGGCTCTACAACACCTCGGGAAACGTCTGGGAATGGTGTTCCGACCGCTGGAGCGACAGCTGGCACAGCGAGGATCGGCCCGAGACGCGGGCCGATCCGCAGGGCCCGCCGACCGGGGAGGCCAGGGTGATCCGGGGCGGGTCCTACCTGTGCCACGCGTCGTACTGCAACCGCTATCGGGTGGCGGCGCGGACCTCGAACACCCCGGACAGCACGACAGGGCACATGGGCTTCCGCTGCGCCGCCCCCGCCGCCTGACCCCGTGGCCGATGCCGATGCCGGCGTACGCATCGGGTGACGCCGGCCCCCCATTCCGCTTGAACGTCACGTTCAAGCGATCTAGCCGCATGAACGTCACGTTCATGCGGAATGGCACACGGAATCGAGTGCGGAACGGCACACGGAATCGAGTGCGGAACGGCACGCGGAATCGAGTGCGGAACGGCGCGCGGAATCGGGTGCCGGAGGAGTCGGTGGCCTCTCGGACAGCGACGATGCGCATTGTTGCTTGATCGGAGATAGTTCTGGACGACTTCGCTCAGTAGTGGTTAGAGTCCGGCGCGTGACTTCTTCCACGACCGCCATCTCCCGTCGTTCCCTCCTCGCCGGCGCCGGCGGCCTCGCGACCGCATTCGCGATCGGCACCCCCGCCTACGCCTCGGACGCCGCCCGTGAGGTCTCCTCACCCGACTACATCGACGTGCAGCTGCTCAACATCACCGACTTCCACGGCAACCTCCGGACGCCGACGACGGCTGCCGACGGCTTCATCCCGGACCCGAACGGCGGGACCGGCACGATCAACGTCGGCGGCGCCGCCTACCTCGCCACGCATCTGCGGCAACTGCGCAAGCCGCAGAACTCGTTCTTCTTCTCCGTCGGCGACGACTGGTGCGGCAGCCAGCCGCTGGACGGCAAGCTGGTGCGCGACGAGGGCGCCGTCGAGGTGCTCAACAAGCTCGGCCTGCAGTTCTCGACCCTGGGCAACCACGAGCTCGACTACGGCGTCGACTACCTGGTGAATCACATGATCAAGGGCCGGCCGTCCGGCGTCGTCGGGCGCGACTCGAGCTTCCGGGACTCGACCGGCCGTCGCTACCACGGGATCGACTTCCCCTACTACTCGGCGAACATGGTCTCCAGGCGCACCGGGCGGACCTTCTTGCAGCCCTACAACATCGAGTGGGTGCGCGGGCGGAACGGCCGGGCGTACCCGATCGGATTCATCCACCTCACCCTCTCCGGTACGCCGACCGGCTCCAGCTCCTACGAGCCGCAACTGCTGGGCTACGACGAGATCGAGACCGCCAACACCTATGCCGCGCTCTTGAAGCGGCGCGGCGTCAATGCCTTGGTCATCAGCATCCACGACGGTGCGCAGCAGGTCGACAACTGGCACGCGCCCATCAACGGCGGCAACATGTCGACCGGTCCGGCGCTCGAGCTCGCGGCCAAGGTCGACCCGGACATCTGCGCGATCATCACCGGACACTGGCACTGGTGGTTCAACGCCATGCTCCCCGACCCCGACGGCGTAGTCCGACCGGTGGTCGAGGCATCCCACGCCGGTCAGATGATCAATGAGGTCAATCTCAAGCTCGATCCGCGCACCGGCAAGGTGGCCCGCGACCTGACCGTCTCGACCAACCACCCGGTCACCCTCGACGTCACACCCGATCCGGAGATCGCGCGGATCGTGGACTACTGGACCGGGTTCGGCGACCAGCGCTACGCGCTTCCGGCTGGCCACGTCACGGCGGACTTCACCCGGACGCTGAACGCCGACGGCTCGTGCTCGATGGGTGACCTTGCCGCGGACTTCATGCTCTGGGATGCCAATTCGACCGACGCCGGGAAGGCCGATCTCGCGCTGATGTCGGCGAAACCGTCGACCGGATCGACGGCGCTGCGGGGAGACTTCCGTTACGCGAAGGGCACCGACGCCGCGGACCAGGACGGGCTGATTCTCTACGGCGAGGCCTATGCCTATCTCGGCTACGAGAACCCCGTCCTCACCGTGACGCTCACCGGAGACCAGATCCGGCAGGCCCTCGAGCAGCAGTGGCAGCCGCAGCAGAGCGGGTCGGTGACCTTCGCCCCGCTCAACGTCTCGGCCAACGTGCGGGCGACCTACGACTCGACCAAGCCGGTCGGCTCGCGGGTTGATCCCGCGGCGTTCCTCATCGACGGGGCGCCGCTCGACCCGGCCAGGTCCTACCGGGTCGCCGGCCTTGCCTACACCCTCATCGGAGCCGACGGGTTCCCGGCGTTCAGCGTCTTCACCGATCCGGTCCGTAACGACCGCGACCATGAAGGCTTCATCAAGTACCTCCGGGCACAGGGCACCATCAGCCCGTCGAAGCTCGACCGCATCACCCTGCTGACCTGAGCGGCCCGGTCACACGGTCCTGACCTGGACGCCGTTCGCCTCGAAGCGGCGGACCAGGTCGGCCGGCGCGGTGGAGTCGGTCACGAGTACGTCGATCGTGGCGATGGGACAGATCTGTGAGAACGCGCGCCACCCCAGTTTCGACCTGTCGGCCACCACCACGACCCGCTCGGCCCGGGAGGCCATCAAGCGGTTGATGCTCGCTTCCCCTTCGTTGTGGGCGAAGGTGCCGTCCTCAGGGTCGATCGCGTCGACGCCGAGGAAGAGGACGTCGAGGGTGATCTCGTCGAGGATTCGGGTGCCGAGCGGCCCGGTCAGCTCGAAGGACTGCGGCCGGGCCACACCTCCGGTGACCACGACCTTGACCTGGGGACGCAGCACGAGTTCGTTGGCGATGTTCAGGGCGTTCGTGACGAGGGTGAGCGGCGGCTCGCCACCCGAGGGGTTGGGGTCGACCCGCAGCACGAGGCTGCGTGCGACCTCCGTCGTGGTCGTGCCGCCGTTGAGCCCGACCACGGCACCCGGCTCGACCATGGCCGCGGCGGCCCGGGCGATGCGCTCCTTCTCCGGCGCGTGCCGCGCGGTCTTGTAGCGCAGGGGAAGGTCGTAGGCGACGTTCTGGGCGATCGCGCCGCCCCGGGTACGGGTCAGCAGCTGCTGGGCCGCGAGGTGGTCGAGGTCGCGACGGATCGTCGCGGCCGACACGGCCAGCTCCGCGGCGATCGGATCGACGTCGATCTTGCCGCGCTGCCCGAGCAGCTCCAGCAGCGTGGAGAGTCGCTCGTGGCGATCCATGCGCACCTCGTTCCGTGTTGCCGTGGACTGACAGCCCCGTGCGAGAGCAAGTATCACGCACGACCAGTCAGGAATGTGCGCCTTCCCACAGTCGCCCGAGCAAAGCCTCAATGCTCGGACGCTGCTTAATCATGTTGACCACTGCTCAATTGCTGGCTAATTTGCGCAAGAGCGAGCGCACGCTTGCCTCCCCGGGCGGAGAGGCACCGAACCGGTGCCGAAAGGATGGTGGCGACATGTCGATTCGCGGTGCGCTGGGCGCGCGGATATCGGCGGTTCTGGCGGTCCTGGTGCTTGCCGCGGGCGTCGCCGCCTGCGGAAGCAGTTCCTCGGGAAACGGGGGCACGGGCAGCAAGGAATTCACCTTCTGGTCGTTCTGGACCAAGGACGAGCCGGTGGCCAAGGTGCTGCAGAGCGCCATCGCGTCCTTCCAGAAGGACACCGGCGTCCAGGTCCACGTGCAGTGGCAGGGCCGCGACTCCATGACCAAGGTCAAGGCGGCGCTGAACACCGACAACGTGCCCGACCTCGTCGATCAGGGTTTCCCGACCATCAAGGCCGGGCTCGGGTTGTCCGGCCAGGCGCTCGACCTGTCCTCGGTCTACAAGATGGCGATTCCCGGTGAGCCGGGCAAGACCGTCCGGGACGTGGTGCCGACCAGCTACGACTCGTTGGACACCGCCGCGGGCAAGAAGATCGTCGTTCCGTACTACGTGTCGGCGCAGACGTGGTGGGTCAGCGGCAAGGCTTATCCGCAGGTGGCGGACAACCCGCCGACGACCTGGGCGGAACTCTCCGCCGACTTCGCCAAGGTGAAGAGCCAGGGTCAGAACCCGCTCGCCCAGGACACCGACATCCTCGGCTACGACGGCACCCTGGTCTACGCCGCACTCGAGCGGGCACTGGGCCCCGGCAATCTGCACAAGCTGGCCGCGAGCCATGACGGGTCCGGCTGGAGCGCCCCCAAGGTGGCCCAGGCCCTGCAGGCAATCTCCGCGTTGGCGAGCAGCAAGGACTACATCCCGGGCTACGACTCGAGCAAGTACCCGGCCATGGAGAAGGACTGGGCACACGGCAAGGCGGCCTTCCTCTACATGGGCAGCTGGGTTCCCTACTACGACGGTCCGGATGCAGCGAAGGACTTCGACCTGCGGACCTTCAACTTCCCGACGCTGGTCGGGACGGACCACTCCGTGCCGGCGGAGACCTTCGGGTTCGCGATCCCGACCAAGGCCAAGAACGGCCCGGCGGCGGACAAGTTCATCGCCTACCTCATGGGGAGGAAGTGGCTGACCCAGATGTCGACCAAGGCGCAGATCCTCACGCCACGGCCGGACATCACCGTGCCGCCGGTGCTGCGCGACCTGCAGAACCTCATGAAGAGCAACCCGCTCTACCCGGTGGATGACGGGGTGAGCGCCGACTTCCCGGATCTGGACAAGCAGTTCCAGCCGTTGGCCCGGGACCTGATCACCGGCAAGCTCAGCGCCGCCGAATTCGCGGGCAAGGCGAAGGCGGCGCAGGCGCAGTACTGGAAGCTCAACGGCTGATGAGCTCCAGTACCGAGGCGCTGACCCGGCGCCGTCGGCCGGGCCGCCGTACGACGGGGGTACGGCGACCCGCGGAGAGCCCGCTGGAGACACAGCGGCGCCGGTTGTTCTACCCGTTCGTGCTGCCGGCGCTGGTGCTCTACCTGATCTTCTTCATCGCCCCGACGATCGGCGCGCTCTGGATCAGCTTCACCAAGTGGACCGGATCCGGCCCGATGACCTGGCGGGGCGTCCGCAACTACACGGTGCTGATCCAGGACCCGGTATTCCACACGGCGTTCCTCAACACCCTCATCATCCTGGTGGTCGTCGGAGCCTTCGTCTTCGCCGTGAGCTTCCTGCTCACGATGGTGCTGCGGGGGATGCGCGGTTCGAAGGCGGCCAGGTCGATCCTCTTCTTCCCCTACATCGTGTCGGCCATCGTCCTGTCGATCATCTGGGGGTTCATCTTCCAGCGCGACGGGCTGGTCAACGACGTCCTGACGGCGCTGGGCGGCAGCCCGGTGGGGTGGCTCTCGTCGAGCAACCAGTTCCGGATGATCCTGCTCGGCCTGGTATGGATCAATGTCGGGCTCTATTCGACGATCATCCTGGCCGGCGTCGACCGCATCCCGGCCTACTACTACGAGGACACCGCCATCGCCGGCGCCAATGCGTTCCAGCGGTTCCGGCACGTGACGCTCCCGATGACCTGGGACGTCATCTCGGTGGCCGCGGTGCTCTGGACGATCAACTCGCTCAAGCTGTTCGAATTCATCTTCGCGTTCGGCGGGACGACCAACGACCTGCCGGGCCAGTCGGTGTGGAACTCGGCACTGTTCATCTACGGGGAGTCCTTCGGCGGGCGGGTGCCGTCCTACGCCTTCGGCTACGCCTCGGCCTGCGCGATGCTCATGCTCGCACTCTTCGCCGTCTTCGTGGTGCTGCTCCGGCGGCTGCTGCGCCGTGACGCGATCCAGTTCTAGGGCCGGGGAGGAGGCAGCATGACCACGACCATGAGCACATCCCGGGCGACCGAGCCACGGTCCGGGAAGCGCAAGGGCGGCCGACCGGCCCCGGGCACCGAACGGCACAGCGCCTTCCAGGCGGTCGGCACCGCGCTCACCTGGCTGCTGGCGGCGTTCGACGTCTTCATCCTCGTCTTCATGCTCTTCTCGTCGTTCAAGACGACGAACCAGATCTTCGAGTCGCCCTGGTCGCCGCCGACCACCTGGCACGTCGAGAACTGGACGCAGGCATGGAGCGGCAACGGCTTCGGCCGGGCGGCGGTGAACACCATCCTGCTGGTGGTCGGCTCGTCGGTCACGATCCTGGTGATCGCGGCGCCGGCGGCGTACATGCTCTCGCGCACCCAGACCCGCTCGGCGGGATTCCTCACCGTCTTCTTCACGCTCGGCATCGGCATACCGGCGCAGGTCATCGTGATCCCGCTGTTCGTCATGATGTCCCGGGTCGGCCTCGTCGACAGCCTCTTCGGGCTCTACGTCATCTACACCGCGATCTCGCTACCGTTCACGGTCTTCCTGCTCACCGGGTTCTTCCGGTCGCTGCCCGGCCGGCTCGAGGAGGCGGCCACCCTCGACGGGGCGAGCGCGGTGCAGACGTTCGTGCGGATCATGCTGCCGCTCGCCCGCTCGGGGATGATCACGGCGATGATCCTCAACGCCATCGGGCTGTGGAACGAGACACTGATCGCGCTCGTGTTCATCCAGGACACCGGCAAATACACCCTGTCGCTGTCCCTGCTGTCCTTCATGTCGACGATCACGCAGTACAGCAGCCATGCCAGCTACGGCGCGCTCTTCGCGGGCGTCTGCGTGCTGGTGCTGCCCATGCTCGTGGTCTACATCTGGCTGGGCCGCCGGATCGTCGCCGGCATCACCCTCGGAGCGACGAAGTGAGTCAAGGAGATCGCACATGACCGAGGTCATCTTCGACCAGGCGACGCGTATCTACGCCGGGAGCGACGTACCGGCCCTGGACGCGCTGGACCTGGAGATCGCCGACGGCGAATTCATGGTGCTGGTCGGACCGTCGGGTTGCGGGAAGTCGACGACGTTGCGCATGCTCGCCGGTCTCGAAGGCGTCGACGAGGGATCGATCTACATCGGGGACCGCGCGGTCACCAATCTGCCGCCCAAGGAGCGGGACATCGCGATGGTGTTCCAGGAATACGCCCTCTACCCGCACATGACCGTCGCGCAGAACATCGGCTTTCACCTCAAGATCGCCAAGGCGCCGAAGGCGGAGATCTCCCGCCGGGTCGCCGAGGCGGCCCGGTTGCTCGATCTGGACCCCTACCTCGACCGCAAGCCGGCGAATCTGTCCGGCGGGCAGCGGCAGCGCGTCGCGATGGGCCGCGCGATCGTCCGCGAACCGCAGGTGTTCCTCATGGACGAGCCGCTGTCCAACCTGGACGCGAAACTGCGGGTGCAGACCCGCACCCAGATTGCGTCGCTACAGCGACGGCTCGGCGTCACCACGATCTACGTCACCCACGACCAGGTCGAGGCGATGACGATGGGGGACCGGGTCGCGGTGCTCGACGGCGGCCGGCTGCAGCAGTGCGACACACCCCGGATCCTCTTCGACCGGCCGGCGAACACCTTCGTCGCCGGATTCATCGGCTCGCCGGCCATGAACCTCTTCCCGGCCAGGGTGCAGGGCGAGAGCGCCCATGTCGCCGGGCTGACCGTGCCGTTGTCGTCGGCGCAGCGGGCTCCGCTGTCCGCGCCCGGAGTGATCCTCGGCATCCGTCCGGGCGGGTTTGTGCTGGCCCCGGGTGAGCCGGGGTTGCGGGTCGTCGTCGAACTGGTGGAGGAGCTCGGCACCGACGCCTACGCCTACTGCACCGCCGATGACCCGGAACTCGACGGCGCCCAGCTCGCCGTACGGGTCGACCCGGAGCAGGTTCCCGACCGGGGCCTGCGGACGACCCTGGTGCCGAAGCCGGGCAGTGTCCACGTCTTCGACGCCGCGACCGGCCGGCGCCTCCCCAGCTGATCCGATCACGCACGCGGAGCGGCGCCCGGCATGTGGGGCGGCGTCGGCATTCCGAGGTCTCGGAGACCTACCCGCAGTGACGGCCCGCACCGTCTCCGTGAGTTTCTGGGATGACAGACGTGATCGGGCTCACTCGGTTACATTCGCCATGCGCTGCAACATGGGGGCACGACTCTGATCCTGGGTGTGTTTCCGCCTTGCGATACAGAGATGGAGGCAGCCGATGTCGGTGACGTCGAGCGCTGGCTAGGACGGTCAGCGGGCACCTGGTCGACAGGTGGTCCGCCGACCTGATGATGGCAGTCACTCCGTCCTGGCGGCTCGCATGATGCGGGCGCGGACCTCCGTGGTCGTCGTACTGGCGCTCATCGCCTCGGCGTTCGCGCTCCTGCTGCCCTCGGGTGCCGCGCAGGCCGTTCAGGCGCCGCAGTCGACGGTCGTCAATGCGGTTCCGCAGACCAATACGCCGGACGTGAACGACGGGACGGTCTTCTCGATCGGCCAGGTCGGCAGCCAGGTCTTCCTGGGCGGCGACTTCACGTCGGTGAGCCCGCACGGCCAGCCGGGTACGACGCTCACGCGTAACAAGATCCTGGCATTCAACCCGACGACCGGCGTGGTTGACGCCGGGTTCGTGCCGGCAGTGAACGGCGAGGTCGACACCATCATCCCCGGCCCCGCCGCGGGACAGGTCTACATCGGCGGGTCGTTCACGACCGTCAACGGCGTCGCCATGCGCGTCGCCCTGCTCAACACCACCAACGGCCAGATCATCTCGACCTGGAAGCCGGCCAGCATCAACAGCGCCGTGACGAAGCTGGTGCTGTCCAAGGGCACGCTCTTCGTGGGGGGCAACTTCACGGTCGCGGGCGGCGCGAGCCACCATGGACTCGCCTCGCTCGATCCGACCACCGGCAAGACCACCAACTACGTCAACCTGTCCTTCACCGGGCACCACAACTTCGGCGTCAACTGCACCGGGACGGGCTGTGCGAACGGCGCCGTCGGCGTCAAGGCCTTCGACATCGACCCGTCCGGCGCGAACCTCGTCGCCGTCGGCAACTTCACCAGCGTCGGTCCGGAGGGCGGCACCGCCAGCACGCGGGACCAGCTGGCCCGCATCGACCTGGGCGCGTCGTCGGCCAGCCTCGACGCCAACTGGGGCACCGCCGCCTACACCGCGGCCTGCTTCACCGGCGCGTTCGACGGCTACGTGCGGGACGTGCAGTTCTCCCCGGACGGGAGCTTCTTCGTCGTCGCCGCGACGGGCGGCAGCGGCACCAACACCGACGGCACCAACTCCTCCTGTGACACCGCCAACCGGTTCGAGACCAGTGACAGCGGCAGCAACGTGCGGCCGACCTGGTTGGACTACACCGGGCAGGACAGCTTCTGGACCGTCGCGATCACCAACACCGCCGTCTACCTCGGCGGACACCAGCGCTGGGTCAACAACTCGAAGGGCTTCGACTTCGCCGGCCCCGGCGCCGTCCCGCGTCCGGGAATCGTGGCGCTGAGCACGGTCGGCGGCCTGCCGCTGGCCTGGAACCCCGGCCGCAACCCGCGCGGGGGCGGGGCCCGGGCCCTGCTCGCGACGTCGACCGGTCTGTGGGTCGGCAGCGACACCAACTACATCGGAAACCGGCAGTACCAGCACAAGAAGGTCGCCTTCTTCCCGCTGGCCGGTGGCCACACGCTGGCGCCCAACACGACTCCGGCCCTGCCCGGCCGGGTCTACACGGCCGGCGCGTTCGCCAGTCCCGGCAGCTCCAACGTGCTCTACCGCGTCGACGCCGGTGGCCCGACGATCGGGGCGACGGACAACGGCCCGGACTGGCAGGCCGACCAGAACGACCCGTCGAGCCTGCGCAACAGCGGCTCCAACACGGCCTCGTGGGACCCGGTGCCGAACGTCGACAGCACGGTGCCGTCCACGACGCCCAGGGGGATCTTCGACACCGAGCGTTGGGATCCGGGCAGCCAGGGCGACGGACAGGAGATGCACTGGTCCTTCCCGGTTCCAGCCGGCGACCAGGTCGACCTCCGGCTGTTCTTCGCCAACCGCTGCGGCTGCACCAGTGGGGTCGGTCAACGGGTGTTCAACGTGTCCGTCGACGGACAGGCGTTCCTCAACAACTTCGACATGGTCCAGAGTGTCGGAGACCAGACCGGCACCATGCGCCACGAGACGGTCACCAGTGACGGGCAGATCGACATCGACCTCAGCCACGTGACGGAGAACCCGCTCATCAACGGGATCGAGATCGTCAAGCAGTCGGGTCCGACGAGCTTCCCGGCGCCCATCTACCGGCTGAACGCCGGCGGCCCGCAGATCAACGCCACCGACAGCAGCCCGGCCAACTGGCTGGCGGACTCGAGTGACACCGTCGGCACCGGCAGCCCGTTCCGGAGCGGCGGCAACGTCGCCGGCTGGGCCGACCCGTGGGACGGCACGCGGGGCGGCACCCTTCCCGCGTCCGCACCGTCGGGTCTGTTCTCCACCGAACGCTGGGCTCCGCACAGTTACCGGTTCCCGGTCGACCCGGGGACACCGCTGACGGTGAAGCTGTTCTTCGCGAACAACTGTGACTGCACCCAGTCGGCGGGTCAGCGGATCTTCAACGTCGGCATCGACGGCCAGTCGGTGCTGTCCAACTACGACATCGTCGGCGACGTCGGCAACAAGACCGGCGTGATGAAGTCCTACGACATCACCGCCCCGGCCAGCGGCCAGGTCACGGTCGACCTCACCAACGGCAGTGCCGACAACGCTGTCGTCAACGGCCTGCAGGTCGACCAGACCGGGCCCACCCCGGCGAATCCGGCGGGCGACGTCGACCGCTTCAGCTACCGCCACTTCGACGGCACGAACGCCGGCCCGACGACGGCGCTGTCGACGGGAGTCCCGTGGGGATCGATCCGCGGCGCCTTCACGGTCAACGGCGAACTGGTCTACGGCAAGGGCGACGGCTTCCTCTACGAGCGGACGTTCAACGGCTCGACGGTCGGCTCCGAGGTGAAGCTCGATCCCTACCACGACCCGTTCTGGGACACCGTCGACACGGGGTCCGGCCAGACTTACACGGGACAGATGTCGAACTTCTCCTCGGAGATCCCGTCGGTCACGTCGATGTTCTTCACGAAGGGACGGCTCTACTACACCCTGACCGGCAGGTCCGGGATGTTCTGGCGCTGGTTCGAGCCGGACTCGGGCACCGTGGGCTCCGACGAGTTCCAGACCACCGACAGCCAGGACTGGTCGCACGTCGCGGGTGCGTTCCTGTCCGGCAACACGCTGTACTTCGCCGACAGGTCGAGCGGACAGCTCTCGGCCGTCGGCTGGGACGGCGCCGCGGCGACGGGGAGCCCGAACGTGGTCAGCACCGACCCGACGTGGGCCAGCCGGGGCATCTTCATGCTCGATGACGCGAGCCAGCCCAACAAGCCGCCGGTCGCGAACTTCACCGCCACCTGCTCGACGACCAACACGTCCTGCACCATGGACGGGTCGGCCTCGACGGACCCGGACGGCGCGATCACGGACTTCGCGTGGAACTACGGTGACGGGTCCACGACCGACCATCACCCGGACTCAACCGTGTTCTCGCACGATTTCGGTTCGGCCGGCAACTACAACGTGAGCCTCACGGTTACGGACAACGACGGCTCCACGAATGTCGTGACCAAGCGCGTGACGGTCGGCCAGACTGCCGCCACACCCACCTTCAAGGGTGCGACGTCGACCTGCAGCAACGGGGTCGCCGCCTGCGGGAAGAGCACCCGGACCAACGCCGGGGTACCGTCCGGTACGGCCGCCGGGGACGCACTGCTGATGTTCGTCTCCTGGCCGAACACCGCGACCTCGGTGTCGGTGCCGGCCGGCTGGAACCTGCTCGGCAAGGACGTCAGCAGCCCGCTGGAGTCCGACGTCTACTACAAGGTGGCGGCGGCGGGCGACGTGGGGAGCACCGTGCCGGTGAACTTCGGCGCGGCGATCAAGAACTCCGTCACGGTCGCGGACTACTCCGGCGCCGACGCATCGACGATCGAAGCATCCGCCAAGTCGGTCGACTCCGCCACGGCGTCACACACGTCACCGACCGCACCGGTGACGGTGAACGGCAGCCTGGCCGTCTCGTACTGGACGGACAAGTCCGCCACGACGACGGCGTGGACCGCGCCGGCGGGTGTCACTGCCGACTCGACGTTCTACGACACCGGGTCCAGCTTCGTCACCTCGTTGCTCGGGCACTCCTCGTCGCTCGTCAACACCGGTACCTACGGCGGGAAGACGGCCACGACCAATGCCCCGAGCGGCAAGGGCGCCTCCTGGACGATCATCCTGGCACCTGCGTAGGCCGGTTCCGAACACGCCTTCGACCCGGCCGGCGTGGGTCAGTACGGGTACTCCGGCAGGGAACCGCGCACGGTGACCCACTGGGTGTCGGTGAATGCCTCGAGGTTGGCCCGCTGGCCGCCGAGCCGGGCGCCGGTGCCGGAGTCCCGGACGCCGCCGAACGGGATGTCGGCCTCGTCGTTGACGGTCTGGTCGTTGATGTGCACGATCCCCGACGGGATCCGGTCGGCGATCTCCAGTCCACGCATCACGTCCGTGGTGAGGATCCCCAGCGACAGCCCGTACGCCGAGCCGGCGGCGAGCCCGACGGCCTCGTCGACCGAGGTGAACGGCACCACCGGCGCGACCGGCCCGAAGATCTCCTCGGTGTAGGCGGGCGCAGTGACCGGCACGTCGGCCAGGACGGTGGGCCGGTAGAAGAGGCGGTCGAAGGTGCCGCCCGCGGCGAGCCGGGCGCCGGCGTCGACGCTCCCGGTGACGATCCGGTGGATCCGGTCCCGCTGGCCCTCGTCGATCACGGGCCCGAGGGCCACCTGCCCCGCAGCAGGGTCGCCGACTGGCAACCGGTCCGCCCGCTCGGCCAGCCCGGCCGCGTAGTCGTCGGCCACCGAGGCGTGCACCAGGTGCCGGCTGGTCGCCATGCAGACCTGGCCCTGGTGCCCGAACGAGCCGAACGCACCGACCGAGGTGGCCGCCTCGATGTCCACGTCGTCGAGGACCACCAGCGCCGAGTTGCCGCCGAGTTCGAGATGGATCCGCTTGAGATGCCGCGCGGCGAGCGCACCGACCTCCCGCCCGGCCCGGGTGGAGCCGGTGAAGGAAATGACCCGGACCGGCGGGTCGGCGATCATCGCCGCACCTACGTCGGCCCCGCCGGGGAGCACGCCGAGCAGCCCGTCGGGCAGTCCGGCCTCCTCGAAGAGCCGGGCGAGCAGCACGCCGCCGCTGACCGCCGTACGCGGATCCGGCTTGAGGAGTACGGCGTTGCCCAGCGCCAACGCCGGGGCCACCGACCGGATGGACAGGATGGTGGGCACGTTGAACGGCGCGATCACGCCCACCACGCCCACCGGCAGCCGGCGGGCCATGCTGAGCCGCGGCATGGCGGAGCGGAGCAGATCGCCGTAGGGGGCGGAGGCGAGCCCCGCGGCCTCGTAGCACTCCTCGGCCGACGTGGTGATCTGGAAGCCGGCGAACGGCGCGATCGCTCCCGTCTCCCGCATCAACCAGTCGGTGATCTCCGGTGCGTGCCGGTGCCAGAGGTCGCCGGCCCGGCGCAGGACGGCGGCCCGCTCGACGTACGGCCGGGCCGCCCAGTCCCGCTGTGCCCGCTGCGCCACGGCCGACGCCCGGCCGACATCCTCCGGGGCGGCCCCGCCCATGACGCCCAACTGCTCCCCGGTGGACGGCGAGACCACGGGGTAAGGTTTCCCGGACCCGGCGGTCCAGCCAGCTGAGTAGATCTTCCCGTGCCACGCCGACTCGTCGAGCAGTCCCACAGGGGCCCTCCAAGATCCGCGCCGGTGGTGCCGGTCCACCGGTCGATGTGGCCAAATTGACAGTGTGCCCAATTGACAGTGTGCCCAAGTGACAGTGTGCCCAAGTTGACAGTGCCCAGTCGACTCGATCCGCGGCACCGCGTCCAGTGCGGTGCACCCGAAGGAGGATGTCAATGACCGACCGCTCCGCTCCGCCGTTCCGAGGTGACCACGTCGGCAGCCTGCTCCGCCCGCAGTCCCTGCTCAAGGCCCGCGCCGACAACGCCCGCGGGGACCTCTCCGGCGAGGCGCTGCGGGCGGCCGAGGACGACGCCATCCGGGCGGTCGTCGGCATGCAGCAGGAGGTCGGTCTCCGGTCGGCCACCGACGGCGAGTTCCGGCGTTCCTCGTGGCACATGGACTTCATCTACGCCCTCGACGGCGTCAGCCGGGCAGAGGACAACCTCACCGTCCACTTCCGCAGCGCCTCGGGATCGATCGAATTCACCCCGGCCGCACTGCGTATCGACGGCCGGCTCGGCGTACGGGCACCGATCTTCGGCGACCATTTCACGTTTCTGCGGGACACCGTGCAGAGCGCCGCGGCCACTCCGGGGGTGACGCCGAAGCTGACGATCCCGTCCCCGAGCATGGTGCACTTCCGCGGCGGCCGCGCGGCCATCGATCCGGACATCTACCCCGACGAGGAGGGTTTCTGGACCGATCTCAGCGCGGCCTACGCCGACGAGGTCCGGGGACTCTACGAGCTCGGCTGCCGCTACCTGCAGCTCGACGACACCAGCCTCGCCTACCTGAACGACCCGAAGCAGCGGGCCGAGGCGGAGAGCCGCGGGTCGGACGCCGTACACCTGCACGAGCGCTACATCCGGCAGATCAACGCCGCCATCCGCGACCGGCCGGCCGACATGGCCGTGACCACCCACATGTGCCGCGGCAACTTCCGGTCGTCATGGGCGGCCGAGGGCGGCTATGACTTCGTGGCCGAAGCGCTGTTCTCCCAGCTCGCGGTCGACGGCTTCTTCCTCGAGTACGACGACGCCCGCTCCGGCGACTTCTCGCCGCTGCGGTTCGTCCCGCCCGGCAAGAACGTCGTCCTGGGCCTCGTCACGACGAAGCGGGGGGAGCTCGAGAGCAAGGACGACCTCAAGCGGCGGATCGACGAGGCGAGCCGCTTCGTGCCGCTGGAGCAGCTGTGCCTGTCGCCGCAGTGCGGCTTCTCCTCGACCGTCGAGGGCAACGTCCTCAGCTACGACGACGAGGTGGCCAAGCTGCGCCTGGTCGTCGAGACCGCACAGGAGGTCTGGGGCTGACCGTTCCGCGTCCCCGTTCCGCGCCTCCCATTCCGCGCCTCCCATTCCGCATGAACGTGACGTTCATGCGGCTAGATCGCTTGAACGTGACGTTCATGCGGAATGGGGGGAGTGGATCAGGGCGCGGGCTCGTCACCGAGGACATCGCGCGCGATGCGGAAGGCGTCGTTGGCGGCGGGCACCCCGGCGTAGACGGCGGTGTGCATCAGGACCTCGCTGATCTCCTCCGGAGAGAGTCCGTTGCGCAGCGCGGCCCGCACGTGCAGGGCGATCTCGTCGCGGCAGTGCAGCGCGGTCAGGACCGACAGCGTGATGGCGCTGCGCGTACGCCGGTCGAGGCCCGGCCGGGCCCAGACGTCGCCCCACGCGTAGCGGGTGAGCAGATCCTGGAACGGCGCGGTGAACGGGGTGGTGCCAGCCACCGCACGGTCCACGTGCTCGTCGCCGAGCACCTCACGACGGATCCGCATCCCGTCCTGGTGGCGTTCGTCGGTCATCGCGCTCCTTCGCTCGTGAGGTGCTGCAGCAGCAATCCGGTGACGGCGTCGGCCCGTTCGATGTTCGCCAGGTGCGCGGCGGGGGAGAGGACCTCGAGGCCGGCGCCGGGGATCAGCTCGGCGATCCGCCGGCCGTGCTCGGGCGGGGTCGCGTGATCCTCGGCGCCGGCGATGACGAGGGTCCGGGACCGGATCGAGGGGAGCTCGGCGCGAAGATCGAGCACCTCGATCGCGTCGCAGCAGGCCGCGTATCCCTCGTCCGGGGTGTCGATGACCATCTGCCGCACCCGGTCGACGGCCCGCTGGTGGCCGGCCGCCCAGTCCGGGGTGAAACACCGCCCCACCACGGTGTCGGCGACCGCCATCGTGCCTCCGGCCCGGACCGTCGCGGCGCGCTCGGCCCAGGACTCCGGCGCCCCGAAGTACGCCGACGTGCAGCACAGCACCAGGCTGCGCAGCCGCCCGGCCGCGTGCGCGGCCGCCCACATCCCGGTCATCCCGCCGAGCGAGAGACCGCAGAAATGGGCCGAGGCGACGCCGAGCGTGTCGAGCAGCCGCACGAGGTCCCCGCCGAGATCGGCGATCGTGTAGGGCCCGGCGGCCGACGGTGACTTCCCGTGCCCGCGCGTGTCGTAGCGCACGACGCGGTACCGGTCGCGGAGCCGGGCGGCCTGCGGTTCCCACATGTGCAGGGTGGTGCCGAGGCTCGGCGCCAGGACGACGACCGGAGCGTCGGTCGGGCCTTCGACGACCGCGTGCAGGTCGACGGATGTCATTGCTCCTCCTCGTGTCGGTGGATCGCACGGTCGACGAACGTCGCGGCGCTGCCGAGGTACGTCGCGGGGTCCATCAGCCGGCGCAGCTCGTCCTCGTCGAGATGTTCGCGGACGGCCGGCGTCGCCAGCAGCACATCGAGGAGGTCACGCCGCTCCTCGGCCACACGTCGTGCCGCCGCTTCGACGACCTCGTGGGCGGCGAGCCGTCCGACCGCCGGTTGCAGGGCGGTCGCGACCCGTTCGGCGAGAACGAGCCCGCCAGTCAGGTCCACCCCGGCCCGCATCCGCTCCGGGTCGACCCGCAGGTCGGCCAGGGAGTCGCCGAGCCAGGCCGCCGCCGATCCGGTGGCGATCAGCAGCGCCCGCAACGGTTGCCACTCGGCGTGCCAGGCGCCGGCGGCGCGCTGATGTTCCTGCTGCATCGACGTCAGCAGCGTCGCGACGAGACCGGGCGCCTGCCGGGCACCGGCCAGTGCCGACACGGCGGCGATCGGATTCCGCTTGTGCGGCAGGGTCGAGGATGCACCCCGGGCCGGGTTGCCCTCACTCACCTCGCCGATCTCGGTCTGCGCCAGGAGTACGACGTCGCCGGCGACCTTGGCCATCGAGCCGGCCGCGATGCCGAGCGCGCCGGCCGCACGGGCGACCGGGACACGGGTGGTGTGCCAGGACAGCACCGGTTCGGCGAGGGACAGCTGCGCGGCGAACGCGCCGAGCACGGCAACCCCGTGCGGGCCCAGGGACGCGGTCGTCCCGGTCGCGCCGCCGAGCTGGGCCGGCAGCTGCGCGGCCGCGGTCCGCAGCCCCAGCCACGCCTCGTCGAGACCGGCGAGCCAGGTCGCGGCCGTCAGCCCGAACGTCGTCGGAGAGGCCTGCTGCAGCAGGGTGCGCCCGGCCATGACCGTCGTCCGGTGCTCGCCCGCCAGTCGCGCCGCGGAATCGGCGGCCCGCCGCACGTCCTCCCCGATCGCGGTGAGGGCCCGGCGTACGACGATGCTGGTCGCGGTGTCGAGCACGTCCTGGCTGGTGGCGCCGAAATGCACCCAGCCGGCCGCGTCGTCGCCCGCCATCGCGCGGACCCGCGCGGTAAGCGCCCGGACCACCGGGACGACGGGGTTGCCCGGATCCGCTGCGTCCGCGCCGATCGCGGCGACGTCGTACCGGTCGGCGCGGCACTGTGCGGCGATCGCTTCTGCATAGGAAACCGGAAGCAGGCCGGTCCGCGCCTCGGCGCGGGCGAGCGCGGCCTCGGCGTCCAGCATGGCCTGCAGCCAGGCCGGATCGCCGACGAGTTCCCGGGCCGGCCCGCGCGCGAGAACGGAGTCGAAGAGACCGGCCGGCGGCGGTTCAGAGGGCGAAGAAGACGGTCTCATGCTCGCCCTGCAGCCGGATGTCGAGGTGGTAGCCGTCCCCGGTGGGTTCGGCCAGCAGCGTGTCCCGGCGATCGCCGGGCACCGTGGTGAGGACGGGATCGGTGCCGTTGGCGGCGGTCTCGTCGGCGAAGTAGATGCGCGTCACGACGTGGTTGAGCAGCCCGCGCGCGAAGACCGCCACGTCGATGTGCGGCGCCTGCCCCCGGCCGTCCGGCCCCGTGACGACGCCCGGCTTGCGGGTCAGCACGGCCCAGTCCCCGCGGGGCCCGGTCGGGCAGCGGCCGAAGCCGCGGAAGCTGTCCGGGCGGCGGTCGTCGGGGCCGTCGATCGCGTGGTCGACGCCGCCGCCGGGGTCGGCCTGCCAGGTCTCGACCAGCCCGTCGGCCACGGGGTCACCGGCGCCGTCCAGGATCCGGCCGCGCACCCAGATCGCGTCCGTCGACCCCTCCGGGACGACGTAGGGGCCGTCCTCCCAGCTGAGCGCGATGTGCAGGAACGGCCCCACTGTCTGCGACGGCGTGAGCGGGAGTGTGCTCATCCAGCGTCCACCCCGCTCTCGAACGGAGTCGCCGTATCGCCGCGGAGCACGATGTCGAAGGTGAAGGCGAGCGCCCATTCCGGTTCGGTCAGGTCGAGGTCGAACCGGCTGACCATGCGGTCGCGGGCCGCCTCGGGGACGGAGTTGTAGATCGGGTCCTGGAAGAAGAGCGGGTCGTCGGGGAAGTACATCTGCGTGACGAGCCGCTGGGTGAATGCGCGGCCGAAGAGCGAGAAGTGGATGTGTGCCGGGCGCCAGGCGTTGCGGTGGTTGCGCCACGGATAGGCGCCGGGCTTGATCGTGGTGAAGCGGTAGCGCCCCTCGGCGTCGGTCAGGGTGCGGCCGACACCGGAGAAGTTGGGGTCCAGCGGGGCCGGCCAGTCGTCGACGACGTGGCGGTACCGCCCGGCCGCGTTGGCCTGCCAGATCTCCACCAGCGTATGGGGCACCGCGCGTCCGTCGCTGTCGCGCACCCGGCCGGTGACGACGATCCGCTGCCCGATCGGCTCGGCGGCGTGCTGCCGGGTCAGGTCGTCGTCGTTCTTCGCCGGCCGGTCGTCTCCCAGCACGGGACCCGAGAGCTCGGTCCGGCCATGGGGGAGGAGCAGGAGCTGCTCGCGCGGGGCCCGCAGGCGGGTCGACACGTAGGACGGGGACAGATAGGGCGGATGCACACCGGTCATCGTCGGTCGCTCCTTCCGGTCACGATTCCCACGCCCACGGGGTCGGGAACGGCAGGCCGACGTAGTTCTCGGCCAGGCTCGTCGCCGCCGCAGTGGAGGACGCCACGTAGTCGAGTTGGGATATCTGCAGCCGGCGGTCGAAGGCGTCCTGGTCCGGGGGTCGGTGCATCATCGACGTCATCCACGAGGAGAAGTGCTGGACCCGCCACACCCTACCGAGGCAGGCGTCGCCGTAGCCGCGCAGCGGGTCGTCGGTGTGCCCGCGGTAGTGGGCACCCAGGGCGTGCGAGAGGGTGCTCGCGTCGGCGATGGCGAGGTTCATGCCCTTGGCGCCGGTCGGCGGGACGATGTGCGCGGAGTCCCCGACGAGGAACAGCCGGCCGTGCTGCATCGGCTCGGCGACGAAGCAGCGCATCGGGGTGACGCCCTTGTCGAAGATCTCGCCCTCCTCCAGGCGGAAACCGTCCTCGTCGGCGAACCGTCGCTGCAGTTCGGCCCAGATGCGCTCGTCCGGCCACTCGCCGATGTCGGTGTCCGGCGTCACCTGCAGGTACTGCCGGGTGATCTCCGGCGTCCGCATGCTGTGCAACGCGAAGCCGTGCTCGGAGTTGGCGTAGATCAGTTCCTCGGTCGACGGGCGGGTCCTGGCCAGGATCCCCAGCCAGGCATAGGGGAGCACGCGCTCGCGCACCGAGAGCACGCCCGCCGGGATCGCCCCCCGGCTGATTCCGTGGAAGCCGTCGCAGCCGGCGATGACGTCGCACTCGACGGTCTGCTCCCGGCCGTCGTGCACGAACCGGATCGACGGTCGATCGCTGTCGATGCCGGCGAGGGACACGCCCTCCACGTCGAAGAGGATCGGCCGGCCCGATGCCGTCCGGGCCGTGACGAGATCCTTGACGACCTCCTGCTGTCCGTAGACCGTGATCGCCGAGCCGGTCAACGCCGTGAAGTCGATGCGGTGGGAATGCCGGGCGAACCGCAGGATCGTCCCGTGGTGCGGGAGGCCTTCCCGGCGCAACCGCTCGCCGACGCCGATGTCGTGCAGCAGGTCGACGGTGGGTGCCTCGAGGACCCCTGCCCGCACCCGGGATTCGATGTGGTCACGGCTGCGGGTCTCGAGGACTACCGACTCGATGCCCTGCAGGTGCAGCATCTGCGCGAGCGAGAGCCCGGCCGGGCCTGCCCCGACGATGCCGACCTGTGTCCGCACCGGTTCCTCCGTTCCGGTCAGGAGGACACCGTATCCCGCGCCCCGTCAGTGAGTGCCCGTCAGTGGATGTGGCCGTCCGGAGCGAGCGGCAGGCGGTACAGGCGCCGCCCGGTGGCGGCGTGGATGGCGTTGGCGATCGCCGGAGCGACCGTGATGATCGGCGTCTCGCCGGCGCCGGTGGAGGCCTGGTCGGGGCGGTCGAGCACGATGACCTCGATCTCCGGTAGGTCGGAGAACCGCGGAACGCGGTAGGTGGCCAGGGACGCGTTGTGGATCCGGCCGTGGTCGAAGTGGATCGCCTCGAACAGGGCTCCACCGAGCCCCATGATGGTGGCGCCGGTGATTTGGATGCGCAGGCCCTCGGGGTCGACGACGGCCCCGCAGTCGAACGCGGTGACGATGCGGACCACGTGCAGCGCGCCGTCGGCGTCGACGGTGACCTCGGCGGCCGTGGCGACCCGGGCGTCCTTCTCGATCCCGCAGGCGATGCCGAGCCCGTGCCCGTCGTGGCGTGCGTCGAGCGGCCGGCCGAGGTGTCGGGAGACTGCGGTGAGGACGTCCTTCAGCCGGGTGTCGCGGAGGTGGCGCAGCCGTAGCTCGACCGGGTCGATCGACAGTGCGCTGGCGATCTCGTCGAGGTGTGACTCCCGGGCGAAGTGGTTGGCGGTCGCCGCCAGGGCGCGGTACGAGCCTTGCGGGAGCGGCGACTCGGCGGGCTGGAAGCGTTCCCGCCGGTGCGGGACGTCGTACGGCGTGGACAGTCCGGCCGCGCCGCTGTTGACGTTGGTGAACTCCCAGCCGATCAGACTGCCGTCGACACCGGTGGCGCTGCGTACGTCGATGACCGCCGCCGGCCGGAAGTAGGCCCAGGTGAACTCCTCCTCCCGGGTCCACGCGATCCGCACCGGGCGGCCGGTGGCCCGCGCCAGCCTGGCCGCCTCGACAGCGACGTCGGGGGTGTGCTTGCCGCCGAAACCGCCGCCGAAATCGGGCACGACGATGCGTACGGCGTCCTCGGGGAGGCCGAGGGCGTCGGCCACGGCCGTGCGGGTGGCGAATGGGCGCTGGGTGCCGGCCCATACCGTCGCGTCGTCCGGCCCGACCTCGGCCAGCGCGACGCGGGTTTCCATGGGCGTGTGGGCGATGTACGCCGTGGTGTAGGTGGCCGCGAGGCGCAGTGCGGCCGCCGCGCTTGCGGTCTCGACGTCGCCGACGTCGGTGGCGGCCGCGGGACCGCGCCCGGCGGATTCGAGCGGATGCGAACGCAGATGGCGCTCGAGGTCGGCCTCGCCGGGCTGGGTGGTGACGTCCCAGGTCGGACGCAGCGACTGCAGCGCCCTGGTCGCTGCGGCGGGGTTCGGGCCGGCGACGGCGACGAAGCCGCCGTCCTCGACGACCACCACGCCCGGCATCCGCCGTGCCTCGGCGGTGTCGACCGCGCGCAGCGTCGCGCCGTACGCCGGTGGTCGCAACACCCGGCCGTGCAGCACGTCGGGGAGGTCGAGGTCGGAGGGGAACCGCTTCTGGCCGGTGACGGCGGCGATCAGGCCGCGGCGCAGGCTCCCGGCGGCGTCGTCGCCCAGGGCCGGTGGCGCGGTGGGCAGGGGCTCGTCCGGGTCGACGGTGATGATCCGCGGGTCGGCGCTGACGATCTCGCCGTAGCTGATCTCCCGGCCCCGATCGCCGCCGCGGACGGCTCCGTCGCCGGCGAGCAGAGCATCAGGTGCGGTGTGCCACCTGCTCGCCGCACCCGCCCGGAGCTCACGCCGTGCGGCCGCGGCGAGCAGGCGCAGCGCATGGCCGGCATCGGGGGTGGAGCGGCTGCCGACGGTCCCCATGTCGTACGGCGCGGACGCGGTGTCTCCCATCTCGATCGCGACCATCGACGCCGAGGTGCCGACCTCCGCCGCCACCAGGCGCGCCAACGCGACCCGGTTGCCCTGCCCGGCGTCCACCTTGCCGGTGAACGCGGTGATCCGGCCGCCGCCGTCGATGACCAGACGGGCCCCGCCCGGCGTGGACCAGCCCCAGTCCCGGCGGGTCCGGTCGTCGGTCGGCGGCAGGACGAGCGCCCACACCGGAGCGTCCCGACCCGCGGCCTGCTCGGAGCGGGGTTGCCCGATCTCCCGGAGCGACGGGGTGCCGGTGGTGTCCGACGCCTCCCGGGTCGGCGGCGTGGAAGCCGCCTCGGCCGCGGACCGGACCGCCTGCACGATGCGCGGGTGCCCGCCGCAGCGGCAGATGTTGCCGTCGAGCGCGCACCGGATAGCCGCGTCGGCCGGCGCCGGGTCGCGGGCCAGCAGCGCCACCGCCGACAGCACCATGCCCGGCGTGCAGTAGCCGCACTGCAGCGACCTGGCCTCGACGAAGGCCGCTTGTACCGGGTGCAGTTCGCCGTCCTCGGCGAGTCCCTCGATCGTCGTCACCGCGTCGTCGCCGCCGAGCGCGTCGACACCCAGGGTGCAGGCGCGGGTGGCGACGCCGTTGACGAGCACGGTGCACGCACCACAACTGCCCTCCCCGCAGCCGTATTTGGTGCCGGTCAGGTGCAGCTCACCGCGCAGCACGTCGAGCAGCGTGCCACCCGCGGAGAGGTCGACGTCGTGCGCGCGGCCGTTGACGGTGAGCTTCACGACCGGCCCGCTCCGGAGATGTCGGTGACCCTCATGGCTGTAGCGCCGAGACGTGCACGTAGTCGAAGGTGGTCGTGAAGCCGGATCCCCCCATGGAGATGAGGCCGATTCGCGGCGCCGGCCCGAGTTCGTGGGTCCAGGTGCCGCCGCGGTCCCAGTGCCGCCCGTCGAGGCTGGTGTAGGCGGTGCACATATCGGTCGTGCCGATGCGCCGGTGCACGATCCGCAGGTAGGTCCAGTCGCCGGCCGGTCCGTCGACGGTGTTGCCGTACGTCGGATACCCGGCCGGCATCGGCGAGGCCTCCTTGCCGAACTCGGTCTGCCGCGTGTTCCAGATCGAGACCGACGCGAGCTTCACGTAGTTGCCGTCGTCGCGATAGAGGACGAGCCCGCCCTGCACGTAGTTCTGGCAGCACCCCTGCGCGGGGACGTCGACCCGGACCTTCGCCTCGACCAGGTAGTCGCCGGTCGGGGCGGGTTCGGTGAGTACGGAGGCCAACGGTGTGGTCGGCGGGTGCAGGTCGGCGTCCTGTGTCGCCCAGCGCAGGTCGCCACCCGCGATGCCGACGGTGCCGGGGTCCGGCGGGCGGACCCAGGTCCACTGCGGGCGCAGGGTCGAGCCGGTGAAGTCGTCCGAGCGGCCGGTGTCCAAACGCCCCGGCTGCGGAATGCCCACGAAGTGCGGCCGGTACGCCGTGCGCTGCCCGGGTTGCGCGGCCGGTCCGGGCATCGGCTGGTCGGACGGCCCGGCGCCGCCGCGCACCGTCGGCCACCCGTCCTGCCAGTCGAGCGGATCGATCAGCCCGGGCCGCTTCGTGTAGCCGACGGAGCCGGCGTAGTAGGGATCGGCACTGTCGACGGCGTGGTAGACGATCCAGTCCTGCCCGCCGTAGTCGGTGACGACTGCGTTGTGCCCGGTGCCGACCCACCGGTTGCCGTTCTGGGTCAGCACCGGGGTGCCGCCGACCCTGCTGTTCAGGATGGATCTGCCGTCCCGGTCGAGGAACGGACCGAGCGGGCTGCGCGAGCGCGCGGCGAACACGGCGTAGCCGGTCAACGGTCCGTTGCAGCAGTTCGTCGCCGAACCCATGAAGTAGTACCAGCCACCGCGGTGGACGATGTAGGTGCCCTCGTAGCGGTTGTCGATCGCGATCTGGCGCTCGGTCGACGCAGTCGACGAGGTGCCGGCGGCGTCGAGTTGACGGACGAACACGCCGCCGACGTAGCTGCCGAAATACAGGTAGGTCGTCGACCGCCGTCGTAAACGACCTCCGGGTCGAACTCCCAGCGGCGGGTGCCCGGCGAGCTCGGTGAATCCGTCGGCGGTACGACGGGCGCTCCGGCGTCCGTCCACGGGCCGGTCGGGCTGTCGCTGGTCGCGACCCCGATCGCCGAGCCGCCGCCGGGCAGGCCGGTGTCGGACGCCGCGTAATACAGGAGATAGCGGCCGTCGTGATAGACGACGTCCGGCGCCCACAGGCCGGCGGCGGCCGCGACCCAGGCCGGCCGGGTGGGCAGTGCGTCGCCGGTGTAGGTCCAGTGCACGAGGTCGGTCGAACGGAAGGTCGGGATGTTGTGGATCACCGGGTTGCCGGCGGGGTCCCGATCGTCGGCGGTGAGCGCGTCCGAGGTGCAGTAGACGTACCACCGCCGGTCACCCGGCGCGTGCCCGTGGATGACACTGGGGTCCGCGCAGCTGGCCGCCCGGCCGCCGCCGGGGAGCTGCAGGCTCATCGGATTGCGGTACGGCGGCGGGACGGCCGCGGGACCGGGGCGGACGCCCGCCGGGTGCGCGCCGGCGGCGCCGGAGACGGCGAGCCCGGCCAGACAACAGGTCAGCAGGAGGCGTGCGAACCGGTGCCGCCGGCTCCACATCGCTACCCCCAGACGAGGACTCGACACGAGGAGACCGGAGTCTGCCGCGTACCCGCCGCTGTTGTAAAGATCGGACGGGCTGGTGTGCAGCCCTCGGTCCGCCGTTCCTCCCCATGATCAGGAGGGGATTCACGTGCGACACGCCGGGTGAATCCCCTCTTGATCATGGGTCTGGGCTAGTCGGGTGCGTTGCGGCGCCGACGCCGGAGGACCCCGACGTCGATGATCACGATGAGGGCGAGCACGACCAGGACGGTCGCCAGCGCCGGCGGGGTGATCGTGTTGGTGACGACGACGGCGCAGCCCGTGCACAGCAACAAGGCGAGCGCGGCGAGTAGTCGCCGGAGGGTGAGCAGGCTGGCGCGGACGGGCCTGCCACGCGGTTCATCCCGGTCGATGACGTCCTGCGTGGTGGGCCCGCCCGCTCGGGGGTCAGGCATCGGTCTCCTTGGTCGGGGGCGCGGATCGGCCCGGTTGAGAGCGCACATACCCCCGATCGATGATCGCCACCCCCCCGACCTCGGTTCAGGTCCGCCCTACCCCGCGGAGACCGGCTCGGGCCGGCCGGTGACATCGGCGGCGGTGGGTGGCAGGTCCGTTTGCCGTGGCACGCGCAGCAGTCGCGCCGCCCAGCCGGGCAGCCACCAGTTGTACCGGCCGAACAGACCGACGAGAGCGGGCACGAGCAGGCACCGGACGACGGTCGCATCGACGAGGATGCCGGCGCCGAGCCCGGTCGCGAGGATCTTCAGGTCCGTCTCCCGGCCGGTCGACATCGCGACGAAGGACAGCGCTCCTCGTCTCGACCACGACCCGGGCCGGGTTGCCGACGACGCTCGCGGTCACCAGCGAGCCGCCTACGAGACCGGCCTGGTGTCCGCGGGCGGCTGACCGGCGCCGGCGAGGCCGGCCAGCGGGTCGTCGAGCGGGCGCGGTCCCGGAGCCCGGCCGCGCTCGACGTACCACTCGTGTCCGAACACGGCACGGAAGAGCGGTCGCGGCAGGCGCAGGAAGACCTGCAGGGTGCGGTCGTCGGCGCCGCCGGTCAATTGGGTGCGATGTGCGGCCATCGCCGCCCGCTTCTGGGTGACGTAGCGGCGTACGTCGACCCGGTGCGTGAGCGCGGACCGCGGCGTATAGGCGTGCGCGAACCGGCCGGCGTCGAAGTCCGCGGGGAGGGGGAGCCAGCGGCACAGCCGCAGTGCGCGGCGCAGCAGGTCCCGGTCGACGGTGGCCTCGAGGACGACCGGGGTGCCGGCCAGCTCCGCGGCGCGCACGCCGACCCGGTGCACCTGCACGTGGTCGGGATGCCCGTAACCACCGGACGGGTCGTACACCGTCAGGACGTCGGCGTGCTCCTCATCCAGCACGGCGGCCAACCTCCCGGCCGCGACATCGACGTCGGCGCGGGCGAATGCGGCGGACACGCCGGTCCGCCGCCCGTCCAGTCCCGAGTCGTCATAGCCCAGCAGCACCACCCGGGAGCAACCGAGCAGCCGCGCCGACCGACGCAGTTCGCTGATCCGGCGGGCGGCCAGATCGTCGGTGCTCTCCGCCGCGGTGAGCCCGGCCTCGCCGGCGGTCGCCACGACGAGGACGACGCGGTGCCCTTCGGCGGCGAGCCGCGCCAGGGTCCCCGCGGTCAGCAGCGCCTCGTCGTCCGGATGGGCGTGGAACGACACGACGGTGCGGGCGACGACCCGGCCGGCCGGGTCGGAGCTCACCCGGCCGTTCCGGTGGCCACGGGTGTCCGGACGGCCGGCCGGGTCATGGCCCGTGCCGTCGCATACGCGACTTCGGCGCGGGAGAGCGCGTGCTCCCAGGTCATCGTCGTGGCGACCGCGCGGTTGTGACGGGTGATGTCGGCCCGCAGATCGCGATCGAGGGCGAGCCGCGTGGTGGCGGAGACCAGGTCGGCGTCGGTCGAGGCGAGAAGGCCCTCGCGCCCGTGCGTGATGAACTCCCTGATCCCGGTGTGCGCCTTGGCGACGACGGGCAGCCCGGCGCAACGCGCCTCCAACGCCGCGATACCGAAGGATTCGAGGTTGGCGCCGGCCAGGAAGATGTCGGCCCGGCCGAAGAGGTCGCGGATCTGGTCCCGGCGCAGACGGCCGGGGAGCTCGACCCAGTCCGACGCGTCGTGCTGGCGCAGGGCGCGTTCGAGATGACGGCGCTGCGGCCCGTCGCCGACGATCACGGCGCGCAGGCGGGTGGACGCGGGCAGCCGGTCCCGGACCCGCCGAAGCATCCGCAGCAACTGCCGGGGTCGCTTCCGCGGTGCCAGCCGCATGACGCTGACGATGACGACCTCGTCGGGATCACGCGGTGCCGGGTCGACCCGCCAGTGCGCCGGGTCGACCGCGTTGGGCAGGACCAGGACGTCGGTCTGCGGCCCGACCGTGCGCCGGATCGGCTCGGCGGCCGCCTCGCTCACAGCCGACCAGACGACCGGCAGGCGGCTCCAGTGCATCGACGAGTCGAGTACGCGGTAGGCGGGCGTGAGGTAGGACCAGAGCGAGTGGATGGTGACCACCGTCGGAATCCCGGCGCGGGCGCAGGTGGTCGCGGCGGCGACGGCGAACGGTGAGACGAGCGCGGAGTGCACGTGCACCACGTCGTAGCCGCCGTCGACGACGACCTGACAACCCTCCGACAGTGCGCCCAGTCCCAGGGGGAGTGGGACGACCGGGTGCCCGGGCACCCGATGGATCCGGACGCCGTCGGTGGCCTGCGGCCGGGGCGAGCCCCGGCCTGCGTCCGCAACGGTGGTGATGACCTCCACCCGGTGCCCGGCGGTGCGCTGGCGCAGGGCGAGATCGTGCACATGAAGTTCGATCCCGCCGAGCCGGGGGAGGTAGTAGTCGCTGACATGCGCGATCCTCACCCGTGATCAGCTCCCGACGCCGTCGCACTCCGTTGCACCCATCATGACGAGGGGCCGGTGCCGGCGCACGCTCCGGGCCCCCGCAGCGACGGAGTGTCGAGGTTTCGGGCGGTCCGCAATGGTGCCGCGGTCAGTCGCCGACCGGGTGCGCCTGGTCGTCGGTCTTGATCGAGGCCAGCATCTCGGGCAACTCCGCCAGCAGCTGCTCGGCTCCGGCGGGGGACAGCTGGAGGACGAGCTGGTGGTAGTTGCCGGCCTCGCCGGCACAGATCTCGATGAACGACGTGCTGTAGCCGCGGCCGGGATCCTGCGGGTCGCCGTAGGCCGCCGGGCGCACCGTGACGTGCCAACCCCAGTCGTCGTCGGCCCGGACCAGGCGGGGTACGCCTCGATGCATCTCATAGGGATCGCGCGAGGCCGGGCAGTTGTCGGCGTCGCACCAGGTCGGATGAGTGATTACGGTCGACGTGGTCACTTGTCGGTATCCCCCGTTGTGGTGGCGCGTCGGACGTCTGGTTGCCGCCCGGACGATGGGTCCTTGTGCAGTGTTACTCGCCGGGGGGTCCCTCATCCGGGGGTTGGTCCGATTCCACCCGCCCGGGCCTCCCGGCCCGTCCCGGTGGCCCCAGGAGCACCACCCATTGCTGGGAGGTGCCAGCGGGCACCCCCCGGCATCGACGATCACGCACGACCATCGAATACCCGCTGGCCTGCGCCAGAGTAGGTCCGATGCCGGGCGGCTTCGGCAAAATCAGGCAACCGGGCCCGACGTCCCGGCCGCGCAGGCGGGGTGGTGGAAAGCGCACGCCGCCGGCCGGCGGGCCCCACCCGGGGCCGTCTGCCAGCGCAGGTTTGGGCACCGCCGAGGGGCGGTAGACAGTAAGCGAGCCTCAGTCCCCGTGCCGCCACCCGGACCGGAAGGCAGAGGACCGGTCCTGCACCTGTCTCCCGCCCGGGACGGGTGCAGGACCATTTTTCAGCCGGCGTCGAAGCACCCGTCGAATTGATAGAGCGGGTTGGTGACGGACTGGCCCCTGGTGTCGCGAAGAGTCTGCTGCCCGATGGCGGCGACCGATCCTTCGGCGGTGTAGCAGCCGCCCGGTTGTACCCGGACGTCGTACGCGACGAAGGGTTGCCCGCCCGCCGACGGCAACGCCACGAGGCAGAGCCAGTCGTCGCCCGGTCCCCGGTCCGGCGTGGCCGGGCTGCCCTTCGTGCACGTCGCGTTCGGGTCGAACGACGACGCCTTCAGGCCCGGCCGGCCGATCAGGGACTGTTGGAGGAGGTACAGGTTCACCGCGGTCGGCCCGACCGCGTGACCGAGCCGGCCGGCGGTGATCGGCGTCGAACCCCGGGATGCGCCGAGGGTCAGCAGTGCGACGGCGACCACCGCGAGCGCAACACTCCATCGGTACGGCCGACCGGTGATCCAACCCATCTCAGCCCTCCGTCACGTCGCGACGACGCAGCACCAGATAGCCGACGCTCACGCACCCGGCGATGTAGGCGGCACTGATGAGCGCGCCCTGGACGAGCGACCCGTAATAGGGATGGTCGGACGGCAGCCCGTGCCACGCGGTGATCGGCGTGCTCAGCAGCAGGACCCGGATGATGTCCGGGCCGTTGAGGAGCGAGTACAGCTGCATCAGCCAGTCCGACCATCGTCGTGCCCGCAATCCCGACCGCGCTGCTGCGGCTCACGATCGACAACAAGGTCCCCAAAGCGGTGAAGCCGAGAACCGGCGGGAGGACCGACGCCCAGCTCTCCAGCACGATGACAGCCGAGTGGCCGGGAGCGAGCAACGTGCCGGACAGGCCGATGAGCGGTTGGTGGCCGACGAGGAACACACCGGCGGCGAGGCTGCTGACCGCCAGCAGGCACACAGTGAGCACCGCGAAGGTCGCGGCCGCGAACAGCTTCCCGATGAAGAGGTCACTGCGCCGGCACGACCGGGTGAGGACCATCTTCCAGGTCCCGTAGTGATCCTCGGAGGAGAAGATGTCGCCGGCGACCAGGCTGGTCAGCAGCGGGAACACCCATGAGCCGGCGAAGCCGAGGATCACCAGCGGTATGGCGAATCCGGAGGCGTGCACCCAGCGGCCGAACAGGGTGTCCTGCGGAACGCTGTCCTGCATGTCGAGGAGAGCGACGAAGAGGAACGGAGCGGCGACGCAGACGACGACCGCCGTGCGGGTCCGTGCCTGCGCGGCCAGCTTCCGCAGTTCCCAGGCATAGACGACTCCGGGTCCCGCGCCGCCGGATGCCTCCCGCGCCGGCCGATCCGGCGGGCGCACGACGACGTCCGGCCGCGCCGAGCCCGTCATCGGGTCACCCGCAGCAGGTCCGCGTGGGCCTCGTCGTCGGCGCGCCGCCCGCCGTCCTCGGTGAGCAGGAAGAAGAGTGACTCGAGTGGTGTCTGCTCGAGTTCGAGGGCCCGCACCGCGATGCCGGTCCGACCCAACGCGATCACGTAGGCATCCAGGTACTCCCGCCCGGCGACGATGGCCAGGCCGTCGTCGGCGTGCGGCACCGCACGGATGCCGGGCGCGACCTTCGCCCGGATCAGGGCCTCGTGGTCGTCGCTCGTCCGCAGCCGATGCGCGGGGTCCGGCGCCCGTTGCCGAAGTTCGCTCATCGAACCCTCGAAGACAACCCGGCCCGAGCGCAGGATCGTGACACTGTCACAGACGACTTCGACCTCACTCATGTCGTGGCTGCTCAGCAGCACGGTCAACCCGTCGGCCGCCAGCTTGGTGATCAGCGACCGCATGTCGCGGATTCCGGCAGGGTCCAGGCCGTTCGCCGGCTCGTCCAACACCAACAATCGGGGCGAGCGGAGCAGGGATGCGGCAACACCCAGCCGCTGACGCATTCCGAAGGAATAGCCGCCCACCTTGTCCGAGGCGCGATCGGACAGGGAAACCGTGTCGAGTACCTCGTCGACGCGATCGGTGTCGCCGCGTCCGTCGAGGGCCGCCAACAACTGGAGATTCCGCCGACCCGACAGGTAGGGGTAGAAACGCGGGCTCTCC
This sequence comes from uncultured Actinomycetota bacterium, assembly GCA_963828605.1. GTDB lineage: Bacteria > Actinomycetota > Actinomycetes > Mycobacteriales > QHCD01 > DASXJE01. The sequence continues at coordinate 674,847 of CAWHER010000001.1, read as the reverse complement.
ACGAATCCGGCCACGCCGTCGAGAACGCCTTCGCCGCTCTCCTCCTGCGTGTTCCCGAATACCTGCAACGAACCGGAGTCGGGGCGGACCAGACCGAAGAGCATTCGCAGCAAGGTGGTCTTTCCGGCGCCGTTAGGGCCGAGAATCCCGGGCACCCGTCCGACCTCGACCCGCACATCGATTTCGTCGACCGCGACTACCGGTCCGAAATGCTTGACCAATCCGTTGGCGCTCACCGCGAGTGCCGCGTTTCCCACTGAAGCCCCACCCTGCCTCGATATCGCCACCGGCCGGAGACGAACCTAGCGGTCGACGGCAAACTTGCGCCATCTCCGATGCGAACAATTCGTCATTCGATCGTGCGACCGGCCACGACCACCTCGCGGATCCGCAGCACAGGTGCGCCCGGAGCCCAGTCGCAGGTGAAGAGGTCGGCGGGGGCACCGGCCGCCAGCCGTCCGCGCGGTGCCCTGCCCACAACGTCTGCGGGGTTGGCGGTCGCCATCCGGACGGCGTCCTCCGGCGACACCTGCGCCAGGTCGACGACGCGGGCGACCGCGTCGGCCAGGGTGATCGCCGACCCGGCCAGATAGGGGCTGCCGACCGGGGCGAGCCGGCCGGCGGCGGAGAGCGTCACGCGGCCGCCGACCGGGGTGTCGTACTCGCCCGGCGGCCGGCCGGCGAGAGCGGTGCTGTCGCTGATCAGCACGCTGCGGGCCACCGACTTGGCCCGCACCATCGCGGTCAGGGTGTCGGCCGGCAGGTGATGGCCGTCGGCGATGAAGCTGGCGGACATGCGGTCGGCCGCGAGCTGGGCCCAGATCGCGTTGGGGTGCCGGGGCAGGCTGGCCGGCGCGCCGTTGCCGAGATGGGTGGACAGCGTCGCCCCGGCGTCCACGCACCGGCGGATCTGCTCCGGGGTGGCGGCGGTGTGGCCGACGGCGGCGACGACCCCGGCGCCCCGGCAGGCGCGCACGTAGCGCTCCGCACCGTCCCACTCGGGGGAGAGGGTGACGATGGCGAGCAACCCGGCAGCGGCGTCGATCCAGGTCCCGAGTTCGGCGATGTCCGGGGGGCGGATGTGCCGTTCCTCGTGCACCCCCCGCGCTCCCTCGAGCGGCGACAGGTGCGGTCCTTCGACGTGCAGACCCACCACGCCGTGCCGGGTGAGCGGGTCGGCCCGCACCGCCTCGGCGACGGCGCGGATCCGGGCCAGCATGTCGGCCGGGGCGGCGGTGATGACGGTCGGGCACCAGCCGGTGATCCCGTGCCGCCACAGCGCGCGGGTGAGGTCGTGCACAACCTCGGGCCTCAGCGGGTCGGCGTTGACGTCGAGGCCGTCGTACCCGTTGACCTGCAGGTCGATGAGCCCGGGCAGCAGCCAGGGCAGGTCGCCGTCCGGGCCGTCGGCGACGCCGGTGATCATCCCGTCGGCAATCCCGACAGTGACGGCCCGCCCGGACGGGAGCCGACCGCGCATCACGACACCCTCCCCGGCCACATCCGTCGCGGGCGTTCCGCGGTCGGACGCCGACGCTACGACACCCCGCACCGGCCCGGCACGGCCGCCCGACAAAACCCGCTACCAGGCGGTTTTGGGCGAAAGGCACGCCGATCCACCGTGTCGAGCCGCCGGAGTGGTTGCGGCGGCGGCCCGTACGGCGGCCGGTCGTAGACTGACCCGACAGTGGCGACGCACTCGGCCGGGGGACGCGGCCGGGGACGCGAGGAGGTCGGGTGACACCGGAGTCGCGGCTGGCGGGCGCCACTGATCCGCCCATCGACCGGGTGTGGACCATCCCGAACGTGCTGAGCGTCGCCCGGCTGCTCGGTGTCCCGCTGTTCCTCTGGCTGCTGCTCGGCCCGCACGCCGACATCGCCGCGCTGGTGGTGCTGGCCCTCTCGGGGATCTCCGACTACCTCGACGGCAAGATCGCCCGGGCTCTCGGCCAGACCAGCCGGATCGGCGTGCTGCTCGACCCGGCCGCGGACCGGCTCTACATCCTCGCCACCCTGGCGGCCTTCGCGGTGCGGGGCCTGATCCCGTGGTGGCTCGCGGTCGTCCTCGTCGGCCGCGACCTGATCCTCGGCCTGTGCCTGCCCGTCCTGCGCCGGCACGGCTACGGCCCGCTGCAGGTGCACTACCTCGGCAAGGCGGCGACGTTCAACCTGCTCTACGCCTTCCCGTTCCTGCTCCTCGCCGACATCGTCGGCGGCACGGCCGCGCAGGTGATCCAACCGATCGCCTGGGCGTTCACGATCTGGGGCACGGCGCTCTACCTGTGGGCCGGCGCGCTCTACGTGTGGCAGGTCGTGACGCTGGTCAACGCCGACCGCGACGCCCGGCCCGGCCCGGAGACGGCGACGTGACGGGGACGCAGACACCGCCGCGCCCGCCCGGCCCGGGCTCCGACACCGGCAGCGGAACCGGCCGGGATCCACGCTCGCTGCTCGCCGGGCTGATGCGCGACACGCTCGATCCCGGGTACGCCGAGGCGGCCCGGCGCCGGGCCGCCCGTGCAGATCCCCCACCCCGCCCGGGCGGGCGCGGGTACTGGTCGCCGTCGGGCTCGTCCTCGCCGGTCTGCTGCTCGCCGTGGCCTACCGTCAGACGGCCCGGCAGGCGCCGGAGTCGGCGCAGGCGCGCCAGGCCCTGATCGGCGACGTGGATCGCGCCACCCGGACCGGCGACGGGTTGCAACGCCAGGTCGGCGGGCTGACCGCCACGGTCACCAGGGAGCGCAGTGCCGGGCTCGCCCAGACCGCATCCGGGGTTGCCGCTGCCCGCACCCTCACCCGGCTGGAGGCGGCGGCATCCCTCGACCCGGTCCGAGGTCCGGGCATCGTCGTGACCGTCGCCGACGCGAAACCGGTCCAGCAGACCGACCCGGTCACCGGCCAGCAGACCACCGAGGCGCCCAACGACAACGGGCTGGTCCAGGACCGCGACCTGCAGGACCTCGTCAACGCGCTCTGGGCGTCGGGCGCCGAAGCCGTCGCCATCAACGGCCGCCGCCTCGCCCCGACCAGCACCATCCGCGCGGCCGGCGGCGCGATCCTCGTCGACCTGTCTCCGGTGAACAGCCCGTACGAGATCCGGGCGATCGGCGAACCCGGCGGGCTGCGCGCCCGGTTCGCCGGAACGCCGGCCGCCGGCCAGTTCCAGAGCTACATCGGGCTCTACGGCCTCCGCTTCGCCACCCGGTCCGCCGCCCGGCTGACACTGCCCGCCGCGGCCGGCACGACCCTGCACTACGCCCGCCCGGTGCCGCCGAGCCCGTCTCCGGGGGCGGCCGGTGATTCCCGCCCTCGCCCTCGCCGTCGGCATCATTCTCGGTCTCGTTCTCGGGCCCACCGTGCCGCTCGAGCTGCAGCCCTACCTGCCGATCGCCGTGGTCGCCGCACTCGACGCGGTGTTCGGCGGGGTGCGCGCCCATCTCGACGGCATCTTCGACGCGAAGGTGTTCGTGGTGTCCTTCGTGTCCAACGCCCTGGTCGCCGCCCTGATCGTCTTCCTCGGCGACAAGCTCGGCGTCGGCGGCCCAGCTCTCGACCGGGGTCGTCGTCGTCCTCGGCATCCGGATCTTCGGCAACGCCGCCGCGATCCGCCGACACGTCTTCCGGGCATGAGCAGCCGCGGCGCGCAGTTGCGCGACAAGCTGCGGACCGCCGGCCGGTTCGGCACGTCACCGGCCGGCCTGCTGATCGGGCTGCTGTGCGGCCTGCTCGGATTCGGCCTGGCCGTGCAGGTGCACTCGCAGACCGCGACCGGCGGCCTGGAGACGGCCCGCCAGTCCGACCTGGTCCGCATCCTCGACGACGTGTCCAGCCGCGAGCAGCGGCTCCGCAGCCAGGTCGCCTCCCTGCAGGCGACCCGGAGCCGGCTCGCCTCCGGCGGCAACCAGGCCGCCGCGGCCCTGACCGAGGCCCGGTCCCGGGCGGCGTCGCTGGGCATTCTGGCCGGCACGCTGCCGGCACAGGGCCCGGGGCTGATGCTGACCGTCACCGACCCGCGCGGCCGGGTGTCCCCCGACACGCTGCTCGACGCGGTCCAGGAACTGCGCGCCGCGGGCGCCGAGACCATCGAGGTCAACGCCGTCCGGATCGGCCTGTCCAGCGCGTTCACCGGCTCCGCCGGCGGGGTCTCCCTCGACGGGCACAGCCTGACCTCGCCGTACACGATCACCGCGATCGGCGACCCGTCGACGCTCGCGGCGGCGATGAACATCCCGGGCGGCGTCGCCGACACCGTCCACCAGCAAGGGGGACAGGTGACGGCCCGGCAGCGCGGCCGGGTGGTCATCACCGCCTTGCGACCGATTTCGCGGCTTCAATACGCTGCACCGACCGGCGGCCACTGACCACCCGGAGAGAGGATCTGCGTGAGCACTCCAACGGATCTGAAGTACACCGCCGAGCACGAGTGGGCGAAGCGTCGGCCGGACGGCTCGGTCGTCCGGATCGGCATCACCGACTACGCGCAGAACGCGCTCGGCGACGTCGTCTTCGTCTCGCTGCCCGCGGTCGGCACCGCCCTGGAGAAGGGCCAGCCGATGGGCGAGGTGGAGTCGACGAAGTGCGTGTCGGACGTCTATGCGCCGGTCGCCGGCACGGTCTCGGCGCGCAACGACGCCCTCGACGAGCACCCCGGAACTGGTCAACACCGATCCGTACGGCGACGGCTGGCTGGTCGAGCTCACCGTCACCGACGCGTCGGCGCTGGAGACGCTGCTCGACGCCGACGCGTACCAGAAGATCCTCGACCCACAGTGACCTCGGCGCCACAGTGACCTCGACTCACAGTGAAGGTCGACCTGTTCCGGACGACACGCGCCCGACCGTCGACCTTCAGTTGACCCTCTGACCACGGGCTGACCAGGCTTCCCTGACCCGGTGGTCAACAGGGCCCAGGCGGTCGAACAGGGGGAGGCGAGAGCGATCGTGTTCTGCACCCGATGCGGACAGCAGAATCCCGACGAGAGTCGCTTCTGCTCGCAATGCGGGGCGCGGTTGCCGCGCACCGGCGAGGCCTCGGCCGCCGAGACCACCTCGATCATCCCGAGCAGTGCCTTCGACGACGTCGCCGAGGCGACCGAGGCGGCGGAGGCCGCCGAGCCGGGGCAGATGGCGATCGGTCGACGCGCTGCCCGCCGGCTCCGCCCTGCTCGTCGTCAAGCGCGGGCCCAACGCCGGCAGCCGCTTCCTGCTCGACCAGGACGACGACCACCGCCGGCCGCCACCCCGACAGCGACATCTTCCTCGACGACGTGACCGTCTCGCGCCGGCACGCGGAGTTCCGCCGGACCGGCGCGGGTTCTCGGTGCCCGACGTCGGCAGCCTCAACGGCACCTACGTCAACCGCGAGCGGATCGAGAGGCTCGGCACTGACCGGCGGCGACGAGGTGCAGATCGGCAAGTTCCGGCTGGTGTTCCTCACCGGCTCCCAAGCGGGGGGCGAGGCACGTGTCACAGGCGGCCGGATGACCGCGGCACGGGTCCGCCCGGGCATTCATGAGCATCGGCGAGGTGCTCGCGCACCTGCGTCCGGATTTTCCCGACGTCACGATCTCCAAGATCCGGTTCCTCGAGTCCGAGGGTCTGGTCAGCCCGACCGGACCCCGTCGGGCTACCGCAAGTTCTCCGCGAGGACGTGGACGGCTGCGCTACGTGCTCGCCGCGCAGCGCGACCGCTACCTGCCGCTGCGGGTGATCAAGGAGCAGCTCGACGCGCTCGACCGCGGGCCTCGAGCCGCCCGACGCGCCCGGGGGAGCACCGCGGGCTGCCCCGTGCGTTGGTCGCCGCCGACGGGCTCGCCCGGCGCCGGGGACTTCGACCCAGCCGCGCCCCGATCCGGCTATCCCGGTCCGAGCTGCTCGCCGCGACCGGGCTGACCGACGAGCCGCTCGACCAGCTCGAGCAGTTCGGCCTGGTGCAGCCGCTCGCGGCGGCCACTACGACGACGACCTCGCTCACGGTCGCCCAGGCGGTCGGCGAGCTGGCCCGCTACGGCATCGAGCCGCGGCACCTGCGGGCCTTCCGGACCGCCGCCGACCGCGAGGTCGGTCTGGTCGAGCAGGTCGTCACCCCGGTCCGCCAGCGCGGGCCGGAGGCCCGGGGACGGGCCGAGGAAGCCGTCGCAGGAACTCGCCGCACTGTCGGTGCGGCTGCACGCAGCCCTGGTGAAGGCCGGGCTACGTGCGGTGCTCGGCGGTTAGCGCGCAAGCCCTGGGGTATAGGCGGAGTCAGGTATTACGAGCGTGGGCTCGTGACAGTGCTGCCGCGCGGGCGCAGGCACCGGACGTGTAGGTTCGACAGAGGTGTCCCGGCGTCCACAGTCAGGGAGGCAAGTGCAGCATGAACGAGATGCAGGTCGTGGGCGTGCGGGTCGAGCTGCCGTCAACCAGCCCATCGTGCTGCTGCAAAGAGGCCGACGGCGAGCGCTACCTGCCGATCTGGATCGGTGCGGCCGAGGCCACCGCCATCGCCTTCGCCCAGCAGGGCGTGCAGACCGCCCGGCCGCTGACCCACGACCTGCTCCGGGACGTCGTCACCGCCCTCGGCGGCCAAGCTCGAGTCCGTGCAGATCACCGAGATGCGGGACGGGATCTTCTTCGCCGACCTGGTCTTCGACAGCGGCGCCCGGGTCAGCGCCCGCCCCTCCGACGCGATCGCGCTGGCGCTGCGGTCCGGCGCCGACGATCTACGGCGAGGAGGCGGTGCTCGACGAGGCCGGAGTCATCATCCCGGACGAGCAGGAGGACGAGGTCGAGAAGTTCCGGGAGTTCCTCGACACCATCTCGCCGGACGACTTCGCCGGGAGTGACCCGCCCCACGCTCGGGCCCGCATCGGGCCGACGCAGATCTTCGACTCTCAAGTTGAGGTCGCAGAGTTACGACACGCGCCTCGACCTCCGTTGACCGGCGGCCCGGGGGCGCCTACCGTCCAAATCCTCACGTGTGACTCGACCGGTGGCCGGTCTGCTGCCGGTCGGTGCAGAGAACGTCGTCGAGCACCCGGGAGGCAGTCGTGGAGCGGACGCGACGACCCGGGGCACGGTGCGCCTGGAGCGGCAACCCCAGGTGTCCCGTCCGACCCAGAGGCTCGCTCTTCGACGACGGCATCGACCCCGTCCCCGACGAGATGATCGGCTACCGCGGCCCGACGGCCTGCGCCGCGACCGGGATCACCTACCGCCAGCTCGACTACTGGGCCCGCACCGGGCTGGTCGCGCCGTCGATCCGCACCGCCGCCGGATCCGGCACCCAGCGGCTCTACTCGTTCACCGACATCCTGGTGCTCAAGGTCGTCAAGCGCCTGCTCGACACCGGCGTCTCGCTGCAAACATCCGCACCGCCGTCGAGCACCTGCGCGCCCGCGGCGTGGACGACCTGGCCGAGCTGACCCTGATCTCCGACGGCACCACCGTCTACGAGTGCACCTCGCCCGAGGAGGTCGTCGACCTGCTCCAGGGCGGCCAGGGCGTGTTCGGCATCGCGGTCAGCGGGGCGCTGCGGGAGCTGACCGGATCGCTGGCCGAGCTCCCTGGCGAACGCCTCGATGGTGCCGTGGTCGAGCGGGGCGTGCCCGACGAGCTCTCCGAACGGCGTCGGTCCCGGCGTACCGGCTGATCCACCGGCCCGTCGGCGATCCGACGGGGCACCGCGCTGGTACCGTCGAGGACGCCAACGACCCCACGCGGGAGAGTTCCCACGCCGCCAGCGCGGGACGCCGAAGGAGCAACCCTCCCCGGAACCTCTCAGGCCAACGGACCGCGCAGGCGAGGCAGCTCTGGAAAGTGGGACCGGCCCACCGGTCCCCGCCGACGGTGCAAGTCGACCGGTCCACGACCGGTATGGCGAAGCTCTCAGGCCTCCATGACAGAGGGGGAGGACGCGGACGGTGCCCGCCGCCCGCGGCCCCGTCCGTCCCGTTGGAGGCCCCGATGCCCGATCGTCTGGTCGACCTGGAACGCGGTATCCCGTTCGCCCGCCGGCACATCGGCCCGGACGAGGACGAGCAGGCCAAGATGCTCGCCGTCGTGGGCTACGGCTCGATGGACGACCTCGCCGACGCCGCGATCCCCGAGGCGATCCGCTCCGCCGACCCGCTCCGGCTGCCCCGGGCCGCCACCGAGCCCGAGGTCCTCGCCGAACTCCGTGACCTCGCCGACCGCAACAGCGTGCGCACCTCCATGATCGGCCTGGGCTACCACGACACCGTCACCCCCGGTGTGATCCGCCGCAACGTCCTGGAGAACCCGGGCTGGTACACCGCCTACACGCCCTACCAGCCGGAGATCAGCCAGGGCCGGCTCGAGGCGCTGCTGAACTTCCAGACCGTCATCGAGGACCTCACCGGGCTCCCGGTCGCGGGCGCCTCCCTGCTCGACGAGGCGACCGCCGCCGCCGAGGCGATGACCCTCGCCCGGCGTACGTCGAAGGTCGCGGCCGACCGGTTCCTGGTCGACGCCGACGTACTGCCCCAGACGCATCGCGGTACTGCAGACGCGGGCCCGCCCGCTGGGCCTCGAGGTGGTCGTGACCGACCTGTCGGACGGGCTGCCCGATGGCGAGTTCTTCGGCGTGCTGCTGCAGTATCCCGGGGCGACCGGAGCCGTCCGCGACCACGCCGCCGTCGTCGCCGCCGCCCAGGAGCGCGGCGCCGTCGTCACGGTCGCCGCGGACCTGCTCGCCCTGACCCTGCTCCGGCCGCCCGGGGAGATCGGCGCCGACGTCGCCGTCGGCTCGGCGCAGCGGTTCGGCGTGCCCCTGGGCTTCGGCGGACCGCACGCCGGCTACATGGCCGTCCGGCAGGGCCTGACCCGGTCGCTGCCCGGTCGCCTGGTGGGGGTGTCCAAGGACTCCGCCGGCGCCCCCGCCTACCGGCTGGCCCTGCAGACCCGCGAGCAGCACATCCGCCGGGAGAAGGCCACCAGCAACATCTGCACCGCGCAGGTCCTGCTCGCCGTCATCGCCGGCATGTACGCCGTCTACCACGGCCCGGACGGGCTGGCCGCCATCGCCCGCCGGGTGCACCGCTACACCGCGCTGCTCGCCGCCGGGCTGCGCGCGGGCGGCGTCGAACTCGGCCAGGAGGCCTACTTCGACACCCTCACCGCGCACGTCCCCGGACGGGCCGCCGAGGTCGTCGCCGCCGCCGAACGGCGCGGGGTCAACCTGCGCCCCATCGACGGCGACCGGGTCGGCGTCGCCTGCGACGAGGTCACCAACCGGGCGGCGCTCGCGGCCGTGTGGTCGGCGTTCGGCGTCCCCGAGCCCGACCTCGAGGTACTGGACGAGACCACCCCGGACGCGCTGCCCGAGCCGCTGCGCCGGTCGAGTCCCTATCTGGCCCACCCGGTGTTCCACCAGCACCGCTCCGAGACCGCGATGCTGCGCTACCTGCGCCGGCTCTCCGACCGCGACTTCGCCCTCGACCGGTCGATGATCCCGCTCGGCTCGTGCACGATGAAGCTCAACGCCACCACCGAGATGGAGCCGATCACCTGGCCGGAGTTCGCCCGGATCCACCCGTTCGCGCCGGCTGCGCAGACCGCGGGATACGCCCGGCTCATCGCCGACCTGCAGCAATGGCTGGTCCAGATCACCGGCTACGCCGCGGTGTCCCTGCAACCGAACGCCGGCAGCCAGGGTGAGCTCGCCGGCCTGCTGGCGATCCGCGGCTACCACGAGGCCCAGGGACAGGCCGCCCGCGACGTCTGCCTGATCCCGTCGTCCGCGCACGGCACCAACGCCGCGAGCGCGGTCATGGCCGGCATGTCAGTGGTCGTGGTCGCCTGCGACGCCGCGGGCAACATCGACCTCGACGACCTGCGCGCCAAGCTCGCGACGCACCGCGACCGGCTCGCCGCGATCATGCTCACCTACCCCTCGACGCACGGGGTCTTCGAGACGTCCGTCGCGCAGGTCTGCGCCCTGGTGCACGAGGCCGGCGGGCAGGTCTACGTCGACGGCGCCAACCTCAACGCCCTCGTCGGGCTGGCCCGGCCGGGGGAGTTCGGCGCCGACGTGTCCCACCTCAACCTGCACAAGACCTTCTGCATCCCGCACGGCGGCGGCGGCCCCGGCGTCGGCCCGGTCGGTGTCCGCGCCCACCTCGCCGACCACCTGCCCAACCACCCGCTGGACCCGTCGGCCGGGCCGGCGACCGGGCCGGGTCCGGTCGCCGCGGCGCCGTACGGCTCGGCCGGCATGCTGCCGATCTCCTGGACGTACCTGCGGCTGATGGGCCCGGACGGCCTGCGCAGCGCCACCGAGGTCGCCGTACTCGCCGCCAACTACCTCGCCCGGCGGCTGGCTCCGCACTACCCGGTGCTCTACACCGGGCGCGGCGGGCTCGTCGCCCACGAGTGCATCATCGATCTGCGGCCGCTCACCGGCCAGACCGGCGTCACCGTCGAGGACGTCGCCAAGCGGCTGATCGACTACGGCTTCCACGCGCCGACCATGTCGTTCCCGGTCGCGGGGACGCTGATGGTCGAGCCGACCGAGTCGGAGGATCTCGCCGAACTGGACCGGTTCGTCGACGCCATGGTCGCGATCCGGCAGGAGATCGAGAAGGTCGCGGCGGGGGAGTACGACCGGAGCGGACAACCCGCTGACCGGTGCCCCGCACACTGCGGCGGCCGTGGCCGGTGACTGGGCGCATCCCTACAGCCGGGACGAGGCGGCCTATCCGCTGCCCGCGCTCCGGCAGGACAAGTACTGGTCGCCGGTCGGCCGGATCGACGGCGGGTACGGGGACCGCAATCTGATGTGCAGCTGTCCGCCGCTTCCCGAATCCTGACGGGGCGTAGGCCGGACCGGCCGAAGCGGGTCAGGCGGCGGGGGCGGTCGCCAGGCGCAGTCCGCGCCGAGGGGCGATGGCCCGGCCGTCCGGGAGCAACTCGCCGGTGTCGTCGAAGAAGACGACGCCGTTGCAGAGCAGGCTCCAGCCCTGCTCCGGGTGGCTGGCGACGACCAGGGCGGCGTCCCGATCGACGTCGTCAGCCGCGGGGCACGGGGGTTCGTGCAGGCACATGGCTCTCGAATTTCTGTGCAATCGATCTATGGCGTGTGGCAACAATCACAGTCTGCCCCTCCCACGACGATTTATTCATCGTGTGACCCCTCTGCAATCTTCGGCGTGTCGCGGGCGGGCACCCGCGCGCCTCAGCCGGCCCGCAGCAGCCCGGCGTAGAGGGTGAGCCCCGGCCCGAAGGCCAGGGCCACGACGGTCCGCGCGGCCTGCGCCCGCAGCGCGTCGAGCACCAGGAGCACGGTCGGTGACGAACAGTTGCCGTACCTGCGCAGAACGTCATAGGACGGCGCGAGCGCGCTCTCGGTGAGTTCCAGGCTCTCGCCGACCACCTCGACGATGCGTCGGCCCCCGGGGTGGACCGCCCACCCGTCCACGTCGGAGCGGCGCAACCCGTGGCCGGCCAGCAGGTCCTCGACGACGGGACCGACGTGCCGGCCGAGCACGGCCGGCACCCGGGGGGACAGGCCCATCCGGAAGCCCTGATCGGTGACGTCCCAGGTCATGTGGTCGGCGGTGGACGCGTCGGTGCGCGCCGTGATGTCGAGCAGGTGCAGCCCGGCGCCCTCGCCGGGCTCGACGACGACCGCCGCCGCGGCGTCCCCGAACAGCGCGTGGGTGACCACCTGGTCCATCCCGGTGGTCGGCGGCTGCAGATGCAGGCTGGTCAGTTCCAGGCACAGCAGCACCGCCGGCCGGCCCCGCGCCGCGACGAAGTCGGTGACCGCGGCGAGGCCCGGCAGGGCGGCGTAGCAGCCCATGTGCCCGACCATGAGCCGCTGCAGATCGGGCTGCATCCCGATGTCCCGGGCCAGCAGGATGTCCAGCCCCGGGGTGGCGTAGCCGGTGCAGGTCGCCACGGCGAACAGGCCGACCTCGTCGGCGGCGAGCCCGGCATCGGCCAGCGCGGCGGCGACCGCCGACCTGCCCAGCGGCAGCCCCTCGGCGAGGTAGCGGCGCATCCGGGCCTCGGTGCCCCAGTCGGAGATGTCCTCGACCGCCGGATTGACGACGGTGTGCCGGGTCTCCACCCCGGCCGAGGCGAAGACGTGTTCGGCGGAGCGCACCCCGGCGTAGCGCTTCGCGAAGAAGCCCTCCCACAACTCGGGCTGCCCGATCCGCGCCGGGACCGCATGCCCGACGCCGGTCACGCGCGCCGGCCGGTGCCATCCGCTGCCGGTTCCGGTCGGTGTGGTGCCTGGCCTCACCACCGGGCGATGTCCGCGTCGGCGTGCGGGTCGAGGCCGAGGGCGGCGGCGCCCAGCCAGTCGGCGCACACGTCGCTGGTGGCCGGCTGCAGCGACCCGCAGCGGGCGTCGCGGTAGAGGCGTTCCAGCGGGTGCCCGCGCCGGGTGGCCGACGTACCGGCCGCCTCCAGCATCGACGCCGCCACGTCCATCGCCGTCTCGCCGGCGAGCAGTTTCGCCCGCCACACCCAGCGGTTGGTGTCGGGCTGCCCCGGCTCGGCGTCCACCCGGCGGGCCGCCTCCCGGACGGCGAGCCGGGTCGCGGCCACCCGGGCCTCGGCGCGGCCCACCCGGGCGCGGACCGCGGGCAGCCGGGCGAGCCCGCGCTGGGTCAGGTGGGCCACGGCGTGGTCGACGCACGACTGGGCCACGCCGACGTAGACGGCGGCGTAGGAGGCGACCAGCCACTGCGGCATGACCTGGGCGATCAGCAGGGTCAGCCCCTCGACCCCACCGAGCAGCGAGTCGGCCGGGACCACGACGTCGAGGTGCAGGTCCTGGCTCGCGGTGGCCCGCATGCCCAATGAGTCCCAGGTGGCCTCGACCGTCAGTCCCGGCCCGGCCGGGACCAGGAAGTAGGAGACCCGGGGCGGGTCGACGTCGCGCTCCCGGGCGGCGATGAGGTAGGCGTCGGCGTGACCCGCGCCGGACACGAACGCCTTCGACCCGACGATGCGGAAGCCGCCCTCGGCGGGCTCGTACGTCGTGGTGATCTTGGACAACCGGCTGCCCGCGCCCCGTTCGCTCATCGCGACGGCGAACAGGGCGCCGTCGCGGGCCCGTTCCAGCGCGCGGTCACGGACCTCGAGGTAGCTCTCCGGCACCCCGAGCGCGCGCAGGACGTCGTCCGGGGTCAGGGCCAGTGCGCCGGTCACCGAGGCGTGCATGTTGTAGATCAGCGCGGTGGCGCCGGCGCCCTGGGCGAGGACCATCGCCACCTCGGCGTAGTCGGCGAAGCCCGCGCCGGGACCGCCCAGCCGGCCGGGCACCATCAGCCCGAGCAGCCCGGCGCGCCCGCAGGTCGGCGAAGTCGGCGGCCGGGAACTCACCCGGGCCGTCATGGTCGGCGGCGCGAGCGGCGAGCGCCGGCGCCACCTCTGCGGCGGCCGCCAGTGCGGCCGAGGTGTCCGCGAGGGTCACCGTGTCGGTCATCGACTCTCCTTCACGCCGTGGGCCTGGAACAGCACGGAGGTGGGTCGGGTCGGCACCATCGCCACGTCGTCGGAGCGCCGGCGCAGCCAGCGCAGCCGCGTCCGGGACCGAGGGGCGCAGCCCGCGCAGCCGCAGCGGTACGCCGTGCCGGGCGCACTCGGCCCGAAGCACGCGGCGGTCGACGAACAGGTCCGGGTCGTGGATGCCGGGCGGCGCTGCCCCGGGGATCCGCTCGGCCACGGTGACCACGAGGAACCGGGCCAGCGCGGTGTCGGCGATCGTGTCGATGACCAGCGTGCCGCCGGGCCGCAGCACCCGGCACGCCTCGGCGAGGACCCCGGCGAGGTCGGTGACGTGCTCGAGGATCTCGCCGGCCGACACCACATCGGCCACCTCGTCCGGCAGCGGCAGCGCCCCGACGTCGCCGCACACCGTGCGGACGCCGTGCGCCCGCGCGACGGCCAGCGCGCTGCGGGACAGGTCGATGCCGACGTGCCGGTAGCCGCGGTCGGCGACGTGCCGGCCGAGAAGCCCGCCGCCGCAGGCGAGGTCCACCAGGACGGCGCCGGGGCGGGTCGCCGGCGGGATCAGGGCGGCCCGGGCGGCGGCGATCCAGTGCAGCATCGCCAACTGCCCATGCGGCTGCCACCACTGGTCGACCAGGTCGTCGTACTGTCCCGGATCGTTGCGGGGCCGTGCCGGTCGGGTGATCGCCACGGCGCCAGCCTCGCACAGCGGACTCATGTGCGCCCGTCCCGTTCCTGGGCGTGGGACAGCGTCGCCGAGCGCGGCACCCAGTCGGCGAGGCGCACCTGCGTCCCGTCGCGGGCGATCGCCGCGAGCACCTCCGGATCGTCGTCGACCACCAGGGCGATCGGCGCCGTCGCGCGCAGCGCCACCAACAGCTCCGGCTTGACCAACCGGGCCGGCCGGTAGTCGCGGTCCGCCCGCATCACCAACGGCGCCACCGGCAGGTCGTGGCAGGCCAGCCAGCGCTCGGTGACCCGGCGCAGCCGTTCGTGCCGGCCGGTGAACCAGGCCACGTCGTGGGTGGCCGCGAGCTCCCGGACGAGCGCGATCCCGTCGGGCAACGCCGGGTCGTCGCCGGCCGCCGCGAAGAACTCGCGCCAACGGCGCGGCCGCCGCTGGAGGAAGGGCAACCGGTGCCGGACGTCGGCCACGACTCCGTCGATGTCGAAGACGGCAAGTGTCCGCTCCCGCCCCGACGTCACCCGGCAAGTCTGCGGTCTGCGTCGGCCGGTGTCGAGCACCCGGCGGCCGGCCGCGCCGCCCGCCCGGGCGACCCGGGCGGCGTACGGCGGGTGAAGAGGTTAGACGTGCTAACGATGAGAGGTTAGACTCGCTAACGATGATGCCGGCAACGCGGGCCCGTGGTGACGATCGGGCGATCGAGGAGGAGCCGACGGCCGGGTGGCTGCGTCGGCTGGTGGGCTATTGCCTGCGCTACCGGCGTCTTGTCATCCTCGCGTTCGGCGGGGCTCTCCTCGGTACGGCGCTGACCGCCGTCACCCCGCTCATCGTCCGGCAGGTCGTCGACGATGTGATCCTGACCCACACCGAGCCGTTGCTGCCCTGGATCATCGCGTTGTTCGCTGCCGGCGTGCTCCGGTTCGGCTCGGGCTACGTGCGCCGCTATCTGGGCGGCCGGCTGAGCCTCGACGTCCAGTACGACATGCGGACCGAGGTGTTCGCCGCGCTGCAGCGCCTCGACGGAGCCAAGCAGGACGACCTGCAGACCGGTCAGGTGGTCAGCCGCGCGATCTCGGACATCACCCTGGTGCAGGGTCTGCTCGGCATGTTGCCGATCATGACCGGAAACGTGCTGCTCTTCCTGCTGTCCCTCATCATCATGCTGTGGTTGTCGCCCGTGCTGACGGTGGTCGCCCTGCTCATCGGTCCGGCGCTGTGGTTCGTCGCGTACCGCAGCCGCAGGCAGCTGTTCCCGGCCAACTGGGACGCCCAGCAGCGGATCGCCGAGGTCGCGGGCGTCGTCGAGGACGCGGTCACCGGCGTGCGGGTCGTCAAGGGCTTCGGCCAGGAGCAGCGCGAGCTGGAGACGCTCGAGGACACCGCGCGCAGCCTGTTCGCCGGCCGCATGCGCGCGGTGCGGCTCACCAGCCGGTTCACCCCGGCGCTGCAGGCGGTGCCCGCGCTGGGCCAGGTCGGCGTGCTGGCGCTCGGCGGCTGGCTGGCGTTCCACGGGACCATCACCCTCGGCACCTTCCTCGCCTTCTCCACCTACCTGAGCTCGCTGGTCGCCCCGGTCCGGATGCTCGCCGGCCTGCTCACCGTCGGCCAGCAGGCCCGCGCCGGCGTCGATCCGGGTCTTCGAGATCATCGACTCCCAGCCCGCCGTCGCCGACGCGCCGGACGCGGTCGACTGCCCGCGGGCCCGGCCGGGGTCCAGCTTCGACGACGTGACCTTCGGCTACGTCCGCTCCCGCCCGGTGCTCTCGGGTTCGACCTGCAGGTGGAGCCCGGCGAGACGCTGGCGCTGGTCGGCGCGTCGGGTTCGGGGAAGTCGACCGTGTCACTGCTGCTTCCCCGCTTCTACGACGTCCAGCACGGCGCGGTCCGGGTCGGCGGCTACGACATCCGCGACGTCACGATGTCTTCGCTGCGCTCGCGGATCGGCGTGGTGTTCGAGGACAGCTTCCTGTTCTCCGACAGCGTGCGCGCCAACATCGCCTACGGCCGCCCCGAGGCGACCGACGCGCAGGTCCTCGCGGCCGCGGAGGCGGCGGAGGCCGACGGTTTCATCCGCGAGCTGCCCGACGGCTACGACACCGTCGTCGGCGAGCAGGGACTGACCCTCTCCGGCGGACAACGCCAGCGGGTCGCGCTCGCCCGTGCCCTGCTCACCGATCCCGCAGGTGCTGCTGCTCGACGACGCGACCTCCGCGGTCGACGCGCGCATCGAGGCCGAGATCCACGCCACGCTGCGCCGGGTGATGCGCGGCCGCACGACCCTGCTGATCGCCCACCGGCGCAGCACCCTCTCCCTCGCCGACCGGATCGCGGTCGTGGACGCGGGGCGCGTCATCGACGTCGGCACCCATGGCGAGCTGCTCGTGCGCTGCCCGCTCTACCGGCTGCTGCTCGCCGGACCGGGCGACGACGTCGAGGGGATCGACGCCGGCGAGATCCCCGGGACCACCGAGACCGCGGACGGCGTCAACGCCGACGACACCGCGACGCCCGGGGTGACGCCGGAGCTGTGGCGCGACGACACACCGGTCCGGACCGACGTCCCGCTGGCCGTGGCCGCGACGGTGCCCGGCCTGCGGGGTCGTGGCGGCGGGGGCGGTGGCGGCCCGGGCGGGATGTTCGCCTCGCTGCCCGCCACGCCCGAGCTGCTCGAGCAGGTCGCCGCGCTCCGCCCGGCCACCGACCGCCCCGACGTCGATACCGACGCGGCGCGCGCGCCGGACCCGAACTTCGGGCTGGGTCACCTGCTGCGCCCGTTCCGCAACGGGCTCCTGCTCGGGCTGCTCCTGGTGGCGCTCGACGCGATCGCGCAGCTCGCGTTGCCCGCGCTGATCCGCGGCGGCGTCGATAACGGCGTGACCCAGCATGTTTCGGGTGCGCTGGTGACCACCTCGCTGATCGCCCTCGTCGTCGTCCTGGCCGACTGGGCGGTGAGCGTGTGGCAGACCCAGGTCACCGGCCGGACCGGCGAGCGCATGCTCTACACCCTGCGGGTCAAGCTCTTCGCCCACCTGCAACGGCTGGGTCTGGACTTCTACGAGCGTGAGATCGGCGGCCGGATCATGACCCGGATGACCACCGACGTGGACGCGCTCTCCACCTTCATCCAGACCGGGCTGGCCACCGCCGTGGTCAGCCTGTCACTGTTCCTCGGCGTCCTCGTCGCGCTGTTCGTGCTCGACGTGGGCCTGGCGCTGGTCGTGATGACGATCCTGCCGGTGCTCATCGATCGCCACGCTGATCTTCCGGTCCAAGTCCTCGGTCGCCTACGCCGACGCCCGGGAGAAGGTCGGCGATCGTCAACGCCGACCTGCAGGAGAACGTCGCCGGGCGTCCGGGTCACCCAGGCCTTCCGGCGGGAGGGGCACAACAACGCGAGTTCGAACGGGTCAGCGACGACTACCGGGTCTCCCGGCTGCGGGCACAGCGCTACATCGCCATCTACTTCCCGTTCGTGGAGTTCTCTCAGCGAGGTCGCGACGGCGCTGGTGCTGGCCGTCGGTGCGTCGCGGGTCTCACACGGCACGTCTGACGGCCGGTGCGCTGATCGCCTTCCTCCTCTACGTCAACATGTTCTTCTCCCCGGTGCAGCAGCTGTCCCAGGTCTTCGACGGATACCAGCAGGCGGCCGTCGGCCTGCGCCGGGTGCGCGACCTGCTGCGCATCCCGACGTCGACGCCGGAGCCGGAGCTGCCGCAACCGGTCGGACAGCTCGCCGGTGAGGTCATCTTCGACCGCGTGCACTTCGCCTACCCGGCGCGGACGCCGAGGCGCTGTCGGACATCGACCTGCGCGATCGCGCCGGGCGAGACGGTGGCGCTGGTCGGGGAGACCGGCGCCGGCAAGTCCACGCGTGGTCAAGCTGCTGGCCCGCTTCTACGACCCGACCGAAGGGCGCGGTCCGGGTCGACGGGAACGACCTTCGTGACCTGGACCTGGCCGGCTACCGGCACCGGCTCGGCGTCGTCCCGCAGGAGGCGTACCTCTTCTCCGGCACGGTCCGCGACGCCATCGCCTACGGGCGGCCGGACGCGACCGACGCCGAGGTGGAGGCCGCGGCCCGGGCGGTCGGCGCGCACGACATGATCGCCCGGCTGTCCGGCGGCTACCTGCACTCGGTCGGCGAGCGCGGGCGCCACCTGTCCGCCGGTCAGCGCCAGTTGCTGGCCCTGGCGCGGGCCCAGCTCGTCGACCCCGACATCCTGATCCTCGACGAGGCGACCGCGTCGCTCGACCTGGCCACCGAGGCCGCCGTCACCCGCGCCGCGGACGTCCTGTCCCGCCGGCGTACGACGGTCGTGGTCGCGCACCGGCTGACCACCGCCGCCCGCGCGGACCGGATCGTGGTCCTCGACCACGGGCGGATCGTGGAAGTCGGGTCGCAGGACGAACTGCTGGCCGCGAACGGGGTCTACGCACGGCTGTGGGCGGCATTCATGGGCGACGAGGAGACCTCGGACCAGGTGCCGGCCGCCGGCTGACCCGCGCTACTGTCGCATCGCGTGCCGCGGGCCGAGCGCCACCCAGGAACTGACGAGCAGGCCGACCTGGCAGGTCGCGGCGATCACCAGTCCGGAGGTCCGGTCCCTGGCCGTGACGGCGCCGGCGATGAGGCTGAGGGTGGCGATCGCCTGCCACGCCATGCACGCCGCGATCCACCAGGATAACGGTCGGCGGAGCGCCAGCACCAACAAACCCGCGGTGATGAGGACCCAGATCACGGCGGCGTCGCCCAGCGAAGTGGGCGCGACGAGAATCGTGACCGTCTGGATCAGCCACAGGACGGCGACGACGTGAACGGGTCGCATGGTGCGTCGAACCTAGCCATCCGGTCGCCCCCACGACAGTGTTTTGCGTCGCGTTTCCCCGCGTCATGGCCGTTCGGGCAGGAGTGCCGTGACACCGGCGCCGCGGGCGGCGAGGACGTCGTCGGTGTTGCTGAGGGCGCAGTTCGCAGGACAGGCAGCCGCAGCCGATGCAGCTCGTCGAGCTTGTCGCGCAGGCGCTCGAGTGCGTGGATCCGGGCCTCCAGCCGCGACCGCCAGCAGCGGCTGACAGCCGCCGCCAGTCGGCCTGCGTCGGGGGTGCGGTCGGCTCGGAAGCGTGGCCAGCGCCGTATCGATCTCCTCCAGGCTCAGGCCGACCCGCTGGGCCGCCCGGATGAACGCCAGCCGCCGCAAGGTCGACGCGCGGCGTAGCGGCGCTGGTTGCCCGGCGTACGCGCGGCGGCGACGAGGCCGCGGCCCTCGTAGTACCGCATGGCGCTCGGCCGGCACGCCGGACCGCGTGCGGCCAGCTCCCCGATCGTCAGGTGATGCGGCAGTGCAGACATCGTTCCACCTCAGCTATTGACTTCAACTTGGTTGAAGTTACAGCATGGTCGTCATGACCACCGCGACGTACGCCGACCTGCCGGATCTGATCGCCCTGATGACCGGGGACGAGAAGCACGACCCGGCCTCGTACTCGACCCTCGACGTGATCCGGGTGCTCTACGACCGGGTGCTACGCATCCCGCCGAGGCACCCGACGACCCGGCCGCGACCGGTTCCTGCTGTCCAAGGGTCACGGGCCGATGGCCTACTACGCGGTGCTGCCGCGACCGCGGTTTCATCGACCCGGACCGGCTCGCCGGCTGGGGCGGCGCCGACTCGCCTGCTTGGCCACCATCCGGACCGCAACCTGCTGCCCGGCGTCGAGATCTCGTCCGGATCGCTCGGGCACGGCCTGCCGCTCGGCGTCGGCTCGCGCTCGGGCTCCGCGCGCAGGGCGATCGCCGCCGCGGGTCGTCGTGCTGGTCGGTGACGCCGAGCTCGACGAGGGCACCAACCACGAGGCGCTCGAGCTGGCGGCCCGCCTCGGGCTCGACGGCCTCACGGTCGTGGTCGTCGACAATCCTCGGCGACCAGCTACGCCGTACCGGACGGGATCGCGGCGCGGTTCGCCATCGAAGGACTGGCAGATGACCACGGTCGACGGCCGCGACCACGACGACCTGGAGAAGGCGCTCTCCGAGCCCGCCGAATCGGCGCCCGAACGCCGTGGTCGCGACGTCGTCGATGGCAGAAGGAGCCGCGGATGACCGCGATCCTGACCCACGACTACCGCGTGACCCAGTCCACGTGCGCGATGCGTTCGCCGACCTTGTCTCGACGAGTGACGTCGACCGAGGCTGGCGCTCGTGCTCGCCGAGATCTCCACCGCGCCTTCTCCGGCGTCGCCGCGCCGGCACCCCGCGCGCGTGGTCAATGTCGGGATCCGCGAGCAGCCCTGTGGTCGTCGGTGGCCGGCGGCCTGGGGCTGACCGGGCTGCGGCCGATCGTGCACACCTTCGGCCCTTCCTCGTCGAGCGGGCGTTCGAGCAGGTCAAGCTGGACTTCGGCCACCAGGGCGTCGAGGCGGTGCTGGTCGGCGTCGGCGGCTCCTTCGACGCCTCGGCCGCCGGCCGCACCCACCAGGCGCCGGGTGACGTCGCGCTGATCGACACGCTCTTCGGGTGGACCGTGCACGTGCCCGGCCATCCCGTCGAGGCCGCGGCCCTGCTCACCGATGCGGTCCGGGCCCGCGGCCGGGTCTACGTGCGGCTCTCGACCGAGACCAACGACGAACCGTTCGCCGCGGCCGACGGGCGCCTGCGGGTCGTCCGGCGTGGCGGGCAGGGCGTCGTTCTCGCGGTCGGGCCGACGTTGTCGACGACACTCGCCGCCACGGCCGGCCTCGACGTGACGGTGCTCTACGCCGCCACGATCCGGCCGTTCGACGCGGCCGGGCTGCGCGCGGCCGCGACCGGTGCTGAGCCGGCCATCGTGCTCGTCGAGCCCTACCTGGCCGGCACCTCGGCGCACGTGGTCGCCCGGGCACTGCCCGACGTACCCCACCGGCTGCTCGGCCTGGGGGTGTCGCGCGACGCCGAACTGCACCGTTACGGCACGACGGATGACCACGCGGCGGCCCATGGCATCGACGCCGCCGGCATCGGCGCCTCGGTACGGGCGTTCCTCGACCCGGCCGGCCGGTGAGGATCGCGGCCGGTCAGTCGGTGAAGACGCAGAACTCGTTGCCCTCGGGGTCGGCCGCGACGTGCCATTCGATGTCGTCGTCGCGGGGACGGATGATCGTGGCGCCGTAGTCGAGCAGCGGTGGGAGGGAGTCGACCAGGACGTCGGGGTGGATGCGGTTCTTGACGGTCTTCGGCTCGGGGACGGCATCGAAGATGATGCCGTCGAACGGCGCCTGGTCGATGCCCTCGACCCACCACCACGACTGGTTGTCGTCGTGCGCGGCCTTGGCGCCGAGCAGGCCGGCCCACCATTCCGCCTGCGCCCGCGGATCGTGGGCGTCGATGTTGACCTCGTACAACCGGTAGGCCGGCGGCTCGGAGCGGGGGAACGCGCAGAACTCGCCGCCCTCCGGGTCGGCCATGACGGTCCAGCGGTCGAACGTCGTCAAGGTCCGAGCCCCGTGCGCCTCGAGGTCGGCGACGGATCCGGTGTGGACATCGAAGTGCATCCGCTGCTTCACCGTCCGCGGCTCGGGCACCCGGTTGATCCAGACGGTCTGCTGCGGTGTCGACCCGGTGAGGCGGACGTTGCCGCCGTCGAGCGGTTCGGCCGTGAGTCCCAGCACGGCGGCCCAGAACGGGCCGAGCACCGCGGGATCGGTCGCGTCGATACACAGATCCTTGAACCGGGCGATCGTCATGCCCGCGGACTCTAGCGGTTGTCACCCCGATCCGGCGGGCCCCGATCCGGCGACCACCTGGTCGAGGGTCCGGGCGAACCGGCGGAGCTGCTCGAGGTGCAGTCGGGACAGCGCCTCCACCGCCTTGGTGCCCTCGTCGGTCAGCTGGATGCGGACGACGCGGCCGTCGCGGGGGTCGGCGTTGCGGGTGATGAAGCCCGCGTGCTCCACCCGGTTGCACAACTCGACAGCACTGTGCGGACGGATGAGCAGGGCCTCGGCGATCTCGCCGATCGTGGGCCCGTCGTGATGGTCGTGGCCGCGCACCGCGAGCATCAGCTGATGCCAGGCGGGGGTGAGGCCCTGCTCGGCGACCTGCTCGTCGCTCCACCGCTCGAACCGGCGCAACGTCGTCCGGAACTTCAGGAGTCGCTGGAAATCGGCGTCGGTCAGGGTGGGTCCGGGTGCGGCGGAATCGGGCACGGTGATTCATCCTTGCATCGGCGGTGTGCTGGAGGGGGCAACCGATGGGATGCAGCGTAGGTGATGCGGACCGGCAATGTGGTCGTCACGCCGCCGAAGCACGACGGTTTATCGGAAGTCGCGGGAACGGGTCGCTGCGGTGAGCGGGAGCCGGGTGATCCGCTCGGCGATGACGTTGACCACACCCTCGACCTGCTCGAGTCGGCCCCGGATCAGCAGTGCCCCGGACTCGCGGGCAACCCGCCGGTGCCGGCGCCACACCCCTTCACCGCAGATGACGTTGACCATCCCGGTCTCGTCCTCGAGGTTGAGGAACGTCGTCCCGCCGGCCGTCGACGGCCGCTGCCGGTGGGTCACCACCCCGCCCACCAGCACCCGGTCTCCGTGCGGCACACCGCGCAGCCGGCCGGCCGGCACGACGCCCATCTCGTCGAGATGGTCCCGGACGTATTGGGTCGGGTAGCTGTCCGGGGAGATGGTGGTCGCCCACAGGTCGGCCAGCGTGGTCTCCGGCGGGGTCATCGTCGGCAGTGTCGGTGGGTCGGCACCGATCCCCATTCCGGCCAGCCGGTCGGGGCGCTCGGTGGCCACCATGCCCGCCGCCCACAACGCCCGTCTGCGGTCCAACCCCAGTGAGCCGAACGCCCCCGCGGTGGCCAGTGCCTCGACCTGTGCCGTGGACAGCGCGGTACGGCGGACCAGGTCGGCCATGTCGGCGTAGGGCCGCCCGTCGGCGACCCGTTGCGCGATCTCCTCGCCGAGGTGACGCACCGACGACAACCCCAACCGGATCACCGGCTCGGGTTCGCCCACCCGCCCCAGTGGGGTCGGGCCGGCGGCCGGCGGCAGCGGCGCGCCGGGCTCGAGGGTCGCGAGCGCGCCGGAGGCGTTGATGTCCGGCCCGCGCACGGCCAGGCCGTGCCGGCGGGCGTCGGCGACCAGCGACTGCGGCGAATAGAAGCCCATCGGCTGGGCGTTGAGCAGCGCGGCGTAGAACGCCGCGGGGTAGTAACGCTTGAGCCAGCAGCTGGCGTAGACGATGTAGGCGAAGCTGATCGCGTGGCTCTCGGCGAAACCGAAGTTGGCGAACGCCGCCAGCTTGTCGAAGATCTCGTCGGCCACCGCACCGGTGATGCCGTTGGCCGCCATCCCGTCGTAGAGCCGGGCCCGCAGCTTCTCCATCCGCTCCGCCGAGCGTCGTGACCCCATGGCGCGGCGGATCAGGTCGGCCTCGTCGGGTGAACAGCCGGCCACGTCGATCGCCAGCTCCATCAGCTGTTCCTGGAACAGCGGCACGCCGAGGGTCTTGGACAGCGACCGCTCCATCAGCGGATGGGCGTACTTCGGGTCCTCCTGACCGTTGCGCCGGCGGATGTAGGGGTGCACCGAGCCACCCTGGATCGGGCCCGGGCGGATCAGCGCCACCTCGACCACCAGGTCGTAGAACTCCCGCGGCTTCAGCCGGGGCAGGGTCGCCATCTGCGCCCGGCTCTCGATCTGGAACACCCCGACCGTGTCGGCGGCGCAGATCATCGAAAACACTGCCTCGTCGTCCGGCGGCAGCATGGCCAGGTCGACCTCGATGCCGTGCTGGTCCCGGATCAGCTCGAGGGTGCCCTGCAGTGCCGAGAGCATGCCGAGGCCGAGCAGGTCGAACTTCACCAGCCCGGTGGCCGCGCAGTCGTCCTTGTCCCACTGCAGCACGGTGCGGCCCGGCATTCGGGCCCACTCCACCGGGCACACCTCGATCACCGGGCGGTCGCAGATGACCATGCCGCCGGAGTGCAGCCCGAGATGGCGGGGGAAGCCCTGCAGCTGCCCGGCCAGGGCGACCACGTCGGGCGGGATGTCATGGTCGGGTCGGTCGGCGGCGTCTCCACCTGCGCCGGCACCGGCGCTGGCACCAGCGCTGGCACCCGCGCTGGGGAGGGAGTACCCCCATCCTTCGATCTGCTTGGACCAGGCATCCTGCTGGCCGGGGGAGTAGCCCAGCGCCTTGGCCATGTCCCGGACCGCGGACCGGGGCCGGTAGGTGATGACGTCGGCCACCTGCGCGGCGTTGTCCCGCCCGTAGCGGCCGTAGACGTACTGGATCACCTCTTCCCGGCGGCCCGAGGCGATGTCGAGGTCGATGTCGGGTGGCCCGTCCCGCTCCGGGGCGAGGAAGCGTTCGAACAGCAGGTGGTAGCGCACCGCATCGACACAGGTGATGCCGAGCGCGAAGCACACCGCGGAGTTGGCGGCCGATCCGCGGCCCTGGCAGAGGATGTCCTCGCGCTGACAGAACTGCACGATGTCGTGGACGACGAGGAAGTACCCGGGAAAGCCCAGCCGCTCGATCGTCGCCAGCTCGTGGTCGAGCTGGGCATAGGCGCCGGGGATCCGCTCCGCGTCCCGGGGGCCGTAGCGTGTCGCGGCCCCCCGCCAGGTGAGCTCGGCGAGCCAGCTGGCCTCGGTGTGGCCGGCCGGCACCGGGAAGTCGGGGAGCCGGGGGGCGACCAGCCGGAGGTCGAACGCGCACTCCTTGCCCAGCTCGGCGGCCCGGGCCACCGCGCCGGGGAGCCGGGCGAAGCGGGCCGCCATCTCCGCCCCGGACCGCAGATAGGTCGCCCCGGCTGCCGGCAGCCAGCCGTCCATCTCCTCCAGGCTGCGGCGGGCCCGCACCGCGGCCAGCGCCGCGGCCAATCGGCCTCGCGACGGCGTGGCGTAGTGCGCGTTGGTGGTGGCGACGACGTCCACGCCGGCCCGGTGCGCCAGCTCGGCCAGGGCATCGGCCCGCTCGGTGTCCTCGGGGGTGCCGTGGTCCCACACCTCGACGGCGACGTGGTCGCGGCCGAACTCCCCGATCAGCCGGTCGAGCGCACCAGCCGCGGCATCGGCGCCGCCCCGGGCCAGCGCGGCGGGGACGACCCCCTTGCGGCAGCCGGTGAGCACCTGCCAGTGCCCCGC
The DNA here is from genome assembly GCA_963828605.1 of uncultured Actinomycetota bacterium. Classification (GTDB taxonomy): domain Bacteria; phylum Actinomycetota; class Actinomycetes; order Mycobacteriales; family QHCD01; genus DASXJE01. The sequence continues at coordinate 649,568 of CAWHER010000001.1, read as the reverse complement.
CGCGCGCGGCCGCCAGTGCGGGGAGGTCGTAGACCGGCCTGCCCTTCTCACCCCCGGCCCGCTGCCCGATGCTGATCGCGGTGGCCAGCCGGTGGTAGCCCTCGGGATCGCGGGCGAGGACGACGAGGTGGTCCCCCTCCGGATCGGCGACGCCGTTCTGCGGCCGGCCCAGGCCGAGGGACAGCTCGGCACCGAACACCGTGGACAGGCCCACCCCTGCCGCTGCCTCGGCGAACCGGACCACGCCGTAGAGCCCGTCATGATCGGTGAGCGCGAGCGCCGACAGCCCGAGCTCGGCGGCGGTCTCGGCCATCTCCTCCGGATGGCTGGCGCCGTCGAGGAAGCTGAAGTTGGAGTGGGCGTGCAGCTCGGCGTAGGGCGGGCCAGAACCGGTGCCGGGACCTGCGGGCCGGGGGACGGGGGGCTGTAGGGCTGGCGGACCCGCGACCACGCCGGGCTGTCGCCGCCGCTCCCCGGGCAGCTCGGGACGCGGCCGCCCGGAGAGTCGGCGTTCGAGCTCCGACCACGGAATCGGCGGATTCTGCCAGCCCATCAGTCGTACACCGCCTCGATCCACCAGCGGCTGCGCTCGACCGTGAGCAGGCGGGCGGTGCCGTCGGCGGTCACCAGCTGGAAGCGGGCGTGCCGGCGGCCGGAGTGATCCCACCACCGCTCGTCGACCGGCCACGGCCCCGCCCAGGCGACGACGTCAAGGGCCGACCCCGGGGACGCTCCGCCCGCCAGCAGTCGGGCCGGTGGCGCGGTGACCGAATAGCGGCCGGTGATCCCGACCGGGGAGCCTGCGGCGTCGGTGACGGCGACCGGCTCGGGATGGGCCAGCACGGTGGCCGGCGACGGGGACGGCAGTCGTCCGGGCCAGGGTTCCGCCGGGTCGCGGTCCGGCCGGCGCGGCTCACCCCACGGCACCAGTTGCATCTGCTCAGCTGCGCTCCGACCGCCCGCGACGACAGCGGTCAGCACCCCGTCCGGTCCCAGCAGCCCCTGGACGTGGGTTAGCGACCGGTCGGCGCGCTCACCGGACTCTCCGGTCCCGCCCCACAGGCCGAGTTGCTGACCGGCGTGCGGGATCACCTGTTCGGGTGTCAGCGACAGCTCGACGATGCCCGCGGTGGGTCGGGCTTCCGACCCGGGCCGCACAGCCGACCCGGGTCGCACAGCCGATCCGGACCGCTCGGCCGACCCGGTCAGCCAGCCGCCCAGCTGCCAGCGCACCCGGTCGGCCACCGCGGCGGCGGACAGCGCGCCCTCGTGCCGCCAGCACCGGGTGAGCTCCTCCCCGTGCTCGGTCCGGGCGGTGATGCGCAGCCGCAGACAGCCCAGCCCGCGGGTGGTGAGTCGCTCGTGGAACTGCCCGGCAAGCGTCTTCGCCGCGAACGCCGCGGTATCGACCCGCTCTACCGGCGGATCGAACGCGGTCGCGGCGATCAGGTCGGGCGGCGGCCGACGGGCGGCGAGCGGCCGGGCGTCCCGTCCGCGGGCCAACCGGTGGGCCAGCGCCCCGTCCGCGCCGAACCGGCTGGCCACATCACGGCTGGACAGTGCGGCGAACGCACCGAGGGTGCCGATCCCGAGCCGGCGCAGCAGGTCGGTGAGCTCGGGGCGCTCCAGCATCTCCACCGGTTGCCCGGCGAGGAAGTGCGGTGACCCGCCGGGGGGCACGACCGTCGCGGCAGCGGCACCCTCGCTGTCCGTAGTGGTGCTTCTGGCCGCCAAGGTCGCGGCGAGCACGCCGTCGGCCACGCCGACCCGTGCCGGCACGCCACATGCCTCGCCGAGCCGGCCGGAGAGATGGTCGGCCACGGCGGTGTCGCCCCCGTAGTAGCGGGTGGGACCGCGGGCGGGCACGGCAACCACTCCCGGCCGCAGCACCTCGACACCGGGGCAGGAGGCCTCGACTACAGCCACCACCGGCTCGAAGGAGCGGGCATCCCGGTCGGGGTCGTGTACGACCACAACCAGGTCGGGACAGCGGCTCTGCGCCTCCCGACGGCGCAGTCCGCGGCGTATCCCCTCGGCGCGGGCGCTCGCGGAGCAGGCCAGCACCTGACCGCCGGCGAACACCGCGGTCGGAACACCCGCTGCCACCTCACCGGCGAGGACGGCGGAGGTCGCCGGCCAGTCGGGGCACCACACCACGATCATGCGGATGGCGTTGGCGCTCATGTCACACCGCCGCGACGTGCAGGTTGGCCGTCCCGTCGACCGACCCGGTGATCCCTGCCGGCACGGTGAGGACGCCGCCTTCCGCGGCGGGCAGCCACAACTCGGTGTGCCGTGGTCGGGCAGCGGCCCCGCGCCCGTGGGCGTGGACCGCCAGCCGACGGGCCCGCAGCCGGCCGGTGCCGCCGGACAGGCCGGTCCACCGACCGGCGGATGCGGACAGCCGGATGTCTGCGCCCTCCCACGAACCGAGCGGGACGAGCACGGCGCCGCGCTCACGGGCCCGCGCCGCCAGTCGGCGGGCTTCACCTCCGCTGACCCGGGGCGGAGGGTGCACCGCTACCACGTCCATCCCGTCGAGCAATGCGGCGACCACCGCCGCCCACTGCGTGCCGGGAGAGGGGACGAGTGCGAGCCGCTCCAACGCCACCCCTGCTTCCGCGACCGCCCGGGCGCCGAGAGTGGGAAGGCCGACGACCGCGCACCATCCGCCGGCCTGCGACGGACCGGCCAGCAGTGCCAGCGCGAGCGCTGTCGACCTCTCGATCGCCACCGTCGTCCCGGCCCGCAGACCCCCCTCCGGCAGCAGCCCCTCCAGAGCGGGCAGCACCGGCAGCAGCCGTCGCTGGGCCGGTGCCGTGCGGGGCTGACCACCCGCCCGGGTGATCGCCCGGGTCAGAGACGTATGCCCCCGGGTGTCCCGCTCCCGGGAGACCGGCGAGACCGGGCGGAGCATGCCGGCCGTGTCCTCCTCAGGCTTGGCGAGAGCGGCATGCTCGGTGCTGCGGGACACCTCTGCAGTATCGAACACCTGTTCGAATACGTCAATCTTGGTGTGCGGCAGGGTGTCTGGCAGAGTTCTCTCGCTGAGCCGTGAGAGGGATGAGGCGAGCACGCACGCCCACAGGTGTACGCGCCGGCCGACAGGTAAGCCCCGGCACGCGACGCACGATAGGTGAGGAAGGCGGGACAGACCGGAATGCCACTGGCGCAGTCGCCGACGATCGACCTGATCGGCGTGTGCTTCGACGGGTCAGGTCGGCGCCACGGGCAGTCGCGGGCGCCGGCGGTTCTGCGCGAAGCCGGTTTGCGATCGGCCCTGCCGGCGGCGTCGCTTGCCGCGGACGTCGTCGCCCCGCACCCGAGCATCGCTCGAGGGACGGCCGGGTTCCTGAACGAGAAGGCACTCCTGGCGATGGTGGCCGGCGTCCACGCCCGGACCAGCACGGCGCTGCGCGATGGTCGATGCCCACTGTTCTACGGCGCGGACTGTGCGGTGCTTCTCGGCGCCATTCCCGCGTTGCGCGATGCGCAGGGGCGTGCCGGCCTGTTGTTCATCGATGGACACGAGGACGCCACGACGATGGAGGAGTCCGACTCCGGAGAAGCCGCCAACATGGAGATCGCGCTCTTGCTTGGTCTTACCGGTACCGGTGCGCCCGCCGCGCTGCTCGCCCGGTTTCCAGCCCTCGAACGCGAGTCGATCGTCATGCTCGGTCAACGCGACGAGCGGTTCCGGCGCGACATCGGCACGCACAGCATCGCCGACCGGGTGCGTCTGCACGACGCTGAGACCGTCCGGCAGGATCCGGCCCGGTTGGCGCAGCAGGCGGCAGTGCACCTTGCCGAACGGGCCCCCGGGTGGTGGTTGCACATCGACCTGGACGTCCTCTCCGGCGACGAGTTCGCCGCGTGCGGCGCAGCCGACGACCCGAACATGCCAGGCGGCCTGAGCTGGGCCGCACTTACGGCCGCTACCACCGCCGCCCTACGCGTCGGTTCTTGCCGCGGTATGAGCGTCGGGGTGTACAACACCGATCTCGATCCGACCAGGCTGGCCGCTCGGCGAATCGTCCGGTTCCTCGCCGACGTCGCTGCGGACGGGTTCGCGCACGACTGAGACGCGCGGGACCGCGTCAGACCGCCGTCCAGGCGCGGAGTTTCTCCGGGTTGCGTACCACCCAGATGTGCGTGATCCGGTCGCCCGCCACGTCGAATGCGAACACCGTCACGGTGACGCCGTCCTGTTCGGCGACCACGCCCGGCCGACCGTTGACCGTCCGCTCCAGGAACGCCATGTTGGCGGGCGCCCGGTTGGCGATTTCGACCCAGGCGCGGGCGATCTGCTCGCCGCCTTCGATGGGGTCCAGGAAGGTGACGGCGAGGCCGCCGCCGTCGGCGATCGCCGTGGCGTCGGGGTCGAGCAGGCCGATCAGGGCGTCGATGTCCTTGGCGGCCCATGCCTGCTGGAAGTCCCTGACGACGATGCCGTGCTGAGCCGCCGGGGCCGCGGGAGCCTGCTGCGCGCGGATACGGCGGCGGGCTGAGGAGGCCAGTTGCCGGCAGGCGGCCGGGGTTCGGCCGACGATCTCGCCGACTTCGGCGAACGGGTAGCGGAAGACATCGTGCAGGACGAACGCGACGCGCTCGGCCGGGGTCATGGACTCGAGTACGACGAGGAAGGCCATGTTGATCGACTCGTCGAGGGTGACCCGGTCGGCCGGATCGGTCATGGTGCCGTCCGGCCGCGCGTTGATCCACTCCGTACGTTCGGGCAGCGGCTCGGGGATCCATTCACCCACGTAGGTCTCTCGCCGGGCCCGTGCAGAGCCCAGCAGGTTGAGGCAGACGCGGCTGGCAACCGTCGTCAGCCAGGCGCCGGGGGATTCGATGGCGTCCTGCTGCTGCAAGGACATGGCGTACCAGCGAGCGTAGGTCTCCTGGACTGCATCCTCGGCCTCGGCCAGGGAGCCCAGGAGCCGGTACGTGAGATTGATCAGCTGACGCCGCTCGCCAATGATCGCGTCCGGGCCAGGATCGGACCGGCCCGGTCCTGGCCCAGATGGTCTGGTCATGGTGCCGACGACTCCCTCGGTCGCAACTGCCCTCACCAGGACGACAAGGCAGCGCACCGGAATGTGAGGCCCGCGCGTCGCCTCACATTCCGCGGCCCTGTCCTGTCGGACTGCTGAGACGAATACATCCTCGTCAAACGACCAGCCCAGGAGCCACCATGACCACTCCGATGCCGGCAACAATATTCGCCGACCCGGTGCCCGCCCAGCGCCTGGAGAAGGCAGCCGCTGCACTGACGGCGAACGGTTTCACCGTCGAAATCCTCGACGACGCCGCCGCCGCGCGCACCCGCATCACAGAGCTGATACCCGAGGGCGCCAGCGTGCTCACCGGGGCCAGCGAGACCCTCCGCCTGTCCGGCATCGATGAGGACATCAACACCGGCGGGCGGTACCAAGCCATCAAGACCCGCACCCTGGCAATGGACCGCGTCACCGACGCCGACGACATCCGGCGGCTGCGCGCCGGCCCCGATGTCATCGTCGGCAGCGTCGCCGCGCTCACCGAAACAGGGTCGCTCGTGGCCGCTTCGGGCAGCGGAAGCCAACTTCCCGGCTACGCCGGCGGCGCCGCCCGGGCGATCTGGATCGTCGGGGCGCAGAAGGTGGTGCCCGACCTGAGCGCCGCACTGCGCCGCGTCGAAGACCACTGCCTCCCGAGGGAAAGCGCTCGCGCGCAGGCGGCCTACGGATGGCCGAGCGCCATCAACCGCCTGCTCATCCTCAACGCAGAACCCCTTCCCGGGCGCGGCACCGTCCTGCTGTTGCGCGAAGCCATCGGATTCTGAACCACCGGGAGCCGTTCGGTCGGCGTGCCGGGAGCTACGCCCTCCACTCCAGCGCGATGAGGTGGTGGTCGTCGGTCACGAAGAAGATGTGCTGGGTGGAGTCGATCGTGTCGGCGAATCCGGTCGGGTCACCCGCGGCGAGCGGGAGGCCCGGCATGGTGTTCAGGTCGTGGTGGTGCCATCCGGTGGAGTCCCACCACAGCTCGTGGACGTGTGAGTCGACCCCGCGGAAGACCACGTGCTGCGTCGGTTCCGGGACGCCCGGGGCAGGTTCGAACGGGTAGGCGGAGATCCCCCCGATGGGATGGGCGTTGGGGGCGCCGGTGTGCGCGGTGAGGTCCTCCACGTGCCAACCCGTGTGGTCCCACCAGAGTTCGTAGACGTGCCCGTTCGCGCCCCGGTAGTCGATGTGCTGGGTGCCCTGTGCCAGGAACACGTACCCGACCGGCTCACTCCCGGCCGCCGGCGCGCCGGTCTGCATGGAGAGCGGCTCGTAGTGCCATCCCGACCGGTCCCACCACATCTCGTTGATCGACCCCGGGCCGCCGCGGTAGATCACATGCTGGGTGCCCTGGCTGTTGAACGGATAGCCGAACGGCTCGGCGACGCCGGGCGGTGCGCCGGTCGTGTCGAGCGTGAGGTCGAAATGGTTCCACGCCCCGCGCGCACGGGCCAGCTCATGGATGTGACCGTCGATTCCGGTGTATACGACGTGCTGGTTGCTCTCGAACCCCGGCTCGAAGTCATATCCCCGCGCGAGGCTCGAGGCGAGAACGGCGCCCGGGGTATTCGTCAGGTCGTTGGGGTGCCAGCCGTCGTCGTCCCAGTACAGCTCGTGGATGCGCCCGAAATCCGAGATCGACGAGTAGACGATGTGTTGGGTGCCCTCGCTGGTGTAGGCGTACCCGTACGGATTCGAGCGGGCGAGCGGGGCATCCGACCCGATCATGAGACCGGTCAGGTCCCAGTTCGAATCGCTGCCGCTGAACCATTCGTAGAGGCCCAGGCTCGCTCCGCCGGTCGGTGCGAATCCGAGATGGACGACGTGCCGCGTGTGCTGAGCGGGGAACAGATACGAGCTCGGATTCCCATGCGCGAGAGTCTGACCGGGCAGAGTCGAGAGATCTTTGAAAGTCCAGCCGCCCATGATCACGCCGATCTGTCGCGCGAATGCGCCGCAGCTGCGGCGCGGACACGCGGAGCATACGCCGCAGAAACCCCGCCGACACGCTTTTCGCCCGCATGGCCGGCGTCCGGCAACGTGCCCGGCCGGCCCCGGTGACATCGTGTGGTCCGCCCGCAAATCGTTCTCCGGCGGCGAGCACGGACTTCGGCCGGGAAAGTGACACGGGTCAGCGCCTGCTGGCTGGGTAGACCTCACCCGTTGCGATCACGCAGTTCGCTTGTGCAACCCTTGATGGCCCTGCACGAGGACAACCATGGGGAGGACATCTCGTGCCACCGGTCCGCCGGCTGCGCTGGGCTCTTGCCCTCGCGCTCTCCGGGGCGATGACCGCCTGCGGAAGCACCACCGACCACCACAGCGCGGGGCCCGTCCACCGGGCCACCCCGACCACGGCGTCGGCGCCCAGAACCTCCGGCAATCCGTCCCGATCGCATCCAGCGGGTCGGCACCGCCCGACGGCGACACCCACCAAGGCGCGAACGACGGCCACCCACCCGCCCGCTCCGCGGGCACGGCCGGTGCTGCCCCTCCCGCGCGGGGGGACCACGCTGTTTCCGCGCCAGCGGGTCGTCGCCTACTACGGATCGGGCGACAGTCCCGGTCTGGGCGTGCTCGGTGCCGCCGACCCGGAGACGCAGTGGGACCGGCTCCAGGCCCAGGCGAACCAGTACCGGACCAGGGGCCGAACGGTGCTGCCGGCCTTCGAGCTGATCGCCGAGACGGCCCAGGCCGCGCCGGGCGCGGACGGCCTCTACCGCAGCCGCTCGTCGGACGCGACCATCGCCCGGTACCTCACGACGGTGCGCCGCCACCACGGCATGCTGATCCTCGATATCCAGCCCGGCCGGTCGGACTTCCTGACCGAGGCGCACACGTTCGCGAAGTGGCTGGATCAGCCGGACGTCGGGCTGGCGCTCGACCCTGAGTGGCGGATGGCGCCGGGCCAGGTGCCGGCCCAGGAGATCGGCTCGGTGTCCGCGCAGGAGGTCAACACCGTCTCCGGCTGGCTCGACCGCCTGGTGGCCCGCCACCACCTGCCGCAGAAGCTCTTTCTCGTCCACAAGTTCACCTCGTCGATGGTCACCGACCAGAGTGCGCTCGTAGATCGTCGGCACCTTGCGGAGGTCATCAACGTCGACGGCTTCGGCACCCAGACGGACAAGCTCGAGAAGTACCGCAGATTCGCCGCGGAGACGCCGTTTCCCGTCGGGCTCAAGCTGTTCTACCGCCAGGACGAGGACATGTTCACACCCAGGCAGGTGCTGGGGCTCTCACCGGCCCCCGACGTCGTCGACTACCAGTAGCCGGCGAGAAGTGGGGCCCCGGTCGACAGCGACCGGGGCCCCACTGATCTGCTCGTGACGGACGCGCGAGGCGCTCAGACCTTGGCGGTGTCGGCGCGGGCGAACCACTCGAGCTCGGAGTGGTAGACCCGCGGCGCCGAGCGCTCGGTGCGATCCGGGGCCGCCCACTGGACGCCGTTCGCGATGACCTTGCGGACGTCACGGTGGTGGTAGACGGGGAAGGCCTGATCGCCGGGGCTGAAGTAGAAGATGCGGCCGTGTCCGCGCCGGAATGTGCAGCCGCTCCGGAACACCTCTCCGCCGGAGAACGAGCTGATGAAGACGAGCTCGTCCGGTGCGGGGATGTCGAAGTACTCGCCGTACATCTCCTGCTCGTCGATGATGATCGGGCTGGGGATCCCGGCGGCGATCGGGTGGGAGGGGTTGACCGACCAGACGAGTTCCCGGTCCCGCGACTCGTCGCGCCACCGGAGGGTGCAGGTGGTGCCCATCAGCCGCCGGAAGATCTTCGAGAAGTGCGCCGAGTGCAGCGCGACCAGCCCCATGCCGGAGAGGACGTGGCGCTCGACCCGGTCGACGATCTCGTCGGACACGTCGTTGTGGGCGGCGTGCCCCCACCAGGTGAGGACATCGGTCTGTTCGAGAACCTCGTCGGTCAGCCCGTGCTCGGGCTGGTCGAGGGTCGCCGTCCGGACGGTCGCCCGGGAACCGAGGTTCTCGGCGATGCCGGACGCGACGGCGTTGTGCATGCCGTCGGGATAGAGGATCCGTACCTCCTCGTCCCGCTGCTCATGAACGTTCTCGCCCCACACCGTGACACGGATCGGGGCGGTCGAGGAGTTTGCCGAATCGGCGGGGGTCATGCGCTGCTACCTCCAAGGTGGGTTGATCAGAGAATCTACGACGTCCCTCATCGACCCGGTCAGGCACTGTCCCGAACGACCAGGCTGGGCTCCAGCAGCACGCCCTGTTGCGGGGCGGTGGCGCCGGAGAGTTGCCCGACGACGATCTGGACGACCGACCGCCCGACCTCGTCCAGGGGCTGACGCACGCTGGTCAGGGCCGGCGCGGCCAGCTCGGCGGCGGGGGAGTCGTCGAACCCGACGACCGCGAGATCTCGGCCCACCTCCAGCCCGCGCTGCCGGGCCGCGGCGAAACAGCCGAGCGCGAGCACGTCGCTGGCGGCCACCACCGCGGTGGGCGGGACCGCTGCGTCGAGCAGGCGGAGCGCGGCGGCGGTGGCGTCGTCGACGGTGTTCTCGGCCCGGGCCAGGGCCGTCCGGGAGGTGAGGCCGTGCTTGCGCAGGCCTCGCCGCCAGCCCGCGATCCGGCACTCGCCCGGCACCGATCCGGCGGGCCAGCCGAGGAAGGCGATCTGTTCGTGCCCGCGGGCGACCAGATGGTCCACGGCGGCCGCGACCCCGGCCGCACCGTCGACGTCCACCCACGGTTGCCCGGCACCGTTGACCTTGACCCGCCCGAAGCTGGCGAAGGGCGCTTCCAGTCGCTGCAGCAACCCCGGGCGCTCATCGCCGTGGTCGACCCCGGAGATCACGAAGCCGTCGACGGTGCCGGTGCGCAGCATCTCGGCGTAGGTGGTCATCTCGTCCGCGGTGTCGCGGGGCGTGAAGAGCAGCAGCGAGTAGCCCTCATCCTGCGCGGACTCGGCGAGCGCGTGCAGGAACTCGTCCATCACCGCGCTGGCCCAGTTCGGCCGGTTCGGGTCGATGCGGTAGCCGATCTGCCGCGACACGTGCGTGCGCAGCGAGCGCGCCGCCCGGTTGGGTTCGTAGCCGAGTTCCTCGATGACCCGCTGGACGCGCACCAGGGTTGCCGGATGCAGCCGCTCCGGGGCGTTCAGGGCGTTCGAGATCGTCTGCTTCGATACTCCAGCGGCCCGGGCGACCGCCGCGATGTTCGGCCCGGAGGTGCCGGAGCTCGGTCTGATCACCGTCCCTCACTTGTCGACGTGCAGATCGAGGCCGGGGGCGAGGGCGGACACGGTGATCGTGCCGTCGTCGATCCGGGCAGAGAACGGTTTTCCCGCCACCGTGAGGTCTCGAACATCCAATGTTTCGTACGGCGCCGGCTGGAGTGGGCGGACGGTGACGGTTCCCGACGGAACGTCGGGACGCAGCCCGAGGAGGGACTGCAGGATCGAGATCGACGCCGCCGCGGCCCACGCCTGGGGCCTGCAGGCGGACGGATAGGTCAGCGGTGCCCGGCCCGCCGCGTTCTGCTCGCCGGCGAAGAGTTCCGGTAGCCGGTAGTGGAAGTACGGGCCCGCGTCGACGAGGCCGGACAGCAGGGATGCGGCCTGGTCGTGGTGACCCGTGGCGGCGAGTCCGGCGATGGTGATCGCCGTGTCGTGCGGCCACACCGAGCCGCAGTGATAGCTGAACGGGTTGAAGGCCCGCGAGTCCGCGCTCAGGGTCCGCAGTCCCCAGCCGGAATCCATCCCGGCCGAGCCCAGCCGATCCGCGACGTACCGGCATTCCTCCGGGTCGAGGATCCCGGTGCCGAGCAGATGACCCATGTTGGACGCGACCCCGTCCACCCGTTTCTTGTCGGCGTCGAGGGCGATCGCCGGATAGGGCCCGGCATCGTCGGTGGTCCAGAATGCACTGCGGAACCGGCTGCGCAGGGCCGCCGCCCATTCCCGCCACCCGTCCGCACCGGGTCGATCGAAGGCGTCGAGCAATTCGGCGCCGCGGATCGCCGCCTCGTAGGCGTATCCCTGCACCTCGCAGAGCGCGATCGGCGGCTGGGCAAGGTGTCCGTCGGCGAACACCACCGAGTCGCCTGAGTCCTTCCACCCCTGGTTGGCCAGGCCGCGCGGGCCGGACTGCCGGTATTCGAGGAAGCCGTCACCGTCGGCGTCGGCGTCGGCCTCCAGCCAGTGCAGGGCGCGCTCGGCGGCCGGCAGGAGTTCGGCGACCTCGGCCTCGGGCAGGCCCCACCGCCAGGCCTCCGCGAGGAGGGTGATGAACAGGGGGGTGGCGTCGATCGTCCCGTAGTACTGCGCGGGCAGGAAGGCCGAGGAATGCCCCTCCGGACGCAGCTCGTGCATGATCTTGCCCGGCGCCTCTTCGGTCTCCGCGACGTGCTTGGTGCCCTGGCGGCGAGCCAGGGTGCGCAGCGTCCCGCCCGCGAGTTCGGTCCCCAGCGGCAGCAGCATCCGGGCGGCCCAGATCGAGTCGCGACCGAACAGAGTCAGAAACCACGGGCTGCCGGCGGCCAGGAAGAGGTCCGAGGTCTGTGCCGGATCCGCGAGGAGCAGTGCGTCGAGATCGAGCAGGCTCTGCGTGACGAGTTCCGGGAGCCGATTGTCACTGCAGCGGACCCGCGGGACCCGCCACGGGGCCGGCACGGTCGGTGCGGCGACCGTCGGCGGGCGGGCGTCGACGGGGGTCGCCCCGATACGCAGATCCACCGACCAGTCCTCGCCCGGCTGGAGGGTCACCGACCATCTGAGGGAGCCGGTCGTCGGCTCGAGCGAGTCGGGTGACCGGGTGGCGTCGAGAGTCACGATCAGCCCGTCCGCGGGCGACACCCACCGCAGCCCGTCGCCGGCGACCACCGCCGGGATCTCCGCCGGCGGCCGCCCGCTGCGGACCTGTCCCATCTCGGCGAGGTCGCTTCCGGCCGCGATCTCGACCGGGAGCTCGACCGGGACCCGGCCCATGTTGGCGATCCGTACCGATTCCCCGGCCGGAAAGGGCCGGCGGGTCCGGTCGACGATGATCGTCGGGTCGTGCCCTTCGTTGCCGCGCAGGACACCGACGAAGCGGGTGGTCGAGCCTCCGACCGGGTCGCCCCCGACGGGCTCGGGCTCGGTGTCCCGGACCCGTAGGACGAGTCGGCTGAGCAGGCGGCGGTCCTGGTCGTAGAAGCCGTCGATCTCGACGCCGTGCAGTTGACCGTCCGGGCCGGACATGGCCAGTGCCGGTGCATCGACACCGACGACGGCATCTTGCACGCGGGGTGGCTCGTTCACCGATCGTCCTCCCTCTCGGGTGAGGCCGGGTCGCGCGCAGGCCTGGGCGCCTCGCAAGGGGCTGCCACGGGTTGCCGATCAGCGGATGCGTCGATCAAGCGCGGGCGCCGAAGACTACCCGTCCCGGACCCGGGCGGCTAGCCGTACAGAGGCCCGATTTTTCGGCCTTGCGTAACGGGTTGGAAACCCTGTCTTGACAGGGGTGACTTGAAATGCTTGGCTTCCGGATCATTCGACTTGATCGATCGAATCGGCGCTATGAAAGCACATCCGGTCCCGGGCCCACCAGACCCGAGGCCAAACCGATCCGATGGTGCGCGACGAGGTGCACTGTCGGGGACGGAGGCACGACGTGAGCACCTGCACAGTACGCCCGCCGGGGAAGACGGCCCGATTCGGAAGGTCCGGCCCGTTATAGCCGGGCCGCCCAGGCTTGGTCGCCGCGCCGGGGTTGTCATTGTCTCCGTCACCGGCAAAGATATCTCGCCACCGCGCAACACCAGGCGCGCGCGAGGCCGGCTGACACACACCGCCAAGCTCGGCCCGCCGCGCTAGCCGCGCTGTTACCGCCGCCCGGCACTCATGTCGTCCAACCAACGAACGACCCCCGGGCTCCCATCTTCGACTTTTAGCTCAGACCGCCGGTGACACCGGGCCGATGCCCGCTGCACCCTCAGAAGGGACCACAAGACCGTGGACGATCGAGGAAACCTGTCTCGCCGGAAGTTTCTCTACGGTTCGGCCGTAGTCGCCGGCGGGGCGACGCTCGCCGCATGTAGCAGCGGCAGCAGCAACAGCAGCAACAGCGGTGGCGGCGGCGGGTCCGGCTCGGGCGGTGGCGTCAGCTCCGCCAAGGGCTCGGCCAAGAAGCCGCTGACCCCGCCGAAGAGCTTCAGCGAGTCGCCGACGCTGGCCAGCCTGGCAAAGTCGGGCAAGTTGCCGGCCGTCGAGAAGCGCCTGCCGGAATCGCCGTACGTGATCCCCCACAATTGGGTCGAGAAGGGCAAGTACGGCGGCACCCTCAACATGGTCGTCTTCACCAGCCAGGGCACGGCCAAGGCGGACGCCAACCGGGAGTTCTTCTACGGCCACTCGCTGCTGCGCTACCTCAACGACGGTCTGGATGTCGGCCCGGGTCTGGTCGAGTCGTGGTCGTCCAACGCCGACACCTCGCAGTGGACGCTGAACTTCCGCAAGGGCCTGAAGTGGTCCGACGGGCAGCCCTTCACGACGGACGACGTGCTCTTCTGGTGGGAAGACATCATCATTCCGGCGCACTTCGCGCAGGTCCCGCCGGACGAGTGCCGGTCGGGTAAGGGCACGCTGGTCAAGATGAAGGCTGTCAGCGACACGACGCTGCAGCTCACCTTCGACGCGCCGGCCCCACTGACCGCTGACCGGCTGGCCATGTGGGTCAACGGGTCGATCGGCAAGAACGGCCCCACGTGGGTGCTGCCCAAGCACTACGCCAAGCAGTTCCACCCGAAGTACAACCCGAGTGTGCCGAAGAACTGGGACTCGGTCGGCGGTCTGTGGGAGAAGAAGACCGACTGGATGCAGAACCCCGACTGCCCGACGATGATCGGCTATAAGACCAAGAAGTTCGACAACAACACGGGTCTGACGCTCGAGCGGAACCCCTACTACTGGGCGGTCACCAAGGACGGCGACCAGCTGCCCTACATCGACGAGATCATCATCAACAACGTGCAGGACGCCCAGGTGGGCAAGCTGCAGGTGCAGCAGGGCAAGGTCGACTACTGCCAGGGGTACTTCAACCAGATCGACCTCTCGGACGTCTCGAGCCTCTCGCAGAGCAAGCAGAAGGCCGGCACCGAGATCATCCTCTGGGACAGCGGGTCGGGCAGCGGGTCGATGTTCTTCCTCAACTACGACTACCCGGATGCCAAGCTGCGGGCGTTGTTCCGTGAGCCGAAGTTCCGGCAGGCCATCTCGCTGGCCGTGAGTCGGGACGTGATCCAGAAGAGTCTGTACTTCCAGACCGGTTTCCCGACGACGGGCACGCTGAGCCCGAAGGCGATCGAGTACCAGGTCAACAGTCAGGGCGTGCAGGCGTTCCATGACTGGCGCGACTCCTTCGTCAAGCAGGACATCGCCAAGGCCAAGTCACTGCTCGCCGAACTTGGTCTGAAGGACAAGAACGGCGACGGCTACGTCGAGATGCCGGACGGGTCGAAGCTGACGGTCCGGATCGACTACTCCGCCGACATCTCCCAGACCGAGGCGGCCAAGGACAACCAGCTGGTCCAGGACTGCAAGGCCATCGGCCTGAAGATGACGCGTAACCCGGTCTCGCCGCAGTCCTACGCCGACCAGTGGGAGGCCGGCCAGCTGATGTCCCACACCAACTGGGAGGTCGGCGACGGGCCCAACCACCTCGTCTACCCGCAGTGGCTGGTCCCGCTCGAGAACACCCGCTGGGCGCCCTTGGAGGGGTCCTTCTACTCGGTCATCGGAACGCCGGCCGAGCACAAGGAGCTGACGGTCAACCCGTGGAAGCGCAACCCCCCGCGGATGCAGCCCGACGCGGGCGGTCCGATCGAGGCGATGTGGAAGCTCTACAACCAGAGCAAGATTGAGCCCGACTTCATGAAGCGGACCCAGCTGGTCTGGAAGATGATCAAGCTGCACGTCGACCAGGGCCCGTTCTTCATGGGTACCGTCTCCAACTACCCGCAGGTCCTCGTCGCCAAGACCGACTTGCGGAACATCCCCCGCAAGGAGAACCTGACGCAGGGTGGCTTCGTGAACCCGTGGATCCACCCGACTCCCGCTGTCTACGACCCGGAGACCTTCTTCTGGGACAACCCGTCGGCGCACACCACGTAGGACACCGAACTGACGACGCACTACATCTGCGAAGGGAAGAGCTGACGTGCTGGTCTTTCTCGTGCGCCGTGTGCTCTACATGATCCTGACCCTCATCGTCATCTCGGTGGCAAGCTTCGCGATCATCAACGCTGCTCCTGGGTCAGCGCTGACCCAGGAGATCCAGCGGCTGCGGACGGTCGGCGGTGAGGTCTCCCAGACGCAGATCGAGGCGCTGAAGAAGCAGTACGGTGTCGACGATCCGTGGTACGTCCAGTACAAGAAGTGGATCACCGGTTTCGTGCACGGCGACTTCGGCACGTCGTTCGGTAACCACGAGCCGGTCTCGAGCCTGATCTGGAGCCGGCTCGGTCTGTCCATCGCATTAAGCGTCGGATCGTTGCTTATCGCCTGGGTCATATCGATTCCATTAGGCGTATATTCCGCGACACATCGATATTCGTTATCGGACAATGCCGTCACGGTGATCCAGTTCTTCGGTGTGGCGATCCCGGAGTTCCTGTTCGCCCTGCTCGTCATGACCCTTGCCGCGCGGTACTTCGGCACGGACGTCGGCGGGTTGTTCTCCAACGCCTATCAGAACGCGCCATGGAGTGCGGCCAAGTTCGTCGACCTGCTCAAGCACCTGTGGATCCCGCTCGTCGTGATCTCCGCGGGCAGTACGGCCTGGCTCACCCGGGTCATGCGTGCCAACCTGCTCGACGTACTGAATCAGCAGTACGTGCAGACCGCCCGCGCCAAGGGTGTGGCCGAACGCAAGGTGGTCTGGAAGCACGCGACCCGCAATGCCTTGCACCCGCTGGTGATGACGCTCGGGACAACCCTGTCGGTGCTGATCTCCGGCGAGGCCATCGTGTCGATCGTGCTCAACCTCCCGACCACGGGTCCGCTACTGATCCAGTCGCTGATTTCCAAGGACACCTATCTCGCCGTCACGCTGCTGATGATGCTGTCGATCCTGCTGGTCTCTCGGCAATCTCCTCGCCGACGTGCTCCTGGCCTGGGTCGATCCGCGCGTGCGACTGGCGGAGTAAGGGAGGCGAACAGTGGCGAGCATTCAGGAAACACTTGCCCCAACCACCACGGCGCCGTCCACAGTCGTCGAGAGCGACGTCGGCGAAATCCCGCAATGGCGGTTGATGGTCCGCCGGTTCCGCAAGAGCAAGCTCGCGGTCGCCAGCATGATCATCCTGGCGATTCTGTATCTCTGCGCGATCTTCGCGACCTTCCTGTCGCCCAACGAGTACGACGTGTTGAGTGCGGCGCAGAAGAACGCGTCACCGAGCTCGTGGACGTGGAAGGGTGGTCCGGCGATCTGCGGGGTCACCGCAGACGCTGGACAAGTCCACCTTCAGCTACAAGTACCAATCCAACTGCAACAAGGCGATCCCGGTGCACTTCTTCGGGACCGGCTACCACTACAAGCTCTTCGGCCTCATCCCCACCAACCGGCACCTGTTGACCGTCAATCCGCCGGGCCGGCTGCTGTTGTGGGGCGCCGATACCCAGGGACGGGACGTCTTCGCGCGGGCGATGCAAGGCGCCCGGGTTTCTTTAACCGTCGGTTTGCTCGGTGTCATCATCGCCACCGTTCTCGCGGCGATCATCGGCACGATGTCGGGCTATTTCGGAGGCAAGGTCGACACCCTGACGCAACGCATCTGCGAGGTCATTCTCTCGGTGCCGACCCTTCCGCTGTGGGCAACCCTGGCGGCGGTCCTGCCGAGAGACATGAGCGTCACCGAGCGATATTTCCTGATCACCCTGGTGCTCTCGCTCGTCGGCTGGGCCAGCCTGGCCCGGCAGGTGCGGGGCAAGGTCATGGCCTACTCCAAGGCCGACTACGTTTCCGCCGCCCGGGCCGCCGGGAGCTCCCACAAGCGGATCATCCTGACCCACCTGTTACCGAACGCGATGAGCCACATCGTCGCGGTCGCCATGCTCGCGATCCCGTCCGCGATCATCGCGGAGACCTCGCTGTCGTTCCTCGGCATCGGGATGCTGCCGCCGGCGGTCAGTTGGGGAGTTCTGCTGACCGACGCGCAGCAGGTGTCCGTGGTGTCCCAGTACCCGTGGATGTTGATCCCCGCCGCGATGGTCGTGCTCGCCGTCACCTGCTTCCTGCTCATCGGCGACGGTGTCCGCGACGCGGTCGACCCCTACGGCTGATCCCCACCACGAAGTGCGACAGGGAGAACCAATGACACATGCGGCCACTGACAGCCCGACGACCAAGGCTGCCGATGTCGTCGTCTCGGTGCGCGACCTCGAAGTGGAGTTCCAGACCCCGATCGGTCTGGTCCGGGCCCTCAACGGCGTGACCTTCGACGTTCCGCGGGGCCAGGTCCTCGGGATCGTCGGCGAGAGCGGATGCGGCAAGAGCGTGACCGCGCGGGCAATCATGCAGATCATCGAGAAGTCCGGGAAGATCGTGAACGGCACGATCGAGCTGAACCGTCCGGATACCGCGACGTCGGACGACGCGGTCGCGTCCCAGATCCTCGCCGACGAGGACGCCGACGCGGAGACGGAGCGGGCGATCAAGGCGGGTCGGGTCGAGATCACCTCGCTGAAGCCCAACAGCGCCGGGATGCGGGCGATCCGCGGCAAAGAGATCGCCATGATCTTCCAGGAGCCGATGAGCTCGCTGAACCCCGTCTATACCGTCGGGTCGCAGATCGAAGAGGCGATCCTGCTGCACCAGACGCAGGACAAGGCCGAGGCGGCCCGCCGCGCGGTCGACATGCTGCGGCAGGTCGGCATGCCCAACCCCGAGGGCGCGGCGAAGGCCTACCCGCACCAGCTCTCCGGCGGCATGCGGCAGCGCGCGATGATCGCGATGGCGCTCTCCTGCACGCCGACCCTGCTGATCGCGGACGAGCCGACGACCGCTCTGGACGTGACGACCGAGGCCCAGATCCTCGAGCTGATGCGCAAGCTCAAGGACGAGATCGGCATGTCGATCATGTTCATCACGCACAGCATGGGTGTGGTCGCCCAGCTGTGCGACGAGGTGATCGTCATGTATCTCGGGCAGGTCGTCGAACGGGCGAGCGTCGACGAGATCTTCTATCACCCGAAGCACCCCTATACGCGGTCGCTGCTGCGCTCGATCCCGCGGATCGGCTCGGACCGCAAGGTCCCGCTCGAGGTGATCAAGGGATCGGTGCCCGACCCGTACTCGCGGGTTCCCGGGTGCCCGTTCCACCCCCGCTGCCCGGAGTTCATGGCAGGCCGGTGCGACACCAAGGTGCCGGTGGAGATCTCGATGGACGACGACCCCTCGCACACCGTGCGGTGCCACCTGTACTACGAAGACGACCAGGTGCCAGCCGCGACCGCTTCGGAGGCCTGAGTGTCCAGCCAAGCCGCATCCCAGGAGGGTCCCCTCCTCGAGGTCCGGGACCTGAAGAAGCACTTCCCGATCCGCGGTGGCCTGCTGCGCCGGCAGATCGGCGCAGTCAAGGCCGTGGACGGCGTCAACATCACCGTCGACCGCGGCGAGACGATGGCGGTCGTCGGGGAGTCCGGGTGCGGCAAGAGCACCACCGGCCGCACGATCCTCCGGCTCGAGCAGCCCACGTCCGGTGACGTGATGTTCCGCCACTCCGAGCTCGGACCGGTGGATGTCGTGAGTGCCAACTCGCGCGTCCTGCCGCCAGATCCGCCCCCAGATGCAGATCATGTTCCAGGACCCGTTCTCCTCCCTGGACTCGCGCATGACGGTGGGCCGGGTGATCGCGGAGCCGCTGATCATCAACAAGGTCGCCACGGGCAAGAAGCTCCGTGACCGGGTCGCCGAGCTCCTCACCCTGGTCGGCATGCGACCGGAGCACGCCAGCCGCTACCCGCACGCCTTCAGCGGCGGCCAGCGGCAGCGCATCGGCATCGCCCGGGCGATCGCGCTCAACCCCCAGCTGATCATCTGCGACGAGCCGGTCTCGGCGCTCGACGTGTCGGTGCAGGCGCAGGTCCTCAACCTGCTCGAGGACCTGCAGCGCCAGCTCAACCTGACCTACCTGTTCATCTCGCACGACCTGTCGGTCGTCGAGCACATCGCCGACCGGGTGGCGGTCATGTACGTCGGCCGGGTCGTCGAGGTGGCCACGACCGACCAGCTCTTCTACACGCCCAAGCACCCCTATACCGAGACGCTGCTGTCCGCGGTGCCGCAGCCGGATCCGCGCAACCGGATCCGACCGGTGATGTCTGACCGCCGACGTACCGAGCCCGGCGAACCCGCCGTCCGGGTGCTACTTCCACCCACGCTGCCCCTATGCGCAGCAGGTGTGCTCGGAGGAGACGCCGGAGCTGCGCGACATCGGAAACGGCCAGCAGGCCGCCTGCCACTTCGCCGAGGAGCTGTCCTTGAAGGGCGCGGTCGTGGGCTCGATGGACGCCCAGGGGGCCGACGTCCCGACCAACTACGCCAAAGCCTCCGGCACCGGCGGGGCCCACCAGTCGATGACGAGCGACCGGAGTGCCGACGCGTGATGGCACCACCCAAGGCCCGCAGCGGGTTGCCGCTGTTCACGGGCATCACGACCTACCGCGACGAGCAGGGACGGTTCAGCTTCCGGCACCCGTCGGACTGGATCCGTGACGAGCTCGCCGACGACCGCGAAGGCGTCATCATCCGGCCCGAGGCCGATGACCCCGACACCTACTTCGCGGTGTGGGTCTCGCCGCTGGAGACCGCGGTGGTCGCCGACGACCTGCCCGAGCTGCGCAGCGGGTTCGACGACGGGCTCACCGCCCTTCCCGATGTGACGGTGGAGTCCGATCGCGACGACCTGTACGGCAACATCGTCAAGGTCGAACGGCTGTTCACCTTCACCGAGGGCGGCGCAACGCGCAAGCGCCGGGTGTGGGGGATGTACGTCGACACCTGGCAGGTGCTGGTCAGCTTCCAGGGCTCCACGGTGGGGGAATACGACTACTGGCTGCCGATGGGCAACTACTGCTACGCGACGTTCGAGCTGCCCGAGGCGCTGTGGTTCGCCACCGACCCGGAACTGCAGGCGAAGCTCGGTCCGCAGTCGAAGCCCGAGTAGCGCGCCGCCGCCGGCGGCTCACGGCTGGAAGCGGTAGCCCATTCCCGGCTCGGTGAGCAGGTACTGCGGGCGGCTGGGGTCGGGCTCGAGCTTGCGCCGCAACCGGGCCATGTAGAGCCGCAGGTAGTGCGACTCCTTGGTGTACGCCGGCCCCCACGCCTCGGTCAGCAGCTGACGCTGGCTGACCAGCTTGCCAGGGTTGCGGAGCAGGATCTCGAGCAGATGCCACTCGGTGGGCGTCAATCGGATCGGGTCGCCGTCCGCGCCGGAGTGACCGTCGGACCCGGCCTTGCCGTCCGCCGCCGCGCCGTTGGGCTTCGCATGGATGATGCTGTGCGCCGCGAGGTCGACGATCAACGGACCGAATTCGACCCTCGGCTCCGCCGGCGAGACGGCGCGTCGTTCGGTGGCGCGCATCCGGGCGAGCAACTCGCCCATCGAGAAGGGTTTCGTCACGTAGTCGTCGGCGCCGGCGTCGAGCGCCTCGATCTTGTCGGTCGAGTCGGCTCGACCGGAGAGCACGATGATCGGCGCGGTGGTCCACCCACGGAGGCCCTCGATGACCTGCAGACCGTCCATGTCGGGGAGCCCGAGATCCAACAGCACCACGTCCGGCTGCTGGTCCGCCGCTGCCGCCAGAGCGGTCTCCCCGTCCGGCGCCGCGACGACGTCGTAGTGCCGCGCGCGCAGGTTGATGGTGAGGGCGCGCAGGATCTGCGGTTCGTCGTCCACGACGAGCACCCGGGTCACGTGAGGCTCTCCTCGGAGGGGGCCGGGACCGCGTGCACGATGGGCTCGGCCGCCGTGAGGGCGAGCACCATGGTCAGGCCACCCCCGGGGGTGTCCTCGGGGGTGAGCGTGCCATCCATGGCCTCGACCAGGCCGCGGGACAGCGCGAGGCCCAGGCCGACGCCGGAGGTGTTGTCGTGGTCGCCGAGGCGCTGGAACGGCGCGAAGACGCGCTCCCGCGACCCCGGCGGAATTCCCGGACCCCGGTCGACGACCCGCAGTTCGACCCGGTCCTTGACCCCGCTCGCCGTCACGATCGGCGGGCCGCCTTCGACGGCGTGCCGCAGCGCGTTGCCGACGAGGTTGACCAGGACCCGCTCGAGCAGCGCCGGATCGGCGAGGATCTCGGGCAGTTCGGCGGGGACGATCATCCGCACCGACCGACCCTCGGGCCCGATGTCGTCCAGCGCCCGCGGAACGATCTCGTCGATGGCCACCCGCCGGCGGAAGACGGGCAGGGCACCGGCCTGCAGCCGGCTCATGTCCAGCAGGTTGGCGACCAGCCGGGCCAGCCGGTCCAGGGACTCATCGGCGGTGGCCAGCAGTTCGCGCTCGTCCTCGGCGCTCCAGCGGACGTCTTGGTCCCGCAGGCTGGTGACGGCGGCCTTGGCCGAGGCCAGCGGCGTACGCAGGTCGTGACTGACGGCGGCCAGCAGCGCCGTGCGGGTGCGGTCGGCCTCGGCCAGGGGCTCGGCGGTGGCGGCCGCCTCCGCGAGGCGCCGCTGCTCCAGGACGCCGGCAGCCTGCACGGCGAAGGCGGCGAGCACGCGCTGGTCGCTGGCCGGCAGGAGCCGCCCGCGCAGCGCCAGCCGGTAGTCGTGGCTGACCGGCACGGCACTCTCGGCGTCATCCGGCGTCGGACACGGGGGACCGCCGCTGCAGGCGACGACGTCCCAGCGGTCCCCGTCGGTGAGGTCGAGCCGGCTGCGCCCGTCGTCGTCCGTCGGGCGCCGGAGCAACGTGACGGAGTCCATCGCGAACGTCTCGCGGAGCCGGTCGAGCAGGGCGGGCAGCGCGTGTTCGCCCCGCAGGACGCTGCCGGCGAGCACGGCCAGCGTCTCCGCCTCGGCGGTGGCCCGGGCCGACTGCCGGGTCCGGCGCGCCGCGAGGTCGACGACCGAACTCACCGCCGCGGCGACGAGCACGAAGACGACGAGCGCGATGATGTTGTTGCGTTCGCTGATGCTGAAGGTGTGCAGCGGGGGAGTGAAGAAGTAGTTCAGCAGCAGGAACGCGGCGACCGCCGCGACGAGCGCCGGATAAACGCCGCCGACGAGCGTCACCGCGACGACCACCAGCAGGTAGAGCAGGATCTCGCTGGGCAGTCGGAGATCGCCGCGCAGCGGGGCGAGTACGGCGGTCAGGGCCGGCAGCGCGACCAGGGCGAGCGCGGCGCCGGCCAACCGGCGGTGCAGCGAGAGGCCGCCGCCGAGAGCCGGGAGCCGCCCGCCCCGGCCGGACCCCTCGTGGCTGACCATGTGGACGTCGATGTCGCCGGACCGCCGCGTGACCGATGCGCCCACGCCGGGTCCGGTGAGGAAATGCGCCCACCGACCACGGCGGCTGGTGCCCAGCACCAACTGGGTCGCGTTCTCCCCCCGCGCGAAGTCCAACAGCGCGGTCGGTACGTCGTCCCCGACGACGTGGTGGTAGCTGCCGCCGAGTGACTCCACCAGCAGCCGTTGCTCCTCCAGCATGGCCTGGGAAGCGCCGGTCAGCCCGTCACTGCGGGCGATGTGGAGCGCGAGCAGGTCGCCACTGCCGGCCCGGGCGGCGATCCGGGCGGCCCGCCGGACGAGGGTGGCGCCCTCCGGCCCTCCGGTGAGGGCCACCACGACCCGCTCCCGGGCCTCCCAGGTCTCGTCGATGTCGTGCTGTTCGCGGTACCGCTGCAGGCCCTCGTCAACCCGGTCGGCGAGCCAGAGCAGGGCGAGCTCACGCAGGGCGGTGAGGTTGCCGACCCGGAAGTAGTTGGCCAGTGCCGCGTCGACGTTGCTCGCCGGATAGACGTTGCCGTGCGCCATCCGGCGCCGCAGCGCCTCCGGGCTCATGTCGACGAGTTCGAGCTGGTCCGCGGCGCGGACGACGGCGTCCGGGACGGTCTCCCGCTGGACGACGCCGGTGATCCGCTCGACCACGTCGTTGAGCGACTCGAGGTGCTGGATGTTGACGTTGGTGATGACGTTGATACCCGCGTCGAGCAGCTCCTCGATGTCCTGCCAGCGCTTGGCGTTGCGGCCGCCCGGGACGTTGGTGTGGGCCAGCTCGTCAACGAGGGCGACCTGCGGGTGGCGGGCCAGGACCGCGTCCACATCCATCTCGGTGAACTCGGCGCCCCGGTAGGTGCGGCGCACCCGCGGCACCGATTCGAGGCCGGACACCTGCTCCTCGGTGCGCGGGCGGCCGTGGCACTCGACATAGCCGACGACGACGTCCGTGCCCCGGGTGGCGCGACGCCGGCCCTCGTTCAGCATCGCGTAGGTCTTCCCCACCCCGGGTGCAGCACCCAGGTAGACCCTCAGCAGACCGCGCTTGCCGCCCATCGTGAGCTCTCACCGCCTTCCTCCTTAGTGTCCGTGCTGGGGACGCCCGGGCGCCACATCCGGACCGTTCCGGCGCCGCGTTTATACGCAGCTGATACACCCCTCGGGGAACGGGCGTGCTGGTCCGGGTCCAAGTCCGGGTCCCGGTCCGATTCGGGCGCGTTGTCCGGGTCGCTCCGCTGGTCAGCGACCGAGGTGGGCGCGTCGGTGATCGCGTCCAGAACCTGTTGGATGACCGGCCGGACCGCTTTCGGCCGGACGCCGGCGACGGGTGTGGGAGGTAATACCGCTGCCTCCCACACCGGCTGTCCGGCCTCTACCGTCGCAGGCATGACCTACGAACTCACACTCAACAACGGCGTCACCATGCCTGCGCTCGGACTCGGGGTATTCCAGAGCCCGCCGGAGGAGACCGCGGCCGCGGTCGAGACGGCGCTGAAGATCGGCTACCGGCACATCGACACCGCCGCCGCGTACGGAAACGAACGGCAGGTCGGTGAGGGCCTCCACCGCTCGGGTCTCGCCCGTGGTGACGTGTTCATCGAGACGAAGGTGTGGGTCAGCGACTACGGCTACGACGAGACGCTGCACGCCTGGGAGAAGGCCACCCGCAAGCTCGGCGTTGATCAGCTCGACCTGCTCATTCTCCACCAGCCGGCACCGGACCGGTTCGACCGCACGGTCGCGGCGTACCAGGCGCTGGAGACGCTCCTGGCCGACGGCAAGGTACGCGCGATCGGCGTCAGCAACTTCATGCGCCACCACCTCACCGATCTGCGCGAGCAGACTCAGATCGTCCCGGCGGTGAACCAGATCGAGCTGCACCCGTACTTCGCCCAGCCGGACGTGCAGAAGGCGGACGCCGAGCACGGCATCCTCACCCAGGCATGGTCGCCGATCGGGGGGATCACCTTCTATCCAGGCTGGGGCGAGGACCGCAGGAACGTCCTGCAGGACCCGATCATCGCGGCGATCGCGGCGGAACACGGTAAGACCCCGGCCCAGGTGATGCTGCGCTGGCAGTTGCAGCACGGGCGCTCGGCAATCCCGAAGTCGACCAACCCGGGCCGGATCGCGGAGAACTTCGACGTCTTCGACCTCGCACTGACCACCGCGCAGATGTCGGACATCGACGCGCTCGATACCGGCGTGCGCAACGGGCCCGACCCGGACGTGGCCCGACCGGAGATGTTCGCGCGAGTCGTTCCCGAAGACTGAACCGCCGCGCCGGCGGGCCCCGCGGCGTACCGAGCAATGGACCAGCGCACCGCGCTCAAGGTCATGATTGCGCCGTGACCGACCCGACCTCACCCGAACCCACCGAAGAGAAGAGAGCATGGAACTGCTGGCGACCAAGTCGGCGAATCGGCGTGGACTCCGGCCGGGCAGGAGCACTTCCACGGCGGCACGGCCGAGAACATGATGTGCCACTACGCCATCCTCGACGCCGCCGGCGACCAGGAAGCGACGACATGGCTCGACCCGGTCACCGACGAGCAGTACGCCGCCGCCAACGCCACGGCCGGAACGACAGAACGGCGGCGGTGACCGTTTCCTCGTTTGTTGAGACGGCGATGAGGTGGGCAGGGTCGGGAGCCGTCAGCTCATGAGGCTCACGCCGAGCGCGGCGACGGCCAGTCCTTGCAGGACGGCGCGGGGAACGATGACGCGGTCCCAGTCGCGTTGCAGTGCGCCGGCGTTGACCGGTGTCTCGTGGGCGTCGGCAGCCGCGGTGAGTGTGCGGTTGATCGGCGCACTGATGCGCAGGTAGAGCACCACCCAGCCTGCCAGCAACAGGAACGCGAGTCCCGCGGTCACGGACTCGACCGGATGGCCGCCCACCGCCGCAAGTACTGATGCGGCGGCGGCGGCGATGAGGCCGAGGATCCCGGGGGCGGGCATCCGCCGGTCGCCGTAGCGGTGCACGTTGCCCATGACCACCGTGAGGGTGGCGTCGTCGACGCGGGCGAGGGCGGGTCGCTGGACGAGGGCGCAGAACGCGTCCGTGCCGTAGACCACGCCGGTACTGACGATTGCGAGGAGTGCGGCGAGTTGCGCGAGCGGTGTCACGACCGGGCCTCGAGTCCGGCACCCAGCTGCGGCAACGCGCCCATCTGCTGGAACACCTGCATGAGGTTCAGCTCGTCCCAGTGCTCGACGAACATGCCGTCGTGGAGGCGCCAGATGTCGATGGTGCGCATCTCCACCGGGTTGCCGCTGGCAGGGATGCCCATGAAGTCCCCGGTGTGGGTGCCGCGGTGGACGAAGCGGCCCACGACGCGGTCACCGGAGATCACGAGGTCCTCCATGGTGGCGCTCACGTCAGGGAGACCGGCGAAGAACGCGGTCCAGAACTGGCGGTTGGCCTCGCGTCCGTCGGCGACGAAGGCGTTGTGGTTGACGTAGTCCTCGGCGATGAATCGGTCGACCTGGTCCGGGTCGTGGGTGTTGATCATCGCGAGGAAGATCTCGGCGAGGTGCTGCCCGTCTCTCATGTGGTGTCTCCTGATGATGATGGCTAGCGCTGCTAGTGCTAGCTAAGCTAACCGCTCGATCTGTCGAAGTCAATAGCAGCGCTCGCACAAGTAGCAGTGCTACCATCGGGTATGGCCATCGAAGATCGTCGACTCCGCGACCGCGCGGCCCGTCGCCGGCTCATCACCGCCACGGCCCGAGTCCTGGCTGAGCGCGACGGCTGGGATGCGGTGACCACGCGGCGGCTGTCCACCGAGATCGAGTACAGCCAGCCGGTGATCTACAAACACTTCGCCTCGATGGAGGACCTTGTCGAGGCCGTCGCGCTGGAAGGATTCGGCGAGCTCGCCGAGACCCTCGGGGAGGCTCGACGCCACGCAGCACCCGAGGATGCGGTCGGCGCGGTTGCCCGCGCGTACTGCACCTACGCCCTCGGGAACCCGGCGTTGTACGACGCGATGTTCACCCGCGCCACGCGACTTCGCTTCGGCGCCGAGGACACTGCGGCTCCGCTGTCGACCGCGTACGCCGAATTGCGCGCGGCCGTCGCCACGATCGCCGGCGCGCGGGACGTCGACACCCTCACCGAGGTGCTGTGGGCCGCGCTGCATGGACTGGCCACGCTCAGCCGCAGCGACCGGCTACGCCCGGGGCGCGACACCGACCGCATCGATCTCCTCGTCGCCCAGTTCCGCGCCGCTCGCTCTCGACACCTGAGCGCGAAACCCTCGTAGCTGCTCGTGCCCGACGCCCAGGTCACGGCAACGGGTCGGCGTCGCGCAACGGGACGGCGGTGCCCGCGAATCGGCTCACCCCGGCCCGGTCCAGCACCCGGTCCGGAAGGGTCCCCATCGACGCCCGTCGGGTGAGCTCGGCGACCGGCAGCGGACGGTCCGAGGCGGCGAACACCAGGTTTCCCGACGCCTTGCCGCGCAGGACGTCGGCGTCGGCGGTGAGCACGACGTGGGCGAATCCCCGCAGGAGGGTGGCCGCTTCGGACCGGGCGAAGGCCAGCGGCGGGTCGTCGATCACGTTGAGCACGTAGAGACCGGTCGGGCCGAGGATCCGGCGTACCAGCGCGAGGAACTCGGCCGTGGCCAGATGCCGGGGGACGGTCCGGCCCTCGAAGGCGTCGCCGACCACGACATCGGCGGATCCGGCCGACCGCCGGGCCAGCCGGGCGCGGGCGTCGCCGACCTTGACCCGCAGCCGGGCGGAGGTACGCAGGCCGAGCTCCCGCCGGGCCAGCTCGACCAGCGCCTCGTCGTACTCGTAGACGATCTGCCGCAAGCCGGGCCGGGTCGCGGCGAGGTAGGCGGGCAGCGTGAATCCGCCGCCACCGAGGTGGGTGACCCGCACGGGTGCGTCGGCGGGGACGACGAGGTCGATCGCGTCCGCCAACCGCCGTACGTAGCTGAACTCCAGCCGGGTCGGGTCCTCGAGGTCGACGTAGGAGCATTCGATGCCGTCGAGGAAGAGCAGCCGTCCCGAGGGTGCGCTCGGATCCGGCTCGACCCGGGCGAGGGAGTAGGTCGTCGTCGCGTCGATCGCGGCGTAGGCCGGCGCGGACCCGCGCCGTCGGCGCGTCGTGTCGCCGGTCGCCTTTCCCACAACCGTCGATGATCCCAGCATCGATCCTCCCTACTCCGACGTGGGGCTAGCCTGGCGGGCCGTGACGGTCGAGAGCCCCGCGCGGCGCATCGTGCGGCATGTTGCGGCGATATGTGCCGCCGATCCGCGGATCCGGGCCGCGCTGACCTACGGGTCGGTTCCGCAGGGCCGGGACGACGAGTTCGCCGACGCGGAGTTCTGGATCTTCGTCGACGATCCCGCCTTCGACACCGAGGCGTGGATCCGCGAGGTGGCGCCCGCGTCGTACACCGTGCTCAACGAGTACGACGCGGTGGTGGCGTTCTTCCCGGGCCTGCTGCGCGGCGAGTTCCATGTCCGGCCCGGCGACGCGGTCGCGGAGGTGGGGCTGTGGCCGGCCCGGGGTGCCGACGTCGCGCAGATGTTGCTCGTCGACCGGACCGGGGAGCTGACCGCGGCCCTCGCCGCGTTGCCGGTGGATCCGCCGGTGCCGGCCGACGAGGAGGGCCGGGCGACGGTGTGCGGGCGGTTCGCCAACGCCTGGCTGCTGGGCTGGAACGTGCTGGCCCGCGGCGAGGTCGAACGCGCCTACGACGCGATGTCGCACGTCCGCCGCCACCTGTTGTGGATGGCCCGGCTGCGGCAGGACGCGACCCTGAGGTGGCTCACACCCTCCCGGCTGGCCGAACAGGAGCTTCCCGCAGAGGACCTGGCTGACCTTGCCGCGGTGTCCGCCCGGCTCGATCCGGCCGAGTTGGGGCGCGCCTACCGGGCGGCCTGGCTGCTCGGCCGGCGGTGGTGGGCCGACCTGGTCGCCGTACCGCCGGGCGACCTCGTCGCCGAGATCGACGCGGCCGTCGGCGCCCCACGCCGCCCGAACCGCTAGCGACGGAGCGCCCCCGGCGCACGCACGTGCGGCGCGTTGGTAGAAAGGACCCTTCGATCCGGCGACGGTGAGGAGGACGGCATGCGGGTGGTCGTAATCGGTGGGACCGGACATATCGGCAGCTACCTCGTTCCGCGGCTGGTCCGCATGGGGCACGAGGTCACCGTCCTGACCCGCGGGACCCGCGAGCCCTACCACCCCGACGGCGCCTGGGCCGAGGTACGCCGCATCCAGGTGGACCGCGACGCGGAGGACGCCGCCGGCACCTTCGGCCCCCGGATCGCCGCCATGGACGCCGACGCGGTGATCGACCTCGTCTGCTTCACCCCGGCGAGCGCGCAGGCGCTCGTCGAGGCGCTGCGCGGGCACACCGGCCACCTGCTGCACTGCGGCACGATCTGGGTGCACGGCCCGTCGACCGAGGTGCCGGTGACCGAAGATGCGCCGCGCCGCCCGTTCGGGGACTACGGCGTCAACAAGGCGGCGATCGAGGACTACCTGCTGCGCGAGTCCCGCGCCGGCGGGGTGCCGGCCACGATCCTGCACGCCGGCCACATCGTCGGGCCGGGGTGGCCCGCGGTGAATCCGGCCGGGCATTTCAACCCGGAGGTCTTCGGCGTTCTCGCCCGCGGCGAGCGGCTGACCCTGCCCAACTTCGGCCTGGAGACCGTCCACCACGTGCACGCCGACGACGTTGCACAGGCCTTCCAGGCGGCGATGGAACGCCGCAGCGCCGCGGTCGGCGAGAGCTTCCACGTCTGCTCGCCACGGGCGATCACGCTGCGCGGCTACGCCGAGGCCGTCTCCGGCTGGTTCGGCCACGAGGCCAAGCTGTCCTACCTCCCGTTCGACGAGTGGAAGGCCACGCTGGACGGGTCCGACGCGCAGGGAACCTACGACCACATCGCGCACAGCCCGAGCATCAGCATCGACAAGGCCCGGCAGATGCTCGGCTACGCGCCGCGCTACAGCTCCCTGCAGGCGGTCCGCGAAGCGGTGGCCTGGCTGGCCGACCACGGCACGATCGACACCGGCGGCCGGCGCATCGCGGCCTAGTCCCCGATGGGCGGACCGCTCTTGTCCGGCCGCACGATCTGTCCGCGTACGCCGGTGCCCGCGTCGCCGGCCAGCCAGGCCGCGTAGGCACCGACCTCGTCGGCGGTCAGCCAGCCGGCCGGGCCGGTCGGCCGGTTGCGGGTCAGCACCGGCGCGAGGTAGAGGGCGTTCACCCGGACCACCTGCTCCTCCGCCGCGGCGGCGCGGAACAGGCCGAGGACTCCAGCCGCGGTGACGGTCGACAACGACGCACCGGCCACAGGCGACTCGGCGGTGTCGCCGACGACCATCTGGTAAGACGATCCGTCCTGCTCCCTCAGCCGGGGCAGGAGGGCGCGGATCAGCAGGAAATGGCTGGTGAGATTGGCCTCCACCACCCGCCGCCACTCGGCCGGATCGACGTCGACGAGGTCCGACCGCTGCCACCAGCCGCCCACCGCCGCCACCACGGCGTCGAGCCGGCCGCCCTGGGCCACCGCGTCGGCGGCCACCTGCTCGGCCCCGCCGGGAGCGCCGATGTCACCGACCACGCCGTGCAAATCTGCCGGGGCGCCGAGCCGGGCCCGCAGAGCGGCCACCCGGTCGGCGTCGCGGGTCGGGACGATGACCTGCGCACCTGCGCCGAGCAGTGCCCGCACGATGCCTTCGCCGACCGCCCCGGCGCCGCCGGCGACCAGGGCCACCCGTCCGGTGAGTTCTGCCATGGGCAGCACCGTACCGAGCGAGGATGGCGGAGGGCGCCGACCAGGAATGTTGCGCACGCAACTAGGGTTGAGGACGGCGAGAGCGCAGCAGCCCGCATGCTGACCCCGCGTGTTGATAAGGAGACCGTGATGCCCGCCGTAACCGTGCCGAACGTGCTCGCCCTACCCCGTGTCGCCGAGGTCGACCCGACGACCGTCACCGAGCGTCCTGTCCTGTCGGTGACCACCGCGCCGAAGGGCTACGAGGGCGAAGGATTCCCGGTCCGCCGGGCGTTCGCCGGGGTGAGCATGCGCGACCTCGATCCGTTCGTCCACATGGACCAGATGGGCGAGGTCGACTACGCCCCGGGTGAGCCCAAGGGCACCGCCTGGCACCCGCACCGCGGCTTCGAGACCGTCACCTACATGATCGACGGCACGTTCCAGCACCAGGACTCGACCGGTGGCGGCGGGCTCATCACCAACGGCGACACGCAGTGGATGACCGCGGGCGCCGGGATCCTGCACATCGAGGTGCCGCCCGAGGAGCTCGTGGTTTCCGGCGGGCTCTTCCACGGCGTCCAACTGTGGGTCAACCTGCCCCGCGACAGCAAATGGAACCCGCCCCGCTACCAGGACATCCGCGGTGGCGAGACGACCCTGCTGTCCTCGCCGGACGGCGGCGCCCTGGTCCGGGTCATCGCCGGCGAGGTCGCCGGACATGCCGGCCCCGGGTCGACGTACACGCCGATCAGCCTGCTGCACGCCACGATCAGCCCCGGGGCGAAGCTCACCCTGCCGTGGCGACCGGACTTCAACGCCCTGGTGTACGCGCTGGCCGGCCGGGGGACCGTGGGGAGCGCGGGCCGGCCGATCGAGAGCGGACAGCTCGCCCGCTTCGGTGCCGGCGACGCGATCACCGTGACCGCCGACGTCGCCCAGGACGGCCACACCCCCAACCTCGACGTGCTCATCCTCGGGGGTCGGCCGATCCGCGAGCCGGTGGTGCACTACGGGCCGTTCGTGATGAACACCAAGGACGAGATCGTCCAGGCGCTCGAGGACTTCCAGGACGGCCGGATGGGCCAGATCCCGGCCGGGCGCCTGCCGCACCGCAGCCCCGACGACGCCGACATCGCCCCGAGGAACGAGTAGGCGGCGCTCATTCCGCTTGAACGTCACGTTCAAGCGCTCTAGCCGCATCAACGTCACGTTCATGCGGAATGGAAGCGAGCCGCACCCGCCCGCCGTTTGGCTTGAACGTCACGTTCAAGCCTTCTAGCGGCATGAACGTGACGTTCAAGCCAAACGAGGGGGGCGGGATGGAGGGGTACGCGGAGCGGCCGTGGCGGGTGGTGGCTAGATGGCTTTGCCGGGGTTCAGTAGCCCCAACGGGTCCAGGGTCGCCTTGATGGCCCGGTGTACGGCGTAGGTGTCGTCGTCGATCTCTCCGTGCAGCCAGGTGCGCTTCAGCGACCCGACGCCGTGCTCTCCGGTGATCGTCCCGCCGAGTCGCAGCGCGAGCCGGCAGATCTCCTCGGCGGCCCGCTCGGCGGTCCGGGCGGCGTCGACGTCCCCGTGCGGGAACACCATCGTCGGATGTACGTTGCCGTCGCCGGCGTGCCCGACGGTCGCGATGGTGACGCCGTACTCCTTGCCGACCTGCTCGATACCGCCGAGCAACGCCGCCAGTTTGCTGCGCGGTACGCCGACGTCGTCGATCAGCGTCGCGCCCTGCGCCGTGACCGCGTGATAATGCTGACGGCGGGCCTCCAGCAGCAACTCCGCCTCGGTCGCGTCGCTGGACTGCACGACGAGGTCGGCGCCCGCGGCGCGGGCACACTCGGCCATCGCCTCGGCCTCGGCCGCCGACTGCGGTGAGTCGGCCTGACCGATGAGCAGCGCGGCGGCGCTCCGGTCGAGGTCCATCCGCTGGTAGTCCTCGATCAGGTTGATGCTGGTGTGGTCCATCAGCTCGAGCAGGCTCGGCGTCAGGCCGGCCCGGATGATCCGGGACACGGCGTCACCGGCGGCCACCAATGAGCTGAACGATGCCACGAAGGTCACCGGCTCCCCGGCCAGCAAGGGCCGCAACCGCAGTGTCGCCGCGGTGATGACGCCGAGGGTCCCCTCCGACCCGACGAAGAGCCGGGTCAGGTCGTAGCCGGCCACGCTCTTGATCGTGCGACCGCCGGTGCGGATCACCCGCCCGTCCATCAGCACGACCTTCAGACCGAGCACGGAGTCGCGGGTCACGCCGTACTTCACGCAGCGCAGGCCGCCGGCGTTGGTGGCGAGGTTTCCCCCGATGGTGGAGATCTCGAAGCTGGACGGGTCGGGCGGGTAACGCAGGCCGTGCTCGGCCGCGGCCCGGCCGACATCGGCGTTGATGACCCCCGGCTCGACGACGGCCAACTGGTCGTCCGGGTTGACCTCGAGGATGCGGTCCATGTGCACCAACGACAGGATCAGGCCGCCCTCGACCGCACTGGCGCCGCCGGACAGGCCCGACCCGGCACCGCGCGGCACGACCGGCACCCGGTGCGCGGTCGCCCAGCGGAGCGCCGTGGCGACCTCGTCGGTGGACCGGGCCAGGACCACGGCGAGCGGCATTCCGGCTTCGGCGAGGTCGGCGTTGTCCCGCCGGTAGCTCTCCATCAGATCCGGGTCCGTCACCAGGCTCGCGGCCGGAAGGGCGTCCTGCAGGTCAGCCACGGGTGCGCTGGTGCTCGTCATCGGTTCCTCACCTTCTCGGGACGCTCGGGTGGGTGGGTGAAGGAGCGCTCACCGTCGGCACGCACGGTATCTCCTGTCCTGCCTGCGGTGCCGTCCCCTTGCCATTGTTCTCCCTGGTTCTTGCCGGGGCCGGACTCGGGCACACCGAGCCCGCCACGGGCCTCGGCAACGCCGCGCAATGGTACGGATTCGCTGCGTCGAACTGTCTGAATCGGGGCCGGGGGGCGGATGAGCGCGGTCACCCGGGTGCGATAGGACTGGGAGGTGTCCCGATACCGATGGAGCGATCTGCGCGCCGCCGTCCCCGCCCGACCGCTGAACCTGGTCCGGCGGGCGGACTTCCGGCGCGCGGCCGCGTGCGGTGTCGGGGCGCTCGCCGCGATGACGGCGGCGTCGGCGTTCGGAGAGGTGCACGCCCACTCGCTGCAGACCAGGCTGGTCGCAATCATCGGCGCGGCGGTGTTTCTCGTCCTCGCTGTCCTCGCGACGCGGAGCGCCGCCGGCGAGATCGCCCGGGTGGTGGGCGCCCGGGCCGGACCGGCCGCGGCCTCGATGGTCCGACTGCTCATCACGCTCGCCTGCTACCTGATCATCCTGCTCATCACGCTCGACCTCTTGGCCGTCCCGGTGCAACACCTGCTGGTGGGCGGCGCACTGACCGGGGTCGTGTTCGGCATCGCCGCCCAGCAGTCGCTCGGCAACATCTTCGCCGGGCTCGTGCTGCTGATCGCCCGGCCGTTCACCGTCGGAGACCACATCAGGGTGCGGTCCGCCACGCTCGGCGGCCTCTTCGAAGGCACGGTCCTCGGGATGGGGCTGACCTACACGAGCCTGGAGACCGACGACGGTCCCCTCAACGTCCCCAATGCCAGCATGCTCGCCGCCGCCGTCGGGCCGGCCCGTGCCCTCACCGACGACGGGGACCGAGAGCAGGACGACGGGAAGCAGGACAACGGGAAGCAGCAGGACGACGGGCGGCAGGACGAGGGCGGGGACCGGAACTCGCGGTCCGGACAGCCGGTGACCGCCGGGCGCTGAGCCCAAGACCCGCCGACTCAGTGGATCTCGAAGACGCCGTCCAGCCGGTTCAGCAGGATGAGGCGCTGCGCGCGCAACGACGGGCGGGCGATCACCAGCCGGCCGCCGGCCGCCTGCAGTGCGTAATGGTGGGCCACGAGCACACCCAGCCCGGCGCAGTCGAGGAAGGTCACCCGGCTCAGGTCGACCGTGACGGTGGCGCCGTACGGCTCCTGGCACAGCTTCGTCATCGCAGCGTCGAACACCGGGACGGAGGCGAGGTCCAGGTCCCCGGCGACGTCGATCCGGCGTTGGGCGCCGGAGTTGTTCACTGCCAGGTCGAGATTGTTGGACGAGCCGAACTCGAGCATGGATTCCGAGCTGTCCGCGGACATCGAGATGCCCCCTTGGCCCTGAAGTGACATTCGTGGCCCGTGGAGGTTCACCCCCACCGGTCACCCCGGATGAACGACACCCGTGGCTGACTGCCCAACCCTGATCGAGGGTAGCGCGCACGTCACCGTGTGGTCACCGGTTCTTCGTACGGTTCTCCGCGCCGCCCTGGTCACGGATTGGGGTCGATCCCGCGGTGCCCTAGGGTTTCGGGGTGGAGTTGGCTGATCTTCGTGCCCACTGGGAACGTTTCGGTACCCGGGACCCGCTGTGGGCGGTTCTGACCTGGCCGGGAACGCGGTACGGCCGATGGCGGCGCGAGGATTTCCTCGCCAGCGGGCGGTCCGAGATCGACCGGGCCTCGTCGGTCGTCGGCGCGGTGGCGGAGGAGATCGGCGTCCCCGCCCCGGCGGACCGTGCGCTCGACTTCGGCTGCGGCGTCGGCCGCCTGACGCAGGCCCTCGCCGAGCATTTCGCCGAGGTCGACGGCGTGGACATCGCCGACTCGATGTTGGACACCGCGCGGACCTGGAACGCGCACGGACCACGGGTGCGCTACCACCTCAACACCACCGGCGACCTCGCCCTCTTCCCGGACGGCCGGTTCGATTTCGTCTACACCGCCCACGTTCTGCAACACATCGAGCCACGGTTCGTCCGGCGGTACGTCGCCGAGTTTCTCCGGGTGCTCGCAGCCGACGGCCTGCTCCTGATCCAGTTGGTCACCGAGCCGGTGCGCGGCGCGGATCGCCCGCTTCCCGACGACGCGTTCCGGGTCGAGCTGACCCCTCATCGGTGGCCGCGCCGGGTACCGGCCGGCGCCCGGCAGCTCGTCGAGGTGACCGTGCGTAACACCGGGTCGTCGACGCTGCCCGCCACGGGCACGAACGGGTGGTACCAGGTGTCGATCGGTAACCGGTGGCTCCGGCCGGACGGTGCGCTGCTGGTCGGCGACGACGCCCGCGCCCCGCTGCCGCACGACCTCCCGCCGGGCGCCACCGCCCGGGTCGAGCTCGAGGTCACGGCGCCGGCGGGACGCGGCCGTCAGGTGCTGCGGGTGGACGCCGTCCAGGAGGGCGTCGCCTGGTTCGCCGACCGGGGCTCGGGCCCGCTCGATGCGCCGGTCTCGGTCACCACGGGCCGGTGGCCTCGGCGCCGCCGCGCGGACCGGTCGCGGACCGACCACGACACGTCCGACTCGACCATGGAGATGCACCCGGTCAGCGAAGACTCGGCCCGGGCGTGGATCGAGGAGGCCGGTGGGACGGTCCATCGGGTGTTCGACTGGCACGAGGTGGCCGACCACCAGTACACCGACTACGAGCGGGTCGGCATCGTCGCCGGCCGGCGGCCTCCGGGTCCTGACCCGGATCTCACCCACACCGGGTGACGATCGGGGGCCACCCCTGCAGCAGACTGTGGTCATCGGTCGCCGGAGCGCGGGGGAGAGGCGGCGTGATCGACATGAATAGTGTGCCCACGTTCTTGGTGGCGGCAGCGAGCTTCCTTCTGCTGGTGGTCGGCATGGTCGTCGTGCTGCCCCGGATGGAGGACCGCGTCGACGAAGGCCGCGAGTCGGCCGCGCCGGCCCGGGCCGCGATCGGCTGGCGCCCGGCCCGGCACGCGCCACGCAGCTGGCGGCGTCTCATGGCCTCCTCCCATCGACTGGTGCCCGGGTGGCACGGTCGGCGGCAGGGAGCGCTGCGCGGCGTCCAGCCGGACGGGGTGCCGGCCGACTGACCTCGGCCCGACCGCGCGGCGCTAGGTTTCTCGTTCGGCGCGGCCGTAGATCAGCAGGATCACCAGGATCACCGCGCCGTAGACGATGCTGCGGCCGTAGTCGGGCATGTTCTTCGCCAACGCCAGGCTGATGATCGCGGTGAGGATGATGGCGCCGGCGAGTGAGCCGAGGTAGTGCCCGCGCCCGCCCAGGATGTAGACGCCGCCGATGACCGCCGCCGCGATGGACTCGAAGAGGTAGGGGTCGCCCATTCCGAGGGTCGCCTTGCCGCCGTAGCCCATCAGGAGGATGCCGGTCATCGCGGCGAGCAGCCCGGACAGGCCGTAGAGCATGACGGTGACCATCTTGACGTTGACGCCGGACAGGTAGCTGGCGCGCTCGTTGTTGCCGATGCTGTAGACGTGCCGGCCGAACGTCGTGTAGCTGAGTGCCAGCGTCACCACGACGGCGACCCCGAACAGGATGATCAGCACCGACGGGATGCCGAGCACGCTGCCGAAGACCGCGGTGTTGATCACGCTTGGCGCGGCCGAGGAGCACGACCCGCAGGTGAAGCCGCCGGTGAAGCCCAGGGTGAGTCCCTGCATCACGCCGTTCATTCCGAGCGTCATGATCACCGCGGGGACGGAGAGGAACGCGACTCCGAGGCCGTTGAGCAGGCCCACCACCAGCCCCATGGCGAGGGTCAGCGGGATCGCCCACGCGGCACGGGAATCCGACCCGGCAGCCGTGACCGCGAGCAGTACGGCGGCTCCGTTGAGGACCCAGGGCACCGAGAGGTCGATCCCGCCGATCAGGATGACGAAGGTCTGACCGGCCGCGACCAGCGCCACGAACGACGCCACGACGAGGACCGTCTTCACCCCGCTCGCGCTGGCGAAGCCGGGTTGCACCTGGTTGCCGATGACGAAGATCAGGGCGGCGGCGATGAAGCCGTACAACGCCTTGCGCCGGTCGGGTTTGAACCGGTCCCACAGCGCGGCGACGCCACCGCCGTCAGTGGCCTTGCCGACGTCGGCGCTCACCGTAACCTCCTTCTCAAGAGCAGTCCGGCCAAGGCGGTCAGTGCCGCCGCGACGACCAGGAAGAGCCCTTCGTAGAGCGGCTCCTC
Organism: uncultured Actinomycetota bacterium; assembly: GCA_963828605.1. Lineage (GTDB taxonomy): Bacteria > Actinomycetota > Actinomycetes > Mycobacteriales > QHCD01 > DASXJE01. Next base: position 612,333 of record CAWHER010000001.1, on the reverse strand, counting down.
GAGCGGGTCGACATGGCCGAAGAACAACACGTTGACGAGAACGGTCAGGACGAAGGCGCCGATGATCGCGCCCGCCGCGCTGCCGCGCCCGCCGGACAGGCTGACGCCACCGATGACCGCGGCCGCGATCGAGATCAGCGTGAAGACGTCTCCGGCCGTCGGGTCGCCACCTGTCGTCTGCGCGGCGAGCAGCAGTCCGGCGAACCCGACGAAGGCGCCTGAGATCGTGTAGGTGGCGAGGACGACGCGGGTCAGGGGGACGCCGTTGGCCCGCGCCGCCTGGCGGTCGTTGCCGATCGCGAAGATGCCGACACCCAACGACGACCGGCGCAGCAGCCACCAGAGCAGCAGGCCGACCGCGATCACGATGAACGCCGTCGGCCGGCGCGGGTTGGCCAGGGTGGTCGTGACCCCGCTCGCGACCTGGCCGCCCGGCTGGGGCAGCACCTTGAGTGCCAGGCCCTGAAAGATGGCCAGTGTGCCGAGGGTGACGAGGATCGGCTGCAGCCGCCCGAAGGCCACCAGCACGCCGTTGAAGAGCCCGGCGCCCGCGCCGATCAGCACGATGATCACCGCCCAGAGCAGCATGTGGCCGGTGCTGCCGTGCATCTCCAGGGCCGAGACCCCGTTGGTGAGGTCCATGACCCCGCCGACCGACAGGTCGATCCCGCCGGTGAGCAGAACGAGAGACTGCCCGAGCGCGGCGAAGACCAGGGGGAGCGCGTTGTCCGCGGTCGACGTCACCTCGAAGTTGCCCGGCAGCCGGCCGATCTGGTGGCCGTAGAGGCCGAGGTAGATCGCGACCATCAGGACCAGCAGCCCGGCCCCGAGCAGCAGGGGCGCGTTCTGGCTCAGCCGGTGCGCCGTCGGGCTGCGTCGTCGCCGCTGTTGTATGGCGGGGATGCCGGTCATGCCGACGCCGCCTCCTCTCGTACCGCCGCCCCCACGATGGCCTCCGGATCGATGTCCGGTCCGGTCAGCTCGCTGACTATCCGTCCGTCGCGCATGACCACGACGCGGTGTGAGTGACGGGCCACCTCCTCGGTGTCCGACGAGTAGTAGAGGACGGCCTTGCCCTGTGCGGCGAGCTCAGCCATCAACCGGTACAGGTCCTGCTTGGTGGCGACATCAACCCCTCGCGTGATGTCGTACAACAGCAGCACCCGTGAATCGGTCAGCAGCCAGCGGCCGATCAGGGCCTTCTGCTGATTACCGCCACTCAGGTCGCGGACGGGCTGGGCATAGCCGCGCGTACGGATCCTGAGCCGGCTCATCAGGTCCTCGGCGACCCGCCGCTCCTCCCGGAGCTTGCTGAAGCCGCCGCGGGAGAGGCTGCTCAACACGCTGAGCGTGATGTTCTCCTTCACCGACATCGGAAGCAGCAGGCCCTCACCCTTGCGGTCCTCGGGCACGAGAGCGATGCCGGACCGGATCGCGTCGCGCGGGCTGCGCAGCCGCCGCCGCGACCCACCGACCTCGACGACGCCCTGTGCGCGCTGCACTCCGAAGAGGCTGAGGAAGAGCTCGCGCTGTCCCTGGCCCTCCAGGCCGCCGACCCCGACCACCTCGCCCGCGTGCACGGCGAAGGAGACCCCGGAAAGTCCCGTGCCCTGCAGGTCGCGGACCTCGAGCACCGGATCATGTCGCTCGAGCGGTGTCAGCTCGGCGACCGGCTCCTCGGCGCTCCGGCCAGTCATCAGGGTGACCGCCTCGTCCTCACCGAACTTCTCCCGGGTCTCGACCTCGGTGCCGCCCCGGAAGATCGTGACCCGGTCGGCGAGGCTGCTGATCTCCCGCCACCGGTGTGAGGTGAAGACGATGCAGGCGCCCTCGTCGCGGAGCCGGCGCAGCAGGTGGAACAGCCAGTCCGCCTCCCGCTCGGGAAGGGACGACGTCGGCTCGTCGAAGAAGAGGATGCTCGGCTCGCGGCTGACCGCGCGGACGATCTCGAGCATCTGACGCTGGGCCAGCGAGAGGTTGGCGACCACCTCGCGCGGATCGATGCTGTGCACGTCGTACTGCGCGAGCAGTTCCTCGGCACGCGGGGCGAGTTCGCCGCGCCGCACGATGCCGAAGTGCCGCGGCTCCCGGCGGATCAGGAGGTTTTCGGCCACGGTCATCCAGGGCAGCAGGGTCAGCTCCTGGAACACCGCGCCGATCCCGTGCTCGTGGGCGGCCTCGGGGTCGCGCAACTTCTCCTGCCGGCCGCGGATCCGGATCTCGCCGCCGTCCGGCTGATGCACTCCGCACAGCGCCTTGATCATCGTGCTCTTGCCGGCGCCGTTCTCACCGATGATCGCGTGGATCTCGCCGAAGTCGGCCCGGAAGGTCGCGTCCTGCAACGCCGACACAGCGCCGAACCGCTTGGTGATGCCCAGCCCGCTGATCGCCGCCCCGCGCCGGTCGTCATCCGGTGTCGTCACGTTCGACCGCCCTTCGGGAGGTTCACGTTGAGGCTGTGCGTGCACGGCGTTCCCTTCAACGCGCTCTGCAGACACATGTGGAGGACCGGATTGGGCCCGGTGTCGGTGAACCCCGTGAAGAAGCTGTCCGCGACATCCGGAAACACGGTCTGCCCGACCTTCACCGTCGCGTCGGTCACCGACGGGAACGGGAGGATGACGTCCTGGCGGGGATACTCGTGCCGCAGGATCCGCCGGGCGACCTCGAGCGAGACGACCGACAGGTACGGCGGCTGGCCGATGGACAGTCCATGCACCTTCGGATAGCCGGGCATGCCGGCGAGGAACTTGCGGAACCCGTTCTCCGACTCACCGCAGGTCGGGGGAAGCGGGCGCCCCGCCCCCTGGAAGGCCTTCAGGATCCCGTCGGTGCCGCCCTGCGCCCAGATGCCGTCGATCTTGGGCAGCGACGGCAGGATCGCGGCGGCGTTCTTCTGTGCCACCGACGAGTCCCACATCGTGGTGAACTGGTTGACGACCTTGATCCCGGGATATTTCTTCCACACCGTCTGCGCCCCGGCGTTGCGGTCGGCGTCGACCGTCGTACCGGGTACACCGGTGCCCATCAGGACGTTGCCCTTGCCGTGCAGCAGTCCGGCGAGGTGTTCGGCGAGCAGTTGCCCGAACTTGACCTGGTCGGTATTCACGTTCAGCGCCCGCTTGGTGCTGACCGTGTTGTCGAACGCGACGACGAGGATGCCGTGCGCGGCGGCCTGGTCGATGATGCCGTTGAGCGCCGTGGGGGAGGCGGCGTCGATGACGATGGCGTCGACCTGCAGGGAGACGAGGTTGGCCATCTCCTGCGACTGGTCGCGCAGGTTGTTGTTGGCGTTGTAGATGGTCCCCTCGACCTGGGAGGCGAACGGCTCCATCTGCAGCGCCGCCTTCCACTGGTTCTCCATCTCGATCCGCCAACTGTTGCCGATGTAGGAGTTGGCGAGCGCGATACGCAGCTTGCGGGCGCCCCCGCTCGCCTGGGCGTTCGCTGCGCACCCGGCGGCCGCGGCCAGCGCGCCACCGGCGAGCCCGCCACCCGCGAGACGAAGGAAGTCCCGTCGGCGGACAGACATCGGTACCTCCTTCGTGGCGGTCACGTGAGATCGTTCAGCGCAGTCGGCGCCCGCAAACGCTACGACATCCTGGTCCGATCGGCAGGTCGGCGTTGCACCCTACGGTGGCATATTGGGGCAGACAGGCTCCGTGACGGACAACCCGGACTTCGACATTCTGTGACGTGAAGTGGTGGTTTGATTCCGTTGCGTTATTGAAATCGGTGACCCATCCTAGGGAACGTGACCCGGCTCACGACACCCGTCCCGCCGTACGTCGACCTGACGACGTGGCGGCGGTTCTGCGCGTCGGTCGTGATCGTGCCGGGCGGCTGCCACCTGTGGATCGGCCCGCCGACGGCCGACGGGTTCGGCCACTTCTGGGCCGGCGACCGGGTCTGGCCCGCGCACCGGTTCGCGTGGTTCGCCTGGCACGGCGAGCCGGCCTCCGACGAACTGGTCGTCCACCGGTGCGACCGGTCGATGTGCACCCCGGTCACCCGGGCGACCGCCGACGCCCACCTGCGGGCCGCCACCCTCGCCGAGCGGACGACGGCGGTGCGCGCCCGGCGGGACCGGACCGATCGCCGGGTCGGCGTGGCCCGGGCCAGCGCCCTGCATCGCCGCCGCCGCGACGCCGAAGCGGCGCACCGGGCGATCCAGGCGGGCACGCTCGACGCGTTGACCGTCGCGCTCACCCGCGAGTCCGAGGCCGACGCCGGTCGCTGACGCCCGCCGCCGACCCGATCGCCCGCCCCCGCCCGCCCATGATCAAGAGGGGATTCACGGGCGAAACGCCGTGCGGATCCCCTCTTGATCATGGGCGGACCGGGCGAGCCCCATGATCGTGATCGGATCCGCACGGCGTTTCGCGGCTTTTTCCGATCACGATCATGATGGTGAGGGGGCGGCGCGGGTCGGGTAAACCGAACGTCGCAGGGCAGTGGCTGCACCATGTCGGCGTCGCCGCGCGCCGACCAGCATGGATTCGTGACATCTCACCGACTCCACTGCTGCGAAGGGACTCCCGTGACACTGCATGACACCGCCCGCCCGCGAGCCCGGCGGTTGATCTCCGGCCTCGCCGCCGTCACCGCAGGTGCGGCGCTGACCGGCACCGTGGCTCTGCTGCCGCATGCGGCGGATGCGGCCGGAGCCGCCGCGCCCGCGGCCGCGGCGACGCCGTCGCTGGTGCGGATGCACCTGCCGGCACCGACCGGCCGGCACCAGGTCGGCACGACCGAACTGCACCTCGTCCAGTACGGCCGACCCGATCCGTGGAAGCCGGCCGAGACCCGGCAGATCATGGCGAGCGTCTGGTACCCCGCCCGCGACGCTGACCGTTATCCGCTCGCCCGGCAGATGCATTCCGGAGCCGCTGCGGGCTTCGACGCGTTCAACACGACCGGTGTTCCGGCGAAGACCGCCGACTGGGCGGCGACCATGACCGATGCCCACGTCGGGGCGCCGGTGGACCGCGGTCGCCGACCGCGTCCGGTCGTCCTCTACTCGCCGGGTGCCGGCGATCCGCGCACCTGGGGCACCGCGCTGGTCGAGGATCTGGCCAGCCGTGGCTACATCGTCGTCACGATCGACCACACCTACGACGCGACCGCCGTGGAGTTCCCGGACGGCCACGTGGCGACGAGCGTCTTTCCGTCCTTGCTGGCCGGCGGAAAGCCGCTCACCGCGGCATTCTTCCGCAAAGTCGTTCAGGCTCGGGAGGACGACACCCGGTTCGTTCTCACCGAGTTGGGCGCACTCGACGCCGGCGCCGATCCGGACGCCGAGCACCGACCGTTGCCGGCCGGCCTCCCCGGCGACCTCGACCTGCACCGCGTCGGGATGTTCGGCCAGTCCGGTGGCGGATTCACCGCCCTGCAGACCATGTACGACGACCCGCGGGTGAAGGCGGCCATCGACATGGACGGCCAGCTGAGCTACTCATCGGAGGACAACGACGGGAAGAACCTCTCGACCGTGGCCGAGCACGGGTTGAGCAAGCCGTTCCTGCTGCTGGGCAGCCAGGCCGGTGGGCGGCACGCCGCGAACAACCGTTCATGGGCGGCGCTGTGGAACGCGAGCCGCGGCTGGCACCGCGACCTCTACCTCACCGGGTCCGGACACGGCTCCTACACCGACGCCGAGGCCCTGGTGCCGGAGATCGCGCGGAAGGTGACCTTGCCGCCCGACGTCCTGGCCGGCATCGGTTCGGTCGACCCGGCCGGTGCCGTGGCGGCCGACCGTGCCTATGTCGCGGCGTTCTTCGACCGGTGGCTGCGCCACCGCGACGGCGGACTGCTCGACGGCCCGTCCGCCCGGTTCCCGCAGATGACCTTCGTGAGATAGGCCCGCGGTGGCGGGTCACTCGTAGGGCTCGGCCGGAGCGCCGATCGGCGTGATCCGTACGGCGCGCAGGACCGCGAGTGGCCCGGAACCGTTGTCGTCGCGGTGATCGAGTCCCGCGTAGCGCCCGGTGATCTTCAGCCATTCGTTGGCCCGCACCCGCGGAATGGTGCCGGTGACCATGACCTCGATCGGGCTCGCGTCGGCGGCACAGCAGGTGATCATCATGCGGGTCAGGAAGATCCCGCCGCCGGTACGGGGCGTGACGAACCCGGTGAGCGCGACCGTGCGGCCTTTCAGGGTGCGGCCCTTGTCCCACACGGCGCGTTCGGAGAAGTCCCGCAGCGTGTCCGGCACGGCATTGCCGGCCGGCAGCGCGGTGAAGGTGCTGTCGCCCACCGGCTTCGCGACGGCGCCGCCCCGATGCGCCGCGGTGTAGGCGCCCAGAGCCGGGGGAGCGACGAGAAAGATGACCAGGATCGGGGCCAGCAACAGCCAGGCGACCCAGCGCTGGCCGGTGTGTGCATGACCGTGATCGTCACCGTCGTCGGCCACTCCGTCGTCGGACCCACCGACGGCCGCCCCGACGGCGTCGTCTCCGCGGCGGCGACGCAGATCGCTGCGGAGCAGCGACACGATCCCGATCACGATGAGCACGATGCCGGCGGCGAGTAGCCACGGACGGAGATTGCCGCGGACGTAGAGCTGGTATGACCCGTCCGCCGCGATCCGCGTCACCGCCGCGCCGACGAGCACGACGAGCAGGCTCTGGGCATCCTGGTTCACAGCAACCACCCGCCGATCACGACGCTGGTGGCGATCCCCACGACGAAGACGAGGGGCGCGAAGCGGATGACGAAGGCCCGGCCGAACAGGCCGGCCTGCATGGCGATCAGCTTGATGTCGACCATCGGCCCGACCACAAGGAAAGCCAATCGTGCGGTCAAGGAAAACTGGGTCAGACTCGACGCGATGAAGGCGTCCGCCTCGGAGCAGATCGCCAGCACTACGGCCAGTACGGCGAGCATCGGCACCGCGAGCCAGGACGTGCCGACCACGTCGAGCACGCTGCGGGGGACCACCACGTTCAAGGTGGCCGACGTGAAGCTGCCGATCACCAGGAAGCCGCCGGCGTTGACGAAGTCGTGCCGGCACGCCGCGGCGAATCCGGCGAGTGTGCGGTCCATCGGCGCCGGCCGGCTCACGGCGCGCGTCCACTCGGCGCGCCCGAAGCGCGCCCACACCCAGCCCACGACCACCGCCGCCGCCAACGACGCGAGGAAGCGCGCCAGCACCATCTCCGGGCGGCCGGGAAAGGCGACCGCGGTCGCCACCAGCACCACCGGGTTGATCGCCGGCGCGGACAGCAGAAACGCCAGCGCTGCAGGCGCTGCGACGCCTCGCGACATCAGCCGGCCGGCGATCGGCACCGAGGCGCATTCGCAGCCCGGCAGCGCCGCACCGGCGAGACCGGCCACCGGCACGGCCGCGATCGCCCGCCGGGGTAGGGCCCGCTCGAAGAAGGTCGCCGGGACGAACGTGGCGATCACGGCGCTGATCACGACACCCAGGACCAGAAACGGAACCGCCTGTACGACGACCGCGACGAACACCGTCGCCCACGCCTGGACGGCGGGCGCGTCGAACGCCCCGACGAGCAACGGCTGCAGGGCGAGTACGGCGACCAACGTCCCGGTCAGCACGCCGACCGATCCGACCCGCCCGTGGGTACGCCGAACAGCGTCGGTAACTGCCCCCGACACAGTCATAGTGGTGATGCTCCCACTCGGACGGTGCCTGACGAGGTCATCGACACCGTGTCACGCGAGCCGGGAAGCGCCCGCCGTGCAACGCTGACACATGGTCGGCCCCGATGTCGAGGGCGGATGACGCAGCAGGCGGAGGTGAAATCTGTGTCGCGGCGGGTCGTCGTCCTGTGCGGACTCGTGGTCGTCGTCGCCTTCGCGCTGCTCGGCCGCACCGCCGCGCAGTCCCACCCGAGCGGCGCGGCGGCGCCGGCCGGCCCGGTCGCCGCGACCCCCGGTCCGGCCTCCGGCGGATCAGGGGGAGGGGCCGGCGGGCTGCCGGTCGGGCCCCCGCAGAGCGGGCCGGCCGGGCACGGCCACGCCCGGGCGACCGGAGGCCTGCACCGGACGTTCACCTTCACCGCGGTCAGCTGCGTGCACAGCCCCAACTCCCCGACCGGTGTGCTCGCCCGGGGATCCACCACCCTGTCCGCCGGAATCCCGGACACCCTCTCGGTCAGCACGGATTCCACGACCGACGCGCGGATCGCGCTTCAGCTGTCCGCAGGCGCGGCCTGGAGCGACCAGCACGTCGCGAAACCGCCCACCATCCGGCGTACCGGCATGACGATCGCCTTCTCCGGGGTCGTCATCCCGGAGACCGCTGCGCACGGCCGCACCGCGACGATCAGCGGATCCCTGACCTGCACGTCGGTCATCACCCTCGGCTGACCGGCCGGCGGCCTCCGTCAGCGCGCCGCGATCCGGTCGCGGGCCCGCCGCGCCGCCTCGACCATGTGGGTCAGCGCCGGGATCACTTCGTCCTCAGCGCGGGTCTTCAGCCCGCAGTCAGGGTTGACCCAGACCCGGTCGGCGGGCAGGTGTTCCAGGGCGCGATCGAGCAATCCCACGAGTTCTGTCGTGTCCGGGATCCGCGGCGAGTGGATGTCGTAGACGCCCGGCCCGACCGCCGCCGGGTAGTCGGCCCGGGCGAGTTCCCGGACGACGGCCATGTCCGACCGCGCCGCCTCGAGGCTGATCACGTCCGCGTCGAGGGCGATGATGCTCTCGAGGACGTCGCCGAACTCGGCGTAGCACATGTGCGTGTGGATCTGCGTGTCGTCCCGCACCCCGCTCGTCGCGAGGCGGAAGGCCTCGGTCGCCCACCGCAGGTAGCCGGGCCGGGCGGCGGCACGCAACGGGAGGCCTTCCCGGAGGGCCGGTTCGTCGACCTGGATGATCGGCAGGCCGGCGGCCTCGAGGTCGGCGACCTCGTCGCGCAGCGCGAGCGCGACCTGGGTCGCGGTGTCGGCCAGCGGCTGGTCGTCGCGCACGTAGGACCAGCGCAGCATCGTCACCGGCCCGGTGAGCATCCCCTTGACCGGCCGGTCGGTGAGGCTCTGGGCGTAGCCGGACCAGTCGACCGTCATCGGGGCGGGGCGGGACACGTCGCCGGCAGATCACGGGCGGCCGGACGTAGCGGGTGCCGAAGGACTGCACCCAGCCGTGCCGGGTGGTGAGGAACCCGGTCAGCCGCTCGGCGAAGTACTGCACCATGTCGTTGCGTTCGGGCTCGCCATGCACGAGGACGTCGATCCCGGCGCCCTCCTGGATACCGACGACGCGGCTGATCTCCTCGGCGATCCGCTCGCGGTAGGCCTCCGGGGTGAGCGCTCCGGTCGGCACCGCCGCGCGGGCCTCCCGCAGGCCCCTGGTCTGGGGAAACGACCCGATCGTGGTGGTCGGCAGGGGTGGCAGCCCGAGCCGCGCCGACTGGGCCCCGGCCCGGACGTCGTAGGTTCCGGCCCGCCGGAGATCACCCGGTGAGACGGCAGCCACGCGGGCCCGGACCGCAGGGTCGCGGGTCATCGGCGCCGCACTGCGGCTGGCGAGGTCGGCGTGGTTGGCCGCCAGCTCGGAGCGGATCGCGTCCGGCCCGGCCGACAGGCCGCGGGCCAGTGTCACGGTCTCGTCGACCTTCTGGCGCGCGAACGCGAGCCAGCGGGCGATCTGCGGGTCGAGCGTGCGTTCGAGGGACAGGTCGAGCGGGACGTGCAGGAGCGAGCAGGACGGCGCGACGACGACATCGGCGAGGCCGAGCAACGTGCCGAGCGTGGACAGGCGACTGCTGCAGGTCGTCGGCCCACACGTTGCGGCCGTCGACGACACCGGCGACGAGCCTTTTGCCGGGCAGGCCCCCGACCGCGGCGAGCGCCTCGAGGTTGCCCCGGGCCGGGCCGGTGAAGTCCAGCGCCAGAGCCGTCGATGGGGGCGTTACGGAGCACGGGCAGGGCGTCGCCGACGACGTCGAAGTAGGTGGCGACGAGCACCTTCGGTCGCTCGAGTTCGGAGCCGAGCCGCTCGTAGGCGCGGGCCGTGGCGGACAGGACGTCGGCCGGCTGGTCCAGCACCAGCGCCGGCTCGTCCAGCTGCAGCCATCGGGCGCCGGCACCGCGCAGCGTGCGGAGGAGTTCGGCGTAGACGTCGAGCAGGTCGTCGAGGCGGGAGAGCGGCGCGAAGCCGTCCGGTGCATCGGCCGTCGGCTTGGACAGCAGGAGGAAGGTGACCGGGCCGAGCAGCACCGGCCGGGCGTCGAGCCCCAGGTCGAGCGCCTCGGCGAGCTCGCTCACCGGCTTGCGCGGGTCGAGCCGGAAGTCGGTGTCCGGCCCGATCTCGGGGACCAGGTAGTGGTAGTTGGTGTCGAACCACTTGGTCATCTCGAGCGGCGGGAGCGCCGTCGGTGCCGCGCGCCATCGCGAAGTAGCGCCGCAGCTCGGCGTCATCAGCGTCGGCGGGTACGGCGTGCCGGGGCGGCACCGCGCCGACGAGGACGGCCGTGTCCAGGACGTGGTCGTAGAGCGAGAAGTCGTTGCACGGAACCTCGTCGATCCCTGCCGCCCGCAGCGTCTCCCAGGTCTCGCGACGGATCCGTGCGGCCGTGCTGTGCAGGTCACCGGCCGTCGCGTCACCGCGCCAGTAGGCCTCGGTGACCCGCTTGAGCGCCCGATCGGCGCCGAGCCGCGGATAACCCAGAACGGTGGACCGGGCGCGTGCTGCCTTGCTGGTCGTGCTCTGTGTCATGTCAGAACTCCTCGTCGAAGGCGACGCTGCCGGTGACGCCGACCTGGTAGGCCGAGACCCGGCGTTCGAAGAAGTTGGAGAGCTCCTGGACGTCCTGCAGTTCCAGGAACGCGAACGGGTTCGCCGAACCGTACAGCGTGCGCCATGCCCGAGCTGGGCGAGCCGCCGGTCGGCGACGTGCTCCAGGTAGCGAGCGCATGTCGGCCAGCGACAGTCCCGAGACCCCCTGGCCGAGCAGGTCCTCGGCGAACGCGCCTCCGCGTCCACCGCCTCGCCGAGCATCGCGCGGATCTGCCGTGTCAGTTCGTCGTCGAAGAGGTCGGGCTCCTCCCGGCGGACGGTGTCGACGACGTCGAAGGCGAACGCCATGTGCATGGACTCGTCGCGGAACACCCAGTTGGTGCCCGAGGCCAGTCCGTTGCAGCAGCCCCCGTGAGCGCAGGAAGTAGACGTAGGCGAAGGCGCCGTAGAAGAACAGTCCCTCGATGCAGGCGGCGAAGCAGATCAGGTTGAGCAGGAACGCCCGCCGGTCGTCCTTGGTCTCCAGCTCGTGCCCAGGTGATCGATCGAGTCGATCCAGCGGAAGCAGAACTCGGCCTTGCGCCCGGATCGACGGGATGTTCTCGACGGCGGCGAACGCGGCGGCCCGGTCGGCCTCGTCGGGCAGTAGGTGTCCAGCAGCGTCAGATAGAACTGGACGTGCACCGCTTCCTCGAACAGCTGCCGGGACAGGTAGAGCCGGGCCTCGGGCGCGTTGACGTGCTGGTAGAGGTTGAGCACCAGGTTGTTGGCGACGATCGTGTCGCCGGTGGCGAAGAACGCGACCAGCCGGTTGACCAGGTGCCGCTCGGCCGGAGTGAGCCGGGCCAGGTCGGCGAGGTCGGAGTGCAGGTCGACCTCCTCGACGGTCCAGGTGTTCTTGATCGCGTCGCGGAACCGGTCGTAGAAGGCCGGGTAGCGCATCGGCCGCAGGGTCAGGTCCATCCCGGGGTCGAGCGAGTGCGGGCCGCCGGCCGGTGTCGGTGGTGGTCACTGGCATGCCTCGCAGGTCTCGGGGTTTTCCAGGGAGCAGGCGATGGCCTCGGCGGCGATCGGGGCGGCGAGGCTGACGGTGGCCTGCTGGATCCGGGTCGCGGGCCGCGACCGCAGGTAGTAGGTGGTCTTCAGGCCGGCCTTCCAGGCGTAGAGGTACATCGACGACAGCTTGCCGATCGTCGGCGCGGCCAGGAACAGATTCAGTGACTGGCTCTGGTCGATGTACGGCGCCGCGCGCGGCCGCCATGTCGATGAGCGCCTTCTGCGGCAGTTCCCACGCGGTGCGGAACAACGCCCGGATGTCCTCGCGGCAGCTCGGTGATGCCCTGCACCGACCCGTCGGCCCGCTTGATCCGGGTCGCGGATCTCTTCGGTCCACAGCCCGCGTGCCTTCAGCTCGGCGACCAGCGCGGTGTTGATCTGCAGGAACTCGCCGGACAGCGTCTCGCGCTTGAATACGTTCGACACCTGCGGCTCGATGCACTCGTAGCAGCCGGCGATCGAGGCGATCGTGGCCGTCGGGGCGATCGCGATCAGCAGCGAGTTGCGCAGCCCGTGCTCCGCGATCCGGGCCCGCAGCCCGTCCCACCGCTCGGTCTGGGTCGGTGTGACGGCCCACAGGTCGGGCTGCAGTTCGCCTCGGGCGGCCCGGGTCTCCCCGTAGGCCGGGTGCGGGCCGTGCTCGGCGGCGAGGTCGCACGAGGTCTCCAGCGCGGTGAGGTAGATCTCCTCGGCGATCCGGGTCGACAGCTCGCGCGCCCGGTCGGCGTCGAACGGCAGGCGCAGGGCGAAGAAGACGTCCTGCAGCCCCATCACGCCGAGGCCGATCGGGCGCCACCGCGGGTTGCTGCGCGCCGCCTGCGGGCTCGGGTAGTAGTTGATGTCGATGACCCGGTCGAGGTACACGACCGCCGTCCGCACCGTTGCCCGCAGCCGCTCCCAGTCGATCGCCGGTCGGCGTCCCGCGCCGTCGCGGCGGACGTGGGCGCCGAGGTTGATCGAGCCGAGGTTGCAGACGGCGGTTTCGGCGTCGCTGCTGACCTCGAGGATCTCGGTGCACAGGTTGGACAGGTGTACGACGTTGCCGGACTCGGCGGTCTGGTTGCAGGTGCGGTTGGCGGCGTCCTTGAATGTCATCCAGCCGTTGCCGGTCTGGGCGAGGGTCCGCATCATCCGCGCGTACAGGTCGCGGGCTTGCACCGGTCCGGACGGCGTGCCCGGCCCGTCTCGGCCGCGCGGTAGGCGTCGTCGAACTCCTCGCCCCACAGGTCGGGCAGCTCCGGCACGGCGTCGGGGTCGAACAGCGACCAGTCGGCGTCGTCCTCGACGCGGCGCATGAACTCGTCCGGGACCCAGTTGGCGAGGTTGAGGTTGTGGGTGCCGCCGGGCGTCCTCGCCGGTGTTGTCCCGCAGCTCGAGGAACTCCTCGATGTCGGGGTGCCACGGCTCGAGGTAGACGCAGGCGGCGCCCTTGCGCCGGCCGCCCTGGTTGACCGCGGCGACCGAGGCGTCCAGGGTCCGCAGCAAGGGCACGATGCCGTTCGACTGCCCGTTGGTTCCCCGGATCAGCGCGCCCCGCGAGCGGACCCGGGACCACGGATGCCGATGCCGCCGGCGAACTTCGAGAGCTGCGCGACCTGCTGGTAGCGCTGGTAGATCGAGTCGAGTTCGTCGCGCGGGCGAGTCGAGCAGGTAGCAGGAGGACATCTGCGGGTGCGCGGTGCCGGAGTTGAACAGCGTCGGCGAGCTCGGCAGGTAGGCCAGCGAGGACATCAGCCGGTAGAAGTCGATCGCCTCGGCCGGCGTGTGGGACAGCCCGCAGGCCACGCGCAGCAGCCAGTACTGCGGGGTCTCGACGACCAGCCGGGTGGTCGGGTGGCGCAGCAGGTAGCGGTCGTAGACCGTACGCAGGCCGAAGTACTCGAACCGGCGGTCGGCGTCGAGGTCGATCGCGTCGTCGAGCTTGCGGGCGTTGGCCGCGACGAAGCGCGGCGGTGTCGTCGCCGATCAGGCCCTCCGCGTGCCCGAGCGCGATCGACTGGCTGAACGCCGCGATCCCCTGCCCGCGCACCTCCTTGTCGATGTAGCCGGCGAGCAGCCGGGCGGCCAGCCGCGAGTACTCGGGCTCCTCGGCGATCAGCCCGGCCGCGGTCTGGATCGACAGCCGGTCCAGTTCGGCCGTGGTCGCGCCGTCGTAGAGGCCGCTGATCGTCGTGGTCGCGACCCGCAGCGGGTCGACGCCGTCGAGTCGCCGGCGCGCACCGCTCGACCGCCCGGACGATCTTGTTGACGTCGACCGGTTCGACGTCGCCGTTGCGCTTGCGGACCTGCATCGGCGTACGGCGGGCGACGGCGTCGGGCGTCGCCGGGACATCCTCGGCGCGGACTGCGGGGGTGTCGGTGACCGTCATGGCTCTCTCCTCGCGAGCTCGGAACGGGGGGGTCGGGCGACCCCACCGCGCGCAGGTGCGCACGGTGCGCCGGCAGGTCTTCGGACTCGTGGGCGACCGGCGCGCGTCCCTCGGACGGGATGCACGCCGGTCCTACTGGCCGTCGCTTCCCAGGCCCGCTCTCGGGGCCCAGTGCTCGACTGACGGCGGTCGTTCCCACTCACCGCTGCGGGGGCAGTCCCGGAGTCACACCGGATTCCCTCTTACGACGACCGACCTGGCGGGTCGGTCGAACCAGCTGCAGAAACACCATATCTGGTTGGTCAGCGGCCGCCAGGACCCTAGATGTTGTGGGCGTGTCGCTCGTGTCGCCGGAGGGTGGCATCCCGCTGTGGTCCGACTGGCGGGGCGGTCCGGTGTTGATCGGAGCGTCAGAGTTGCGCCGTCCACTCGGGTTCCAGGTTACTCGGCCGGCGTACCTTGTAGAGGACGCGCCGCCTCTGCGCAGGCGGCGCCTCTCCGCGATGTCCGTCAGGCAGTGGGCGGGGGGCTCGAGCCCCGGATCGGTCACCGGATCCTGGGCCTGCTGCAGAACGGCACGGACAGGGGCGCACACGTTGACGGTGGTGACGACCGAGACTGCGGTCCCCGGGGACGTGTTCTCTCACGAGGCGATGCTCTATGCCGGACCCGCCGAGTTCGTAGCGGGGACGGCGTCCTTCGTCCGTGCCGGGCTCGCGGTGGGCGAGCCCGTCATGGTGGCCGCCGAGCCGGGCAAGCTCGACCTGCTCCGCGACGAGCTCTCCGGCGACACCGACGAGGTCCGGTTCACCGATCTCGCAGACGTCGGCCGCAACCCGGCCCGGATCATTCCCGCCTGGCAGGACTTCGTAGACGAGTGCGGCGGACCCGGCCGGCGGGTCCGTGGCGTCGGTGAGCCGGTCTGGGCGGGACGAAGTGCCGCCGAGATCGTGGAATGCCAGGTGCACGAGTCGCTACTCAATCTCGCCTTCGGCGGCACGCATGCCTGGACACTTCTCTGCCCCTACGACACTGAAGCGCTCGAGCCGGCGGTGGTCGACCGGGCCTTCCGGAGCCACCCGATGACACGACGAGGCGACAGCCCCACCGCCCAGGCCAGCCCCGACTACCGCGCCCCGAGTGAGGACCCTGCCGGGCTCGATCGGATGCTTCCCGAGCCAAGCACGGTCCTCGAGCAGCGGACGATCGTCCTCGAGCAGCTGCACGACCTGCGCAGCGCGGTGGCCCGGTGCGCGGCCGGCCTCGGGCTCGGGTCCGAGCGGACCGCCGACCTCGTGATCGCCGTCGACGAGCTGGCCAGCAACAGCGTCCAGTACGGCGGTGGCGACGCCACGATGCGGGTCTGGGCGGACCGCGACTGCATCGTCTGCGAGGTCAGTGACCGGGGGGCGATCGACGAGCCGCTGGTCGGCCGGCGCCGGCCGGGCTGGACGCGCCCAACGGTCGCGGGCTGTGGCTGGTCAATCAGATGTGCGACCTGGTCCAGCTCCGGACCTCGCCCGCGGGCACCGTCGTACGCCTGCACGTGCTCCTGCACTGAGCCGACTTCCGACCTCCGCGTTACAAATGTCATCCGGCACTCCTGGCGGACGACACTGGCCCGACGCATCGGCGGTCCGGCAATCTGGTCGCCATGACGACCTATGCACAATCCTCACAGTCAATCGGGGTGCACCTCCGCGGCCTGGTGAAGTCCTTCTCCTCGCCGGCCGGCACGGTCCATGCGGTCCGGGGTGTCGACGTCGCGATCGCTCCTGGCGAGACGGTGGCGCTGCTCGGTCCCAACGGGGCGGGCAAGTCCACGACGATCGACATGCTGCTCGGCCTCGCCCGGCCGGACAGCGGCACCGTGTCGCTGTTCGGCATGCCGCCGGCCGACGCCATCAAGGCGGGCGCCATCGGCGCCATGCTGCAGACCGGCTCGCTGATCCGGGACCTGTCGGTCCGTGAGCTGATCACGATGATGGCCTCGGTCTACAGCCAGCCGCTCGGGGTCGACGAGGTGCTGGAACTGACCGGGATCACCGACATCGCCGGCCGGCGTACCCAGAAGCTGTCCGGCGGGCAGACCCAGCGGACCCGGCTTCGCCATCGCGCTCGTGTCCAACCCGGACCTGCTGGTGCTCGACGAGCCCACGGTGGCGATGGACGTCGAGAGCCGGCACGCCTTCTGGACGTCGATGCGCGACTTCGCCGCCTCGCGGCAAGACCGTGGTCTTCGCCACCCACTACCTGGAAGAGGCCGACGCCTACGCCGACCGGATCGTGCTGATGGCACAGGGTCTGGTCGTCGCCGACGGGCCGACCACCGAGATCAAGGCCACGGTCGGCCTGCGCACGATCCGGGCCACCCTGCCCGAGGCGGACCTGGCCGAGCTCGCGGCGCTGCCCGGCGTGACCAACGTCGACCGGCGCGGCGAGGCGGTCATCCTCAACTGCTCGGACTCCGACCAGGCGATCCGCGCGCTGCTGGCGGCGTTCCCCGACGCCCGCGACATCGACATCACCGGCGCCGGGCTCGAGCAGGCGTTCCTCCAGTTGACCGGCACCCAGGACTCCGCCGGCTCGCCGGACGACGCCGCATCCACTGTCACCACGATCTCCGCTTCGGAGGGCTCCCGATGAGCAGCATGACCTACGTGCGTTTCGAGGTCCTCCGGACCGTGCGCAACGCCCGGTTCTTCATTTTCTCGCTGGTGTTTCCGCTGATCCTCTTCTTCACCATCGCCGGACCGAACAAGAACATCACGCTCGGCGGGATCCCGTTCCCGCTGTACTACATGGTCGGGATGGCGTCGTGGGGCACGATGGCGGCGGTCATCGCCGGCGGCGCCCGCATCGCGGCCGAGCGGTCGATCGGCTGGAACCGCCAGCTGCGCATCACGCCACTGACCACCCGCACCTACTTCCGGGCCAAGGTCCTCACCGGCTACGTGATGGCGCTGGCCAGCATCGTGCTGCTCTACGGAGCGGGCCTCGCGCTCGGCGTCCGGCTGCCGGCGGGGGACTGGGTCCAGATGACCCTGTTGATCCTCGTCGGGCTGATCCCGTTCGCGGTCATGGGCATCCTGCTCGGGCACCTGCTCACGGTCGACTCGATGGGGCCGGCCATGGGTGGTGTGACGTCGCTGTTCGCGCTGCTCGGTGGCTCGTGGGGACCGATCGGTGGCGACTCCGGCATCCTGCACGACGTGATCCAGTGCCTGCCCTCCTACTGGCTGGTCCAGGCCGCGCATGTGGGGACCGGCAACGGGGGCTGGGGGACGACCGGATGGGTCGTGGTGGGGGCCTGGACCGTGGGTCTGGTGGCGCTGTCCGCCCGGGCCTACCGCCGGGACACCAACCGCGCCTGATCGTCCGCTCGGAGCATCGACACGGTGGCGGGCGTCGTTCCTCAGGGAACGACGCCCGCCACTGCTTGTGACCGGACCCGCCACTGCTGCGACCGAGTGGGTGACTTCTCTGGCGGCGGGGGCACGGAGGGCGCATAGTCGGCTCATGCACGACGTACGCCACCGGTGACCGTCAGGCAGTCGGCGGAGCTGTCGGGCCCGCAGGTCGGGTCGGCAGAGCTTCTGCACTGATCTGTCGGCCATCAGGTGATTTGCCACCTGGCGGTCCGAGAGGACGGCGGCAGGGTCAGCGGTGGCGTACGCAATGGCCGACCGGGCAGTCGTCGCCGGTCCGGACTGCGACCCTCGTGGGAGCGAGGTCCTCGCGTGAGCATGACGACCAGCACAGCCTCCGGGCGTGCCCCGGAGCGGACGGTGCGACACGACGCCCTGCTCTACGCCGGGGCGGACGAGTTCCTTGCCAGCGCGGTCCCGTTCATTTATTCCGGCCTCGTCGCCGACCAACCGGTCCTGGTCGCTGTCGACCACCTGAAGGCGGATCTGCTTCGCACAACTCTCGGCGACGACGGTCGAGGCGTGTGCTTCACCGACCTGGGCGGCCACCGCCGACCCGACGACTTCCTGATCGCCTGGACCGGTTTCGTGCGGATGCACGCCGACGACGGCCGGCTCCTGCGGGGTATCGGAGAACCGGCCCCGCCGGCGGCGACCCCCGCCGAGGTCGTCGAATGCCGCCGATGCCACCCGTTGCTCGACCTCGCCTGCGCGGGTTTCAGCCAGTGCTGCCTGCGGTGCCTCTACGACTCCGAGTCGGTCGGCGCGGAGGCACTCGAGGAGGCCCGATGCGGGCATGCGGTCGTCCTCGAACGCGGCGTACGCCGCCTCGGAGCCGCCTAGCCCCGCTCTCCGCGTCAGGCCCGCCTGGGCGGGGCCCCGCCTGGCCTCAGCCGAGATGCCGGCGGAGGAAGTCGAGGGTGCGCTGCCCAGGCCAGCTCGGCCTGCTCGGCGTCGTAGGTGCCGATGTGGTTCTCGTCGTTGAAGAACGCGTGACCGGCCGCCGGGTAGTAGTGGAAGGTCACGTCACCGGTGGTCTGCTCCTTGAGCTTCGCCTCGAGTTCGTGGGCCTGGTCGACCGGATACATGGTGTCCGCCTCGCCGTAGTGGCCGAGCACCGCCGCCGAGACGTTCGAGAAGTCCTGCGGCACGTAGCCGACGCCGTAGAACGCGACCGTCGCTGCGATCCGCTCGCCCTGCTGGGTGGCGAGGGAGAGCGCGAAGCCGCCACCCATGCAGAACCCGACCACGCCGATCTTCTCACCGGTGACCGCTGGAAGCCCGAGCAGATAGTCCACGGCGCCGCCGAGATCACGGGCCGCCTGGTCCTCGGGCAGGTTCGCCAGGTATTCGGCGGCCTTGTCGGTGTCATGGGTGACCTTGCCGCCGAACAGATCCGGCGCCAGGGCGACGAACCCCTCGGCCGCGAGGCGGTCGCACACGTCGACGACGTGGTCGTCGAGCCCCCACCACTCCTGGACGACGATGATCCCCGGGCCCCCGTCATTGTTCGGGGTGGCCAGGTAGCCGTGGGCCCGGTTGCCGTTGCTGGGGAAGGTCACGTTCTGCCTGGGATTGGCCTGCGTCATTGCCCGGTGTCCTCTCCTCGGTCGGTCAGTCGTTGTGCCTGCCTCGGCCCACGTCCGGGGCGTACGGATACGCGGCGTCGGCGTCCCCGGCGCCCTGACACGGGTCGACCCTACGTCGCCACGGTGCGTACCTGCGAGGGTCACCGCCGGCGGCCCGCTCGGGTCGCCATCATCGTGCGTCGTACTCGCATCTCGGGGTCTGTTGTGCGAGTAGCGCGCACGATGTTGCCCGTTGCCCGTTGCCCGGCGTGCGTCGCCCGTGGGTGCGGGGTGGCCATCATCGGACGCTGTACTCGCATTCTGGGGCCGATTGTGCGAGTAGCGCGTCCGATGTTTCGGGCGGCTCTCGCCGAATTGATGGTCCGCCGGCGCGGGCCGGCCATCATCGTGCGTCGAACTCGCATCGTTGGCTGGGATATGCGAGAAGGACGCACGATGTCTGCGGCGATCTCGGGCTGGTGGCCATCATCGGACGCTGTACTCGCATTCTGGGGCCGATTGTGCGAGTAGCGCGTCCGATGTTCAGCCGGCTCTCTCGCCGTTCGGTCGTCTCGCCGTTCGGTCGTCTCGCTGTTCGGTCGTCGGCCGGCGTGGGCCGGTCATCATCGTGCGTCGTACTCGCATCCCGGCGGCGATTGTGCGGGTAGCCCGCACGATGTCGCCGGTGGTGCTCATGACCCAACGCCGTCGGTGTGCGGCTAGGTGGTGGCGGCCAGCTCCGGTCGCCGGCCCTGTGCGGTGACCCCGGGTGGGTCGGGCCGGCCGGGTGGGTCGGGGAGGGTGGGGAGGTGGTGGTAGTGGTTGCGGCGGGGTGTCTGGGTGGGGTCGATCCAGGGTGGGGGCAGGAACTGCGGTTGGCCGTCACGAGGGTCTGCCGCTTTCGTGGGGTGCACTCTCGCTGAGAGCAGCGTAGTGGGCTTTCTCGAACTTCTCCGGTGGGAGCATTCCGAGTCGCCGTGCAGGCGTCGGTGGTTGTACCAGTCGACCCAGCCGGCGGTGGCGTACTCGACGTCGGCGGGCGTCTTGTAGGGTCCGTCGTGGAAGACCGGCGTGGCGATGCACTCGGTCTTGAACAGACCGTTGATCGTGTCCATCAGGCGTTGTCGTAGGCGTCCCCAACCGACCCGATCGAGGGCGCGATCCCTTCCAGCTCCAGGTGCTCGGTGAACTTGCTCGAGGTGTATTGGCTTCCTGCGTCGGAGTGGCGCATCAGCTGACCGGGCCCACGGGGGTCCCCGCGGTCGCGGTCCCAAGGCGATCCGCAGCGGGTCAGGACCAGGTTGGTCATCGCGGTCGCTCCGGCGTGCCAGCCCACGATTCGTTGCGCGAACACGTCCACGATAAAGGTCACGTAGACGAACCCGGCCCACGTCCTGCAGTAGGTGAAGTCCGCAACCCACGGGTGTTCGGTGCCGGATGCGGTGAAGTCCCGGTCCAGCAGGCACCGGCCGGTGCCGGTCCTTGCCGGGGATCGTGGTTCGCACTTGACGTCCGCGGCGCACCCCGTTCATCCCCAGATCATGCATCAAGCGATCAATCGTGCAACACGGCAGGTCGTGACCTTCTCGGTGCAGGCAATAGGTCATCTTTCGGCGCCCATACAAGCCCTCCGGGGTGCAGACCGTGTCCATCAGCGCGTCGCTGATCACCGCATCAGAGACGTCCGCGCAGCTCCTGTACGGTTGGTCTGTTTCCAGTCTCGGTAGGTGCGCGCGGCGACCTTGCAGCCCTGTGAGGACAGGACTCTGCAGGTCGGCTCGACCGCGTGGCCAGCTTGCTCGCATGTCGTCGATGAAAGCCATGATCAGCGGTTACGGAGGTCGAGTTCCCCAGCGAAGAAAACCGATGCTGCTTTCAGGATCTCGTTGTCTTCGCTCAGGCGCTTGTGCTCCGCCTTCAGGCGCTTGAGCTCGGCCTGTTCATCGCGGGTCGCCCCGGCGGATGCCGGCGTTGATGTGGCTGGCCCGGCCCACGTCGCAGCGGCTCTACCCAGCCGCTTGCTGGCCACGCCCCGCAGCGCGTGCTGAGGGGTAGTCCACCGGTGCTCACGATCAGCCGCAGAGCCCGCTCCCTCACCGCGGGATCGATCCTCTTCGGCATGGCCATCCTCCTAACTCACAAAGAGCGGCATCAAACCGTGACGGTTCAGGCTGCCCGCCGCCACCGAGCAGCACCGGGATCAGCTGCGCGTCACACGCGATCCGCCGCGCGGACTCGGCGGTGACCGGCCCACCCCAACC
The DNA here is from genome assembly GCA_963828605.1 of uncultured Actinomycetota bacterium. Taxonomy (GTDB): domain Bacteria; phylum Actinomycetota; class Actinomycetes; order Mycobacteriales; family QHCD01; genus DASXJE01. The sequence continues at coordinate 590,947 of CAWHER010000001.1, read as the reverse complement.
CAGCAACCCCGTCCCGGCCCGGCCCGGCATCCCCGTCCCGGCGCGGCCCGGCTCCCCCGTGCCGGCGCGGCCCGGCTGCCCGGCACCCAGCTGCTTCCGCAGGCTGTCGTAGTCGACGGTGACTGTCACCTGCGGGCGCAGCCCGCCGGCGTCGGGCAGGTCCCCGGCGGCCAGGGCGCGGCGGGCCAACTCGATCAGCCCGTCGGCGGCCCGGCGGGCCGGTGAACGCGGGTCCGGGCCGTCCGCGGCGGTGGACGGTGCCGGGGCGGTGAACGGGTCGATGGCGGTGCGCAGTATCGCGGCGCCTTCGGCGTCGAGCCGGCCCCGCACGACGGTCATCCCGTCGACGCTCCGCCCGAAGGACAGTTCCCGGTAACGGATGGCGTCCTCCTCCGCGGCCAGGGTGCCGTCCGGGTCCAGCGTGGCGACCATCCGCCGGGCGATCCCGGCCAGCGCGGCGGCGTCGAACTGCTGCGCCTGCCCGGCCAGGAACCCCTCCGCCCGCACCCGGGTCTCAGCGTCCACTCCGGTCGGCAGCCGGCGCAGCGTAGCGGCGATGACCCGGGCCTGCGCCGGGTCGATCGCCCCGGCCGCCAACGCGGCACCGGTCACCGGCAAGGCGGCCGGCACCGGCTCACCCGACCGGCCGCGCCGCTCCAGCAGCTTCTCCGCCGCGCTCACCCGCCACCCGGCCTCACCCGGCGCCACATTCAGCACCTGCCGCAACAACGCCGCCGTCGACGTCGCACCCCGCGCCGACCCCAGCCCCCGCTGATCGGCCTCGGCGACCAGCCGCAGCCCCACCGCATACAGGCGGCGGGCCTGCGTCTCGGCGACCCGCAGCAGATCGACGATCTCCTCATCACCGCACCGCCACAGATCGGCGCCGGCCAGCCCGTCCACCGCCCCGGCAAGCCCACCGGCATGACCCCACACCGGATGCTCACCGAGACCGGAACTACTGACCATGCACCAACGATAGAGGTGCCCACCGACAGAACCCGACACCCGAAAACCCCTGCCACACAAGAACTTTCCGTCACCCATCGACTGCTGACGGTATGGCCGGGCGGCCGCAGATCCGCGACCAAAAACGGCGATGCGACGTCATACCAGATTGGATACAGTGCCACTGCGGTGTCGACGGGTGTGACGAACTCCGAGCCGCAACGGCCGGTCACCGAAATCGACTGCGAATGAGGTCAGCCTCTTGGCTGACGAAGGTGTGGTGGCACCGCGAGCTCCCGATCGCCCACACCTCCCCGGGTTTGAGACCGAGGAGGTAAGCCTGGTGCGACGCACACTCAGCGCGGAAGTGAACGAGCAGGTCGACCGACGCGCACTCATCCAGGGCTGGGTCCACCGGCGACGACGGCTGTCGGCGGTGTCCTTCCTCATCGTCCGCGACCGCAGCGGCCTCGCCCAGGTCGTGGTCACCGACGAGAACGTACGCCGGGACGTCGACGCACTGGTCGAAGAGACCGTCGTCGAGGTCGAGGGCACTGTCGTCGCCAACAGCAAGGCACCCGGCGGTTTCGAGCTCACCGATCCACGAATCCTGGCACTCAGCGCCCGGGCCACCACTCCGCCCGCCGAGCTCTGGCGGCCCTCGCTGAACGTCGGCCTCCCCACCCTGCTCGACCATGCTCCGGTGCTCTGGAGACATCCGGCGCAGCAGGCAATCTGGCGTGTGGCGGCCGCATCGCTGGGCGGATTCCGGCGCACCCTCGATCACCACGGGTTCACCGAGATCCAGACACCGAAACTGGTCGGCGGTTCGACCGAGTCGGGCGCGAATGTCTTTACCGTCGACTACTTCGGAAGGCCGGCCTACCTCGCGCAGTCCCCGCAGTTCTACAAGCAGATGATGGTCGGTGTATTCGAACGCGTCTACGAGACCGGCCCGGTCTTCCGGGCCGAGCCGCACGACACTGTTCGGCACCTTGCCGAATACGTCTCCCTCGACGCCGAGCTGGGCTTCATCCGCGACCACCGCGACGTCATTGCCGTGCTGCGCGACGTTCTCGCCGGCATGCTCGCCTCGATCCGTACGACGGCGGGCGACGCCGTCGAGCTGACCGGAGCCCGGTTACCCGTTGTGCCGGAGGAGATTCCCATCATCCACTTCCGCGATGCGCTCGTCCTGGCCGGTGCCGACCCCGACGAGCCGGACCTGTCTCCCGAGCACGAGCGGAGGATCGGTCACTGGGCGAGCGAGCGCCATGACTCGGATTTTGTCGCTGTCGAGGGCTATCCGGCCAGGAAGCGCCCGTTCTACACGCATCCCCAGCCGGATGACCCTCGCTGGACCAACTCCTTCGACCTCCTCTTCCGCGGGCTCGAACTCGTCACCGGCGGTCAGCGGCTGCACGAGTACGCCGCCTACGAGAAGGCACTCGCCGAGCGAGGGGAGTCGACGCAGGACTACGAGAGCTACCTGCAGACGTTCCGGCACGGCATGCCGCCGCACGGTGGCTTCGCGATCGGACTCGAAAGGTGGGTGGCCAGACTCGTCGAGGCGGACAACATCCGGAGCACCACACTCTTTCCCCGGGACATCCATCGATTGACGCCCTAGCCGGGATCGCCCGGCGCGGTGCGGGAGACTGAGGCCATGCGCGAACGGGACCGCGATCCGGCCGGTCGAGCCCGCAACGCCCGGCCGCGGGACGAATTCGGGCGGCCGCTGCCCCGCGGGGCGACCGGGGTGGAGCGCGTCGACGAAACTCTCGTGCTCACTCCGGCCGGGAGCATCGACGAGGCGCAACGGCTCCTTGACCAGCAACGACCCTTCCACGCTCACGAAGTCCTCGAGGCGGCGTGGAAGGCCGCGCCCGACGACGAGCGCGACCTGTGGCAGGGCCTGGCCCAGATCGCGGTCGGGCTCACCCACCGGCAGCGGCACAACGGCAGGGGTGCCGTCGCGTTACTGCGGCGCGGCACCGACCGACTGACGCCGTACGCCGCGCGGCCGCCGCATCACCTTCGCGTCGGCGGCATCATCGCCGACATGACGGCTCTGGCCGATGACATCGAGCGGGACGGGCCGCATGACAGCGCCGGCGAGGGACTCCGCCTGCTCGACGCCGCCGGGCGCGCGGGCTGACCGAGGCCCCGGAGTGCCCAACCCAGGGCCTCGGGCATCATCGGACGGGTGCGCAGACACGGCTCGTACGAGATCGACGACGACCCCGCCCGGCTCGACCTGGATGCGGTCTGGCGGTTCCTCTCCACCGCTGCCTACTGGGGACGGTGGCGCACCCGAAAGGATGTGGAGCACCAGATCGACGGTGCCTGGCGGGTCGTCGGCGCGTATGACGCCGACAAAAGGACCGTCGGGTTTGCGCGAGCCCTTTCCGACGGCGTCTCCCTGGCCTACCTCGCCGACGTCTACGTGCTCGAGGACCACCGCGGTAGTGGCCTGGGGGGAGCAATCGTCGGTGAGATGGTCGAGAACGGCCCAGGCCGGACGTTCCGCTGGATGTTGCACACCGCCGATGCCCACGGCATGTATCGGAAGTTCCACTTCGGCACACCGGACTCGACGTTCATGGAGCGCGCCGGCAGCCGGGCGACGGCCGACCCGACCGGCGACGGCTGACTCCCGCGAAGCCCGGCCCGGACCGGCTACCGGTCGCCGCCGGTCTCCTCGCGGTCACGGAGGCGGGCGAGCGCACGCTGCTGCGCCTCCGCGAGATGGGCTCGCATCGCACTGCCGGCCGTACGGGGCCGGCCCGACGAGATGGCCACGGCGATGTCGTGGTGTTCGTCCATCGTGGCATCGACGACGGGCGAGTCGCTCTGGATCCGGAGCATGTGCAGGTGGCAGTGGGTCCGCTCGAACGCCGCGCTCACCTGGCTGTTGCCGCAGGCATCGAGCAGGATGCCGTGGAAACGCACGTCGTGGTCGAAGACCTGACGATAGGGCTCGGCGACCAATGCGTCGTGGCGTCGGCGCGCATCCTCGACCTCGGCTACGAGGGCGGCTCCGGTCTCCTCGCCGGAGTTCCGGGCGACCTGACCGGCGGCCCACGGCTCGAGCAGGCGACGGAAATCGAAGAGCTCGTTCACCTGGTCGACGGTCAGCAGCGGGCTGGCGCGATAACCGCGCTGCGGCTGTTTGGTGACCAGACCGTCAGACTCCAGTCGGGCGAGCGCTTCCCGTACGGGTGTCGGCGACACGCCGAGCTCGCCGGCGAGACGCTCGATCGTGATGCGCTGACCGGGTTTGATCGTCTGACTCATCAACAGACCGCGGATGACAGTCCACACGTCGTCGCTGAGAGCCGTGCGGCGCGCCAGCGGCGGCGTCATCGGCAGCAGGTCGGTCATGGTGCGCCTCGTCTCTGCCACATCCTCGTGGGACCTGCTGACATCCGACACGGTACATCCTATAGATTTCTGCGCCGGTCGCCCCGCGGCAAACCGACTTGACGCGCCCCGTCGGGCGGCTTACGTTCCGTTCCGCCCGGCTTGAAAGGTTTCACCGGACCGGGACGATTGCGCCCGGCCGGCGTACCCGTCCGTCCGGGCGCACCACCACAGAAGGCAGGCGGACGTGAAGAGCAGGCCGCTCGGCGCAGATCACGTAGGTTGTGTCGGTTTCGGTGGTGCGCCGCTGTCGCTCCGGCCCGATCGGCCCACCGACGACGAGGGTGTCCGGGTCGTTCAGGCCGCCCTCGACGCCGGGATGACCCTGCTCGACACCGCCGACGTCTACACCCCTGCGGGCACGGGCCGCGGCCACAGCGAGCGGCTGATCGGCCGGGCGCTCCGTGAGCGGGGGACCCGGTCCGACGACGTGCTCGTGGCCACCAAGGGCGGAAAGTACTGGGACGCCGACGGCGAGGTGCAGATCGACGCGAGCCCGGCCCGGCTCCGGGAGGCCTGCGAAGCCAGCCTGACGGCGCTTCGGACCGAGACGATCGCCCTCTACCAACTGCACGAGGTCGACCCCGTCGCGCCGATCGAGGACTCGGTCGGGGCCCTCGTCGAGCTCCAGCGGCAGGGCAAGATCACCCAGATCGGCCTGTGCAACGTGACAGTCGGGGAGCTGGACCGCGCACTCGCGGTCGCCCCGATCGCGAGTGTGCAGAACCGGTACTCGCCGGTCGTGACCGACAGCGACCCGGTCATCGAACGCTGCGAGGAGCGGGGCATCGCATTCATGCCGTGGGGTCCGCTGACCGGGTTCCGGTCCAGGACTGGCGATCCCGACAGCCCACTGCAGGCCCGGTTCGCCGAGGTCGCGCGCAGTCGGGGGGTATCGGTGCAGCGGGTCGTGCTGGCGTGGGAGCTGGCCCGTTCGCCGGTGATGCTGCCCATTCCGGGATCCACCCGCATCCGCACCGTCGAGGACAGTGCGGCGGCGGCGGACCTCGTCCTCTCCGCCACCGAGCTGTCCCGGCTCGCGGGCGGCGCACCGGAGGAGGTCGTCCGCGCCGGTTAAGAACTTGGCGCGTGTCCTTGACACCTCCCCAGCCTCCGTCTAGCTTTTGGACACTGTTTTTTTAACGATTCAATACGGCCGTCTTTCCGGAAAGTTTCATCACCCCGGCGTCCGATGACCGACCTAGGGGCCCGAGTTCCCATGACGCAACCACACCCGCGCAACGCGTGCGATCTCGCGGCGCGCTTCGCGGATGTCGACGCGGCGTACGGTCCGGTGCCGATCTGGTGGTGGAGCGGAGCCCGGCTGGAGAACGACCGGCTGCGCTGGCAGATGGAACAGCTGGTCGCCGGGGGCGTCACCCAGGCGGTCGTGATGTGCCTGGCTCCGCGCGGTCCCCTCTACGGCTCGCTCGCCGACGATCCGCCGTTCCTCTCCGAGGAATGGTGGGACATCTTTCTGCAGGCGTGCGAGGACGCCCACGAGATCGGCTTCCGGTTCTGGCTCTACGACCAGTACGGCTTCTCCGGGGCCAACTTCCAGGGCCAGCTCGTCGCCGCGCACCCCACCTGGGCAGGCCAGGAGCTCCACCGCATCGAGCGCGAGGTCGCCGACGGGGAGACGGTGACCGTCCGGCCGCCGTCGGGGTCGGCGTCCGTCGCCGGCTTCGTCGTCGTTCCGGGGAGCTCACCGACGTCGGTCGCCCTCGACGACGACGGGTCGGTGACCTGGTCGGGGGTCGGCCGGCTGTGCCTGTGTTACGCCCAGAACCGCGGCTTCGACTACTACGACCCGGACGCCTGCGCCGCACTGATCGACACCGTGCTCGGGGAGTTCCGCCGGCGCGCGGACAAATGGTTCGGTCCGGTCATCACGGGTCTCTTCCAGGACGAGCTGCCGCACCTGCCGACGTGGGGGAAGACCTTCGCCGCGTCGTTCGCCGACGCCCACGGCTACGACCTCGTCGAGCAGATCGCCTGCCTGTGGGAGGACGGCGACGACGCGGCTGCGGCCGTCCGGCGCGACTACCACGCGCACCGGGCCGCCATGGCCCGCGAATCCTTCTTCGTGCCGTACGGACGGTGGGCAGCCGACGCCGGGCTGATTGCCGGATTCGACCAGCAGACCCCCGCCCGCGAGGGGGACCCGGCCAGTGCCACCGACCTCTACGGCGACTACCTGAGCACGCACAGCGTCTACAGCGCACCCGGCAGTGACCACTGGGGCGATCCCAAGGTCCACAGTTCGCTGGCGCACGCCCACGGGCACCCCCGCACCTGGATCGAGGCGTTCCACTCCTCCGGGTGGGGCGGCACCCTCGAGGAGACCTACGACTGGCTCGGTCCGTTCGTCCGCCGCGGCGCCAACCTCTACGACCCGCACGCCGTCTACTACGCGACCGTCGGTGGCTGGTGGGAGTGGGCGCCGCCGTCGACCTGCTGGCGGCAGCCCTACTGGGCCGACTACAAGGTCTTCGCGGACGCCGTCACGCGGCTGTGCTCGCTGACGGCGGCCGGGCAGCTCGTGGCGGACACCGTCCTGCTGTTCCCGACCTCGTCGGTGCAGGCCGACCTGACCCTCGAGGGCCCGCAGCCGAGGGCGCGGCACACGTCCGACGTCTACCACCAGCTCAACGGGGCGACGTCGTGGTTCGACGAGCGTCCCGGCGTCCTCGACCGCGCCCGGCACGACTACGAGATCTTCGACGAGGCCACCCTGGCCGCCGGCGCGGTCGACGGCGGACTCTGGCGGGTCGCCGGCGGGACGTTCCGCAACGTCGTCATCCCGGATGCCACCGCGCTGACCGGCGCCTTCGCGCGCAAGCTCGCCGAATTCGCGTCGGGCGGCGGCACCGTCATCTGCGTCGGTCCCGTCCCCGACCGCGTCGTCGGAGCCGACGCCGCCGGAGACGCGGCCTTCCGCGCCGCGGCGGCCACCGGCCGGATCCGGGTCGTCGACGATGCCGAGGAGGTGCCCGCTCACCTCACCCGCGGCCCGGTGTCGGTCCGGTCCGACGCGCCCTACATGCTCCGCCGCGACGGCGACGCGCTGGTGCTCCTGCTCGTCGCCCACGACGACGAGACGGGCACCAGGATGCCGGTCTTCGCCGGCAGCAGCATCGAGGACCGCATCTCCGGTGACTTCACCTGGCGGGGCTACTGGGAGAGCTTCGCCGAACGCGGCTACACCTTCGCGCCGATCGGCGACCGGCGGGCCCGGGTCCAGGTCACCGGTGTGCCGGGGTATTCCGCGCAGCGCTGGGATCCCCGCACCGGCGAGCGGGTCGACCTCGCCGCGGAGGCGGGCTCCGGCGACGAGTTGCACCTGGACGTCCCGTTCACGGACGGTCCGATGTCGGTCGTCGTCCTCGCCCGCGACCTGCCCGAGGCGACCCGCACCGACCCGGCCGGTACGCCGACCGCGGTCGAGATCGATGGAGACTGGGAGCTCGAGGCGCGATCCACCCTCGACAACCGGTGGGCCGACCTCGGTGACCCGGCGCAGCGCGGAACCCTCCCGATCCAGGTGTGGCGGGTCGAGCACGCCCGGCCGGACACCGCATCGGCCACCCCGCCGGCCAACGGCTGGTCGCCGGCCCTCGCAACCTACGGCCCCTACCTGCGGGTGACCGGCCCGCAGGCCGACTGCGGCCGGCCGGCGGACCCCGGCACCGGGTGGCGGCCGTACCAGGTCTCGCTGTCGCGGGGGATCCACAAGGACCCGCTGCACTTCACCAGCCTCGGTCCGAAGGGCACCGTCCCCGAGGAGTTCCTCCGATGGGACGGCGTGCGGCCGGGGGAGTGGGTGGCCTTCGGGGCCACCATCACGCTGCCCGAGGGCGCCGGTCGTCATCTCGTGCTCGGCGCCGACGCCGATCGCCGGGTCTTCCTCGACGGCGCACCGGTCGGCACCGACGGCACCGGCTACTGGACCGCGTCGCCGGTGCGCGACGGCTCCGGCGCGGTCGCCGTCGAGGTCTGGCTGCGCAGCGCCAACGACCGGCCGGCCCAGGACACCGAACTCGAGTTGCGGGCCACGTTCGCGGTCGTCGCCGACCTCGAGCGGTTCCGTCGGCCCGAGTGGCTCGAGCCCGCGGACGGCATCCGGTCGGCAAGCACGGTGCGGTTCACGGCGACGGTCGACCTGGACTCCGTGCCTGAGGAAGCTGTCGCGCAGATCGGCAGCGAAGGCCCCTGCTCGATCCTCGTCAACGGCGCGGAGGTCGGCCGCCAGGGCGCGTTCGAGCCGTACTGGGCCCAGCGTCGACCGCAGGTGATGCCCTACGACCTGGCCGGCGCACTGCGTCCCGGTCGCAACGAGATCACGCTGCAGATCGACGATGTCGGCGGCGGGGTCGCCGCTCTTGTCGACAGTATCGGCGTCGCCGAGGGTGGGCTCGGCCTCATCACCGACCTCGACTGGAGCTGTTCCCGCGACGGCGCTGCCGTCGGCCTGCGCCTGCGCCGCACGCAGTGGCTCGATCCCCGCTGGGTCTGCCTACGAGCCCGGCCGCACCCGTTGCCCCGGGCGGCCTGGTTGGACCCGGCGGCGGCGAGCGACGGCGTCGTCGTCGACGCGGTCCCCGACGCCTGGAGCGACGGGCCCCGCACCGAGTGGCTGCGGTTCGTCGGTCCGGTGGGCACCACGGAGCTACGCGTGCCGGCCGCGGCGCCGTTCGTCGCCGTGGTCGACGGCGTCGAGATTCCGCCCCGCGACGGTGTCGTCGTCCTCGACCGGCCGCTCGCCGCGGGCACGGAGGTGCACCTGCGCTTCGACGCCGACGGCGGCGATCGCGCCGGCGGCCTGCTGCAAGGGCCGGTGGAGGTCACTGTCGCTGCGGCGCCGGGTCCGCTGGTCGAGTGGGAGACCCTCGGACTGCGTGCCCTCGGCGGCCACGTCGCCTATCGGACGACTCTGCAGACCGCCCCGGCCGAGGCCGGCGAGACGCTCGTTCTGGACCTCGGCGAGGTCCGCGGCAGCGCCGAGGTGCGGGTCAACGGCGAGACTGGCGGCCCAGCTGACCTGGAGCCCGTACCGTGCCGACATCACCGCGCACGTGCGGTCCGGCGCCAACGACCTCGAGGTCGTCGTCCGCGGCACCCTCGCCGGCTACCTCGACGACGCCTCACCCACCCCCGCCGTCTACAAAGGTCAGACCCGCCACGGCCTCCTCGGCCCGGTGCGGCTGCTCCGGCACAGCACATGAGTACGGAAAGGGATCCACATGCAGAAATCGCTCCAGCCAGGCAAGCGGGGGCAGTGAGTACCGCAGACGACCGGATGGCCGGCGTCGACGTAACCCGGGGTTCGTCGACCGCCAACAGGTCCGGGCGGGGCGCCGGCGGGTCGGCCCGGCCTCGCAAGCGGCTCTTCCGCCGGCACCTCGTCACCGTGCTCATGCTGCCGAGCCTGCTGCTCATCGGCCTGTTCGCCTACTATCCGGCGCTCCGGAGCGTCATCGGCGGCTTCTACAAGTGGAACGGGTTCTCGAAGCCGACCTACACCGGGATCTCGCAGTTCAAGCAGTACGTGAACTCGCCGACCTTCGGGCCCGAGGCCCGCAACCTGGTCCTCCTGGTGATCGGCAGCATCCTCATCACCCTGGTGTCGCAGTTCGTGGCCGCCGAGGTCGTCTGTCACCTGCCCAAGAAGGTGAGCACGGTCGCGAAGTACCTCCTGACGCTCCCGATCGTGCTGCCGCCCATCGTGCTCATCGACGTGTGGGCGTACCTGTTGAACCCGACCGACGGCCTCATCAACAAGTTCCTCCACGCGCTCGGCCTGGGTCAGCCGGACTGGCTGACCAACAACCATCTCGCCCTCGTCTCGATCCTGCTGGTCGGGTTCCCCTGGGTGTCCAACCTGGGATTCCTCATCTTCCTCGGCGGCGTCCAGAACCTCCCGAAGGACGTCACCGAGGCGAGCACGATGGACGGCGTCGGCTGGCTGCGCCGGGTGTTCTACATCGACGTGCCGATGCTCATGCCGCAGTTCCGCATCGTCGTGGTGCTGTCGGGCGTCTACTCCGTCCAGAACTTCATCCCGATCCTGCTCCTCACCAACGGAGGCCCGGGAAACTCCACGATGGTGCCGGCGCTGGACATGTACCAGTCGGCATTCCAGAACAGCAACTACGGCTACGGCATGGCAATCGGGACGGCTCTTTTCGTCGCCATGCTGATCTTCACGCTCATCGCGATGCGGGCACTCCGCCCGCGGACCTGATCCGTCACTACTCATGCAGGTGTTCCGCTCGACCGGGCTGACCGGCACAGGAAAGGGAAAGTCATGAAGGTTGCTGGCAAGAGGGCGTTCGGCGTCCTGGCCGCGGTCACGGCGGTTTCGCTCGTGGCGAGCGGATGTCTGAGCAGTGGGGGCGGCGGCAACGGGTCATCGGGAGGTGGGGTGACGATCCGCGCGATCCTGCCGCCCAACACCGGAGAGATCAGTTCCCCGCAGAACAAGTCTCTCAACCAGTACACCCACGAATACGAGTCGAAGCACTCCGACGTGACGGTCAACTGGCTGCCCAACCCGACCTCGTCGATCACGACGGCCAACGCCACCCTGGTCTCCCAGGCCGCCGGCGGCAATGCGCCGGACATCGTCTTCGAGCAGTACAACCCGCTGCTGTCGGGCTCGATCCCGAACAACGTCCTCCAGGACCTGCGGCCCTACCTGAACAAGCCCAACCCCTACATCAAGGGCAACACGAAGTGGATCGACAGCTTCCAGGCGTCGACCATCCCCTACATGACGTCGCCCGACGGCAGCATGCGGATCCTGCTCGGGTCCAACGTGGAGACGGCCTTCTACTACAGCAAGGCGGCCTTCGCCAAGGCCAACATCTCCGGGGCGCCGCAGACCTGGGCCGACCTGATGGCCGATCTCGGCAAGCTCAAGAGTGCCGGCTACACGCCGCTCATGTACGCCACCGGCGGCCCCTGCAACCCGTCCTGGTACGAGCGTCTTGCCGACACGCAGTTCCTGAAGAACTCGCTGTCCAAGTTCATGGTCGACAAGTCGGTCGTGACCAGCGGCAAGGACGTGGCGTCCGGCATCGTCAAGGGGATCATCTCGATGAAGAACCCTGCGTACGCCGAGGTCTGGAAGATGCTCTACGCCCTCCGGCCCTACATCTCCTCCTCCGGCGGCAGCTACGACGCCTGCTCGACGCCCAACGCGGTCAGCCCGCCGCTGTCACCGCAGCCGGCATTCGTCCAGGGCAAGGTGGCCATGCTCTGGGGCGGCAGCTGGTTCATCCCGCAGCTCGACACCGCCGGTTTCACCGGCAAGTACGGCCTGTTCCCCGAGCCGACCGTCACGAGCGCGACGTCACCGCACTCCGCGGCCGTCAGCACCAAGGGCGTCATCGGTGGGCCTAACGGCGCCGGGCAGTGGTCCATCACCTCGCAGAAGGCCGACCAGTCGATGACCCCGGCCAAGACCAAGAAGGTCATGGACTTCATGGCGTGGCTCTACACGCCTGAGCACATCGGCGCCGAGGTGAAGGACTGGGGTCAGGGTGGTTCCTACATCCCGACCGTGAAGGGTGCGCCGGTCCCCGATGTGTCCGGTCTCGCCTCGCTGGTGCCGGCGACCGCACCGCCGACGGTGGTCGACATCGCCCTCGACGACGTGCTCTCCACCGACACCACCAACACCGGCCTGCGGATGGTCTCCCAGCTCATGGCTGGCGGCATCAGCTTCTCGGACTTCTCCAGCCGGTGGGACGACCTGCTCCAGTCGGGCGCCAAGGCCTACGCGTCGGCGAACCACATCAACCTGAACTCACTGAAGTAGGGCAGCAGAGATGGCACAGGTCATGACCACGGCTGGTCGACGGAGGAGAGGACTGACCGCCATCACGTTGGCGGCCGGTCTGATCATCGTCCTCCTGACCTACTTCCCGATCATCTTCGTCCTCTCCAACTCGTTGAAGACCGGGGAGAACCTCGCGACCGGCGGGGTGTTCAAACTGTTCACCCAGTTCGACACCCAGAACTACGTGCGGGCCTGGCAGGGCATCGACACCCCGCTCAAGAACACGCTCATCATCGCTGTGGTGGCGATCGTGATCGGGGTCGGTGCCGCGTTGCTCGGTGCCTACGCCTTCTCCCAGGCGAAGTTCCGCGGCAAGTCGATCGTGTTCATGGCCTACATCTGCCTGCTGATGATCCCGTCGACGCTCACGATCATCCCGCTGTACCTGATGATCAAGGCGTTCGGTCTCTACGGCAGCCCGTGGGCGTTGATCCTGCCCTACGCCGCCAGTGCCCAACCCCTGCTCGTGCTGCTCTTCCGGGGCTTCTTCGAGCAGATCCCGCACGAACTGACGGAGAGCGCCCGCGTCGACGGCGCGAGGGAGTACCAGGTGCTCCTGCGGATCATCGCGCCGTTGACCCGGCCGATCATCCTCACGGGCGCGATCCTCATGACGATCACCATCTGGGGGGACTACATCTGGCCTGAGGTGGTGATCCAGGACTACCGCCACTACACGATCTCCGCCGGCCTGCAGGAGTTCGTCAGCAGTCTGGGGATCTCGGGCAGCGCAGGAGGGTCGGTGTTCGCGGCGTACGTCATCGCCCTGATCCCGATGTTCCTGCTCGTCGGCGTCACGATGCGCTACTTCGTCGCCGGGATCACCGACGGCGCCGTCAAGCTCTGACCACCACCACGACACAGGAGGCAACGTTGTCGGTGAGCCCGGCAGATGGCACGGACACGTTCGCGAAGGCACGCTGGGTCATTCCGGGGGAGCAGCTGGTCCAGCTCCCGCCGCACGGCGCGTATCTGACGAGACGGCACTTCACGGTGGGCTCGGCGGTGCGCAAGGCCGTCGTCCGCGTCACCGCGCTCGGGGTCTACGAACTGCACGTCAACGGCGCCCGCATCGGCGACGCGCTGCTCCGGCCGGGATGGACCGACTCGTCCCGGCGGGTGCAGTACCGGGACTACGACGTGACCGAGGCGCTTTCGGAAGGGCTCAACGTCGTCGGGGCGGTGGTCGCCCCCGGCTGGTACGCCGGCCGGATCGGCACCGACCGCGCTTCCCGGCTGACGCCCCGCACCCCCGAGCTGCTCCTCTCCCTCGAGATCGAGACCGCCGACGGCAGCGCCGTCGCCGTCGCCACGGATGAGGGCTGGGAGTGGCGGGGATCGGAGATCGTGTCCTCCGACCTCTACGACGGCGAGGTCACCGACCTGCGCCTGGCGGTACCCGGCTGGGCGTCACCGAGGGCGAGTGACCTGGGTTCCTGGGAGAGCATGGAGATCTCGCCCGGCACGGCTGCGAACCTGGTGGCCGAGACCGGGCCGCCCATCCGGGAGACCCACACCGACCGGCCGGCGTCGATCGCCTGGCTCGACGACGGGACCGCCGTCGTCGACACGGGACGCAACGAGGCCGGCTTCGTCCGGTTGCGCGTCCAGGCCCCGCCCGGCACCCGGGTCGACGTCAGCTACGGCGAGATCCTCGACGTCGACGGCCACGTCTACACCGAGAACCTGCGCAGCGCGCGGTGCGTCGATACGTTCTTCTGCGCCGGCACCGGCGAGGAGGAGCTGGCGCCGCGGTTCACCTTCCGCGGAGCGCGCTACGCCCAGGTCACCGGCCTGCCGGGAGAAGCCGCACTGGTGAGCGTCGAGCGGGCCGTCATCGGCACCGACGTCGCCCGGGTCGGCTGGTTCGAGTCGTCCGACACCCTGCTCAACGACATCTACGCGTGCGTACTCACCTCGCAGCGGGCCAATTTCCTCGAGGTCCCGACCGACTGCCCGCAGCGCGACGAGCGGCTCGGCTGGCTGGCCGACGCCCTCCTGTTCGCACCGCTGGCGGCCTACAACTACGACATTGCCGATTTCATGGCGAAGTGGTTCGAGGACATCCTCGACGCCAGGTCCGCCGACGGCGGATTCACCGACGTCGCCCCCCGCGCGACCGGCCGGGTGATGTTCCGCAACCGCGAGGGCGCACCGGCGTGGGCCGATGCCGGTGTCCTCCTGCCGTGGCTGATGTACGAGCGCTATGGGCGACGCGACCTGCTCGAGCGGATGTTCCCCGCGATGGTGGAGTGGCTCCGCCTGGTGCACGGCGCCAACCCCGACGGCGTCTGGCGGCACGGACGCGGACGCGACTACGGCGACTGGGTGCCGGCCGGTCCGGACACCTCGCACGACCTGTTCGGCACCGCCTGGCTGTGCCACACGACCGAGGTGGCCGCCCAGGTCGCCGACGTTCTCGGCGCCACCGAGGACGGCGGCTGGCTCACCGAACGGGCAGGCGTGGCCCGGGCCGCGTTCGCGGAACACTTCGTCGACGAGGAGGCCGGCCGTATCCGGGCCCTCGAGCCGGTCGGCTCACCGGCCGCCGCCCGCCGCTTCGCGCCGTCGGTCCAGGAGGAGACCCAGACCGGCTACGTGCTCGCGCTGGTCTTCGACCTCGTCGACGACAAGCTTGCGGTGCGCCTGGGCGACCGGCTGGCCGAGCTGGTCGCCGCGGCCGGCGATCGGCTGGAGACCGGGTTCATCGGCAGCGCCTTCCTGCTCGACGCCCTGGCCAAGGGCGGACGGGCCGCGCAGGCGGTCGACCTGCTCTTGCGCGAGGACTACCCCTCGCTGGGCTACATGGTCAATAGTGGGGCGACCTCGATCTGGGAGCGCTGGGACGGGATCCAGCCGGGCAACGGCGGTCCCGCGTCGGCCACGATGAACTCGTTCAACCACTACTGCCTCGGCTCGATGTTCCGCTGGGCCATCGAGTCGCTGTGCGGTCTCCGACCGGACGACGGCGTGGCCTTCACCAGCTTCGCCTTCGCCCCGACCGTCACTCCCGGATCGACTGGACCGGGTTCCGGTTCGGCAGTCCGGCCGGCGAGATCGCGGTGCGCTGGGAGCGGACGGGCGACCGCGAGGTCATCGGTCAGGTGACCGTGCCCGAGGGAGTCACCTGCCGGATCGCCTCCGACATCACCTTCGGCGACGTCGAGGCACACCTCGACGCGGCGTCGCTGCCGGGCGGGACGACCATCGTCGGCGGCGGCACCCACCGCGTCACCTGGCGCTGCTGAACACCTGCACCCGACCACGTACTGTCCAGTCCGATCCACGCGGAGAGAGCTGACATGAACCTCACGGCCTACGCGCTGCACACCGAGCACCGGGCGGCACCACTCGGCATCGACGAGCCCACGCCGCTGTTCACCTGGAAGCTGTCGGCCGACGGCCCGGGGGCCCGCCAGACCGCACACCGGGTGCGGGTCGAGCAGGCCGCGACCGGCGGGTCCGTCTGGGACTCGGGCTGGGTGGACAGCGACGACCCGGTCGGCGGCGTCACCTATGCGGGTCCGGCGCTGCGGCCGGAGACGCGCTACGCGTGGCACCTCGAGGTCCGCGACCAGGACGGCACCACCGCCGAGCCGGTCTCGTCCTCGTTCGAGACCGGACTGCTCACCCCCGCCGCCTGGTCGGCGGGGTGGCTGCGCCGCGACCCGCGGAGCATTCCCGCCGTCGATCCTCCGGTCGACCAGCCGCCGAGCGACGTTCCGCTCGACGCGAGTCCGTGGGTGTCGCCGCCGAGCCGGTTCCGCCGCGAGTTCGACCTGCCGGCCCGCCCCGGCCGCGCCCGCGCCTACGTCACCGCCCGCGGCATCTACCAGTTGCGCATCAACGGGGTCCGGGTCGGCGACGACGAGCTCACCCCGGGCTGGACCGATTACCGCTCGCGCCTGCAGTACCAGACCTACGACGTCACCGACCTGCTCGTCGAGGGCCCCAACGCCGTCGGCGCGATCGTGGCGGACGGCTGGTGGTCCGGCTACATCGGCTTCGACCCGCGCAGGCGGGCGCAGCACTACGGCCTCGTCCCCGAGTTCCTCGCCGAGATCCACATCGAGGACGCCGACGGTTCGCAACGGGTGATCGCCACCGACGCGTCCTGGAGCGAGAAGCCCGGCGAGATCATGTGGGCGGACGCCCTGGTCGGCGAGTGCCACGACCAGCGGCGGGCGACGCCCGGCTGGGACGGACCCGGATTCGAGGACTCCGGCTGGTCACCCGCCCTGGTGTCAGGGCATGACACCTCGACCCTCGTGGGCCAGCTCGACGAGCCGGTCCGGGTGACCGAGGAGGTCACACCGACGTCGGTGACCCGCAGCCCGTCCGGGCAGCAGCTCGTCGACTTCGGGCAGAACCTCGTCGGCCACCTGCGGGTGCGGCTCACGGGGCTGCCGGCCGGCACCCACCTGGTCCTGCGGCACGGCGAGACGCTCGAGAACGGCGAGCTCTACACCGCCAACCTGCGCACGGCGAAGGCGACCGACGAGGTGATCATCGCCGCCGACTCCGGCGTCGACGTCTTCGAACCGCACTTCACCTCGCACGGCTTCCGCTACGTCGAGGTGCGTGGCCATCCCGGGGAGATCGCGCTGGGCGATCTCACGGCACAGGTGGTCCACAGCGACTCTCCGATGGTCGGTGACCTGCACTGCTCCGACGAGCTGGTCGAGCAGCTGATCAGCAACATCCGGTGGGGTCAGCGGGGCAACTACGTCAGCGTCCCGACGGACTGCCCGCAGCGGGACGAGCGCATGGGGTGGACCGCCGACGCCCAGATCTTCTTCCCGACGGCGTGCTTCAACGCCGACCTCGCCGCCTTCATGTCCCGGTGGATGCTCGACGTCGTCGACGGTCAGGACGAGGACGGCGCCTTCCCCGACGTCGCTCCGGTGGTCGTGCTCGACCGCGAGGGCGCACCTGCCTGGGGGGATGCCGGGGTCATCGTGCCGCACCACCTGTGGCGGACCTACGGCGATCGCCGGATCCTCGAGCGGTTCTACCCCGCCATGCGGGCCTGGGTCGACCACATCCGGCGGCACAACCCCGACCTCATCTGGCACAACGCCATCGGCAACGGGTACGGCGACTGGCTGCAGATCCAGACCGTCACGCCCCGCGACATCGTGTCGACGGCCTACTTCGCGCGGTCGGCCACGCTGGTGGCCGAGGCCGCCGAGGCCCTGGGGCGGACGGAGGATGCGGCGCACTACGGCGATCTCGCGGCCCGGGTCCGGTCCGCGTTCACCGCGGCGTACGCGAAGCCGGACGGTGTCATCGGCGAGGGCACGCAGACCGCCCAGCTGGTGGCGCTCGCCTGGGACCTGATCCCGGAGAGCCTGCGCGCCGGAGCCTTCGAGCACCTCTGCCGCGACCTGGAGTCCCGCGGCGTACGCCTGACCACGGGCTTCGTCGGTGTGGCCCTGCTCTGTCCGGTGCTCACCGCCGGAGGGCGCGATGACCTCGCGTTCGGGCTCGTCCACCAGGAGGCATTCCCGTCGTGGGGATATTCGATCCGGCGCGGCGCCACCACGATCTGGGAACGCTGGGACGGCTGGACCGAGGAGCAGGGCTTCCAGTCGGTGCAGATGAACTCCTTCAACCACTACTCGCTCGGATCGGTGGGGGAGTGGCTGTGGCGATCGGTGGCCGGGATCGACCAGGCCCCGGAGTCGGTCGGCTACCGCGACCTCGTCATCGAGCCGCGGCTCGGTGACCGGCTCGACTGGGTCACAGGCAGTTTCGACTCGCCGCGAGGGCTGGTGAAGGTCGACTGGCGTCGCGCCGGCGCCGGGGTTGGCGGGTCCCTCGAGGTGCCGCCGGGCCGTCCGGCCGAGGTACGCATCCCGGCGAGCGCGGCCACCGACGTGACGGTCGACGGCACGCCGGTCGCCGAGCACCCGTCGGTCGACGTCATCTCTGTCGAACACGGCAAGGCTCGGCTGCGCATCCCGCCGGGGTCCTGGTCGGTGGCCTCGGCCGTCGGCGCGACCTCATCATCGACAAGCGGAAGGTGAGTCATGAAGAGCACCGTCACTGAAGAGCAGCAGGCGCGCTACGGCAAGGAGGGGTTCCTTGTCGTCGATGAGTTCCTGAGCGCGGCCGAACTGGAGGAGTGGCGCGCAGCCGTCGACCACGCGGTCGAGCATCGTGGCCGCCAGCGGCTGGCGTTCGACGTCGGCGGTGAGGAAGGGACATCCCTCACCGAACGCAGCCAGGAGGAGCGCGACTACTACGACTCGGTCTTCACCCAGCGCAACAACCTCTGGCAGACCGACGAGCACATGAAGCGCCTGCTCCTGCAGCCCGGGCTCGGCCAGTTCGTCGCCGACGTCGGCGGCCTCGGCGGCGTCCGGATCTGGCACGACCAGGCGCTCATCAAGGAGCCCTACGGCAACCCGACGGCGTACCACCTCGACGTGCCGTTCTGGTCGTTCAAGTCGGCCGACGCCATCACCATCTGGATCGCACTCGACGACGCCACCATCGAAAACGGCTGCCTCTACTACGTGCCGGGCAGCCACCTCGCGCAGAAGTTCGACAACGTCGGTATCGGCAACGAGCTCGGTGCCCTCTTCGAGGTCTACCCCGAGTGGGCGGACGTCGCCGCGATTCCGTGTCCGGTGCCGGCGGGCGGCGCCTTGCTGCACAACGGCCTGACCTTCCACGGTGCCGGAGCCAACATGACACCGGGCCGCCGCCGGGCGATGACGTGCGCCTACATGCCGGAGGGCTCGACGTTCAACGGCACCCAGAACGTGCTTCCACCGGCCTACTTCCAGACCCTGAAGGTCGGAGACCTGCTGGACAACGAGGAGCAGAACCCGCTCGTCTTCTCCCGCACGACCTGAACCGGTAGCTCCCCTGGTCGGAGCCCGGGCTCCTCGTGAAGATCGTCACGACGCTCGGATGCCGACGGCGCTTTGGATGCACTGGGAAGGCTCGCCTAGGACGGCATCCGGACTGTCCCCTTGCTTCGCTGAGCGGAGCAAGGGGACAGCGGCATGCACGCGTTCTCCATGCCGCCGCCGGAGGAGGTGGCCGGGGCCGCCCGGCGCACGAAATCCGGGTGCCGGTGTCGATCGGCGTGGTGGCGTCTCGGGACCGCAGGAGATGATCTTCAGATGCAGTATCTGATTTCCGTGATCCACGACCAGGCCAGCCTCGCCTCGCCCGACGCGGCCACCGACCTCGACGTGGCGCACACGCTGGCCGCCGAGGGGTCGAATGCCTGCAACCGGAAGGTCGAGGTGCGGCCGTTCCGGTGAACAGGGTCGACGTCGGCGAGGCGGTCACCCGGGCCCACCACGAAGAGTGGGCCCGGGTGGTCGCCACCCTGACCCGGCGTTTCGGTGATCTCGACATCGCCGAGGAGGCGGCGGCCGAGGCGTTCGCCACCGCCGTCGAGCGGTGGCCGGCCGACGGCGTACCGCCCAACCCGGGCGCCTGGCTGACCACCACCGCCCACCGCAAGGCCATCGACCGGATCCGGCGCGAGAGCAAGCGCGACGACAAGCAGAAGGAGGCGCAGATGGTGTACGACGACCCGCCCGAGCCTCTCGGCGCCATCGACGACGACCGGCTCCGGCTGATCTTCACCTGCTGTCACCCGGCGCTGGCGATGCAGGCCCGCGTGGCGCTGACCCTGCGCATGGTCGGCGGTCTGACCGTGCCCGAGATCGCCCGTGCCTTCCTGGTGCAGGCGACCACCATGGAGCAGCGCATCACCCGCGCGAAGGCCAAGATCAAGGCGGCTCGCATCCCCTATCGGGTGCCGTCCACCGACGATCTGCCGGCCCGCGTCACCGGCGTCCTGGCCGTCCTGTTCCTCGTCTTCAACGAGGGCTACCTGGCCAGCGGTCCCGACACCGATCCCGTCCGCCACGACCTGACCGCCGAGGCGATCCGGCTCACCCGCCTGATCCGCACGCTCCTGCCGGAGGACGGTGAGGTGGCCGGGCTGCTGGCGCTGATGCTCCTCACCGAGGCCCGCCGTACCGCCCGGGTCTCGGCCGGCGGTGAACTGGTCGCCCTCGACGAGCAGGACCGTGGGGCCTGGGACGCGGCGCTGGTCGCCGAGGGTCATCGGTTGGTGCGCGAGCGCCTGGCGGCTGCCGTGGCAGGGGTGACCCCCGGTCGCTACCAGATCCTCGCCGCGATCAACGCCGTGCACACCTCCGCCCGCGACATCCGCGACACCGACTGGTCGCAGGTCCTCGCCCTCTACGACCAGCTCGTCCGCCTCGACCCCTCGCCGATCATCGCCCTCAACCGGGCCATCGCCGTGGCCGAGCTGGACGGGCCGGAGGTGGCGCTGGCGGCCGTCGACCGGCTCGAGGACAGCCTGGCCGGCTATCACCCCTATCACGCCACCCGCGCCGACCTGCTGCGCCGGCTGGGCCGGAGTCAGCAGGCACGCGCGGCCTACGACAGGGCCATCGAGCTGGCGGGCAACACCGCCGAGACCGCCTACCTCAGCCGCCGTCGCGACCAATTGCATGGTTAAGCAGGTACTTGACTTTTCTGATCCGAGGCGCAATAGTTAAGAACATGCCTAACCAATCCGGGTTGGACGCGGTCGGTCGCGTTTTTCACGCACTGGCCGACCCGACCCGTCGGGCGATCGTGGAACGGCTCGTCCGGGGTCCGGCCCCGGTCATGGCGCTTGCCGAGCCGCTCGCGATGTCCCTGCCTGCGGTGATGCAGCACCTGAAGGTGCTGGAGGAGGCGGGCGTCATCGCGACCGAGAAAGCCGGCCGGGTGCGCAGCTGCCGGATCGAACCGACGGCGCTGCGGGACGCCGAACGCTGGCTCTCCGGGCAACGCACGGAATGGGAACGGCAACTCGATCAACTCGACGACTACCTGAAGGGAAAGTGACCATGGAAGTCACGCACTCGACGTTCACCCTCGAACGCCGCTACCCGGCCCCGGTCGAGCGGGTGTTCGAGGCATGGTCAAACCCGGAGGCGCGCAAGCGCTGGATGGCGCAAGGAGCAGAGCACTCCCAGAACTTCGTGGTCGGCGGCCTCGAGACGGTCAAGGGGTCCGATGGACAGGGCCGCCCGTTGACCTACGAGGCGCGGTACGCCGAGATCGTGACCGATGAACGGATTCTCACGATGTCCACGCTGCACACCGGAGACCGGCTGTCGACGGTCTCGGTCACCAGTGTCGAGTTCCGGGCAGCGGACACCGGCACCCTGCTGGTGCTGACCGAGCACGGCATGTATCTCCCCGGTCAGGAGCAACCAGCGTGGCGCGAGCAGGGAACGGCCCAGCAACTGGACACCCTGGCCGCGGAGTTCACCGCGACCAGCAGGACGAAGGAGGACTGATCATGGCTCACGTGGATCAGGTGCTGTCGGTGCTCGCCGTGAGCGACATCGAGGCCGGCAGGTCCTGGTACACAAAACTGTTCGGCCGCGGACCTGACAACAATCCGATGCCGAACCTGGTCGAATGGCAGGTCACCGAAGGCGGCTGGGTGCAGGTGACCGAGGATCCCCGGCGGGCCGGCAACGGGATGCTCAACCTGGCCGTGTCCGACATCGAGGAAGGCGCCCGCGAACTCCGCGAGATGGGTATCGCCGCGGAGGAGATCATCGACGCCAACAAGGGCGTACGACTGTGCCCGATCACCGACCCGGACAACAACCAGATCCACCTGGTCGGCAACTTCCGAGTGAAGTACTGACGAACTGGCCGGTCGACCAACCACAACGACCGCGCGCGGGGTCCGGCCGAGGGCGCCGAGCGTAGAGTCGGCCCATGGAAGCCTCCGAGACCGTTCACTGGCGCGGGGTCAACCACCTCGCCCTCGTCACCCCGGACATGGACGCCACCGTCCGGTTCTGGCACGGCGTCCTCGACGCGCGGCTGGTGGCCACGATCGGCACCCCGGCGTTCAGGCACTATTTCTTCGAAGTCGGCCAGGGCAACACGGTCGCCTTCTTCGAATACGCCGACCAGCACCTCGACATGTATGCCAAGCCGGCCGGGGTGCCCTACGACAAGGCGTCGCAATTCGACCACCTCTCGCTGAACCTGCCCGACGAGGAGGCTCTGCTGCGGCTGCGCGACCGGCTCAAGAGCCATGGCTGTGAGGTCACCGACGTCATCGACCACGGCTTCATCCGGTCGATCTACTTCAGCGACCCGAACGGCATGGCGCTGGAGGCGTCGTGGTGGACGGTCGACGCGACCGGCCGGCCGGCCGACTTCGCCGACGAGCGGTTGTTCGCCGACTCCGACCCGGTCCCGGCCGTGACCGAACTCCGCGACGGCGGTCGACTCGACCACACGGTCGAGACGAAGCTCGTCGACGGGATCATCGAGGACATCTACCGCACCGACGTCTGATCCGGCGGTGACCCGCTCGATCCCGCAGCTGCTCGGCGACGCCGCCACACGAGACCCGGACGGGGCCTGGCTGCGGACCGACGAGGTCATGCTGACCTTCGCCGACGCGGCCGCGGCGGTCGGCGGATGCGCGGCGGCGCTGCGGGGGCACGGCGTGCGCAGGGGCGACCTCGTCGTACTGACCGCCCGGACCACACCGCCGTACCTGCTGGCGTGGCTGGCGATCACCTCGCTCGGCGCGATCGCCGTCCCGACCAACCCGGCCTCGACCCGGGCCGAGCTCACCGGCCTGCTCGGCCAGACGCGACCGGCACTGATCGTCACGGACGGCGAACTGCGACGGCTCGTCGACCCGGCCGCCGCGGCGGGCGCGGCCATTCTCGACATCGATGGTCTCGTCGGCGATCAGGCCGGGCTCGACACCACCACCGCGGGGGCGGACGACGTCGCCGTCCTCATCCCGACGTCCGGCACGACCGGACGATCCAAGCTGGTCATGCAGACGCACCGGGCCTACGTCATGGCCGGCGAGGGGTTCCCGTTCTGGATGCAGCTCGGCGCCACCGACCGGCTGATGACGTCGCTGCCGCTCTTCCACGTCAACGCGCCGGCGTACTCGGTGCTCGGATCGCTGGCCTGCGGCGCCGGGCTGGTGCTCCTGCCCCGATTCTCCGCCGGCGGCTTCCTCGACTCCGCTCGCCGCCACGGCGCGACCGAATTCAACGCGATCGGCGCGATGCTCGAGATCCTGATGCGCCAGCCGGAGCGGCCCGACGACGCGGAGACCCCGCTTCGGCTGTGTTACACCGGCCCGTCCCCGGACCGCGAGCGGCAGCTGGAGATCGAGCGACGGTTCGGACTACGCATCGTCTGCGGTTACGCGATGTCGGAGAGCCCCTACGGCCTGATCTGGCCGCACGGATCGCGGCCCTTCGGCACGCTCGGGACGGTGCGTCAGCATCCGGTCCTGGGCACCGTGAACGAGGCGCGGGTCGTCGACGACGACGGGCGGGATTCGGACCTCGGTGAGCTGCTCCTGCGCAACCCGGCGGTGACGCCGGGCTACTGGGGGATGCCCGAGGAGACCGCCGCGACCATCACCGAGGACGGCTGGCTGCACACCGGAGACCTCGTCAGCCGGGACGCCGACGGCGTCTACACCTTTCTCGCCCGTCGCAAGGAGGTACTGCGCAGACGCGGGGAGAACCTCTCCCCGCTCGAGGTCGAGGAGGTCGTCGCGGCGCACCCGTCGGTGGTCGAGTGCGCGGTCGTCGGTGTCCCGTCCGAGCTCTCCGACGAGGAGATCAAGGCCTTCGTGGTCATCGACGGGCCGACCGAGTTCGCCGACCTCCGGGCCTGGGCGGCCGACCGGCTCGCACCGTTCAAGGTGCCGCGCTATTGGCAACGACTCGACGTGTTGCCGCGCACCCCGACGCAGCGTGTCGCCAAGCATCTGCTCCCCAGCGGCCACACCGCGGAGGAACATGACGCGGAATCCACCCGGGTAGGCGATCGGAGCACGACCCATGACTGAGGGCGGCTATCCCACGTCGATCGGTCGATCCGACGCCGAGTCGATCACACTGCTCGGCCAGGATGTCGCGGTCGGCCTGATGGGTCGCGTGGGCTTCGGCGAACTCGCGTTCTGGCTGGTCGCACAGCGACGCCCGTCGCCGGAGGAGGTGCGGTTGTTCGAGGCGGTGCTCGTCGCCCTGGCCGACCACGGCCTCACGCCGTCCGCCATCGCCGCGAGGCTGACCCTGACGGGGGCGCCCGAATCGGTCCAGGGCGCGGTCGCCGCCGGGTTGCTCGGCGGCGGCTCGCGCTTCCTCGGCGTGACCGAGGACAGCGGCCGGTTCCTCGCCGAGGCACTCGGCGCCGGTCCGGCACCGGAGGACGACGACGGCTGGGATGCGCTGGCCCGCAGGGCGGTCGGCGAGCAGCGCGCCGCCGGGCGACTGGTCCCGGGGCTCGGTCATCCGGTGCACAAGGCGGGCGATCCGCGGACGCCCGCGCTGATCCGGATCGCCGAGGAGACCGGACTCGTCGGCCCCCACCTGCGGTTGTTCGTCGCCGTCGGACGCGTGCACCCGGAGATCCTCGGCCGGACACTCCCGCTCAACGGCGCCGGGGTCTGCGGTGCCGCGCTGGCCGACCTGGGGTTCCCGGTCGACACGTTGCGCGGGTTCGCGCTGCTCGCCCGGACGGCCGGGCTGCTCGGACACCTCGCCGAGGAGCAGCGTCGGCCGATCGGCATGGCGGTCTACGACCACGTCGACCGCTCGACCGACTACCGACCCTAGGGCGCCGACGCCCCGCGGACTACCGCGCGGCGGCGTCCTGGAGCGCGGCGATCAACCCGTCCAGCGCGGGCTGGCCCAAGGACACCTCCCGCACCGCCGCGTGGATCGCTCTGACGGGTTCGGGTCTGCGGACCGGGCGTACGGCGACGCCCGGATGGCGGCTGGACAACCCCAACTCCGGGATCAGGGCGATCCCGAGACCGGCGGCGACGAATCCTTGCGCCGTCGCATGGTCCTCGCTCTCGACCACGAAGTTCGGGCTGAGCCCGGCTGCCGCGCAGGCATCCAGAAGGGAGTCCAGGCACGGCCCGGGCGACTCGCTGCTGATCCACGGCTCGCCGGCGAGGTCGGTCAGATCGATGACCCGTTTCGCGGCGAGCCGGTGGCCCCTGGGCAGGACGGCGCGATAAGGGTCGTCGCGCAGGCCGACGAGGTGAATGCCGTCGGCTGCCCGGTCGTGGGCCCGGACCACGATGGCCAGGTCGACCCGGCCCTGGGTCACCGCCGGGAGCGGGTCCTCCGGATCGGTCATCTTGAGGTCGACCCGCACACCCGGGTAGTCCCGGCGGAGCCGCGCGAGCGCGGGCGCGATCAGCGTGGCACCCACGGTGGCGAAGTAGTGGACCGCGAGCCGCCCCGTGCGCCCGGCCCGCAGATCGGCGAGCGCGGCCTCCGCCTCGGCGACCTGCCTGCCGATGACGGCCGCGTGCTCGGTCAGCAGTTGCCCGGCCGCCGTCGGCTTGACGCCCCGGCCGACCCGCTCGAGCAGGGCGATGCCGGCCTGCCTCTCCAGTGCCGCCACCTGCTGGCTGACCGCGGACGGCGTGTATCCGAGGTTGGTCGCCGCGGCGGTCACCGACCCGCTGGTGACGACCGCCCGGAGGACCTGCATGCGCCGTACGTCGAACATGTAGCAAACCTTAACGGAGTGGCTAGTAACTTTCACTTGTCCTGTCGGGTCAGCCCCGGCACCGTGGTGTCGGGACCGAGACGACGGGAGGCGCCGGGTGCGCACCGAGGCACGTGGCTCGTTGACCCGCATGGCCGTACTCGCCGTGCTGTGGGGATCGGGCTTTCTGTGGATCAAGCTGGCGCTGGACAACGGACTGACCCCAGTGCAGATCACCGTCATCCGGTCCTCACTCGGCGCCGCCGTCCTCCTCGCCCTCGCCCGCTCCGCGCGCCAGCGCCTCCCGCGGGACCGCGCCACCTGGGGCCGGCTCGTGGTCGCGGCGTTCTTCTGCAACGCGCTGCCGTTCTTTCTCTTCGGCATCGGCGAGCAGACGGTGGACTCTGGGGTCGCCGGCGTACTGAACTCGACGACTCCGCTGTGGTCCCTGCTGATCGGCATCGCCATCGGCACCGAGCGCGGGCTCAGCCCGGTCCGCCTCGCCGGTCTGCTGCTCGGATTCGGCGGCACCCTGCTGATCTTCGCTCCCTGGCAGGCGGCCGGCCTGCTGGCGTGGGGCACCCTCGCCCCGCTCGGAGCGGCGGCGAGCTATGCGATCGCCTTTGCCTACATGGCCCGCACCCTCACCGGCAGAGGCACCGCGCCCATCGCCCTGTCCGCGGCCCAACTTCTCGTTGCGGCGGGACTCAGCGCCCTGGCCCTGCCGGTCGGCGGTACGTCGTCCGTGGCCCTCAACGCCACGGCCGTGGTCGCCGTCGCGGTCCTCGGGATCTTCAGCACCGGAGTCACCTTCTACCTCAGCTACCGGCTCATTGCGGACGACGGGGCGACCAGCGCCGCCACCGTCGGATACCTGCTGCCGGTCGTCTCGGTGGTCCTCGGGGCAATCGTGCTCGATGAGCGGCTCGTGCCCCGGGTGATCATCGGAATGGTTGTCGTGCTGGTCGGCGTCGGGATGACCCGACGGCGGCGCCCGGCCCCGGTGACAGCCGGTGCACCGATGACGTCGGCCCGTCCCGAGGACTTCCGAAGCCGGAGTTCTTCGGCTTAGGTGAGTCGATGCCGAATGCGCCCAGCCAGCTGACCGCGGCGGCGGCGTCGATCATCGACGGCACCGCGGGCCGGTGGTTGCGGGCGCTTGCCCAGTGGGGGCTGGTCTCCCGCGCGGTCGTCTACCTGCTGGTCGGCTACCTCACCCTCCGTATCGCGTTGGCCACCGCCGGTGGGCGGATGGACGAGCCGGCGAGCAGCGCCGGTGCGGTCCAGGAGGCCGCCCGCCAGACGTGGGGGCGGGTGACCCTGCTGCTGCTCGCCGCCGGATTCGCCGGCTACGCGCTGAACCAACTCGTCGAAGCCGTCTTCCGGCCGCACTACGCGCGCACCAGCCGGATGAACCGGTGGCGGATGCGGGCGGTGTCGTGCTTCGGGTGCCTGCTCTACACCGCGTTCTGCGTCAGCACCCTCTCCCTGCTGGGTTCCTTCGGCCGGGTGTCCGGCACGGCCCTGTCCGAGCAGCGGCAGGACACCGCACTGACCGCGACGCTGCTGCGCAGCGGTCCCGGCCACCTGGTCCTGTGGATCGCCGGCACGCTGCTCGTGATCTCGGGCCTGGAACTCGGCCGGCGGTCGGTCAAGCTCACCTTCCAGGAGAGGTTCGTCCGGGACCTGCATCCGCCGTGGTTCGGCACGGTCATCCGCGGGCTCGGTGCGTGCGGGTGCATCGCCCGCGCCACGGTGTTCGTGCTCGTCGGCGTGTTCATCCTCAAGGCCGCCGCGCTCGACGACGCACAGGCGACCAAGGGCCTGGACGCCACATTCCGCGTCGTCGCCCATTCGTCGTACGGGCGGGTCACCGTGACCGCGCTGGCGGTCGGACTGCTCTCCTACGGGCTGTACTGCCTCCTCGAGGCGCGCTACCGCGACCTCACTCCGGGACGGTGACGGCTTGTCCCGGAGCGAGTAGGACGAGCCGTCGCTGCTCGCCGTAGCGGGTGAAGGCGTCGACGACGGCATCGGGGCCCTCGGTGAAGTGCTGCCAGCCCTCGGTGTGCAGCGGGACGACGACGTCGGCGTCGAGGATCCGGGCCGCGCGTGCCGTCCTCTCGCCGTCCAGGGTCAGATGTGCGTCCAGCAGCGGGGTGCGGGCGGCGCCGGCGAAGAGCAGCGCGACATCGACGGTGCCGATGCGGTCGGCCACGGTCTGGACGACGTCGAGAGAGGCGTTGTCCCCGCTGACGTAGACAGTGGGCAGGCCGTCGCCGGAGAGCACGAACCCGGTGACGACGCCGGTCACGCCCTCGCTGCCGTCGGGTCCGTGCTGGGCGGGCACGGCGGTGACCCGCAGCGGGCGGCCGTCGGGACGGGGCAACTCGAGGTCGAGCCAGGTCGGCAGCGCGGTCGTGCGGCCACCGAGTCGCTTGGCCGCGTCGTCCGTGCTGATCACGAGCGGCACCCGGTCGAGCAGTGCCCGACCGGCATCGTCGAGGTTGTCCGGGTGCTGGTCGTGGGAGAGCAGGACGGCGTCGACCGGTCCGATCTCCTCGACCGGCACCGCCGGCCCGCGGGTCTTGACCAGCATCCGGTTCCCGACCGGGTGGTCGCCGGGCGGATCGAAGGTCGGATCGGTCAGCAGCCGCAGCCCGTCGATCTCGATCACGGCGGTCGGGCCGCCGATGAGGCGCAGTGTCGTCGACGTCATGTGTTGATCCTGGCGCGCCCGGGCCTATCCTCGGAAGTGGCTGATTGGCCTACTACCGATCGATTCCAGCCAAAGGGGTCCGGACCATGCGGGACAGGGCGACGGTGGCCGTGCTGATGTTCGACCGGGCTCCGATCTTCGAGATGGCGGTGCCGATCAGCGTCTTCGGGATGGACCGCACCGGCAGCGGCGCGCCGGGCTTCGAACTCCTGCCGGTCGCCGCCGAGGATGGACCTCTCACGAGCACCGGCGGCGTGCGGCTCGACGCCCCCTATGGTCTGGACGCGCTGGACCGGGCGGGCATCGTCGTCGTGCCGACCTGGCGCGACCCGGTCGAGACACCGCCGAAGCCGGCGCTGGAGGCGATCCGGGGTGCCTACGCCGACGGGGCTCTCGTCGTCAGCCTCTGCATGGGGGCGTTCGTGCTCGCCGCCACCGGGCTCCTGGACGGCCGACGGGCCGCGACCCATTGGTTCCACGCTCCGATGCTGGCCGAGGCTTATCCCCGGGTGACCGTCGATCCGTCGGTGCTCTTCGTCGACGACGAGGATCTGGTGACCAGTGCGGGCACCGCTGCCGGCATTGACGCCTGCCTGCACGTGGTCCGCCGGATCTGGGGCCCGCGCGCCGCGACCGCCATCGCCCGCCGGATGGTCGTGCCGCCGCAACGCAGCGGCGGCCAGGCCCAGTACATCGACCAGCCGGTACCCGAGCAGCGCGACGGGGACGGCCTGGGCAAGGCGATGGCCTACGCCCTGGAGCACCTCGCCGAGCAGGTCGACGTCGCCACGCTCGCCCGGCGGGCCCGGCTGAGCCGGCGTACCTTCGACCGCCGATTCCGCGCGCTGACGGGCATCTCGGCGCTGCAATGGCTCCTGCATCAGCGGATCCTGCAGGCGCAGCGGCTCCTGGAGGACAGCGACCTGCCGATCGACACCGTCGCGCGCCGGGTCGGGTTGGCCAACGCGGTCTCCCTGCGGCCGCACTTCCGCCGGCTCGTCGGTGTCACCCCGCAGGACTACCGACGTACCTTCCGCGCACCCCAGGACGACGGCCCGGAGTCCGGGACCGCGGTGACGAGACGAAGGGAGCCGCAGAACGCGGGCCGGGTCCGGAGTTCGCCGTACCGGCGGTCCCATGCGCCTGACTCCAGGTCGGCCCGCAGCCGGGTCAGCGCGTCGCCCGTGGCGCGCTCGTCGACGAACCCCCACGCGGACTGAGAACGGCGTACGGCGGGGTCGAGGAACGACTCCGGGCGGGCGTAGTAGGCCTCCATGAAGCCGTCGACACAGTCGTGGGGGACGGGGACAGTGGCGACGGTGCTGGTGCCGCCCAGCACCTCCTGGATGTGCCCGATGGCGGGGTAGCGCCGCCGCTCGGCGGTCATCAGGTCGGGTGCGTAGTCGGCGAGCCAGAGCAGGTCGAGAGCGTCGCCGTCGAAGGTGAGGACGACCACCGGCCCCCGGCTGACCCGGCGCATCTCGCGCAGACCCCGATCGGCGTCCGGCCACTGGTGCACCGTCACCATCGCCATCGCCGCGTCGACGTGGTCATCGGGGAAGGGCAGGTCCTCGGCGGTCGCGTCGATCGCCGACGCGAGATCCTGCGGCCGCTGCGCGCGCATCGACGCGGAGGGCTCGACCGCGACGACGTCCCGGTCGGCGGGCTCGTAGGAGCCGGCGCCCGCGCCGACGTTGAGCACAGTGCGAGCGGGTCCGAGGGCCGCATGGACAAGAGCGGCGATCCGCGGGTCGGTCCGGCGCTGCACCCCATAGCCGCCGCCGTTGCTCTCGTAGTCGAAGTCGCCTGCGGTCACGGCTCGGACGGCATTTACCTTGGTCATGCTGGCACCGTAGAAGTTGACGTCGGTGCCGGGTCAAGTCATTTGGCGGCCGGTGGAACCGGCGGCCGGTTCGCCGAGTCTAGGTGGAGAGGACCCCGGCGAAAGGAGCCGTCATGGCGGCCCACCAGTGGATTCCCTCGTCGACCCGTCGCCGGACCGCGTTCGGAGCCGGCATCGTCATCCTCCTGATCGCCGTCTCGGCCGGCTGCACGGGCTCCTCCGGGTCGCACGCGGAGTCGGGCGCCGGCGGCGGCAGTGCCCGGTCCGCGGGGGCGGTGCCCGCGGCCCCGAAGGACCTTCCGGCTGCGGCCGCGACGTTGCAGACCCGGGACATCGTCCGCACCGCGACGCTCCATCTCCGCACGGCCGACGTCGATCGGGCGGCGGACTCCGTGGTCCGGCTGGCGGACGGTAACGGCGGGCGGGTGGACGGTGACCAGCGCAGTACGACGGACGGACGGCGCACGGCCGAGGTCGTCCTGCGGGTGCCGCCGTCGACTCTCGGGCCGGTCATCGCCGACGTCGACGCACTCGGCACCGAGGTCAGCCGATCGGTGCGCGGGCAGGACGTCACGGCGGACCGGGCCGACATCGGCGCGCGGGTCTCGGCGCTGACGGCGAGCGTCGACCGGCTCCGCGGCTTCCTGGCCCACTCCGGCAGCATCTCCGCCCTCGTGTCGCTGGAGGGACAGCTGACCCAGCGTGAGGCCGATCTGGAGTCCATGCAGGCGCAGCAGCGAGCCCTCGCGGACCAGATCGCCCTCGCCACTCTCACGGTCGACCTGACGATGCGCGGTACGCCGAGCAGTGCCGCCGGACCGGCCGGTTTCGGGTCGGCGCTGGGGAGCGGGTGGCACGCGCTCGTCCTCGCCCTGCGCTGGACGCTCGCCGGACTCGGCTACCTGGTGCCGATCGCGCTGGTGGTGGCGCTCGCCGCGGCCGGTGTCGTCGTGCTCCGGCGGCGGCGGCACAAGGCCGCTCCGGCCGGCTGAGACCGTCAGGTGTCCGACGCCGTCGAGCCGGCCAGGTCGTCCCGGCTCAGCGCGATGGTCATCGGCCCGGGGACGGTGACGGCGCGGGCGACGACGCGGGACGCGGCCTGCACGGCCGCGCTCCAGGTCGCGCCGTGCATCCGCGCGGCGATGACCGCGCCGGCGAACGTGTCGCCGGCGCCGTCCGGATCCACGACCTGGTCGGCGGACGCGCCCGCGGGGACGGTCAGGTCGACCTCGCCGGCCCGCAGCCGCGCGCCGTCGGCCGCCATCGTGCGGCACACCGCCGTACCGGCCGCGACGAGCCGGTCCTCGTCGAGCCCGAGCGCCTCCAGCTCACCCGCACTCGGGAACAGCACATCGGCCTGCCCACAGAGCTTCCGCAGCACCGCCAGCTGCGTGGCGTCGTCGAGTTCGGCCCGCAGGTTGGGATCGATCGAGACGGTCGCCCCGGCCACCTTGCCCCGGCGTACCGCGTCGACGACGACGCCGGCCGTGGGGCCGCCGAAGAGCACAGCCGACCCCGACACGTGGATCCAGGTCGCCTGCTCGGGCCGCCGCCCGAGGTCGGTCAGGTCCAGCGCGGTCGCCGCGGAACCGGCGACGTGGAACTCGAAGCTGCGCGAGCCGTCGGGGTGGTAGTCGACGTACGCGGTCGCGGTCGGCAGGCCGGGCTTCGTCACGATGGCCGACGGGTCGGCGACGACGGGCGCGAGGGTGTCGCGCAGCAGGGCTCCGGCGTCGTCCGCGCCGATGCCGCCGAGGAACGTCGTGGGTACGCCGAGGCTGCCCGCGGCCCAGGCCGCGATGGCCGGCGCCCCGCTCGCCTGCGGTGGCAGGCCGCCGCCCCGGGGCTGGAGGACGAGGGGCTCACCGGGAATCAGCAGCATGGACGTCCTCCCCGTCACCCGCGGCCCAGATAGGGCATCTGCGTGGCGAGGATCGTGGTCTGCGGCACGCTGACGGTCAGGGGGAGCACGGCCAGGTGCGCCACCAGTTCACCGATGTGGACCGGATCGAACGTCGGCTCGGCCGCCGTCGTGCCATCGGCCTGCCCGATCCCGGCGGCCATCGGCCGGGTCATGGCACTCTCGGCGTTGCCGATGTCGATCTGGCTGCAGGTGATGAGGTGGGGCCGTCCCTCGACGGCGATCGAGCGGGTCAGTCCGGTGATCGCGTGCTTGGAGACGGCGTACGCGACGCTGTTCGGTCGGGGCCGGTGCGCAGCGACCGAACCGATGTTGATGATGCGCCCGCCGGCCGGGCGCTGGGCCTTCATGATCCGGACCGCATGCTGGGCGCAGAGAAAGCTGCCGGTGACGTTGATCGCGAGGACCTCCTCCCACTGCGCGGTCGGCACGTTTTCCAGTTCGCCGGCCGGACCGGGGATGCCCGCGTTGTTGACCAGGACGTCGAGCCGGTCCCAGTGGGCCATCGTCGTGCTGAAGACGGCGTTCACCGCCGCCGGGTCCGAGACGTCGGCCGGTAGGACGACCGCCGGCATCATCGGGGCCGGAACCAGCGCCGCCGTCTCGTCGAGCGTCTCCGCCGTACGGCCCACCAACGCCACCCGGTATCCGGCTGCGGCAAGGGCGAGCGCGATCTGGCGGCCCAGACCGCTTCCCGCTCCGGTCACGATCGCGGTGGGCGTGGACGTCGCCGCACGGTCCGTCATGGCATCCTCCCGGTGACCCGAGCGTGGGTCCCGAGACTAGCGCCGCGCGCTATGGTCGCCCGGTGGAGCTCACGGAGATCCTGCGGCGGCGCCGGATGGTGCGCCATTACGATCCCGAGCCGATTCCGCGCGAGACGGTCGAACGCATCGTGCGCACGGTCCGGCGGGCACCGAGCGGCGGATTCTCCCAGGGTCAGCGGCTCGTGGTCGTCACCGACGCCGACACCCGCGCGGAGATCGCGCAGCTGCTCGACGAAGAGGAATGGCTCGCGGAGGGCCTGGAACCCTGGCTCTCGCAGGCACCCGTGCACGTGATCGTGTGCACGCGGGAGCAGGACTACCACGACCGCTACAACGCGCCGGACAAGCTCGCCGGGTCCGGCGGTGTAGAGCTCGAGTGGCCGGCGCCGTTCTGGTTCGTCGACGCCGGCGCCGCGATGATGTTGCTGCTGCTCGCGGCGATCGACGAGGGCCTGTCCGCCGGTGTCTACGGCGTCATGGTGCCGGAGATGGCGGCGTTCAAGGCGTTGCTGGGGATCCCGGCCGACGTCGCCGTCGTCGCGGGCGTGACGATCGGACGTCGGCGACCGGATCCGAAATCATCGGCGGTCTCCTCCCGGACGACGCAACGCCGGCGCGGGCTGGACGAGGTCGTGCACTGGGAACGCTGGAGCGACGACCGCTAGGGCGCGACCGCCGGGGCACCCGTAGGGTGACCGCATGGATCTGCGCGTCTTCGTCGAGCCACAGCAGGGCGCCACCTATGAGGATCAGCTGACCGTCGCAAGGCACGCCGAACAGCTCGGCTTCGACGCGTTCTTCCGCTCCGACCACTACCTGTCGATGGGTGCCGCGGACGGCCTGCCCGGACCCACCGACTCGTGGGTGACACTCGGCGCGATCGCCCGGGAGACCACTCGGATCCGGCTCGGCACGATGGTCACCGCGGCGACGTTCCGGCTGCCCGGCCCGCTGGCGATCTCCGTCGCGCAGGTCGACCAGATGAGTGGCGGCCGGGCCGAACTCGGGATCGGCACCGGCTGGTACGACGCCGAGCACCGCGCCTACGGAATCCCGTTCCCCGACGTGGTCGAGCGTTTCGATCGCTTCTCCGAACAGGTCGAGATCATCGACGGGCTGTGGCGCACACCGCCCGGAGCGACGTACTCCTTCGACGGCGCGCACTATCGGCTCTCGGACGCCCCGGCGCTGCCCAAGCCGACGCAGACGCCCCGCCCGCCGATCATCCTGGGCGGAGCCGGCCGGCGGCGCAGTGCCGCACTGGCGGCCCGCTTCGCCGACGAATACAACGTGGGCTTCAACCGGGCCGGGACCAAGGACATCATCGGACGCGTCCGGGCGGCGGCCATCGGCGCCGGGCGTGAGCTGACCTTCTCCGTCGCCAACGTGCTCTGCGCCGGACGGGACGAGAGCGAGCTGCGGCGTCGGGCCGGGTCGATCGGCCGGGACGTGGCCGACCTGCGGGAGAGCGCGATCGCCGGCACGCCGGCGGAGGTGGTCGAGCGGATCG
Source organism: uncultured Actinomycetota bacterium (assembly GCA_963828605.1). Taxonomy (GTDB): domain Bacteria; phylum Actinomycetota; class Actinomycetes; order Mycobacteriales; family QHCD01; genus DASXJE01. Next base: position 556,407 of record CAWHER010000001.1, on the reverse strand, counting down.
GGGAATTCGCCGACTACGGCGTGACGCGGGTCTACCTGCAGATGCTCGACATGCACGATCTCGACCATCTCGATCTCGTCGCGTCCGAGGTCATGCCGCAGCTCTGACCTCGGCCCGCCGACCCCTGCGGCACCCACGCACCCATGATCAAGAGGGGATTCGCGTGCGACGCGCCGTACGAATCACCTCTTGATCATGGGCGCGGGGTCACGGGTGGCCGAACGCCGTGGTCCTCCGACTTCTGCAGCAGCACCGGCAGCGCAAGGCTGAAGACGACCAGGCTGAGCAACTGCGGCCAGATGACCCCGTACCTCAGGAGAAAGGCGCCGAACGTCGCGCTGACCGCGAAGATCGCCAGTGACCCCGCCCGGCGCCCGGCGTGCGTCGCCGGGCCACCCGCCGGTCGGGAGTCCGCGATCAGCGCGGTCAAGGTCAGGGTCATCACGTTCGTGGCGAGATCGGGGACCCCCCAGCGACGCAGCATCGCGTTCTGGATGCCCATCGCGAAGGCAAGGAATCCCGTGACGATGTACCGGGCGCCGCCGTCCGGGCCCGGGTGCAGGATGGCCGTGGCCACCGTCGCCGCCAGCAACGCTGCCCATTCGACGGCGAACCCGGCCCGCCGGTCACTCAGCCGGGCGGGTAGCCGCAGCAGCCGTCCGCCGGCCACGGCCCCAGCACGAAGAACGCCAGGACACTGACGTAGGGGAGGATCGGACCGGCGCCGGTGGTGCCGAGGGTGCCGAGAGAGAAGGCGAGATAGACGAGATTCCCGGTCATGATTTCGGAGAAGACGTGTCCGAGACCGAGGAAGCAGGTCGCATCCAGCAGGCCGCAGATCGAGGTGACGGCGTAGAGGCAGGATCACCGCAGGCCGGAGCCGTCGTCGGACCACGAACGCCTCACACATGGCCTGGCACCTGCTCCGCCCGAGGCGCCCCCGGGCAGGCGAATAGTAACGGTCCGACCCGGCCATCGGCCGTCGCCGACGCGCCCGTCATCTGCGCATCTGGTGATCGGCGAGCGACGAAGCGTGCTCCGGTACCGTGACGTCGAATGAACGTGCCCGACGAGGACTGTCCGGACTGTGGTCACGGCAGGTCCGAGCATCGACGCTCGAGTTTCGGCTGTCTCGCTCCGTCCACGGACGATCCGACGGTGCCGTGCGGCTGCCGACGTTGGCGCACGACCGGTGCCCAACTCGACGTGGACGAGTGGCTGGACCGCTAGCGCGCGTGGAGTCGGGTCCCGTCGATTCCAAACGACGACAGCGCCGGGTCATCTGACTACTGCAGGTAAGTCGGCGTGAGGTCGGGGTTACGCTCTGCGGCTTTCTGTGTCAATTTTCCGCGTTTGCCGTGCATCGCCGCACCCGTAATGCTTATGGTCGGCGCGGCATTTCTCCGTCGGTGTCTGTCGACAGGGCAGACGATGTCGTCAGTGGAACCGATATGCCGCGACCACCCGGACCAGGCTCGTCGACCCCACATCGGAGGTCCCACGATGAGACTCCCCGGAACGATCAGGCCCGGCGATCTGGACACGGCGATCCAGGATGCGGCCGACCGGTTGCAGCGCGATGAGACCGAGCGGGGGGAGACCGAGTCCACCTGGACGACCGACGAACTGCAGGACGCGCTGTGGGGCCGGCTCCCGGTCGCGGTGCGTCGCCGGGTACCCCGCGAGACGGCGGACGCGGCCATCGTCGAACTCCTGCGGTACCGCGGGGATCGGGTCGTCGACGTCGTCGTCGCACATTATGACAAGTCGGAGTAGGACAGGCCGTCGTCGTACCGACCGCTCGATCCGCCCCGCTGCACCCGACCGCGCCGGTCCCGTCGATGTGGCACGATCCGGGGGGTGACCAGCAGACCGGCCGCGGCGGAGCACCTGCGCGATCTCGCCCGGCTGCGTAGCGTCCGCGATCGGATCGACCGGGAGTACGCGCGGCCGCTGGACGTCGAGGCGCTCGCGCGCGGCGCGCACATGTCGGCCGGACACCTCAGCCGGGAGTTCCGGCGTGCCTACGGCGAGTCGCCGTACGGCTACCTGATGACCCGGCGCATCGAGCGCGCGATGGCGCTGCTGCGGCGTGGCGACCTCAGTGTCACCGAGGTCTGCTTCGAGGTCGGCTGCTCGTCGCTGGGCACCTTCAGCACGCGCTTCACCGAGCTGGTCGGGGTACCGCCCAGCGTCTACCGGCGCCAGGCGGCACGCGCTGCGGCCGGGATGCCGTCCTGCGTGGAGAAGCAGGTGACCCGACCCGTCCGGAATCGGGCCGGCTCGGCCGCAGGCCGCACCTGAGCCGGCATCGTCCTGACGAGGTCGGACCGATCAGGAATCGAGAAGCGCCGGTCACCGAACCGCAATTAGCGTGACCGGCATCGAGATCACCACCACGACCTCAGGAGTGACCATGACCGGCTCATCCACCGAAGGAATCAAGACCGTCCTGCATCCGGTGTCCGACCTGGCGAAGGCCAAGCCGGTCTACGCCGCCCTGCTCGGCGTCGAGCCGCAGGCCGACGCGCCCTACTACGTCGGCTTCGACGCCGCCGGTCAGCACATCGGGCTGGTGCCGGCCGGTGCGGTACAGGGCATGACCTCGCCTGTGGCCTACTGGCATGTGTCGGACATCGAGGCGAAACTGGCCGAGGTGACCGCTGCCGGCGCCACGGTGCAGGAGGCCCCGCACGATGTCGGTGGCGGCCGGTTGGTGGCCAGTGTCGCCGACCTTGACGGCAACGTGCTGGGGCTGCTCCAGGACCCGTGAGCACCACTCGGTCGGGGTGGCCGGTGCCGGGCGCATCGGCCACCCCGCTGCCCGGCCCGACAGATGGAGGCACGATGAGCAAGGCCAAGCGGACGGACCCGCGGTCGTCGGTGCCGCCCGCTGCCGACAGCCACGACCTGATCCGGGTGCAGGGCGCTCGCGTGAACAACCTCAAGGACGTCACCGTCGAGCTCCCGAAGCGCCGGCTGACGGTGTTCACCGGCGTCTCCGGCTCGGGCAAGAGCTCGCTGGTGTTCAGCACGATCGCCGCGGAGTCGCAGCGGATGATCAACGAGACCTACAGCGCGTTCGTGCAGGGCTTCATGCCGACGCTGGCCCGGCCCGAGGTCGACGTCCTCGACGGGCTGACGACCGCGATCATCGTCGACCAGGAGCGGATGGGCGCCGACCCGCGCTCCACGGTCGGCACCGCCACCGACGCCAACGCGATGCTGCGCATCCTGTTCAGCCGGCTCGGGAAGCCGCACATCGGCTCGCCCCAGGCGTTCTCCTTCAACGTCGCCTCGATCAGCGGGGCCGGCGCGGTCACGATGAAGCGCGCGGGCCGCACCACGAAGGAGCGGCGCAGCTTCAGCATCCTCGGCGGCATGTGCCCGCGCTGCGAGGGCCGGGGCGCGGTCAACGACATCGACCTCACCCAGCTCTACGACGACAGCCAGTCGCTCAACGAGGGCGCCCTCACGATCCCCGGCTACAGCATGGACGGCTGGTACGGCCGGATCTTCGGCGGCTGCGGCTTCTTCGACCCGGACAAGCCGATCACGAAGTTCACCAAGAGAGAGCTGAACGACCTGCTCTACAAGGAGCCGACCAAGATCAAGGTCGACGGCATCAACCTCACCTACGAGGGGCTGATCCCGAGGATCCAGAAGTCGATGCTGTCCAAGGACGTCGACGCGCTGCAGCCGCACATCCGCGCCTTCGTCGAACGGGCGGTCACCTTCACCACCTGCCCCGAGTGCGACGGCACCCGGCTCAGCGAGGCAGGCCCGGTCGTCGAAGATCAAGGGGATCAACATCGCCGACGCGTGCGCGATGCAGATCAGCGACCTCGCCGAGTGGGTGCGCGGCCTGGACGAGCCGTCGGTGGCGCCGCTGCTCGACGTCCCTGCGGCAGCACCCTCGACTCGTTCGTCGAGATCGGGCTCGGCTACCTCAGCCTCGACCGCCCCTCGGGCACGCTCTCGGGCGGCGAGGCCCAGCGCACCAAGATGATCCGGCACCTCGGCTCGTCGCTGACCGACGTCACCTACGTCTTCGACGAGCCGACGATCGGGCTGCACCCCCACGACATCGAGCGGATGAACGACCTGCTGCTGCAGCTGCGCGACAAGGGCAACACCGTGCTCGTCGTCGAGCACAAGCCGGAGACGATCGCGATCGCCGACCACGTCGTCGACCTCGGCCCGGGCGCCGGTACCGCGGGCGGCGAGGTGGTGCTTCGAGGGCACCGTCGAGGGGCTGCGGGCGAGCGACACCATCACCGGCCGCCACCTCGACGACCGGGCCGCCCTCAAGGAGGACCGTCCGGACGCCGTCGGGCGTGCTGGAGGTCCGCGGCGCCGACACCCACAACCTGCAGGACGTCGACGTCGACATCCCGCTCGGCGTGCTGGTGGTCGTCACCGGCGTCGCCGGCTCCGGGCAAGAGCTCGCTGATCCAGGGCTCGGTCTCGGGCCGCGACGGGGTGGTGTCGGTCGACCAGGCGCCGATCCGCGGCTCGCGGCGCAGCAACCCGGCGACGTACACCGGCCTGCTCGACCCGATCCGCAAGGCGTTCGCGAAGGCAGAACGGCGTGAAGCCGGCGCTGTTCAGCGCCAACTCCGAGGGCGCCTGCCCGAACTGCAACGGCGCCGGCGTCATCTACACCGACCTGGCGATGATGGCCGGCGTCGCCGCCCCCTGCGAGGTGTGCGAGGGGAAGCGGTTCCAGGCGTCGGTGCTCGACTACCACCTCGGCGGCCGCGACATCAGCGAGGTGCTCGCGATGTCGGTGGCCGAGGCCGAGGAGTTCTTCGGCGCCGGCGAGGCGCGCACGCCGGCCGCGCACGCCATCCTCGACCGGCTCGCCGACGTCGGGCTCGGCTACCTCACGCTCGGCCAGCCGCTCACCACGCTCTCCGGCGGCGAGCGGCAGCGGCTCAAGCTGGCGACCCACATGGCGGACAAGGGCGGCGTCTACGTCCTCGACGAGCCGACCACCGGCCTGCACCTCGCCGACGTCGAGCAGCTGCTCGGCCTGCTCGACCGGCTCGTCGACTCCGGCAAGTCGGTCATCGTCATCGAGCACCACCAGGCGGTCATGGCGCACGCCGACTGGATCATCGACCTCGGCCCCGGCGCCGGCCACGACGGCGGCCGGATCGTCTTCGAGGGCACGCCCGGCCGACCTCGTCGCCGCCCGCTCCACCCTCACCGGCGAGCACCTCGCGGCCTACGTCGGCGTCCCCCGCCCATGATCAAGAGGGGTTCCGTACGGCGTGTCCCGTACGTATCCCCTCTTGATCATGGGACGGGCGGGGGAGCGGCTAGCCCCACTGGCCGGGCTGATAGTCCCCGGCGGGCTGCCCGGTGATGATGTTGAGGCGGTTCCAGGCATTGATGACGGCGATCACCGCGACGAGTGCGGCGAGCTGATCCTCGTCGTAGTGCTTGGCCGCGTTCGCCCAGACCTCATCGGTCACGCCACCGCCGGCATCGGCGAGACGGGTGCCCTGCTCGGTCAGTTCCAGGGCGGCCCGTTCGGCCTCGGTGAAGACGGTCGCCTCGCGCCATGCCGCGACCAGGTTCACCCGCACCGAGCTCTCCCCGGCGTGCTCGGCGTCCTTGGTGTGCATGTCGAGGCAGACGGCACAGCCGTTGATCTGGCTGGCCCGGATCTCCATCAGCGCCTGTGTCGTGGCCGGCAGTGACGAGTCCAGCGCGACCCGGCCGGCCGAGACAAGGTGCTTGATGACCTTCTGCGCAACGGGGGCGTCGGCGTAGTTCAGACGAGCATCCATGATTGATCTCCCTGCTGTTCGGGATCGAGGGCTGTTCGGGATCGAGGGCTGTTCGGATGGACGGGACCCTGCTAGGCCGGGGTCACGCCGAGCTGTCGCATCAGTGAGAGAGAGTCGACGACCCCCCAGGTCTCAGCGATTCGGCCGTTGACGAATCGAAAGATGAAGATCTCGTTGTAGCTGACGGATTTCCCGGTCGGGGGAATGCCCATGAGTTCGCCCTGGTGGGTTCCGGTGACCGTGTTCCTGGTGACGACCCGATCCGCCTCGGCGATCACATCCTCGACCGTGACGTGGAGATCGGGGAACGCCCGAAGGAGGATCGCCCACACCTGTTTGAGCGCCTGCGCGCCCGTCGCCTGAATCGGCAGTGGGGTGCTGATCCGCACATCGGGATCGACGATCTCGTCGATCGTCTTCGCGACGAGCTCCACATCGCCGGTGTTGACCACGTCGTGCATGCGGGCGAACGTCGCTCGGTTGCTGGCGGTTTCGATTGCTGACATGGGATTCTCCCTAGGGTGGAGGTGATCAGGTCTGCAGTACGGCCTCGATGTCGAGGCTGATCGACACCTTGTCGCCGACCGCGACGCCACCGCCGTCCAGCGGAGTCGTCAGGTCGATACCGAAGTCGCGGCGGTTGATCTGCGCGGTCGCGGAGAGGCCGGCGCGCCGGCTGCCGAACGGGTCCGGGGCGAACCCGTTGACTTCGGCGGTCAGTGGTACCCGCCGGGTGACGCCGTGCAACGTCAGGTCGCCGTCGACGACCCATCGGTCATCGGTCTGGCGGATGCCGTGGGAGCGGTAGCTCATGGTCGGGTACTTCTCGATCTCGAGATAGTCGGCGGAACGGAGGTGGCTGTCCCTGGGCTCGAGGCCGGTGTCGATGGACGCGAGGTCGATCGTCGCGGTCACCGACGAGTTCGTCGGGTCGTCGCTGGTGACGATCGTCACGTCGTAGCTGGTGAACCGGCCGCGCACCTTGCTGATCATGAGGTGACGGACCGAGAAGGCGACCTCGGAGTGCCCGGGGTCGGCCTTCCAGGTGCCGGTCAGGTAGCCGGGGATCGTGACGGTCGCGGGGGCGGACGGCATGGGTTCCTCCATGGACGTGGTGCCGCTGCTCCGCGGAGTCGGCACTGGTGGGGCGCTCATACCTAGGTGACGAACGAGCACCCGCCCGCGGGACAGCCGGAGTGACCGCTGGTTCTGCACCGGTCGATGGAGCCGCCGTGAAGAAATGGCTTGACTACGTCGAGATGATTGTTAACCGTGCCCGTTGACCGGCGGCGGAGTCGAGGTGAGGAGCAGTGATGATCGGGCAGGGCCTGCTGCCGCCGGGCGCGGGCAGGCGGAAGCGGCTGTTGGCCGCCCTGGTGATCGACGCACTCGGCTCCGGCCTGTTCATCCCGTTCTCGCTGTTGTTCTTCGTTGCCACGACGCCACTGTCGCTGCCCACGATCGGTCTGGCCCTGTCGGTCGCTGCGATCGTGCGGATCCCCGCCACCTTCGCGGCGGGCGGTCTGAGTGATCGGATCGGCCCGCGCCGCGCGGTCGTGGTCTCGCAGGTCGCGCAGGCCGCGGGATTCGTGAACTACCTGTTCGTCGAGCACGGTGTGGCACCTGGTCGTCGCCGCCCTCATGGTGCAGGTCGGCAACTCGATCTTCTGGGTCGCCTACCAGGCTCTGGTGTCCGACGTGGCCGGAGACGGCGCACCGTGAGCAGTGGTTCGCCCTCGCCACGGCAGTCCGCACCGCAGGGTGGGCGGTCGGCGGCGTGGTGGCGGGGTTGGTGGTCGCCGTGGGCGGCCGGTCCGGATACCTGTTCGTCGCCGGGGCCGACGCGGCCTCCTTCGCTGTCGCGGCGGCGCTGATGTGGCGGCCCCTCGAAGGCCGGCACCGGACGCAGGCCGAGCCCGCGCCGGTGCCCGACGAGGGGCAGACCGGTTGGTCGAGCGTGCTGCGAGACCGGCCGTTCCTCGGCTTCGTCGGCACGAACCTGGGCCTGACATTGGTGTCGTTGGCCTTCGCGGTCGGCCTGCCCGTCTTCCTGGTGCACACCGTCGGCCTGCCCACCTGGACGCCCGGGGCGGTGCTGGCGATCAATGCCGTACTCGGCACCATCGGCACGCCCCTGATCGTGCGGCGGATTACCGGCCGCAGCCGGCGAGGGGTCCTGCTGCGGATCCCAGGCGATCATCGCCACAGGCTTCGCCGTTGTGCTGGCCGTCGCGTTCGTGCCCACCGTGGCCGCCCTGGTGCTCGCGGTCGTCGCTGTCGTGCTGGTGACCGGGTGCGAGGTGGCGCAGGGCTCGGTCGTGCCCGCCGTCGTCACCGAGGCGAGCCCGCCGCGCACGCTGGGCCGGTACATGTCGGCCTACCAGCTCACCTTCGCGATCTGCGACATCGTCACTCCGAGCCTGGTCACGATGACCCTGCGTCACGGGGCGGCCGCGTTCTGGGTGCCGCTGATGGCGATCGCGTTACTGGACATGCCCTTGCTGGCCGCGGTGTCGCGCCGGTTGCGCGCCGTTGCGCCTGTCGGTCGGCATGGCCGAGCCCGACCTCACCCGCGAGCGGTTGTCGAGACCGACTCCGTCTGAACCGATGGCTCGCGGTAGTGCTTCCTGGGGCGACCCCGGGCACGTTTGCGCGGGACGATCCTGCCTCGTTCGAAGAGGTGACCTCCCCACACGCCGGCGTGTTCAGCGCGGTCGATCGCACCGGCCAGGCAGTCCGGTCGGATCGGGCACCCGGCACACAGCGCCTTGGCGCGCTCGAGGTCGGCGGGCGCTTCGGCGAACCACAGGTCGGGATCATGGGTCCGGCAGGGAAGGTCGACGGCGGGTTCGGTCAATGCGGAGAGCGCGGTCATGGTGAGCTCCTGGCTGTCGCGGTTCGGGTGGGAGAGGATCCCTCGCACCTAGACGACGGACGCGAATCCGCCCGGGGGACAGCCCGGGTCAGAGCTCGTCGATCCGCCGGGTGAGGAACCGCCGCTCGGGCGTCGAGGTGGCCAGGTCCAGCGCCCGGCCGTACGCCGCCCGGGCCTCGTCTGCACGGCCGAGTCGCCGCAGCAACTCGCCGCGGGTCGAATGGAAGTAGAGGTAGCCGGCCAGGTCGAGGCGCTCCACGGCGCCCAGGGCCGTGGCGGGGTCGCCGGCCTGAGCGACTGCGACGGCACGGTTGAGTTCGACCACGGGGGAGCCGGTGAGCTCGACCAGTCGTCGGTACATCTCGGCGACCTGCGGCCAGTCGATCGGCTCGCGCGTCTGCAGCGACGCGATGGCGGCCTGGACGACGTAGGCGCCGCGCCCGCTGAGTGCGATCGCCCGGTCGAGCTCCGCCCGTCCCGTGCCGATCTGGGCCATGTCCCACAGCGAGCGGTCCTGGTCGTCGAGCAGCACCAGGTCCTCGCCGGCGAACCGGGCCCGCCGCCGCGCGTGGTGGATCATCATCAGGGCGAGCAGGCCGTGTGCCTCCGGCTCGTCCGGCATGAGTGCGACGAGCACCCGCCCCAGCCGGATGGCTTCGGCTCCGAGGTCGACCCGGCCGCTGTAGCCCTCGTTGTAGATCAGATAGATGACGGCGAGCACCGCATCGAGGCGGTCGGCGATCAGGCGCTCGTCGGGAACGGCGAACGGAATCCCGGTGGCCTTGATCTTGGCCTTGGCGCGGGACAGGCGGCGCTTCATCGTCTCCTCGGAGACCAGAAACGCCCGCGCGATATCGGCGGTCTCGAGGCCGCCGAGGGCCCGCAGCGTGAGCGCCACCTGCCCGTCCAGCGGCAGCGCCGGGTGGCAGCAGGTGAAGATCAGTTCGAGTCGTTCGTCCTTGATCACGGTGTCGTCGAATTCGTCCACGGCGGCCTCCGGCACCGGCAACAGGTGGATCTTCTCGGCCAGGGTGCGCTCCCGGCGGATCCGGTCGATCGCCCGATTGCGGGCGGTCGTCACCAGCCAGGCACCGGGGTTGGCCGGCGCACCGGCGACGGGCCATCGCTCCGCCGCGATCGCGAACGCCTCCTGTGCCGCTTCCTCGGCCTTGTCGAAGTCGCCGAGAAACCCGACCAGCGAGGCCAGCACCCGGCCCCACTCGTCCCGGAAGACCTCCTCCAGCGCACTCAGCGCGGCACCACCGGCCTGACCTCCACCATGCCGCCGTACCGGGCGGCCGGCATGCGCGCCGCCAGTTCGATCGCCTCATCCAGGTTGGCCGCCTCGATGAGACAGAACCCGCCGAGCACTTCCTTGGTGTCCGCGAACGGGCCATCGGTCATCAGCGTCCGGCCGCCGACGACACGCACGGTGGTCGCCGTCTCGGCGGGCTGCAGCCGCGCGCTGCTGACGCAGCGGTCATCGTCGGCCAGCGCGAGGTACTCGGCCTGCGCCGCGACACGTTCCGCGTCGGACAGCGTCTCGAGATAGCTGGGCTCGATGAAGTTCATCAGGGCGTATTGCATCGCAGCCTCCCGGGGCGGTGGGTTCTCTCATCAGCACAACGAACGAACGGCGGCGCGGGGGACACCGCCGGGGTCCACGACTCCAGATCAGCCCAGACGCTAGTCCTTGCCGGGGCCGGCGTACCTCCGACTTCCGTCGCACATGAGCGCCGTGTCCCAATTGTCTTCCTGCCATGTCACATCCCGCCGCGCTGTCTCGACTCAAGGCACAGGAAGAGACTGGTGATTCGGAAAGGTGATGGTCATGCGGGTGTTCGTGGCAGGCGGGACCGGGGTCATGGGACAGCGGTTGCTGCCGAAGCTGGTGGCCCGGGGTCACCAGGTGACGGCGACGACGACGGGGCCGGGCAAGCTGGGTCTGCTGGAGCACCTGGGCGCCGATGGTGTCGTGATGGACGGGCTGGATGCGGTGTCGGTCGGCGAAGCGGTGGCCAAGGCCCGGCCGGAGGTGATCGTGCACCAGATGACCGGGCTCTCGGCGGCACATGCCGGCAAGCCCGACATGAGGCACCCCAACCGCTTCTTCGGTGGCACCGCCCGGTTGCGCAGCGAGGGGACGGATCATCTGCTGGCCGCCGCCGACGCCGTCGACGTCTCCCACTTCGTCGCGCAGGGCTTCGGAAGCTTCAACGGCATCCGCAAGGGCGGGTGGGTGAAGAGCGAGGAGGACCCGCTGGACCCGGGCCCGAAGAGCGCCCAGAAGTTGGCGGAATCGATCCGTCACCTCGAGGACGTGGTCGTCAAGGCTGGTGGCGCGGTCCTGCGCTATGGCGGGTTCTACGGGCCGGGCGCCACCGACGACCAGGTCACGCTCATCCGCAAGCGGCAGTTCCCGCTCGTCGGGCGGGGCACCGGTTACTTCTCGTGGGTGCATCTCGACGACGCGGCGAGCGCTACGGTCTTGGCCGTGGAGCAGCAGGCGACGGGCGTGTTCAACATCGTCGACGACGACCCGGCGCCGGTCAGCGAGTGGCTGCCGTATCTGGCGAAGTGCGCGGGCGCGAAGCCACCGATGCGGATCCCCACATGGCTGGCCCGGCTGGTGGCCGGGGAAATGGTGGTGGTGATGATGACCGAGGGCCGTGGCTTCTCCAACGCCAAGGCCAAGCGCGAACTCGGTTGGGAGCTGCGCTATCCCTCGTGGCGCCAAGGTTTCAAGGAAGAGCTGGGGTGACCCGGACCGAGGAATTCGAGCAGCTGCGGCCGCTGCTGTTCTCGATCGCCTACCGGATCCTGGGCAGCGTGAGCGAGGCCGAGGACGCGATCCAGGAGGCTTGGCTGCGCTACGAGGCATCCCCGACGCAACCCGCGTCGACGAAGGCGTTCCTGTCGGCCGTGGTGACCCGGATCTCGATCGACGTGCTGCGCTCGGCCCGATCCCGGCGCGAGCAGTACGTCGGCCCGTGGTTCCCCGAGCCATTGCTCGACGATCCCTACGAAGACCCGGAGCGATCGGCGGAACTGGCCGACTCGGTATCGATGGCGGCCCTGTTGCTGCTCGAGCGGCTCAGTCCGCTCGAGCGCGCGGTCTTCGTACTGCGGGAGGTGTTCGGATTCGGCTTTCCCGAGGTCGCGTCCGCGGTGGACAGGTCAGAGGCGGCGTGTCGCCAACTCGCGGTGCGCGCGCGCCGCCACATGGACGCCGGACGCCCCCGGTTCGAGGCGGACCGCCGGGAGCGGGAGCGACTGGCGGCGCGGTTCTTCGACGCGCTCCGGGAAGGCAATGTCGACAGCCTCCGTGACCTGCTCGCCGCCGACGTCCAACTGGTGGGGGACAGCGGCGGCAAGGCCCCGGCGTTGGCCAGGACCATCGTGGGCGCGGACAACGTGGCCCGGGTGCTCGGTTCGTTCTTCCCCTGGCTGTTCCGGATCGACCTGACGGTGGAGCAACACGCGGTCAACGGTCAACCGGGCGCCATCATGCGCGACCGGGACGGCAAGGTCCTCAGCACCTGGACGCTCGACGTGCTCGACGGGCAGGTCCAGACGATCCGCTCGGTGAACAACCCCGACAAGCTCGGCCGCGTGGGCCCGGTGGCCGACGCCTGGGCGGTCCTCGGCGCCGCGCGGGAGGCACGCCGGACGACAGAGTGACCCGGACGACTGAGGTGACCCGGACGAGGCTCGCCAGCCGGCCCAACTGAACCGCCGATAATGAGCATTATGTCAACTAGCGGAGTCGACGCCGCCCGCATTGACGGCTCTCCCCCTCCGATCGCCGCCTACTGCCGACGTTCAGAGTGTCGTCGGGCCGCACCCGCAGCTCCCTGATCTGACCAGCTGCGCGGCACCCGGTGACGACGGGTCGCCGAGGTATGGCGGCAGCGGACAAAGAAAAAGGCAGGGAGAAAATCCTCTCCCTGCCACTTTCAATATATAGCGCACTAGGGGGCTTGCGGCAAGACCCGGGTCGTCCCGCACAATCAGCGCCCGAGACCGGAATCGCAGAAATGAGAGTTGCACACAATGCATGCGTTGGCATCGGCTGACAGGTCGCGCCGGTACGTCGAACCCTCTGCGGGACCCGGGATGTGATGTCGGGACGCCGTGCGGCGTGCAATGGCTGCCGCCGACTCCCTCAGTTTCATTTATAGCAAGATCCGGCTGCGTTCATGAGCGAATTAATTCGGATCTATGGTGGCGAAACTCAGATCGGAGCTGATACGTGAACCTGCTGACCACCAGCGCGTTTGACCTTCCCGACCACCTCGCCCCGAAGGCCGACCCGACGCTGATCGCCGGCGACGAACGACACTTCGCGGCCATCGCGGAGAGCCTCGAGCAGTCGATCGCCGACCTCTCCGAACGCCTCGAGGTCGAGCGCAAGGCGCCCGGCCGCAGCGGCCGGGCGGCGATGGACCGGGACATGGAGATCCACCGCCTGACCGCTCGCCTGCGCACCCTGCGTCGGTTCGGACTGGACCTGTGTCTCGGCCACATGGTTCGGGCGGACGGCACCGGGCCGGTGTACGTCGGACGACTCGGCCTCACCGACAGCGCAGGTCGTCGGCTGCTGCTCGACTGGCGCTCCCCCGCCGCCGAACCGTTCTTCGGAGCGACCCACGCCAACCCGATGGGTCTGGCGAGCCGCCGCCGGTATCGCTGGACCCGCGGCCGGATCAACGACTACTGGGACGAGGTCTTTACCGCGGACGGATTCGACGGGCACGCCGCGCTCGACGACCAGTCCGCCTTCATCGCCAGCCTGGGCAGCCACCGGTCACCCCGGATGCGCGATGTGCTGAGCACCATCCAGGCCGACCAGGACGCCATCATCCGCGCGGGATCCGGCGGCGCTCTCGTCGTCGACGGCGGCCCGGGTACGGGGAAGACCGTCGTCGCGCTGCACCGCTCGGCCTATCTCCTCTATTCCGACCCTCGCCTCGGTCATCACAAAGGCGGTGTGCTGTTCGTCGGTCCGCACCTGCCCTACCTGGCCTACGTCGCGGACGTCCTCCCCAGCCTCGGAGAGGAAGGCGTGCAGACCTGCACCCTGCGCGACCTCGTCGCCGAGGGGGCCGCGGCAGCGATCGAGACCGACCCGGACGTCGCCCGCCTGAAGTCGTCCGCGGAACTGGTGACGGCGATCGAGGCGGCCGTGCGGTTCTACGAGGAGCCGCCCAGCAAGGGGATGACGGTCACCACCGACGCCTCCGACATCTGGCTGAGCGCCGCCGATTGGGCCGAGGCGTTCGAAACACCCGACCCCGGTACTCCCCACAACGAGGCACGCGACCAGATCTGGGAGCAGGTGCTCACGATCCTGATGGACAAGTACGACGGCGACGACTCGGTCGACCTGGCCCGGAGGTCGCTTCGGCAGAACCAGGAGCTCCTCGCGACCTTCAACAGCGCGTGGCCGCTGCTCGACGCGGCCGACCTCGTCGGGGACCTGTGGTCGGTACCCGCCTATCTGCGGATGTGCGCTCCCTGGCTCAGCCCCGACGATGTGCGGACACTGCAACGCGCGGACGCCCGGGCGTGGACGGTGTCCGACCTGCCGCTCCTGGACGCCGCCCGGCAGCGGCTCGGCGACCCGGAGGCGTCCCGACGCCAGCGTCGGCAGGAGACCGCCGTCGCCGCCGAACGGGAGCAGATGGACATGGTCATCGACCACCTGATCGCCGCGGATGACTCCGAGATGATGGTGATGTCGATGCTGCGCAAGGACGACCTGCAGCGCGCTCTGGTCGACGACACTCCATTGCCCAGCACCGACCCGGATCTGCTCGCCGGCCCGTTCGCGCACATCGTCGTGGACGAGGCTCAGGAACTGACCGACGCGGAGTGGCAGATGTTGCTGCTCCGCTGCCCGACCCGGAGCTTCACCATCGTCGGGGACCGGGCCCAGGCACGGCACGGGTTCACCGAGTCGTGGCAGGCACGGCTCGAGCGGATCGGGCTCGACCGGATCACCCTGGCCTCCCTGAGCGTCAACTACCGGACGCCGGAGGCGGTGATGGCCGAAGCCGAGCCGGTCATCCGAGCCGTGCTCCCGGACGCCAACGTGCCGACCTCCATCCGCAGCAGCGACGTCCCCGTCGTACACGGACCGGTATCGGATCTGCGCTCGATCCTCGACACGTGGCTCGCCACGAATGCCGAGGGCATCGCCTGCGTCATCGGCGCGGATGACCCTGACGTCGGCACGTTCGGGGCGACGTCGCGCGTCCGGTCGCTGACACCGGAGTTGGCGAAGGGGCTCGAGTTCGACCTGGTCGTCCTCATCGACCCGGAGGCGTTCGGCACAGACATCGAAGGAGCTGTCGACCGCTACGTCGCCATGACCCGGGCGACGCAGCAACTCGTCATTCTGACGAGACGCTGACCCCGGTCACGACGTCGTCGAAGAGACGGTGGATCTGCTGGATCGCGATGGAGCCCTCACCGACGGCGGACGCCACGCGCTGCACGGATCCGTGTCGGACGTCGCCGACCGCGAGAACTCCCGGGAGGCTGGTCTCGAGCAGAAGGGGACCACGACCGAATGCACCAAGTGCGTCGGCACTCAGGTCCGGTCCGGTCAGCACGAAGCCACCGGGATCGCGCTCGATCGTCGCGGGCAGCCAGTCGGTGTTCGGCCGGGCGCCGATCATCAGGAAGAGGGCTCGGGCACCGACCGTCTCCTCCCGGCCGTCCGCGCGATCGCGCAGCACCAGGTGGTCCAGCCAGCTGTCGCCGCCGCCGTCGACGACGTCGGTCCCCGTGCGCACCTCGACGTTCGGCGTCGCCTCGATCTCCCGGACCAGATAGTCCGACATCCCTGCGTCGAGTGTCGCGGCCCGCACCACCAGCGTGACGCGCCGGGCGTAGCGGGCCAGGTGCAGGACGGCCTGCCCGGCGGAGTTCGCTCCCCCGACGACGTAAACCTCCTCCCCCGCCGCGAGCGGCGCCTCCGAGGCGGCGTTGCCGTAGAAGACACCGGCACCACGCAACGCCTCGAGCGGCGCCACCCCGAGGATGCGGTAGCGGGCGCCCATCGCCAGGACCACCGCGCGAGCCACCACGACCCCGCCGGTGTTCAGGGTCACCACGATGCCGTCCTGCTCCCGCGCCAGGTGCGTGACGGTCTGCATGAAGGCGAACCGGGCGCCGAAGACCCACGCCTGCTCGTAGGCCCGGCGGGCCAGCTCGCCACCGCTGACGCCGCGGGGGAAGCCGAGGTAGTTGCGGATCGACGAACTGGACGTGGCCTGCCCGCCCACACCGCCCGAGTCGATGACCAGGATGCGGAGCCCCTCGGAGGCGCCGTAGACGCCCGCGGACAGGCCGGCGGGTCCGCCGCCGACGATGACGATGTCGTAGTGGCGTCGGTCCGGGTCGACCGCAACCCCGGACGCCGCCGCGATCTCGGTGTCGCTGGGGTCCTCCAGGATCTCCCCGTCGGGGAGGACGAGAAGCGGGAGCCTCCGGGAGCCTGAATCCGGGACGAGGTCACGCCCCTCGGCCGAGCCGGCCAGGACGAACCGGTGGGATATCGCACAGCGTCCGAGCACCTCGCGCAGTTCGTAGGCCCGGCCGGACCAGCTCTCCCCGATCACATTCACGGTGTTCGGAACGCGGCGCCGGGCCTCCGCCCACGCCAGCAGGAAGCCGGAGATCGCCACGTGGAACTGCTCGTCCGGGGGCGCCGCGGGCCGTACGACGAAGTGGTCCATGCGGCCGGAGGAGATCGCCTCGAACACCGCGTCGCCCGACGTCGAGTCCCCCAGTCGACCCCACTTCACGAGCAGGACCCGCTGGGCGTGCGGGAATCTCTGCGCGACGTCGGCCAAGAGCGTCGTTCCGGATTCTCCCGCGAGCACCTCGCCGGCGAGCACCAGGGCGACCTGTTCGCCGGCCGCCGCGACCTCGTCCAGCGCGGCGAGCGCTTCGGGTGCCGAGCCGAGACAACGGACGCGGTAGTCGGGCTCGTACCGGTTACGCAGTTCCCGCTCAACGTCTCGGCGGAGGTCCGGGTGGTCATCGACCGCGATCAGCATGGGAGCGCTCATGCCGGCCCGCCAGGCCGCCGGGCAGTTCGCACCCACACGCCCTGATCGTAGAGCCGGCCTTCCCGGCCGGTGGCGTTTCACCAGCTGGCCGGCGCCCGATCACCCTCCGTGCAGGACCGATACGCTCGCCGGCATGCCGCTCATCCGACGCACTTGTCCGTGCGTTCGCGCCCACGTGGCCAGCTGCGCGCCTCGATCAACCTGGGCAACCCGATCCTCGCACACCGCGACGCGGCCACCGGCACCGCAGGTGGGGTGTCGGTCGATCTGGCCCATGCTCTCGGACGATGAGCTGCGGGTCGATGTCGAGCTGGTCCTCTTCGAGAAGGCCGTCCTGTCGGTCGACGCCGTGCGGAGCGAGAAGGCCGACGTCGGTTTCTTCGCCGTCGATCCGGCCCGCAGCGAGGGCTTGAGCTTCACGGCGCCGTACGTGCTCATCGAAGGCAGCTATCTGGTCCCGGTGGTTCGCGCCTGCGGGAGAACGCCGAGGTGGACGTCCCGGAACAACCGGGTCGCGGTCGGTCAGGGCAGCGCCTATGACCTCTTCCTCTCCCGCGAGCTGCAGGCGGCGCAGGTCGAGCGGATGGCCAATGCGCCCGCCGTCCGCCAGGCGGTGCAGGCCGGCCGCGTCGAGGTGGCGGCCGGCATCCGCCAGCTGCTGGAAGGCTGGGCCGGCGAGGACCCGTCCTTGCGCATGCTGCCGGGCCGATTCATGGTGATCCAGCAGGCGATGGGTCATGCCGGCCGGGCGGGGCGACGACGCGGCGCGGACGCTGGCCGACTTCGTCGAGCGGAAGAAGTCCAGCGGCTTCGTCGCGGAGGCGATGGCTCGGCACGGCATCGAGGGTGCCTCGGTCGCGCCCGCCGGTCAGGCCTGACCGGGCCCGGGCTCGTCCGGCCGGACGACCACGACCCCGCGATCGAGATCGACGCTCGTGCCGCGGTCGCCCTGGGCGTCCTCCACGCGCATCATCGACATCGAGTCCCGGTGGTCCAGCTCCATCCGTTTCGTGCCGAAGAACATCGCCGTGATCTCGTTGACGTAGGTCGAGGACACCGGCGTCCCGGGCCGTTTCCCGAACCGCGACTCGTAGACGGCCACGGTCATCACGAGGACGACCGCGCCCGGAATGGCGAACCCCAGCCACGCAGCCATACCGCGGGAACGATGTTCACCCCGAACCCGTTCCCGGCCGACAGCGCCCGCCGGGGCTCAGCAGGGTCAGCGGCTCACGGCAGTCTCCCGCTCCACGTGCGACAGCTTCTCGGGATTGCGTACGAGGTAGAGGCCGGTGACCAGGCCGTCGTCGACCCGCACCGCCACGACGCCGTCGATCTCCCCGTTGAGCCGGACGATCAGGGCCGGACCGCCGTTGGCCTGGACC
This sequence comes from uncultured Actinomycetota bacterium, assembly GCA_963828605.1. Lineage (GTDB taxonomy): Bacteria > Actinomycetota > Actinomycetes > Mycobacteriales > QHCD01 > DASXJE01. The sequence continues at coordinate 538,268 of CAWHER010000001.1, read as the reverse complement.
GGCTCGAGCGACATCCCGGCCGCGACCCGGTCCACGCCGACGGCGAAGAAGCTCGCGACGCTCTCGGCCCCGACGATGGGCCGCAGCTGGGCCTGTTTGACTCCCCCGCCGTCGGTCAGGGCGACGACATCCGGCGCGAGGATGTCGAGCAGGCCCTGCAGGTCGCCCGTCTCGATCGCCCGCCGGAACGCCTCGAGCGCGGCTCGGGCGTCGGCCGGTGAGACGATCCCGCGCGGCCGGCGTGCGGCGACGTGCGCCCGTGCCCGGTGGGCGATCTGGCGGACGGTGGCCGGGGTCTTGTCGACGGCTTCGGCGACCTCGTCGTACTCCAGATCGAACACCTCGCGCAGCACGAACACCGCCCGCTCCGTCGGCGTGAGCGTCTCCAGCACCAGCAGCATCGCCATCGAGACGCTGTCCGCCAGCTCGACGTCCTCCGCCACGTCCGGCGCGGTCAGCAGCGGCTCGGGCAGCCAGGGCCCGACGTAGGACTCCCTGCGCCGGCCGACTGTGCGCAGCCGGGTGAGCGCCTGCCGGGTGGTGATCCGGACCATGTAGGCGCGCTGATCGCGCACCGTGTCGAGCTCGACGCCCGCCCATCGCAGCCAGGTCTCCTGGAGGACGTCCTCGGCGTCGGCGGCCGACCCGAGCAACTCGTAGGCGACCGTGAACAACAGGTTCCGGTGCACGACGAACGCCGCTGTGGCGGGATCGGGGCGGGCCGGATCCGGGCGGCCCCCCTCGCTCATGGCTTCGTTCATGCCCCACCTGTCCTGTCACCCGCGACTGTGTCACCCACAAGACACCGGGCTCCAGCGTTTTGTGACACCACGGCGGTATGGCGCCCGTCACGTCGGAGTGGTGTCACACCGATCGACCCGCCGGCATCTCATGGTCGACCAATGACCACAGCACAATCGACACCACAGGGAGTGCACGATGGATGCTCGTTTGAACCTCTCCGACAGCCCGCTCGCGGGCAAGTCCATGAAGTACTTCGCCTCGGCGAGCCTGGTGATCATCAAGGACTCGACCCTGCCGACCGCGACCCAGAACATGGTGATGCTCCGCGCGAGCCAGATCAACGGCTGCGGCTTCTGCACCGACATGCACACCAAGGACGCCGCGCACGCCGGGGAATCCTCGGTACGCATCAACCTGGTCGCGGCCTGGCGGGAGTCCACGGTGTTCACCGATGCCGAGCGCGCCGCGCTCGAGCTGACCGAACAGGGCACCCGCCTCGCCGATGCGGCCGGTGGTGTCACGGACGAGGCCTGGACGAATGCCGCCAAGCACTACGACGACGAGCAGCTCGCCGCCCTGGTGTGCCTCATCGGCCTCATCAACGCCTCCAACCGGCTGGCCGTCATCACCCAGCAGCGCGGCGGCGACTACCAGCCCGGCCAGTTCGGATAGCCGGGGAGTAGCTCTGACCGCCGCCTAATGTGCGGTCTGGGTGTCCAGATCGGTCGGTACACCGCTGGGGTCGAGGTCCGGGCGGAGGCGCAGGAATCGGAGGCCGTGCCGCCAGCGGTCGCCGTGGGTGGCGACGTCCACCCGGACCTCGGCGACCACTGTGGGGACGACCCGCGTGTAGTCGGTCGGGCGGCCACCGCTGCTCCACCCGCCGGGCAGCATCTCGGGCCACGGGTGGTCGGCCTGCGCGGGCGTGAGTACGGCGCCGATGGCCGCCGAGTCCGCGGTGTGCAACGGAACGGTGCGTCCGGCCACGATCAGCTCGCCGGACCGGGCGGCGTACCGGCCGACGATCAGCTCCCGGGGACGGTCGATGGCGCCGGTCACTCCCCCGATGAGTACCTCGGTGCTGGTGTAGTGCTTCACCTTCCGCCACACCGAGCGGTCCCCCGGCCGGTAGCGGGAGGTGGCGGGCTTGATGACGATGCCCTCGACGCCGACCTGAGCGAGATCGTCGAACCAGGCCCGCGCCACGTCGAGCTGGTCGGTCTGCAGCCCGAGCGCGAGCGCCGAGGCGCCGGGCACGTCGGCGAACAGCTCCTCCAGCGCCCGCCGCCGCCGGGTGAGCGGTTCGTGCACCAATTCGCGGCCTGCGACCCGGAGCACGTCGAAGCAGATGAGATGGCAGGGCTCTGCGGCCGCCAGCTGACCGACCGCCGCCCGGCCGGTGGTGTTGCGGTGCTGCAACGCCCCGAAGTCGAGCCGGCCGTCGGTCGACCACCGCACGATCTCGCCGTCGACCACCGTGTCGGCCGGCAGGCTGGAGTGCACGGCGGACACGACCTCGGGGAAGCCACGTGCCAGCGACGTCCCCCGCCGCGACACGAGGTCGACTCCCCCGGTCCGGTCGACCATCGCGAGAGCCCGGAATCCGTCCCACTTCGGCTCGAACAGCATCCCCGCCGCCGAGCTCCCGGCCGGGAGCCGGTCGACCTGCCGGGCCAGCATCGGCTCCACCACATCACCGACCCTAAGCCCTCCCCCGCCGGCTCCGCCTGATCCTCAACGTCCGACCCGGTCGGCAATACCGTCGGCGGCCGACCCCTGTTCCGTTCGGGCGATGCGAGGATGGTCAGGTGAGGAGTAAGCATGTCTGACGGCGGTCGTCTCATGGACTCGTTCCGGACGGACATTACTGTGATCGCGGCCAGATATGGCGTGCCGCCCGAGGACGTCTTTCCGGCTCCTCAACAGGGAGAGGTAAATCTCACCATCATCCTTGGCGAGAGTCTGATCCTTCGAATCCCCCGTCATGCGGCCGCGGAGACCAGCCTCGCGAAGGAGGCTGACGTCATCAACATCGTGCAGAAGGCGGGCGTCCCGACGGCCGGTGTCGTTACCTATGATTCGAGTCGTGAACTGGTCGGCATTCCCTACATGGTCTTGGAGCGACTCCACGGGCCGACGCTAGGAGGGATCGGGTACGAGGCGGACGCGAACGACCGTGCTTATACGTCGTTGGCGCACATTCTCGCGAAGCTCCACCAACTCCGGATGCGGGACGTCGACCCGATCCCGCTTGTGCCCGCGCCCGCCGTGTTCTCGGCCGGTCACCTGGTTCAGCGACTCTGCGAAGCGGGCGAACTCGGGACTGCCCAGGGTCGGTGGCTCACGGACTGGTTCGACTTCTTGGGAGAAAGAGCCGCGATCAATGTCGAACCGGTCTTGCTGCATGGCGACGTCCTGCCCTCCAATCTGATCGTCGGTGCCAGCGGTGATGTGACGGCACTCATCGACTGGGGGTGTGCCGAGTGGGGTGATCCGGTAAGGGACTTCGTCGACCTCCCGACCCGGGCACTACCCAGCCTTCTGTCCGGGTACCGTTCGGCCAGGCGTGCCTTGGGTCTGAGTGGGGATTCACCCGACGACGGATTCCTGGAAGCGGGGGCGCTCTGGTACCAGCTGTTCTGGGCGATGGCGAAACTCCGGAAGTCGTCGTCCACGTCGGAGGCCCGGAATTGGTCGGTTCCGCGACAGGCGAGGTTCCTGGAGATATTGAGATTCGTGACCGGACCTCTTCCCCGGCCGTGGTCCGATCTGGTTCGGCGCGGACCAGCACCCTAGTGCGGATGGGAGAGAGCGCGGCCGCGGGGCGAGAGCCGGTATCCAACGGGGAGTGACTCGGTGAGCCCGAGCTCCTTGAGCTTGCGGACGTTGCGCTTGAAGACGACGGTTTCCAGACCGAGCTCGGTGGCGAGGTCGGGGGCACGGACCTCGGGCTTCCGGTCGATGATCTCGAGTGTGGCTGCGGTCCATGGCCCGTGACGGGAGGCCTTGTCGTACCTGGCCAGGCGGTCCAGGAGCTCAGATCGTGCGTCGTCGGTGAGGTCGGCCTCGCCCCGCAGCGTGACCCGCGGGTCCGCACCGGCGTAGCGCAGGCCGATCCGGAAGATGGGACGGTCGGGTCGGTGGGCAAGGCGGTCGACCAGGTCGGTCCGGGATGTCGCCCCGGCACGGACCGCGTCCGCGTCGGTGAGGGAGTCCGGGTCGACCTGGTCGACTGAGGTCACCTCCACCAGGCCGACCATGGTCCGCATCCGGGTACCGACCAGCAGCCGTGGACGATTCCAGCGGCGGTAGGCGAGGTCGATCTCGCCGCCGCGGATCCGCTCGAGCTCGGCGGGCCGGATCAACATGGTGTGCTCCTACGGTCGGACCATGCCCATTGTCATGTCACGGTGCGCCGGTTGAACAGGCCCTCCGCCCAGAGACAGGCGCGCCGATGTGCTGCCGGTTAGTCCCCTGCGGACCTCGCCGGCCGGTACTCCAGCAGCACGATCCGGAGGTCCAGAAGCTGCGTGGAGAGGAGCTCGAGGCCGGTCGCCGGATAGTTGGCGTGGAACGGTTCCCGGCCGTCGACCCCGAGGATGAGCGGAAAGACCATCAGCCGGAGCCGGTCGACCAGCCCGAGGCGGATCATGTTCCGCACGAGGGTGATGCTGCCGATGGACCGGAGCGGGTTACCGGGCTGCTCCTTGAGCGCGCGGATCCCGTCGGCGAGGTCGCCGGTGAGGAGCCGGGTGTTACTCCAGGTGAGCGGCTCCCGGAGCGTGTTCGAGACGGCGATCTTCGGAAGCTCGTTCATCCGCGTGCTGACGTCGTCGGTCGCTCCAGCGGAGATCCCGGCCATCGCCTCATAGGTGACCCGGCCCATGACCACGGTGTGCGGCTGATCCAGGCCCGTGTGCACCCAGGCCTCCAGGTCCGGGCCGGAGTAGCCGAAGTAGGGGCCGGAATTCACTCCGGCGGCAAAGCCGTCCGCAGAGACGAAGAGATCGGCGATGAGCTCTCGCATGGCGTCCGCATTCCTTTCCGTCAGGGTCCCGATGTCCTTGTAGCGTGGACTCCCGACAGACGCGAAAGTCATCCCTGTCGGACGTCGGAGTGCTCCGACCGGCATCGGCCGTGGAGGGACCGTGCACGAGCTGTCTCGGACCGCGGCGCGCCGCATCGCCGTGCGCGCCCAGCTGCTGGACAGCCCGCGACCGACCGATCTGCTCGAGGTGGTCCGCGGACTGACTCTCCTGCACGTCGACCCGACCGCTTCGGTCGCCCCGAGCGCGGACCTCGTGCTCTGGAGCCGGCTCGGCTCGTCGTACTCCCCCGCCGCGTTGGCGACCGAGCTGGACCACCGGGCGCTGATCGACCTGCGCGGGATGATCCGACCCGGCGAGGACCTCGCCCTCTACCGCGCCGATATGGCGCGCTGGGAGACGGCCGAGCGCGGACAGATCCCGGGTTGGCGGCAGTCCCAGGTCAACTGGGTGAATGCCAACGATGTGTGTCGCCGTGACATCCTCCGCCGGCTCGAGTCCTCCGGACCGCTGACCTCGCGCGACCTTCCCGATCATTGCGCGGTGCCCTGGAAGTCGAGCGGATGGAACAACAACCGCACCGTCACCCAGCTGCTCGAGCTCATGGTGCACAGCGGCGATGTCGCGGTCGCCGGACGGGTCGGTCGGGAGCGGCTCTGGGACCTGGCGGAGCGCGTCTATCCCGACGACGCGGTGGTCCCGCCCGACGAGGCATTGCGCAGACGCAACGAGCTCCGGCTCAGCGCTCTGGGCATCGCCCGCGACCGCGGACCGGAGTGCCCGGTGGAGCCGCTCGACGTCGGCGACGCCGGGGAACCCGCGACGGTCGCGGGCGTGAAGGGCACCTGGCGGGTCGATCCGGCGCTGCTCGGTCTACCCTTCTCCGGACGCGCGGCGCTGCTGTCGCCATTCGACCGGCTGGTCGTCGACCGCAAGCGCACTCTCGAGCTCTTCGACTACGACTACCAGCTCGAGACGTACAAGCCCGCCGGCAAACGCCGCTGGGGCTACTTCGCCCTACCGATCCTCTACGGCGACCGGCTCATCGGGAAACTCGACGCCACCGCCGACCGCGACGCCGGAGTGCTCCGCGTCGACGCCATCCACGAGGACCGACCGTTCACCAGGTCGATGGCCGCCGCCGTGCACGGCGAGATCGAGGACCTGGCCGATTGGCTCGACATGGACCTCCTCGACGAGTGAACCGGCCTGCTAGTGCCGGGCCCGGGGCAGGATCGCGCTCAGCAGGCCCGGAAACGAGGCGTCCATTTCTGCGGTGCGCAGCACGTTGAGGGCCTGGCCCCCGTCGCGGTGGGTGGCGATGATGCCCGCCTCGCGGAGGATCTTGAAGTGGTGGCTGAGGGTGCTCTTCGCCACCGGCGTATCGAATCGGCCGCACGCGATCGCCGTGTCGGACTCGCTCAGCTGCCGGACGAGGTCCAGGCGCACCGGGTCCGCCAGGGCATGCAGGACAGCGGTGACCTCAGAGCGCGCCTGAGTGGTTCGACGTCATGGTTCCTCCTTACGTCTCCAGACTAACACCTATGTTCGATGTTCGTCGAACTCCCGCTAGAGTTGTTCCATGCCTATCGAACAACGTCGGGGTGTCGTGGTGCTTGCGATGATCGCGACCTTCATGGTCTCCGTCGACGGCACGATCGTGAGTCTCACCCTCGCCCAACTCGCCTCGCACCTGCACGCCACCCGCTCCGACGCTGGAATGGGCCGTCAACGCCTACACCCTCTCCTTCGCCGCGGTGATGCTCGGTGCCGGCGCGATCACGGACGCCCTCGGCGCGAAGCGGGCCTTCGTCGCAGGCCTGCTGGTCTTCGCCGCGGCCTCTGCGGTCTGCGCGGTCGCGGGCTCGATGGCGGTGCTCAACGTCGCCCGGCTGATCCAGGGCGCCGGCGCAGCGTCTACTGCTGCCCAGCGCGCTCGTCCTGGCGACGGCATCCGCGACCGATGAGCGCGGCGCGGCACCGACTCGTCGGCTGGTGGGCCGCCGCAGGGGGCATCGGGATGGCTGCCGGACCGCTGCTGGGCGGGGCGCTCGTCGGGCTCGCGAACTGGCGGGCCGTGTTCGCCGTCAACGTGGTCATCGGAATCCCCGCCGCGGTCTGGAGCCTGCGCTCGGTGCCCGCCCTCGCACGCCGTCGCCGGCGGGTCGACGTCGCCGGGATGGGCACCGCGACCGTCCTGATCGGCGGGCTGGTCTTCGCGCTCGTCGAAGGCCCCGCGCAGGGCTGGCTGAGCCCCGCGGTCGTCACCGCGGCCGCGCTGGCCGTCGCCGGGCTCGTCGGCTTCGTCCGGGCCGAACGCTCCACCCGGGCGCCGCTGCTGCCGCCCGGCGTCTACTCCGACCGCGGATTCGTCGCCACGGCCGCACAGGGCGCCTTGTTCAACTTCACCTTCTACGGGCTGCTGTTCGCGTTGGGCCTGATGCTCCAGCAGGCCCGCGGACTCAGCGCGCTGGCCAGCGGGCTGGTGTTTCTGCCCCTGACCGGCCTGATTTCGGTCGGGAGTATCAGCGCCGCGCCGCTCGCGCACCGCATCGGACGTCCCGCCGTCCTCGGCATCGGTCAGGTCGTTGTGGCCATCACGCTCCTCGCGGTGGCATGGGCCAGCACCTCCACCGCGCTGTGGCCATTGGCGCTCGCCCTCCTGCCCGCCGGATTCAGCGCGGGACTACTCGTGACCACCATGACCTCGCGGTCCATCGCCGCTGTCCAACCCGCCCTGCACGGGGCCGCGTCCGCAGCGTTCAACGCCACCCGCCAGGTCGGTGCCGCCGTCGGTATCGCTACCTTCGGCCCACTCCTCGGGGCCACACACAACCTCAGGGACGGGTTCATCACCTGCCTGATCGTCGGCTCCGCCGCCACCGTGGTCGCCCTGCTCCTGACCGCGCTCTCACGGCGGCCGTCCGTCGTCGCCGTACGTAAGGAGAGCGTGCCTGCCTGACCGCCCGGGACAACCGGGATCGGTGCCCCGGGGAGTAGGTCCGCCGGCCGGGGATGGTCGACATCGTGCGGTCCCGGACCGTGCCCGGACCAGGCCAGCAAGAGGTCCGGCGACATCGGACGCTCTACTCGCAAAATCGGGCCGGATCTGCGAGTACAGCGTCCGATGATGCGAGCCGCCCGCGGAGTGGGTCGACATCGTGCGCGCTACCCGCAGGATCGGCCCGGACGTGCGAGTACGGCGCACGATGATGCCGGGTCCCGGACCGTGCCCGGTTCGGGGGTGACCTACGTCCCGGCGAGCTACTGTCCCCTTGCTTCGCTCAGCGGAGCAAGGGGACAGGGACCCGCAGAGCACCGCCACGTTCCCCCCCCCGGCCGGACGCTAGACCCGACGCTGGACGTGCAGCAGATACTCCTTCCGGTTGAGGGGGTTGTTGTCCGTGCGACTGCGGGTCGGGGGCGCGCCTGGAACCTCCTGGTAGCGGTCGAATTCGCACTCCAGGACCCCCTCCCCGCGGGCCAGCCCGGGCAGCCGCTGCTCCAGATCGTGCACCCGCGCCGCCGGGATCTCACCTTCGACCAGGTAGGCCGAACCTTTCATCACCGACGATTGCGGTACGGCGCGCAGCCCGATCAATACGGGAAGGATCGTCCCGAAGGTGTCCGCGGGGATCTCGAGACGGAAGCGGTGCAGCGGCTCGTAGACAACGGTGCCGGCCTGCTTCAACGCGCTCATCACGACCAGTGGTGTCAGGTTGCGGAAGTCCTCACCCGTGCTCGACATGCTCTTGGAGAAGCCCTGGTGGGCGTGGCTCTGCCGTGGCGCGTAGCCGGAATGCGTCATGGTGACCGTGCAGTCGGTGACCCGCCACCCGTAGAGGCCCTGGCACAGGGTCTTTGTCACCGTCGCCTCGACCGCCTTGAGGAAGGCGAGCGGAAGGGCGCCGAGCTCGATCTCCAGCCGGAAGTCGATCCCGCTGTCGATCGGCGCCGGGTCGATTCTCAGGCCGACGCCGGCGAGAAACGGGTTGGCGTCGTCCTTCATCGCCTCGAGCGCCGCGCCGGGGCCGGCCGGACGCTCGATGCAGATCGTCGTCGACTCGCGGAATCCCACCTCGATGCCGAACTCGTTCGCCAGTGTCGCCTCGATGACCTCCTTCTGCACCTCGCCGTAGAGCGACACGAAGGTCTCCTGCCGGACGTCGTCCTGGCGGAGGTCGATCAGCGGGTCCTGCTCGGCGAGCTGGGTCAGCGCGACGTGCAGCGCCCCCTTGTCGGACCGGCGACGGGTCACGACGACCGTCTCCAGCGTCGGTGGGGCGAAATGACGCTCTGCCGTGACGCGGGGGGTGCCGATCGTGTCGCCGATCTGGATGTCGCCGAGCCCCCAGAGTTTCCCGATCTGCCCCGCCGTGACCGTGGCTCGCTGCGCGGTCGAGCCGCGATCGAAGACCCTGATGGCGGTGACCTTGCCCTCCCGGTCGCCGCCGAAGTCCAGTCGGTCCCGGGTCCGTACCGTCCCGCCGAACATGCGCACGTAGGCGATCTTCTCCCCCGCCGGGCCCCGTTCGACCTTGAAGACGGTGCCCGAGACCGGACCGTCCGCGTCGCCGTCCACCGCGGGAAGAAGCTCGGTGATGCCGGTGATCAGCGGATCCACACCGGCGCCGGTGACGGCCGACCCGAAGAACACCGGATGGACCTGTGCTTCCTTGGTCTGCGCGGCGAGCGAGCGCCGCAGCCGGCCGTAGGAGACCGCCTTCTCGTCATCGACGTACGCGGCCAGCAGCCGGTCGTCGTGGTTGGCGAGCAGGTCGGCCATCCGGTCGGAGAAGCCTGTGTCGGACCCGTCGAACGGCGTGAAACCGGGGGTACGGGTGCCGAGGTCGTGCGCCGATCCCATCGGAACGATCGACCGCGCGAGCTTGTCCGAGATCTCCTGCAGCACGCGGTCGTAGCCCGCACCCGAACGGTCGATCTTGTTCACGAAGATGAGGGTGGGCAGGCGCAGCCGTTGCAGGGTCCGCATCAGAAGGCGGGTCTGCGCCTGCACACCCTCGACCGCCGAGATGACCAGCACGGCACCGTCGAGCACGCTCAGCACCCGTTCCACCTCGGCGATGAAGTCCGGGTGGCCCGGTGTGTCGATCAGGTTGACCGTGACATCCCCGATGACGAAGGAGACGACGGCGGATTTGATGGTGATGCCGCGCTGCCGCTCGAGTGCAAGGGTGTCGGTCTGGGTGTTGCCGTCATCGACGCTGCCGATCTCGTCGATGACCCCGGCGGCGTGGAGGAGCCGCTCGGTCAGGGTGGTCTTACCGGCGTCTACGTGCGCCAGAATCCCCAGGTTCAAGGTCGTCACTACGCGTCATGTCCTTTGAATAGGTGGCAATCCCCTTCTGGTTGGACATGGACGCTGCGCGCATTTCCCTCTCCCGGATCGGTTCGGTTACTGCGCCGAGTGGACCAGACGGTGTCGGCCGGGAGCAACCGATTTGCCGGGCCGGCTCACCAGGCCGCCCCCGCGATCTGCCTGGTCGTGGCGTTCAGGCGGTTGAAGAGGTTGGTCACACCGATCATCAGGACCAGGGCCGCGAGCCCCTTCTCGTCGTAATGGTCGGCGGCGTCGTCCCAGATCTCGTCCGGGACCGGGTCGGCGCGGTCGCTGAGCCGGGTCGCGGCCTCGGTCAGCGCCAACGCGGCGCGCTCGGCGTCGGTGAAGTAGGGCGTCTCCCGCCAGGCCGCCACGGCGAAGAGCCGCTCATCGGTCTCGCCCGCCTTCCTGGCGGTGCGGGCGCCGGCATCGACACATGCGCTGCAGCCGTTGATCTGGCTCGCCCGCAGGTGGACCAACTCGAGCGTCAGCTCGGGTACGCCGCCCTTCCCCGTGGCCTTGAACAGGTTGAGGATGTGCGGCATGGCCTCAGGAAGGACCGTCGCCGGGTTGCTCATCCGCGCGTGCATGTCATGCCTCCAGTGGTGGTGTTACCCGTGGTCGGTGGGGTTCGTCATACCTTCGACGGATGGCGACGGGAGAAGGTGACTGTGGACGAGAACGACTGGCTGGCAGAGCGATTCGAGGAGAACCGCCCACGCCTGCGATCCGTGGCCTACCGGATACTCGGCTCGCTGAGCGAGGCGGACGACGCCGTACAGGAGTCCTGGTTCCGGCTCAGCCGATCCGACACGAGCGGGGTCGACAACCTGGCGGCGTGGCTGACCACCGTCGTCGGCCGGGTGTGCCTGGACCTCCTGCGCTCACGCCGGTCCCGGCGCGAAGAGCCGCTCGACGCGCACCTGCCTGATCCGATCGTGAGCCGCGACCTCGACAGCGACCCCGAACATGAGGCGATGGTCGCCGACTCCGTCGGTCTCGCGCTGCTCGTCGTCCTGGAGACGTTGGCTCCGGCCGAACGGCTCGCCTTCGTTCTGCACGACATGTTCGCCGTGCCGTTCGACGAGATCGCGTCCATCGTCGGGCGTTCGCCGGCGGCGGCCAAGCAGCTCGCCAGTCGCGCGCGACGCCGGATCCAGGTCGCCGCACCGGTGGCCGACGCCGATCTCACCCGCCAGCGAGAGGTCGTCGACGCCTTCCTCGCCGCCTCCCGGACCGGCGACTTCGAGGCGCTGGTCGCGGTCCTCGACCCGGACGTCGTACTCCGGGCCGACGGTGGTCCCTTGGCGGCCGGTGCCTCCAGGGTGGTTCGGGGAGCGCGATCCGTGGCCGGTCAGGCGGCGGAGTTCTCGCGGTTCGCCCAGTTCGCGCGCCGTGCCCTCGTCAACGGAGCGGCCGGTATCGTGACGGCCACCGACGACCGGCTGCTCGCGGTGATGGCGGTGACCGTCAGCGGCGGCAGGATCGTCGAGTTGGACATCCTCGCCGACCCCGAGCGCCTCCGGCAGATCGATCTGGCTGTGCTCTAGCGCGCCGGGCCTGGTCGGTTCGGGTCGGGGTGCAGGGCGAAGAACACCGACCAGGCAGCCTCCGCCGGGTCGTTCGGACGATTCGCGAAGTCGTCGAGGAGATCACGCAGCTGGGAGCGGAACGCTGCCATGTCGGCGGCGGACAGGCGCAGACCGAGCCGGGCCATGTCCATGTCGACGGCCGGAACGAGCGCGACCTCCTCGAGGAAGGTGTCGAGCATCGACCGGTCCATGGCCGGGGTGCTCAGCCGCCACGACTTCTGCGTCGACAGGTAGGGGATCTCCCGCGATCCGCGCGCACCTCGCCGCTCCTCCTGCGGCTCGAGGAAACCGGTCCGGACGAGCGTCCTGATGTGATGCAGGATGCTCGCCGGGTCGCGGCCGAGAGTCTCGGCGATCTCCTTGTTGGTGTGTGCCTCGCCGAGGCAGATGCGCAGGATCCGCAGTCGCAGCGAGGATGCGAGTGCCTTCGCCTCCGCATCGGTCGCATCCCGGCGCTCGATCACCTTCCCCACTCTAGGCAAGTGATTGGCAGATCACAATCACTCCTGGACCTCGCCCGGCCTAGTCCGCGGCCTGCAGCACCGTGTCGAGCAGACCGGGGAACCGGTTCTCGAGATCGGCCTGCCGCAACGTCGTCCACCGGCGGTTGCCCTCTTCGCGCTGGGCGATGACCCCGGCCTCGCGCAGGACCCGGAAGTGGTGGGTCAGGGTGGACGGTGCGACCGTGACCGGGAACGTGCCGCACGGGCGCTCAGGGTCCGTCCGCAGCGTCTGCACGATCGTCAGGCGGGTCGGGTCGGCCAGGGCGTGCAAGACCTCGATGAGCGTCAGGTCCTGGGTGCGGGGATGCACCAACGGCGGGCGCGGGTCGGTGGGCACGGCAATCTCCTTCGACATCCTTCGTAGGACACTGTAGCGTGAGATCGACCTACGAGGAACGTCGAAAGAGAGTCGGCATGTCACTCCACCCCGCCACCATGCGTGCCCTGGTGTTCGCCGGCCCGGCGCCCGACACCGGGACCAGTCGGATCGACAAGGTCGACGTGCCCATCCCCGGTCCGGGTCAGGTCGCCATCGACGTCGACTACGCCGGCGTGAACTTCAAGGACGTGATGGCCCGCCGGGGCGATCCGGGCTACGTCACGAGCTGGCCGTTCGTGCCCGGCCTCGACGTGGCCGGCCACGTGCGTGAGCTCGGAGTCGGCGTCACGACCCTGAAGGTCGGTGACCGGGTGGCGGCGTACACCGGCGCCGGCGGGCTCGCCGAGGTCGCCGTCGCCGATGCGCGCCTGACCCTTCCGGTCCCCGCCGGGCTGGATCTGCGACGTGCCGCGGCCGCGCCCGGGGCCCTGGTCAGTGCCGAGCTCCTGCTGCAGGACGCCGGACACCTGCGGCCCGGGGAGACGCTGCTCGTGCACGGGGCCACCGGCGGCGTCGGCCGGGCCGTCGCCCAGCTCGCGCGCCGATCCGGCGCGGGTCTCGTGCTCGGCACCGTCGGCAGCCACTCCCGGACCGCTCCCCCGGCCTCGATCGGGTACGACGCCGTCCTCGTCCGGGGCCCCGAGCTCACCGCGAACATCCGCGAGCGCACCAATGGCAACGGCGTCGACCTGATCCTCGACCCCCAGGGCACCGCACTGCTCGAGACGGACCTGCAGGTCGCCGCGCCGGGCGCGCGGATCGTCCTCTTCGGCAACGCCGGCGGAGCATCGTTGACGGCGCTTCCGCCGGCGCAGCAGCTCTTCGCCGCCAACGTCGGCATCGTCGGCTTCAGCCTTGCCGCGCTGGTCGCCGCAGCGCCCAGCCGGGTCGCCGAAGCGGTCGCGAGAGTGCTGGAACACCTCGCCGACGGCCATCTGGATCTCGACGTCATCACCGTCGACGGCCTGGAGAACGCACCCGCGGCTCAGCAGCGTCTCGCCGACGGCCGGAGCCCCGGCAAACAGATCGTGCGCATCGGCGACTGACCGAGCGACGGTCAACGACGGTGACCACCCGGCTCGACCCGCTCCGGGGCGTCCGACGTCGACGCGGCGTCGGGCAGGGTCTCGCCGGTTTCGAGCAGCGTCTTGAGGTTGGAGAGAACGGCGGGCCATCCCCCGCTGACGAGCTCCAGCACGGCGCTCCCCGGCTCGAACCCGTCGTGGACGACGGTCAGCTTGACCAACTGGTCGACCGGTTCGATGTCGAAGCACACCTTCGACCGCCGTTCGCCGGAAATCCGGGCGAGAAGTTCGGGACTGAACCCGACCGACTCGGCGAACTCCGGCGTGAAGGTGTGGAAGGTGTAGGCCAGCCGGCGACCCGGCTCGGATTCGAGCACTACCTGCTCCGGGTCGGCGATCCGCACACCCTTCTGCACCCAGGTCAGCGTCGACCCCACCTGCCAGTCGGTCTCCAGGGCCACACCCCAGTAGCGGCGGGTGAAGACCGGATCGGTCAGCGCCTGCCACAGCTGCGCGGGGGTGGTGTTGATGTAGGTCGTGTAGACGAACTCGGTGCTGGTCATCGGTCGCGGCTCCAATGCGGTCTTGAGGTCGGTGAGTGCACGTGCGCGTTCGCGGTGGTACCGGCTGATCCATCGTTCGGCGATGGCGTCGATCGGCGCGGCGTTGAGGTAGTGCAACTTCTCCCGGCCCCGCCGGATCGTGGTGACGAGATGGGCGGCCTCGAGCACGGCCAGATGTTTGCTGACCGACTGCCGGGCCATGTCCAGTCCGGCGCACAACTCCCGCAGCGTCTGCCCGTTCCGGCCGTTCAAGCTGTCGAGCAGCCGGCGGCGGCTGGGGTCGGCGAGCGCCTTGAACACCTCGTCCATCCCCGCCATCCCTCGCTCATGCAGCCGATCGGCTGCATGAAATATAGGCAGCCGACCGGCTGCATGTCAAGGCAGACCGAGGAGCCGATGGTCCGTGGGAGGTCGGGGGGCTATTCGCCGGTCACGGCGCCGAGCGTGAGGCCGCGCACGAGGTACTTGCGCACCGCCAGCCCGATGACGACCATCGGCAGCGCGACGAACGTGCCGATCGCGGTCAGCTGTCCCCAGTTGACGCCGGTCTGGGTGATCAGCTGCGACGCGGCGACCGGCAGGGTCGCGCTGCCTGGGCCGGTGAAGGTGACTGCGAACGCGTAGTCGTTCCAGGCGAAGACGAGGCAGAGGATCGCGGTCGTCACGATGCCGGGCTTGGTGAGGGGCACCGCGATCCGGTAGAACGTCTGGAACCGGTTGGCGCCGTCGACCCTGGCCGCCTCCTCGACACCCTGGGGCAGGTCGGCGAAGAACGCGTTCATGATCCAGATCGCGAACGGCAGGTTGAAGCTCAGATAGGCCACGACCAGCGCCCAGATGCTGTTGATCAGGTGCAGGTAGGTGAACCCGATGTAGAGCGGCAGGATGACCGCCGCGATCGGCACCATCCGGGTACTGATGATCCAGAACGCGAGATGCCGCTTGCCGCGCCAGCGGCTGCGTGCCAGGCCGTAGCCCGCGAGACTGCCGAGAACTGTCGCGAGGATCGTCGAGATCCCCGCCGCGAGGACGCTGCTGGCGATGTAGGTCAGCAGGCTGTTGCCGCCGCTGAAGAGTCCGGTGTAGTTGATCATGGTCGGCGCGAAGTCCAGCAGCGGTGTGCGGGACAACACGTCGGCCGGGTTCTTCAGCGAGGAGATCGCCATCCACGCCACCGGAACGACGGTCCAGAGAATGATGACGGCCAACGCGACGTACAGGACGACCCGCCGGCCGGGAACCCGCGTCGGGCGGCGCGCGGTGTGGGTCTCGCTCATCCGATCAGCCCCCTACGTCGCAGGATCCCGGTGAACAACGTCGCGATCGCAATCGAGAGGGCGAGCATGACGATGCCGATCGTGGCGGCGTACCCGAGGTTGAGGAACTGGAAGGCGACCTCGTAGAGCCGCAACGGAATGATCTTGGTGGCGTTGGCCGGCCCGCCGGCGGTCGACTGCCAGATCACGTCGAAGTACCGCAACGCGTCCATCGAACGGATCAACAGCGCCACCAGCACGATGCCGGAGATCGACGGCACGACGACGTGCCGGAGCCGCTGCCAGTACCCGGCGCCGTCGACCTTGGCCGCCTCGATGACCTGCCCGGGAACCGACACCAGGCCGGCCAGCGTGATCAGCACGATCAGGGGTGTCCATTCCCACACGTCCATCAGGACGACGGCAATGAACGCCGACACCTGACCGCCCAGGATGTTTCCGGTGAAGATGTGCGTCTCCCGCAGCAACCACGCGTACATGCCGTAGGTCGGGTTGACCAGGAATCGGCCGAGCAGACCGACGATCACCGGCGCGACGAACATCGGGATCAGCAGGATGGACAGGGTGAGGTTCTTGCCCCACGCCATCTCGTGCACGAGCAGCGCGATCCCGATACCCAGCAGCATCTCCAGGCCGACGGTCGCCACGAAGAAGATCACCATCGTGACCCAGCCGGCGCCGACGTTGGAGTCGGTGAACATCTGCGCCCAGTTGTGCAGCCCGATCCACTTCGGGGCGATGCCGATGCCGCCGACCAGGCTGATCTTGTTCAGCGACATGTAGATCAGGTAGAAGAACGGCACGATCGAGATCGCCGCGAGGATGATCAGTGCCGGCAGCATCATCTTCATCTCGAAGCTGAACCGGCGCTTGCCCGGCCGGATCGGGCGCAGCCGCCTTGCTTCCAATGCTCTAGACGCCACTGGAGCCTCCGTTGACCGCGTCGTCGACGCCTTGCTTGGCCGCGCGCATGGCCTCGGCCGGCGACTTGTGCCCGGCGAGCATCTTCGACAGTTCGGTGAAGATCACGGCGTCGCACTGGTTCCAGTACGGCACCTTCGGACGCAGCCCGATGTTCTGCGGCTCCCACGCGACCTTCACCGCGTCGTAGGGGATCATGTTCGGCGCGTCCGACGGTGGCTTGGTCGCACGCTTCACCTTGGGCATTTGGTAGACCGACTCGCGGGTCGGTGTGCCGCCGCCGACCTTGCTGAACAGGCCGGCCTCCTGCGTCTCCGGCGAGGTCGCCCAGACGAGAAAGAGCCAGGCTGCGCGCTGTTCGTCGGTGGTGATGTATTTGTTGATCGAGATGCCCGTTCCGCCGTAGTGGTTGGCGCTTCGCGCCGGACCGGTCGGCAGCGGCGAAAACCCAATCTTGTCGCCCAACCCACCGGGCGCGAACCAGCTCGCGGCGTCCTCGTGCCAGCACGGGCACATTGCGATCAGGCCGTCGCCGAAGGCCTCGGCCAGGTCGTTCCAGTCCCAGCTCACACTGCCGGGATGCGCGACGCTGAGCATCTCGTTGTAGAACTCGGCGGCCCGGATCGCCTCGGGCTGATCAAGGGTGCACGGACCGGGATCGGTGCTGCCGTACTTGCCGATGTGCTGGCCGTTGTGGAAGTAGTCACCACCGTACGCCCAGAGCACGTTGGCGAAGTCATCGTTCAGCGACGTGAACTGCTTGGCCTGGTGGCCGGTGCCGTACGGGACGTCGTCCTGGTTGGTGTTGAACCACTTCGCGATCTGGAGGTACTGCTCCCACGTCGTCTTGATCGACGGCGTCGGGTCGAAGCCGAGGTCGTGCTGCATCTTGTCGTGGTACTTCTCGAAAAGGTCCTTGCGATAACACCAGATGATCGTCGGACAGTCGTAGGGCAGCGCGAGCAGCTTGTTTCCGAATCGACCGGCGGCCGACAGCTGAGTGGGGACGAAGTCGGCGATTCCCTTCGGCACCGAGGGCAGCGTCTTGTCGTGCATGAACGTGCTGAGATCGGCGAAGCCCTCGGAGAGTGGCGCCATGATGTTGTAGGGATCGGCGTAGATCACCTGGTACTGGCCGCTGTGCGCCGAGAGGTCGAGTGCGACCTTCTGCTCGACGGAGGTCAGGACCAGCTGGGAAATCTTGACGTTGATCCCAGTCAGGTCCACGAACGGCTGCAGATTCGCCGCGATCGCCGAGCTCGGCCCGGTGTTCTCGGAGATGAAGTTCAAGGTCATGCCGCTGTATTGCTTCCAGCCGCGCCCCCCGTGGCTTGCCGTCGAGCTGCTGCATCCCGCGAGCCCCGCCACCGCGGTTCCGGCGATGCCCGCTCCAGCGGTCTTGAGGAACCTCTTGCGAGTCATCACGTTCGGGCGCTCGGCCCCCATTCGCTCCCCTTCCTCACGACGGCCGCCCAAAGTAGAAGCGGCCCCTAGAGGTGTCAACTCGAGTAAGTCCTGCCCGTGCCCTGTCGGTTCAAACCAGACGACGAGACTGACACGCCGCTGACCGCCACAATCACATCGCCGCGCACCTTCGGCGATGGATACGATGTCCGGCGTGACGGAGCCCATCAAATGGTGAACGGGCTGCCGGGTGAGTTGCGCGACCTGATCGCGTCCGGACCCATGGCCCACCTGACGACGCTCAACGCCGACGGGAGTCCCCAGGTGACCGTCGTCTGGATCGGGTTGGACGGCGACGATCTCGTCAGCGGGCACATGGCCTGGTACGCGAAGCTGCGCAACATGCAGCGCGACCCGAGGGTCGCGCTGTCCTTCGATGCCCCGCGGGTGCCCGGTATCTTCCTGAACGAGTACGCCGTACTTCGGGCCCGGGCCACCGTCCACCCGAGTGAGGACGCGTGGAGCCTGCTCGACCGCTTGGCGAAGGTATACATGTCCCCCGACGCCGAGTTCCCCGCGCCAAAGGGTTCTGGCTATATCGTGCGCTACTCGGTCGAGCGCATCGGTGGCGTCGGACCGTGGGTGAGTCCGCGCTGACGAGCCACCACCTGCTCGACGTTTCGATGCCGTTGCGGTGCCGCACGACGGTGGACCTACCATCGCCAAGTGTCTCGACCACGCCTCGTCGTCCTGGTCAACGGGCTGCCCGGAGCCGGGAAGACGACGCTGTCGCGCCCGCTCGCCGAGAAGCTGGGGATTCCGCGGTTCAGCAAGGACGTGATCAAGGAGACCTGGGCCGAAATTCTCGGCGCGACGCCGCCGGACGGGCGGCCGCAGCGGCAGTGGAACGCACTGTTCGGCGCCGCCTCGAGCCAGACGATGTGGAACCTGCTCGCCGAGTCGCCGGGTGGGGGCATCGTGGAGAGTCCGATGCCTCCCCACGTTCGCCATCACGTCGAGGCCGGTCTCGCCAGGTCGGGAGTCACCCGGCCGAAGGAGATCTGGTGCGACGTACCGGTCGAGGTCGCGCGCCGACGCCGTCAAGAGCTCTGGCCGACAAGGCACCCGATCCACGGCGAGCTCCTGCCGCCCGATGAGTGGGCGGCCGAGTATGCCAGCGAGCCGCTCGGCATCGGGCCGGTCCTCCGGGTCGACACCAGCGGGCCGGTCGACATCGACAGCGTCGCCGCCTGGTGCCGCACCGCCTAACACGACCGGGACCAATATCGGTCGCGCCGGGCCGGGCGGGCCGGTAGAACGGTCGGCGATGCTTACCGACCGACAACTCCGGACGTTCGCCCGCCAGGGCTGGGTCGTCCTGCCGGACGCCATTCCCGCCCGGGCGTTGAAAGAGGCGAACGCAGCCGTCGACGCGGCCGTGACGGCCGATCCCCCGCCGCCGACCGCGACCGGCCCGCATTTCCTCTGGCCGGAGCCGACCGCTCCCCATCCCCTGCTGTCGCCGCTTCTGGACGGTCCGGCCTGGGGTATGGCGCAAGCGTTGGTGAGTCCGCTGCGGCTTGATCTGCCGGAGCAGGTGCAGGTCGCGTTGAACATCCCGCCGCATCCGAACATCCCCGGCGGCCCGCACATCGACGGCTTGACCCCCACCGAGCCGGACGGCCGGCCGGGGACGTTCACCATGCTGGCGGGGGTCTTTCTCACCGACCAGAGTGAGCGGGGCCGCGGCAACCTGTGGGTGTGGTCGGGTTCTCATATCGGAGCCGGGCGGTGGCTGGCCGGACACGGAGCCGGTGCTCTCGCGGGAATCGTCGCCGACGGGCACGCCTACCCACCCATCGATCTCCCCACGCCCGAGCAGGTCGTCGGCGGTGCCGGTTCCCTTCTGTTGGCGCACTATCTGCTGGCGCACAACATCGGCAACAACGACTCCGCCACGGTGCGCCGGTGCCTCTACTACCGCCTCCGGACCAGCGCCCACCGGGACACGTGGACGACCTACGTGACCGATCCACTCGCCGAGTTCGAGCCGGTCCGTGCCGCCACGGGTCCGGCGCCGCAAGTGTCCGACCTCACCTGAGCAACATCCCGATCCGACCGGCGCTATGTGCCCCAGCCGTCGAACGGGTCTGTGTGACCCTCGAGATCGAACCAGTATTCGCGGAAATGGCCGCAACGGCCGTCGGGTCCATCGAGCCGGGCGATGAGGCACCCGGCGATCGACGCCTCGTTTCCCTCGTTGGTGGCAAAGACCCAGAACTCGCACATCATCTGATCTCCACTGACGAGCGGCTTCCCCATCCGGACGCGCACCTCGCCCTGCGCCACCCGCTCCTTATCGAGGTAACGTCTCAGAGCTTGTCTCCCGATGACGATTTCCTCGGGATGGGCGACGTAGACAACGTCTGCGCTGAACATGTCGACGAAGGCCTCGACATCCCAGCTCGCCCAGGTCCGTCCGTAAGTCTCAGCGAACGCGGCGGCACGTCGTGGGTCGATGCTCATGATTCGCGTCGCCCCGTCGCATGGTGCAGTTGCCGCGGGACGATCTCAGGTTTGGCCGCCGCCACGGCTGCTACCTGTCTCGGACTAGCCCTTGTATTGGCCGAGGAGCGTTAGCCATTCCGTCCGCGTCGGCTCAGGAACCCCAACTTGGGCCAACGCCGGACCCAGGCGACCCATGAACTGCGCCTGCGCCTCTTTCGACTCCCAGACTTCCACGACAACAAGTCCAGAATCACCGAACCCGCCGACATGGCTCTCGAGCGGCCCGGGCCAGTCGCCGGCGCCGGTCTCCGAGTCGACACCCAGAATCCTGTTGACGGCCGCATACTGCTCCGCCGTGCCATCCGCGAACTCAAGAACGAGAACCTCAGACATAGTGACCCCCCGATCGCCCGTGCGCCATCTACGCCCAGTCTGACCGGTCGCCTGGTGCCGGGTGGCGCTTTTGCGATGATGCTGCGGGCAAGGCGGGCGGCGCTCACCTGTTGTTTGCACCGAAAGCTAGCCGACGGGTCCTTCCCCGACGGCCGGGCGGGTCCCGATGACGACGGTGGCGCTGGGATCGTCGGAGCCGGCCACCCGCGCCGTCAGCCCGCTGCCAGCCGAAGATCCCGGCGGCGCGTGGAGCCTGCCGCTCGCTGGTCTCGACCAACAGGTGGCCGCCCGGCGCCAACCAAGCGGCGCCCCGGCGGCCACGCGACGCAGGACGTCCAGACCGTCCCCGCCGCCGTCGAGCGCCACCCGCGGCTCGTGCAGGCGGGCCTCCGCCGGCAGCGTATCGACCGCCTCGGTCGGGACGTAGGGGACGTTGGCGGCGAGGATGCCGACCCGGCCCCTCAGGGCGGCGGGCAGCGGCTCGAAGAGATCGCCCTCATAGACCCGGCCACCGACGGCGGAGACGTTGCGTCCTGCGCACCGCACCGCGGCCGGGTCGACGTCGGAGGAGTGCAACTCGATCCCGCCGAGCGCTGCGGCAAGCGCTGCCCCCACGGCGCCCGACCCGCAGCACAGGTCGACGACGACGGTCGGCGGCCGGG
The DNA here is from genome assembly GCA_963828605.1 of uncultured Actinomycetota bacterium. GTDB lineage: Bacteria > Actinomycetota > Actinomycetes > Mycobacteriales > QHCD01 > DASXJE01. The sequence continues at coordinate 516,910 of CAWHER010000001.1, read as the reverse complement.
CGAGGTCGATGGCCAGGCCGACCAGGAACTCCGTACGCCGCCGCGGCACGAAGACGCCGGGCTCCACGGCGATCCGCAGGCCGCAGAACTCCGCCCAACCGACGACGTACTCCAGCGGAAGCCCCGCCGCCCGCCGGTCCACCATCGCCGCGAGGTCGGCCGGTGACTGCGCCGCATCGATGAGCAGGCGCGCCTCGTCCTCGGCAAAGACGCAGCCGGCGGCCCGCAGCCGCGTCACGACCGTGGAGTACGACAACGACGACGGGGAGGCGGGCACCGGGCTATGCCACCGGCCCGTTCTTGTGGGCCGTCACCAGGGCGAACGAGAGAAACTCGCCCCGATCCTCCTCGAGTAGGTCGATCGTCTTCTGGCCGTCGTCCTGGCGGGTGCCGAAGTCCATCAGCACCCGGGCCCACAGCAGCCAGTCGCGCCACCCGTCCTTCTGCAGCCGGGCCGAGGTGACGGTCACGAGGTCGGTGATCTCCCACTGGAACCGCCACCAGTCCGCGGTGTGCCAGGCGATTGCCTCCCAGCCGAAAAGATCCTTGATGTGGCGGGGAATGTGTCCGATCTCCCGCACCTCCCGGGTCATCCCCGGCGTCGCGATCGCGAACTGGCCCCCGGGCTTGAGGAATCCCGTGATGTAGGCCAGGTAGGAGTCCGCGGTACCGAAGTATTCGTAGGCATCGATACAGACGATCGCATCGAAGAACTCGCGGGCGAACGGGAGCGTATGCGCCTCGGCCTTGATCGCGTGGACCCGATCGCCGACCCCCGCCTCGGCGAAAACCGCCGCGGCGTCATCGGGCGCAACCCAGAGATCCGCCGCGAAGACCTCGACGCCGAACTCGCGGGCGAGGAAGACCGAGGTCGCCCCGCGACCGGAACCGAGGTCGAGCACCCGCATCCCCGGCCGCAGGTCGAGATCGTGCGAGACGTCCTCCAACAGCCACAGGGGATTCGGCCCCATGTCCAGCCCCACCAGCCAGGCCGGGTCGTAGCGGGACGACAGCGGATATATCTCCGGACGAATGAGATCGGTCAGGGCCGTTGCGGGGTGATCGGATGCCATAGCCGGCGAGTGTGGACCGTGCGATCAGGACGTCGCAATCGATTAGCTCCGTCGGTGCGGCCGCAGCTGCGCCGCCCAGGCCTCGAGGCGGCGTTGCCGATAACGCCGCTCCGGGGCGGTCAGCTCGCCGGTCAGCGAGGCCGTGACCTCGTCGACCGCCTCGTCGTAGCGGTCCTGGCGGGCGAGCAGCTCGGCCCGCACGGCGTGCCACCGGTGGTCCGGTGGAATCGTGTCCAGGGTCAGGAGTCCGGCATCGGCTCCGCTCGCCTCGGCGACCGCGACCGCCCGGCTCAGTGCCGCCGCCGGCGTCGGTGCGACGGTGAGCAGCAGGTCGTAGAGCCGCACGATCTCGGCCCAGTCGGTCTGGGGGTAGCCGGCCGCGCGGGCGTGCTCGGCGGCGATCGCGGCCTGGAGCTGATACGGGTCGGCGATGCCGCCGGTCCGGCGCAGCGACGCGTCGAGCAGCGCGAGCCCCTCGGCGATGGCGGCCGCATCCCAGCGCGAGCGGTCCTGATCGGCCAGCAGTACGACGTCCCCTGCGTCGTCGACCCGGGCGGTCCGGCGGGCGTCGGTGAGCAGGAGCAACGCCAGAAGGCCGGCCGGCATCGCCTCGTCGGGCAGCAGGTCGACCAGCAGCCGGCCCAGCCGCACCGCCTCCTCGCAGACGACGACATCGAGCACCGACTCCCCCCCGAGCGGGGCGTGCCCGGCGGTGTAGAGGGAGTGCACGACGCCACATACCGCGGCGAGGCGTCCGGGGAGCTCGGTCTCGGACGGTATCCGGTAGGGGATCCGGGCCGCGGCGATCTTGTGCCGGGTGCGGGTCAGCCGCTTGGCCATGGCCGGCTCGCTGGTGAGCAGCACGGCGGCCACCTGCGTCGTCGAGAGCCCGCACAGGGTGCGCAGCGCCAATGCCACCCGGGCATCGGGCGACAGGGCGGGATGGCAGCAGGTGAAGACCAGCCGCAGCTGGTCGTCCCGTACGACCTCGTCGGGTGTCGGTTCGGGTTCCGCCGGCCCGATCAGGGCCCCGCCCTCACGTTCCTTGCCCGTGCGGGCACTCTCCCGGCGCAGGATGTCGATCGCCTTGCGGCGGGCCGCGACGGTGAGCCAGGCACGGGGCTCGTCCGGCACCCCGGTGCGCGGCCAGTCGCGCAACGCCGCAAGAACGGCCTCCTGTACGGCGTCCTCGGCCACGTGCAGGCTCCCGACCGTCCGGACGAGGGTGGCCAGGATGCGCGCACCCTCGATCCGCACGGTCTGGGCGAGCCGGTCGCGGGCGTCGACCATGGGACCTCAGGTCCACCTGACGACCGGTCGCACCTCGACCGCCCCGCCCCAGGCCGCGGGGATCCGGGCCGCGATCTCGACGGCCGCGTCCAGATCGGCGGCCTCGATCAGGTAATAGCCCGTGAGCGCCTCCTTGGTCTCCGCGTACGGCCCGTCCGTGGTGACCACGTCGCCGCCGCGGGCACCCGTCACCCGGACCACGGTGGCGGTGTTGGTCGGATGTAGGACGGCGCTGGCATGGATGCTGTCCGCATCCGCGCGCCCGAACTCGCGGTACTCCTCGAGGGCCGTCGCGTTTTCGGGGGCGAACCAGTCGACATCGGCGGTGTAGGTGAGCGCCAGGTATTGCGCCATGACCGTCTCCTCGGTTCCGGCCGGGCCAGGTCGCCCGACTCACCTGATGGACGAACGGGCCGACCCGACCAGGACATCATCCCGTCCGGCAGGATGACGGCCAAGCGATCCACCAGAGAGGGCTGATCCGTGGACATCCACGAATACCTGGCCGGCTCCGCCTGGGACCGGGCCGACCTGGACGCATTCCTGGACCGTCGGACGGCGAGCTGGGCGCGGTTCGACCCGGTCACCGGATACGCGCTCGACGACATCTGCATGCGCGACGGCATCGACGGTGCCTACACGATCAACACCTATACGCCCGATTCGGCCCGCCGGATGGTCCGGTATCGCGAGCGGCCCTGCCGTATCAACACCTACGGCGACAGCTTCACCCAGTGCCATCAGGTCAGCGACGGGGAGACCTGGCAGGAGGTGCTGGCCGCCCACCTGGGCGAACCGGTGCGGAACTTCGGTGTCGGTGGCTTCGGCGTCTACCAGGCGTTCTGCCGACTCCGCCACATCGAGCAGGGTGAGCTGGGCACGCCGTACGTCATCCTCAACATCTACGACGACGACCACGTCAGAAACCTCGACGCCGCCCGCTGGTTCCGGCTCGCCGGGTTCCGCGCGGCGATGGGCGACAACATCGGGTCCATGATGCATGCCAACCCCTGGCCGCATATCCGCATCGACCCGTCGACGGGGCAGTTCGTCGAACGGCCGAATCCGATGCCGGACGAGGAGTCGCTCGCCCAACTCTGCGACCCGGCAGCCGTCGACGCCCTCTTCGCCGACGACGAGATCGTGCAACTGGAGTGCCTGCGGACCGGCATCACCGTCGAGGACACGGGCCGGCTGCAGGCACTGACGGACATGTTCGGCGTGGATGTCGATCTCGGCGGCGAGGCCCGCTCGGACGGCGCCGCCAGACTGCTCCTGCACTACGGGCTGCGGTCGACGCTCTATGTGCTCGACCTCGTCCGTGAGGTCATCGCCGAACAGGGGAAGCAGCTCATGGTCGTGCTCACCTACAGCAAGCACACCGTCGTGGACCACCTCAATGGCGTGCCGCGGTTCGACCAGATCCTGCTGGACTACCTGCGGATGCACGACCTTCCGATCGTCGATCTGCTGGCCAGGCATGCCGCCGACGCCGGCGACTTCGCGCTCGATCCCGAGGCCTACTGCGCGCGGTACTTCAACGGCCACTACGGCCCGACCGGCAACCATTTCCTGGCCTTCGCCATGAAGGACGATTTGGTCGGCTGGCTCGACCCGAAGCCGGTGACCTACGCCGGCGACGGCTTCGTCGCCGCGTCGGACCGGCTCGCCTAGCGGCTCGCCATCGGTGGCTACCCGGCCTGCCGCTGAGCCTGGTCGGCCGTCGGCGGTGGCTACCCGGCCTGTCGCCGTGCCTTGATCCGGGCGATCTCGTCCGTGACCGCGCGCTCGGCGGCGTCCCCGCTCAGTCCGAGCGAGTCCAGCGTCCGGGCGGCCTCGGTGTCGGCGCCCATGACACCGAGCAGAAGGTGCTCGGTCCCGATGTAGTTGTGGCCCAGCCGGAGGGCCGCACGCAGCGTCTCCCGCAGGACCGCCGTACCGTCCGGCGCGAAGCCGAGCTCGCGGAGGGCGGCTGGATCCGCGTCGTAGCCGCCGGCGGCGGGCTCGAGGCCGAACGCGGACTGAACCTGCTCGTCGCTGACGCCCGCGGCATGGATGACCCTGGCGGCGACACCCGCGCCCTCGGCCAGCAGCCCGACGGCGATGTGCGCGGCGCCGATGGAGTCCGTGCCCGCCTGCCCGGCGATTTGGCCGGCCGCCGCGAGTGTGCTGCGGGCGCGGGGGGCGAACCGGGTGAACAGCTGGTCCTCGGGGACGAGGCCCGTGCCGTCGAGCCGGGGCACGAACCGCTTCTGGGCCGCCTGTTTCGACACCCCCATGGCGGCGCCGATCTGGCTCCACGAGGCGCCGGACCGGCGGGCCCGGTCGACGAAATGACCGATCAGGGCGTCGGACTGCTCGTCGAGGTCGACGGAGACAGTGACGGCGCCGGACAGGTTGTCCAGCGGCCCGCCGCCGGGGTGGAGGGTCTCGACGAAGGCGATGAGGTTGTCGAGGGAGACCGGAGAATGTGTCATCCGTCAACTCTAGGTTGACGGTGGGGAAATCGTCAACCCTGCGTTGACGGACGGTTGGCCGGGGGCTGGGCTAGGCGATCGATCCTGGTATCGCCATGATGGGCCGCGTGCTGGTGACCGAGGACCGGGTACCCGATGGCGAACTCGGGCGGCGGTTGGCCGCCGGCCGCGACACCGTGGTCTACGCGCTCGGCCCGGACCGGGTGGTACGCCGGGCGAAGGACCGACGCTCCTATCTCGCCGAAGCCGAGGTCATGGACCACGTCCGCGCGGCCGGTTACCCCGTACCCGCCGTACACCGGGTCGGTCCCGGCGAGATGGTGCTCGACCGGGTCACCGGGCCGACGATGATCGCCGATCTCATCCAGCACCCCTGGCGCGTGGATCGGCACGCCCGACTGCTCGCCGATCTGCATCGTCGGCTGCACGCGATCCCGGCGCCGGCGGGCATGCGGTCCTTCGCCGCGGCCGGAGACGCGGTCCTGCACCTCGACCTGCACCCGGCCAACGTCATGCTCTCCCCGTCGGGTCCGGTGGTCATCGACTGGACCAACGCCGCGGCCGGCGCGCCCGGCGCCGACCTGGCGCTGACGTGGATCGTGCTCAGAGCGTTCGAGTCCGACGACTCGTTGCCGATGCGGACGCTGATCGGGATGCTGCGGCGGCGGTTCGCCCGGGTATTCGTCGACGACGCCGGCCGGGCCGAGGCCGCAGCCGCGCTCCGGGTTGTCGCCGCACACCGGTCGGTCGACCGCAACATCCGCCCGGCCGAGCGGTTGCGGATGGAGCGGCTGGTCGCCCGCGAGAGCCGCTGACCGGCGCGCCGCCCCGCACGACGGCGGCCGCCACTCCCATCAGGTAGGCGGCCACCCGCGACATCGTGCGCCGTACTCGCACAATCACCCCGATCATGCGAGTAGGACGCACGATGTCGCCCACCGATCACCTCGCCGTGACCCAGCGCCGCATCATCGGACGCCGTACTCGCATATCGGTCTTCATTTTGCGAGTAGCGCGTCCGATGTCGGGCGAGCTCATTCCAGTGAGGCGGCACCCGGCCCGACCATGCGCGAGACGTTTCACAGCGTCGGCGGGAGTCCGAACAGCGGGAACAGACTCGGGCCGAACGTCGTGATCTCCGCGATCTCGCCGCCGTGGATGCGCAGGACGTCGAACTTGAACGCGCGGTACGTCGAGTCCCCCGTCCGACGCAGGTAGCTCGCGGCCGTCGGCATCCGGTTGGCCTGCGTCGGCACGAGCCGCCAATCGCCCTCCCGGTCCGGACCGAACGCCCGTTCCAGCAGGGTGGCGATCGCGTCGCGGCCGTCGTAGCAGAGCGGATTAGGTGGCATCGTGACCCGGATGTCCTCCGCGGAGATCGCGATGGCAGCCGCCGCGTCGCACCGCTCGTGGGCGTCGATGAACCGCCCGAGCAGCATCCGCTCCTCGTCGCTGACCACCGGGGCGGACCACTCCCCCCGCCGGGACGGCAGCCGATCCTGCATCGTCACCCGCGCCCGCTGAAGCGCGCTGTTGGTCGCGGCGACGCTCGTCTCGAGCAGCGAAGCGGTGTCATTGGCCGGCCAGCCGAGCACGTCCCGGGCGATGAACGCCGCGCGCTGTCTCGGCGGCAGAGCCTGCATCGCGGCGATGAACGCCAGTTCGATCGTCTCCCGTTCGACGGCGACGGCGTCGGGCTGTTCGGCCACGGGCGCAGCCGGGGCCAGCAACTGGTCCGGGTAGGGCTGCAGCCACGGAACCTCGGCGAACGACCGCGCGACCGTCGACTGCCGGGAGCTACGCCGCAGCGTGTCGAGGCAGACATTGGTGGCGATGCGGTAGAGCCAGGCACGCAGCAGCGAGCTCCCGTCGAAACTGTCCCGGCTGCGCCAGGCCCGCAGGAACGTCTCCTGGACGGCGTCCTCCGCCTCGTCGTACGACGCGAGCATCCGGTAGCAGTGCACGTGCAGATCGCGCCGGTAGCGGTCCATCGCCGCCGCGAAGTCGGGCCCCGACGGTGTCCCCACGTCGGCCGCCGGCTCCGTCACGTGGCCGACGCCGCGGGTCGCTTGACCTCCTGGACCAGCCATCCGTTGCCGTCGGGATCGCTGAAGGAGACGAACGAGTTGTAGCTCTGGCGCTCCGGATCCGGCCCGGGAGTCTGCCCCTGGGGGCCGAAGTGGAACATCTCACTGGCGTCGACGCCCCGCTCGACGAGCTCGGCGCGCGCAACATCGAGGTCAGCGACGCACAGGTGCAGGCCCTGGACGTGCCCGGCCGTCTCCTTGTTCTTCATGATCGCGATCGAACACGCCGACCCCCGCGGAGTCATCTGCACCACGCGGAAATCCTCGCCCGCGCTGTGGTCGACGTGCACGTCGAAGCCGGCCTTATCTTCGTAGAAGGCCTTGGCGCGGTCCACGTCCGCGACGGGTACCAGGATGAGTTCCAGCGTCCAGTCCATGATGAGGTCTCCCCTTGCTCGGTCGGCCCGGTGCCGACGTTGTACACGATGAAACGACGCGGGTCCGGGAAACTCATCGGTGCGCCGATGAGCCCGATGCCGGCGGGCGGGAGCGTCTCCCCCACTAGCCCTCCGGGGGTCGGTAGATCAGCACGTGGGTCGCGTCGGCTCCGCCCCAGGAGATCGGTTCCCGACCGACGACCCGCCACCCCAACCGCCGGTAGAGGCTGATCGCGGCGGTGCCGTTTTCCGCAACATCGAGTTCGACGGGCAATTCCCGCTCGTGCGCGCCCGCCTGGGCCTGCTCCAGCAGACGACGCCCGATCCCCGACCGCCGCTCGGCCGGATCCACGAAGAGTCTCCCGATCGCGCCGCGACGGCCGCCGCCGGTCCTGGGTTCGTCGCTCAGTGCGACGTGCCCGACCACCGTTCCGTCGCGTGTCGCCACCCAGGCGGAGACGAGAGCCCGCGGTGTCAGCCACCGCTCGGGGTCATCGGGCCAGGTGACCGGGTAGCGCGAATCCTTGTGCACCGCCGCCAGGACGGCCACGCACCCCGGCAGGTCCGTCGTGGTGCGAGGTCTGATCGTCACCGGCGCGGATCGGGGGTGTGCCGCCGCGAGCGGTGAGCCCGACAGGGGTGAGCCCGAGGGCGGTGAGCCCGACAGGGGTAGGCCCGAGGGCGGTGAGCCGGTGTCGGTCACGCGCTGAGCGCCGACCGGTCCCCCGGGCGCTGCACCCGGGCCAGCCGCTCCAGCGGCACGTCCAGCGCCCCGGCGAGTGCGGCGACGGTGAAGAATGCGGGGGTCGGAATCCGGCCGGCCTCGATCTTGCGCAACGTCTCGACGGGTACGCCGGCCGTCGCGGCGACCTCGACCATGCTGCGGGTGCCTCGACACTCGCGGAGCAGGGCGCCCAGCCGCCGGCCGCGGGCCCGCTCCTCGGGGGTGAGCATCGGTCTGACCATGGCGTGATACTAATACCGGGATAGTTATCCGCGCCCACTCGGAGAGGTCCTGTGATGCTCGAGGTGAAGACGCCGGGCGAGATCGATGCCATGAGTGCCGCCGGCGACGTCGTCGCGGACATCCTGGCGGCGGTCCGCGAGCAGGCCGCCGTCGGGGTCGACCTGCGGACCCTCGACGGCGTCGCGCGCGAGGTGCTCGCCGCCGCCGGGGCGACGTCGCCGTTCCTCAACTACCACCCACGATTCGCGCCGAGCGCGTTTCCGGCGGCCATCTGCACGTCGGTGAACGACGCCGTACTGCACGGCATCCCGGACGGTCACCGACTGGCCGACGGGGATCTGCTCTCCGTCGACTGTGGCGCGACGCTCGACGGGTGGGTGGGCGACGCCGCGGTCTCCTTCACGGTCGGCCGCCCCCGCCCGGGCGACCAGCGCCTGATCGACACCACCGACGCGGCCCTCGCCGCCGGCGTGGCGGCCGCCGTGGTCGGAGCCAGGATCGGCGACATCTCCGCGGCGATCGGCGCCGTCGGCCGGGGCGGCGGTTACGGGATCAACACCGACTTCGGCGGTCACGGGGTCGGGCGGACCATGCACGAGGCCCCGTCGGTGCCCAACGAGGGCCCGGCCGGCCGCGGGCTCCGGCTCATGCGCGGGATGACCGTCGCCATCGAACCCTGGTTCCTGGCCGGCGGCGACGACAGCTACCGCGTCGACGACGACGGCTGGACCCTGCGCAGCGGTGATGGGAGCCGCGGTGCGCACGCGGAGCACACCATCGCCGTCACCGACGACGGTCCCCGCATCCTCACCCGCCGCGGCGGGCCGGCGGGCTGACCGTCGCCGTCTCGCGCCCCACCACCGGATGGGTAAGCTTGCCTGGCCGCAACTAATTCACCGGTCAGCTGCCACACGGATGGGAACGCGTCGAGAATGGTCGGGTCGCTGAGTCGGGCCGGCGCGTCGAGTTCCGGACCGACCCCGGTGACCCTGCGGTCGATCGCCCCCTCGGTCTTCCTGCCGGCGATGGTCTACGAGATCGGCAACGGCGCCATCGCGCCGATCATCGCGCTGACCGCGCTCGACGTCGGCGCCTCGCCGAGCACGGCCGGCTACATGCTTGCGCTGCTGGGCGTCGGGCAGGTGCTCGGCGACGTGCCGTCGGCGTGGCTGGCCGACCGGATCGGGGACCGGCACGCGATGATCGCCGCCGCCGCGATCGCCGTACTCGCGCTGCTCGGGTGCCTGGTGGCGCAGTCGCTGATCATGCTCGGGATCGCCCTGATCGTGATCGGGATGTGCAATGCGACGTACTACCTGGCACGCCAGTCCTACCTGACCGAGGTCGTGCCGGTGGACCTGCGGGCCCGGGCGATGTCCACCCTCGGCGGGTCGCACCGCATCGGGCTGTTCATCGGACCCTTCGTGGGTGCGGCGGCGATCGGGTTCTTCGGGCTGAAGGCAGCGTACGTCGTCGCGATGGTCACCGCCACGACCGCGGCCCTGCTCCTGGTCGTCATCCCGGATGCCGCCAGAGCCGACGACCGGCCGCCGGCGGTGCGGGGCGGGGTCAGTGCGTCGGCGATGTTCACCGCACACCGGCGGCTGTTCGCCACCCTCGGCCTCGCCGTCCTCGCGGTCGGGGCGGTCCGTGCGGCGCGCCAGACCGTGCTCCCGTTGTGGGCCGAGCACATCGGGCTCGGCCCGGAGAAGACCAGTCTCATCTTCGGGATCGCCAGCGCTGTCGACATGGCGTTGTTCTATCCGGCCGGGAAGGTGATGGATCGGCACGGCCGGCTCGCCGTCGCGCTGCCCTCTCTGTCGATCCTCGGCGTCGCGATGATGGTCCTCCCGCTGACGAGCGGCGAGATGATGCTCGCGTTGGTCGCCATCATCATGAGCTTCGGCAACGGCATCGGCTCGGGCATCATGATGACGATCGGCGCGGACGTCGCCCCGGCCGACAACCGCACCAGGTTCCTCTCCATCTGGCGGGTGATGAGCGACTCGGGCAACGCCGCGGGCCCGGTGGTCGTCTCCGTCGTGGCCACCGTGTGGACGCTCGCGGCCGGCATCACCGTCATCGGCTCCGCGGGCCTGCTCGCCACCGGTGCGCTCGCGCTGTGGACGCCGCGCTACTCCCCCTACGCCACCCGGGCGATGGTGCGGGCCAGCCGCCGGCAGGACGCCGGGAAGCGCTAGCCGCTCGGCTGCCTCCCCGCCGGGTTCAGCCGGCGTCGAAAAGTGTCAGCTGTCGACGTACGGCGGCCGTGGTCCGGCGGACGTCGCCGGTCGCGAGTACGTCGAGCAGCGCCCCGCGCAGGACCGCGAGCACCAGCGTCCGCCGGGCCCGGCCGGCCGCCGTGGTGCGTTCCGCGACCGGTTGGGCCGCGGCCAGCACCGTCAGCCAGTCATCGACCGTCGCCCGGGCGAAGCCCGCCCACGCACCGCCGGGGTCGACCAGCGACCGGCCGTAACCCTCCACCCACAGGGTCAGCAGGGCGCGGTGCCTCGCGGCGCTCAACCAGGTCCACAGGTGCTCCGCTACCGCCGCGAGCCCGGCCGGCTCGCCCGCGCCGCCGGCCGGCACCTCGTCGAGCAGCGCGAGCTGGTCGACCCGGGTCCGGGCCAACAGGGCCCGCACCAGACCGTCCTTGCTCCCGAACAGGTAGAGCAGCACCCGCGGGCTCGAGCCGATCGCGGCGGCCAGCGGTCGCAGCGACAGCTCCCCCAGCCCGTTCTCGAGCGCGTAGCGGTACGCCGCCTCGAGCAGCTCGGTCTTCCTGGCCGAGGGGGCTTGGGTCGGGGTGCTCACAGGGTTATAGTCGCACTGAAACGATCGTTTCACCAGGTGGTGAGGAGGGCCCGATGGCGGACAGCCGGGAGATCGTCATCCGACGCCTGGGCCGGCCCGGCGACCTCGGGTGGGTGGTGCTGGCGCACGGCGCGGTCTATGAGAAGGAGTTCGGCTGGGACGCCACCTTCGAGGCGCTGGTCGCCCGGATCGTGGCCGACTACGCGCAGCAGCCCGACGCCGCTCGGGAGGCCGCCTGGATCGCCGAGGCCGACGGCGAGCGGGTGGGCTGCGTGTTCTGTGTGGCGAAGGACCCGGACACCGCTCAACTGCGGATCCTGCTCGTCGACCCCGTCGCGCGCGGACTCGGCCTCGGCGCCCGGCTCGTCGCCGAATGCGTGCGGTTCGCCGGCGACGCCGGCTACCGGAGCATCGAACTGTGGACCAACGACGTCCTGGTCTCCGCGCGCCGGATCTACGTCGCCGCCGGATTCGCGCTGGTCGACGAGGCGCCCCACCACAGCTTCGGCCACGACCTCGTCGGCCAGACCTGGACCCGCGACCTCTGACCACCACCCGCACCAATTCCATGATCGTGATCGGAAAAAGCCGCGACACGCCGGATGAATCCGATCACGATCATGGACGTGGGCAGGCCGCTGATTCCGCGACGACGCCACCTGCACCCCCTCGCATTCCGCATCAACGTGACGTTGATGCGGCTAGAGCGCTTGAACGTGACGTTCAAGCGGAATCATTCGTTCTCCGGGAGGGTGCGCTTCTGCGGGTGGATGGTCTCGCCGCGGGACAGCATCGCGACGAACTGGTCGATGCGCCGGGCCCGGGTGTCGGCGCGTTTGGCGCTCTCGGTCCGGTACAGAACGGCGTACCGGTTCTGCGCGGTAAGGATCTCGAACATCGCCGCCGCGCGCGGCTGGGCCGCCAGCGCCGCGGCGAGATCGGCGGGCACCTCGATGCCGGCCTGTCCGGCGTACGCCGCCTCCCACCGCCCGTCGGCCTTGGCCCGCTCGACCTCCGCGAGGCCCGCGGGGTGCATCCGGCCCTCGGTCTCCAACCGCCCGACGATGCCGACGTTGCGGGCCGACCACGCGCTGCGCGCCCGCCGCGGGGTGAAGCGCTGGTTGTAGGTGGCTTCGTCCCGGCGCCGGGTCTGGCCGTCGATCCAGCCGTGGCACAGCGCGTCGTCGAGGGCCTGGTCGTAGGTCAGGCTGGTCGGGCGGGTCGTGCCCTTCTTGGCGAGCACCAGCCACACGCCGGGCGAACCGTCGTGATGTCGGCCCAGCCACTTCCGCCAGGCCGCCGCGTTGGCGACGGTCAGCTCGGAAAGAGTGTCGGCCATCGCCCTCAGCAGACCACGAAACGGTCCGCCACGTCAGCCCCCCCGGGGTGACGGGCGGCGCCCGCTCACGGCAGACTCGGCCTCGCCCGACGAGTGGAGGTGGCGGCGCGATGCCGGCGTGGATCTGCACGACCTGCGGGGTACAGCACCCGGACACCCCCGAGCCGCCCGCCGCCTGCCCGATCTGCCTGGACGAGCGGCAGTACGTCGGCTGGGGCGGGCAACAATGGACCACAATGCCCGACCTCGCCCGCGACCATCGCAGCGACCTGCGCGAGGAAGAACCCGGACTGCTGGGGATCGGGACCGAACCGTCCTTCGCCATCGGCCAGCGGGCGCTGCTCGTCACCACCGGCCAGGGGAATGTGCTCTGGGACTGCGTCTCCCTGCTCGACGACCGGGCCGCCGAGGAGGTGCGGCGTCGCGGCGGCATCGCCGCCGTGTGCATGTCGCACCCGCACTTTTACGCCGCCTGCGTGGAGTGGGCCGACGCGTTTGATGCGCGCATTCTGATCCCCGCGGTGGATCAGGAGTGGATACAGCGTCCGTCGCCGCGGGTCGAGCTGTGGGCGGATGAGATCGAGCCGGTGCCCGGGCTGACGCTCGCGCGCATCGGCGGCCACTTCGACGGCGCCGCCGTACTGCACTGGGCGGACGGCTCCGACGGGCGCGGGGCGCTGCTGACCGGCGACACCATCACCGTCGTGCAGGACCGCGACTGGGTGAGCTTCATGTGGAGCTACCCCAACCTGATCCCGCTCGACGCCGCGACCGTCCAGCAGATCGCCGGCCGGGTGGAGCGCTACCGGTTCGACCGGGTCTACGGCGGATGGTGGGGGCGGGTCGTGGTCCGGGACGGCGCGGGCGCCGTACGCCGGTCCGCCGACCGCTACGTCGCGCACGTCACCGGCACCGAGAGCTGAGGGAGACGCCATGGACGGACTGCCCGCACTCCTCGAGGGGATCGGCTCCGGCTCGATCCGGGTCGTCGACCTGACCGCCCCGCTCTCCGACCGCACCCCGGTGCTCCAGCTGCCCGAGCCGTTCGTGAACACCCCGGGATTCGCCCTGCACGAACTCAGCCGGTACGACGACCGCGGCCCGGCGTGGTACTGGAATTCGTTCTCGGCCGGCGAGCACGTCGGGACCCACTTCGACGCCCCGGTCCACTGGGTGACCGGCCGGGACGGCCTCGACGTGTCGCAGGTGCCGGTCGAGCAGCTGATCGCTCCCGCCGTCGTGATCGACAAGAGCGCGGAGTGTGCCGCCGACCCGGACTTCCTCCTCACCCGTGACCACATCCGCGCCTGGGAGGACACCCACGGCGCACTGCCGGACGGCGGCTGGCTGCTCTACCGCACCGGATGGGACGCCCGCGGCGGTGACAGCGCCGCCTTCCTCAATGCCGACGACACCGGCCCGCACACCCCGGGCGTCGCGCCGGACTGCGCCCGCTGGCTCGCCGAGGAGACGTCGATCATCGGGATGGGTGTCGAGACCGTCGGCACCGACGCCGGCGCCGCGCACTCCCTCGACCCGCCGTTCCCCTGCCACACCTTCCTGCTCGGTGCCGGCAAGTTCGGGCTGACGCAACTGGTCGGCCTGGCCGGGCTCCCGCCCGCCGGCATCGTGCTCGTGGTCGCCCCGCTGCCGATCGAGACCGGCTCGGGCAGCCCGTCCCGCGTGCTCGCCCTGGTCTCCCCGTGAACGTCGCACAGGCCGTCGGAGCCCGGCTCGCGGCGCTCGGCGTCGGCCAGGCGTTCGGTGTCGTCGGAAGCGGGAACCTGGTCGTCTCCGACGCGTTGTGCGCGGCCGGGGCGCGCTACCTCGCGGCGCGGCACGAGTGCGCGGCCGTCGCGATGGCCGACGGCTACGCCCGGGTGACCGGCCGGGTCGGCGTCGCGACCGTGCACCAGGGTCCCGGGCTGACCAATGCCATCACCGCGATCACCGAAGCCGCGAAGAGTCGTACGCCGCTGCTCGTCCTGGCCGCGGACACCTCCGCGGCAGCGATCCGGTCCAATTTCCGCATCGATCAGGACCGACTGGTCGGCGCGGTCGGCGCCGTCCCGGAGCGGGTCTACACGCCGGAGACGGCGGTCGCCGACGCGACCCGGGCCTACCAGCGGGCGGTCGCCGACCGGCGCACCGTCGTGCTCATGCTCCCGCTCGACGTGCAGGCCGCCGAGTGTCCCGCCGGCGATCCCCCGCCCGTGCCGACACGCGTCCGGTCGCCGGCGCCCGACGTCGACACGGTCGGCGAGGTCGCCGATCTGCTGGCCCGCGCGGAGCGGCCGGTCCTGCTCGCCGGCCGCGGGGCCGTCGTCGCCGACGCCGGCGCCGCGATCGAGGCGCTCGGTGAGCGGGCCGACGCGGTGCTGGCCACCTCGGCCAACGGCAACGGCATCTTCGCCGGAAACCCTTACTGCATCGGGGTTTCCGGCGGGTTCGCCGCCCCGCTCGCCGCCGAACTGCTCACCGACACCGACCTCGTCGTGGCCTTCGGCGCCTCGCTGAACATGTGGACCAGCCGGCACGGCACGCTCTTCCCGGGTGCGCGGCTCGTGCAGGTGGACGTCGACGGCGAGGCGGTCGGCGCGCACCGCCCGGTCGATGTCGGGGTGGTCGCCGACGCGGCCGCCGCCGCACGCGCGCTCTGCGCCGAGCTGGACCGGCGCGGGCACCGGCCGTCCGGCGCGCGGACGCCGGAGCTGGCGGGCCGGATCGCGGCCGGGAGGTGGTCCGAGCAGCCCTTCGCCGACGCGGGCACCGACTCGACGATCGACCCGCGAGCGCTCACCGTCGCCCTCGAGAAGATGCTCCCGGCGCAGCGCACGGTCGCCCTGGACTCCGGCCACTTCATGGGTTGGCCGGTGATGTACCTGTCCGTCCCGGACAGCGCCGGCTTCGTCTTCGCCCAGGCCTACCAGTCGATCGGGCTGGGCCTGGGCACGGCGATCGGCGCGGCCGCCGCCCGTCCCGACCGGCTCACCGTCGCGCTCCTCGGCGACGGCGGGGCGATGATGTCGCTCGGCGACCTCGACACCGTCGCCCGGCTCGGCCTGCCCATGCTCGTCGTCGTCTACAACGACTCGGCGTACGGCGCCGAGGTGCACCACTTCCGCCCGCACGGCCAGCCCGTCGAACTGGCCCAGTTCCCCGACACCGACCTCGCGGCGCTGGCCCGGGCGGCAGGCCTGGAGGGGGTCACCGTCCGGCGCACCTCGGATCTCGACGCGGTGAAGAGCTGGCTCGGCCGCCGGGACCGGTCGCTCCTCGTCGACGCGAAGATCAACCCCGACCTGGTCGGGGCGTGGCTCGAGGAGGCGTTCCGGGCGCATTGACATCCTCGAGCGGGAGCCGCTCCTGGGTGGGGAGTTGCGACGCATCGACCCGGCGGACAAGGTCCGGACCGTTGTTCCGGACGTTGCCGACTGCTGCGGATACGACGTCAGCCTGAAGGTGCGGCTCCGGGATCCGGTTGAGGATCCGTTGCGCGTCGCTCGCCTCGTCGCTCGTGCAGTCGAGCCAGGACTCCTGCAGGTCCGCCGGCACGATCACGGGAGTGCGATCGTGGATGTGGCCGAGGAGGTCAGCCGCGGGTCGGGTGATGATCGTGCAGGTCCACAGCCACCGATCGGTGTCGCCCTCGGCGACCGTGGGGTCACGCCACACCTCATAGAGCCCGGCGAAGGCCAACTGCCGGCCGTCCGGGTCGTGCAGGAAGTGAGGCACCTTCCCGTCTTCGGTTTTCTGCCACTCGAAATAACCTTGTGCCGGACACAGACAACGCCTGCGTACGGCCGCCGCCTTGAACGCCGGCTTGCTGATGACCGTCTCGACGCGAGCATTGATCATCTTTGCTGCGCCGCGGCGATCGCGTGACCAGCTCGGGACCAGGCCCCACCGGAGGGTGCGCAGTTGCCGGACCCGTGGCGCGCTCCCGGCCGCGCCGTGCGGCCGACGCTTCATGACGGCGCGGACCGGGTCGGTCGGAGCGATGTTCCAGGACCGGGCGAGATCGTTGCCGAGTACCTGCTCGACGTCGTACTCATCGCGGAGGTCGCCCGTCGAGGCGACGTTGACGTAGCGACCGCACATGTCACCAGTCTGCCGCGTCCCGTCCGTGTTGGTGATCCGGTCCGCCATCGACCATGATCGCGCTCATGCCCGAAGCACCCGTGCAGACCCGTCGTCCGGGAACCGCCGAAGCCGCCATCAACGCCCTGATGAGCAGGTTGGACTGGGACCACAACATGCACTACCACCGGCTGGTCCTCCGCCGCCTCCCGGGGCGACTCGGCAGGGCGCTGGACGTGGGGTGCGGCAAGGGTGCGTTCGCGCGGCGGCTGGTGCGCCGGGCCGACGTCGTCGATGCCGTCGACGTCGCACCGGAGATCGTCGATGTCGCCCGCTCTCTCTCCACCGGTGGCGAGCGCATCCGCTTCCTGGTCGGCGACGTCCTCGACCCGGGGCTCGATCTGGGCAGCTACGACGCCATCACCTCGCTCGCCGTCATCCACCACATGCCTTTCGCCCCGGCCCTCGACCGGCTCCGGGACCTGCTGGCCCCGGGAGGCGTGCTGGTCGTCCTGGGCTGCTACACCGAGGAGAGCCGCAGCGACGTCGTCCTGAGCCGGGTGGCGTCGTTCGCCAACATCGGCATGGGTCTCATCCACCGGGCCGCCCGCACGACCAGCCGTCGGTCCGCCGTGGGGGTACATGCCCCGATCGCCCCGGCGACCATGACCCTGTCCGAGATCCGGGCCCAGGCCCGCGACCACCTGCCGGGCGCGACCATCCGCCGTCGCCTGTTCTGGCGCTACGTCCTGGTCTACCGCCGTCGCGGGTAGCCCGACCGAGCATATATAGTCGTTACTGACTATTCGAGATTTGATGACCAGTGGCCCGGACGGCGCCGCCGGGAAGGAGGGCGGATGGCCGCCAAGCGGAAGGTCGGCAACCTGCTCGCCCTCGCCGTGCTGTCCTACCTGACCCAGCGGCCGATGCATCCCTACGAGCTCGGGCGCACCCTCCGCGAGAACGGCGACGCCCGCAGCATCAAGTTCAACCACGGGTCTCTCTACATGGTCGTCCAGCAGTTGGCCAAGGCCGGGTTCGTCGCCGAGCAGGAGACCACGCGGGAGGGCCAGCGTCCCGAACGGACGGTGTTCGCCATCACCGGATCCGGTCGGGACGAGTTGCAGGACTGGCTCCGGGAACTCATCGAGCAACCACGGCACGAATACCCCGCCTTCGTGGCCGGCCTGTCATTGCTTGCGGCGCTGCCCCCCGACCAGGCCCTCGACCTGCTGCGCCGGCGGATGGGCCACCTCGCCGAGCAGCGGGTCGAGACCCGGGAGCTGATCGACTCGGCACTGGCCAACGGCGTGCCCGAGCTCTTCCTGATCGAGGAGGACTACCGGCTCGCCCTGCTGGAGACCGAGTCGACGTACGTCGACCGGCTGATCGAGCGCATCACCGACCCGACCACCGACTGGATCGGCCCGTGGGCGGCGTTCCACACCCAGAGTGCCGGCCGATGACCCCACGACCGCGCAAGCGGCCATCCCGCCGCGCGGGCGACGGCGCGCCCGCATCGTCCCGGGTCCGGATGTTCGCCTCGACGGCCTCCGGCCTCGGTCGCCTCGCCCGCCAGGAGCTGTCCGACCTGCCTGCCGTGTCCGTCGGCGACCTCGGGTCGGACGGGCGTGCGGACATCGTGCTCTTCGATGTCGCGCCCGCCCGCGCCGCCGACCCGCTGCAGGCACGTCTCACCGAGGATGTGTTCGTCGAGGTCGGCCGGACGCTGCGCTCGGAAGGCGACCGGGCGCCGTGGATCGCGCGCCGGCTGTGGCGCCGGCAACGCGCCCAGCAGGCACTCGCCAACCTGCGGACGGCGCGCCGGGTCAGCCGGGGTTCGCTCAGCTTCCGGGTGATCGTGCGGGTCCTGCAGGAGCGTTCGTTCGCGCGGACCGAGCTGCGCCGGCACCTCACGCAGGCCATCGCCCAGGATCAGCCGACGTGGCACGTCGACGACCCGGCCCAGTTGGAGATCTGGGTGGTCGAGTACTCGCGCGG
Source organism: uncultured Actinomycetota bacterium (assembly GCA_963828605.1). Taxonomy (GTDB): domain Bacteria; phylum Actinomycetota; class Actinomycetes; order Mycobacteriales; family QHCD01; genus DASXJE01. Next base: position 498,405 of record CAWHER010000001.1, on the reverse strand, counting down.
GCGCTTCCTCGCCGGACTGCGGCTGTCCGATGCCTCCATGCGCCAGCACGGCGGCCGGTCCCTCGAGCGGTCCGGGGCCCTGCGCCCCGCCGTCGCGGCCGCGATGGTGCGTCTCGCCGGGCCGGCTGACGGCGTCCTGCTCGATCCCTGCTGCGGGTCGGGCACGATCCTCACCGAGGCGGTCGAGCAGGGCTGGCACGCTCGGGGAAGCGACATCGACCGGGACGCGGTCCGGACCGCGCGGAGCAACGTGCCGCGCGCGGAGGTCGCACCGGCCGATGCGCGCAGTCTGGAACTCGCGGCGGGATCCGTGTCGGCGTGCGTGTCCAACCTGCCCTTCGGCCGGCAGTTCGACGTCGGCGAAGGCATGGAGTCGTGGCTTGCGAAGGTGCTCGGCGAGATGGCGCGCGTCACCCGGCCGGGCGGCACGGTCGTGCTGCTCGCGCCACAGCTTCCCCGCCCGACCCTCCCCCACCGGCTGCACCTCGAACGTCGGCACCCGGTCCGGATACTCGGGACACCCGCGACGATCTGGACCCTGCGGCGCGGTGAGTGATGGGTGTTCGCTCCCCCGATGCGGGCCGGAGGCGAATACTGGATGGCGAAACCGTGGCCGTGATCGGATCGAGGTGGGACCGGTGCACCCAGTTCCCACCGGTCTGCCGACGCTCACTCCGGGCGCGCACCTCGACGAGACCGACGGTGTCTGCCTGATGGAATACACCTCGATCCTCGCCGGCGAACGATTCAGCGATCGCCCCCGATGCAGCGATCCGGTGCTCGCCGACCTGGTACGGGCCGTCAACGACGAGATGAGCACCGACGGCCGGCAGCGCCTGGTCCTCGCGGCGCCGAGCATCGTCGGGCTGGTCGGCGACGACCGGATCGCCCCCACGGTGGTGGCCGCGGCGACCGACGTCGCGTTGGCGCGTACGCGGTCGTCCCGCTGGTCCAGGTGGCGGCTGCGGCAGCACGAGCGGCGGGCCCGGGCCCGCCTGGCCCGCGAATCCCGGCAGCCGGAGCACGCCGACCGCATGACCGCGCGACGGCGCATTGCCCGCCGGTTCGCCGCCGCCGTCTACGCCCGCGGCCCGGCCAGCCACGCGGTCAGCCGGGCCGTCTCCGTCCTGGCCGTCGGCCCGCGGGCCGAACGCGACCTCGCCCTGCGCACCGCGCTCACCGAGGCGCTGCAGGCGGCGCTACTCCTTGACGGCGCCGGAGAGCATCCCGGAGATGAAGTGGCGCTGCAGGAAGAAGTACAACACCACCACCGGTAGCGCGACGATCGTGGCCCCGGCGGCCAGCAGCGAGAACTGCGACGTGTGCTGCCCCTGGAAGAACGCCAGCCCCAGGGGCGCGGTGCGCAGCTTCTCGGTGGAGATCATCACCAGCGGGAAGAGGAAGTCGTTCCACGTCCACATGAAGACCAGCATCGCCATCGTCAGAAGCGCCGGGCGACTGATCGGCACCAGGATCCGCCACAGCACCGACCAACTGTTCGCCCCGTCGATCCGGGCGGCCTCGATCAGGCTCCCCGGTACGCCGCGGAAGAACGTGCGCATCCAGAACGTGCTGAACGCCAGCGACTGCGCGGTCTGGGGCAGGATCAGCGCCCAGTAGGTGTCGGTGAGCCCGACCCCGCGCAGGTCGAAGTACAGCGGGATGACCAGCGCCTCCTCCGGGACCATCAGCCCGAGCAGCAGCACGTAGAAGAGCACCGTGCGGCCGCGGAACCGCATGGTCGCGAACGCGTAGCCGGCGAGGATCGACAGCAGCCCGGACAGGACGACCACGCTGATGGTGACGATCGCGCTCGACCGCATGTATTCGGAGAAGTGTCCCTGGTGCCAGGCGGTGACGAAGTTGGAGAAGTGCAGGCCGTGCGGGAAGGACAGCGACGCCGACGACTCGGCCGGCGACGTCAACGCCGACGAGAGGACGCCGAGCAGCGGGAAGAGTGCGATGACGGCGAAGAAGCCGAGGATCAGATAGTTCAGGGCAACGTCGCGGCGTGAGGTCATCGGCTCTCCCCGGGGTCGATCCGGTTGATCACGACGGTCGCGACGAGGATCAGCAGGGTGAGCAGGATGCCGATGGCGCAGGCCGAGCCGACCTGGTCGAGGTCGAATGCCCGGTGGTAGACCTCGAACGCCGGCACCGAGGTCTGGGTGCCGGGACCGCCGCGTGTGGCGACGTAGATCAGGTCGAAGCTCTTCAGACCGGCGACGACGCTCAGGGTGAGGGCCACCGCGATCTGCGGGCGCAGACCGGGCAGCGTCACGGTGAAGAACTCGCGTACGGCGCCGGCGCCGTCGATCTGGGCCGCCTCGAAGAGTTCGCGCGGGATCTGCGAGACCCCGGCGAGGAAGAGGACCAGGCACAGCCCGATCTCGACCCAGGTGCCGATCAGGCCGACCGCCGGAAGCGCCCAGGTGAAGTCACCCAGCCACGGCTTGGTGATGGCGTGGAGCCCGATCGCGCTGAGGAAATTGTTCAGCACGCCCTGTGGCGCGTAGATCGCCGTCCAGATTGTGGCGACGACCACCGACGCGACGACCTGCGGGAGGAAGAGCACGACCCGGAAGAACCCCATCCCGCGCGGACGCTTCGCGCGCGACATCACCGCGGTGAGCAGTAGCGCCAGCGTCACCGGGATCAATGCGTAGAAGACGATCAGCACGAGCGAGTGCAGGAAGGCCGACCGCAGACCCGGGTCGGTGAAGGCCTCGCCGTAGTTGCGCAGCCCCACCCAGGTGGAGGCGGACAGCCCGTCCCATTCGTACAACGAGATCCAGAACCCGTGGATCAGCGGGAAGAGCAGGAAGATGCCGAACAGCACGAACGCCGGAAGCAGGTAGAGATAGGCGATCCGGTCGGACGTCGTCGACGCCCGCCGCCGGCCGGCGCGCGGGTTGTCCGGCGCGCCGGTCCGGTCGGTCGGGGTGGTCCTTACTGCCGCCAAGGGGATACCTACGCGTTCCTAGTTCGACTGCTTGAACGCACTCGCGTCCGACTGCAGAGCCTGGGTGAAGGCCTTGGGGTCGAGCTTTCCGCCGATGAGCTGCTGCAGGTTGGACGTGATGGTGTCGTAGAACGTCGGCGTCGTGTAGTCGAGGTAGGGCGTCAGGCCGTCCTCCTGGCTGATCGTCTTCCAGGCCGCGAAGATGTCGGCGTTCAGGGAACCGGCCTTCGGCGTGTAGGACGGCGGCTGAACGGCCGGCAGGTTGCCGGTCTTGGCGAGCACGTCCTCGGCGTGGGCGTCGGTGATGAAGTTGAGGTAGGCGCCGGCCACGTCGGCGTGCTTGGTCTTCGAGGTGATCGACCAGGCGAGGCCCTCACCGCCCTCGGTGGCACTCGGCTGACCGGCCTTCATCGGCGGCGGGCTCATGAAGCCGACGTTCGGAGCCCATCGCCTGCTCCAGCTCGGCGAGCCGCCAGGTGCCGTCGATGCGGAAAACGCCCTGCCCCTTGCCGAAGTTCGCCGACGACTCGTCGCCGCTGAGGCCGTTGACGCCCGGCGTCAGGTAGCCCTTCTTCGCCCAGTCGCTGACCACCTGCGCGGCCTTGCACCGTGCTCGCGTCGGTCCACTTCGCGTTGCCCGAGGATGCCACCATGTCCCGCACCTCCTGCTTGCCGGCGTCGCTGCCTGCACGACGCCGAACAGGTGGATGGCCGGCGACTTGTCGCCCGTGCCGAACTGGATCGGCAGCTGTCCGGCAGCCTTGCCTTCGGCAGGTCGGCCTCGAATTCACTGCAGGTCTTCGGCTGCGGAGATCCCGACCTTCTTCAGGAGCTTCTTGTTGTAGTAGATGCCGACGATCTCCCCGGTCTGGGAGACGCCGTAGAGGTTGCCGGTCTGCCAGCTCTTCCCGTCGGAGCTGAACTTGTTGAGGGCGAGCAGCTGCTTGGGGAAGGCGCTGTTCCACCCGTAGACCTTGGAGTACTTGTCCAGCGGCAGCAGGAGATTCCGGCCTTCACGAAGGCACCCATGTCGGGGTAACCCTGGTTCGCCTGGACGACGTCCGGCGGGTTCTTCGACGACAGGGCGAGCTTCAGCGTCGCCTTGAGGTCGTTGAGCTTGCGCGAGACCCGCTTGATCGTGACGTTCGGGTACTTCTGCTCGAACTCCTTGTTCAGCGCGACGGTCGCCGTGTCGGCGCCGCCGGAGGTGTTGATGTCCCACTCCGTGAGCGTGACCTTCCCCGCCTTGGCCACGTCGGTCGCGATGGCTCCGGTCGACTTCGCGTCCGGCTTCGAACTGCTCCCGCCGGGCGCGCACGCCGCCGCCGACACCAACGCCAGCGCGGCCCCGGCAAGAGCGACCCGCCGGCCGGTCTCGTGTCGCCACATCGTCATCGGGCACCTTTCACTCACCGGTCGGCCCAGGGCCAGCCAGATCAGCGAACTCATGACGCGCTGCGACGGCGCGACGCGGTCGCACAGGTACGAACGGAGGAAGCCGGCGTCAAGACCGTCGGGAAGGTCACTCTGTCGAGCCAGGCCCCGACGTCGTGCCAGCCGGGCGCGCTACGGGCACCGCCGAGGTTGCGGACGGACAGTGCCGGCGCAGACGTTGGCGAGACCAGCCGGTCGTGCAGCGGCCACCCCTGCAGCGTGCCGAAGAGGAACGCCGCGGTGAACACGTCGCCCGGCGCCGGTCGGGTCGACGGCCGGCACGGCGCCGCGGGCACGCCGGCCTCTCACCGGTGTGCCCGTCGACGGCGACGGCGCCGCGCTGCCCGTCGGTCACCACGACCACGGGCACCCGCCCCGCCAGCCGCGTCGCGGCGGCCGCGGGGCGAGTCGGTGCGGGTGTAGGCGCATCGCCTCGGTGGCGTTGGGGATGAACACGTCGAAGTGGGCGAGCCGGCCAGGATCTCGGCGGACCACTGCTCCGTCCGCGTCCCAGCCGACGCCCCCGAAGAGCAGGTGCCGGCCGATCGCATCTGCCGCGCCCACTCCGGGAACCTCCGGGGTCACGGCGGGTGAGCCGCCCGGGCCCGGGGCAGCGTCCGGCGCCGGAGCTGGCGGACCCGGGCCGCGCCGCGGCTGCCGTAGGTGATGAACGGGCGGTCGTGTCGCATGGGTGACCGACGACCGTCACCGCGGTGCGCGATCGCCCGGGAACCGCCGAGACCGCGCAGGTCGAGATCGCCACGCTCGGCGGCCAGCTGACTCTCGAGGTGGTCGCCGAACAGGTCGGTCACCCGACCGTGCCCAGCGATCCCGGCGTGCAGCCCGAGCCGGGCGGCGGCGACCGCCCGGTTGGCGGCGCCGCCGGCCGACACGACACGGTCGCGCGACCCACGACCTCGCCGCCCGGCTCGGGCAACTGGTCGATCCCGCCGAAGACGAGGTCGAAGAAGACCATCGCCCACGACGAAGACGTCGACCGTGGGGCCTCGGGACAACGCACGCCGCTCGGGCACTAGCTCGTCACCAGTTGCTGCTCAATCTGTGCACCCGCGCCAGACAATCAGGCGAGATTCAGCAGGTGAGCGACTTTGACAAGATGAGCTCCCGGCTGAGCGTCTCACCGCATTCGGTCAGCGAGCGTTGACAGATCTCCGCGACCCGCTGCTAGCATGGCCGCCTGTGACAGCGACCGACCGGCACGCCAGATCGTCCGGGTCCCTCCGGGCCAACGGCAGTGCGTCGGTCGCGCGAGCTCGCCGCGCAGCTCGGGGTCAGCGAAGCGCACCGATCCGCCGCGACCTGAAACAGCTGGACCGCAACGGCGAACCCGTCCGCTCCTACGGCGGCGCCGCCCTCCCCCGCGTCGCCGCGCCGCGACCCCGGCAGCAGTACGAGACGCCCTTCGACGTCACCGCCCGCAGGACCGCGCCGAGAAGACCGCGATGGCGGCCTCGGCGCCGCCGGACTCGTCCGCGACGACGACGTCCTGCTGCTCGACATCGGCACCAGCACCACGATGCGGCTCGCGGCCTCTGCGCGGCCGCCGGTCACCGTCATCACCAGCAACATCGCCGTCCTCGACGAACTGCGCCACGACGACGCCGTCCGCCTCGTGCTGCTCGGCGGGGCCTGTCGCCGGCAACTACCGTCACCCTCGTCGGCTCGCTCACCGAGGCCGCGCTGCGCCAGGTCGGCGCCGACTCGCTGTTCCTCTCCTGCACCGGGCGTACGCCGCGAGCGGCCAGGTCCTGGACGACATGGCCGTCGAGGCACCGCTCAAGCAGGCCATGCTGCCGCGTCGCCGACCGCCGGGTCCTGGTGGCCCCCGGCCGCAAGTTCCCCGGCACCGGCTCGCTGCGGATCTGCGCCCTGACCGACATCGACACCCTCGTCACGACGTCGAGACGCCGACCCCGACCACAGTCGAGGCCTACCAGCAGGCAGGCGGAAAGGTGATCACCGCATGAAGCTGGCCATCCTCGGCGGCGGCGGATTCCGCGTGCCGTTCGTCTACCAGGCCCTGCTTGCGCGACACCGGCTCGCCGCGCATCGACCACGTCACCCTCTACGACCGTCGACGAGGGCCGCCTCGCCTCGATGACCCGGTCTGCTCGCCGGCCTCGCCGAGGGCCACGACGACGCGCCGCGGGTCATCGCCACCACCGACCTCGACACCGCCGTCGAGGGCAGCGACTTCGTCTTCGCCGCCATCCGCGTCGGCGGAGTCCACGGCCGCACCTGCGACGAACGCGTCGCCCTCGACCTCGACGTCCTCGGCCAGGAGACCACCGGCCCCGGCGGGATCGCCTACGGCCTGCGCACCATCCCCGTCATGCTGGACATCGCCCGCCGGGTCAGGGCGCTTGCCCCCGACGCCTACCTCATCAACTTCACCAACCCGGCCGGCATGATCACCGAGGCCATGCAGAGCGTGCTGGGCGACCGGGTCCTCGGCATCTGCGACACCCCCTCCGGCCTCGGCCGCCGCGTCGCCGCAGCCCTCGGCGTCGACGGCTCGGCCGTCCGCATGGACTACGTCGGCCTCAACCACCTCGGCTGGATGCGCGCCGTCCACCACGAGGGCCGCGACCTGCTGCCCGCGCTGCTCGCCGACGACGACCTGCTCGGCGGCCTCGAAGAGGGCATGGTCTTCGGCCGCGAGTGGCTGCGCGACCTCGGGCTCATCCCCAACGAGTACCTGTACTACTACTACTTCAACCGGGACGCCGTCCGCTCCATCATCGACTCCGGCCGCACCCGCGGCGAGTTCCTGTCGAGCAGCAGACCGCCTTCTTCGAACGCCTCGCCCGCGAGAACGGCCCCGGCGCCGTCGACCTGTGGCGCCGCACCGTCGCCGGCCGCAGCGCCAGCTACATGGCCGAGGCCAAGTCCGGCCACCCCGCCGGCACCGAGGAGACGCCCGGCTCCGGCGACGACGGCTACGCCCGGGTCGCGGTCTCCGTCATGGCCGCCATCGCCCGCGACGAACCCGCCACCTTGATCCTCAACGTCCGCAACGGCGACACCGTCGCCGCCCTCCCGCCCGACGCCGTCGTCGAGATCCCCGTCACCGTCGACGGCCGCGGCCTGCACCCGCACCGCGTCACCCCGCCGGACCTGCACCAGAGCGGACTGATGCAGCAGGTCAAGGCCGTCGAACGCCTCACCATCGGCGCCGCCGTCACCGGCTCGCGCACCGAGGCCGTCAAGGCGTTCGCCCTGCACCCCCTGGTGGACTCCGCCGGCATCGCCCGCCGCCTCCTCGACGGCTACATCGCCCGCATCCCGGAGGTGGCGCGGGCCCTGGGCGGCTAGACGTCGAGCTGCTTCATCGCGGCCGGCACGGTGCGGTATCCGCGGGATCGCCATCGCCGAGTGCGATGCCCACGGCCATCCAGCTGAACCCGAACGTGTAGGTGATCCGGTCGAAGCCGGACCACACGTAGGCGATGATGGCGAGGCCGATGGCGGGGAACAGCAGGTACTGGACGAGGCCGGCGAGGTCGCGCCGGCGCTGGCGGATGAAGAAGTACCAGAAGACCGCGACGTGCAGGACCATGAATGCGGTGAGCGCGCCGAAGTTGACGAACCTGGTGATGCCTTCCAGGCTCAGCGCGGCCGCGACGCCGACGCTCACGAAGGCGACGAGGATCGTCGCGTTGGCGGGGGTCTTGAACCGCGGCTGGATCCGGCCCAGGACGTGGGACCACGGGAGCAGCTTGTCCCTGCTGATCGAGTAGATGACCCGGGAGACGGCTGTCTGCGCGACCAGTGCGTTGGCGATGCCGGCGGCGAGGATGTTGACCCCGAGCAGCAGGTAGTAGAGGAAGTCGCCGCCGGCCTGACGTCCCAGCTGGAAGAACGCCAGCGCCGGATCGAGGGTGCCGGGGTTGGGGTGGACCAGGCCGGCGAGATAGGTCTGGATCATGAAGATGACGCCGAGCACGAGCAGAGCGGCCACCGTCGCGTTGCCGACCGTGCGGCGCGGTTCCCGGGTCTCCTCGGCGAGCGTGCTGATCGCGTCGAAGCCGAGGAAGCTCAGCACGGCGAGCGACGTGGCGGTCGCCAGGAATCCGGCGTCGAGGTGCGCCGACTGGTAGAGCGGCCGGGCGGAGAACCCGCCCGTCCCGCCGCCGCGCACGAAGACGTAGTCGATGGCGAAGCCGATGAAGACGGCCAGGGCGATGAGCTCGATCGCCAGCATGACGAAGTTGGCCTTCGCCGCGACGTTGATGCCGACGACGTTGATGACCGTGATGGTCACGACGAAGATGACGACCCAGACCATCAGCGGGACGCCGGGCACGACGGCGTGCAGCCAGGTGCCGGAAAACTTGTAGAGCAGGGCGGGCACGAGGATGTAGTCGGCGAGGATCATCCATCCGCAGATGAAGCCGATGTGCGGGTTGAGTCCGCGCTGCACGTAGGAGTAGACGGATCCGGCAATGGTGAACTCACGGCTCATCGCCCGGTAGCTCAGCGCCGTGAACACCATCGCGATGATGCCGATGAGGTAGACGGTGGGGACCATGCCGAAGCTCTCCTGAGCCACGAAGCCGTAGATCCCCATCGGGGCGATCGGCACCATGAAGACCATGCCGTAGACCAGCAGGTCGCGGAAGCCGAGCGTGCGCCGCAGTTCCTGCTGGTAGCCGAAGCCCTCCGTCCCCGCCCAGCCGGTCTGTGCCTCGGCACTCACCCCGCCTGTTTGGTAGGTCGCCGGATCGCTCGCCATGTATGGCCTCCTTGATGGTGTGCCGGTTCGGTGGTCAGGATGTCCCGTCGACCCGGGCGAGGAAGTCGTTGGCGACGCGCATGTACTTCTCCCGCTGTTCGGCGAAGCACAGATGGGCGGCGTCCTCGAAGATGACGAGATGCGACCCGGGGATGCGTCGGTGCATGTCTTCCAGGTGCCCGGGCCGGCACTCGTCGTCCCTGCCCCCCGTGAGCAGGGTCGGAACGGCGATCTCGCCGAGCCGGTCGGTGATGTCCCAGTCGGCGAGCGTGCCGACCACCCGGAACTCGCTCGGCCCGTTCATGTGGTGGTAGACCTCCATGCCGGCCTGCGCGAACGAGCGCTCCAGCCCATCGGGCCACGGAGCGAGCCGGCACACATGCTTGCGGTAGAAACCCAGGATCGCCGCGGCATATTCGGGACAGTCCGTGGTGCCGTTGTCCTCGTGCCGGCGGATCGTGTCCTGGACGTCCGCCGGCTCCTCGGCCAGCAATTGCTCGCAGTCGCGCACCCACCGCGGCATGCTGGCCGGGCTGCCGGCGAGGATCAGGCTGTCGAGCGGCGGGCGCCGGTCGAGGACGTACTGCATCGCGAGCATGCCGCCCCACGAGCTGCCGAACAGGTGCATCCGCTCCAGGCCGAGCGCCCGGCGGACAGTGACCAACTCCTCGACGAAGCGCTCCACCGTCCACAACGAGGTGTCCGACGGGCGGTCGGACCGACCGCACCCGAGTTGGTCGTAGAAGATCACCTCGCGGCGGTCAGCGAGGTCTTCGAGCGCATCGAGGTAATGGAAGGTGAAGCCGGGCCCGCCGTGCAGGCACAGCAGCGGGACGCCGCCGGTACCGACGGACCGGTAGAACACGCGACCACCGGGAACGGTGATCATGCCTTCCCGCGCCATCTCCACCTCCCGGAGCAGGCGGATGCTATCGCGACCTGCGGGCACGGGCATTGTTACCGACAGTGGTTGCGCGACTTCATTTAGTGGGCATTTCTCGGAGGCCGCCGAGATCTCTTCTCGAGCCGTCCGGCGGCCGGCATGTGACTTTGTGTAATTCCCTAATTCCAAGGCGTGTCAGGACGTCGAAAATGGTGGTCTGAATGGACCTGTGGAGGTGATTGAACGGCGTCCTTTGTGGACTTGTCCTGCGCGCAATGTCTTGCCCACGTAGGGTTTTGCTTGACGGCAGTGATGGGTCTTCCCGCACGCCGTCACACGCAATGGGGGATCGAAAATGCAGTCAGTCCTTATGGATCATAGCTCGACGCTCTGCGTCGGGCGTCGCCTGACCGGACCTGGTGCATCGATATCGCCACATGGGGAGTACCAGGTTCTCGGAGGAGCAATCGCATGAGAGTAAGAGTGATCGGCGTCGCCGCCGCCGCGGTGCTGGCCGTCGGGGTGGGTATCGCCAGCCCGGCCGGCGCGACAGTCGGCGGGCCACCCAGCGACATCGCCGCCACCTTCACGCCGCAGCTGGCGACCAGCGGGACGGACGGCTCGGTCGAGCAGATCCGGCACCTGGCCCAGTGCGGCACCACGATGTACGCCGTGGGCCGCTTCAGCTCGGTCTCCAAGGGCAAGAGCGCGGTCACGCGCAACAACGCCTTCTCGTTCGCCACGAAGAACGGCGTCATCTCCTCCTGGGATCCGAACGTCAACGGCCAGGTGGACAGCGTCGCGCTCTCCGCGGACTGCTCCACCGCCTACCTGGGCGGGACCTTCAGCTCGATCGGTGGCACCGCGGTCAAGAACATCGCCGCGGTCTCGACGAGTACGGGCGCGGTCATCCCGACCTTCGCCCACAGCGCCGGCGGCCGGGTCGCCACGCTCGCCGTGAGCGGGACCCACGTGATCGCCGGGGGCTACTTCAAGGGCATCAACAACTCGCCGAAGCAGTACCTCGCCAGCCTGAACGCCACGACGGGCCGGGACGACAACTACCTGCCTGACATGCAGATCACCGGCACGCTTCCGGGCAACCCGAATCCGACCCGGATCTACAACCAGCAGCTGTCCCACGACGGGTCGCGGGATCTGATCGAGGGCGCATTCACCTCGGTCGCCGGAGTGCCGATGCGCCAGGCGTTCATCCTCAACCTGGGTAGCGTGCCGGAGCTGTCCAGCTGGAAGGCCACCAACTTCGACACCGACTGCCACCCGGTCGAGCCGTTCTACGCGCAGGACGGTGCCTGGTCACCGGATGACAGCAAGGTGTACTTCGGCACGACCGGCTACCGGCCGGCGTCCGGGGTCACGATCCCGCAGAGCGGGCCGTGCGACGCCGCCCTGGCCTTCTCGTCCGACGCCGCCGCACAGAACGCGCTGTGGATCAACTACACCGGGTGCGACTCGATCTACAGCGTCGAGGCCGACGCGTCGACCGCGTACTTCGCCGGCCACGAGCGCTGGTCCAGCAACCCCAACGGGTGCGACGGTCTCGGGTCCGGAGGAGTTGTGGCGCCGGGATTCGAAGGACTGAGTCCTGACGCCGGGGCGTTGACCTTCAACCCGACCCGCGGGCGGGGCCTCGGAGCCGACGACATGCTCGTCACCAGCCAGGGGCTGTGGATCGCCAGCGACAACCAGGCCAACACCAACAACTGCGGTAAGACCGCGTTGGGCAAGCCGTCCTACGGTCACGCGGGACTGTGCCTGCTTCCCTACTGATGTCACCATGAAAAAAGCGTGACGGGACGGCCCGGTTCTTCGGAACCGGGCCGTCTCGCGGCTTCAATGAGCACCCGACACCGCCAGAAGGGGAAGCCATGAGAAGAAGCCCCGTCCGAGTCGCACTCGCCACGGTGTTGGCGGCGACAGCCGCAGCGGTGGTGGCGGTAGGCACCTCGGCCGCGACGGCCACCGTCACGCCGCCCAAGCCGTTGCTGGGCGGATATTCGCCCGACTGGGCCTGGTACAAGGCCAACATCGGTCCGGTGCAGATCCACCGGGTGTACGACATGGGCTGGCACTACTCGACCTTCCAGCAGACCCCCGCGGCCGGCGACCCCGCGGCCGGGATGGTCACCGACTACTCCTTCAACCTCCCCCCGGCCGGGGTGGCCAACCATCAGTACGACGCCCAGCTGAGGACGTTCATCAAGAGCACGCCGAAGAACATCATCCTGGCCCTCTGGCACGAGCCCGAGGAGAACATCGAGAAGGGCCAGTTCACCGCCGCCCAGTTCGTCGCCGCCCAGCGGGTCTTCGCCAACCTGGTGCACTCCCTGAACGGCACGGACAACGCCCAGCGCCGGGTGTCCATCACGCTGATGAGCGTCTCCGTGACCGGCTTCCAGGGCCGCAACCCCAACAACTACTGGCCGGGCAAGGACGCCAACGGCAAGAACTACGCAGACCTGGTGGGCTTCGACGCCTACGCCTGGCCGCACAACACCAACACGCCGGGCATCCCACCCGGCTACACCGACGGGGTGAAGTGGCTCACCGCCGCCGGCCTGCTCAACCCGCTCATCAAGTGGGCGCACACGATCGGTTCGCCGTGGATGCTCTCCGAGTTCGGGTACCTCGAGGACGTGAACAACCCGATGCACCGGGCCACGACGATCACCGACGTCGTCAACTACGCGCGGCAGAACAACGCCGTGGCGGTGGAGTACTGGGACGAGAACGGCCAGCGGGCCGACTGGAGACTGCGGTGGGCCAGCCCGCCCGGCACGCAGTCGGGGATGTCGAACGCCGCCAAGGCCTGGAAGGCTGCCGTCAACGCGCCGTGACCCGGCACCCCGGCCGGGGGTGGGCCTAACCGAACCGTGAAGTCGGGTGGTGCCACGCTGGGCCCGGCGCGCCCAGTTCCGGAGCATGAAGAGGTCACTTTCCTCGCTCCGGCAAGGGGTCGTCATGCGGAACACGCCGGCCTACCTGCTCCAGCGCCGCGACACGCGACCGCGGGCCGGAGGAAGAATGGCCCGATGATCGGCGATCCGCTCCGCGCCGGCCCACCCCTCAGTGGGGCGGTCGGCGTGGCCCTGCGGTCACCCTTGACGCGCCGGGCGTGGACCGAGATCCTCTACGTCCTCGCGGCGGCGCCGATCGCCCTGGTCGGCTTCTTCTTCGCGGTGGCGGCGCCGGCCTTGGGGGTGGCGTTCTCCCTCACCTTCATCGGGCTGCCGCTCATCGGCCTGAGCGTGCTCGGCGCGCGCGGATTCGGCGCCCTCCACCGCAGGCTCGCCCGGCGGTTGCTCGGGGTCACGGTCGCCGCCCCGGCGCGGTTCCGCGCCGCGCCCGGATTCCTGGGCTGGCTCTCCGCCGCGCTCGGCGACGGCACCGGCTGGCGAGCCATCGCCTACCTCGTGGTGAAGCTCCCGCTCGCGCTGCTGGGCCTCGGCGTCGTCGCCTTCTTCTGGGTCGAAGGGCTCATCGGCCTGTGCTACCCGGTGCTGTGGGGCCTCGGCATGGACCGGCCGGCACCGGCCATCGCCGGGTACAGCTTCGACAGCTGGCCGCGGATCCTGCTGCTGCCCCTGATCGGCCTGGTGACCGTGCTCCTCGCGCCGTGGGCAGTGCGCCTGGCGTTGCTGCTCGACCAACGGGCGATGCACGGCCTGCTCGGTCCCACGAAGCAGTCCGAGCGGGTCCGCGATCTCGAGCAGACCCGGGCCCACGCCGTCGACGACGCGGCGGCGACCCTCCGGCGGATCGAGCGGGACCTGCACGACGGGGCGCAGGCCCGCCTGGTCGCGCTCGCCATGCACCTGAGCATGGCCAAGGAGAACCTCGTCGAGGAGCCGACGGCCGACCAGCCGCCGTTCGACGTCGCCCGGGCCCGCGACCTCGTCGACGCCGCGCACCGCGACGCGAAGGAGGCGCTCGTGGAGGTGCGCGACCTCGCCCGCGGGATCCATCCACCGGTGCTGGACCGCGGCTTGGACGCCGCCCTCGCCACGCTCGGGGCCCGCAGCGCGATTCCCGTGGAGGTCCGGGTCGACCTGGCCACCCGGCCGTCGGCATCGATCGAGACCATCGCCTACTTCTGCGCCGCAGAATTGCTCGCCAACGCCACCCGGCACAGCGGTGCCGGCCGGGCGAGCATCGAGGCCTCGGAGGTCGACGGCCGGCTGGTGGTCCGCGTCTCCGACGACGGTGCGGGCGGCGCGCGGATCGATGGCGGCAGCGGTCTGACCGGGCTCACCGACCGGGTGCGCACGGTCGACGGCCGGCTCGAGATCGTCAGCCCGCACGGGGGCCCTACCGTGATCACCGTCGACCTGCCGTCCCACACCTGAGGTCCGCCCACCATGCGTGTCGTGATCGCCGAAGACGCCGCCGTCCTGCGGGACGGCCTGGTGCAGCTGCTGACCACTCGCGGCCACCAGGTCCCTGCGGCGGTGACGGACGGCCCGGCGCTGCTCGCCGCGGTCGCCGAGCACCAGCCGGACGTCGCGGTGGTCGACATCAGGATGCCCCCGACCTACACCGACGAAGGCGTCCGGGCCGCCATCGAGCTGCGGCGCGGCCATCCCCAGGTCGGCGTTCTGGTCTTCTCCCAGTACATCGAGACCCGATACGCGACCGAGCTGTTGGCCACCAGGTCCGCCGGGGTCGGCTATCTGCTCAAGGACCGGGTGGCCGACGTCGGTGACTTCGTCGACGCGCTGGCCCGGGTCGCGGCCGGGGGCACCGCCCTGGACCCCGAGGTCGTGAGCCAGCTGCTCGGCGCCAGCCGACGCGCCGGTGCCGTCGACGTGCTCAGCCCGCGCGAACGCGAGGTCCTGGGTCTGATGGCCGAGGGCCGCTCCAACGGGGCGATCGCCAAGGCACTCGTCGTCTCCGACCGGGCGGTCGAGAAGCACGTGGCGAACATCTTCACCAAGCTCGACCTGCCGCCGTCGGACACCGACCACCGCCGGGTGCTCGCCGTACTGCGCTTCCTCGACTCCTGATCCGGGCCGGTCAGTCGGCGAGCAGGTCGATCAGCTGGCTGGCGTTGGTCTGGGCGTAGTCGCTGTAACAGTTGTTCATCAGCACATGCACGCGGTTGGCCTGATCCGCGAGGCCGCGCAGCCGGGGCGCCCAGTCGGCGAGCTCCTGGTCGCTGTAGCGGTAGCCGAACCGCTCGTAGATGTCCTTGCTCTGCCACTTGTCGCTGTGTCCGTGGAACCGCATCACGGCGAGATCGGCCGTCGCCGCGACAATTGGCGGCACGGACGACGTGTGACCCTGCGGCATGTCGACGCAGACGTAGGGCACGGCGTAGGAACGCAGAAAATCCAGGGTCTCGTCCCTGTTGTCCTCAGACAGCCAGGTGCGGTTGCGGAACTCGACGCAGAAGCCGTAGGGCTCGCACCTGCGCTTGCACTCCAGGATGTAGTGCCGATTGCGCTTGCCGATGGGGAACCACTGCGGGAACTGGAACAGCACCGCACCGAGCTTTCCCGCGTCGTGCAGCGGTCCGAGCGCCGAACAGAACCGCTCCCACACCTGGTCGACGACCTTCTGGTCGAGATCCTTGAGGTAGACGTTGCGCTTGGAGGTCTCCGGCCGGAGGTCCTTGTACATCGACGCGACCCGGGTCGGATGCTGCGTCAACAGGGAGAAGGCCTTGATGTTGAAGGTGAAGTCCTCCGGTGTGCGCTCCGCCCACAGCTGCGCCGTCCGCTCGGCCGGCGGCGTGTAGTAGGTCGCATCGACCTCGACCAGCGGGAACTGCTTCGCGTAGTAGTCAAGACGGGACTGCGCGTCGTCCGCCTCGCGCGGATACCAGCCCGACGCCAGGAGCGTCTTGTCGGTCCAGGAAGCGGTCCCCACCAGGATGTCGCCCATAGTGCAATGTCTACCCCTCGATACCGACGAGATGCGGCAAAGAAGCACGCCGCCGTCGCCGGATCGCTCCGTCCGTCGTGCTGCGGCGTGGCAGGATCGGTCCGGGTCGATTTATGGGGGCTGCGGAGAAGTCCCTGGTGTGGGGGCTTTCATGCAGGTGATGGGCTGGTTCTTGCTCGCGGGGATCGCTGTCGTGGCGGGCATCGGCGCGACCGTGGCGCTGCGCCACCCGGGGCCGGGTGGCTCCGTCCGGCGCCGGTGGCAGCCTCCCGCACCGAGCCTCTCCGACCGGGTGTACGGCGGGTTCGGCCGGGTCGCCGGCTTCGTACTGGTGATCGCCGCCGGTGCCGGCGCGGTCTGGGCACTGGGCTGGCCGGTCGGATACGCCGCCCGCACGCTCGACTCCGCCGACCACACCGCTTTCGCCTGGGTCCGGCACCGCGCCGACGTCGCGTGGCTCAGTCCGGCGATGCGGGTGCTCACCCAGATGGGCAACAACCGCGAGACGCAGATCGTCGCGCTGGGCGGCGCCGTCGTGCTCAGCATCCTCTGGTGGACGCGTCGGCGCGGAATCACCGCTCTCACGCCCGCCGTGCTGCTGATCGTCGCCTACGAACTCGAACACCAGATGCAGCACACTCTCGCGCTCCTCGCCCACCGCGGCCATCCACCGACGACACTGGGGACGTTTCCGTCCGGCGGATGTGCCCGGCTGATCTGCGTCGGCGGACTGGCGGTCTACCTGCTGCTCCGGCACTGGCACACCACCCGGTCACGGATCGGGATCGGGGTGTGGACGGTGTTCGGGGTGGCGGTCTTCATCGAGGGCTTCGCCCGGGTCTACCTGTCCCAGCACTGGGTGACCGACGTCCTCGGCGGCTGGATCGTGGGGGCCATGCTGCTCGCGGTGATGATCGCGGCCGCCATGGTCCTCGACCACGCGGTGACGCCACGGACGCCGGCTCCGGTGACCCCGCCCGGCCGTCCCGCCGACCCTGCGGTGCCGGCGTCCGACCCTGTGTCGGTGGTGCAGGAGAGCGGGACCTGGTAGCGCATACGATCGAACGCATGCCGGCTCCCAGCGTCCGCGTGACGGCGCGCAACGCGACCTTCCAACGCTGGCAGACATTGGGCAGCAACCGCACCAAGCGCCACCGCAGCGGCGAATTCCTGGTCCAGGGGGTGCGCCCGATCAACGCGGCCGTCGATCACGGCTGGGTCGTCCGGGAGCTGCTCTACGACGCGGGGCGGCCGGCACTGTCGCGGTGGGCCCGCGGGCTGCTGGAGACGGTGCCGGCCCGCCGTGCGGCGCTGTCCTCCGAGCTGATCGGCGAGCTCGGGGAGAAGGATGCCGATCCGCCCGAGCTGCTGGCGGTCGTCGCGATCGCCGCGGACGACATCGGTCGGCTTCCCACCCGGGACGACCTGCTGCTCCTGGCTTTCGACCGGCCGGGCAGCCCGGGCAACCTCGGCACGTTGATCCGCTCCGCCGACGCCCTGGGCGCGCACGGGCTGTTGGTCACCGGGCACGCGGCCGACCCGTACGACCCGAAGACGGTGCGCGCCAGCGTCGGATCGCTCTTCGCGCTGCCGGTGATCCGCCTGGACTCGCCGGACCTGCTCCCCCAGCGCCTGTCCCCGTTGCACGGCGGGGAGATCAACGTGGTCGGACTCACCGAGGACGCCACCGTCGACCTGCAGCGGTGCGACCTGCGTGGGCCGACGGTGCTCGTCGTCGGGAACGAGACGACCGGCCTGAGCGTGGCGTGGCGGGACGCCTGCACCCGACTCGCCGCCATCCCCATGTCGGGAACGGCGAGCTCGTTGAACGCCGCGACCGCAGGCGGGATCGCCCTCTACGAGGCGGCCCGTCAGCGCCGGCTCGACGCCCCGGTCTCCGCGGTCTCCACCTGATCGTCCGCCCGGGACCGGTCGTCGCGGGCGGCGACGACGGCGGCGCCGATCCCGAGCAGACCGAAACCGGCCGCCATCAGGCCCAGCTGCAGGCCCAGCCCGAAGGACCAGGACCGGGCGAGCGTCGACCCGGCGACCGCGCCGGCCGACGCCGGTCCGGACTGCACCGCCAGCACGTAGAGCACCTCGATGAGTGCTGTCGCGATGACCGCGGCGGCGCCGACACCGCCGAGCAGGCTCCACCGGGCGCGGTAGAGCCGGCCGCGGTTGACCTGGATCCGGAACGCCGCGACGACCAGCAGGGCCGCCGCGCAGACGAGGACGATCCCGAACCGGGGGCCGTGCTGGCCGGCGGTGCCTCCGCCGAGCCCGGTCAGCGTCCCCCACCCGGAGGTGGTCAGCTCGAGCCGGCTCGACGGCTGGCCGGCGATCGACACGATCGTGGTCGACGTCGCGAGCAACGGAGAGACCACGGCGAGGACGGCGGTCACCAGCCACGCGGCCGCGGCGCCACTCACCGCCGTGGTGGTCCGGTCCGGCTCGCGCTCCTCCTCGTCGGCGCGCTCAGCGGACGCACCACCCGTGCCACCGTCGCCCGGCTCGAGGACCTCGTCGGAGACGATGTCCGCATCGCTGTCGCCGTCGGACAACCGCCCGTCGTGTGAGTCGTACGCCATGTCTCCCATCCTGACAGGCGCGTCCGGGCCGACCCCGGGGGCGCCGTACCGACGCGGTCAGAGCAGGCGCAGCTGCTCCCCCGGCTGCCGATGCGGGCGGGACGGGTCGTCGGCACCGGACGGCGGCCCGACGGCGGCGTCCGCCGGCCTCGACGGGACCGCCCGGGCGATGCGGGATGTTGCGGCGCCCGCGCCGGCGAGTCCGTGGCGTGCCGCCAGCACCCGCACCTGGTCGGTCACGTCGTCCTGGTAGCTGCGGGGCGCGTAGGCACGCTCGCCGTAGAGCTCCTCGTAGTCGCCGACCAGCCCGGGATGCTCGCGCCGCAGCCAGCCGAAGTACCACTCGCGGGCGCCTGGGCGCAGGTGCAGCACCAGGGGCGTCACCGATCGGGCCCCGGACTCCGCAATGGCGCGGACGGTCGCGTCGAGCTGACCGGGCGAGTCGGACAGGAAGGGCAGGATGGGAGCCATCAGGACGCCGCAGCCGACGCCGGCTTCGGTGAGCTCCCGGACGACGCGGAGCCGGGTGCCCGGGCTGGGTGTCCCGGGCTCGACCGAGCGCCACAGCGCCCGGTCCACCGAGCCGACGGACACGCTGGCCGCGACGTCGGTGACCGCAGCCGCATCCCGGAGCAGGTCGAGATCGCGCAGGATCAAGGCGCCCTTCGTCAGGATCGAGAACGGGTTGGCCGCGTGGGTCAGTGCCGGGATGATCTCGCGCATCAGCCGGTAGCGACCCTCGGCCCGCTGATAGCAGTCGACGTTGGTCCCCATCGCGATGTGCTCGCCGCCCCAGGTCGGTGCGGCCAATTCCCGCCGCAGCCGCTCCCCCGCATTGACCTTCACCACGATCCGCGAATCGAAGTCGGCGCCGGCGTCGAACTCGAGGTAGGTGTGCGTCTGTCGGGCGAAGCAGTAGATGCAGGCGTGGGAGCACCCGCGGTAGGGGTTGACGGTCCAGCGGAAGGGCATTCGTGACGCGTCCGGGACGCGGTTGATGACCGAGCGGGCGCGCACTTCGTAGAAGGTGATGCCGCGAAAGCGTGGCGTGTCGACGGTGCGGACGACGACGTCGTCACCGAACAGGGTGGCCGAATCGGCGCCCGCCCGCAGCCCGTCCCACCGCATCCGAACCACCTCTCGTCATCGACGATCGACCCACACAGTAGAACATATGTTCGACTCGCTCGCCATGGTCGTGGTGTCGGGTGAGATCACGATTGCCGAGGCCGCTCTTCCGTACGCAGAATCCGCTCGGCGCGGTGGTCAACCGGCCCGCGGTGTGGTCCGACCGATGAATTTTCCGCGCCGTGTTGGTCTGTACGCCGAATACCCGACTCACCGGAAGCTGATGCCATGCGGAAACTGACCTTTGGCATGAACCTGAGCCTGGACGGCTACATCGCCGCGCCCGGCGACGACCTCGGCTGGAGCGTGCCGAGCGACGAGCTGTTCCAGTGGTGGTCCGACCGGGTGGGGGCGACGGGCCTGGCGCTGTACGGGCGCAAACTGTGGGCGACGATGAGCTCCCACTGGCCGACCGCCGACCAGCAGCCGGGCGCCACACCGGCGCAGATCGAGTTCGCCCGCCGCTGGCGGGACATGCCGAAGGTGGTGTTCTCCTCGACGACCAGCGCGGTCGACGGGAACGCCCGCGTGGTCACCGGCGACGCCGTCACAGAGATCACCCGGCTCAAGACTGAGGATGGCGGACCGATGGACGTCGGCGGCGCCACCCTCGCCGCGGCGGCCATGCGGGCCGGGCTGATCGACGAGTACGCGATCGTCACCCACCCGGTACTGGTCGGCGGCGGCACGCCGTTCTTCACGGCCCTGGACAACTGGGTGAACCTGAGCCTGATGGAGACCCGGCCATTTCCCGACGGCGTGCTCCTGACCAGGTACGAGACCAGGCGCTGAATACCGACCTCGGTTGTTCCTCACCAAGCCGGTAGCCAAGACCGCGAGGCCGTCCTAGAGTCCAGACGTGTCGCTTCGACTGGAAGCGGTGGCCTTCGACGTGGCCGACCCGCCCGCGGTCGCGGCCTTTTGGTCCGGGCTGCTCGACCGGGAGGTCGTCCCGGAGGCGCGCGGCGCTTTGGTACCCGGTGACGAGACGCAGGTCGGACTCCGCTTCGTCACCTCCGGCACCGAGCAGCTCGGCCAGCGGCGGCTGCACCTGCACCTGACGAGCAGCAGCAGCGAGCAGCAGCGGCGCACCGTCGAGACGGCGCTGCGCCTGGGTGGCCGTCAGATCGACGTGGCTGCCCCTGAAGACCGCCACGTCGTACTGGCTGACCCGGGCGGCAACGAACTGTGCGTCATCGAGCCGGGCAACAAGTACCTGGCCGGCACCGGCTACCTCGGCGAGGTGACCTGTGACGGGACCCGGCAGGTGGGCCTCTTCTGGCGCGATGCGCTGGGCTGGCCGCTCGTGTGGGAGGAGAACGAGCAGACGGCGGTCCAGTCGCCGCTCGGCGGCACCAAAATCTCCTGGGACGCCTGGTGTGGTCGCGAGTACGGAAGGAATCGACAGCGCTTCGATCTGGTCACCGATGATCCCACCAGCGAGGCCAAACGACTTGTTTCGCTCGGCGCGACCCGTCTTCGCGACCTCGCTGACGGGGTTGAGCTGGCCGACCCGGACAGTAACGAGTTCGGCCTTCGCGCAGGCTGAGGCCAAATTCCGGCTGCGGTGTCGGATCGGGTCTGCGGTGTTCGTAGCAAGGGTGAACGGCTGTCCACGAGGGCGGCCCCCACCACAGGAGATGATTTCCGATGCACTACCTGGTTTCCGTGATCGAGGACAAGAAGGGCTCCCCGGGCCGGCCGACATGGCCGCAATCGGGGCGTTCAACGACCGGCTCAAGGACGCGGGTCACTGGGTTTTCGCCGGCGGCCTCGAGTCGCCCAGCGCGGCCACGGTCATCGACAACCGCGGTGGGGAGGCCGTGTTCACCGACGGGCCGTTCGTGGAGACGAAGGAGTACATCGTGGGCTTGTGGATCATCGAGGCCGACGACCTCGATGTGGCGCTCAAGCTCGCCGCCGAGGGGTCGCGGGTCTGCGACGGGCGGGTCGAGGTGCGCCCGTTCGGGGGTGTCGCGTAAGCGTCGACTTCCAGGGGCGGTCGCCCGGGCCCACCACGACGAGTGGGCCCGGGTGGTCGCCATCCTGAGCAGGCCACCCGGTTCTCGACCAGCGTCGGATGACATGCCAGATCAGGGTCAGTCGAAGGCGACGGAGCCGGTGCTCACCGTCCCACCGCGCCGGCCGGGAGCGCTGTGGTGCTGCCAGTAGAGGTTGGTGTGGTCGATGACCTTGTCGGGTGCCGGAGCGCCCCACTTGGTGAGGTCTCCGGTGGTGTGCGCGTCACCGACAAGGGTCGCGTCGTAGCCGCGGACGATCGCTCCGTGGAGGGTGGACCGGATACAGGCGTCGGTCTGGGCGCCGGTGACGACGAGCCTCCCCACCTTGCGCTCGGCGAGCACGGCCTCGAGATCGGTCTCCTCGAAGGCGTCGCCCCAGTGCTTGTGCACCACCGGCTCGGACTCCTCCTGCGGGAGCTCGGGGACGTAGCCCCAGCCGTCGGTGTCCCTGGGCATCTGCTCGTCGGAGTGCTGCACCCACACCACCGGCACGTTCTCCCCTCTGGCCTTGTCCACCAGGAAGGCGATGTTGGCCACGACACCGTCGCGGTTGTGTCCGCCGGCCACGACGTCGTTCTGCACGTCGATGACGAGTAGCGCGGTATTGGGGCGTCCGGTCAGGGTGGTCATAACGCTCCTCGGCGTCGGGTGCTGATGCCGCCACGCTAGGGGCGACCGCCGACAGTCCGGTGGCGGCCCGTCCCCGACGACGCGGCGCTGTCGGTGGCCGGGGTTAGCGTCCGGTCGAGAGAAGTCGGGAGGCGGAGTGAGCGGGCCGGACGAGATCATGATCATGATCGGCCGCGGCATTGCGCTGCGCGAGCAGGGCGAGCCTGCGGCCGCGCGGGCGCTGTTCGCCGATCTGTGGCGCCAGATCGGTGCCGACGGCGACCCCTTGCACCGCTGCGCCCTCGCCCATTCGATGGCCGACGTCCAGCCCGATCCGGCCGACGAGGTCTGGTGGGACCTGCGGGCACTCGAGGCGGCCGACCAGATCACCGACGAGCGCGCGCGGCGGGCCGGTTCCGGCCCGGTGAGCAGCTTCTACCCATCCCTGCACCTCAACCTCGGCGAGGCCTACCGCAAGCTGGGCGACCCGCGGAGCGCCGAGCGGCACCTGCGCCGTGGGCTGGATTGCGTGCGGGCCCTTCCCGACGACGGTTACGGCCGGATGATCACCCGCGGACTGGCTGGGCTCTCCGACCGACTGCAGCGCCCGGGCGAGATCGACCCCCGTGAGAGGGAGGGGTGAGCGGGAGGTCAGTGGGGCCGGTTCGCTCCGGCGCCGACGCGGAGGGCGTCGAGCACGAGGCGGAGCAGCCGTTCGGTCTGCTCGACGTTCGGGTTCGGCGCCATCGTCATTCCACCCACCAGACGCAGGACGTCCGGCGGGCTGACGTCCGCCCGGACCTCCCGGCCTCCTGGGCCCGGACGAGCACCGCCTCGGCGGCCTGCCAGATCGTGTCCCGGCAGTAGGAGAGCAGGTCGGAGTCCTTGCCGAGGGACTCGGCCAGTTCGGCGAAGAGCACCCGCTTGGTCATCGCGTAGGTCACGAACCGTGTCAGCCAGGAGACGAGGGCGTCCCACGGCGGAAGCGACTCCACGTCGCGCGCGAGCGCGCTGAGCGCATCGACGTCGTCGCGGTAGACCGCCTCGACCAGTGCCAGCCGGGTCGGGAAGTGCCGGTACAGCGTGCCGATACCGACACCGGCCCGACGGGCCACCTCCTCGAGCGACGCGTCGGCGCCGTGCTCACCGAAGGCGCCGCGGGCCGCCTCCAGCAGCCGCTCGTAGTTGCGACGGGCGTCTGACCGCATCGGCCGGCCGGGACTCGATTCAGCCTCGATCGTCATCTTTTCCGCGCACCTCTCGAGATATCTCCTTGCGTACCGGAGGCACCCTCCGTATCTTAGTGGAGGAGGCCTCCACTTTAGCTCTTCTGCACTCCATCTTCCTCCGAAGGGACTCTCCGACACCATGACGTCCCCGTCTGTCCTACTCCGTCCCACCGGCCGGAGTCCGGCGGCCGACCGTGCCCGGTCGGTCGCGCTGGCCATCATCCTCACGTGCCAGCTGATGGTCGTGCTCGACGCGACCATCGTCAACGTCGCCCTGCCCGACATCCAGCGGGCGCTGCACTTCTCCACCTCGGGCCTGTCCTGGGTTCTCAACGCTTACACACTGACCTTCGGCGGGCTGTTGCTGCTCGGCGCGCGGGTCGGCGACATCCTCGGTCGACGGCGGACCTTCATCATCGGCATCGCGTTGTTCACCGGATCCTCATTGCTCGGCGGATTCGCCCTCTCCCCCGGCTGGCTGCTGGCCGCCCGGGCCCTTCAGGGCGTCGGCGGCGCGATCGCCGCGCCCCAGGCGCTCGCCCTGCTGACGACGATGTTCGACGAGGGCCGCGAGCGCACCCGTGCGCTCGGTCTCTACGCGGCCGTGTCGATCGGCGGCGCCGCGGTCGGCCTGATCGCGGGAGGCATCCTCACCGAGTTCGTCTCCTGGCGGTGGGTGCTCTTCGTCAACGTGCCGATCGGGATCGCGCTGCTGCTGGCCACCCCCGGTTCCTGCCGGAGTCCGAGCGGCACCGCGGCCGGTTCGACTTCGCCGGCGCCATCACCTCGACGCTCGGCATGGTGGGTCTGGTCTACGGCTTCGTCCAGTGCCGCCAGCGACGGATGGCGCAGCCCCGACAACCATCGGTGCCTTCGCCGTCGGTCTGGTGCTGCTCACGCTGTTCCTCGCGATCGAGTCGCACACGATGGAGCCGATCACCCCCCTCGGCCTCTTCCGCGATCGCAACCGCGCGGCGTCGTACGTCGGTCGGCTGCTGCTGGTGGCCGGAATGTTCGGGATGTTCTTCTTCCTCACCCAGTTCATGCAGAACGTCCTCGGCTACAGCCCGCTGGCCACCGGGTTGGGCTTCCTGCCGCTCACCGTCGCGTTGTTCACCACCTCGCAACTCAGTGCCCGCGTGCTGGTCGAGCGATACGGCGCGAAGCCGGTGATGGTGCTGGGAATCAGCCTGTCCACACTCGGCACGGCATGGTTGACCCAGCTCACGGTGCAGAGTGGCTACCTGTCCATCCTCGGGCCGCTGGTGCTGTTCGGCGCCGGCAACGGGCTTGCCTTCGTTCCGCTTACGGCCGCGTCACTCGCCGGTGTCGACCGGCGGCACGCGGGTGCCGCGTCCGGGCTGGTCAACGTGATGCAGCAGGTCGGGGGTTCGCTCGGTCTGGCGATCCTCGTCACCGTGTTCGGTGCGGCGAGCAGGCACGCCGCGCAGGTACACACTGTCGGCGAGTCGGCGATCGCCTACCAGCACCACGTACTGGCGGACGCCATCGCGACGGCCTTCATCGGCTCGGCGGTGTTCACCGCCGGAACGCTCGCGGTGATCGTCTTCCTGCTGCGGACCAGGCCGGCCCCGCCGGTGCCCGCCGTCGAGCCCGCCTGAGGGCCGATCGGCGGTCGATCGCGGATCGCTGACGAACCACCCATGGTGCCCACCGGCACCATGGGTGGTTTTTGCATAATCGTGAGGGTCGACGGGAACGGGTGGGGAGGAGGCGGGAAGATTACCGGGCGCGACCGCCTCGTCGTGGTGTTAGGAGACCGGGCTCATTCTCGGTAACCTCCGCCTGCGCTACCCCGCCGGCAGCGTCGCAGGGGGGTAGATCGGGTCATCGACGGCCGGCGCACGTGCACCGTGTTGTGAGCAAAGAAGGGATGACCTTGACCCCCGTGCCAACGCGTGCCCGGGTCGCCGTCGCCGGCGCCGGGATCTACGGTTCGACGATCGCCCTCCGGTTGGCCGAGCGTGGCTACCAGGTCGATCTGTTCGATCCACTGGGTGTGATGCGCGCCGCATCGGCCATCAACCAGTACCGCATCCACTCCGGCTACCACTACCCGCGCAGCGCCGAGACGATCGACGAGATCCTCGAAGCGCGGGATGAGTTCGTCGAGACGTTCGAGCCCGCCGTCGTCCGATCCACACGGCACTTCTACGCCATACCGTACGAAGGCTCCTGGACCTCCCCGGACCGGTACGAAGAGGTCGCGGCGGAGCACAGCCTCCCGCTGAAGCCCTGCCGCCCCCGGTGGATCGACTTCGACCTCATCGAGCGGTGCTACGAGGTGGACGAGGACATCTACGACCCGGACGTGCTCCGGACCCTGGTCGAGGACCGGCTGCACGCCAGCACGGTGAACGTCCGCGTGGAGCACTACACCCGCGCGCTCCGACCCGAGTACGACTTCGTCGTCTGCGCCACCTACGGACTGGGGCCGAGCAAGGCGCACTTCGACATCGCCCGGTTCCAGGTGGCCGAGAAGGTCCTCATCGAGGTGCCCCCGGAACTCCGGGGCCTCGGGCTCGTCGTGGTGGACGGACCGTTCACCGCCTTCGACCCCTACGGCACGTCGGGCAAGGCGTTGTTCGGCTCGTCCAAGCACACCAACCACTGGGTGACGACCGACCCCGACGAGCCGGTCCCCTCGAAGTTCGACGGCCTGCTCAATCTGCCGGACTTCCGACCGTGCGGTTTCACCAAGTTCGAGGACATGCGACACGACGGTGCCCTCTACGTGCGGTCCATCCTGGGAGCCCGCTACCTCGGCTCCCGCTTCACGGTGCGGGTGGTCGAGCACAGCCCCGCAGACGACCGCCGGGTGATCTATCTCAAGGAGTCCGAGCCGGGCGAATTCCACATCTTCTCGGCCAAGGTGCTGGGCGCGGTGAAGGCGGCCCGCATGGTGTGCGACGAGCTCGATGCGCGGGCCTGACCGCTCGGCCCGTGGCTGAGCACCCGTCCTACGTCGTCGTCGGACGGGGCCGGTGGGCGGGGCGCGTGCAACAGGTGCTCGACGGAGAGCGTCGTCGGGTCGCCGTGGTGGGCGAGGCCCGCCGCCGTCCCGACGAGAGCCCGACCGGCTACACCGCACGCCTCGGCGACGCGTTGGGATCCTCCGGCGCTCAGATCGCCTGGCTGTGTGTGCCCCCCGGACCGCACGTGCCGGCGCTGACGCGCGCCGCGCTCGGCGCGGGCCTGCACGTGATCGCCGAGAAGCCGTGGTGCTATCCGGACGAGACCGCGACGCTGGCTTCGCTGGCCCGCTCCGCCGGCCGGATCGTCGGGATCGACTTCGAATACTGCCTGCTGGACGGCGTACAGCGCTGGGCGGCGCAGCTCGAGCAGGGCGCCGGCCTGCGTTTCGGCGGCGAGTTCAGCGTGGCGACCGGCAACCGGCTCGGCATCTCGGCGGCCGACAATCTCGGCAGCCACCTCCTGGCCATCCGCGAGCTGGCGGTGCCCGCCGCGGAGATCGGCGAGATCGACTACGGGTACGAGCGATCGGCGGCCCGGCGGGTGTGGCTGGACGGTCCGGCCGGGCGGGTCGCCGAGGTCGACTTCGCGGACAACACCGAGCCGATCATGCAGCGGTTCGTCACCGGCTTCGAGGCCGCAATCGACGGCGGCGCCTTCCCCCTGGACCTGGCGTTCGCCGAGCGGGTCGCGGCCCGCACCGCCGACCTGGAGGCCCGTCGCGACGACGCGACGTAGATCAGGAAAGACTGCACCGGTGGCCCCCGCGTTCGCCTTCCTCGAGTCCGATACCCCGCTCGCCTTCGCCCATCGCGGCGGGGCGGCCGGCGGGATCGAGAACTCACTCGCCGCATTCGACCGTGCCGTACGGCTCGGCTACCGCTACCTCGAGACCGACGTGCACGTCACCGCCGACGGGGCGCTGCTCGCCTTCCACGACGCCACCCTCGACCGGGTGACCGATCACTCCGGCCGCGTCAGCCGGATGCGCTACGCCGAGATCAGGCCCGCACGCATCGGCGGGGTGGAACCGATCCCGCTGCTGGAGGACCTGCTCGGTGCGTGGCCCGATGTGCGCGTGAACGTCGACGTCAAGGTCCCCGGCGCGATCGACGCGCTGGTCGAGGTGATCCGCCGGACCGGGACCCTCGACCGGGTGTGCGTCGCAGCCTTCTCCGAGAGCCGGGTCGCCCGGGCCCGCGCAGCGCTCGGCCCGCGGCTGTGCACCGCACTCGGGCCGCGGGGTGCCCTCGCCCTTCGGCTGGCCTCCTATACCGGCGGGCGCGGCGCCGCCGGGCTCGGTCGGGTCCCCTGCGCGCAGGTGCCCGCCCGGGTCGGCCGGGTATCAGTGGTCGATGAGCGGTTTGTCCGGACTGCGCACCGACTGGGGGTTCAGGTGCACGTCTGGACCGTCGACGACCCGGTGGAGATGCACCGGTTGCTCGACCTCGGTGTGGACGGGATCATGACCGACGAGGTCGAGGCACTGCGGGACGTCCTGGCGTCCCGCCGGCAATGGCCGACCGGCGGGTGAGGCGTCTCACCCTGGTACCCATCCGTTCGGAGGCGTGAGCCGAACCTGTCTGGGGAATCTTTATCCCTGAGCCCACGTTGGACGAACGGAAACACCATTCACCCTCCCGGGAGGGACAAATTATGGCAGAGCGCACGCTCCGCGGCAGCCGTCTCGGGTCTGTCAGCTATGAAACGGACCGTAACACCGAACTCGCTCCTCGTCAGGAGGCGGAATACCGCTGCCGGCACGGGCACGTCTTCTCCGTGCCGTTCTCCGGCGAGGCGGAGGCACCACAGACCTGGGAATGCCGCCTGGACGGCACCGTCGGCAAGCTGATCGGCGGACCTGACCCGGAGGCCAAGAGCGGGAAGGCACCCCGCACCCACTGGGACATGCTCATGGAACGTCGCACGATCGCGGACCTCGAAGAGGTCCTCGCCGAGCGGCTGGAAATGCTGAAGGGCCGGCGTTCGGCGGCCAAGAAGAGCGCCTGACCCCGACCGACGTCGAGGGGGCCGCATCCGAGTTTCTCGGATGCGGCCCCCTTTTCGTCGGGTACGGGGCCGTCAGCCCCCGGACGTCGCCAGTTCGGCGTCCGCGGGAACACCGAGGTCGTCCCGGTCGAGCAGCCAGTGCTCGGGCAGGACGACCCGTCGCGGCGCCCCCGTGGTCCGGCCGCGCGGCGCCTCGGCCACCCCGGCCGGGAACGGCTCGTCGCCCGGAAAGCCGGCCAGGATGTCGTCGAGTTCGGCGAGGGAGCCGACCTGGCCGAGCCGGAGTCGGGTGTCGCCCCCCAGGGGG
Source organism: uncultured Actinomycetota bacterium (assembly GCA_963828605.1). Classification (GTDB taxonomy): domain Bacteria; phylum Actinomycetota; class Actinomycetes; order Mycobacteriales; family QHCD01; genus DASXJE01. Next base: position 469,577 of record CAWHER010000001.1, on the reverse strand, counting down.
AACCCCTTCGTGTACCAACTGGTGTGCTTGCGGAAGTCGATCAGGCCGCGGGCCTCGCCCTTCCACTCGGCCATGAGCCGCGCGTGCCTGCTCATCACCGCCGCCACCCCGCCGAGATCCGGCGGCGGCGTCGGGGCCGTCCCCGCGAAGGCGTCGGCCAGCTCGCCGAACAGCCACGGCCGGCCCATGCAGCCGCGACCCACCACGACGCCGGCACACCCGGTCTCGCGCATCATCCGCAGCGCGTCCGCCGCGGTCCAGATGTCGCCGTTGCCGAGCACCGGCACGCTCAGCTCGGCGGCCAGCTCACCGATGGGCGCCCACTGCGCCGTCCCGGAGTAGTGCTGGGCCGCGGTCCGTCCGTGCAGCGCCACCACCCGGGCGCCCTCGGCGGCCGCGATGCGCCCCGCCTCGAGATAGGTCAGGTGGTCCGGGTCGATCCCGAGCCGCATCTTCACCGTCACCGGGACGGTGTCGGCGACCCGCGCCGCCGTCGCCACGATGGCGGCGAACAGCCGCCGTTTCCACGGCAGCGCCGAGCCCCCGCCGCGCCGGGTCACCTTGGGCACCGGGCAGCCGAAGTTGAGGTCGATGTGGTCGACCCGGCCCTCGCCGACCAGGATCCGCACCGCCTCCCCGACGACCTGCGGGTCGACACCGTAGAGCTGGAGACTGCGCGGTGACTCCTCCGGGCCGAACGCGGTCATCGCCGCGGTCTTGGCATTGCGCTCCACGACCGCGCGCGAGGTGATCATCTCGCTGACGTAGAGACCCGCGCCGTACTCCCGGCACAGCCGGCGGAACGGCGCGTCGGTGACGCCGGCCATCGGGGCCAGCACCACCGGCGGCCAGATGGCGTACGGGCCGACCCGGAGCGCGGCGGCGTCGACAGCGGTCATCGCTCGATCTCCCCTTCGATGACCGGTGGATCGCCGTCGTCCGGCTTTGTCGGCTGGGCCGGTCCACGCTTCGACCGGACCCGGCGGACCGCGAATCCGCCGGCTGTCGTCGCCGTGCCGACCACGCCCATCCGCTTGACGACCAGGACCATCGCCAACCGGCGGAACACCGACCGGGTCAGCGGGAGCAGGCACAGCAGACCCACCGCGTCGGTGACGAAGCCCGGGGCGACCATCAGCGCCCCGCCGACGATCACCAGCGCCCCGTCGATGACCTCCCGGTGCGGCACTCGGTGTTCGTTGGTGGCCTGGGTGAAAGCCCGCCACGCGCGGCCGCCCTCATGCCGGAGCAGCAGGGCGCCGGCCAGCGACGAGGCGAGCAGGAGCAAGACCGTCGGCAGGAACCCGATCGCGCCACCGACCAGGATGAACACCCAGATCTCGAGCGCGGGAATGGCGATCATGAGGAACACCGCGAACACGATCATGAGGCGCTACTTCCGGTCGGCGGACTTGCCGGCCCGCGCGAGGGCCCCACGGCTGCGGTTGGACAGGCCCCACCAGGTGACCCGCCACAACGCCTCGGCGACAATCGAACTGCTCATCTTGCTGGTGCCGCGGACCCGCTCGGTGAAGGTGATCGGGACCTCGACCACCCGGAATCCGGTCCGCCAGGCCTGCCAGGCGAGGTCGACCTGGAAGCAGTAACCCTGTGACGAGACCGTCTCCAGGGACAGCCGGGCCAGTACGTCGGCGCGATAGGCGCGGTAACCACCGGTCGCGTCGTGCAGCGGCATGCGCAGCGCGAGGCGGGTGTAGAGGTTGCCGCAGCGGGAGATCAGATGCCGGCTGCGCGGCCAGTTGCGCACCGCCCCGCCCGGTACCCAGCGCGATCCGAGCACCAGATCGGCGCTCCGCAGGGCCGAGAGCAGCCGCGGAAGTTCCTCGGGAGCGTGCGATCCGTCGGCGTCCATCTCGACCACGACGTCGTACCCGCGCTCCAGTGTCCACCGGAAGCCGGCGATGTAGGCCGCGCCGAGACCGGCCTTCGCGGACCGGTGCAGCACGTGCACCCGACCGTCGTCGGCGGCGATCTTGTCGGCGATCTCGCCGGTCCCGTCGGGGCTCCCGTCGTCGACGATCAGGGCGTCGGCCTCGGGTACCGCTGACCGGAGCCGATCGATGATCGGCTCGATGTTGGCGGCTTCGTCGTAGGTCGGGATGACGACGAGCACCCGGTTGAAGCCGCCGAGGTGCCCGCTCATCGGCGTACCTCCGGCTCGGGTGTGCTCGTGTGACTCATGCGTTCTCCCGCTCTCGGTCCGAGGTCACGGTCATCGGCACGTCCGGTCGGGACCGCCGCGCGCCCAGCCGAATCCCCATCCCCACAAGCAGCGCCGCGACCCCCACTCCGGTCAGCACCCACTCCGGTATCGCACCCAGCCGGGTCGCCACCGTGGTGCCGGTCTGCACCGCCACCGGCAGGTCGAACTGTGCCGCGGTGAAGATCGCCGACCGGGCCCGGACCCGCCCGTCTGGCGCGATCATTGCGCTGATGCCACTGGTCGAGGAGACGATGACCGAGCGGTCGTGTTCGACCGCACGGATCCGGGCCATCGCCAGTTGCTGCGGGCTTTCCGCGCTGTGACCGAACGTGGCGTTGTTGGTCTGGACGACGAGGACCTGCGCGCCCCCGTCGACGTCGTCGGTGATCAGCCCGTCGTAGGCCACCTCGAAGCAGATGACGTCGCCGATGGTCAGCGGACCGATGCGAAGGTCTCCGGAACGGGTGCCGGCGAGCATGTCCCGGGGCACGAGGTCGACCTTCGAGCTCACCCGTTCCGCCAGGCTGCGCAGCGGGATGTACTCGCCGAAGGGCACGGGGTGTCGCTTGATGTACGTCGCCCCCGGTCCGGTCCGCGGATCCCACACGATTCCGGCGTTGCGCACGTGATTGCCTGGCCCGTCGAGGATTGCGCCGACGAGGATCGGAACGCCGACCGCCCGCGCGGCCCCGCCGATCAGCGCCGCGGCGTCCGGGTTCCGGAGCGGATCGATGTCGGAGGCGTCCTCCGGCCAGACCACGAACGCCGGCCGCGCCCGCTCTCCGCGCTGGATCTGCCGGGCCAGCAGCAGTGTCTGGCGCACGTGGTCCCGGAGCACGGCCTCCCGCTGGGCGTTGAAGCTCAGCCCGAGCCGGGGAACGTTGCCCTGCACCACGGCGATCTGGACCTGCCGCGAGCCGGCGCCGGAGTGCACGGTGACCAGCCCCGCGAGGAGCCCGATCACCGGCACGGCGAGGACTCCGGCGGCCGCGAGCACCGCGACCACCCGGACGTCGCGGTGCAGTCCGCACCGGACGGCATAGGCCGCAAGGCATCCCGTCAACGCGACGGCGAAGGTCAGCAAGGGCGCCCCGCCGAAGGCGGCGTAGGGCAGGAACGGCCCGTCCGGCTGGCTGAAGGCGAGCCGGCCCCACGGGAACCCGCCGAACGGCAGCCGGTCGCGGGCCGCCTCCTCCGCCACCCACAGTGCCGCCGCCCACAGCGGCCAGAACGGCAGCCGCGAGGTCACACTCAGGGCCGCACCCAGCAGCGCCAGGAAGAGCGCCTCGGCGATCGCGAGCAGCAGCCACGGCACCGCCCCCACGTAGGTCCCGCTCCAGCTCAGCAGGGGGATGAAGAACGCCAGCCCGAAGACCAGGCCGTAGCCGGCGCCCGAGCGGGCCCGGCGACCGTGCACGACGATGCTGAGGGTGCCGACCGAGACCGCGGCCAACGGCCAGAGTCCGAACGGCGGAAAGGCGAGCACCGTCAGGCCGCCGGCGGCCAGCGAGGCGAGGAGCGGGACGCGGCGAAGGGCCGGACGGCTCGGTGACCGCACGCTGGGTGGCCTCCCGCTCGGCTTGACGTCGCGCGGCGCACCGCGGGCGGCCGCGGCTTCGCGGCCTCCCCACTCTACGGCGGGGCGGAGCGGTGGGGGGTGGCTGCGGGGGGCTCGGCAAGACCTTCGGACCGACCGGGCGGCTGCTGGCGACAGTCGACCGTGCCGTTGTCTACTGGCCTGCCGAGCCCCCTTCCAGCTGGCCGGTCGCCGACACGACGACCCCCTTCGGTACGCCGTTCCGACGCCGAACTGCGCTGCGCGCCGGATCCGCGCAACCCGTTCGACGGCGTTACCTGCCTGTGGGTGTCGCCGGTTGTCCGGTGGCGCCCTGTCGGGCCGGTGGTGCGTCCGTAACGGCTGTAGCCGATCGCCCCGTTGTGCGAGACGTGCGGACCATATCGGCACTCCGCTACCCCCCGTCAACCCTGCCGTTACCGACTGTTGACGGTGTCTGTGCAGGTCAGCGGCCCTTTTGCGGGTACGAGGAAATTTCTTGCCCGGCAACAGACTCCGGCGTGTCGGGCGGCGTGTCGGGATCGCGCTCCCTTATGGTCGCGGGTTCGCCGGAATCACGACGGTGCCGCGGGCGCGGGCGACCGGCAACGGCGGGTCCAGCACCTCGGCGGCCGACGCCGAGCGGGACGGGGTGGCGCGGCACACCACCCGCGCCTCGAACTCCACGGCGCGGCTGCGCCGGCCGCGCCGGACCAGCGTCGCGGACGCCTCCACGACGTCGCCGGCCCGGACCGGCGCCAGGAACTGCACGTCGTCGTAGCCCGCGAGCAGTCCCTCGTCGCCATCCGTGCGGATGCAGAGTTCGGTTGCCACGTCGCCGAAGAGTCCGAGCACGTAGGCGCCGTCGACGAGATCCCCGCCGTAGTGGGCGTGCGCGTAGGGCACGTAGCGGCGGTGGATGACGGTGGTCCCCTCGGCGACGTCGCTCACCGCGCCGCCCGTTCGCCGATCGCGTGCACCAGATACGAGGCCACCTCGACCGGCGACGTCCCCTTTCCGAAGATCCGGTCGACGCCGAGGTCGCCGGCCATGGCGACGTCGAACCGCGGGCCACCGACGACCAGAAGTGGCCGGTCCGGCCCCATCTCCGCGGTGAACGCCGCGGCCATCTCCCGGGTGTTGTGCAGGTGGGCGTCCTTCTGCGTGACGACCTGGGAAACGAGCACCGCGTCAGCCTGTTCGGCGGCCGCGCGGGCGACCAGTTCGGGCACGAGCACCTGGGCACCCATGTTGACGACCTTGACCTCCCGGTAGTACTCGAGCCCCTTCTCACCGGCGAAGCCCTTGACGTTGAGGATCGCGTCGATGCCGACCGTGTGCGCGTCGGTGCCGATGCAGGCGCCGAGCACCACTAGCTTGCGGCCCAGCGTGCTCCGGATCGCGAGGTTGGCCTCCTTCGCCGACAGCAGCGGATATTCCCGCTCGACGACCTTGACCGCGGACAGGTCGACGAGGTGGCCGACCCGCCCGTAGACGACGAAAAAGGTGAAGCCGGTGCCCATCCCCTTGACGTGCACGACCATCGCCGGATCGATGCCCATCTTGTGGGCCAGCTGCAACGCGGCTCCCTCGGCCCGCGCGTCGGGCGGAATGGGGAGGGTGAACGACACCTGCACCATGCCGTCGCCGGTGGTATCGCCGTAGGGGCGCACGATCGGGGCCACCTCGTGCGGCTCGGTGGTCGCGGTCATCGCTGCCCATTCCCTTCCAGGATCTCCGTCGCCGGGTTGTAGTAGCCGTCGGCCTGGGCCACGACACCGTCGAGGCCCTTGCCGGCTTCCGCCGGTCGCCGGGTCACGCCGAATGTGCCGTCCGCGATCGCGGTCAGCAGGCCGTCGTCCCCGATCCGCCCGAGCAGCTCGATCGACTCGGCCAGGACCTGACGCGCCCGGGTCGCGACGAGACCGTCGCGGGGCGGATGGAAGTCCTCGGCGAGGTTGCCGGCGGCGTCGAGGACGTAGCGGACGTTCTCCAGGGCGAGATCCCGGTCGGACAGGAACGGCGTCACGATGCCCTCGGTCATCATCCCGACGAGCAAGATGCCCTGCCCGGTCATGGCACCGACCAGATTGAAGAAACCGTCGAGCAGGTAGCCGCCGAAGACATTGCCGGTCATGTGCTTGGTGGGCGGCATGTACTTCAACGGCGCGTCCGGGAAGAGCTCGCGGACCAGTTGGGCGTGGGCCAGCTCGAGCCGGAACGAGTCCGGCACGGCCGGGTTGATCTCGAAGGCGTGGCCGAGCCCGAGCTGCCAGTCGGCGAGGCCGGCCTCGTGGCCGAAGCGCTCGTTGAGCAGCTGGCTGACGATCACCGTGTGCGCAGCGTCCACCGCGTCCGCGGTGGTCAGGTAGTTGTCCTCCCCGGTGTTGATGATGATGCCGGCGCGGGCGTGCACCATCCGGGAGAACCGCTGGTCGATGAAGGTCCGCTTCGGGTTGATGTCGCGGAAGATGATCCCGTACATGCAGTCGTTGAGCATCATGTCCAACCGCTCGAGGCCGGCCAGCGCCGCGATCTCGGGCATGCACAGACCTGACGCGTAGTTGGTGAGCCGGATGTAGCGGCCCAGCTCCGCGCCCACCTCGTCGAGTGCGGCCCGCATCAGGCGGAAGTTCTTCTGGGTCGCGTACGTGCCGGCGTAGCCCTGCCGGGTGGCGCCGTCGGGGACGTAGTCGAGCAGCGACTGGCCGGTCGAGCGGATTACGGCGATGACGTCGGCCCCCTCGCGGGCGGCCGCCTGTGCCTGCGGGATGTCCTCGTAGATGTCGCCCGTGGCCACGATGAGATAGATCCACGGCTTGCGGCGCGGATCGCCGAGCCGGCCGATCAACCGGTTCCGGTCGGCCCGGCTGGCGTCGATGCGCGCGACGCCGGCGCCGACCTGGCGGCGGGCCGCCTTGCGGGCACGGTCGGCGTCGCCGCCCTCGGGTACGGCGAAGCGCACTGAGCCGGCGCCGACCTTCGCGGCGAGTTCGCCGAGCGAATCGTGCCCACCGGTCACCAGTTCGTGAAAGACCGGAAGGGCCGCTCCGTGCTCGAGACCGACCTGCTCCCGCACGGTGTCCACGACCCGGTTGACCCACGGGATCTCCCCGCCGGCCGACGCCGGGTCGGTGCCGGTCAGGCCGGCCAGCCGGAGCACCGCGCGCTCGACCGAGGTCGTGGTGTGGGTCCGGGCCATCTCGATCACCGGCTCGGCGGCCCGGGCGGCCAGCCGGCGGGCGGTCGCGACGGCCTGCGGGTCGAGCCCGAGTTTGCCGGTGGCGGGGGTGGTCGGATCACTCATCGGTGTACCTCCAGGCGTGCCTCGACGAGGCGGCGGATCCCGGCGTTCGCCCGGAGCAGGTCGAGCGCGTAGTCGGCGTGGCCGGGCACGTAGCCGTTGCCGACCAGCATGGTCACGTCGGCGGCGAGCCCCTCGGCACCGAGTGCCGCCGCGGAGAACGAGGTGGCCATCGAGAAGAACACGATCGTGCCGCCGTCGCGCGTGCTCAGCACAGCGCCGCCCTCACAGCCGGCGACGTCGACGCACACGACGGTCACGTCGACCGGTGCGCCGACCGCCGTCGAGAGGGCGACCGGATCGCGGGCGTCGGCGCACACGACCTCGTCGGCCAGCCCGGCATCGACCACCGCCTTCGCCTCCTCCTCGGACGGTACGACGGCGACCAGTCGGCCGGCGCCGGATCGGCGCGCGGCGGCGAGCGACAGCGACCCGGACTTGCCGCCGCCGCCGATCACCGCGACGCTCGGCGCGGCGTAGCCCCGGACCACGCGGGCCGTCAGTGCCGGCGCACCGCACACGTCGAGCACAGCCAGCGCCAGTGGCGCCGGCAGGTCGGCGGGCAGGACGGCGGCGATCGAGCGGGCGAAGAGGATGGCGTGGCCGTCGCACGGCACCTGCTCGCTGCGGCCGTCCCAGTGGGCCAGGCCGTCGGCGATCGCGAGCGGGGTCAGCGTGAGGGAGACGAGCGTCGCGACCCGGTCACCGGGTGACAGACCCAGCGGCGAGTCGGGCGTCACCTCCTCGACCACCCCGACCAGCATCCCGCCGGACCCGGTGACCGGGTTGTGCATCTTTCCGCGGCTGCGCACGATTTCGACGACCTCGTCGCGGATCGCCGTTCCCTCGCCGGCATGTGCCGTGGCGAGTTGCCGGTAGGACGCGGCGTCGAGGTTGAGCCGCTGCACCCGGACCCGCACCTCGCCGGGGCGCAGCACCGGGTCGGTGTCGAGCCGGGTTGCCGCCTGCGGCAGCACGCCCGGCGGGTCGAGCACCCGGTGCAACCCGACCGCCGAGGAGGTGAGCTCGCTCACACGCACTCCTTATCGCCATAGTCGTCCTAGGCAGGAAATCCTCCCGCGCCAAAGTCGATACTATGGATGTTCTCCCGTATCGTCGGCCGTGGCAAATTTCTGGTCACCGTCAGGGCGGCCGCCGGCCGCCCAGGAGGTCCGCACGTGAACGAACAGCCGTACGCCTACCGGCACACTCCCCTGGTCGAGCCCGACTGGAGGCGCCTGCCCGGCTTTAGCGCCGTCACCGAGGACGAGTGGCGGGACGTCCAGTGGCAGCGGGCGAACTGCGTGAAGAACCTCCGCCAGCTACGCGCCGTCTTCGGCGAGCTGCTCGATGAGGAGTTCTACGCCGACCTCGAGCGGGACCAGGCCGAGCGGGCGACGATGTCGATCCTGCTGCCGCCCCAGATGATCAACACCATGGTCCCGGCCGGTGCGGGCGCCGGGCCGGCCTTCACCGACGCGTTCTACGCCGACCCTGTGCGCCGCTACATGCTGCCGGTCTACTCCGACCGCGACCCGCAGTGGCCCAGTCACCCGCAGTCGTCCCGGGATTCGCTGCACGAGGCGGAGATGTGGGCGGTCGAAGGCCTGACCCACCGCTACCCCACCAAGGTGCTTGCCGAGATCCTGCCGACCTGCCCGCAGTACTGCGGGCACTGCACCCGGATGGATCTGGTCGGCAACTCCACCCCGCAGGTGGACAAGCTCAAGTTCAGCCTCAAGCCGGTGGACCGCCTGGACGCCATGATCGACTACCTGCGCGCCACGCCCGGCGTCCGGGACGTCGTGGTCTCGGGCGGCGACGTCGCCAACATGCCGTGGCCGCGTCTCGAGTCCTTCGTCGCCCGGCTGCTCGAGATCGACAACATCCGCGACATCCGGCTCGCGTCCAAGGCGTTGATGGGCCTGCCGCAGCACTGGCTGTCCGACCCGGTGCGGGAGGGCATGGCGCGGCTGGCCGGGACGGCCCGCGCCCGCGGTGTATCGCTGGCGATCCACACCCATGTCAACGCCGCGCAGCAGGTGACCCCGCTGGTGGCTGAGGCGACCCAGGCGATGCTGGACTGCGGCGTCCGCGACGTCCGCAACCAGGGTGTGCTGCTGCGGGGGGTCAACGCCGACAGCGATGCGCTGCTCGACCTGTGCTTCGCGCTGCTCGACGGCGCCGGGATCATGCCCTACTACTTCTATCAGTGCGACATGATTCCCAACGCCGAGCACTGGCGGACCTCGGTCGCCGAGGCGCAGGCGCTGCAGCACGCCGTGATGGGCTACCTCCCCGGTTTCGCCACTCCCCGGATCGTCTGTGACGTGCCCTATGTCGGAAAGCGCTGGGTGCACCAGATCGAGGACTACGACCGGGAGCGCGGCATCTCCTACTGGACGAAGAACTACCGCACCGGCATCGAGAGCGACGATCCGGACGCGCTGCGTCGCCGCTACGCCTACTACGACCCGATCTCGACCCTGCCCGAGTCCGGGCAGGCATGGTGGCGGGCCCACGCCGCCGACGCGGTGCCGGCCGGTCATGCCTCCGCCGCCGCCAGCCGGGCCGCTGCGGCCGCCCAGGCCGAGGCCCTGGTCGGCCTGTCAACCTGACCTGGCGGTCTGCCCTATGGTGTGCGCCTATCGTTTACGCAAAGACACGCACCTGAGACCGCGGCGAAGGGATCTTCCGTGGCCGAGATGGCCGGCGGACACGCCGATCGACCCGACCCCTGGGCGAGGACGGCGGTCCATGACGAGCTCACCGAAGCGGAGCCGGTCACGCCGGCGGCGTCCGCCCGGTGGGTCGCGCTGCGCCGGCACCTGCCGTTCCTGATCGTCCTGCTCGCCGGCGCCGCGATCCGCATCATCGTCGTGCTGGCCTACCGGCCGGCCGTCCTCTTCCCGGATTCGATCGACTACCTCGCCGCCGCCCATCGTCTGGTGCCCGGGTTGAACCGCCCCCTCGGCTACTCCGGGATGCTGGCACCGCTGCTGTATTCGCCGCGCCCGCTGCTCACGGCCGTCGCGCTGCAGCACCTCATGGGGCTGGCGATCGCCGTCGGACTCTATGCGTTCCTGCTGCGGTGGAACGTGCGCCGCTGGCTCGCGATCCTCGCGACCCTGCCGATCCTCTTCGACTCCTACCAGCTGCTCATCGAGCAATACATCATGGCGGACACGTTCTTCGAGCTGCTGATGGTCATCGGGCTCGTCGTGATCGCCTGGAAGCGCACCCGGGTCCCGATCTGGGCCTGTGCCGTGTCAGGTTTCGTGCTGGCGCTCGGAATGATCACCCGCCTGGACGGCGCGGCCCTGCTGATTCCGGCCCTCGGCTACGTGATCCTGCGCCAGCCGCGCATGCGGCTGCGCCTGGTCGGCGCGCTCGCGATGGTGGTGGCCTTCGTCGCCCCCGTCGGGCTCTACGCGGTCGGATACGACCTCGCGCACGGCAAGCTCGCACTGTCCGGCTACTCGGGCCGGTTCCTCTACGGGCGGGTCATGCCGTTCGCGACCTGTTCGGGCCTGTCCCTGCCGGACTACGAACGCAGCCTCTGCCCGACCACGCCGCCCGGGCACCGCCAGCCCACCGACTACTGGATCTGGTCGCCGAAATCGCCCGCGTACCACATGCATCTGCCGCCTGGCGTCGAGATGGACGCGGCGCTCAAGGACTTCGGCAAGCGGGTCATCGTGCACCAGCCCGGCACCTACGCCAAGACCGTGCTGACCAGCTTCGTCGACGGATTCTCGCCCGTGCGCCACGGCTCGGAACGGTTCCAGTTCCAGCGCGACTACCCCCTGAACGGATTCGATCCGGCGCCGATATCCCACAAGTACGGCGACGTGACGCCGTCGGTGGACCACCGGCTCACCGGGTTCCTCTACAACTACGGCCGGTTCATCAATACCCCCGGGCCGGTGGTCGCGCTCGCGCTCGTCCTCGGCCTGCTGGGCGGGTTCGGGCTCGGCCGGGCCCGCCGGTCGGGGATGCGCCTGGTGTGTCTGCTCTTCGTCGTCGGCGGCCTGGCCGTGCTGCTGCCGTCCAACGCAGCGTCTATCTTCTCCTGGCGATACGTATTGCCGTCGCTTGAGCTTCTGCCGGTGGCCGGAGCTCTCGGACTTACCGCCCTGACAGCAAGGAGCCCTCGAGGTGAGCCAGCACGTGAGTGACAAACCTGACGACGCGCCGCACCGGTCCCTCCGGGAGGCCGTCGACACCGTCGCGGTGACCGACGAGGCGCTGCTGAAGTTCCAGCAGAAGTACGGCGACGTCCAGCTGCAGCCGCTGGTCATCGTCATCGCCGCGTACAACGAGGCGGAGAACATCGGGCCGGTGCTCGACGAGATCCCGGACCGGATCGCCGACGTTCCGGTGTCCCGGGTGGTCGTCGACGACGGCAGCGCCGACGACACCGCCGCCGTCGCGGCCAAGCACGGTGCGATGGTCTGCACGCTGTCGGTCAACCGCGGGCACGGGGTCGCCCTGCGGCTGGGCTACCGCATCGCGCGGACCGGCAACGCCAGCTACATCGCCACCCTGGACGCGGACGGCCAGTGGGATCCCGCCGACCTGCCGGCGATGGTCACCCTGCTGGCCGAGGACCGGGCCGACTTCGTGATCGGCTCCCGTCAGCTCGGCCGCACCGAGAACGTCGACCAGTTCCGCAACGCCGGTGTCCGGTTCTTCGCCTGGACGATCGGGCAGCTGACCCGGACGCACCTGACCGACACCTCAAGCGGGCTGCGCGCCATGCGCTCGGAGATCACCGGGGTGGTGACCCAGACGCAGCCGCAGTACCAGACCTCCGAGCTGCTGATCGGCGCGATCTTTCACGGCTACCGGGTCGCCGAGGTCCCGACGACCATGCGCAAGCGGCTGTCCGGCGAGACCAAGAAGGGCGGCAACCTCTCCTACGGCTTCCGCTACGCCCGGGTGATCGGCGAGACCTGGTGGCGCGAGAGCCGGGCGCGGTCCGCGCGGAAGGGCGCCGGGCAACGGTAGGATCCCCCACGCCGTGGCGGCACGCATCGGCTGCGGCACGCATGTGCGGGCGATAGAATGGGCCGGACGCTGACCGGAGGCTGCGCGCTCTGGGTCTCTAGAGATTCCGGGCCCCGTGGGGGGCTCCCGTACCGTACCTGTGTCTGTTGATTGTCGGTCTCCCGCAAGGCAAGGACACGAATGACTCTCGGATCGTCCCGGATCATGGCCGGAGTGCAGAGCCGGATCCGCACCCCGTTCGGTAAGCGGTTCGGCCGCTTCCTGCCTGTCTCGCTGGCCGCGTTGGTCGCGAGTCAGGTCACCCTGATCGTCTGTCTCGGGCCGCTCCACCTCACCGCGGGGGTGTCCGGCGCAGCAGGGTGGTTCGCCGGCGCCAGCGTCAGCTACGTCCTCAGCCGATGGGCCTGGGAACGCAAGGGCCGGCCGCACGTCCTCAAGGAGACCCTGCCGTTCTTCGTGGTCTCCATCGGTGCCGGGCTCATCCTGACGTTCACCGCGAAATGGGCCAACCACGAGGCGTTGTCCATGGGCCTCAGCCACGTCCAGCGGGTGCTGTTCGTGGACGCGGCGTATTTCATCGCCAACTGCGTCACCTTCCTCACGCGGTTCCTAATTTTCCATTATGTCCTTTTCGTGGACCGTGGCGGGAAGGACGGGCCGGCCCCGTCGTCGTCCGGGACGGAGGACGACGCGCTGCCCGAGTCCGGCGCCCTGCGCTGACCACGAGCGGAGAGCCACGGCGGCGGCATACCCTGGGTAGGCAGTCGGAGCACGGCCCCGGGTGGTGCTTGGGCTAAACTGCCGCCTCGTTTCGGTAAGGTACGGGCGCACACGCGGTCGAACATCGGCGAAGACGGACAGGAGTCCTCCAAATGCGAATCGTGGTTCTCGGCGGAGACGGCTTCTGTGGCTGGCCAACGGCATTGCATCTGTCCGATCGCGGACACGAGGTCGTGATCGTCGACAACCTCTCGCGGCGGAACATCGACAACGAGCTCGAGGTGAGCTCGCTGACCCCGATCGCGCCGATGAGCGTGCGGCTCAAGGTCTGGAAAGAGCACACCGGCAAGGAGATCGGCTACTACCGGTTCGACGTGGCCGAGAACTACCACCGCCTGCTCTCGCTGCTCGAGGAGTTCCAGCCCGACACGGTGGTGCACTTCGCCGAGCAGCGGGCGGCGCCGTACTCGATGAAGAGCTCGTGGCACAAGCGCTACACGGTCAGCAACAACCTGAACGCCACCAACAACCTGCTGGCCGCCGTCGTTGAGTCCGGGCTGGACATCCACGTCGTGCACCTGGGCACGATGGGCGTCTACGGCTACGGCACGGCCGGGATGAAGATCCCCGAGGGCTACCTGCGGGTCGAGGTGCGCACCGATGACGGGCACACCGTCGAGCAGGAGATCCTCTACCCGGCCAAGCCCGGCAGCATCTACCACCTGACCAAGACCCAGGACCAGCTGCTCTTCGCCTACTACAACAAGAACGACGACGTCCGGGTCACCGACCTGCACCAGGGCATCGTCTGGGGCACCCAGACCCCGCAGACGGCGCTGGACGAGCGGCTGATCAACCGCTTCGACTACGACGGCGACTACGGCACGGTGCTCAACCGGTTCCTCATGCAGGCGGCGATCGGCTACCCGCTCACGGTGCACGGCACGGGCGGCCAGACCCGCGCCTTCATCCACATCCAGGACACCGCACGCTGTATCCAGCTGGCCATCGAGAACCCGCCGGAGCACGGCGAGCGGGTGGCGATCCTCAACCAGATGACCGAGACCCACCGGGTCATCGACCTCGCCAAGATCGTCTCGGACATGACGGGCGCGACGATCGACCACGTCGCCAACCCGCGGAACGAGGACGCCGACAACGAGCTCTTCGTCGAGAACCGCCGGCTGCTCGCCATGGGCCTGGAGCCGGTCACCCTGGCCGACGGCCTGCTCAGCGAGGTCACCGACATCGCCCAGCGCTACGCCGACCGGTGCGACCTCGACAAGATCCCGTGCCGCTCGCTGTGGCGACAGGACGAGCCGGCCGTGACCCCGGACTCGGCCGCCGGCGCCGGTGACGCGCGTCGCCGCCGCGGGGTCCCCGGGCAGCCGTAGGGCCTGTTTCCGCCCACTCATCCGCGTCGGATGGTCCGGCGTGTCTGCACGAGATGTCGATCCACGCCGCCCTAGTCTGGTCCGTCCGGCATTGTGCAGTCGAGGGGCGGACCCGTGCACCGACGCGATCACGAATTGGGCGCGCATCAGCGATGTGATTGCGCCCACCTGGGTGCGTGCGTAGATTCCAACCGTTACCGAGAGTTGCTCGCGTCGGCTCCCCCGCCGGCACCGGCGGCTCTGCGCCTCGGCGCAGTGAGGGGAGCGGTGGCGTGACCACTCCGTCCAATCTCCGATCAAACCGACGCCGACGGCTGATCTCCGTTGCAGCCGCATGCGCCGCCACGGTCCCCCTCCTCGCGGCGTGCGGGAGCAGCAACACCGGCGGTCCGGTGAGCATCAGCTTCTACGACCAGCCGGGCAGCCAGACCGCGACGCAGGCCAACGCCGACGCCTGCACCAAACAGTCCGGCGGCAAGTACAAAATCGACTACATCAAGCTGCCCACGGCGGCCGACCAGCAGCGCCTGCAGCTGGTCCGCCGCATGGCGGCGGGTGATACCTCCGTGGACATCATGGGTCTCGACGTCACCTGGGAGGCCGAGTTCGCCGAGGCCGGCTGGATCCTCCCCTGGACGGGCCAGAACGAGACCAACGCGCGCAAGGACCAGCTCGCCGGCCCGCTGGCGACGGCGACCTGGCAGGGCAAAGTGGTCGCGATCCCGTACAACTCCAACACCCAGCTGCTGTGGTACCGCAAGGACCTCGTGCCCAAGCCGCCGGCGACCTGGGACCAGATGATCAGCCAGGCCGAGGCACTCGCGAAGCAGGGCAAGCCGCACTACATCGAGGAACAGGGCGCCCAGTACGAAGGCCTCACCGTGTGGTTCAACTCCATGGTGGCCAGCGCCGGCGGGACGATCCTCTCCCCCGACAGCAAGACCGTCACCCTCGGTCCCCCCGCCGTGACGGCGCTGACGACGATGCACCGGCTGGCGACGTCCGCAGCCGCCGACCCGTCGCTGTCGAACGACCAGGAGGACCAGGGTCGGCTGTCCATGGAGTCCGGGACAGCCGCGTTCGAGATCAACTACCCCTACGTCTGGCCCTCGATGCAGCAGGACAAGCCGAAAGTTCTACAAGAGCTTCGCCTGGGCGCCGTTCCCGACAGTCGTCGCCGGCAAGCCGGCCCGGTCGACGATCGGCGGCATCGACCTGGCGATCAGCAAATACACCCAGCACCGCGATCTCGCCTTCCAGGCCGCGACCTGCCTGGCCAGCGCGCCCAACCAGCTCGTCGGCGCGATCCAGGGCGGTCTGCCGCCCACCCTGCAGTCGCTGTACACCCATCCCACCGCCGACTTCAAGAAGGCCTACCCCTTCTACCCGGTCATCTACAAGCAGCTGCAGAACGCGACCGTCCGCCCCCAGACACCGGCCTACCAGAGCGTGTCGATCGCCATCCAGCACGCGTTGTCGCCGCCCAGCGCGATCGATCCGCAGCAGACGGTCAAGGAACTCAAGTCCCAGATATCCGACGCGCTCCAATCCAAGGGTTTGGTCCCATGATCGTGCATGAGTGCGAGTTGGTGAGGCCACGATGACCCATACCGAACAGGCCGTCGAGGAACGCACGGCCGGCGGCGGCGGCGGAAAGCGCGGCGGCAAGGCCCTTACCGAGGGCGCCCGGGCCGAGCGACGGCTCGGGTGGTCACTGTGCGCACCGGCCGTGATCGTGATGCTCGCAGTGACGGCCTACCCGATCGGCTACGCGATCTACCTCTCCCTGCGCCGCTCGGACCTCCGGTTCCCCGCGGCGTCGAAGTTCATCGGATTCGTCCAACTACGCGACCGTGCTGACCTCCGGCTTCTGGTGGCGAGCGCTCGTGGTCACGCTGGTGATCACGGTCATCTCCGTGGCCGTGGAATTCGCCTTCGGCATGGGCCTGGCGTTGCTCATGCACCGCACGATCTGGGGCAAGGGCGGGGTCCGCACGGCGATTCTCGTCCCTTACGGCATCGTCACGATCGCCGCCGGATTCGGCTGGCAGTACGCCTGGACCCCGGGCGTCGGCTACCTCGCCGAGCTTCTCCCGACCGGCAGTGCGCCGCTCACCGACAGCGCCCAGGCGATCGGCCTGATCATCCTCGCCGAGATCTGGAAGACGACGCCGTTCATGGCACTTCTGCTGCTCGCCGGACTCGCGCTGGTGCCCGATGAACTGCTCAACGCCTCCAAGGTCGACGGGGCGAGTCCGTGGCAGCGCTTCACCAAGGTGATGCTTGCCGTTGATGAAACCCGCGATCCTGGTGGCGCTGCTCTTCCGCACCCTGGACGCCTTCCGGATCTTCGACAACATCTACGCACTGACGTTGGGCGCGCACGGCACCGGATCGGTGTCGATCCTCGGGTATGACAACCTCTTCACCGCGCTGAACCTGGGGATCGGGTCCACCATCTCCGTACTGATCTTCATCTGTGTCGCCATCATCGCCTTCGCCTTCATCAAGCTCTTCGGCGCATCGACGCCGGGTAGCGACCTCAAGGAGGCGGGCTGATGGCCACCACCGCCAGGCAGAAGACCCTGTGGAGCATCGGTAACGTCGCCGTCATCGCCTGGGCTCTCTTCCCGGTGTGGTGGCTCGTCTCCCTGTCGTTCAAGCTGCCGGCCAACATCGCGACCGACGGCGGAAGTTTCTGGCCCACCGCAGTGGACGCTGCGACAACTACCGGGGCATCTTCAAGCTCGACGAATTCATCCACGCCCTGATCAACTCGATCGGCATCGCGTTGATCTCCACGGTGATCGCGGTCGTGCTCGGGACGATGGCCGCCTACGCCGTGGCGCGGCTGCGGTTCCCGGGCAAGAGGCTGCTGATCGGCATGTCGCTGCTGATCGCGATGTTCCCGCACGATCTCGCTGGTCAGCCCGCTGTTCAGCATCGAGCGGTCGCTCGGGCCTGTTCAACACCTGGCCCGGCCTGATCATCCCCTACATGACCTTCTCGCTGCCGCTGGCGATCTACACGCTGTCGGCCTTCTTCCGGGAGATCCCGTGGGATCTGGAGAAGGCGGCGAAGATGGACGGGGCGACGCCGGTCCAGGCCTTCCGCAAGGTGATCGCACCGCTCGCGGCGCCGGGGATCTTCACCACGGCGATCCTGGTGTTCATCTTCTGCCTGGAACGACTTCCTCTTCGCCATCTCGCTGACCTCGACCACGGCGTCGCGGACCGTCCCGGCCGAGCTCGCGTTCTTCACCGGCAACTCGCAGTTCGAACAGCCCATCGGGTCGATCGCGGCAGCCGCGGTGATCATCACCATCCCCATCGTCATCTTCGTGCTGCTCTTCCAGCGTCGTATCGTCGCCGGGCTCACGTCCGGCGCCGTCAAGGGTTAAGAGGGAGTCGACCGTGGCGGACATCGTGCTCGACGGGGTCACCAAGCGTTACCCCGACGGCGCTCTCGCCGTCGCAGTCCGTCGAGCCTCGAGATCGCCGACGGAGAGTTCGTCATCCTCGTCGGACCATCCGGCTGCGGGAAGTCCACCACGCTCAACATGATCGCCGGCCTCGAGGACATCACCGAAGGCGAACTGCGGATCGCCGGCGAGGTCGTCAACAACAAGGCGCCCAAGGACCGCGACATCGCGATGGTGTTCCAGAACTACGCGCTCTACCCGCACATGACCGTGCGCGAGAACATGGCCTTCCCGCTGAAGCTGGCCAAGGTCGACAAGGCAGACATCCGGCAGAAGGTGGAGGACGCCGCCGAGGTGCTGGAGCTGACCGCAGCACCTCGACCGCAAGCCGGCCAACCTCTCCGGCGGGCAGCGGCAGCGGGTCGCGATGGGCCGCGCGATCGTGCGCGACCCCAAGGCGTTCCTGATGGACGAGCCGCTGTCCAACCTCGACGCCAAGCTGCGGGTGCAGATGCGCACGCAGGTCTCCCGGCTGCAGAAGCGGCTCGGCACGACGACGGTCTACGTCACCCACGACCAGACCGAGGCCATGACGCTCGGCGACCGCGTCGTGGTCATGCGCAGCGGCCTGGTGCAGCAGGTCGGCAGCCCGCAGGTGCTCTACGAGCGCCCGGTCAACCTCTTCGTCGCCGGCTTCATCGGCTCGCCGTCGATGAACTTCCTGGCCGCCACCCTCGAGAACGGCAGCTGCACCACCCCGCTCGGCGACATCCCGCTGACCCCGGAGCACAAGCGGGCCCTCGAGCGCCAGAACCTCGACCGGCGAGGTCATCGTCGGGCTCCGCCCGGAGGACTTCGAGGACGCCGCACTGGTCGAGGACCGGGAGAAGACGCACGGCGGGACATTCGACGGCCACGGTCGACGTCCTCGAGTCGATGGGCTCGGACGTCTTCGCCTACTTCACGCTGCAGGGCGGCCGGGCGACGTCGGCCGAGCTCGAAGAGCTCGCCCGCGACTCCGGCAGCGCCGAGGTGGCCGCAGACGCCGACCAGGTGGTCACCCGGCTCGACCCGGCGACCCGGGCGCGGGAGGGAGAGGCGCTCACTGTCTGGTTCGACGCTCGGCAAGGTGCACGTCTTCGACCCGCACTCCGGGGAGAACGTCACCACCGAGGCGGTCGCCGGCACCAACGACGGCGCGCGGAGCCCCTCGACCGCAGCGGATCCGGCTCCCCAATCTGAACCCGGGGACGGCGGACGGCACGAGCGCGGCGAGTAGCCGGCCGGTCAGCCGATCGTGCCGCGCAGCCGGTCGACGATCTCATCGCTCCATTCGTGGGTGCGGATGAGGCGGTAGCGCTCGGTCGCCACCCGCAGGTACGCCTCGGCCTCGGTGCGCTTCGCCGATCAGGTCGGCCTCGCGCAGCATCCGCACGACCGGCAGGTACTCCTCGTCGTACCAGCGGCGGGCGACGGTCGGCCGGTCGAGGAACGTGACCCTCGTCCTGCATGCAGCGGAACCCCCAGGCCTCCACCGCCTCGCCCAGTTCGGCGTAGGTCCACGGGTCGGCGACCGGTGATCGTCCGGTGCGCGGCCGGCGGCAGCGGGACCCGGCTGGCGAACAGCCGCTCGTAGTCCTTGACCAGCAGGTCGCCGCGGCGGCGGATCCCGGTGGCCGGCAGCCGGGTCCGGACCTCGGTGACGTAGGCCTCGATCGACGTCTGGTGCATCGCGAGGGCGACCGACACCCGGTGGTGGCCGTCCCGGACGAAGTGCAGCTCGCCGATCCGGTAGACGTCGATCGGCGGTATCTCCTACCGCGCCGCTGCGCCGTCGGCGATGCGCTGCCAGCGCTGCCGCACCCGGGTCGACGTCGGACGGAACTTCCGGTCGAAGTCCCGGGTCTTGTCCACCGTGCCGACGATCGTGTCGAGCCGGATGACCTGCAGGCCGAGCGTAATGCTCGCCGGCCCGGCCGAGCGCGGCGACGACCTCGTCGAAGGGCAGGATCAGATTGACGTCGTCCGGCTCGCCGCGCAGCCGGTGCGCGAGGCGGGAGAGCACCTGGGCCCGGCGGGCGCGCAGGAAGTCATTCTCCGCGTCGGCGGTCGGGAAGCCGGTGTCGCGCGCCACGCCGCTCACCGTTCTACTCCGGGTCCGCGGGCGCCGGGGTCTCGATCAGGCGATATCCGACAACGTTGCACACGCTGGTCGAACCCAGCACCCGGTCGGGGACGCGGGCGCCGTACGGGTGGATGTGCCCGTGCAGCAGCAGCCGGGGCCGCAACGCCGCGACCACACCGTGCAGCGCGTCGAACCCGTGATGCGGGCGGTCGGCGCCGTCGCCGATCCCGGCCGGCGGTGCGTGGGTGAGGACGATGTCGACGTCCGCGGCCGTCCCGCCGGCGGCGCCAGCGCGGTCCGGCAGCGCAGCCCGCGGGCCCGGCGGGCCAGCTCCCGCTGGGTGTACTGGTTGGGCCCGGGCCGGTAGCGCAGGCAGCCCCCCAGCCCGGCCAGCCGCAGCCCGCCCGCATCGACGACCCGGCCGTCGGCGTTCATCGCGCCGGCCGGTCCGGGCGGCTCGGCCGGCATCCCCGTCGCGCAGCGTCATCCCGGTCCTGCTCGCCCTGACCCCCGACAGGTCGGGATCGTGGTTGCCGGGCACGTAGACCATCGGGGCGTTGAGCGTGCTGACGAGGTACTCGAGGTAGTCGAACGGGAGATCACCGCAGGCGACCACCAGGTCGGGGGCGAACCGGCGGACCGTCGGACGCCACAGGCTCTCCACGATCTCGTCGGCGACGGCGAGGATGCGGACCACCTGCCGACGGTACGCAGCGCCCCGGCCGGGCGCACATCGCCACCCGGAGGCGGCCGCCGGGTCACGCACTAGGCTCGTCCGCGACAGCGGTCACGATCTCGGAGGTGCAGGTGCCAGGGCAGTCGATAGCTCTCGTAGGCGGTCGGGTGGTCCCGATCGAGGGTGATCCGATCGACGGCGGCACCGTCCTGCTCGACGGTGGCCGGGTCACGGCCGTGGGGGGACCGGACACCGTCGTCCCCGACGGGGCGATCACCGTCGACACCAGCGGCAAATGGGTCCTGCCCGGCTTCATCGACGCGCACACCCACCTCGGCGTGCACGAGGAGGCTGAGGGCTGGGCCGGCCAGGACACCAACGAGATGACCGAGCCGGTGACCGCCGCACGTGCGGGCCATGGACGCGATCAATCCGGCCGATATCGGCTTCGCGACGCCGCTGTCCGGCGGTGTCACTCGCCGCCAACGTCAACCCGGGGTCGGGCAACCCGATCGGCGGCCTGACCGTCGCGCTCACCACCTGGGGCCGCGACCGTCGACGAGATGGTGCTGCGCGTCCCCGTCCGGGCTCAAGTCGGCGCTCGGGCGAGAACCCGAAGCGGGTGTACGGCGACAAGAAGCAGACCCCGTCGCACCCGGCTGGGCACGGCCGCGGTGATCCGCGAGGCGTTCGTCGAGGCCCAGCAACTACCTGGCCGAGCAGGCCCGCGCCGAGCCGACGGCGAAGCCACGCCCCCGGACCGCGACCTCAAGCTCGAGGCGCTCGGCCGGGTGCTGCGCGGCGAGATCCCGTGGCGGCAGCACTGCCACCGCGCCGACGACATCGCGACCGCGGTGCGGATCGCCGACGAGTTCGGCTACCGGCTGGTCATCGACCACGGCACCGAGGCGCACCTGATCGCGGACCTGTTGGCCGCCAAGGGCATCCCGGTGCTCATCGGGCCGCTGTTCACCTCGCGGTCGAAGGTCGAGCTGCGCAACCGGTCGCTGGCCAACCCCGGCAAGCTCGCCGCGGCGGGCGTGGAGATCGCGATCATCACCGACCACCCGGTGGTGCCGATCCACTTCCTGGTGCACCAGGCGACCCTGGCGGTCAAGGAGGGCCTGGACCGGGAGACGGCGCTGCGGGCGATCACCATCAACCCGGCCCGGATGATGGGCATCGACGACCGGGTCGGCTCGCTGACCGTCGGCAAGGACGCGAACTCGTGGTGTGGTCCGGTGACCCGCTCGACGTCCTCTCCCGGGTCGAGCGCGCCTTCCTCGGCGGCCGGGAGGTCTACACCTACGACACCGCGGCCGGCGTCGGCACCTACGCCGAGCACGGCACCGGCTGACCGAAGCCGGCGTCGGCACCTTCGCCGAGCCGGGCGGCCGCTGACCGCGGCCGGCGTCCCGGCGCTCAGACGAAGGTGCCGCGACCGTCGTACGGCGTGGAGAGCACCACGGTCGTGCGGGTCGAGACGTTGGCGGCCGAGCGGATGTCCTGCAGCAGGGCCTCCAGGTCGGCCGGGCCGCCGACCCGGACCTTGAGGATGTAACTCTCGTCACCGGCCACCGAGAAGCACGACTCGATGGCCGCGATGCCGGCCAGCCGGTCGGGGGCGTCGTCGGGCGCCGACGGGTCGATCGGCTTGATCGAGACGAAGGCGGTGAGCGGCAGTCCGAGCTCGTCGGCGTCGATCCGGGCCGAGTAGCCGCGGATCACCCCGCGGGTCTCCAGCCGGCGTACCCGCTGGTGGACTGCGGACACCGACAGGCCCACCCGCTCCGCGAGGTCGGTGTAACTGAGGCGACCGTCATCGACGAGCGCACGGACTATCCGCCGGTCGAGCTCTTCCATATCCGGAACGCTACCGGCTCGCGATATCCGCTCGGGTCAGTCGCCGCCTCCCCCTCCCCTTTCGGTGATCAAGAGGGGATTTCCGTGCGACACCTCGAGCGAATCCCCTCTTGATCATGAGACCGGCGCCCTCCCTCCATGATCGTGATCGGATCCGTACGGCGTTTCGCGGCGTTATCCGATCACGATCATGCGAGCGGGCGAGCAGGCCACGTCAGGGGTCAGGGGCGGGAGGGGTCGGCCAGGGAACGGCCGATGACGACCCGCTGCACCTGGTTGGTGCCCTCCACGATCTGGAGCACCTTGGCCTCCCGCATCCACCGCTCGACCGGGTGGTCGGCGACCTAGGCCGGCGCCGCCGAGGACCTGCACCGCCTCTGTGGTCACCCGCATCGCGGTGTCGGTGCAGAAGAGCTTCGCCATCGCCGCCTCGGTGCGGGACGGCCGGCCGCGGTCGCGCAACCGGGCGGCGTCGAGGTAGAGGGCGCGGGCCGCCGCGACCTGGGTGGCGAGGTCGGCGAGCAGGAAGGACACCCCCTGGAAGTCGATGACCGGCCGGCCGAACTGGGCGCGGTCCCGCGCGTAGTCGACGGCGTAGTCGAGCGCCGCCTGGGCAAGACCGACGGCGCAGGCGGCGATCCCCAGCCGCCCGCCGTCCAGCGCGGCGAGCGCGATCGTGAACCCGGCCCCCTCCGCGCCGAGCAGCCGGTCGGCCGCGACGCGGGCGCCGTCCAGTGCGATCTGGGTGGTGGGGCTGGCCGACAGCGCGATCTTCTTCTCCGGGGCGGCCGGGTGCAGTCCGTCGGTGCCGGCGGGCACCAGCAGGCAGGAGATGCCGCGCGGGCCGTCGTCGGAGGTGCGGACGAAGACCGTGTAGAAGTCGGCCCGCCCGCCGTGGGTGACCCACGCCTTCACGCCGCGCACCACGTAGTCGTCACCGTCGCGTACGGCGCGCGTGGACAGGGCCGCGGCGTCCGAGCCCGAGTGCGGCTCGGACAGGCAGTAGGCGCCGAGCCGCGCGCCACCGACGAGGTCCGGGAGCAGCCGCTTGCGCTGCTCGTCGGTGCCGAAGGCGTACGTCGGGTAGCAGGCCAGGGTGTGCACGCTCACGCCGAGCCCGACGGTCAGCCAGGCACCCGCGAGTTCCTCGACCACCTGCAGGTAGACCTCGTAGGGCTGCCCGCCACCGCCGCAGTCTTCGGGGTAGGGCAGGCCGAGCAGACCGGCCCGGCCGAGGATGTCGAACGCGGCGCGCGGGAACTCCCCCGCCCGCTCCGCCTCGGCGGCCCGCGGGCGCAGTTCCCGGTCGGCGATCTGCCGGGTCAGCGCGATCAGGTCCTCGGCCTCGGGGGTCGGCAACGCCCTTGTCACCGGCACCGTCTCATCCTCCCTAGGTGTCCAGCACGGCGAGATCGCGGTCGACCAGGTTGAGGCGCTCGACGCCGTCCTCGGTGCAGACGACGATGTCCTCGATCCGGGCGCCGTGTCGGTCCGGCAGGTAGATCCCGGGCTCGACGCTGAACGTCATGCCCGGTGCCAGCTCGTCGGTGTTGCCCGCCACGATCCACGGCTCCTCGTGACATTCCAGCCCGATCCCGTGACCGGTGCGGTGGACGAAGAACTCGCCGTAACCACCGTCCACGATGATCTCGCGGGCGGCCGCGTCGACCCGCTCGGCCGGTACGCCGGGCCGCACCGCCGCGCACCCGGCGTCCTGGGCGCGCTGCAGAACCGCGTAGTAGCGGGCGACCTCCGGGTCCGGCTCGCCCCCGGCGAGATAGGTCCGGGTGGAGTCCGAGCAGTAGCCCTCGGCGGTCGTCCCGCCGATGTCCACCACGACCATGTCACCGCGCTCGATGGTCCGGTCGGAGAGCTCGTGGTGCGGGCTGGCGCTGTTGGGCCCGGACCCGACGATCGTGAAGTCGACGGTGCTGTGCCCCTCGGCGACGATGGCGTCGGCGATGTCGCGACCCACCTCCGCCTCCGTGCGGCCGGGCCGCAGCCACTCCCCCATCCTCCGGTGCACCCGGTCGATGGCCCGCCCGGCGCGGCGGAGCGCGTCGATCTCGGTCAGCGTCTTGCGCATCCGCAGCTCGCGCAGGATCGGCCCGGCCAGCTCCGGAGTCGACCCGGGGAAGGCCGCCTGCAGCCGCAGCACGTGCTCGGCCCACATCCGGTCGCCGACCGCGACCCGGCGTGCGGGCCGGCCGAGGGCGGCACTGGTGGCGGCGGCCACCAGCGCGAAGGGGTCCGCCGTCTCGGGCCAGGCGACGATCTCGAACCCCAACCCGCTCGCGGGCGAGGCCAGCGCCGCCGGCCGCTCCAGCGCCGGCACCACCAGCGTCGGGTCGCCCGCCTGCGGAACGGCGAGGCAGGTGAGCCGCTCCAGCGGCATCGCGGCGTAGCCGGTGAGGTACCGCAGATCCGCGCCCGGCGTGAGCAACAGCACGTCGACGCCTGCGGCACCGGCCGCCGCCTGCGCCCGGGCGATCCGGTCGGCGGGAAAGAGGTCGCTCACACGGCGGAGGGTAACGTGCCGTGAGCGCCTTCTGGTGCAGGTGGCCTCTGTGGCCCAGGCCCGGTCGGTGGCAGGCTGTCAGGGTGACCCTGATGCTGCTCGACGCCGCCAGCATGTACTTCCGCGCCTTCCACGGTGTCCCCACCACCGTCACCGCGCCGGATGGGAACCCGATCAACCTGGTCCGCGGCTTCCTCGACATGACCGCCCGGCTCGTGGGCAGCCGGACTCCCGACCGGTTGGTGGCCTGCCTCGACGAGGACTGGCGGCCGGCGTTCCGGGTGGCCGCGGTGCCGTCGTACAAGGCGCACCGGGTCGCGCCCGACGGCGGGCAGGAGGAGCCGGACGAGCTGACGCCGCAGGTTCCGGTGTTGATGGAAGTGCTCGACGCGCTCGGCATCGCCCGGGTCGGGGTGGCCGGGTTCGAGGCGGACGACGTGATCGGGACGATGGCCGCCATCGACAAGGACCCGGTCGAGGTGGTCTCCGGCGACCGGGACCTCTTCCAGGTGGTGCGCGACGACCCGCCGGTGCGGGTGCTCTACATCGCCCGCGGCGTGGCGAAACTCGAGGTCGTCGGCCCGGCCGAGGTCACCGCGCGGTACGGCATCCCGGGGACCGGGTACGCCGACTTCGCCGTGCTGCGCGGCGACCCGAGCGACGGGCTGCCCGGCGTACCCGGCATCGGCGAGAAGTCCGCGGCGGCACTGATCAGCCGGTTCGGGTCCCTGACGGCCGTTCGCGAGGCGATCGACGCCGGTGGCACCACCGGCTTCCCGGCCGGCGCCCGCAACCGGCTGCTCGCCAGCCGCGACTACCTCGATGCGGCGCCCGCCGTCGCCGCGGTGCGCACCGACGTACCGCTGCCCGAGTACGACGACGCGCTGCCGACCGCTCCGGCCGATCCGGCCGCCGTCGTCGACCTGGCCGACCGTTACGGGCTCGACACCTCCGTCGAGCGGGTGCTGAGTGCCTTCGCGCGCGCCCACGCCGACGAACCGTCCTGACGCGGACCGGCGTCTGATGCGTCGCACCGCTTGACCGCGCAGAGCGAAAAGGACTGGTGCAGCGGCGAATTCGGCCCTACCGTCCCGACGTGGGAATGACCGAGCTGGTTCCGCATCTGTACCGGCTGTCGCTGGGGCGCTTCCAGGCCTACCTCTGGCGCGACGATGACTCCGTCACCCTCATCGACACGGCCAGCGCCGCGGCGTCGTTCCGGCGACTGGCCGACCTCGACGCGGACGTCGCCTGCTTCGCTCACGGCGAGCCGGTCCTCGGCAACGCCGCCACCCGCCTGGCGAAGACCGCGGCGGGCCTGCCCGCGACCTAGGGGGCCGACGACCTCGCGGGTCCCGCGACCTCGCAGGTCCCGCGACCTCGCGAGTCCCGCGACCTCGCGAGTCCGGCGGTCTCGCGGGCGTCGGCGTCGGGGCCCGGCGGTCTCGCGGGGCGGCGGTGTCGGCGACATCGTGCGGCCTACTCGCAGGAAGAGGGCAGATCGGCGAGTACGGCGCACGATGATGCCGTCCGCCCCCGGTCCCCGGGCCGCGCCACCGGCGCCGAGCCGGATGCGAAACGAATTGGGGCTACTGCGGCGGGCTCCAGGTGAAGGTGCCCTTGTCGTCCTTGACGGTGATGTGGATGGTCCCGCTGCTCGTCGTGCAGTCGAAGGTCGCGCCGGCCTTGACCTCCTCGCCGGACGGGCAGGTGACGTTCTGCAGCCCGAGCTGCTTGCCCTGCGGGCTGTTCTCGATCGACTGCGCCATCTTGGCGCTGTCGAACACCGTCTTGTTGAAGACGGTCAGCACGAGCACGATCGCCACCGCGCCGAGCACGACGACGACCCCCGCGACGATCCCGATGATCGCGCCGGCGTGGGACTTCTTCTCCCTCGGCGGGTATCCCGGCCCCTCGGCGTAGGGCTGTTGACCGTAGGGCTGCTGCGGCCCGTACGGCGGCTGCTGAGGGTAGGGCTGTTGCCCGTACTGCTGTTGCCCGTAGGGCGCCTGCTGACCGCCGTAGGGCTGCTGCGGCCCGTACGGCTGCTGACCGTAGGGCGGCTGCTGCGGCCCGTACGGCTGCTGACCGTACGCGGGCTGTGGGTACGGCGGTTGCTGCGGGTACGGCTGCTGACCGTAGGGGTCCTGGCCGTAGGGGTCCTGGCCGTAGGCGGGGAACTGCTGGGTCGCCCCGCTGTCCTCAGCGGGTGGACCGTAGTCGGCCGGCTCGTCCGGCCGCTGCTCGGACTCCTGCGGCGCGGGTGGCGTGCGCGCGGGAAGGGTCGCGCCGCAGCGCGCACATGTCGCGGCGTCGTCGGCGTTCGCCTGGGAACACACCGGACACGTCATGAGACCCCCTACGTCCGGATGCCCGCCCTGCGAACGACCGGCGCATGAAAACCCTAGGCGCCGACGCCGAGCGCTGTCAGCGGGTCGGCACATTTGTCACGAAACGCGCCGATCGAGGGAGCCCGGTCAGGCGATCCGGTCAGCGCACACCTGTCGACGCCACCACACCCCGGCGGATCGCCGCTACCGCCCGCCGAGCGGTGCCGGCGAGCGGCTCGTCGGCGACGCCGGCCAACTGGTCGAGCAGGTCGATGAGTTGCTTGCACCAGCGGACGAAGTCGCCCGCAGGCAGGTCGTCGTCCGTCCCGTCGGAGGCGGAGAGCGCGCGCTCGAGGGACTCCCCGTGCGCCCACCGGAAGACCGGCCAGGCGAAGCCGGTGTCCGGCTCGCGGGTGCGTTCCACCTGGAGGTCCCGCTCGTCCTCGGCGAGTTCCGCCCACAACCGCATCGTGGCGGCGACCGGCTCGCGGACCGCGTTGGGCACCCGGCCGACGCCGGGCTCGCCCTGGCGCGACTCGAAGACGAGCGTCGACACCACCGCGGCGAGCTCCGCCGGTTCGAGACCCTGCCAGGTCCCCCGGCGCAGACACTCGGCCACCAGCAGGTCGCACTCGGCCCAGATCCTGGCCAGCCGGCGACCGTCGTCGGTGACCTTCTCGCCGGAGAGGTAGTCGCGCGCCTCCAGCACCGCGCAGACCCGGTCGAAGGTGCGGGCCAATGAATGCGTCCGGCTCTCCACCCGGCGGCGCAGCGTCTCGGTGGCCCGCTCCAGCGAACGATGGTTAGCCCGCCGAGGTGGCATGCTCCTCGCGGTCGGGACAGCCGTGGCACGGATGCGCCCGCAGCGCCGCGCGCAGCCGGGTGATCTCGTCGTCGGCCGACTCGCGGCCCTTGCGGGACCGGTTCGGTCGCTCGGGCAGGTCGAGGTTGCGGAGGCTGGAGGCGAGATCACGCCGGCTGCGCGGGGAGCGCAGATTGAAGGTCTTGGGGATCCGCACCCGGCCGACCGGCTCGACCGGTGTCGGCACGTCCACCACCGACAGCCGGTGCAGCCGTCGGTCGATCGTCAGGACGGTGGGCACCGGGGTGTCGAAGCCGTTGCCGAACCCCGGATCGACGACGACCGCGACCCCCGCCCGCCGCCCTGCGGGGACCCGGATCACGTCGCCGATCTTGAGCCGTTCCAGCGACTCGGCGGCCTCCGCCCGGCGTACCGCCGCGCTCTCCCGCGCCAGCATCGACTCCCGCTCGGACAGCCGGGCCAGCAGATCGGTGTATTCGTCGATGTCCCCCAGCTCGCAGGTCATCGCCCCGCCGTAGCCGGCCAGGTCCTCGTCGTTGCGCTGGATCGTGCGGGCCAGACCCACCACGCTCCGGTCGGCCTGGAACTGCGCGAACGACGACTCCAGCAGCGTCCGGGCCTGCGCCCTGCCCATCTGCCCGACGAGGTTGACCGCCATGTTGTACGACGGCCGGAACGACGACCGGAGCGGATAGGTGCGTTTGGAGGCGAGGCCGGCGACCTGGGCCGGTTGCATGCCCAGCGTCCACAGCACGACGGCATGGCCCTCGACGTCGATGCCTCGGCGGCCGGCCCGCCCGGTCAGCTGGGTGTACTCCCCCGGCGTGAGCTCGGCGTGCGACTCGCCGTTGAACTTCATCAGCCGTTCCAGCACCACCGACCGGGCCGGCATGTTGATCCCCAGCGCCAGGGTCTCGGTGGCGAACACCGCCTTCACCAGGCCGCGCAGGAACAGTTCCTCGACGGTCTCTTTGAACGCCGGGATCAGCCCGGCGTGGTGGGCGGCGACCCCGTGCTCGAGCGCCTCGAGCCACTCCCAGTAGCCGAGGACCTGCAGGTCCTCGTCGGGTATCTCCGCGGTGTGCCGCTCGGCGATCTCCCGGATGGCCGCCCGGTCCTCCGGCTCGGTGAGCCGCAGCCCGGCGCGCAGGCACTGCGCGACCGCTGCCTCACAGCCCACCCGGCTGAAGACGAAGACGATCGAGGGCAGCAGGGCGTCGCGGTCGAGACGCTCGACCACGTCGGCCCGGCTCGGGTGCCGGATGTGCCGGGGCCGCCGGCCGCCGCGCGACGGCCGGCTCGGGCTCCAGGACGCGCGCCGCTCTTCCTCCCGGATCATGCGGACGAGATCGGGATTGACCTCCAGCGTCGCCGTGTCGGCGAACAGGTCGAAGAGCCGCTTGCCGACCAGCATGTGCTGCCACAGCGGCACCGGGCGCTGCTCGCTGACCACGACGCGGGTATGCCCGCGCACGGTGACCAGCCAGTCGGCGAACTCCTCGGCGTTGCTCACCGTCGCCGACAGGGAGACCAGCCGGACCGACGCGGGCAGATGGATGATGACCTCTTCCCACACCGCCCCGCGGAACCTGTCCGCCAGGTAGTGCACCTCGTCCATCACGACGAAGCCGAGGCCCTCGAGCGTGCTCGAGCCGGCGTAGAGCATGTTGCGCAGCACCTCGGTCGTCATCACGACGATGGGTGCTCCCGAATTGACCGCATTGTCGCCGGTGAGCAGGCCGACGTTGCCTGCTCCGTGGCGGGCGGCGAGGTCGGCGTACTTCTGATTGGACAGCGCCTTGATCGGCGTGGTGTAGAAGCACTTCCTGCCCTCGTGCAGCGCCAGGTGCACGGCGAACTCCCCGACGACCGTCTTGCCCGCCCCGGTCGGGGCGCAGACCAGCACCCCTTCGCCGCTCTCCAGAGCCTCGCAGGCCTGCACCTGGAACAGGTCGAGGTCGAATCCGTAGCCGCCGGCGAAGTCGTTGAGGGCCGGATAGGAGGATCGGTAGCGGGCCGCGGCGTACCGCTGCGCCGGGGAGTCCATGGCCCTCAGGCTACGGGACGGAGGCCCCGTCGCCCGGTCCCGCAAAGTGCGAGTCCGCCGTCGGCGGGGCGAAAATCCGCAGCGCGCCCGGCACGCATCGGGCCACGACCGGGAGGGCGGCCAGCCGCTCGCCGTCGGCGTAGGCCACCACGCCGTCGGCCTCGAGCCGGATCTCCCGGCCCCGCAGCACGGTGACCGCCGGATGGTCGAGGTGGCGCCCCGCCCGCACCCGCGGCAACATCCGCACCAGTTCGGTCCGCCGGACCGGGCCCACCAGGGTCACGTCCAGCAGGCCGTCGTCCACCCGTGCCTGCGGGACCATCCGGAAGCCGCCGCCGTACTGCCCGGTGTTGCCGACCGCGACGAGGACCGCCGGGCCGGACCAGGGCAGGCCGTCGACGGTCAGGGTGAACGGCTCGGGGTGCAGCCGGGCCAGTTCGGCGAGGAGGGCGACGTCGTAGCGCCGGGGGCCGCGCGGCCAGCGCATCCGGTTGCCCCGCTCGTTGACGGCCGAGTCGAAGCCGGCGCACAGCACCGACCCCCACCACCGGTCGCCGCTACGGACCGCGTCGATCGCCCGGGTGTGCCCGGCGAGGACGACCCGGGCGGCGGCCGGCGGATCGGGCGGGATCGCCAGGGCCACCGCGAGGTCGTTGCCGGCGCCGGCGGGGATGATCCCCAGCGGCGTCCCAGTGCCGGCGACGGACTGCAGGAGCAGGTGTGCCAGCCCGTCACCGCCGAGGGCGACGACTCCGTCGACTCCCGCGGCCACCAGGGCTCGGGTGGCGTCGGCGGTGGCCTCGGGTCCGGGCTCGACCACCATCTGCACCTGCGCGCCGCCGGCGGTCAGGGCCGCCCGCACCGCGTCGGCGAGCCGACCGGCGCGCCCCGGCCGGCGACGGGGTTGACCACGAGTGCGAGGGTGCCGGCCACAGCCGGTCAGGCTAGCCGACGGCTCAGCGCGGACTCTCGTCGTCCACCGACTCCGGCGGTTCGATCGGCGACGGCGTGGTGTCCAGCGGGGACGCCTCGTCGTCGGAGACGTCGTGGAACGCCGCCGCGGCCTCGAGGGCGTGCTTGCGCTTGTCGTGGCTGCGGGCGATGACCAGCGCCAGCCCGAAGAGCACGCACATCGGGACGGCCAGCGCGCACATCGTGAACGGGTCCTGGCTCGGTGTCGCGATCGCGGCGAAGACGAACACCAGGAACACGATCATCCGCAGCCACTTGCGCAGCCGCTCGTAGGAGAGCACGCCGACCCGGTTGAGCATGACGACCAGCAGCGGGAACTCGAAGGAGATGCCGAAGATCAGCAGCATCGCCATCACGAACGACAGGTAGTTGGTCACCGCCAGCGCCGCCGCCGTGCCGTTGCCGGCCGAACCGATCAGCAGGTGCAGCCCCTTCGACAGGGTCAGGAAGGCGAGCGCCGCGCCGCCGATGAACAGCACCGTCGAGCACAGGACGAAGACAATCGTCAGGCGTCGTTCGCTCTTCTTCAGGCCCGGCGTGATGAACGCCCAGAGCTGGTAGAGCCAGAACGGCGAGGACAGGATCAGGCCGGCGATCGCGCTGACCTTGAGCCGGATCAGGAAGCCGTCGAGCGGCCCGAAGAACAGCAGCGTGCACTTGTTGCTGCCGTTGCCGGCCTGGATCCGGTGGCTCGCCGGCAGGGAGCAGTAGGGCTCCTTGAGCACGTCGAGGATGTGGTTGTAGAAGAGCCAGCCCACGATCGTGCCGAGGACGACGAAGATGGCGGCCTTGAACAGCCGGCTGCGCAGCTCGTAGAGGTGTTCGATCAGCGTCATCGTGCCGTCGGGTGAGCGGGGCACGCGACGACGCGGACGCAACCGGCGGAGGGTAGGAGTGCTCACCGTGGCAGTCGGCCGCTCGAGTCAGCGCTCGAGGTCGGGCCGCGGCTCGGCCGCGGGGGCGGCCGGTGGCGGCGTCGACTCCGGTGCGGGAGGAGTGGCGGACTGGGCGGGTGGGGTCGGAGGCTGCTGGGCGGTCGGCTGGGACGCGGGAGGCGGGGCCGGGTCGGATCGGCCTGTCTCCTGCGGCGGGGTCCCGCCGAGGGTGCTGCGGGTGGTCTGTGCGGGCGCCTTGGAAGCCACGTCGTCCTCGGTCAGGCCCTTGATCTCACCTCGAAAGATCCGCAGCGACCGGCCGACCGCTCGCGAGGCGTCGGGCAGCTTCTTGTAACCGAAGAGCAGCAACACCACCGCAACGATGATGAGCAATTCGGGGAGTCCGAGTCCGAACATTGCGACACCTCTCCGGCCAGCGTATGACCATGCTACCCGCCGGCGGTCGGTGTACCCGCTGCGCGCAGGCCCTACGCGCTGTGCCGACCGCTCACGCCGGGTGGCTGCAACTGGGCGATCTGGGGCTCGAGGTCGCGCCGCGCGCCCTCCACCGCCCGCTGGAACCGGCGGAACGAGCCCAGGAGGCCGTAGCCCACGACCCCGAGCACGAACAGCGCCACGGCCACGGCGACGATCCAGACGATGAGGACGACCACGGCGGTGACGGTAACCCAGAACCGGCCGGAGCGGGGCGGCCGGGCGGCCTCACCAGCCGGTCATCCCTGCCGCACGCACTCCCTCACCGCACTGGCCCTCACTTTTCGTAGGCCGCGAGGGCCCGGCGGGCCTCGGCCCGGATCTCCTCCGCGAGCCAGCCAGGGGCGACGATCGTGCCGTCGACGCCGAGCCCAAGGACGAGCTGGCGTACCCAGGTAGTGTCGGCGACCCGCAGCGTGACCTCGATGCTCCCGCCGCCAAGCTCCCGGACCTCGTCGCACGGGTAGTAGTCGGCCACCCAGCGGGCCGCCGCGGACAGCCGCAGCGTGACCGGCGTGTGCTCCGCCGACGGCTGGAACAGCCCACCGGCGAGGTCCCGCGGCACGGCGGTGGCCGGCGGGCTGGAGGGTTCGTCGAGGAGCCGGAGGTCGTCGATGCGGTCCAGCCGGAACAGCCGGACGCCCTCGGCGCGCCGGCACCACGCCTCGAGGTAGCTGCGGCCTTCGACGAGCAGCAGCCGCATCGGGTCGACGTCGCGTTCGGTCGACTCGTCGCGGGCGGCGACGTAGTAGGTCAGGTGCAACGCCCGGCCGTCGTCCAGGGCCTGCTGCGCGAGCCCGAGCGCCCGCTCGGTCGACTCCACCTGCACCGCGACGCCGCGGGAGGCGGCGCTGGCGCTACCGGCCGCCGTCTCGACCTTGGCCAGGGTGCGCTCGATGGCGTCCCGCTCGGACAGTCCCGCGACCCCGGCAAGGGTGCGCAGCGCGACGACGAGCGCCAGCGCCTCGTCCGCGGTCAACCGCAGCGGACGGGAGATGCCGGCGTCGTAGGTGACGCTCACTGTGTCGCCCTCGAAGGACAGGTCGATCAGGTCCCCCGGTCCGTGCCCGGGCAGGCCACAGACCCAGAGCAGCTCGAGGTCGCGGCGCAGCTGCGCCTCGGGTACGTCGAAGTCCCGGGCGGCGTCGGCGACCGCGATCCCTGGCCGGGCCAGCAGGTAGGGCAGCAGGGCGAGCAGCCGGGGCAGTCGGTCGGTGGCCGCGGTCACCCGCCCGCCTCCGCGGATTGCGGCTCGACGCCGTCGGCGGGGTGCGGCTCGACCTCGCCGACAGGGTGCGGCCCGACCTCGTCGGCGGCGAGGTCGGCCGGGTCCGGCCGGCCGATGAGGGCGCGCAGGCGGGCGACCACGGCCCGGCGTACCTCGGGCGGGTCGAGCACCACGGCGGCCGCGCCGTATCCCGCGACGCGGTCGGCGAGCCGGTCGGGGTCGTAGTAGCTGACCTCGAGGACGTCGGTCTCGCCGTCGCTGTCCACGACGGGGGCGAACCGGCGCAGCCCGGCGGCGGCGCCGTGGCGGACCCGCACCCGGGCGGTGCCCCGGCTCTGCGGCGCCTCCTCGGCGATGTAGGCGACGAGATCCACGCCGTCGGGGACGGTGACCGCGTCCGGCGGGCCGGTCGGCGTGACGTCGCCGCTGACCCGCGACAGCCGGAAGCAGCGGACCGCCCGGCGGGCGCGGTCGTGCCCGACCAGGTACCAGCGGCCGTGCCACGACACGACCCCCCAGGGCTCGACCTCCCGGTGTTCGGTGGGGCCGCCGTAGGCGCCGCGGTAGTCGAAGGTCACCGCCTGCCGGGCCCGGACAGCCGCGAGGCACGGGGCGAACGCCGGCTCGGTCGCGTCGACCCGCGGCTCGACCCCGACCGAGGAGGCCGTGTCGACGTCGACCCCCGCCGCGCGGAGCTTCAGCAGCGCCCCGTGCGCGGCGTCGGCCAGACCGGCGGACTGCCACAACCGGGCCGCGAGCCCCACGGCCGCCGCCTCGTCGGGTTCGAGGGAGATCTCCGGCAACTCGTAGTGCCCGCGGGCGATCCGGTAGCCGTCCTCGGTGTCGAAGACGCTGTTGCGCCCGGTCTCCAGCGGGACGCCGAGGTCCCGCAGCTCGGCCTTGTCCCGCTCGAACATCCGTTTGAACGCCTCGTCGGCCTTCGCCGCGCCGTCCGGGCCGCCGGACTCCTCGGTGTCATAGCCGGGGACGGCCAGCCGGATCCGCGTCGCGGGCAGGAACTGCCGCGTGGAGAGCAGGCAGATGACCAGGTTGACCAGCCGCTCCGCGCGACGCGAGGACATGTTCCGACCGTAGCGGACGCCGGCCGGGACCACCTCGGCCGCGCCGGTAGGCTGCCGTGCCGTGATCCGGTGGCGGCGAGGCACGGTCACCGGAGTTCGCGCGGAGTGGTCCGCCGCGGTCGAGCTCGACGTCGAGGTGGACGGCAGCCCGGTCCGGGCACTCGCCTACCTGCCGCTGGTCGGGCGGCCGCTACCCGGCGACGAGGTGTTGCTCAACACCACCGCCCTCGCCCAGGGGCTGGGCACAGGCGGATACGCCCTGGTGGTCGCGGTGCCGGCCCGGCTGCCCGCCGACCCGGCCGGGCCGGGGCACCTGGTCAAGGCCCGGTACACCCCGCTGCAGGCCGGGGTGCTCGGCGTCGACGAGCCGGACTCCCCGCACCATGCCGTACTGCGCTCGGCCGACTCCGTCGACCGGATGCCGGTGGTGGTGGCCGACCTGCACTCCGCGCTGCCGGCGATCCTGGCCGGGCTGCGGGCCGACCGGCCGGGCACGCGGGCGGCGTACGTCCTGACCGACGGCGCGGCGCTGCCGATGTGGTTCTCCCGCACCGCGGCCGGACTTCGCTCGGCCGGGTGGCTGGCCGGGTGCGTGAGCGTCGGGCAGGCCTTCGGCGGCGACCTCGAGGCGGTGACGCTGCACTCCGGCCTGCTCGCCGCCCGGCACGTGCTCGGCGCCGAGGTGGCCGTCGTGGCGCAGGGCCCGGGGAACCTCGGCACGGACACCCGCTGGGGGTTCTCCGGGGTGGCCGCCGGGGATGCGGTCAACGCCGCCGCGACGCTCGGCGGTGCCCCGGTCGCGTCGCTGCGCGTCTCGGCGGCGGACCCCCGCGAACGGCACCGCGGCGTGTCGCACCACAGCCTGACCGCCTACGGCCGGGTCGCGCTGGCCGCCGCGGACGTCGTCGTACCGCTGCTGCCCGGAGAGTTCGGGGCGCGGGTGCTGGCCGAGGCGACACCCCTGGGCACCGCCGCGGGCGGGCGGCACCGGCTCGTGGAGGTGGACGTCACCGGGCTGGCGGCCGCACTCGCGCGGTGCCCGGTGGAGCTCGCCACGATGGGCCGGGGCCTCGACGACGACCCGACGCCGTTCCTGGCGGCGGCCGCCGCCGGTCGCCACGCGGCGACCCTCGTGGCCGAACAGACGCGCGCGTAGTCGGCTCCGCCGCGGACGGCGGCGCGGGGCTGGGACAGGAGGTCAGCCGGCGTCGAGGATGTCGACGACGAAGACCAGGGTGTCGGTGCCCTTGATGCCGGCCTGCGGCTGCCCGTTCTTGCCGTAGCCCTCCGCCGGCGGGACGACGATCAGCACCCGCGACCCGACCGGTTGGCCGACCAGCGCCTTGTCCCACCCGGGGATCACCTGCCCGGCGCCGATCACGAAGTTGGCCGGCTTGCCGTGGTCGAACGACGAGTCGAACTTCTTGCCGGTCGCCCAGATCACCCCGGTGTACTGCGTGGTGAGCGTCTGCCCGGCGGTGACCTTGGGTCCGTGGCCGCGGATCAGCTGCTGCGCGACCAGCTTCTTCGGCGCCGCGGTCTTGGGCACGGTGATGGTCGGCCGGCCGGTGCTGTCGACCTGCACCGCGGGCAGTCCCTTGGGCGGGGTGACGGGCGTTCCGGTCGCCTTGGTCAGCGGCGTGTGCGCGGCCTTGATGTCGAGCAGGAACAGCAGCGTATCGGTGGGCTTGACGCCGAGTTGCTGGTTGCCCTTCGACCCGAAGGCGTCGGCCGGCGGCACCCCGACCAGCACCCGGGACCCGATCTTCTGGTCGACCAGGCCGGCGGCGATGCCCGGCAGCACCTGCGCCGGGTCGGCGGTGAGCGTGACCGGCTTGCGGCCGAAGGTGGAGTCGGCCTGCTTGCCGTCGCGGCCGTCGACGACGACGTAGTTGACGCTGACGTTCTGGCCCTTCTTCACGGTCGCGCCATGCCCGACCGTGAGCACCTTGGTGGTGGTCCTGGCGACCGACACCGGCTTCTTGGACAGGCTGATCGTGGGCTTCGCACCGGCCTTGACGGTGACGGCGGACAGCGACCCGGATGCGGTCGAGGACCCCGGTTTCGCACCGGAGTTCGATCCGCATCCGGTGGCGAGCAGCGCCGGGACCGCGAGCGCGGCGACGAGATGGATCGGGCGGAGACGCACGAAAGCTACCTTCGGCCGGGTGCGGGTGGGCGCTTCACCATAGCCGGGAAGCCTGAGAGCGCCCTGAAGCGAGCCCGACCGGCCGAAGAACTCCCCGCGACCCCCACCTTCATTTGGCTTGAACGTGACGTTCAAGCGGAATGGCAGGGCGCCGATTCCGCATGAACGTGACGTTCATGCGGCTAGATGGCTTGAACGTGACGTTCAAGCGGAATGGCAGGGCGCCGATTCCGCATGAACGTGACGTTCACGCGGAATGGGAGGGGAGAAAGTGTGGCGCGGGATCGACGGGTAGCCGATGCCGGCGTACGACGCAGGTGCCGGCGTGCGGCGCGGGTGGCTGCCGACATCGTGCGTCCTACTCGCCGATCCGGCCCGTGGATGCGAGTACGGCGCACGACGTCGGCCCACTGGCGAGGCCCGTCACGCACCGGATGACGCCGGCGCACACCGGATCGGCGGCAAATGTGCCGCAGCTCACATGCCGGCGATGAGCTTGTCGACCCGCTCGTCGGAGAAGCGGAACGGGTCCTTGCACAGCACCGTCCGCTGGGCCTGGTCGTTGAGCTTGAGGTGCACCCAGTCGACGGTGAAGTCGCGACGGCGTTCCTGCGCGCGGCGGATGAACTCGCCGCGCAGCCGGGCCCTGGTGGTCTGCGGCGGCACGCTCTTAGCCTCGAACACGTCCAGGTCGCGGGTGACCCGATCGACCAGCCCCTTGCGCTCCAGCAGGTAGTAGAGCCCGCGGCCGCGGTGGATGTCGTGGTAGGCGAGGTCGAGTTGGGCGACCCGCGGAGACGAGAGCGCGAGGTCGTGCTTGCTGCGGTACCGCTCGATCACCTGGAACTTCGTCGCCCAGTCGATCTCGCGGTCGATCGTCGACAGGTCGCCGGTCTCGATCGCGGTCAATGCCCGTCCCCACAGCTCGACCGCCCGGAGCACCGCCGGCTCCGCGCCGTGCCGGGCGACGAAATCCGCCGCCTTGGTGTGGAACTCCCGCTGTACGTCGAGGGCGGTCACCTCGCGACCGTTGGCCAGCCGGACCCGCTTGCGTCCGGTGATGTCGTGCGACACCTCGCGGATGGCCCGGATCGGGTTCTCCAGGCTGAGGTCGCGCATCACGACGCCCGCCTCGATCATCCGGAGTACGACGTCGGTCGACCCGATCTTGAGCAGAGTGGTCGCTTCGTTCATGTTGGAGTCGCCGACGATGACGTGCAGCCGGCGGAACCGCTCGGCGTCGGCGTGCGGCTCGTCGCGGGTGTTGATGATCGGCCGGGACCGGGTCGTCGCGCTCGACACGCCCTCCCAGATGTGCTCGGCCCGCTGGCTCAGGCAGAAGACCGCGCCGCGCGGGGTCTGCAGCACCTTGCCGGCACCGCAGATCACCTGGCGGGTGACCAGGAACGGGATGAGTACGTCGGCCAGCCGGGCGAAGTCGCCGTGCCGGCTGACCAGGTAGTTCTCGTGGCACCCGTAGGAGTTGCCGGCCGAGTCGGTGTTGTTCTTGAACAGGTAGATGTCGCCGGTGATGCCTTCCTCGTGCAGCCGCTTCTCGGCGTCGACGAGCAGCCCTTCGAGGATCCGCTCGCCGGCCTTGTCGTGGACGACGAGGTCGACGACGTCGTCGCACTCGGGCGTGGCGTACTCCGGGTGCGATCCGACGTCGAGATAGAGGCGGGCACCGTTGCGCAGGAAAACATTGCTGCTCCGGCCCCACGACACCACCCGCCGGAACAGGTAGCGGGCCACCTCGTCGGGCGAGAGCCGGCGCTGGCCGTGAAAAGTACAGGTGACGCCGTACTCGTTCTCCAACCCGAAGATGCGGCGATCCACGTTGCCCACCCTAGACGGACGTCGATACGGGCCGAGGCGTTACGCCTCGTCTGCCGCGTTTGGTACGGCGTGTCGGATCAGAGTGGCGGACCGGGCGGGTCGGCGGGCGGATCGGCGGGCGGATCGGACGGTGCAGCCGCCGGCGTCGATCCGCCGCCGGTCGGCAGCAGCGGCTCCAGCGCCGCGCCCTCCAGCCGGCGGAAGGTGCGCGTGCCCCGGGTGCGGTCGAGCGTCGCGATTTCGAGTTGTGAACCGGTCATCTGCCGCGGCCCGTCGCCACCGGCCTCGCCGAGCGCGCGCACCGCCGCCGCGACCGCATCGCCGAGCGCCATCCCGTGCTGGTAGCTGCCGCGCAGCCGGGTCCCGATGGCCTCGGCCTGGCCGCCCATCACGACGAAGTCCGGCTCGTCGCCGATCGACCCGTCGTAGGTCAGCCGGTAGAGCTGGTCGCCGTCGGCGGTGTCCCCGACCTCGGCGACGCAGATCTCGACCTCGAAGGGCTTCTGCTGCTCGGTGAAGATCGAGCCGAGGGTCTGCGCGTAGGCGTTGGCGACAGCGCGGCCGCTGACGTCGCGCCGGCTGTTGGAGTAGCCGCGCAGGTCGGCGTAGCGGACGCCGGCGACCCGGAGGTTCTCGTACTCGTTGTAGCGCCCCGCCGCGGCGAACCCGATCCGGTCGTAGATCTCGCCGACCTTGTGCAGCGCGTTGGACGGATTCTCGGCGACGAAGAGCACCCCGTCGGCGTAGGTCAACGCCACGACGCCCCGCCCGCGGGCGATCCCCTTGCGGGCGAACTCCGAGCGGTCCCGCATGATCTGCTCGGCGGAGGCGTAGAACGGCATCGTCATCGGAGCGACTCCCTCGAGGCGTCGGTCAAGGCGCGGCTCAGCCGCCGGGGTTGGTGAGGCGCGCGGTCACGATCGTCTCGGCGACCGGTCGAACCTCGTCGTCGGTCAGCCGGGTCACTCCGTCGGCGGTGACGACGAGGACGACGGGGAAGATGCCGCGGGTCATGTCCGGCCCGCCGGTGGCCGAGTCGTCATCGGCGGCGTCGTACAACGCGTCGACGGCCAGGTGTACGGCGTCGGCGCGGCCCACGTCTGCGTGCCAGCGCTTCTTCAGTGCGCTCTTGGCGAACGTCGACCCCGACCCGATCGCGGCGTAGCCGTGTTCGTCGTAGGGGCCGCCGGTGATGTCGAAGGAGAAGATCCGCCCGGCCGCCGCCGGATCGCTGACGTCGATGTCGAACCCGGCGAAGATGGGGAGAACGGCCAGCCCCTGCATCGCGGCACCGAGGTTGCCGCGGATCATCGCGGCCAGCCGGTTGGCCTTGCCCTCGAGGGTCAGCGGTGTCCCCTCGATCTTCTCGTAGTGCTCGAGCTCGACCTGGAAGAGCCGGGCCATCTCGATGCCGAGGCCCGCGGTTCCGGCGACGCCCACCGCGCTGTACAGGTCGGCCGGGAAGACCTTCTCGATGTCGCGCTGGGCGATCAGGTTGCCCATCGTGGCCCGGCGGTCCCCCGCCATGACCACGCCGCGGTCGAACGTGAGCGCGACGATCGTCGTGGCGTGCGCCCCCATCTCGGTCGCCATCCCCGGCGGCAGCGGGCGCCGCCCGGGCAACAGGTCGGGCGCGGCGGCGCTCAGGAAGTCGACGAAGGAGGACGAGCCGACGGCGGTGAAATGGCCGGGCAGCCGTCCACCCGGTTCCTGCGCTCCGACCACGGTGCTCCCTGCAGTAGGCGTCGGTTCACCCTACCGGCGCTACCGGCCCGAACGGGTCGGTAGCGGCGTCTCGGGCCATCCAGACACTATCCGGCTATTGCCCGCCTTTTTGCACGTAGGCCCGCACGAACTCCTCGGCGTTCTCCTCCAGGACGTCGTCGATCTCGTCGAGCATCGAGTCGACGTCCTCGGTCAGCTTCTCCTGCCGGGCCGCGGCATCGGTGGCCGGTGCATCAGCGGCCGGTGGGGCTTCGGTCTCCGCGGTCTCCTCGTCGCGACGAGTCCCGCGGGCCTGCCCGCCCTTCTCCTGCTTCGCCATCTGTGCTCCCTCCGCCACCCCGATCGGGGCACCGTGGTCAAGTTACCTCGCGACGGCCGGGAATGTCGGACCATGGGTCCGACACCACCCGACCCGTGCCATGGTGATCGCGGAGCGTGACTCAGCGGCCGCGGGTGAGTTCCGCGACCAGCGTGGCGGCGTCCCCGCACCGGTCCAGCAGCGCACCCACATGCGCCTTGGTCCCGCGCAGCGGCTCGAGCATCGGCACCCGCACCAGCGACTCCTGCCCGACGTCGAAGATGACCGAGTCCCAGGACGCGGCCGCGACCTCGCCGGGATAGCGGCGCAGGCACTCGCCGCGGAAGTACGCCCGGGTGTGATCGGGCGGGGTGAGCATCGCGCGGCGGACCTCCTCGGCGGACAGCAGTGTCTGCATCGACCCGCGCGCCACCAGTCGGTGGTAGAGCCCGCGCTCGGGCCGTACGTCGGTGTACTGCAGATCCACCAGTTGCAGCCGGGGCGATCCCCAGTCCAGTCCGTCCCGCTCGCGGTATCCCTCGAGCAGCCGCAGCTTGGCGACCCAGTCGAGTTCCTCGACGCAGCGCATCGGGTCTTCTTCGAGCCGGGTCAGCACCGACTCCCACCGGTCGAGCACGTCGCGGGTCTGGGCGTCCGCATCGGAGCCGAACCGGTCCTCGACGTATTTGCGGGACTGTTCGAGATACTCCATCTGCAGTTGGACAGCGGTCATCCGGCGGCCGTCGTGCAGGGTCAGCAGGTGACCCAGACCCGGGTCGTGGGACACCGCGCGCAGTGCGGCGACCGGCTCCTCGACGGTCAGGTCGACGGAGAGGAACTGGTCCTCGATCATCGCCAGCACCAGCGCCGTCGTACCGAGCTTGAGGTAGGTCGCGATCTCGGAGAGGTTGGCGTCGCCGATGATGATGTGCAGCCGGCGGTACCGCTCGGGATCGGCGTGCGGCTCGTCGCGGGTGTTGATGATCGGGCGTTTGAGCGTCGTCTCCAGCCCGACCTCGACCTCGAAGAAGTCGGCCCGCTGGGAGATCTGGAAACCGTGCTGCGCCCCGTCCTGGCCGATCCCGACCCGCCCCTGCCCGCAGATCACCTGCCGGGAGACGAAGAACGGGGTGAGGTTGCGCACGATGTCGGCGAACGGCGTCGACCGCGCCATGAGGTAGTTCTCGTGCGACCCGTAGGACGCACCCTTGTTGTCGGTGTTGTTCTTGTAGAGATGGATCAGCGGCTGCCCCGGCACGGACGCGACCCGGCGGGCCGCCTCGGCCATGACCAGCTCGCCGGCCTTGTCCCACAGCACGGCGTCACGCGGTGTCGTCACCTCGGGCGCGGAGTACTCCGGATGGGCGTGGTCGACGTAGAACCGGGCACCGTTGGTGAGGATGACGTTGGCCAGCGCCGCGTCGTCCTCGCTCTCGGTGCTCTCCGGTCCGACCATCGAGGACAAGTCGAAGCCGCGCGCGTCGCGCAGCGGCGACTCCTCCTCGAAGTCCCAGCGGGTCCGCGACGCCCGGGCCGGATCCACCCGGGCGGCGTAGGCGTTGACGATCTGGGAGGACAGCAGCATCGGATTGGCGCCGGCCTGCCCGGGCACCGAGATGCCGTATTCGACTTCGGTGCCCATCACCCGACACACGCTCATATTCCCGGCTCCACGTCCGGCCCCATTTCCGATGTCGCCTCGGTGTCGCTCATGGGTACAGCCTAGGTGCACTGCCGACGGAAGCGGTGGCGATGATCATGAGGCCTCGCCGATCGGGAGGAGATACGGCGGGTAGCCGGACTCCATCGGCAGCGGCGCCGTCCCGGGCGGCCCGCCGTAGAGCCGCCGGTCCTGCACGAAGAAGTAGATGCTGGGCGGCCGGGCCACGGGCCGGTCGGCCAGGCCGTCGTCGACGAACCCGATCCACCCCTGCGTGGCGCAGTGCCCGGCGAGCCACGACGCGAGCGCGGTCACCGCGGCGAGCGCCTCGGCCGGGAATTCCGCCCGCCAGTGCAGCGCCCAGTGCCGCCCCACCTCGCCCGCCTCGTGCGGCCCGGCGTGCGGGCGCACCGACGCCACCGGGGTGGCGTCCGCAAGAGACGCGATCGGAGCCGACGGCGAGTCGCCCACACCGCGGAACGTCCATCGGTCCGGCGGTGCGTCGGTGAGGCCCAGGTGCCAGCGGATCTCGTCGATCACCGATGAATCGACGTCGACCGCGAGATCACAGCCCAGGTAGACGCCGTAGCACTCGTCCACCGCGGCGTCAGAGGTACTGGCCCGTGTTGTTGAGCGTGTCGATGGACCGACCCGCCTCGCTGCCCTTGCCCGACACGAGGGTGCGGATGTAGACGATGCGCTCGCCCTTCTTGCCGGATATCCGGGCCCAGTCATCGGGGTTGGTGGTGTTGGGCAGGTCCTCGTTCTCCTTGAACTCGTCCACGCACGCGGTGAGCAGGTGGTTGAGGCGGATGCCCTTCTGCCCCGACTCGAGGAAGTCCTTGATCGCCATCTTCTTGGCCCGGTCGACGATGTTCTGGATCATCGCACCGGAGTTGAAGTCCTTGAAGTAGAGGACTTCCTTGTCGCCGTTGGCGTAGGTGACCTCCAGGAAGCGGTTCTCCTCGCTCTCGGTGTACATCCGTTCGACCACCCGCTGGATCATCGCCGCGATCGTCGCGGCGCGGTTTCCGGCGTGCTCGGCGACGTCGTCCGGGTGGATCGGCAGGCTGTCGGTGACGTACTTGGTGAAGATGTCCTGGGCCGCCTCGGCGTCCGGCCGCTCGATCTTGATCTTCACGTCCAGCCGGCCCGGCCGCAGGATCGCCGGGTCGATCATGTCCTCCC
Source organism: uncultured Actinomycetota bacterium (assembly GCA_963828605.1). Lineage (GTDB taxonomy): Bacteria > Actinomycetota > Actinomycetes > Mycobacteriales > QHCD01 > DASXJE01. The sequence continues at coordinate 426,059 of CAWHER010000001.1, read as the reverse complement.
GGTTGGAGGCGCCGATGACGATGACGTTCTCGAGCCCTTCGACCCCGTCGATCTCGGAGAGCAGCTGCGGGACGATGGTGTTCTCGACGTCGGAGGACACGCCCGACCCGCGGGTGCGGAACACCGAGTCCATCTCGTCGAAGAAGACGATGACCGGCGTACCTTCGCCGGCCTTCTCGCGGGCCCGCTGGAACACCAGCCGGATGTGCCGCTCGGTCTCGCCGACGTACTTGTTGAGCAGCTCCGGACCCTTGATGTTGAGGAAGAACGACCGGCCCCGCTCGTCGTCCCCGCGCACGTCGGCCACCTGCTTGGCCAGCGAGTTGGCCACCGCCTTGGCGATGAGGGTCTTGCCGCACCCGGGGGGCCCGTAGAGCAGCACACCCTTGGGTGGGCGCAACTCGTGCTCCCGGAAGAGATCGGCATGCAGGAAGGGCAGCTCCACGGCGTCGCGGATCTGCTCGATCTGCCGGCTCAACCCGCCGATGTCGCCGTAGTCGAGATCGGGCACCTCTTCGAGGATGAGCTCCTCGACCTCGCTCTTGGGAATCCGCTCGTAGATGTAACCCGACCGCGGTTCGAGCAGCAGCGAGTCGCCGGCCCGCAGCTTCTGGTCGGCCAGGGTGTGGGCGATGTGGACGATGCGCTCTTCGTCGGTGTGCCCGATGACGAGGGCACGGTCGCCGCCCTCGAGGATCTCCTTGAGCATGACGACCTCGCCGGCCCGCTCGAACTCGCGGGCGGCGACGACGTTGAGCGCTTCGTTGAGCATGACTTCCTGGCCGGCCCGCAGTTCCTCGATCTCGACCGCCGGCGACACTGAGACGCGCAGCTTGCGGCCACCGGTGAAAACGTCGACGGTGCCGTCGTCGTAACGTCCGAGGAACACGCCGTAACCACTGGGCGGCTGGGCAAGCCGGTCGACCTCTTCTTTGAGGCTGACGACCTGGTCCCGCGCCTCGCGCAGGGTGCTGGCCAGCTTGTCGTTGCGCTCGCTCAGCGCACTGACGTGGCCGTTGGCCTCGGCCAACCGCTCCTCGAGCGCCCGCACGAGCCGAGGCGACTCGATCAACTTCCGGCGCAGCATGTCGACCTCTTCTTCGAGGAAGGACAGTTGCGTCGTCAGGTCGTGGATCTCCTTCTCGTAGCGTGCATCGTCGTCACGTCCACCCACCACGATCACCCACCTCCCGCGGGATCCCTGCGGTGTGCCCAACCCTACACAGCCCGGGTTCGCGGCGAGTCCCAACGCGCCCGGCCGACGGACCCCTGCCGGTGGACGCGTCCCAGTTCAGTCATCTGCCCTGGGCGGACCCGCCACCGACGGTACGGTGATCGCCGCGGGGCATGTGCCCAAAGGCACCACTCGGCAGTGGGGACCGGTGCCGGCAGGACACGCGTTCGGGGGACCTGAAGGGGCGGCAATGGGCGATCAGATACTCCGGGTACACGGCGGCACCCCCCTCCGCGGCGAGGTCCGGGTCCGCGGCGCCAAGAACCTCGTCCCCAAGGCCATGGTCGCCGCCCTCCTCGGCGACACGCCGAGCCTGCTCCGCGACGTGCCCGACATCAGCGACGTCCGCATCGTCCGCCACCTGCTCGAACTGCACGGCGTGTCGGTGGCCTCGGCGGGTCCCGCGGAGCTCGACGCTCGACCCGAGGTCGGTCGAGGAGGCGAACGTCGCCGACGTCGACGGCCACGCCGGGTCCAGCCGGATCCCGATCCTGCTCTGCGGCCCGCTGCTGCACCGGCTCGGCCACGCCTTCATCCCCCACCTCGGCGGCTGCCGGATCGGCGACCGGCCGATCGACTTCCACCTCGATGCGCTCCGCCAGTTCGGCGCAGTCGTCGACAAGGGGGGCGACGGGCTCTCCATCACCGCCCCGGACGGCCTGCGCGGCACCAAACTGGTGCTGCCCTACCCGAGCGTGGGCGCGACCGAACAGGTGCTCCTGACGGCCGTCCTCGCCGACGGGGTGACCGAACTGCGCAATGCCGCGACCGAGCCGGAGGTCCTGGACCTGATCGCGGTGCTGCAGAAGATGGGCGCCGACATCTCCGTCCACACCGACCGGGTGATCCGGATCACCGGGGTCGACCGGTTGGACGGGTTCAGCCACCGCCCGGTCCCGGATCGGCTCGAGGCCGCGTCCTGGGCGTGCGCCGCGCTGGCGACCGGCGGTGACATCACCGTGCGGGGTGCCCGGCAGGCCGGCCTGATGACGTTCCTCAACGTCTTCCGGGCGGCCGGCGGCGCCTTCGACGTCGACGACGCGGCCGACGGCGGGATCCGGTTCTGGCATCCCGGCGACCCGCTGCGCGCCCTTCCGATCGAAACCGACGTCCACCCGGGGTTCCAGACCGACTGGCAGCAGCCGCTGGTGGTCGCCCTCACCCAGGCCGACGGGCTGTCGATCGTGCACGAGACGGTCTACGAGAACCGCCTGGGCTTCACCGCTGCCCTCGCCCAGATGGGCGCGCACATCCAGCTCTACCGGGAGTGCCTCGGCGGCCTGCCGTGCCGCTTCGGCCAGCGCAACTATCTGCACTCGGCGGTGATCAGCGGCCCGACGAAGCTGCACGCCGCCGAGTTGGAGATCCCCGACCTTCGGGGCGGGTTCTCCTACGTCATCGCCGCGCTGGCCGCCCAGGGAACCTCGACGGTGCACGGTGTCGACCTCATTTTCCGGGGCTACGAGGCCTTCCCGGCCAAGCTGGACGACCTCGGCGCGGACATCGAGGTGGAGGAGGCCGCCGCCGACCCGCCGGTCAGCCGCGGGACGGACGGCGCTGCCGGGCCGGCGCGGTGACCCCGTCGGCGAGCCGACGCGAGGTCACCAGGAACGCCGTGTGAGCAACCATCCGGTGATCGGGCCGCACCGCCAGGCCGACGACGTGCCAGGGGCGTAGCAGCGTCTCGAAGGCGTAGGGCTCGGTGAACCTGCCGTCGGCGCGCAGCGCCTCCACGGTGGTGGACAGCTGGGTGGTCGTCGCGACGTAGGCCACCAGCACGCCGCCGGGGAGCAGAGCGCGCCCGACCGGGTCCAGCACCTCCCACGGCGCGAGCATGTCGAGGACGACCCGGTCGATCTCCGGTACGTCGGCCTCGGCCAGGTCCCCGACCTCGAGGCACCACGAGGGGGGCGGACCCCCGAAGAACGTCTCCACGTTGCGGCGCGCGATCTCGGCGAACTCGGGGCGGCGTTCGTAGGAGTGCACGGCCCCGGTGTCACCTACCGCGCGCAGCAGCGAGCAGGTCAGGGCGCCCGACCCGGCCCCGGCCTCCAGCACCCGAGCACCCGGGTAGAGATCGGCCATCGCGACGATCTGCGCTGAGTCCTTGGGGTAGACCACCTGGGCGCCGCGCGGCATCGACAGCACGTAGTCGGTGAGCAGCGGACGCAGCGCCAGATAGGCGGTGCCGGTGGCCGCGGTCACCACACTGCCCTCGGGCAGCCCGATCAGATCGTCGTGGGCGATCGCCCCGCGGTGGGTGTGGAAGCTGCGTCCCGGCTCGAGCAGCACCGTGTGCCGTCGGCCCTTCGGATCGGTCAGCTGCACCCGGTCTCCCGCCCGGAACGGTCCCCGTGGGCGTCCGCTCACCCTGCGGTCCCCAGCTCTGCGCGTGCGGCCGTCATCGGGGGGTGCCCGAGGCGCTCGGCTGCGGGGCCGCGGCACCCAGGGCGTGGGCGACATCGCTGGTGACCAGCACGCCGACGCTGTGCCCGTCCCGTCCGACGACCAGGTATTCCGACGCCGGGGTCGTCCGCATCGCGTCGAGCATGGCCTCGCCGGCGAGGGTGTCACGCAGCACCAGGCCGTCCTCGAGCGGCCGGGCGACGTCGGCCACCGAGGTCCACGCCCGGCGTGACTCCGGCACGGTCTGCACGGCCGTCTCGGAAACCAGCGCCCGCGGCTTGCCCGTGGTGTCGACGACCACGAGGGCGCCGACCTTCGCCTGCTGGGCCCGGCGCACCGCCTCGCCGATCGACACGTCGGTGGCGATGTCGAGGGTGGGCCGGACGAGGTCGGCGACCCGCAGCTGCGGCAGGCTGGTCTTCAGGGTCGCGACCCGGAGCGCCTGGCCCGCGCTGATCCAGATGAAGGCGGCGAGCAACAGCCCGATCGCGAAGCTGTAGAGCCCGAGACCGGACACGTCGCGCTGGAGGTAGAAGGCCAGCACGACCACGGCGACGGCGACGGTCCGACCGCCCCAGGCGGCGGCGCGGGTGCCGGTCAGCTGAGACCCGGTGATCTTCCACACGCCGGCCCGCAGCACCCGGCCGCCGTCCAGCGGCAGCCCGGGCAGCATGTTGAACGCCGCCACCAGCCCGTTGGTGATGACCAGCTGGAAGACCAGCCAGCGGGCCACCGAGAACTCGGGGAGGTGGGTGTAGCCGACGGCGCCGATCCCGGCGATCAGCAGGGAGACGAGCGGCCCGGCGACCGCGACGAGGTACTCGTGCGAGGGACGCTCCGGTTCGCCTTCGATCTCCGAGACGCCGCCCAGCAGGAAGAGCACGATGCGCCGGACGGGGAGCCCGAGTGCCAGGCTCACCACGCAGTGCCCCAGCTCGTGCAGCAGGACACTGATGGCGAGCAGCACCGCGGCGCCGAACGCTATGGCGTAGGAGGCTCCGGTGGAGATCCCCGAGACATTCTGCCGGACGGCGTCGGCCCAGGAGAGCGTGATGAAAGCGGCGAAGATCAGCCATGAGGGCGACAGGAAGACCGGTACACCGAAGTAGCGGCCCGCGGGAAAGCCCGCCGCGCGCTCGCGCGGGGCCTGCGGTTGCTGCTGCGCGGGGGCCATCACCCGATGCTACGTGCCCCGGCCCGCGTGTCGGGCCTCCGACCGGCGGCCGGAACGCGCGTTCCAGGAGCGCCGACGCGCTGAACCTCCGGCGGTGGCCTACCGTGTTCGCATGACGGTGCAGGGTGACCCGCCGACGGAGGCGATCAGAACGTCGGGAGCCGAAGACCCGGGCGAGCAGGCTTCGCGGGCGCTCGCGCGGGGGCGCCGACCCCGACGGCGGCGGCGGCGACTACTGCAATGGCCCGTCCTCATCGGTGTCGCGATCGTGGTTGCGGTACTGGTGCGCACGTTCCTGCTGGAGAGCTTCTACATCCCCTCGGGCTCGATGGAGAACACGCTGCTGATCAACGACCGGGTGCTGGTGGACAAGATCGGCTACCACCTGCACTCGATCCACCACGGCGACATCGTCGTCTTCCGCCGGCCGCCCCACCTGCAGATCTCCGACGACGACCTCATCAAGCGCGTCATCGGCCTTCCCGGTGACGTCGTGAAGGCGTCCGGCGGCAGTGTCTACGTCGACGGCCGGCGGCAGTCCGAGCCCTACGTCCGCAGTACCTGCCACGGCACCGGGAACTTCGGGCCGGTCACGGTCCCGGCCGGGCGGATGTTCGTCATGGGCGACAATCGGTGCAATTCCTACGATAGCCGCTACTTCGGACCGATCTCCGAGAATCTCGTCGTGGGGCAGGCGGTCCTGCGGATCTGGCCGCTCTCCCGGCTGTCCGGCCTCTGATCCGGCCACGGATGACCGACCCGCGCCGATCCGGTGCGTCGGGTCGGGTTTGTGTCGTAGGTCCGGCCTAGGCTCGATGACATGAGCAGCAGCACTCCGACCGCAGCCGAGTCGACGGCGCTCGACCGCCCGACCGTTCCCCCCGAGACCGGTGCGACAGACACCTCCGATCCGGCCGAGCTGCCGACCCCCGTCCTGCGCTCACTGTCGCCGTCGCGAGCCGGCGACTTCAAGACCTGTCCGCTGCTCTACCGCTTCCGCTGCATCGATCGGCTGCCGGAGCGGTCGTCGCCGGACGCGGTGCGCGGCACGGTCGTGCACGCCGTGCTGGAGCGGCTCTTCGACCTTCCGGCGGCGCAGCGCACCCCGGCGGCCGCGACGGCCCTCGTCGACCCGCAGTGGGAGCAGTTGCTCGAGGCGGAGCCGGCGCTCGCGGAGATGTGGACGAGCGAGGCCGGCGACGGCGAAGCGGGCACCGGACCGGACGGCGCGGCCGCCGAGCGGCTCGCCGCGTGGCTGGACTCGGCGCGGGCCCTCGTCGAGGGCTACTTCACCCTCGAGGACCCCACCCGGCTCGAGCCGGCCGACCGGGAGTGCCTGGTCGAAACCGTCCTGGACGACGGGCTGCTGCTGCGCGGCTACGTCGACCGGCTCGACGTCGCCCCTACCGGCGAGGTGCGGGTGGTCGACTACAAGACCGGCGGCGCCCCCCGCGTGGCGTTCGAGGGCCGGGCGTTGTTCCAGATGAAGTTCTACGCGCTGGTCCTGTGGCGGATGCGCGGTGTCGTGCCCCGACAGCTGCGGCTGATCTACCTCAAGGACCGCGACACGCTCACCTACACCCCGGACGAAGAGGAGCTGCGGCGCTTCGCGCGGACGCTGCAGGCGATCTGGTCGGCGATCACCCGGGCCACGCGGGAGGGAGACTTCCGGCCCAGTCCGGGTCCGCTGTGCGCGTGGTGTGATCACCGGCCGCTCTGCCCGGCGCACGGTGGCACTCCCCCGCCGTACCCGGGGGCCGAGATCGAGCAGGCGGGCCAACCCGAGGCCGGCCAACCCGAGGGCGGCCAGCCCGAGGACCACCGGCCCGCGGTCAGCCCACCTGGGATCGAGCGGCCGGAAGTGACGCCAGCCAGTCGACCGTGACGCCGACCAGGCTCTCGATCACCACCCGGTTCGGGCCCGGCGGCACCGGCACCTCGCTGGGCACGGCGACCACCATGGCTCCGGCCGCCTCGGCCGACGCGATCCCGCGGGGCGAGTCCTCGATCGCCACGCAATCGGCCGGGTCGACGCCGAGGCTGGCCGCTGCGGTGAGGTAGGACTCCGGGTGCGGCTTCGTGTGGGTGACCTCGTCGCCGCACACGACGACACCGAAGGTGTCCGGCGGGAAGCTGCGCAGGGCGACCTCGGTGAGGTCCCGGTGGGTCGACGTGACCAGAGCCGCGGGCACCCCGGCCTCCCGCACCGCCGACACCAGCTCCAGCGCGCCGTCCTTCCACGGCAGGTGCTCGCAGAAGAGCTCCTTCGTGCGGTTGAGCAGCCAGGGGCCGGTGACCTTCGGGTCGGCGGTGACGCCGAGATCGGCGTGCACCATCGTCACCGATTCGAAGAGATTGGCGCCGACCAGCGCCTTGCGGGTCTCCGGGGAGAGCCGCCCGCCCAGCGACTCGGCCAGGTCGTCGAGGCTGACGTCCCACAGCTTCTCGCTGTCGAAGAGGGTGCCGTCCATGTCGAAGAGGACGGCCGCGAGCTTCGGCCGGTCGGCCGGCGGGGAGTCGCTCATCGGGCCGCGAAGTACTTCGCCTCGGGGTGGTGCACCACGATCGCCGAGGTCGACTGCTCGGGGTCGAGCTGGTACTCCTCGGACAGGGTGACGCCGATCCGCTCCGGATGCAGCAGGTCGACGACCTTGTCCTGGTCCTCGAGATCCGGGCAGGCCGGGTAGCCGAAGGAGTATCGCGCCCCCCGGTAGTCCAGGCGCAGGTAGCCCTCGACGTCGTCCGGGTCGTCGGCGGCGGCCGAGCGGCCGTTGTCGAACGCGAGCTCCTCGCGGATCCGCTTGTGCCAATGCTCGGCAAGTGCCTCGGTGAGCTGCACGGACAACCCGTGCACCTCGAGGTAGTCGCGGTAGGCGTTGGCCTCGAACAGCTCGTGGGCGAATGCGCTGATCTTCTCGCCCATCGTCGCGACCGTGAACGCCACCACGTCGGTCTCCCCGGACTCCTCGGACCGGAAGAAGTCGGCGAGGCAGAGCCGTCGGTCGCGCCGCTGCCGCGGGAAGGTGAACCGCGCCCGCTCCGCGCCGTTGTCGCCGAGGACGATCAGGTCGTCGCCCTTGCTGACGCACGGGAAGTAGCCGTAGGCCACCGCGGCCTCCAGGACCCCCTCCGTCTTGAGCCGGTCGAGCCAGTAGCGCAGCCGCGGCCGACCCTCGGTCTCGACCAGCTCCTCGTACGTCGGGCCCTTGCCGCCGCGGGCGCCCCGCAACCCCCACTGGCCGAGGAACGTCGCCCGCTCGTCGAGCAGCGACGCGTAGTCGGCCACCGGGATCCCCTTGACGATCCGGTCGCCCCAGAACGGCGGCGTCGGGACCGGGTTGTCGGTCGCGACGTCGGAGCGGCCCACCACCTCGTCCTCGGGCGGCTCTTCGGCCGCCCGGCGCTCGGCGGCGATCCGGCGGGACCGCTCGTGCCGCGCCCGCCGCTGTTCGGCCTTGGTGTCGTCCGGGCCGTCGGGGGTGGCCTCAGCGGTACGCCGCCCCGCCGGATCGTCATCAGGGTGTCCATCAGCCGGAGGCCCTCGAACGCGTCGCGGGCGTAGCGGACGTCGCCCGTCGAAGAGGTCGGCGAGGTCCTGCTCGACGTAGGCCCGGGTCAGCGCCGCTCCCCCGAGCATCACCGGCCACCGGTCGGCGAACCCGCGGGAGTTCATCTCCTCGAGGTTCTCCTTCATGACCACCGTCGACTTGACCAGCAGGCCGGACATGCCGATCGCGTCGGCCCGGTGCTCCTCGGCCGCGTCGAAGATCGCCGACACCGGCTGCTTGATGCCGAGGTTGACCACCGTGTAGCCGTTGTTGGACAGGATGATGTCGACGAGGTTCTTGCCGATGTCGTGCACGTCGCCCTTGACGGTGGCCAGGACGATCGTGCCCTTGCCGTCGTCGTCGGTCTTCTCCATGTGCGGCTCGAGGTGGGCGACCGCGGTCTTCATCACCTCGGCCGACTGCAGCACGAACGGCAACTGCATCTCGCCCTTGCCGAACAGCTCACCGACGACCTTCATCCCGGCGAGCAGCGTGTCGTTGATGATCTCCAGCGGCGGCCGGTCGGTCATCGCCTCGTCGAGGTCGCCCTCCAGGCCGTTGCGCTCGCCGTCGATGATCCGACGCTCCAGGCGCTCCGACAGCGGCAGGGCGGCGAGCTCCTCGGCCCGCGAGATGCTGGAGGAGGCCGCATCGACGTTCTCGAAGAGGGTCAGGAACCGCGACAACGGGTCGTAGCCGTCGCGCCGGCGGTCGTAGACGAGGTCGAGCGCGACCTCGCGCTGCTCGTCGGGGATCCGGGAGATCGGCAGGATCTTCGACGCGTGCACGATCGCCGCGTCGAGGCCGGCTCGCTCGCACTCGTGCAGGAACACCGAGTTGAGCACCTGCCGGGCCGCGGGCTTGAGCCCGAACGAGATGTTGGACAGACCGAGGATGGTCTGCACCTGGGGATGGGCGGTCTTGATCGCCTCGATGCCCTTGATGGTCTCCAGGCCGTCGCGCCGGCTCTCCTCCTGGCCGGTGGCGAGGGTGAAGGTCAGGCAGTCGACGAGGATGTCGCTCTCGGCCATCCCCCACTCCCCGGTGAGCGAGGTGATCAGCCGGTCGGCGATCGCGGCCTTCTTGTCCGCGGTGCGCGCCTGGCCCTCCTCGTCGATGGTCAGCGCGACGACGGCCGCGCCGTGCTCGCGGACGATCGGCATCACCCGCGCGTAGCGGCTCTCCGGCCCCTCGCCGTCCTCGAAGTTGACCGAGTTGATCGCGCACCGGCCGCCGAGCATTTCCAGGCCGGCCTCGATGACCGGCGGCTCGGTGGAGTCGAGCATGATCGGCAGCGTCGAGGCCGTGGCGAACCGGCCGGCCACCTCCTTCATGTCCGCGACCCCGTCCCGGCCGACGTAGTCGACGCAGACGTCGAGCAGGTGCGAACCGTCCCGGGTCTGTGACCGGGCCGATCTCGACGCAGTCCTCCCAGCGCCCCTCGGGCATCGCCTCGCGGAACGCCTTGGAGCCGTTGGCGTTGGTCCGCTCGCCGACCATCAGGACGCTGGTGTCCTGGGCGAACGGGACGGCCTGGTAGAGCGAGGCGACCGACGGCTCCTGCGTGGGTGTGCGGCCGGGCCGGCGTCAGGTCGCGGACCGCCTCGACGACGGTCGCGATGTGCTCCGGGGTGGTGCCGCAGCAGCCGCCGACCAGCCGGGCGCCGTACTCGGTGACGAACGACGACAGCGCCGTCGGCCAGCTCGTCCGGGGTCAGCGGGTAGGTCGCGCCGTGCGGGCCGAGCTCGGGCAGGCCGGCGTTGGGCATCACCGACAGCCCGATCGGCGAGTGCCGGGACAGGTAGCGCAGGTGCTCGCTCATCTCGGCCGGCCCGGTCGCGCAGTTCAGGCCGAGCAGGTCGATCCCGAGCGGCGCGAGGGCGGTCAGCGCGGCGCCGATCTCGCTGCCCAGCAGCATCGTGCCGGTGGTCTCCACCGTCACATGCGTGATCAGCGGAACGGCGCGGCCGGCGGCCGCCATCGCCCGGCGCGCGCCGACGATCGCCGCCTTGGCCTGCAGCAGGTCCTGGCAGGTCTCGACCAGCACCGCATCGACCCCGCCGACGAGCAGCCCGGTCACCTGGTCGCGGTAGGCGTCGCGGAGCGCGGCGTACGGCGCGTGCCCGAGCGTCGGCAGCTTCGTGCCCGGGCCGACGGACCCGATCACCCAGCGCGGCCGATCGGCGGTGCTGACCTCGGCGGCGACCTCGGCGGGCGAGCCGCGCCCCGGCCTCGGCGAGCTCGCGGATTCGCCCTTCGATGCCGTACTCGGCGAGGTTGGCGAGGTTGGCGCCGAAGGTGTTGGTCTCGACCGCGTCGCCACCGGCCGCGAAATAGGCCCGGTGCACGTCCCGGACGACGTCGGGCCGGGTGACGTTGAGGATCTCGTTGCAGCCCTCGAGCCCGTCGAAGTCGTCCAGGCTCAGATCGGCGGCCTGCAGCATCGTGCCCATCGCGCCGTCCGCCACCAGGACCCGCTCGTTCAGGGCAGCCAGGAAGGGGGACTTCTGCGGGCTCGACATGCCCGCCAGCCTACCGGCGTGGCCTATCTGGGCCGCGCCGCGACGTAGGCTGGCCCGGTGAGTGATCTCGAGGTGTTCCCGGAGCTGCGCGATCCGGTCGTCGTCGGTGCCTTCGAGGGGTGGAACGACGCGGGCGATGCGGCGACGGCCGCGGTCGAGCATCTCGAGCTGATCTGGGACGCCCGCCCACTCGCGGCGATCGACCCGGACGACTACTACGACTTCCAGGTCAACCGGCCGACCGTGTCGCTGGTCGACGGGGTGACCCGCCGGCTGTCCTGGCCGACGACCCGCTTCTCGGTCTGCCGCCCGGCCGACGCGGGGCGCGACATCGTGCTGATGCGCGGCATCGAGCCCAACATGCGCTGGCGGGCGTTCTGCGAGGAGATCCTCGACGTCTACCGCGAGCTCGGGGTCGACACGGTCCTGGGCCTGGGCGCCCTGCTGGCCGACACGCCGCACACCCGGCCGGTGCCGGTCACCGGCTCCGCCTACGACGAGGCGTCGGCGACCCGCTACGGGCTCGAGCAGTCCCGCTACGAGGGACCGACCGGCATCCTCGGGGTGTGGCAGGACGCCTGCGTGCGCGCCGGGATCCCGGCGATCTCGTTCTGGGCCGCCGTGCCGCACTACGTCTCGCAGGCGCCGCACCCCAAGGCCACCCTCGCGCTGCTGCACCGGGTCGAGGAGGTGCTCGACGTCCCGGTGCCGCTGGGCGCGCTGCCCGAGCAGGCCGACGACTGGCAGCGGCTGGTCGACGAGATGGCCGGCGAGGACGACGAGGTCACCGAGTACGTTCGGGCGCTGGAGGAGAAGGCGGAGGACGCCGACCTCGCCCACACCAGCGGCGAAACGATCGCCCGGGAGTTCGAGCGCTACCTGCGCCGGCGCGGGCCGGGTGGGCCCGGACCGACCAAGGGCTGACCGGCGCCCCCAGAGCCCGCCATCAGAGCCCGCCCTCAGAGCTCCACGCCGAGCAGGGCGTCGACGAGAGCACGGACGAGATCCGGCGCTCCGGCATCGTCTCCCCCGTCGCGCAGCGCACGGTCCGCCCAGCCGTCGACGGCGGCGAGCGCGCCCGGGGTGTCCAGGTCGTCGGCGAGGTGCCGGCGTACGGCGACGAGCACGGCCGTCGCCGGCGGTCCCGTCCCGAGCCCGGCCGCCCGCCGCCAGGTGGCGAGCCGCTCCCGGGCCTCGCCGATCCGCGCCGGCGACCACTCGTGGTCGGCCCGGTAGTGGTCGGCCAGCAGCGCGAGGCGGACGACCGCCGGTTCGTCGGCGGCCCGCAGTTGATGGACGAAGACGAGGTTCCCGCGGCTCTTGGACATCTTCTCGCCGTCCAGGCCGACCATGCCGACGTGGACGTAGTGGCGGGCGAACGGCCAGTCGCCGGTGAGCGACTCCCCGTGCGCCGCGGTCATCTCGTGGTGCGGGAAGATCAGGTCCCGGCCGCCGCCCTGCACGTCGAAGCCGCTGCCCAGGCGATTGAGGGCGATCGCCGCGCACTCGATGTGCCAGCCGGGCCGGCCCGGGCCGAGGACGCTGCCCCAGGACGGCGACCCGTCCGCGGCGGCGCGCCAGAGCACCGGGTCGAGCGGGTTCTTCTTGCCGGTCCGCTCCGGGTCGCCGCCGTTCTCCGCCGACAGGTGCCACATCGTGTCGGCGTCGAGCGCGGATTCGTAGCCGAACCGCGGGTCGGCGTCGACGGAGAAGTAGATGTCCTCGCCCACCCGGTAGGCCGCGCCCTGATCGAGCAGGGCGACCACCCGCTCGACGATCTCGGGGATGGCCTCGACGGCGCCCACGAAGTCGGTGGGCGGCAGGACGCGCAGCGCGGCCATGTCCTCCCGCAGGAGGGCGGTCTCCCGCTCCGCGAGCTTGGTCCAGTCCTCGCCGTCGCGCTCGGCCCGCTCCAGCAGCGGGTCGTCGACGTCGGTGACGTTCTGCACGTAGCGCACCTCGTGGCCGGCGTCCCGCCACATCCGGTGCACGAGGTCGAAGGTGAGGAAGGTGACGGCGTGGCCGAGGTGTGTGGCGTCGTAGGGCGTGACCCCGCAGACGTACATGCGCGCCGCGGGACCCGCGGCGGTCTCATGCACCTCGCCGCGGGCCGTGTCGAACAGGCGCAGTCGGACACCCTCGCCGGGCAGGCGGGGCACCGCTGGCCCGGGCCAGGACCGCATGGCGTGCAGCCTACCGAGCGGCTCGGACCTGCTCGCCGACGCCTCGTAAGGTGATCGGATGCTCGACCTGACGACGGTGGCCGTGCCCGACAGCCTCGCCCGGCTCCGACCCCTGCTGCCGGCGCCGCCCGCCCGGGTGCTGGAGGTGGGCTGCGGGCGCGGTGCGCTCGCCGCCGAACTCGGTCGGCTGGGCTGGCAGGTCACCGGCGTCGAGCCGGACGAGGAGGCGGCGGCGGTCGCGCAGAAGCGCGGCGTCGAGGTCCTCGCCGTTCCGTTGGCGGAGGTCGCGGCGAGCGGCTTCGACGTCGTGCTCTTCACCCGCTCCCTGCATCACGTGCCCGACCTGGCCGCGACGCTCGCCGATGCCGCCGCCCGGCTCACGTCGGGCGGCGTGCTGGTCCTCGAGGAGTTCGCGCGGGAGCGGGTCGACGCCGCAGCGGCTGCGTTCCTCTACGACGCGGTCGCCGTACTTGCCGCGGCCGGCATGGCGGACGAGGACGGGGAGCACGCAGCGCATGCCGGCCATGCCGCCCATTCGGGGCACCCGGACGAGACCGACCCGCTGCGGCGCTGGCAGCGCGACCGCGGCGACCTCTCCGACGAACCCCTGCACACCGGCGCCGCGATACTCGCCGGCCTCGCCGCAACCGGCCGCCCGGGCGCGGTCGACCGGCATGAATCGCTGTGGCGGATCGTCGCCTCGCGGCTCACCGGACCCGACGAGGAAGTCACCTCGAGGGTCGCGGGAGAGTTGCGACGCATCGAGCGGCGGCGGATCGCCGACGGCAGCCTGCCGGCGATCGGCTTCGTCACCTCGGCCCGGTTCACCGACTGACGCGTCGGCTCAGAACGGCGGCCAGGGAACGGCCGGCCAGTCACCGGACGGCTCGGGGTGCCGGCCGGTCTCGAGCAGGGTCTCGACCCGGCGGACCGTGCGGGCGACCTCGCGCCGGGTGAGCAGGCCGCGCAGCGCGTCGCCCAACTCCCCCTCCAGTTCCGCCCGCAGCCGCGACAGGGTGTCGACCGCCTCGTCGGTGAGCCGCTCACCGGCCCAGCCCCACAGCAGCGTGCGCAGCTTGTCGTCGGTGGAGAAGCAGACGCCGTGGTCGACGCCGTACACGTGGCCGTCGGGCATGGGGATCAGGTGACCGCCCTTGCGGTCGGCGTTGTTGATCACGGAGTCGAAGATGGCCATCCGGCGCAGCGCGGCCTCGTCGGTGCGCACCAGCCGGGCCAGGTCGACGGTCTCGTCGCCGTCCACCCACAGCTGCACCATGCCCGGCCCGACCGGACCGTCGCGGAAGACGGTCGGCGGCACCACGTCCCACCCGGTCGCCGCCGAGACGAGGTAGGCCGCCACCTCCCGCTCGGCCAGCGTCCCGTCCGGGAAGTCCCACAAGGGGCGCTCGCCGCGGATCGGCTTGTAGACGCAGCCGACCGAGAGGTCCGCGCAGGACAGCGTGCAGTAGAGCGTGACGTTGCTGGCCTCCACCAACCGGCCCTCGACCTCGAGGCTGCCGCTCTGCAACGCCGCCAGCGCCGACTCGACGTCGACGGCGAGGCCGTGCGGGCCACTGCCGACGGGTTGGGGTGGAACCGGCTCACTCACCACATCACCCCGCTCGGTGCCTCAGGCTGTCCTCGGTCGACCGACCGGTCTCAGCGACGGTAGCCATTCTGGCGCGGACAGATATGGCCGTCTGCATCAAGGGGCATTCCGCACAGCGGGCAGGGCGGCCGACCGGCCGAGAGCACCCGACGGGCCCGCTCGATGAAGGCCCGGGCCGCGTCGGCCGTGATCCGGACCCGGAGCGCGTCGGGACCCTCGTCGACATCCTCGAGGATCGTGGCCTCGTCGACCGGTTCCTCGGTGGCGGCCTGCGCCTCGACGACGATGCGGTCGCCGTCGGAGTCCCAGGCGAGCCCCATGGCGCCGACGCGGAACTGCTCGTCGAGTGGCGTGTCGAGCGGGGCCATGTCCTGCTCCGGTGGAGGCAGTTCGTCCTCGGGCTCGCCGCTGCGCCGGCGTACCTCCGCGAGCAGCTCCTCGAGGCGGTCGGCGAGCACCGATACCTGCACCTTCTCCAGCGCGACGCTGACCGTCTGGCCGCCCCCGCTGGCCTGCAGGAAGAACGTCCGCTCACCGGGTTGACCCACCGTGCCCGCGACGAAGCGGTCGGGTGGATCGAAGACGAAGACCTGGCGTTCCATGCCCCAGAGCCTATTGGGTGCCGGCCGATCCGACCCCATTCGGCCGGTCCGGGCGGCGGCGGAGCGGCCCGGCTAGTGCTGGGCCTCTGGCGTACCGCCGCCGACGACGGCGTCGCCGGACGCCTTACGGCGGCGCCGGCGCTTGGGCGGGATGCAGCGACGAGACGTCGCCACCGTTGTCGTTGACCCGTACGACGAACGGCCGGGTGTCGGTGTAGTGGATCACCGACACCGAACACGGATCGACCAGGATCCGCTGGAAGAGGTCGAGGTGCAGGCCGAGAGCGTCCGCGATCACGGACTTGATCACGTCGCCGTGACTGCACAGGACGTAGGTGGCGTCCGGGCCGAGCCGGCAGTTCCACTCCCGCACCGCGGACACCGCGCGCACCTGCGCCCCCGACAGCGGCTCGCCGCCGTCACCGGGGAAGACCGCCGCCGAGGGATGCTGCTGGACGACCTTCCAGAGCGGGTCGCGGGCCAGCTTCTTGATCGGCTGGCCGGTCCAGTCGCCGTAGCGCACCTCGCCGAGGCGCTCGTCGGTCTGCACGGTCAGCGAATCCCGCCCGGCGGCGAGCGCGGCGGCGGTCTCCTGGCACCGGTCCAGCGGGCTGGCGACGACGGCCGCCAGGGGCACCGGCCGGAGCCGCTCGGACAGCGCCTCGGCCTGCGCCCGGCCGGTGTCGTCGAGATGCACGCCCGGAGTCCAGCCGGCGAGGACGCCACCGGTGTTCGCCGCGGTGCGGCCGTGCCGGACGAGGAGGACGGTGGTCACGGCTCCCGACCCTAGTGACAAGCTCCAGGGGGCCGGGACAGCGGGATCCGGGACAGCGGGATCCGGGACGGCAGGATCCCGGACGGCAGAATGAGGACGGGACGAGCCGGTGGCCGAAGAGAGCAGATCAACAGTGCTCGTCGCGCTCGCGTCGAACCTGGTCATCGCGGTGGGAAAGATCGCGGCCGGCATCCTGGGCGGATCGAGCGCGATGCTCGCCGAGGGTGCGCACTCGGTGGCGGACACGTTCAACGAGGTCTTCCTGCTCACCTCCCTGCACAAGAGCGCCCGGCCGGCCGACGACACGCACCCGTTCGGGTACGGCAAGGAGCGGTTCTTCTGGTCGCTGCTCGCCGCCGTCGGGATCTTCGTCTCCGGCTCGGTGTTCTCGCTCTACCAGGGGATCTCCGGGCTGCTGCACGGCGGTGGGGAGTCCGATCCGTTGCTCTCCTACATCGTGCTCGCGGCTGCATTCGTCGCCGAGGGCACCTCCTGGCTGAAGGCGATGCGGCAGCTGCGCGGCGAGGCGAGGCGCTCCGAGCGCGGATTCGTCGACCATGTCAAGCGCAGCACCGATCCGACCGTCAAGACCGTGGCGTCGGAGGACACCGCAGCGCTGGTGGGGCTGGTGTTCGCGGCGCTCGGTGTCGGTCTGCACCAGCTCACCGGGAGTTCGGTGTGGGATTCCGCCGCCGCGATCGCGATCGGCGTGCTGCTGGCGGTCGTGGCCTTCATCCTGGGCCGGGACACCAAGGAGCTGTTGATCGGCGAAGCCCTCGACCCGGAGTTGCGTACGCAGCTGAAGAAGGAGCTGATGGACGTCGCCGAGGTGGACACGGTGATCGAGTTGCTCAGCATGAAACTCGGGCCGGACGACACGCTGCTCGCGGTACGGCTGGACCTGGTCGACGGGCTGAGCTCGGACGAGGTCGAGCGGGTCAGCAGCCGCATCGACGCCGAGCTGCAGTCCCGTCATCCGGAGATCACCCAGGTCTTCCTGGACGCGACCCGGGCGTCGGCCCGGCAACGCCTCGAGGCGCGGCGCCGACTCGCCGACGAGTGACCTCAGGTCGCGGCGATGGTCCCGGTGCCGAGCAGCACGAACAACGCCGAGCCGAGCAGTACCCGGTAGGCGACGAACACCGCGGTGCTGTGCCGGGTGAGGTACTTGAGCAGCCAGTGGATCGTGGCGATGCCGGAGACGAACGCGAGCAGCGTCGCGACCGCGGTGATCCCGAGACCGGGGCCGCCGTTCCCGCCGATGTCGCGGAGCTCGAAGAGCCCGGAGAGCACCACGGCAGGAATCGAGAGCAGGAAGGAGAAGCGCGCCGCCGACGGGCGGTCCAGCCCGCGGAAGAGGCCGGCCGTGATCGTCGCTCCGGACCGGGAGACGCCGGGCACCAGTGCGGCGGCCTGCGCAAGTCCGACGACGAGGCCGTCGCCGAGCACGATGTCCTCCTCGGACCGGTCGTGCCGGCCCACCTTCTCGGCCAGCAGCAGCACCAGACCGAGGACGATCATCGTGCTCGCGATCAGCCACAGGTTGCGCGCCGCCGTCTCGATCTGGTCCTTGAAGATGATGCCGAGGAGCCCGATCGGGATCGTGGCGAAGATGACGTACCAACCCATCCGGTAGTCGATCGAGCCGCGCACCGACGGGTCGACCAGACCACGGCACCAGGTGCGGACGATCGCCACGATCTCCCGCCAGAAGTAGACCAGCAGCGCCAGCATCGTGCCGAGCTGGACGACGGCGGTGAACGCCGTTCCCGGATCCGGCCAGCCGAGCAGCGCGGGGACGATCCGCAGGTGCGCGGTGCTGGAGATCGGCAAAAACTCCGTCAGGCCCTGCACGATGCCGAGCAACGCCGCCTGGGCGGCGTTCATCCGGCCAGCCCGGCGCGCTCCATTGCCGCGACCGCGGTCCGGAGCGCGGCCAGCCGCTCGTCCAGCGACGCGCCGTGCGGCGTGACGGTCAGTGTCGTGACACCGCATTCGGCGTAGGCCTGCATCCGCTCGGAGATCCGTTCCAGCGGCCCGAGCAGTGCGGTGTCGTCGAGGAACGCCCGTGGTACGGCGGCGGCCGCACCGGTGTAGTCGCGGGCGAGATACCGGTCCTGGACCTGCCGGGCCGCCCGGTCGAAGCCTCTGCGGCGGGCCAGCAGGTTGTAGAAGTTCTCCTCCCGGCTGCCCATCCCCCCGAGGTAGAGCGCCGTGTAGGGCCGGACCCGGTCGGCGGCCACGTCGACGTCGGCATCGACGGACAGCGGCACCGTCGGCACGACGTCGTAGTCGGCCATCGTCCGGTCGGACCAGGCGCGGCCCTCGGCGACGGTGGCCAGATCGGCGGCGGCATGCTCCGGAGAGAAGAACAGCGCCAACCAGCCGTCGGCGATCTCCCCGGCGAGCCGCAGGTTCTTCGGGCCCATCGCGGCGAGGTAGAGCGGGAGGTGCTCCCGGAACGGCCGCATCGTGAGCCGCAGCGCCTTTCCGGGACCGTCCGGCAGCGGCAATTGGTAGTGCCGGCCGGCATGGGAGACCCGGTCTCCGCGCAGCGCCTGCCGGACGATCGCGACGTATTCGCGGGTGCGTCCCAGCGGGGCGTCGAACCGGACGCCGTGCCAGCCCTCGGACACTTGCGGCCCGGAGACGCCCAGTCCGAGCCGGAACCGGCCGCCGGACAGGGTGTCGAGGGTCGCCGCGGTCATCGCGGTCGCGGCCGGCGACCGGGCCGGGATCTGCATGACCGCGCTGCCGACGTCGATGCGCCGCGTCTGGGCGGCGACCCAGGCGAGGACGGTCGGGGAATCGGAGCCGTAGGCCTCGGCCGCCCAGACGACCGCATAGCCGATCCGGTCGGCCTCGCGGGCGAGGGCGAGGTTCTCCGCATCCGACCCGGCGCTCCAGTAGCCCAGATTGAGGCCCAGCCGCATGCCTGCTCCCCACCGCCATGGGTCGACCCGTCCGCGTCACCCTAGCCGTCCTCCCCGCTGCACCGGCCGGCTGCCGGTAGGTTTGCCCGACATCGCGAGCGGGAGGACCGGTCATGGAGGAGCGCGCCCTCGGCCGCACCGGTCTGGTCGTCTCGCGGATCGGGTTGGGCACCATGACGTGGGGCCGGGACACCCGGGAGGACGACGCGGCAGCCCAGCTGACCGCCTTCCGCGACGTCGGCGGCACGCTCGTCGACACCGCGGACGTCTACGTCGGCGGCGAGAGCGAACAGGTGCTCGGCCGGCTCCTCGGCCAGGTGGTGGCCCGGGAGGAGATCGTCCTGGCGACCAAGGCCCACGGCCGCACCGGACCCGGTGCGATGGGGCGCGGTTCCTCGCGCGGCCACTTGCTGTCCGCGCTGGACGCGTCGCTCGCCCGCCTCGGCACCGACTACATCGACCTCTGGCAGCTGCACGCCTGGGACGACCGGACCCCGCTCGAGGAGACCCTGGGCGCGCTGGACACCGCGGTCGCCAGCGGCCGGGTGCGCTACGCGGGGGTGTCCAACTTCTGCGGCTGGCAGACGGCCGCAGCAGCCATCCGGCAGCGGGTGGCGCCCGGGCCGGGTCGGGCGCCGGTGGTCTCCAATCAGGTGGAGTACTCCCTGCTGCAGCGCGGCGTCGAACGCGAGGTGGTGGCGGCGAGCCGGCACGCCGGCGTCGGCCTGTTGGCCTGGTCACCGCTCGGGCGGGGTGTCCTCACCGGCAAGTACCGCAGCGGATCCCCGTCGGACTCCCGCGGGGCGTCCGAGCACTTCGCGGACTTCGTCGCCCCGTTCCTCTCCGATTCCGCGTCCCGGATCGTCGAGGCGGTGATCACCGCCGCCGACGGGCTGGGCACCTCGCCGCTGGTCGTCGCGCTGGCCTGGGTGCGGGACCGGCCGGGAGTCGTCGCCCCGATCCTCGGCGCCCGGACGGTCGGGCAGTTGGTCGGATCGCTCGCCGCGGAGACCGTCACCCTGCCCGAAGAGATACGCCTCGCCCTCGACGACATCTCGGCGCCGCCGACCGGATATCCCGAGAGCCACTGAACCAGCGCCTCCGCCCGTACCGTAGATGCCGGGGTGGTCCGCCATGAGCGACATCGCGATCGCCGATCACGCGCTGATCTCCAACTGCCACTCGGCCGCTCTCGTCACCACGGGCGGCTCGATCGACTGGTTGTGCTTCCCCCGGTTCGACAGCCCGTCGATATTCGCCCGCCTGCTCGACGAGCGGGCCGGCCACTGGTCGATCCGACCGGCAGGCGGCTACGAGTCGCAGCGGACGTACGCCGACGGCAGCCTGGTGCTCCAGACCACCTTCACGGCCGCCGGCGGCACCATGGTGCTCATCGACGCCCTCGCGGTCGGGCCGGACAACCACGGGCACCGGCTCGGCGCCGACGCACCCGACCTGCTCGTGCGGTCGGTGTCGTGCACCGACGGGGCCATCGACGTCGAGGTGGACTACGCGCCGCGCCCGGAATACGGCATCGTCGTTCCGCTGCTCAGCATCGTCGACGGCGGCGTCACGGCACGGGGCGGCGCGGAGTGGCTGGTGCTCTCCTCGCCCGTCGCGCTGACCCTCGACCACTCCGCCGCACGGGGACGGGTCACCCTCCAGGCCGGCCAGACGCTGTACTTCGCACTGCACCGCTCGACGCTGGAGCAGCACCCCGCGCGGGTCTGGGCGCAGCGTGAGATCGCCGACCGATTGGCCGGCACCGCCGCCGCATGGCAGTCCTGGTCGGCGCTGCACCAGAGTTACGACGGCCCGTGGCGCGACCTGGTGCACCAGAGCGGCCGGGTGCTGCAGGGTCTGACCTTCCAGCCCAGCGGCGCGGTCGTCGCCGCTGCCACCACCTCGCTGCCGGAAGGCGTGGGCGGCGAACGCAACTGGGACTACCGGTTCTCCTGGGTCCGCGACGCGAGCTTCACCATGGAGGCCCTGTGGGTGGCCGCGTGTCCCGACGAGGCCGACAACTTCTTCGCCTTCATGACCACCGCGGCCGCCAGTTCGGTCGCCGTCGCCAGGCCGCTGCAGATCATGTTCGGCGTCGGCGGCGAGCACGACCTGTCCGAACGCGCCTTGACCCACCTGACCGGATGGCGGAACAGCCGCCCGGTCCGGGTCGGCAACGGGGCGTGGAGCCAGCAGCAGATCGACGTCTACGGCGAACTGCTCGGCGCCGCGCACCGGTTGTCCGACCAGCTCACCGACATCGATCAGGACATGCGCAACTTCCTCGTCGCCCTCGCGGACACGGCCGCCGTCCGCTGGCGGGAGACCGACCAGGGCATCTGGGAGGTGCGCGGCGAGCCGCAGCACTTCCTCTACTCCAAGGTCATGTGCTGGGTCGCGCTGGATCGCGCCGTGGCGCTCGCCGACCGGCTGCAGGCCGCCGACAAGGTGGCCGGGTGGCTGGCGGCCAAGGAAGAGATCCGGGCGGCGGTCCTCGGGAAGGGATGGAACGAGCAGGTGGGGGCGTTCACGCAGTTCTTCGGCTCCGACGGGCTGGACGCATCCAACCTGATGATGCCGATCGTCGGCTTCCTGCCGGCCGACGACCCGCGGATGACCGCCACGATCGAGGCGATCGAGGAACGGCTCACCGACGACCGCGGACTGGTCTACCGCTACCGCACCGAGGGCGGGGTCGACGGGCTGGCCGGCGTGGAGGGCACGTTCCTGATGTGCACCTTCTGGCTCGCGCAGGCACTGGCGATGTCGGGCCAACCGCAGCGGGCGCGGGAGGTGTTCACCCGGGCTGCCTCCTTCACCAACGACGTCGGCCTGCTCGCCGAGGAGGTCGACCCGGACACCGGCGAACTGCTCGGCAACTTCCCGCAGGCGTTCAGCCACATCGGTCTGGTCAACGCCGCCTGGGCGATCGCCGAGGCGGAGCGGCGTACGCCGGCCCCGGCCTGACGACCGCACGCACTCACAGGCCGTAGGCCTCGAGCAGGTGCAGCCACACCTCGCTGACCGTCGGGAACGCCGGGACGGCGTGGGCCAGCCGGTCGAGGGTGACCTCCCCGGCGATGGCGACGGTGGCCGAGTGCAGCAGTTCCTGGACGTCCGGGCCGGTGAAGGTGGCGCCGATGATGACCCGGCGGGAGTCGTCGACCAGGAGTTGGCTGGTGCCGGCGATGCCGTTGCCCCGGACGTAGGCGCCGGGCACTCCGCCGGTCGGGTACTGCAGGGCGCGCACGGTCAGGCCCCGCTCACGTGCCTGCGCCTCGGTGGGACCGACCGCGCAGATCTGCGGGTCGGTGAAGGTGACCCGGGTCAGGATTGCCGTGCTCGCCCGGTCCTGCATGTCCTTGCCGAGGATGACGTCGGTGGCGATCCGGCCGTGGTACTTGCCCATGTGGGTGAACAGCGCGCGCCCGTTGCAGTCGCCGATGGCATAGAGCCAGTCCCCGGGTACGCCGACCGCGCGCATCCGGTCGTCGACCTCGACGGGGCGGCCGGGCTGCAGTCCCACGACGTCCAGACCGATCTCGGTGGTGGACGGCCGGCGGCCGACCGCGACGAGGATCTCGTCGCCCTCGATCTGCCGGCCGTCGTCGAGGGTGGCCAGTACCGGCCCGTCGTCGCCGGTCCGCCGCACCGCGGACATGTGCGTGCCGGTGACGACAGTGATCTGTTCCGCCTCGAACGCCGCCCGCAGCTCCTGGCTCGCGAACGGCTCCTCGACGGCCAGCAACCGGTCCTGGCCCTCGACCACGGTGACCTGCTCGCACCCGAGCCGTCGGTAGGCCTGCGTCATCTCGCACCCGATCGCGCCGCCGCCGAGCACGATCAACCGGCCCGGCACCTCCTTCGCCGACGTGATCCCGCGGTTGTCCCACGGCCGGCTGTCCCGCAGCCCGTCGATAGGGGGCAGCACCGATCTCGTCCCGGTCGCCAGGATGACCGCCCGCCGGGCGCGCAGCGTCTCGATCGCCCCGTCGGGGCCGGTGACCTCGACGGCGCGTTCGCCGGTGAGCCGACCGGTCCCCCGCACCAGCCTGATCCCGCGCTCCCGCAGCCAGGGCAGCTGTCCGTCGTCGGTCCAGTTGCTGGTCATGTAGTCGCGCTGGGCGAAGGCGGCCGCCGCGTCGACGCCGCCGGTCACGGCCTCCGCCGCCCCGGGCGCCCGGCGCGCGTCGGCGAGCACGTCGCCCGGACGGATCAGGGTCTTGCTCGGGATGCAGCCCCAGTACGAGCATTCGCCACCGACGAGCTCCCGCTCGACGATGGCGACCGACAGTCCCCCGTCGGCGCAGCGGCCCGCGGCCACTTCACCGGTCGGACCGGCGCCCACCACGATCACGTCGACCTCGTCCATCGGCTCAGTTCCTTCCGGCATGGGGGCCAGTCTGCCCCGCCCGGCAGCTTCGTTGGTCGGTTTCCACCGTCCGGCGTGACGGCGGTCCGCGGCCCGACCCACCCGGATAGGGTCGGGCCCATGGCCGAGACCGACCCGGTGTTCGCCGCCTTCTGCGAGTCCGGTCTGTGGCCGGGCCTGGGCCGCGCCCTCGCGGCCGCGCTGCCGGAGGCGGGCATCCACGGCCCGGACGACGTGTCCGCCGCGCGGCTCGCCGACCTGCCGCGGGTCGGTACGGTACGCGCCGAGCGGCTGCTGTCCTCGTGGATCGGCTCCGCCGGGACCTACGAGACGGCCCGGCTCGTCGTGTCGGCGGGTCTTCCGGCGCGGCTGGCCGGTCGTGCGGTGGAGGCGATCGGCGACGACGCCGCCCGACTGCTGCGGGACGACCCGTGGCTGCTGCTCGGCCTCCCCGAGGTCCGGGTCGCCGAGGCGGACCGGTTCGCCGTCGCGACGGTCACCGGAGTGCGGCGCGATGATCCGCGCCGCGCCCGGGCGCTGGTCGTCCACACGCTCAACCGGGCGGGCCGCGACGGGCACACCGCCGTTCCGGTGGAGATGGTGGTGTCGGCCCTCGCCGCCGCGGACGCCGGCGACCCCAAGGCCGCCGTCGTCGCCGCCTGCGACTCCGGCAAGGTGGTCGCCGCCGCTATCGGCGACACGTCGGTGCTCGCCCTCGCGAGGTTCGCCGGCGCCGAGGAACGTTCCGCCGAGGCACTCGCCCGGCTCTCCGACACCGCCAAGCCGATGGTCGGGACCACCGGCGACGACCCGCCGGACGACGCGCTGGACGCCGAGCAGACCCGGGCCGTCGACGCGGCCCTGGAGCACGGCGTCAGCGTGCTGACCGGCGGCCCGGGCACCGGTAAGAGCCGGACGGTGGCGACCGTCGTACGCCGGGCCGAGCGGGCCGGCGCCCGGATCGCCCTCGCGGCGCCGACCGGGCGGGCGGCCAAGCGGCTGGAGGAGCTGGCCGAGGCCCCGGCGAGCACCTTGCACCGGTTGCTCGGTGCCCAGGCCGGCGGCCGGTCGCGGGACGGCTCGGGTCCGGAGTTCGCGCGCGGCGAGGGCTGGCCGCTGGACGCCGACCTCGTCGTCGTCGACGAGGCGTCCATGCTCGACGTCGACCTGGCCGCCGGACTGCTGGCGGCCTGCGCCGACGGCACCCACCTGCTGATCGTCGGTGACCCGGCGCAGCTGCCGTCGATCGGCCCCGGTCGGGTCCTCGCCGACATCGTCGAGTCGGGCGCGATCCCGGTCACGGAGCTCACGACCCTCTACCGGCAGGCGACGGGAGGCGCGATCGCCCGGCTGGCCACCGCGGTGCGCGCCGGGGACCTGGCGCCGGTGGACTCGCCGGACCGGGAGGTCGTCGTCGTCGCGGCCCGGGGCTCGGCCGAGGCCGGCCACCGGGCCGTCCAGCTGGTGACCGACTCGATCCCCCGGGCACTGTCGATCGATCCGAGCCAGGTCCAGGTCGTGACACCGGTCCACAAGGGCCCGGCCGGGACGATCGCGCTCAACCGGGTGCTCAAGGCGGCGCTCAACCCCGGTACCGGCACGGTCAGCGGGTTCGACGTGGGTGACCGCGTGGTGGCCACGGCCAACCATCTCGACGCCGAGCCGAACGGCTTCGCCAACGGCGAGGTCGGCGTGGTCACCGCGGCCCGGGACGGCGCCGTCACGATCGACTTCGCCTCCGGGCCGACCACCGTCCGCGGCCGGTCGCTTTCCGACATCGTGCACGGCTGGGCGATCACGGTGCACCGGGCGCAGGGCTCGGAGTGGCCGGCGGTGGTCGCCGTCTTCCCGCCCGAGGCCGGCGGCATGCTCTCCCGGCCGCTGGTCTACACGGCGCTGACCCGGGCCAGGGCGCACCTGTCGGTCGTGCATGCGGCCGGCCCGGCGCTGGCCCACGCCGTACGCCGGATCGGCTCCCGGCCGCGGCGTACCCGGCTCGGCGAGCTGATCACCGAGGCGATGCCCGACTAGCCACACGACACCGTGTCCGGCAGGTGACGGTGAGCCAAACCTGGGGCAGCTAGAGACGAACATGCCGACGCGGTGCACAATGACGGGCATGGCCGCGGCGGACGGTGGAGTGATCGAAGCGGACTACGAGTACGTGCCGGTGCGGATCCCGCCCGGCACGGACCGGCGGAGCGCCGCCGTGCAGCTCAGCCTGCAGGCGGAGTACGGCGGGTGGGAGTTGGCCCGGCTGAGACTCCGCACCGACGGCACCCGGCAGGTGTGGCTCCGACGACGCCGGACCGGGCAGCGCCTGCCCGGCCCCTTCCTCTGAGGGTCAGCCCCCTGACCGACCGCCCTGCAGCTGCAGGCGCGGAATCCCGGGCGGCTCGAACCCCAGGACCTGCCCGTAGAAGGACAGTTCGCTCTCGAGCGCAGTGATCCGGTTCTCCGCCCGCCGGAACCCGTGCTGTTCGCCCGGAAAGAGCAGATAGGCGTAGGGAATGCCCCGGCGGACGAGGGCGTCGCGGAACATCTCGGCCTGCGAGGGCGGCACGATGACGTCCTCCGCGCCCTGCAGCAGCAGCACCGGGCAGGACACCCCGTCGACGTGGGACAGCGGCGCGCGGTCGATGTAGCGATCCCGGGCCTCCGGCAGCCGGCCGACCAGACCCTCGACGTAGCGGGACTCGAAGTCGTGCGTGTCGGCGACGAAGTGCTCGAGCTCGGCGACGCCGAAGTACGACGCGCCGGCGGCGAAGGCGTCCGTGCCGGTGAGCGCGGCGAGAGTCGTCCAGCCGCCCGCGCTGCCGCCGCGGATGGCCAGTCTCGCGCCGTCCGCCGCACCGGCGACGACCAGCGCCTGGACGGCCGACACGCAGTCCTCGACGTCGACGATCCCCCACTGCTCGCGTAGCCGCTCGCGGTAGGCACGGCCGTATCCGGTCGAGCCGCCGTAGTTGACGTCGATCACTCCGATGCCGCGGCTGGTGAAGTAGGCGACGGCGAGATCCAGCGTCGGCGACGACTGCGCGGTGGGCCCGCCGTGCACCGAGACGACGTAGGGCGGCAGCTCCCCGTCCGGCCCGACCACGTCCGGATTGCGGGGCGCGGAGACGATCGCGTGCACCTCCCGGCCCCCGACGCCCGGAACGGTCACCGCGCGGGTCTCCGGCAGATAGTCGGTGGGCAGCGTCTCGTCGGTGGCCAGCCGGATGTCCTCGGCCGATCCGGCCGCCGGGTCGACGACCAGCACCGCGGTCGGCCGATCCACCGCCGCACCGACGAGCGTCACCCGGCGGCCGTCGGTGGACAGTGCGCCGCCGTACGTCGTATAGGGGAGGTCCAGATCGCGCAGCGCGCCGGTCGCCGGGTCGAGCACGCCCAGGCGCTCCTCGTCCGTCCCGTGCACGACCGCCAGCCGGCCGTCGGCGAGCACGCCGTACGTCGTCTGGCCCAGGGTCCACAAGGCGCCCGCGAACTCCTCATCGCGCGGGCACAACGCCTCGACCTCGCCACCGCCGGGCCGAGCCGACGCCGACGCGGTGCAGATTCCACCAGCCGGACCGGTCACTGATGACGTAGAGACTGTCCGGACCTGCCCACTCCGGTTGCAGCACCGATTCCTCCGGGCCGCCGAGCAGGACCCGCGGCCGGCCGACGGTGCCATCGGCCGACACGTCGGCGACCCGCAGTTCGGTCCCGTCCCACGGCATCCGCGGGTGGTCCCAGGCGATCCACGCCAGCCGGCGTCCGTCGGCCGAGGGGCGGGGGAAGGCCAGGAAGTCGCTGCCACCGACGAGCTCGCGGACCCGGTCCGGATCCGCGACCGCCGAGCCGTCGAGCGGCACCGCGACCAGGTGCCGGGTGACCTTCCCGTCGCGGTAGGACTCGCGCACGCACCAGATCTCGGTGCCGTCCGGACCCGTGACGAGGTCGGCATAGCGATCCGCCGCCGGGGTCGGCGGCGGCGGTGTCAACGCCGCCGGCGCCGCGCCCGGGTCGAGCCGGTAGAGCCGCTGGTCGTCGAAGTGGCAGAACACCAGGGCGGGTCCGCCGTCGGACGGGACGGCCAGCCAGCAGGAGCCGCCGTACTCGTGGACCCTGCTCCGCACGTTCCACGGCGCCGGCACCACCTCGACGACGGCGCCGCCGGCCGTCCGGCGCACCACGGCGTACCGGCCGGACTCGTGCGGCCGGTCCTCGACCCACCACACCTCGTCCCCGACGATCCTGGGCAGCGAGAGCCTCCGACTGGCCCGCACGACGTCGGCCGCGCCGATCGGCGACGGCCACGCGCCGTAGGGCACTGTCGCCCGCGCGCTCAACACGACCCCAGGAAACGGTCCAGCACCCGCACCCCGAACTTGAGGCCGTCGACGGGCACGCGCTCATCGATGCCGTGGAAGAGCGCGGCGAAGTCCAGCGTCGGCGGCAACAGCAGCGGTGAGAAGCCGAAACAGCGCATGCCCAATCGCTCGAAGGACTTCGCGTCGGTGCCGCCGGACATCATGTAGGGCACCGGCCGGGCCGCGGAGTCCTCCGCGCGCAGCGCCGCGGACATGGCGTCGACGAGCGCTCCGTCGAACGTCGTCTCGACCGCCTGGTCGTGCACGATCCACTCCCGCGCGATGTCGGCGCCGATGATCTCGTCGAGCTGCCGGCCGAACTCCTGCTCCTGGCCCGGCAGGAACCGGCCGTCGACGGTCGCCGTCGCCGCACCGGGGATCACGTTGGTCTTGTAGCCGGCCTGCAGCATCGTCGGGTTGGCCGTGTTGCGCAGCGTCGCGCCGACGATCCGGGCGAGATTGCCCAGCCGGGCCAGGGTGCCCTCGACGTCCTCGGGGTCGAAGTCGATGCCGAGGGCCTCCGACAACGCCTCCAGGAAGGCGCGGGTGGTCTTGGTCATGACGACCGGGAACTTGTGGCTGCCCAGCCGGGCGACCGCGGCGGCGAGCTCGGTGACGGCGTTGTCGTCGTGCACCATCGACCCGTGACCGGGTCGGCCGGATGCCTTCAGCCGCATCCAGGCCATGCCCTTCTCCGCGGTCTGGATGAGGTAGAGCCGCAGGTCGTCGCGGACGGTGAGACTGAATCCGCCGACCTCGCTGATCGCCTCGGTCGCGCCGGAGAACAGGTCGGCGTGGTTGTCGACCAGGAACCGGGCCCCCTTGCGGCCGCCGTGCTCCTCGTCGGCGACGAAGGCGAGGACGACGTCCCGTGGCGGCTTGCGGCCCTCGCGCATCCACTGCCGCACCAGCGCCAGGACCATCGCGTCCATGTCCTTCATGTCGACCGCGCCCCGGCCCCAGAGGTAGCCGTCGCGCTCCTCGCCGGAGAAGGGGTGCACGGACCATTCGGACGGGTCGGCCGGCACCACGTCGAGGTGACCGTGCACGAGCAGCGCCGGCCGGGACCGGTCCTCGCCCTCGATGCGGGTCACGACACTCGCCCGGCCGGGCTCGGACTCCAGGAGGGTCGTCGACAGCCCGACCTCCTCGAGCTTCGCCGCGACGTACTCGGCGGCCGCGCGTTCACCCTGGGTGGTCTCGGGGTCGCCGGTGTTGGTGGTATCGATGCGGATCAGGTCGGAGCACAGCTCGACGACCTCGTCCTCGGCGGTGGCGCTCATGAGGTCTTCCTACCAGGCCCGCCCGCCGCCGTGCGGGCGGCAGGGACCTGCTGTGGGCGCTGGTTGGGAGGACGGCACGGCGGTCCGATAGAGTGCTAGGCCGAGCGCGGCAGTCGGATACGGCAGGCCGTCGCAGGTCCGAGTGGCGGAATGGCAGACGCGCTAGCTTGAGGTGCTAGTGCCCTATTAATGGGCGTGGGGGTTCAAGTCCCCCCTCGGACACCGTTTGTGATGTCTCGGGACATCGTTCGCTGTCGATGATGCCCGGGTCAACGCCTCGGCCTCCTCGGCGATCCTGCAGTCGGTGAGATCGGCCGGCCAGAGTTCGTCCGTGAACGAAATCCGGGCAGCGTGTCGGATCGGGGCGGTGGTGTTCGTAGCAGGGGTGGGGCCGCCACAGGGCGCGGCGCGACCAACTTCCCGCGAGGAGACACCGTGACTGCCACATACACCTTCGACATCTTCTCCACGCTCGACGGCTTCGCCAACCACAACGGCGACTGGGGCGGCTACTGGGGCAAGCAGGGCCCCGAATTCCTTGCGCATCGCGCCGCGGCCTACCGCGACCCACTGCGCATGGTGCTCGGCGCCAAGACCTACTCGTCGAACGCGCCGTTCCTTGACGGAGGCTTCGACCGCAGCCTGTTCGATGGGTGGATCAGCCGCATGTTCGACTCCCCGGTCACGGTGCTCTCCAGCCGGCTGACCGAGCCGCTCGACTGGCCAGACACGACCATCGAGTCCGGCGATCCTGTCGAGGTGGTCACGCGCCTCAAGGCCGAATCCGACGTGCCCCTGCGCTCCCACGGAAGCCTGACGCTCAACCGGGCGCTACTGAACGCCGGCCTGATCGACACCATCGAGGTGACGGTCTTCCCAGTGATCTCCGGGGCGACCGGCGTGGACCGGATCTTCGACGATGCAGACGACTTCGACCTCGAGCTGCTCGAAGCCCAGACCTTCGATGGCCACACGCAGGTGCTGACCTATCGGCCGACCCGACACGGTTGATCGGCGACGGGGCAGCGCCGCCGGCGAAAACTCTGGGGGAAATCCCCCAGCAGAAGACGGCCGTCAGCCGGCTCTCGGGCGGGCGGCCACCTGCATAGCGTGATCTCTTCCGTAAGCACCAACTACGGAAGGAGTTCGGGTGATCGAGGCCCGGGATCTCACCAGGCGATACGGACCGAGGGTCTGGGCTGCCCGCGTCCGCACTTGTGATAAGACTGGTCGGAGACTAGTCTGAGTTTGTGGACGATTCCTTGATCGGTGCGTATGACGCCAAGACGCACCTGCCTCGCCTGCTTGACCAGGTCGAGCGGGGCGACAGCGTCACGATCACCAAGCATGGTCGAGTTGTGGCCCGACTCGTGCCGGTCGGTTCACGATCCACTCCCGAAGAGGTGATCGCGGCCTTGCGCAGCGCGCGGGTCGGCGTTCGGCTCGACGGCGCGTCGGTGCGCGAGATGGTCGAGGAAGGGCGGCGCTAGCGCGTGTTCGTCGTCGACACGAGCGTCGTCATGGCCTGGTGCTTCGAGGACGAGGCGACCGAAGCGACGGAGGCGGTGCTGGACCGGCTCCGTGACGAGGAAGCCGTCGTCCCGGCGATCTGGCCGCTGGAAGTCGCCAACGTTCTGCTGGTCGCCGAGCGACGCGGCCGCCTCAGCGAGGCGCAGGCGAGCCGATTCCTCGAACTCCTTGCCCAGCTACCGATCGACGTCGAGGCCTCCGCCGCCGACATGGCACTGATCGTCGCCGCAGGACGACGTCACACGTTGAGCTCCTACGACGCCTCGTACCTTCTCACGGCCGAACGGCTCGGGGCCGCCCTCGCTACTCTCGACCAAACCCTGGCCAAGGCCGCGCACGCGGCCGGCGTCCCACTGCTCATCAATCTGTAGTGCGGCAGCCGCGGGTACGGCACGATCCCGCCATGGGATCTGATGCCAACAAGGCGCTGTACCAGCGATGGCTTCACGAGATCTAGTCGGCCGGGGAGCTCTTGCACGCTGAGGAGATCCTCGCCGAGGATCTGCTCGACCACAGACCGATGCGCGGCAACCGCGCGGGCGCGCCGGGGATCTGTGGACCGCCCAACAAGCCATCCCGACGTTGTGCCCTTGCTCCGCTCAGCGACGCAAGGGCACAGCGGAAGGGGATGGGTCGACGTCGTGCGCCCTACTCGCAAGATCGACCCCGCTGCGCGAGTACGGCGCACGATGATGCCCATCCTCACCGGTCGCCCCACCGGATCACCGATTAGCGAGGCGGTCCATCAGCAGTCCGGCGATCGGCCACGCGCCGTCGGTCGTGTTGGACATGACCGTCCACGTCAGGCCGGTCCCCGGATCGTGCGCGCTCCGGAACGACACACCGAGGTCCGCGCCTTCGAGATAGACCGTCGGCCGGTCGGCATGCAGCCAGAAGCCCAGCCCGTAACGGTTCCGGTACTCCGGCACGTCACTGGTCGGCGCCACCATCCGGGCCACGACGTCGGTCGGCAGGATCCGGCCGGCGAACAGCGCCGTCCAGAACGCCCGAAAATCTCCGACGGTCGAGTACGCGCCGCCGTCCCCGCTGCCCCGGACGGGGAGCTGGAACACGTTGGTGCGTCCGTCGTCGAGGTAGCCCGTCGCGGCGCGGCCGGGCAGGGCGTCCGACCGGGGAAACCCGGTGTCGGACATGCCGGCCCGGGTGAGCACGCGCTCACCGACGAGATCGTGGTACGACGACCCCGTGACACGCTCGGCGATCAGGGCGAGCACGACGTAGCCGCCGTTGCAATAGGCGAACCGCTCCCCTGCCGGGAAAACCGTCGGGAAGGCATCCAGGACCGGGAGGAAGGCGGCGGTGTCGACGAGGTCCTGGACGCGCACCCGCGCCGGCCAGTCGTCCTCGTCCTCCTCGTCGAGATAGTCGCCGATCCCGGACCGGTGGGCGAGGAGTTGCTCGACGGTGACGTCGGCCGCGATCAGCGGGAGGTCGATGCCGAGCACCGCGCGGGCCCGCGTGTCCCAGCCGAGCGCGCCCTCGGTGATCAGATCGGCGACGACCAGCGCGGTGAACCCCTTGCAGCCGCTGGCGACGGCGAACATCGTGTCGGTGGTCGCGGCGACACCGTGCCGGCGGTCGGCCAGGCCGTAGGCGCGCTCGAACAGGACGTCGCCGGCGCGGCTGACCGAGACGACACCGGAGAATTCACCGGCGAGCCGGTCGACCTCGCGTGGCAGCGAGACACGAATAGCGTCCGCGCGGTCGACGCCGGCCGACGCCGGTTCCCCCTCGGACACGGCCATCGCCTCATTGAACCAGCAGGCGCGGTCGTGCGGAGGGGCTACAGCCGTCCGACGCCGGACGCGACGAGACCCAGCAGGGCCCGGGTCGCGCCGGTGGGGGGACGTCCCGCGCCGACGACGGCGTAGATGTCCCGGCGGAGCGGCGGTGTGATCGGGACGGCGGCAACAGCGGACGCCACGGCGCGGATCGCCGCGGGCGGCAGGACTGATACGCCGAGTCCCTGCGCGACGAATTCGGTGAGGTACTGGATGGTGCTCGCCTCACAGCCGACCCGGCGGGCGAGTCCGGCCGCGGCGCAGGCCGCGTCGATCTGGGCCCGCAGGGCCGAGTCCGCGCGGTACTCGACGAAGTCCCGCTCCCGGAGCGCCTTGTCCCCGAGCCGGATCGACCTACGCGTCGCCAGCGGGTCGGTGCGCGGCACCGCGAGCACGAGCTCGTCGTGGCCCAGCGTCGTCCGGGCGAGGCGGCTCCGGTCGATCGGCCCGTCGACGAAGGCGATGTCGAGCTCTGCGTCGGCGGCCGCGCGGGCGAGATCGGCGGCCGCTCCGTGCGTCACCCGGAGCGCGACCTCCGGATGGGCCTGCCGGAAGGCGGCGAGCACCACGCTCAGGTCGACGCACCCAGGGTCTGGATGGCGCCGACGTGCAGCTCGCCGTGCAGCACCCCGCGGACGCCATCGACCGCGTCGCGGCCGGCGTCGACCGCGTCGAGCGCCCGACGCGCGGCCGGGAGCAACGCCCGGCCGGCCTGGGTGAGCGACGACGCGCCGGTTGTCCCGGACGAAGAGACGTCGCCCAGTTCCCGTTCGAGTGCGGCGATCGACGCGCTGAGACTGGACTGCACCACGTGCACCCGCGCCGCGGCGCGGGTGAAGTGCAGTTCGTCCGCGACCGCGACGAAGTGTTCGAGCTGGCGGAGTTCCATAAATCGATTCTATCAATGGTGATCATGGCGACTATCTGTTGGACCGATCCCTGCTGTTCCCCGACAGTGGAAGCCGGACAGCAACCGACAGGAGCCCACCCGATGTCTTCGATCCTCACCCACCCACCGGTGCTCATCCGGGCCGAGGAGGCCGAACGGCTCGACTCGATCGGCCACGTACTCCTCGCCGACAGCAGCGCCACCGGCGGTGCGCTCAGCAGCCACCGCATCGCACTCGCCCGCGGAGCCGACGGCGCCGTCCCGCACCGGCACGACAACTCCTCGGAGCTCTTCTACATCCTCGACGGCACCCTCGACGTCCTGGTCGGCGCCGACGTCGTCGCCGCGGCACCGGCGACCTGCTCGTCGTGCCGCCCGGACAGTCCCACGCCTTCGCCGCCCACCGCGGCTCGACCGCCGAGGCACTGATCGTGATCACGCCGGGAGTCGAGCGATTCGACTACTTCCGCCACGTCGTCAAGATGCGGCCGGGCCTCGAGCCGCGCGAGACGCTGCTGGCCCTCCAGGACCACTTCGACACCCACTTCGTCGAGAGCGACAGCTGGCAGGGCGCCCGCACGACGAACTGATCCCGCTGCGCCACCGACCTGGAGAGAAAGGACACCCCATGACCACCGACGGGCAGAACGTCGTCGCTGGGCAACCGTTGGACACGCACGAGATGGTCGTCATCCACCGGGCCTTCCGCCGCGAGTCCCGGCTCCTCGCAGAGCTGATCGCCGGCGTACCGGTCGGTGATACGACACGCGCCCGGACCCTCGCCGATCACCTGCGCTGGTACCAGGCCGGGTTGCACTCCCACCACCACGGAGAGGACGAACTGCTCTGGCCCCTTCTGCACGCACGTGTCGACGTCGACACCGATGTCGTGGCGCGGATGGAGGAGCAGCACGAGCAGATCAGTCGCACGCTGGAGCGGGCGATGGCGGCGCTGCCGGCCTGGCAGGCATCGGCAGGTGCGTCCGCGAGAGACCGGCTGACCGAGGCCCTCGTCGACCACCGGGGCGTCCTCATCGACCATCTCGACGACGAGGAGGCCCGCCTGCTCCCGCTCGCCGGCCGCCATCTCGCCCAGGCCGAATGGAATGCGCTGGGCGAGCACTTCGTCGCCACCACGCCCAAGAGCCAACTGCTGATCTTCCTCGGGGCGGTTCTCGAGGACGCCGACCGGGCCGAACGGTCAGCCCTGCTCGACGCCATGCCGGCGATGGCTCGCATCGTCTGGCGGACCGTCGGACGCACCCTCTACACGCGCCGGGTGCGGCAGGTTCGCGGCCCTGGTGCCGCCCGGCGAGGGTCGGCGGGAGTCGCGACGCGAGCGGAGGAGACCCGATGACCGCCGTCCACGTCGCCGACGCACTGTCCTGGCTGATCTGCGTCGGCATCACCGTCGTCGGACTGCGCTTCTTCTTCGCGCCCCGGCAGTCCGCGGCCGGCTTCGGCGTCGCCATCGAACCGGAGGCGCAGAAGGCGGCGGCCTACCTGTCCGTCAAGGCCGTGCGCGACCTCGCCTCGGGCCTGGTCCTGCTCGCGCTGATCCTGGCCGGTCCGCCACACGCCCTCGGCTGGTTCATGCTGGCGGCGGCCGTCATCCCGATGGGGGACGCCACGATCGTCCTCCGCAACGGGGGCCCGAAGGTCCTCGCCTACGCGATGCACGGCACCACCGCCGTCGTCATGCTGATCGCCGCCGGACTTCTCCTCGGCTCACCCGGCTAGCGTGGTGGTGGCAGTTCGGGCACCCAGGCAGCGGGATGAGGCAGGACATGGCGAAGGCCTACTGGATCAACACGTTCACGACGATCAGCGACACCGACAAGCTGGCCGCCTACGTCGAGCTCTCAGGCCCGGCCATGCGGGCCGCGGGCGGACGGTTCCTCGCCCGCGGCAACCCGGCGCACGCGTTCGAGTTGGGGACCACCGAGCGGACCACGCTCATCGAGTTCGACAGCGTGGAGCAGGCCGTGGCGGCCTATCACAGCCCCGACTACCAGAAGGCCCTGGCCGTCCTCGGCGACGGAGCCGAGCGCGAGATCAGGATCATCGAGGCCGTCTCCTAGGACGGCCGACCCCTCCGCGTGCATTGAGCGCGTATCAGCGACGGGACTGAAACCTCTTACCAGTATGGCTGCGGCGCGCCGGGCCATCGGCGGCCGAGCCGCATGTGAGGGGGGATCCCCATGCGGATCCGAACGATGCTGGTCGCACTCCTGGCAGTCTGCGGAGCGGGCGTGTTTCTCGCCGCCGCCCCGGCGAGCGCGTTCGACTCAGCGAGCTTCCAGACCATCTACCGCTACTACTACGGCGGTGTCGGCAGTCCGGCCGGCGGCTTCGCCACCTGCCCGACCGGGACGAAGGCGGTCTCGGCCGGCGGCAGCAACGCCGTGCTGTCCGACCTGACCCTCAGCCTCGACGGTCTCAGCTCCTACTCCATCGGGACTCCGATCGGGGCCGGGGCGCCGTACACCGTGGTGCAGGCGACGTGTGTGCCGGCCGGACAGGTCAGCCACGCGACGTTGATCCACGTGGCGATCCCGGCAGCCCCGGGCAACATCTTCCGCGCCAACTTCACCTGCCCTGCCGGGACCTCGGCGTTCGGCGGCGGCGGGTATTTCACCAGGCCCGACGGCAGCCTTGCGCCCGGCCACCGGCTGTACGCCGACGCGCCCACGCCGGATGGTCACGGCTGGCTGTTCCGCGCGCTCGGCGCGGCCAGCAATCAGATCCTGCACGCCACCGTACGGTGCATCCCCCCACCCGCGCCTCCGCTGGGCCGCTTCTATTCGGTCGTGACCGCGTCCACGAACGTCGCGAACATCCAGGGCGGCACCAGCGGCGAGGCCGTCTGCCCGACCGGCTCCAAGCCGGTCTCCGGAGGGGCGTGGTGGACCACGTCCTCAGGCGCGATCGACAGCCTTGCCGTCCTGACCTCGTCCGAATCGACCCACAGCCCGGACGCGTGGCAGGGAGCCGGGTTCGGCAACCCCGGCGACACCCTCCACGTGATCGCCCGGTGCGCGAACACGATGACCGTCGTCGTCATCGGGCACCTCTGACCGTTGCTCAGGTCAGCGGCTTGCCCTTCCGATAGAGCCAGTTGTGGAAGAACGGCGTCAGGTCGCGGTGCGAGATCCGCTCGGCGAACGCGACGAACTGGCCGACCTTGGCGTTGCCGTAGCGGTGCGCGACGAGCCACCCGCGCATGATGGCGAAGAAGGTGGCGTCGCCCACCTTCTCCCGCAGCGCCTGCAGTGTTCCGGCGCCGCGCTCGTAGACGGAGTTGGAGAAGATCTGGTCCGCGGCGCCGGGGTTGGCCGGCGGCGGGTTCCACACCGAGTTGCCGGCGGGGAGGGCGAGCAGCTTCTTGAGGTGCTCGGCGCCCGTCGTTCCGCCGGTGTGCTCGTCCCACAGCCAGGAGGAGAACTCCGCGAAGCCCTCGTTGAGCCAGATGTCACGCCAGCGGGCCAGCGTGACGTCGTCGCCGTACCACTGGTGCGCAAGCTCGTGGGCCAGGGTGAGCTCGTCGGGCGCCCTGTCGAACACCGGACGGGTCGCCGTCTCCAACGCGTAACCGACCTTGGGCGCGTTGTCGACGATCGCTCCGGCCTGACCGAAGGGGTAACGCCCGTAGACCCGGCTGAAGTAGTCGACCATGCTCGGCAGCTTCGCCAGGACCGGGTCGGCCTTGGCCTTCTGCGTCGGATCCACCGCGGTCAAGCACGGCACGCCTGCCGCGGTACGGCCGCGGGAGAGATCGAACTTCCCGAGCGTCGCGGTCACCAGATAGCTGGAGACCGGCCGGTCCAGGGCCCACGACCAGGTGGTGTGGTTGGCGGTCCGGCGAACCCCGGTCAATGCGCCGTTGGAGACTGCGGTGAGGCCGACCGGAACGGTGATCGAGACCGCGTAGGTCGCCTTGTCGGTCGGGGTGTCGTTGACCGGGAACCAGGTCGGTGAGCCCTGCGGCTCACTGGCCACGAAGACTCCGTCGTTGGTGGGGATCCACCCGTCCAGGGAGCCGTCCGGATCGGTCACCGAGGCGACCTTCCCGCCGTAGGACACGTCGACGGTGAACTTTTCGCCCTTCCGCAACGACCGGGCCGGCGTGATCACCAGTTCCTGCACCTGAGCCGCCGGCTGAGCCGTCCGGGCCGGCCGGCCGTCGACCCGGACGGATCGGACCACGAGATTCCGGCGGAGGTCGAGGTCGAACCGGGACAGCGGCTGGGTCGCACGCGCGGTGAGGTGGGCGACGCCGGCGAGGTGGAGAGCGGCGGGATCGTAGGCGATCCGCAAGCGGTAGGAGGAGACGTCGTAGCCTCCGTTGCCCTGACGCGGGAAGTAGGGGTCTCCGGCACCGGGGGCTCCAGGCGTGCCGGTCGTGCCGGGCGCGGGTGCCGCCACCGGCGTCGCGGAGACCGCGGGGGCGAAGACGAGAGCGGCCATGACGGCCGCCGCGACGAGCGAGATGTACGTGGTCCGCAATGCCGGCATCGGTCGATCATCCCACGGCACGACGCCGCCCGCACCGGCCATCACGGGCCGGTCGACGATGGTTTTGTCGGTATCCGGCGCTACGCTCCCCGGCATGAATGACGGCGGACGGCACGCGGAGGCCCCTTGGTAGGCACCGCCGACGACACCGTTCTCCGGGGGTGGCTGCGGCCCCGTTGGCTTGGAGGTCTGCTCAACCTTCTCGCCGTCGCCGCCGCTGGGGGCGCCTACATCTCGTCCGCCGAGGCCGGCGTCGCCCATTCCGGCCGGCGGATCCTCCTGTTGGCCCTGGGAGCGGTGCTGACCGGTGTCGTGGTCGGATGCGGCGCCCTGAAACAGATCCGCGACGCCCGACGGATCCGCAGTGCCGCCCAGATCGCGGTCGACGCCGAGGAGGTCCTCGGCACAGCGCTCAACGGCGCCTTCGCGCCGATCACCAGCTATCTCGGCGAGATGGCCGACGCATCCGGGAGATCGGCACGGGCCACCATCGCCGGAAAGCTGCGCCAAGCCGTGGTCGAGGCGGCCGTCCTGCTGACCGCACCGGGGGCGCGCAGTGCGTTCTACCGGGCCGACTCGCACCACAAGCGGCTGACCCGCGAGGCCTACGCCGGGCGGTCGACCCTGCCCAGGACAGAATTCATCGCCGGAACGGATGCCGGCGACGTCGTCGTCGACCTCGTCGACCGCGGCGACCTGGTCTTCATCGAG
Source organism: uncultured Actinomycetota bacterium (assembly GCA_963828605.1). GTDB lineage: Bacteria > Actinomycetota > Actinomycetes > Mycobacteriales > QHCD01 > DASXJE01. The sequence goes on along the minus strand of CAWHER010000001.1, from coordinate 387,612 downwards.
GACACCGACGCCGATCCGCTGGTCATCCCGACGGCGCCCGGCGACTATCGGACAGTGATCGCCGTCGCGGTCACCGCGGGATCGCAGAAGCTCGGCATGCTCACCGTGGACGCGATCGAGGTCGGCGATCTCTCCCAGATCGACGTCGAACTCGTGCGGGTACTGGCCAACCTGCTCGGCTCGGGCCTGGTGCAGGCGACGTGAGCAGACGGCCGCACATACCTCGCCGCGCCGGTGCCGCCGGGTATGCTGGAACGAGAGTGGAGGGAGTGGCCGTGGTCAAGCGCGAGAAGGTGACCGACGCGCAGGGTCGCGACTGGGTCAGCGGTGCGCTGGACCCGACCATCTACTTCGCCGAGGTCCGCCGCGACGCCCGCGCCGAGGCCCGCCGGGTCGTTGCGGCCCGCCTTGCCCGCGGGACGAGGCCGGCCAGACGTCCGCTCGCGACCTGAGACCGCACCTGATCCTCCCGTTGATCGGGATCTTCGCCGCCGCGTTCGTGCTCCCCAAGGGCATCGACGGCTACCGCGGCGACCACGAGTACGACGGGACGACGGCGGACGTCGGCTCGATGTCCACCCCGTGAGCACCCGACGGGTCAGCGGATGAACTGCTGCACGAAGTCGGCTCCGAGACCGACGGACTCGTAGTGCTCCCGGCACTTGTCGATCTTGGTGAAGACGTCCTCGTAGCCGTTCTGCACGCCGTCCTCGTCGACGTAGATCATCGCGCCGGAGATGTTGAAGAAGGTGATCATCTCGGCGCAGTCCTCCGGGACCGACAGGGTGTGGATCTCACCCGCCGGCTCGTAGACGAAATGGCCGGTCTCGGCGACCCATGGGTGCTCGTAGTAGTGCCACTTCCCGCTGATGACGTAGCCGAAGACCGCCCCGGGGTGCCGGTGCCGGGACACGATGCCGGAGCGGGTGACCTTGAGCAGGTTGCACCACTGGCCGATGACGGTGTTGAACATCAGCGGCCGGAACCACACGTTGTCCGCCTGCGGCACCCAGATCCGCTCGTCCTCCGGCACCGCCGGGACGGCGATCTCCGTGGGGATGTACGGCGACGGGGCGATGACCACGCCCGACGATGTCATCAGATCACTCCTCCATACGAATCTCAGGGTCCGCCTCTCAGGCGACCAGGTAGCCGCCGTCGACCGGAATTATCGCCCCGGTGATGAATCGTGCCTGCGGGCCGGCCAGGAAGGTGACGACGTCGGCGACGTCGGACGGCTCCCCCCAGCGGCCCAAGGGGGTCCGCGCGACGATCTGCCCGGCCTGCACCGGATCGCCGTGCAGGTCGCCGGTGAGCTCGGTGCGGATCCAGCCCGGCGCCACTGCGTTCACCCGGATCCCGTCGGGGCCCCACGCCACCGCAAGTGACTTGGTCAGCTGCGCCACCCCGCCCTTGCTCGCGGCGTAGCCCGGCACCCGAGCGCCACCGAAGAAGCTGAGCATCGACGCCAGGTTCACGACACAGCCACCGGTGATCTTCAGCGCCGGGTAGGCGGCGACGCAGGCCCGCATGGTGGCCGTCAGATTGACCTGGAGCACCTCGGCGAACACCTGCGGCTCGAACTCCGCGTCCCGGCGGATGACTCCGGCGGCATTGACCAGGACACGCAGGTCCGGCAGGTCCGCGATCGCCGCCTCCACCCCGTCCGGCCGGGCCACGTCGAACTCCACGACCTGCGCCGCGCGCCGCAGCGACGCGGGCGCGGCGTCGGCACGCAGGCCGAGGACACGCACCCGCGCACCGGTGGCGGCGAAGGAGCTCGCGATGGCCGCGCCGATGCCGCTGGTGCCGCCGACCACGAGCACTTCGGTCGGGCCGTCGGACTGGGCCGGCACAGGGCTCCCCGGTAGGTCGGGCGATCACGTCGCTTCAGCCGCCTCGCTGGGGCGGGCTCTGATGCTGCGCCGCCGGTGACGGCGGTGTCAAGACCGGCCGGCGCGGGCTTCGGAAGCTACGCCGGCCGCGAGGAATGCGCTTACCCACCGGCGCTCCGCGCTTCGATCACGTCGCCGTTACTGTCGACCGGATGCAGGACACCACCGACTTCCCATCGTCCGGGTCGCTGACCGACCGCGACGGCTTCCCGATGCGAATCGAGGAGGCCCGGTGACCGCGGTTCCCCGGCCCTGGTTGCGCCCCCTCGGGAACACCGGGCTCACCGTGTCGGCCGTCTGCGCCGGCGGCGGTGTCCTGGGCAGCATGCCCGCGGCCTTCGGGTACGAGGTCGCGGCACAGCGCGGCATCGACACGGCTGCCCGGGTGCTGGCCGGGCCGATCACCTTCCTGGACACCTCCAACGGATACAGCGGCGGCGAGAGCGAGCGGCGCATCGGCGTCGCGATCGGCGCGGCCGGTGGCCTCGCCCCGGGGTTCGTCCTGGCCACGAAAGTGGACCGGGACTCCGCCGGGAACTTCTCCGGCGCCCGGGTGCGCCGGTCGATCGAGGAGAGCCTGCGGCGGCTCGGCGTCGACCGGGTCCCGCTCCTGTATCTGCACGACCCCGAGCACATCAGCTTCGAGGCGGGCATGGCGGTCGGCGGCCCGGTCGAGGAGCTGATCCGGATCCGCGACGAGGGGCTGGCCGACCACCTCGGCGTCGCCGGCGGTCCGGTCGCGCTCATGGAGCAGTACGTCCGGACCGGCGCGTTCGAAGTGCTGCTGACGCACAACCGCTACACCCTGCTCGACCGGTCGGCCGGCCCGCTGCTCGACACCGCCGTCAAGGAGGGGGTGGCGGTCGTGAACGCGGCGGTCTTCGGCGGCGGCATCCTGGCCAAGGGCACCTCGTCCTCCGATCGCTACGCCTACCGCAGCGCCCCACCCGACGTCCTGGCGGCCGCCCGTGCCATGGAGGCCGCCTGCGCACGTCACGGGGTCCCGCTGGTCGCCGCCGCACTGCAGTTCTCCGCCCGGGACGAGCGGGTCGCCTCCACTGTCGTCGGCTTCTCCCGCCCGGAGCGGGTCGACGAGTGCGTCGAGCAGTTCGCCCTGGACATCCCCCCGGACCTGTGGCCGGAGCTCGACGACCTCGCCCCGGCCGCCGCGCACTGGCTGTACTGACCGAGAGAGGACGACGACATGACCGACCACGACGCGATCGGCGACCCGATCACCTTCCCGGCGGGCTTCCTCTGGGGTACGGCGACGGCGGGCTACCAGATCGAGGGCGGCGTCGGACGAGGGCGGCCGCGGCCAGTCGATCTGGGACACCTTCGCCCACACCCCCGGCAAGATCCTGGGGGGCGACACCGGTGACGTCGCCTGCGACCACTACCACCGCTACCCCGAGGACGTCGCGCTGATGGCGCGACCTCGGCGTCGGCGCCTACCGCTTCTCGACTGGCCTGGCCGCGACTCCAGCCGGACGGGCGCTGGCGCGCTCAACCCGGAGGGCGTCGACTTCTACGACCGGCTGGTCGACGAGCTGCTCGGACGGCCGGCATCCGCCCCTGGGTCACGCTCTACCACTGGGACCTGCCGCAGGCCGCTCGAGGACGCCGGCGGCTGGCCGGTGCGGGAGACGGCGCTCCGGTTCGCCGACTACGCGGCGGCGGTGCATGCCCGGTTCGCCGACCGCGTCAGCGACTGGACCACGCTCAACGAGCCGTGGTGCTCGGCGTTCCTCGGGTACGCCTCGGGCCACCACGCCCCCGGCCGTCAGGAGCCGGCCGCGTCGGTGCGGGCCGCGCACCACCTGATGCTCGGGCACGGACTCGCCGTGCGAGGCGATGCGGTCCGCCCGGGGCGACCTCGACTACGGCATCACCCTCAACCTCTACCCGACCGACCCGGCCGGCACCGACGCCGCCGACGTCGACGCGGCCCGGCGGGTCGACGGCATCTCCAACCGGCTGTTCCTGGACCCGATCCTGCGCGGTCGCTACCCGGCCGACGTCCTGGCCGACCTCGAGCCGGTCGTCGGCGCCGACCACATCCGCGACGGTGACGAGAAACAGATCGGCCTGCCGCTGAACGTCCTGGGTGTCAACTACTACAGCCGGCACGTGGTGCGCGCCGCGCGCCCCGGAGCGACTCCGGAGCCCAACACGACCTGGGTCGGCTCCGAGAGCGTGGAGAAGATCGACACCGGCCGCCCGACGACGGCGATGGGCTGGGAGATCGACGACCAGGGTCTCTACGACGTCCTGACCCGGGTCGCCCGCGACTACGAGGCTCCCCCGCTCTACGTGACCGAGAACGGCGCGGCCTTCGACGACGTCCTCGCCGCCGACGGCGCGGTGCACGACCCGGAGCGCATCGTCTACCTCGACAGCCATTTCCGCGCCGCGCACCGGGCGATCGGCGACGGAGTGGACCTGCGTGGCTACTTCGTGTGGTCGCTCATGGACAATTTCGAGTGGGCCTGGGGCAACGCCCGCCGGTTCGGGCTGATCCACCTCGACTACGCGACCCAGCAGCGCAGGCTCAAGGACAGCGCCGACTGGTTCGCCGGAGTCACCCGCGCCAACGCTCTGCCCGCTCGGCGAGAATGACGCCTGGCACCCGCGGCGAGGAGCACCGATGAGATCCGATCGACCGGCCCGACCGACGCTCACCGGGGTCGCCGAACGGGCCGGTGTCTCCCCCTCGACCGTCTCCCGGGTGGTCCGCGGCTCAACGCCGGTCAGCCCGGAGCTGGAACGCTCGGTGCGCGAGGCGATCGCCGCCACCGGCTACGTGCCCAACCTCGCCGCCCGGCAACTGGTGACCAGCCGCTCGGACACCATCGGCGTCGTCATCGCCGAGGATCAGCGGCACGTGTTCGGTGAGCCGTTCTTCGCGGACATGATCGAGGGGGTCACCGCCGGCCTGTCCCCCACGTCGTTCCGGTTCATCCTGGTCGTCGCCCGCTCCAAGGACGACCGGCTGTGGCTGCAGCATTACGTCGGCAGCCGGCACGTCGACGGTGTGATGCTCATCGCACCCCAGCGCGGCGACCCCCTGGGCCGGATCCTGCAGGAGACCGGCGTACCCGTCGTGTTCATGGGCCGGCCGTTCGACGTGACCGGGTGCCGCTACGTCGACGCGGACAACGTCGGCGGGGTGACCCGGGCGGTCGAGTACCTGCACGGGACGGGCCGCCGGCGCATCGGCATGATCACCGGCATCCCGAGCATGCGGTCGGCCACCGACCGGCTCGCCGGTTACCGCAAGGGCATGGCCGAGGTCGGCCTGAAGGTGGACGAACGGCTGATCGTCGCCAGCGACTACACCGAGGTGGGCGGCGAGCGGGCCATGGCCGAGCTGCTCGCCCGCGGCGTGCCGATCGATGCCGTCATCGCCGCGTCCGACGTGAGCGCGATCGGTGCGCTGCGCGCGCTGAAGGCCGCGCGGGTCCGCGTTCCCGACACCATCGCCGTCATCGGCTTCGGCGACGACCCGAACAGTGCCCGCCACCAGCCACCGCTCACGACCGTGGCCCAACCCGCCGTGGAGATGGGCCGCCGGCTCGCCGCCCTGATGGTGGACACGATCGAAGGCCGCAAGAGCCGGCGCCGGGTGCTCATGCACACCGAGCTCGTCGTCCGCGAGACCGCGTGAGAGCCCACGATCTCTGCGCCCACTAGGATGCGACAGACCGACACGTAACGGTCGGGCCGTCCCTGCCGGCGGTGAGGATCCGCGCGGTGTCGACCACCACGTCAGGGGAGCCCCGGAAATGGGCTGACCGGGGGACGGCGGCGCGTTACGGTCGGTGTCGCCGTGACGCATGGTCACGCATCGCGCGAGGAGTACACCGGGTGGAATAGGCGAAGCCGACAAGAGACTTGTGTCGCGCAGGACACGCCGGGACACGCGCCCCCGATCCCCCAGATGGCGTCTTGCACGACTAATCTGATCTTGGGTGAGGGATGTGGGTCCCTCGTAGGTGGGGAGACAGGCAGATGGACTCAGCCCGCGGTGGTCCCGGGCCGATCGGTCCGGATACCGCCGTCCGGCCGGTCGACGGCAACTGGCTGGATGCCACGGCCACCCTCGCCACCATCGACAGCAAGATCAGCCGGGAGAATTTCCCGGTGGCGTCACGGCTGGTCCCGGCCCGCTGGCGCCGGCATCTGATCGCCCTCTACGGTTTCGCGCGGCTCGTCGACGACGCCGGGGACGAGGCGCCCGGCGACCGCAACGCGCTCCTCGACGCGATCGACGACGACATCGACCGGCTCGTCGGCGACACCCCACCGCGGCTCGTCGTCCTGCAGCGGCTCGCCGCGACCGTCCGCGACCGGGCACTGCCGCTCGATCCCTTCCACCGGCTGGTCGAGGCCAACCGGCGGGACCAGATCCGGCAGCGCTACGACACCTACGACCAGCTGGTCGACTACTGCACGCTGTCGGCCAACCCGGTCGGCCATCTCGTACTCGGCGTGTTCGGCATGGCCACCCCGGAGCGGGTCGTGCTGTCCGACGACGTGTGCACTGCGCTGCAGCTCATCGAGCACTGGCAGGACGTCGCCGAGGACGTCGGCAACGGCCGGATCTACCTGCCGGCCGAGGACATGCGGCGGTTCGGTGTGACCGAGGCGGACCTGCGGGCCGACCGAGTGGGTCCCGGACTGCACCGGCTGCTCGCCTTCGAGGTCAGTCGCACCCAGGCCCTGCTGAGCCACGGTGCCCGGCTGGTCGGCACCCTGTCCGGCTCTGCCCGGGTGGCCGTCTCCGGCTACGTCGGCGGAGGTCAGGCCGCGATCGACGCGCTCGGCGCCGCCGACCTCGAGGTGCTGGCCGGGCACCCCCGGCCGGGCCGACTGCGGGTCATCCGCGCGGTCACCGCGAGCCTGGTGGGAGGGCGCTGACCATGCACGCCGTCGACGCCTATGCCCACTGCGAGCACGTCACCCGGACCGAGGCCCGCAACTTCGCCTACGGCATCCGGTTGCTGGCACCCTCGAAGCGCGCCGCGCTCTCTGCGGTCTACGCCTTCTCCCGTCGGATCGACGACATTGGTGACGGTGTCGCCCCGGTGCCCGAGAAGCTCGCGGCGCTGGCCCAGGCCCGAGCCGACATCGACCGCATCGGAACCGACACCGAGGACGCCGTCCTGGTCGCCCTCGGCGACGCCGCGCGGCACCACCCGATCCCGCTCGCCGCGTTCGGCGAGCTCATCGACGGTGTCGAGGCCGACGTCCGAGGCGTCCGCTACGACACCATCGACGAGCTCGTGTACTACTGCCGGTGTGTCGCCGGCTCGATCGGCCGGCTGTCGCTCGGGGTCTTCGGCGGCGTCGAGCGGCCCGGCGCCACGGACCGGGCCGACGCGCTCGGGGTGGCGCTGCAGCTGACCAACATCCTGCGCGACGTCCGGGAAGACCTGGAGAACGAGCGGGTCTACCTGCCGGGCGAGGACCTCGAGCGCTACGGCGTACATCTCGCCCTCGACCCCAACGCCATGATCACCGGCCCGCGGCTCCCCCTCGTCGAGCTCATGCGGTTCGAGGCGGACCGGGCCCGCACCTGGTACGCCCGCGGGCTCGAGCTGCTGCCGATGCTCGACGCGCGCAGCGCCGCGTGCTGCGCGGCGATGGCCGGGATCTACCGGCGGCTGCTGGACCGGATCGCCGCCCGCCCCGACATCGCGCTCGAGCGACGGCTCTCGCTGCCGACCCGGGAGAAGGCGGCGGTCGCGATCGGCAGCCTGGCGCGGGCCGCCCTCACGTCTCGCCCCAAGCCCGTCCGGTCGGAGGTGACGCAGTCATGACCGCGCCCACGGTGTGTGTCATCGGCGCCGGCCTCGCCGGGCTCGCCGCGGCGGTCGAGGCGGCAGACGGCGGCGCGAAGGTGGTGCTGCTCGAGAGCCGTCCGCGGCTGGGCGGCGCAACGTTCTCGTTCACCCGCGACGACCACACCTCACCCGATCAGTCACCGCACGACGGCCTGACCGTCGACAACGGCCAGCACGTCTTTCTGCGGTGCTGCACCGCCTACCAGGCCTTCCTCCGCCGGCTCGGCGTGGCCGGGCTGGTCCGGATCCAGGACCGGATGTCGGTCCCGGTCATCACTCCGGGCGGCCAGGTGCACCGGCTGACCCGCAGCGACCTGCCGGCGCCGCTGCATCTCGCCGGGGCGGTCGGGGGCTATCCCCTGCTGTCCCCCCGGGACAAGCTGGCCGCCGTACGCGCCCTGCTCGCCCTGCGTCGCCTCGACCCCGACGATCCGCGGCTGGACGTCGAGTCGTTCGGCGGCTGGCTGCGCCGGCACGGGCAGTCGCCGACCGCGATCAGCGCGCTGTGGGGGCTGATCAGCGTCCCCACCCTCAACGCGTGGCCGGACGAGACGTCCCTGTCCCTCGCCGCGATGGTCTTCCGCACCGGACTGCTGGACGACGCCGAGGCGGCCGACATCGGGCTGCCCCTGGTTCCCCTGTCCCGCCTGCACGGCGATCCGGCGGCGGCGGTGCTGGCCGCGGCCGGTGCCGACGTACGGACCTCGACCCGGGTGGTCGGCGTGCAGCGGGACGACTCGGGGCTTGTGGTCGCGACGAGGTCCGGCCCGGTGCGTGCGGACGCCGTCATCCTGGCCGTCCCGCACGACGGCGTACCCGGGGTGCTCCCCCACGGCGCCCTTCCCGACCCGGGTCGGCTCGCCGGTCTCGGCGCCTCGCCGATCGTCAACCTGCACGTCGTCTACGACCGGCCGGTGACCAGCCTGCCGTTCGCGGTCGGCCACGGCGGACCGGTGCACTGGGTATTTGACCGCACCGAGGCCGCCGGCGTGTCCGACGGTCAGTACCTCACCGTGTCCTTGTCGGCGGCCGACGCCCACCTGCACGAGCCGGTCGCCGACCTGCGGGCCCGGTTCCTGCCGGCGCTGGCCGAACTCTTCCCGGCGGCCCGGCGGGCGGTCGTCCGGCGGTTCCTCGTCACCCGCGAGCCGAAAGCCACATTCCGGCCATTGCCCGGCACCGGGGCGCTCCGGCCGGGCACTCGTACAGATCTCCCCGGCGTGTTTCTCGCCGGGTCGTGGACCGACACGGGCTGGCCCGCGACGATGGAGGGGGCTGTCCGGAGCGGGACCAACGCGGCCCGTCGCGCACTCACCACGGTCGATCCAATCCCGGCCCCGACGATGCAAGGAGCAGCCCTGTGACCGCCCGGACACAGCCTCAGGGTCACGTCGCCAGCGTGCTGGAGCGGGCCCGCGACCTCACCCAACCGGCGCTTCGGGACGCCGTCGGCCGGCTCACCCCGTCGATGACGAAGGTCGCCGGCTACCACCTCGGGTGGCTGGCCGCCGACGGCAGCGAGCGCGGGGCCGTGCACGGCAAGGGCATCCGCTACGCGATGGCGCTGCTGTCCGCCCAGGCGGTCGGCGCCCCGATCGAGGCCGGCATCCCGGGCGGGGTCGCGGTCGAACTCGTGCACAACTTCTCGCTGCTGCACGACGACCTCATGGATGGCGACCGGGAACGCCATCACCAGCCGACGGCATGGACGGTCTTCGGGCCGTCGGCGGCGATCCTCGGCGGCGTCGCGCTGCTCACCCTCGCCGAGGAGGTGCTGCTCGAGCTCGACACCCCCGGGGGTGCCCCCGCGGCGAAGCTGCTGACCAGCTCGACCGCGCGGCTGGTCACGGGCCAGACCGACGACCTGGAGTTCGAATCGCGGGACGACGTCACGCTGGAGGAATGCCTGCGGATGGCGGGGAACAAGACCAGCGCGCTGATGGCGTGCTCGGCGGCGATCGGCGCCGTCCTCACCGGCGCCCCACCGGGCACCGTGCGTGCGCTCACCGACTTCGGCGAGCATCTCGGACTCGCCTTCCAGCTCGTCGACGATGTGCTGGGCATCTGGGGCTCGCCCGAGCTGACCGGCAAACCGGTGCGCTCGGACCTGCGGGCCGGCAAGAAGACCCTTCCGGTGGCCGCGGCTCTCGCCGACGGCGGGTCGGCGGGCGAGCAGCTGTCCCGCATGCTCGCCGAGGACGCCGCCGAGGCCCGGCCCGACGACGAACTCGACGAGCGCTACTCCGCCGAGGCCGACCTGGTCGAGAAGGCCGGAGGCCGGGCGTGGGCGACCGCCGAGGCCGACCGGCAACTCGCCCTCGCCCACGGAAAGCTGACTTCGGTCGAGCTGGAGCCCGAAGCCGTGCGCGACCTGTCCGCGGTGGCCGACTACGTGGTCCGGCGGCAGCAGTGAGCACCCTCCAGACCGACTACACCGGCCCGGTCACCGGACCCACCCAGGCCCTGGACGCCGCCACCCGCCACCTGCTCGGCCTGCAGCACGAGGACGGGTGGTGGAAGGGCGAACTCGAGACCAACGTCACGATGGACGCCGAAGACCTGCTGCTCCGGCACGTCCTCGGCGTCCGGACCGACGACGAGACCGCCCGGGCGGCCACCTGGATCCGCTCGCAACAGCGCGGCGACGGGACGTGGGCGACGTTCTTCGGCGGGCCGGCCGACCTGTCCACCACAGTCGAGGCCTATGTGGCGCTGCGGCTGGCCGGAGACTCCCCCGACCTGCAGCACATGCGGGCGGCGGCGCACTTCGTGCGGGAGTCCGGCGGGGTGGAGGCCAGTCGGGTCTTCACCCGGATCTGGCTCGCACTGGTCGGCCAATGGTCCTGGGACCAGCTCCCGGTGCTGCCGCCGGAGCTGATCCTGCTGCCCTCGTGGGTGCCGCTCAACGCCTACGACTTCGCCTGCTGGGCGCGTCAGACGATCGTCCCGCTGACGGTGGTGAGCACGCTGCGGCCGGTGCGGCCGCTGCCGTTCGACCTCCCGGAGCTCCGGTCGGGCATCCAGCCCGAGGAGCACGCGTCGGTGTGGAACGCGGAAGGCCGCTTCCAGTTGTTCGACCGGGTGCTGCGCAGCTACGGGCGGCGGGCATCGAAGCGGCTGCGACGCCACGCCATGGCCAAGGCGGAGAAGTGGATCGTCGCGCGCCAGGAGGCCGACGGCTCGTGGGGCGGCATCCAGCCCCCCTGGGTCTACTCCCTCATCGCCCTGCACGCGCTGGGCTACGCCGTCGACCACCCGGTCATCGCGGCCGGGCTGTCCGGTCTGGACGGCTTCCTGATCGACGACGAGCGGGGCCGCCGGCTCGAGGCCTGCCAGTCGCCGGTCTGGGACACGGTGCTGGCGATGATCGCCCTGTCCGACGCTGGGTCCGCCCCGGACGATCCGGCTCTGGTCAAGGCGGCCGCCTGGGTGGTCGACGAAGAGATCACCGCGCGCGGCGACTGGGCGGTCCGGCGCCCGCGGCTCGCGACCGGCGGGTGGGCCTTCGAGTTCGCCAACGACACCTATCCCGACGTCGATGACACCGCCGAGGTCGTCCTGGCACTCCGCCGGGTCGACCCGCACCGAGTCCCCGGAGTGGACGCGGCGATCCGCCGCGGTGTGGCCTGGTCGACCGGAATGCAGAGCGACGACGGGGGGTGGGGCGCATTCGACGCCGACAACACCCGCGACCTCGCCTACGCGATCTCCTTCGCCGACTTCGGCGCGATGATCGACCCGCCGTCGGCCGACGTCACCGCCCACATGGTGGAGATGCTCGCCGGAGAAGGCGCCGGCCGGTCACCGGTGGCGCGCCGCGGCGTCGACTGGCTGCTCGAGGCCCAGGAGGCCGACGGGTCGTGGTTCGGTCGCTGGGGGGCCAACCATGTCTACGGCGTCGGCGCCGTGGTCCCCGCGCTGGTCGCCGCCGGGCTCTCGCCCACCCATCCGGCGATCGAACGCGGGCTGGCCTGGCTGCGCAGCGTCCAGAACCCGGACGGCGGATGGGGCGAGGACCTGCGGTCCTACGTCGACCCGTCGTGGCGCGGCCGGGGCGAGTCGACGGCGTCGCAGACCGCCTGGGCGCTGCTCGCCCTCCTCTACGCGTCGCCCGGCGGACCGAGCACCACCGCCGAGGCGATCGACCGCGGCATCCGCTGGCTGGTGGACACCCAGCGGCCGGACGGCACATGGGACGAGCCGCAGTTCACCGGCACCGGGTTCCCCGGAGACTTCTACATCAACTACCACCTCTACCGACTTGTCTTCCCGCTGATGGCGCTCGGGCGCTACGTGCGGGCCGGCGAGCAGGAAGCAGAGCGGGCATGACTCTTCTCGTCTACGCACCGCTGCGGATCGAGGCGAAGACCGTCGCACCGGGTCTCCCCCGGGCCCGGGTCGTCCGGTCCGGGATGGGCCCGCTGCGGGCACACCGGGCAGCGGCCGGACTGTGGCGCGACACCGGCCCCGACGACCCGGTCGCCATCGCCGGGTTCGCCGGCGCGCTGCGCGAAGGCCTCGCCCCGGGCGACATCGTCATCGCCGACGAGGTGCGCGGCGGAAGCAGCGTGGTGCGCTGCCCGTCGGCGGCACCGCTCGCGGCGGCGCTGCGGCGGCTCGGCCTGCGGGTTCACGTCGGCCCGATCCTGACCGTCGAGAGCGCCGTCCGCCGGCAGGAGCACCGCGCCGAACTCGCGGAGACCGGGGCGATCGCGATCGACATGGAGTCCGCGGCGTTCCTCGACCTGGTCGGTGACCGGCCGCGGGCCGTCCTGCGGGTCATCGTCGACGGGCCGGACCGGCCGCTGGTGCACCCCCGCACCATCACCGGTGGTGTCGTGGCCCGGCGCGCGCTGCGCCGGGCGGCACCGGCCCTGCAGACCTGGGCCGACGCCTGCTCGCCGCGCAAGGTGCTGCTCGCCGGTCCCCGGTCGTTCTGCGCCGGGGTGGAGCGGGCCATCGCCATCGTGGAGGCGGCGCTGGACCGCTACGGCGAGCCGGTCTACGTCCGCAAGCAGATCGTGCACAACATCCACGTGGTGCGCGACCTCGAGCGGCGCGGGGCCATCTTCGTCGACGAGGTCGACGAGGTGCCCGACGGCGCCACGCTGGTGTTCTCCGCGCACGGGGTGTCGCCCCAGGTGCGCACTGAGGCCAGCGACCGCGGCCTGCAGGTCATCGACGCGACCTGCCCGCTGGTCAGCAAGGTGCACGCCGAGGCCCGCCGGTTCGCGGCCCGCGGGGAGACGATCGTGCTGATCGGTCACCGCGGTCACGAGGAGGTCGAGGGCACCACCGGCGAGGCGCCGGACGCGGTCCGACTGGTCGAGTCGGCCGATGACGTCGAGGACCTCGAGGTCGACGATCCCGGCCGGATCTCCTACCTCATGCAGACCACGCTGGCCGTCGACGAGTCCCAGCACGTCGTCGACGCGCTCCGGCGCCGGTTCCCGGCCCTGCGCGGTCCGTCCTCGGACGACATCTGCTACGCCACCACCAACCGGCAGATCGCGATCCGGGCCGTGGCCCGCGACTCCGACGCCGTCCTCGTCGTGGGGTCGGCCAACTCCTCCAACTCCCGGCGTCTGGTCGAGATCGCGGCCCGGGAGTGCGGGGAGGCACACCTGGTGGACGACGACGGTGACATCGACCTCAGCTGGTTGGCCGGGCGTCGCACCATCGGGCTCACCGCCGGCGCATCCGCGCCGCCTGACCTCGTCGAACGGGTGATCACCGCACTGGCCGGGCTCGGTCCGGTCGAGGTCGCCGAGCGTCCCGTGGTCACCGAATCAGTGGAGTTCTCGCTGCCCAAGGAGGTCAGTCGCCCATGAGCATCCCGCTGCGCCAGAGCGCACGGATCGGCGCATATCTGTTCAAGCAGAAGCTCGCCAAGAAGGACAAGTTCCCGCTCATCGTCGAGCTCGAACCGCTCTTCGCCTGCAACCTGTCCTGCCCCGGGTGCGGCAAGATCCAGCACCCGGCCGACGTCCTCAAGCAGCGGATGCCGGTGGAGCAGGCGATCGGCGCGATCGAGGAATGCGGCGCGCCGATGGTGTCGATCGCCGGCGGCGAGCCGCTGATGCACCCGCAGATCGACGTCATCGTCAACGAGCTGGTGAAGCGCAAGAAGTACGTCTACCTGTGCACCAACGCGGTGCTGCTGCGCAAGCGGATCGAGCGCTTCGACTTCAAGCCCTCGCCGTACTTCTCCTTCGTCGTCCACGTCGACGGGCTCAAGGAGCGCCACGACGAGGCGGTCGACAAGGAAGGCGTCTTCGACGAGGCGATCGCGGCCATCAGAGAGGTCAAGCGGCGCGGCTTCACCGTCAACACCAACTCGACGTTCTTCAACACCGACACTCCGCAGACCATCATCGACGTCCTCGACTTCCTGAACGACGACGTCAAGGTCGACCAGATGATGATCTCGCCCGCCTACGCCTACGAGAAGGCGCCCGACCAGGAGCACTTCCTCGGCGTGCAGGAGACCCGGGAGCTGTTCCAGAAGGCGTTCGCCGACGGGCGGCGCAAGAAGTGGCGGCTCAACCACTCCCCGCTGTTCCTCGACTTCCTCGAGGGCAAGGTCGACTTCGGCTGCACCGCGTGGGGCATCCCGTCGTACTCGCTCAAGGGCTGGCAGAAGCCGTGCTACCTGATGGCCGACGGCTACACCGAGACCTACCGGGAACTGATCGAGGACACCGACTGGGACTCCTACGGCCGCGGCAAGGACGAGCGCTGCAACAACTGCATGGCCCACTGCGGCTACGAGCCGACCGCCGTGCTCGCCACGATGGGGTCGCTGAAGGAGTCGCTGCGGGCCGCCCGCAGCTGAGCACCGCCCGGAGGGCCGGCCACCCGGGCGGTCACCCGAAGCGGGTCGACAGCGCGCGGTAGAGGCTCGGTGCCGCGCCGTGGATCCGCGCGGCGAACTCCAGCCAGCGCGGGATGACGACGGTACGGCGGTCGGCCACGATCCCGGCGCAGATGGCGTCGGCCACGATGCCGGTGCCGACCGGCCGCGGCCAGCGGCGGTTGTAGGCCTGCCCCCGGTGGCTGAAGAAGTCGGTGGCCACCGCGCCGGGCGCGACGAGGGTGACGCCCACCCCGGTGCCGGCGAGCTCGTCGGAGAGGCTGTCGGCGAAGGTGTTCAGGCCGCCCTTGGCGGCCGAGTAGGCGGACTCGTTGCGCACCCCGACCAGGCCGGCGATCGAGCTCATCAGGACGATCCGGCCCCGGCCGCGGGCCAGCATGCCCGGCAGCACCAGTCGGGTGAGCTGCATCGGGGCGATCAGATCGATCCGGATGACCCGGTCCACCTCGGCCGCACTCGTGTCGACGAGCGGGCCGGCCCGGCCGACCCCGGCGGCGTTGATCAGCAGGTCGATCGGTCCGGCCACCCGCTCGGCCTCCGTGACCAGCCTGTCCGGCATGTCCGGGTCCATCAGGTCGGCCCGGACCGCCTGCGCGCCGACCAGGTCGGCCACCCCGGCCAGGCGGCCGGCGTTGCGCCCAGCGACGACCACCTTGGCGCCGGCCCGCGACAGGGCGATGGCCGTGGCGCGACCGATCCCGCCGGTCGCGCCGGTGACCAGGGCCACGCTGCCGACTATGTCCATGACCTGCCTATGTCCATGACCTGCCCTCCGCGGGTGACCGTGGGCCGCCCTCCGCGGGTGACCGTGGGCCGCCCTTCGCGGGTGTCCCTGGGCCGCCCTCCGCGGGTGACCGTGGGCCGCCCTTCGCGGGTGTCCCTGGGCCGCCCTCCGCGGACCTTCCTGAGGTGCCCGTCCCGGACGCCTCGCCGCCGCCCACCACCGCGTGCCCCTTCGCCGTCGCCGTGTCCAGCGACCGTACCGGTTAGGCTGTTCCCGCCCATCCGGCCGCGCCGGCCCCCACGAACGCGAGTGCCGCCCACGTGACGATTGCTCTCATCCTGTGCGCAGCGCTGCTGCTCGGGCTGGGTTTCGTGCTGCAGCAACGGGCCGCCCAGGAGGCGCCGCCGGAGGATGCGCTGCGGTTCCGGCTCTTCCTCGATCTGATCAAGAAACCGCTCTGGCTGGCCGGCATCGGCTCGATGGTCGGGGGCCAGATCCTCGGCGCGATCGCGCTCGGGCATGCCGACGTGATCCTCGTCGAGCCCCTACTCACCACCAACCTGCTGTTCGCGCTCGGGCTGGCCCGGATCATCTCCTCCCAGCAGCTCGGCCGGCGTGAGTGGTTCGGCGCGATCATCCTCAGCGTCGGGGTCGCGGTCTTCGTCATCGCCGGGCAGCCGCGCAGCGGCACCGCACCGGTCAGCGAGCTCCGGCGCTGGCTGGTGGTCGGGGTGGTCGCCGCCATCGCCGCCGCGCTCGTGGCGGTCGCCCGGCGGCGCGCGGCCACCGAGAAGGCGACCCTGCTCGCCTCCGCGGCCGGATCCCTCTACGGCCTGCAGGACGGCTTCACCCGCCGGTCGATGCTGCTCCTCGACCGGGGCGTCTCCGACCTGGTCACCTCCTATCTGCCCTACGCCGTGTTCGGCGTGGCGGTGATCGGTCTGCTGCTCGCCCAGAGCGCCTTCGAGGTCGCTCCGCTGCGCGCCTCGCTCCCCGCCATGACCGTCGCCGAGCCCCTGGCCGGAATCGCGTTCGGGGTCGGGGTGTTCGGGGAGGTAGTGCGCCTCGCGCCGATCTGGCTGGCGCTCGAGTCGGCAGGGCTGGTCGCGATGATTGCCGGGGTCATCCTCATCACCAGATCGCCGATGCTCCATCGGGGCGGTGCGCCCGCCAAGTCTCCGGTGCCGCAGTGATCGCGATCTTCTTCGCGGTCTGCGCCGCCGCGAGCAACGCCACCGGCACGGTGCTGCAGCGGCGGGCCGCCAGCCTGGCGCCGGCCAACGAGACGATGCGCCTGTCCCTGATGACCGACCTCATCCGGCGCCCGATCTGGCTGGCCGGCATTCTCGGACTTATCGGTGGATTCCTCTTTCAGGCGCTCGCCCTCAGCCACGGTGACCTGAGCCTGGTCCAACCGATCGTCGTCGCCGAGCTGCCGCTCACCCTGGCCGTCGCCGCCCTCGCCTTCCACGCCCGGCTGGACCGGGACGCGATCTCGGGCGCGATCGCGGTCAGCGCCGGCCTCGCCATGGTCATCGTGGCCACCGACCCCCACGGCGGCCACGAGGCCAACGGCTGGCTCGCGTGGCTGGCCGCCTGCGTCGTCAGCGTGGGGGTCATGGCCGGCCTGGTGCTCGTCGGGCTCCGGCTGCGAGGGGGCCATCGCGGGGCGGTGTTCGGGGCCGCGGCCGGTCTCGGGTTCGGCTTCACCGCGGCGCTCATGAAGGGCGCCCTGGACCGGCTGTCGGGGGGCGTCGGAGCGGTGGTCACCTCATGGCAGCTCTACGCGATGGTCGTGACCGGGATCGCGAGCGTCTTCCTGATCCAGAACGCGCTGCAGGCCGGGTCGCTGGTCGCCGTTCAGCCGGCGATCACGATCTGCGACCCGCTCACCAGTATCGGCTTCGGCGTCTTCCTGTTCGGCGAGCAGCTGCGCGGGGGGATCTGGTTGCTCCCCAGCCTCGTCGGCGCCCTGCTGATCGCCGGCGGCAGCATCGTGCTCTCCCGGTCCCCGCTGAGCGCCGTCGGCGGCGCGGACGACGCCGGCTCGGCCGTCACCCCGACCCGGCTGGGCACCGCCGGCTCCTCCTAGCCGGATGGCCCCCGGTCGGCCAGCCAGCCGGCCAGGGCCGCAGCCGGGTCCGCCTCGAAGACCGAGGCGGCCCGGCGACACTGGTCATCGCGCGTCGGTCCGGGCCGGCGGAGCTTCTCGACCGCATCGAGCAACGCGCCACCGTCGGCGGCCGGGGTGACCAACGCCGCGTCGGCGAGCGCCCGGACACCGAGCCGGCCGTGTCCGGGCAGCGGGCGATGGGTGATCACCGGGAGCCCCGCAGCAAACGCCTCGGCGCAGGTGCCGCCCCCGGCGTTGTCCACCAGGACGGCGGCCGCCGCGAAGAGCTCCGGCAGGTCGTCCCGCCAGCCGAGCGCCAGGACCCGGCCGTCGGTGGACAACGTCCGGCGCAGCTTCTCGTTGCGGCCACAGAGCACCACCGGAAGGACGCCGTCGATCTGGGCCAGCCGGGTCGCCGTACCCACCGCGTCGCCCATCCCCCACGATCCGCAGGACACCAGCACCGCCTGCCGGCCCTCCGCGAGCCCGAGCGTGCGCCGACCGGGTGCGGGGTCGGTGGTGTCCGCGAACCGCGGGTCGGTCACCGGACCGGGAGCCAGCGCGGGGCGACCGGTCCGGGACCGGGCCTGCGCGGCCACCCACGGGTAGGGGCAGACGAACAGGTCGGTGCCCGGGTGCAGCCAGAGGTGGTGGGCCGCCGGCTCGGTGATCACCACGACGCTCGGAACGTTGAGCTCGCCCCGGACCCGCAGCCGGCCGACGACCTGGCCGGCGAGGTGGAAGGTGGACACGACAGCGGTCGGCCGGCAGCGGTCCAGCAGGGGCCGCAGCCGGTGCGCGGCGAGGGCGACCAGCGGCGAGGTCGTCGGCTGCCGATGTCCGCGCGGGATGAAGAACGTCTGGAAGATGCCTTCGTAGAGCCAGGGCGCCGCGCGGAGCATCCCCGCGTAGCCGCCGCGGAGCGCCCGTCCGACGCCGGCCGGGAGGACGTCGAGCAGGTCCACGATCCGGGCGTCCGCCGGCGCCGGCAGCCGGGCGACCAGCTCCCGGGCCACCTGGTCGTGGCCGGAGCCCATGCTCGCCGTGAGCACCAGGTATCGCTCCGGAGCGGTCTCCTGCGCGCTGGCCATGCGCCATACGATGGCCTATCCACGGATGGAGCGGGGGGAAGGGGTGAGCGTGCCGGCGCGTATCGGCTGGCCGGTCGTCGGCGCCGCCCTCGTCGCCGGGTGGCACGTCGGACCCGCGGCGACCTGGCTGCCCCAGGTCCGGCGCATCACCCCCGGCCTCGCCGGGCGCGGTCGGGCCGACCACGTCGCCCTGACCTTCGACGACGGCCCGGCCGCCGAGTCGACGCCGGAATTCCTCGACGTGCTGCAGGCCGCCGATGTGCACGCGACGTTTTTCATGGTCGGCGCCCGGCTGACCCGCGACCGCGCGCTCGGCCGGGCCGTCGCCGATGCCGGCCACGAGGTCGCCGTCCACGGGTTCGACCACCGCTACCTGCTGGGGCGGCCGCCGTGGCACGTCTACGACGACCTGGCGCGGGCCCGGGACCTCGTCACCGAGGTCACCGGCGTATCGCCGCGGTGGTTCCGCCCGCCGTACGGCGTCCTGACCGGTGACGCCGCGGTCTGCGCCGCCGCACTCGGGATGCGGCCGGTGCTGTGGACGGCATGGGGCCGGGACTGGACCCCGCAGGCCAGCCCGCTCTCGGTCGAGCAGACCATCGCGCCGGGGATCGAAGGCGGCGCGACCCTGCTGCTGCACGACGCCGACAGCTTCGCCGCCCCGGGTTCCTGGGGTTCGGCGCTGGGCGCACTTCCCGGCGTCATCGACCGGGCCCGCGCACTCGGCTACCGCGTCGGGCCGCTCCGCGACCATGGCATCGGGTCGCTCCGCGACCACCGCGTCGGGCGGCGGCGCCGGGACGTGTCGGCGGGCACCTGACCGGCCGCGGTCGTCAGGGTCGTCACGGTCGTCAGGGTCGTCAGGGTCGTCGGAGTCGTCAGGGGCCGGGCGACGGCCGAGGCGGCGGTGGCGGCTCGTCCGGCGGCTCGGCGAGGGTGTCCTCCGGGACATCCGGGAGCGACAGGTCCGGCTTCGGGATGTCCACCTTCGGGACGGAGACCGGCGGGATCGGCGGCAGGCCGGGCCGCAGCGACCCGCCGACGTCGGGCAGCCCCTCGTGGGCCTCGATGCTGTCCGGGTCGGAGTCCGACGCCCGCAGCGACTCCGGCTGCACCGCCGCCGGCGGGAGCTTGGAGTCGAACCAGTCGGACGTGTCGATCGGTGCCTCGCCGTTCGGCGGAGCCGACGGCGTGTCGCCGGCCTGCGTGAGCCAGGAGCCGGACGGCCCCCCGGAGCCCTCCTCCTTGTCGCCGCCGGTGAACCGCGACAGACCCTCCAGCGCCTTGCTGAACTCGCTGGGCACGATCCACAGCTTGTTGGCGTCGCCCTGCGCGATCTGCGGCAGCGTCTGCAGGTACTGGTAGGCGAGGAGCTTCGGGTCGGGGTCGGCGTTGTGGATCGAGCGGAACACCGTCTCGATGGCCTTGGCCTGGCCCTGCGAGGACAGGTAACGCGCGGCGCGCTCGCCCTCGGCCCGCAGGATCAGGCTCTGCCGCTCGGCCTCGGCGCTGAGGATCGCCGCCTGCTTCTGGCCCTGTGCGCTGAGGATCTGCGCCGCCTTCTGGCCTTCAGCGGTCTTGATGGCCGACTCCCGCGCACCCTCGGCCTGCAGGATGATCGCGCGCTTGTCCCGGTCGGCGCGCATCTGCTTCTCCATCGAGTCCTTGATGGAGGGCGGCGGGTCGATCGCCTTGAGCTCGACCCGGCCGACCCGGATGCCCCACCGGCCGGTCGCCTCGTCGAGTTCGCCGCGCAACCGGGTGTTGATCGCATCCCGGGAGGTCAGCGCCTCTTCGAGGTTCATCCCGCCGACCACGTTACGCAGCGTGGTGATGGTGAGCTGCTCGACGGCCTGGATGAAGTTGGCGATCTCGTACGTCGCCGCGCGCGGATCGGTGACCTGGAAGTAGATGACCGTATCGATGTTGACGGTCAGGTTGTCCGAGGTGATGACCGGCTGCGGCGGGAACGACACGACCTGCTCGCGCAGGTCGATCATCGCGCGGACCCGGTCCACGAACGGCGCCAGGAACGCGATGCCCGGCGGCAGGACCTTGGTGAACCGGCCGAGCCGCTCGACGACCCCCGCCCGGGCCTGCGGCACGATCCGGATGCTTCTGGCAAGAACGACGAGCACCAGAACGACGATGACGCCCAGTGCGATCAATGCGGCCATTACGGCTCTCCCCAAACGACGGCGGTGACGCCGTTGATCTCCATGACCCTGACAGTACGTCCGACCTCGAGCACCTGCGTCGCGTCGTAGCTCTGCGCCGACCACTCGTCGCCGCCGATCTTGACCCGACCCTGCTTCGCGTCGACGGTGCGCAGCACGGTGGCGGTGCGACCCACGAGCGCCTCGATGCCGGTCCTGCTGAGCTCAGCGGTGTTCTCCAGGTGCCGTCGGGCGATCGGCCGGACGACCATCAGCAGGCCGACCGCGGCGATCGCGAACACCAGGACCTGCAGGCCCACCCCGAGGCCGAGAGCCGCCGCGCCGCCGGCGAGCAGGGCGCCGCCGGCGAACATGATGAGGACGAGGCCGAGCGAGAGTGTCTCGGCGACGACCAAGGCCCCCGCCGCGATCAACCAGATCAACCAGTCGGCCACAGATCCATCCTGCCACTTATTCGACCGGAGGCGCTTTTCGTCACCCGGTGTCGGTGACGAAGTCGATCAGGCGCTCCACCGCGCCCAGCAGCGGAGTCTGCAGGTCGGCGTAGGTCGACACGGCGCCGAGCACCCGGCGCCACATCGTCTGGGGATCGGCGACGCCGAGCGCGGCGCAGACACCCTCCTTCCACGGCGTGCCGCGCGGCACCTGCGGCCAGGCCGGGATGCCGACCGCGGCCGGCTTTACGGCCTGCCAGATGTCGACGTAGGGGTGACCGGTGACGAGGACGTGCGGGTTGCGCACCGCGGCGACGATCCGCGCCTCCTTGGTCCCCGGGACCAGGTGGTCGACGAGCACGCCCAGCCGGCGATCCCGTCCCGGCCGGAACCCGTCGACGACCGCGGACAGGTCGTCGACGCCGTGCAACGGTTCGACGACGATCCCCTCGATCCGCAGGTCGTCACCCCACACCCGCTCGACCAGCGCGGCGTCGTGCACACCCTCGACGTAGATCCGGCTCGCCCGGGCGACGCGGGTCGGGGCGTCGGGCACCGCGACCGAACCAGAGGCGGTTCGGGCCCGGGGCACCGGTCGGGTCACCGATGCCGGGCGGACCAGGGTCACCGGGGCGCCGTCGACGAGGAACCCGGCGGCCCGCAGCGGGAAGACCCGGCGCCGGCCGTGCCGGTCCTCCAGCGTCACCACGTCCTTGGCGCAGGCCACCACGGCGCCGCAGAAGCCGGTCGCCGGCTCCTCCGCCACCACCCCGGCGTCCGCGGCGATCTCCGGGACCCGCCGCGGCCGGCGCCAGTCCCCGGCCAGGACGTCGTCGCCGTACCGGTCGCTGCGTCCCACGCTCGTCCTCCTCGCCACCGCCGGACTACCGCCGGACGGCACGCTAACCGGCGTGCCGTGACGCACCGACGTAGGCTCGCCGACATGTGTCCCTCTCGGTCCGGGCTGTTCGTCGCATGGGGATCGGCGTGGCTCGCCGGACGCGCGTCCTACGACGACGTCGTCGTCCAGGTGACCGGTGCCGACGAGCCGCACCACATCCGCGGTCTCCCCGGGTCGGCGGAGGCGCCGCTCGGATGGGCGCTGACCGCGCTGCGGGCCCGGCAGGCGGATGCGCTGCGGTTGGCGCTGCCGGTGCCCGGTGACCCGCGCGGTCTTCCGGTCGGCTCCGACTTCGCCGCCGCGGCGCTGCGGGCCGGGGAGGCGGTGCTCGGTGCCGGCCTCGGCCTGGTTCCCGAGGTCGAGGAGCGCGGGTCACCGATCGGCAGCCGGGCGACGGTGGTCACGTGGCAGGCCTACGAGATCGACGAGCCGCGGCCGGACCCGCTTCCGCTGGCCGACGCCGAGCACGATCTGACCGAGGCGCTCCGGGAGGCGGCGTCCGCGCTGACCACCCTGGACGTGGCCAGCTGGCGGCCGGACATCGCGGACGCCGTGGCCGGCGTACGCCGCGGCGGTGCCCGGCTGGACCTGCCGGCCGGTTACGACCCCCGGGCCCTGCGCCTGCTGGCGCAGGCCGACCGGCTCGCCGCGGTGCTGGACCTCGCGCACGAGGACGCCCCGGGTGGGGCCGTCACGGGCCAGGAGGCCCGGCGCCGGGCGGACATCCTCCGACCCCTGACGGCCGCGATCCGGCGGGCCCGCGTCGCCGCCTACAACACGGTGACCGCCGACCGCCGCTAGGCCGCCCCGGCGAGCGTGCCGATCTGGGCACCGGCCCGCGTCGCCGGCCACCCGATCCCGAGCCCGGCGAGCAGCATCGGCAGCGACCGGTGCAGCTCGCGCTGCCAGTAGGGCCAGGTATGTGTTCCCGGCCCGTAGAAGTCCGTCACGAACGGCGCCCGCAGCACGGTCAACCTTGCCGCGAGGGCGTGGTTCTGGGCGTCGAACAGCCGCTCGAAGGCGTCGGACTTGCCGGGCGGGTCGAACGGGCCGGACGTGCCGTCGCCGACGGACAGGAAGACCGGCGTGTGCCGCAGCCGGGTGGCGAGCTCGTACGGGTCGTGCGCGGCCCAGATGCTCCGCTGTGCGGTCGGATCGCCCCAGACGGCGTACGGGTCCACCCCCTGGCCCTGGTTGATCGACAGGACGTTGTCCGGGCCGCCGGGCTCGTAAAGCGGATGCACGACCCCGCTGTACGAGGCGGCGGCGCGAAACATCCCCGGGTGCCGCGCGGCGTAGGACAGTGCGCCGAAGCCGCCCATCGACAGTCCGGCGATGACCCGGCGTGATCCGGTGCCGTAACCGCGGTCGAGGATCTGCCGCACCTCGGTCAGGTGGAACGTCTCCCACGCCGGTGCGCCGCCGGCGCCGTGGTTCCACCAGTTGCTGTACCAGCCTGCGACGCCCGCCTCGGGCATCACGACGAGCACATGCCGCAGTGCCGGAATCTGCGCGACGTCGGTCATCGCCGTCCAGCTGGTGTAGTCGCCGCAGCAGCCGTGCAACAGCCAGAACACCGGCCAGCGCCGGGCGTGGCGGCCGGCCGTCCACCCGTCCGGGGTGAGCAGCCGCACCATGCCAGTGCCGCCCAACGCGGGCGAGGAGATGGTGAGGTCGAGCTGGCGGGGGGCCACCCATTGCTCGGCGACGACGTGCGCCCCGTCGTCGGCGCGGACGCCGGCCACGGGGGCGGCTGCCGCCGGTGTCGGGTGCCCGGCGGCGGCGGCGGCGGCCGGAACGGCGATGGAGAGCGGCAGGGTGACCGCGGCGAGGACGGCGAGGACACGGCGGCGAAGCAGGCTGGTCATCCCGGTGGCTCCCTGTCAGGACCGCGGGACGGCTCCCGCGATCCCGGCATCTGACCCCATAACCGGCATCAGGTCAAGAGCCCGGGCGACGTGGGGCAGGGCAGCAGCCGAGCGGGCAGGCGTCGTGCGAGGGGCCCATGGGGCCGAGTGCCCGGCGTTCCGGATCTGGGTCCGTCCGCTCCCGGACCAGCTCCCGGACCATCGTCACGAACCGCGGATCGGTCCCGGCGGTCGCGGCCCGGGCGAAGGCGATACCGCGTTCCCTTGCCGCCCCGGCGGCCTGGTTGTCGAGGTCCCAGAGCACCTCGAGGTGGTCGCTGACGAACCCGATCGGGGACACCACGACGGCGGACACGCCCCCGGCCGCGAGCGCGTCGATGTGGTCGACGATGTCGGGCTCGAGCCAGGGCACCTGGGGCGGTCCGCTGCGGCTCTGCCAGACCAGGTCGTAGGCCAGCCCCGGGGCGGCGGCCGCCGCGACCAGCCGGGCGGCCTCGGCGAGCTCGGCGACGTAGAGGCCGCCCTCGGGTCCGCTCGCCGTCGCCATCGAGACCGGGACGCTGTGGGCGGTGAACACCAGCCGCGCGCCGTCCCGGCGGTCGTCGGGAAGGGAGGCCAGGGCGGCCCGGACGGCGTCGACGTTGGGCTCGACGAAGCCCGGGTGGTTGAAGAAGTGCCGGATCTTGTCGATCTCCGGCGCGCTCTCTCCCACCTGCGCGCGCGCTGCGGCGATGTCGTCCTGGTACTGCCGGCAGCCCGAGTACGACGAGTAGGCGCTGGTGACGAAGGCCAGTGCGCGGCGGACGCCGTCGTCGGCCATCCGCCGTACGGCGTCGGCGAGGTAGGGGTGCCAGTTGCGGTTGCCCCAGTAGATCGGCAGGTCGAGGCCGTGCCGGGCGAAGTCGTCCCCGACCGCGCCGATCAGCGCCCGGTTCTGTGCGTTGATCGGGGACACGCCGCCGAAGTGGTCGTAGTGCCCGGCGACCGCGAGCAACCGGTCACGAGGGATGCCGCGCCCACGGGTGACGTTCTCCAGGAACGGCAGGACGTCACCGGGCCCCTCCGGACCGCCGAAGGACACCACCAGGAGGGCGTCGTAGCTCACGCCGTCCATCCTGCCCGGCTCGGCCGGACCGGGCCCCCGTGGGTGTCAGGCGCCCATCGCGTGGTAGCCGCCGTCGACGTGCACGATCTCCCCAGTGGTCTTGGGGAAGAAGTCCGACAGCAGCGCGACGCAGGCGCGGCCGGTGGGATCGGAGTCCTCGGGGTCCCAGCCGAGCGGGGCCCGCTCGCCCCACATCTCCTCCACCGGCCCGATCCCCGGGATCCCCTTCGCGGCGATGGTGCGAGTGAAACCGGCCGAGACGAGGTTGACCCGGATGCCCTTCGGGCCGAGATCCCGGGCGAGGTAGCGGGAGCAGGACTCCAGCCCGGCCTTGGCGACACCCATCCAGTCGTAGGCCGGCCAGGCGACGGTCGCGTCGAAGGTCAGCCCGACCACCGCTCCCCCGTCAGTCATCAGCGGCAGGGCGGCCATCGTCAGCGCCTTGAGCGAGTAGGCCGACACCTGGAACGCGGTCGCGGCGTCCGGCCAGGAGGTGTTGAGGAAGTTGCCGCCGAGCGCGCCCTGCGGGGCGAACGCGATCGAGTGGACGACGCCGTCGAGCCCGTCGACGTGCTCGCGCACCGCGTCCGCGAGCCCGGCCAGGTGCTCGTCGTTCGTGACGTCGAGCTCGAGGACGATCGGCTCGGTAGGCAGCCGCTTGGCGATCCGCCGGGTGATGGCCAACGCCCGCCCGAAGTTGGTGATGATGACCTGCGCACCCTGCTCCTGGGCGACCTTCGCGACGGCGAACCCCAGCGAGGTGTCCATCGTCACCCCGGCGACAAGGATGCGCTTGCCCGCAAGCAGACCGGTCACGCTGTCTCCTCCGCTGTCGTCGACCTGTAGCGCGAACGTGTCGCACGCCGCACGGCTAGTGACCCATTCCGATGCCGCCGTCCACCGGCAGTACCGCGCCGGTGATGTAGCCGCCCGTGTCGCCGGCGAGGAACGTGACGACCCCGGCCATCTCGTCCAGCGTGCCGTACCGGCCCATCGGGATCTCGCCGAGGATCTGGGCGCGCCGCTTCTCCGGAAGGGCCCGGGTCATGTCGGTGTCGACGAAGCCCGGGGCGACGACGTTGGCGGTGATGCCGCGCCCGCCCAGCTCACGGGCGATCGAGCGGGCCAGCCCGACGAGGCCGGCCTTCGACGCGGCGTAGTTGGCCTGCCCGGCTGAGCCGGACAGCCCGACGACCGAGGATATGAAGATCATCCGGCCGCGGCGCATCCGCAGCATCCCGGCGGCGGCCCGCTTGGCCACCCGGTAGGCGGCAGTGAGGTTGGTGTCGATGACGTCGGCGAACTGCTGCTCGCTCATCCGCAGCAGCAGGGTGTCGTCGTTGACGCCGGCGTTGGAGACGAGCACCTCCACCGGCCCGTGCTCTGCCTCGGCGGCGGCGAAGGCGGCGTCCACCGCGTCGACGTCGGTGACGTCGCAGCGGACCCCCAGCAGGCCCTCCGGCGGTGGGCTCCCGCGGTAGGTGGCGGCGACCCGGTCGCCCTGTGCGGCGAAGCTCTGCGCGATCGCCAGGCCGATTCCGCGGTTGCCCCCGGTCACGAGTACGGAACGGCTCACCGTGATCGGACCTCCGGGGACGTCGTAGCGGACATGACCGGACGAGGCTACCGGCTCCCCTGAACCCGCCGGACCCTCCCTGCCCCGCGTCCCCCACCCGCAACGGCGCCCTCCCGTCATTTGGCTTGAACGTCACGTTCAAGCCTTCTAGCGGCATCAACGTCACGTTGATGCCAAACGGCGCCGCCCCATTCCGCTTGAACGTCACGTTCAAGCGCTCTTGCCGCATCAACGTCACGTTGATGCGGAAAGGGGTCGGCAACTTTCCGCCAACTTTCCGCGCGCCATTCCGCATGAACGTCACGTTCAAGCGCTCTTGCCGCATCAACGTCACGTTCATGCGGAACGCCGGCCCCCATCATTTGGCTTGAACGTCACGTTCAAGCCGAACCGGGGCGTGGCGCAATGGGGTGGCGGCGCGGTGCTCAGAGCAGCCGGTTGGTCCACAGCAGGGAGAGACCGGCGGCGGCGAGGGCGAGGATCAGGCCGACGCCGACCGCCCAGACGGTGACCTCGCGATGCTGGGTGGTGTAGCCGATCTGGCTGCCGAGGTCGTGGTAGACGGCCCGCAGCTCGTCGGCGGACGCGGCGGAGTGGTAGCTGCCGCCGGTGCCCTTGGCGATCTCCTTCATCGTCTCGGTGTCCACCGGCACCTGCTGCTGCTGGCCCTCCAGCTCGATCGATCCCTCCGCCGTTCCGAAGGCGATCGTGGAGACCGGCACGCGCGCCTTCTGCGCGGCCTGGATCGCGTCCGAGACCGGTCGGCCGACGGTGCGGGCACCGTCGGAGAGCATCACGATCTTGGACGGGACCGGCTTCAGCTGCCCGTTCTCGGTCGGGAGCTGGACTCGGAACGACCGCAGGGCGCCGAGGGCGGCGATGATCGCGTCACCGGTCGCGGTCGACTGGGCCAGCTGCAGGTCGTCGATCGCGCGGGTCACCGACTCGCGGTTGGTGGTCGGCGCAACGTCGACGGTGGGAGTTCCGGCGAAGGACACCAGCCCGAGGTTGATCTGCTTGGGCAGCAGGTGCGCGAACTGCTTGGCCGCCGCCTTCGCCGCCTTCAGGCGGGTCGGGGTGACGTCGGTGGCCTCCATCGACAGGGACACGTCGATGACCATCATCACCGTGGCCCGGTCCCGCGGAACCTTCACCTGCCGGGCCGGCCGGGCCATCGCCACGGTGAGCGACGCCAGCGCCAGCAGCAGCAGACCGAACGCCACGTGCCGGCGCCATCCCGGCCGCTTGGGGGCGACGCTGTCCAGCAGCGCCACGTTGGTGAACCGGGCGGCGTAGCGACCCCGGCGCCGGGCGAGTACGACGTAGAGGACCAGCAGCGCAGCGACCGCCAGCAGCACCCACAGCCAGCCCGGAGACAGGAACCCCGACATCACCGGCTCCTCATCGCAATGCACCACCGGACGCGCGCCGCCGGCGTGCGGCGACGAACCGCAGGATGTCCAACAGCCAGTCGCCGTCGGTACGCAGGATCAGTGCCCCGCGCCGGCCCGGCGGATCGTCGCGGCGATCTCCTGCCGCTCCGCCCGGGCGGCCGCGGCGTACCGCTCCCGCAGCCCCCGCCGTGAGGTCTGCACGTCCAACTGCTGCCCGGACTCCGGGTCGACCACCGTGAGCAGCCCGACGTCGGGGATGTCGAGCTCCCGCGGATCGAGCACCTCGATCGCCAGGACCTCGTGCCGCCCCGCGAGAGCCCGCAGCGGGCCCTCCCAGGTGCGCTCCCCGAGGAAGTCGGAGATGACCACGGCCAGTCCCCGCCGCCGCGGCGGGCGGCGGAGCGTCTCCAGCGCCGCGGCGAGGTCGCCGCGGCGGCCGCGGTCGGCGCGGGGGGTCCGCACCACCTGGCGGATGAGCGCCTGCGAGTGGGCGCGTCCCGACCGGGCCGGGATCCTGGTTGCGCCGTTGCCGGTGGCCACGATCGCGCCGACCCGGTTGCCGCCGTGCTGGGTGAGGTAGACGATCGCGGCGAGGCCGGCGACAGCCAGGTCGCGCTTCTCGCAGGCCGCCGTGCCGAAGTCGAGGCTCGGCGAGAGGTCGATCACCGACCCACGTCTCGAGTTCGCGGTCGGCGATGGTCTCCCGCACGTGCGGGATCGTGGTGCGCGCGGTCACCGGCCAGTCCATCCGGCGTACGTCGTCGCCCGGGTAGTAGACCCGCGACTCGCCCGGCTCGGAGCCGGGACCGGGGATGAGACCGAGATGGTTGCCCTGCAGGAGCCCGTCCAGCCGGCGGCGGACGATGAGCTCGAGCTTGGCGAGCACCGCCTCGGCCGTCCCGGCAGGACAGCGAGGGCGGCGCCCCGATGGCCGCCGCCCGCGCCGGCGGGCTGGTCCTCACGCCGACCGTTCTCCCGGCGGCTCGGGCCGGGGGTAGGAGCCCGGATAGGAGCCCGGATGCGGCGCCGGCTGGGCCGCGGGCTGGGGTGCGGACTGGCCCGCGGAATGCGGCGCCGGAGCGGTCCCGCCCGGATAGCCGCCGGAGCGCTGCCGGGGGCTGACCTGCGGCAGCGGCACCGTCGCCAGCACCCGCCGGATCACATGCTCGGCCGGTACGCCGTCGGCGAGCGCGTCGTAGGAGAGCACCAGCCGGTGGCCCAGGATGTCGGGGGCGACGTCGACGACGTCCTGGGGAAGCACGTAGTCCCGGCCGCGCATCAACGCCAGGGCCCGGCCTGCCGCGATCAGGCCGAGCGAGGCGCGCGGGCTGGCGCCGTAGGACACCCAGCCGGCGACGTCGGGCATGCCGTGCTCACGGGGCTGCCTGGTCGCGAAGACCAGCCGCACGACGTAGTCGACCAGGGCGTGGTGGACGAACACCCGGTTCGCCGAATCCTGCAGCCGCAGCACGTCGGCCGGCGTGAGGACCTGCGAGGCCACCGGCCGCTCGACACCCATCCGGTAGATGATCTCCCGCTCCTCCTCCATCGTCGGGTAGTCGACGACGATCTTGAGCAGGAAGCGGTCCCGCTGCGCCTCGGGCAGCGGGTAGACGCCCTCGGACTCGATCGGGTTCTGGGTGGCGAGGACCAGGAACGGCGAGGGCATCTGGTAGGTGATGCCGCCGATGGAGACCTGCTGCTCGGACATGACCTCCAGCAGCGCCGACTGCACCTTCGCCGGCGCCCGGTTGACCTCGTCGGTGAGCAGGAAGTTGGCGAACACCGGTCCGAGCTCGGTGTCGAAGCGCTCCTGACCGGCGCGGTAGATGCGGGTGCCGACGATGTCGGCCGGCACCAGGTCCGGGGTGAACTGCAGCCGGGAGAACGTTCCGCCGAAGGTCGCCGCGAGCGTCTCGACGGCCAGTGTCTTGGCCACGCCGGGAACGCCCTCCACCAGGCAGTGACCGCGGGAGAGCAGCGCTACGAGCATCCGCTCGACCATGCGGTCCTGGCCGACGATCACCCGCTTGATCTCGAACATCGCCTGCTCGAGCAGGGTCGCGTCCCGGGCCGGTGTGCTCACGGTGTCCCCCTGGTCCGGCGACGGATCGGCTGGATCGCTCACCGCGCCTCCTGTCGGCTCATCGGCTTCCCAGCGTGGGGGCTTCCCGGCCCGCGCAGCGGCGACCCGGGGAGGTTCCCAGGGTGTTGCCAGGTAACCGTACGACGTCGCGACCCCGCGTGCGGGCCTGACCCGATAGCCCGTTCGACGGCCGCAGGCCTCTAGGCTCGGGCGGGTGACCGCGCGACGCCCGGACCGCCCCGCCGATCCGGCTCCGCTCATCCGGCTCGGATCCGGTCTGGCCGGCGCGGCCGGCGCCGGCCCGCGGGCCGATCTGCTCGACCGGTGCGCCCGCGCCGGGCTGCCGGTGCCGGCCGGAGCGGTCCTGCTCGATGCCGCCCGCCGGTGGGACGGCATCGACGACGCGGATCTGGCCGGCCCGGCGCACCCCGCCGAATCGATCACTCTACGTAGCGCATTCGCGGCGCCGGGTGGTGTCGCCTCCCACACGATCCAGGGGCTCCCGGCCGTCGATCGTCCGGCGCTCGTCGCCGCGGTCCGGTCGATCTGGGCCACCGGCGCGGCCGCGGGAGTCACCCGGGCTGACGTCGTCCTGCTGGCCCACGTGCCCGGGGTGCAGGCGGGTGCCGCGGTCACCGGACCGGGCCGGGACGACCTGGTGTCCTGGCACGAGGTGACGCCGGAGGCCCGGGACGTCGGGGGGGACCGCGAGGTCGGACGGTGGGCGGCCCGACCCCTGCGGCCGCGCGACCGCCCGCACCGCGCCACCGACCGCGTCCCGCTGCCCCCGTGGGGGATGCGCCTCGTCCGGGTGCTCCGTGACGTGCGAGAGGTGGTCGGGGCGCAGCGCTGGGACATCGAGTGGGTCGACGACGGCCGACGGTGCTGGCTGGTCGGGCTGCAACCGGCCGCGGGCGACGTCGACCGCGGTGGCCGGACCCGCCGGCCACCTGGGCGTGTCATGCCTGACACGCCGTGAGTCGCGGTTGACCGCACGGGGTCCGGCTGGTGTAGCGTGCTGTCCGCGTCGGGCAGCTCCCCCCGTGGCTGCCCGACGCCTTTTTGCCTTCCGACCGCCCGTGACACACTCGCGCGGATGACTGACGACCCGATGACTGGCGACCTGGACGAGCACGATGCCGGCGCTGCGGTCTGCTCCGCCCGCGGGTGCGCGTCCGCGGGCGTGTGGGCACTGATCTGGAACAACCCGCGGGTCCACACCCCGGATCGCGAGAAGACCTGGATCGCCTGCGACGAGCACCGCGAATCGCTGTCGGAGTTTCTCGGCGCGCGGGGGTTCCTCCGCCGTACCGACCCGCTGACGCGATGACCCGCTGACCGACCTGGGCCTCGGTCAGCCGCCGATCGCGGACATCGGCCGGTCCGGCTGGGCGAAGTCCGGGTCGTCGATCCCGTGCCCGAACCGCTTCGCCGCGACGGCGGCCTGCATCTGCCGGGCCAGTTGGTCATCGCTCGCCCCGCCCCGCAACGCCGTCCGCAGGTCGGACTCCTCGCGTGCGAACAGACAGTTACGAAGTTGGCCGTCGGCGGTGAGCCGCACCCGGTCGCAGGCCGCGCAGAACGGCCGGGTCACGGAGCCGATCACGCCGACCCGGCCCGGTCGTCCCCGGTGGCAGTCCCGGCCCGTCGAGCACCTGCCAGACCTCGGCCGGAGCACTCCCCCGGTCGGGCTCCGGCGCCATCCGGTAGGACGTCGACAGCGCGGCGAGCACCTCGCTCGGCGGTCATCATCCGGGCCCGGTCCCACCCGTGCTGAGGATCGAGCGGCATCTGCTCGATGATGCGAAGCTGTAGCCGTGCCGCAGGCACCAGTCCAGCAGCGCCGGCGCCTCGTCGTCGTTGACCCCGCGCAGCAGCACCGCGTTGACCTTGACCGGCGTCAGCCCGGCGTCCCGCGCCGCGCGCAAGCCCGGCCAGGACGTCGGCGTGCCGGTCGCGGCGGGTCGCTCCGGGCGAACCGGGCCGGATCGAGGGTGTCCAGGGAGATGTTGACCCGGCGCAGTCCCGCCTCGGGCGAGGTCGGCGGCCTGCGCGGCGAGCGCCAGCCCGTTGGTGGTCAGCGAGATCTCGAGGTCCGGGCGACAGGGCCGCGAACCGGGCCGACGAGATCGGGCACCCCCGGCCGGATCGAGTGGTTCGCCGCCGGTCAACCGCAGGCGTCGCACCCCGAGGTCGACGAGCACCCCGACCAGCCGCACCAGCTCGCCGTCGGTGAGCAGTTCCGCTCGCGGCCAACCAGGTCAGGCCCTCGGCGGGCATGCAGTAGGTGCAGCGCAGCGAGCAGCGGTCGGTCAGTGATACCCGCAGGTCACGCGCCCGCCGGCCGTGCCGGTCGGTGAGACCGGCGGCGCGATCGGCCCGGGGGCCGACGGTGAGCGGCGGGAGTCATGTCACCCCTTATGCCCCGGCGCCGACCTCGCGCGACCGGCCGGGTCAGGACCCCGGGCGGGTGGCCCCGACCAGGCCGTCGTACCAGATCGGGACGATCTTGACGACGTCGCCGCTCTCCGGGGCCTCGAGCACCTGGCCGCCGCCGACGTAGATGGCCACGTGGTGGATGGCCGACGGGGTGCCGTCGTAGGACCAGAACAGCAGGTCGCCCGGCATCAGGCTGTCCATCGACGGGTGGCTGCCCATGTCGTACTGGTAGCCGCTGAAGTGCGGGAGCGTGATCCCCGCCTGCGCCCAGGCGTAGAGAGCCAGGCCGGAGCAGTCGAAGCCGAGGATGCCCGTATCCGGGGCGGTGCCGTAGCTCGGCCCGGACGCCGTGCCGCCGGACCAGGCGTAGGGAGTCCCGATCCAGCGCATCGCGGCGGCCACGGCGGCGCTGCCCTGCAGCAGCGGTCCAGCCGACGCTCGCCGCGGCGCTCAGAGTCACCGCCGCCGGTTGATCGGAACTCGCCTGCTGGGTCCCGTCCCGGAACCGGTGCCCACCTGTTGGGCCACCTGCTGTGTCGCCGCGGCCTGCGCCGGGCCTGCGCCCTGGCGGCCGCCTGTGCGCGGGCCGCCGCGTCGGCCCGGGCCTCGCCGCGCCTGCTCGGCCGCCGCGCGGCCCGCAGCCGCCTCCTTGGCCCGCTCGTGGCGGCCCGGCGGGCGGCGGCCTCCTGCTGGCGCTTCCACTTGAGGTACGCCTGGCGGGCGTCGGCAGACCGGCCAGCCGCGCCTTGGCCTCACCAGCTGGCCCTCCAGATGGTCTTCCGGTTCTGAGCACGGCGAGCTGGGTCCTCGCCGCGCCGACCTTCGCTCCGCGACCTGCTTGGCGCCGCCGCCTCGTCTTGGCCGGCGCCATCACGCCGACCGCCGCCCGGGCGGCGGCGTCGGCGTTCGCCTTGGCGACGCTGGCGACCTGGTATCCGTTCGAGCACGGCAGGTCTGCGCTCGCCGGCGGCCGCAGGAGGCCTGCGCGCTCGATCAGGTGGCCGGGCCGCCGGAGTCGAGCAGGGCAGCGACGATCCGAGCATGCTGCCCTGATGTAGCTGTCGTGGGCGAACTTCCCGACCGTCCCGCGCGGGCGGTGTTACCCGGCCGGCTGCCCCGTCGCCGCGCCTCCGCCGCCGCGGCCTTGGTCTGCGCCGCGCCGTAGTCGGCGACCGCCTTGTTGTAGCGCTCCCCGGCCAACTCGGCGGCGGTCGCCCAGCCGCTGCGATGTCGCCGGCCGCCTTGGCCACCTGGGCCTCAGCCGACCGACGTCTCTGGCCCGCTCCGCCTTGGTCTTCGCGGCCCGCGATCTGGCCGTCGGTGGGGTTGTGTGGAGCTTGCGAGGTGCCAGCACCGCGAAGATCGTGAGCGTGAGCGACCCGATCAGCGCGGCAATCATCAGCGGCATACCCGGACGCTCCATCGACCTGGAGTACACCTCCGTAGCCCGAAAGCTGACACCTACTTCAGCGACCCCGCGACACGGCATTGGACACGATGCCACCATTCGTCACTGTGGCGCCAGTCGTGCACAGGAAAAACACCACGTATCAAGTCCGGCTAAGCGGCGATAAGTGCTTAAACGCAGAGGAAGGCACTTCGGGGCATGGAAATTCGCAGACTCAAACCGCTGTTTTCCATCATGCGGGCCGCCGGCACTCATGCCGGACATGCGCCGACCCACCGCTACTCAGTGCTGGTCAGTGCTGGCCAGTGGCCCGGTCGTGCTCTCAGTGGCCCACGCCGTACTCTTCGCGGAGCTTGAACTTCTGCACCTTGCCGGTCGCGGTGCGCGGGATCTCCGGCCGGAACTCCACCGACGTCGGGCGCCTTGAAGCCGGCCAGCCTGGACTTGCAGTGGGCGATGATGTCGGCCTCGTCGGTACCGCGCGCCGGCAGCGAGCACGACCAGCGCCTTGATCGTCTCGCCCCACTTCTCGTCCGGCACGCCGATCACCGCGACCTCGGCGACCGCCGGGTGGCGGAAGATGCAGTCCTCGACCTCGATCGACGACACGTTCTCGCCGCCGGTGATGATGACGTCCTTCATCCGGTCGGAGATCGTGAGGAAGCCCTCGTCGTCGACGCGCCCGCCGTCCCCGGTGTGGAACCAGCCCGCCGTCCAGCGCGTCCGCAGACGCCTGCGGGTTGTCCCAGTAGCCGCCGAGTACGACGTTGGAGCGGGCCAGCACCTCGCCGGTCGTCGCTGATCGCGACCTGTACGCCGAGCGCTGGCGCGCCGGCCCGGGACAGCCGCCGGCGCCCGCTCCGCCGCCGGGAGTTGATCGTCCTCCGCGCGCCGCCGGTTGATGGTCAGCAGCGGCGAGGTCTCGGTGAGCCCGTAGATCTGGATGAACTCCCAACCGAGCTCGGTCTCGATCCGCTCGATGGTGCGCGAGGGCGGCGGCGCGCCCGCGCAGACCAGCCGCACCCGGCCGCGGCCCGGGATCTCGCCGTCCCACCCGGCGGCGGCCTCCAGTACGGCGTTCCACACGGCCGGCGCGCCGCACATGAGAGTGACGCCGTAGCGCTCGACCCGGCGCAGGATCTCGGCGCCGTCGACCTTGCGGAGCACCACCTGCGGCACGCCGAGCCCGGCCGTGGCGTAGAGCATCCCCCAGCCGTTGCAGTGGAACATCGGCAGTGTGTGCAGGTAGACGTCGCGGTCGGTGACCGTGGTGTGCAGCCCGAAGGTCACCGCGTTGATCCAGATGTTGCGGTGGGTGAGCTCGACACCCTTGGGCCGGGCGGTCGTGCCGCTGGTGTAGTTGATCGTGGCCGTCGCGTCTTCGTCCGGCCGCGCCCACGGCCCGCGGCTCCCGGTCGGGTCGCAGCAGCACCTCGTCGCTCGGCCGTGCCGAGCACGAACGCGGTGCGGACCGGTGACTCCGGTCGAGCAGTCCGGCCAGGTCGGGGTCGACCAGCAGCGTCCGCGGCGCCGCTGTTCGCCGACGATGTAGCTCGACCTCGTCCGGCCGCAGCCGGAAGTTGACCGGCACCAGGATGCGACCGGAGGACGGTACGGCGTAGAGCAGTTCGAGCAGCCGCGCCGCGTTGTGGCTGACGACGGCGACCCGCTCCCCCGGGCCGATGCCGAGGTCGTCGAGGCCGGCCTGGATCGCCCGGACCCGGGACTGCAGTTGGGCGAAGGTGGGCTCAGCCGACCGTTGCGGCCGGTTGCCCGGGCTCGTCGACGACGGCGGTGCGGTCCGGGTAGACCGCGGCGCCGCGGGTCAGGAAGTCCTGTGTGGTCAGCGGAACGCGCATGCGGCTTCTCCTCCCGGCGGCGTGCCGCCCACGCTAGCCGCGCGGCAGGCAGCCTGGCGAGAGGGTCTGGCGGCGCCGCCGGCGACCGGCCCACCACCGCTCGCCGGCGCCGACACCGACCATCACGACCACCGCGTAGACGTATCCGAAGAGCAGGTCGATGACGTAGTGCTCGCCGGAGTAGACCAGCGCCAGGCCCATGAGCAGCGGGTAGCAGGCGAGCGGGATCTTGCCCCACCACGGTGCCCGCGGGATGAAGTACAGCGCGATCAGCGTCGCCGTCGCGGTATGCAGGGACGGCATGGCCGCGACCGCGTTCACCGAGGCCTGTGCCCCGGCCAGGATGCTGCCGGCGTGGTTGAGGCCGAGCACCTGCCAGCCGACCGAGGAGATCCGCCGCACGGGGTCGATCAGGCCCGCGCGGGCGGCGTACCACGGCGGGGCCATCGGGTAGAGCACGTAGGTCAGCAACCCGGCCAGCGAGAGCACGATGATGCGGGTGATGAAGCCGATCCAGCGTTGCCGGTTGCGCAGCCAGAGGAACACCGCCGCGATCGGGGTGACCAGGAAATGGGAGGTGTAGACGAGGGTGACGACGGCGTCGTACCACCGGGCATGTCCGGGCACGGACAGGTGCTGCTGCAGCCAGTAGGTCGGCAGGACGCCGTGGAACATCCACAGGTCGGCGTGTGCGGGCTCGATGACGTGGGTGGCGATACCGAGGTTGTCGGCGATCCCCCGCGTGTAGTCGTAGGCGATGAGGACGGCGGTGAAGGGCAGCCAGTCGAGCAGCACCCGGCGGAAGCTGCGCCATCCCCGGCCCAGGCAGCGGATCCCCAGGGCCGCGAGGATCCAGAGCAGCAGGCCCTCGCGATCCTCCGGGATGCCCACCGTCGGGATGAACGCGGCCAGCACGACGAAGTAGCCGACCGCGGCCCGGCGCCGGATCATGCGCCAGCGGAGTTCGTGGGCCTCGTCCTGGGCGGCCCTCTCCTCGTCCTCGACCGAGGAGTCCGCCATGGTCACGTCGGGCGATTCCCGACGCGTCGGCAGCCCGGGCGAGGGCCGGCAGCGCCTCGCCGATCGGCACCCGCACGACGGCCGCGGCCAGCGGGTCGTAGGCCGTCGGTTCGGCGTTCACGATCACCACGGTGCGCCGGCCCGGGCGGCGACCCGGGTGAGCCCGGCCGCCGGCTGGACGGTCAACGAGCTGCCCACGGCGAGGAACAGGTCGCAGTCGGTGGCCGCCGCTGCGGCCGCCTGCAGCACGGCCTCGTCGAGGCGCTGTCCGAAGGAGATGGTGGCCGACTTGAGCAGGCCGCCGCAGCGCAGGCACGGCGGGTCGGGTTCGCCCGCGGCGACGCGGGCGAGGGCGGCGGACATGGGCGCCCGGTCGCCGCAGGACAGGCAGCCCACCTCGCGCACCGTGCCGTGCAGCTCGACGACCGTGCCGGGATCGTTGCCGGCGCGCTGGTGCAGGCCGTCGATGTTCTGGGTGATGACCGCCCGCAGCCGGCCGGCCCGTTCCAGGTCGACGAGCGCGCGGTGCCCGGCGTTCGGCTCGGCGGTCCAGGCCGGATGGTCCCGCCGGCTCTGCCAGGCCTGGCGGCGTACCTGCGGATCGGCGAGATAGCTCGCCAGCGTGGCCCGCCGGTGGGCCGTCGGGTCACGGGTCCAGACCCCGTCCGGGCCGCGGAAGTCCGGAATGCCGCTGTCGGTCGATATCCCGGCACCGGTGAGCACCGTGATGCGGGCCGCGCCGGCGACCAGGTCCCCCGCCCGGTCGAGCGCCCCATCGATGTCGCGGTCGGTGTCGCCGTTCACCCTGCCCACCACTGCGACGGTACAAAGCGCCGTCGACTGCCGCCACGTCGACGGCGCCGACCCGAGCGGAGCCGGACCGGTGCCGATACGGAAGGATGGGGCACATCCGCAGAGAGGGGAGCTCCGGTGAGCAGCGCGACCAGCCAGGACAGCTTCGGTGCCCGCAGCACGCTCGAGGTCGGCGGAACCCGCCACGAGATCTACCGGCTTTCCGCAGTCGACGGCGCCAACCGGCTGCCGTACTCGCTCAAGATCCTGCTGGAGAACCTGCTGCGCACCGAGGACGGCCTGCGGACGACCGCTGACGACGTCCGCGCACTGGCTGCCTGGGACCCCACCGCGGCACCGTCACGGGAGATCCAGTTCACCCCCGCGCGCGTCGTCATGCAGGACTTCACGGGTGTGCCGGCCGTGGTCGACCTGGCCGCGATGCGGGAGGCGATGAAGGCGCTCGGCGGGGACCCGGCGAAGATCAACCCGCTGGCACCGGCGGAGCTGGTCATCGACCACTCGGTGATCGCCGACGTCTTCGGTGCGCCGGACTCCTTCGAGCGCAACGTCGAACTGGAGTACCAGCGCAACCGGGAGCGCTACCAGTTCCTGCGCTGGGGGCAGAGCGCGTTCGACGAGTTCAAGGTCGTGCCGCCCGGCACCGGAATCGTCCACCAGGTCAACATCGAGCACCTCGCCCGCGTGGTCTTCTCCCGCGGCGGCGTCGCCTACCCCGACACCCTCGTCGGCACCGACTCCCACACGACGATGGTCAACGGCCTCGGCGTACTCGGCTGGGGCGTCGGCGGCATCGAGGCCGAGGCGGCGATGCTCGGCCAGCCGGTGAGCATGCTCGTCCCCAGCGTCGTCGGGTTCCGGCTCTCCGGCGCGATGCCGGAGGGCGCCACCGCCACCGACCTGGTGCTGACGATCACCGAGATGTTGCGCAAGCACGGCGTCGTCGGGAAGTTCGTCGAGTTCTTCGGCCCGGGTGTCGCGGCGGTGCCGCTGGCCAACCGGGCGACGATCGGAAACATGAGCCCGGAGTACGGCTCGACGTGCGCGATCTTCCCGATCGACGAGGAGACCATCCGCTACCTGCGGTTCACCGGCCGCAGCGAGGAGCAGGTGGCGCTGGTCGAGGCCTACAGCAAGGAGCAGGGCCTCTGGCACGACCCGACCGCGTCGACGGCGTACTCGGAGACGCTCGAGCTCGACCTGTCCACCATCGTCCCGTCCATCGCCGGGCCGAAGCGGCCGCAGGACCGGATCGCCCTCTCCGACGCCAAGGCGGGGTTCCGCGACGTCCTGCCGGACTACGTCGAGGACGACGACGAGACCGGCAAGGAGTCCTTCCCGGCGTCGGACTCGCCGTCGAGCAACGGCTCCGGGCGGACCAGCCACCCCACCAAGGTGGTGCTCGAGGACGGCACCGCGACCGAGATCGATCACGGCGCGGTCGTGATCGCGGCCATCACCTCGTGCACCAACACCTCCAACCCGCAGGTCATGCTCGGTGCCGCGCTGCTGGCCAAGAAGGCCGTGGAGCGCGGGCTGGTCAGCAAGCCGTGGGTCAAGACGACGCTCGCCCCGGGGTCGAAGGTCGTCATGGACTACTACGAGCGGGCCGGTCTGATCCCCTACCTGGAGAAGCTCGGCTTCAACCTCGTCGGCTACGGCTGCACGACCTGCATCGGCAACTCCGGCCCGCTGCCGGAGGCGGTGAGCTCCGCGGTCAACGAGTCCGACCTCGCCGTCGCCGCCGTGCTCTCGGGCAACCGCAACTTCGAGGGCCGGATCAACGCCGACGTGAAGCTGAACTACCTCGCGTCCCCGCCGTTGGTCGTGGCCTACGCCCTCGCCGGGAGCATGGACGTCGACCTGGTGGGCGAGCCGCTCGGCTCCGATACCGACGGGCACCCGGTCTACCTCCGGGACATCTGGCCGACCAGCCAGGAGATCGAGCACGTCATCGACTCGGCCATCGCGTCGGAGATGTTCACCCGCGACTACGCCGACGTCTTCGCCGGCGACGAGCGGTGGGCGGCCCTGCAGACCCCCGAGGGCGACGCGTTCGCCTGGGACCCGGAGTCGACGTACGTCCGGCGCCCGCCCTATTTCGAGGGCATGCAGGCGGAGCCGCAGCCGGTCGAGGACATCTCGGGTGCGCGGGTGCTGGCCAAGCTCGGCGACTCGGTGACGACCGACCACATCTCCCCCGCCGGGGCGATCAAGACCGACTCACCGGCCGGCGCCTACCTCACCGGACACGGCGTGGAGCGGCGGGACTTCAACTCCTACGGGTCGCGGCGCGGCAACCACGAGGTGATGATCCGCGGCACGTTCGCCAACATCCGGCTGCGCAACCAGTTGGTCCCCGGCGTCGAGGGCGGGATGACCCGCAACCTGCTGACCGGCGAGCAGGCCACGATCTACGACGCCGCGATGGCCTACGCCGAGGCCGGGGTGCCGCTGATCGTCCTGGCCGGCAAGGAGTACGGCTCGGGCTCCTCGCGGGACTGGGCGGCGAAGGGCACGACGCTGCTGGGCGTGCGGGCGGTGCTCGCCGAATCGTTCGAGCGGATCCACCGGTCCAACCTGCTCGGCATGGGCGTGCTCCCGCTGCAGTACGCCGACGGTGATACGGCGGCCTCGCTGGGCCTGACCGGCGAGGAGACGTTCTCGATCACCGGCATCGGCGCGATCAACGACGGGGAGACCCCGCGCGAGGTCACCGTCCGTGCCGACGACACCGAGTTCACCGCGGTGGTCCGGATCGACACGCCCGGGGAGGCGGCGTACTTCCGGCACGGCGGCATCATGCCCTACGTCCTGCGCTCCCTGCGCGACTCCGACTGACGTCGTCCGGCGATCGGCTGCCCACGAGGAGTGGGCCGGGTCCGTGAGTTCACCCGCGAGAAAGATGCGGTGCGGGTGAACCCTGCGCGGCTCCCGTCCGTGCCCATGCGGAGGGTGCGCATCCGCGCACCCGGACACTGCCTGGAGGCAACGATGGGCACGAAGGTCCCCTCGCTCTTCCCCCGCAACCGGCTTCTCGCCGGTGCCAGTCTGCTCGCCGTCCCGGCGTTGGTCGCCGCGGGCATCGGCGTGGCGGCGCCGGCATCCGGGGCACCCGCCCCCGCCGCACCGCACGGCGTCACGCAGGTCAACCTGGTCTCCGACCAGGCCGGCAAGGCTCAGCTCATGGACCCCAAGTTGGTCAACCCGTGGGGGCTCGCGCAGTCTCCGACGAGCCCGCTCTGGTCGGCCAACAACGGCACGGACTCCGCAACCCTCTACAAGGGCCCCGCCGGCGGCTCGCC
The DNA here is from genome assembly GCA_963828605.1 of uncultured Actinomycetota bacterium. Lineage (GTDB taxonomy): Bacteria > Actinomycetota > Actinomycetes > Mycobacteriales > QHCD01 > DASXJE01. The sequence continues at coordinate 346,684 of CAWHER010000001.1, read as the reverse complement.
GGTGGCGAAGCAGGGGTTGGAGGTCGACGTCGCGGGCGGGCCGACGGGCCAGGTGTTCAACGACACCACCGACTTCGTCGTCTCGTCCTCGAGCGGGTCGGGGGCGGCCCCGTTCATCTTCGACACCGAGGCCGGCGACGTGAAGGCCTGGAACCCGAATGCGGCACCGACCACGGCACTCACCGTGGCCCACGTCAGGAACGCCGTCTTCAAGGGCCTGGCTTTGCTGCACACGCCGATCGGCCCGTTCCTGCTGGCCGCCGACTTCCACAACGGCCGCATCGACGTCTTCGACAAGAAGTTCCACCGGGTGCCGCTCCCCCGGCCGTTCTTCACCGACCCGCGCCTGCCCCGCGGTTACGCACCCTTCAACGTCGCGGTGATCGGTAACTCGGTCTACGTCAGCTACGCCAAGCAGGGCACGGGCGCGGACGAGGTCGACGGCAAGGGGCTCGGCTTCGTGGACCGCTACACGTCGTTCGGCCTGTTCCCCAAGCGGATCGCCAGCCGCGGCTCGCTGAACGCGCCATGGGGAATGACGACGGCACCGAGCACCTTCGGCCGGCACGCCGGTGACCTACTGGTCGGCAACTTCGGCGACGGCCGGATCAGCACGTTCGACCGCTGGGGCCATTTCGACGGCCTGCTCCGCATGTCGGACGGACATCCGGTGGCGATCGACGGACTGTGGTCGCTCATCCCCGGCACCGCCACCAACGGCGGGCCCGGCAGCGTGATCTTCAGCTCCGGTCCTGACGGCGAGTCCCACGGTCTGGTCGGGCTGCTCCAGCCGGCCGGCTGATCGAGCCGGTGGGGGCGGCCTCCGGAGCTTGCCGGCCGCCCCCACCCTCAATCGGCAACCGTCCGTGGTCCAGGATCGGCACCATGGATCTGGGACTCAAGGAACGCGTGTACGTCGTCACGGGGGGCACCCGTGGGCTGGGACGGGCGGCGGCGCAGATGCTGGTCGACGACGGCGCCCGGGTCGTCGTCTCCTCCCGAAACGCCGATGCGGTCGCCGCCGCCGCACGCGACCTGGGTGGACCGCTCCGGGCCACCGGCTTGGTCGCCGACCTCGCCGACCCGGCGACGCCCGACCTGCTGGCACAGGCCGCCCTGACCTCGTTCGGTCGCCTCGACGGTGCCCTGATCAGCGTCGGTGGCCCGCCGGCGACGTCGGCCACCGGGGCGACCGACGCGCAATGGCGGGCCGCCTTCGACTCGGTCTTCCTCGGCGCGCTGCGGCTCGCGACCTCGCTCGCCGGGCGGCTGGCCGACGGCGGGTCGATCGCCTTCGTGCTGTCCAGCTCGGTCCGGTCGCCGATCGGCGGGCTGGCGATCTCCAACGGCCTTCGACCGGGCCTGGCGATGATGGCGAAGACGCTGGCCGACGAGCTCGGGCCACGCGGTATCCGGGTCAACGGCCTGCTGCCGGGCCGGATCGCGACCGACCGGCTGAAGGAGCTCGATGCGAAGGCCGACGACCCGCAGGAGGCCCGTCGCCGCGGGGAGGCGTCCATCCCGCTGCGCCGCTACGGGGCGCCCGATGAGTTCGGCCGGGCCGCGGCCTTCCTGCTGTCGCCGGCGGCGTCCTATCTCACCGGCGTGATGCTCCCGGTGGACGGCGGCGCCTTGCGGGCTCTCTAGGTCGTGTCCACCGCCCGCGCGGTGGACCGGCCTCAGGCCTGCTGCGTCGATCCCTGCTGCGTCGATCCCTGCTGCGTCGATCCCTGCTGCGTCGATCCCTGCCGCGTGACGCTGACGAGGGTGACCGCGGCGAGCGCGGCCACGACCGCGGCGAACGCGATCCCGGCGGACTTCAGCCCGATCCCCTGCGCGGCCAGGCCGACACCGATGACCGGCACGGAGAGGGCGACGTAGAGCACGACGAAGAAGCTCGAGGTGACCTCGGCCCGGCGGTGTGCGGGGGTGCCGGCGGTGACCGCGCTCAGACCGGCCCGGAAGCTCAGCCCCTGCCCCAGCCCGGCGACGATCCCGCCGACGAGCAGCACCGCGAGCGACTCGAGCCCCAGGCCTGCGGCGACGACGCCCACGCCGACGATGAGCCCCAGACTCCCCACCGGCAGCGCGCGGCGCCGCGGGAAGAGCCCCAGGGCTAGCTGGCCGACGGCGGATGCCGCGAACACCGCGAAGACCACGACACCGGTGAGCGCGTGGTTGGGCAGGTGCAGGACCTCCCCCAGGAACGCCGGCGCGACGGCGGTGAACAGGCCGAGTACGGCGAACCCGGCGAAGCCCACGAACGCGGCCGGGATGAAGATGGCCCGCACCTCGGGCGGGACGCGCAGCCGCTGCAGCCGCAGCCGGACACCGCCGCGGACGTCGACCGGCTCGGGCATCACGAGGACGGCGATCATGGCCGGGACCAACAGGGCGAGATCGACGATGAACGGGAGCCGCAATGGGGCGGTGGCGTATTCGGCGAGGAGTCCGGCCAGCAACGGCCCGAGCCCGAGCCCGCCGACGTTGACCAGGGTTGCGACCAGCGTCGCCCGGCCGCGCCGCCCCGCGGGGGCGAAGTCCACCAGCGCCGCCGTCGCCGTGCCGGTGAAGATCCCGGCGGACAGGCCGGAGAGGATCCGGCCGATGAAGAGCGCCGGCAGGCCACCGGCGGTCAGGAAGACCACCGCGCTCAGTGCGGAGAGCAGCAGTCCCGGGATGAGCGCCCGGCGCCGGCCGATCTGGTCGGAGACCTGGCCGAAGCCGAGCAGGGCTCCGATCACCCCGACGGCGTAGACGGCGTAGATCACGGTGACCATGAAGCCGGAGAAGCCGATGTCGTGCTGGTACAGCGGGTAGAGCGGGGTCGGCAGGGTGGTGCCGAGCATGGTCACCGCGAACGCGTAGCCGACCAGGGGGAACGCCAGGCGGCGGCCGACGCGCCGGCCGCGGGACCCTATGTGCCGGTCGACGCCCACGGTGTCGTGGCTCACGGCCGGCTCACCGACTCCACCTGCCCGGAGTCCACGGCGTCCGCGCCTTCCTGATCCCGGAACTGGGTGCGGTAGAGCTCGGCGTAGACGCCGCGCGGACGAGCAGCTCCTCGTGCCGGCCCGATTCGACGACCCGGCCGCCGTCGATGACGAGGATCCGGTCGGCATCGCGCACCGTCGAGAGCCGGTGCGCGATCACCAGCGACGTCCGGCCGCGCAGCGCCGCCGCGAGGGCGCGCTGAACGGCGACCTCCGACTCGCTGTCCAGGTGCGCGGTCGCCTCGTCGAGCACGACGATCCGGGGCGCCTTGAGCAGCAGCCGGGCGATCGCGAGGCGCTGCTTCTCCCCGCCGGAGAGCCGGTAGCCGCGGTCGCCGACGACCGTGTCCAGCCCGTCGGGCAGCCGGTCGACCAGCCGGCCGATCTGCGCCGCCTCGAGCGCTGCGCGCAGCTCCTCGTCGGTGGCCTCCGGCTGGGCGTAGAGCAGGTTGGCCCGGATGGTGTCGTGGAACATGTGCGCGTCCTGGGTCACGACGCCGACCGCGTCCCGCAGCGACTCCAGCGTGACGTCGCGGACGTCGTGGCCGCCGACCCGGACCGCGCCCGACTGCACGTCGTACATGCGCGGGACCAGCTGGGTGATCGTCGTCTTGCCCGCGCCGGAAGGCCCGACCAGCGCGACGAGCTCGCCGGGCTCGGCCCGGAATGACACCTCGTGCAGCACCTCTGCTGGGCCGGTCGTCGAGCACCGCGACGTCCTCCAGCGACGCCAGCGACACCTCCTCGGCCGTCGGGTAGGCGAAGCCGGACCTCGTCGAACTCCACGGTCCGGGCGTCGCCGGCAGCGCGATCGCCGTCCGGCGCGTCGGTGATCATCGGCGGCAGGTCGAGCACCTCGAAGACCCGCTCGAAGGAGACCAGCGCGGTCATCACGTCGACGCGGACGTTGTCGACAGCGCGGTCAGCGGGCCGTACAGCCGGCCGAGGTACGCCGTGAGCGCGACCAGCGTGCCGACGCTGCAGCGTCACCCAGGCCGCCAGCCGCCGCCCAAGCCGTAGACGATCGCAGTGGCGAGCGAGGCGGCCAGCATCAGCGCGACGAAGAACACCCGGCTGTACATCGCCGGGTGACGCCGATGTCGCGCACCCGGCCGGCCCGGGCCCGGAAGGCCTCGTCCTCCTCGTGCCGGCGGCCGAACAGCTTCACCAGCAGGGCGCCGGAGACGTTGAACCGCTCGGTCATCGTCGTGTTCATCGTGGCGTTGAGGCCGTAGCTCTCCCGCGTGATGCCCTGCAGCTTGCGACCCATCCAGCGGGCCGGGAGCAGGAAGACCGGCAGCAGGACCAGCGAGATGAGCGTGATCTGCCAGGACAGCGCGAACATCGCCGCCAGCACCAGCACGACGGTCAGCAGGTTGCTGACCACGGTCGACAGCGTGCCGGTGAACGCCTGCTGCGCGCCGAGCACGTCGTTGTTGAGCCGGCTGATCAGCGCGCCGGTCTGGGTGCGGGTGAAGAACGCGATCGGCATGCGCTGGACGTGCGCGAAGACCTGCGAGCGCATGTCGTAGATCAGGCCCTCGCCGATCCGCGCCGACAACCAGCGCTGGCCCAGCGACAGCAGGGCGTCGAAGACCGCGAGGCCGGCGATCAGGCCGGCCAGCGCCACGATCAGGCCGACATTGTGGCCGAGGATGCCGTTGTTGAGGATCGACCGGTAGATCAGCGGGTTCGCTGCTCCGATCGCCGCGTCGACGGTGATCAGGACGCAGAAGACGATGAGCTGGCGTCGGTAGGGGGCGGCGAAGCTCCCGATCCGCCGGATCGTGCCCGGGGCAAGGGTCCGCCGGGTCACCGCCGGGTCGCTGGAGAAGGCCCGCAAGGAGCGGTGCCCGCCAGCCATCGTCATGAGCTCACCACGGTCGTCGACAACACGCCGGCGCCCCCTGCTGTTCCCGGGACCCGGGCATCGGGAGGCGTGCGTGTCACCCGATGCCGGCTACTGCTTCTTCCCCCGCCGGGTCGGACCGCCACGGCCGCGCAGCGTCGTTCCCGACTCGGACAGGATCCGGTGGACAAATCCGTAGGACCGACCGGACTCGTCGGCCAGTGCTCGGATGCTCTTGCCGGAGTCGTACTTTTTGCGCAGGTCGACGGCGAGCTTGTCACGGGTCGCTCCGGTGATCCGGGCGCCCTTCTTCAGGTCGGCCACGGGGCATTCCTCCTTGCGTGTGCCGTGTCCCGGAAACCGGGTTCAGCATTCCCATGATCACCCAGGACGGCGACCACGGCCAGCCGAGCCACCCGTTCGGGGCAGTGCCGGGCGGGGCGACGGCGATCAGGCCAGTGCCACGAGATCGACGAACTCCTCGCTCCAGGCATCCTCGATCCCGTCGGGCAGCAGGATCACCCGCTCCGGATGCAACGCCTGCACCGCACCCTCGTCGTGGGTCACCAGCACGATCGCCCCGGCGTAGCCCGGAGCGCGCCGAGCACCTCCTCCCGGGACGCCGGGTCCAGGTTGTTGGTGGGCTCGTCGAGCAACAAGCACGTTGGCGCGGAGCAGACCAGGCCGGCCAGGGCGAGCCGGGTCTTCTCCCCGCCGGACAGCGTGCCGGCCGGCTGGTCGACCACGTCGCCGGTGAACAGGAACGCGCCGAGGATGCCGGCGCAGCTCGGTGTCGGTGCATGTCCGGCGCCGCGGACCGCATGTTCTCCAGCACGGTGCGGTCGATGTCGAGCGTCTCGTGCTCCTGGGCGTAGTAGCCGAGCCGCAGCCCGTGCCCCGGCACGACCGCACCGGTGTCGGGCGGCTCGACGCCGGCGAGCACGCGCAGCAGGGTCGTCTTGCCCGCGCCGTTGAGCCCGAGGATGACGACCCGCCCGCCCCGGTCCACCGCGAGATCGACGTCGGTGAACACCTCGAGCGAGCCGTAGGACTTCGACAGCTCCGCGGCTGTCAGCGGCGTCCGCCCGCACGGCGCGGGCTTCGGGAAGCGAACCCTCGCGACGCGGTCGGCCCGCGCGGTCCGCCTCGGCGCCGGCCAGCAGCCGCTCGGCCCGCCGCACCATGTTCTGCGCGGCGACGGCCTTGGTCGCCTTGGCGCGCATCTTGTCCGCCTGGGCCGATCAGCGCGGCGGCCTTCTTCTCGGCGTTGGCCCGCTCGCGGTGCCGGCGGCGTTCGTCGGTCTCCCGCTGCTGCAGGTAGGCCTTCCAGCCCACGTTGTAGACGTCGACCTCGGCGCGGTTCGGCGTCGAGGTGGAACACCTTGTTCACCATGTGCGTCGAGCAGCCCGACGTCGTGGCTGATGACGACCAGCCCGCCGTCGTGGCCGCGCAGGAAGTCGCGCAGCCAGCGCGATCGAGTCGGCGTCGAGGTGGTTGGTCGGCTCGTCGAGCAGCAGGGTCTCGGCACCGCAGAAGAGGATCCGGGCCAGCTCGATGCGCCGCCGCTGGCCGCCCGAGAGGGTGCGCAGCGGCTGGGCGAGGACCCGGTCGGGCAGACCGAGGTTGGCGCAGATCCGCGCCGCCTCGGCTCTCGGCGGCGTAGCCGCCGAGCGCGGCGAAGCGCTCCTCGAGGCTGGCCGTACGGTGCACGGCGCGGCCCGTGGACGCCTGTCGTCGCCCGCGCCGGCCATGGCGACCTGCGGCCTTCGCCATGCCGTGCAGGAGCTCGTCCAGCCCGCGGGCGGACAGCACCCGGTCGCGGGCGGTGACGTCAGGTCGCCGGTCCGCGGGTCCTGCGGCAGGTAGCCGACGTCGCCGCGGCCGGTCGACCCGGCCGCCGTAGCGGCAGCGCTCTCGCCGGCCAGCACCCGCAGAGGGTGGTCTTGCCCGGCGCCGTTGCGGCCGACCAGGCCGATCCGGTCGCCGGGCCGGACCCTGAAGGCGGCGTCGGAGAGCAGGATGCGCGGGCCGGCGCTGCAGCTCCAGTGCGGAAACGGTGATCACAGGGGTCTCGCTCCGGGTGAGCAGGCGCAGGTCACGCCGGTGCGTGGCCGCCTCAGGAGGTTCGGGTGATCACCGGGACAGTTGTAGACCGTCCCGGCCGTGCCGCGACGGTTTTCCGGCGGACCGGCGGCTCAGACGTTGAAGCCGAGGGCCCGCAGCTGCTCGCGCCCGTCGTCGGTGATCTTGTCCGGGCCCCACGGCGGCATCCAGACCCAGTTGATCCGGAAGTCCCGGACCAGGCGCGATCGCCGGGCCCGCCGGTCAGCGCCTGCGGGTCTGGTCCTCGATCACGTCGGTGAGCGGGCAGGCCGCCGAGGTCAGCGTCATGTCGATGCGTGGCGATGTTGTCCTCGTCGACGGTGATGCCGTAGACGAGGCCGAGGTCGACGACGTTGATGCCCAGCTCGGGGTCGACGACGTCGCGCATCGCCTCCTCGACGTCGTCGACGCTCGCCGTGGACGGCCGGACGTCGGCTGGTCTGTTCGGTCATCGACTGCCTCCATTGGCTGCTGAGGCGAGCTCCGTTGGCTGCTCAGGCGCTGTCTCGATTGGCTGCTCAGCGGAGCCTCCGACTGGCTGGCTCGACCGGGCCGGCGTCCTTGAACGCCATCCAGCCGCAGCAGCGCGCACTTGATCCGGGCCGGGTACTTCGACGACGCCGACGAAGGCGACCGCGTCCTCGAGCAGTTCCTCGTCCGGCTCGGCCCTGCCCCTGCGACTGCATCATCTCGAGGAACGCCTCCTGCACGGCGAGCGCGTGCTCGAGCGGCTCGCCGACCACGCAGTCGGTGAGCACCGACGCCGACGCCTGGCTGATCGAGCAGCCGTGCCCGTCGTAGGACACGTCCTGCGACGGCGTGCCCGCCGTCGACGCCGGACCCGCAGGGTCACCTCGTCGCCGCAGGTGGGGTTGACGTGGTGCACCTCGGCGTCGAACGGCTCACGCAGGCCCGGCCGTGCGGGTTCTTGTAGTGGTCCAGGATGATCTCCTGGTACATCGACTCGAGGTTCATCAGCCGGAAAGAACGCTCTTCACCGCTCGATGCCCTCGGCGAGGGCGTCGATCTCGGCCGCGTGGTGTAGAGGTAGAACGACGCCCGGGTCGTCGCCGGGACGCCGAAGCGCCGGCAGCGGCCAGGCGCAGTGGTGCCCGACGCGCACCGCGATGCCCAGCTCGTCGAGCACCTGGCCGACGTCGTGCGGGTGCAGGTCCGTCGACCACGAAGGAGATCGCGCCGCCGCGGGACTCGCGCGTCGGTCGGCCCGATGATCCGCACGCCGCCGAGGACGCCGACCCGCTGCCAGCGCGTAGGCGGTGAGCGCCTGCTCGTGCGCGGCGACCGCGTCCATGCCGAGCGTCGGTGAGGTAGTCGACGGCGGCGCCGAGGCCGACCGCCTGCGCGATGTTGGGCACGCCGGCCTCGAACCGCTGCGGCGGCGGCAGCGAAGGTCGTGCCCTCCATCCGGACGATCTCGATCATCGAGCCGCCGGTGAGGAACGGCGGCATCGCGGCGAGCAGCTCGTCGCGTCCCCAGAGCACGCCGATGCCGGTCGGACCGCACATCTTGTGGCCGGAGAAGGCGAGGAAGTCGACGCCGAGCGTCGGCGACGTCGACCGGCCATGTGCGGCACCGACTGGCACGCGTCGAGCACGACGAGCGCGCCGACGGCGTGCGCCCGCCGGACGATGTCCGTCGACCGGGTTGACCGTGCCGAGCACGTTGGACTGGTGCGACGAACGCGACGACCTTGGTGCGCTCGGTGATCACGCCGTCGAGGTCGGAGAGGTCGAGCCGGCCCGTCGTCGGTCGAGCCCGAACCAGCTCAGCGTCGCCCCGGTGCGCTGGCACAGCTGCTGCCACGGGCACGAGGTTGGCGTGGTGCTCCATCTCGGTGACGACGACCTCGTCGCCGGGGCCGAGCCGGAAACGCTCCGCCTCCGGCCCGGCCGTGGCGGCGTTGCTCATCGCGTAGGCGACGAGGTTGATGCCCTCGGTGGCGTTCTTGGTGAAGACGATCTCGTTCGGCTCGCGCGCCGATGAACGCGGCGATCTGCGGTGCGCGCGCCCTCGTAGAGCGCGGTCGCCTCCTCGGCGAGCTGGTGCGCCCCGCGGTGGACGGCGGCGTTGTGCCGCTCGTAGAAGTCCCGCTCGGCGTCGAGCACCGACGGTGGGCTTCTGCGAGGTGGCGCCGCTGTCGAGGTAGACCAGCGGCTTGCCGTCGCGGACCGTGCGGCCGAGGATCGGGAAGTCGTTGCGCGATCGTCTCGACGTCGTAGAGCCGGACGGGCACCTGATCCTCGGTCTCAGCGGTCGGGTGAGGGCGCACGACCGTCTCCTGCGGCTCACCGAAGCGCGACGTAGCCCTCGGCCTCGAGCCGGTCGGCCAGCTCGGGGCCGCCGTCTCGACGATCCGGCCGCGGCCGAAGACGTGCACGAAGTCGGGCTGGATGTAGCGCAGGATCCGGGTGTAGTGGGTGATCAGCAGCGTGCCCGACGTCGGTGGCTCGCGCGGGCCCGGTTGACGCCGTCGGAGACGACGCGCAGCGCGTCGACGTCGAGCCCGGAGTCGGTCTCGTCGAGGATCGCGATCTTGGGCTTGAGCAGCGCCATCTGCAGGATCTCGTGCCGCTTCTTCTCGCCGCCGGAGAACCCCTCGTTGACGTTGCGCTCGGCGAACGACGGGTCGATCTCGAGGCCGGCCATCGCCTCGCTGACCTCCTTGACCCAGGTGCGCAGCTTCGGCGCCTCGCCCGCGACCGCGGTCGCGGCCGTGCGCAGGAAGTTGGAGATCGACACGCCCGGCACCTCGACGGGGTACTGCATGGCGAGGAACAGGCCGGCGCGGGCCCGCTCGTCCACGCTCATCGCCAGCACGTCCTCGCCGTCGAGGGTGACGGTGCCCGCGGTGACGGTGTACTTCGGGTGCCCGGCGATCGAGTAGGCCAGCGTCGACTTGCCCGAGCCGTTCGGGCCCATGATCGCGTGGGTCTCGCCCGGACCGGACCGTCAGGTCGACGCCCCGGAGGATCTCGGTGTCCTCGACGGACACGTGCAGGTCGCGGATCTCCAGTGTGGCCATCAACTCAGTTCTCCTCAGTGACGGCGCGACATAGACGTCGTCGCCGTCGATCCTCACGGGATAGACCGGGACAGGTTTGGTCGCCGGCAGGCCGGTCGGCTGCGCCGGTCCGCAGGTCGAACCGCGAGCCGTGCAGCCAGCACTCGATCGTGCCGCCCTCGACCTCGCCCTCGGACAGGGCCACCTCCGCGTGCGAGCACACGTCGTGACATCGCGTAGAACCTCGCCCCGTTCGGCTCTTCGACGATCGCCACCGGGACGTGGCCTCGTCGACCACGTCACCGGTGGCACACCCGCACTCAGTCGTACCTCGTCGAGGCGGCAGGCTCGAGGAAATCGCGTCATGCCGACACCTGCGGCCAGCTCGTCCTCGACGGCGGCGAGCAGCGCGCTCCCGCACCTCCGGCACGCTCGATGCCGGTCGATCACGTCGGCGAAGAAGCCGCGGACCACCAGCCGGCGGGCCTCGTCCGGCGGGATGCCCCGGGCCATCAGGTAGAACAGCGCCTCGTCGTCGAACCGCCCGGTCGCGCTGGCGTGCCCGGCCCCGGCGACCTCGCCGGTCTCGATCTCCAGGTTGGGCACCGAGTCGGCGCGGGCCCCGTCGGTGAGCACCAGGTTGCGGTTGAGCTCGTAGGTGTCGGTGCCGATCGCGTCCTTGGCGAATGACCACGTCGCCGATCCAGACGGCTGTGCGCGCCCTCGCCCTGCAGCGCGCCCTTGTAGGTGACGCGGCTGCGGCAGTGCGGCGCTCGTGGTCGACGAACAGGCGGTGCTCCTGATGCTGGCCGGCGTCGGTGAAGTAGAGGCCGAGCAGCTCGGCGTCGCCGCCGGGCCCGGCGAAGGACACCGTCGGCGTGAGCCGGACGAGCGCGCCGCCGAGGGTGACGACGCACGTGGCGCAGCTGGCGTCCCGCCCGACGCGGGCGGCCTGGGCGCTCGACGTGGACGGCGTCGTCGTCCCAGTCCTGCAGGGTCACGACGGTGAGCGAGGCGCCGTCGCCCACCAGGACCTCGACGTTGGCCGCCAGTGTCGTCGTGCCGACGTGGTCGAGCACGACGGTGGCCTGCGCGACCGGCGCCGACGTCGATGACCAGGTGCCCGTAGGCGGTGCCGCCCTCCCCGCGGACGGTGAGGAAGCACGGGCTCGTCGTGACTGCGCCGCTCGGCACGGATGACGCACCAGCGGCCTGGTCGAGCGCGGCCATCGCGAGGGCGCTGACCCGGTCGGCCGGGGCTGAGCACGCTGCCGACCAGCGGGTCGTCGGTCCGGCACGGTCGTCACCGTGACGCCGCGGCGCGCCTGCACCTCGACCGACGACCTTGCCGTCGGCGGTCAGCGGCTCGAGCAGCACCCGCATGCGGTCCAGCGGGGTGAAGCGCCACTCCTCCTCCCGGCCCGCCGGGACCGGGAAGGCGTCCGGGTCGCGGCGAGGTCCGCGCGCTCGGGCCGGGCGTCGCCGGGCTGGCGCACCGGGCCGCCGTGGCTGTGCGCGCCCGGCGGCTGGCCGGCTCGCGGTCGCCGGTGTCGGCCCGAGCACCTGCGCGGCGACCGCCGGCCTGCTCGGCCATCGCCGCCTGCTCGCGGGCGTCGTCTGGTGCAGCAGCTCCGGGGTACGCGGAGCACGTTCGTCGGTATCGGCCATCGTCTAGCCGACCGCTCCCTCCATCTGCAGCTCGATCAGGCGGTTGAGCTCGAGGGCGTACTCCATCGGCAGCTCGCGCGCGATCGGCTCGACGAAGCCGCGCACGATCATCGCCATCGCCTCGTCCTCGGACATGCCGCGGCTCATCAGGTAGAACAGCTGGTCCTCGCCGACCTTGGACACCGTCGCCTCGTGCCCCATCGACACGTCGTCCTCGCGGACGTCGACGTACGGGTAGGTGTCGGACCGGCTGATCGTGTCGACCAGCAGCGCGTCGCACTTCACCGTCGACCTGGCGCCGTGCGCGCCCTCCTCGATCTGGCACCAGCCCGCGGTAGGACGTGCGACCACCGCCGCGGGCCACCGACTTGGACACGATCGTGCTCGACGTGTTCGGCGCGACGTGCACCATCTTCGCGCCGGCGTCCTGGTGCTGGCCCTCGCCGGCGAACGCGACCGACAGGGTCTCGCCCTTGGCGTGCTCGCCGAGCAGCCAGACCGCCGGGTACTTCATCGTGACCTTCGAGCCGATGTTGCCGTCGATCCACTCCATCGTCGCGCCCTCGTGCGCCACCGCCCGCTTGGTGACGAGGTTGTAGACGTTGTTCGACCAGTTCTGGATGGTCGTGTAGCGGCAGCGGGCGTTCTTCTTCACGATGATCTCGACGACCGCCGAGTGCAGCGAGTCGGACGAGTAGATCGGCGCGGTGCAGCCCTCGACGTAGTGCACGTAGGCGCCCTCGTCGACGATGATCAGCGTCCGCTCGAACTGGCCCATGTTCTCGGTGTTGATCCGGAAGTAGGCCTGCAGCGGGATGTCGACGTGCACGCCCTTCGGGACGTAGATGAACGAGCCGCCGGACCACACCGCGGTGTTGAGCGCGGCGAACTTGTTGTCGCCGGCCGGGATCACCGAGCCGAAGTACTCGCGGAACAGCTCCTCGTGCTCGCGCAGGCCGGTGTCGGTGTCGAGGAAGATGACGCCCTGCTCCTCGAGGTCCTCGCGGATCTTGTGGTAGACGACCTCGGACTCGTACTGCGCGGCGACGCCGGCGACCAGGCGCTGCTTCTCCGCCTCGGGGATGCCGAGCCTGTCGTAGGTGTTCTTGATGTCGGCCGGCAGGTCGTCCCAGGTGGCGGCCTGCTTCTCGGTGGACCGGACGAAGTACTTGATGTTGTCGAAGTCGATGCCGGTCAGGTCGGCGCCCCAGGTCGGCATCGGCTTCTTGCCGAACAGCTTCAGCCCTTGCAGCCGCAGGTCGAGCATCCACTGCGGCTCGCTCTTGCGCCGGCCGAGATGTCGCGGACGACCTCGTCGGAAAGGCCGCGTCGGGCCGACTGCGCCGGCGACATCGGAGTCGGCCCAGCCGAACTTGTAGCCGGACATGCGCTTCGATCTGCTCGTCCTGGCTCAGGACGGGCGCGGTGGTCTCCGGTGCAGTGGTCATGCGGGCTTCCTCCCGGATACGGACGTGCTAGGGTGGACCTGCTGTCGAACTCGTGGTGACCGGGACGTGCGTCGTGCACACGCCGTCGCCCCGGGCGATCGTCGCCAGCCGCTGCACGTGGGTGCCGAGCAGCCGCGAGAACGCCTGGGTCTCGGCCTCGCACAGCTGGGGGAACTCGGCGGCCACGTGGGCCACCGGGCAGTGGTGCTGGCAGAGCTGCTCGCCGCTGCCCACCGTCTGTGCCGACGCAGCGTAACCCTCGCTGGACAGCGCCTCGGCGAGGGCCTCGACCTTGTCTCCCGGTGTCTCGGCGGCGCTGATCCGGTCGCGGTGGCGCGACTCCAGGACCGCGAGCCGCTGTTCGGCGAAGGCGGTGACGGCCTTCTCCCCTCCCCTGGCGGCGAGGAACCGCAGCGCGGAGGCGGCGAGGTCGTCGTAGGCATGCGGGAAGGACTCGCGGCCGCCCTCGGTCAGGGCGAAGACCCGGGCCGGGCGACCCCGGCCGCGGCCACCCAGTGGCTTGCGGTCGCGGGCGACGACGATCCCGTCGGCGCACAGCCCGTCGAGGTGACGGCGTACGGCGGCCGGACTGATGTGCAGCCGGTCGGCCAGGGCGGACGCGGTCTGCGGGCCGGCCTCCATCAGCAGTCGCGCGACAGCATCGCGGGTGCGATGCTCCGCGGACGGCTCGACGGTCCCGGCGAATTTCACAACACTAGTGTGACGTTTATCCGGCCGGGCGGCAAACAGGACCGCCCGTGACTCCCGTCACGCCTCGCAGTATATCCCCATATGCCCGCTTCCGCGCCCCCCTCGTTTGGCTTGAACGTCACGTTCAAGCCTTCTAGCGGCATGAACGTCACGTTCATGCGGAATGGGTGGGCGCGGAATAGGGCACGGCGCCGGTGCGGAAATTCGGGTGACGACGGGCCGGGGCCAGGGTGCCGGGGGCAGGCGTCGGGTCAGGTGTGCAGGCGGGGTACGTCGGCGAGGAGGCCGCGGGTGTATTCGTGCTGCGGCGCGAAGATCACGTCGTCGGTCGGCCCCGACTCCACGAGCTCGCCCTTGCGCATGGCCAGGATCCGGTCGCTCACGTAGCAGGCCTGGCCGATGTCATGGGTGATGAAGATGATCGTCATGTCCTGGTCACGGCGCAGGTCCATGAGCACGTTGAGGATATTGGCCCGCAGGGACGCGTCGAGCATCGACGTCGCCTCGTCGGCGATCAGGACCTTGGGCCGCATCATCAGCGCCCGGGCGATCATCACCCGCTGGCGCTGACCGCCGGAGAGCTGGTGCGGCCACTTGCCGAGCACGTCCTTGGCCTTCAGCCCGACGTGGTCGAGTGCGGCGTTCATCCGATCGTCGGAACCGGCCACCTTCTCGACGTCGGACAGCAGGCCCTGGGAGCGCTGCAGCAGCCGACGCACCGTGAAGAACTGGTTGAACGCGCTGAACGGGTCCTGGAAGACCGCCTGGACCTCCCGCCAGTAGGTCTTCACCTCGCGGCCCTCGATGGCGGTGATGTCCTTGCCGTCGAGCAGGATCGATCCCGACGTCGGGTCGAGCAGCCGGAGCAGCAGCCGGGCGAGGGTCGATTTGCCGCTGCCGCTCTCCCCTACCACGGTCACGATCTCGTTGCGGCCGATGGTGAACGACACGTCGTCGACGGCGCGTACGACGTTGTCGCCGTGACCGAAGAGGCGGGTCAGGTTGCGGGCCTCGAGCAGCGGGGTGCCGGTCGCCTCGGGCGTGGCCGGTGCGGTCACAGCTTCGCCTCCACCGGCTCGCCTTCGTGTTCACGCGACCACCAGCAGCTCGCGAACCGATCGGGGTCACCCACCATCGGCGGCTGCTCCGTCATGCACACGTCCATCGCGAGGCTGCAGCGCGGGTGGAACCTGCACCCGGGCGGCGGACTGACCAGATCGGGCGGTGACCCGGTGATCCCGGTGATCCGACGGGTGCGGATCTGCGGCTCGGGCACCAGGACCGAGTTCACCAGCGCCGCGCTGTAGGGGTGCCGGGCCCGGTTGATGACCTCCTCGGCCTCCCCGACCTCGACCACCTGGCCGGCGTACATGATCGCGATCCGGTCGGCGATCGCCCTGAGCACCGGCAGGTCGTGCGTCACGAAGATCACGCCGGTGATGTAGCGGCGGGAGAGCAGTTCGCGCAGCAGCTCGATGAGGATCCGCTGCGAGGAGACGTCGAGGGCGGACGTCGGCTCGTCGGCGATGAGCAGCTTCGGGTTCAGCAGTGTCGACAGTACGGTGACCACCCGCTGTTTCATGCCACCGCTGAGCTGGTGCGGGTAGTAGTCGAGCACCCGCCGCGGCAGGTCCAGCTGCTCGAGGCGCTCCGCGGCGCGGTCGATCGCCTCGTCCCGGCGCACCTTGCGGTCATGTGCCCGGATGATGTCGAAGGCGAAGTCGCGGATACGCAGCGTCGGGCTGAGCGAGTTCATCGCACCCTGGGGGAGCAGCGAGACGACCTCGCCGCGCCAGGACCGCGGCGGCGGGCGCCGCGGCTCGAAGCTCAGCGTCTCGCCGGCGACCTCGAGCTCACCGTCGAGGACGTAGAGCGGCGGGCGTGCGGTGAGCGACAGCACCGAGGCCAGGGTCGACTTGCCGCAACCGGACTCTCCTGCGACGCCGAGCACCTCGCCCTCGCGGACGTCGATCGACACGTTGTCGACCGCCATCGTGCCCTGGCCGCCGTGCCCGGCGTACCAGGCGCGCAGACCGCGGGCGGCGAGCAGTTGGGTGGAGGTCGAGGTCGTGGTGGTCGTCTCGGTCGTCACCGGCGGGCTCCTTCGATCTCGATCGAGGCCGCCTCGCCCGACGTCGCGAAGCTGCCGGCCGTCGGAGCCGGCTCCGTGACGGGGGTGCCGCGCAGTCTCGTACCGCCCCGGCGCAACCGCGGGTTGAACACCTCGTCGAGGCTGGACTGCAGCATGAGCAGCGAGAAGGCGATCAGCGTCAGCAGCAGGGTCGGCGGCACGAAGGCCCACCAGGCGCCGGTCCGCATCGACTCCCAGGCCAGTGCCCAGTGCAGCATGATGCCGAGCGATACGCCGTCGCTCGGCCCCAGGCCGAGCATCGACAGGCCGGCCTCGGCCAGGATCGCGCTGGCGACCTGCAGCACGAAGGCCATGCAGACGTAGCTCAGGATGTAAGGGAGCACGTCGAAGCTGATGAGGCTGAACGAACTGGCTCCGGAGAGCTTCGCCACGTCGATGTGTTCGCGGGTCTTCACGCTGTTGGCCTGGGCCCGGACGGCCCGTGCGGTCCACGGCCAACTGGTGACGCCGATGATCAGGGCGAGCGTCAGCTCCGAGCGCGAGTGCAGCGCGATCGACACCAGGATCAGGACGACGATCGACGGGATCGCGAGGATCACGTTGGTGACCCCCATCATCGATTCCTCGAGGACTCCGCCCTTGTAGCCGGCGATGGTGCCGGTGACGACGCCGATCAAGGTTGCGACGACGCCGGCGATCAGCCCGATGATCAGCGAGGTCCTGGTGCCGTACATCAGGTTCGCGAACACGTCGTGACCGAGGTTGTCGGTGCCGAGCCACGCATGCCCGGACGGATGGTCGTAGAGCCCGCCGACGACGTTGCCCGGCGTGCCCGAGAAGACGAGGGGCCCGACGAATCCGAAGAGAACGATGAGGACGAAGACTCCGGCCCCGATGTAGAACCGTGTTGTCAGCCGCGCAAGGCCCATGGCTACCGCTCCCCTGCTTGAGCCGCCCGGATCCGCGGATCGATGACGCCGTAGGCGACCTCGACCAGGAAGTTCGCGAACAGGACGGCGAGGACGATGATCAGGGTGATCGCCTGGATGACCGGATAGTCGTTCTGACTGATGGCGTTGAAGAGCAGGGTTCCGATCCCCGGGTAGGAGAAGACGATCTCGGTGATCAGCGCTCCGCCGACCAGAGTGCCGATCGACAGCGCGAGCCCGGTCACCTGCGGCAGCATCGCGTTGCGGAAGATGTACCGGACGATCCGGCGGTCGGCGACACCGAGCCCACGACCGTAGTTGACGTAGTCCGAGCCGAGCTCGTAGATCGCCATCGAGCGCATGCCGACCGCCTGCCCGCCGATGAAGACGAGTAACAGCGAAAAGAACGGCAGCCAGTAGTGCTGGATCGCATCGCTGAGGAAGGCCGCGGAGAACGTCGGCGTCGTGCCGTAGGCGTATCCGCCGCCGGTCGGGAATGCGGGCACGAGCACGGCGAGCAGATAGAGCAGCAGGATCGCCAGGCAGTAGTAGGGCATGCTCGAACTGAACAACGATCCGAGGAACGCACCGCGGTCGAACCAGCCGCCCTTGAATGCCGCGATCGCGCCGAGCACGTTGCCGATGAGCCAGCCGAGGAGAATCGCGGGGATCTGCAGACCGAGCGTCCAGGGCAGCGCCTGGCCGATGAGCGAGCCCACGTGCGCCGGGTACTGGGCGAACGAGATGCCCAGGTCGCCGTGCAGAAGGTGCCAGACGTAGATGCCGAACTGCTGCCAGAACGGCTTGTCGAGACCGAAGGCACTCGCATAGTGCTGGTGAATCACCTTCAGCTGATCACCGGAGACACCGTTTCGCCCGAGGCCCGCGACGATGGCGTCGACGGGGTTGCCCGGGATCATCCGGGGCAGCCAGAAGTTCAGAAAGACGGCGGCGACGAGCGCACCGACGTACCACCAGACCTTGCGGAACATATAGCGGCGGAACGTCATCTCGCGTCACCTCCCGCTCCGCGGCCCACCGAGGGCCGTCGGAATGCCGTCACGCGGACTTGGGCTTGATCTGGTACAGCCACCTGGCACCGGCGCCGGAGAACTGTGGCGGCGCCGTCGGGTGCTGGTCGTCGGGCCAGCCGGTCCATGTCGAGGCGTTGTACTCGAAGAACTCCAAGGGGCGGTACATCAGCGGAATCATCGGTGCGTTCTGCATGAAGATGCGGTCGAGCTCGGTGTAGATCTCCTTGGCCTGCGGGCCGGTGAGGGTCGCCACCTTGTCGAGCAGGGGGGCGACGCGCGAGTCGTGGAAGCGGCCGTAGTTGTAGAACGCCGACTGTCCGGCCTTCGGCACGCCGCGCGAGTCCAGCACGTCGCGGAAGCGCTGCCACGGCGTCGCCGGACTCACTCCGGAGACGCCCCAGCAGGCGAGGTCGAAGTCGCCGTTCTGCACGGCCTGGGTGACCTGCGGGGCCTGCGGGAACTGGGTCTGGATGTCGATACCGACGGCCTTCGCGCTGGAGGCGACGACCTGCAGCCCGGTCTGCCAGTCCGACCAGCCGGTGGGGGTCTGCGCGGTCCACGGACCGAGGCGGGTCCCGTCGGGCAGCCGGTAGATGCCGTCGCTGCCCTTCTTGCAGTGCAGTTCCTTCTCGAGGATCTGCACCGCCTTGTGCTGGTCGTAGTTCCAGCCGTTCGCCTTGACGTTGGCGGCGTTGAAGTATTCGCCCTCGGCACCGGTGGGCAGGATCAGGCTGGAGTTGGCGGGCTTGGAATACCGCGACATCGCGGTGTTGGCGATCTGCGCGTAGTTGATGGCGTGGGCGAGCGCCAGCCGGACCTTGACGTTGTCCAGGCCCTTCTTCGTCGTGTTGACCACGAGCATCGGGATGCTGCCCGGAACGTGGTACGGCGACTTGTCGTACCAGGTGCGCACGGGCAGGTGCTTGTTCTCCCACATCTGCCAGATCTGCGGGGTGAACTGCTGCGACACGTCGACGCCACCCTGCTGGAAGGCGAGGTCGCCGGCGTCGTTGTCCTTGAAGATGGGGTGCACGATGTACTGCGGGTGCGGCAGGCTCCCGTGGGCGGATTTCCCCCAGTAGCTGTCGGTGCGCGTCAGCGACACCTGCGTCGCGCTGCTGTTGGCCAGCGTGTAGGGACCTGAGCCCATCGGCTTCATGTTGGTGTACTGGGTGATCTGGGCGTTCTTCTTCTCCACGCCCTGCCACACGTGCGCCGGCAGGATGTACGTGCCGGCGAGAGATCCCTTGACCATGCCGGGGTTGAGCCGGCTCGAATTGAGGGTGATCTTCACCGTGCTGTCGTTCTGTTTCGTGACCGCGGAGACGTAGTCCCAGAAGGTCGCGTACGAAATCTCCTTGTGGTGCTTGGCGAGCTCGAACGTGAAGACGACGTCGTCAGCCGTCAGCGGCTTGCCGTCCTGCCAGTGCGTGCCGTTCTGCAGCGTGACTATCGCCGTGGTCTTGTCGGGGAATTGCAAGGACTTTGCCAGTGCCGGCTTCAGGCTGCCGTCCAGCAGGTCGAACCCGAAGAGAGCTTCGTAGATGTACTGCTCGCTGCCCTCACCGGCCGGCCAGGCAGCCGTCGGGCTGAGCGGGTTGAAGTTGGTCGGCGGCCCCCACTGGAAGCCGGCGATGAAGAGCGACTTCGCCCGCTTGCCCGTCGCACCGCCCTTCGCACCGGTGCAGGAGCTGAGCAGCCCGCCCCCCAATGTTGCTCCGGCACCCAGGATCGCGGCATCGGCGAGAAACTGTCGGCGGGTGCGGTGAAGATGAGGCAGGTCGGCCATATTCCCTTGCTCCTCCACGGATTGAGCGACCGAAGGACACGTGCCGGACCACCCACTCGCCACGGCGGAGACAGCTGTCTCGTCGAGCGACCGGGCCGGTTACCGGCGTCGCGCCGGAGGCGTCAGTCCTATGTCGTCATACGAACTCGGGTTAACGCTGACGGGAGGCTAGGGGGTGCAACCTAGGCCGCGCAAGCATCTCCGCCATGATCATTTACGGGTCGCCGCCGGCATTCAGGGTGCACTCGTCCGCCGATGTCACGATTCGCGCGCGGGGATCTGCGCCGACCTGCCGGTCGATCGGCCGGTGCGCCGACCTATCCTCGCTGGCGTGGGACCTTCCGCCGATAAGGCAGTACGACGCGACGCCCCGGCGCTGGAGGTCTCCGGTCTGGTGAAGCGCTACGGCGATCTCGTCGCCGTGGCGGGTCTCTCGCTGGTCGCGCCGCGGGGCGGCGTCCTTGCCCTGCTCGGGCCCAATGGCGCGGGCAAAACCTCGACGGTCGAAACCTGTGAGGGCTTCCGCCGGCCCGATGCGGGCACCGTGCGCGTCCTCGGTCTCGATCCGATCCGCGACCGTGCCCTGCTGCGTCCCCGGGTCGGCGCGATGCTGCAGGGCGGCGGCGCCTACATGGGTGCGCGGGCCGGCGAGATGCTCCGGCTGCTGGCCTCCTATGCGCGCGAGCCGTTGGACACCGTCGACCTGCTCGAGCGACTCGGTCTGCGGGGCGTCGAGCGGACCCCGTTCCGGCGGCTGTCCGGCGGGCAGAAGCAGCGGTTGTCCTTGGCGATGGCGATCGTCGCCCGGCCCGAGCTGGTCTTTCTCGACGAGCCGACCGCCGGGCTCGACCCGCAGGCGCGGCACGCCACCTGGGACATCGTCCGGGCCCTCCGCGCGGACGGGGTCAGCGTCGTGCTCACCACCCATTACATGGAGGAGGCCGAACAACTTGCCGACCACGTGGTCGTGATCGACCACGGCCGGTGCGTCGCGGAGGGGTCACCGGCCGACCTCACCCGGGGTGGCGCCAAGGATCAGCTGCGGTTCCGGGCGGCCCGCGGCCTCGACGTCGTCGACCTCTGCCGGTCCCTGCCGGACGGCTTCCGAGCCAGCGAGCCCGCCCCCGGGTACTACCTCGTCGAAGGCCCGGTCGATCCCGGGCTGCTGGCCGCCGTGACCGCCTGGTGCGCCCGCCGCGACGTACTGGCCCGCGACCTGCAGATCGAGGAGCGGTCGCTGGAGGACGTCTTCCTCGATCTCACCGGTCGGGAGCTGCGGTCATGACCGGCGGCATCGCCCCCGTACCGCCCGGCACCTTCATCCCCCGGCCGGGCACCGCACCACTTCCCCGGATGCTCGCCGCCCAGACCTGGATGGAGCTCAAGCTCATCCTGCGCAACGGCGAACAGCTGCTGCTGAACCTGATCATCCCGCTGCTCCTGACCCTCGTCCTCGTCCTCGAACCGTTCGTCAGCATCGGGGACGGCAGCCGGGCCGGCTTCTTCGTCCCCGGGATCCTGGCCCTGGCGATCATGTCCGCGGCATTCACCGGGCAGGCCATCGCCACCGCGTTCGAACGCAAGTACGGCGTCCTGAAACGACTGGGCGTGACCGCCCTGCCCCGATCGGTGCTGCTGCTCGGCAAGACCTCGGCCGTCGCCTGCGTCGAACTCGTCCAGATCGCGGTCATCTGCCTGGTCGGACTCGCGGTGGGCTGGCACCCGCACGGATCGGCCGCCGCGGTCGCGCTACTCGTCGTCCTCGGTACGGCGGCCTTCGCCGGGCTCGGGCTGCTCCTGGCCGGCACGCTGCGGGCCGAGGCCACCCTCGCCGCCGCCAACATCGTGTGGTTCGTGCTGCTCTTTCTGGGCGACGTCATCCTCCCGCTGTCGAAGTTCCCGCACGGCCTCGCCAGCTGGCTCGGCTACCTGCCGACGACGGCGCTCGCCCACGGGCTGCGGGTCGTCCTGCGCGACGGGCACGGCGTCCCGGCGCACGACGCCGCCACGCTCGCGGTGTGGGCGGTGGTCGGGCTGTCCGCCGCCGCGGCGACGTTCCGCTGGGAGTGAGCCCGGCCCGCGGTGCAGCCGGCCCAGGCGCCCGACCTACCATCGACGCGTGACGAACGGGCTGGTGTCGGCGTACCGCCGGGTCCGTGACACGCCGACGAGCCCTCGGTGGATGCGCGGTCTCGCGGTGGCGGCCGTCGTCGCCAATGCCGGGATCGCGGTGACCGGCGGCGCAGTCCGGCTCTCCGAGTCCGGTCTCGGCTGCCCGAGCTGGCCGCGGTGCACGAGCGGAAGCCTGCTGCCCACCGGTACCAATCCGACCGGCGCGGTGCACCAGGGGATCGAGTTCGGCAACCGGCTGCTGACCTTCCTGGTGTTCGCCACGGCCGTAGCCTGCGTGATCGCGGCCTGGCGGCTCCGGCCGCGCCGACGCGACGTGCGCGCGATCGCGCTCCTGCTCCCGCTCGGCGTCGTCGCCCAGGCCGTGCTCGGCGGGATCACCGTGCTCGCCAAGCTCAACCCGCTCACCGTCGCGCCGCACTTCCTGCTCTCGATGGTGCTGACCTACGTCGCGGTGTGGCTGCACGCCCGCACTGCGGAGGGCGACGACAGGCCGGCGCTGCTGGTCCGGCGCGAGATCCAACTCGGCACCCGGCTGCTCGTCGGCGTGCTCGCCGCCATCCTGATCGCCGGCACGCTGGTGACCGCGACCGGCCCGCACGCCGGGGACATCCACACCCGTCGGCTCGGCTGGGACCCGACTATGGTCACCCAGTTCCACGCCGACCTCGTCTTCCTCTACGTCGGCCTGGTGATCGCATTGATCCTCGGGCTGCACGCGACCCGGGCCCCGCAGCGCACCCGCCGACGCGCCCACCTGCTCCTCGGAGTCGTCGTGCTGCAGGGCGTGATCGGTTATGTGCAGTACTTCACCCACGTGCCGGCGGTGCTGGTCGGCGTACACATTCTCGGCGCGACGTTGGCGGTCATCGCCACGGCGCGGCTGTTCTTCTCCACCCGCGAGCGGGGCCCGGTGCCGGACGCCCCCGCGCTGCTCGCGGCCGCCGACCGCCAGTCCTTGATCGGGATCTGATCGCCGGCGATTAGGGTCTCCCCATGCCGCAGCGACGTCACGATCTCGAGGAACTGCTGCAGCAGTTCATCGGCGAGGAGTTCGAGGACAGCCCGGTCATGGCGTCCTTCGCCGGGGTCGACGGCTACGACCACCGGCTCGGCGACTTCTCGGCCGCGGCCCGCCGGCGGCGTACCGCCCGGGACCGGGACTGGCACGCCGCCTTCAGCGCCGTACCCGACGACGGGCTGGACGCCGACCAGCGGATCGACCGGGACCTCGTGCTCGCGACCCTGCGCGGCCGGGTGCTGCTGGCCGATCTGCCGGCGTGGCAGCGCGATCCGTCGGCGTACCTCGAGCCGTGCCTGCGCGGCCCGCACGTGCTGTTCCTGCACCGTCTGCACCCGGAGGTGGAGCTGGTGGACGCCGCGGTGGACCGGCTCCGGCAGGTCCCCGACGTACTCGACCGGGCGATCGAGAACCTCGATCCGGAACTGACGCCCCGGCTGCTCGTCGACCGGGCGATCGGGCAGGCCCAGTCGGCCGTCCGCTACGCCCGCGACTACCTGCCGGCCGAGGCCGAAGACCCGCGGCAGCGCAGCCGGCTGACGGCTGCGGCCGCCGAGGCGGCGCTGGCGTTCGAGAACTTCGCCGACTGGCTCGAGGGTCTCGCGCAGCGGGCCGGTGGCGACTGGCGGCTCGGCGAACCGCTCTACTCCGCCCTCCTCCGCGAGCGGGAGCAGCTCGACGTCGACGCGGCGGGACTGCACCGACGCGGGCAGGACGCCTACGACGCACTGGACGCCGAGATGCGGGAGGTCGCGGAGACGGTGCCGGACGGCGGGCCGGACTGGCGCGCGGTCATGGAACGGCTCAACGAGGAGCACGCGCCCACCCTCGAGGCGATGCGGCAGGACTACGAGTCGGCCACCGGCCGGGCCCGGGAGTTCCTCCGCGAGCGCGGGCTGGTGCCGTTCGCCGAGGGCGAGGAGTGCGCGGTCGTCCCTGCCCCGGTGTTCCAGCGGCCGGTGCTGGCGGTCGCGTCGTACGCCGGGCCGCCGCCGCTCACCGACCGCCGGCTCGGGCACTTCTTCGTACCCTTCACCGCCGACGACGCGACCGAGGAGCAGGTCCGGCAGCGGCTGCAGACCAACTCCAGCGCGTCGATCCCGACGATCGCCGTGCACGAGGCCTATCCGGGCCACCACTGGCACCGCACCTGGGCCGCCGGGGGGACACGACCGATCCGCAAGCTGCTCGGCACGTCGTATTTCGGCGAGGGATGGGCGCTCTACGCCGAGCGGATGATGTACCAGGAGGGCTTCTTCGCCGACCCCCGGCACGTGCTCGCCCACCTCGACGCCCGGATCTTCCGGGCCGCCCGGATCGTCGTCGACACCGAACTGCACGCGGGCGACATGACTGTCGAGCAGGCCGTCGACACGATGGCGACGAAGGCTTCGCTGTCCCGGGACACCGCCGAGGTCGAGGTGCGCCGGTACTGCGCCTGGCCGACCCAGGCGTCGTCGTACCTCACCGGTGCGCTGGAGATCGAGGCGATCCGGCAACGCTGGCGGGAGGCCCACCCGCAGGCGCCGCTGGCCGACTTCCATGCCGCGATCGCCGGCTCCGGCAACCTGCCGCTCGGCCTCGCCGCCCGCGCCGTCCTCGGCTCCGCTTGACCCCACATCGTTTGGCTTGAACGTCACGTTCAAGCCTTCTAGCGGCATCAACGTCACGTTCAAGCCAAACGGTGGCGGGGGCGACGTTCGGCGTTCGGCGCGGCCGGCCGCGCCCCCCCATTCCGCTTGAACGTCACGTTCACGCGGTCTAGCCGCATCAACGTCACGTTGATGCGGAAAGGGGTCGGCAACTTTTCCGGAAACTTTCCGCGCCTCATTCCGCTTGAACGTCACGTTCAAGCGGTCTAGCCGCATCAACGTCACGTTGATGCGGAATGCGAGGGGGCGGGGGCGGGCGGCGGGCGACGCGCCGGGGAGGCTCGGGGCGGCTTCTCAGCCGACCCTCAGCCGGTCACGGCACACTGACCGGGTGCGCATCCTCGTAGTCGACGACGACCGGCCGGTGCGCGAGTCCCTGCGCCGGTCCCTGACCTTCAACGGGTACGACGTCGAGCTGGCAGCGGACGGGTTCGAGGCGCTGCGCACGGTCGCGGCGCGCCGGCCCGACGCCATGGTGCTCGACGTGATGATGCCCGGGCTGGACGGGCTGGAGACCTGCCGCCGGCTGCGCTCGGTCGGCGACGACCTGCCGGTGCTCGTCCTCACCGCGCGCGACGCGGTCTCCGACCGGGTGGCCGGGCTCGACGCCGGGGCCGACGACTACCTGCCCAAGCCGTTCGCTCTCGAGGAGCTGCTCGCCCGGCTGCGGGCGTTGCTGCGGCGTACGCACGGCGACCTGGTCGACAACGAGTCGCTGAGCTTCGCCGACCTCTCCCTCGATCCGGGCACCCGGGAGGTACGCCGGGGCGACCGGCAGATCCGGCTGACCCGCACCGAATTCAGCCTGCTCGAACTCCTGCTGCGCAATCCGCGCCAGGTCCTCAGCCGGGCGCGCATCCTCGAGGAGGTCTGGGGCTATGACTTCCCCACGACCGAGAACTCGCTCGAGGTCTACATCGGCTACCTGCGCCGCAAGACCGAGGCCGACGGCGAGACCCGGCTGATCCACACGGTCCGCGGCGTCGGCTACGCCCTGCGCGAGACGCCGCCGTGACTCGACCGTCCCGGGTCGGTACGGCGTGGTCCCGGCTCAACCTGCGTACCCGCATCACCCTCCTGGTCGCGGTGGCGGTCGGGCTCGCGGTGGCGCTGGCCTCGGTCGCCGGATATCTCACCGTCCGGCACGAGCTGCGCAGCCGGCTGGACACCAACCTGCAGCAACGGGCCTCGGCGGCGGCCGACTCGCAGCTGGTCGGCGACATCGCGAGGTTCGGCCGGATACCCGACGTCGTGCTCGCCCTGGCCACCGACGTCCGGGTCGCCCTGGTCACGTCCGGCGGCGACCGGATCGTCTTCGCCGGCGCACCGGTGCCGCCGATCGGCTCGCCCGAGACCGCCGTCGCCAACGGCCTCGTCGGTCAGTCCCTGCGCAGCGCGACGCTGAACGGCACCACCTATCGCGTGGTCGCCGTCCCGGTGCGACCCGGCCTGGCGCTGGTGCTCGCCCAGTCCACCACCGCCACCGACCACGAACTCGGCCGGCTGGCGCTCGTCCTCCTCATCGTCGGACTCGCCGGCATCGTCGTCGCCGCGTGTGCAGGGCTCGCGATCGCCCGGGCGGGCCTGCGGCCGGTCGAGCGCCTCACCGCCGCCACCGAGCACGTCGCCCGGACCCAGGAGCTGGCCGCGATCCCGGTGCAGGGCGACGACGAGCTGGCCCGGCTGACCGCCAGCTTCAACGCGATGCTGGGCGCCCTGGAGCAGTCCCGCGAGCGACAGCGGCAGCTCGTCGCCGACGCCGGGCACGAGCTGCGTACCCCGCTCACCAGTCTGCGGACCAACCTCGATCTGCTCGCCCAGAGCGCGCGGCCCGACGGCCCGAGCCTCGACCCGGCCGACCGGACCGAACTGATCGCCGACGTCCGGGCCCAGGCCCAGGAGCTGACCGTGCTGGTCGGCGACCTGGTCGAGCTGGCCCGCACCGACTCGCCGGCGATCCGCCCGGAGCCGGTCGATCTCGCCGCCGTCGTCGACCGGGCGATCGACCGGGTACGCCGCCGGGCCCCCGGACTGGGCTACGCAGTGGCCACCGAGCCGTGGGTCGTGATCGGTGACCCGACCGCCCTGGAGCGCGCGGTGACCAACCTGCTCGACAACGCGGCCAAGTGGAGCCCACCGGGTGGCACCGTCACCGTCACGCTCCGCGACGGTGTCCTGCAGGTCGCGGACCAGGGGCCGGGAATCGCGCCCGCAGACCTGCCCTATGTCTTCGACCGCTTCTACCGGGCGGTCGACGCCCGCCGGCTGCCCGGGTCGGGGCTCGGGCTGGCGATCGTCCGCCAGGCCGCCGAGCGCCACGGCGGTGTCGTAGTGGCCGGCGCGGCGCCGGGCGGAGGCGCACTGTTCACCCTCCGGCTCCCGGGGCACGTACCGGCCCGCACCTGAGCAGGACGCGGTCTGAAGTCTTCGGCTGCGCTCAGCGCAATTTCAGGGTCCTCTCAGCCTCACCGGTCACCCTGAACGCATGACACACGACGACCGCCCGGACGAGCCACGTCCGAACCCGTACGACGAGAGCAGTAACCGGCCGGGCGCCGACGGACCCGGAGCCCGCTCCGACTGGCCCTTCACCGGCGGCGACCGCGGCACGGACGACCCCGCCAGCACCTCGGCCGTGCCGCAGGGCGGTGCCCCGGCGGAGCCGCCGTCGCCCTGGTCGCCGGCCTGGCATCAGACCGGTCCCGGGTGGAGCACGCCCGCTCCCCCGCCGCCGCCGTACGGCTACCCGCCCTACGGTCAGGCGTCGCCGGGAGGTCCGCAGCCCCGCCGCCGGCGGATCGCGACGGCCACCGTGGCCCTGCTCGCGGTCGCACTGATCGGCGGCGGCGTCGGCGCGGCCGCCGAGAACCACTGGGGTGGCGGGACCAAGACCGTGGTCAGCTCGCTGGCCGCGCCGCCGGTCTCCAACAACGCCGCGGACAAGGCGCCGGCCGGCTCGGTACAGCAGGTCGCCGCCGGCGTCCTGCCCAGCGTCGTCTCGATCACCGTCGCCACCGGCAACGGCGGTGACGAGGGCTCGGGGATCATCCTGTCCTCCGACGGTCAGATCCTCACGAACAACCACGTCGTCGCCGCGGCGGCCGCCTCCGGCAGCAGCGGCACCAGCGAGTTCCCCGGGTCGCAGAGCACCGGACCGGCGCGGATCACCGTCACGTTCAACGACGGCAAGACCGTGCCGGCCACCATCGTGGGACGCGACCCCACGACCGACCTGGCCGTCATCAAGGCGACCGGCGTCCAGGGCCTGCACCCGGCCAGTCTCGGCAGGTCCGGCGGCCTCGCCGTCGGCCAGCCGGTCGTCGCGATCGGCTCGCCGCTCGGTCTGTCCGGCACGGTCACCTCAGGAATCGTCAGTGCCCTGGACCGGCCGGTGCAGACCAGTGACTCCTCCCAACAGAGCCCCCAGCAGGGACAGTCCGGGTCGGGTCAGGCGACCGTCATCGACGCCATCCAGACCGACGCCGCGATCAACCCCGGCAACTCCGGCGGCGCACTGGTCAACATGCAGGGCCAGGTCGTGGGCATCAACTCGGCGATCGCGAGCCTGGGTGGCAGCGATGCCGGGGGCGGCCAGCAGTCCGGCTCGATCGGTGTCGGCTTCGCCATCCCGATCGACGAGGCGCGGCCGATCGTCGACCAGCTGGTGAACTCGGGCCGGGCGAACCACGCCCAGCTCGGCGTCAGCGTGACCGACGCGAGCAGTAACGGCAGCACGCCGACCGGCGCGAAGCTCGCCGCCGTCTCCGGCAGCGGCGCCGCCGCCAAGGCGGGGCTGCACACCGGCGACGTCGTGACCAAGCTCGGCGACCGGGAGATCGACTCCGCCGACGCGCTGGTCGCCGCAGTCCGGGCCAACCGGCCCGGCGACACCGTGACGGTCACCTACGAGCGGGGTGGCTCCACCCATACGGCCACCGTCACACTCGGCGCCGACCATGCCCACTAGGAGGGCCCACTAGGAGGGCCCACCAGGAGCCCAGGAGGGCCACCAGGAGGGCCCGCTGACAGGCGCCGACTGACCACGAGCGTCCCCCAAACCGGCCCGGCCGCGGTGATCCACCGCGGCCGGGCCGTACCATCGGCGGGAGGCGCCGATGCGCACGACCCGACCCGCGACCCGGCTGACGATCTACGTCGCCGAGCCGCACCGGCACGGCCACCGCTACGCCGCCACCCGGTTCCTGGAACGCGCCGCGGAGCTCGGCATCGCCGGCGGCGCGGTCTTCACGGGCATCCTCGGCTTCGGGCGCGGACATCACCTGCACGAGGGACACATCGTGCATCAGCCCGACGAGACGCCGCTCACGCTGGTGATCATCGACGACAGGGCGGCCATCGACGGGCTGCTGCCGACGGTGGACGAGTTGCTCCCGCACGCCTTCGTCGTGCTCGACGACGTCGACACGGTCCGCTATGGGAGGGACGACGCCGCCGGGCGCCCGATCGGCACCGCGTAGAGGGCGTGCTCGGCGAGCCCGTCGACACGCAGCACCTCGTTGAGCGCGTCGTCGAGGAAGCCACCGATGGGTACCGCGGCGAGATCGAGCGCCGCCGCGGCCAGAAGAAGGTTCTGGCACGCGTGGCCGCACTCGAGCAGCTCGAACCGGTAGCCCCGTTCGCCGTACTTGAAGGCGGTACGGCGCGGTACGGCGGACAAGACGATGCACGCGGCCGCCGTGTCCGACACCCCGGGCACGCTCAACGCCGCGTCCAGCCGGTCCCGCACCGACCCGGGATAGAGCTGCGCCACCTGGTGTGCCGCGGGCAGATAGCCGTAGACCCCGGGCGCCAGGCCGTCCACTGCGAGTGCGCAGCAGTAGACCTCGACCGGGAAGAGACCGCCGCCGGAGGGGACGGTGCGCAGACCCCACTCGCTGCCGTCCTCGGGATCGACGGTCCGCGTCACGACCGCGGCGGTGGCGTAGAGCAGCGCCGAGAGCTCGGTGCGGCCGATCGGTTCGCCGGTCATCTCCCGGCGGGACCGACGCCGCTGCATCGCGTCGCGCAGGCTGACCGCCGCCAGCCCGTCATCCGCCAGTCCGTCTGGGGCCGGCAGGTCGATGGCCGGCAGGCCGGCGCACCGGGCCGCGGGCTCGGAGATCACCCGGCGGATGTCCGGCGAGCCGCTGACCATACGGATGGTCAGGAACGTCTCGATGTCGGTCGGGCGCAGCTTCGAGGCCTCGTGGAAGAGCTCGGCCGGCGAGAAGAGGTCGGTCGGCGTCGCATCGAGCAGCGGTGTGCGCCCGTCGTCCATCGGTGACCTCACGGGTAGGGGTGCGGATAGGGATTGAGCTCGTCGTCGGTGCGCTCGCGGGCGAGGAGACCGAGCTCGACCGGAAGACGCCGCCAGCGCCGGCCACCGAGGAACGGCGCGGTGTGGTCACCCTCCATCGTGGTCAGTCCGGGCACCAGCGTCTTGACGACGACGATCCCGCACTCGGCGAGGTCGGCGGTGGTGACATCGACGGCGATGACCTCCAGGTCCCGCCGGGCGAGCTCGTCCACGAGCCGACCGAGCGGGTCGGCCGCCCGGTCGCGGGATGCGTCCAGGGTGCTGAGGTCGACCGCCGGCCGCGGCTGACCCCCGTCCCGCTCCAACCCGTCGTCGAGGAACTCCAGCGCCGACCTCATGTCGTGACCGGAGTAGAGGTGCATCCGGTCCTCGAAGGAGCGGATGTTGACGAACCCAGGCAGCAGGTCCACCCGTGTCCCGGCCGACTGGTCACCCCACCGGAGCCCCTGCACCAGCTCGAGCAGCGTCTTGCGGACCGCGGCGTGCGGGTCGGGATGGGCCGCACCACCGGCGAACACCGCAGCGGGGCTACGGCGGTGGTCGGTCAGCGTCCCGAACACCGCAGTACCGGGCAGGTCGAGCGAGACGTCGTAGAGGGCGTAGTCCAGACCCGGGCGGGCGAAGACCTCCGCGAAGTCGGCGGCGAACGGGCTGGCCGGGTCGATGCGGATACGGCGCGCGGTGATCCGGTTGCGCCAGTGGATGAGCACGGCGTCCCGCTCGATCAGCTCGAGCAGACCGCGCAGCGTCGCCCCGCCCGCCGTCGCGTCGCAGGCGGCCCCGGTGGACACCGCCGGTGCGATCGGCACGCATCCGGCGGGACACAGGTCCGCGTCCGGTCCGAAGTAGACCAGGCAGGCCGGCACCAGCCGCGCGCGCTGACGGGTCAGGCTCCACCCCCTCGCCCAGGTCACGGGGGTCCGCTCGTCGAAGACCGGGAACGGCACCTTCCCCTCCTGGGTCGGGTCGAACAGCGCCCAGCGGTCCGGTTCGACCGGCTCGGCGTCGCCGCGGTGACGCACCTCGGCGTAGCTCCCGGCGATCAGCCCGCCCGGCGGCGGAAGGCAGCAGGCGTACCGCTCGAAGGACTCGCCCACGGCCGCGCTCGTCGCGGCATCGAGCGTCATCCCCGCGCCGCTGCCGTTCACGTCGGCGGTCACGTCGATGCCGTACGCCGCGAGGTCGGCCACCCGGCCGCCCACGATGTGCACCGCCGGATCGGCCGCGGCGACGGGCACCTGCACCAGGTCGGTGACCAGGCCGAGGTAGCCGTCGACCAGGTCGGCCGGCCGTCGCGTCCCGGTCACGCCGTCCCGTCGGACGCGGTCCACAGCCGCCGGACCGGCTCCGCCCCTCCGACACCGCAGGCGGGACACCGCGGCAGCCGCAACACCGGGTGCACGCTCGGTACGCCGACCCGCAGGTCGACGCGCACGACCCTGCCACGGGTGACCGGCAACGCCGCCTCGCTCAGGAACTTCACCACGTCGAGGGCGAGCAGGTCGGTGCCGACGGGGAACCGCAGCAGCGGCGGGTCCCCGGTGTCCCGCACCGGCGACCACCGGCCCTGCGCCGCCGCCCGGCGCCGCTCCACGCACTCGACGCAGGCGGTCTGGTGCGGATAGACGAACGGTCCGACCACGATGTCGCCGTGATCGCGGTGATAGAAGACCGCCGGTACCCCGGCGCGCACCAGGGCGCGGCCGACCTCGAGCCGGCGGTCCGGGAGCGGGTCGTCGCTGACATGGACGACGAGGTCGCAGCCGCCCGGCACCGCCAGATCGGCGTCGCCGACCGCCGAGACGGTCCCGACCCCGGCAACGCCGAGATCCTCGACGACCCGGCGCCCGGCGACCCCGTCGCCGGCCACGACGACGGTCGCGGCGGTCAGCCGGCGCTGCAGCTCGCCACCCGCGCGCTGCCACGCGCTCGCCTCGTCGTCCCGCTCGGCGTAGGCCAGGACCGCGAGTGTGTGCGCCTGCGCGGCGAACTCGGACCAGTCCGGGTCCGGCGGTCCGGCCGCATCGGCGGCCTCGACCAGCGCGCCGGCCGCGACGAAGATCCCCCACGCCTGCGCCACCTCGGCCGGAGCCAGGCCGGAGGTCAGCGCCTCACCCAGGGCGTCGTCGGCGGCCCGCTTCCCGTCCAGCAGCACGTCGAGCAGGTGCAGCGCGTCGACCGTCGTCGCGGACAGCGACCCGTCGCCCAGCACCCGGTCCCGCGCGGCACCGTCGACCACGGGGTGGTGCGGTGGCCGGCCCGGCTGCACCGTCACTGCACGCTGGTCGCTTTGCCGATGGTGATGCTGCAGGACGTCGACGTACAGGCGTTGCAGCTGGTCGAGCAGCTGCAGGCTCCGCGGATCGTCCGGGCCGCCTTCGGGTCCGCGATGCCCAGCACCACCTGGCGCACCGCCTCCCCCTGCTGCAGCGCGTTGACGGTGGCGAACTTCTGCACCAGCGGCGTCTGCGCCAGCAGCGCCTCGATCGCCGACGCCGGATACATCGGGCGGGTCTGCGGGTCGTCGAGCAGCTCACGGAACAGCATCGCCGACAGTCCGTCGAGGTCGGGCAGGTCGATCGTTCCGGGCGCAGGCCGGGGGTCGAGGAAGCTGATCGCGTGCGGACCGATGCGGGCCGCGATCTCGACGGCGGACAGCGAGGCGAGCTCCTCGGCGCCGACCGAGTGCTCGACCGGGTCGACCCCCTCCCCCGCAGGGATGACGGTGGTGAACCGGGTCAGGCGGTAGGGCTCGTGCTCCACGTCGACCATGCCGGCGATCGCCGCCCCGCTGTCGTGCACCCCGACCGTCACGGCCTGGTGGCCCGGGTCGGTCGCGAACGCGACGCCGAAGCTCGGCAGCAGCGCGAGCACGTGCGCCGTCGGGACGTCGCCCTCGATCGAGTCGGCGACGTAAACGAAGACCCGGACCCGGTCCACGTCGAACCGGAAGCCGCGCCGTTCGAAGTGCAGCAGCAGGTCGCGGAAGTCGGTGCTGAGCGATCTCATCCGGGTGACGTAGGCCACGGCGCGCTCGCCCGGAAGCTGCATGATGTGGGACCGGGCGACGCCCGTCCCGTCGAAGTCGACCGCCATGACCCACCCCTGCGGTTCGGACCGGAGCGGCACCGCACCCCCCACGGACCACCTGATCGATGGGGGAATCCGGCACCGCGTGTAAGGAGATGGTGATCCTCACGGACCCGCCGGGTCAACCGGTTGTTGCGGCGCCGGCTAGTGCAGGACGAGCGCGTCGACGGCGAGCGCGAGGAAGAGCAGCGACAGATAGGTGTTGGACCAGCGGAACAGCCGCAGGGAGGTGATCCGTCCGCCGGCCCGCGCCTGTGCCCGGA
This sequence comes from uncultured Actinomycetota bacterium, assembly GCA_963828605.1. Lineage (GTDB taxonomy): Bacteria > Actinomycetota > Actinomycetes > Mycobacteriales > QHCD01 > DASXJE01. The sequence goes on along the minus strand of CAWHER010000001.1, from coordinate 313,571 downwards.
GCTGGTAGGCGTGCCACAGGAAGATCACGCCGAGCACCGCCGCCGACGCGCCGTAGATCCAGGAGGTGGCCAGCGGCCAGAGCACGAGAGAGGTCACGACGAGGATCCAGGTGTAGCCGACGATGCGCCCGGCCACCACCTCGGGGGAGGCCACCACCGGCAGCATCGGCACGCCCGCGGCGGCGTAGTCGTCGCGGAACCGCATGCCGAGCGCCCAGAAGTGCGGCGGCGTCCAGAAGAAGATCACCAGGAACAACGTCGCGGCCGCCCACGACACTGTGCCGGTCACCGCCGACCAGCCGATCAGGGCGGGCATGCAGCCGGCGGCGCCGCCCCATGACGATGTTCTGCGGCGTACGCCGCTTCAGGCCGAGGGTGTAGACGAAGACGTAGAACAGGATCGCCGCATCGGCGAGGCCCGCGGACAGCACGTTGGTGGTGAGCGCGAGCCAGCACCGTCGCCAGGACGCCGAGCGCCGACCCCGAAGACCAGCGCGTTGCGCGGCGGGACGAGGTGCCGGGCCAGCGGCCGACGCCGGTCCGGCGCATCAGCTGCGTCGATGTCGCGGTCGATGTAGCAGTTGAACGTGTTGGCACTGCCGGCGGCGAGCGCGCCGCCGAGCAGGGTGGCGCCGACCGTCGTCCAGGCACGGCAGGCCGCCGGCCGCGAGCATCATCGTCGGGCACGGTGGTGACCAGCAGCAGCTCGATGATGCGCGGCTTGGTCAGCGCGAGGTAGGCCCGCAACACCGACCCGACGGTGCGCTGCGGGGGGAGCGGACCGGCGTAGGCGGTCACCCGGCGCCCGGCAGCGGAGTAACGCCTGACGAGGCGGGGCGGGACACGGGAAGGACACCTCGGGGGTTCGGTGGTTTGACCCGATCACTGTAAGTCCGGGCATCCGATCCGTCCGGGCGCGGGTGGGCGGGGTGCGGTGCGTCACACCGTCGACCGGATAGGCGGGTTTCGTCCCCCGTCTGCGCGGCTAGGAAGAGGGCGCAGGCACTCGGCCCGTCAGGCAGGGACGGGACTAGGGTGGAACGTGATCATCACGCACGGTCCCTGAGGGCCTTCGACCCCCGCGGGACCGGCCCGTCACCGCAAGGGAGCGCGCCGCGTGGCCACGAAACCGGTAAGCAAGAGACCATCCTTCCCCGCGAGTGGGCCGACCTCGACCGCAGGCCGTCGACACCGTCCGGGTGCTCGCGATGGACGCCGTGCAGAAGGCCGGCAACGGCCACCCGGGCACGGCGATGAGCCTCGCGCCGGCGGCGTACCTGCTGTTCCAGAAGATCATGCGGCACGACCCGACCGACCCGGACTGGCCGGCCGCGACCGGTTCGTGCTGTCCTGCGGGCACTCCAGCCTGACCCTCTACATCCAGCTCTACCTCTCCGGCTACGGCCTCGAGCTCGACGACCTCAAGTCGCTGCGGCAGTGGGGGTCGCTGACGCCGGGCCACCCCGAGCACGGGCACACCGCCGGCGTCGAGACCACCACCGGCCCGCTCGGCCAGGGCGTCGGCAACGCGGTCGGCATGGCGATGGCCGCCCGCCGCGAGCGCGGCCTGTTCGACCCCGACGCCGCGCCCGGCGAGAGCCCGTTCGACCACCACGATCTGCGTGCTTCGCCTCCGACGGCGACATCGAGGAGGGCGTGACCAGCGAGGCCAGCTCGCTCGCCGGCCACCAGCAGCTCGGCAACCTGACGCTGCTCTACGACGACAACCACATCTCGATCGAGGACGACACCAACGTCGCCTTCAGCGAGGACGTGCTGCGCCGCTACGAGGCCTACGGCTGGCACGTCCAGCACGTCGACTGCCGCCGACGACGGCTCCTACGAGGAGAACGTCGCGGCCCTGTAACGCGCGCTACGCCGCCGCCCAGGCGCGAGACCGGCCGGCCGTCGATCATCAAGGCTGCGCACCATCATCGCCTGGCCGGCGCCGAACAAGCAGAACACCGGCAAGGCGCACGGCTCGGCGCTCGGCGCCGACGAGGTGGCCGCCACCAAGAAGGTCCTGGGCTTCGACCCGGACGAAGACCTTCGAGGTCGACCCACGAGGTGCTCGCCCACGCCCGCCAGGTCGTCGACCGCGGCCGGGCCGCGCACGCGGACTGGCAGCCGACGTTCGACGCCTGGGCGAAGGCCAACCCGCGAGCGCAAGGCGCTGCTCGACCGGATGGCCACCCGCACGCTGCCGGACGGCTGGGCCGACGCGCTGCCCGATCTTCCCGGCCGACGGAAGGGCGTCGCCACCCGCAAGGCGTCCGGCGAGGTGCTCGACGCGCTCGATCCCGTGCTGCCCGAGCTCTGGGGCGGCTCGGCCGACCTCGCCGAGTCCAACAACACCACGATGAAGGGCGAGCCGTCGTTCCTGCCGCCGGAGCACCAGACCAAGGAGTTCCCCGGCGACCCGTACGGCCGCACCCTGCACTTCGGCATCCGCGAGCACGCCATGGGCTCGATCCTCAACGGCATCGCGCTGCACGGCGGCACCCGCCCCTACGGCGGCACGTTCCTGGTCTTCAGCGACTACATGCGCCCGGCCGGTCCGGCTCGCCGCGCTGATGAAGCTGCCGGTCACCTACGTCTGGACCCACGACTCGATCGGCCTCGGCGAGGACGGCCCGACCCACCAGCCGGTCGAGCACCTCGCCGCGCTGCGCGCGATCCCCGGCCTGGACGTCGTCCGGCCGGCCGACGCCAACGAGACCGCCGTGGCCTGGCGGACCGATCCTGGAGCACACCGACCGGCCGGCCGGCCTGTGCCTGACCCGGCAGAACCTGCCGACCTTCGACCGCGCGGAGTACGCCTCGGCCGAAGGCACCGCCAAGGGCGGCTACGTGCTCGCCGAGGCCGGGCAGCGGCACGCCGCAGGTGATCCTCATCGCCACCGGCTCCGAGGTGCAGCTCGCGCTCGACCGCGCGGAAGACGGCTGGAGGCCGACGGGATCGCCACCCGGGTGGTGTCGATGCCGTGCCGGAGTGGTTCGACGAGCAGGACCAGGCCTACCGGCAGCAGGTGCTCCCGCCGCGCGTCAAGGCCCGGGTCAGCGTCGAGGCGGCGGTCGCGCAGGGCTGGCGGGACTTCGTCGGCGAGGCCGGCGAGATGCGTCAGCCTGGAGCACTTCGGCGCCAGCGCGCCGTACACGGCGCTTGTTCGAGCAGTTCGGGTTCACCGCCGACCGCGTCGTCGCCGCGGCGCACGCCAGCACTGGCGAAGGTCGGCGCGATCACCGGTGACGACCACCGGCAGCTGATCCCGCGCGACTCGCGTCATGGGAGGCACCGTGATGAGCGACGTACTCGCCGAACTGTCCGCCGCCGGCGTGGCCGTCTGGCTCGACGACCTCTCCCGGGAGCGGCTCGCGACCGGCAACCTGGCCGCGCTGATCCAGCGACCAGCACGTCGTCGGCGTGACCACCAACCCGACGATCTTCGCCAAGGCGCTGGACGAAGGGCGACGCCTACGACGAGCAGGTCAGCGACCTCGCGCTGCGCGGGGTCGACGTCGAGGAGGCGGTCCGGTCGATCACCACGCTACGACGTCCGCTGGGCCTGCGACGTGCTGCGCCCGGCGTACGACGCCAGCGACGGGCGTCGACGGCCGGGTGTCGATCGAGGTCGACCCGCGGCTCGCCCACGACACCGGACAAGACGATCGCCGAGGCCAAGGCGCTGTGGTGGCTGGTCGACCGGCCCAACCTGTTCATCAAGATCCCGGCGACCGCGAGGGCCTGCCGGCGATCACCGCGACCCTCGCCGAGGGCATCAGCGTCAACGTCACGCTGATCTTCTCCCTCGACCGCTACGACGAGGTGATGGACGCCTTCCTGGCCGGGCTGGAGCAGGCGAAGGCGGCCGGCACGACCTGTCCGAGATCGCCTCGGTCGCGTCGTTCTTCGTGTCCCGGGTCGACACCGAGGTCGACAAGCGGCTGGACAAGATCGGCACGCGACGAGGCCAAGGCGCTGCGCGGCAAGGCGGCGATCGCCAACGCCCAGCTCGCCTACCAGCGTTACGAGCAGGATCTTCGCCTCGGACCGCTGGAAGGCGCTGGCCGGCGGCCGGGGCCAAGCCGCAGCGCCCGCTGTGGGCGTCGACCGGCGTCAAGGACCCGGCCTACCCGACACCCTGTACGTCGTGGAGCTGGTCGCCCCGGGCACGGTCAACACCATGCCGGAGGCGACGCTCGACGCGGTCGCCGACCACGGCGAAGCTGCAGGGCGACACGGTCACGCGGCAGCTACGCGCGAGGCCCAGGCCGTCGCTCGACGCACTCGCCGCGTCGGCATCGACTACGACGACGTCGTGCAGACCCTCGAGAACGAGGGCGTGGAGAAGTTCGACGACTCGTGGAAGGAGTCTGCTCGACACCGTCGACAGCGCAGCTGAAGGCGGCCGCGAAGTGAGCGCAGCTGGCACTGCGTCGAGCCTGGACGGTAGCGCCGACGCTGCGGCCAGACCGTGCGCCGCCGAGGCGGTCGGCCGCCGACAAGGTCGCCAGCGCGGATGCTCGCGACCAGGACCCGACGCTGTGGGGCCCGGACGCCGAGCTCCGAGGCGGCGATCCGGCTCGGCTGGGTCGACCCTGCCGGTCGCTCCCGGGAGCTGCTCCCCGAGCTCGGCGCGCTGCGGGCCGAGCTGGCGCCGACGGCGTCGACCACGTCGTGCTCGCCGGCATGGGCGGCTCGTCGCTGGCGCCCGAGGTGATCACCCGGACCGCCGGCGTCGACCTCGTCGTCCTCGACACCACCGACCCCGGCCAGGTCCGGGCCGCGCTGGCCGACCGCTGGACCGCACCGTCGTGGTGGTCTCCAGCAAGTCCGGCGCCACGGTCGAGACCGACAGCCACCGGCGGGCGTACGCAGGCGCTTCCCCGACGCCGGCATCGACGCCGAGGCCGGCCGGCATTCGTCGTCGTCACCGACCCGGGCTCGCCGCTGGAGACGACTCGGCCGCGAACGCCGGCTACCGCGACGTGTTCCTCGCCGACCCGAACGTCGGCGGCCGCTACTGCGCGCTGACCGCGTTCGGCCTGGTGCCCACCGGCCTGGCCGGCGTCGACGTCGGCCGAGCTGCTCGACCAGGCCGACGCGGCTGGCCGCGACGCTCGGCCGGCGCCGAGGACAACCCGGGCCTCGCGCTCGGCGCGGCCCTCGGCGCCGCGCACGCCGCCGGCCGCGACAAGGTCGTCCTGGTCGACGACGGCACCGGCATCACCGGGCTCGGTGCGACTGGGCCGAGCAGCTGATCGCCGAGTCCACCGGCAAGGACGGCAGCGGCATCCTGCCGGTCGTGGTCGAGTCGCGCCGACGCGCGCCGGCGCCACCGGGCCGGACGTGCTGCCGGTCACCGATCGGCGCGCCGGCCGACGCCGGACCCCGGCGACTCGCGGTCAACGGTCCGCTCGGCGCCCAGTTCCTGGTCTGGGAGTACGCCACCGCGCTCGCCGGCCGGGTGATCGGCATCAACCCGTTCGACCAGCCCAACGTGGACGAGTCCAAGGACAACACCAAGCGGATCCTCGCCGAGCGGGATGCCCGGCGACGAAACCGGCCGTCGTCGACGGCGCCATCGAGGTCTACGCCGATGACTGTTCGGCGAGGGCACCCATGACGTGCGCGGCGTGCTCGACCGGCTGATCGCCGCCGTACCGGACGCGGCTACCTCGCCGTCATGGCCTACCTCGACCGGCCTGGCCGACGCGTCGGCCGCCGATACCCGGGCGCAATGCTCGCCCGGCCACGCCGCACGCCGGTCACCTTCGGCTGGGGGCCGCGGTTCCTGCACTCGACCGGGCAGTACCACAAGGGCGGCCCGCAGGTCGGGGTCTTCCTGCAGATCACCGGGGCGGTCGCCCGACGACCTCGCCGATCCCCGGGCGAGCCCGTACACGCTTCGGCCACTGCAGGCCGCGCAGGCGGCCGGTGACCTGCAGGCGCTGGCCGGGCGGCGCGGACGTCCCGTGCTACGCTGCACCTGACCGACCGCGGCGCCGGTCTCGGCCAGCTCATGGAGGCCATCACGTGAGTGAGGCAATCACCGTCACCGACCGGCCGGACAATCCGCTGCGCGATCCGCGGGACCGCCGGCTGCCCCGGGTCCCGGAGCCGTGCGCGCTCGTCATCTTCGGCGTCACCGGCGACCTGGCACGCAAGAAGCTGCATGCCCGCCGTCTACGACCTGGCCAACCGCGGCCTGCTGCCGCCCGACTTCGTGCTGCTCGGCTTCGCCCGCCGCGACTGGGACCACGGCGACTTCGAGCAGCTCGCGAAGAACGCCGCCCAGCAGCACGCCCGCACCCCGTGGCGGGAGGAGACGTGGGCCCGGCTCGACGGCAACATCAAGTTCGTCCCGGGCGCGTTCGACGACGACGACGCCTTCGACACCCTCGCCGACACGCCTGCGCGAGCTGCAGCGCGTCGCACGGCATCCAGGGCAACGCGGCGTTCTACCTGTCCATCCCCCCGGCGATGTTCCCGACCGTGCTCAAGCAGATGGAGCGCACCGGGCATGGCTCGGACAACGAAGCGCTCCGGCGGCTGGCGCCGGGTCGTCGTCGAGAAGCCGTTCGGCCACGACCTGGCGAGCGCCCGCGAGCTCAACCAGCTGGTCGACGAGGTGTTCACCGCCGAGGACGTCTTCCGGATCGACCACTACCTGGGCAAGGAGACGGTCCAGAACCTGCTGGCGCTGCGCTTCGCCAACATGCTCTTCGAGCCGGTGTGGAACTCCAACTACGTCGACTCGGTGCAGATCACCATGGCCGAGGACGTCGGCATCGGCAGCCGGGCGGCGTTCTACGACAAGACCGGCGCGGCCCGCGACGTGCTGCAGAACCACCTGCTGCAGCTGCTCGCGCTGACCGCGATGGAGGAGCCGGTCGAGTTCTCCGCCGACGCCATCCGCACCGAGAAGCTCAAGGTGCTGCGGGCGATCAGCCTGCCGACCGACATGGAGCACTACGCCGTCCGCGGCCAGTACGACCAGGGCTGGCTGGCCGGCGAGCGGGCGGTCGGCTACCGGGAGGAGAAGGACGTGCCGGCGGACTCGACGACCGAGACCTACGCGGCGGTGCGGCTCGGCGTCGAGACCCGGCGCTGGGCCGGCGTCCCGTTCTACCTGCGCACCGGCAAGCGGCTGCCGCGCCGGGTGACCGAGATCGCGGTGTCCTTCAAGAAGGCGCCGCACCTGCCGTTCGACGCCACCGACACCGAGGAGCTCGGCCACAACCAGCTCGTGGTGCGGGTGCAGCCCGACGAGGGCGTGACGATGAAGTTCGGCTCCAAGGTGCCGGGCAGCACGATGGAGGTCCGCGACGTCGCGATGGACTTCCTCTACGGCGAGGCGTTCACCGAGTCCAGCCCCGAGGCCTACGAGCGGCTGATCCTCGACGTCCTCCTCGGCGACGCGACGCTCTTCCCGCGCAACGACGAGGTCGAGGCGTCCTGGCGGGTCGATCGACCCGCTCGAGGAGTTCTGGGCGGGCACCCAGCCGCCGAGCCATCTACCGGGCCGGCGAGTGGGGGCCGCGGGAGGCCGACGAGATGCTGGCCCGCGACGGCCGGCATGGAGACGACCATGATCCGAACTGCTGTCACGCAGACAGCCTCGCTGCGATCAGGGATTGAGCGATGACCACGCTCTGGGACACCACCGGCACCGAGGTGGTCAAGGCGCTGGCCGCCGAGCGGCGCACCGGCGGCGCGATGACCTCGCGGCTGCGCGCTCACCCTCGTCGTCGTCGTCGACGAACGCGACGTCGCCGGAGGCCGAGGCCGCGGCCACCACCGCCGCCTCGCACCACCCCTGCCGGCTGCTGATCGTCGTGCGGCGCGAGATCGAGGCCCCGGTGCCCCGGCTGGACGCCGAGGTGCTGATCGGCGGACGGCTCGGCCCGGGCGAGGCGGTGGTCATGCGGATGTACGGCCGGCTCGCGCTGCACGCGGAGTCGGTGACCCTGCCGCTGCTCGCACCCGACGTCCCGGTCGTGACGTGGTGGCACGCGGCGCCGCCCGACCTCATCGCGCACGACCCGCTGGGGGTGCTCGCCGACCGCCGGATCACCGACTCGCCGAGGGCCGCCGACCCGATGGCCGCCCTGCAGCAGCGGGCCGCCGACTACGCCCCCGGCGACACCGACCTGGCCTGGACCCGGATCACCCCCTGGCGCGGTCAGCTCGCCTCGGCGGTCGACTCGTGCAACCACCGGCTGACCGCGGCGAGCGTGCTCGGCGACCCGACCGACCCGAGCTCGGCGCTGCTCGCCGGCTGGCTCGGCAGCCGGCTCGGCGTCCCCGTGCCGCTCACCGCCGACGGAGGCCCCGGCGTCACCGAGGTCGCCATCGACCTGGCTAACGGTGAACAGCTGCGCATGCACCGGGGGCAGGACGGCCGCGGGCTCCTGCAGCGCGAACGCGGGGACGAGGGCAGCGTCGTGTCGCTGGCCGAGCGCGGCATCGGCGAGCTGCTCGCCGAGGAACTGCACCGCCTCGACGCCGACGAGATCTACGCCGACGCGCTCGGCGCCGCGACCGGCACCACCGACCTGGGCGACCGGCCGGCCAAGCGCAGCCATGTGTGGCGCGACCCGGCGGTGCCGACGGCCGCTCAGCCGTCGGCCTCGGCGTCGTGACGGCCATGCCCGGGCGGCAGCTGTCGTGAGCGCCCCGGAGGTGGTGGTCCACAACACCGCCGACCTGCTGGCCAAGGCGATCGCCGCGCGGCTCGTGACGAGGCTGGTCGACGCGCAGGCGGCCCGCGGCGGCGCGTCGCTGGTGCTGACCGGCGGACGGCTAGGTACATCGGTGCTGGCCGAGCTGCGCACCAACCCGGCCCGGGACGCGGTGGACTGGCGGCGGGTCGACATCTGGTGGGGGGACGAGCGCTGGCTGCCGGCCGGCGATCCCGAACGCAACGACCGCCAGGCCCGCGACGCCCTGCTCGACGCGATCCCGCTCTCGGCGGACCGGGTGCACTCCTTCCCGTCGTCCGACGGCCCGTGGGGCAACGATCCGGAGGCGGCCGCCGCGGCCTACGCCGCGAGCTTGCCGCCGCGGCGCAGCCGGAAGACCACGATGACGTGCCGCGGTTCGACGTCCTCATGCTGGGCGTGGGCGAGGAGGGCCACACCGCCTCGATCTTCCCGGAGTCACCGGCGGCGCTACGACGACCGCGCGGTCGTCGCCGTACACGGTGTCGCTAAAGCCTCCCCCGACCCGACTCACCCTCACCCTCCGGGCGATCGGGGCCGCCACCGAGGTGTGGCTCGCGACCACCGGCGCCGAGAAGGCCGGTGCGGTGGCGATGGCGCTCGGCGGCGCCGGACCGGTGCAGATCCCGGCGGCCGGCGCGCGGGGCCGGTCGCGCACCCTATGGCTGCTCGACCGCGCCGCAGCGAGCCGGCTCCCCCGGTCGCTGGTCCGGCTCCCCCTTGCCTGAGCGGACCGTCCTACCCGGCGGCCCGGGCCAGCGCGACCGGGTGACCGGAGACCAGCGTCCCGGCGGCGTCGTAGTTCGCCTTGACCCGGGCCAGTCGCGCCTGGACCTCCGTGGAGAAGAAGACGGCCGGATGGTCGGGGTGTTCGGCGAAGTTGGGGTAGCCGAGGTCGGCCTGCCACGGTGCCACCGCATCCTGGACGGCGCGCACCCTGGCGTCCGCGGCCTGCTCGGCCGACCGGTCCGGGGTGAGCCCGACCGCGAAGCCGGCGTACGTCCCGGGCATGGTGGCGAGCGCCCCGGCGTCCTCCGGCGCGCGGGCGAGGGCGCCGCCCACGTGGCGCACCTCCACGGAGAGCAGCGGTGAGCCGCTGCCCGCGCCGGCAACCGCAATCAGCGCCTCGAGGGCCTCGGGCGGGCAGGCCCGGAGCTGGAAACCGTCACCGACGGCGGGCACCGGGAACTCCGGGTCCATGTGCATCCTCGACAACTGCGCCGCCGGCATCATGGCGACCGTGTCCATCGTCGGTCGCAGCGCCCGCAGCGGCGCGATCAGCGCGTCCCCGTTCTCGGCACCGCCGAGGTAGGCGATCTCGACGACGGCGAAGCTCCCGCCGCGGAGCGGTTCGGGGATCACGGGGAGCGGCGGCAGGCTGAGCAGCCGTCCGCACGAGGTGACATCCTCCGGCGCGCCCTCGGTCCAGTCCCGCCAGCCGTTCAGCACCTCGCGGGCCTGCTCCATCGGCCAGAACAGCGCTCCGGCGTAGATCTCGGCGACCGGATAAAGCCGGAACTCCAGCGCGGTGACGACGGCCAGGCTGCCGCCGCCGCCCCGGATCGCCCAGAAGAGGTCGGAATGATGATCCGCGTCGATCCGCAAGATCTGCCCGTCGCCGGTCACCACCTCCGCGGCGACCACCGAGTTGGTGGCCAGCCCGAAGCGGCGGCCGAGCCAGCTCAGGCCGCCGCCGAGGGTGTACCCGGTCACGCCCACATCGGGTGAGGAGCCTGCTAGCGCCGCCAGCCCGTGCTCGGCCGCGCGGTCGCTGACCTCCGACCACACCACGCCGGCCTCGGCGCGGGCGATTCCCGCGTCCGCGTCGATCGCGACGGCGTCCAGAGCGCCGGTCCGGATGAGGATCGCGTCCTCGAGGTTCGGCGCGAGCGTCGCCGCGCTGTGCCCGGTGCCCTGGGCGGCGACCCGCAGGCCGTGGCGCCGGGCGAAGCGGATCACGGCGGCGATGTCGGTCACGGATTGGGCGAGGGCGACCGCGACGGGTCGCTGGTCGGCGTTGAGCAGCCATCCGGTCCGGGCCACGTCCCAGCGCGGATCGTCGGGGGTGACGACGTCGCCATCGAGACGGGTGTTCAGCTCGGCGTAGTCGGCGCGCTTGGCAGCGGCTGATGAGGACATGGACGGCTTCCTTCCGGGATGGGTCAGGTGAGGTCAGGTCATCCGTGGTGTACGGCGGGTGAGCGGCCGGTCGCTGTCGAGGTAGGTCTCGAGATTGCGCAGCAGCCGCGGCCAGACGTCGTCCCCGTCGGGCGGGGGAACGCCGAGGTCGTCGTGCAGCACGGTCACCCGGGTCAGACCGGGTCCGGCCTCCTCCAGCTCCCAGGAGATCCAGCTCAGGCTGTCGTCACCGACCGAATCCACGTCGTCGGTGCAGCGGCCGCCCACGCCGTAGCTGAGCCGGCGGGGCGGGTCGAAGACCAGCACGCTGCCGGCCAGCGGTTCCGTTCCGGCGCCGGTTAACGTCACGGCGGTACCCGGTTCCCAGGTCGAGTCGACCCGCAGGCCGAAGAAGAACGCCGAGGTCCGGCACGGGTCGGTCAGGGCACGCCACACCGTCGCCGGATCGGCGGCGACGGAAATGCCGAATCGATCGGTGCGCAAGGCCGGACCCCCCTATGGCCGCCGATCGTGGCAGCCGGGCGGCGTTCACGCCGGGGTTCGGCATTTCTTGGGCCGGAAGCGGGCCGCCGGTGCGCTGCTCGGCGGCCCGGGCGATCACCCGGACGGGGTCAGGTGCGGGTGACGCAGACTGAGGGTGACGAACGCCGCGGGGACGTCAGGCGCCGGAGCGTCGGTCGCGCAACCTGGCCAGAGCCTCGTCCAGGATGGCGGCGCCGTCGGCGTCGCTGCGGCGCTCCCGGACGTAGGCCAGGTGCGTCTTGTACGGCTCGTTGCGAGGCACCGCCGGCGGGGTGTCCTTGGTCTGGCCGGCCGGCAGCCCGCAGCGCGGGCAGTCCCAGGTCTCGGGGATGGCGGCCTCTTCGGCGAACGACGGCAGCGTCTCGTGCCCGTTCGCGCACCAGAAGGAAATGCGCTGTCGCGGTGCGGACTCGCCGCGCTCGGACTCGCCCATAGGACCCGCGCCGACCCGGCTTCCTCGGATCGCGTTACCACCTGCCACGGTGTGGCTCTCCTTCGTACGACGGATGGAACGGACCCCCGACGACACAGTCTAATGCGATGTCGCGTCCGGCAACACGCCTGGCGGCATCGGCGTGCGCGTCACCCGGAGCCCGTGGTCGTGCCGCTACTTGTAGAGCAGCCCCAACAGCACGATGCACAGCGCCCAGACCAGTCCGAGCACCACGGTGAGCCGGTCGAGGTTCTTCTCCACGACGGAGGACCCCGACAGCGACGACGACATCCCGCCGCCGAACATCGACGAGAGGCCACCGCCCTTGCCCCGGTGCAGCAGCACCAGCACCACCATGCCCAGGCTGGTGATGATCAACACGACGGAAAGTGCGAGGATCATCGACGCTGCGTAACCCTTCTGATCGGTCCCGGGCGTGTTCCGGGTGCTTCGAGGTTACCCGACCGATTCGGCGGCGCCGCGACAGATGCCGGCGAACTCCTCGCCGTCGAGGCTCGCGCCGCCGACCAGCGCGCCGTCGACGTCGGTCTGCGCGAGGATCGCGGCCGCGTTCTCCGCCTTGACCGACCCGCCGTAGAGGATGCGGACGCCGTCGGCGAGATCGCCGCCGTAGAGGTCGGCGATCGGAGTGCGCAGTTCGCCGCACACCTCCTGCGCGTCCGCGGGCGTGGCCACCTTGCCGGTGCCGATCGCCCAGACCGGCTCGTAGGCGATGACGATGTCGCGCGCCTGTGCGGCGGGGACGTCGGCCAGTGCCCGGCCGAGCTGGCCGCAGCTGTGGTCGACATGACCGCCCGCCTCGCGGACCTCGAGCCCCTCGCCGACGCACACGATCGGGGTCAGCCCGTGCCGTGAAGGCGGCCTGCACCTTCGCGTTGACCAGAGCGTCGTCCTCGTCGTGGTAGTGCGCCGCTCGGTGTGGCCGACGACGACGTAGGTGCAGCCCAGCTTCGCCAGCATCGCGCCGCTGATCTCGCCGGTGTAGGCGCCGGAGTCGTGCGGCGAGAGGTCCTGCGCGCCGTAGACGATCGGCAGCTTGTCGCCCTCGACGAGCGTCTGCACGCTACGCAGCCCGTGAACGGCGGCAGGACGACGACCTCGACGTCGGTGAAGTCCTGCTCGGTGAGGCTGAACGCGATCTTCTGCACCAGCGCGATGGCCTCGAGGTGGTTGAGGTTCATCTTCCAGTTGCCGGCGATCAGCGGCCGCCGGGCGGGCTTCATCGGCACTCAGGCCTCCAGTACGGCGACGCCGGGCAGCTCTTGCCCTCGAGGAACTCCAGCGACGCACCGCCGCCGGTCGAGATGTGGGTGAAGGCGGGCTCGTCGAGGCCGAGCGCCCGCACGGCCGCCGCGGAGTCGCCGCCGCCGACCACGGTCGTCCCCGTGCACCGCGGCGATGGCCTGCGGCCACGCCCAGGGTGCCCGCGGCGAACGGCGCGACCTCGAAGACGCCCATCGGGCCGTTCCAGAAGACCGTCCGGGCGCTGGCGAGCTCGTCGGCGAACGAGCGCACCGTCTCCGGGCCGATGTCGAGGCCCATCTCCTCCACCGGGATCGCGTCGGCGGGCTACGATCTTGGTCACCGCGTCGGCGGTGACACTCGGCGGCGACGACGACGTCGGTGGGCAGCACGATCCGGTCGCCGGCTCTGCGCCAGCAGCTCCCGGCAGGTGTCGATCTGGTCGTCCTCGAGCAGCGACGCACCGACCTCGTGCCCCTGCGCGGCCAGGAACGTGAAGCACATGCCGCCGCCGATGAGCAGCCTGTCGACCTTGGGCAGCAGGGACCGCGATGACGCCGAGCTTGTCGGAGACCTTGCGAGCCGCCGAGCACCACGACGTAGGGCCGGTCCGGGTCGCCGGTGAGCCCGCGAGCACCTCCAGCTCGGCGAGCACCAGGTCAGCCGGCGTCGTGCGGCAGCCGCTGGGCGACGTCGTAGACGCGTCGCGTGCTTGCGGTGCACCGCGCCGAAGGCGTCGTCGACGTACGCGCGCGCTCGCCGACGAGCCGGCGAAGGCTCGGCGAGAGCGCCGCGCCGGCGTCGTCCTTGTGGTCTCCCCCGCGTTCGAACCGGACGTTCTCCAGCAGCGCGACCTCACCGTCGCTCGAGCCCGGCAACGGTCTCCCGGGCGCCGGCCCCGACGATGTCGGCGGCGCAGCGACCGGCCGGCCGAGCAGCTCACCGAGCCGGGCGCCGACCGGGCGCAGCGAGAACTGCCGGTTCAGGTGCGCCCTTGGGACGGCCGAGGTGCGCGCACACCACCACCCGGGCGCCCGCGTCGGCGAGCCGGCCGATGATCGGACGGCTGGCGCGCAGCCGGCCGTCGTCGGTGATCCGCCCGCCCGTCGCATGGGGACGTTGAGGTCGGACCGGACCAGCACGTGCCGCCCCGCGACGCCTCGGCGAGCAGGTCGTCGAGGTGTGCATGTCCTCAGAGCCAGCTTCGACGCGACCAGGGCGATGAGGTCGACGAGCCGGCTGGAGTAGCCCCACTCGTTGTCGTACCAACCGACGACCTTGACCTGGTTGCCGATCGCCTTGGTCAGCCCGGCGTCGAAGATGCACGACGCCGGGTCGGCCGATGATGTCGGTGGAGACGATCGGGTCCTCGGTGTAGCGCAGGTAGCCCTTGAGCGGGCCCTCGGCGGCGGCCTTGAAGGCCGCGTTGACCTCGTCGACGCTCGGCCTCGCGGCCGAGGTCGACCGTGAGGTCGGTGACCGAGCCGGTCGGTGACCGGCACCCGCAGCGCGTAGCCGTCCAGCTTGCCCTTCAGCTGCGGCAGGACCAGGCCGATCGCCTTGGCCGCACCGGTGCGTGGTCGGGATGATGTTGATCGCGGCCGCGCGGGCGCGGCGCAGGTCCTTGTGCGGGACGTCCAGCAGGTTCTGGTCGTTGGTGTAGGCGTGGATCGTGGTCATCAGGCCGCGCTCGATGCCGAAGGTGTCGAGGAGCACCTTGGCCATCGGCGCGAGGCAGTTGGTCGTGCACGAGGCGTTGGAGATGACGGTCTGCGACCCGTCGTACTCGTCGTCGTTGACGCCCATGACGACGGTGAGGTCCTCGCCCTTGGCCGGCGCCGAGATGATGACCTTCTTGGCGCCGCCCTCGTCGACGTGCTTGCGCGCGTCCGGGCGTTGGTGAAGAAGCCGGTGGACTCGATCACGATGTCGACGCCCAGGTCCCCCCACGGCAGCTCGCCCGGGTCCCGCTCGGCGAGGATCTTGATCGTCTTGCCGCCGACCTCGATGCCGTCCTTGCCGGCCCGCACGTCCTCGGTCAGCGTGCCCAGCACGGAGTCGTACTTGAGCAGGTGGGCCATCGTGGCGACGTCGGTGAGGTCGTTGACAGCGACGATCTCGATGTCGTGGTTGCTGGCCTGGGCGGCCCGCCAGAAGTTGCGGCCGATGCGGCCGAAGCCGTTCACGCCGACGCGGATGGTCACGCGGTACTCCTCGGGGGTACGGCCGCCGACCGGCGGCGATGATCGAACGGTGCGGAAAACGGTCAGGTCGGTCAGAGCGAGGCGACGTCGCCTCTGCTTTGACCCTAATGCGTGCGGCCTCGGGCCCGTGAACGGGGCCGTACGCCCCCGGTCAGGAGCTGAGCATGTCCGGGGTGACGCTGGCCTCGGTGTCCGGGATGCCGAGGTCGGCGGCCCGCTTGTCGGCCAGCGCCAGCAGCCGGCGGATCCGGCCGGCCACGGCGTCCTTGGTCATCGGCGGGTCGGCAAGGGCGCCGAGCTCCTCCAGCGAGGCCTGCTTGTGCTCGATCCGCAGCCGGCCGGCGAGCAGGAGTGCTCGGGCGCGTCGTCGCCGAGGATCTCCAGCGCCCGCTCGACCCGGGCGCCGGCGGCGACCGCCGCCCGCGCCGACCGGCGCAGGTTGGCGTCGTCGAAGTTGGCCAGCCGGTTGGCGGTGGCCCGCACCTCGCGGCGCATCCGGCGCTCCTCCCAGGCCAGCACCGACTCGTGCGCGCCGAGCCGGGTCAGCAGCGCGCCGATCGCGTCGCCGTCGCGGACCACCACCCGGTCGACGCCGCGCACCTCGCGGGCCTTGGCCGCGATGCCGAGTCGCCGCGCCGCGCCGACCAGCGCCAGCGCCGCCTCCGGCCCGGGGCAGGTGACCTCCAGCGCCGAGGAGCGACCCGGCTCGGTCAGCGAGCCGTGCGCGAGGAACGCGCCCCGCCAGGCGGCCTCGGCGTCACATGTCCCGCCGGAGACGACCTGCGGCGGCAGCCCGCGCACCGGTCGGCCGCGGACGTCGAGCAGCCCGGTCTGCCGGGCCAGCGCCCTCGCCGTCGTTGCTCACCCGGACGACGTAGCGGCTCCCCTTGCGGATGCCGCCGCCGGCCAGGACCCGCACGTCGGAGGCGTGGCCGTAGACCTCGGTGATCTCGCGGCGCAGCCGGCGGGCGGCCGACCCGGTGTCCAGCTCGGCCTCGACGACGACCCGGCCCCCGACGATGTGCAGCCCGCCGGCGAATCGCAGCAACGTCGAGACCTCCGCCTTGCGGCAACAGGTCTTCGTCACCACGAGCCGGCTGAGCTCATCCTTCACTGCGGCCGTCATCGCCATTGCCGTGCCTCCCCGTGTCGCGTATCACTAGCCCAACTCACCGGCCCACGTCATCCGCCGGCGTCGCGTCGAACACCTGCCGGTACGCCGCGGCCAGCAGCCGCGCGTCGTGCCGCGCCGTCCCGTCCGCCGCGGCGACCGGTGCCGAACCAGCCGCGCACCGAGGCGGCGGACCGTCGCGGCCAGTCGGTCGTCGCTCGCCGTGGACACGGCGTCGGCCACCACGGCATCGATCCGGAACTTCGGGGCGTGCGCGCAGAGTACGTCCAGGTGGGTCTCGGGGGAGAACCCATCCGTCTCCCCCGCCTGCGGCGCGAGGTTGAGCGCCACCACCCGCCGCGCCCGGGTCCGCGCGAGAGCATCCGCCAGATCGGGCACCAGCAGGTGCGGCAGCACGCTGGTGAACCAGGAGCCGGGACCGAGCACCACGAAGTCGGCGTCCAGGACTGCCTGCACCGCCGGCGCGCAGGCCGGCGGATCCGGCGGGACGACCGACACCGACAGCACCCGGCCCGGGGTGGTGGCGACCGCGACCTGTCCGCGGATCAGCCGGGTCGACATCGGGTCGTCGTCGATGCCGGCGACCTCGGCGACGATCTGCAGCGGCACGGTGCTCATCGGCAGCACCCGGCCGATCGCGCCGAGCAGCCGGCCGGTCAGGTCGAGCGCGGCCGACGGTGTCGCCGGTGAGCTCGGCCAGCCCGGTGATCAGCAGGTTGCCGACCGAGTGGCCGGCCAGCGCGCCGGTCCCGCCGAACCGGTGCTGGAGCAGTTCCTCCCAGGTGCGACCCCACTCGTCGTGCCCGGCGAGGGCGGCGAGCGCCATGCGCAGATCGCCCGGGGGGATCGCCGAGAGTTCCCGCCGGATCCGGCCGCTCGACCCGCCGTCGTCGGCCACCGTGACGACGGCCGTGAGACGCTCGGTCAGCCGGCGCAGCGCGCCGAGCGACGCGGCCAGACCGTGCCCGCCGCCCAGCGCGACCACCCGCGGTCCGTCGACCGGGGCGGCGCCTGTCCGTACGGCGTCATCGGTCACCGGTCACTCCCTGCCCAGGTCCCGGTGGACGATCTCGGAGTGCACCCCGTCGCGCTCCAGCCGCGCCGCCAGCTCCTCGGCCATCGCGACCGACCGGTGCTTGCCGCCCGTGCAGCCGACGGCCAGGGTCAGGTAGCGCTTGCCCTCCCGCTGGTAGCCGGCTGCCGATCAGCTGCAGCATCGTGTGCAGGAGCTCGAGGAACTCCCCGGCACCCGACTGGCTCAGCACGTAGTCACGCACCTCGGGGTCCCGCCCGGTCAGCTCGCGCAGCTCCGGGATCCAGTGCGGGTTGGGCAGGAACCGCACGTCGACCACCAGGTCGGCGTCGACCGGCAGGCCGTACTTGAAGCCGAAGGACAGCACCGTGGCGCGCAGCGGCGGAGCGGCCTCGCTGCCGAACGCCGCCTCGACCTTGCGCCGGAGCTGGTGCACGTTGAGCACGCTCGGTGTCGATGACCAGGTCGGCCTCGCCGGCGAGCCCGCGCAACAGCTCCCGCTCGGCCTTGATGCCGTCGACCAGCCGGCCGTCACCCTGCAGCGGATGCTGCCGCCGCACGTTCTCGAACCGGCGGACGAGCACGTCGTCGGTGGCCTCGAGGAACAGCACCCACGGCCGGTTGGCCCGTCGGTCCAGGTCGACGATGACATCGCGCAGGTCGGCGGAGAACGCGCGACTGCGCACGTCGACGACGACCGCGATCCGGGTGACGGCGCCCTGCGACCGGCTCCCGAGAGCGACCATCGTGGAGATGAGCTCGGGTGGCAGGTTGTCGACGACGAACCAGCCGAGGTCCTCCAGGCATTTCGCGGCCGTGCTGCGGCCGGCGCCGGACAGCCCGGTCACCAGGACGACCTCGATGCCGTGCGGCTCGTCATCCCCCTCGCGGACCGTCATTCCCCACCACCGCTGCCTGAGTCGGACCGCGCGACGTCGTCGTCGACTATTTCCCCGGTCGCCAGGTTGACTGCCGGCGCCTCGGTATCGTCCTCGACATGCAGCGCCGCGACGACCGCCTCGGCGGTTCGCGGTCCGATTCCCGGCACACCGGCGATGTTCGTCGACCGACGCCGCGCGCAGCCTCTTCAGCGACCCGAAGTGGGCGAGCAGCGCCTTGCGGCGGCTCTCCCCGAGGCCCGGGACCTCGTCCAGGATCGACGCACCATCGACCGCGACCGCTTCTGCCGGTGATAGGTGATCGCGAACCGGTGCGCCTCGTCGCGGACCCGCTGCAGCAGGTAGAGGCCCTCGCGGTGCGCGGCAGGATGACCGGATCGGCCTCGCCCGGCAGCCAGACCTCCTCCAGCCGCTTGGCCAGCCCGCACAGCGCGACGTCGACGATGCCGAGATCGTCCAGCGCCTGCTGCCGCCGCGGCGACCTGAGGCGCCCCGCCGTCGACGACCACGAGGTTGGGCGGATAGGCGAACTTGCGTGGCCGGCCGGTCTCGGGATCGATCGCCGACCCCGTCCGGCTCGTCGTCCCCGGAGCGGATCCGCTCCTCGAGGTAGCGGCTGAACCGCCGGTGCACCACCTCGTGGATCCACGCGGTGTCATCGGCACCATGGCTGCCCCGGACCGCGAACCGCCGGTACTCGGTCTTGCGGGCCAGCCCGTCCTCGAAGACGACCATGCTGGCCGACGACGTTGCTGCCCTGCAGGTGCGAGACGTCGAAGCACTCGATCCGCAGCGGCGCCTCGGCCAGCCCCAGCGCGTCCTGGATCTCGGCCAGCGCCGCGGCTGCGCGCGGTCAGGTCGCTGGCCCGCTTGCAGCTTGTGCTGGGTGAACGCCTGCTCGGCGTTGCGCGCCACGGTCTCCATCAGCGCCCGCTTGTCGCCGCGCTGGGGCACCCGCAGGTCGACCCGGCCACCGCGGCAGGTCGGTCGAGCCACTCGCCCGAGAGCGCGTCGGCGTCGGCCGGCAAGCTCGCGGGACGAGCACCTCCCGCGCGGCACGGCCTCGCGCGTGCAGTCGGCCGCCGTAGATCTGGGTCGCGAACTGCTCGACCAGATCTCGCCGGTGGTCACGTCCTCGACCTTGTCCACCACCCAGCCCGCGCTGGCCGCGGACCCGGCCGCCGCGGACGTGGAAGACCTGCACCGCGGCCTCGAGCTGGTCCTCGGCGAAGGCGACCACGTCGGCGTCGGTGCCGTCGCCGAAGCACGACGGCCTGCTTCTCCATCGCCCGCCGCAGCGCGCCGATGTCGTCGCGCAGCCGGGCGGCCCGCTCGAACTCGAGCTCGGTCGAGGCCTCGGCCATCTCCTTCTCCATGCGGCGCAGCATCTGGTCGGTCTTGCCGGCCATGAAGTCGCAGAAGTCCTCGACGATGCGCCGGTGCTCGTCGGCGTGACCCGGCCGACGCAGGGCGCCGAGCACTTGCCGATGTAGCCGAGCAGGCAGGGCCGGCCGATCTGGCCGGCCCGCTGGAAGACACCCGCCGAGCAGGTACGGGCCGGGAAGACGCGCAGCAGCAGGTCGAGGGTCTCCCGGATCGCCCAGGCGTGGGCGTACGGGCCCGAAGTAGCGCACGCCCTTGCGCTTGGGGCCGCGCATGACCTGCAGCCGCGGGTACTCCTCGTACAAGGTGACGGCGAGCTGACGGGTAGCTCTTGTCGTCGCGGTAGCGGACGTTGAACCGCGGGTCGAACTCCTTGATCCAATTGTATTCGAGCTGCAGCGCCTCGACCTCGGTGGACACGACAGTCCACTCGCACGTCGGCGGCGCTGGTGACCATCTGCCGGGTGCGGGGATGCAGCGCGGAGATGTCCTGGAAGTAGGACGACAGCCGGCTACGGAGGCTCTTCGCCTTGCCGACGTAGATGACCCGGCCGTGCGCGTCCGAGAACCGGTACACGCCCGGCGAGTCCGGGATGGTGCCCGGAGCCGGGCGGTAGGTGGACGGATCGGGCACGTTCCGAGCCTATCCCCGGGGTCTGCCCGGCGAAGGGCGCCGGACCCGGCGGCCGCCGGGGTGGCTGCGTGCCGACCGTCCGCCGGTCGGCGTCATCGCGCCGCCGACGCACCGCGCTTCGCTCGGGCGGCGCTGGGTTGCTTCGCCCCCCGCGCGGGCTGCCTGGTCGCCCCACCGGCGGACTTCTGGTCGCCGCGCCCGGGGACTTCGTGGCCGCTGCGCCGGCCGACTGCTTCGTCGCCCGGGCGGCCGGTGCCCTGGTCGCCGGCTTCGCCGGGCGGACCAGATGCTGCAGGAACGCGCCGGTGTAGCTCTCGGGCACCGCCGCGATCTGCTCCGGCGTCCCGGTCGGCCACGATCGCGCCGCCGCCCCGGCCGCCGTCCGGACCCATGTCGATGATCCAGTCCGAGGTCTTGATGACGTCGAGGTTGTGCTCGATGACGATCACCGTGTTGCCCTGGTCGACCAGCCGGCCGAGGACACCGAGCAGCTTGCGGACGTCCTCGAAATGCAAGCCGGTGGTCGGCTCGTCGAGGATGTAGACCGTGCGGCCGGTCGAGCGCTTCTGCAGCTCGGAGGCCAGCTTGACCCGCTGCGCCTCGCCGCCGGAGAGGGTCGGCGCGGGCTGGCCCAGCCGGACGTAGCCCAACCCCACGTCGACGAGAGTCTTCAGGTGCCGGCTGATCGCCGGCATCGCCTCGAAGAACCCGGCCGCCTCCTCGATCGGCATGTCGAGCACCTCGGCGATCGTCCGGCCCTTGAAATGCACCTCGAGCGTCTCGCGGTTGTACCGGGCGCCCTTGCAGACCTCGCACGGCACATAGACGTCGGGCAGGAAGTTCATCTCGATCTTGATGGTGCCGTCGCCCGCGCACGCCTCGCAGCGCCCACCCTTGACGTTGAAGGAGAACCGGCCGGGAAGGTAGCCGCGCACCTTCGCCTCGGTCGTCTCGGCGAACAACCGGCGGACGTGGTCGAACACCCCGGTGTAGGTGGCGGGGTTGGACCGGGGAGTCCGGCCGATCGGCGACTGGTCGACGCCGACGACCTTGTCGACCTCATCGAGCCCCTTGACCCGGCGGTGCCGGCCCGGCACCGTCTTCGCGCTGTTGATGGCCTTGGCCAGCACGGCGTGCAGGATGTCGTTGACCAACGTGGACTTGCCCGACCCGGACACCCCGGTGACCGTGACGAAGCAGCCGAGCGGGAAGGTCGCATCGATCCCGCGCAGGTTGTGCTCGCGGGCGTTCTCCACGACGAGCTCCCGGCCGGGCGTCGGCGGCCGGCGCTTGTCGGGCAGCGCGATCGTGCGCCGCCCGGACAGGTAGGCGCCGGTCAGCGATGCGGCGGAGGCCTCCAGGTCGGCCACCGAGCCGCTGACCACGATCTCCCCGCCGTGCTCGCCCGCCCCCGGGCCGATGTCGACCACCCAGTCGGCGCTGCGGATCGTGTCCTCGTCGTGCTCGACGACGATGAGGGTGTTGCCCAGGTCGCGCAACCGCACCAGGGTCTCGATCAGCCGGTGGTTGTCGCGCTGGTGCAGCCCGATCGAGGGCTCGTCGAGGACGTAGAGCACCCCCACCAGCCCGGACCCGATCTGGGTGGCGAGCCGGATGCGCTGCGCCTCCCCACCGGCGAGGGTGCCGGCCGGCCGGTCGAGCGAGAGATAGTCCAGGCCGACGTCGAGGAGGAAGCCGAGCCGCGCGTGGACCTCCTTGAGCACGCGCTCGGCGATCATCCGCTCGCGGTCGGAGAGCGTGAGCCCGCCCAGGAACTCTGCGCACTCCGAGATCGACATCGCCGAGACGTCGGCGATGGACCGGTCGCCGAGGGTGACGGCCAGAACCTCCGGCTTCAGCCGGGCACCGCCGCACGCCGGGCAGGGCACCTCCCGCATGTAGCCCTCGTACTTCTCCCGGCTGTAGTCACTATCGGTCTCGGAGTGCCGGCGTTCGATCCACGGGACCACGCCCTCGAACGAGGCGTAGTAGGCCCGCTCGCGGCCGTAGCGGTTGCGGTATCGCACGTGCACCTGGGTGTCGTGGCCGTAGAGAATCGCCTTCTGCGCCCGGGCCGGCAGCCGCTCCCAGGGCGTGTCCAGGCTGAAGCCGAGCGCGTCGGCGAGCGCCTGCAGCAGCCGGAGGAAGTAGTCACTGGTGTGCCCGGACGTCCAGGGCGCGATCGCCCCGTCGGCGACCGACCGCTCCGGGTCGGGCACCACGAGTTCGGGGTCGACCTCCTTGCGGGTGCCGATCCCCGTGCACTCCGGGCAGGCGCCGAACGGCGAGTTGAAGGAGAACGACCGCGGCTCCATCGCCTCGAACGACAGGTTGTCGTAGAGGCAGGCCAGGTGCTCGGAGAAGGTCCGCTCCCGGTGCGGGTCGTTGTCCGGCAGGTCGACGAGGTCGAGCAGGACGAGCCCGCCGCCGAGACCCAGGGCGGTCTCGATCGAGTCGGTCAGCCGGCGCTTGGCCGACGACTTCGCGGTGAGCCGGTCGACGACCACCTCGATGCTGTGCTTCTCCTGCTTCTTCAGCCGCGGCGGCTCGGTCAGCGGGTGCACCACCCCGTCGACCCGCACCCGGGAGTAGCCCTTGGCCTGCAGTTCGCCGAACAGGTCGGCGTATTCGCCCTTGCGGCCGCGCACGACGGGCGCGAGCACCTGGAACCGGGTGCCCTCGTCCATCTCCAGGACCTGGTCGACGATCTGCTGGGGCGTCTGCCGGGCGATCGGCCGCCCACATTTCGGGCAATGCGGGCGGCCGGCACGGGCGTAGAGCAGCCGGAGGTAGTCGTAGACCTCGGTGATCGTGCCGACCGTCGACCGGGGGTTGCGGTTGGTCGACTTCTGGTCGATCGACACCGCGGGCGACAGGCCCTCGATGAAGTCCACGTCCGGTTTGTCCATCTGGCCCAGGAACTGGCGCGCGTAGGCCGACAGGGACTCGACGTAGCGGCGCTGGCCCTCGGCGAAGATGGTGTCGAAGGCCAGGCTGGACTTGCCCGACCCGGACAGGCCGGTGAAGACGATCAGGGCGTCACGAGGCAGGTCGAGATGGACGTCCTGCAGGTTGTGCTCACGCGCACCACGGACGATCAGACGGTCAGCCACAGGGTTCCAGTCAGCAGCGACGGGCAGGAGATCGGGGAACAGGTCGACAGCTCCAATCTAGCGACGGCCACCGACAGTTTCTTCCCGAGCGGTCGCCCGGGTGCCCCGGTTTCGCCCGGAACGGGCCGGTCGGGCAGTCTGGTGGCAGCAGCCCGACCACCGTCCCACGCCAGGAGGGTAGGCACCCGTGACCTACACCGGCGACGTTCACCCCGGCGGGCCGCCCGACGTCCGCGCCCTCGAGACCCTGACGATCAGCAAGGTGTCGGTCGGACCGATGGACAACAACGCCTACCTGCTGCGCTGCCCGGTCACCGGCGACGGTCTGCTCGTCGATGCGGCGAACGAGCCGGGCCGGCTGCTCGACCTCATCGGCGACATCCCGGTGCGCACCATCGTCACGACCCACCGCCACGGCGACCACTGGCAGGCCCTGGCCGAGGTCGCGACGGCCACCGGCGCCCAGCTGGTGGCCCATCCCCTGGACGCGCCCGAGCTGCCGGTCTCCGTGGACCGGACCGTCGAGCACGGCGACCCGGTGCCGGTGGGGCGGTCCACGCTGACCGTGATCCACCTGCGCGGGCACACCCCGGGCAGCATCGCGCTGCGGTTCGACGAGCCGGGCGCGCATCCGCACCTGTTCACCGGCGACTCGCTCTTCCCGGGCGGCCCGGGTAAGACCGCCGGGCCGGAGGAGTTCACCTCGTTGATGGACGATCTGGAGCGGCGGGTCTTCGAGCCGCTCCCGGACCGGACCTGGGTCTACCCCGGGCACGGGAACGACACCACGCTGGGCGCCGAGCGCCCCCACCTCGGCGAATGGCGCTCCCGGGGCTGGTGACCGGGGCCGGGTACAGCCTCGGCGGCTATGGGTGAGATCCCCCGTTTGGGCTCGTCCGGCCCGCTCGCCGGGCGATGATTCGGAGGTCAGGGCGGGCCGTCGTCCCACTCGAGCGCGGCCGACGGGCCGTTCGGGGAGCGCCGAGGGATACCGTGTCCGACTTCTATCAGCGGGTGATCGTCGAACCCGGCAGGGCGCCGTTGCTCTTCCTGTTCGCGGCGTTCATCGTGACGTTTCTCATCACCCGGCTCAGCGTGCGGATGATCCGGGCAGGGGTGTCCTGGTGGCCCGGCAACGTGACCCCCGGCGGGGTGCACATCCACCACGCGGTGTTCGGGGCGGCACTGATGTTGATCGGCGGGGTCGGGGCGTTCACCCCCGCCGGCGCCAACACGCCCTGGTGGCAGATTCTCGGCATCATGTTCGGCGTCGGTGCCGCCCTGGTGCTCGACGAGTTCGCCCTCCTCCTGCACCTCGACGACGTCTACTGGTCGGAGAAGGGACGGGCGTCGGTCGACGCGGTCATCCTTGCGGCGTCGGTGACCGCACTGCTGCTGCTCGGCGCGCTGCCGCTGGGCATCAACGACCTCGGGCCGGCCGAGAAACTGGCCCGGACCGAGGCCGTGGCCACGCTGGTGGTCAACGCCGTCCTCGTCCTGATCTCGCTCCTCAAGGGGAAGTACTCACTGGGGATCCTCGGCCTGTTCATCCCGTTCGTCGCGCTCGTCGGCGCGATCCGGCTCGGCCGGCCCACCTCCCCGTGGGCCCGGTGGTTCTACCACGAGGGGTCGCGCCGGCGGGTGCGCGCCGACGAGCGCGGGCGTCGCCACGACGCGCGCCAGGTCCGGTTCAAGTTCCGGATCTTCGACGCCGTCGCGGGGCGCCCCGACGACGCATCCCCCGCCGCGGCTCCGGACCCGACCGTCACTCACGCCCCGTCGTCGCCAGCCGAAGGAGATCCCGGGCGTCCGCATCCGGCAGATAGGCCCGGGTGAGGGCGACGCCGATGCGGGGCAGATCCGCCTCGTCGCGGTAGACGAGGTACAGCGGTTCGTAGCGGGGCTGGAACTTCATCTTGAACGTGTGCAGCGACCGGAAGCCGTAGTAGGGCTCGAGCGCGGCCCCGAGGGCGTCCAGCAGCCGATCCAGCACCGTCTCGTCCTCCGGCCACCCGCTGCGCGCCAGGGGCGCGGCGGACAGCGAGAGGAACCGGGCGCCCTCGGCCTGGAAGGCGAGGCAGGTGGAGGCGATGAGGTATTCGACGACCGGCCTGAACCCGTCCGAGCGGCGCCGCATGACGTCGAGCGTCCAGCCCGTGACCTGCTCGCCACCGTCGAAGACCGGCAGCCACGACGTGACGCCCTGGACGCGGCCGTCGCCGTCGACCGCCAGCCCGACGCGGACCTCGCGGTCGAGCGCCTCGTCCACCCCGCCCAGCGTGAAACCCATCTCGGGCAGCCCCTTGTCCCCCACCCATTCCTCGGAGATCTCCCGTACCTGGTGGACCACCGAGCGTGGCTCGTCGGCGAGGCTCACGAGGCGGAACTCGACGCCCTCCTTCTTCGCCCGGTTGAGGGAGGACCGCACCGCCTGCCACGCCTTTCCCCGGAACTCGAGACCGTCGAGGTCGATGACGGTGTCCTCGGCGACCTGCAATGACTGCCAGCCGATCCGCTGCGCCGCCTCGGCGATCGTCGCACCGACCGAGAAGAGACACGGCGTGAGGCCGGCCGCGTCGCACATCGACGCGAAGTCGTCGACGGCCGTCACGCGGGCCGCCGGAAGCCCGACCGGGTCACCGAGGCCGAGCGCGACGCCCGCCTGCACGCGGTAGGCCACGTAGGCCTGCGTGCCGTTGCCCCCGAAGTAGGAGTTCGCCGGCCAGGTCGTCATCCACGACAGATGGTCACCACCGTGCCGTCGCAACAGGGCGACCGCATCATCCCGACCCACCGATCCCGGCACACCGCGGCGCCGCTTCCGCCGGGACGGCACGGCGAAGGCGCGGCGGCCGGCGATGAGCACGGCCAACGCCGCGGCCCACAACACCCCGTCCGCGACGAAGAGTGGCTGACCGCCGACGTCGATGTCCGGGTTCGGTCCGGGGATGGCACCGGCGACGATCAGCAGTATCCCCGCGAGCAGCGCGAGAGCGACGAAGAACGCGGAGAACCCGACCGCCCACTGCCAGGCCACCCGTCGTCCCCGCCGCAACCCGTTGACCAGCAACGCCGTGATCACCAGCACGACCGCGACCTCGGCCGCCGATCCGCCGGTGCCGGCGGTGGACCCGAGCGGGCCGTCGCCCGGGAGCAACCACACGACGAAGCGGATCCCGGCGATCAACGCGAGCCCGACCGCGGCGATCAGACGCCACTCCCGGCGGGTCGGGCCCCTCCGCTCGTGCACCGGTACGCCGCCGACGAGACGGTGGCCGAGCGGCAAGGCAACGCCGACGGCGATGGCGTGTTCGAGATCGGCGAGCGAACCGACGTAGAGCACCGACACGGCGACGTAACCGACGAGCACGGCCCGCAGCCGCAGCCGCCACGGCGCGCGGAGGCGGGCCGACAGAAGGGCGATCGACGCCAGCGCGCCCGCGGAGAAGCCCACGTCGAGATCCCCGGCGAGTTGATGCGCCCACGACCATCCGGTGCCGCGGAACACCCAGAGGAAAAACGCGGCACCGAGCACGCCGACGAACTGCCCGCCGACGCAGTACAGCGACGTCCGTCTCGTGCCGATCTGCCACTCGGTGTAGCCGACCAGCAGGGCGAAGGCGACGAGGAGGGGCAGGTAGATCACCGGCGAAAGGGCGAACCACGGCCCGGTGGCCAGGGTCCACCAGCGCGCGCGTTCGAAGGACGGCAGGCCGAACGCGACCGTGGAGAACCACGATCGGTCCTGGGTGGCGTTCCACAGTGTCGTGGTGGCCAGCCCGACGCAAAGGATCGCCACCACCACGGCCACGGTGAACGGGCACCGCCGGACGAGCAGCAGTGCGGTCCGCCGGGCCGACGACACGGTGCGCCCGTCGGCGACGGTATCCGCAGTCATCGTCAGCCACCCACGGTCGGCGGTGGCGGCGTCAGGAACCGGCTGCGGTACCGCACGTAGAGCCCGAGGAGCGGGAGCTCGAACACGATGGCGACGACGGCGAGTTCGGCACTGAGGTAGCCGAGCAGGATGTTCACCGCGGCCAGGGCGGTCACGAGCCCGGCGATCCCGGCCTGCACGCCGCGGTTGTCCCGGGCGATGACCAGCAGCAGCGCCGACGCCACCAGCAGCAGTCCGACGACCGTCTCACCGATGCCGCTCAACAGCAGCACTGGCGAGTCCCCCGGACCTCGGATCGTCTTGTCGTCGAGCTTGATGACCGAGTCCGGCGAGTCGGACGTGAGGGCGATGACCACGACGAGGCCGATGAGCGAGTACACACCGAGGAGCAGCGCCAACAGGGCCATGACGAGTCGGTGCACGAGCCGCGGCAGGAGGCGGCGTTCGATCGCCGTGAGCCGGGCGGTGATCCGCTGCCGCCGCACGGCCATCGGCTGGATGTCGATCGCCGGCGAGGCGACGTAGGGCCGCAGCCGGGCGGCGAGATCGGCGAGATCGGGTCGATCGGTCGACGTCGTGATCAGGCTGAGCCGTGAGAGCAGATCGGCCCGCAGGCTCGTCCCGACCCGTGCGTCGGCGACCCGGGTGAGGTCGTCGAGAACGACGTAGGTCTGGCCCCGGGCGTCGTAGCGTCGGGGCCGGCTCGCGCGGCGGGCGAGGACGAGAATCCCGAGGAACACCAGGTAGATGATCGGGGCGGCGACCGGAGTGAAGTAGTTGTTCTTCGACGTGATGAACTTGCCGACCTCGTCGATGAACAGCCCGACCCCGGTCCCCGCGCAGAGGGCGGCCACCGTGAGGGCCCAGTCGTTGGCCCAGGCGAGCGGCAGGATCGCGCCGATCGCCAACAGGACTCCGCCCCAGAGCGCATGGGCGATGTGGTAACCGCCGCCGGCGATCTGCGGGTAGCCCGCCAGCACCAGGAAGAGCCTCGTCACAACAACGGTCACGCCGAAGGAAATGACAAGCAGTCCCAACCGGGCACCCGCATGCGGCCGCGCGACGGGGCGGACCGAACCGGTCCGGTGCGCGGGCTGCGGAAGGGACTCGTCCATCACCACCTCCCGGTCCCGTTACCACTGTGGGTGATGTGATAGGTCCGCGTCCGGCGTTCGGTGGCAAACGGTGGCTATCGGTATCCGGGGTTGACATCGGCCCGCCCACCTACCAGCCTCTCCTGGCACGACCGGTCAGACCAGTGTCGTCCTGGTGGAGGTAGACGCGTGCGGCTCACCGCCCTGGAGACGCTGCGCCCCGATTTCCAGCCCAATGTGCTGCTGCTCAGGCTGCACACCGACGAGGGGCTCGTCGGGCTCGGTGAGACCTTCTTCAGTCCGGACGCCGCCGAGGCCTACCTGCATGCCGCCGTCGCGCCGACGCTGGTCGGGATGAGCGATCCCCGGCCGGAACGGGTCCGCCGGCTGCTGACGCCGTACGTCGGGTACCAGGGCGGCGGGGTCGAAACCCGCGCCCTCGGGGCGGTCGACATCGCTCTGTGGGACCTGCTCGGCCGCCAGAGCGGGCTGCCCGTCGCCGACCTGCTCGGCGGGCCGGTACGCGACGACATCGACGTCTACAACACCTGCGCCGGACCGGGTTACGTCAGCACGTCCGGCCGGCAGGAGTCCGCCAACTGGGGCGTGGGCGCGGCCGGTCGCTACGAGGACCTCGACGGCTTTTTGCACCGGCCGGGTGAGCTCGCCAAGGAGCTGCTGGCCGAAGGGATCGGCGGCCTGAAGGTCTGGCCGTTCGACACGGCCGCCGAACGCACCCGCGGCAACGAGATCTCGCCGACCGAGCTCGACTCCGGAGTGCGCTGTCTCGCGGCGATCAGGGACGCCGTCGGGCTCGACATGCGACTGATGGTCGAGCTGCACGGGCTGTGGAACCGGCCCACGGCCGAGCGGATCTGCGCCGCGGTCGCGCCGTACCAGCCGTTCTGGGTCGAGGATCCGTTGCGCGGGGACCAGGTCGAGGCGTTCGGCCGGCTCTCGTCGGCGGTCGACGTACCGATCGCGACCGGTGAGACGTGCATCGGACGCCGCGGTTTTCTGCCGCTTCTCCAGACCGGCGCGCTGGACGTGGTCACCGTGGACGTCCAGTGGACCGGCGGCATCACGGAGGCCCGCAAGGTCGCCACGCTCGCCGACACCTACGCGGTGCCGGTCGCGCCGCACGACTGCACCGGCCCGGTGAGCTTCGCGGCGTGCGCGCACCTCGTCATGAGCCAGCCGAACGGACTCATCCAGGAGACCGTGCGGGCGTTCCTGCGAACCTGGTACGCCGACCTCGTCACCGGACTGCCCGAGGTCGTCGACGGGCGGATCGCGATCGGGCCCGAACCCGGCCTCGGCATCCGGTTGGTGGACGGACTCGCCGACCGCGCCGACGTGCGGCAACGACTGACCACCCGCTGACCGAAAGCACCGGACCGGAGGTAACGATGGCCTTGTCACGGCGCGACCTGCTCAGATACGGCGGCGCGGCGGCCGCCGGAGGCCTGCTGGCGCCCGGACTGGCGGCCTGCGGCCAGGGACCGCAGGCGTCGATCGGATCCGGTCCGGTGGACGTCAACCTCTGGACCAACGACCAGAACTACGTGAACCTCTTCTCCTGGTGGGCCAAGCGGCTGTCGACGCCGTCGGCGAAGTACCAGTACAACCTCCGGCCGCTGGTGCAGGACTCGGAGGTCGTCGCCACCAAGACCCTGTCCGCCTACACCGCGCACAGCCATCCGCCGGAGCTGCCCGGTATCGAGATCTCGCAGTTCTCCCGCTTCATGAAGGCCGGGATCGCGCCGACCGTCTTCGTCGACCTGACCGACCGGATCGCGGACCTGCGGGACGAGTTCTTCGCCTCCCGCTGGGCGCCGTACCAGGTCGGCGGACGCCAGTACGGCGTCGAGTCCTCCTTCCCGCTCGCCGTCTACTACTACCGGGCCGACCTCTTCGAGAAGTACAAGATCCCTGTCGAGCTCGATACGTGGGACGACGTGCTGAAGGTCGGCAAGCAGGTCAACCAGAAACACGGCGTCTCACTCGGGGTCGTCGGGATACCGCAGGGTGGTGACCTGACCTGGCTCGGGATCCTGCTCCAGCAGCGGGGTGGCCAGTTCTTCGACAAGGACGGCAACCTCACCATCGACAGCCGCGAGACCGTCGACGCCATCCAACTGATGGTCGACGGCGTGAAGTCCGGGGCGTTTCTGATGGTCAGCGACTTCTACGGCGGCCCGGGTACGGCGGCGATCAAGCAGGGCAAGGGCGTGGCGTTCTTCATGCCGGACTGGTTCGAGAGCTTCATCCTGCGCTCCACCGCCCCGGAACTGTCCGGCAAGTGGCGGATGCGCCCACTCCCCCGCTTTGCGGGCGGCGGTCACCCCACGAGTGTCTGGGGCGGCACCGGATTCTGCGTGTCGAAGGACATGGCCGGGACCGAGGCGACGTGGGACCTGCTGCAGAAGGTCTATCTCACCGAGGAAGGGCAGGTCGAGCGCTTCAAGCGGATCCACTTCCTGCCGACCATGAAGAAGGCGTGGGACAACAAGCAGCTCATCGACTTCACCGACCCGTATCTGGGTGGTCAGCATTCGTTCCGGCTGTTCAAGAGCCTGTCCAACGATGCCCCCACCCAGTACCAGAGCCCCTACTGGAACATCATGACGGTCGAGTTGTCGATCGCCCTGGAAGACGCACTCACCGGCCGCAAGACCGCCGCCCAGGCCGTCAAGAGCGCCACCGCATCCATCACCTCCCAAATGAAGTGAGCGATGAGAATGGCTGAGACCTCGACCGCCCTGCGCCGATCCCCGGGCACCGGGAAGTCACGGACACTGCCCGCCGGCCGCACCCGCCAGCACGGCCGGCTGGTGCCCTACCTCTTCGTGTCGCCGTTCTACATCCTCTACGCGCTCTTCCTGCTCGGCCCCACGGTCTACGCCTTCTGGCTCAGCCTGCACGAGTGGGCCGGCATCGGGCCGAGCACGTGGGTGGGCCTGGGAAACTACACCCGGCTCTTCCGCGACTCGAGCTTCCACGGCGCGGTCACCAACACCCTGTGGTACGTCGGGGCGAGCGTCCTCATCGTCACGCCGCTCGCCCTCGTCATCGCCACGGCGCTGAACACCCGTGGACTGCGCGGCCGCGACATGTTCCGGGTCGCCTACTTCCTGCCGATGGTGCTCTCGCCGGTGGTGGTGTCCCTCGTCTTCACGATCATCTTCGACCAGAACTTCGGACTGCTCAACGCCGTCCTGCGCGGGCTGATCGGAATCAAGCCGGTCAACTGGCTCGGCGCGCCCAACTGGGCGAAGGTGGCCATCGTCCTGGTGCTCATCTGGCGGTGGACCGGCTACCTGGTCATCTACTTCCTGGCCGGCCTGCAGAGCGTCCCGCGCGACCTCTACGAGGCCGCCGACATCGACGGGGCGGGCGCTCTCGGGAAATTCCGCAACGTCACCGTCCCGATGCTCAAGCCGGTGACCGCGTTCGTCGCCATCACGGTCTTCATCGGCGCCGCGCAGATCTTCGAGGAACCGTTCATCCTGACGCAGGGCGGGCCGGGTGAATCCACGATGAGCGTCGCCTACTTCATCTACCGCGCGGCCTTCGAACGGGAGGACTTCGGTTATGCGGCGGCGGCCGGATTCCTGCTCTTCATCGTCGTCTTCGTCCTGACCCGCGTACTCGCGCACTTCTTCGGCATCGGACGAGAGGATCACTGATGGCCGCCACCACCTTGAGCCGCCCCCGGCGGTCGTCCGCGGGCCGGAGCCGCGCGCGTATGACCGCGCTCTACGTTCTGCTGGTCCTCATCCTGATCGTGGCCGTCCTGCCGCTGCTGTGGGCGCTGTCGAGTTCGTTCAAACCGGTC
The DNA here is from genome assembly GCA_963828605.1 of uncultured Actinomycetota bacterium. Lineage (GTDB taxonomy): Bacteria > Actinomycetota > Actinomycetes > Mycobacteriales > QHCD01 > DASXJE01. Next base: position 281,262 of record CAWHER010000001.1, on the reverse strand, counting down.
GCGGAGATCTTCGTCTACCCGCCGAAGCTGTGGCCCACGCACGGCACGTTGCAGAACTTCACCGACCTGTTCAAGAACGTGCCGTTCCCGCACTGGCTCTGGACCAGCCTGTGGGTCAGCATCCTCGCGACGGGGCTCGCGGTGTTCTTCTGCGCGCTCGGCGGCTACGCGTTCGCCAAATACCATTTCCCCGGACAGCGGATCCTCTTCGACATCATGTTCAGCTCGATGATGATCCCGTTCGCAGTGATCCTCATCCCGCTGTTCGTCGAGATGGCGAAGATCGGCTGGGCGGACACCTACGTGGCGCTGATCGTCCCGTGGGTCGCCCCGGCGTTCGGGATCTTCATGATGCGGCAGTTCATCATCCAGGCCGTCCCCGACCAGGTGATCGAGGCCGCGCGCATCGACGGCGCCAGTGAATTCGGCATCTTCCTACGCATCGTGCTCCCGATGGTGCGGCCGGCCCTCGGCGCTCTGGCGGTGTGGAACTTCCTCAACAGCTACAACAGTTTCCTGTGGCCGCTCGTCGTGCTCTCCAGCGAGGAGAAGTTCACCCTCCCCCTCGGGCTGAACTCGCTGGTCGGCACCTACTCGCGCGAATACGGCCTCGTCATGGCCGGCACCATCCTCGCGGCGATCCCGACGATCCTGATCTTCCTCGCGCTACGCAAGCAGCTCATCGAAGGTCTCACCGTGGGCTCGGTCAAGGGCTGACGAGCCGACGGCGGTGGAGGGCCGGTGACGAAGAACTCGAGATCGCTCGCCACGCTGCTCCAGCGCCAGATCCTCGCCGGGGAGATACCGCCGGGCGGAGCGCTGCCGTCGGAGCGCAAGCTCGCCGAGCGCTACGCGGTGAGCCGGTCGGTCGTCCGTGAGGTGCTCGGCGTTCTCGCCGAGCGCCGCCTGATCGACATCGTCATCGGACGCGGGGCGTTCGTACGGGCGCCGCGCACGAGCGACGCGGCGCGCGCCTTCCAGGGTGTCCTGCGCCGGCACTCGGTCACCCCGCGCCAGCTGATCGAGGCCCGGCGGCTGCTCGAGTCGCACACCGCGGAGATGGCGGCCCGCCGGGCGACCGAGGCCGACCTGCGCGACCTCGAGGTGCAGTTGCGGGCGCTGGAACGCGCCGACCGGCTGGCCGAACGGGTACGCCGGGACCTCGCCTTCCACGTCGGCGTCGCCCGCGCCGCGCACAACCCGGTGCTGGAGGTCATGTTCGCGTCGATCGCCGAATCCAGCGCGGAGCTCATCCTGCGCAGCCTGAGCGACCCGGCGGTGGCCGCGGCCGGGCTGCCGCTGCACCGGCAGGTCTACAACGCCATCCGGGCCGGAAAGCCCCGGGTCGCACGGTCGGCGATGGCCCGGCACGCCGACGTCGCGTCGGAGACGTACGGCGCCGATCTCGACCGCGACCTCGACTCCGTCGCGGGACCGGACATCCAGCACGCTCTCGGGCTCGACGACACCGATCTGGACCGCGTACGCAGCGCCGTACAGCTGGGCTGACGGGCGGCCGTTCCCGACATCGCCGGTCGCCGTCGGGCGCCCACCGAGTCGGGGGGTACTTGACACACGGCGCGCGCCTTTCCATCGTGGACACACCGCAGCCGGCCGCGACCGGTCGACTGCCTCAGGGGAGGCAGCTGTGAACCTCGACGGGGGAACGACCGGCGCTCGGCGGAGCGGACGTCCGTCCACGCTCGACCGGCCGCAGCACGTGCCGGCCGCCGAGTCCGGCGCGGTGCTGTTCACCCGCTACGCCTATCCGCCCAACGAGCTCGGCTACTGCGGGCCTCCCGACCACCGTGCACTACTCGAGTACGGCGTCGCCGGCGTCGTCGACGGCGGGCTGGTGCAACTCGCCCGCGGCTTCCTCGGCGCATGGCCCTACCTGCAGCTCATCGCCGAGGCCACCGGCATCGGCGATCCGCTCGACCGGCGGGTCGTGCAGGCCTACTGGGTGGGCAGCCGGCTGCTCGACCGGGTCGACCGCAACATGTTCGGAAACTCGATGCGGGACCGGTTCCGGCCGCGCGCCGGGCTCACCTGGAGCTACCTCGAGGAGAACGTGCCCGCCGAGGCGGTGCCGCACCACAGCTTCCACGTCTTCGGCGTCTATCCGTGGGTCGGCCTGCTCGGGGCGGACCGGGGAGACACCCCGCTGACCGTGCTGGACCGGTGCCGGATCCGGTGGGGTCAGGCCGTCAGCGTCGACCCGGGTCAGGTCGTGGTGCGCTCCCGGCCGCTCACCTGGGACGGCCACCAACTCGCGCTCGGTCCCGCCCAGACCGAGACGGCGACGCGGTCCGTCGACGGCTACGCCTTCCTGTCGGACCTGAAGCCGGGCGACTGGGTGTCGCTGCACTGGCACTGGGTCTGCGACCGGTTGAGCCAGCGGGACCTGACGGCACTGAAGCACTACACGGCCCGCCAGTTGGAGATCACCAACCACCGGGTCCAGCACTCCGGCCCGGCCGCGGCGCTGTCCTGATCAACTCCGGGGCTCGGCCGGCGCGGCGAGCAACCACCCGCGCCGCAGCCCCCACGTGGTCTGCTCCCCCACCCGCAGCCGCGGCGGACCGCCGTCCCGGACGACGACGGGTCCGGCCGGTGTGTCGAGCCGGTAGTCGCTGTGCGCGCCGCGGTAGTGCACCCGGTCGACCCGGCCGGGCAGCGGCCCGTCGAGGGCGGTCCATTCGGGGCGGACCAGGACCTGTGCCTCGCCCACGACCTCGACCCCGTCGGGTGCGGCGATCTCGACCCGGGCGCCGGCGATGCTGACCACGGCCCGGCCCGGGGATCCGGTCCGGGCGTCGACCCGCACCACGAAGGCCGGCCCCGTGAGGGTGGCCGCCCACAGGTCGACGGGCTCTTCGTAGATCGCCCGCGGTGACCCGCTCTGCACCACCCGTCCGTGCTGCAGCAGCACCACGCGGTCGGCGACCGCCAGCGCCTCGCCCGCGTCGTGCGTGGCGTAGACCGCGGCCGCGCCGGTACGCCGCTGCGCCTCGGCGATCTCCTCCTGCACGGTCGCCCGCAATGCCGCGTCGAGGTGCGCCGTGGGCTCGTCGAAGAGGTTGACCGCGCCGCGCCGGGCGAGGGCACGGGCCAGTCCGACGCGCTGCTGCTCACCGCCGGAGAGCTGCGCGGGACGGCGCTCGGCGAGGTGGGCGGCGTGCACCCGCTCGAGCAGGACGAGAGCCTGCGACCGGGCCGCGGAGCGCGACAGACCGGCCCGCCGCAACGGATAGCCGACCGTGTCGAGGGCCGACAGGTGGGGCCAGAGCGCGTAGTTCTGGAACACCATCCCGACGGCACGGCGGTCCGGGGGCTCCTGGTGGCGGGCCGACGCCACGGGTACGCCGGCCAGCCACACCTCGCCGGCGACCGGCGGCACGAATCCGGCGATCGCGTGCAGCAGGGTCGTCTTCCCCGACCCGGACGGCCCGAGCAGCGCCACCACCTCGCCGGGGGCCACCGACAGGTCGAGGTCGACCAGCACCGGCTGCCCGTCGTAGGCCACCCGCAGTCCCCGGCAGAGCAGGGCCGGAGCAGGTCGCACGGTCGCGGGGGCCGGGACCTCGGTGACCTCAGGCAGCACGGGCGACACCCACCTCCGCGACGGCCGGCGCTCGCCGGCGGATGCGGGAGATCCGGCGTAGTCGCGACCAGACGAGCAGCGGCAGCGCGGCCACCACGAGCAGCAGCCCGAGCAGCACGGCGAGCGCCGCGGTCACGCCGACGTCGCCGAGTTGCTGCTGGTTGAGGACCACGACGGCCAGGGTCTCACTGGACGGCCCGTAGAGCAGGCTGGACATGGTGAGCTCGTGCAGGACGACGAGGAAGATCAGCAGCCACGCGCCGGCGAGCGCCGGGGCGAGCGGGCGCAGCAGCACCGTACGGACCGCCGTCATCGACCGGGCGCCACTGACCCGGGCGGCCCGGAGGTCGTCCGGGGGGAGCCGGTCGACCGCGCCCGAGATCGGCCGGTGCCCGAACGGCCAGAGCTTGGCCAGGCAGGCCAGCAGGATGAGCAGCAGGGTGTCGCGGAGCCAGTGTCCGTAGGCCAGCAGCATCCCCACGGCCAACGCGGATCCCGGGAGCGCGAACGCGAGCATCACGACGGTCGGGAGGCCCCGGCCGAACCGACGCCGCTCCAGGGCCGCGACGAGTCCGCCGGCCGCGACCAGGATGCAGGCCGCCGCGAGGGCGAGGAGCAGGCTGCGCAGCAGCGCCGGCAGGGTCGGGCCGGCCAGCGCCTGGCTGAAGTTCGCGAGGGTCCAGTTTCCCGGCACCGGGGCCAGCCCGACGGCTCGGGTGATCGAGGCGAGCACCAGGGCGACCAACGGCAGGGCCACGGCGAGCACGAGGTAGCTGCACAGGGCCACCGTCACCAGCCAGGCGGACCGGTCAGGTCGGCGAGGCCGCACCGCACCCGCCGAGCCCCCGGTGCGGACCGGCCGGCCGCGGACCCCGAACAACCGGTCGGCCGGGAGAAGGACGACGACGGCGACGAGCACCAGTGCGAGCGAAAGGGTGATCGCGTCGGTGAAGGAACCGGGGTCGCTGGCCAGGGCGAGGTCGGAGTAGATGCGGGTGGTCATGGTGGCGAACCCGGCCGGGATCCCGAGGACCGCCGGAACGGCGAAGGACTCCAACGCGGTCACGAACACCAGGGCCGCGGCCGCGCCCAGCGGCGCCCGCAGCAGCGGCAGGGTGACCGTGCGGAAGGTCGTCAGGGTGCCCGCCCCGGACGCGTGCGCCGCGCGTTCGAGGTCGGGTTCGGCGCGGGTCGACAGGCTCGCGGCGACGACGAGATAGGCCAGCGGCAGCACGTTGACCGCGAGAACGACGACGACGCCGACCGGGCCGAACAGGCCGGGCATCGTGATTCCGAGCAGCTGATCCGAGAAGCCGGCCCGCCCGTAGGCCTGGGTCCAGCTGTACCCGAGCACGAACTGCGGGACCAGCAGCGGCAGCAGGACCGCGACCCGGAGCCACCTGCGCCCGGGAACGGCGGACCGGGTGGTCGCCAGCGCGATCAGCGCGCCTCCGGCGACGGCCAGCACGGTCACCGCGACCGCGACCTCCAGGCTGTGCGCCACGGCCGGGCCGAAGCCCGGGGCGGTCACGGCCCGGCGTACCGCGCCGGTGCCGGCGTCGATGAGGATCGCGACCAGCCGGGCCAGGGGAAGTCCGACGAGTCCGACGACGAGGACGACGGCCAGCGACCCGCCGTAGCCGGCCCACCCCGGCCGTCGCAGCCATCGGGTGCTCACGCGCCGAAGATCCCCTGGTATTCGCTCAGCAACCGGGCCTTCGCGGTGAACAGCGCCGGCCACGCCGGCGCCACGACGTGCGGGCCGGCGGACGCCGGCCGGACGGCAATACCGGGCAGGGCGGGCTGCTTGCCGCTCTTGGCGATCGCCCGCTGTCCCGCCGGGCTGAGCACGTCGCCGACGAAGGACCGGGCGAGCGCCGGGTCGGCGGAGGTGCGGACCGAGCCGATCGGGCTGTAGATCGCGATCGCCCCGGGGGCCGGCCAGGCGACCTTGACCGGTGCGCCCTTCTTCACCGCGGCGAGTGCGCCATCGGCGAGCGTCATTCCGACCTTGTACCGACCCTGGGCGACCCCGGTCACGACGTCGTCCGGGCTGTTCGACGGTGACCGCCCCATTGGCCGCGAGCTTGCGGTAGAAGGCGACGCCGAAACCCTTGGCCTGGCTGAAGTAACCGAGCGCGCCCATCGCCGAGCCGGCGAAGGCCGGATCCGGCGAGGGCGACCGCACCCCGGTACGCCGGCCGGGTGAGATCCGCCCAGGTGGTCGGCACCGGAGTGAGGCCGGCCCGGTAGACCAGCACCATGGAGAGCATCCCGGCGGCGGCGAACGACGACGTCCGGAGAGCTGCCGGGATGTGGACCGCGTCGGGCGGCAGCGTGTGGCTGAGCAGTCCCTGCGCGTCGTACCCGTGCATGGTCAGCGGATCGCTGACCCACACCACATCAGCGCGCACCCCTCCGGTGCGCTGATCGGTGGCGATCCTGGCGTTGAGCTGACCGGTCGGTGCGCGGAAGAGACTGACCTTGGTGCCCGGGTGCTGCGCCCGGAAGACGGCCAGCGTCGCGTCGACCGTGTTCTGGGTGACCGAGGTGTACACGGTCAGGGTGTGCTGGCCCGCCGCGCTCGACGACGCACCGCCGCAGGCCGCGAGGGTCACCGCCACCAGACCCGCGGCGACGGCACACACCACGGCTCGCACCACCCGTCGGGCTCCGCCCACGGTGATCACCTCCAGTGACGAATGCTAGGCGGGCGGGCCACCTGACCACCGGAGGCAACATGCCCCTAGGTGCGGGTTGCCCTTACCGCCGACCGCGAACCGGGTCACCCTGTGCGGATGAGCGCGGTGACCGCCACCGTGCTCCCCGCGTCGCGAGGTGGCCCACCATGACGACAACGGCACCCGAGCAGACCCAGCCCACCGAGGACACCGAACCGGTCGTCCACATCCTCTGGATCAACGCCGGACTGAGCTGCGACGGCGACTCGGTCGCGCTGACCGCGGCGACCCAGCCGAGCATCGAGGAGATCGTGCTCGGGCGCCCTGCCCGGGCTGCCGAAGGTCGCGGTGCACTGGCCGCTGATCGACTTCGACATACGGCCCGGTCGGTGGGGTCGAACGACTTCATCGAGTGGTTCTTCAAGGCCGATCGCGGCGAGTTGGAGCCGTTCGTCCTCGTCGTCGAGGGGTCGATCCCCAACGAGGCGATCAAGCCGCGAGGGCTACTGGTCCGGCTTCGGCAACGACCCGGACACCGGCCAGCCGATGACGACGAGCGAGTGGCTCGACCGGCTCGCGCCCAAGGCGCTGGCCGTTCTCGCGGTCGGCACCTGCGCCACCTACGGCGGCATCCACGCGATGGCCGGCAACCCGACCGGCGCCATGGGCGTGCCGGACTATCTCGGCTGGGACTGGAAGTCCAAGGCCGGGCATCCCGATCGTCTGCGTGCCGGGCTGCCCGATCCAGCCGGACAACCTGTCGGAGACGATCCTCTACCTGCTCTACCAGGCGGCCGGCGCAGCGCCGATGATCCCGCTCGACGACGCGCTGCGGCCGCGCTGGCTGTTCGGCGCCACCGTCCACGAGGGCTGCGACCGCGCCGGCTACTACGAGCAGGGCGAGTTCGCCACCGAGTACGGCTCGCCGAAGTGCCTGGTGAAGCTGGGCTGCTGGGGACCGGTCGTCAAGTGCAACGTGCCCAAGCGCGGCTGGATCAACGGCATCGGCGGCTGCCCGAACGTCGGCGGCATCTGCATCGCGTGCACCATGCCGGGCTTCCCGGACAAGTTCATGCCGTTCATGGACGAGCCGCCCGGCGCGCGGGTGTCCACGGCGGCCAGCGGCGCCTACGGCACCTCGATCCGCAGGCTGCGCACGATCACGCAGAAGCACCGTCGACAAGGAGCCAAAGTGGCGCAAGAAGGGCCGCGAGCTCAACACCGGCTATCGGCACCCTGGTGATCGCGGTTCTGTCGACGGTCACATTCCACGCAAAGGACGACTGACATGACCACGACGAAGGACAGACCCGATCGGACGCGACGGGCGGCCGAAGTCGACCTGGTCGAGATGGCGTGGGATCCCGATCACGCGCATCGTCGGCAGCCTCGGCATCTACACGAAGATCGACTTCAAGCAGAAGATGGTCGCCGAGTGCCACAGCACCTCGTCGATCTTCCGCGGCTACAGCATCTTCATGAAGGGCAAGGACCCGCGCGACGCGCACTTCATCACCAGCCGGATCTGCGGCATCTGCGGCGACAACCACGCGACCTGCTCGGTCTACAACCAGAACATGGCCTACGGCGTCCGCCCCCGCACCTCGGTGAGTGGATCATCAACCTCGGCGAGGCCGCGGAGTTCATGTTCGACCACAACATCTTCCAGGAGAACCTGGTCGGCGTCGACTACTGCGAGAAGATGGTCGCCGAGACCAACCCGGGCGTGCTGGAGCTGGCCGAACGCACCGAGGCCCCGCACGCCGGCGACCACGGCTACCGGACGATCGCCGACATCATGCGCTCGCTCAACCCGCTGGAGGGCGAGTTCTACCGCGAGGCGTTGCAGGTCAGCCGCTAACCCGGGAGATGTTCTGCCTGATGGAGGGGCGGCACGTCCACCCGTCGACGCTCTACCCCGGCGGCGTCGGCACGGTCGCGACGATCCAGCTGTTCACCGACTACCTGACCCGGCTGATGCGCTACGTGGAGTTCATGAAGCGGGTCGTGCCGATGCACGACGACCTCTTCGACTTCTTCTACGAGGCGCTGCCCGGCTACGAGCAGGTCGGCCAGCGGCGGATCCTGCTCGGCTGCTGGGGCAGCTTCAACGACCCGGAGTACTGCGACTTCAGCTACGAGAACATGACGGACTGGGGCCGGAAGATGTTCGTCACCCCGGGCGTCGTCGTGGACGGCAAGCTCGTCACCAACGACCTGGTCGACATCAACCTCGGCATCCGCATCCTGCTCGGCCACTCGTTCTACAAGGACTGGGAAGACCAGGAGATGTTCGTCACCCGCGACCCGCTGGGCAACCCGGTCGACCGTCGCCACCCGTGGAACCAGCACACGATCCCGGCGCCGCAGAAGCGCGACTTCGACGACAACTACAGCTGGACGATGTCGCCGCGCTGGTTCGACGGCAACGACCACCTCGCGCTGGACACCGGCGGCGGCCCGCTCGCCCGGCTGTGGTCCACGGCGCTGGCCGACCTCGTCGCACATCGGCTACGTCGAGTGCGACCGGACACAGCGTCGCAGATCAACCTGCCGAAGACCGCCACCAAGCCGGAGATCAGCCTTCGAGTGGAAGATCCCGCAGTGGAGCAACGCGCTCGAGCGCGAACCGGGCCCGCACCTACTTCCAGGCCTACGCGGCCGCGCTGCCGCGCTGCACTTCGTCGAGAAGGCGCTGGCCGAGGTGCGCGCCGGCCGCACCAAGACCTGGGAGCCGTTCACCGTGCCGGACGAGGCGATCAGCTGCGGCTTCACCGAGGCGGTGCGCGGCGTGCTGTCGCACCACATGGTGATCCGGGACGGCAAGATCGCCAACTACCACCCGTACCCGCCGACGCCGTGGAACGGCAGCGTGCGCGACATCTACGGCACGCCCGGGCCCGTACGAGGACGCGGTGCAGAACACCCCGATCTTCGAGGAGAACCCGCCGGAGAACTTCAAGGGCATCGACATCATGCGCGCGGTGCGCAGCTTCGACCCGTGCCTGCCGTGCGGCGTGCACATGTATCTCGGCGACGGCAAGGTGCTGCAGCAGATGCACTCGCCCACGTCCTACCCGCAGGCGTAGCTGAGCCGCGGCAGGGAGAGGCCCTCATGGCCATGCCGACGACACGGCAGCACCGACCCGGCCGCGCCACGTCCGCCGGACGTGGCCGACCGGATCGGTGACGCTGCTGGAGCAGGTCCGCGACACCGGCGATCCGGCCGCCGCGGAGCTGGCCGAGGCGGTGCGTGCGCCGGCTGGTCGAGCTCTACGGCGACGGGCTGGACCGGATCGTGTCGATGCTGGCGACGTCGGGCCGGCGGCGCGGCGCTGCTCGAGCGGCTCGCCGACGACGACCTCGTCGGCCAGCCTGCTGCTGCTGCACGACCTGCACCCGGTCGACGTCGCTGACCGGGTGGTCGGCGCGCTGGACCACGTGCGGCCCTACCTCGGCTCGCACGCCGGCGGGATCGAGCTGCTCGGGGTCGACGACGACGGCGTCGCCCACCTCCGGCTCGAAGGCAGCTGCGACGGCTGCCCGTCCTCGGCGGTCACGCTGCAGCTCGCGGTCGAGCGCGCCGTCCTCGAGGCCGCCCGGAGATCGCCCGGGTGGACGTGGAAGGTGTCGCGGCGGACGACCCCGCCGGATCTGCTGCAGATGCACCCGTCGGTGACGTCGCGGTGAAGCCGGCCTCACGAGCGAGCTGCCCGACGGAGCACCGGTGACGGCGCGGCCGGCGGATCCGACTCCGCGGCGTCCTGCCGCGCTTCCGCCGGCCGCCCGGCCGGCGCCCGCGGCCCGGCGAGGCGCTGCGAGATGTGCGGCGAGCCGCTCGACGACGAGCACCGGCACGTCGTCAACATCGAGCCAGCGCGCCCTGCTGTGCACCTGCCGCGTCCTGCTCCTGCTCTTCACCAACCCGCCGCGGCGCAGGGCAGGTACCGCTCGGTGCCCGACCGCTATCTACGACCCGACGTTCGCGCATCACCGACGCGCAGTGGGACCAGCTGCAGATCCCGGTCAGCATGGCGTTCTTCTTCTCGAATTCGACGATCGGGCAGGCCGCCGCGTTCTACCCGAGCCCGGCCGGCGCCACCGAGAGCCTGCTGCCCCTCGACACCTGGGCCGAGCTCGCCGCCGGCGACCCGCTCGCCTCGCCGCCTCGAGCCGGACGTCGAGGCGCTGCTGGTGCGCAGGCCGACGACGGGCGGCCTACGAGTGCCATCTCGTCCCGATCGACGCCTGTTACGAGCTGGTCGGGCTGGTGCGCCTGCACTGGAAGGGCTTCGACGGCGGCACCGAGGCGTGGCGGCGATCGACGAGTTCTTCGACCGGCTGCAGGCCCGCAGCCGGCCCGGACGCCGCGGACGGCTGACATGCCGTCACTGTCCTTCGGCTGCTCCGGGGCGCGCGCCGGACCGCTACGCCGCCGCCCCGACCCTGCTGTTCGGCTGCAGGTCAGCGAGGACGAGCGGGGTCCGGGTCCACGCCATGGCGCTGCGCTGCCAGATCCGGATCGAGCCGCAGCGGCGGCACTACGACCCGGACGAGGCCGGCCGGCTGCTCGACCTCTTCGGCGACCGGGCCCGCTGGGGAGACACCCTCAAGCCGCTGCAGTTCGCCGACGGTGCCGCTCGTGCTTCCGGCGTTCACCGGCACCACCGAGATCGATCTTGCCGGTGCCCTGCACCTACGACTTCGAGGTCGCCGCGACGAAATACTTCCACGCCCTGCGGGACGGCGAGATCCCGCTGCTGCTGCTCTTCTGCGGCACCGTCTTCTACCGCGGGCCGACGGGATGCTCGTCGACCAGATCCCGTGGGACCGGGAGACCAGCGTCCGCTGCCGGTGCCAGCCTGGCGGGACATGATGGACCTCAACTTCCCCGGCTCGGCTGGCTCCGGATGCGCGCCGACACGCTCGACGCGCTGCAGCGCTTCAAGTCCCGGCACGCGCTCACGACCTGGGACGAGACCTTCGAGACGCTGCTGCGAACGACCGAGGAGGTGGCCCGATGACCGCGGCTGCCGGACCGGCGATCGACCGCGCGACCGCGCTCGAGCAGGCGCGGCAGGTCGCCGACGCGGTCCTCTACGAGGGCTACGTGCTCTACCCCTACCGTGCCTCGGCGACAGAAGAACCGGCTGCGCTGGCAGTTCGGCGTCCTCGCCCCGCGCGCCGTCGGTGCCGACGTCGCCGAGCCGTGGGACATGCGAGACCGAGTGCCTCATCGAACCGCGCAGTGACCGGTGCACGGTGTCGGTGCAGGTGCGCTTCCTGCAGATCCAGGCGCGCACCGTCGAGCGGGCCGAGGGCGCAGGGTCGGGCCGCTTCCGGTCCGCCGAGGCGCTCGAACTCGCCGACCGCCGCATCGTCCCGTGGGAGGAGGGCGTGCCCGGGCAGGCCGGCGCAAGCGTGCCGATCCACCAACTTCTCACGCGCCGAACAGGTCGTCGGCTTCCACGTCGACGGCGGGCGCGACCTCGAGGAGGTGCGCGACGCCGGGGCGGTCGTCGGCCGGCTGGCCCGGCGACGGCTCGCCCTGACCGGCCGGCTGCGACTGTCGGCGCAGCGCACCCCGGGCCCGTACGGCGCGATCCGGCTGCGTGCCGTGATCGAGAACGTCACGCCGTGGCCGTCCGGACCGGCCGGCGGGTCGACTCCGGACCGCGCGACGGCGATGCGCCGCGCGATGGTGGGCACCCACGCCATCCTCACCGTGTCCGACGGCGAATTCCTGTCGCTGCTCGACCCGCCGGAATGGGCCCGCCGCGGCCACCGCGGCCTGCACCAACCGCAACGCCTGGCCGGTGCTGGTCGGCGAAGGCCGGCACGACGTCATGCTGGCCTCGCCGATCATCCTGGACGACTACCCGCAGATCGCTCCGGAGAGCACCGGCGAGCTCTACGACTCCACCGAGATCGACGAGATCCTCAGCCTGCGCACCCTCGCCCTCACCGACGAGGAGAAGCGCGAGGCCCGTGGCACCGACCCCCGCGCCGAGGCGGTGATCGACCGGGTCGACGACCTGCCGCCCGAGGTCCTCGACCGGCTGCACGGCGCGATCCGCTACCTGCGGGAGACCACCTCCCCCGGCGCCACCGACGGGCCCGCGCCCGCCGAATCGCCGGATCACCCGCCGTGGTGGGATCCCGGCGCCGACGCGTCGGTGTCGCCCGAGTCCGACCTCATCGAGATCGCGCGGTGTCCTGGTCGGCAAGGGCAGCCAGGTCTACCTGCGGCCCGGCGTCCGCCGCGCCGACGCGCAGGACTTCTTCCTCGACGGGCGGTTGGCGACGGTGCAGGCGGTGCTGCACGACGTCGACGGGGGAGACCATCTCGCGATCACCGTCGACGGAGACCCGGCGGCCGAGCTGCAGCAGGCGCAGGGCCGGTTCCTCTACTTCCGCCCCGACGAGGTCGAGCCGACCGGGGGGACCCGATGACCCGCCGCATTCTCGTCGCCGGCATCGGCAACATCTTCCTCGGCGACGACGGCTTCGGGGTCGAGGTGGCCAACCGGCTGCTGGGCTCCCCGATGCCCACGGGCGTCGAGGTCGTCGACGTCGGCATCCGCGGGGTCCATCTCGCCTATCAGCTGCTCGACGGCTACGACGCCCTCGTGTTGGTGGACGCCGTACCCCGGGGAGAGCCACCCGGCACCGTGTCGGTGATCGAGCCCGACATGGCCGCGCTCACCCACGCACCCGACGCACCGCCCGTCGACGGTCACGGCATGGCGCCGGCCGCTGTGCTGTCCTTGGTGGAGACGCTGTCCGAAGCGGCGGCGACCAGCGCCGTCCGCCGGGTGCTCATCGTCGGCTGCGAACCGGAACAGGTCGAGGAGGGGATGGGCCTGAGCCCGCCGGTCGCCGCGGCGATCCCCGATGCCGAGCGCACCGTCCGCCGGCTCGTCGAAAAGCTCGTCGAGGAAGGGAATGTCGATGAAGAAGCTGATCAAGATCGTCGTAGTGGTCGGGATAGGGGCAGTGATCGCGGCGGGGGTGCCGGACATCAAGCGTTATCTGCGGATGCGACAGATGTAGCCGGCGGTGCGGCGGTGGCGGACGCACCGGCCGACGCCCTGACCGAACGACACTGACGAACGACGCGAGAAGGAGTCGACGGCGATGCACGAGGTCGGGTTGTGCGAAGGGATCCTCGATGCGGTCGAGAAGCGCGCGGCGGGCCGTAGAGTCAAGGGCGTGAAGGTCCGGATGGGCGTGCTGCACCGGGTGTCGGAGCCCGCTCTGCAGATGGCGTTCTCCCTGGTGGCCGCGGGTTCGGTCGCCGAGGACGCCCGCGTCGACCTGGTCACCGTCCCCGTCCGGGCGCGGTGCCGGGCGTGCGGTGAGGAGTCGGAGTCCGACGACCCGATCGCCATCTGCCCGGCCTGCGGCTCGACCGACATGCAGATCGACGCGGGCGACGAGATGCTGCTCGAATCGATCTCGCTGGCCGGCGGGGAGCTCGCCGGCGCCGAAGGAGGCTGACCCGCATGTGCCTCGGAATCCCGGGAGTCATCGTCGAGATCTCCGCCGACAACGACATCGCCCAGGTCGAGGTGGCCGGCGTACGGCGGGCGATCAACGTCGGGCTGGTGCGCGACAGCGACCTGCGGCCCGGCGAATGGATCCTGATCCACATGGGTTTCGCGCTGTCCCGGATCGATGAGGACGAGGCGATCGACGCCCTCGACTTCCTACAGGAGGTCAGCGACGCCTACACCGGCGAACTGACCGCGCAGGCGATGCCCGGCGACCGCAACCCCCGGCGCGCCGGCGCCGGCCCGGCTCAGCCGAACGCGCCGACGACCGACGCGAGCCGCCGGACCTCGTCGGGCCCGGCGAGGTCCGGGAGCGAGACGAACACCGTGCCCACGCCGCGATCGGCGAGCACCCGGTAGCGGCCCACATGGTCGGCCGTCGTCCCGGCGTGATGCGTGCGGGCGAACGTCGCGGCCGGCGTCCGGCCCCGGTGCCGCTCGACGAGTGACCCGACGTGCTCGCGATCGGTGCCGACGATCGGGATGTCCAGCACGGTGATCTGCACCTCGTCCGGGTCCCGGCCCAGCCGCATGCAGTGGTCACGCAGGACGGCGATCTTGCGGTCGAGCGTGTCGAGATCGGAGCTGAGGTTGCACCCGTCGCCGAGCTCGGCGGCGATCCGGAGCGTCCGGCGTTCCCCTCCACCACCGACGATGATCGGGACCGGGGTGGCGGGCCGCGGGTAGCAGGTGGTCTCGGGCAGCGAGACGCGGGCCCCGTCGTAGGCCTTGGTGCCCGGCCGCCAGAGGGCCCGCAGCGTCTCCACCGCCGCCTCCAGCCGGTCGAGCCGCTCGGCGGCGGCCGGGAACGGCAGGCCGAACGCCTCGTGCTCGCGCTCCCACCAGCCCGCGCCGATGCCGCAGAACGCCCGGCCGCCGCTGAGTGCGTCCAGGGTCGCCACCGTCTTGGCCAGGACGCCGGGTGCGCGGAAGGTCACCGGCGTCACCAGGGTGCCGAGCCGGAGGTTGGTCCCCATCCCGGCGAGCAGGCCGAGCGTCACCCACGGCTCAGGGATCGGGTCCCACGCGCGGCCCACCTGCGGGACCTGGATGAGGTGATCCATCAGGGCGATACCCGCGAAGCCGGACTCCGCCGCCGCGCCGGCGACGCCGGTGAGCCAGCCGGCCGGATCGTCCCCCCACGGGAACCGCGAGATCTGCAGGACGAACCCCAGTCGGCTCGGCCGACGGCGCTGCTCCTCCGCAGCGGAGAGCGCGCCCGGTGTGTGTGCGGGCTCGATCACCCCGGCGTGGGCTTCGTGCAGGACGACGTCCCAGCCCTCGTCCGCGACCTGGTCCGGCACCGCTGCCATTCGCCGCAGCTGGGCGTCGAGGTCGGGCGCCGGCACCGGCCGCGGCCGGGCGCGGTTACGCCGGCGGCATTCGGCGGGGTCGGTGTCGACGAGGACGGCGACTGCCGGCAGACCGGCGTTCCTGGCCGCGGACAGGTAACCGCGGCGCCGGTCCCGGTCGAGGCCGAGGGTGTCGATCACCGTGGTGAGTCGCCGCCGGCAGCGGGCGGCGACGATCTGGTCCAGGACGGCGAAGGCGTCGACCGACGCCTCGAGGTCGTGCTCGCCACTGCCCACCACACCCCGTAGGGCGTCCGAGGACACCACCTCGGTCCCGCGGTAACGGGATGCCGCCCAGGCGGACTTCCCCGCGCCCGAGGCCCCCACGAGCACGATCACGGCGGGGTCGGGAACCGCCGTCGTGGTCGCAGGCACCCGGGCAGTCTCCCACCCCCGATGCCACGCCGACGTATCTCCGGCGCCCCGTCGCGGCTCTAGACAATGACCGCCCCGACCGGGGCGCGGCACCTGGGCCGAAGGAGTCACCGATGAAGCACGTCACCTGGCCATCCCTCGGCAGAGCCGCGGGGGTCGCCGTCGTGGTCGGGGCCGTCGCCGCGGGGATCGTCGCCGCGTCGGCCAGCGAACCGGCATCGGCGTCGACCACGACGCCCCGGTGCTACAGCCAGAACCTCACGGCGACGTACCAGAGCACCGAGGGTGCCGCGGGCAACGTCTACGCCAACTTCCGGCTGACGAACACCGGGAGCGCCCCCTGCAGCCTGCACGGCTATGTGGGTGCGCTGCTGTTCAACGACGTCGGAAGCCCGCTGGCGACGACGGTCACCCACGACGTCCGCTCGGCGCCGACGGTCGTGCTGGCCGCCGGCGGTTCGACCCACTTCTACCTGCACTACCCCAACCCCGGGGTCCTCGGCTGCACGCCGACGACCAGCCACAACCTCCTGATCACCGCGCCAGGCGCGACCAATCCTGACCTGGCGCACGTCACCCCGGGGATCTCGCCCTGCGGCGGCCGGATGACCACCGGGCCGGTCGGGACGCCCTGACCACCACCACCCACCACCCGCGGGTCTGGCGCTAGGGGGCTGCCAGACTCGCGGTGTGGGGAGTCGGCTCGTGGTTCTCGGTAGCTGCGGCGCCTGGCCGGAGGCCGGCCGGGCGTGCAGCGGATTTCTTCTTGAACACCAGGGATTCCGGCTCGTGCTCGACCTGGGATACGCCACGCTGCCAAGATTGCTGAGCGCCCTCGGCTCGTCGGTCGCCGACGGGCTGGACGCCGCGATCGTGACGCACGCGCACGCCGATCACGCGATCGACCTGCACGGGCTGTTCCGGGCCCGGTGGTTCGGGCGCCGGGACGCGCCGCCGTTGCCGCTGTACTCCCCGCCCGACGCGGTGGAACAGGTGCGCGCCCTGGAGGGCGCCGCCGCCGCCGACGTCGACCGCGTCTTCGCGTGGCATCCGCTCCCGGCTGCGGAGCAGCGCATCGGACCGTTCCGCCTGCGGTCGTGGTCGCTTCCGCACTTCGTCACCAACGCCGGGTTCCGGCTGTCCGCGCCGGGCCTGACGGTCGCCTACACCGGGGACACCGGACCGGACCCCGCATTGGCGGAGTTGGGTCGCGCCGCCGACCTCTATGTCATGGAGGCGAGTGACCGCGAGCAGCAGTCATCCACGCCACCGGCTCCGGCGGGACCACGGCTGCACCTGACCTCCGCGGACGCCGGGCGAGCCGCGGCCGCTGCCGGCGCGGATCGCCTGCTGTTGACGCACTTCTGGCCGGGCAACGACCGGGAGATGTCCCGGGCGGCGGCAGCGTCGGGCTTCCCCGGTGAGGTGCTCCTCGCCGAGGAGGGTCTGACGATCGACCTGCCATGACCCGGCCCGCCGCCCGCGGCCGCCGACGCGTGCTCGTCACCGGGCCTGGCTGATCGGGCCGAGGGTGACGTCCGGGCGGGCGAGCAGTCGCTTCGCCTCGCGGATGCCACTGCTCATCGCCCCGTCCGCAAAGCCGGTCCGTGCGCTCTGGGTGTGCTCGCCGGCGAAGAGGACGCGCCCGCTGATCGGTTCGCCGAGCAGGTCGACGTGGGACGGGTCGGCGCCCGGCGGGATGTGCGTGTACGCACCCCCTGTGTAGGGGTCGTCGGCCCATCGGGACACCGCCACGCCCGTGGGCGCCGGACACGGTCCGCCCACGGCCTCGGCCACCATGCCGCAGATCCAGTGGGTGGCCTGGTCGTCGGTCCCGTCGAGCACGTGCCCGGCCGTGCTGTGGAAGAGATGACACACCAGCGTCGGACCGCCGCCGAACGCGTGCTGGTCGATCACCCAGACTGCGGGCTCCTCGGGGATGCGAGGGAAGAGCATGAGGTGTGAGAGACCCGCGGCGTGCCACAACGGCCGGTCGAAGCGCAGGGCGACCTTCTCGTAGCGGCCGAACCCGAGCCGCTCGATGGCCGCCGCCCGATCCGGCGGAAGCCCGGGTGAGAACTGCGGCCCGCCACGCTTCAGGACACCCAACGGCACGGCGACCATCACGTGCGAGGCCTCCTCGGTCGCGCGGTCCGCGGCGCGCACCCGCACACCACTCGGCGAATGCGCGACCTCCACCACGTCGACGCCGGTTCGTACGTCCAGCCCGGCTGCCATTGCGTCCACCAGACGTCGGTAGCCCCCGACCGGCAGGTCACCGAAGTAGTCTCCGCCGTACTCGATCTCGTTCCACAGCCAGCGCAACGACTGGCGTTCCGCCAGGTCCGCTGCATCGGCCTCGACCACCGCGCGCAACGCCTGCCGCGCCCGCCTGGTCGCGTGCTGGTTTAGGCCGAGGCCGGCGACGAAGGCGTCGATCCCGTCCGCGGCGGACGCCTCCGGCGCGAGCCCGGCGCGGAGCCGGCCCAGCGCGCCGGGGAACTCGTCGAACTGCAATGCGAGGCTCGCCGCGACCTCAGCCCTTTGCAGGCGGCGTCCCTCGGCGCAGTCGTAGCCGGCGATGGCGGGCAGCGGGTCGCCGGGACGGCAGGAGATCCCGACCTGCTCGGCGAAGGCGCGCAACGGGTTCCCGACAGGGTTGTGTATCCACGACGCGCCCATGTCGACCGGTGAACCGGCCAGGTCGACGGTGTGCAGCCGGCCCCCGACCCGATCGCGGGCCTCCAGTACGACGCACTCGATGCCGCCGTGCCGCAGCGCGTTGGCGACGGTCAGCCCGGCGATCCCCGCGCCGACCACCAGCACGCGCTCGACCGGCCCGCTGACCCCGTCCGGCACTTTCGTGCCCCCGTCGTCGTACGTCCCGATCGTCATCGAGCCACCCCCGTCGTGGGCTCCCATTCTCGTCCCAGGTCCTACCATCGGGCCCGTGATCGCCCACTCCCCCGCACCGTCCGGGTCGATGCGTATCGAGGTGATGCAGGAGCGGTTCGCCGCCCAGTTGCTCTCCGGGCGGCGGGCCCGCACGCCGGAGGATGTCGTCGACCGGCTGCTCGCGGTGCAGGCACAGGATCCGCGCGGGATGCGCCTGGCGATCCGGGCGCGCTCGACCGGGCTGCGGGCGTCCGACGTCGACGCGGCACTGACCGAGCGGCGCTCGCTCGTCGTCAGCTGGCTCAATCGCGGGACGCTGCACCTCGTACGCCGCGAGGACTTCTGGTGGCTGCACCAGCTGACCACTCCGCAGCTGCGCAGCGGCGTCGACCGGCGGCTCCGTCAGGAGGGCGTGACCGCCGAGGCCGCGGAGCGGGGCGTCGAGGTGATCGCCCGGGCGATCACCGACGGACCGCTGACCCGGCGTCAGCTCGGCGAGCGGGTCAGCTCCGAGGGCGTGCGAACCGAAGGGCAGGCGCTGCCGCACCTGCTGTTTCTGGCGACGGCGCGCGGTCTGCTGGTGCGCGGGCCGATGGTGGGCGCCGAGCAGGCCTTCGTGTCCGCCCGGCAGTGGGTCGGCGAGCCGCCCGATGTCGACCGGGACGCGGCCCTGGCCGAACTCGGGCGGCGGTACCTGGCCGGACACGGTCCGGCCACCGCCGACGACCTGGCGAGGTGGGCCGGGCTCACCCTGCGCGACGCCCGCGCCGCCCTCGGCGCCGTCGACGACCGGACCGACCGCGGAGACGGCCTCGTCGGCCCGCCCGGCAGACCACGGACGGCCCGGACGCCGCCTCCCCTCCTGCTCGGCGCCTTCGATCCCCTCCTGCTCGGGTGGAAGTCCCGGGAACCCGTCGTCGGGACGCACCGCGAGTTGGTGACCACGAACGGGGTGTTCCGGCCGTTCGCCCTCGTCGACGGGAAGGCCGCGGCGACGTGGCGCCTGCGCGACGGCGAGGTGGCGGTGACGGCGTTCGACGACCTCGGCACGGACGCCTCCGCCGCCCTCACCAAGGAGGCCGCCGACGTCCGCCGTTTCCTCGACCGCCCGCCCCGACGCTGACGCCCTCCGCGGCGTCCCTCTCCATTCCGCATGAACGTGACGTTCATGCGGCTAGATCGCTTGAACGTGACGTTCATGCGGAATGAGGGGACGGGGGTCGTCACACAGGGTGGCGAAGCACCGCGATTTTGGTACGCGGTGTGTTCATCGCGCCGACGGCAAGTTACCGTCCGAGAGCTTCTTTCGAACGGCGTGCGGGCGGGCACCCACACAGCGGGCACCGATGGGTGCCGGGGGGTCTTGCGATGCAGCACGTATGGGCTCGGCTGCGGCCGAGCATGGGGGTCCTGGTCGCCGCGGGCGTGGTCGTCGTCGCGGCCGGAGGGCTGGGCGCACCCGCAGCCGCGGCGACCGGCGACAGCGCGGCCGCCGACGGCCACGTCACCGTCGTCCACGGGGTACGCGGCCTGCTCGCCGACGTGTCGGTGGACGGCAAGTCGGTCCTGAGCTCGTTCTCCCCCGAGCGGGTCACCGATCCGCTCGCCCTCCCGGCCGGCCGGCACACCGTGCAGGTACGCCGGCACGGCGACACGACGGGCGCGCCGATCGTGACCGGCACGCTGACCGTGCCCGCCGGCGCCCATCTGACCGTGGCGGTCGGGCTGACCAGGGGCGGCGGTCCGGTCATGACGGCCTACCGCGACGACGACCTGGGAAATCTCGTGTCGTCCGACACCGGGTCGGCCGTCGTCGTACGCGACGTCGCCGATGCGCCGAAGCTCAAGGTGACGGTGGACCGGGCAGCGCTGGCGCCGGTGATCTCCCCCAGGCAGGCCGACACGACCGTCTCCGCGGGAACGCACGCGGTTGCGGTGCACGACGCCTCGACCGGCACGACGCTGTTCCCGCCGACGCAGGTGCCGACCCAGGCCGGCACCGTGACGGCGCTCTACCTCATCGGATCGACCGGCGACCACAGCCTCGACTGGCTGGCGCAGACCATCCGCGTGACCAGGACGGGCGTCGAACGGAGCCCGGTGCGGGTCGAGACCGGCAACAGCGGCCTGGCCGCCGCCCCGCCGGCACGCGCGGCGATCGCCTCGGGCGGATCGATCGGTCTGGCCGGCTCGACCGGGCTGTCCGCGGCCGTACTGCTCGCCGTCACCGCTACCCTCACCGTCTCCCGCCGGGATCGGGGCGGGGAGCAGGACAGCCGTGAGCAGGACAGCCGTGAGCAGGCCAGCGCAGGCACCCGCCGGGATCGGGCTCGCAGCGGCGCCCGCACGCCCTGACCCGTGCGCCAACGCCGTAGCGCACGACACTGGTGGCGTCCGCCGCTCGTCCTGGCAGTGGTCGTCGTCGCCGTACTGGCCGGCATCGGGTGGGTAGTGGCGCACGAGGTGGGCCGACCGGGCGGCTCCGCGGCGCGCGCGTCGCCGCCGACCCCGTCGCCGTCCGCCGTGCACAGCGCACACCGGACGCCCCCGGCCCGCGATCGCGGATCGGGCCGGCGGGCCTCCGGAGGTCTGGGCAGCCATCCGGCCCGGCTCACCGACTTGCAGGCCCGGGCCGGTCTGGCACCGGCAAGGCTGCTCGTTCCCGCGCTGGGCGTCGACGCTCCGGTCCTCGCGGTCGGCACCGACCCGGCGACCGGCGAGATGCGGGTTCCCCCGACGGTGCACACCGTCGCCTGGTGGTCCTACGGCGCCCGCCCGGGTGACCCGACCGGTACGACGGTCCTGGCCGCGCACGTCGACTACGACGGCGCGTACGGGCTGTTCTTCCATCTGCCGGACCTGGCGCCCGCGCACCGGTTCACCGTCGTCGGCGCCGACGGCTCCCGGCGGTCCTACCGGGTGGTCTCCAACCGAAGGGTGCCCAAGCCGGCGCTGCGCGACCAGGACCTCTTCAGAACCACCGGACCGCCCCGGGTCGCGCTGATCACCTGCGGCGGAGGCTTCGACCCGGCCCGCCGGTCCTACCTCGACAACGTGATCGTGCTCGCCGTACCGGTCGACGGCTAGCCTCGCACCGACGTCACGCTCCCCCATTCCTGAAGGACTGGAGAGCCCGCCTCGTCATTCCGCATCAACGTGACGTTGATGCGGCTAGACCGCATGAACGTGACGTTCAAGCGGAATGGCGCACGGCGGGCGCCCTCAGGGCTGGGGCGCCCGCCACGTCGCCAGCGGGTCGACCTCGTGCGCCGTACTCGCATCAACGGGGCATATCCGCGGATAGCACGCATGATGTCGACCGCCCCTGCTGCGTACGCCGACATCACCCACCGACCGACCGACCCGAACCCCGCACTCCGTTTGGCATCAACGTGACGTTGATGCCGCTAGAAGGCTTGAACGTGACGGTCAAGCCAAACGACGGAGCGAGTGAGGGCCGGGCGGTCAGTCGCCCGGCACCCGTGAGCGGCGGCGCGCCACGGCGGCGGCGATGATGGCGAGCCCGAGCAGCGATTCCCCGATGTACGGCGTCCAGTCGTCGACCGCCCACCTGAAGTACAGCGGGGGCGGCGCGAGTTGCATGCCCTGCAGGAGCGCGACACCCGCGATCTCACCGGCCACCAGGCACCCGGCCACGACCAACCACGCGCCACGGTGTCGACGCCCGACCCACGCTCCGACAACGCCGAGGACCGGCCCGGTGACCATGCCGGCCACGAAGTAGATGCGGTTCGCCCCTGCCTCAACGAGAAACTCACGCACCGGCCCGCCGCCACCCAGGTCACCGGCCAGTACGACGGTCAGCGCGACGTAGAAACCGGCCAGCGCGGCGAGGGTGCTCACCAGGCCCACGAGCGCACCCCGCGGCATCGTCCGGCACCGCAGAGCCGGAAGGAATGCGACCAGAAGCCACGGTGCGCTGAGGTTCCCGATCCCGTCCCGCAGTCCCGCGTCATCCCCTTTGAACGCCCCCATCAGGAGTCCGAAGACGGCCGGGAGCAGCAGAACCGTGATCACCCGCCGCGCAGACATCACGGTCGGAGGTTACCCGCAGCAGACCGCGGAAGACTGCCCGTTGCGGACCGCGGAGAGTATCCGTTCAACGCTCGCGAGTGACGAGCGGTCAGCCGTCCGCGGCGCGCCGCCGGACGAACGCGACGAGCAGCACGGTGAATCCGAACAGCGCCACCGAGATCCCCGCCCCGATCGCGGCCGCGCCGACTCCGCTGAGGCCGCGCGGAGCGGGCGCCGGCGGATCGGCGACCCGGATCGACTGCTCGGCGCGAACGTTCTGCGCCTCGACCCCGAGGGTCACCCAGGTCGCCGAACCGCGGACGAGCCGGAAGGACACCTGGTATTCGGCGAGCAGTTCGTGGGCGATCCGGTCGACGCCCGCGGCGATCCCGCGCGCCGTCTCCGCGGTGACCAGGCTGCCGCCGCTGTCCCGGGCCACCGCCGCGAGACCGGCTCCGCATCGGGAGCCGGCGGCGATGACGTCGAGCTGCTGACCGGCGACCGACAGCGCGTTGCCGAGCATTCCGGCGTCGAAGGCGGGATCGACGCGCGGGCAGGCGGTCAGGACGACGAACGCGCGGCGCGCGGTCCTCGGCTGGGTCAAGGCCGCAGTCGTCAGCCCGCCGTCCATCGGCGACGCCGACAGTCGGCTGGTGTCGGCCAAGGCCGCCTCGGCGTCCGTCCGGCCGACGGCCGGGATACCGACCGTCGCGTCGTCGAATACGTGCACCGCAACCGGGTCCGGGAGGGAGTGGATCAGTTCCGTGGCCGCCGCCTGTTCCTGACCGAGTGCGGCCGCGCTGACGGCCCGATCCAGCACCAGCACGACCTCGAGGTGGCCGTCGGCCAGCCGCGTCACGGTCGTCGGCAACGGCTGCCCGCCCCGGCGCACCGAGAACGCGGTCGACGGCAGGGAGAGTCCGGAGAGCATCGCCGGTGCGACGGCGACGGCGTTGACGTCGGGCAGACCCGACCGGTCGACCGAGAGCACCCGCAACCCGTCGACCCCGTTCCCGGACGGCGCCGCCGGCGTCGCCGCGGCGCCCGGCGCACCCGCCCACCACACCAGGGCGACGAACACCGCCACGCTGAGTGCTCGGCGTCCTCGTGACTTCGCCGCACACGACATCGCGGCCCCCCCCATTTCCCCGGATTCGGCCAGGTCGACGACCTGGCCGCCGGCTAACCTTCGCCCGCCGCCACGCTGCGTACAAGTACCTGGGCCGAACCAGTACCGAGCGTGCCTACGGCGGCACCGACAGGCGCGAGCAGCGGACGGCCCGGGACCGGTCGGTATCGTCCCCGATCATGTCCGGACACCCGGCCGCCACGCTGTTCGAACGGCGGCCCCTGGTATTCACCGCTCACTCCGCCGAGAGCGCCTATCTGCGCGAGCGGATCTGCGCCTTCGTCCTGGCCGCCGGTGCGATCCCGGTGAATCCGTGGATGGCCGGCGGCTACTTCCTTTACGGCCTCGTCGACAAGGACGCCGTACGGCGGGCGAACAACAACCTGCTGATGCGGGCGGACGAACTCTGGGTCTTCGGACCGCCGAGCGACGGGGTCGACGTCGAGGTCACCTGGGCCGAGGGCAACGGCCTCCCGGTGCGGTGGTTCGACCTCGACCACTACGGAGAGGCCATCGCCGAGCGGCACGAGGGCCGGTAAGCCTAGAGCGAAACGGCGACTCGGACGGGAATCGGCAGGCCGGATGGGGCCTTTGACCGACACATGACTTCGCATGATCTCGAGGGGGCCGTCGTGGCCGACACATACGAACTTCCCGTCCTTCCGCTGACCGACTCCG
Source organism: uncultured Actinomycetota bacterium (assembly GCA_963828605.1). Lineage (GTDB taxonomy): Bacteria > Actinomycetota > Actinomycetes > Mycobacteriales > QHCD01 > DASXJE01. Next base: position 256,960 of record CAWHER010000001.1, on the reverse strand, counting down.
TAGTCCTGCCCGGAATGGTCCTTCCGGTCGAACTCGACACCGAGACCCAAGCCGCGGTGGACGCCGCCCGTACGGCGGCCGACTCACGGCTGCTGCTGGTGCCCCGCCTGCACGGCGAGTACGCGGCGGTCGGCGTTCTCGCCTCGATCGAGCAGGTCGGCCGACTGCCCAGCGGCGAGCCCGCCGCGGTGGTCCGCGGCCTGCGCCGGGCCCGATCGGCGCCGGTGTCCCCGGTCCCGGCGCGGCGCTGTGGGTCGAGGCCACCGCCGTCGAGGAAGCGGGCCGACCGACCGGCAAGGCCCGCGAGCGGCCCGCGAGTACAAGGCCCTGCTCGATCTCAGTCCTGCAGCAGCGGGGCGCCTGGCAGGTCGTCGACGCGTGCGAGCGGATCACCGACCCGAGCCGAGCTCGCCGACTCGGCCGGCTACGCGCCGTAGCTCGACGCTGACCAGAAGCTCGGCTGCTGCAGCCGCGCGACGTCGACGCCCGACTCGAGCGGCTCGTCGGCTGGGGCCGCGAGCACCTGGCCGAGCTGGAGGTCGCCGAGAAGATCAGCGACGACGTGCGCGAGGGCATGGAGAAGAGCCAGCGCGAGTTCCTGCTGCGCCAGCAGCTCGCCGCGATCCGCAAGGAGCTCGGCGAGGACGAGCCGGACGGCGCGGACGACTACCGGACCCGGGTCGAGCAGGCCGACCTGCCGGACAAGGTCCGCGAGGCGGCACTGCGCGAGGTCGGCAAGCTGGAGCGGGCCAGCGACCAGTCGCCCGGAGTCCGGCTGGATCCGTACCTGGCTGGACACCGTGCTCGACCTGCCGTGGACCACCCGAACCGAGGACAACGCCGACGTCCCGCGGCCCGCGCGAGTGCTCGACGCCGACCACGCCGGCCTCGACGACGTGAAGGACCGGATCGCTGAATACCTCGCCGTGCGCAACCGGCGGGCCGAGCGTGGCCTGCAGGTCGTCGGCGGACGCGGCTCGGGCGCGGTGCTCGCGCTGGTCGGCCCGCCCGGTGTCGGCAAGACCAGCCTCGGCGAGTCGGTCGCGCGGGCGCTCGGCCGGAAGTTCGTCCGGGTCTCGCTCGGCGGCGTCCGGGACGAGGCCGAGATCCGTGGCCACCGGCGTACCTACGTCGGCGCGCTGCCCGGCCGGATCGTGCGCGCGATCCGCGAAGCCGGCTCGATGAACCCGGTCGTGCTGCTCGACGAGGTCGACAAGCTCGGCGCGGACTTCCGCGGCGACCCGGCGAGCGCCCTGCTCGAGGTGCTCGACCCGGCGCAGAACCACACGTTCCGGGACCACTACCTCGAGGTCGACCTCGACCTGTCCGACGTGCTCTTCCTGGCCACCGGCAACGTCGCGAGACCATCCCCGGCCCGCTGCTGGACCGGATGGAGGTCGTCACGCCTCGACGGCTACACCGAGGAGGAGAAGGTCGGCATCGCCCGCGACCACCTGCTGCCCGCGGCAGCTCGATCGCGCGCGGCGCTGGACCGCCGACGAGGTGCACGATCGACGACGACGCGCTGCGGCTGATCGCCGGTGAGCACACCCGCGAGGCCGGGGTGCGCCAGCTGGAACGGGCGCTCGCCCAGGTCCTGCGCAAGGTGACGACGAAGGTGACCATCGGACTCGACGGCGACCCCGGTCCACATCGGTGCCGACCAGCTGGTCGACTACCTCGGCCGGCCCCGGTTCACCCCGGAGAGCGCCGAGCGCACCGCGGTGCCGGGTGTCGCCACCGGACTGGCGGTGACCGGTGCGGGCGGCGATGTGCTCTTCATCGAAGCCACCGCGATGGACGGCGACCCGCAGCTGCGCTCACCGGACAGCTCGGCGACGTGATGAAGGAGTCCGGCCAGATCGCCCTGTCCTACCTGCTGTCCCACGGCGAGGCGCTCGGCGTCGACCCGCGGCGCTACGCCGCAGCGTGCACCTGCACGTGCCGGCCGGCGCGGTACCGAAGGACGGGCCGTCGGCGGGAGTGACCATGGTGACCGCGCTCGCGTCGTTGGCCAGCGGCCGACCGGTGCGCGGCGACGTCGGAATGACCGGCGAGGTGACCTTGGGCGGACGGGTACTGCCGATCGGCGGGGTGAAGCAGAAGCTGCTCGCCGCGCACCGCGCGGGCCTGACGACGATCTTCCTGCCGGCGCGCAACGAGCCGGACCTGGACGACGTGCCCGAGGCGGTCCGCGACCACCTCGACATCCGGCTGGTCGCCGACGTCGCCGATCTCCTCGCGGTAGCGCTGGAGCCGGCGGTTCCGGCGAGGACCGCGGCGGCGGCCTGACCGACCGGCGGCGTCACCGCTCCGGTGGCGCCGCCGGGTCGGAGGCCCGGCCCGGGTCGCCCGCCGCCCGCTCGCTCGGCGGGCGCGGCAACGGGGTCCGCTGCCGGGTGGCCACGAGAACCGCGTAGCGATAGAGGAAGTAGTCCAGCTCGCCCCGGGTCTGCTCGAGCGCCTGCACCCATGACACCAGGTCGGCCAGCCCCTCGGCCGTCAGGTCGTAGGTACGGCGCACCGGACCGGCTGCGGACCGGTCCCACCGCGACCGCACCATGCCGTCGTGCTCGAGGGAACGCAGGGCGCGGTAGACGCTGCCGGAGTCCTCATCGCCCAGGCCGAGCGGCGCCAGCCGCTCGACGAGGTCGTAACCGTGGTCCGGGTGCTCCCGCAGGAGCAGCAGCAGGCAGGGCTTGAGGTAGTGCTTCGGCTCGGCACGACCCATGGCGTCCCCCAGAACCCCGCTGCCCTCGCCCCCCGAAGGCCGTTGGAGTATCTCATTGCCGGGACAGTCCGGCAACGACGTCGCCGGCGGCGGGTCGGCCGCGACCGTCAGGCGGAGCGGGACCGCGACCAGAGGTTGATGCCGGCGTCGACGGCGTGCCCGTCGATCGCCTCGAGCTCGTCCTCGGTGAACTCGAGGTTGCCGAGCGCGCGACGTTCTGCTCCAGCTGCGCCGACGCTGCTCGCGCCGATCAGCACGCGAGGTCACCCGCGGGTCGCGCAGCGCCCACGCGAGCGCGAGCTGGGCCAGCGACTGGCCGCGCGCGGCGCGCCATCTCGTTCGAGCGCCCGGATGTGCGCCAGCGCTCGTCGGTGAGCAGGTCCGGCGACAGCGACGCCCCCGGCCGCGGCCCGCGAGTCCGCCGGAATGCCGTCGAGGTAGCGGTCGGTGAGCATGCCCTGCGCGAGCGGGGAGAACGCGATGCAGCCGACGCCCACCTCCTCGAGGGTGTCGAGCAGGCCTCTCCTCGATCCAGCGGTTGAGCATCGAGTACGACGGCTGGTGGATCAGCAGCGGCGTGCCCATGCCGCGCAGGATCGCCGCGGCCTCTGCTGTGCGCTCGGGCGAGTACGACGAGATGCCGGCGTACAGCGCCTTGCCCTGACTGCACCGCGGTGTGCAGCGCCCCCATGGTCTCCTCGAGCGGGGTCTCGCGGGTCGAAGCGGTGCGAGTAGAAGATGTCGACGTAGTCGAGGCCCATCCGGGCCAGGCACTGGTCCAGGCTGGCCAGCAGGTACTTGCGCGAGCCCCACTCCCCGTACGGGCCCGGCCACATGTCGTAGCCGGCCTTGGTCGAGATCACCATCTCGTCCCGGTACGGCGCCGAGGTCCTCGGCTGAAGATGCGGCCGAAGTTGCGTCTCCGCCGAGCCGTACGGCGGGCCGTAGTTGTTGGCCAGGTCGAAGTGGGTGACCCCGAGGTCGAACGCCCGCCGCAGGATCGCCCGCTGGGTGCTCGATCGGGCGATCGTCGCCGAAGTTGTGCCACAGCCCGAGCGAGACGGCGGCAGCTGCAGACCGCTGCGCCCGCAGCGGCGGTAGACCATGGACTCGTACCGCAAACCCTCTGCCTGGTAGCTCATGGGGAGTGAGTCTGGCACGGTCCGCATCGGCCCGATCGGCGACCTCTGCCGCACGACCGCCGACCGGGACCGGCCAGACTGGGGGGATGACCCGCGCCGAGGCCACCGCCGCCCGGGCCGTCGTCTTCGACCTCGACGGCACCCTGGTCGACTCCGAGCCGCTGCACGAGCGGGCGGCCCGTGATGCGCTGCTCGACTTCGGGATCGACCCGCCGGCCGGGGCATTCGACGAGTTCATCGGGCAGCGGGTGGACGAGCTCACCACCCAGTTGGCCGAGCGGTTCGACGTACCGGCCGATCGGCTGCTGGCCGGTCGGGAGCGCCGGTTCTGGGTGCTGCTGGAGCACCTGCCGCTGATGCCCGGTGCGGCGGCGTGCCTCGACCGGCTCCGGGCGACGGACACGGTGCTGGCGCTGGCGACGTCGGCGACCCGGTCCTACCTGGATTTCGTGCTCGACCGGTTCGGCTGGCGCTCGATGTTCGCCGCCGTCGTCTGCGGCGACGACGTCACGGCGGGCAAGCCCGACCCGCAGACCTACCTGCGCGTCGCCGACCGGCTGCACCGGCCGGTGACGGACTGCCTGGTCGTCGAGGACAGCCCGCGCGGGTGCGCCGCCGGAGTCGCCGCCGGGATGGACGTCGTCGTCGTCGATCACGCCCGGCGACCGGCCACGGCCTACCCCGGCGCGAACTGGATCGTGCCGGACCTGGACTCCGCCGCCGACCTGCTGTCCGCCGAGCCCCACCCGAGCGCCGGAGAGCCTCGGCGATGACCGCACGGATCGCCGCCGTCGTGCTCGCCGGTGGATCGGGCACCCGGTTCGGTCACGCGGACAACAAGGTCTACCTGCCGCTCGCCGGCCGCCGGGTCATCACGTGGTCGCTGACGGCGATGGCCGATCTGAGCGGGCTGGCGCGGCTGCTCCTGGTGACCCGTCCGGGCGACCGCGAGGTGGCGGCCGCCGTGCTGGCCGCCGAACTGCCCGATGCCACCGTCGAACTGGTCGACGGTGGCTCGACCCGGCACGACTCGGAGTACCACGCGCTGCGCCACCTCGCGCCCGCCATCGGCAACGGCGAGATCGACGTGGTGCTGATCCACGACGGTGCCCGGCCGTTGGCGACGCCCGACCTGGCCCACGCCGTCGTCGAGGCCGCGTCCCGGCACGGCGGTGCGGTGCCCGGACTTCCCGCCCCCGACCTGGTCGAGGTCGATGCGCACGGGACGGTACGCCGCCGGCTGGGCGCCGACCACGTCCGGATGCAGACGCCGCAGGCGTTCGTCGCCGCACCTCTGCTCGCCGCGTACGAGGCCGCCATACGCGACGGCTTCGCCGGTACGGACACAGCCTCGTGCGTGCAGCACTACCGGACCGCCGCGGTGCACTGGGTGCCCGGCGAGGCCGACAACATCAAGGTGACGCTGCCCGCCGACCTCGCGGCGGCCGAGGAGATCGTGCGGCGCCGGGCGCCGCGGCCCTGACCTCAGGCCAGATGCCGCGACCACCAGTCCAGGATCGCGTCGAACCGGGCGACCCGGTGGCTCGGCAGACCCGAGCGGGACAGCTCGTGGCCCTCGCCGGGGAAGAGCAGGAACTCGGTCTGCACGCCGCGCAGCTTGAGGGCCACGAAGAGCCGCTGGGCCTGCTCCACCGGGCAGCGCCAGTCCTGCTCGGAGTGCACGATCAGCAGTGGGGTATTGATCTGGTCGGCGTAGGTGAGCGGGCTCTGCCGGCGCTGCTGGTCGGGTTCCGCGCCGTACATCTCGTCGCCGAAGAACCAGCCGATGTCGCTGGACCCGGTGAAGCTGTCGATCGCGTTGACCGCCCGCTCACTGATGGCGGCCCGGAACCGATCGCTGTGCCCGACCAGCCAACTGGTCATGAAACCGCCGTGCGATCCGCCGTGCACGCCGATCCGGTCGGCATCGAGGCCGGGCAGTTGCAGGGCGCGGTCGAGCAGGGCGAACAGGTCGGTCGCCGACCGTTCGCCGACGTCGCCGCGGATCGCCCGGCCGTGCGCCTCTCCGTAGCCGGAGGACCCGCGCGGGTTGCCCATCACCACCGCGTAACCGGCACTGGCGTAGACCTGCGCCTCGTCGAAGAGGGTCCAGCCGTACTGCGCGAACGGCCCGCCGTGGATCAGCAGGATCACCGGGTGCGGTCCGTCCCCGGCCGGCCGCGACCACCCACCCGTGCACCGGGTAGCCGTCCGGCGCGCTCGCCGTCAGCTCCTGCACGGGCAGCAGGCCGGCGCCGGCCGTCATCGGCGCGCCGAAGTCGGTGAGTACCCGCTCCTTGCCGTCCTGCAGCGCGACCAGTTCACCGGCGTTGCCGGCATCGGCCACCGTCGCGACGACCGTGCCGGCGGCGGCGTCGAACGCCGTGACCATGCGCGGTCCGTCGAGCAGGGACGTGACCGGGCCTCCGTCGAGCGGCACCCGCAGCAACTCGACCGAGCCGCGCCGCTCGTTGCCGAAGAGCACGCCGTCGGGTGTGACGACCGTGCGGCCGGTGCCATCACCGGAGTTGAACTCCTCGGCGTCGGTGAGCCGTCGCGGCGCGGCGGATCCGTCGGCCGGAACGGCGTACAGGCCGCGGTTGCGCCCGGCGAAGTCGCGGCGGCTCGGGCCGTAGTCCTCGGCCACGAAGAAGACCGTCCGCCCGTCGGGTGAATACGCGGGCTGCCCCGCGTCGAGCGTCGTCTCGGTGATCGGGTGCAGGTCGGAGCCGTCCGGGCGGCAGACGAAGACGTCGCTGCAGATGTCGAATTCGGCGTTCTCGTGCCGGCGCGAGACGAAGGCGAGCAGCGCCCCGTCCGGACTCCAGGTGACGTCGGAGTCGTCGAAATCGCCGGACGTGACCTGGACCGGCTCCGGCTCGTCGGCGAACGGATCGACCACGAAGACGTGCAGCCGGCGGTCGGTGAAGAAGCCGACGCCGTCCCGGCGGTAGTCCAGCGTCGTGATCCGGCGCGGCCGCTCCTTGTCGGGGGTCACCCCCTCGGTCGTCCCGTACCGCCCCTCCTCGGGCACCCGGGCGCAGTAGGCGAGGGCGCCCGAGTCCGGCCGCCACTGCGCCGCCCCGGCACCGAGCCGATGGTCGGTGACCCGCCGCGGCTCACCGCCGTCGGTGGGCATGACGTACAGCTGGGGCTTGCCGTCCTTGACCGCCCGTACGAAAGCCAGCGACCGGCCGTCGGGCGAGAAGCACGGCGCCGAGTCGCTCCGCCCCTGGGTCAGCTGCCGCGGCGACCCACCGCCGTCGACGTGAACCAACCACAGCTGACCGACGTACTCATCGTCATCGAGATCCGGGCGAGAGACCGCGACGACGGCACGGGAGCCGTCGGGCGAGAGCGTCGGGGGGCCGGGGATGCGGAGGAGAGCAAGATCGGCAGGCTTCATGCCCGGACGCTAGCGCGCCACCCTGAGCTTCCGTCGAGGCGGTCTCGGCCAGCCCGCCGGCCTGGTCCGTGCCCGCTGATCATGAACCGGGTGGTCACCCAGCACGAACCACCCGGGGACCGCGGTGCCGTCATGAGGGGACCGCCCGCCTCGCACCTGGCCGGGCCGGGTGTCCGGGCCAGCGTGCCCGGGGCGGGGCGGCACCGCGGATCCCCCGCAGCCCCGCCGACTAAGGTCGCGCCCATGCCGACCCAGGATCCCCGCCGTGCCCGCAGCCGGACGCTCTTCGCCGGCGGGCAGGTGTTCGACGGGACGGGGATCGACCCGATGACCGCCGACGTGGTCGTCGAGGGCGGTCTCATCGTCGACGTGGGAACCGGCCTGGACGGCGACGTGCGGGTCGATCTGGACGGCGCGACGCTGCTCCCGGGCTTCTTCGACTGCCACGTGCACGTCACGATCAGCACGCTGAACCGGCTGACCATCGCCCACACGCCGTTCTCCTACCAGTTCTTCCTCGCCGAGCAGAACCTCGGCCGGACCCTGGACGTGGGCATCACCTCGGTCCGGGATGCCGGCGGAGCCGACCTCGGCATCGCGCAGGCGCTGGCCGACGGGCTGATCCGCGGCCCGCGGACCCAGATCGCGCTGTCGATGTTGAGCCAGACCGGCGGGCACGGCGACGACATGCTGCCCTCGGGCTGCTCACTCCCGCTGCTGGCGCCGCATCCGGGCCGGCCGCCGACGATCGTCGATGGGCCTGACGAGATGCGCCGCAAGGTCCGCGAGCTGATCCGGTCCGGGGCCGACCGTGCTGAAGGTCGCGACCAGCGGCGGCGTCCTGTCCCCGCGCGACGACCCGCGGCACGGGCACTTCCGGGACGAGGAGATCGCCGTGCTGGTCGAGGAGGCCACCGCGGCCGGCCTGTTCGTCATGGCGCACGCGCAGGCCGCCGACGGCATCAAGGTCGCCGTCCGCAACGGCGTCCGCTCCATCGAGCACGGCATCTACCTCGACGACGAGGGCATCGGGATGATGCTCGAGCACGGCACCTGGCTGGTCCCGACACTGGCCGCGCCGCGCGCGGTGATCGACGCCGTCGAGGCCGGTGTCCCGCTCGCGCCTGAGGTCGTCGAGAAGGCCCGCATGGTCATCGACCAGCACACCCGACGCCGTACGCCGGGCCGTCGGCGCCGGTGTCAGGATCGCGATGGGCACCGACTCCGGGGTCGGCCCGCACGGCGACAACCTGCGGGAGATCGCGTTGATGGTCGACTGCGGGATGACGCCCGCGCAGGCGCTGCACGCGACGACGCTCGGGGCCGCCGAACTGCTCGGCGTGGACGACGACCTCGGATCGGTCGCGCCGGGCAAGCGCGCCGACCTGGTCGTGCTCGACGGCGACCCGTACGACGTCGGCTCCCTGCGTGAGCGGGTGCGGTCGGTCTACCAGGACGGGCGGCTCGTCTCCGGCAGCGAGTGAGCCACCGTTCGCCTCGCCTACCGGGCGTGCCCGTTCGAGCCGTGCCGTCGCCGGTACCGCCGGACCGCACCGAGGACCGTCGTCCGGTCCCCGACCTCCCCTGCGGCCTCGAGCCCGGCCCCGGGGACCCGCGCGAACCCGGCCATGACGGGCGAGGGCAGCACCATTCCCGGGGCTCGTGCCTCTGCCGCCGCGCCGATGCCCGCCCGGATCCGGGCGCCGACGTACCGGCCGAGCGCGTGGTAGGCGTCGAACCGGCTGAAGTCGAACCACTGGTCGGCCGTGCTGTCGTTGGGGAACGCCGGATTGTCGGTGGCATAGGCGAGGAGGTCGAAGGGGGTCGACGGCGTGAGCACCGCCTTCCCGAGCACGAAGGTGCCTTCCGCCTCCGCCAGTCCGTCGCCGAGAGCCGGATAGTGGATCGACCCGGTGACGACACAGCTCTTCGCGAGGCGATTCTGCAGTTCGGCGATGAGCTGGTCGGGGGCCGTCGCATGGGGCATTCCGGTGCCGGCCCCGAGGTCCCCCGCATTGTCCAGCCGGATCTCGACGCCCAACTCCTCGTAGGCGAGTTCCACGGCCTGGGCGAGCGTGGCCGCGACGTCCGCACCGTCTCCGCTCGCGTCGACGCACACGATGTTGCTGCAGCGGTGCCGCAGTAGTTCGACCAGGCCGAGGTTCTCGTAGTGGCCGCCGTCGGTGACGTAGATCAGCGGCCCGTCCTGCGGATAGTGCCCGAACAGCTCGCGACCGAGCGTGCTCAGGTGCCGCCGGCGGGGCAGCCGCGGCCGCCACCAGTCGGCGGATTGCCGACGGCCGAGGCGCTGCAGGTAGCGCGGGTTGGGCAACCACGAGCCGAGCCGGGCATTGGTGAGGGTCAGCAGCTTGGAATAGGTGCGGTTCATCCGGCCCATCTGGGACGCGATCGCCGCACCGGAGATCGCCTGCGCCGCCTGCACGGTGAGGTCGCGGCGGATCGTGGGCGAGGTGGCGGCGGCAAGCCGCCCGGTGGCGATCCAGCCGATCATCGGGCTGCCGACGTAGTCGCCGGACATCGTCCACGGCACAACCTGCCGTCCGGGCGGCGCCACCTCCTGACCAGACACGTGCGCCGCGCAGGAGAAGATGACCTGCGGGAAGCCGGGCACCCGCGCGTCGTAGGACGGTTCGCGGCGGTTGTCGCCGGACTTCCCTCCCGCCCGCGGAGTGGTCTGCTCGGCGCCGGCGAGCCACGTCGGCTCCCTGTCGTAGTCGTAGGCCACCGCGCTCACCTCGCCGCCGCGGCGCAGTCGGCGTACGGAGAAGGCCGTCGCGAGGCGGCGCCGGTAGAACGGGTGCAGGCTCCAGCGCACCTGGTCGACGGCGAGGAAAAAGATCAGGACGACTCCGAGGACGAGGGTCACCTGCCACTCCGTCAGCCCGCCCGGCCAGGACGAGACCGCCCCGATCGTGCCCGTCGTCGCCAGCACCACGCCGAGCAGGAGCAGCAGTCCGGCGAGTACGGCGAGCAACCCGAGGGCGACGATCAGCCTGGCGAGGATGCTCTTCTGGCCCGCGCCCGCCTTGCCGTACCACGTGCGGGCCGTCGACAGTCCGCCCGCGACCGTCGCGCGCGTCGACGGCCGCGAACCCAGCGCGACCATCGTCGCGATCCAGCCGCCGACCACCGACGTCGTCTGGCTCGAGACCACGAGAGTGCTCGTGGACGAGGGTGTCCGGCACAGCCACGAGAGCAGCGGCAGTCCGATGCCGACCACCGCGACGAGCACCGACCCCGCCAGCGCGGTGAACATCCCGATGCGGAGCACCCGGCGTACGGCGGTCAGGCCCGGCTCGGTGAGAACGCCGACGACCCAGAGCAGCACGGTGAGCCCGGCCAGCGCGCCGGCCGCCCAGGAGACGCCCTCCGGCGGGGGCCACGTGCCGGTCGAGAGCGGGTCGTTCGGGAACGAGGCGTAGGCATGGGCGACGAGCCGGCCCACCAGGACGATCAGCAGACCGAGCAGCAGCAGGTTGACGATCACGCCGCGAAGGATCGTCACGATCGCGACCATCCACTGCCGCCCGCCGTCGGCCAGGTACCGGCCGTGCCGGCGGGTGTGATCGAGCTCGGAGGAACCGGAGCCGAAGACGTCGGCCGGCTCCGCGATCGAGGCGGCGCCCCGGTCGGGCGGGCGCAGGCGATCGGGAAAGGCCGGCTGCAGGGCGAGTTGCATGGCGCCCGCGGCGTACCCACCGCCCGAGACCGACACGAGGTAGCGGGCATCGGACAGCTCCGCACGCAGGGCGTCGAGCGCACCGAGAGCGAACGTCGCCGACCGGATCCCTCCGCCGGACACGCAAAACCCGGTGCCACCGCGCTCCCGGCCCTGCGGCAGTGCGCTGTGCGCCCGCCAGGCGGCGTGCCGGACGGCCCGGTCGTCGTCCGGTACGCCGAGCAGTCCGGCGTCGACATCGCCGGCGGGGGCGCTGACCAGCGGGCCGGCGTCATCGGGCCGCAGCTGGTCGCGTTCGGCGCGGCGCCCCGGGAGCAGGTCGAGAACGGGGACGCACAGCGCACGCCAGACGGTGACGAGGATTGCGACGATCGCGAGCGCCGCGGCCGGCAGCACGAGAGTGAACTTGGTGAACGCGCACGCCTGTGCCAGCAGCGCCCACCCGTGCTCGGACGCCCGGTGCTGCGGGATCACCTGCAGCAGGGCGATGTTCTCGACGACGTCGAGCAGGCCGGCGGCGACGCCGGCGACGAGAGCCGCCCCGAAGAGCCGGCGGGGCCCGGCCGTCGTCGACATGGCGTAGCCGAGCGCCGTGGCGAGCACGATCGCCAGCACGTACCCCGCGACGAATCCGAAGTCGACGTGCAGTGCGTGCACGTAGCGGTCCTCGTGCCCGTCGACCACCCGGGCGATGCCCGGCACGGTACCGGCGAGCGCGACGCCGACCATCCGGGGCGCACCGGTCGCCCAGTGGGCATACGCCCACGCCGCTACCCAGAAGACCGCGATCGATGCCGCGACCGTGCCCAACGCCGCGACCCGGTGACGGAGCAGCCGGATGGGCCACCTACGCCGACCTGCGACGCGGTCCGCCACGGCACCGGAGGCGGCAGCGCCGTCGGAATCCATGGCGATCCTTCCGACCGAATGTGCTCAATGTGACACCGCCGTTCGCCGGGTGTCCGACGAACGACCGAATCCGCACAACCCCCCGTCAGATAAGCGTTATGGCCTGACCTCGGTCTTACCGGGCCGCACCGACAGAATTCTTCCGGGCGTCAGGAATGAGCGCTTTCGCCCGTCAGCCGGCGTCCGGATCGGATGAGCCGGACAGCGGACGGACCCCCGAAGGATCGCTTCTGGTCTTGGCGAGGCTGGCGACCGTGGTCAGGGCCAGGACCGCCACGATGACGCCGAGCGAGACCTCGATGCCGATGTGGGGAGCCCATGACACGCCGCTCCCGGCCAACGCCTCGCAGATCAGCTTCACCCCGATGAAGCCGAGGATGACCGACAGTCCGAGGCTCAGGTAGACGAGCCTGCCCAGCAGACCGCCGATGAGGAAGTACAGCTGCCGCAGCCCCATCAATGCGAACACATTGGCGGCGAAGACGAGGTACGGCGCCTTGGTCAGCCCGTAGATGGCCGGGATCGAATCCAGGGCGAAGAGAAGGTCGGTGGTGCCGAGCGCGAGGATCACGATCAGCAGCGGCGTGGCCAGCCGTCGGCGGTCGCGGACGGTCGACAGGTGCACGCCGTCGTAATCCTCGGCGACCGGAAGCCGCCGCTGGATCCACCTCATTGCCGCGTTGTCGCGAACGTCGTTGTCGTCGTCCTTATGTCGGGCGAGTTGTACCGCGGTGTAGACGAGAAACGCGCCGAAAAGGTAGAACACCCAGGAGAACGCCGAAATCGCGGCGGCGCCCACCGCAATGAACACACCCCGCAGCACCAGAGCGAGGATGATTCCGATCATCAGCGCGGTCTGTTGAAGAGCCCGTGGCACCGCAAATCGCGCCATCAGGATGACGAACACGAACAGGTTGTCGACCGAGAGGCTGTATTCGGTGAGCCAGCCGCCGAAGAACTCTTTCCCATGGGTGGGTCCGGCGATCGTCCAGACCCCGATCCCGAAGGCGACGGCCAGGCCCACGTACACCGCGATGGCGAGTCCGCACTCGCGGAGCGTCGGTTCGTGCGGGCGGCGCCCGATCACGAACAGGTCGAAAACCAAAACGGCGACCAGGACGCCGACGGTCAGTGCCCACACCCACGCGGGGACGTTCATTCACTCTCCTCCGGTCGGACGTCGTGCGTCTCCTACCGGAGGTCTCTCCCACCTGGCTGGCCGGCGGCACCGGGTCGCGGGCGACCGTGATGACGATTCCGCCGTGTCGGGATACTCCCCTCCTGCCCACCCAGTGTCGCGGATGACCGGCCCCGGTGCCAATCGGCCCGCCGGAGGCCGGCGATGAGCGACCAGGTACAGATTCCGGTCGGCCCGTACCGGTTGATCGCAGACCTGACCCCCGGCCCGCCCGGCACCGGCCTCGTCGTCTTCGCCCACGGCAGTGGCAGCGGACGGGGCAGCCCGCGCAACCGGCAGGTCGCCGCCGCCCTGGCCGCGGCCGGGCTCGGAACCCTGCTCGTCGACCTGCTCACCCCGGCCGAGGAACGGGACCGGGGCAACGTCTTCGACATCGCCCTGCTGGCCGACCGGCTCGTCGGGATCACCGCGTGGCTGCGCCGCGAGCCCGGCACCACTGAGCGCTCCATCGGGTATTTCGGTGCCAGCACGGGCGCCGCCGCGGCGCTGCGGGCGGCGGCCGCGCCGGACGCCGGCATCGCCGCTGTGGTGTCCCGCGGCGGCCGGCCGGACCTCGCGGCCGACCGGCTCACCGCAGTCCGCTCACCGACGCTGCTGCTGGTCGGCGGCGACGATCCGCAGGTGCTCGACCTCAACCGGCGCGCGCAGGCGCAGCTCACCTGCGAGAACAGGCTCGAGGTGATCCCCGGAGCCACCCATCTGTTCGCCGAGCCCGGCACGCTCGAGGCGGTTGCGGGATTCGCGGCGGACTGGTTCACCGGCCACCTCAGGTCCGGTGCGCCGCACTAGCTCCGGAACCGGCTCACCAGTTGGTGTGCGAGCCGTCCGGCCGGCGCAGGTGCGGGGACTCCCACCACCGGTCGCTGATCGCCTCGGCCAGGCCGTCCTCGTTGATGTCGACGCCCAGGCCGGGCCGGTCCGGCACCGGGTAGGCATGCCCGGCGAGCTGGACCCGGTCGATGAAGATCGGCGACTCGTGAAACCGCGTCCCCTCTCGCCGCCGACTCGCGGCACTCCAGCCAGGCGAAATTGGGCACCGCCGCGGCCAGGTGCACGGTGGCCGCGGTGCAGATCGGGCCGAGCGGGTTGTGCGGCATCAGGTCGATGTAGTGCGCCTCGCACCAGCCGGCGACCTTCATCGCCTCGGTGAAGCCGCCGACGTTGCAGATGTCGATGCGGGCGAACTGCGTGAGGCCGCGCTCGATGTAGGGCAGGAACTGCCACTTCGAGGCGAACTCCTCGCCGATGGCGAACGGGACATGTCGGTCATCGTGCGCAGCGCCGCGTAGGCCTCCGGGCGTCTCGTCGCGGATCGGCTCCTCCAGGAAGTCCAGCGTGCCGACCGGCATCCGCTGGCAGAACGACGCGGCCTCGGCGACGCTCAGGCGGTGGTGATAGTCGATGCCCGAGCACGACGTCGCCGCCCACGGCCTCGCGCAGCGCGGTCAGCCACTCCGCGGTCGTCGGCGATGCGAGTCCCACGGCTCGAGACAGGTCGGGCTCGTCGGACGGCGTCGGCGCTCATGCGCACGAGCCGCATGCAGCGCCAGCCCGGCTCGATCAGCATGCTTGGCGCGCGACGATCATCGTGCCGGGGTCCCGGCGCGTCGATCGAGGCGAAGCCGTCGGCACGAAGTCGCGCTGCTTGCCGCCGAGCAGCTGGTAGACCGGCACGCCGAGCGCCTTGCCCTTGATGTCGTAGAGCGCGATGTCGATCGCCGAGATGGCGGCCGTCAGCACGCGCCCGCCCTCGAAATACTGGCTGCGGTACATCTCCTGCCACAGCGCGCCGGCCCGCATCGGGTCGCGGCCGACCAGGAACCGGGCGTAGTGCTCGACCGCGCCGGCCACCGCTCGTTCGCGGCCGGACAGCCCGATTCGCCCCAGCCGTGCATGCCCTCGTCGGTCTCGACCTTCACCAGCAGTTGAAGACGGGTGCCGATCCAGACGGGGTAGGTCCTGACCGCCGTGATGCGCACTGCGTGCCGTCCTTCCAGAGAGGGTCACGGGTGGGTGGCCCGCCGCCCGGGATCACGGCCCGGTTGTCGGGGCGACGAAACTTCGCCAGGTGCGTTGGCTCGCCAGGGCGATCAGGCAGGTCACGGCGACCGCCGCCGCGGCGCCGGCGAACCCCCAGGGCACGCCGGCGGCGTCGATGACGAGGCCGGCGATCGCCGTACCGGTCGCCGCCCCGGTGGTGCTCGCCGCGGACAGCCACGCCTGGGCCTCGTTCACCCGGTGCGTCGGCGCGAGTGCGTCGATGAGGTTCTGCAACATGATCAGGCTCGGCGCGATGGACAGGCCGGCCAGGAAGAGCAACGGGAGCAGGATCCACAGGTGCGGCTCCCCCGCCCCGAGCAGGATGGAGAGCGGCACGAGCCCCAGGGTGAAGAGCCCGAGCGAGATCGGCAGTCGCCGGTGCTCGTGCCCGGGGGCCCAGCGGTGCGCGCCGTACCAGAGGCCGCCGGTGGCGCTACCGCCGGCGATCGCCGCGAAGAGCAGCCCGAGCCGCGCCTGGTCGCCGAGCACCTCGCGGGCGGTGGCGGCGATCGAGGTGTCGAGGTGGCCGAAGCCGACGCTCATCATCGCGGTCACCCCGAGCACCGCCGGGATACCGGCGGCGGCCACGGCCGACGCGGTGAAGCGACCGACCGGCCGCCCGTCGGTCGGCGGCCGGTGCGGCGCCGGGCGCCAACTGCGCGCCGCACCGGTGAGGCTGTATGCCACGCCGCCGCCGGCCAGCAGCCCGGCCGTCACCAGCAGCGGTACGACGGGCGGTGTCACGGCGAGCAGCAGCGACAACAGCAGCGGCCCGCCGATGAAGATCGACTCGACGGCCACGGCGTCGAGGGCGTAGCCCGCGCGGCGCAGCCCTTCATCCTTCAGCGCCACCCGCCACGCGGCCCGCATGGCCGGACCGATCGCCGGGAAGGTGATCCCGGTCGCGGCGGCCAGCGCGATGAGCAGGCCGTCGGCGCCGCCGAGGGCGGCGGAGATCGCGAGCGCGACCAGAAATCCGGCGCTGGCCAGCGACGTCGGAATGACGACCTTGGGCTGCCCGAAGCGGTCCATCAGCCGGCCCCAGATGGGGGTGCCGGCGGCGGTCCCGAGAGCGAAGGCTCCGGTCACCAGGCCGGCGACGCCGTAGGACCCGCGGACGTGCTGCACGAGGAGCAGGGTGCCGAGGGGCGCCATCGAGATCGGCAGCCGGGCGATCACCGCCGCGGCGAAGGGCCGGGCCGCCGGGCCGTGCCGCAGGATCCGCAGGTATGACGTGACCCCCGCGGCCGACGGCGGGACGGGGTCGGCTGCGGGGAGCACCGTGGGCGAACCGCGGTCCGTCATGACCTGCGGTACCGCAGGACGACACCGCTCACCGGACCCTCGCCACCGTTCCTCATCGTGTCCACCAGTTGACCCTCGGAGAATCTTGCCACCTTCCCCGACCCCCCACGCGACCGACTTATTCCGGACGAACGGGGCCGGCCGGGTCCGCGGCGGTGCCGTCGAGGCCGCCGGGTAGCCTCGATCCGTGCCCCTCCGACCACCGCCGTACCGCCCGTGAACGGCGCCCTGATCCGCTATCGGATCATTGCCTGGGTCGTCGGGACCGGCCTGCTCATCCTGGTCCTGGTCGGCGTACCCCTCCAGTACGCCGCCGACCAGAAGACGGTCGTCGAGATCGTCGGGCCCATCCACGGCTTCCTCTACATCGTCTACCTGTTGGCGACCGCGGAGCTCGGTTTCCGGGCCCGGTGGTCGCCGGTCAAGCTCATCCTGGTGTGCCTTGCCGGCACGATCCCGTTCCTGTCCTTCGTGGCCGAGCGCAAGGTCACCCGCGACGCCCGCGCCCAGGGCGACGTCCCGGTCGGCGCCGGGCACCGCTGAGCCGCCTCCCGCCGCCGCACCCACCTCGCCAACAAGGTTGATCGTGCCCGCAGGCGGGCTCATGCTGGGAGCGGATCAGGTTCCGGGTCGGTCCCGGGGTTCGGAGAGCCGAGGGGGAAGACGATGACTGCATACGCCGGCCAGGTCGTGGAGTCCAAGACCTTCGCCCTGCCGGACGAGATCCGCGAGTTCGATTACGGCCGGGCCGAGCTGCTGCACATGGCCGGCGGGTCGATCGGGCGGCTGATCCTGCACCCGGGCTGGCGCTGGAGCAGCCACGTCAAGCCGATCGCCGGCACCGACTGGTGCGAGGCACCGCACTTCCAGTACCAGGCCAGCGGGACGATGCACATCCTGATGTCCGACGGCAGCGAGTTCGACGCCCACGCCGGCGGCGTCACGTCCCTCCCGCAGGGCCACGACGCCTGGGTGGTCGGTGACGAGGACGTCGTCCTGATCGACTGGTACGGCGCCAGCGACTACGCCAAGGAAACCTGACCTACTCGGCCGTCGTCAGCGCACCCCGGCGGTGTCCATGCCCCGCAACTCCTTCTTCAGCTCACCGATCTCGTCCCGGAGCCGCGCGGCCAGCTCGAACTGCAGCTCGCGGGCCGCGGCGAGCATCTGGTCGTTGAGCTGCTGGATCAGGTCGGCCAGCTCGGCTCGCGGCATGCCGGCCAGGTCCTTGGCGTGCACGCCGACCTCGCGCGCCGGCGGATCTGCCGCCCCGGGACGAGAGTCCGGGCACCGGCGCCTTGCCGCGGGACTGCTGCCGGCCCGACGCCGCCGACCATCTCGGCCTCCTCGGACTCGCGGTCAGATGTCGTCGAGGATGTCGACGATCTTCTTCCGCAGCGGCTGCGGGTCGACGCCCGCGTTCGGTGTTGTAGGCGATCTGCTTGTCCCGCCGACGGTTGGTCTCGTCGATCGCCTGCTGCATCGACGGGGTGATCTTGTCGGCGTACATGTGCACCTGGCCGGACACGTTGCGGGCCGCGCGGCCGATCGTCTGGATCAGCGACGTGCCGCTGCGCAGGAACCCCTCCTTGTCGGCGTCGAGGATGCTGACCAACGACACCTCGGGCAGGTCGAGACCCTCCCGCAGCAGGTTGATGCCGACCAGCACGTCGAAGTCGCCCTTGCGCAGCTCGCGCAGCAGCTCGACCCGGCGCAGGGTGTCCACCTCGGAGTGCAGGTAGCGCACCCGGATGCCGAGCTCGAGCAGGTAGTCGGTCAGATCCTCGGCCATCTTCTTGGTCAGCGTCGTGACCAGCACCCGCTCGTCGCGCTCGGCCCGGGCCGGATCTCGTGCACCAGGTCGTCGATCTGGCCCTTGGTCGGCTTGACCACGACCTCCGGGTCGACCAGGCCGGTCGGCCGGATGACCTGCTCGACGAACGTGCCCTTGGTGCGGCCCAGCTCGTAGCGGACCGGGCGTCGCCGACAGGTAGACGGTCTGGCCGATCCGGTCGACGAACTCCTCCCACTTCAGCGGCCGGTTGTCCATCGCCGACGGCAGCCGGAAGCCGTGGTCGACCAGGGTCCGCTTGCGGGACATGTCGCCCTCGTACATGCCGCCGATCTGCGGCACGGTGATGTGCGACTCGTCGATGACCAGGAGGAAATCCTCGGGGAAGTAGTCGAGCAGGCAGGACGGGGCGCTGCCGGCGGCCCGTCCGTCGATGTGCCGGGAGTAGTTCTCGATGCCGGAGCAGAAGCCGACCTGGCGCATCATCTCGATGTCGTAGGTGGTGCGCATCCGCAGCCGCTGCGCCTCCAGCAGCTTGTTCTGCGCTCCAGCTCGGCCAGCCGCTCGGCCAGCTCGGCCTCGATGCCGCTGATCGCCCGCTCCATCCGCTCCGGCCCGGCGACGTAGTGGGTGGCCGGGAAGACGAACACCTCGTCGACCTCCCGGACCACCTCGCCGGTGAGCGGGTGCAGGTAGTAGAGCCGCTCGATCTCGTCGCCGAACATCTCGATCCGGATCGCGAGCTCCTCGTAGACCGGGAAGACCTCGACGGTGTCGCCGCGGACCCGGAACGTGCCGCGGGTGAACGCCAGGTCGTTGCGGGTGTACTGCACCTCGACGAGCCGGCGCAGCAGCGCGTCGCGCTCGACCTGCTCGCCCACCTGCAGCCGGACCGAACGCGTCGACGTATTCCTGCGGGCGTGCCCAGGCCGTAGATGCAGGAGACGGTGGCGACCACGACGACGTCACGCCGGGTGAGCAGGCTGTTGGTGGCGCGAGTGCCGCAGCCGCTCGACCTCGTCGTTGATCGACGAGTCCTTCTCGATGTAGGTGTCCGTCTGCGGGACGTAGGCCTCGGGCTGGTAGTAGTCGTAGTAGGAGACGAAGTACTCGACCGCGTTGTGGGGCAGCAGCTCGCGGAACTCGTTGGCCAGCTGGGCGGCGAGGGTCTTGTTCGGCGCCATGACCAGGGTCGGCCGCTGCACCCGCTCGATCAGCCAGGCGGTGGTCGCCGACTTGCCGGTGCCGGTCGCGCCGAGCAGCACGATGTCGTGCTCGCCCCCGGTCACGGCCCGCTCGAGCTCGTCGATGGCGGTCGGCTGGTCGCCGGACGGCTGGAAGTCGCTGACGACCTCGAACCGCCCGGTCGACGGGACGGGGGGCTGCTCCGGATCGTTGACTGCTCTCACGGGACCACGGTACGTCGAGCCTCCGACAGTTTCCGCCCGCCGGCGGCGCCGGGCCCTCCCGGGCGCCGGGCCGGGCCGGCTCCCGCCCCCGGCTCGCGGCCCCGGGGACCGGCCGCCGGCGCCCCGGGGACGGGGTCACACTGGACGGGTGATCTGCAAGGAATGCCGGGAGCGCCGTCACGACCGGTGCCCCGGGGGCTCCTGGTGCGACTGCCAGCACCAGTCGCCCCGGCCCGTCGAGCCGGCCACGGGACCGGCCGGCGAGTGAGCCGCGGCGGGCACCGGTGACCATAATCACCTGGGTCGCGCCCACCGGCCGCTCAGCAGGCCGACTCCGGCCCGCTGCACTACGGTCAGTGGGCCGAGACGTCGTACGCGGGGATACACGCCCCGGTGAAGGGAGCCACCGTGCAAGTCTGGCCAGGTCGTTCGTATCCGCTGGGCGCTACGTACGACGGCACGGGCACCAACTTCGCGCTCTTCACCGAGGTCGCCGAGCAGGTCGAGCTGTGCCTCTTCGACGAGGCCGGCGCCGAGGAGCGGTTCGTCCTGCCCGAGGTCGACGGCTTCGTCTGGCACGGCTACCTGCCGGGCGTCCAGCCGGGGCAGCGCTACGGCTACCGGGTGCACGGCCCCTACGACCCCAAGGCCGGGCTGCGCTGCAACCCGAACAAGCTGCTGCTCGACCCCTACGCCAAGGCGATCGACGGCGACATCGACTGGGACCCGTCGCTGTTCGGCTACCACTTCGACGACCCGGGCCGCCGCAACGACGCCGACTCCGCCCCGCACATGCCGAAATCGGTCGTGGTCAACCCGTTCTTCGACTGGGGCAACGACCGGGCGCCGCGGCCGCCCTACAACGAGTCGGTGATCTACGAGGCGCACGTCAAGGGCCTCACCGTCCGCAACCCCAAGGTGCCCGAGGAGCTGCGCGGCACCTACGCCGGCATCGCCCACCCGGCGATGATCGACCACCTGACCCGGCTCGGCGTGACCGCCATCGAGCTGATGCCCGTCCACCAGTTCGTGCACGACCACGGTTGGTCGAGCGCGGCCTGCGGAACTACTGGGGCTACAACACGATCGGCTTCTTCGCCCCGCACAACGCCTACGCCGCGACCGGCGCCGCCGGCCAGCAGGTGCAGGAGTTCAAGGCGATGGTCAAGGCCCTGCACGAGGCCGGCATCGAGGTGATCCTCGACGTCGTCTACAACCACACCGCCGAGGGCAACCACCTCGGCCCGACCCTGTCCTTCCGGGGCATCGACAACGCGTCCTACTACCGGCTCGTCGAGGACGAGCCCGCAGTTCTACATGGACTACACCGGCACCGGCAACTCCCTCAACGTCCGGCATCCCCACTCGCTCCAGCTGATCATGGACTCGCTGCGCTACTGGGTCACCGAGATGCACGTCGACGGCTTCCGATTCGACCTCGCGGCCACGCTGGCGCGCGAGTTCTACGACGTCGACCGGCTGTCGACGTTCTTCGACCTCGTGCAGCAGGACCCGGTGGTCAGCCAGGTGAAGCTGATCGCCGAGCCGTGGGACGTCGGGCCCGGCGGCTACCAGGTCGGGCAACTTCCCGCCGCAGTGGACCGAGTGGAACGGCAAGTACCGCGACACCGTCCGGGATTTCTGGCGCGGCGAGCCGGCGACCCTCGGCGAGTTCGCCTCCCGGATCACCGGCTCCGCCGACCTCTACGACCAATCGGGGCGCCGGCCGGTCGCGAGCATCAACTTCGTCACCTGCCACGACGGCTTCACCCTGACGCGACCTCGTCTCCTACAACGAGAAGCACAACGAGGCCAACGGCGAGGGCAACCGGGACGGCGAGAGCCACAACCGGTCGTGGAACTGCGGCGTCGAGGGGCCGACCGACGACCCGGACGTGCTCGCGCTGCGCGGCGCGGCAGCGGCGCAACTTCCTCGCCACCCTGCTGCTGTCCCAGGGCGTGCCGATGCTGCTGCACGGCGACGAGCTCGGCCGCACCCAGCGCGGCAACAACAACACCTACTGCCAGGACACCGAGCTCACCTGGATCGACTGGGAGGACGTCGACGAGGAGCTGCTCGAGTTCACCGCACGCTGTCGCGAGCTGCGCCGCGAGCACCCGGTGTTCCGGCGGCGCCGGTTCTTCGACGGCCGGCCGATCCGCCGTGGCGGCGGCGAACCGCTCCGGACATCGTCTGGTTCACCCCGGCCGGCGAGGAGATGACCGAGGACGACTGGGACTCCGGCTTCGGGCGGTCGGTCGCGGTGTTCCTCAACGGCGACGGCATCCCCGACCGGACGCCCGCGGCGAGCGCATCGTCGACGACTCCTTCCTGCTCTGCTTCAACGCCCACGACGGCGGGATCGACTTCACCCTGCCGCCCGAGGAGTACGCCGAGAGCTGGCAGGTCGTCACTCGACACCGGCGCGTCCCGAGCCTGGAGGACCCGGAGGCGACGCCACCGCCGGCACAGGTGCGTGATCCGGTCGACGCCCGTTGCGCTGGCTCGTGCTGCGGAAGGATCGCCTGACGTGCCGGTGCCCCACGCCGACCTACCGCCTGCAGGTCACGCCCGCGTTCGACCTGTGCGCAGGCGGCCGGTGTCGCGGACTACCTGGCCGACCTCGGCGTCGACCCAGCTCTACCTCGTCGCCGCTGCTGAGGCCGACCCCGGGCTCGAGCACGGCTACGACGTCGTCGACCACGCCCGGGTCGATCGACCAGCTCGGCGGCGAGGACGCCCGTCAGGCTCTGTGCGGCGCGCTGCAAGGCGCACCGGCTCGGCCTGGTCGTCGACATCGTGCCCAACCACGTCGGGCGTCGCCGACGCCGGCGGCCAACGCCTGGTGGTGGGACGTGCTGCGGCACGGGCCGGCAGTCGGCCTACGCGGCGCTGCTTCGACATCGACTGGTCCCGCGGCCGGCTGCTGCTCCCGGTGCTCGGCGACGCGCCGGACGACGCTCGACCAGCTGACGCGTCGTCGACGGCGAGCTGCGCTACTACGACCACCGCTTCCCGCTCGCCGACGGCACCGGCGAGCGGCGACCCCGCGCGACGGTGCACGCCCGCCAGCACTACGAGCTGGTCTCCTGGCGCCGGGGCGACGCCGAGCTCAACTACCGGCGGTTCTTCGCCGTCATCGACGCTGGCCGGCCATCCGGGTCGAGGACCCGACGGTCTTCGAGGTCACCCACGCAGGAGTCCTGCGCTGGGTCGACGAGGGCGATCGTCGACGGGCTGCGCATCGACCACCCCGACGGCCTGCGCGACCCGCGGGCTACCTCGACGCCTGGCCGCGGCCGCCGCCGCGGCAGCCTGGTTGGTCGTCGAGAAGATCCTCGAGCCCGGCGAGGCGCTGCCCGAGTCGTGGCCGTGCGCCGGCACCACCGGCTACGACGCCCTGCGAGGTCGACGGCGTGCTTCGTCGACCCGGCCGGGGAGCCGGCCTGTCGCGCGCTGGAGACCCGAGCTGCCGGGCCGCAGCCGTCGACTGGGCCGAGCTGTGCACGACAGCAAGCGCGCCGTCGCCGACGGCATGCTCGCACGCCGAGGTGGCCCGGCTGGCCCGGCTCGCCGACGGACGTCGCCCGACGCCGAGCCGGCGCTCGCCGAGCTGCTGGCCTGCTTCCCGGTCTACCGGTCCTACCTGCCGCGACGGGCGCGAGCACCTCGACGCCGCGCTCGCCGAGGCCGGCCGGCGCCGCCCCGACCTGACCGCGCGCGCTCGACGCGCTCACCCGCGCGGCTGCGCGATCCCGACGACGAGCTGGCCGATCCGGTTCCAGCAGACCATCCGGCGCGGTGATGGCCAAGGGCGTCGAGGACACCGCCTTCTACCGGTGGACCCGGTTCATCGCGCTCAACGAGGTCGGCGGCGACCCGGCCCAGTTCGGCGTCGCCGCCGACGAGTTCCACGCGCGGCGGCGGCGCCGGCAGGACCGCTGGCCGGACGGCATGACCACGCTGTCCACCCACGACACCAAGCGCGGCGAGGACGTCCGGGCCCGGATCGCCGTGCTCGCCGAGCTCCCGGACGACTGGGCGCGAGGCGGTCGCCGGCTGGTCGACCGCGGCCCCGCTGCCCGACCCGGCGTTCGGCAACCTGCTCTGGCAGACCGTCGTCGGCGCCTGGCCGATCGAGCGGGACCGGCTGCACGCCTACGCCGAGAAGGCGGTGCGCGAGGCGCGGCGACCGCACGACGCTGGACCGACCCGGACGAGAGCTTCGAGCGCGCCGTGCACGCGGTCGTCGACGCGGCTACGACGACCCGGCGCTGCGGCCGACGCTCGACGGCGTTCGTCGCCCGGATCACCCCGCCCGGCTGGTCGAACTCGCTGCCGCCAAGCTGGTCCAGCTGACCATGCCCGGCGTGCCCGACGTCTACCAGGGCACCGAGCTGTGGGACAACTCGCTGGTCGACCCGGACAACCGCCGGCCGGTCGACTTCGCCGCGCGCCGCGCGCTGCTCGACCGGCTCGGACGACGGCTGCGACTGCCGACGGTCGACGCCGACGGCGCGGCCAAGCTGCTGGTCGTCTCCCGCGGCGCTGCGGCTGCGCCGCGACCGGCCCGAGCTGTTCACCGGCTACCGCGCCGGTCCCCGCCGACGGCCCGGCCGCCGGACCACGTGCTCGCCTTCGACCGGGGCGGCGCGGTCACCGTGGCCACCCGGCTGCCGGTCGGCCTGGCCGCCGGGGCGGCTGGGGCGACACCGCGCTGTCACTGCCCGACGGCGGCACTGGACCGACGTGCTCACCGGGGCGGGTCTACGACGTCGGCGCCGGTGGCCGTGGCCGACCTGCTGGACCGACTATCCGGTCGCCCTGCTGCACGCTGAGCCCGACGGCGGCGCGGCCGGTCCGACCGCCTGCCCGATCGCGGGTGGCCCGGTAGATTCGGCGTGTCGCGACCCCGATGAGGACCACGATGCCGACCTTCGCGGTGTGGGCACCGCGCCCGGACCATGTCGCGACCGCGTCGGCGACGACGACCTCGAGATGACCCGCGGACCGGGCGGCTGGTGGACGGTCGAGCGTGCCCGGAGCTCGCGGACGGGCACCGACTACGGCTTCCTGCTCGACGACGACCGACGCGCCGCTGCCCGACCCGCGCTCGCGGCGGCAGCCGGACGGGCGTGCACGGGCCTCAGCCGGCTCTACGACCAGGCCGCGCTCGCCTGGACGCGACCAGCGGCTGGACCGGGCGGCAGCTCGCCGGGCAGCGTCATCTACGAGCTGCACGTCGGCACCTTCACCCCGGAGGGCACCCTCGACGCCGCGATCGACCGGCTCGACCACCTGGTCGACCTCGGCGTCGACTTCGTCGAGCTGCTGCCGGTCAACGCCTTCAACGGCGACGCACAACTGGGGCTACGACGGGGTGCTGCTGGTACGCCGTGCACGAGCCGTACGGCGGCCCGACGGCCTACCAGCGGTTCGTCGACGCCTGCCACGCCGCGCGGCCTCGGGGTCATCCTCGACGTCGTCTACAACCACCTCGGCCCGTCGGGGCAACTACCTCGCCGATGTTCGGGCCCTACCTCACCGACGCGGCGCAACACCTGGGGCCGCATCGGTCAACCTGGACGGCGCCGGACTCCGACGAGGTGCGCCGGCTACATCCTCGACAACGTCGCTGATGTGGCTGCGCGACTACCACGTCGACGGGCTGCGGCTCGACGCCGTGCACGCGCTGGCCGACCACCGCGCCGTGCACCTGCTGGAGGAGATGGCCGCCGAGGTGGAGGCGCTGTCGGCCCACCTGCGGCCGGCCGCTGACGCTGATCGCCGAGTCCGACCTCAACGACCCGCAGCTGATCACGCCGCGCGAGGCGGGCGGCTACGGGCTGGACGCCCAGTGGAGCGACGACTTCCACCACGCCCTGCACGTCGCGCTCACCGGCGAGCGGCAGGGCTACTACGCCGACTTCGGCTCGCTGCGAGTGCGCTGGCGAAGGCTGCTGACCGGGGCTTCTTCCACGACGGCACCTGGTCGAGCTTCCGCGGCGCGCACCACGGCCGGCCCGGTCGACACCGCGCGCGACGCCGGCCTGGCGCTTCGTGGGCTACCTGCAGAACCACGACCAGATCGGCAACCGCGCCGCCGGCGACCGGATCTCCGCGACCCTGTCCCCGGGCACTGGTCGAGGTCGGGCGCCGCGCTGGTGCTGACCGGCACCGTTCACGCCCGATGCTGTTCATGGGCGAGGAGTGGGCGGCCTCGACGCCGTGGCAGTTCTTCACCTGCCACCCGGAGCCGGAGCTGGCCGCCGCGGTGGCCGACCGGGCGGCGGCGGCGAGTTCGCCGCGCACGGCTGGGACGCCGAGCGACGTGCCCGACCCGCAGGACCCGGAGACCTTCGAGCGCTCCCGGCTCGACTGGTCGGAGCTGGCCGACGAGCCGCATTCCGGGGTGCTCGACTTCTACTCCCGCCTGCTTCAGCTCCGCCGGTCCCGGCCCGAGCTCAGCGATCCGCGGTTCGGCCACCTCAGCGTCCGGTACGACGACGAGGCCCGCTGGCTGGTGCTGCACCGGGACGGGATCGCGGTGGCCTGCAACCTCGGCACGGAACGCCGGCCGGTGCCGGTCGACGGCACACCGCGTGAGGTGCTGCTGGCCTCGACCACGGGGTTCGTCTACCGCGACGGGATCGTCGAAATCGACGGCGAGTCCGTCGCCGTGGTGGCCGTCGCCTGATCTTGGGGTTCGCCACGGCGTGTGACGGCCGTTTGGCTCTGTGTATCTCACCCGTTCGGCGTTTCCGACGTACTCCGGACATCTCATCACTTCGTTTCCCATGATTTGCCAATCCTTTACTTACACTTGGCCGAATGTGGATGTCCCCGGGGCGAAAAGCAGGGCAGGATCTGGCCCGCACGCAGCCGCGATGGCATGACATTTCAGGAGGTCTGATGAGAAAAGGCACGACCCTCGGGGCATTCGGGGCCGCCGTGCTCGCCACTGCGGTGTGGGCCGGCACCGCCGCGGCCTCGCAGACCGGTACCGCGACGAGCACGCCGAAGGGCCAGTCGTACGTGGCGAACTGCGGCCGGTCGGCCCCCCAGGGACAGGCCAGGTGCTTCGCCGTCCACCGGAGCCGGACCGTCCAGCCGGCCAGCGCGGCGGCCACCCCGAGCGGATACGGTCCGGCCGACCTGAAGGCGGCGTACAACCTGCCGGACGGCGGGTCTGGCCAGACCGTCGCCGTGGTCGACGCCCAGGACGACCCGAACGCCGAGGCCGACCTCTCCGCCTACCGCGCGCAGTACGGCCTGCCGGCGTGCACCACCGCCAACGGCTGCTTCAGCAAGCTCAACCAGAACGGTCAGCAGGGTTCCTACCCCGCTCCGGACGCCGGCTGGTCCGGGAGATCTCGCTCGATCTGGACATGGTCTCGGCGGTCTGCCCGGGCTGCCACATCACGCTGGTGGAGGCCGACTCGGCGTCCTTCGCCGATCTCGGTGCGGCAGAAAACACCGCGGCGTCCAAGACCGACATCGTGAGCAACAGCTACGGCGGCAGCGACGCCTCCGACGCGCAGTTCGGCCAGTACTACGACCACCCGGGCGTCGCCATCACAGCCAGCGCCGGGGACAGCGGCTACGTCGGCGCCTCCTACCCGGCGTCCTCGTCCTCGGTGATCGCCGTCGGCGGGACGTCGCTCACCCGCGACTCCAGTTCGCGCGGCTGGAGCGAGACGGTGTGGAACAACAGCTCCGGCGGCACCGGCAGCGGGTGCTCGGCGTACAACGCGGCGATCCCGGGCGCGTCGTCGTTCGACACCGGGTGCAGCAAGCGGGCCATGAACGACGTCTCCGCCGTCGCCGACCCGGCGACCGGTGTCGCGGTCTACGACACCTACCAGGCACCCGGCTGGCAGGTCTACGGCGGGACCAGCGCGTCGGCGCCGATCATCGCCGGTGTCATCGGCCTGGCCGGCAACGCCGGCAGCGTCACCCCGAGCACGCCGTACGCCAACACCGGCGAGCTCTTCGACGTGACCACCGGCAGCAACGGGTCGTGCTCCCCCAGCCAGCTGTGCACCGCACGGGCCGGCTGGGACGGCCCGACCGGGCTGGGCACGCCCAACGGTGTCGGCGCCTTCTAACGGACCTGCACCCCGCTACGGCGGCGCCCGGGAGGATCCCTTCCCTCCCGGGCGCCGCTGTCATATCGGCCGGGCGGATCCACCGTCCGATGCTCCGCGCCCCTCCCCTTTACCTCCATTCCGCGCGCCCTCCATTCCGCTTGAACGTCACGTTCAAGCGATCTAGCCGCATGAACGTCACGTTCATGCGGAATGGCGGTGCGGGATCGGGCGGTGACCGATGCCGGCGTACGCCGAGGGTGCCGGCGACATCGTGCGTCCTACTCGCCGATTTGGTCTGTGGATGCGAGTACGGCGCACGATGTCGACGCGGCGGTGAGGTTGCCGGCCCCCGCCCACCCTCCATTCCGCTTGAACGTCACGTTCAAGCGGTCTAGCCGCATCAACGTCACGTTGATGCGGAATGGAGGCGGACGGAGCGCCGCGGCGGACGCAGGCGGCGACGGGATCGGCGTGCGGCGAGCTGTGGTGGGATGACCGGATGCGCCGCCTCGTTCCCTCCCCGTCCGACGACCAGCTGACCGACGACGACCTGCTCGCGGCGTACGCCGTGCCCGACACCGCAGCCGCGCACGTGCGGGCCAACTTCATCGCCAGCGCGGACGGCGCCGCCAGCCTGGACGGCCGCTCGGGTGGGCTCTCGACACCCGGCGACCGCCGGATCTTCGCGCTGCTGCGCGACCAGTGCGACGTCATCCTGGTCGGCGCGGGCACCGCCCGGGTGGAGGGCTACCGCCCGCCGGTCGCCGACGAGCGGCGGCGCGCGCGTCGCCGGTCGCTCGGCCTGTCCCCGCTTCCGCGCATCGCGGTGGTCAGCGGTCGCCTCGACCTGGACCCGGCGTCCCCCCTGTTCGCAGCCGACCAGCCGCGCATCATCGTCGTGACGCACCGGACCGCCCCGGCGGACCGGCAGGCCGCGCTCGCCGAGGTCGCCGACGTCCTGGTCGCCGGAACGGACGCCGTCGACGTCGCCGCCGCGATCGACGACCTCGCCGGACGGGGGCTGTCGAAGGTGCTCTGCGAAGGCGGACCGACGCTGCTGCGCACGGTGCTCGCGGCCGGCCGCCTGGACGAGCTCTGCCTCACGATCGCCCCGACGCTCGTCGGCGCCGACTCCCACCGCGTCACCGCGGGCCCGATCGCGCACCCGATGAACCTCGCCATCGGACACCTCCTGGAGGAGGACGGCGCGCTCTTCCTCCGCTACGCCGTCGCGGGCGACCGGCCCTAGGCTCGGCCACCGGCCGCCCGCGCACCGGTTCCCCGCTCGATATGCACGTCGCAGATGTCGGGGAGTGATCACATCGACGAGGAAAGTGCGACATTCTGACCGGAGGGCGTATCCGACCTGTGGGCAGAGCGCCCCCGAGATCGACGTCACCGTCGTGAAGAGATGAGGACCTGCCATGGCACAGGACAACCCGTCGCACGCCGTTCCGAGCAGCCCGGCCGAGGACGCCGCCGCCGCCGGGCCGTCCACCCAGGTGGCCGCCCTGGACAGCCCGCAGGGCCGGACGTCGATCGCGGACTCGGTCGTGCAGAAGATCGCCGGGATCGCGACCCGCGAGGTCGCCGGGGTCTACAACCTGGGATCCGGGTCGGCGCGCGCGTTCGGCTCGCTGCGCGAGCGGATCCCCGGCAGCGGCGGCCCCGCGATCACCCAGGGCGTCTCGGTGGAGGTCGGCGAGAAGCAGGCGGCGATCGACCTCGACATCGTCGTGGAGTACGGCGTCGCGATCGCCCAGCTCGCGCACGGCGTACGCCGAAACGTCATCACCTCCGTCGAGCGGATGACCGGGCTGGACGTCATCGAGGTCAACATCAGCGTCGATGACATCCACCTACCCGGCGAGGAGGAGCCGGAGCAGCCGACTCGGGTCCAGTGAGTGCCCGCGCCGAGCCCGACCCGGACGGCCTGGCCGGCGCCGTCACCGGCCAGCCCGGGGTGGCGCGGCTGCACTCGGGCAGGTTCGGAGAGGTGGCGACCTACCTGCCCGGGCGGAAGGTCAGCGGGGTGGAGATCGGCGCGGACCGGGTGTCGGTGCACGTCGTGGCCAGCTACGGCGCCCGGGCGCCCGACGTGGCCGACGCCGTCCGGCAGGCCGCCGCGCCGTTCGCGGCGGGGTTGGCGATCGACGTCGTGGTCGAGGACATCGAGGATCCCCCCGGGGAGGGTGCCGATGGACGAGCATGAACGCCGGAGCGCCTTCCGGAGGTTCGTCCGCAGCCATCACCCCGACGTGGGGGGTGACCCGGCGAGCTTCGCCGCCGGCGTCGCCTTCTACCGCTCGGACGCGATCTCCTGCGACGACCCTCGACTGACCGCCGACGTGGTGTTCCGCCGTACCCGACACGGCCCGATGGCCGTGGTCGACCGGCTGGTGCGGCGCTACGAGCAACGCCGCCGACCGCCCCGGGTGCGCTGACCCCGCCCCACCGCGCGCCCTCCGGCGCGCGACCCAAGGAGGAGACAATGTCACCGTCACAACTGGGAATCGCCGTCGGCATGGCGCTCGGCTTCGCCGGCGCCTTCGGCGGGTTCAGCGCGTTCATCGTGGTCCTCGTGCTCGGCATCATCGGCTTCATCGTCGGCCGCGTGATCGAGTCCGAGTTCGACATCGAATCGGTCTTCCGGCGCCGCTCGTGACCGAGGACACCACCCCGGTCGGTCCCGCCGGCCCGACGGCGACGACCGAGCGCATCCCCGCGGAGCAACGCGGGCAGCTTGTGCTCGCCCAGAAGGTGATCGAGCGGATCGCCCAGGCGGCTGCCGGCGAGGTCAGCGCGGTCGTCTCGAGGTCGGGCCAGCGTGGTCGCCGGGGCGGGTCGCCGACGGTGCAGGCGCAGGCCCGACTGGACGGGACCTTCGCGCGGGTGCACCTCAGCCTCGCCGCCCGCTACCCGGAGCCGATCCCCGACGTCGTCGCGGAGGTACGCCGCCGGGTCTGCGATCGCGTCCGTGAGCTCGCCGAGGTCACCGTGACCAGCTGCGACGTCGACGTGACCAGCCTGCGCCTCCCGCATCTCGAACGACGGGTCCGGTGACGGCGATGCGTATCGTCAACCGACTGCTCGCGGCCATCCTGGCTCTGGTCATCGCCGGCGCCGGTCTGCTGACCGCCGTCGAGGTGCTCGTCGCCCAGACCGGATGGGCCACACCTCCCCTGGTGGTCCCCTACGACCAGTGGCTGGCGACGCTGCGGGCGCACAACTGGAACGACACGCCCGTCCTGCTCATCGCCATCGGCGCCATCGTGGTTGGGCTGATGCTGATTCTCGCTGCCGCGGCCGACCGGGACCGGTCGGTGCACATGACCTCCGAGCGTCGCGAGATCCACGCCAGCACCTCCCGGCGATCACTGGCCCGGGCGCTGCAGCACGAAGCGGCCTCGGTCGACGGGGTGGGGTCGGCCCGGGCCAAGGTGCGGCGGCGCAAGGCGCGGGTCAACGCCCAGGTGCGCATCGGCGACCCGGACGTCATCGCGGAGGCGCTGCGCGCCGCGATCAGCGGTCGGCTGCAGAAGCTGCCGCTGCAGGCACCGCCGGCGGTGCGGATCCACGTCGCCGGACCGCGGAGGCGGACATGAGGAATCGCACCAACCGACTCAACCGCGTGCTGCTCACGCTGATCGGCGTGATCCTTCTGCTCGCGGGCGTCGGTGCGGTGCTGCTCAGCACCGGGGTCTTCGGGTCCGCCCGCGCGCACCGCGCGGTGGTCGACCACGTCACCACCCAGACGGTCTACCGCGACGCCGGCTGGCTATGGCCGGTCGTCGGGGCGGTGGGGTTCGTGCTCGGCATCCTGGCCCTGTACTGGCTGGCCGTGCAGCTGCGGGTCGAGCGGGTCACCTCGATCACCATGGAACGCGCTCAGCCGGGCAACTGCGTCCTGGCCGGCTCCGCGCTGACCGACGCGGTCCGGGAGGACACCGAGGCCGTCCAGGGCGTCGGCCGGGCCCGGGCCCGGCTGACCCGGGACGAGACCGATCCCGAACTGGTGCTCACCGTCTGGCTCCGCGAGGCGGCCGACCTCGCGGACGTGCGGCAGAAGCTGGACGACGACGTCGTCGCCAATGCCCGGCGGGCGCTCGCCCGGGACTCCCTCACCACCTGGCTCCGGATCGAGGTGGACGCGGCCCGCCGGGAGCGGGTGCGCTGAGGCCCCGGACCCGCCGGCCATGATCGTGATCGGCTGGGGCCGCGATACGCCGTACGGATCCGATCACGATCATCCGGGTCCGCGGGCGGCGTCCCGCGCGGCATGATGTGCGGATGGACCTGCCAGTCGCGCCACCGGTCGCCCCGATGCTCGCCCGGGCCGTGAAGACGATCCCGGCCGGACCCGGGGTGACCTACGAGCCCAAGTGGGACGGCTTCCGGTGCATCGCGTTCCGGGACGGCGACGAGATCATGCTCGGCAGCCGCAACGAGCGACCGCTCAACCGGTACTTCCCGGAGGTGGTCGAGGCGATGCTCACCAACCTTCCCCCGCGCTGCGTCGTCGACGGCGAGATCGTCATCGCCCACGACGACCGGCTCGACTTCGAGGCACTCCTGGGCCGCATCCACCCGGCCGAGTCGCGGGTCCGGATGCTGGCCGAGCAGACGCCGGCGTCCTTCGTGGCCTTTGACCTGCTCGCGCTCGGCGACGACGACCTGCTCGCCACGCCCTACGCCGAACGCCGTACCCGGCTCGCCGACGCGCTGGCCCCGGCGGAGCCGCCGGTCTATTTGACCGCCTGCACGGATGACAGCGCGCTGGCGCACGACTGGTTCGACCAGTTCGAGGGGGCCGGGCTCGACGGCCTGGTCGTCAAGGCCCACGACCGCATACCAGCCCGGCGAACGGCTGATGCAGAAGGTGAAGCACGAACGCACCGCCGACTGCGTCCTTGCCGGCTTCCGCTGGCACAAGTCCGGTCCGATCGTCGGATCGCTGCTGCTCGGCCTGTACGACGACAAGGGTTCGCTGCAGCACATCGGCGTCGCCGCGTCCTTCTCGACCGCCCGCCGCGAGGAGCTCGTCGACGAGCTCGAGCCCTACCGGATGGACACCCCGAGGGCCATCCGTGGGCGGAGTGGGCCGAGCGCGCAGGAGGCCGAACCGCAGCGCATGCCCGGGGCGACCAGCCGGTGGAACGCCGGCAAGGACCTGTCCTGGCAGCCGCTGCGCCCCGAACGGGTGGTCGAGGTGCGCTACGACCACATGGAGGGCACCCGGTTCCGGCACACCTCGCAGTTCGTCCGCTGGCGGCCGGACCGCGACCCGGAGTCGTGCACCTACGAGCAGCTCGAGGAGCCGGTCCGCTACGACCTGGCGGAAGTGCTGCAATGAGCACGCTCCGGCGGGCCGCCGAGCTGGCGGAGCAGTGGCGGGACTCCCTGCCGGACCGCCGGGTGGACGCGACCGACGATCCGGCGACCGCGCTCGCCCGGTTCGACGCCCCGCTGCCCGAGCACGGCACCGACCCCGGGCAGGTGGTCGAGGAGCTCGCCGCGGCCGCCGAGCCGGGTCTTGTCGCCAGCCCCGGGCCGCGCTACTTCGGGTTCGTCGTCGGCGGCAGCCTGCCGGCCGCCCTCGGCGCTGACTGGCTGGTCTCCAGCTGGGACCAGAACGCCGGACTGGTCGTCCTCTCGCCCGCGACGGCGGCGATCGAGACCGTCGCCGGCCGCTGGGCGCTCGAGGCGCTCGACCTGCCCCGGGACGCGAGCGTCGGCTTCGTCACCGGGGCGACGACCGGCAACGTCGTGGGGCTGGCGGCCGCCCGCCACCATGTCCTCGCACAGGCCGGCTGGGACGTCGCGGCCGACGGGCTGACCGGGGCGCCGCCGGTACGGGTTCTGGTCGGCGAGGAGGTGCACGTCTCGCTGCTCGGCGCGCTGCGGCTGCTCGGCTTCGGCGCGGGCCGGCTCACCCGCGTCGCGGTTGACGGCAACGGGGCGATGCGCGCCGACGCGCTGGCCGAAGCCCTCGCCGCGGGCAGTGGCCCGGCGATCGTCTGTGCGCAGGCGGGCAACGTCAACACCGGTGCGGTGGACCCGCTCGCGGAGATCGTCGCCGCCGCCCGGGAGCACGGAGCCTGGGTGCACGTCGACGGAGCGTTCGGGCTGTGGGCCGCCGCCAGCCCCCGGCTGGCGCACCTCGTCCGGGGCCACGACGGCGCCGACTCCTGGGCCGTCGACGCGCACAAGTGGCTCAACGTCCCCTACGACTGCGCGCTCGCGATCGTGGCGCACCCGGACGCCCATCGGGTGGCGATGAGCCGCACGGCGAGCTACCTCGCGACCAACACCGACGACCCGTTCAACTTCGTCCCGGAGATGTCACGGCGGGCCCGCGGGGTCCCGGTCTACGCGGCCCTGCGCTCCCTCGGCCGGGACGGTCTGGCCGACCTGATCGACCGGTGCTGCGCCCTCGCCCGCCAGGTCGCCAAGACGGTCCGGTCCGACCCCGGCATCGAGGTCCTCAACGACGTGGTGCTCAACCAGGTTCTGCTGCGGTTCTCCGACGACGACACCGTGACCGACGCCGTCGCCGCGCAGGTGTGCCGCGACGGTGAGGCGTGGCTCGGCGGGACGACCTGGCAGGGGCGCCGGGCCGTGCGGGTGTCGGTGTCCGGCGCGATGACCGGCGCGGCCGACGCCGACCGGCTCGCCGCCGCCCTGCGCCGGGCCCACGCCACGGTCGGCGCCCGCCCGGCGAACCCCGCCTGAGCGGAGCGTCGGGCCCAAAACGCCGGATTCCGGTGGTCCGTTGGTTAGCGTGAGGTGTCGGACGCTCCCGGCGTACGACGCCTGGAAGGACCAGCCATGCCGACCATCGTGCCCATCGACACCCCGACGCTCGGCGACCGCAGCTACCTCGTCCACGACGGGCAGGTGGCCTTCGTCGTCGACCCGCAGCGCGACATCGACCGGGTGCTCGGGCTCGCCGAGGCAGCGGCGGTCGAGATCGTGGCGGTGTTCGAGACCCACCTGCACAACGACTACGTCACCGGCGGGCTCGCGCTGGCCGGCGCCACGGGGGCGGCGTACCACGTGAACGCCGAGGACGACGTGGCGTTCGACCGGGTCGCGGTCCGGGACGGCGACGTGGTCCGGGTCGGGCCGGACCTGCGGGTGCAGGTCCTCGCCACCCCCGGCCACACCTTCACCCACCTGTCCTACGTCCTGCAGTCCGGCGAACCGGCGGCGGTCTTCACCGGCGGCTCGTTGCTCTTCGGGTCGACCGGCCGCCCGGACCTGCTCGGGCCGGACCACACGGCAACCCTCGCCGGGCACCAGTACGAGTCGGCACACCTGCTGAGCGACCGCCTGCCGGCCGGCACGGAGATCTTCCCGACGCACGGGTTCGGGAGCTTCTGCTCGGCCACCCAGTCCGACGTGACGTCCTCCACCATCGAGCAGGAGCGGCGGAGCAATCCGGTGCTCACCCAGGAGCGGGAGCGGTACGTCGCCGACCTGCTCGCCGGCCTCGACGTCTGGCCGGCGTACTACGCCCACATGGGCCCGATCAACGCCGCCGGGCCTTCCCCGGTGGATCTGGACGCCCCCGAGCCGGTCGACCCGGCCGAGATCCGGCGACGGATCGACGGCGGCGAGTGGGTCGTCGACCTGCGCGGCCGGGTCGCGTTCGCCGCCGGCCACGTGCGCGGCAGCCTGAACTTCGGTGTCGACGGCAAGCTCGCGACCTACCTCGGCTGGCTGATTCCCTGGGGCACGCCGCTGACCCTGCTCGGCGAGACGCCCGGCCAGGTGGCCGAGGCCCAGCGTGAACTCGTCCGGGTCGGCATCGACCGCGTGGCTGCGGCCGCCACCGGTGGGCCGGCGGACTGGGCCGAGGGCGGCCTCGAGACTTTCCCCGCGCCGCGTTCCCCGACCTGACCGCGGTGCGCCACCACCGCCCGGTCGTCGTGCTCGACGTACGCCGCGAGCTCGAATGGCGCGAGGCGCACATCGACGGGGCCGTGCACGTGCCGCTGCACGAGCTGCCGGGCGGGATCGGCCGGGTGCCGCCCGGGGAAGTCTGGGTGCACTGCGCGTCGGGCTACCGCGCCGCGGTCGCCGCCTCGTTCCTCGCCGCCGCCGGGCGTCAGGTGGTGACCGTCGACGACGAGTTCGACCGGGCCGCCGCCGCCGGGCTCGGGCTGCGTCCGTCGACGCCGCTGGCCGCCGCCAGTCCCGTGGTCGGCTAGCGCCGGCATGACGCCACGTCGGGCGGCGGCCGTCGCGGCACTCGCGGCCACGATGCTGGTCAGCGCGTGCACGACGACGACCGGCGGGCAGCCGACCCCGTCCTCCCCTCTGGCCACCTCCCCGGCGGCCCCCTCCCCCGGAAGCAGCGGGTCGGCCGCGCCGACACCGGCGACGCCGACGATCGGCCCGATCCGCTTCGCCGACTGCACCTCGCTGATCAAGCCGGAGATCGCCCACCACCCGGGCGGTGCGCGGCCGCTGCAGTTCGGCTGCGGGCAGATGCAGGTGCCGCTGGACTACCGCCGGCCGGACGGGCAGCGGATCACGCTCACCGTCGTACGGGTCCACTACGAGCACCAGCACGACCGGATCGGCTCGCTGCTGGTCAACCCCGGCGGCCCTGGCGGTTCGGCTCTCGACGCCGCGGTCGGATCGAGCCTCAGCCTGCCGATCGCGGTCCTGCAGCGGTTCGACATCGTGGGCTTCGACCCCCGCGGGGTCGGCGACTCCGACCCGCTGCACTGCATCTCGCCCCAGCTCAAGGACAAGGTGGTCGCGGCCGACCCCGATGCGCGCACCCCGGCCGAGTTCGCCGCCCAGGTGCAGCTCGCCCGGACGGTCGCCGCCGGCTGCCGCGCGAAGTACGGCGCGACGCTGCCGCTCTTCGACACCGAGGAGACGGCCCGCGACATGGACCTGGTCCGGCAGGCCGTCGGTGACCCCCGGCTGACCTACCTCGGCTACTCCTACGGGACCCTGCTCGGCGCGGTCTACGCGCAACTGTTCCCGCATCGGGTGCGCGCACTGGTGCTCGACGGCGCGGTCGACCCACGGCAGAGCGACGTCGCGTCGGCCGAGATGCAGGCGCGCAGCTTCGAATCGGCGTTCGACCAGTACGCCGCGAACTGCGGCCCGACCTGTGCGATCGGGTCGCACCCGCGCCGGTTCCTGACGACCCTGCTGGCGGCGGCGCGCCGACACCCGATCCCGACGAGCAAGGACGGCGATCCGCGTCGTGCCACGGCGGGCAACGTGGAACTCGCGGTCGCGTCCGCCCTCTACAGCCAGAGCGACTGGCCGAAGCTCACCGCGGCGCTGTCGGCGGCGGCGCACGGCGACTCCCGCAAGGTGCTCGCCCTCGACGACCAGTACACCGAGCGCTCGGGAAAGGGTCGCTACACCAACCTGCTCGACGCCAACGTGGTCATCAACTGCGGGGACACCTCGCCGCGGGCGACCGTCGCGACGGCGCGCGCGAAACTGCCCGTCTGGCGGGCGAAGTACCCGCTCTTCGGTGCCAGCCAGGCGATCGGGCTGCTCGGCTGCGCGGAGTGGCAGGAGCCCGCGCACCGGTATCCGGCCGTGCATCCGGCCGGCGCGCCGCCGATTCTCGTCGTCGGCACGCTGCACGACCCGGCGACGCCGTACGCCGCCGCGGCGTCGTTGGCCCGCCAGCTCGGGTCGGGGGTCCTGCTGTCCTGGAACGGCGAGGGTCACACGGCGTACCCGCAGACGGCCTGCGTCCGCCGCTACGTGGACGGCTACCTCATCAACCGCACCCTGCCGCCCAAGGGAACCGTCTGCCCGCGCTCCTAGCCCCTGCCACCATCCTCGAGCTCCCCTCCCCGTTTTGCTTGAACGTCACGTTCACGCCTTCTAGCGGCATCAACGTCACGTTGATGCCAAACGGGGACCCCCCCATTCCGCTTGAACGTCACGTTCAAGCGCTCTAGCCGCATCAACGTCACGTTGATGCGGAATGGAGCGTGGGATCGAGGTAGTCGGTGAGCCGATGTCGGCGTACCGCGGCAGGTGCGGGTCGACAGAGTGCGCGCTACTCGCCGATCCGCCCTGTCGATGCGAGTACGGCGCACGATGTCGGCCGGGCGGCGAATCGGTGACCGCCCCCGGACCCCGCCCCCGGACCCCGCCCCGGACCCAGCCGGGACGCCCGCCTCCGCACACGTCAATCCGCTTGAACGTCACGTTCAAGCGGTCTAGCCGCATCAACGTCACGTTGATGCGGAATAGCGGCCGTCGAGGGCTGGAGGACGACGGCCGGCAGCGGGGATGATGGCAGCGTGACAACCTCCGACGACCTCCTGGCGCAGCAACAGGTCCTGCAGACCGAGGCGGACACCGTGTACGACGACCTGCACCTCGGCCGGTTGCTCACGCCGATCGGCAATCCCGTCCGGGTCGGGAGTTCGGCACTCGGCCTGATGGTCCGCCGCGACCTGGACGTGACGGTCGTCTGCCCGAAGCTCGGCGACGAGACCCGCGGGGCCGTGGCACAGGTCGGCGCGCGCCTGACGGCCGATCCGCACGTCCGGCAGGTCCAGTTCCGCAACGACACCGGCCACTGGAACACCGATCCGAGCTACCCGGACGGCCTATACCTCGGCGTCCGCTACCGATCAGGCCAGGCGCGGGACTGGACGATGGACATCTGGTTCGTCGACGAACCGGAGCGCCAGCCCGACCTCGCCGACCTCGAAACGATGCCCGCGCGACTCACCCCGGACGCCCGCGTCGCGATCCTCTCGATCAAGCAGGCCTGGGCGGATCGCGCCGAGTACGGCGCGAGCGTCGGCAGCGTCGACGTCTACCGCTCGGTGCTCGACGACGGTGTCCGCACGCCCGAGCAGTTCGACCGGTGGCGGGAGTCGGTCCGCCGTTAGGCCAGCCCGAAGATCGAGACCTTGCGGCCGGTCCCCCAGGAGATCAGGTGGCCGTTCGAGATGAGGACCGAGGCGGCCGCGGTCGGGTAGCTGCTGACCGAGGTGTGCGCGCCGGTGCTGGCGAGCAGGGGTACGCCCGGCGCGGGATAGACCAGGTCGGCGGCGACGGCCACATGCGTGGGAGCGAGGTTCGACGTCCACAGCCGGGCGCCTCCGGTGCGGGGCAGCGCGCACATCGACGCGGTGTTGCAGGAGATGTAGAGCCGCTTCTTGCCGACCGCCAACGGCGCACCGGTCTCGGTCGCCGAGGTCCACTTGACCGCCCCGGTCGCCGGCGCGAGGTCCACCAGGTGCCCCGACGGGTTGTCGGCGTAGAGGTCGACGGCCCCGGCGGCGTCGGTGTCGCCGCGCGCGTGCGTATAGATCCCGGCCTTGCTCCACGCCTGTGCTCCGTTCGCCGTCGAGAGCGCGCGCAGCGTGCCCTTGCCGGCGAAGGTCAGCGTGCAGAAGACGACGTTGCCGCGCGACACCAGAGCGCTGGTGAAGAAGCCGTCACAGCTCGCGTCGTAGGTCTTCGTCCACACCGACTTCCCGGTCGCCGGGTCGAGCGCGTTGACCGTGGCGCCGGAGCCTTCCGACGAGCCGGTGGTGATGACCTTGCCGTTGCTCACCGCGAGGTCCGCGGCTGCGCCGAGCGTCCCGACGTTCCACAGCGGGCTGCCGTTCGTGGCGGTGAAGGCCCGGACGAAGCCGTTGGGGTCGCTCTGGGACTCGCAGTCCACGCCGGCGACGAAAACCCGCCCGGACTGCACGGCAAGGCCGACGTAGATGGAGGACCCGGCGGCGTCCAGCGCGTGGTTCCAGATCCTGGCGCCGGTGGTCACGTTGTACGCCGACACGCTGTTGGCGCCGCCGTTGATGAGGTACATGGTGTTGCCCACGACCGCAGGAAGTGCGGCGCTCAATCCCCCGCAACCCCCGGCGTCGGGGCTGGCCAGCGTCACGCTGTGCTGGAGGTGCAGACCGCCGATCGAGGTCGAGGTGAGCGTCGTCTCGGTCGCGTTGAGCCCGCTGCGGGCCGCGTCGTGGTCGCTCATCGGCCACGGAGAGGCGGCCGGAGCGGCGGCCGACGCGACCCCGCCGGTCCACAACAGACCGACGGACACCGCCGCCACCAGAACGCTGAACGAACGACAGAACATCTTCATTGCGGCCCCCACACCCCAGATCAGCGACGCGGGCCGTAGATACGTCCCACGACGGATCTCCCCGTGATCCCCCGGCCGCGACTCGGCGAAGCCTACCCCGTGGCGCCGCCCCCGGACTGGCTTCGCCCTGATGGCTACAGGACCGGTCGGTAGCGTTACTCAGCGATGTTTTCTGGGGATGACGGCCGGGCCCGGCTGGGCTGGACCCGCATCGGCTCGCCCGGCATCTTCGGGTAGTCCGGGGGGTACGGCAGATCGCCGGCGGCGTGGTCCCGCTCGTCGCGTTCGGCGAGGTCCAGCAGTGGTTGCAGCGAGAAGGACTCCCCGGCCAGCCCGGAGTGCAGATCCCCCACCGAGGCGAACCGCGGCGGCATGGTGAAGACGTCGAAATCGTCCGGCCGGATCGAGTCCAGGTCGTCCCAGTGGACCGGCGCGGAGACCAGCGCCTTGGGGGTCGGCCGGATCGAATAGGCCGAGGCGATCGTGCGGTCTCTGGCGGCCTGGTTGTAGTCGATGAAGATCTTCTCGCCGCGCTCCTCCTTCCACCATTTGATCGTCGTCCGGTCCGGCATCCGGCGCTCCATCTCACGGCCCAGCGCGATCAGCGCCCGCCGGACCTGGGTGAAGGTCCACCGCGGCTGGATCGACACGTAGATGTGCAGGCCACGCCCGCCCGACGTCTTCGGGTGCCCGGCCAGCTGGAACTCGTCGAGGACGCCGCGCAGCTCCTGGGCGACGTGCACGGCATCGCGGAAATCGGTGCCCGGCTGGGGATCGAGGTCGATGCGCATCTGGTCGGGATGGTCGACGTCTCCCCTGCGGACCGGCCACGGATGGAAGGTGAGGGTGCCGAGGTTGGCGGCCCAGGCGACCACGGCGACCTCGGTGGGGCACACCTCGTCGGCGAATCGGCCGCTGGGAAAGGCGATGCGCGCGGTCTCCACCCACTCGGGCGCGCCCTTGGGGATGCGCTTCTGGAAGAAGGCGTCGCCCTTGTTGTCCTGCCGGGTGGACAGTTTCGCCCCCTCGAAGACGCCGCCCGGCCAGCGCTCGAGGGTCGTCGGGCGGTCCCGCAGGGCGGAGAGGATGCCGTCACCCACGGCGACGAAGTAGCGGACGACGTCGAGCTTGGTGATCCCGCGCTCCGGGAAGTAGAGCTTGTCCGGGTGGGAGACACGGACCACCCGGGGCCCGACCTCGATCTCCTCGGCTGCTGCTGGCATGCCGCCACGGTAGGCGATCACCCGCCAACCCGGGCGAAATCAGGCGGCGCGGTCCGGCATTTCCGGCGTCGCTGGTCCAGGACGGCCGGCTGCGTCACACTCGACGGATGGGCACCGCGAGCGGGCGCAGGCCGCGCCGCGGGTGACCGCTACGGGAGCAGCGATGGGTACCGCGAGCGAGGACCGGCCCCGGGCAGCGACGGAGGCCTACGTGCGCTTCGTCGAGCCGGGGCAGGAGCGACGGCCGTCGCCGTACAGCGTCGAGGGTTACATCTCCGGGGTCGGCGACTTCGCGGTCGGCGCGGCGCGGGCCCGCGGCTGGCGGCGGCTCGTCGCCAAGGGACTGGTGGTCGCTCTGCTGCTGCCACTCGCGATCGCGGTCGTCGAGGGTGTGTTCACCCTGCTGAGCCTGCTGCTCGGACACTGACCCTCTTCCTCGGGACACTGATGGGCGCCGTCGTACCGTGGTGGCATGGCAACCGTGCAGAAGACCGACGAGGAGTGGCGCGCGCAGCTCACTCCGGAGCAGTACGCCGTCCTGCGGGAGGCCGACACCGAGCGCCCGTTCACCGGTGAATACGTCGACACCAAGACCGTCGGCGTCTACCGGTGCCGGGCCTGCGGCGCCGAGCTGTTCCGCAGTGACACGAAGTTCGACTCCCACTGCGGGTGGCCGTCCTTCTTCTCGCCGCTGGCCGAGGACCGGGTCACCCTCGTGCAGGACCGCAGCCTCGGCATGGCCCGCACCGAGGTGCGCTGCGCCGCGTGCGACTCGCACCTGGGGCACGTCTTCGACGACGCACCGCAGACGCCGACGGGCGACCGCTACTGCATCAACTCCGTCAGCCTGACGCTGGAGCCGGCCGAAGCCTGAGCCGGTCAGGGGCTGAGCCGGTCAGGGGCTGAGCCGGTCAGGGGCTGAGCCGGTCAGGGCTGAGCCGGCCGAGGGGCTGGCCCGGTCGAGACTGAGCCGGCCCGCCCTACGGCAGGGCCGTGAGCAGCTCGCTCAGCGGCTTGCGGGTGCCGGTGAAGAACGGCGTCTCCTCGCGGGTGTGCCGGCGGGCGGCCGCGCCGCGCAGGTGCCGCATCAGGTCGACGATCCGGTGCAGCTCGTCGGCCTCGAAGGCCAGCACCCACTCGTAGTCGCCGAGCGCGAACGACGCGACGGTGTTGGCCCGCACGTCGGGGAACTCCCGCGCCATCACGCCGTGCTCGGCGAGCATCGAGCGCCGCTCCTGGTCCGGCAGCAGGTACCACTCGTAGGAGCGCACGAACGGGTAGACGCAGACGAACCGCTTCGGTTCCTCGCCGGCGAGGAACGCCGGCAGGTGGCTCTTGTTGAACTCCGCCGGGCGGTGCAGGGCGAGCGCGGACCACACCGGTTCGCTGGCCCGCCCGAGCCGGGTCCGGCGCAACCGCGCGTAGGACTCCTGCAGATCCTCCGCCCGCGGCGCGTGCCACCAGACCAGGTAGTCGGCGTCGGCGCGCAGCCCGGAGACGTCGTAGGTGCCCCGCACCACGACGTCCTTCGCGCCGATCTGCGCGAACAATTCGCCGACCTCGGCGGCGGCCTGCTGGCGGTCGTCGTCGGCCAGCCGCCGGGTGTCGGTACACGCCCGGAAGACCGACCACATCGTGTAGCGGACCTGGTCGTTGAGCTCGCGCGCCTTCTTGCCGTCAACCATGCTCTGATTGTCGCTCGGCGGCGAGGTGCGCGAGCACCCGGGCGGCGGCCTGCCGCCCGGTGCGGATGCAGGCCGGCACCCCCACCCCGTCGTACGCCGCACCGCAGACCGCCAGCCCCGGCGTCGCGTCGACCTCGGCCCGGATCCGGCGCACCCGGTCCAGGTGGCCGACGGCGTACTGCGGGAGGGCCCCGCCCCAGCGGGTGACCCGCGTCTCGATCGGCCGCGCGCGTACGCCGGTCAGGCCCGCGACATCGTCGACCACGAGTTCGGCGAGTTCCTCGTCGGAGCGCTGCAGCAGCCGCTCCTCGCCGTGCCGGGCGACCGAGGCCCGGACGATCGTCGGCCCGCCGGCCAGGTGCGCCCACTTCTGCGAGCTGAAGGTGAGTGCCTTGACCGGGCGCTGCTCCGATGCAGCCACCAGGATCCCGCTTCCGGCCGGCCAGGTCCCCGCGACCGGCGGGTAGGCCAGGGTGACCAGCGCCGTGCTGGCGTAGTCGATGCGACCCAGCTCGTGCGCGGCCCACGGGGTCAGCGCGCCGAGCAGCACGGACGCCTTGTGCGCAGGGACCGCGACGATCACCGCGTCGGCCTCCAGCAGCGTCGGCGCCGGCACCGGTCCGGCCTCGATCTGGAACCCGCCGGTGGACGCCCGGATCGCCCGTACCGGCGTCCCCAGCAGCACCCGGGCCCCGGAGGCGTCGGCCACCGCCTGCGGGAGGGTGCCCAGGCCCCGCGCCAGGGTGGCGAAGACCGGGCCGGTCCGGCGCGGCGCGGCGGCCACCGCGGCACGGGCCGCCGCGACGACGGACCCCTGCGTGCGCAGCGCGTCCGCGAGGGCCGGGATGGTGGCCTGCAGCGAGAGTTCGGCGGCCCGCCCGGCGTAGACCCCGCCGAGCAACGGGTCGACCAGCCGGTCCACGACCTCCGGGCCCAGCCGCGACCCCACGATCGAGCCGACGGACACGTCGTCGACCACCGGCTTCCCCGGGCGGTCCGGCTCGGCGGCCACGGCATGCAGGGCGGCGTCGGTGAGCACCCCGGCGGCGGCGACCGCGTCGACGTCGGCCGGCACGCCCATCAGGGTCCCTCCGGGAACCGGTCGCAGCCGGCCGTCCACCGCGAGCGACGCCGCGCCCGTCGCCGGGTGCACGATCTGTTCGCCGAGCCCGATCTCGCCGACGAGGTCGAGGCCCTCGGGGGCGCGGGCCAGGATCGCCTCGGCGCCGGCGTCGACGACCACCCCGCCGATCTCGCCCGAAGACAGCTTGCCGCCGATCCGGCGGGCACCCTCGACCACGGTCACGGCGACGGCCGGATCCGCCTGCGCGATGGCGTATGCGGCCGAGAGCCCGGCAATCCCGGCGCCGACGACGACGACATGGGCCATCAGCTGGTCGAGACCTCGTGCACCAGCTCGACGACCCGGGTCAGCACGTCCGGTTCGGTCTCCGGCAGCACTCCGTGGCCGAGGTTGAAGATGTGCCCGGGTGCGGCCCGGCCTTCGCTGAGGATCCGGCGCACCTCGGGCTCGATGACCGCCCAGTCGGCCAGCAGCAGGGCCGGGTCGAGATTGCCCTGCAGGGCCCGGCCAGGGACGCGCCGGGCCGCCTCGTCGAGC
The DNA here is from genome assembly GCA_963828605.1 of uncultured Actinomycetota bacterium. Lineage (GTDB taxonomy): Bacteria > Actinomycetota > Actinomycetes > Mycobacteriales > QHCD01 > DASXJE01. The sequence continues at coordinate 212,605 of CAWHER010000001.1, read as the reverse complement.
GGGATCCGCCAGTCGACGCCGACGACGTCCGCCCCGGCCTCCGCCATGGCGGGCAGCAGTTCTCCCGCGCCGACGCCGAAATGGATCCGCGGCACAGACAGATCCGCCACCCCGGCGAGCACCTTGCGGCTGTGCGGCAGCACGAAGCGCCGGTAGTCCGCGTCGGAGAGCGCCCCGGCCCAGGAGTCGAAGAGCTGCACCACGGAGGCGCCGGCCGTGATCTGGGACCGCAGCGTCACCAGGGCGGTGTCGGCGAGCCGATCGAGCAGCGCGCTCCACAGCTCCGGGTCGCCGTGCATCAGCGCCTTCGTCCGGGCGTGCGACCGGGACGGGCCGCCCTCGATGAGGTAGCTCGCCAGGGTGAACGGCGCCCCCGCGAATCCCACCAGCGGGACGTCGCCGAGCTCGCCCACGACCAGACGCACGGCGTCGGCGACGAAGCCGATCTCCTCCGGGTCGGGCGGCCGGACCCGGTCGAGGTCGGCCCGGCTGCGGATCGGGTCGGCCAGCACGGGCCCGACGCCGGGCGCGATGTCGATCGCCAGACCGCTGGCGACGAGCGGCACCACGATGTCGGAGAACAGCACGGCCGCGTCCACCTGGTGCCGATGGACCGGCTGCAGGGTGATGGTCGCGATCAGCTCCGGACGCCGGCACGCCTCGAGCATCGGTACGCCGGCCCGGACGGCGTGGTACTCCGGCAGGGAGCGGCCGGCCTGCCGCATGAACCAGACCGGGGTCCGGGTCGTCGGCAGCCCGTTCGCGGCCCGGACCAGGGCCGATTCCTGGACCGCGCCGCCGGTGCCGGTCGGGCCGACCGTGCTGGTACGGGAGGGGGAGATCATCACGACCCATCGTCCCACGCAGGCTCCGACACGCCGCGCCGCCTCCGGGACACGGTCACCGCGTCGTGGCACCGTCACGAACGAGACACGTGAGGACGGTGAGGGCAGCATGTCGACGGCGTCGCTGACCTGGCGTCACTGCGGGATCTGCGATCAGGAGGAGGCGTTCGAGGCACCGCCGTGCCGCGATGGTCACGGTGCGGAGTGCCCCGACTACGTCTGCACGGAGTGCGGCTCCGTGATCACCATGGGCATCGTGCTCGTTCCGACGGCCGAGATCAGCATCGACGTCGCCGCGTGAGCATTCATCCGGCGCGCCGGGCCCTCCGGACCCGCACGCGGTCGTAGGCTCGGGCCGTGGCCGGGTCTCATCGGAGTGCTGCGGCGCCCATCGATTTCGCGCGAGCGGTCGCCAGTCTCTCCTCGTGTGCGCTGCGTCCTGAGATCACCCTCGAGCAGATCAGTCCCCCGCAGCGGCTCGCCCCCTGGTCGCACGCCCTCAGCGCCGAGATCGAGGTCGGCGCCGACGTCCCGGCCACCGGCCGGCTGGTGCTGCTCGGCGACCCGGACAGCATCGGCGCCTGGGGCGGCACGCTGCGCCTGGTGACCTACGCCAGCACCGAGCTCGACGCGGACATGGCCCACGATCCGCTGCTGGCCGAGGTGGCCTGGAGCTGGCTCGTGGAGTCGCTCACCGAGAAGGGCGCGCGTTACACCGCGGCGGGCGGGACCGTGACGCAGACCGCGTCCGAGCGGTTCGGCGACCTCGCCGGTCCGGCCCACACGGTCGGTGTGGAGATCCGGGCCTCCTGGACCCCGCTGGACCCCGACCTGCGGCCGCACCTGTCGGCCTGGGCGGACCTGCTCTGCACCGCCGCCGGGCTTCCCCCGTCCGGGGTCGTGAGCCTGCCCAGCCGGGCCGGGACCGTCCGCCAGCCCTAGGCCAGGTCGCTCGCGGTGGTGGCCCGTCCCGGGTCCCGGGCCGGCGACTGCGGGGTGAGCGACAGCCGGAGCGTCAGCACCGTCCCCTTGCCCAGCGCCGACGTGACCCCGAGGCTCCCGCCCGCGAGCCGGGCGCGCTCGCGGAGCAGCCCGAGCCCGACGTGCCGTCCGCCCGTGGACTGCACCGCACCGGGGTCGAATCCAGGCCCGTCGTCGGCCACCCGTGCGACGAGATAGTCACCCTCGATCGACAGCGAGGCGCGCGCCTCGTCGACGTCGGCGTGCTTGACGACGTTGAGCAGACCTTCCTGGAAGAACCGGTAGATCGTCACGGCCGAGACCAGGGGCAGCGGGTAGGGCTCGGTCGGCCAGTCGAGAGACACGTCGAGCAGGTATCGGGCCGCCATCTCCCGCCGCAGTCCCGCGACCGCTGACGCCAGGTCGCCGTCCCGCAGCTCGGGGGGCCTGGTCCGGGCCATCGCGGCGCGCAGCTGTTCCTCGGCGTCCTCGACGAATTCCCGGACCCGCTCCCACGCGCCCTGTTGTCCCTCCGGGGCCCCCAGCAGGGAGCGGGCGGCCATCAGCGTCTGGGCGACGGTGTCGTGCAGGTCCGCCGAGAGCTGGCCCCGGGTGGCCTCCTCGGCCGCGACCAGGCCGGAGAGCAGCTCGAACATCCCGGCGCCGGCCGTGTGCGCCGAGCGCTGCGCCTGCTCGGCCATCTCCTCGGCCACCCGGGCCCGCAACTGCAGGGCATCGAGCAGCCGGCCCATCTCCTGCAGCTCGCTGATCCGCTCGGCGGCCGCGGACAGCCCGCGCGGGTCGGCCGGGTTGGGACCCCGGTGCAGGGCGGCGGCGGCCAGCCGGCGGATGTCGGTACCGAGCCGATGCGCCACCACGGTCCCGGCGGCGGTCATCAGCAGGCCGACGCCCAGCCCGGCGATGAGCGCCGCGGTGAGGGACCCGTTGCCGCCCAGGCGGAGGATGATGCCGACCACCGCGAGCACCGCGATGGTCGTCGAGCCCAGGACCACTGCCACCCACGCGGGCAGCGGCAGAAGACGCTGTCGGCGCCCCCGGATCACCGGGTCTCGACTGCGTCGAGCCGTCCCGTCGTGGTCCACTCGGAGTCGGAGCCCACGCTGGGGGCCCGGCGATCATCGGCAGGGCCGACCAGCTCGGGTTCGCTGGTCAGGGCCACCGCACCGAGCAGAGACGCGACGGCACGCTCGACCGCATGCAGTTCGTCGACGATGTCCCGCACCGGATCGGGTCCGGTGAAGGAGAAGGCGAGGCGGGACAGCCGCTCCGCCGATTCCCGGAGTACGACGAGTGCGGGCGCGGTGTAGGCCCCGAGGTCCCCGAGGGCCCGGGTGGCGTCGCCGTAGGCCTCGATCTGTCCGACCGCCACGTCGTGCCGGGCGGCCAGATCCGCGACCGAGAGCCACGCCTCGGCCTGACCGACCAGCACCTGCGCGAGCCGGGCGTCGAGCCGCTCGAAGCCCCCGGCCCGCCTCGGCCGCCGCGCGATGAGCACGGCCAGCGGGCGACCGGGGTCGCCGAGGACGGCCGAGCAGAACGGCCGGTCGGCGTCGACGCCGGTCAGGACGCCGCGGGCGCCCATCGTGCGCAGCACCCAGGGGGCGGCGAAGGCGCCGCTGTCCACCCGCTCCCGGCGGATGACCCCGTGCTCGTCACCGACGTAGCGCACCGGTCCGTCGGGGTGGCGCAGCAGCATCTCGATCTCGGCGCCACCGAAGAGCCGGGCGGCCGCGGTGAGCAGCACGTGCGCCGAGGTGTCGACCGATGTGGCGGCGATCTGCTCGCGGCCGCGGGCGAGTTCGGCGAAGAGCCTGGCCTCGGCCGTGCGTTCGGTCTGCTGCCGGTAGGACCACCACAGGAGGACCAGCGGGACGACCAGCCCGAGCAGGCCGAGCGGGGCATTCTCGGCCAGCCAGGCGGCCAGCAGGCCGAGGGAGATGTTGCCGGCGACGTGGACCATGCCCAGGCCGCTGGTCTCGGCGACCACCGCGGCGTAGCGCCGGTGCGCGGTGATCGCGATGGGGATGGCCACCAGCAGGTAGTTCAGGCACGCGAAGACGATGAGGCCGACCGCCGCAGCCGGAATTCCCTGGCCGAGGGCCTGAGCGACCAGCAGTCCGGCGGCGATGGCGCAGGGGTACTGGGTGAGGTTGAAGACGAGCTTGATCCACGGCGACCGGCGGGCGTTGGCCAACAGGAACGCCAGCAGCACGCCGAGCGGGATCCAGGCGCCCGGCGCGAGCACGAAGCCGATCGCGACGAACGCGTCGGTCAGGGCGACCGAGTAGCCCTGCCGCCCGATCACCATCCGGACCGTGGCGAACTCGGCGACCGTGACGGCAACGACAAAGGCGGGCAATGCCCACCAGGCGGGCGAGCCCCAGCCGAGGCGGACGCACAGGGCGGCCGCGACCGCCCCGAGCAGTCCGGCCGTCAGCAGGATCTTCCCCCGAGGGTTCACCGCCGGTCCGCGTGTCCCCAGACGTCTGGCTGCTGAACCGCCGAGAAGCTCCACGACGAGCCGGCGAGACTCCAGGACGAGCCGTCAGCGGGTCGTACGGTGTGCCCCCCGGTCGCCGCGATGCCTACCGCGAGCGCGAGTCCCGCCAGAGTGGCCGCAATTCTCGCTACCAGTCGCCGCATCCAGGCACCTCTTTTCTCCCGCGGCTCCCGCGTCACGCCGATCGAGCACGGTGAGCCGGTGTCGTCCATGACGCTGCGTGTGCCGTTCTCATCCCCACGCAACCCCAGCACAAAATACCCCGAACGGAGTAGCATTCCTAGTGGGCAACGGGATCATCGTGGCCGTTCCATATGGACCGATCGTACGGCGTTTGACACGAGCCGACGATCGACGACGCCGCCGGAGCACGGGGCGGACAGGGAGGACCCAGGGTGGTAGTAGAGAACGCCAGCGGTCAGATGGCCGAGGCGACCCCGATGCCCGTGACGTCGGCGCCGTTCACCGGCGACCAGTTCACCGCGCTGGTGGTCGACGACCACCCGCTCCTCCGGGAGTCGATCATCACGCGCCTGCAGACCATGGGGGCGTCCCAGGTCTATGAGGCGGCGAGCATCTCCGAGGCCCGTGCCCGCGCCCACTCCAGCGGCCCACTCGACCTGTGCGTCCTCGACCTCGGCCTTCCCGACGGCAACGGTCTGGACCTGCTCGGCGAGCTGCGGGAGGCAGGATGGACCCGCCTGGTCGTGCTGTCCGCCGCCGACGACCCCTACTCCGTCCGCGCGGCGTTCGTCGCAGGCGCCCAGGGCTATCTGCTCAAGTCCGCATCGCCGTCGGTCGTCGCCGACGGCGTCCGTCGGGTGCTCGACGGCGGGGTCTACGCCGACCCGTCGGTCGCCTCGCTGCTCGCCGCCGGGCTGCGGGGCGGGCGCAGCGACTCGGGAGTCTCCGACCTGTCCGCCCGCGAGGTCGAAGTTCTCCGGCTGGTCGCCGACGGGAAGTCCAACAAGGAGATCGGTGACGCGCTGAGCCTGTCCGCGCTGACCGTCAAGAGCCACCTGGCTCGGATCGCGCGCAAGCTCGGCACCGGCGACCGCGCGGAGATGGTCGCCCTCGTCATGCGCGCGGGGGTCATCCGCTGACGGTGGCTGCCGAGCCCATCCCGACGGACGGTCCGCCCGCTCCCCCCGTACCGGTGTTGCGTGCGCCACGGGACGGTGTGCCCGAGCCGGTGACGACCGAACCCGCGCTGGTCGCCGTGTGCGAGCGCCTCGCCGCGGGCGAGGGACCGGTCGCCGTCGACGCCGAGCGGGCCTCCGGCTACCGCTACGGCCAACGCGCCTACCTGGTCCAGCTGCGCCGGGCCGGCGCCGGAACGGTGCTCATCGACCCGGTCGGGTGTCCCGGACCTGAGCGCCCTCGACCGGGCGCTCGCCGACGCCGAGTGGGTCATCCACGCGGCCAGCCAGGATCTGCCGTGCCTCGCCGAGCTCGGCACGCGCCCGCGCCGGCTCTTCGACACCGAACTGGCCGGGCGGCTCCTGAACTATCCCGCGGGTCGGGTTGGCGTCGATCCTCGAGCGAGTGCTCGGGATCAGCCTGGTGAAGGGACACGGTTCGGCGGACTGGAGCACCCGCCCGCTCCCGCACGACTGGCTGGTCTACGCCGCCCTCGACGTCGAGCTCCTGGTCGAGCTCCGGGACGGGCTGCACGCGGCGCTCGAGGCCGCCGGGAGACTGGAGTGGGCCCACCAGGAGTTCGCCGCCCTCGTGGCCGCGCCCCCGCCCCCGCCCCGGGTGGATCCATGGCGCCGCACCTCGGGGATCCACAAGGTCCGGTCCGCCCGCCAGCTCGCCACCGTCCGCGCGTTGTGGACCGCCCGGGACGAGATCGCCCGCCAACGCGACATCGCGCCGGGCCGGGTGCTCCCCGACGCGGCGATCATCGGTGCCGCGGTGGCCGACCCGACCTCGGCCGAGGAGTTGCGGGCGCTGCCGGTCTTCGCCGGACGGGGCAACCGCCGGCTGCTCGGCCGCTGGTGGCGGGCGGTGGCCGACGCCCGATCCCGGCCGCCGGCGGAGCTGCCGCCGACCACCCCTGCCGGCGACTCCGACGGCCCGCCGCCGAGCAATCGGTGGGCCAGCCGCGACCCGGAGGCCGCTGCGCGGCTGACGGCCGTGCGGACCGCCATGACCGGTCTGGCCGAACGGATCGAAATACCGACCGAGAACCTCGTCGCGCCCGACGCCGTACGCCGACTGGCCTGGCGACCGCCCGAGCCGGTCACCACGGACACGGTCGCCGGGGAGCTCCGGGGGCGCCTGGCCCGGCCGTGGCAGGTCGAGCTCACCGCCGCCCCGCTCGCCACCGCCCTGCGATCGGTCCAGGGTGACGACGACGCGGTTACCGGTCGGTAACATCGGCCCAGCAACCGGCTGTCCATCCGGGAGGGTCCATGCTCGCCAGCAGGCGTGAGGTCGTCTTCGTCGACGGTGCCCGCACCCCGTTCGGCAAGGCCGGCCCGGCCGGGCTCTACGCCGAGACCAGGGCCGACGACATGATCGTCCGGGTCATCCGCGAACTGCTCCGCCGGCACCCCGAGCTCCCGCCCGACCGGGTCGACGAGGTGGCGGTCGCCGCGACGACCCAGACCGGCGACCAGGGCCTCACGATCGGCCGCACCGCGGCGCTGCTCGCCGGGCTGCCGGCGTCGGTCCCGGGGTATGCGATCGACCGGATGTGCGCCGGCGCGATGACGGCGGTCACGACGGTGGCGAGCGGAATCGCGGCCGGAGCCTACGACGTCGCGATCGCCGGCGGGGTCGAGCACATGGGCCACCACCCGATGGGCGACGGCGTCGACCCCAATCCGCGGTTCCTCGCCGAGCGGCTGGTCGACCCGTCGGCGTTGGTGATGGGCCAGACCGCGGAGAACCTGCACGACCGGGCGCCCGGGATCACCCGGGAGCGGGCGGACCGGTTCGCCGCCGCGAGTCAGGCGAAGCTCGCCAAGGCCTACGCCGACGGCAGGATCCAGCCCGACCTGGTGCCGGTCGCCGTCCGCTCGGCCGCGCTCGGCTGGGGCCTCGCGACCGTCGACGAACCGCCCCGGCCCGGGACGACGGTCGACGATCTGGCCGGGCTCCCGACGCCGTTCCGGCCGCACGGCCGGGTGACCGCGGGAAATTCGGCCGGGCTCAACGACGGAGCCGCCGGGTGCCTCGTCGCCGGCGAGGACACCGCGCGGGAACTCGGGCTTCCGGTCGCGATGCGCATGGTCGGCTTCGGCTTCACCGGAGTCGAGCCCGAGGTGATGGGGATCGGGCCGATTCCCGCCACCGAGCGCGTGCTGGCCCGCTCCGGCCTGTCGCTCGAGGACATCGGACTGTTCGAGCTCAACGAGGCCTTCGCCGTCCAGGTGCTCGCCTTCCTCGACCACTTCGGCATCGCCGACGACGACCCGCGGGTCAACCTCTACGGCGGCGCCATCGCGGTGGGCCACCCGCTCGCCTCCTCCGGCGTCCGGCTGATGACCCAGCTCGCGCGTCAGTTCGGCGACCACCCCGAGGTGCGCTACGGCCTGACCGCGATGTGCATCGGCATCGGCATGGGCGGCAGCGTCATCTGGGAGAACCCGCACTGGAAGGGGCAGCAGTGACGACGACGGCATCCACCGCCGGGGCCTCCCTCGCCGGGTCCTGGCCGGACGAGGTGGTCACCGAGGCCCGGGTCCGCTACCTCGACGTGCCCGGGATTCCCGCGCCGTTCGCGCTGATCACGCTGGACAACGGCCACGACCACACCCGCCCCGCCACGTTCGGGCCCGGCCGGCCTGGCCGCGCTCGAGGCCGCGCTCGACGAGGCCGAGGCGCACTCCCCCGCCGTGGCCGCGATCGGCGTGACCGGCACCCCGTTCATCTTCTGCGCCGGTGCCGACCTCACCGGGGCGGCCCGCATCACCGGCCGCGACCAGGCGCTGGCCGTCGCCCGCCTCGGGCACCGGGTCTTCCGGCGCCTCCGCGAGAGCACGGTGCCGACGTTCGCCTTCGTCAACGGCGTGGCGGTCGGCGGCGGCCTCGAACTCGCTCTCGCGCTGTCACCACCGCACGCTCTCGTCCGGGGCGGGCGCGCTCGCCTTCCCCGAGTGCTTCCTCGGCATCGTGCCCGGCTGGGGCGGCTGCTGGCTGCTCCCTAACCTCATCGGGGCCGACGGCGCGGTGCGCGTCATCATCGACAACGCGCTCGCGAACAACCGGATGCTGCGGCCCGCGCAGGCACTCGACCTCGGGATCGCCGACGAGCTCTTCGCGCCGGCCGACTTCCTGGAACGGTCGCTGGAGTGGGCGGCCGACACCCTGCGGACCGATCCGGCCGCCGAACGACCGGCCGTCGATCGCGGGCCGGCCTGGGACGAGGCCGTCCGGCGCGGACGGAGCACCGTCGACGCCAGGGTGCACGGGGCCGCGCCCGCGCCGTACCGCGCGCTCGACCTGATCGCCGCGGCCCGGACGGCGACCCTCGACGAGGGCTTCGCGGCCGAGGACGCCGCTCTGGCCGACCTGCTCATGAGCGAGGAGTTCCGGGCCGGCGGCTATTCCTTCGACCTGGTGCAGAAGCGGGCCCGACGACCGGCCGGCGCTCCGGACCGGTCGCTCGCCCGGCCGGTGACAAAGGTCGGGATCGTCGGCGCCGGGCTGATGGCCAGCCAGCTCGCGCTGCTCTTCGTCCGGCGGCTGCGGGTGCCGGTCGTGCTCACCGACGTCGACGCCGCGCGGGTCGACGCGGGGTCGGCGCGGTGCATGCCGAAATCGACAAGCTCCGGGAGCGCGGCCGGATCCGGCCCGAGGAAGCCGCCCGGCTGACGGCCCTGGTCAGCGGATCCCCGGACCTGCGGCCGTCCTTCGCCGACGCCGACCTCGTGATCGAGGCGGTGTTCGAGGAGCTCGAGGTCAAGCGGCGGGTGTTCGCCGAGGTCGAGGCCGTCGTGTCCCCGACCTGCCTGCTGGCGACCAACACCTCGAGCCTGTCGGTCACGGCGATGGGCGCCGGGCTCGAGCACCCGGAGCGCCTGGTCGGACTGCACTTCTTCAACCCGGTCGCGGTCCTCCCGCTGATCGAGGTCGTACGCACCGAGGCCACCGACGACCCGTCGCTCGCCACGGCGCTGGCCGTGGGGCGCGAGGTGAAGAAGTCGTGCGTGCTGGTCGCCGACGCTCCAGCGTTCGTGGTCAACCGGCTGCTGACCCGCTTCCTGGGCGAGGTGATCGCCAGCGTCGACGAGGGCACCCCGATCGAGGTCGCCGACCAGGCGCTCACCCCGCTCGGCCTGCCGATGACGCCGTTCGTGCTGCTCGCCCTCGTCGGGCCGCGCGTTGCACTGCACGTCGCCGCGACGCTGCACGACGCATTCCCGGACCGCTACGCCGTGAGCGACAACCTCACCCGGCTGGTCGCCGCCGGGAAGAGCGGCGTCTACGTCTGGGACGGCGGCGTGCCCACGGTCGACCCGGAGGTCGCTGCTCTCCTCGAGCAGGGACACACGCCCAGCACCGCCGAGCAGGTGCGCACCCGGGCGCTGGACGCCCTCGCCGAGGAGGTCGGCCTGATGCTCGACGAGGGCGTGGTCGTCGCCCCGGCCGACATCGACCTCTGCCTGATCCTCGGCGCAGGCTGGCCGTTCCACCTCGGCGGCATCACGCCGTACCTCGACCGGGCCGGCGTCGCAGAACGGGTGCGCGGCAGGCGTTTCCAGCGGCCCGGAGTGGCGAGCGTCCCGACCTAACGGTTGCTCACCGCGGCATCCTCGTGCTCGGCGGCCGCACCGACGACCCCGCCGTCCCGGTCTCCGCTGCGCCCCACCCAGAGCATGACGAGCCCGGCGAGGAAGAGCGCGACGGCGAGCACCAGGGACGTCGCGAGGAAGCTGCCGCCGGTCTGATCCTGCAACCAGCCGCCGAGGTACGGGCCGGCGAAGCCGCCGAGGTTGCCCAGCGCATTGATCAGGCCCATCGCCCCACCGGCCAGCGCGGCCGGGACGGCGCGGGACGCACTCGCCCAGAACGGGCCGTCGTAGGCGAGGGCTCCCATCATGGCCAAGCTCAGCAGCAGCACGGACAGCACGGCGATGCTCCCGACGCCCACCGAGAGCACGAGCGCGACGGAGCCGACCACCATCGAGACGAACACGTGCCGCCGGTACCGCCCGTTGCGGTCGGCGGCCCGACCGTTGATCCACAGCCCGACGATCGCGAAGACGTAGGGCACGGCGGTCAGGAACCCGACGGCCACCGATCCCCCTCCGGTGACCTGCTCGACCTCGTGCGGCAGCCAGAGGTTGAGGCCGTAGAAGCCGATCTGGATGAGGAAGTAGACACCGACGAGCTTCCAGACCACGCTGCTGCGGACGATGTCGCGGTAGCCGGCGTGCGTCGGCTGGTCGGCGTTGTCCGCGGCGAGGGACTGCTCGATGTAGTCGCGTTCCCCGCGGCTGCACCACGGGGCGTCATCCGGCCGGTCCGCGGCGAGCCAGTACCACAACGGCGCCGCGACGAAGAACGGGAAGATGCCCTCGATGATGAACAGAGCGCGCCAGTCGCCCCAGGACAGGATCCAGCCGGACAGCGGTGCGGTGATGATCGAGGCGATTGCGATGTTCATGATCCAGAACGCGTAGGCGCGGGCCCGCTCGCGGGCCGGGAACCAGTGGCTGATCAGCACCAGGATTGCCGGCCAAATTCCGCCCTCGGCGACGCCGAGCAGGAATCGGACCACGAGTAATTCGGTGTAGTTCTGCACCAGTCCGGAGAGCACTGCGAAAACTCCCCAGATCAGGATCATGATTCCGACGAACTTCTTCGCTGACCAATGCTCGGCGAGATGTCCGCCGGGCAGTTGCATCACCAGGTAGCCGATGAAGAAGATGCCTCCCGCGAGCCCTTCGGCCGACGCGGAAACATGCAGGTCGTGACCGATTCCGTCGAATGCGAAACCGATGTTCGTGCGGTCCATGAAGGAAATGATGTAGACGACGATCGCGATCGGAATGAGTCGCGTCCATCGGGTGCGCCCCGCGGGGGCGTCGTGTGTACCGGACTCGAGGTTGGTCGTCATGAACGCTCCTTCCGTCGCGGGCGATCTGCGAGCGTGGTCACGCCCGCGACCGCGAAGTATGCCCACTTGTCCGCGCGCCGGCATCTTGAGCGACCTGCCTGCTTCAGGGACTTGACCATTCAGGCGGGCAGCGGGCGAGCGCTTACCCAATTTGGCGTCCTTGACACATAGGTGCCTGTGACTGGTCCGCGTTCTTGCCGTTTGGCTCAGTTCGGTCCGTCGCCCGCGCGGACGGTGGCGACCACCTCGGTCATGCTGATCAGGAAGCGACGCACCGTCTCGAGTTCGGCCTCGCCGAAGGACCCCATCGCGTCGACCATCGCCGTGATGAGCGGGCCGAAGAATGACCAGCCCAGGGTGACGGCCTGATCCTCCACGACGAGGAACACCCGGCGCCGGTCGCCGGTGTCCCGCACCCGGCGGACGTGGCCGAAGCCCTCCAGCCGGTCGACGAGGGCGGTGACCGAGGCCGAGTTCAGGCCGAGCTGCTCGCCGAGCCGACCCGGCGTCGCGGCGACACCGGAGCGGCCCGCGTCGAGCAGGTGGATCAGCGCCCGAAGGTCGGTGGGGTGCAGGTGGTGCAGCCGGGCGAACTCGGCACCGAACTGGTCGAGCTCGACCGTGAGACCGCGCAACAGGTGGACCAGCCCCGTCGCCACCGGGTTCTGCTCCGGGTCCCGGGGGTCCACCACGGCGTTCTCCTCATTCCTGCGCTAATATCTCGATCATCGAGACTATCGATCGTCGTGATGATACGCCGCCGTCGAGACGGGGAGACCATGGTCCACGACACGCCACCGAGTCCGGCCGCGCAACGCGCCTTTCCCGCCACACCGGACGGGGCCGAGTTCTTCGCTGCCTACGACGCCGTACTGGCGCGCTGGCCGGTCCCGGTGGACCCGATCGATCTGCCGTCGCCGTACGGCACAACCCATGTCCAGGTCTGCGGCCCGGCGGACGGGACGCCGCTGGTCCTGCTCTCCGGAGCCGGCGCGACGTCGACCGTCTGGTTCGGCAACGTCGCCGACCTGAGCCGGTCGTACCGGATCTACGCCGTCGACACGATCGGGGACGTCGGCCGCAGCGTCCACGACGGCCGGCCGATCCGCCGGCTCGCGGACCTGATGCACTGGCTCTGCGGGCTCTTCGATCAGCTCGGCATCGATCGGGCCCACCTCTGCGGCCACTCCTACGGCGGGTGGATCGCGCTCAACTTCGCCCTGCACTCCCGGGGCCGGGTGGACCGGCTGGCGCTGCTCGACCCCAACCAGTGCTTCGCCGCGACCAGCCGCCGATACCTCCTGCGCGCGCTGCCCCTGGTGCTGCGGCCGACCGCCGCGCGGGAGCGATCGTTCGTCCGGTGGGAGACCGGCGGTCTGCCCGTCGATCCGGCCTGGCTGACCCTCGCGGCACTCGGGGCGGCCGACTTCCCGCGCTCCAAGGTCGTCATCGCGCGGCGGCCTCCGGCCGAGCTGCTGCAAGCGTCGACGGTGCCCACGCTGGTCCTGCTGGCCGGGCGGAGCAGGACCCATGACGTCGACAAGGTGGCCGCCAACGCGGAGCGCCTCCTGCCGGATGTGGTCACCGCAACGCTGCCCGGCGCCTCGCACCACTCGATCCCGGGCGTGGACCCGGCACCGTTGAACCGCAGCCTGCTGGAGTTCTTCGGGTGAGACCCGGCTCCGTTACCGCACGCGAGCGCGCTCCTCGTCCCCCGGAACGGTGGGCGGAGGAGCCTCCGCGGGCACCACGCGCGGTTCCCCGGTGGACAGGTCGATCCGATCGGTCCACCGCTGGTCGGGATCCGGCGGCGGCACCGAGGCGAGCAGCAGCTTGGTGTAGGCGTGGCTGGGTCGGGTCATCACCTGCGCGACCGGGCCGTGCTCGACGAGCCGGCCCTTGAAGATCGTCGTCATGTCGCCGCCGACGTAGGCGACGGTCGAGAGGTCATGGGTGATGAAGAGCGTCGTCATGCCGTAGGTCTGCTGGAACTCGACCATGATGTCGAGGAAGTGCTTGCGCACCTGGGCATCGAGCATCGACACCGGCTCGTCGGCGATGACGAACGACGGCTGCAACATGTGCAGCCGGGCCAGCATCAGCCGCTGGCGCTGGCCGCCGGACAGCTGGTGGGCATAGCGGCCCAGGACGTCGCCCGGCCTCAGCCGGACCGCCGTCAGGGACCGCTCGATCATCGCCTCGGCGTCGGACTTACCGTCGGCGAGGTGGAACTTCTTGATCGCCTTCCACAGCACCCGATCGACCCGGTAGTAGGGATTGAAAATCGAGTACGGGTCCTGGAACACCGGCTGCACGTCGCGCCGGAACTGGTCACGCTCGCGGCGGGAGAGCTTGAAGATGTCCTTGCCGCAGTAGGTCACCCGCCCGGACGTCGGCCGTCGCAGGCCGAGGATCATTCTGGCCAGCGTGCTCTTGCCGCTGCCGCTCGCCCCGACCAGGCTGCTGATGGTCGCCGGCTCCGAGGACAGGGCGAAGGAGACGTTGTCCACCGCCCGCACCTTGACGCCGAGCCGCCCCGGAAAGAGCTGGGTGACGTTCTCGACCGCGATCTTCTTGGGCGCCGCGTCCCCGCTCATTGGGTCACCACCTCGATCTGGCCGGCCGGTGTCGGCTGCTGGCGCACCTCGAGGGTCGGGATCGACCCGATCAGGCCGCGCGTGTAGTCGTGCGCCGGTTCCTTGAACACCTGCCGTACCTCCCCGACCTCCACCACCTTGCCGTCGTACATCACCGCGACCCGGTCGTCGAGCTGCGCGTGCACGCCCATGTCGTGGGTGATGACGAGCAACGTCACGCCGTGCCGGGCGGACAGGTCGGCGAGGTTCTGGATGATCACCCGCTGGATGGTGACGTCGAGGGCGGTCGTCGGCTCGTCGGCGATCACCAGATCGGGGCTCAGCGACACCGCCATCGCCATCAACGTCCGTTGCCGCATGCCGCCGGACAGCTCATGCGGATACATCTCCGCCACGGCCGGCTCCAACCCGACCTCGCCGAGCAGTTCGACGATCCGGTCCCGCATCTGCGCGTTGTCGGTCTCGCCGTGCTCGCGCATCACGTCCATGAACTGGTCCCGGACTCGGGCCACGGGGTTGAGGGAGTTCATCGAGGCCTGCGGGAGGTAGGACAGCTTGCCCCAGCGGACCGCCCGCAGCTCCCGCTCGGGCAGCTTCAGCAGGTCGACCGGTTCGCCGCCGTCGGGATGGAAGATCACCTCGCCCCGGACGATGTAGCCCGGCGCACGGATCAGCCCGAGGATGGCGACGGCCATCGTGCTCTTCCCGCAGCCGGACTCGCCGGCGATGCCGAGGATCTCGCCCCGGTTGATGGTCAGGTCCACACCGTCCACGGCCGCGACCTCGCCTCGGGTCGTCCGGTAGTGGACGACGAGGTCCCGGATCTCCAGAACGGGGGATGTCTCAAACACCGGCGACCTTCCGCAGACGGGGGTTGTAGGCCTCGTCGAGCCCGACGTTGATCAGGTTCAGAGCGAAGAACAGGATAGTGATGAGCAGGATCGGAGCCACGAAGATCGGCCAGGCGCCGAGGCTCAGCGCCCCGCTCGTCACCGCGGTGTTGATGAGCAGTCCGAGGTCGACGAGACCGCTGGGGCCGAGCCCGATGATCTCCAGGCCGACCAGGCCGAAGATCGAGCCGATCGCCGCCAGTGCCAGGCCGAGGGCGATGTAGGGGAGCATGTTCGGCAGCAGCTCGAAGACGATCACCTCCATGTCCCGGGCCTTCGTGACCTTGGCCAGGTCGATGTAGGGACGGCTGCGCAGGCTCAGCACCTGTGACCGGATCGCGCGGGCCGCACCGGCCCAGCTGAAGACGGCCAGGATGATCCCGATCTCCAACAGACTGACCTTCTTCGCGAAGCCGGAGAAGGCGATCAGCAGCGGGAAGGTCGGGATGACCAGGAACAGGTCGGTCACCGACGCCAGGACGGAATCGAGCCAGCCGCCCTTGTACGCCGCGAAGAAGGCGATGATCACTCCGATGATCGTGGACAGCACCCCGGCCAGCGCGCCGATCTTCAGCGACGTCCACAGCCCGGTCACCGTCAACGCCAACACATCACGGCCCACCGCATCGGTGCCGAGCGGGTGGTCGGCGCTCGGGGTCATCCAGCGCCCCGCGAAGCCGATCGCCATCGGGTCCTGGCCGCCGCCCAACATGCTGACGATCGGCCCATGCAAGGCACCGAAGACCACGACCAGGAGCAGCAGCACCAGTCCGATCGACAGCTTCCGGTTGCGCCGAAGGATCGTGCCGAAACCTCTGAGACGCCCCATGGGCAGGCCCTTCACTTCTGGTACTTGATCCGCGGATCAAGCACCGGTAGCAGCAGGTCGACAAGGAAGACCGCGGTGAGCACCATGAAGATCGACATGTTGGTGATACCCAGGACCGTGTTGTAGTCGAGCTGGCCGATGGCCGCCACGAGCAGGTGGCCCACCCCGGGGTAGTTGAAGAGCTGCTCGATCAGCACGTTGCCGTTGAAGATGAAGCCGAAGGAGATCAGCAGCCCGGTGACCTGGGGCAGATAGCAGTTCGGCATCGCGTACCGGCGCAGGATGTGCCAGGGTCGCAGCCCCTTCGCCTGGGCGAAGTTGAGGTAGTCCTCCCCGAGCACCGTGATCATCTGCTGGCGCATGCCGAGCAGATTTCCCATCGCGCCGACCAACACGATCGATATCGCGGGCAGGATTGCGTGTTCCAGCACGCTCCCGATGAACCGTGGGCTGAACCCGGCCGCGATGTTCGCGTCGTAGGCGTAGCCGGAGGGCAGGAGGCCGAGCCGGAAGGACAGGAAGAACAGCAGGATCAGGCCGACGAAGAAGAACGGGATGTGCGACACCGCAACGGACACGTACGTCGCAAGTTCGGAGACCTTGCTCTCGCGCCGCCAGCCGGCCA
This sequence comes from uncultured Actinomycetota bacterium, assembly GCA_963828605.1. Classification (GTDB taxonomy): domain Bacteria; phylum Actinomycetota; class Actinomycetes; order Mycobacteriales; family QHCD01; genus DASXJE01. Next base: position 196,266 of record CAWHER010000001.1, on the reverse strand, counting down.
ACGCGCCGAGGACCACTCCGAGCACCCACGCGATGATCGAGGCCACCAGGAGAAGCCCGATCGTCCATGGCAGCGCGCGGCCGATCACGTTCTGGGCATGGTCGGGATAGTTGATCAGCGACGGGCCGAGGTCGTGGGCGACCACGAGTTGGTACATGTAGTGCCAGTACTGCTGCAGCAGGCTTCCGTTCAGGCCGAACACCTTGCGGTAGTGGTCGACGACGGCCTGACCTGCGTGCACGTTGTAGATGTGGTTCTGCTGCAGGTTCTGGATGAACGCCCCGATCGGGTCGCCGGGGATGAGCCGGAAGAAGACGAACGTGGCCGAGACCGCGGCCCACAGCGTGAAGATGTACAACGCAAACCGGCGGAGCGCGTAGGCCAGGGTGGGGTGCGCGGCCAGCCAGCCGCGCACCCCTCCCTGGACCAGGATCTCCGGTGTCTCGGTGGTCGCCGCCCCGACAGCTTCGATGTCGACGATGGGCTCGGAAACCACCTCACGTCCTCCCGGTTGCCTTGAGGCTACCGATGACGAAGAGGAACTGGCCCCACCAGTTGTTGGGCACCATGTAGAGGTTGTCGTCCGAGGGCCAGCCCTTCCAGTACGAGGTGTTGAACTGGTGGGTGTAGGTCGTCTGGACCGACGGGATGGACGGCATCGCCTTGTACCAGTCGTTGAGCGCCGTGGTGAAGACTGGCTTCGCCTTCGGGTCCGTCGGGTCCAAGGTGCCCAGCTTGGCGACATCCTGGTCGAGGGCGGGGTCCTTCAGTCGAATGTTGTCCCCCTTGGTGGCGACCTTGCCGACCGGGACGTAGTAGGCGCTCTTGTACTGGTTGTAGAGCTCCCAGGGGTCGTAGACCTCGCCGCAGAGCCATTCCGAGCGGATGTCGTACTGGCCCTTGTCGACGCGCTCGCTGTATACCGAGCCGGACAGCGTCTTGGCGCTCGCGTCGATGCCGACCTTCTTCAGGTCGGCGGCGAGCAGCTGCGCGATGAAGTACTCCGGGTCCGAGGTGGTGACCGGGGTGATGATCTCGTAGCTGAGCGGCTTGCCCTGGTACGTCCGCATGCCGTTGGAGCCGACCTTTGTGCCCATCTGGTCCAGCAGCTTCGCCGCCCGGCCGGGGTTGTAGCTCAGGTCGTAGTTGGCGGCGACCGACGGGACCTCCCATTTCTTGTTGTTCGGGTAGTCCGGCCACGGGTAAACCGCGGCAGGGACGTCGACCGGCCAGATGCTGGTGCCGATCTTCTTCCGGTCCACCATGGCCGAGATGACCGATCGCATCCTCGGGTCGGCGAGAATTCCGCGAGACTTGTCGCAGTTGACGTAGATCGCCCGCTCGCACGGGTCGACCATCTTCGTGATCATCGCGTTCTTGTAGCCGCTCTTGATGGCCGCGTCGACGAGTTGATAGGCGCCCGCCGCGCCGGCGACGTCGGTCTGGCCCTGCTTGAACTGCTGGATGTCGGCGTCGGCGGACGGAGCGGTGCGGTAGACCACGTATTTCGGCGCGGGGTCCATCTCCGCCTTGTTCCAGTAGTTGGGGTCCTTCTCCCAGACGAACATCTTGTGGTCGGGAATGGCCCGCTGGAGCTTGTAGGGGCCGGTGTAGACCGGCGGCTTGTTCGCGAACTTCGTCGGGTCATGCTTGGACCAGACATGCTCGGGCACCACCGGGAACGCAGCGCTCACGATGCCGCAGATGAAGTTGTAGTGGTAGCGGGGGTCACGGGTGTTGAGCTTGATGACGATGGTCTGGGCATCCGGGGTGTCGATCGACGCGGCCTCGTCGGTGGCCGGGCCCCCGCCGAGAAGTGCCTTGTTGCCCTTGATCATCATCATGGTGAACTTCACGTCGCGCGACGTGAAGGGCTTGCCGTCGTTCCAGTGCGCCTTCGGGTTCAGCTTGATCGTGAACTCGCGGAAGTCGTTGGCGTAGGTGTACTTCTCCGCCAGCCACGGCTTGATCTCGCCGGTCGCCATGTTGAAGTACCACAGGTACTCCTTCACGACCTGGCCCAGGCCGCCCTGGTAGGTCTCGCCGTTGGGGATGAACGGATTGAACTGATCAAAGACGGTGAACTCGCTCTGGTCGACGATGACCGTCTCGTGGCGCGGCGTCGGGGAGATGCCGCCGCCGTTTCCCTGCGGGGCCGTGTTGCCGCCCTTGTTTCCCGCGCCGGTGAAGCTCTTCCCGCTGCTGGAGCACGCGGACAGCCCGGCGATGCTCACTGCGCCTACGCCGAGGGAGAATCCGGCCTTCAGTACCTGCCTGCGCTGGACACCAGAACGGTTGGATCCGTCGCCGGGGTCGTCGAAACTGTCCATTACGATCCGTCACCTCACTGCCGGAGTGTCAACCTCATGTGCGCACGCGCAAGCGGCGACGGGGCGCCGTCGCCGCGAAAGCTTGTGACCCGTCGCGCGAAAACGTTTCAGGGTGCGGGCGAGATTACGCAGCCTGTCCATACCGCGTCAACATCCGGAAGACAAAATTAGGTAACGGCTGCCGAGGGCGAACCTTGGCCGGACGGGCCGCGCGGGCGGTCCTCGAGCGCCGCGAGCACCTGCGCCTTGATGGCGACGAACGACGGGTCGGTGACGACCCAGCTCTCCCGCGGCCGCACCAGCGGCACTTCGATGTCGGCCCGGATCTCCCCCGGCCGCCGGGACAGCACCACCACCCGGTCGGAGAGGTAGATCGCCTCCTCGACGTCGTGCGTCACGAAGACCGCCGTCCGCCGGTCCGCGAGCCACACGTCCTGCAGCCACGCGTACATTTCCCGGCGGGTGATCGCGTCGAGAGCACCGAAAGGCTCGTCCAAAAGAAGAACATCGCGATCGAGGAGGAAGGTCCGCAATAACGCGAGCCGTTGGCGCATCCCGCCGGAAAGTTCTCCGGGCCAGGCCGCTTCGAAGCCGCTCAACCCGAATCGCTCGAACAGTGCCCTGGCCCGATCGCGGGCCTGCCCGCGCGGCGCGCCGGCCACCTCCGCGCCAAGGACGGCGTTGTCCAGTGCCCGCCGCCACGGCAGCAGGAGATCACGCTGCGGCATGTAGGCGACCAGGCCGCTCTCGTCGGCCACCGACCGGTCGTGCACGCGGACGTCGCCCTCGGACGGCACCATGAGTCCGGCCAGCACCCGCAGCAGGGTGCTCTTGCCGCAGCCGCTGGGCCCGACCAGGCTGACGAACTCACCCTGCTCGATGGCGAGATCGATCCGGTCCAGGACCAGCAGGGGTGGGTTCCCGTCGTAGCTGTGCCGCAATCCGGCGATCTCGACGGTCGTGGTCATTCGCCGAGAAAGCGGTTCGTGAAGGCCTTGTCCACGTCGACGTGCCCGTCGACCATCCCTGCCTTGTGCAGGAACGCCGTCATCCGGGTCCAGACCGCGGTGTCCTGCCAGCCCCACCGGGCCGGGTGGTCGGCGTACCGGGAGGCGAGGTAGCGGGCGGAGAGCCGTACCAACGTCGGGTCGAGGTCCGGAGCCGCCTTGAGCAGCGCGGCGGCGGCCTGGTCCGGATGGGCCATCGCGGTCTGGTAGCCGCGGCGGGTCGCGTGCATGAACGCCGACACCGCGCCGGGATCCGCGTCGATCAGCGACCGGCGAGCCGCGATGAGCGGCGTGTACCAGTCGGGAATGCAGCGCTGGTAGCGGATGAACGGGAAGCTGACCGTTTTCAGATGGTCGATGTGGCCGAACTGCAAGCCCTCCCACCCGTCGAAGGTCCACACGAAATCGTAGAAATGCTTCGTCAGGCCGACCCGGTAGTCGGCGTCGCCGACCTGCACATACTTGATCCGCGAAGCATCTCCCCCGTCGCACCGGACCATCTTCTGGACCAGTGCCTTCTCCAACTGGCCGCCGAAGCCGCCGTAGGTCTTCGTCGCGAAGTCGCGCGGGCGGCGCACCCCCGAGGAGCGCAGCGCGACGAGGCTGGACGTGTTGTGCTGGAGGATCGCCGCCACCGACACGACCGGCAGTCCCTGCGCGACGGCCGGGGTGAGATCCTCCTCGGTGCTGATCGCGAAGTCGGCCTTGCCGGTCGCCAGCATCTGCAGAACGTTGCTGTTCTGGCCCGGCTCGACGATCTTCACGTCGAGCCCGGCCTTGCGGTACCAGCCGTTCTGCTGGGCGAGGTAGATGCCGCTGTGGTTGGTGTTGGGGGTCCAGTCGAGCACGATCGTGATCTGACGTCTGCCCGTCGCGTCGCGCTTCGCCCCGGCGGCGTTGGCGCAGCCGGCGACGAGGACGGTCGCGGCGGCCAGCAGCGCGAGCACCGATCGGCGCCTCATGGCGCCACCTCGCGGTGCGCGGAGTCCCCGGCGTACCGCCAGGGGGACGCCAGCCGGGCGCCCAGCCCGACGAGGGCGAACAGTGCCATGGACAGCAGCGCGATGATCACCACCGCGACGAAGACCCGGTCCACCCGGAAGGACGCCTTCGACCGGTCGATGAAGATCCCCAGCCCGCTGCTCGCGCCGACCCACTCGCCGACCACCGCGCCGGCGACGGCGTAGGCGGCGGAGATGTGCAGGCCGGAGAAGAACGCGGGAACCGCGGCCGGGACGAGCACGATCCGCAGCACCTGCAGGCGGCCGGCGCCCATGCCGCGCACCAGATCGACCATCTCCCTGTCGACGCTGGTCAGTCCGGCGACGGTGCTCACCACCACCGGGAAGAAGACGATGAGGGCGACGACGACGATCTTCGGCGCCAGGCCGTAGCCGAACCACAGCACCAGCAGCGGGGCGAGTACGATCATTGGCACGGTCTGGCTGGCCACCAGGAGCGGGTAGACGGCCCGGCGCACCACCGGCGCCGCGGCGAGCACGACCGCGATGACCGCGCCGACGGCGGCGCCGATCAGCAGCCCCGCAACGGCCTCCTGCGTCGTGGTGAGCACGGGCGTCGCGAGCAGCGCCCGCGCGCTGACGAACGCGTCGGCGATCCGCGACGGCGCGGGCAGCAGGTACGGGGCGATTCCGCGGGCACTGACGACCGCCTGCCAGCCGCCGATCAGCACGGCAAGCAGAACCAGCGGCGGGAGCAGGCCGCGGGCGCGGCGTACCGCCGGGTGATGGAGCGACACGGACGGGCGGGTCATGGTCGGAACTTGCGGGTCAGGTCGTCCATGCCCTTGGCGACACCCTGCGCGATCTTGACCACCGATATCGAGCTCTGCGCACCGGCCGCCAGGCATGCCTCGTGCGCCTCCCGCAGCACCGGCCAGACCTCGTTCGGCTCACCCTCGAGGGTCGTGCCGAGCGGGCCGACCTCGTAGTGCAGACCCGACCGCTGGATGACTGCGATCGCGGCCTCGACGTGCGCATGCGGATCGTCCGGTCGGCCGGCCGGGCTGGGCAGGCACTGCAGTTCGACGATCATCGGGCCTCCTGGGTGAACGGGGCGGTCGCGCCCGGCCGTACGACGATGAGGACGCCGCCGGTCAACCGGACCTCCGCGCGGGTGTCGGTGAACTCGTTGCTGACCCCGCGGGTGCGGCCGGGGAGCAGGTCTTCGCCGCCGAGCGGGTAGCGCAGACCCCGGGTGACGACACCGGTGGCGCCGCCGTGGACGGGGAGGAGGCTGACCAGGTCGCCGGGCCGGCCGGTCATGGTGAACGTGTCGCGGACGACGTCGACGACGGCCGGCCCGAGGTGGGCGGTGACATGAACCGGGGCGAACGCCGGCGCGGCGAGCAGAAGGGCGGTCGCGAGCAGGTGGTCCAGCCGACCGCCGGACCCGCCGACGACCACGATCCGGTCGGTGCCGGTGCCGATCGCCGCCTCCATGGCCAGTTCGAGGTCGGTGGCGTCCTTGGCCACCGGGTGCTGCTCGAGCGCCACACCGGCCGCCTCGGCCGCCGCCCGCGCACCGGGCGTGACCGAATCGAAGTCCCCGACCGCACGGTCGACCGACAGACCCAGTTCGGCGGCGTGATCCAGCCCGCTGTCCGCGGCGATCACGTAGGCGGGGACGGGCAGCCGCCGCCGGACGTCAGGGTCGGGCGGATCGCCGCCGGTGATCACCACGGCGGTCGGTGGGCGCGTCGACGATCTGTGCGCCATCTCCATTCGCATGCCTCCGCTGGCATTACCCAGGTCAGGTCGTGCGGGTCGGTGGCGCTGCCCACGGCGGGCCGTCCACCCTCTCAGCCCGGCTGCCCGAGCTCCCCGGCGTCATCTGCGGATCCGACTGTACCCGCGGCTGCTCCGTCGGGTTCAGCCGGCCGAGAGGGCCCGGACGGGCATCGGGGCGGGCGCCAGGAGGACACCGGCCGGTGCACCGACGCGGTACCGGACGAGCCGGCCGTCCGGCCGAACGCCGAGCACGGTGTCCGCCGACACCCAGACCGGCGCGGGCGTGGGCGGCCGGGATCCGCCGTCGAGCGGCAGCACTGTCAGGTCACGACCAGCCGCGGCGTCCGCCGGGCCGGCGATCAGGCGCTGCCGATGGCCGGACCGGCCGAGGACCGCGACCATCCGGCCGTCCGCCGACAGCGCAGCGAGACCGGTCTGGCGCACCGCGAGAAGACGGGGCAGCCAGTGCACGATCGGATTTGGGAGGTCGACGTAACCGAGCCGGCCCGAGCGGCGGAGAAGCACCCGGTGACCGGCGACGGCCAGCGCCCGGCCGGAACCGACCCGACGGAGGCCGGTCGCGGTCACCACCGAGATCGCGCCGGCGGCTCCCGGTCGGCCAGTGTCGACGACGAGACCGCCCGCGGTCGCGCCGACGACGGTGCCGCCCGGCGGGAGTCCGATACGGCCGACGGCCGACCCGGCAGGCCCGCCCACCTCTCGGGCCGTCCGGACGTCGATCAGCCAGGCGCCGCCGTCCGTCCCGGGCAGCGCCGCGGTCGCCCTACCGAGCCGGCGGACCACGCCCGCCCGCAGCAGATAGGCGATCCCCCGGGCCGGGTCGACGATGACGGTCGATCCGGCTCCGCCGGCCAGGGCGACGACCTGCCGGGCCCGGATTCCCGCCGGAAGGTGCACCGCCCGGGCGGTGCCGGCCCCGAGGTCGATCACCCGCAGCCCGGACCCGATGACGGCCAGCGCCCGGCCACCTCCGGTCGCCCGTATTCCGCCGGAGCGCACCGGAACCGTCCGCCCGCCGCCCGGAGCCGCCGCGGGGGGCTGGCCGATCGCCACGGCGGCCGCGACCGCCGCCGCCATGGCGGCAGCGGAGACCGCCGCCGTACGGCCCCGCCGGTGCGGCCGGGTCAGGATTCGGCGGAGTCGTGCGAGCGCAGTTCGTCGTCGACCGTCGACGACCGTCCTCCGTCAATCCGGGACACCCACTCGACGACCCGCCGGGCGATGTCCTGAGCTGTCAGGCCGACGTCGGCGCGCACGTCGGTGACCTTGCCGTGCGGCAGGAACCGGCGCGGAATCCCCACGTCGCGCGAGGGCACGTCGACATCCGCGTCACGCAGCGCCTGCGAGACCTGCACGCCCACCCCGCCGGATCGGCCGCTGTCCTCGACGGTGACCACCAGCCGGTGCCGCCCCGCCAGGTCGACGAGCTCCGGGGCGACCGGGATGACCCACCGCGGGTCGACGACGGTCGCGGCGATTCCCTGGTCCGCGACCCGGTCGGCCACCTCCAGGGCGGTCGGCACGGTGGACCCGACGGCGATGATGAGAACGTCGCCGCGGCTCGACCCGTTCTGCGCCGCGGCATCGGGATGCGCGTCGCGCAGGACGTCCACCCCGCCCACCGTGCGGACGGCCGGGATGTCGTCGGGGAGCGCCGTCTTGGCGTAGCGCAGCACCGTCGGCCCGGCGGACCAGTCGACCGCCTCACGCAGCTCCGCGCGCAGCGTCGGCTCGTCCCGCGGGGCGGCGACCCGGATCCCGGGCACGACGCCGAGGATCGACAGGTCCCACATGCCGTTGTGCGAGGCCCCGTCGTCGCCGGTGAGCCCGGCCCGGTCGAGGGCGAAGGTTACCGGCAACCGGTGCAGCGCGACGTCCATCAGGACCTGATCGAAGGCCCGGTTGAGGAACGTCGCGTAGACCGCGACCACCGGATGCAGTCCCCCGGTCGCCAGGCCGGCGGCCGACGTCACGGCGTGCTGCTCGGCGATGCCGACGTCGTAGAGCCGGTCGGGGTAGGCCTCGGCGAACGCGGCCAGCCCGGTGGGGTGCAGCATCGCGGCCGTGATCGCCACGACGTCCGGCCGGTCGGCACCGATGCGGACCATCTCGTCGGAGAAGACCGACGTCCACTTGCGGCCGCCGCTGGCCAGGACCTGGCCGGTGAGCGGGTCGAAGGAACCCGGCGCGTGCAGGCAGTCGGTCTGGTCGTTCTCGGCCGCCTCGTAGCCGTATCCCTTGCGGGTCAGGCAGTGCACGATCACCGGGCTGCCGAATTCGTGTGCCCGGCGCAGCGCCGACTCGACCGCCTCGACGTCGTGCCCGTCGACGGGTCCGACGTACTTCAGGCCCAGGTCCTCGAACATGCCCTGCGGTGCCAGCAGGTCCTTGAGGCCGACCTTGGCCCCGTGCAGCGCGTCGTACAGCGGGGCGCCGAAGACCGGCGTCCGGCCAAGCGCCTCCTTGACCATGGACAGCGCCCGCTCGTAGCCCGGACGCAGCCGCAGGGCGGCCAGATAGTCGGCCAGGCCGCCGATCGTGGGCGAGTAGGAGCGGCCGTTGTCGTTGACCACGATCACCACCGGCCGGTCCTGCGCCACGGCGATGTTGTTCAACGCCTCCCAGCACATTCCCCCGGTCAGCGCCCCGTCACCAACGACGGCGACGACGGCCCGGTTTTCCCCGCGCAGCGCCGAGGCCTTCGCGAGACCGTCGGCGTAGGAGAGCGCCGTCGAGGCGTGCGAATTCTCGATGATGTCGTGCTCGGACTCGGCCCGGCTCGGGTAGCCGGACAGACCGCCGGTCTGCCGCAGCGTGTCGAACCCGTCCTGCCGCCCGGTCAGCATCTTGTGGACGTAGGCCTGGTGACCGGTGTCGAACAGGATGCGGTCGTGCGGCGAGTCGAACACCCGGTGGATGGCCAGCGTCAGCTCCACGGCCCCCAGGTTGGGACCGAGGTGTCCGCCGGTGCGGGACACCTTGGCCACCAGAAAGCCCCGGATCTCCGCGGCGAGAGCGGGCAGCTGCTCAGGATCGAGCGCCCGAACGTCGCGCGGCGAACGGATCGCGGCGAGGAGTCCCGGCTCCGCACCAGGGCCGCGCTGGTCTGGATCTTCTCGCTGGTCTGCCACGGACGCCACTCTAGCCGCGCAACGGACACAACCGTGGTACGGACGCTCCACATTGCCCGGGTGTGCCGGGCGGTGATCTGCGCCTCACCCGTGCTCGGACCGGTCCGGCAGGACGGCCCGGGCGCGACCCACCAGGGCGCGCGCCGCCGGGCTCATCGGCCCGCCGGCCCGCCAGCCGAGCGCGATCCGGCCCCGGACCTCCGGCGCCGTGATCGCCACTCCCCTCAGGTCGTCGCCCGCGGCGAGGGCGACGGACCGGGGAACGACACCCACCCCGAGCCCGCGGGCGGCGAGCTGCGCGACGACCCGCGGGTCACCGGCCTCGAACGCGACGTGCGGGGTGACCCCGACCTCGGCGCAGGCGGCGTCGAGGCTGGCCCGCAGCCCCGTTCCGCGGGGAAGACTGATCAATGCGCGCTCGGCGAGCGCGGTCACCCGGACCGAGGCCGCTCGGGCGAGCGGGTCGGCCCGGCCCACCACCGCGGCCAATGGCTCGTCGGTGACCACGTGGGTCGCGATGCCCGGCGGCGCCACCGAGCCGAGACCGAGAAACGCCACGTCGTACCGGCCGGATCGCAACGCCTCGACAAGGCCGTCGGAGTCGCCGACCGCGAGAGTGATCTCGACGGCCGGGTGGTCGCGGTGGAAGTCGGCCAGGAGTGCGGGCAGGTCGACGTCGTCGGAGGAGATCGACGTCACCGTGCCGATGGTGACGTGGCCGCGCAGCAGCCCGGTCAGCTCGTCGACGGCGAGCCGCGCCGCGGAGACGGCGGCGAGCGCGGTCCGGGCATGGGGCAGGACGGCGGCGCCGCTCGCCGTAAGCCGGACGCCGCGGCTCGAGCGGTCCAGCAGTTCCTGCCCGAGCTCCCGCTCGAGCCGGCGGATCTGCGCGCTCACACCGGGCTGCGCGACGTGCACCCTGGCCGCGGCCCGGGTGAAGTTGGCCTCTTCCGCCACGGCGACGAAGTACTCCAGTTGACGAAGTTCCATAAGCGATGATTCTAGTTGTCGCAAGAACTAGCTCTTGGACTTATCATCGATCGGTCCGCACGGTGGGCCTATGACCACCACACGGAGGACGGAACGAGCACCCACGGCACCCGCGACGACCCGGACCCCCGCAGCCACGTGGTGGAGCCTCGCGGTCGTCTCGGTGGGTCTCTTCCTCGCCGTGGTCTCCACGACGGTGGTCAGCGTCGCGCTGCCCACGATCGGCCGCGAACTGCACGCCTCCGCGACCGGCCTGGAATGGATCGTCGACGCCTATGTGATCGTCTACGCCAGTCTGCTCGTGGCGGGCGGGGTGCTCGGGGACCGGCGCGGCCGCAAGGGCGTGTTCCTGACCGGCGTCGCCCTCTTCGGGCTCGGGTCGCTGCTGGCCGGTGCGGCACCGTCGATCGGGATGCTTCTGGTCGGCCGGGTCGTGCAGGGCCTCGGGCCCGCCCTGCTGGTGCCGGGCAGCCTGGCGATCATCAGAGCGGTCTTCCGCGACCGGCGGCAGCGCGCCACCGCGATCGGGCTGTGGTCCACCAGTTCCGGCCTGGCTCTCGCCGCGGGCCCTCCCCTGGGCGGCGCCCTCGTCGCCGGACTCGGCTGGCGCTGGGTGTTCCTGATCAACGTCCCGCTCGCAGCGGCTCTGCTGGCCGTGGCCGGGCCGACGATCCCCCGACTGGACCGGAGTCCGGCGACCGGGCGGTTCGACTGGTCCGGCGCGCTCCTCGCCACCGGCGGAATAGCGGTGCTCGCGCTCGCCGTCATCGAAGGCCAGAACCTGGGCTGGACGTCGCCGACGGTGCTCACGGCGTCCACCCTCGGCTCCGCCGCGATCGCCGGGTTCGTCGTCGCCGAACGCCGCAGCCCCGATCCGCTCGTCGACGTGTCCCTCTTCTCCCGGCCGGCGTTCGCTGCGGCCACCGTCGCCGCCTTCGTCGTGTTCTTCGCCTTCGTCGGGGCGATCGTCTACTTCAGCGCGTATTTCCAGCAGGTACAGGGGCGCTCGGCCATATCGGCCGGACTCGACGTCGCCGCCGTGGGAATCGCCTGTGCCCTCGCCTCGACCGCCTCGGGCCGGCTCGTCGCCCACGTCGGCGAGCGGTGGCCGCTGCTCTGCGGGCTGGTCGTCAGCGGAGTGGCGACGCTCGGTCTGCTGCGGCTCGTGCCGGCCACCGGCATGGGAGCGATCTGGTGGGACCTCGTGCTGCTGGGTGGCGGCATCGGACTGTGCGGCACTCCGATGAGCACCATGGCGATGTCGGCGGTCGACCCCGCCCGTGCCGGCATGGCCGCTGCCGTTCTCAACGCGGCGCGGCAGGTCGGCCAGGTGTTCGGTGTCGCCGTACTCGGCGCCCTGGTGTACGCCGCGTTGCCCGCGGGCGGCATCGGAGCGCGGCTCGCCCCGGCCCGCCAGGCCCTCTTCGTCGATGGCCTGCACCATGCGCTCTGGGTGGCCGGACTGGCGCTTCTGGCGGCGGCCGGCCTGACCGCGCGGCTGCTCGGGATCGCCGACCGAATCGCACACACCGTGCCCGACTGATTCCGGCCCGGAGTCGTCGGCGCGGTCTCGATGCCGTCGTACCCGATATCACCACCAGATCGACCCGATTTCCCCGCGAGTCACACTGGTTTGTCGGCATGCGGGCGCAATTTCGGCAACACTGATGGGTGTCTCCGCGCCTCGGTCCCCCCATGCTGGGGCGCGGAGACCCTACTTGCCTTGATGGCGGTCGGCTGCGGTGTGCGGCCCGGCCGGCGCGATCGGCAGCAGCAGCGCGAGGCACTCCACGTGGTGGGTCTGCGGGAAGAGATCGAACGCCCGCAGGGCGGCCAGGTGGAAGCCGCCGGCACCGGCCGCACGCACGTCCCGGGCCAGCGCCGCGGGATCGCAGGCGACGTAGGCGACGGCCCGCGGACGGGTCGCCAGAATCGCCTCGATCACGTCCGCTCCCGCTCCGGTCCGCGGCGGGTCGAGCACCACGAGATCCGCCCTGTGGCCGGCCAAAGCGCCCGGCGTGACCGCCTCGGCACGCACCGTCACCTGCGGCAGGTCGGCGAGGTTGGCGACGGCGTCGGAGGCGGCGGCCGGGTCGGACTCCAGCGCGGCGACGCTTCCCCCGGGGCCGACGGCAGCGCCCAGGACGCCGGCGAACAACCCGACGCCGGCGTAGAGGTCGAGGACCATGTCGCCGGCGCGCGGCGCGAGCAGGTCGAGGACGGCGCCGGAAAGCGTGTCGGCGGCGGCCGGGTGCACCTGCCAGAACGCGCCGGGAGAGACCCGCCACCCGCGTCCGGCGGCCCGCTCATGCAGCACCGGTCTGTCGTCGTGGCCGACCGACCGCCGGCGGGACGCCCGCACGTCGACCGCGACCTCGCCGGCGCCGGACACGGCGACGTCGACGACCGAGCGCGGCGGCCACGACGCCGATCGGGCCGCGGAATCGACCGGCGGCGTGACGAGTGGACAGTGCTCGACCGGATAGATCTCGTGGGACCGGTGCCGGCGCAGTCCGACCCGTCCCGCGCCGTCGACCGCGAACTGGGCGCGGGTACGCCAGCCCAGCGGGCCACCCGGCAATTCCTCGACGATCACGTCAACGTCCGGACACCCGCCGATGCGACGCAGCGCGTCGCGGATCACGTCGGCCTTCAGGCGCCGCTGTGCCTCGGGCGTCGCGTGCTGCCAGTCGCAGCCGCCGCACCGGCCGGGGCCGGCCGCCGGGCACGGCGCGGGCACCCGGTCCGGCGAGCGTGTCAGGATCCGCACCGCGTCGGCCCGGCAGAACGATCCGCCGTGGTCCTCGGTGACCCGGGCGATCACCTCCTCCCCCGGCAACGCGTGCCGGACGAAGACGACCCGCCCTTCGTAGCGCCCGACGCAGTGCCCTCCGTGCGCGGGCGGTCCGACGGTGAGCGCGATCTCCCGGTCGGCCAGCGGGCCGTTCGGCCGGGGTTTCGCGGCGCGCCGGCGGGGAGTCACGGCTGGTCCGGTCGACCACCGCGGGTGCCGGTCGGGGCCGGCTTGTCGCCGTCCGGCGGGCTCTCCTCGGGCGCCGCGGAGGCGTCGCGGAATTCCGCGCGCATCGCGCGCCGCCACCGGTCCCGGCGGTAGACCCGTTCCCGGCTGGCGAGTTTCTGGCCGGTCGACTCCAGTTGCCACGGCACGTTGGTGACCATCACGCCGGGCTCGAAGAGCAGCCGGCTCTTCAGCCGGAGCGCGCTCTGGTTGTGCAGCAGGTTCTCCCACCATTTCCCGACGACGTACTCCGGGATGAACACGGTCACCAGTTCGCGCGGGCTCTCCCGACGGATCGACCGGACGTAATCGAGCACCGGGCGGGTGACCTCGCGGTACGGCGAGTCGATCACGGTCAGCGGAACGGGCAGCCGGCGCCGTTCCCACTCCGCCTGCAGGGCGCGGGTGTCCGCGTCGTCGACGTTGACCGTCAGGGCGGTCAGGGTGTCCGGCCTCGTGGCGCGGGCGAAGGACAGCGCGCGCAGGGTCGGCTTGTGCACCTTGGACACCAGCACCACGACGTGGTTGCGGGACGGCAGCACGGCCATCTCGTCCGTCGGCTCGAGCTCACGCGCCACCCGGTCGTAGTGGGACCGGATCCCGCGCATGGTCATGAAGATCACCGCCATCGCCAGGATCGCGATCCAGGCGCCGTGGGTGAACTTCGTGATCAGCACGATGACCAGCACGATCGCGGTCATGCACAGACCGAACGTGTTGATCGCCTGGGATCGGCGCATCCTCCGCCGGGCCGCGGGGTCGCGTTCGGTGCGCAGCAGCCGGTTCCAGTGCCGGATCATCCCGGCCTGGCTGCAGTTGAAGGAGACGAAGACGCCCACGATGTAGAGCTGGATCAGCCGGGTCACGCTGGCGTCGAAGCCGATGATCAGGATGCTGGCGAAGAGCGCCAGCATGAGGATGCCGTTGCTGAAGGCGAGCTTGTCGCCACGGGTGTGCAGCTGCCGGGGCAGGTAGCGGTGCTGGGCGAGGATCGACCCGAGCACGGGAAAGCCGTTGAACGCCGTGTTGGCCGCCAGCACCAGAATGACGCCGGTCGCGGCGGTGACGAAGTAGAAGCCGAACTGGAAGTGGTTGAAGACCGCCTGGGCGATCTGCGCGATGACCGTCTTCTGTTCGTAGCCGGGCGGCGCGCCGATCAGGTCGGACGAGCTCTCCGCGATCTTCACCCCGGTCGATTGCGCCAGCAGGATGATGCCCATCAGCATCGTGACGGCGATCAGGCCCATCATCAGCAGCGTGCTCGCGGCGTTCCTGCTCTTCGGTTTGCGGAAGGCCGGCACGCCGTTGCTGATGGCCTCGACACCGGTCAGCGCCGCCGACCCCGAAGAGAAGGCGCGCAGGACGAGGAAGGCCAGCGCCAGGCCGGTGAAGTGCCCGACGGGACGGAGCCCGAAGTGGGCGGTCTCGGCCTGCAGGTGGGTGCCGGTCGCGATCCTGATCGCGCCGTAGATCACCATTCCGAGAACACCGACGATGAAGCAGTAGACGGGAATGGCGAACCAGGTCCCCGACTCCCGCACCCCCCGCAGGTTCAGTGCGGTGAGGATGATGATCACGCCGAGGGAGATCTCCACCTCATGCCCGGTGAGCGCGGGCACGGCCGAGGTCACGTTGGCGACGCCGGACGAGACCGACACCGCGACGGTCAGTACGTAGTCGACCATCAGGGCACTCGCGACAACCATCCCGAATCGCCGGCCGAGGTTGGTCGTGGCCACCTCGTAGTCGCCGCCACCGCTGGGATAGGCGTGCACGGTCTGGCGGTAGGACGCGACGACCGTGAGCATCACGCCCGCCACCACGAGCCCGATCCACGGGGAAAACGCATAAGCCGACAGTCCGGCGACGCTCAGGGTGAGAATGATCTCCTCAGGGGCGTAGGCCACCGAGGACAGCGCGTCGCTGGCGAACACCGGCAACGCAACGCGCTTGGGGATCAACGTCTCGCCGAGCCGGTCGCTGCGCAGCGGGCGGCCGACGACGAGCCGTTTGGTCAGTTGGGTGAACCAGGACACGGCGTAAGCGTAGGGCGACGGCACGCCCGCTGAAGCACGGCGGGGCGTGTACCGTCCCGCGAGGGACGCGGCAGGATGGCCTCAGGAGGGGCGAGGGTGCACATCGTTGTGATGGGCTGCGGACGGGTCGGGTCTGGCGTCGCCCGCCGACTCGAACAGCTCGGCCATTCGGTCGCGATCATCGACCAGAATCCGACCGCCTTCCGGCGGCTCGGCTCGGAGTTCTCCGGCCGCCAGGTGACCGGCGTCGGGTTCGAGCAGAAGACGCTGGTCGAGGCCGGCATCGAGGAGGCCGGGGCGTTCGCCGCGGTGAGCAGCGGCGACAACTCCAACATCATCTCCGCCCGGGTCGCCCGGGAGACCTTCGGCGTGGGCCACGTGGTGGCCCGGATCTACGACCCGAAGCGGGCGGCGGTCTACGAGCGCCTGGGCATCCCGACCATCGCGACCGTGCCGTGGACCACCGACCGGCTGCTCCGGGCCCTGCTGGCCGAGGGTGCGGCCGAGGACTGGCGCGACCCGTCCGGCGCGGTGGCCCTCGTGCAGCTCACGCTGCACGAGGGCTGGATCGGGCGATCGGTGGGCGACCTGGAGGTGGCGACCGGTGCCCGGGTCGCCTTCGTGACCCGGTTCGGTGAGGGAACCCTCCCGACCCACTCGACGGTGATCCAGCATGGCGACCTGGTGCACATGCTCGCGACCGACGACATCCTGCCCGCGATGACCGAGGTCGCCGCCGCGCAGCCCGAGGAGGGGCACTGATGCGCGTCGCCATCGCCGGAGCCGGCAACGTCGGCTGCTCCATCGCCAGCGAACTGGTCGACAACGGCCATCAGGTGATGCTGATCGAGCGGAACCCGAAGGCGATCCGACCCGGACTCGGTGCCCGGCGCCGAGTGGGTCCTCGCCGACGCCTGCGAGCTGGCCTCGCTCGAGGAGGCCGGGCTGCAGCGGTGCGACGTCGTGATCGCCTCGACCGGCGACGACAAGGTCAACCTGGTCGTCTCCTTGCTCGCCAAGACCGAGTTCGCGGTCAACCGGGTCGTGGGCCGGGTCAACGATCCGCGCAACGAGTGGCTGTTCAACGAATCGTGGGGGGTCGACGTCGCCGTCTCGTCGCCTCGGGTGATCGCGGCGCTCGTCGAGGAGGCCGTCTCGGTCGGTGACCTGGTCCGGCTGATGACGTTCCGGCAGGGTCAGGCCAACCTCGTCGAACTGACCCTGGCCGAGGATTCGCCGTACTCCGGGCATCCCGTCCGCGACCTGAGGCTGCCTCGTGATGCGGCGCTCGTCGTCATCCTCCGGGGCGGGCGGGTGATCGTTCCGAGTCAGGACGAGCCGCTCGAGTCCGGTGACGAACTGCTCTTCGTCGCCACGCAGAACGTCGAACAGGAGATTCGGCACACCCTCGGCGGCTCACACCTGCCGGCCGGCTGACGTCGCAGGTCATTCTTCGACGGGCTCGTCCGGGTGCTCCGGGTGCTCGCTGGGCTCCGCCGTCGCCGGCTGGGTCGTCCGGCGGGCCCGCCGGATGGCCCACACCGTCACCACGCCGACCAGAGCGAAGAGCGGGTACCCCATCGCCAGCGACGTCGCCGCCAGCCACCCGGTGGCGTTGCGCTGGTAGAAAAAGTGCTGCACCAGGGTGCGGGCGAAGAAGACCGCGGCCCACAGCAGCGTGGTCCAGGTATAGACCCGCAGCAACGTCCGGTTGTGCCGCCAGGCCTGCCCGCGGCCCTCGAGGTATTCCCACGCGACACCCAGCAGCGGTCGACGCACCAGGACCGAGCCGAGGAACACCGCGCCGTAGGCCAGGTTGCGCCAGATTCCGAAGAGGAAGTACCCGCGCGCCTGCCCCGTCCGGGCCGCGATGAAGGCGGCGACTGCCACCGCCACGAACCCGCCGATCGCCTGCTGGACCGGCTCGCGTCGGGCCAGCCGGACGACGAACAGCACGGCGCCGGCTCCGATCGCCGACCAGATAGCCACCCGCAGACCACCGAGGGCGTTGGCGACGACGAAGACGATGACCGGCAGCCCCGAGTCGAGCAGCCCGCGCCAGCCGCCGATCGCCTGCATGATCAGCTGATGGCCCTGACCCTGGCCGGCAGGCGTCTTGGTGGCGGCGTCCGCGGGCCGGTGATGACTCACGGAGTGGTCGGCTTCAGCTCGTACCACGGGTTGAATAGGAAGCGGGAACCGTTCTTCTCGGCGAGCCGGCCCCGGGCGACCAGAGCGCGACCCGGTTCGATTCCGACGATCTGCCGACGCCCCAGCCAGATCAGGGTCACCGTGCCGGAGCCGTCGAAGAGCTCGGCCTCGAGGGTCGGGACGGTCTCGTGCGGCTTGAACATCACCGACTTCAGCCGGCCGGTGATGGTGACCTCTTCGCCGCGGCAGCACCGGGACACCGAAATGGCTCCGGCCTGGGCGACGTCGCTCTGCAGCTCCTCGGCGTCGAGCTCGGCGTCGTCCGCGACTAGCCGGCGCATCGCGCGGGAGATCCAGCTCCGCTCATGCGCCGCCCGTGTCTGGTCGGCCATCGGGGTAACACTCCCTTGCTCGACCGGCACACTCGGCGACGATCATGCCGAGCGGGCCATCCTCGGTCTCGACTTCCTCCCAGGGTAGCGGGCGGTCCCCGGCCTCCGGTTCCCCGCACGGCCGACGGATCACGGCGGCGTCCAGCGGCATAGCTGGGCCAGGGCGCCCGCCCAGCCGGGGGAACCCGGCGATATGGGCGCGAAGTGATCACCGTCGACGATCCGTACCTCGCACCGGTCCCCCACCGCGGCGGCGGCCCGCGCATAGCGCTCGCTCTGCCGGACCGGCACCGTGTCGTCGGTCCGGCCGTGCACGCACAGCACGGGCACACCGGTCGGGAGTCGGCGGGTCGGAGAGGCGGCGGCGTATCTGTCCGGGACCGCATCGGGCGGACCACCGAGCAGGTCGGCGACGGCGCCGCCGCCCAGTCCGTGCCGCGCGGCGTCCTCCAGGTCCAGGACGCCGGCCTGGGACACCACACCGACCAGGCGGACGGCGGGCCCGGCGCCGGGCAGGCCACGCGCGAGAGTGGGCCGCGCCGAGGCCCAGACGGCGAGCTGACCGCCCGCCGAGTGCCCTACCGCGCTGACCCGCCCGAGATCCAGGCTGTGGGGATCGGCGAGTCCCCCGAGGTGATCGATCCCGGCCGCGACGTCGGCCAGCGTCGCCGGCCAGCCTCCACCGCCGCCGAGCCGGCGGTATTCGAGGTTCCAGGCAGCGAAACCGTGCCGGACCAGGTCCCGGGCGAGCGGCTCGCCGAGACCGCGGTCGTACGCCGCCCGCCAGAAGCCGCCGTGCAGCACGACGACCACCGGATGGGGACCGGGCCCCTCCGGCACCCACAGGTCGCCGACCTGGCTCGGGTGGGCGCCGTAGCGGGCGTTCGTCACGGGCCGATCGTCCGCCCGCCGCGTCATCGGTGCGCGACTCAGGCGGGCGGCGACTGCTGCGCCTGCGCCTGCTCGATCTGGTCGGCCACGTCGCGGGGCAGCTGCAGCGGCAACGGCTCGCGCACCGGCATCGGATCCTGCCCGCGGGCGACCACGACCTGCCGGAGCGCCTCCTCGAACTGGGTCGCGTCGCCGCCATCGCCGACGGCCGGTCCACTCAGTACGGCGCGCAGGAACCACCGCGGGCCGTCGATACCGACGAAGCGGGCGGGTTGGTGTCCGTTCTGGGCCCGGACCCGGGCGAGCAGCTCCCGCCCCCACGGGCCGTCCTGTTCCTGGCCGGTGCCTCCGTGGGCCGAGACCTCGGCCAGGATCTCGCGGCGGACGGGGTCCCAGATGCCACCGGACCGGGGTGCGGCGTAGACCGCGAGCTCCATGGACCCGGCCCGCGAGGTGAGCGTCGCCGCGACCGCGACCCCCTCCGGGCTCATCCCGAGCTGGATGTCGCAGCCGGGGACCAGCGGCACGAGGAGGGCGCCAAGATCCAGCCGCTCGACGTCGTCGTCCGGCGCATCGGTGACGTCCCAGGGGCCGCTGGTCGGCTCCTGCTCGTGTTGGCGATGTTCCTGGCCGGGCACCGTCGCATCGAGTTTGTTGCGGTTGCGGTGCCGGCGTCCGAACGCCATCAGCTGCCATCCGGCACGGTGAGCATCTCCGGCGCGGCGAGCACGCGATGACCGCCGGTCGAGCCGTGCCCGCCGGTGCCGCGCTCGGACGGGGGAAGCGCATCGACCACCTCGAAGACGGCCCGCTCCACCCGCTGCACCACCAGCTGCGCGATCCGGTCGCCGCGGGCCACCTGGACCGGCTCGCGGGGGTCGAGGTTGATGAGAATGACGCGGATCTCGCCGCGGTAACCCGCGTCGATCGTCCCCGGCGCGTTGACCAGCGTCAGCCCGCAGCGCGCGGCCAGGCCGGAGCGCGGATGCACGAATCCGGCGTAGCCGTCCGGCAGGGCGATCGCGATCCCGGTGGGGATCACCGCCCGTTCGCCGGGCTGCAGCTCGACGGACGTCGCGGCCACCAGGTCGGCTCCGGCGTCGGCCGGGCGCGCGTAGGCGGGAAGCGGTAGGTCGGGATCCAGCCGGGTGACGAGCACGTCGACCGTGCCGTCGGGCGAAGGCTGCGAGGTCGGGGACACAGCGCGCAAGGCTACCCTCGGCCCCCCGTCACCCGCGCCGGCCGCGGGGACCGCGGCCGGCGACCTGCGGGAACACCGGCCGGCCGCTCAGGCGGCGCAGTCGCGGCAGATCGGCCGGCCGTTCTTCTGGCCGGCGAGCTGACTGCGGTGATGAACCAGGAAACAGCTCACACAGGTGAACTCGTCGGCCTGCTTCGGAAGCACCTTGACCGTGAGTTCTTCGGTGGACAGATCGGCACCGGGCAGCTCGAACGACTCGTTCAGCTCGGCCTCGTCGGTGTCGACCGTTGCGGATTGCGCCTCGGCACGGCGTGCCTTGAGCTGCTCGAGGGAGTCCTCGCCCAGCTCGTCGGCCTCGTTACGCCGAGGGGCGTCGTAGTCGGTTGCCATCTATTCGTCACTCCTGCCGTCAAAATATGGCGCGTGGGTAACGCGCCGCCCCGCCCATATGTGCCCGATCGGCGTAGGTTCTTAGTGACGTCCCCCACATTGCCGTCCGACGCCCTCGTGTCAGTTCACCGACCGGGGGCGCAGAAGGCTACAGGAGTGTATGCCAGGCGCCCGCACGACTCCCCGTTTCCCGAGATCTGCACCGTCGGCGGGCGGGGCGCCACGCGACCGGTTGTCGCCTGGTGTCTGCTTGGTGGCTAGAGTCCCGCTGTGTCCGGGAGATGCCGGTGTCGATGATGAGCCCTCTGGGGCAGGTGCCCCAGAGGCGGCCGCCCCGCCGCCGGCGACGCCGGCGGGCGTGGCCGCTGGTGGTCTTCATCCTGATCTTCGCGATCGCCGCCGCGGGCGTCTGGTGGCGGATATTCACCGATGACACCCGCTCCCATCAGGGCGCGGCGTGTTCGGCCAGCCAGTCGATCCCGGCCGACCTCA
Source organism: uncultured Actinomycetota bacterium (assembly GCA_963828605.1). Classification (GTDB taxonomy): domain Bacteria; phylum Actinomycetota; class Actinomycetes; order Mycobacteriales; family QHCD01; genus DASXJE01. The sequence goes on along the minus strand of CAWHER010000001.1, from coordinate 175,465 downwards.
GTCCGCACGACATTCCGGTCCGGGTCTACAACGCCACCAGCCGGAGCGGCTTGGCAGGAGACGTCACCACCGGCCTCCGGCAGCGGGGGTTCGACGTGATCGCCACGGCCAACGACCCCACCGGGCGCACCGTCACCGGGATCGGCGAGATCCGCTACGGGTCAGCGGGGGCCGCCGCGGCCCGCCTGATCGCCGCAGTGGTGCCGGGAGCGACCCTGGCCTCCGACCATCGGACCTCGGCCGCCGTCGACATCGCCCTCGGCCCGAAATTCCACAGCCTCGCCACGCCCGGTGACATCCGCGAGGCGGTGAAACGGCTGCGCGCGACGCCGACGGCGACGCCGGCCGGATGTTGAGCGGCCGCAGACGGAGATACCGATGGCGATCAACCGACGGACGCCGGCCGGTTGCTGGGCGTAAAGTCCGTCCGTCGACACGGTGATCGACCCGGGAGGCACGGTGACCACCAGGACGACAGGCGGCGCGGCGGGGCGCGGTTTCGGCGTCGACATCGGCGGGAGCGGCATCAAGGGCGCCGTGGTCGACCTCAGCACCGGCGAACTGGCCACGCCGCGCCAGCGCATCCCCACACCGTCGCCGTCGACCCCGCTCGCGGTGGCCGACGTCGTGGCGGAACTGGTCGAGGCCCAGCAGTGGACCGGTGCGGTCGGCGCGACGTTCCCGGCAGTGATCAAGGACGGGGTGGCCCGGTCGGCGGCCAACGTGGACCCGAGCTGGATCGGCACCGACGTCGACAAGACGCTCACCGACGCCACCGGGCGCGACATCACGGTCCTCAACGACGCCGACGCCGCCGGACTCGCCGAGGTGCGTTACGGAGCCGCGAAGGGCGTCGCAGGTGTCGTGATCGTGCTGACGTTCGGGACCGGCATCGGCAGCGGGTTGTTCGTCGACGGCCGGCTGGTGCCCAACTCCGAGCTCGGCCATCTCGAACTGGACGGGCACGACGCGGAGAAGCGGGCGGCCGCCTCCGCCCGGGAGCACCACAAGATGTCGTGGTCGAAGTGGGCGCATCACGTGCAGCGCTACATGGAACACGTCGAGCACCTGTTCTCCCCCGACCTGTTCGTGGTCGGAGGAGGGGTGAGCAAGAAGTCGGAGAAGTGGCTGCCGCACCTGCAGCTGCACGCCCCGGTCAAACCGGCTGAACTGCTCAACAACGCCGGGATCGTCGGCGCCGCGCTCGCCTCGGTGGAGCGCCGCGATGGCTGAAACAGGCTCGGGATGCCCGCCTGCGCCCCGCCGGGAAGCGCAATCGGCCGATCCGAAGTTACACTGGAACACACGGCGCGGGCGGCCGGGACCAATCCCCCGGACATGCTCCTTCTGGCCGACCGGGCCTGTGGGGTCGCAACTGCGTCGAACCCTGCCGTGACAGGCACCGCTTTCGTGGAAGGGCCTTCGTGCGATCAGCAGACTCACCCTCTCGATCAGCCGAGTACGCCGCTCATCAGGCGACCGACGACTCCCCCGTCAGCGCTCCGCGCAGCGACGCGCGCCCCGCGCGCCGAGCCGTCGCCGCCTCCGCCACCGCCCGGTCGTCGGTGACCCGACGTACCTCCTCGGGCAGCGCGACCAAGGACTCGAAGTCGGGCGCGAGCCCCGAATCGGGGTCCGGCCTCCGGTCGGCCGGCCGGGCCGCCAAGGGCACCAAGTCGACCAAGCAGGCCGGCGCCGGTCCGTCGGGCGGTAAGACCGGGTCCAAGGCGCCCGGCAAGGCCAACGGCACCGCAAAGCCGGCCGCGGCCGGTGACGCCAAGGACGGCGACGCGGCCGAGGGCCTGGCCATCGACGAAGAGGTCGAGATCCAGGTCACCGGCGAAGGAGAGTCGCCGGACTTCACCTGGGACGAGGAGGAGTCCGAGGCCCTGCGGCAGGCCCGCAAAGACGCGGAGCTGACCGCCTCGGCCGACTCCGTCCGCGCCTACCTCAAGCAGATCGGCAAGGTGGCCCTGCTCAACGCCGAGGAGGAGGTCGACCTCGCCAAGCGGATCGAGGCCGGTCTCTACAGTGCCGAGCGGCTGCGCCAGGCCGAGGACTCCGGGGAGAAGCTCGCGGTCTCGATGCGCCGCGACCTGCACTGGATCGTGCGCGACGGCGAGCGGGCCAAGAACCACCTGCTGGAGGCCAACCTGCGCCTGGTCGTCTCCCTGGCCAAGCGCTACACCGGCCGCGGCATGGCGTTCCTCGACCTGATCCAAGAGGGCAACCTCGGCCTCATCCGCGCCGTCGAGAAGTTCGACTACACCAAGGGCTACAAGTTCTCCACCTATGCCACGTGGTGGATCCGGCAGGCGATCACCCGGGCGATGGCCGACCAGGCCCGCACCATCCGCATCCCGGTGCACATGGTGGAGGTCATCAACAAGCTCGGCCGCATCCAGCGCGAGCTGCTCCAGGACCTCGGGCGCGAGCCCACCCCGGAGGAGCTCGCCAAGGAGATGGACATCAACCCGGAGAAGGTGCTGGAGATCCAGCAGTACGCCCGGGAGCCGATCAGCCTGGACCAGACGATCGGGGACGAGGGCGACAGCCAGCTCGGGGACTTCATCGAGGACTCCGAGGCGGTCGTCGCCGTCGACGCGGTGAGCTTCACCCTGCTCCAGGACCAGCTGCAGTCGGTCCTGCAGACGCTCTCCGAGCGCGAGGCGGGCGTCGTACGGCTGCGGTTCGGCCTCACCGACGGCCAGCCGCGCACGCTCGACGAGATCGGTCAGGTCTACGGCGTGACCCGGGAGCGGATCCGCCAGATCGAGTCCAAGACCATGAGCAAGCTCCGGCACCCCTCGCGGTCGCAGGTGCTGCGCGACTACCTGGACTGAGGTCCGGTAGCCGACAGCGGACTCGTCATCGTCATCCCTGCGAAACACGCCCGCTACGCCGGCAGTGAACACTGGATGGGCGCGAATCACCCGCACTGATCCGGTCGACGGCTCTGCACAGGGCCGGGTGGGCCAATCCGGCGGGTGATTCCTGCCGGCCTGGCGCGGCACGGTCCGACGACGACCGGATGTGATGTTGACTGCATCGCAGTTGGGAACGTCGGAGCGTGTGCCCCGGTTGTGCAGGGGTACGAACGTCATTGCTTCATGCACACGAAGAAGGGAACGCCGTGACTCCGACCGCAACTACGACAGCGGCACCCCCATCGGCCGCCGACCGCTGCGACCGGTGTGGCGCGAAGGCCCAGATCCGGGTGGTTCTGCCCGGTGGCGGCGATCTCGTCTTCTGTGGCCACCACGCCCGCAGCTATCAGGACAAGCTTCGCGAAGTGGCCACCCAGATCGTGGGCGAGTGAGCGAGGCGGCCCCGAACCGGGCGACCGTCCGCGCCGAATTGGGACCGCGCCGGCGAGGTCGTTGACGACCTCCGCGCCGGCGACGGTGCATCCTGGTTAATCGTGGCCGCTCCTCACGATCCGGCGTCTCGCCGGGACTTCCCCCAGGCGGCCCGTCGGGCTGTAGAGCGGGCCACCGCAGAGCAGCACCGCATCCGCGAATCGGTCAAAGAGACCGTCGCCGACACCGTGGCGCCGGTCGTCCGGCACCGGCCGGTGCGGCTGCTGCGCCGGACGATCGCCAAGGGGTGGCGCGACCGCGTCCTGGGTCTCTCCGCCGAGGCGGCGTTCTGGCAGCTGCTGTCCATCCCGCCGCTGTTCCTGGCCCTGCTGGGCAGCCTCGGCTACATCGGCGGGCTCTTCGGGCCCAGCACGGTGGAATCCGTCGAGGCCCGGCTGATCTCCTCGATCGAGCACGTGCTCACCCCCAACGTCGTCCAGCAACTGGTCGTGCCGACCGTGCACGGGGTTCTGCAGCGCGGCCGTGCCGACGTCATCAGCATCGGCTTCCTGCTGGCCCTGTGGGCCGGGTCCTCCGCCACCGCGACCTTCGTCAACACGATCACGATCGCCTACGGGATGCGGGACATGCGCGGCGCGATCCGCAGCCGGCTCATCGCGTTGTGGATCTACCTGGTGTCCGTGCTGCTGGGAGTGGTCCTGCTTCCGATCCTCGTCCTCGGGCCGGCCAAGATCGTCGACTTCGCCCCGCACCGCATCGAGGGTGACGTCGCGACCTTCGTCAACGCGCTCTACTGGCCGGTGGTCGCGGTCATCCTGCTGATCGGCCTGACCAGCCTCTACCACCTGGCACTCCCCCGGCGCCTGCCGTGGCACCGTGGCATCCCCGGGGCGGTCTTCGCCGGGTGCATCTTCCTGCTCGGCAGCTACGGGCTGCGGATCTACATCGACTCAGTGGTCCGCCGGGCCTACCTGTACGGCGCACTGGCCTCACCGATCGCCGCCCTGCTGTTCCTCTTCCTGCTCGCGCTCGCGGTCCTGCTCGGGGCCGAGTTCAACGCTGCGGTCGAGGAGATGTGGCCGTCGCAGCCGCCCGGCCGGGCGCAGCGGAGGGCCCGGCGCCGCGCGAAACTGGCGGCGGCGGAGCAGGCCGCGCCCAAGGCGGACGACCGGTCGGAGTCGGCGGCGCCGCCTACTCGTCGTCGATGACCCGGGCGGTCTCCGCCGCCCCGGGCTCGATACCCCGGTCAGGTGCCAGGCCGACGTAGCGCTGGAATCGGGATGGCTTGGTGGGCAGTCGGTCGTTGGCCAACACCACCGCCACCCACGGCAGCACGATCGCGCCGGCCGCGAAGATCGGCCAGAGCCACACGATGTGGTAGAACGCCGCCGCCAGGAGCAGGCAGATCACCCGCAGGCCCATCGTGAACGCGTAGCGCCGACGTCGGTAGTCCAGTTCGGCCTGCGGGCTCGGTGGGGCCTCGGTGATGAGCACCGGCGGGGCGCGGTGATGCCTGCGCAGCGTCACGTCACCAGCCCCTCCCGGCCGGACGGTCGATGCGCCCGGCCTCTCCATCGTCCCACCGGCCCGCTCCGAAAGCACCCACGGGTTCAGCGGTTCGCCGCGGCCTTCGCCGCCGCCTTCTGTTCCTTCTTGTAGGCCCGCACCCGCGCCAGTGAGGCGTCGTCGGTGATGTCGGCGACCGACCGGTAGACGTCCTTCTCGCCGTAGCTGCCCGCGGCCTCCCGCCAGCCCTCCGGCTGCACGCCGTACTGCTTGCCGAGCAGGGCCACGGTGATCCGCGCCTTGGCCTCCCCGAACCCGGGAAGCGCCCGGAGCCGACGGAGCAGGGTCGCGCCGTCGGGCACATCGGACCAGACCCGCTCGGGGTCCCCGCCGTAGTCGTCGACGAGCATCTGACACATGGCCTGCACCCGCCCCGCCATCGAGCCCGGGAACCGGTGCAGGGCCGGCGGACGGGTGAAGACGGCAGCCAGCTCGTCGGGATCGGCGCCGGCCAGCCGGGTGGCATCGAGGTCCTGTCCCAGCCTCGTCGCCAGTTCGTAGGGCCCGGTGAAGGCCTTCTCCATCGGGACCTGTTGATCGAGCACGAGGCCGATGAGGAGGGCCAGGGGGTCACTGGCCAGCAGGGCATCGGCCGGGGCCGACCGGGCGAGCACGATCGTTCGCGACGTCATGCGGCCAGCCTGGCACGCCGACCGGCAGAATGCTGCCGTGCCTGCCACAGATTTCCCCGGCGCAACCCACCGGACGGCCCCGTGAGGGCGGTGGTGCAGCGGGTCAGCTCCGCCAGCGTCGAGGTCGCGGGAGAGGTCGTCGGGCGGATCGGCGCCGGCCTGGTCGTCTTCGTCGGCGTCACCCACGGTGACACCCCAGAACAGGCCGAGGCGCTGGCCCGCAAGGTCCACGAGATGCGGATCCTGGCCGGGGACCGCTCGGCCGCCGACGTCGATGCCGGGCTCCTGGTGGTCAGTCAGTTCACCCTGTACGCCGATACCCGCAGGGGCCGCCGACCGTCCTGGACACAGGCCGCCCCCGCCGCAGTGGCCGAGCCTCTGGTGGCGCTCGTCGTGGCGGCGCTCCGGCGCCGCGGGGCGACGGTACAGACCGGCCGATTCGGGGCGGATATGGCCGTGGCGCTGGTCAACGACGGGCCGGTCACCATCCCGCTCGAGGTCTAGCCCGGCCCGCGTGGGCGGGCCGGTGGACAGACCGTGTGACCAAACTCACGTGGAGCGCCGGACCAGGCGAGCCGGGCCACCCTTGCGCCGGGAACATCGCGGAGGCGTCGACGTTGGACAAGGTGACCAACCAGATCACACCAGATCGCACCACGAGGGGAGGCAGTCATGGCCGAGACACACATCTCGCCGCCGCGTCGTACCGCGGCCGTCGAGCCGCGGATCACCTCGCGGCGCCACCGCACTCAGCGGGGCACTCCGCTCAACGCCAACGGCGTCAACGATGAGACCACCGAAGTCGCCTCGACCGAGGTGGAGGACGCACCGGCGGCCTCTGCCGACCTGGTCCGGGTCTACCTCAACGAGATCGGCAAGGTGACCCTGCTCACCGCCGAGCAGGAGGTCGACCTGTCGAAGCGGATCGAGGCGGGCCTCTACGCCGCGCATCTGCTCGCCGACCAGGAGACCGCCAAGACCCGGGCCAAGCGCCGGGACCTGCAGATCCTGGTCAACGACGGGTCACGGGCCAAGAACCACCTGCTGGAGGCCAACCTCCGGCTGGTCGTCTCGCTCGCCAAGCGCTACACCGGGCACGGCATGCCGTTCCTCGACCTGATCCAGGAAGGCAACGTCGGCCTCATCCGGGCCGTCGAGAAGTTCGACTACACCAAGGGCTTCAAGTTCTCCACCTACGCGACCTGGTGGATCCGGCAGGCGATCACCCGGGCGATGGCCGACCAGGGCCGCACCATCCGGCTCCCCGTCCACATGGTCGAGCAGGTCAACAAGCTCGCCCGCACCCGGCGGCTGCTGCACCAGCAGCTCGGCCGGGACGCGACCGACGAGGAACTGGCCGCCGAGCTCGACCTCGAGCCCGGCCGGATCGCCGAGCTCACTGCGCACGCCCGCGACCTGGTGAGCCTGGACCAGACGGTCGGCGACGACGGCGAGAGCCAGCTCGGGGACTTCATCGAGGACACCGAGGCGCCCGTCGCCGAGGACGCGGTGACGTTCCGGCTGATGCGCGAACAGCTCAACGACGTGCTGTCCACCCTCGAGGCGCGGGAGCAGCAGGTGCTGCGGCTGCGCTACGGGCTGGACGACGGCAAGCCGCGCACCCTCGACGAGATCGGCCGGACCTTCGGTCTGAGCCGCGAACGGATCCGCCAGATCGAGCGCGAGACGATGACGAAGCTCCGTCACCCGTCCCGGTCCCGGTCGCTGCGGGACTACGTCGAGTAGGTCGCTCCGCGACTAGGTCGACTAGGTCGACTAGGTCGACCGGGTCGACTAGGTCGCGCCCTCACCGCAACCGGCGCGGCCCGGTGTCCGCTCTCGCGGTCGCCGGGCCGACCCGTCCGGTCGCGGCGAGGACGGTCAGACCCGATCGCGCCACCAGCACCGGATCCAGCGTCAGCGCGAGCACCTCGGGCAGGTCGTCGGCCAGCCGGCCGACCCGGAGCACCAGATCCTCCGCCGCGTCCAGGTCGACCGGATCGGCGCCCCGGTAGCCGGACAACATCGGCGCGGCGCGGGGTGCGCGCACCAGCCGCGCTGCATCCAGATCGGACACCGGTGTGGGTGCGTAGGCGCGGTCGCCGAGCAGCTCCGTCGCGACCCCGCCCACGCCGAAGGACACCAGCGCGCCGAACGTCGGGTCGTCCGCGACACCGACCACGATTGCGACGCCGTTCGGCGCCATCGCCTGCACCTCGACCTCACGGACGGTGCCGGGGATCGCGGCGTACGCCGCCCGCAGGGCGTCGTCGTCACCGAGGTCGATCCGCACCCCGCCCAGATCGGGGCGGTGCCGTAGCCAGGCGGCCGTCGATTTCAGGGCGACCGGGTAGCCGACGGCACCGGCCGCGGCGACCGCCTCCTCCACGGTCGACATAACCCGGGCGGGCCACAGCCGGATGCCGTACGCGGCGAGGAGGTTGCCCACCTCCTCCCGGGTGAGTTCCCGGCCGGCCGGGTCGGCGGCCAGTACGGCGGCTACCACCGCCCGCGCCGCGTCCGCGTCGGCGTCCGGGAGGTCGGGCGCCGCACCCGGCGGCCGGTCGCGCCACTGCGCGTAGCGCACAGCCCGGGCCAGGGCGAGGACCGCCCGCTCCGGTGACGGGTAGGACGGGATCGAGCCGCGCACCGGCGCTCCCGTCGGGCCGGGCCGGCGGAGCTCGGCAGGCACGCCCTCGGCGGCCAGGAACGTGGACGCCACCGGTTTGGCGCACCCGTCGGTCACCTGCCGGATGACGTGCGCGAACTCGGCACCGGAGGTGACGAGGGCCGGCGCGAAGACCACCACGACAGCGTCGACCACCTCGTCGTCGACGGTGGCCCCCAGCGCCGCAGCGAACTGCTCCGGGCTCGGATCCGGCCCGAGATCGACCGGGTGCCCGGGAGCGATCTGCAGCCCCGCGCCGAGACACGCGTCGGCCACCAACGTCCCGAGCGCCGAGGAGTTGCCGACGACGCCGACCCGCCGCCCGGTCGGAAGCGGCTGGTAGGCGACCAGCTGCGCGACGTCCAGCAGCTGCGCGACGGTGTCCACCTGGATCACCCCGATCTCGGCGAACAGCGCGTCGACGCTCGCCTCCGGCATCGCACCGGCCCGGTCGGGGTGCCCGGGCCCGGCACCGGACCGGCCGCTCCGGACGACGGCCACCGGCTTCTGCCGGGCGAGATGCCGCGCGAGCCGGGCGAACTTACGGGGATTGCCGAAGCTCTCCAGCCACAGCAGCACCACTTCGGTGGCCGGGTCGCGGGCCCAGTACTGCAGCAGGTCGTTACCGCTGACGTCGGCCCGGTTGCCGGCCGAGACGAAGGTGGCCAAACCGAGGCCGCGCTCGGTCGCCGCCTCGAGGGTGGCGATGCCCAGCGCACCGGACTGGCAGAAGAAGCCCACCGAGCCGGCGGCCGGCGCGACCGGCGCCAGGCTGGCGTTGAGGCGGACCTCCGGGTCCGTGTTGACCACCCCGAGGCAGTTGGGCCCCACGACCCGCATCCCGTTGGCCCGCGCAGCGGCGACCAGCGCACGCTCGGCCGCCCGGCCGGCCGCGCCACGTTCGCCGAACCCGGCCGAGACCACCACCAGAGCGCGGACCCGCTTGCGGGCGCACTGCTCGACGACCTCGGCGACCGCGGTGGCCGGGACGGCGACCACGGCGAGATCGACGTCGTCGGGGATGGCCAGCACGCTCGGGTAGGCCGGGATCCCGCCGACGTGGCGCGCCTCGGCGTTGACCGGGTAGACGGGCCCCCCGAACTCGTACCCGAGCAGGTTGGCGAGCACCCGGTGGCCGACCTTGGCCGGGTCGGCGCTGGCACCGATGACCGCGACCGAGCGGGGCGTGAGCAGCCGCTCGATCGACCGCGCCTCCGACCGCTGCTCACGCTCGAAGGCGACCGCGACGGAGGTGTCGGTCGGCTCGATCGGGAAGGTCAGGCGGATCACGCCGCTGTCGTAGGAGCGGGTCGCCGAGTATCCGGCGTCGAGGAAGATGCGGACCATCCGCGGGTTCTCCGCGAGGACGTCGGCGACGAACCGCCGCACCCGGCGTTCCCGGGCTGCCGCGGCGAGGTGCTCGAGCAGCACCGAGCCCAGCCCCCGGCCCTGATGGGCGTCCTCGACGACGAACGCGACCTCGGCGTCCGCGGTGTCGTCGATCCGCTCGTACCGGGCCACCGCGATCAGCTCGGAGCCGAGTTCTGCCACCAGGGCGACCCGGTCGGTGTGGTCGACATGGATGAACCGCTGCAGGTCTTTGTCCGGGATCTGCGGGTAGGCACCGAAATAGCGCAGGTAGCGGGTCCGTTCCGAGAGGCGCCCGTGCAGCGCGAGGATGCGGTCGCCGTCGTCCGGCCGGATCGGCCGCACGTGCACGGTGCCCCCGTCCGAGGCGACCACGTCCGCCTCCCAGTCCGGGGGGTACGCCGGGGCCGCCGACGTCGCCGCGGTGCGGAACTCGCCCCCGGCCACCGGTCAGTCCCTGGGGTCGTCCGGGTCGAGGCCGTGCAGTGGGAAGGCCGCACGCCGGGTCGCGGTGATGGCGCGGTCGAGCGGATCGACCGCGTCCGGCTGCCAGGGCGACCACGTCGGCTCCACGCCGTCGGTCATCCGGGTCGGAGGTGCGGTGTCCAGGCCCCGCCGGCGTACGCCCTCGGCCCACTCGACGGGGATGTCGGTTGCCGGGTCGATCGGCTCGCCGGTGACCTCGGCCAGCAGGTGGGTCCAGGCCCGCGGCACACAGCGCACCAGGCCGTAGCCGCCGCCACCCAGGGCCACCCAGCGTCCGTCGCAGAGCTGGTGCGCGAGCCGGTGCAGCTCGGCGTAGGACGCCCGCTGCCCGTCGACGGTGAGGGCCAGGTTGGCGAGCGGATCCTCGCGGTGGGTGTCGCACCCGGCCTGGGTCACCAGCACCTCGGGGGCGAAGGAGCGCAGCATGCTCGGCACGACGGCGTGGAACGCCCGCAGCCAGCCGTGATCGTCGGTCCCGGCCGGCAGCGCGACGTTGACCGCCGTCCCGGCCGCCGCGCCGCGACCGATCTCGTCGGGGAAGCCGGTGCCCGGGAAGAGGGTGAGCGGGCTCTCGTGCAGGCTGATCGTCAGCACCCGCGGGTCGTCGGCGAAGACCTCCTGCACACCGTCCCCGTGGTGCACGTCGACGTCGACGTAGGCGACCCGCTCGGCCCCCTGCGCCAGCAGGCGGGCGATCGCGAGCGCCGCGTCGTTGTAGACACAGAAGCCCGACGCCGCACCCGGCATCGCATGGTGCAGGCCGCCGGCGATGTTGACCGCGTGCTGGACCGACCGGGACCACACCAGATCCGCCGCGCCCATGCTGCCGCCGGCGATCAGTGCCGCCGAGTCGTGCATGTCGGCGAAGACGGGGTTGTCCGGGGTGCCGAGGCCGTACCCGACATAACCGGAGTCGGTGCTCGCCTTGCGCACCGCCTCGATGTAGCCGGGTTCGTGGACCAGTGCCAGCATCTGATCGGTGGCGGCCTCGGGCGTCACCATGCGCACCGGGGCCCGGTCGAGGACGCCGTAGGAGCGGGCCAGGTCCATCGTCAGCGCGACCCGCACCGGATGCAGGGGATGGGTCGGGCCCATGTTGTAGGCCAGATACGCGTCGTCCCAGAACATCGCCACGGAGTCGCTCACGGGGGTCGACGCTACCCGTGCCGAACCCCCCGAATCGCCTCATCCCCCGCACCGGGCACCTACGATCTGAGGACGTAGGGATGACGATCGGACCGGACGTGACCCATCGACACAGGCTCCGCGGCGCCGCGGCCCTCCTCGTGGTCGCGGCCGCCACCGGCTGCGGGTCGGCGGTGGCCGGCGCCGGCACCTTCGTCGCCGGACCCAGCCCGTCGGTCGGGCCGAGCGGCGGCGGGATCGACACCTCCCATCCGTCGGCCAGCACCGTCCCGTCGCCGTCCCCGACGGCCTCTCCGACGCCCTCGGGCGGGTCGACGCCCACCCCCTCTCCCAGCGGCTCCGCCGTCAGCACGTCCCACGGGGCGATCTGCGCCATGGTGAGTCCGGCGGATCTCCGGCAGATCTTCGGGACGACCCCGCAGACCAAGCGCTCGACCTTCGGGGCCGGCTGCACCTTCTCCGCCGGCGGCGTCTTCGTGATCGTCGACGAGTTCAGCACCTTCACGGTGGCGCAGCAGAAGGCGGAGAACCGGGGACGGGACACGACGCTCGCCGGGCACCCGGCCGCGATCCTCGACGGCGGGGACATCGTCGTCGCGGAGGGCCGGAGCGCCACCGGAGAGGGAGTGGTGAAGGCCTACACCGACACCGATGCGGCCTCGCAGCGGATCGGCAGGGCGCTGCTGGTCAAGGTGCTCCCGCACTTCGCGACGAACTGAGCGCCGGTCAGGGCTGGGCGCCGGTCAGGGCTGGGCGCCGGTGGCGACCGGTCGGTCCGGATCGCGCACCCACTCGCTCCAGGAGCCGACGTAGAGCGCGGCCGGCACGCCGGCGAGGCGCAGGGCGAGCACCTCGTGCGCGGCGGTCACCCCGGAGCCGCAGTAGGCGCCGGTCGACGTCGCGTCGGTGACGCCGAGATCGGCGAAGCGGGCCCGGAGCTCATCGGCGGGCAGGAACTTGCCGGCCGCGTCGACATTGCCCGTGGTGGGGGCGCTGCGGGCACCCGGCACGTGCCCGGCGACCGGGTCGACCGGCTCCAGCTCGCCGCGATAGCGCTCCGGGCTCCGCGCGTCGAGCAGGCGGCCCACGCGTGCGACGTCGGCCGCCTGGGCCGCGTCGAGGGTCGGCATGTCCCCGGGCTGCACGCTCACGTCGCCGGGCACCGGCGTCGGCGTCTCGACGTCCACCGGGTGGCCGGCCCGGAGCCAGGCCGCGATCCCGCCGTCGAGCACCCGTACCTCGTGGTGCCCGGCCCAGCGGAGGACCCACCAGGCCCGGGCGGCGCTGGTCGAGTCGGCGGCGTCGTAGACCACCACCGGGGCACCGGGAGAGATGCCCCATCGGCGCATAGCCTGCTGCAGGGCGCCCGGGTCGGGCAGCGGGTGCCGCCCGCGGACGCCCGGCCGGCCGGCGAGATCCGTGTCGAGGTCGACGAAGACGGCGCCGGGCAGGTGACCGGCGGCGTACTGCTCCGCGCCGGACGGACCGCCGAGGCTCCATCGCACGTCGAGCAGCACGGGAGGGGACGGGGCGCCGAGGGCCGCCGCGAGTTCGGCCGGTTCGATGAGGTCACTCACGGTCGACCAGTGTGCCGCACCGGCCGGGGCCGCGCCGTACCATCGCAGGGGTGAGCGACCTCATCGACACCACGGAGATGTACCTCCGCACGGTGTACGAGCTCGAGGAGGAGGGGGTCGTCCCCCTGCGCGCCCGCATCGCCGAACGGCTCAAGCAGAGTGGTCCCACTGTGAGCCAGACCGTGGCGCGGATGGAGCGCGACGGCCTGGTCGCCGTCGAGGGCGACCGGCACCTGGTGCTGTCCCCCACCGGGCACAGCCTCGCCGTGGCGGTGATGCGCAAGCACCGGCTGGCCGAGCTGCTGCTGGTCCGGATCATCGGGATGGACTGGGAGGACGTGCACACCGAGGCGTGCCGGTGGGAGCACGTGATGTCCGAGCAGGTCGAGCGCAAGATCTACTCGCTGCTGGACAACCCGACCCAGTGCCCGCACGGCAACCCGATCCCGGGCCTCGACGAACTCGGCGGGCGGGTCCTCCCCGAATCCGCCCCGTCGCTCACGACGCTCCGGGCCGCCGCCGGCGAGGGTGGCACGTCGGTCGTCGTACGCCGGATCAGCGAGCAGATCCAGCCCGACGCCGCCATCATGCACGCGCTGCTGGAGGCCGGGCTGCAACCCGGCCGGCCGGTCAAGGTCTACCCGGCCGACAACGGCGGGGTCCGGGTGCACGGCGACGGCCGGCCCGAGGCGACCTTCGACGAACTGGTGTCCACCCACGTGTTCGTCAGCACCGACTAGCTCCCCCGGCGCGGATGTCCGTCGCGGATGTCCGGTGCGGATGTCCGGTGCGGATGTCCGGTGCGGCCGCGGGCCGCCGGTCAGTACGGTGTCGCGTAGTGGCGTCATAACCGAGGAGTGACCGTGCCCGCGCAGCCGACCGACTCTGCCCCCTCCGCCGACCGGGGCACGCATGCCTTCACCGACCTCGCGGACTACGTTGCGCTCCCCCGATTGGGTGGGCTCGCGCTCTCACCGGACGGCACCCGGCTGGTGACCAGCGTGACCACCCTCAACGCCGAGAAGAAGAAGTACGTCACGGCGCTGTGGGAGATCGACCCGCAGGGAACGCGGCAGCCGCGCCGGCTGACCCGGTCCGCGCCCGGCGAGTCGCAGCCGGTGTTCCTGCCGGACGGCCGGCTGCTCTTCACCTCCAAGCGCCCCGACCCGCAGGCCGACGACCCCGACACCGACCACCCCGCCCTATGGCTGCTCCCCGAGAGTGCGGGTGAGGCCCGCCAGGTCGCCGGCCGCCCCGGCGGGATCGGCTCGGTCGCGGTCGCCCGGGACTCCGGCGACATCGTGCTGACCGCCGAGGTCCTCCCCGGGGCCACCAGCGAGGACGAGGACAAGAAAAAGCGCACGGCCCGCAAGGACGCCGGTGTGTCGGCGATCCTGCACCGCAGCTATCCGGTCCGCTTCTGGGACCACGACCTCGGCCCGGCCGAGACCCGGGTGTTCGCCGCCGGCGCGCTCCCGCCCGCCGGAGTGGGGACCGACGAACGACTCGGTGAGGCGCGCGACCTGACGCCGACGCCCGAGGGTCGGGTCACCGGGGGAATCGCGGTGAGCCCGGACGGGACCCTCGTCGCCTACGGCTGGGAGGTCGACGACCGGGCGGCCACGCGCCGCCCGACGATCGTGATCGTGGACCGGACGACCGGGGAACGCCGCGCGGTCGTGGCCGACGAGGCGGCCGAGCTCGGCCAGCCGTCCTTCAGCCCGGACGGCGCGACCCTGATCTGCGTCCGGGACACCCAGCCGACTTGGGACGAGGCGCCGACGACCTCGTTGTGGCTGGTCGACGTGGCGACCGGTGAGGGTCACGATCCCGCGCCGTCCTTCCCGGGGTGGCCCGCGCACCCGACGTTCTCGGCGGACGGGTCGGCGGTGTTCTTCGTCGCCGACGAGGCCGGCCACGCCCCGGTCTTCCGGCTCGACCTGGCCGGCGGCGACGTCACCCGGCTGACCGCGCAGGGCGCGCACAGCGATCTGGTCGTCTCGCGGGACGGGGCGCACCTCTACGCCATGCTCACCCGCTACGACCTGCCGGCCACCCCGGTCCGGCTGGAGCCGGGAACGCCCGACCAGGACGGCGTCCTGCTGCCGAGCCCGGGCGCCGTCGGCACCCTGCCCGGCACGGTCACCGAGGTGACCGCGCGGGCCGACGACGACACCCCCCTGCGGGCCTGGTTGGTGCTGCCCGACGGCGCCGGCGCGGCCAACCCGGCGCCGCTGCTCCTCTGGATACACGGCGGCCCGCTGTCGAGCTGGAACGCCTGGTCCTGGCGGTGGAACCCGTGGTTGCTGGCCTCGCAGGGCTACGCCGTCCTGCTTCCCGACCCGGCCCTGTCCACCGGCTACGGCCAAGACTTCATCCGCCGCGGCTGGGGGGCCTGGGGCGACCGGCCGTTCACCGACCTGATGGCGATCACCGACGCCACCTGCAAACGCGAAGACATCGACGACACGCGTACCGCCGCGATGGGCGGTTCCTTCGGCGGATACATGGCCAACTGGGTCGCGACGCATACCGACCGGTTCAAGGCGATCGTCACCCATGCCAGCCTCTGGGATCTCGAGGGATTCTCCGGCACCACCGACGTGTCGTGGTACTGGCAACGGGAGTTCGGCGATCCTCTCGAGACCCGGGAACGCTACGACGCCAACTCCCCGCACCAGTTCGTGCGCGACGTGCGCACGCCGATGCTCGTCGTCCATGGGGACAAGGACTACCGGGTGCCGATCGGCGAGGGACTGAAGCTCTGGTACGACCTCGTCCGGCACGAGGTGGACGCGTCGTTCCTCTACTTCCCGGACGAGAACCACTGGGTGCTGACGCCCGGCAACGCCACGGTCTGGTACGAGACCGTGCGGGCATTCCTGGCGCAGCACGTCCTCGGTGAGCCGTGGCGGCAGCCGGACCTGGTCTGACGCGACGCCGCGGTGGTTCATCGCGGATCACGCCAGGTGGAGGGGTCGATCCCGTGGTCCAACGCCTGCTGCAGCAGCAGCCCCATGGAGTAGCCCGGGTCGCTGCGGAGCGCCCGCTCGACGGCGATCCGGGACAGCGCACCGTTGCCCTCCCGCCAGGCGCAGAAGGCGAGAACCGTGTAGGGCGCGACATCGTAGGGGGCCGTGGCCAGCCGGGCGATGTGTCCGGCCAGGGACTGCATCGCCGCCGAGTCGGGTCCTGACGCGTAGCGGCAGCAGTGGTCGCGGATCGCGACGTCGCGCAGCGCGACGAGCAGACCGGCCACCGCGGCGTCGTCCGGCGGGGCCTGGCCACGTCGCCCGCCGGCGACTGCGGCGGCCACGTCGGCGACGACGCGCATCCGGACGTCCGCGGTCGGGCCGCTCCGGTCGGCCCGGACCTGCGCGTCGGCGACCAGCCGGGCGACGGCCGCGCGGTCAGCCGCCGGTGCCGGATCGACGGACCGCTCAAGGCTCCGCCGGTCCGGCGCCGCCACCAGGCCGGCCACGGTCGCCGCGGTGACGACCGCCGAGGGTCGGTCGGACCGCGGGATCGGGCTGCCCTGCGGCGGGCAGCACGCCGGACTGCGGCACAGGTAGGACCACCAGCGATCGCCGGTGACGAGCAGTGCCTCGTCGACGTGGACGCCGCGGGCATGGATCGCCTGCACCGCGCGGTCGACCAGGTCGTGCTCCGGCAGCACCGCCGCGGTGGCGCACGACCGGGGTGCTCCGGGGTCGTCGGGGCCGGTCACATCGCGGTAGACGAGCAGCATCGCGCTGGCCGCACCGGCCCGGATCAGATGGCTCACACAGGTCCCGAGGACCTCGGACCCGGCCCGCAGGCCGTCGAGGTCGACCCGGAGGGTGAGGCCCACCCGCCGCCGCCGCCCGGTCATGGACACCAGCACCAGGCTCTCGGTCGGCCGGAACCCGACCAGGTAGGGCACGAGGTCGATCAGGTCGCGGGGCCCGGTCACCCGGATCCGGAGCGGATCCGTCGTCGGAGTGTCGGCAGCTGTCATGGCGGTGACGCTGCTCCGTACCACGGTGCCCGGCCAGTGGCACCGAGCCGCCTGTGGACCGGCCCTGCGGGTGTGGACGGCCGGTTGCCGATCACGTGCCCGGAACGCCAGCCTGGAGGTTTGCGCCCCGCAGCGGTGCGCTGCCGGCACCTGCCCGGCAGCCTCCGCGCGGGCACGTGCGATGCTGCGACCATGACCGATCCCTCCGCCGTCCCGGCGCTCGGCGTACGCGACCTCCGGCAGAAGGTCATCCGCCATCTCGAGGAACTGGTCCGCGAGGCGCTGGACAACGACCAGCTCGATCTCGGTGCCGCGGCGAGGATCGCCGACGCGCTGCTGTCCCTCATCGAGGCCGCGGACGACTTCGATGCCCGGGGCCGGGTGGCGGTCCGCGGCGCGGTCGACTACTTCGTGCTCAACCGGGACGAGCAGCCCGACCTCGACAGCCGCGAGGGATTCACCGACGACGCCCGCGTGGTCAACGAGACCTGCGACGCGGTCGGCCTGCCCGAACTCAAGATCCGGGTGACCTGACCGACACCCCCGCCCGCGCGGCGCTGGCGCGGATGGCATCGAGTGCCGCGGCGTTGCCGAAGGCGTCGTCGACGGCGAGGTGGCGGGGCACCTCCTGCCCGCGCAGCACGGAATGAATGTGCCGGATCGCCGCCGTGAAAGGTGGTTCGGCGCTCCCGGACCGCTCGATGACGATGGTGCCGTCGGGCCGGCGGAGCTGCAGGGTGTCGGTGACACCGCCGTGGAACGGGCTGCTCAGGCGGAGTTCTCCGGTGGTGCCGAGGACCCTGGCCGTCGTGTCGCGGGCCTTGGTGATGCTGCAGGAGAACAGCAGCCGTCGTCCGCCGGGGAAGTCCAGCGAACCCCAGGTCTCGGCGTCGACACCGGAGCCGGTGAGCACCTGTGATGCCTGCGCGGATTCCGGCTCCGCGTCGAAGACCAACCTGGCCCAGCGCACCGGGTAGCACCCGATGTCGGCGAGCGCGCCGCCGGACAGCTGCGCGGAGAGCCGGATGTCGTTCGGGTTGCTGAGCGCGAAATGGAACGTCGAGTGGATCTCGCGAACCTCCCCGATGGCGCCGTCGGCGAGCAGCCCGCGCACCCTGGCGGTCTGCTCCTGGAACGGAAAGACGAACGCCTCCCACAGTGGGCGCCCGGCAGCGGCGGCGACGCCGAGCACCTCCGCGGTCTGCCCGGCGTCGTCGCACATCGGCTTCTCGCAGAACACCGCCTTCCCCGCCTGCAACGCCGCGACCGTCCACTGAGCGTGCAGCGCGTTGGGCAGCGGGATGTAGACCGCGTCCACGGCCGGATCGTCGATCGCCGCGCGGTAGTCCGCGGCGGTACGCCGCACCCCGTGCCGTCGCGCGAATGCGTCGGTCCGGTCCGGATCGCGGCCCGCGACGATTTCGGCGGCTCCGCCACCGGCGGCGGCGAGGCCGGGCACGAAGGACCGGGCGGCGATGTTGGCCGTGCCGAGGATCGCCCACCGGATCGGCACCCCGCCCTCGTCGTCGACCATCGGCTCCTCCTCGCGTCGGTATCGGCCGTCACGCTACCGAGCCGACGCGGTGGCCTGCCGCAGCCGGCGCGCAAAGCTGGGAGCGCAGCAGCGCGAACACCCACCGTTCCCAGCGCTCGGGTGACCATCGGCGTTCCTGCACCATGACCAGGAAGAGTTCGGGACTCAGCAGCCCGTAGAGCGCGTCGGTGGTCTGTCTCAGGGTCAGTCCCGCGGCGAGCCCGGACATCGACACCAGGGCCTTCGCGGCGGCGGTCTGCACCGTCAACCGGGGATTCTCCGAGCGCGGCCAGATCTCGCCGACCTCCGGATCGGCGGCGACGGCCGCCTCGAGGACCTTGGTGATCGGTGCGGCCCGGACCAGCACCTCCTTCGTGCCCGCGACCAGGGCGCGCAGGCCGGTCTCGACGGTGTCGGCCTCGACCACGGCGCGGAACCACGCGCGATCCATCGTGGCCACCGGCTCAAGGTCGCCGGCGATCGCCACGTCGACGACCTCCTTCAGCAGGGACCGTTTGTTCCCGAACGTGAAGTAGATCGTCTGGACCGCTACGCCGGCCCGGGCCGCGACCTCCGGCAGCAACGTGGCGCCGTACCCCTGCTCGACGAACAACGCGTGGGCCGCGTCCACCATCCGCCGGCGCGTCTCCTGCGCCCGCCGGGCCCGCTTCCCGGTCTGCTTGACATCCGTCATGGCTTTAGTTTATCTCTAGAGTCGTCCACTAGTGAGTAACTCTAGCGAGAGGTACGACGACATGGCCATCACGAGATTCGCCCGCTTCCAGGTCGAGCCCACCGACGCCGAAGAGATGCTGAGCACCCGGGCCGCCCTGATCTCGGCGGTCCGGGCGACGTACCCGGGCCTCACCGAGGCGCGCCTCACCCGGGTCGACGACGGCACCTGGATCGACGTCTGGCGCTGGGAGTCGGCGGCGAGCATGGACCGGGCACTCGCCGGTGCCCACGGCCTGGCCGAGGCACCGGCGGCATTCGCCCTCACCCGCGACTTCACGTCGGAGTCGGCCGAGATCGTGGACGAGCGGTAGCGCGACCGTGAACCTCTACTCGAGGTTGCCGAGGTCGTGAGGTAAACCTCACGGTGACCCCCCGGTCGGGCGGGGGGTCCGCATCCTCCGCCCGACCCGGCAGGCACCCTCAGCCGCAAAAGATCAGGTCGGCCGTGCGGGCGAGGTCGGAGTGGAATTTCGGCTGGTGCTCCAGGGCGGCCGACGACTGGTTGTAGGCGATCACCGCCTGGCGTCTGCCGTCGGCGCTGGTGTAGGTCCAGGTGCGGTAACCGGGGAAGCCGCCGTCGTGACCCCACGCGTACCCGCAGGAGAGGCGCACCCGGTAGACGCCGAGGCCGTAGTCCTCCTGCTGACCGTCGTCGGTCACCGGCCGGGTCGAGGTCAGCATCCGCTGCTCGGCCGCGGGCAGCAGCCGCCCGGTGAACAGCGCCCGGTGGAAGCGGGCGACGTCGTCGACCGTGGAGATCATGGCGCCCGCGGTCCACGCGATGGACGGGCTGATCGCGGTACTCACGTCGCCGTAGTCGCCCCAGTACCCGTGCACGTAGGGCCCGGGGAAGGCGCGGCTGCGGAGCGGGAACGAGGTGTTCCGCAGCCGCAGCGGCCCGATGATCCGCCGCTCGATCTCCGCGGCCGGGCTGTGGTGGGTCACCCGCTCGATGACCATCCCGGCCAGGAGGTAGTTGGTGTCCGCGTAGTTCCACTCCGTGCCCGGAGCGCTCAGCGGAGGCTTCTCCATCGCGATGCCGACCAACTCCGCCGGCGTCCACTGGCGGCGCGGGTCGACGAGTAGCCGCGGGTCCTGGACGTATTCGTTGAGGCCGCTGGTGTGCTGGAGCAGCTGCCGGATCGTGATCCTCGAGCCGTCGTTTCCGTTGCCGTGCACCAGTCCCGGCAGCCACTTGTCCACGCTGTCCTCGAGCGATACCCGGTGCTCGGCGACGAGTTGCAAGAGCACCGTGGCGGTGAAGGACTTGGTCACGCTGGCGATCCGGATCTGCAGCCGCGCGTTCATCGGCGCACCGGTCGCGCGATCGGCGACACCGGCCGTGACGTGCGAGATCCGATTTCCGCGGCGCATCATGACGATGACGCCCGGCTGCCCGTCGGCCAGCAGCGTGTTCACCGCCGTCTGCACCGACTCCTGCCGCGGCGCCGGCGGTTGCGCGTCAGCGGGCGCCGTGGGGAAGGTGGCGGCCAGGACGGTTGCCCCGGCCAGGGCGTAGCACATCGTGCGGGCCTTGGGCATCAATTGTCTCCTCATGTCGATCATGAGGTCGATCCTGTCGTCTGGCGGCCCCTGTCACAGTGGCCCCAACACCCGTACCGCGGTGTACGTCCCTCCACCCGTCCCACTCACGCCGAAGGGGGAACCGGCCAGGACCGGTTCCCCCTTCTGGACGTGCGCTGTCAGCTGCAGCCGCTGGTCGAGCCGCACCCCTCACAGACGTAGCAGGAGCCGGCCGGACGCATTTTCGTCCCGCAGGTGAGGCACAGCGGGGCGTCGGCGGCCTTGCCCTGGACCGCCTCGATCAGCTCGGTCGAGGAGTGCACCGACCGATCGGTCACCTCGCTCGCGCCGTCGGTCCCGGACGTGCGGGCCCGCTCCACCGGCGCCGACGCCGCGACGCCCTCGTGGTCGAACTCCTCCTCGTCGCCACCGGACCCGTAGGTCGTGGCCACCTGCGCGGACCGCTCGGCCGCGGTGAAGATGCCGAGCTCGGTGCGCTGCTCCAGCGTCAGGTGATCGAGCGCGAGGCGCCGGAAGATGTAGTCCACCACCGACTGGGCGATGCGGATGTCGGGGTCGTCGGTCATCCCGGCCGGCTCGAACCGCATGTTGACGAACTTGCGGACGTAGCTCTCCAGCGGCACGCCGTACTGCAGCGCGATCGAGATCGCGATCGAGAAGGCATCCATCACCCCGGCGAGGGTCGAGCCCTGCTTGCCGAGCTTGAGGAAGACCTCGCCGAGACCGTCGTCGGGATAGGACCCGGCCGTCATGTAACCCTCGGCGCCCCCGACTGCGAACGACGTGGTGTTGCTCGGCCGGGACTTCGGCAGCCGTGTCCGGGTCGGGCGGGCCACCTCGACGATCTGCGGGTCGGCACTGGCCTTCTTCGCCCGCGCGTCCGACAGCGGCTGGCCGACCTTGCAGTTGTCCCGGTAGATCGCCAGGGCCTTGATGCCGAGCCGCCACCCCTCGGCGTAGATGCCCTCGATGTCGGCCACCGTCGCCGTCTCGGGCATGTTGACCGTCTTGGAGATGGCCCCGGAGATGAACGGCTGGACGGCGCCCATCATCCGCACGTGGCCCATCGGCGGGATCGACCGCTCGCCCATCGCGCAGTCGAAGACCTCGTAGTGCTCGGGCCGCAGGCCCGGCGCGTCGACCACGTGCCCGTGCTCGGCGATGTATTCGACGATCGCCTCGATCTGTTCCTCGGGGTAGCCCATCCTGCGCAGCGCGCGCGGCACGGTCTGGTTGACGATCTGCATCGAGCCGCCGCCGACGAGCTTCTTGAACTTGACCAGGGCGAGATCGGGCTCCACCCCGGTGGTGTCGCAGTCCATCATCAGGCCGATGGTGCCGGTCGGGGCGAGGACGGAGGCCTGGGCGTTGCGCCACCCGTTCTTGTCACCGATCTTCAGGCACTGCCGCCACTCCGCGGTCGCCTGCTTGAGCACCGCCGCGTCATCGGCGCCGATCGCCCGGATCTCGTCGTTGGCGGCGGCGTGCTTGCGCATGACCCGCCGGTGCGCGGACTCGTTGCGCGGGTAGCCGTCGTAGGAGCCGACGACGCCGGCGAGCTCGGCCGATCGGCGGTAGGCGGTGCCGGTCATCAACGACGTGATCGCGCCGGCGAGCGAGCGGCCGCCGTCGGAGTCGTAGGCGTGCCCGGTCGCCATCAGCAGCGCGCCGAGGTTGGCGTAACCGATGCCGAGCTGCCGGTAGGCGCGGGTCGTCTCGCCGATCGCCTCGGTCGGGAAGTCGGCGAAGCAGATCGAGATGTCCATCGCCGTGATGACGATCTCGACGGCCTTGACGAAGGTCGCCGAGTCGAACGTCCCGTCGTCGCGCAGGAACTTCAACAGGTTGAGCGAGGCCAGGTTGCACGATGAGTTGTCCAGGCTCATGTACTCCGAGCACGGGTTGCTGGCCGTGATCCGGCCGGTCTCGGGGTTGGTGTGCCAGTCGTTGATCGTGTCGTCGTACTGGATACCGGGGTCGGCGCATTCCCAGGCCGCCGTGGCCATCTTGCCGAACAGCGTGCGTGCGTCGATGGTCTCCAGGACCTCGCCGGTCAGCCTGCCCCGCAGGCCGAATTCGGTGCCGTCCTGCACCGCGCGCATGAACTCGTCGGAGACCCGCACCGAGTTGTTGGCGTTCTGGTACTGCACGCTGGCGATGTCGCGACCACCGAGGTCCATGTCGAAGCCGGCGTCGCGCAACGCCCGGATCTTGTCCTCCTCGCGCGACTTGGTCTCGATGAACTCCTCGATGTCGGGGTGGTCCACGTCGAGGACGACCATCTTCGCCGCCCGCCGGGTCGCGCCGCCGGACTTGATCGTGCCGGCCGAGGCGTCCGCGCCGCGCATGAAACTCACCGGGCCAGAGGCGGTGCCGCCGGAGGACAGCAGCTCCTTGCTGGACCGGATGCGGGAGAGGTTGAGCCCGGACCCGGACCCGCCCTTGAAGATCAGGCCCTCTTCCCGGTACCAGTTGAGGATCGAGTCCATCGTGTCGTCGACAGCGAGGATGAAGCACGCCGACACCTGCTGCGGCGCTGTGGTCCCGACGTTGAACCAGACCGGCGAGTTGAAGCTGAACACTTGATGCAGCAGCATCCAGGTGAGCTCCTGCGCGAAGATCTCCGCGTCGGCCTCGGAGGCGAAGTAGCCGCGCTCGAGCCCGGTCGTGTGGTAGCGGTCCACCACCCGGTCGATCAGCTGGCGCAGGCTGACCTCACGCTGCGGCGTGCCGACGGCGCCACGGAAGTACTTCGTGGTGACGATGTTCGTGGCGTTGATGCTCCAGGAGTCCGGGAACTCCACCCCGCGCTGTTCGAAGTTGACGGTGCCGTCGCGCCAGTTGGTCATCACCACGTCGCGCCGTTCCCAGGTCACCTCGTCGTAGGGGTGTGTCCCCTCACGGGTGTAGACGCGATTGACCCGCAGCCCGTCGACCGGGCGGGTGGATCCGGTGCGGGTCGATGGGCGGCCGGTGGTCTCGGTCATGACCGTGGTCCCTTCGTCGTGGCGTACAACTCGTCCGTCGGGCGTCCGAGTCGTCATCGTCTGGTGGTGATCGGCTGGGTGGTGGGCGTTCCGGTGTGGGCTTCGGGCGTTCCGTGTGGTGGGCGTTACGGGGCGGGGGCCGCCTTGCGGCGCAGGGTCTGGATCTCGGCCTCGAAATCGGCGATCGAGTCGAACGAGCGGTAGACGCTGGCGAAGCGCAGGTAGGCCACCTCGTCCAACTCCCGGAGCGGGCCGAGGATCGCCAGCCCGACGTCGTGACTCGGGATCTCGGCGGAACCGGTGGCCCGGACGGCGTCCTCGACATGCTGCGCGAGCAACGCCAGCGCATCCTCGTCGACCGGGCGACCCTGGCAGGCGCGGCGTACGCCGTCGACCACCTTCGTCCGGCTGAACGGCTCCGTGACACCGCTGCGCTTGATCACCGCGAGCGTGGGCTCTTCGACGGTGGTGAACCGCCGGGAGCACTCCGGGCAGGACCGGCGGCGGCGGATGACCTGGCCGTCGTCGACCTCGCGGGAGTCGACCACGCGGGAGTCACCGAACTTGCAGTATGGGCAGCGCATCGATCCTCCTCCCCCGAGTCGACGAGCCCTGCTCGTCGCCGCTCCGCCCGGTCGTCGCCAGGCACCTTCCCCGCTCCGCCCACGGTCCCGTCAGGCACGTCGTCCGCATGCTCGAATCCGCCCCCGATGGCCCCCGTCCGGCTCCGGTTGTGGATAACACTGAGGACAACCTGTGCACCGGATGAGGACAACGTAACGCAACCTGTGTACAACTTACACCAGTGTAACCACTAGATGTAGTGGTGAACAGTAGGCCGTCGACATTCGGCGCGCAAGCCCGGCGCGCCCGCAGGGCGCCGGGATTTCGGTGCTCCGCGGTGCCCCGGCGAGCCCCAGGCGGGCGTCACAGCGGGCCCCTCGGCGGGTGCCACAGCAAGCCCTCCGGCGAGGTCACGGTGCTGCCGGGGGGACGACGAGGCGCTGGCCGGGCCGCACCGAACCGGTGGCCAGATGGTTGCGGGCCCGCAGCGACGCCACGACGGCCCGCGGATCCTGCTCGGGCGCGACCGCCTGCGCGATCGACCACAGGGTGTCGCCCGCCCGCACGACCACGGCGGGCGGCGACGCCGGCGGGGCGGCAGCCGCCGGTCCGGCACCTCCGCTCAGGGCGTGGACACCCACGCCGACCGAGCCGAACACGACCGCGCCGAGGGCCGACGCGGCCAACCGGCGGCACCGGCGGGTCAGCCGGACGGGGTGCCGGCCCCCGACCCGGGGCGCGGTCGCCGGTCGGGGTGCGGTCGCCGGCGGCGCCGCGGTCGCCGGTCGGGGGAACTCGATGACCACGCACGGTCGGCGCACCGGAGGCGCCGCCGGAGCCGGGCACCCCCGTCCGGCCGGCGACCCGGATGGGCGGATGTCATAGGCGAT
The DNA here is from genome assembly GCA_963828605.1 of uncultured Actinomycetota bacterium. Taxonomy (GTDB): domain Bacteria; phylum Actinomycetota; class Actinomycetes; order Mycobacteriales; family QHCD01; genus DASXJE01. The sequence continues at coordinate 150,450 of CAWHER010000001.1, read as the reverse complement.
GGACACGATGACTCCCTGCCGTCGTGGTCCGAGCGCACCACCTGCTCGCGGGTCGAGCGGGCCAGGGCGATCGAACGGGTGTTCGATTCGAACTCCTGTGCGATGTCTACCACGCGGGTCCGACAACATCGAGCCGTCGCGGCGTGTCGTTCGAACAGATGTTTGGACTGCGCGGCGAAACTCGCTACCGTCAGGCCAGACCGAAGGAGACATTCCGGGAGATCAGTCCGCGTACCCGGTCGGGTGCTCGCACCGAGCAGCCGACACCCGGCGGACCGACGGCAGGGAGGCAACATCGTGAGCGGCCGGTCACGCACCACCCGGGGGACAGCTGCCGGGAAGGACTCCACCCCGACGAGCACATCGGCGGCACATCGGCGGGCACATCGGCGGGCACATCGGCGGGCACATCGGCGGGCACATCGGCGGGCACCTCGGCGGGCAGCCCGAAGACCACCTCGACGCGCACCTCGAAGACCGCCTCGACGAGCCCCCGGTCCGGCCGCGGCCGCGGCGCGTCGGCGGTGCGATCGCTTCCCGACGGGCCGGCCGACGCCAATGGGCTGACCACCCGGCAGCGCCGGGTTCTCGAGGTCATCCGCGACTCGGTCAACCGGCGCGGCTACCCACCCAGTGTCCGGGAGATCGGCGAGGCGGTGGGGCTCACCTCGACGTCGAGCGTCGCGCACCAGCTGGCGACGCTGGAGCGCAAGGGGCTGCTCCGGCGCGATCCCAACCGCCCGCGGGCCGTCGACGTGCGGATACCGGGCGGGTCGGGCGACTCGTCGACGACCACGGGCCCGGCGGCGCCGCCGGCCGACGAACAGCACCCGACCCCGACCTATGTGCCGGTCGTGGGCCGGATCGCCGCCGGTGGTCCGATCCTCGCCGAGCAGGCCGTGGAGGACGTCTTCCCCCTCCCCCGCGAGCTGGTCGGGGAAGGCACGCTGTTCCTGCTGCGGGTCGCGGGTGACTCGATGGTGGACGCCGCGATCACCGACGGCGACTGGGTGGTCGTCCGCCAGCAGCAGTCGGCCGACAACGGCGACATCGTCGCGGCGATGATCGAGGGCGAGGCCACTGTGAAGACGTTCCGCCGGCGGGACGGCCACGCCTGGCTGATCCCGCACAACCCGGCCTACGCGCCGATCCCGGGTGACGACGCGACCATCCTCGGCCGGGTGGTGACGGTGCTGCGCAAGGTCTGAGTCAGACCGGCAGGTCGCCCCGGTCCCGTCCGCCGACGACCAGCAGGAGCACCCAGAGCAAGAGGATCCCGACCGCGCCCCCGGCGACGAGGTCGGAGAACCAGTGGTAGTCGAGCAGGAGCATCCCGACCGCGGCGAGCAGCGGGGCGACGAAACGCAGCCAGTTCAGGACCTGTCGCACCGCGCCCGGCGCGGCGTAGTCCGCGGCCAGCCAGGCCGCCAGACCCCACATCAGGACCGCATTGGGCACGTGCCCGGACGGGTAGGACTCACCGCCGGCGTGCAACAGGTCGCTCGGTGGCGCCGTCCGGCCGACTCCGAGCTTGAAGGCGTAGACGGTGACGGTGAGCAGCGCGAGCGCGACGACGAAGCGCAGCAACGGCTGCCAGGTCCGTCGGCGCCAGCTGAGGATCAGGGCGAACCCGCCGACGAGGACCAGGATCTCCGCGCGACCACCGAAGAGGGTGAGCGCGTAGAGCAGGTGATCCGGCCAGACCCGGCCTCGTAACCCCCACCCGTGCACCCGTCCGCTGATCGCGGCATCGAGCCGGGTCCAGGGACCGCGCCACAGCACGTCGAGGGTGATCCACGCGACCACCAGCACACAACCGGCGGCCAGCACCCGACCGGGTGCACGGACCGACCCGCGCGGTCCCGGCATGCGACCGGGAGTCACCGCCGTCCCGGTCGGCACGACCGGATCTGCGGGTGATGGGGGTCGGCTAGACGCCACTCGTCGGCGGCGCGGGCGGCGTGCCCGAGTCAGCCGTCGAATGCTGTGACGCCGCGGTCGGCGCCGTCGGTGCCGGCCGTCCCGCCTCGATCACCGGGGGGGTCTTCGTGACCTGCTCACCGGCCGGCTCCTCGTCGTGCATGCCCTTCATCTCGGACTTGAAGATGCGCAGCGACCGCCCGACGGAACGGGTGGCGTCTGGCAGCTTCTTGTATCCGAAGAGGGCCAAGAAGACCACGGCAACGATCAGCAAGTGCCACGGGCTGAGCTCACCCAGCATCAGCATGCTCCTGTCGGTTCGACGTGCCTGCCCGCCTACAGTACGCCGACTCTGCCGGTTGTCGCGACGGCAGATGAGGGCAGTTCCGGCATTATGCGACGCATCGGGCGGAGTCAGCGGGGTACGGCGACCGCGTAGCGCTCCAGTGCCGCCGCGAGCTCCCCGTGGACCCGGGCGTGCAGGAGGGTGCCGTCGGGCGTGTGCTCGCTGGTCAGAACGTCGCCGGCATCGTGCACCCGGGAGACCAGGTCGCCGCGCTGGTAGGGGACGAGCACGGTCACCTCGACCTGCGGCCGCGGCACCCGGGCCTCGAGTACATCCACCAGCGTGTCGAGTCCCGCACCGGTGCGGGCCGAGACGGTACACGGCGTCCGGGTGCAGCCGGCGAAGCCGGCCGAGCACGTCCGGATCGGCCGCGTCGACCTTGTTGATCACCAGGATCTCGGGCACCCGGGTGGCGTCGATCTCGCCGAGCACCTCGTGCACGGCGTCGATCTGCGACTCCGGGTCGGGGTGGGAGCCGTCGACCACGTGCAGGAGCAGGTCGGCGTCGGTGACCTCGTCCAGCGTCGAGCGGAACGCCTCGACGAGCTGGTGCGGCAGGTGCCGGACGAAGCCGACGGTGTCGGTGAGCGTGAACTCGCGCCCGTCGCGGGTGTGGGCGCGGCGCACGGTCGGGTCCAGCGTGGCGAACAGCGCGTCCTCGACCAGCACCCCGGCCCCGGTGAGCCGGTTCAGCAGACTGGACTTGCCGGCGTTGGTGTAACCGGCGATGGCGACGGCCGGGACCTCGCGGCGGACCCGTTCCTGCCGCTTGGTGCCCCGGACCTGCGCCATCCCGGCGATCTCGCGACGCAGCTTGGCGACCCGCGCCCGGATCCGCCGGCGATCGGTCTCGATCTTGGTCTCGCCCGGTCCGCGGGTGCCGATGCCGCCACCGCCGGCCACCCGGCCACCGGCCTGACGGGACATCGACTCACCCCAGCCCCGCAGCCTCGGGATGAGGTACTGCAACTGGGCGAGCTCGACCTGGGCCTTGCCCTCCTTGCTGCGGGCGTGCTGGGCGAAGATGTCGAGGATCAGCGCCGTCCGGTCGATGACCTTGACCTTGACCACGGACTCCAGCTGGCGCAGCTGGCCCGGCGTCAGCTCACCGTCGCACACCACGGTGTCCGCCCCGGTCGCCACCACGACCTCGCGCACCTCGCGGGCCTTCCCGGATCCGATGTAGGTCGCCGGATCAGGACGGTCCCGACGTTGCACCAGGGCCTCGAGGACCTGGGACCCGGCGGTTTCGGCCAGCGCGGCGAGCTCGACCATCGAGTTGTCCGCGGACGCGGCGGTCCCGTCGGTCCAGACTCCGACCAGGACCACCCGCTCGAGGCGGAGCTGGCGGTACTCGACCTCGGTGATGTCCGAGAGTTCGGTCGCGAGTCCGGTGACGCGGCGCAGTGCCTGGCGCTCGGCGAGCTCCAAGCCCTCGCCGTCAGCTTCGAAGAGCGGCCTGTGTGCCGCAGCGGGTTCAGTCATCGGTCCCTCGATGGTGCCACGGCAGGCCGACGAAGGCACTCCCATTAGCCGGAGCAAACCCGGCTTCCCCCGTCGTCGGACAAAGTCATTGACAATTCCCAATCACTCGCTCAGGCTGCAGGGGTGCGCCACAGTCACGAACCGACGAGCCTGATCCACCACCGGGACTTCGTCCGGTTGTGGTGCGGCGACACGGTGAGCCAGTTCGGGACCCAGATCACCCTGCTCGCCGCCCCGTTGCTCGCCGTCACGGTGCTGCACGCCTCACCGTTCCAGGTCGGCCTGCTGACCACGTTCGAAACCCTCGCCTTCCTCGTGGTCGGCCTCCCTGCCGGGGCCTGGGTCGACCGGATGCGCCGCCGCAACGTCATGATCGTCGCCGACCTCTGCCGGGGGGTCGCCCTCGGCTCGGTGCCGTTGACCGCCTACCTCGGGGTTCTCACGATCGCCCAGCTGTACGCCGTCGTGCTGGTCAACGGCGTCTTCACCGTCTTCTTCGACGTGGCCTACCAGAGCTACCTGCCGTTTCTCGTCGGCCGGGAGCACCTGGTGGAGGGCAACGCGAAGCTGCAGGCCAGTCAGTCGGTCTCGATGGTGGCCGGACCGAGCGTCGGCGGCCTGCTCGTCCAGCTGCTGACGCCCGCCACTGCGCTGCTCGCCGACGCCGCCAGCTTCCTGTGGTCGGCGCTCTGGGTGGGCCTGATCCGGCACCGTGAGCCCCGCCCGACGCGGGCGCCCGACGCGCATCTCGGCCGCGAGATCAAGGAGGGGGTCGCCTTCGTCGTCCGGGATCCGCTGCTCCGGGCGATCGCGGCGACCACCGGCAGCTCGAACCTCTTCTCCGCCATGAGCGGCGCGATGATGATCGTGCTGCTCGCCCGGATCCTGCACGAGTCCGCGGGTGTCATCGGTGTGCTGTTCAGCATCGGCGCCGTCGGCGGCCTGCTCGGGGCGCTGCTGGCCCGGCGTATCGCCGACCGCTACGGGCAGGGTCCGACGATCTGGAAGAGCGTGGCGGTGTCGGGGGTGTTCTGCCTGCTGTTTCCGCTGGCCGGGCATGGCTGGCTCCTCGCCCTCCCCGCCATCAGCTTCTTTGTCACCTTCGCCGGTTCGACCGTCTACAACATCACCCAGGTCAGCTTCCGGCAGGGACTGTGCCCCGACCGGCTGCTCGGCCGGATGAACGCCAGCATGCGTTTCATCGTCTGGGGCACCATGCCGGTGGGCGGGCTGATCGGCGGCGTACTGGGGTCGACCATCGGCGTCCGCGAAACGGTGTGGGTCGCGGCCGTCGCTTCCCTCTTCGTCTTCCTCCCGGCCTATCTGTCGCCGCTGCGCAGGATGCGCGAACTGCCGACCGGCTACGACGCCGAGCCCGACGCGCCCACCCGGGTCGACGCCGCGCCGGACGCGGGCGCGGAGCCGGAACTGGAGTCCGTCGACGGCGAGGCCTGACCGACCTCGCGCAGCCAGTCCGCGGACAACCGGCCGCTCGCGACGAGGACCGCGGGCCCGCGCAGCAGCACCGTCCCGTCGGCACGCCATTGCACGGTGAGAACCCCGCCGGGCACCCGGACCCGGTAGGCGTCGCCACGACCCGAGCCGTCCCGCGCGACCGTCGCCACGACGGCGGCGCACACCCCGGTGCCGCACGACCGGGTCTCGCCGACCCCGCGCTCGTGCACCCGCATGACCAGCTGCCGCCGGTCCGGCCGGACGACGAACTCGACGTTCTGCCCGTTCGGCAGTCGCCGGGTCGACCACCGGCGGCGCCGACAGGTCCAGCGCCTCGAGCGCGGCCGCGTCGTCCACCGGGACGACGACGTGCGGGTTGCCCATCGAGACCGCGATGCCCACCCGGCCGGCGACCGTCGGGCGGACGTCGGACAGCTCCGGGGCGCCCATGTCGACGGTCACGTCGCCGTGCTCGGGCGCGAAGACCTCCCGCAGCCCGCCGCGGGTGGCGAGGAGCAACTCCCCCGGCTCGGCCATCCCCGCGTCGACGAGGTAGCGGGCATAGACCCGGATGCCGTTGCCGCACATCTCCGCGACCGAACCGTCGGCGTTGTGGTAGTCCATGAACCACCGCGCCCCGGAGCCCTCCCGCGCCGGGACCACCCGCAGCACCCCGTCCGCGCCGATCCCGGCCCGCCGGTCGCACAGCGCCCGGACCAGGTCCGGTCGCAGGTCGAGGCGGTCATCGGGGTCGGGCAGCAGGACGAAGTCGTTCTCCGTCCCGTGACCCTTGACGAAGGTGCCGAACCCGTCGTCCACGCCGCCCTCCCTCGTCCCGCGGCGATCGCGGGTCGTTCAGTCGAGCGTACGGCGCACGAGGTCGTCCTCGACCGCCGGCGAGTCGGCGTCGACCCACCTCACCCGCGGATCCCGGCGGAGCCACGACCGCTGCCGCCGGACGAAGCGGCGGGTGGCCAGCTGGGTGCGCGTCCGGGCCTCGTCGGCCGAGCAGCGGCCGTCGAGCATCTCGAGCACCTGCGCGTAGCCCAACGCCCGGCTCGCGGTGGGCCCCGCACGGAGGCCGGCCGCCACCAGTGCGCGGACCTCCTCGACCAGGCCGCCGGACCACATCCGGTCCACCCGGGCGTCGACCCGGGGGTCGAGGTCGGCGCAGTCGAGACCGACCTGGCGGCAGCCGGGCCGCTCGTCGTAGGACGGCAGCGTCGCCGAGAAGGGCCGGCCCGAGATCTCGATGACCTCCAGGGCGCGGACGATCCGCCGGCCGTTGCTGGGCAGGATCGCCGCGGCGGCGACCGGGTCCACTGCGGCCAGCCGCCGGTGCAGAACGGGGGCACCGACGTCGGCGAGCGCGCGTTCCAGGCGGTCCCGCACATCGGGGTCGGTGCCCGGAAAGTCGATCTGGTCGACCACGGCGCGGACATAGAGCCCGGATCCACCGACCAGGATAGGAACCCGCCCCCGGGCGCGTATCTCCCCCACCACCGTGAGCGCGAGCCGCTGGTACTCCGCCACGCTGGCCCGGGCGGTGACGTCCCAGACGTCGTAGAGATGGTGCGGCACGCCGGCGCGCTCCGCCTCGGTCGGCTTCGCCGTTCCGATGTCCATGCCGCGGTAGAGCTGCATCGAGTCGGCGTTGACGATCTCGCCGTCGACGTGCCGCGCCAGCCGGACCGCCAGCGCCGATTTCCCGACAGCGGTCGGCCCGACGACCGCCACCAGCACGGGGCGGGTCACCGCCGAGGCGGCGCCGACACCTCGGCGAGGTGACCGCCGGTGTGGTCTGACGCCCGCATGTCTGGAAGGCTAATCGGTGCGGAGGCCGATCGTTGCGGCGCAGGTATCACCGTGGCCGACCGGTCGCCGGACCTGTGAGAATGCCAGGAACGGCACCACTCGCAGGCTCGGGTGTCGAGGAGGAGCAGCCCGGTGACGTCAGGCGCCGACCGATCGGCGATCTCGTGGGGTCGCATCGACGACGACGGCACGGTCTATGTGCGTACGTCGGTCGGTGAGCGCAGCGTCGGATCATGGCAGGCCGGCGATCCGCAGGCCGGCCTCGAGCACTACGCCCGGCGCTACGCCGACCTGGTGACCGAGGTGGAGCTGCTCGAGCAGCGGCTGGCCTCGGGCGCCGGCGACCCGGCGGCCACCGGGAAGCATGCCCGGGAGCTGCTGAAGGGGCTCCCGACGGCCAACGTCGTCGGCGACCTGGACGCCCTCGATGTGCGGCTGACCACCCTCGTGGAGACCGCGCGGGCCCGCGCGGACGCCCGCACGGCGGACCGGGCGGCCGCCCGCGAGCGGGCCACCGCGGCGAAGGAGGCGCTGGTCGTCGAGGCCGAGGATCTGGCCACCCGCGAGTCGGGTTGGAAGACGACCGGCGACCGGTTCCGGGCGATCGTCGACGAGTGGCGCGAGATCAAGGGCGTGGACCGGCGTACCGACGAGGCGCTGTGGAAGCGGCTGCGGACCGCCCGGGACAGCTTCACCCGGCGGCGCGGCGCACACTTCGCCGCGCTCGACGAGGAACGCGACGCCGTCCGGGCGCACAAGGAGCGGTTGATCGGCGAGGCCGAGGAACTGGCCCAGTCCAGCGACTGGGGCCCGACGGCGGCCCGGCTGAAGGCCCTGATGCGGGAGTGGAAGGAGGCCGGCCGGGCGGCCAAGTCCGTCGACGACGCGCTCTGGACGCGGTTCCGTGCCGCCCAGGACGCGTTCTTCGCCCGGAGGGGCGAGGTCCTGCAGGCGCGGGACGCCGAGCACCAGCAGAATCAGCAGGCCCGGGAGGCGCTCATCGCCGAGGCGGAGGCCCTCGACCCCGGAGGTGACCGGCCGGGCGCCCGGACGGCGCTGCGCCGGATCCAGGAACGGTACGACGCGGTCGGTCCGGCGCCGCGCGAGTCGGCCCGCGCGCTCGACGATCGCATGCGGGCGGCCGAGGAGCGGGTCAGGGACGCCGCCGACCAACGGGCCGCCGCGGCGAGCAATCCGCTGCTCGAGCAGATGCGGCAGGCGGTGGAGAAGGCGGAGAACGCGGTCGTCCGGGCGCGGGCAGCCGGCGACGACCGGCGGGTGGCCGAGACCGAAGCGGCGCTGGCCGCCCGCCGGGACTGGCTGGCCGAGGCCGAGCGCACCACGGCCCGCTGATCGGGCCGGATCTCAGCCGGCCGGTGCGCCCACCGACGGCATGCCGAGCAGCACGCCGGGTGTCGCCGGCCGCCGGCCGGCCTCGCTCGCGTCTCCGGCCCGGGTCCGCCGGTGGGCGTGCAGCGGGCCGTCGGCGACGAGGTGGTGCGGGGCGGCGTAGGTCACCGTCGTATGCACGACGTCGCCCGGCCGGACCTGCGGCGAGGCGGCGAAGTGCACCAGGCGGCCGTCGCGCGCCCGGCCGGTCATCCGGTGCGTCGCCGCGTCCTTGCGCCCCTCCCCCGCGGTGACGAGCAGCTCGACGACGGTGCCGACCAGCCGCCGGTTCCCCTGCCAGGCAGTGTCTTCGACGACCTCCACCAGCCGCTCGTAGCGCTCCTGCACCACCTGCTTCGGGATCTGGTCGGCCATGTCCGCGGCCGGGGTCCCGGGCCGGGACGAGTACTGGAAGGTGAACGCTCCGGCGAACCCGGCCCGGCGTACGACGTCCACCGTGGCCTCGAAGTCCTCCTCGGACTCGCCGGGGAAGCCGACGATCACGTCGGTCGTGACCGCGGCATCGGGCATCGCGGCGCGCACCTTGTCGAGGATCGCGAGGTAGCGGTCCCGGCGGTAGGAACGCCGCATCGTCCGCAGGACCCGGTCCGACCCGGACTGCAACGGCATGTGCAGCTGGTGACACACGTTGGGCGTCTCGGCCATCGCGGCGATGACGTCGTCGGTGAAGTCGCGCGGATGCGGGCTGGTGAACCGGACCCGTTCCAGTCCGTCGACCTCGCCGCAGGCCCGCAGCAGCCGGCCGAAGGCGAGCCGGTCGCCGAAGCTGCGGCCGTAGGAGTTGACGTTCTGGCCGAGCAGTGTGACCTCCAGGACGCCCTGCTCCACGAGCGCCTGCACCTCGGCGAGCACGTCGCCGGGGCGACGGTCGGTTTCCTTGCCGCGCAGCGACGGGACGATGCAGAACGTGCAGGTGTTGTCGCACCCGACCGAGATGGACACCCATCCCGCGTAGGAGGACTCCCGGCGGGTCGGCAGGGTCGAGGGGAAGACCTCGAGCGACTCGGCGATCTCGACCTGCGCCTCGTCGTTGTGCCGGGCCCGCTCCAACAGCGCCGGCAGCGACCCGATGTTGTGGGTCCCGAAGACGACGTCCACCCAGGGCGCCCGGCGGGTGATCTCGCCGCGGTCCTTCTGCGCCAGGCAGCCGCCCACGGCGATCTGCATGCCCGGGTGCTCGGACTTGACCGGCCGCAGCTGGCCGAGGTTGCCGTAGAGGCGGTTGTCGGCGTTCTCCCGCACGGCGCAGGTGTTGAGTACGACGACGTCCGCGGACTCCCCGGCTTCCGCCCGGGCGTAGCCGGCGTCCTCGAGCAGGCCGGCCAGCCGCTCGGAGTCGTGCACGTTCATCTGGCACCCGAAGGTGCGGACCGTGTAGGTGCGTGCGTTCACAATTGTCCCGGACTCGATGGTGCGTCGTCGGGAGTCGAGGGTACGCGAGCCCCTCACCCGGGAGGGCTCAGCCGAGGGAGTAGACCCGCCGCGCGGTGTCGCCGAACACCGCCGCCCGCTCGGCCTCGGACAGCCGCCCGGTCAGCTGCTCCGCCGCGCCGACCACCCGGTCGTACGGCGCGGCCAGCGTGCAGACCGGCCAGTCGGAGCCGAACAGCACCCGGTCCGGGCCGAACGCGTCGAGCACGACGTCGGCGTAGGGGCTCAGGTCGTCGACCGTCCAGTCGCCGTGGTCGGCCTCGGTCACCATCCCCGACAGCTTGCAGACCACGTTCTCCTGCGCGGCCAGCGCCCGGATCCTGGTCTCCCAGGGCTCCCGGTCCCCGGTGGCGATGGGCGGCTTGGACAGGTGGTCCAGCACGAACCGCAGGTCGGGCTGGTCGATGACCGTGCGCACCGCCGCCGGCAGCTGCTCCGGGAGGGTGAGCAGGTCGAAGACCAGGCCGGCGTCGGCGACAGCGGTCAGGCCGCGGCGTACGTCCGGGCGGCACAGCCAGTCCGGGTCGGGCTCACCCTGGACACCGTGCCGCAGGCCGACGAGGCGGTCGCCGCCGGTGCCGGCCCGCAGACCGGCGATGCGGTCCGCGACGTCGCCGCCGGTCAGATCCACCCAGCCGACGACCCCGCGGACCGCGCCCGGCCCGTCGGCGATCTCGAGCAGGTCGACGGTCTCCGCCGCCGCGTCGACGGCCTGCACCAGGACGGTCTGACCGATCCCGTGCGGGGCGAGCAGCGGGGTCAGGTCGTCGAGTCCGAAGGTCCGGCGGATCGGGGCGCAGGCCGGGTCGTCGAGCCACGGGTAGTCGCGGCGGGCGACGTCCCACAGGTGGTGGTGGGCGTCGATCCGGCCGGGCGCCGGACCGCTCACGCGGGCAGCAGACCGTCGGCCACCAGATCGGCCCAGAGGCCGGCCGGCACCGGGGCCGTCATCGCCCCGACGTTCTCCTCCAGCTCGGTCACCGACCGGACCCCGGTCAGCACCGAGGCGACGGCCGGGTGCCGCAGCGGGAACTGCAGTGCCGCGGCCGTGAGCGCCACCCCGTGCCGACGGCACACCGCGTCGAGCCGACGGGCCCGGTCGACCACCTCGGGCGCGGCCGGTCGGTAGTCGTAGCGGGCGCCCGGACGGGGGTCGGCCAGGATCCCGGAGTTGTAGACGCCGCCGATCACGACCGACACCGAGCGCTCTACGCAGAGCGGCAGCAACTCGGTCAGCCCGGACTGGTCGAGTAGCGTGTAACGCCCCGCGAGCAGCACACAGTCGATGTCGGTCTCGCGCACGAACCGGGCCGGGATGTCCGCGACGTTCATGCCCACCCCGATCGCCGACACGACGCCCTCGCTGCGTAGCCGGTCCAGGGCGGGATAGGCCTCCGCGAGCGCCTGCTCGACGTGGTCGTCGGGGTCGTGGATGTAGACGATGTCGATCCGGTCGAGGCCCAGCCGTTCCAGGCTCTCCTCGAGGGACCGCCGTACGCCGTCGGCGGAGAAGTCGAACACCGGCGTCGTGTCGCCGGTGACCGCGAAGTCTCCGGTGTCGGCGTCGGTGGCCGGCCGGATCAACCGGCCGATCTTGGTGGAGAGCACGAAGCTGTCCCGCGGCACACCGGCCAGGGCCGCGCCGGTACGCCGCTCCGCGATCCCGTGCCCGTAGAAGGGCGCGGTGTCGACGTAGCTGAGACCGAGCTCGAGGGCGCGTCGTACCGTCGCGGCCGCCTCGTCCTCGGGCACCTTGCTGAACAGGTTGCCCAGCGGGGCCGTGCCCAGCGAGAGCGCGCTCACCCGGACGTCGGTGGTGCCCACGGTGCGCTGTTCGTCCACCCGCCGGCCGGTCGTCCCGGCCACCGTGTCGCTCACGCCTGGCCGACCTGCTGGCGCTGCCGGCCGAGACCGTCGATCTCCAGCTCCATGACGTCGCCGGAACGCAGGTAGGGCTGACCGGGCATCCCCATCGCCACGCCGGCCGGCGTACCGGTGTTCACCACGTCGCCGGGCTCGAGCACCATGAACTGGCTGAGGTACCAGATGACGTGGTCGACCGCGAAGATCATGTCCTTGGTCGTGCCGTCCTGACGGGTCTCGCCGTTGACTGACAGGCGCAGGCCCAGGGTCTGGGGATCGGGGACCTCGTCCGCCGGAACCAGCCACGGCCCGAGCGGGTTGAACGTCTCGCAGGACTTGCCCTTGACCCACTGGCCGCCGCGCTCCAGCTGAAAGGCCCGCTCGGACACGTCGTTGCTGATCGCGTAGCCGGCCACGACCGTCCGGGCCGCCTCCGGGGAGTCGAGGTAGCGGGCCGGCGCGCCGATGATCACGGCCAGCTCCACCTCCCAGTCGGTCTTCACGCTGCCCCGGGGGATCAGCACCTGGTCGTAGGGGCCGATCACGGTGTTGCTCGCCTTGGTGAACACCACCGGCTCGGCGGGGATCTCGGCGTGGGTCTCGGCGGCGTGGTCGCGATAGTTCAGTCCGATGCACACGACCTTGCCCGGGCGCGACATCGGCGCCCCGACCCGGAGCCCGTCCGTCGCGGCGGCGGGCAGCTGACCTGCGGCGAGAGCGGCCCGGACCCGGTCGAGGCCGTCGTCGCCGAGGAACTCGGGACCGATGTCGGCGGTGACCGGCCGCAGGTCGAGCAACTGGCCGTCGTCGGTACGCACCACCGGAGCCTCCCGGCCGGGCTCGCCGAACCTCATCAGCTGCACGTCGCTCTCCTTCTCCGTCGGGTGACGACGCCGAGGTTACCGCCGTCCCGCCCCCGCCACTGCGCGGCGTCCGGCGGCTGATATACCTGCCTGCACCGCACGACGGCCCGCCGTACCCGGCCCCGGGAGCTGCCCGTGACCACGCGCGTCACCGCGCTGGAGACGACCGACATCCGCTTCCCCACCTCCCGAAGTCTCGATGGCTCGGACGCGATGAACCCCGATCCCGACTACTCCGCGGCCTACGTCGTCCTCCGCACCGACGACCCCGCCGGGCTGGCCGGGCACGGCTTCGCGTTCACGATCGGGCGCGGCAACGACGTCGTCGTCGCCGCGATCGAGGTGCTGCGGCACCACGTCGTCGGCCTGTCCGTCGAGGACGTGGTGGCCGACATGGGCGGCTTCGCCCGGCGGCTCACCCATGACAGCCCGCTGCGCTGGCTCGGCCCGGAGAAGGGCGTCATGCACATGGCGATCGCCGCGGTCGTCAATGCGGCGTGGGACCTCTATGCCCGCCGCGAGGGCAAGCCGCTGTGGAAGCTGCTGGCCGACCTCAGCCCGCAGCAGATCGTCGACCTGGTCGACTTCCGCTACCTCAGCGACGCACTCACCCCCGCGCAGGCGCTGGACATTCTGCAGGCCGCCGAGCCCGGCCGGGCCGACCGGGAGGGCCACTTGCGAGCCGAGGGGTATCCGGCGTACACCACGACCCCCGGCTGGCTCGGCTACGACGACGCGAAGCTCACCCGGCTGGCCCGGGCGGCCGTGGAGCAGGGGTTCACCCAGATCAAGCTGAAGGTGGGCGCCGATCTCGACGACGACATCCGCCGGATGCGCACGGCCCGCGAGGTCGTCGGCGACAAGGTCCGCATCGCCGTCGACGCCAACCAGCGGTGGGACGTCGCCGACGCGATCACCTGGATGCGCCGGCTGGCCGAGTTCGACCCGTGGTGGATCGAGGAACCGACCAGCCCCGACGACATCCTCGGGCACGCCGCCATCCGGCGGGCCATCGCGCCGATCCGGGTCGCGACCGGGGAACACGTGCAGAACCGCGTCGTCTTCAAGCAACTCCTCCAGGCCGAGGCGATCGATATCTGCCAGATCGACGCGGCGCGGGTGGGCGGGGTCAACGAGAACGTCGCGATCCTGCTGTTGGCCGCACGGTTCGGCGTCCCGGTCTGTCCGCACGCGGGCGGGGTCGGCCTCTGCGAATTGGTGCAGCACCTGTCGATGTTCGACTTCGTCGCCGTCAGCGCCAGCATGCAGGATCGGGTCATCGAGTACGTCGACCACCTGCACGAGCACTTCGTCGACCCGGTGCAGGTGGCCGACGCGCGCTTCCGCGTGCCGATCGCGCCCGGCTTCTCCGCGCAGATCCGCTCCGAGTCCCTGTCCGAATACCAGTTCCCGGATGGTCCAGTGTGGACGCAGTGACGAACGACTTCGACGGGCTGGCCGCCATCGTGACCGGTGGCGGGTCGGGAATCGGGTTGGCGACCGCGGCGCTGCTCGCGGAGCGGGGAGCGCAGGTCGCGGTCCTCGACGTCGACCCGTCCTCGGCGCCCAAGCCACTGCTCGGCTTCCCGGCCGACGTCACCGACGACGGCTCGGTGCGGGCCGCCGTCGAGGCGGCGGTCGCCGAGCTGGGCGGCCTCGACGTCGTGGTCAACAACGCCGGCATCGGCGCCCAGGGAACCGTCGAGGACAACAGCGACGAGGAGTGGCACCGGGTCTTCGACGTCAACGTGGTCGGCATGGTGCGGGTGGCCCGGGCCGCGCTGCCCCACCTGCGCCGGTCCGAGCACCCGGCGATCGTGAACACCTGCTCGATCGCGGCCACCGCCGGCCTGCCGCAGCGCGCGCTCTACTCCGCCAGCAAGGGCGCGGTGCAGTCCCTCACGCTGGCGATGGCCGCCGACCTCGCCCGCGACGGCGTGCGGGTCAACTGCGTCAACCCGGGCACGGTCGACACCCCGTGGGTGGGTCGGCTGCTCGCGGCGGCCGCCGACCCGGCCGCCGAGCGGGCGGCGCTGGAAGCCCGTCAGCCGATCGGCCGGCTGGTCTCCTCCGACGAGGTGGCCCACGCCATCGCCTACCTCGCGAGTCCGCTCTCGGCGTCGACCACCGGTACGGCGCTGGCCGTCGACGGCGGGATGCAGGGGCTCCGGCTCCGCCCCGCGTAACAGGACGCTCGACCGTGGAATGGTGGCCGCCCGAGATCTGGGCCGGAATGCGGTCCGGACACGGCTGCCCGATGTGCGCGGACGCGCACCTGCCGGTCAACCCGCACAGTGATCTCGTTCGCGAACTCGAGGTCAGCTATGTCCGGCTGCACAAGAACCAGACGCACCCGGGGTACACGGTGGTGATCCTCAAACGTCACGTCTGCGAACTGCACGAGGTGGACCGGCCGACGCTCGCCGCGTTCTGGTCCGACGTGGCCAAGGTGGGTGGTGTAGTCGCCGAGATGTTCCACCCGGTGAAGGTCGACAACCTCGTCATGGGGCACCGGTGCCCGCACCTGCACGCCCATGTCTACCCGCAGTACGGCGACGACGATCCGTTCACGCTCCTCGACATCTCCGCGGGATCGGTGCGGCTCTCCGACGCGCAGCAGCGCGACCGGGTCGACGCCATGCGGGTCGCTCTCGGATCCTGACGCGGGCGCGGGTCAGCGGGCGATCTCGGTCGCCCGGGACTCGCGGACCACGGTGACCCGGATCTGGCCCGGGTAGGTCAGATCGGCCTCGATCTGCTTGGCCACGTCGCGGGCAAGCATCTGGGCGCCGAGATCGTCGACCTCCTCGGGCGAGACCATCACCCGCACCTCGCGGCCGGCCTGCATCGCGAACACCTTCTCCACCCCGGGCCGACTGCCGGCGATCTGCTCGATCTGTTCGAGCCGGTGGACGTAGGACTCGAGGCTCTCCCGCCGGGCGCCGGGCCGGCCGCCGGAACAGGCGTCCGCGGCCTGGGTCAGCACCGCCTCGACGGTCTGCGGGGCGACCTCGTTGTGGTGCGCCTCGATGGCATGGACGACGTCGGGGTGCTCGCCGTACTTGCGGGCCAACTCGGCGCCGATGATCGCGTGGCTGCCCGAGACCTCGTGGGTCAGCGCCTTGCCGATGTCGTGCAGGAACGCCGCCCGGGTCAGCAGCGCGGGAGGCATGTGCAGCTCGGCGGCCATGATCGCGGCGATGTGCGCAGTCTCGATCAGGTGGGCGAGCACGTTCTGGCCGTAGGAGGTGCGGTAGCGCAGCTTGCCGAGGAGGGTCACCAGTTCCGGGTGGATGTCGCCGACGCCGACCTCGAGGACCGCCTCTTCGCCGGCACGCACGCACAGCGCGTCGATCTCGACCTTGCTCTGCTCGTAGACCTCCTCGATCCGGTGCGGATGGATCCGGCCGTCGAGCACCAACTTCTCGAGGGTCAACCGGCCCACCTCGCGGCGGACCGGGTCGAAGCACGACAGCAGCACGGCTTCCGGGGTGTCGTCGATGATCACGTTGACGCCGGTGACGGACTCGAACGCGCGGATGTTGCGCCCCTCGCGGCCGATGATGCGGCCCTTCATCTCGTCGGCGGGCAGGTGCATGACGCTGACCACGCTCTCCGCGGTCTGATCGCTGGCGACCCGCTGGATCGCGTCGGTGACGATCTGACGGGCCCGCTGCTCGGCCGTCTCGGTGGCCGCCGCCTCGGCGTCGCGGACGACGATCGCGGCCTCCCGACGGACCTCCGACTCCAGCACGGTCAGCAACTCGGCCTTCGCGTCGGCGGCGGTGAGCCCGGCGGCCCGCTCGAGCGCCCGCTGGTAGTCGGCGTCGAACTCCTCGAGCTCGCTCTCCCGCACGTCGAGGGCGTGCTGTGCCTCGATGAGCTCCCGGTCCCGCTGGTCCAGTTGCGCCCGGTCCTCGTCGAGGCGCGCCTCGCGCTCGACCACGCGCTGTTCGCGGCGGTCGGCGTCGGCCTGAGCCGAGCGGGCTGCCTCGGTGATCCGCTCGGCTTCCCGCTCGGCGTCCTGCTCGGCCCGCTGCCGTGCCTGGTGTACCACCGCGGACGCGTCGAGCTTGGCCTGCCGGCGGGCGTTGTCCGACCTCGGCCGACAGGGCCCGTCGGGTCTCCTCGGCCTCCTGGGCGGCGGCCCGCCGGATCGCGGCGGCTTCACTCTCGGCGAGCCGCCGGGTCGTCGCGGCCGACTCCTCGGCATCCGCCCGGGTCCGCGCCGCGGCGACCGCCGCATCGTGCGCCGCGTCGGCGTCACCGCCCGACCCGGTGCATCGGCGCCGACAGCCTCGCGACTCGCCGGACCCGGTGCCGGATGAAAGGGATCGCCCGGGACCTCCTGGTCCGGAGCCGGGGGCGCCACCGCGCCGCGCGGACCCCCGACGACACCCGGCGGGCCCGGCCGGTCACGACCACGCCGATCAGGACGACGACGCCGACCAGCACGGCGGCCAGCAACGCCAGAATGATCGCCTGGAGGAGATCCGACATGTCCACCTCCTCCTACGGCTCCCACCGCACGGCGCGCGGCGCTGCTATGCGGAGGAGTCACCCGGTGCGCCCGGATCGGCGGGCAGCGCCACCCCACCTCGCGACGCACACGCCGCAGCATCACCACACCCGATGGAGTGCGGCAGACAGACCTGCGCAGTGAGCACGCCCGTCCCGGGCGGTGATGTCGGTGAGTGGAGAAAACGGGTCTGTGTGGCTGATCTATATGGGCGTATCGGACACATGCAGTTGTCGGGTGAACTCCTCGTACTCTGAGGCTAAATCCGGCCCTGGGGTGGGTCAAGCCGAGTGCGCACACTGAGCCCCTTGATGACTACAGACCGTCGTGGAGGGTGATGTCGAGCGCGTCGATCGTGTCGAGCTCGCCACCGCCTGCGAGACCCTCGGTCTGACTGCCACGGACCGTCAGCTCCTCCCGGACCACGCGGTAGGCCAGCCCGGCGGGATAGCCCTTGCGGGCGAGCAACCCCAGCAGCCGCCGCTGTCGGGCGGCCGGGTCGAGGCGGGCATCGCCGGCCGAGGCCAGCCGACGCCGGACGAGCGCCCGCGCGGTCTGCTCCTCGGTGCCCGGGTCGAGGTCGCCGACGGCCTCGGCGGTCGTCTCGGCATCGACGCCGCGCTGCCGAAGCTCGGCGCTGAGGCGCCCGCCCGGCCAGTCCGCGCCCGTGATGGCGGGAACTCACCCAGGCACGCGCGAAGGTGGCGTCGTCGATCAGCCCCACCTCGCTCGAGTCGGTCGAGCACCCGTGCCGGCCGCCTCGTCCGGGACACCGCGCCGGGACAGCGCATCGGCGAGCTGGGCGCGGGTCCGCGGGCTGGTGGTGAGCAGGCGCAGACAGATCGTGCGGGCCGCCGACTCTGGGTCGGCGGGCGGGTCGTCGGCCTGTCCGGCCCCGCTCCGGTCTGATGCGGTCCTGCGTGATGCAGCACTGTCTGGGTCGGCCCGGTCCCGTCGAGGCCGACCGGCCGCCCGCCGGGAGCGCACGCCGCTCAGAAGTCGACCGGCGCAGGCACCGGGGCCTCGCCGTCGGCTTCGGCATCGAGATGGGCCCCGATGCCCATCTTCTCCTTGATCTTCTTCTCGATCTCGTCGGCCAGGTCGGGGTTGTCCCGCAGGAACGTGCGGGCGTTCTCCTTGCCCTGGCCGAGCTGGTCGCCTTCGTAGGTGTACCAGGCACCGGACTTGCGGACGATCGACTGCTCGACGCCGACGTCGATGCAGCGAGCCCTCCCGGCTGATGCCGTGTGCCGTACACGATGTCGAACTCGGCCTGCTTGAACGGCGGGGCCACCTTGTTCTTGACCACCTTGACCCGGGTGCGGTTGGCGACCGCGTCGCCGCCGTCCTTGAGGGTCTCGATGCGGCGCACGTCCAGCCGCACCGAGGAGTAGAACTTCAGCGCCCGGCCACCGGTCGTGGTCTCGGGCTGAGCCGAACATCACCCCGATCTTCTCCCGCAGCTGGTTGATGAAGATCGCCGTGGTGCCGGAGTTGTTGAGCGCGCCGGTCATCTTGCGCAGCGCCTGGCTCATCAGCCGGGCCTGCAGACCGACGTGGGAGTCGCCCATCTCGCCCTCGATCTCGGCGCGGGGCACGAGCGCCGCCGACCGAGTCGATGACGATGATGTCGAGCGCGCCGGAGCGGACCAGCATGTCGGCGATCTCCAGCGCCTGCTCACCGGTGTCCGGCTGGGACACCAGCAGGGCGTCGGTGTCGACGCCGAGCGCCTTGGCGTACTCCGGGTCGAGCGCGTGCTCGGCGTCGATGAAGGCCGCGATGCCGCCGGCCGCCTGCGCGTTGGCCACCGCGTGCAGCGCGACGGTCGTCTTGCCGGAGGACTCCGGGCCGTAGATCTCCACCACCCGGCCGCGCGGCAGGCCGCCGATCCCGAGCGCGGCGTCGAGAGCGATCGACCCGGTCGGGATGACCTGCACCGGAGCGCGGGTCTCGTCGCCGAGCCGCATCACCGAGCCCTTGCCGAACTGCTTGTCGATCTGGGCGAGCGCGACGTCGAGCGCCTTCTCGCGGTCCAGTCCTGCCATGAGGTCCACCTCTTCGTCGGCGGCCCGCGCTGGGCGGGACCGCGCCGTCTCTGTCACCTGGTGACGCTAGGGCCGGGCTCCGACAAAAGGTGTGGGCCGGGCCGACCTGTGGATCGCCGTGGTGTCTGTGGACAGCGTAGGCGAACAGGTGTTCGATCGGGAACGCCGACACGCCGGTTCGAGGCAATCCCCGCCGGCGGACCCGTCCGGCCGACCCTTCTCCCGGCGGAGATGCCTCAGCCGTACCGCCCGAGCGGTCAGCGCTCCCGCGCGGGTAGGCCGAATTCGTCGCAGACCGCGCGCCAGACCGCCTTGGTGTCCACCCCGGCGTCGAGCGCTTCGGTCGCGGTCCGGCCGCCCAAGCGGGCCATCACGTGGTCGCGGGCCAGCGAATCGGCGTAACTCTCGCCGAAGTGGGTGCGCATTCGGGTCCAGAAGTCGGTCAGCCGCACCGGGCCAGCGTAGTCGGGGCGCACCGCGCAGGACGACGGCCCGGCACGTCGCGGACGGCATCGGTGAAGCCGACATTAATTCCGACCAAAGTAGTATACTTTAGTCGACGCATGGGGGAACGCATGGATTCGGGGCGGCCGCCGACGGTGGCGGTGATAGGCGGCGGAGCCAGTGGGGCCCTGGCCGCGATTCAACTGGTGCGCCTGGCCGATCGACAGGACCGGCGCATCCGGGTGGAACTCTTCGATCCGACCGGCCGCCCGGGCCGCGGACTGGCCTTCGGCACGACCGACCTCCGGCACCTGCTCAACGTGCGGGTCGGCCGGATGAGCGCACTGCCCGACGAGCCCGACGACTTCGTCCGATGGGCCGCCTCGTCCGGCCTCGGGACGGACTTCGACGCCTTCCTGCCGCGGCGCTATTACGGCGACTACCTCTCGTCGCTGGTCGACGAGGCGATCCGCGCCGGGGGACTGCAGGTCCGCACGGCGTGGGTGCAGGCGGTCCGCCGCGACGAGAACGCGTTTGTCCTGCAGACCACGGACGGGGCGGTCGGTGCCGACGCCGTCGTCCTCGCCTATGGCAACCTCCCCCCCGCCACGCCGGGCTCAGGTGCCGAGCACTGTGAACTGATCAACGCCTGGAACACCGCCGAGCTCGAGGGGATCCCCGACAACGGTCCGGTGCTGCTCGTCGGCACCGGACTCACCGCGGTCGACGCCGCACTGACGCTGCTGAGTGACGATCCGGACCGGCACGCCATCATGGTCAGCCGCCACGGACTGCTCCCCCGCAGTCACCGGGCCGGACCCGAACCGGTCTGGCCGACGTCGATCCCGCGCCTCGACGAGACACTCACCGTCGCCGCCCTGCGGGAATCACTGACCGCAGAAGTCGCCGCCGCAGCCGAGGTCGGCGTGGACTGGCGGGCGGTCGTCGACGGACTCCGGCCGGCCACCCAGCAGATCTGGACACAGCTGTCCGGGGACGAGCGGCGGATCTTCCTCGCGACCGCGGCCCGCGAGTGGGAGGTGCACCGGCACCGCACCGCGCCGCAGGTCACCGCCGCACTCGACCGGCTGCTGGGCAACGGTCAGCTCACGATCGCCCGGGCGTCCCTCGTCCGTGCCACCGCCGATCCACCCGGGTACCGCGCCGTACTCGAGGCGCCGGACGGCACGCGCGAGGAGACAGCCTTCGGGGCGATCCTCAACTGCACAGGCCCGCGCACCGACGTGACCCGCTCGGACAACCCGGTGCTCGTCTCGATGCTCGCCGAGGGCCTCATCCGACCCGACCCGCTCCGCCTCGGGCTCGAGACCGACGCCCGCGGGGCGCTGGTCGGTCGGGACGGACGCTGCGATCCGCTCCTGGTCACTCTCGGCCCCCCTCGCCGGGGCGGACTCTGGGAGACCAACGCCGTCCCGGAGATCCGGGACCAGGCGGTGCAGGTGGCCGGGACCCTGCTCGCTGAGCTGGACATCGCCATGATGCCGACGGGCCAGGGCACCGTGGCTCGGTCGAAGGGCCGCTGAGGCGCGATCAGGGAACCGTCCACAGATCGACACCAGCGGTCGTCGTGGGCGGACGACCGAATACCCGGGTGAGCAGGGAAACGTCCTGCGCGCGCTCGCTCGACGGCCCGACGATCACGGTCCGCACGTCGAGCGCCCGCAGGTCCGTCAGGATCGACTCCCGCACGTGCGGCGTGACCCGGACGGTCTTCACGTGCCCGAGCGCCGCGGAGATCGCGTTGGGCCCGCCCCAGTGCGGGCCGGGGACAATCACCCAGCCGTTGACGATCCGGAAGCGCATCCGCGCGTTCGCCTGCCAGAGGACCGCCTGTTCGTTGAGCGGCCCCGTCGTGTACGGGACGACCAGGACGACCGAGCCGGCCGGGATGCGGTCCACAGCAGCGGTGGTGAAGAACGTCGGCGTGCGGATCGTCGTCGTACGCATCCCCGCGGGCACCCACGACAGGACGACGAGGGCCACCAACCCGGCGCCGCCGAGCCGCCACCGCACGCGTCGGGCACGGACCAGGTCGTCGACGAAGACCGCGAGGAGCACGGCCGCGAACAGGCCGACCACCAGGCTGATCCGCCCGGGCAGCAGGTTCTCGAGCAGCGGTAGTCGCTGCACGCCCGCCCAGGGCAGCGGGACGGCCGTCGTACGACCCGCGACATGCAGGCTTGGCCCGAACGACAACACGACGAGCGCCACGACGAGGATCGCGGCGACCGGTACGAGCGGGTGGCGGCGCCAGGCCCGCAGGGTGACCACGACGAGCAGCACGATCAGCGGGACACCCAGGTAACCGGTCCATTCGGAGGCATTGCCGGTGAAGGACGGTGAACCGACCCCCAGGTCGACCCACTGGTAGACCGGCCAGACGAGGTTGAACAGGTCCGTGGAGTAGGCACCCGGTCCGTGGGCAGCGGGTGCCCGCTGCGGCCCGAACAATTGGATATAGAGCGGAAATCCCGCCACCACCACGAAGACCGGCACGGCACAGATTCCTGCGCGCAGCACGTAGCCCACCCGGGACCGGACCACGTGCGGATGCAGCAGGCAGAGGATCACCACCGCAAGTCCGCCGGCCAGGGCCTCGAGGGCCAGCACCTCCTCGCTGGTCAGCAGCTGGCAGGCCGCGACGAGCCCGATCAGGCCACCGATCAACCACGGTCGGCGACGCCGGCGCACCAGCACCTCGTCGACCAGCACGAGCATGACCGGCAGCAACCCCAGCAGGACGAGGTGCAGATGCCCCGACCCGTGCACCATGAGGAACGGCGAGAACGCGAACACCAACCCGCCGACACCAGCAGCGACCGGGCTGTCGACGTACCGGCGGAATGCCCAGTACGCGGTGCACGCCGTGACGATCGGGCCGAGCACGAGCAGCAGGTTGTAGCTGAACACCGGGCCGGCGAGCATGGTGACCGGCGAGACGAGGATCCCCGGGAGCACCACCGACGTGTTCCACATCAGGTTGGTGCCGTGCGGATAAAGCTCGAAGGTGCTCACCAGCGGGTTGTGCCCGTGGACGAGGGCATGCGGAACCGATGACAGGAACCACATGAACTGCTCCGAGTCACCGACGTTGCCACGCCAGGTGTCCGTCGCCCAGAGCCCCGCCCCGAGGTAGGAGACGCTGATTGCCGCGGCCACGACGAATACCGCGACCAGGGGTAGCAACCGGAGCGCGGCGGACCGCCGCGGCGCCGGCTTCGGGGGCACCGCGCCGCCCTCGGCGTCGGCACCGGTTGCGTCCGGTCGACCGGCGCGCACGGTCCCGGCCGGCCGGAGCGCTTCTGTCGCGTCGTGCATCGCCATCCCCACGGGGTGTCATCGCTCATCCGTTAATTACGACTAATCCTATCGAGATACCTGAGATACCACCGGGACCCGGGGCGACGCCCCGAGCTATTTGTCGTACCGGCGGTGCAGGATGGGTCCGTGCGCGCGATCGAAGGCTTCTCGCCGGCCACCCGGGCCTGGTTCGACGGCGCCTTCGCCGCGCCCACCGCCGCCCAGCGCGGCGCGTGGGACGCGATCGGCCGGGGCACCACACGCTGGTCGTCGCCCCGACCGGATCCGGCAAGACGCTGGCCGCCTTCCTCTCGGCGCTCGACCGCCTGGCCACGACGCCGCCGCCGGACGACCCGCGCCGGCGCTGCCGGGTGCTCTACGTCAGCCCGCTCAAGGCGCTCGCCGTCGACGTCGAGCGCAACCTCCGCGTCCCGCTGACCGGCATCCGGCAGGCCGCCGCCCGGCTCGGCCTGCCCGAGCCGGACATCGCGGTCGCGCCTCCGCTCCGGCGACACCCCGGCCGACGAGCGGCGCAGCTTCGCCCGCCGGCCGCCGGACATCCTCATCACCACGCCCGAGTCGCTCTTCCTGCTGCTGACCAGCGCCGCCCGGGAAGCGCTGCGCGGCGTCGAGACGGTGATCGTCGACGAGGTGCACGCGGTCGCCGACCAAGCGCGGCGCCCACCTCGCCGTCTCGCTCGAGCGGCTCGACGCTGCTGCTCGACGCGCCCGCCCAGCGGATCGGCCTGTCCGCCACGGTGCGGCCCGTCGAGGAGGTCGCCCGGTTCCTGGCGGGCGGGCGGCCGGTCACGGTGGTCGCGCCGCCCGCGGAGAAGACGGTCGAGCTGGAGGTGGTGGTGCCGGTCGAGGACATGTCCGCCCTCGGCGAGCCGGCCGGCGACGTGTCCGGGTCGGCGGCCGGCGCCGAGCGGCGTACGTCGATCTGGCCGCACGTCGAGGAGCGCGTCCTCGACCTGATCGAGGCGCACCGCTCGACCATCGTCTTCGCCAACTCCCGGCGGCTCGCCGAGCGGCTGACCGCCCGGCTCAACGAGCTCGCCGCCGAGCGGCGCTACGGCGAGCGAGCCGGACGCCGGCGGCCGACTGCCGGCCGAGATGATGGCCCAGGCCGGCGCCGGGCCCGGAGCGCCGCCCCTGGTCGCCCGGGCCCACCACGGCTCCGTCTCCCGCGAGCAGCGGGCCCTCATCGAGGACGACCTCAAGGCCGGCCGGCTCCCGGCGGTCGTCGCGACAGCAGCCTGGAGCTCGGCATCGACATGGGCGCCGTCGACCTCGTGGTCCAGGTCGAGTCGCCGCCGAGCGTGGCCAGCGGGCTGCAGCGGGTCGGCCGCGCCGGCCACCAGGTCGGCGCGGTCAGCCGGGGCGTCGTCTTCCCCAAGTACCGCGGCGACCTGGTCGCAGCCGCGGTGGTCGCCGAGCGGATGCGCGCGGGCGCGATCGAGGCGATGCGCGTCCCGCGCAACCCGCTCGACGTGCTCGCCCAGCAGATCGTGGCGATGGTGGCCATGGACGAGTGGACCGTCGACGAGCTCGCCGCCCTGCGTCCGCCGGTCCGCGCCGTTCGCCGCGCTGCCGGTCAGCGCCCTCGACGCCGTCCTCGACATGCTCTCCGGCCGCTACCCCTCCGACGAGTTCGCCGAGCTGCGCCCGCGGATCACCTGGGACCGGGTGACCGGCGTGCTCACCGCGCGGCCCGGCGCCCAGCGGCTCGCCGTCACCAGCGGCGGCACCATCCCCGACCGCGGGCTGTTCGGCGTCTTCCTGGCCGGGACCGCCGGCGAGCCGGGCCGCCGGGTCGGCGAGCTCGACGAGGAGATGGTCTACGAGTCCCGGGTCGGCGACGTCTTCCTGCTCGGCACGTCGTCCTGGCGGATCGAGGACATCACCCACGACCGGGTGCTGGTCACGCCCGCCCCGGGCCGGCCGGGCCGGCTGCCGTTCTGGAAGGGCGACGCGCTCGGCCGGCCGCTGGAGCTCGGCCGGGCCGTCGGCGCGTTCGTCCGCGAGATCGCCACCGCGGACCGCCCGGTCGCCGCGGACCGCGACTGCGCGCCGGCGGGTCTGGACGACTGGGCGGCGGCCAACCTGCTCGCCTACCTCGCCGAGCAGCGCGAGGCGACCGGGCAGCTGCCCGACGACCGCACCATCGTGGTCGAGCGGTTCCGCGACGAGCTGGGCGACTGGCGGCTCGTCGTCCACTCCCCGTTCGGCGCCCAGGTCAACGCCCCGTGGGCGCTGGCGATCGGCGCCCGGCTGCGCGAGCGCTACGGCGTCGACGTCGCGGCGATGCACGCCGACGACGGCATCGTGCTGCGGCTGCCCGAGACCGACGCCGAGCCGCCGGACGCCGGGCTCGCCGTGTTCGACCCGGACGAGATCGAGGCGCTGGTCACCGCCGAGGTCGGCGGGTCGGCGCTGTTCGCCGCCCGGTTCCGCGAGTGCGCCGCCCGCGCCCTGCTGCTGCCCAGGCGCGATCCGCGCCGGCGTGCCCCGCTGTGGCAGCAGCGCCAGCGGGCCGCCCAGCTGCTCCAGGTCGCCAGCGAGTACGGCTCTTTCCCGATCGTGCTGGAGACCATGCGCGAGTGCCTGCAGGACGTCTTCGACGTGCCGGGTCTGGTCGAGCTGATGCGCGACCTGCGGTCCCGCCGGTTGCGCCTGGTCGAGGTCGAGACCCCACAGGCCTCGCCGTTCGCGCAGTCGCTGCTGTTCGGCTACGTCGGCGAGTTCCTCTACGAAGGCGACGCGCCGCTGGCCGAGCGCCGGGCGCAGGCGCTGTCCCTCGACACCGCGCTGCTCGCCGAGCTGCTCGGCCAGGCCGAGCTGCGCGAGCTGCTCGACCCCGACGCGCTCGCCGAGGTCGAGGCCGAGCTGCAGCGGCTCACCGAGTACCGGCACGCGTTCGACGTCGACGCCACCGCCGACCTGCTGCGGCTGGTCGGCGACCTCACCGACCGCCGAGGCCGTCGATCGCGGGGCGCAGGCCGCGCTGGCTGGCCGAGCTCGAGGAGGCCCGGCGCGCCCTGCGGGTCCGCATCGCCGGCGAGGAGCGCTGGATCGGGATCGAGGACGCCGGCCGGCTGCGCGACGCCCTCGGCGTCGCGCTGCCCGTCGGGGTGCCGGAGGCGTTCACCGAGCCGGTCCGCGACCCGCTCGGCGACCTCGTCGGCGCGCTACGCCCGCACCCACGGGCCGTTCCACGTCGGCGCCTGCGCCGCCCGGCTCGGCCTCGGCACTGCCGTGGTCGCCGACGTCCTGCACCGGCTGGCGGGCGGCGGCCGGGTGGTGAGCGGCGAGTTCCGGCCCGGCGGAAGCGGCCTGGACTGGTGCGACGCCGAGGTGCTGCGGACGCTGCGCCGGCGCTCGCTGGCCGGCTGCGCGGCGAGGTCGAGCCGGTGCCGGCCGAGGCGCTGGCCCGGTTCCTCCCGGCCTGGCAGCGGGTCGGGCGCCTCCTCGACGCGCGGATCCGACGCGCTCGCCCGAGCGATCGAGCAGCTCGCGGGCGTCGCCGTACCGGCGTCCGCGCTGGAGACGCTGGTGCTGCCCGCACGGATGTCCGGATACGCCCCGGCCATGCTCGACGAGCTGACCGCGGCCGGCGAGGTGCTCTGGTCCGGCGCCGGCGCGCTGCCCGGCCGCGACGGCTGGGTTTCGCTGGCGCCCACCGACATCGCCGACCTCGTCCTCCCGGCGGTGGACACCTCACTCGACCCGTCCCCGGTGCACGAAGCGGTGCTCGACGCGCTCGGCGACGACGCCGCGCTGTTCTTCCGGGGGCTCGCCGACCGGGTCTTCGCCGACGGTGCGGCCGGTCCGCCCGACGACGCGGCGCTGGTCGCCGCGATCTGGGACCTGGTCTGGGCGGGCCGGCTGACCAACGACACGCTCGCACCGCTGCGCACCCTGCTCGGCGCAGGCAAGGTCACCCATCCGCGGCGGCCGGCGCCGCCGCGCTCCCGCTACGGCCGGGTCGGTCGCCCGCCGATGCCGTCCCGGACCGGTCCGCCCACCGCGGCCGGCCGCTGGTCGCGGCTTCCCGACCGGATCAGCGACCCCACTCCCCGCGCCCATGCCGTCGCCGAGACGCTGCTCGACCGGCACGGCGTGGTGACCCGCGGCGCCGTCGCCGCCGAGCACATGGCGGGCGGTTTCGCCGCGGCGTACCGGGTGCTGCGGGCGTTCGAGGACGCCGGTCGGGTCCGCCGCGGCTACTTCGTCGCCGGACTGGGTGCCGCCCAGTTCGCGACGACCGGCGCGGTCGACCGGCTGCGGACCTTCACCGCCGAGCGGCCCGCCAGGGCGCCGGGACCCCCAGACGGCGGTCGCCGGGGCGTCGCCGAGCGCCAGGACGCTCTGGTCCTCGCCGCCACCGACCCGGCCAACGCCTACGGGGCCGCGCTCCCCTGGCCGGAGCGACCCGAGCCGTCCGGTCACCGACCGGGCCGCAAGGCGGGCGCGCTGGTGGTGCTGGTCGACGGCCGGCTCGTCCTCTACGTCGAGCGCGGCGGCCGCTCGCTGCTGTCCTGGTCCGACGACCCGGCCCTCCTGCAGCCGGCCGCCGACGCCCTGGCCCTCGCGGTCCGCGACGGCGGGCTCGGCCGGATGGCGGTCGAGCGCGCCGACGGTGCCGGACTGCTCGACTCCCCGCTCGCGCGGGCACTCGAATCGGCCGGCTTCCGACCCACCCCGCGAGGGCTGCGACTGCGCTCCGGATAGGTTCGGGGCACAGCCGACCCCGAGGGGAGCAGCGTGCTCATCGTCCGGTTTGCGCAGCATGACAGCAACGGCAGTGCGGTCGGTGTCCTGGCCGACGGCACGGTCACGGCCTTCGTCGGCGCGGGGACACTGGCCGACCTGCTCGGCCTCCCGGCCGACGACTTCCGCGCGCGGTGCCTCGACCCGGGAGGCCCCACCTACCCGGTCGACGCCGTTCGCCTGCTGCCGCCGGTGGACGGCCGCACCGAGGTCTGGGCCGCCGGCGTCACCTACCAGCAGTCGCGCGCCGCGCGGGTCGAGGAGAGCGAGCGGTCCGCGACCGTCTACGAGCAGGTCTACGACGCCGAGCGGCCCGAGCTCTTCTTCAAGTCCGCAGCCTGGCGGGTCGTCGGCGACGGCGAGCCGATCTCGGTCCGCGAGGACTCCTCGGTCGACGTCCCCGAGCCCGAGCTGGCAGTGGTGGTCAACGCCGACGGCCAGATCGTCGGCTACACCGTCTGCGACGACGTCAGCTCGCGGACGCTCGAAGGCGAGAACCCGCTCTACCTCCCGCAGGCGAAGATCTATCTCGGCGGCTGCGCGGTCGGGCCCGGCATCCGCCCGGCGTGGGAGGTCGCCGACCCCTACCGGCTCGCCATCCGGCTCACCATCCGGCGCGACGGCGCCGTGTACTGGTCCGGCGAAGCCAGCACCAGCCAGCTCCGGCGGCGCCTGGACGAGCTGGTCGACTACCTGGTCCGGGCCGAGGCGTTCCCGGACGGCGTGGTCCTCTCGACCGGCACCTGTCTGGTGCCCGAAACGCCGTTCACGCTCACCGCCGGCGACCAGGTGGAGATCGAGATCGACGAGGTGGGCACGCTCAGTAATCCCGTCGTCCAGGGCCGGACCGACATGCAGTGGCTGGTCGACGGGTATGACGACACCCGCCAGCGTCCCCGAACCACCCAGGAGGTGACCCGATGACCACCGCCATGGACACGGTGACCAGCATCGACCCGCGCACCGGCGAGACCGTCGAGAAGGTGACCGAGCCGACCTCTGCGGCCGGCGTCGACGCCGCGTGTGAGGCGGCGCGAGCGGCGTACCCGGCACTCGAGGCGATGGGCCGCGACGGCCGGGCCCGGCTGCTCCGGGCGATCGCCGAGGCGTTGGAGGAGGACCGGGAGACGATCGTCGCGCTGGCCGACCGCGAGAGTGCCCTCGGCACGACCCGGCTCGGTGGTGAGCTGACCCGGACCTGCTACCAGCTGCGGTTGTTCGCCGAGACCCTCGAGGACGGCGGCTACGTCGAGGCCACGATCGACCACCCCGGGAAGACCGACATGGGACCCCGCCCCGACCTGCGCCGGATGCTGGCGCCGATGGGTCCGGTCGCGGTGTTCGGGGTGAGCAACTTCCCCCTCGCCTTCTCCGTCCCCGGCGGGGACACGGCCTCGGCACTGGCAGCCGGGTGCCCCGTCGTGGTCAAGGCACACCCCGCCCACCCGGCCACGGCGGTGCGGTGCGCCGAACGGATTGTCGCTGCGGCACGGGCGTCCGGCGCACCAGAAGGCACCATCGCCGTCGTCCACGGCCAGGACGCCGGCGCCCAGCTGGTGACCCACCCGGCGATCCGGGCGGTCGGCTTCACCGGCTCACTGGCCGGCGGCCGGGCGTTGTTCGACCTGGCCAACTCCCGGCCCGACCCGATCCCGTTCTACGGCGAGCTGGGTAGCCTCAATCCGACCGTGATCACACCGGCGGCCGCCGCCGAGCGGGCCGGGAAGATCGCGGAGGGGTTCCTCGGGTCGTTCACCATGGGTGTGGGCCAGTTCTGCACCAAGCCCGGGCTGCTGTTCGTCCCGGCCGGCGCCGACGGGGACCGGCTCCGCGACGAGCTGGCCACAGCCGCCGGGCAGGCCCCGTCGGGCTGGATGCTCACCGCGGGCATCCGCGACGCCTTCGAGTCCGGCACCGCCCGGTTGCGGGCGCAGGCCGGCGTCACCGAGCTGGCCGCGTCGACCGCGGATCTGGGCGACGGGTTCTCCGCCCGGCCCCAGCTGTTCGCCGTGCCCGCATCGGAGGTGACCGGACCGCTGCTCGAGGAGTGCTTCGGCCCGGTCGCGGTCGTGGTCACCTACCGCGACGAGCAGGAACTCACGGCCGCCCTCGCCCGGCTGGAGGGGTCGCTCACGGCGACCCTGCACACCGGTGACGGTGAGACCGGCCTGCCCGGACGGCTCGCCGGCATTCTCAGCCACAAGGCCGGCCGCCTCGTCTACAACGGCTTCCCCACCGGGGTCGCCGTCGCCTGGGCGATGAACCACGGCGGCCCCTACCCCGCCTCGACGTCGGAGGCGCACACGTCGGTCGGGATGACGGCGATCCGGCGTTTCCTGCGGCCGATCTGCTACCAGGACAGCCCCGAGGCGCTGCTGCCCGCCGAACTGCGGGACGACAACCCCGGTGGAGTGCCGCAGCGCGTCGACGGGCGGCTGGTCGTCGCGACCTGACCGGGGCCCCGCTCGCGGTGGCCTGATCCGCGCTGGTGGCGGCCCGGCCGGGCGGCCGGTGGTGGCGGCCCGGCCGGTCAGTCGGCGGCGGTGAGCCGACGGTGTACGTCGCCCGCCGCGATCGGCGGGCCCAGCCGCCGGGCGGCGAGCCACGCGGCTCCGGCCGCCCCGTCCCGGCCGTCCCCGACCTCGAGATCGAATCGCTCGGCCAGCCCTCGGCGTACGGCGTCGCGGACCGGGCCGGGGGTCACCAGGACGCTGCCGGCCACCACGGCCGACCTGGCCCCGGGCCCGTCGCGCAGCAGCACACCGGCCTCGTCGAGCAACGTCTCGGCGGCCCGGTCCACCAGCGCCCGGGCGACCGGGTCGCCGTCCGCGGCGGTCCGGGACACCAGCGGGGCCAACTCGGACAGGGTGATGGGCGGGCGCCGGTACGCCGCGGCCAGCAGGTCGCGGACCGTGCGGTCGGAGCCGGGTGCGGCACCGTCCGGGTGGTGCGGCAGGGCGATCCCCAGGTCGGCGGCAACCAGCGGCGTCAGCGCCGTCGGGGTGCCGCGTCCCTCGAGGTCGGCGACCGCGGCGCGCAGTGCCCGCAATCCCAGCCAGAAACCCGATCCGACGTCCCCCACCAACCATCCCTTGGCGTCGAGGTAGCGGGTCATCGCACCGGCCCGGATCTCCGCGACCGCGGCGCCCGTGCCCGCCAGCACCACGAGTCCGTCCGGGCTCGCGGTGCCGGCGGCGAACGCCACCTCGACGTCGGAGACGAGCATCCGCGGGCAGCGCAGGCCGAGCCGCACCCAGACCGCATCCAGGGCTTCGCCGAGCCCGTCGCCGCCGTGGGTGGTGCCGCCCGCGATCCCCAGCGCGACGAGCGCAACCTTCGCTATATCCACAGTGGACAGTGCGCCCTCCAGGGCGCGGGCCACCTCGGCCATCGCGGCGTCCAGGCCGCGGGACACCGGGTTGGCGCCACCGGCGACGCCGGTTCCCCGCCGGCCGCCGGCCAGATCCACCACGAGGGCCCGGACCCGTGTCGCGCCCGCGTCGACTCCGGCCACCAGGCGTTCGTCGGGGTCCACCGGCGCAGCGTATCCGGCCACCGGCGAGCGCCGGCAGATGATCACCGCCGGCCCCCGGCAGGTGATGATCGCCGGATCGCCCGCAGGTGGTGAGATGAGTCCGCACTCGTCGCCGAGGTGAGGACGTCACACGCATGAGCATCGACCAGGACGGCTGCGCCGCGGCGATCCAGGCCGTCATCGACCGGGTGCTCGACACCCAGCGGGACAACATCAGCGCAGCGGCCCGACTCGTCGCGGACTCGCTCGCGGCCGGCGGGGTCGTGCAGGCCTTCGGTACCGGCCACTCGCAGGGTCTGTCGATGGAGATCGCGGGCCGGGCCGGCGGGTTCGTCCCCACCAGCATGCTGGCCATCCGCGACATCGTGATCTACGGCGGGGTGAAGCCGGCGGACGTCGACCGGCTGGTCGAGCGCGATCCCGCGGTCGCGCACCAGATCTACGACCTCGCGACCGTTGCCCCCGAAGACATCTTCGTCATCGCCTCCAACTCCGGGGGCAACGGATCGGTGGTCGAGATGGCCCAGCTGGTCCGCGAGCGCGGCCACCGCCTCATCGCGTTCACGTCGCTCCAGCACTCCACCCGGATCGAGTCCCGGCACCCGTCCGGAAAGCGGCTCTTCGAGCTGGCCGACGTCGTGATCGACAACTGTGCGCCGTACGGCGACAGCCTGCTGCCCCTGCCCGACGGCGGTTCGGTCTGCGCCGTCTCCTCGATCACCTCGGCACTTGCGGCGCAGCTGATGACGGCCGAGGTGGTGGCCCGCCAGCTCGCGGGCGGCGTGACCCCGCCGGTGTACCTGTCCGCCAACGTGCCCGGCGGCGACGACCACAACGACGAGCTCGAGGCGAGGTACGCCGGTCGGATCCGGCGCGGTATCGGCTGACCACTCCGGGCGGCCTCGGCCGAGTCCGCCCGGTGCCCTCGGCTGGATCCGTCGGCTGACGCACAATCGAGCCGTGCCAGAAGGCGACACGGTATGGCTCGCGGCGCGGCGGATGAACGACGCCCTGGCCGGCCGCGACCTGACCACGGCGGACCTGCGGGTCCCGGCCCTGGCGACGGTCCAGCTGTCCGGTCACCGGGTCAACGAGGTGGTCGCGCGGGGCAAGCACATGCTGACCCGGCTCGCCGGCGGCCTGACCCTGCACACCCACCTACGACTGGACGGTGCCTGGCACCTGCTGCCGGCAGGCGCCCGGTGGCGCGGCGGCCCGGCCCATCAGGTGCGGGTCGTGCTCGCCAACAGCGACTGGCAGGCCGTCGGCTACCGGATGCACGACGTCGCGGTCGTGCAGACCGCCGACGAGCACCGACTGGTCGGCCATCTCGGCCCCGACCTGCTCGGTCCCGACTGGGACGCGGCCGAGGCGGCCCGGCGGATCGCCGCCGGGCCGGACCGCGCGATCGCCGAGGCGCTGCTCGATCAGCGCAACCTCGCCGGGGTGGGCAACCTCTACAAGTCCGAGACACTGTTCCTGCGCGGTGTCTCGCCGTGGTCGGCGGTGTCCGACGTGGACGACCTGGTGGGCGTCGTGTCGCTGGCCCAGCGGCTGCTCCGGGCCAACAGGGACCGCCCGGAGCAGGCGACCACCGGCGACCTGCACCGCGGCCGGCAGCACTACGTCTACCGGAGGGACGGGCAGCCGTGCCGGCGTTGCCGCACGCCGATCCGGCTGGCGACCCAGGGTGAGCGGGTCACCTTCTGGTGTCCGGCCTGCCAGCCCGACCCGCGGCAGACCGCCGGCGGCGGCCGGTCGTAGAGTCACCGGCCATGAGCAGCCCACAGCGGTACGTCGACGGCGGTCGGTCCCCCGACGTCCGGCGCATTCTGGTCGTGACGGCGCATCCCGACGATCTCGACTTCGGGGCGGCGGGCACCATCGCGACCTGGACCAAGTCCGGGATCGAGGTCTCCTACTGCATCGCGACCCGGGGCGACTCCGGGCAGTCCGGTGACGCTCCGCGCGACCAGGTCGCCGCCTTGCGGGAGACCGAGCAGCGCGCCGCCGCGGCGGCGGTCGGAGTCAGCGACGTGACGTTCCTCGGCTACCCGGACAGCCGGGTGCTGGTCTCGCTGGAGTTGCGGCGCGACATCGCCCGGCAGATCCGCCGAGTGCGGCCGCAGCGGGTGCTGACGCTGACCCCGGAGCGGACCTGGGACCGCGTCGTCCACAACCACCCCGACCACATGGCGGTCGGCGAGGCCACCCTGTGCGCCGTCTACCCGGATGCGGCCAACCCCTACATCCATCCGGAGTTGTTCGCCGACGAGGGCCTGGAGGCGTGGCGGGCGGACGAGGTGTGGATGATCGCCGCCCCGCAGTCGAGGACCTACGTCGACGTCACCGACACCTTCGACATGAAGGTCGCGGCGTTGCGGGCGCACGCCAGCCAGACCTCGCACATGTCCGGCCTCACCGACCGGCTGCGGGCCGAGCTCGCCGACAACGCCGCCCTGGTCGGTCTGCCGGAGGGCCGGCTGGCGGAGGTGTTCCGCACGTTCCACACCGGCCGGGTCTGACCGTCGTGCCGGGCCGCGCCGGGCGGCGGCCGGGCGGCGACACCCGGCCGATCTGGTTGCTGGACGTCGACGGCGTCCTGAACGCGGTCACATTGGAGCCGGATCGCAGCGTCTGGCCGCGCTGGACGACGGGGACGGCTCAGACCAACGGCCGCAGCTATCCGATCACCTTCTCGCCGGACGTGATGGCCGGCATCCGCGACCTGCACCGCCGCGGCCTGGTCGAGATCCGCTGGCTCACCACCTGGTCCCGGGACGCGAACCGGGACCTGCGTCGGCTGCTGGAGCTACCGGAGTTCCCCGTCGTCGGCCGGCCCGGCGGATCGGCGGTGTGGTGGAAGCTCCCGCTGGCCCAGGAGGTCGGGCGGGAGGGTCGCCCGCTCATCTGGACCGACGACGAGCTCGGCTATTCGGCCGAGGCCATGGACTGGCTCAACGGGCTCGAGCAGCCGGCGCTGGCGATCGCGCCGCAGCCGGCCGTGGGACTACGCCGGGAACACCTGGACACGATCACCGGATTTCTCACGGCCGACGGGCGCGCCGCACCCGACGGCGGACGGGACGGCTGACGCACCGCGCTCAGTGGGACTGGCTGACCTCGCGGAGCCCCCGGGCAAGGCCCGCCAGCGCGTCGGTCGTGTCCGACAGCCGCTGTGCGGTCAGGGAGTCCGAGCGATCGTCGATGCTGGCCGACACGACCCCCGCCGCGGCGGTGACCAGCCGGTCGTAGGCGTCGACGCCGTCCTCAAGCGACACACACAGGACGCCGAGCGCCTCGTCGAGATCGCCGACCGCCTGTGCCGGCGCGTCCCGGCGGGCGGCCTCGAGGACCACGATCCGCTCGGCCCGGCGGCGCAGCGCCGTCGCGGCCGCGGCGGCTTCTCCGGCCGCGTCCCGTCCGGGCGGCCCGAGCAGCGCGAAGAGGTTGGCCAGCACGCGCTCCCGCGCGGCGAGCCGCTCCATCGGCAGCCGGGCGGCCGAGCCGTGTGGCGGCGGGGGCGGCGGCGGAGCAGGCAACGGAGTGCGCTCGAGCACCCAGACGCGGCGGACGGCGGGGACGACGGAGTAGATCGCGAAGACGCCGACGACGGCCAGGAACGCTCCGCCGACCACGTCACCGTTGCCGATCGCCCAGCCGGCGACGAAGGAGATCCCGACGGCGAAGGCGGCCCGCAGACCCAGGCCCCAGCGGGCCCGCCGCCGGCGGCGGAGCAACCGGGCGACCGGGTCCCGCCAGGCGGCCGCGGCCTGCCGCGCCGTCTCGGCCATCTGGCCGGCGCGCCGGGCTGCGGCGGCCGCGCGCGCGGCGCGGGCGGTGAGATCGGCAGCCACGGTGACGCCCGCCCTAGCTCGGCTCGGAGGTCTGCTGCTGCGGTGCGCTCTGCTGCGGAGCGGCGCCGTCCTCGGACTTGGCCGCCTCGACCGCCGGCGTCTGCCCGGCCGGGCCGATCTCACCCATGCTCGCGCGGATCTGGTCCAGCCGGGCCGCACCAGCCATGTCGATCGTCGACTTCTCGACCTCGAGCATCCGGCCCTGCACGCTGTTGTTCGCGAGCTCGGACTGGCCGAGCGCGGTGGCGTAGCGGCGCTCGATCTTCTCCTGTACCTCGGCCAGCGAGGGCACATTGCCGGGCGCCGCGAGCTCGGACATGGACTGCAGCGACGAGGAGACCTGCTCCTGCATCTTGGCCTGCTCGAGCTGGCTGAGCAGCTTGGTCCGCTCGGCAAGCTTCTGCTGCAGCATCATCGCGTTGGACTCGACGGCCTTCTTGGCCTGCGCGGCGGCCTGCAGGGACTGGTCGTGCAGCCCCTTGAGGTCCTCCACCGACTGCTCGGTGGAGACCAGCTGGTTGGCGAAGGCCTGCGCCGTCTGGGTGTATTCGGCCGCCTTGGCCGGGTCGCCCTTGGTGTTGGCCTGATCGGCGAGGACGAGGGCCTGCCGGGCCGAGCCCTGCAGCCGCTCGACGTCGCCCAGCTGGCGGGACAGCTTCATCTCCAGCTGACGCTGGTTGCCGATGACCTGGGCGGCCTGCTGGCACAGCGACTGGTGCTGACGCTGGGCATCCTCGATCGCCTGCTGGATCTGGATCTTCGGATCGGCCTTTTCGTCCACCTTCGCGCCGAACCAGGACATGAAGTACTTCCATGACTTCACGAAGGGGTTAGCCATGATCGAACATCCTCCCGTCAGCGGCGCACTCCCACGGTACGCCGACGTCCATCGTGGCAGGTCGCCACGCATCGGTGCGACCCAACCGGACCCGACCGGGTCG
This sequence comes from uncultured Actinomycetota bacterium, assembly GCA_963828605.1. GTDB lineage: Bacteria > Actinomycetota > Actinomycetes > Mycobacteriales > QHCD01 > DASXJE01. Next base: position 114,426 of record CAWHER010000001.1, on the reverse strand, counting down.
GGAGCGCTCCCCCACCCGCCACGCACCCGTGAATTGTTGACCAGACTATGCGCTGCGAACGACGATCGTTGCCATGCCACCCGCCGACCGCTCGACCAGGAGTGACCTGGGCGAGGCGACGGTCGAGGCCCACATCCGCAGCCTGGTCCCGGGTCTCAGTGCGGCCGGCCGCCGGATCGCCGCCGTCATCCTCGCCGACCCGGCCGCGGTGGCCGAGTCGACCATCACCGAGCTCGCCGGCCGGGCCGAGACGTCGCTGACCAGCGTCACCCGGTTCTGCCGGACGCTGGGCCTGCCCGGCTACGCCGAGCTCCGGCTCGCGCTCGCCGCCGAGGCCGGCCGGAGCCGGAGCCGACCCTGGACGGAGGCACTGTCCGGAGCGATCGCCCCCGACGATCCGATCGAGCAGGTCGTCGCCGGGCTGGTCCGCACCGACCTGCGGGCGCTCGAGGACACCGCCGAGCAGTTGGACCTGGCCGCCGTACGGCGGGCCGTGGCCGCCCTCTCCGCGGCCCGCCGGGTCGATCTCTACGCGGTGTCGGGCAGTGCGGCGATCGCGCGGGACTTCCGGCTCAAGCTCGCCCGGATCGGGCGGACCGCGTCGGCGTGGTCCGACGTGCATGACGCGCTGACCAGCGCGACCCTGCTCGGCCGCCCCGACGTGGCCGTCGCGGTCACCCACTCCGGGGCGACGGCGGAGGTCGTCGAGGCGCTGCAGGTCGCGCGGGCCCGCGGCGCGACGACCGTCGCGGTGACCAACTTCGCGCGGTCGCCCGTTGCCGACGCCGCCGACATCCTGCTGACGACCGCAGCCCGGGAGACCACCTTCCGGTCCGGTGGCCCGGCGGCCCGGCACGCCCAGCTACTCGTGCTCGACTGTCTCTACGTGGGCGTCGCGCAGGCGACGTACGCCGACACCGAGCAGGCGCTCGACGCGACGGGCGCGGCACTGCAGGGCCACCGGCTCCCCTACCGCCGGCGTCCCTGAGCGCTGCTACCCGGCGCCGAGGCGGAGCAGCGCGGCCGCACCCGGGTCGAGGGTCAGCGGGATATGGTCCGGATCGCGCTGCGGTCGGTAGGCGCGCTGGGCGGGAACGAACAGGTCGGTCGTCCCCACATGGGCCGCGTCGAGGGTCAGGCGCACCGTCGTCACGCTGTCGTGAGAGCGGTTGGCGACGACGAGCCAACGCCGGGTGTCGGCGGCGGTCCGGCTGCGCAACCGGCCCAGCACCACCGCGCCACCGTCCACCGCGCGGATGTAATCGTCGGGCGCGAAGGCGGTGGCACCGGCCGGCAGCGGGGTGTCGTTGGCATGCACGACGGTCTCGGACACCAGCGGCTTGAGCTCGCGGCCGACCGGGGCCAGCCAGCGGGTGTTGATCTGCGTGCTCTCGGCGTACCGCTCGGTGCGCTTGCCGTCGACGGTGATCAATGCCGGTTCGAAGCCCTCGCCGCGTGCCGGGTCCGGCGTCCAGTAGGTGAAGTATTGCACTCCGCTGAAGCCGTAGGCGAGGCTCATGTTGATCTGCCAGAGGATCTCGGCGGCGGTCGGGCTGCGGTGCCCGTTGTAGGCCAGCGTCTGGATGTAGATCCACGCGGGGATGTCGTGCGCCAGGGCCACTGCGCGGACGTTGGCGAAGTTGACGAAGTAGGAGGCGTCGTCGCCCGCCGTACCCAGGGGATAGCGGTCGTAGGAGACCAGGGACGGGTTCACGGTGGCGGCGAACTGGGCCGGATAGTTCGGATCGTTCGACGGGTAGAGGTTGATGTAGGGCAGCAGCGTCGGATCGATGTCCCGCACGATCGACACGGCCTGGGTGAGCGAGTCGAAGTAGCTCGGGTCGGGCTCGTCGAACAGGTCGAATCCGGCGAACGACCCGTACGGCGTGTAATCGTTGATCGCCTGCTGGATGAGGGTGCGGGCGTCCGCTGTCGAGATCGTCAGCGGCGCCGAGCCGCCGTCGGCGATCTTGAACGTGTGGCAGGCGGCCTGCACCCGCGGATCGTCGGCGATGAGCATCTGCAGGCCGGCCTGGTCGGCCAGCCCCAGGGCGTAGCGGCCGATGTACTGGTCGAACACGTAGTTGCCGCTGATCACGAACGTGAACCCCGCGTCGGCGATCTCCTGGTAGCGCGCCGCGGTGGTCTGCAGCGGCGGCGGGGGCCAGAAGATCCCGATCGGGAAGTCGACCCCGCCGACCAGCGGCAGCTGCGCGGTCGCCGCCCGGGGCGCATTGGCGGCGGTCGGGCCGGCCCGGCCCGCCGCACCCGCCGTACCGGCCCGGGTGACCGCGAGGCCGGCACCCAGACCGGCCGCCTTCAGCAGCGATCGGCGGCCGACCGGCCGGGTTCCGGCGGGGCCGCCCGCCGCGGGATCGGGGATGGTGACGCCCGGGTCGTGGGTGTGCATGGCCGCTCCTGCCTGCCTCAGCCCCCGATTCGGACAACGCGGGTGATACTGGCAGGAACATGAGTCGCTGTCCAGACCCCATTCCTGGTGAATAATTCACATCCGCGAGGCAAGCGCCGCCCCGGCGCAGAGCTCGTCGACGGCATGACAGGCAGCCCCGTCCGTCGCCATTCCGCCCACCCCGTCCGCCCCCATTCCGCATCAACGTCACGTTGATGCGGCTAGAGCGCATGAACGTGACGTTCATGCGGAATGCAAGGCGGGTGGACGGGACGAATTGGCGGTACTCCGGGCAGGCGGTACTCCGGGCAGGCGGCACTCCGGCAGGCGGTACGCCGGAGTGCCGGCGAGGGGGGTCGTGCGGTCAGGCGGCGGCGGTGACCCGGCGGTCGCCTTCGCGGACCGGGCCGATGATGACCTTGTCCAACCGGTCGAAGGTGTCGACCCGCGGTAGGGCGGCGCCGACCGATGCCTGCACCTGCTTCGCGGCATCCGCACCCGTCGGGGTGACCTCGACGCCGCGCATGGTCTCGCTCACCTCGCCGAGGATCTCGGAGAGCTGCACGTCGAGCGCGTCGCAGATCGAGGCGAGGAGCTCCGAGGAGGCTTCCTTCTGGCCGCGCTCGACCTCGGAGAGGTAGCCCAGGCTCACCCGGGCAGCGGAGGACACTTCCCGCAGCGTGCGTTGCTGGCGCAGCCGCTGGCCACGCAGTGTGTCGCCGAGAACTCGACGGAGCAGAGCCATCCGCTGCACCCCTTTCTGGCACTGTCTTGTCACGGTACCCCTGGCCCCACCCATCAACCCGACCCGAATGGGCGTGTCAGCCGTGGGCGTAACGCCCGGATCACTGCGTCGATTCCGCGCAGCCGACGCCCAGAGCGGTGGCCAGCAGGTCGAGGGCGCCCGCGACCGCCCGCTGCCGGATCTGCGCCCGATCGCCGTCCAGGTGCAGCGTCCGGATCGCTCCGCCGCCGGCACCCGGGCCGGCCTCCTCCGGCCCGGCCAGGCCGACGCAGACGGTGCCCACGGGCACCCCGTCCTGCTCGTCCGGCCCGGCCACCCCGGTGACCGCCAGTCCGTAGGTCGACCCCAGCCGGGCCCGGACCCCCGCGGCCAGGGCCGCGGCGACGTCGGGGCTGACCGGACCCTCGGCGACCAGCAGCGGGCCGGGTACCCCGGCCAGGGACGCCTTGAGGTCGGTGGCGTAGACCACCAGGCCACCCCGGAAGGTGCGGCTGGCGCCCGGTGTCTCGGTGAGCGCGGCGCACAGCAGCCCGGCGGTGAGCGACTCGGCCACCGCGACGGTCTGCCGGCGGGCGGCCAGGGCCGAGTGCACCTGTGCGGCGACGGTCACGACCGCTGCTCCCGGTGCGCGGCGGACGGGGGGACCGTGCCACCGGACGACCGGACCGCCTGGCGGCGCAGGGTCAGCGCGCGGGCGATGTAGTCCGCGCCGGTGACCAGGGTCAGGGCGACCGCCAGTGCCATCACGATCGCGGCGACGACGTGGGCGGCACCGGACAGCGGCAGTACGTAGAGTCCGATCGCGACCGCCTGGACGAAGGTCTTCACCTTGCCGCCGCGGCTGGCCGGCATCACCCCGTGCCGGATCACCCAGAACCGCAGCAGCGTCACGCCGACCTCGCGGACGACCACGACCACGGTGACCCACCAGGGCAGCAGGTCCAGCGCGGACAGGCCCACCATCGCGGTACCGATCAGCGCCTTGTCGGCGATGGGATCGGCCAGCTTGCCGAACTCGGTCACCAGCCCCCGGCGGCGGGCCAGGTCGCCGTCGATCCGGTCGGTCAGCGACGCGACGGTGAAGATCGCGCAGGCCGCGATCCGCCAGCCGACGCTGGTGCCGTCGTCGTGCACCAGCGCCAAGGCGAAGACCGGGACCAACAGCAGCCGCAGCACGGTGAGGGCGTTGGCGACGTTGACCACCTTCGCGGTCTGCGGCGCGGTGGCGGCCGGGTCGGGGACGAGGTTGCTCACCCCGCCGCCCGCGGTGCGTCCGCCCCGACCACCTCCACCGGGTCGGCCACCAGGTCGACGCCGTCCGCGGTCACGACCCGGGCCCGGACCAGGTCGCCCGGGCGCAAACCGGAGCCGCCGGGCAGGGTGGTCACCCCGTCCACATCGGGGCCCTGATGCGCGGCCCGGCCCTCGATGACGTCCTCGTCGGCGTCGGTCCGCTCGACCAACACCTCGACGACCGACCCGATCCGCTCCTCGGCGCGCTGGGCGCAGAGCTCGTCGACGAGCTCGCTGACCTGCTCGACCCGGTGCGCGATGACCTCGGCGGGCAGTTTGCCGTCGTAGCCGGCCGCCTCGGTGTTGTCCTCGTCGGAGTACCCGAAGACCCCGACCGCGTCCAGCCGCGCCTCGGTGAGGAACCGCCGCAACTCGGTCACGTCGGCGTCGCTCTCGCCGGGGAACCCGACGATCACGTTGGTCCGGATGCCGGCGTCGGGGGTGATGGCGCGGATCTGGTCGACTAGGCCGACGAAGTGCTCACGGCCGCCGAACCGGCGCATCCGGCGGAGTACCGGCTCGCTGGCATGCTGGAAGGAGAGGTCGAAGTACGGCGCGACGCCCGGCGTCGAGGCCAGCACGGCGACGAGGGTGGGCCGCATCTCGGCCGGCTGGAGGTAGGACACCCGCACTCGGTGAGGCCCTCGACCGGGCGAGCTCGGGCACGCAGCGACTCGAGCAGCCGCAGGTCGCCGAGGTCCTTGCCGTAGGACGTGGAGTTCTCGCTGACCAGGAACACCTCGCGTACGCCGTCGTCGGCCAGCCACCGGGCCTCGGCCAGTACGTCGGCCGGGCGCCGGGACACGAAGGCGCCGCGGAACCGCGGGATGGCGCAGAAGGCGCAGCGCCGATCACACCCGCTGGCCAGCTTCAGGGGGGCCAGCACGGCGTGGTCCAGCCGCCGCCGCAGGGTCGGCGGGCCCGACGGCGGTGCCACACCGGCCGGCAGGTCGGCCGGCTCGCCGTGGCCGGGGACGGCGAGGCCGCTGGCCGCGCGGTCGACCGGACTGATCGGCAACAGCGTCCGCCGGTCACGGGGAATATGCGGGGCGACAGTCCGGCCGGCGACGACATCGTCGAGGCGGGCGCCGATCTGCGGGTAGTGGTCGAAGCCGAGCACTGCGTCGGCCTCCGGCAGGTCCTTCGCGAGCTCCGCGCCGTACCGCTCGGCCAGGCAGCCGACCGCTACCACCTTGGCGCCGGACTCGGCCGCCTCCAGCACCGTGTCGATCGAGTCCTTCTTCGCGGCGTCGACGAAGCCGCAGGTGTTGATCATCACCGCGTCCGGGGCGTCGTCTCCGACCTGCCCCTCGGACAGCACCTCCCACCCGTCGGCGGAGAGGCGACCGGCGAGCTCCTCGGAGTCGACGTCGTTGCGGGCGCAGCCCAGGGTGATCAGGGCGACGCGGCGGGAGGGGGCAGCCGAACGGGACACACCACGAGACTACCGGCGCCCGCCAGCGGCGGGCCGGGGTGACGTCCGGCCGCTACCGACCGGCCTAGCCCGCCTGGTTGGAGCCGGGCGAGAACTGCACGGTGCACACGCTCTGCGCGCACGGCCGCCCGAGCTGCCGGCCGTTGACCGTGACGCTCACCGCGAGCGGATTGCCGAACCGCACCGTGAGCCTGCTCGGGTCGGTGAACTTCATCTGCGTCCCGCTGTCCAGCACGCCCTCGTAGACGGGGGTACCGGCGCTCGAGGTGACCAGGAGCCAACTCCGGTCGCCGGTGATCTGCACCCGCAGGGCCACACCCGAGGGCGGCGGCGGGGCCGGCTTGGTATGGGTCGGACGGGGCGTAGTGGTGGCGTGCCCGGTCGGATGGTGCGAGGTGGTCGTCGCGCCGGAGGCACCGTGCCGGCTCGGACCGGATCCGGACCGGGTCAGGAGCCAGCCGCCGACGGCGACCACCGCGAGCACCACCACGACGGCGGCAGCGGTCGCCGCCCACCGGGGTGTCGGTCGGCGGGTGGGCTGCGGCGGGGGTTCGGGCGAGATGCCCGACGCGTCGATGGCCGCCGCAGCAGCGTCGGGAGGCTCATCGCTCCGCCGGTCGAAGGCGGCGGCCACTGCCTGCTCGTCGGCGCCGACGACGCGGGCGATCGTGCGCAGATGTCCACGGGCGTAGAAGGTCCCGCCGCATCCGGAGAAGTCGTCGTGCTCGATCGCGTTGACCAGCGAGACCCGGATCCGGGTCGCGGCCGCGACGTCCTCGACCGACATCCCGCGGGCCTCGCGCGCCGCGGCGATCACGGAACCCACGGGGGGGCCCTCGGCCGGATGGCCGTCGTTCGCTACGGACCCCGGCGGATCGGATCTCGCCCACCCGGGGTCCGGGCGGCCAGCATCGTCACTCACGGCACCCCCCTCCCGGACGGCTGATTTTCTTGCCCCCGCGGTGCTGTGCACTTCCGGGGCAAGTCTAGGCGTCCCCCGAACGGATCGATAGGCGGCAATCAGGCGGGCGATCCCGACTGCAACCCGTCATCCCTCGCCGCGGAGCGTAACGAGAAGACCGTCCAACTCGTCGGATTTCACCAAAACATCACGGGCCTTTGAGCCTTCCGAGGGCCCGACGACGCCGCGGGTTTCCATCAGGTCCATCAGCCGGCCGGCCTTGGCGAACCCGACCCGCAGCTTGCGCTGCAGCATCGACGTGGACCCGAACTGGGTGGTCACCACGAGTTCCACGGCCTGACACAAAAGGTCGAGATCGTCCCCGATGTCCTCGTCGATCTCCTTGCTACTGGCCGCCGGCGCGGTGACGTCCTCGCGGTAGGACGGCGTCGCCTGGTCCGTGCAGTGCGCGACCACCGCCGCCACCTCGGACTCGGGCACGTAGGCGCCCTGGATGCGCTGCGGCTTGCTCGCGCCCATCGGCAGGAACAAGCGCGTCGCCCTGGCCGATCAGCTTCTCCGCGCCCGGCTGGTCGAGGATGACCCGGGAGTCGGCGAGGCTCGCCGTGGAGAAGGCCAGCCGGCTCGGCACGTTGGCCTTGATCAGCCCGGTGACGACGTCCACCGACGGACGCTGGGTGGCGAGCACGAGGTGGATGCCGGCGGCGCGGGCCAGCTGCGTGATCCGCACGACGGCATCCTCGACGTCGCGCGGCGCCACCATCATCAGGTCGGCGAGCTCGTCGACGATGACGATCAGGTAGGGGTAGGGCTTGTAGACCCGCTCGCTGCCCGGCGGGGCGGTGATCTGCCCGGACCGCACCTTGCGGTTGAAGTCGTCGATGTGCCGGACGCCGGAGGCCGCGAGGTCCTCGTACCGCAGGTCCATCTCCCGCACCACCCACTGCAGCGCGTCGGCCGCCTTCTTGGGATTGGTGATGATCGGCGTGACCAGGTGCGGGATCCCCTGGTAGCCGGTCAGTTCGACCCGCTTCGGGTCGATCAGGACCATCCGCACCTCGTCGGGGGTGGCCCGGCTGAGGATGGAGGCGATCAGCGAGTTGATGCAGCTGGACTTCCCGGCGCCGGTCGCCCCGGCGATCAGGATGTGCGGCATCGTGGCCAGCTTGGTGACGACGTAGCCGCCCTCGATGTCCTTGCCGAGGGCGACCAGGGTCGGGTTGTGGTCGCTGGTCGCCGCGTGCGAGCGCAGCACGTCGCCCAGCATCACCCACTCGCGGTCGGCGTTCGGGATCTCGACCCCGACCGCGCTCTTGCCCGGGATGGGGCTGATGATGCGGATGTCGCCGCTCCGGACGGCGTAGGCGATGTTGCGCGACAGCGCCGTGATCCGCTCGACCTTGACCCGCGGGCCGAGCTCGATCTCGTAGCGGGTCACGGTCGGCCCGCGGCTGAAGCCGGTCACCGCGGCGTCGACCTCGAACTCTTCGAAGACCTGGGCGAGGGCGGCGATCACCTGGTCGTTGGCCCGGCTGCGGGCCTTCGCCGGCGCACCCGCCGACAGCAGTTGGGGCGGGGGCAGCACGTAGTCGCCCTCGTTGGCGGTCAGGGCGAGTTGCTCGGCGCGGGTGGGCCCCGGTGGCGGCGCGGCCGCCGGCTTCCGGGCCCGCGGCGCCGCGGGCGCCGGTTCGTTGGCGTGGGCCGGCATCGACTCGGTCGCCGCCTCGTCACCGTCCTGCGCGTCGCCGGACATCGAACCCTGCCGGCGCCGGGACGGGCGCCGGAGCCGCACCGGTTCGAGTTGCTCGGTCGCCACCTCCGCCTCGTCGTTCTCCGTCCGGCGGCGGAGCCGGTCGCGCAGGCCCCGGACGCGGGTGGGGATCTGGTTGACCGGTGTCCCGGTCAGCACGAGCAGGCCGAAGACCCCGAGCAGGCCGAGCAGGAGCGCAGCGACGTAGACGGTGAGCCCGCTCTCGAGCGGGCCTGCGGCCAGCGCGCCGAAGGCTCCGCCGGCCTCCCGCCGGCCCGGCCAGGTGTAGGGCGAGCCGTTGGCGACATGACACAGTCCGGTCACCGACAGCGCCAGCGCCGCCCAGCCGACGATCATCCGGCCACGGGCCTCCGGGCGCGGAGCCTGCCGCATGAGGCGCACCGCGGCGACGAGGAGCACCAGCGGCAGGGCGGCCGCGGGCGACCCGACCACCGTGTGCGCGGCGTCGGCGATCCACCGGCCCGCGGGGCCGGCACCGTGCCACCACACCCCGAGCGACAGGACGACGGCCAGACCGATCAGGGCCAGCCCGGCGCCGTCCCGCCGGTGCGCCGGGTCGAGGTCGCGGGCGCTCGCGGCATGCTGGCCGACCGCCCGGGCGGTCCCTCCGACGGCGCGGGCGACCAGGGTCCAGATGCCGACCACCATGCGCCACAGCGCGGTGCCGAGCCGCTGACCGAGGCCGGCCCGGCTCGCCGGACGGCGCCTGCGGGCCGGTTTGCGGCGCGAGCTCGCACCGCCGCGCGGACGCGGCCGGGTGCTCGTGCGGGCCGGCATGCCGCCACCGTACCTCCGCCGGCCACGCCTGCCTCACGAGTCACAGCCGCGACACGCGACTACCCCGCAAGTCCGGCACCCGGCCCGGCCGGGGTGCGTCGGTCAGACCGCGATCACCGTCGGGACGATCATCGGCCGGCGCCGATAGTTGTCGGAGACCCACCGGCCGACCACCCGCCGGACCAGCTGGGCGAGCCGATGGGTGTCGGTGACGCCGTCGACGGCGGCCCGGTCCAGTTCGGCCTCGATCAACGGGACGACCGCGCGGATCGCCCCCGGCTCGTCGCTGAACCCGGACGCGGAGACGTGCGGAGTGCCGCTCACCTTCCCGGTCACCGAGTCGACGACGATCGTGACGGCGATGAAGCCTTCCTCGCCGAGGATCCGACGGTCCTTCAGCGTCTCCTCCCCGACGTCGCCGACCTCGAGACCGTCGACGTAGACGTAACCGCAGTCCACCACGCCGCTGATGCGCGCGACCCCGTCGACGAGGTCGACCACCACGCCGTCCTCGGCGAGCATGATCCGCTCGGTCGGCACGCCGGTCGCGTGCGCGAGCCGGGCGTGCGCGCGCAGGTGCCGCCATTCGCCGTGGACCGGCATCACGTTGCTCGGCCGGGTCGCGTTGAGGACGTAGAGCAACTCCCCCGCCGGCGCGTGTCCGGAGACGTGCACCATCGCGACTTCCTTGTGCACGACGGTGGCGCCCCACCGGGACAGGCCGTTGATCACGCTGTAGACAGCGGTCTCGTTGCCCGGCACGAGGCTGGAGGCGAGGATCACCGTGTCGCCGGGGTCGACCCTGATCTGGCGGTGTTCCCGGTTGGCCATCCGGGCCAGCGCGGACAGCGGCTCGCCCTGCGAGCCGGTGGAGACCAGCACGACCCGCTCGGGCGGGCAGCTCGGCCGCCTCGTCCATCGTGACGACGAGGCCCGGCGGGACGATGAGCAGCCCGAGGTCCCGGGCCACCCCCATGTTGCGGACCATCGACCGGCCGACGAAGGCCACCTTCCGGCCGTGCGCCGCCGCCGTGTCGAGCACCTGCTGCACCCGGTGCACGTGCGAGGAGAAGCAGGCGACGATCACCTTGCTCGTGGCGGCGCGCACCACCGAGTCCAGGACCGGGCCGATCTCCCGCTCGGACGTGACGAACCCCGGCACCTCCGCGTTGGTGGAGTCCGACATCAGCAGGTCGACGCCTTCGGCGCCGAGCCGGGCGAAACCGCCCAGGTCGGTCAGCCGGCCGTCGAGCGGGAGCTGGTCCATCTTGAAGTCACCGGTGTGCAGGACCACCCCCGCGCCAGTGCGGATCGCGACCGCCAGCGCGTCGGGGATGGAGTGGTTGACCGAGAGGAACTCGCACTCGAACGGGCCGAGCCGCTCCCGCCCGCCCTCGCTGACGGCCAGCGTGTACGGGGTGATCCGGTGCTCCCGGAGCTTGGCCTCGACCAGTGCCAGGGTGAACGTCGAGCCGACGATCGGCAGGTCGGGACGCTCGCGCAGCAGGTAGGGCACCGCGCCGATGTGGTCCTCGTGGCCGTGGGTGAGCACCACCGCGACGACGTCGTCATAGCGCTCCCGGAGGTAGCTGAAGTCGGGCAGCACGAGGTCGACGCCGGGCTGGTCCTCCTCGGGGAAGAGGACGCCGCAGTCGACGATCAGCAGCTTGCCGTCGTACTCGAAGACGGTCATGTTGCGACCGATCTCGCCGAGTCCGCCCAGGGCCACCACCCGCAGGCCGCCGGCCGGGAGCTCGCCGGGGGGCCCCAGATCGCGGTGCGGGTGGGTCATGAGGCGCTCCCTCCGGTTATGCGCGGGCTCACGCGGCCGGCACCTCGACCCCGGCGGCGGTCAGGTCGGCGCGCAACTGGGTCACCTCGTCGTCGGTCGCGTCGACCAGCGGCGTCCGGACCGGACCGGCCGGCAGGCCAACCAGGCGCAGTGCCGCCTTGGTCAGGATGACGCCCTGAGTGCGGAAGAACCCGGTGAACACGGGCAGCAGCGACCGGTGGATGGCCAGCGCCCGGGCGACGTCGCCGCTCTCGTAGGCGAGCACCATCTCCGCCGTGCGCAGCCCCACCAGGTGGGTCGGAACGCCGACCACGCCCACCGCCCCGATAGACAGCAGCGGAAGGGTGACCTTGTCGTCGCCGGAGTAGTAGGCGAGATCGGTGCGGGCCAGGACCTCCGAACTCGCCTCGAAGTCGCCCTTGGCGTCCTTGACCGCGACGATCCGCGGATGCTCGGCGAGGCGGACCAGGGTCTCGGTCTGGATGGGTACGCCGGTCCGGCCGGGAATGTCGTAGAGCATGCACGGCAGGTCGGAGGCGTCGGCGATGGCCCGGAAATGCGCGAGGAGGCCGGCCTGGGGCGGCTTGGTGTAGTACGGCGCCACCACGAGGGCGCCGTGCGCCCCGGCCTTCTCCGCGGCCCGTGCCAGGTGCACCGAGTGGGCGGTGTCGTTGGTTCCCACCCCAGCGATCACGGTGGCCCGGGCACCCGACGGCGTCGAGAACGGCGCGCAGGAGGCGGTCCTTCTCGTCGTCGGTGGTCGTGGGCGACTCACCGGTGGTGCCGCTGATGACGAGTCCGTCGTTGCCGGCCTCGTCGACGAGGAAGGAGGCGAGTCGTTGCGCGCCGTCCACGTCGAGCGAGCCGTCGGGAGCGAACGGCGTGACCATCGCGGTGAGCACACGGCCGAACGGCCGTCGAAGGTCGACTGACATGGGGGTCACGCTACCGTCCGCGGGCCCGAATGCGATGCGCCGCGGGGTGTGCCGGGACGTGTCCGGCCGACCGGCGGCGCGACGTGAGGAAGCCCCGCGACGCGCTAGTCGGGGGTCCAGAGCGTCGCGGGGCTTCGATCTAACATATCGACCCCGATGGCTCCGGTGTTACGCCAATGGCCGAGATTTCTCGACTCGTGACGCGCGTCACGTATCTCGGGTTCGGTGCCGCGCGGCTCAGCCTTCGGCGACCAGGGGACTCGACGCGACGTCGCTGCCGTCCGGGAGCTGGAAGATCTCGAAGTCGGCGAAGACGTGGGGCGCCACCCGCTGCAACTCGCGCAGGCAGGCGACCGCGCAGTCGCGGATCTCGACGTCGGCGTGCTCGGACGCGCGCATCGCGACGAAATGCCGCCATGCCCGGTAGTTGCCGGTGACGACGATCCGCGTCTCGGTGGCGTTGGGCAGCACCGACCGGGCCGCCTGCCGGGCCTGCTTGCGGCGCTGCGTGGCGTTGTCGACGTCGACGAACTTCTTCTGCAGCCCCTCCAGCAGATCGGTGTAGGCCGCGAGCGAGGCCTCGGTCGCCGCCAGGAACCGGGCGTGCAACTCGGGGTCGGCCGCGATCACCTCCGGCTCGACCATCTGCGCATCCCGCTCGGGGACGTAGCGCTGGGACAGCTGGCTGTAGGAGAAGTGCCGGTGCCGGATCAGCTCGTGGGTGAGCGAGCGGGACACGCCGGTGAGATACATCGTGACCGTGCCGTGCTCGAGCACCGACAGGTGGCCGACCTCGAGGATGTGCCGCAGGTAGCCGGCGTTGGTCGCCGTGGCCGGATTGGGCTTCTTCCAGGACTGGTAGCACGCCCGGCCGGCGAACTCGGCGAGTGCCTGACCGCCGTCCACATCGGTCTCCCACGGAATGTCCGGCGGCGGCTCGAACGTGGTGTAAGCGATCACTGCGACGTGCAGCGGGGCGATCTCAGGCACGGGCGACTCCTCGGTGGCGGCCGGGATCGACTCTATCCGGGCTCCCCCGGCACAGGCTTCCGACGGGCCGTGCGGCGCCCGGGCCGAGCATTGCGTCGAACTGACACTTGACTGACGGCATTAACGACGTCATAGTGACGTCATGGAACTGTCAAGCTATGTCACCGCCCTTCGGGCCGATCTGGCCAACGCCGCGGCGGCGGGCGGCGAGGCGAGCCGGCAGGCAGCGGATTTGCTCGCCGCGGCCCTCGAGCCCGCCGTGCGGCTGGTGCTGATGGATGCGATCGCCGACGCCGCGGCGGAGGTCACAACCGCGCTCGACGACGTCACCGTCGACGTCAGGCTGCGCGGGCGCGAGCCCGAACTCGTCGTCGCAGTCGCCGATCGGCCGCCGTCCGACCCCCCGCCTTCGCCCGACGCGGAGGAAGGGACCGCCCGGGTGACCCTGCGGCTGCCCGAGACGGTCAAGACCACCGTCGAGGCGGCCGCCGCGTCACAGGGGATCTCCGTGAACACCTGGGTGCTGCGCGCCGTGACCCGCGAACTCGACCCACCCACCACCCGCCGTGCCGGCCGCCGGACTCTCACCGGCTACGCCCGCGGCTGACCGAAAGAGGACATCGATGCCCGAACGTAGCTTCGCCACGCCCAATCCCCTCCACCTGAGCGTCAACAACGGCGCGGGGACGATCGAGATCGTCGCCACCGACACCGCGCAGACCACCGTCCTGGTCGAAGGACGAGATGATGACGGAGCGCGGGCGGCCGAGGAGACCGAGATCAGCTTCTCGGAGCAGACCTCGCGGCTGACCGTGCAGCCTCCGGACAAGCGGTTCGGCAACACGCCGCCGCTCGACATCCGCATCGTCCTGCCCGCGGGCTCGACGGCGAAGGCCAACTCCGGGTCGGCCGACATCTCCGTCCAGGGCCGACTCGCCGGGATCGCGATGAACACCGGGAGCGGCAACCTCGAGGCCGACCAGGTCGACGGCGACGCCGAACTCAAGGCCGGCAGCGGCGACATCCGGCTCGGCCCGGTCGCCGGAGAAGTCGACGCCAAGACTGGGTCGGGCAACATCCAGGTCGACCGGGCCGCTGGTCTCTCCGTGTCCTCGGGCAGCGGCAACGTCCGGATCGGAGCCGTGGACGGGTCGACGAACATCAAGGGCGCCTCCGGCAACATCTCGATCGGTGCCGTGGACGGGTCGACGAACATCAAGGGCGCCTCCGGCAACGTCACTATCGGATCGGCCCGACGCGGCGCCATCGTCGTCACCACCGCGTCGGGCGACGTCGAGGTCGGCGTGGCCGCTGGTGCGGTGGCCCGACTTGCCGTGTCCAGCATCAGTGGCGAGGTCTCCTCCGACCTGCCGGTCGAGGATCGGGCACCCGAAGGCGACTCGGCCGTAGACCTCCGACTGAACACCGTCAGCGGAAACGTCAGCGTCATCCGGGCCGCGCGCCCCGAGGCCGGCTGATCCGATGAAACGCGCCCTGGCGATCCGCGACTTCCGGCTGTTGTTCGCCGGCATGGTCCTGTCGATGTTCGGTGACTCCGCGCTGGTCATCGTCATGGGGATCTGGGTCAAGACCATCACGGGCAGCAACGCCGCCGCCGGACTCGCCTTCCTGGTCCTGTCGCTGGCGGCGCCGCTCGCGCCGGTCGGCGGCTACCTCGTCGACCGGGTCCGCCGCCGGCCCTTCCTCATCGCCGCAAATCTGGTCAGCGCGCTCGCCGTTCTGCCCCTGCTGGCCGTCGGGAAGACGGGGCCGGTCTGGGTGATCTACGCCGTCGGTCTCGGCTACGGGATCTCCGGGATGGTGATGTCGGCGGCCATGAACGGGCTGCTCAAGGAGATCGTCCCCGACGCGCTGCTCGCCGACGCGAACGGCGCATCGCAGACCGTCCGCGAAGGACTGCGGCTGGTCGGCCCCCTCGTGGGAGCCGGGCTGTTCACCGCGTTCGGTGGCGGCGCGGTGGCGGTGCTGGATGCGGCGACCTTCGTCGTCGCGGCCGCCACCCTCACCCGGCTGAAGGTGCGCGAAGCCCGCCCGGAGCCTCCGCAGTTGCAGTTCCGGGCCGAGGTGACGGCCGGTGCGCGCCACCTGCTGACCACCGAGGCGCTGCGCCGGGTCACGATCTCGGCCGCCGTCGCCTTCCTGGTGATCGGCTTCACGGAGACGTTCATCTTCGCCGTGGTCGACGAGGGTCTGCACCGGCCGCCGTCATTCCTCGGCGTGCTGGGGTCGATGCAGGGCGTGGGCGCGATCCTCGGCGGTCTCACCGCCGCACGCATCGTGCGCCGGATCGGGGAGCAGGCCGCGGTCGCGGCCGGGTTGATGCTGTTCGCCGCCGGCGACGTGGTCCTCGCCTTCGGCAACCTCGGCTTCGCGGTCGCCGGCGTCATCGTCGCCGGGATCGGCCTGCCCTGGGCGCTCGTCGGCTACTACACCCTGCTGCAGCGCAGCACGCCGAACCGGCTGATGGGCCGGGTGTCCACCGCGAGCGACGTCCTGCTCGGCGTACCGCAGACCATCTCTATCGGCCTCGGCGCCCTGCTCATCGGGGTCGTCGGCTACCAGGTGCTCATCGTCGGCATGGCCGTGGTGATCGTCGCGGCCGGAGCGCCGCTGCTCCGTCGCCCGGAACCCGCCCGGGTGCCGGTCGACGTCACCTGACCTCACCGCCGCACGTCTTTTTTTCCCACCGCAGCACATCCCGGGCTGAAACACGCCCATCCACCGAAAGAGGAGCTGACATGACCGACCGCCCAGCCACCACCTACTGCTACGTCGACATCCTGCGGATCGAGGTCGACCAGCACCGTCAAGGGCTCCTGGCCGACGCCAGAGCGAACCGCCTCGCGCATGCCGCCGACCCACCGCGACGCCGGGTCCTGACCACCCCGCTCGTCCACTCATACCTGACCCTGTGGTGGGCGATCCGACCCCGCGGTCGTCAGCTGGGACGCCTACTCCGCAGCGAGACCGTCCCGGTGGTTCCGCGCGCCGGGGCATAGCTCGGGGCCTCGCTGCGGGCCCGGCTCAGCCCAGCGCGGCGCGCAGCGGCGCGGCGAGATCCCCGCGGGCGGCGACCATGACGCCGTCCATCTCGAGCCAGTGCGCGAGCAGTCGCAACTCGTCCGCGAGCGGGCCGACGATGCCCGCGGCCGGCTCGCCGTCCTCCGCGTAGGCGGCCTGCACCAGCAGCCGGCCCGCCGCCCGGTCGGCCTTCAGGTCGACCCGGGCGACCAGCCGGTCGCCGAGCAGGAACGGCAGCACGTAGTAGCCGTACACCCGCTTCGCCGCCGGCGTGTAGATCTCGAGCCGGTAGCGGAACCCGAACAGCCGCTCGGTGCGGGCCCGCTCCCAGATCAGCGAGTCGAACGGTGAGAGCAGCGCCCGCGCGCGAACCCGGCGCGGAAGCCTGGCGCCCGGCCAGAGATAGGCCCGGTCACGCCACCCCTGGACGGCCACCGGCTGGAGCTCACCGCCCTCCACCAGCTCCGCGACCCGGTCCTGTGACTCGGCCGGCCGCAGCCGGAAGTAATCGCGCAGATCCCGCTCGGTCGCCACGCCGAGGCTGCGGGCCGCGACCCGGACGAGCGCGCGCTGCGCGTCCTCGCGGCTCGGCGTGGGCACGGCGAGCACGGCCTCTGGCAGCACCCGCTCGGTGAGGTCGTAGACCCGGGCGAAATGCGGCCGGGCCGCGGTCGTCACCGCACCGGTGTAGAACAACCACTCCAGTGCGATCTTGCCGTCGTGCCAGTCCCACATGGCCCGGGGTCGGCGGGCGGCGGGCGCCTCGACGGCCCCGGCGCTGATCGGGCCGCGCTCGGCGACCAGGTCGAGGACCTGCGAGATCAGGCCCGGGCGCTCGCGGGCCAACCGCTGGACCTGGTCCCAGGAGTCCTCCGCCGCGCGCTGCATCCGCCACCGCAACAGTGGGTGGTGGGCCAGCGGGAGCAGGGAGGCCTCGTGCCCCCAGTACTCGAACAGCTCCCGCCGGCGGCCGCCCCAGCTCAACCGGTCGAGCAGCGGTCGCGGATAGGCGCCGAGTCGGGCGAACACCGGCAGGTAGTGCGACCGGGAGAGGACGTTGACCGAATCGATCTGCAGCAGTCCGGTGCGGTCGAGCACCCGGCGCAGATGACGGGCGTCGACCCGCCCGGCCGGCCTCGGGTCGCCGAACCCCTGTGCGGCGAGCGCGATGCGGCGGGCCAGGGCGGCCGAGATGCGGTCGACCGGAGCAGGGGGCGCGGACACGGTCCGCATCGTGTCAGAGCCGTCCGACAGAGCCCTCCGACAGGCCCGCCCGGACGCTCCGCCGCCGATAACGACGCCGACGGCGGACGCCGCTCGGGCACTATGGGGACGTGGTCTCGTTCGAGCACTACCTGCAGGTCATCGGCGACGCCGTCGGCGTGTGGCTCTACGTCATCGCGGGCGGCCTCGCCTTCGGCGAGGCGGCGATCCTGATCGGCCTGGTGCTCCCCGGGGAGACGGCACTGCTCGTCGCGGGCTACTTCGCGCACCAGGGCGTGCTGAGCCTGCCGGTGATGATCGTCGTCGCAGTGGTGTGCGCGATCGCCGGCGACTCGGTCGGCTACGAATTCGGCCGGTGGTTCGGGCCCTCCCTGCGTAGCTCGCGGCTCGGCCGATTCGTCGGGGAGCCGCGGTGGAACAGCACCGACGCCTTCCTGCGCCGGCACGGCGGCAAGGCCGTCCTGCTCGGCCGCACGGTCGCCATCCTGCGGGCACTGGTGCCCAGCATGGCCGGTATGGCCCGGATGCCCTACCGCACCTTCCTCCCCTGGAACGCCCTCGGCGGGCTGCTGTGGGGCACCGCGTGCGTCACCCTCGGCTACGCCTTCGCCGCGTCGTTGAGCACCGTGTCGCGCTACCTGACCTGGGGCCCGATCCCGATCTTCGTCGTGCTCATCGGCGTACTCGTCTTCCGGAAGGTCCGGCGGCGGCGCCGGGAGCGGGCCGAGCAGGCGGCGGTGGACACCCAGGCGGCGGAGCAGAGCACCAGCCGATGAGCGCGCGGAGCGCGACCCAATGAGCGCGCGGAGCGCGACCCGATGAGCGCGCGGAGCGCGACCCGGTGAGCGCGCCGAGCACGAGGAGGTGACCGCCGGGGCGTCGACGTAAGGTGTGCGCCGTGTCCCACCCGACTGCACACCGCCCAGCCCGTCGAGCCGCGGCCGTCCTGCTCGCCGGGCTGGCCACGACGCTCGCCGGGTGCGCCGCGCCGCACCCGCACCACGCTGCGGCGGCCGCCGCGACGCGGAGCCGGACGGCGACCCCGAGTCCGTCCCGGACCCACCCCGCCCCCCGCCGTCCGTCGCCGACACCCACCCGGGCCCGTCCGCGACCGCGCCGGGCGGCCGCGACCCGCCCCGCGCCGACGCACCCACCTCGTCCGCACCGGACCGCGACGCACCGGATCGCGGCCACCACACCGCCGAAACCACGACCACGCCCGACCCACCGGGCGGCGCCCCCGCCCGCGCCGAAGCTGCTTCCCGACCTGATGGCTGACACCAGGGGGGCCGGCCAGATCGTCGCCGTGACCAACGACGGCGGCGCGGACACCTCCGCCACCGTCACCGCGTACCAGCGCAGCGGCGGCCGCTGGCACCAGGTCCTGGGGCCCTACCCCGCGCTGATCGGCGCGGGCGGATTCAGCCACCAGGTCAGCGAGGAGAC
Organism: uncultured Actinomycetota bacterium; assembly: GCA_963828605.1. Lineage (GTDB taxonomy): Bacteria > Actinomycetota > Actinomycetes > Mycobacteriales > QHCD01 > DASXJE01. The sequence continues at coordinate 95,644 of CAWHER010000001.1, read as the reverse complement.
CGTCGCCTCCCCGATCGGCTTCTTCACCCTCAGCCAGGCCTTCGGCAACCAGCCCGATCCCGGCAGCGGGCTGCCCTATCGACACGTCCAGTACGGCGACGTGTGGGTCGACCAGTCGTCCTCACCGAACTACAACACCCTGCAGACCGGTGACTCCTCCGGTGGTGCCGGCACCGGCGAAAAGCTCTGGGAGGTCGTCCCCAGTTACAACTACGCCGCGGTCATCGACTACAACCGCTGGCCGAGCACGCCCGGCGCCGGGTCGGCGTTCTTCCTGCACGTGACCAACGGCAGCCCCACCCAGGGCTGCGTGGCACTGGCGCCTGAGCACGTCACGGCCCTGCTCCGCTGGCTCGACCCGGGCGAGCACCCGCGCATTGCGATGGGCCCGCACGCCGACGTCCTCGGAATGTAGAGCCGTAGGCTCGCCGCGTGGCTGATGTGAGCGTGCGGACCGCCCGCCCCGACGACGTCGACGAGATCTCCCGGATCCAGCGGGAGACCTGGCGGACGGCGTACGCCGGATTCGTGCCGGAGACCGTCCTGGCGCAGGTGACACCGGAGCTCGGACGACAGCAGTGGGGGGCGGCGGTCGGTTCGCCGCCGACTCCGCAGCACCGCGTGCTCGTGGCGCTGGAGAAGGACGCCGTCGTCGGTTTCGTCGCCTTCGGCCCGTCGACGGACGACGATGCGAAACCGCACACCGCCGCCGTCTCCACGATGCTGGTCGAACCCCGATGGGGTCGCCGCGGGCACGGCAGCCGGCTCCTAGCCGCGGCAGTCGACCATCTGCGGACCGACCGGGCGAGCACGGCGACCGCCTGGGTCCTGGACCGCGACCGCGCGTCGACCGCTTTCTACACGTCGGCCGGGTGGAGCGCCGACGGGACCGCACGCGCGCTCGACGCCCCCGGCGCCGAACTCCGCGAGATCAGGCTGCACACCTCATTGGTCGAGAACGACCCCAGCGGCTAGCGGGACGGAACGAAGAGGAACTGCGGCGTCGAGTTGCCGATGATCACCAGCCGGTCGGTGAACAGCCCGACCAGTCGCTGGTAGACGGCACCCCACTCCTTGCTCTGGTAGAGAAAGTCGGCGCTGTCGGCGTCCTCGAGGCGGGTCATCCCGTAGCTCCGCTCGGAGATCCGGAATCGGAGCCACTCGAGCCACTCGGGCCGCAGACCCTGCTCACCGAACATCTGGGCAGTGGCTGCACGCACCTGCTCCTCCGGCAGCCCGCTGAGATCGGGCTGCCGGAGGTCGGCGAGCGCCGCCGCCACCGCCTCGGGCACCGGATTCGCACCCGGAGCATGGACGCCGTTCCCGCCGGGCTCCACGTCGGTGGCTACAGCAGGCTCATGATGATCGGCATCGCGACCGGCGCCGCCTGCTGCACGAAGCCCCACGCGTCGTCGAAGAAGCCCTTGTCCGCACCGGCCGGCGGCTGTGGGAGCGGTGGCTGGCTGGCCGGGTCGGTGAAGTCCTTCTGCCCCGACAGCACCTGCACGGTGCCCTGGGCGACGCTGAGCAGCAGCGTCGTGGCGAAGTCGACCCAGTCCTTGTCGTTGCGACGGTTGGCCGGGATCCCCTGGATCACCGTCGACAGGTTGGGCTGGTTGGGTTGGTAGTCCTTGCTCAGCGCGTCGACGACGACCGGGCCGACCGTCTGGACGACTGTCCAGACCGAGTCCCAGAAGTCCTTGCTGGTCGCTTCCGCGGGATCGCTGACCTGGATGGTCGGCGCCAGCCCCTTGCTCTTGTAGGCCTTGGCCGGGTTGATCACGGCGGCCGAGTGATAGGCCGAGAGCATCGAACTGGCGACGCTCGCTGCGTCACGGGTGCCCGGAGCGGTCGACGTCCCCCCGTTGGGCGACGGCGCCGGTCCCCCGGCGAACGCGCCCTCGATCTGGGCGGCGAGACCCGCGAGCTTCGGGTCGAGTACTGCGGCGGTCATGGTTCCTCCTGTGTTCCTGCCGGCTCACACCGGCCTGGGTAGGGTGCGGCCCGCCCCTGCGGACGTGCCGCGCTGCATCTCGCGCTCGCGAGATGTGGTGCGGTGAACTGTCGTTGTCTCGAACGTGGTCCGGGATCCGGGCCCGGGGTCAGGGCAGGCTGCCCAACTGCTCGCGCAGCCACTCGACCGGATCGAAGCCACCGTCCATGCCGCCGCTGCCGGCACCGTTTCCGCCGCTGCCGGCACCGTTTCCCCCGGTGGCGGGGTGCATTCCGCCGCCGGACGCGGACTGCATCGCGATGAATGTCTCGGTGAGCAGTTCCGGATGCAACGGCGGCGCCACCGCGGTGGGCGTCTGAGTCATATTGAGCTGAGCGAGCCGAGCCCCGACCCGTTGATTGAGCTCACTAAGCGAAATCGCCGGATCGACCTCGTTGACGATTCCGTAGGTAAAGGCAGACAAGTTGTCCGTCGGGGTGCTGCCGGCGGCGGCGGTTTGATCGGACAAACATGCCGCGAAAAGCGCTGCATTAAGATCAACTGCGGCTTCCGCCAAATCCTTTGCAGCCGGGACACCGACCGGGTCGAAAACGAAGTTCTTCGCCACTGCACCGGTGTCTGCGGTCGCGGTCCGGCCGAAGAACTTGAACTTGGTGACCTGGGTGTAGAGCTGCGCGTCGCGATCGGCTTCCTCAGCCGTGGGCTGCCACACCTTGGCCCGCGCGACCTGCACGTCCCCCGGTGGGAAGAACACCTTGTTCATGCCTCCCGAGTGGCACGAGTCGAGCACGACGGTGAGGACGTCGGGCGGCAGGCTCTGTGTCCGCTGGGCGAACTCGGTGTCCTTGAGAAACCCGTCGTACAGGCACAACACCTCGACCATGGTGTCGCCGTCCGGGTAGCGGTAGCCGTGCGAGGACTCGAAGTAGACGAGCTCGTCCCCGGCCTGTGCGCCGGCGAAGAGGGAGTCCAGCCCGGATCGGACGTTGTCCAACGTCGCGTCCTGGTTGTGCAAGAGCTGGATGCTTCCCGGGTCGAACCCGTACGTGTTCTGCAGGACCGCCTTGAACGCCAGCGTGTCGGCCACGCACGAATTGAGGTTGTTACGCGGATCCGGGTAGATATTCAAACCCACCAGAAATGCGCGTTTGGCCATGCTGATCCCCCCTCGGGTGAACGACCCGAGACCCCCGCGTCGTGCAAGCAATAGTGGAATCCGATGTCAATCGGCTTCCTTAAGCTGCCAAACCTACATTGCCACGGAGCGTGTGTGAAGAGCTACAGAGAGATTGCATGCATGTTCTTTTGCAGCCATAAACCCTTACTTGATGGTGAGGGATAAGGAGGGAAAAGATGCTTGTCTTTATCGAAGAAAAGAGCCGCCGCCGGAATATCGTGCTTTTCCTCCGGGGCGTCGGGCGCGTTCGGCGATGATCAGGTGCACGTCGCCGAACTCGTGCCAGAGGTAGCCGCGGTCCAGCGCGGCACGGTAGGACGCGCAGAGCAGCTCCCGGCCGGCGGCGGCCTCCAACATCGCCAGATGTGACGCCTGTGGCTCGTGCCATCCGGTCAGGATCCCGTCGACGGTGTCGATCCCCCGCCGCGGCCCGATGACCAGGTCCGTCCAGCCCTCGCCGGGACGCACGGCCCCGTGCCCGTCGGCGGCCGATTCGAGCGCGCGGACCACCGTCGTGCCGACCGCGACGACCCGGCGGCCGTCGCGGCGCGCGCGCGAAACTTCCTCGGCGGTGCGCGCAGGGACCGACAGCCACTCGTCGTACGGCGGCTCCCCCGCCTCGCCGGAGGACACCCCGCAGTGCAGCGTGACCCGCTCCACCTGCACCCCGGCGTCGGCCAGCCGGCGCAGCAGGTGCCGGGTCAGTGGCCGGCCGGCACTCGGCATCTCGGCGCTGCCCGGCACGTCGCCGAACTCGGTCCGGTACGCCGCGATCGGCCACGGCCGGGCGACGTAGTCGTAGCGGATCGGCTCGCCGACGGCATCGAGGTAGCCGGCGAGGGGGCGCGCCGTCGTCAGCGTCGCCTCCCAGAGCCGGAACGGCGCCGGCCCGCCGCGGTGGGCCGCACCGACCCGCAGCTCGGCCCCCGCCGGAAGGAGGACCACGGTGCCCGCCCGGTCCGACGCCCCGGGGCGGCTGCCCCCGGCCGCCGGCCGGCGCAGCTCGACGACCCACTTCGAACGGGTCGCCCGCAACGCCGACGCGGGCGTCACCCCGGAACCCGGCAGGACGGTGGACAGGTGCAGCTCGACCGGCTCGCCGTCCGTCGTCCGGCCGGGCAGGCTCGCCGGGATGGTCTGCGAGTCGTTGACGACCAGGACGTCACCGGCCCGGAGCAGCTCGGGCAGGTCGGCGGCGAACCGGTCTTCGAGGCCGTCGGCGGACGCGACCAGCATCCGGACCCGGTCGCGGTCCAGGTGCCGCTCCTCGGCGGGGGTGGTGGCCACCAGGTCGGGCGCCACGTCGAAGCGCAGGGCCGGCTCGCAGGACAGGCATGTCGTCACCGGGCGGCTCCCTCGGACACGAGGTCGGCGGCGACGTACCGCCCGCTGTCGAGGTCGCCATCGAGCAACCGCAGTAACGCAGGGACGACGGTGACGGGATCGGGCCGGTCGCTGATGTCCTCGCCCGGGAAGGCGTCGGCGTGCATCCGGGTGCGCATGTCGCCCGGGTCGACCGCGTAGACGCGCAGCGCCTGTTCCTCAGCGCCGAGGACCCGCGCCAGCTGGTCGAGCGCCGCCTTGCTGGCGCCGTAGCCGCCCCAGCCCGGGTATCCCTGCACGGCCGCGTCGCTGCTGAGTGCGAACACCCGGCCGCCGGCGGCGCGCAGCGCCGGAAGGGCACGCTGCACGAGGGCGAGGGGTGCGACGGTGTTGACCTCCAGCACGTGCCGCAGGGCGGCCAGGTCGTAGTCGGCCAGCGGCGGCAGCGGACGCTGCCCGAGGGTCGAGGCGTTGAGGACGAGCAGGTCGAGCCGGTCGCCGACCGCCGCGACGAGTGCGCGCCGGTGGGCCTCGTCGGCGACGTCGCCGGGGATCGCGGTGACCTCCCCCGGACCGAGGCCGTGCACGGCCTCGCGCAGGTCGGACTCCGTTCGGGCGTCGACGACGACCCGCCAGCCGTCCCGGGCGAGCTGTGCGGCGAGGGCGCCGCCGAGGCCCTGTGAGGCTCCGGTGATCAGTGCGGTGGTCATGCACCGACCGTGCCAGTTTCCCGGTCCCGCGACATCGGGCCGGCGACGCGGACCGCCTACGTCCATGGTCCTAGGCAATAGCGGTCCTGGGCCGTCGGGCGGCTAGCCCGGCGGGCTCTGCTCCACCAGCCCGGACCGTACGGCGTAGAGCGCGGCCTGGGTGCGGTCCGCGACGCCGAGCTTGGCCAGGATCGAGCTCATGTGCGTCTTGACCGTCTTCTCCGCGAGGGCCAGTTCGCGGGCGATCAGCCGGTTGGACAGCCCGCGCGCGACGAGCCGCAGCACCTCGCGCTCACGCGGGGTGAGCGGCGGTTCCGGGCCGTCGTGCGGTGCGACGCTGGCCATCACGGTCGCCGCGACCTGCGGGTGCAGCGGCGAGCCGCCCGAGTGCACCACCCGCAGCGCGTCGGCGAGCTCGGCCGGCCCCACGTCCTTGAGCAGGTAGCCCGACACCCCGGCCCGCACCGCCGGCAGCACCAGGTCCTGGCCGGCGAAGCTGGTCAGGGCGACGATCTTCACCGTCGGATGGTCGGCCCTCAGGTGACCGACCGCGTCCACCCCGGACATGCCGGGCAGCACCAGGTCGAGCAGCACGATGTCGGGCGTCACCGCCGGCACCAGGGCCAGCGCCTGCTCGGCCGACGCCGCCTCGCCGACCACCTCCATGTCCTCCTGCAGCTCGAGGAAGGTCCGTAGCCCCGAGCGGACCATCTCGTGGTCGTCGACGAGCAGCAGCCGGATGGGACGATCGGTCGCGGGTTTCCCCGCGTCGGTTCGCTCAGCCACGACCCACCTCCACGCAGACGCGGGTACCCGTGCCGGGTGCGGTACGGATCCGGAAGGTGCCGCCCACGGCGTCGGCGCGCTCCCGCATCGAGGTCAGGCCCAGCCGCCGCGACGATCGGCGGGTCGCGGCGAGGTCGAACCCACGGCCGTCGTCGTCGACGCAGAGCCGGACCGTCCCGTCCTCCTCGGAGAGCCGGACCTCGACCCGGGTCGCCGCCCCGTGCCGGAGCGCGTTGGTCAGCGCCTCGTTGGCGACGTACAGCAGTTCGCGGGCCACCGTGGGCGACAGCTGGGGGTCGCCGTCGACCTCGACCTCCACCGGTACGTCGTGCACCCGGCCTATCAGCTCCACCCGCTTGCGCAGCGCGGCGGCCAGTCCCTCACGGTCGACGTCGACCGGTCGAAGGGTGTCGACCAGGACCCGCATGTCGTCGCGGGCCGCTGCGCTCAGCGCACGCAGGCGGGCGATCTGGGTCGCGAGCCGCGGGTCGACGTCCCCGGCGAGCTGCGCCGCGCTCTCCGCGGCAAGGGTCAGGCCGAACACGGTCTGGGTGAGCGAGTCGTGCAGGTCCCGGGCGAGGCGGGTGCGTTCCTGTGCCACCGCCAGCTCCCGGGTGCGTTCCAGCCGCTGCGCGTTGGCCAGCGCCAGCGCCGCGTGGGCCGCCAGCGTCTCGACCAGTCGCTGGTCGGCCAGGGTGAACATCGACCCGTCCTCGCGGTCGGTGAGGTAGAGCTCGGCGAGGATCTCGCCGCCGGCCACGATGGGTACGCCGAGGAACGCGCTCATCTCCGGGTGCGCCGCCGGCCAGCCGGCGAAGCGGGGGTCGGCCCGGATGTCCTCGACCCGGATGGTGGCGGGGTTCCGGAGCAGGATGCCCAGCAGGCCGTGCTGGCGGGGCAGCGCCCCGATGGCCTTCCAGGTCGCCGCGTCGATGCCGGCGGTCAGGAACGTCGCGAAGCCGCCTGCGCCGTCGGGGACGCCGATCGCCCCGTACCGGGCGCCGACCAGGTCCCGGGCGGCGTCGACGACGAGCCGCAGCACGCGGTCGGACCGGCGCTCGGCGGCAGCGGCGAGCGCGACGTCGAGCAGACGCCGGAGTACGGCGGTGTCGTCGGCCCCCACGCCCGCCATCCTGTCACCGGCGGGAAGGCGACCGCGCTCGCGGCGACGTCAGTCGGGCGAGGCCGAGCAGCGGCTCGATGCCGACGGTCAGCCCCGGCCGGTGACAGCACGGCCCGCACGGCGAGCAGCACGCCGGGCATGAACGACGACCGGTCGCAGCGAGTCGTGCCGGATCGTGAGCGTCTCGCCGGCCGTGCCGAACAGCACCTCCTGGTGGGCGACCAGCCCGGCCAGCCGCACCGAGTGCACCGGCACGCCGTCGACGTCGGCGCCGCGGGCACCGCCAGCGCCCTGCGACGTCGCGTCCGGCGCCGGCGCCGGTGCCGGCCGCGGCCCGGGCCTCGGCGATGAGCCCGGCGTCCGGGCCGCCGTGCCGCTGGGCGCGTCGACCTTGCTCGGGTGGTGCAGCTCGACGATCTCGGCCGACTCGAAGAACCGGGCCGCCTGCGCGGCGAACCGCATCGTCAGCACCGCGCCGATCGCGAAGTTGGGCGCGACGATGACGCCGAGCCTCGGGCGCCTTGGCCAGCCATCCGCGCGACCGTGTCCAGCTTCGCCTCGTCGAAGCCGGTGGTGCCGACCACCACGTTGATGCCCTCGTCGACGCACCAGCGGATGTTGTCCATGACGACGTCGGGGTGGGTGAAGTCGACGACGACCTGGGCTCCGGCGTCGGCGACGCTGAACAGCCACTCGCCGGCGTCGACCATCGCCACCAGGTCGAGATCCGGCGGCGGCATCCACCGCCCGACAGCTCTCCGCGCCCATCCGTCCGCGGGCACCGAGACACGCCGACCCGATCACTCGGCTCGGCTCATCTGGCGCTCGCTGTCCTCCTCGCCGTTGCCGGCACCCCCGACGTAGCGGTCGAAGCCATGATCGTCGAACGGACCGACGGCGGCATAGGCACGAGCGGCCGAGTCGAGCAGGTCGGCGGCGATCGCGCGGACCGTCGTCGGGCGTCGACCGCGTCGACGCTGGGCCAGCAGCTCGTCGACCTCGAGAACGGCACCGTAGGACAGCTCGCTCTTGCCGAGCCGGCTCATCCGCGACTCGGCGTCCTCCAGGCCGAGGACCAGCGCGCCGCGCATCTGTCCCTTGCCGCGGGCGAGCTCGTCATCGGTGAGCCCGTGCGCCGCGACCTTCTCGAGCTGTCCCGCGACGATCGCGAGCACCTCGTGCGATCTTGCCCGGCGCGCAGCCGGCGTAGACGCCGAACGTCCCGGTCGTCGGCGTACTGGCTGAAGAACGAGTAGACCGAGTAGACCAGGCCGCGCTTCTCCCGGACCTCCTGGAACAGCCGGGAGCTCGCGCCGCCGCCGAGCGCGGCGTTGACAGCACGCCGAGCGCGAACCGGCGGTCGTCGCGCCGGGCAGCCCGCACGTGCCGAGCATCAGATGGGCCTGCTCGGTCTCCCGGTGCACCACCGACACCGGCGCCGCCGGTCGCCGCCGCGCCGGGCCGCGCCCCTGCGCGGTCGGCGCGGGCTGCTCACCGCCGTCGATCACCGACCGCGAACGCCTTGCGGACCAGCCGGACCAGGGCCCGTGGTCCAGCCGCCGGCCGCGGCCACCACCATCGCGGGCGGCCGGTAGCGACGGCGGTAGTAGCCGGCGATCTGGCGGCCGGCCATCGCCGCGATGCTCTCGACGGTGCCGATGACCGGACGGCCGAGCGGGGTGTCGCCGAACAGCGTCTCGGCGAACACGTCGTGCACGACGTCGGCGGGGTCGTCGTCGCGCATGGCGATCTCTTCGAGGATGACCCCGCGCTCGCCCTCCACGTCCGGTGCCGAGATCAGCGCGCCGGTCGACCACGTCGCAGACGACGTCGACCGCGAGCGGCAGGTCCTCGGCCAGCACGTGGGCGTAGTAGCAGGTGTGCTCCTGGGAGGTGAACGCGTTGAGCTCGCCGCCGACCGCGTCCAGCGCGGACGAGATCTCCAGCGGCCGCGCGCCGCGCGGTGCCCTTGAACAGCAGGTGTTCCAGGTAGTGCGACGCCCCGGCCAGGCTCGGGGCCTCGTCCCGCGAACCGACCCCGACCCACACGCCGAACGACGCCGACCGCGCGCCGGGCATCGTCTCGGTGACGACCCGCAGCCCGCCGGGCAGGACCGTACGGCGCACGGCGCCGCCGTCCGGCCCGCGGTCGAGCGTGCGCGTGGTGCCCGGGCGCTGCAGCAGCGCGGGGCGTGTCCGCCAGCGGTAGCGGGTCAGCTCGCTCGGCGGCCGAAGCCGGCCGTCCGGCGGCGGCCGCAGGTCGTCGTCGACCGGCACCAGGCTGATCTTGCCGCGGGCGTCGATCTCGGCGATCTCGACCTGCAGCTTGTCGCCGACGCTGACGACGTCCTCGACCTTGCCGATCCGCTTGCCCTTCGGGCCCAGCTTGCTGATGTGCACCAGGCCGTCGCGGCCGGGCAGCAGCGAGACGAACGCGCCGAACGCGGTCGTCTTGACCACCGTGCCGAGGAACCGCTCGCCGACCTGCGGCATGTGCGGGTTGGCGATGGCGTTGATCCGGTCGATCGCGGCCTGGGCGGTCGTCGCCGTCCGCGGCGCCGACGTAGATCGTGCCGTCGTCCTCGATCGTGATGCTGGCGCCGGTCTCGTCCTGGATCGCGTTGATCATCTTGCCCTTGGGCCCGATCAGCTCGCCGATCTTGTCGACCGGGATCTTGAGCGTGGTGATCCGCGGCGCGTACGGCGACATCTCGTCCGGCTCGTCGATCGCCTCGAGCATCACGTCGAGGATGTGCAGCCGGGCGTCCCGGGCCTGGGTCAGCGCCCCGGCCAGCACGTCGGACGGGATGCCGTCGAGCTTGGTGTCCAGCTGCAGCGCGGTGACGAACTCCTTGGTGCCGGCGACCTTGAAGTCCATGTCGCCGTAGGCGTCCTCGGCGCCGAGGATGTCGGTCAGCGCGACGTACTCGGTCTTGCCGTCCACCTCGTCGGAGACCAGCCCCATCGCGATGCCGGCCACCGGCGCCTTCAGCGGCACGCCGGCGTTCCACAGCGACATCGTGGAGGCGCAGACCGAGCCCATCGAGGTCGACCCGTTGGAGCCGAGTCGCCTCGGAGACCTGCCGGATCGCGTAGGGGAACTCCTCCCTGCCCGGCAGCACCGGGACCAGCGCCCGCTCGGCGAGCGCGCCGTGCCCGATCTCGCGCCGCTTCGGCGAGCCGACCCGGCCGGTCTCACCGGTGGAGTACGGCGGGAAGTTGTAGTTGTGCATGTAGCGCTTGGTGGTGTCCTCGGCGAGGGTCAGGCCGACGCGCTGCTCCATGGACAGCATGGCCAGCGTGGTGACGCCCAGGATCTGGGTCTCGCCCGCGCTCGAACAGCGCCGAGCCGTGGACCCGCGGGAGCAGCTCGACCTCGGCGGCCAGCCGCCGGATGTCGGTGGCGCCCCGGCCGTCGATGCGCACCTTGTCGCGCAGGATCCGCTGCCGCACGAGCTTCTTGGTCAGCGCGCGGTAGGCCCCGCTGATCTCCTTCTCCCGGCCGGCGAACCGCTCGGCGAGCCGCTCCTTGGCGACCGCCTTGATCCGGTCCAGCTCGGCCTCGCGCTCCTGCTTGCCGGCGATGGTCAGCGCGGCGGCGAGCTCGTCGGGCACGGCGGTCGGCGACGGCGTCGCAGAGCGTCGTCCTCGTACTCCGGGAAGACCGGGAACTCGCCGGTCGGCTTGGCGGCCTTGGCGGCCAGCTCGGCCTGCGCGTCGCAGAGCACCTTGATGAACGGCTTGGCCGCCTCCAGGCCCTCGGCGACGACCTCCTCGGTCGGCGCGGTGGCGCCGCCGGCGACCAGCTCGACGGTGGCCTCGGTGGCCTCGGCCTCGACCATCATGATCGCGACGTCGCCGTCGGCGCAGCGTCTTGCCGGCGACGACCATGTCGAAGGTCGCCCGCTCGAGCTGCTCGGCGTCGGGGAAGGCGACCCACTGACCCGTCGATCAGGGCGACGCGGGTGCCACCGATCGGGCCGGTGAACGGCAGGCCGGCGAGCTGGGTGGACAGGCCGGCCGCGTTGATCGCGAGCGACGTCGTAGAACTCGCCGGGGCTGCAGCGACAGCACGGTGCTGACGACCTGGACCTCGTTGCGCAGGCCCTTGACGAACGAGGGCCGCAGCGGGCGGTCGATCAGCCGGCAGGTCAGGATCGCGTCCTGGCTGGGCCGGCCCTCGCGGCGGAACACGCCGCCGGGGATCTTGCCGGCGGCGTACACGCGCTCCTCGACGTCGACCGTCAGCGGGAAGAAGTCGAACTGCTCCTTCGGCGCCTTCGAGGCGGTCGTGGTCGACAGGACCATGGTCTCGTCGTCGAGGTAGGCGACGGCGGAACCGCCGGCCTGGCGGGCGAGCCGGCCGGTCTCGAACCGGACGGTGCGGGTGCCGAAGCGCCCGTTGTCGATCGTGGCTGGTGCTTCCGTGAACGGTTGATTTCCGACACGGGTGTTACGCTCCCTCGTCAGCTGGCCCGGCCTGCGAGGTGACGTCGGGATTCCCTCGGAGCGCCGGTCTTCGATCGAAGCGCTCGGATGTGTCGTCCGAGCGCCACTACCGAGGACCGGCGACGCAGGGTTCTCCGCGTCGAGCCTCCGGCTCGGGTGGGCCATCCGTCCGGCGGGTCGACCGTACGGGTGAGGGGAGCGACCTCGGCCGCTCCCCTCCTGGTCATCGGCGCAGGCCGAGGCGCTCGATGAGCGCGCGGTAGCGAGCGATGTCGGTCTTCTGCAGGTATTTCAGCAGCCGGCGACGGCGCCCGACGAGCAGCAGCAGGCCGCGGCGGCTGTGGTGGTCGTGCTTGTGCAGCTTGAGATGCTCGGTGAGGTCGGCGATCCGCTGGGTCAGCAGGGCCACCTGGACCTCGGGTGAGCCGGTGTCGGCGTCGCCGGTGGCGTGGTCGGTGATGATCTGCTTCTTGGTGTCACTCGCGATCGGCACTGGTCTCCTTGTACCTACTGGTGTGGCCCGTGGTCTTCGTCACGCGGGCAGTTGTCACACACCGAGCTTCTCGGCGCTCCACGCAGGGTAGCAAGCCGGGACCCTGTCGAGCCAATCTCTAGCGCATGATGGCCCGGGTCGCGGCGACGTCCCGGTCCATCTGCGCGATCAGGTCGTCGATCGCGCTCGAACCGCTCCATCGCGGCGCAGCCGGGCGACGAACTCCACCGCGATGGGCTCGCCGTAGATGTCCTCGTCGAAGTCCAGGATGTGCGGTTCGACCGTCCGGGCCCGGCCCTCGAAGGTCGGGTTGGTGCCGACCGAGATGGCCGCCAGAAGCGCCGGTCCCCGAGGATCGACCCGACCGGCGTAGACACCGTCGGCCGGCACCGCCGCGTACTGCTCCAGCCGCAGGTTGGCGGTCGGGTAGCCGAGCTCGCGGCCCCGCCCGGCGCCGCGCACGACGATGCCTTCGATCCGGTGGTCGCGGCCGAGCGCCCGGGCGGCGGCGGCGACGTCCCCGGCGTCGATGCAGGAACGGACGTAAGTCGAGGAGAACGCCATATCGTCGTCGGTGACGAGCGGGACCGCCCTCGGTGGCGAAGCCGAAGCGGGCGCCCAGCGCGCGCAGGGTCGACGACGTCACCGGCGGCCTTGTGGCCGAACCGGAAGTTCTCCCCCACCACCACCGCGGCCGCGTGCAGGTGCTCGACCAGCACCTCGTGCACGAACTCGGCCGGCTGCAGCCGGCTGAATTCCACGGTGAACGGCAGCACGCACATCACGTCGACCCCGAGGTCCTCGAGCAGCTCGGCCTTGCGGGCGTTCGAGGTGAGCCGCGGCCGGGTGGCGTGCCCGGCCGCACAACCTCGCTCGGGTGCGGATCGAAGGTGATCACCACCGACGGCAGCCCGGTGTCCCGGGCCCGAGTCGACCGCCCGGCCGATGATCTGCTGGTGGCCGCGGTGCACGCCGTCGAACACCCCGATGGTCACGACGCAGCGGCCCCACCCGCTGGGCGTGCGCGTCGACTCCTCGCCACCGCTGCACCGCGTGTCCTTCCTCCGCTGGCCCGACGTCCGTGCCAGCCTGCCAGATCGGGCCGCCAGATCAGATCGGACGCAGGACCACGACCGGACGGGCGACCTGCTCCTGTTCGGCCACCAGGGCGATCACCCGGCCGTCGGGACCGAACACACCGTACGGGCCGGGGCGGCCCCACAGGTCCAGCGCGCCGCCGTGACCGAGCACCCGGGCGCCGTCGGCATCGACGTCCCGCCGGTCGAAGGCGGCCGCCACCGCCGCGTCCAGCCCGATCCGCACCGGATCCATGCCGGGCGGCGGGTCGGCGAGCTGCTCGAGCGTCGCGGCCTGATCCAGGCCGAAGACCCCGACCCGGGTGCGGCGCAGCGCCGTCAGGTGCCCGCCCACCGCAGGGCAGCGCCGAGATCGCGGGCGATCGCCCGGACGTAGGTGCCGGACGAGCAGTCGAGGTCGACATCGACGTCGAGCAGGTCGGCGGACGGGCGACGGAGATCGAGCAGGTCCAGCCGGGTGACGTGCACCGGCGGGCGGCGAGGTCCACGGTCTCCCCCGCGCGCACCCGCGCGTACGCCCGCCGGCCGTCGACCTTGACCGCGCTGACCGAGGACGGGACCTGCTCGATCTCGCCGACGACGGCGGCGAGCTCGCTGCGGACCCGCTCCCCGTCGACGCCCGCCGGCCGGCGCGCCGCCGATCACCTCACCCTCGGCGTCGTCGGTGGTCGTCGCCTGCCCAAGCGGATCGTCCCCCGGTAGGCCTTGTCGCCGCGGCCAGGTGACCGAGCAGCTGGTGCCGCGCTCGACCCCGATCACCAGGACGCCCGTGGCCATCGGGTCCAGCGTGCCGGCGTGCCCGACCCGCCGGGTGCCGATCAGGCGCCGCAGCCGGGCCACGACGTCGTGCGAGGTGAGACCGGCCGGCTTGTCGACCACGACCAGCCCCGCGGTGGCCACCGCCTTCACGCCCGGATCCGGGGCGCGCCGCAGCGCGGTGCGCAGGTCGCCGACGACCTGTTCGACCGCCCCGCGGCCGGTGAATCCCGCCGCCAACCGGTGGCCGCCGCCACCGAGTCCGACGCAGACCGCCCCCACGTCCACCCGGCCCGCGGACCGGGTGGAGACCGCCCACGACCCGTCCGGCAGTTCTTTGCACACCACGGCCACGTCCGCCTCCTGAGCAGTGCGGACCACGTCGATGACGCTCTCCGCCTGGTCGAGCCCGAGCCCCCTGCTGCGCAGGTCGGTGTTCGAGACGTAGGTCCACACCAGGCCGAGCCGCCGACCTCGGCCGGCTCCACCCGGGTCCGGGCGAGCGCGCCGCCCAGCATCGGCAGCCAGCTCGACGGGTGGGAGTCGAACAGCGATCTGCTGATGACGTCCGGCCGGATACCGGCGGCGAGCAGGCGCGCCGCCAGCTCGTGGACGGCCGGCGTCGTGCCGGCGTAGCGGAACGACCCGGTGTCGCTGGCGAGCCCGACGTAGAGGCAGGCGGCGATGTCGGCGTCGAGCCGCACGCCGAGCCGGTCGATCAGGTCGGCCACCACGACGGCCGTCGCCGCGGCTGTGGTGTCGACCAGATGCAGGTCGCCGAAGCCGGTGTTGGACGCGTGGTGGTCGATGACCACGCACCCCGCCGGCGGCTCGGCGACGCGATCCGCCAGCACGCCGAGCCGGTCGACGCTGCCGGTGTCGAAGGTGACCAGCAGGTCCGGCCGACCGGCACGGCGTCCGGCGGCACGAGCAGATCGCAGCGCCGGGCAGGCACCCGCAGCGGTCGGCGGTACGACGAACGGTTCGGAGAAGCTCGGGATGACCGGGCATCTGCCGCCGGCGCAACGCATGGGCGAGCGCGAGCAGCGCCGCCGAGGGCGTCCCCGTCCGGGGTCGACATGGCAGGCGAGGACGACCGCACCCGGCCCGGCGAGTGCCCGACCGCCGCCGCCCAGCCTCCTCGAGCGGCGGCCGCAGGGACTCCGCGGTCTGGCTCACCCCCGGTCGCCGCCGGCGGCGTCCAGGCCGGCCGCGTCGTCGGCCTCCTCGGAGTCGGGTGGCGGTACGGGTCGGGGTCGCCAGCCGGCTGCGCGCCGGCGCCGCGCCCGGCGCAGGTCGTCGTCGGCGGAGCGGGCCCCCGCGAGCAGTTCATCGATGTGCCGCGCGGTGTCCGGCACCTCGTCGGCGACGAAGGCCAGAGTGGGGGTGTACCGCACCCCGGTCTGGCGCCCGACCTCGGTGCGCAGCACCCCGCGGGCACTGTCCAGTGCCGCCGCGCTACTCCGCCCGCGCGACGTCGTCGCCGTAGACCGTGTAGAAGAGCGTCGCGTCGTGCAGATCGCCGGTCAGGCGTGACGTCGGTGATGGTCACCATCCCCAGGCGCGGGTCCTTGACCCGGTTCTCCAGCGTCGTCGCCACGATCTCGCGGATGCGTACGGCGAGCCGTCGGGCCCGTGCGTGATCAACCATTCGGTCTCTCCTCACTCGTCGCGGCACCGTCGATCACTCGACCGCGATGTCAGGACGCCGATGGTCGTCTACTGCTCGCAAGACCGCTGATGGACCCCGCCTAATCGCCATCGCCGAACAGCCGCGATGGACCTGAAGCAGTTCGATCTCCGGTCGGTCGGCCACCAGCCGCTCGCAGCCGTCGAGCACATCACGCACTGCGCCGGCGTCCGCGGCGACCACGGCAACCCCGACCAGGGCCCGGCGGTGCAGGTCGAGATCGCCGACCTCGGCCGACGGCTACCGCGAACCGCCGCCGCAGCTCGGCCAGCAATGGGCCGGATCACCGAGCGCTTCTCCTTGAGCGAGCGCACGTCACCGAGCAACAGATCGGCGACCAGCGTCCCGGTGAACACAGCATCATCCGACCACTCAGGTGCGCGGCTTCTCGCGCAGCTCGAAGGTCTCGATCACGTCCTCGACCTTGATGTCGTTGAACGACCCGAGCCCGATACCGCACTCGTAGCCCTCGCGGACCTCGGTCGCGTCGTCCTTGAACCGCCGCAGCGACTCGACCGTGAGGTTGTCGGCGACCACGACGCCGTCGCGGATCAGGCGGGCCTTGCTGTTGCGGCGGATCTCGCCCGAGCGCACGATCGAGCCCGGCGACGTTGCCGAGCCGCGGCACCCGGAAGACCTCGCGGACCTCGGCGGTGCCGAGCTGCGCCTCCTCGTACTCGGGCTTGAGCATGCCCTTGAGCGCAGCCTCGACGTCGTCGATCGCCTGGTAGATGACCGAGTAGTAGCGGACGTCGACGCCTTCGCGCTCGGCCAGCTCGCGCGCCTTGCCCTCGGGCCGGACGTTGAAGCCGATGATGACCGCGTCGGACGCGACCGCCAGGTTGACGTCGTTCTCGGTGATCGCACCGACGCCGCGGTCGATGACCCGCAGCTGACCTCGTCCTCGCCGACGTCGATCTTGACCAGCGCGTCCTCCAGCGCCTCGACCGAGCCCGGACCCGTCACCCTTGAGGATGAGGTTGAGCTGCTCGATCTCGCCCTCGCTTCAGCGCCCGGTCGAGGTCGTCCTGAGGGTGATCCGGCGGCGGCTGGCCGCCAGCTGCGGCGTTGCGCTCGCGGGCCTGCCGCCGCTCGGCGATCTGCCGGGCGACCCGGTCCTCGGCGACGACCAGGAAGTTGTCGCCGGCGCCGGGCACGAGGTGAACCCGAGCACCTGCACCGGCCGCGACGGGCCTGCCTCCTGCGACCGGCGTCGCCGTTCTCGTCGAGCATCGCCCGCACCCGCCCGTAGGCGTCACCGGCGACGACCGAGTCGCCGACGTGCAGCGTGCCGCGCTGGACGAGCACCGTGGCCACCGCGCCGCGGCCGCGGTCGAGGTGCGCCTCGATCGCCACGCCCTGCGCGTCCTGATCCGGGGTTGGCCCGCAGGTCGAGGGCGGCGTCCGCGGTCAGCAGGATCGCCTCGAGCAGCGCGTCGATCCCGAGCTCGCTGCTTGGCGGACACGTCGACGAACATCGTGTCGCCGCCGTACTCCTCGGCGACCAGGCCGTACTCGGTCAGCTGCTGCGGACCTTCGCCGGGTTGGCGCCCTCCTTGTCGACCTTGTTGACCGCCACCACGATCGGCACGTCGGCCGCCTGGGCGTGGTTGAGCGCCTCGATGGTCTGCGGCATGACGCCGTCGTCGGCGGCGACCACCAGCACCGCGATGTCGGTGACCTGCGCACCGCGGGCACGCATGGCGGTGAACGCCTCGTGACCCGGGGTGTCGATGAAGGTGATCGCCCGGTCCTGACCCTCCAGCGACGTGGCGACCTGGTAGGCGCCGATGTGCTGGGTGATGCCGCCGGCCTCGCCGTCGACCACGTCGGTCTGCCGGATCGCGTCCAGCAGCTTGGTCTTGCCGTGGTCGACGTGACCCATGACCGTGACGACCGGCGGCCGGCGACTGCAGTGCGTCCTCCTCGCCCTCGTCCTCGCCGAACTTGAGGTCGAAGGACTCGAGCAGCTCGCGGTCCTCGTCCTCCGGGCTGACGATCTGGATCGTGTAGCCCAGCTCCTCGCCGAGCAGCTGCAGGGTCTCGTCGTTGACCGACTGGGTCGCCGTGACCATCTCGCCGAGCTGGAACATGACCTGGACCATCGAGCCGGGTTGGCGTTGATCTTGTCGGCGAAGTCGGACAGGGAGGCGCCCCGGGGCAGCCGGACGACGCTCGCCGTTGCCGCGCGGGACGTACGCGCCGATCGACGGCGCCTGCATGTTGTCGAACTCCTGGCGCCGCTGCTTCTTGCTCTTGCGGCCGCGAACCGGGCCGCGACCGCCGGGACGCCGAAGGCGCCGGCGTGTGCCGCCGCGTCCGCGCGCGCCACCGGGACGGCCACGCAGCGGCGGGCCGCCGCCACGGCCGCCGCCGGGACCACCCGGACCGCCGCGCGCCACCGGGCCGCCGGGGCCGCCGCGGAAGCCGCCGCCACCGCCACCGCCACCGCCGCCGCGGCCGCCGCCGGACCCACCAGGGCCACCGGGGCCGCCGCGGAAGCCGCCGCCGCCACCGCCGCCACCGCCGGGGCCACTACCGGCCGCCGCCGGGGCGTGGGGCCGGCGCCGGACGCTGCGGCATCATGCCGGGACGGGGCCGCGCAGCCGCCGGGCGCCGGGCGGGGACCGCCGGTGCGCGGAGCACCCGGGCGGGGTGCGCTGGCGCCCGGACGGGGCGCCGGGCGCGGCGGACGGTTGGCGGCGCCCTGCCACCGCACGCCCGAAGGGGTTGTTGCCGGGCCGGGGCCCGGGCCGCGGGGTCATCCGCCGGCGCGGGCTGCTGCGGCTTCGGCGCCTCGGGCGGGGCCTGCCCGGCGCTGGGCGCCGGAGCGGGGTCGGCGGCCACGGCGCGGCGGGACCGGCTCGGTCGCCTGCGACCGGGCTGGGGGCCTGGGGCGCCTGGGGCGCCGGCCGTGCGCGGCGGTGCCGGCGCCGCCGCGGGCTTCGGCGCGGCCGGCTTCGACTTCGCCGCCTGCGGGCTGCCTGGGGCTGCGGGAACGACTCCCGCAGCCGGCGCGCCACCGGGGCCTCGACGGTCGAGGACGCGCTTTCACGAACTCGCCGAGCTCCTTGAGCCAGGCGAGCAACGTTCTTGCTGTCTACTCCGAGCTCCTTGGCGAGCTCGTGTACGCGGGCCTTGCCTGCCACTGGTCTCCTCGTCTCGAGGCCGGCGGGGCGCCGCGCGACCTCGTTAGCTACCGGGGGACAGCTACTCATCGCTGACGCTTCATGGCCGGCTGCATCCGGATCGACCTACTCTCGTCGCTGGAGTGGCCACGCCGGGTGCGTGGCTCACCACATTGAGTCCTGCTCACTGCGGTCCTTCCGTACTGCGCGTCGCGAGCGTGCTCGACGATGTGCCCCGGACCGCGGTCCGGTCAGGCTGCCCGGCGCGCGCAGCGCCCGGGAGAACGCCCGGCGGCGCATCCGCGAGATCGAGGCACGCCAGGTCGGGATGCACAGCGCACCCCTCCCGGCAGCCGCCGGCGGGGGTCAGGGACGAGAACGCCCCCGACCACCACGACGCGCAGCAGGTCGGCTCCGCCGCCCGCACCGGCATCCCACACAGGTGCGGACCGGAGCGGTTCACCCGGCCAGATCCCGGCGCGCCCGACGGACCGTCCACAGTCTAACGCGGTGCCGCCGGAGCCGTGCTCGACCGCGGCCGGAGCCGGCCGGCGGACCGGTCGCCCGGTCGGCGGTCCCGTCGCTGGGTCCGGCGGGCCGGAACCGTCGGCCCGGTGTCGCTGCGGATGTCGATCCGCCAGCCGGTCAGCCGGGCGGCCAGCCGGGCGTTCTGCCCTTCCTTGCCGATGGCGAGCGACAGCTGGTAGTCGGGCACGACGACCCGGGCGGCCCTGGCCACCGGATCGACGCACCTCCACCGAGACCACCCTGGCCGGCGACAGCGCGCTCGCCGACGAACCGCGCAGGGTCCTCGGACCAGTCGACGATGTCGATCTTCTCGCCGTTCAGCTCGGACATCACGGCGCGCACCCGGGCGCCCATCGGGCCGATGCAGGCGCCCTTGGGGTTGACCCCCGGCACCGTCGCCCGGACGGCGATCTTCGTCCGGTGGCCGGCCTCGCGGGCGATCGCGGCGATCTCCACGGTGCCGTCGGCGATCTCCGGCACCTCCAGCGCGAACAGCCCCCGGACCAGGTCGGGATGGGTGCGGCGACAGCGATCTGCGGGCCCGGAAGCCCTTGTGTGCACCGACACGCACGTAGCACTTCAGCCGCAATCCGTGCTCGTAGCTCTCACCCGGCACCTGCTCGGCCGGGGGCAGCACCGCCTCGACCTTGCCGAGGTCGACCATCACCATGCCGCGCCCGCCCCGCCACTCGTGCTGCTGCACCACCCCGGAGACCACGTCGCCCTCCCGGCCGGCGTACTCCCCGAAGGTCATCTCGTTCTCGACGTCGCGCAGCCGCTGGAGGATCACCTGCTTGGCGGTCATGGCCGCGATCCGGCCGAAGTCCTCCGGCGTGTCGTCCAACTCGCGCACCAGCTCCCGTCCTCGGCCAGTTCCTGCGCCCAGACCGTCACCGCGCCGGTCTTGCGGTCGACCTCGACCCGGGCGTGCGGCTGGGCCTGCTCGTGCTGGTGTGCCGGTAGGCGGTCAGCAGTGCGGTCTCGATCGCCTCGATGAGCGTGTCGAAGGAGATCTCCTTCTCGCGTTCGATGGCCCGCAGTGCGGCAATGTCGATGTTCACGACCCACCCCCTTCCGGACGGTTGAACTCCACCTGGACCCGAGCGTCGCGCACGTCGGCGAAGGGGTACGACTGCCGTTCGCCACCCTGGTCGAGGACGACACCGGTCTCGTCGACCGACACGACCCGGCCCTCGATGTCCGCACCCTCCCGCGAGACCCGCACCAGCCGCCCGACCGCCCGCCGCCAGTGCCGCGGGCTGACCAGCGGCCGGTCGACCCCCGGAGAGGTCACCTCGAGGACGTAGGGCGCCTGGCCCATGATGCCGTCGTGCTCGTCGAGCACCGAGGAGATTGCCCGGCTGACGTCGGCGACGTCGTCCAGATCGACGCCGTCGTCCCCGTCGACGACGACGCGGACGAGACTACGGCGACCGGCGGGACTGACCTTGACGTCTTCCAGTTCGTAGCCGGACTCGGCGACCACCGGCTCGATGAGGGTGGCCAGATGCTCCCGACGCGGCGACCCGGGACTCATCTGTGCCTCCTTGTGGACGTGACGACGTGGCGGCGGTGCGGCGCAACCGCGGTGGCCGGCGGGCACCTGAGGAACGAGCGCGGCAAACCGGACCGAACCGTTCGGCCCGGCCGTTCGTAATACTGAGGGTAGCCGGTGCGGCGGCGTCGCTGTGAGCGGCCGACGGGCGTCGGCCGTCATCGGCGGGCCGGAGCGGAGGTGGGAGTGACGGCGCAGGGTTCACGTCCGCCCAGGTCGGTGCGTGCCCTTCGGGCCGGTGCGGCCCTGTGCGGACTGGTCGCGGCCGGATTCGGACTCGGCATCGGCGAGCTCGCGGCGGCGCTGATCCGTCCGGAGGCATCGCCGGTGATCGCGGTCGGGAACGCGGCGATCGCGGCCTCGCCGCAGAGCGTCAAGGACTTCGCGATCCGCAACTTCGGCAGTGGCGACAAACCGGTGCTCGTCGCCGGCATCGTCGTCGTGCTGGCCGTCGCGGCCATGGTCGTGGGGGTGATCGGGCGGCGGCACCGGGGTACCGCCGCGGCGGCGGCGCTCGCTCTCGGGGCGATCGGAGCGGTCGCCGCGATCACCGGGCCCTCGGTCCACCTCCTGGACATCGCGCCGTCGCTGCTCGCCGGGATCGGCGCGGCCGCGGTGCTGATGATGTTGCTCAACCGGCTCGACGAGATCCCGGCCCCCGCCGACCCGAAGACCGGCGCGATCGACACCCGGCACCTCGACCGCCGTCGGGTCCTGGTCGCCGGCGGGCTCACCGCGCTCGCGGCCGCCGCCGCGGGAATCGGCGGCCGGCTGCTGGAGCGGTCGCACTACAGCACGCTGGCCTCGCGCAACAGGCTTCGGCTGCCGAAGCCGGCCAGCCCGGCCCGGCCCCTGCCGGCCGGGGCGTCCCTCGACGTTCCGGGGCTGGCGCCGTTCGTCACCACCAACTCGGCCTTCTATCGCGTCGACACCGCCCTGGTCGTGCCCCAGGTCGTCAGCGACACCTGGCGGCTGCGGATCCACGGGATGGTCGACCGGCCGATGACGCTGTCCTTCCGCGATCTGCTGGCGCGTCGGCTGATCGAACGCGACATCACGCTGACGTGCGTGTCCAACGAGGTGGGCGGCCCGTACATCAGCACGGCGAGGTTCCTCGGCGCGCCGCTGGCCGACCTGCTGCGGGAGGCCAAGGTGCGGCCCGGAGCCCAGCAGATCGCGAGCCGGTCGGTCGACGGCTGGACGGCCGGCACCCCGACGAGCGTGGTGCTGGACGGCCGCGACGCGATGCTCGCGGTCGGGATGAACGGCGACCCGCTCCCCATCGAGCACGGGTTCCCGGTACGCATGGTCGTCCCCGGTCTCTACGGCTACGTGTCGGCCACGAAATGGGTCGTCGACCTCGAACTGACCACCTTCGACGCCTTCGACTCCTACTGGGTGCAGCGCGGATGGGCGCAGCAGGCACCGATCAAGACCGAATCGCGGATCGACACGCCCCAGTCGCGGAGCGGACCTCACCCCGGGCCGGATCCCCGTCGCCGGGATCGCGTGGGCCCAGCACCGCGGGATCCGCAAGGTCGAGGTGCGGGTCGACGACGGGCCCTGGCACGAGGCGACCCTCGCCGTGGAGCCCACCGCCGACACCTGGCGGCAGTGGGTGTGGCGGTGGGACGCCACGTCGGGACAGCACACCCTCGCGGTCCGGGCCACCGACGACACCGGTGCCGACCCAGACCGCGGCCGTCGCCGACCCGGTCCCCGACGGCGCGACCGGCTGGCACACGATCCAGGTGAGCGTGCAGTAGCGGTCTGCCACACTGGCCCACGATGCCGACCACCAGCCCGGACCCCGGGATGCCGCGGGCGCGACGGCCCGGCCCCGTCGTCCGTCGCCGGGAGGTGCTCGGCGCCGCCCTCGGCGCCGCTGGACTGGTGCTGGTCGCCGGGTGCACTAGCGCCCCGGCCACGCACCCGCGGCCCAGACCGACCCCGACCGGACCCGACCCGCAGGTCGCCGACCTCGACAACGAGCGCGTGCTGCTCGCGTCGTACGACGCCGTGCTGCGCGCGCACCCGACGCTCGCGGGTCGGCTGCGCGCCATCCGCGCCGACCACGCCGCGCACGTCACCGCACTGAGCCGGATGCTCGCCCCGGCGCCGGGCCACCGCCGGCCGACCGCGTCATCGACCGCGCCGGCACCGACTCCGCCACCGGTCCCGGCCGATCCGGTGGCCGCGCTCGGCGCGCTCCGGGCCGCGGAGCGATCGGCCGCCGCGGCTCGGACCCGCTCGTGCCTCTCGGCGGCGACCGACCGGGCGGCGACGCTCGGCAGCATCGCGGCGAGCGAAGCGAGCCATGAGGTGCTGCTCGACTCCCCCGGCAGCCCGAGCTCATGACCAGCCACGGCGAGCTCGACGCGCTGCAGGGCGCGCTGGCGGCCGAGTACGCCGTCGACTGGGGCTACGACGTCGTCGGCGCCCGGGTGCCCACCGCGCTGCAGCCCGTGGTGACGACCGCCCAGTCGGCTCACGTCGACCTCGAGTCGGTCGCGGCGGCGGCGATCCGCGCCCGCGGCGCCGACCCGGTGTCGCCGCAGCCGGGGTACGACCTGCCGTTCCCGGTCGCCGACGAGGCCGCCGCACTGCGCCTCGCGATCCACCTCGAGGACGGCGCGGCCGCCGCCTGGCGCTACGTGATCGGGTCGACGGGTGACCGGGCGCTGCGCGCGACCGCGGCCGGCGCGCTGTCCGCGGCCGCCGTACAGGCCACCCGGTGGCGGGTGCGGGCCGGCTCGGCGCCGGCGAGCCAACCCTTCCCGGGCGCCTGACCGCGACCCGGCTCACCCCGCGACGGTGCCGCCGACTTCCACGGCAAAGGACCATGATCGTGATCGGAAAAAGCCGCGAAACGCCGTGCGGATCCGATCACGATCATGAAACTCGGGTGGGTGGGTAGGCGGGCGGCGGCGGGCAGAGTGAACTCGGGGTGGGCGGGCGGCGGCGCCGGGATCAGGCGCGGGGTGCGTCGGTGCCGGGATAAAGCAGGCAGGCCACCTCGGCCCGGTCGGACGGCGCCAGCACCGGGTCGACCCCGTCGTGGAACGTGAGGGTGACGCCGCGGTCGTCGACGGCACGGTCGAGGACGCCCTTCCAGAACGGGTCCTCCGGGGCGTCCTCCGCATCCGCTCGAGCAGTCTCGGCCACCTCGCGCCGCGGTGTGGCCCGGCCGGCCGGCTCGATCCGCGCGCTCGTGGCCGGGACGTCCAGGACGTCGAGGCTCCCGATCACCTCGCGCTCGGCGCGGTACTCGGGCCGGGCATCCGGGTCCAGCGCGCTCTCGAGCATGGTCCGCAGGTCCCGGCGTCTCCCAGCCGCACCGGTCGAAGGCCACGCGGGCAGCGGGGGTGGAAGGAGCAGCCGAGCGGCGGCGTCGACCGCGTCGGGCACCTCGCCGCGGGGCAGGTCGCGCGGCACCATCCGGGTGGGGTCGGGCTCGGGGATCGCCCGCAGCAGCGCCACGCGTGTACGGGTGCTTCGGGGTCGGCGTAGATCTCGGTCGGCCGGCCCGATCTCGACGATCCGGCCCAGGTACATGATCGCGATGCGGTCGCAGAAGAACTTCGCCGTCGCGAGGTCGTGGGTGATGTAGAGGTAGGTCAGGTCGAGCTCGCGCTTGAGGTCGATCATCAGCTCGAGGATCTTCGCCCGCACGCTCATGTCGAGCATCGAGACCGGCTCGTCGGCGACCAGGATGTCGCGGCCCCAGGATGATCGCGCGCGCGAGGACGGCCCGCTGCTTCTGCCCGCCGGAGAGGTCGCTGGGGTACTTGCCCGATGAACCGCTCGGCCGGGCTGAAGCCCGACCCGCTCGAGCGCCTCCCGGACCCGGCGCGTCGATCTCCCCGCGGTCCCTGGCGAGTCCCGTGGATCCGCAGCGGATGGCCGACCGACGGTCGCCGATGTCCATCGCCGGGTTGAGCGAGGCGTGCGGATCCTGGAAGACGATCTGCAGCCGCCGCCGCAGCGGCCGGAACTCGCGCTCGGACAGGCCGGTGATGTCCTCGCCCGTCGAGCATGATCGATGCCGCCGGTCGCCGGGACCAGAGCCGAGCAGCGCCCGGCCGAGCGTCGTCTTGCCGCTGCCGGACTCGCCCACCACGCCGAGCACCTCGCCGCGGTGCGAGCGTGAAGTTCACCCCGTCGACGGCCTTCACCGAGCCCGTCCTGCCGACCCACCAGCCGGGCGAGGAAGCCGCCGCGCAGCGCGAAGCGCACCTCGCAGGTCGCGGACCTCGAGCGAGCGCTCGCGGGGCATCGGCTCGGGCACCGGCGGCACCGGCGCCGTGCCTCAGGCTTCGTCGGCAACGGCGATCTCCTCCCGCTCCAGCGGTTCCCGTCCGCACCGGACGATCTGCCCGTCGGGGCCGTGCAGCCAGCACGCCAGCGCCGTGGCCGCCGGCGATCTCGAGCGTCGATCGGGTCGCCTTGGTCGCGCACACCCGCATGCGCGTTCGGGGCAGCGCGGGTGGAAGCGGCAACCGCGGGGTGGGTCGGCGAGATCCGGCGGGGCGCCCGGGATGTAGTGCAGCTCGGTGGTCGACAGCGAGATGGTCGAGGCCAGCAGCGCGCGCGTGTACGGGTGGGCCGGGTCGGCTGAACACCTCACGGGCGTCGCCCTTCTCGACGATCCGGCCGGCGTACATCACCGCGACCCGGTCGCACGCCTCCGCGACGATGCCGAGGTTGTGGGTGATCAGCAGGAGCGCGGTGTCGAAGTTGCGCCGCAGGTCGGCGAGGATCCCGAGGATCTGCGCCTCGACCAGCACGTCGAGCGCGGTCGTCGGCTCGTCCGCCACGAGGAACTTGGGCCGCAGCACGAGCGCCAGCGCGATCATGATCCGCTGCCGCATCCCGCCGGAGAACTCGTGCGGGTATTGGTTGAACCGGGTCGGCGGGATGCCCATCGCGGCAAGGGCGTCCAGCGACCGACGCGCGCATCTCGTCCTTGGACAGCCCCGTCTCGTGGGCGCGGAGCATCTCGAGGAAATGGCTCGGAGATCCGCATCAGCGGGTTGAGGCGGGTCATCGGCTCCTGGAAGATCAGCCCGAGTTCGCGGGCCGCGCAGCCCGCGCAGTCGTGGTCGGACGATCCCGATGAGGTTCCTGCCCGTCGAACCGCACCTCGCCGCCGGCCTTCGGCCCCGCGGGGCAGCAGCCCGATCAGTCCGCGGCCCAGCGTCGACTTGCCGCAGCCGGACTCGCCGACCAGGCCGAGCGTCTCGCCCCGGCCGGACGTCGAACGTCACCCCGTCGACGGCCCGGACGGCGCCGCGCTCGGTGCCGTACCAGACCCGCAGGTCGCGGACGGAGAGGATCGCGTCGGCCGCGGTGGACGTCGGCCCGGTCACTGGCGCATCCGCTCTTCCTCTTCCGGGTCCACGATGGTCTCGGCCTCGTCGAGCGTCTCGACCGGGAGGTCGACCCGGGTGAAGACCCGCTGCCGCAGCACCGGGTTGAGCATGTCGTTGAGTCCCTCGCCGACGAGCGTCAGCCCGACCACCAGCAGGACGATCGCGCCGCCCGGGAACAGCCGCCGTCCACCAGATCCCGGCGCCGGCGTCGGAGATCGCCCGCTGGACGTCGTAGCCCCATTCGGCGGCCTCGGTCGGCTGGATGCCGTAACCGAGGAAGCCCAGCCCGGCGAGGGTGAGGATGGCGTCGGCGGCGTTCAGCGTCGCGATCACCGGCACGGTCTGGATCACGTTGGCGAAGATGTAGCGCATCGATGATCGTCCGACGACCGGGCGCCGAGCGCGCGCGCGGCCTCGACGTAGGGCTCCTCGCGGACGCTGACAGCACGCTGTTGCGCACCACCCGGAAGTACTGCGGCATGTAGACGACCGTGATCGCCACCGCCGCGGTGATGATCCCGCCGCCGAGCGGCGTGTCGGACAGCAGGAACGCGATCACGATCGCCAGCAGCAGGTAGGGGAACGCGAACAGCGCGTCCATGACCAGCACCGAGCCGCGGTCGAGCTTGCCGCCGACGTAGCCGGAGAGCAGCCCGAGCGGAACGCCGATGCACAGAGCGAGAAGAACACCGCGAGCAGCACCACCTCGATTTCGGTCCGCGAGCCGTAGATCACCCGGGCGACAGCACATCGGTGACTGCATCACGTTGGTGCCGAACCAGGTGCGCGCCCGACGGCGGCGCCAGCTTGGGGAACGGCTTCCCGTCGCTCGGGTACTGGGCGAACCCGTACGGCGCGATCCAGCGGCGCGAAGATCGCGAGGATGACGAAGAGCGCCGTCGATCCCGATCCCGATCCACAGCAGCCATTTGGGCAGTCCGCGTGCGCGCATGGACGGGCGCGAGCATCCGTCGGATGCCCGCGAACGGACCGCGGCCGGCCTGGCCGTCCGTCGGCGGGGGCGAGGCGGTGGTGGGCGTCGAGCCGATGTTGGCGGTCACGAGTAACTCACCCTCGGGTCGATCAACGCGTTGACGAAGTCGATCAGCAGGCTGATCACCACGACCGCCAGCGCGAAGACGGTGATGATGCCCTGCACGGCGATGTAGTCGCGGTTGTTGAGGTAGTCGATGAGCGGCGTGGCCGATTCCCGGCCAGTTGAAGGTCTCCTCGGTCAGCACCGCGCCGGACGAGCAGCAGCGCCGACCTGCAGCCCCATCACCGTGATCACCGGCACCAGCGCGTTGCGGAAGGCGTGCCGGAAGACCACCCGCGGCTCGCGGATCCCGCGGGCCCGCGCGGCCTCGATGTAGTCGTGGCGCAGCGTCTGGATGACGTTGACCCGCACCAGCCGGATGAAGACCCCGCGACAGCAGCAGGCCGAGCGTCGACCGCCGGCAGGATGAGGTGCTTGAAGCACGTCCCAGAAGGCCGCGCTGTCGCCGTTGATGATGCGCGTCGAGCAGGAGCAAGTTGGTGTGCGTCGCCAGGAACGCCTGGGTCAGCGGACTTGCCTGTCCGGACGTCGGGTAACCAGCCGAGGTACTTGCCGAAGACGAGCTGGGCGAGCAGGCCGGTGAGGAACACCGGGGCCGCGTAGATCACGATGCCGAACAGTGCGGCCCGCCCACGTCGAACCAGGTGTCGCGGCAGCCGTCCGGCGACGCAGCCCGACCGTGACACCCGACGACGACCGCGACGAGGAGCGCGCGCGACGGTCAGCTCCAGCGTCGCCGCGCCGTTGGTCCTGACGATGTCGATGACCGGACGGTGGTCGGTGATCGTCGTCCCGAAGTTGCCGGTGAACACCTGCTTCAGGTATTCCCCGTACTGCACGATGAGCGGCCGGTCGTATCCGGCGCGCTGCCCGCCGGGCCGCGAGCTGCGCCGGGGACAGCTGGCCGCCCAGCGCCGCCGGATCGGGTCACCCGGGCGCGACCCGCATCAGCAGGAACACGAACGTCAGCAGGATCAGCACCATCGGCACGACCAGCACCAGCCGCACCAGCAGGTAGGCGCGGAGCGAACCGCTGCTCTTGCTTGGCCATTCCCGGCCTTCCCTACGGTGCCGGGCGCCGCATGCCGTCCCGACGACGGGTAGCGAGATGGTGCGGTCAGGACTTGCCAATCAGCCAGTACCGGAAGATGATACGACGGATCGAGTGTGCTCTCGACCCCGGTCACGCCCTTGCGCTGCACGGCGATCTGCTTGCCCTGCCAGATCGGGATCGTCGGCGCCTGCTGGGCCCCGATGTGCTGGACCTGCGGGAAGGCCTTGGCCCGCGTCGAGAGTTCGTGCTCGCCTTCGCTCGGCGCGATCACCTTTCCATCTGCGGGTTGCGTGAAGTGGTCGTTGAGGAAGGAGAGCGGCCCTTGCCGATAGAACGGCGCGGTGTAGTCGTCGGCGTCCGGGTAGTCCGGGAACCAGCCGAGCTGGAAGACCGGGTACTGGTCGGTCGGGTAGGCGCCGCTGTACTGGTCCCACTCGGCCGAATGCAGGTCATCGTTGAACAGCCCGGTGGCCTCGAGCTGGCTCTTGATCGTGGTGTACTGTCGGCCGAGATCTCGCCGTAGTGGCTCGGGCGTCCACCACAGGTCCAGGCTGACCGGCGTCTTCACTCCCGCCTCGGACAGCGTCGACTTGGCCTTCGCCGATGTTCGGGCGCGTCCCGTACATCGGTCTTGAACGGCTCGGTGTGACCTCAGGCCGGCCGGGACCATCGAGTACAGCGGCTTGACGGTGTTGTCGTAGTCGCCTTGGCGATGGCCGGCGGTCGACCGGTATCGCCACCGCCTGGCGGATCGCGAGCTTCTGCGCGGCCGTCGCCGCCCGGCATGATCTTCTGGTTGAACACGAAGTACTGGATCTCCGCGCCCTGGCCGTAGACGACCTGGACGCCGCGGCTGCCCTCACCGCGCAACGACGCGATGTCGGTGGGGCTGAAGGTCCGGTAGGCGACGTCGGTGTCACCGCCCTCGATCGCCAGCTTCAGAGCCGAGGCCTGGGTGTAGTAGCGGACGATGACGCCGCTGTTGTGCAGTTTCAGGGTGCCGGCGTAGTGCGGGTTGGGCTTCAGGACGAGCTGCTGGCCGTCCTGGTACTTCGACATCTCATACGGTCCCGAGCCGACGATCTTGTCGTTGGCGACCAGCTTGGTCGCGGGGAACACCTTCGGGTCGACGATCGCGTTGCTCGGGTCGCCGAGGATGTCGGGGAACGAGGGCGAACGGCTGCCTGAGGATGAACGTGACCTTGTCGCCCTGGGCCGTCACCGACTTCAGTGGAGCGAGCAGGCTGGAGGCGCCGTTCGGGCCTCGATCTTCAGGTTGCGGGTGAAGGAGAACACGACGTCCTTGGCCGTCACCGGGTCGCCGTTCCAGAACTTCTGTCCGGACCTTGCATCGTGCAGCCGTAGTGCGTCGGGTTGGTGAACGCGCACGCCTTCGCCGCGTCCGGCGTCGCGCTTCGTGCTGCCCGGCGGGTAGACAGATCAGCGTCTGGTACATGCTGTACATCGGCGTCCACGACCCCTGGTCGTAGGCACCCGCCGGGTCGAAGCGCGACCACCTTGTCGGTGGTGCCGACCACGATCGGCTTGCCGGTGCCGCCGCTACTGCTGCCACCGCTGCAGCCGCTTCCACAGGCGGTGGCGATCAGTGCCACCGCGGCGGAGAGGGTGAGGCCCTGCGCCATACGTCGACGTTGACGCATCGTCGTGCTCCCGTCCTCCACGGCCTGCCGGATCGACCGCCGCCCCTGATCGAATCACATCGGAACGGTACGACGGGCCATAGCCCCAGTCACGGGAAGGTCACATTGTGGGGGCGTCGCCTGCCACTGGAGCACTACCGGGAGGACGTCGGCCAGGCGCTGCACCGTGGCGTCCGGGCGCCCGGTGACCGGTCCGTGCTGATGTGCCGGAATCCGGCTGTGCGGCACGTGGATGGTCCGCATCCCGCCTGCTGGCGCACCGTGAACGTCGTCCCACAGGCGGTCACCGACGAAGACCGTGGCGGCCCGGATCGGGGCCGCCGACGGCGTCGAGCGCCGTGCGGAAGGCCTTCGGGTGCGGCTTGGTCCAGGCGATCTCGCTGGAGTAGACGGCGCCGTCGATCAGGTCGAGGATGCCGTCCCGCCGGAAGACCGCCTCGTGGTGGGACCGGGGCCACAGCGTGTTCGAGAGCACCCCGACACCAACGCCGGCCGCCCGCAGCCCGGCGAGCAGGGCCGGCACGTCGGGGTCGACGAGCGTGTGCGGCTCCCAGAACTCCAGGTAGGCCGCCAGCGCCTCGGCATGCAGGGGACCAGTCGGCTCGATGCCGGCCCGGCGGAAGAGGTCGTTCAGGGTTCCGCTGGCCTGCTCCTCGCGGGCCCGGGCCCAGGCCTCCTCCTCGCCGGCGAGGAGCGTCGCGGCCAGGTCGTCGGCGCGGGCCGGGTCGTAGGCCTCCGCATAGGCCCGCCAGGAGCCGAGCAGATCCAGGTCGTGCCACGGCGTGAGCGTGCCGCCCCAGTCGAAGATCACCGCGTCCACGGTCATCGCGGCGCCTCTCCCCTCGTCGTCCGGCCGGTCAGTGCAGCCCGCGCAGGAAGGTGTTGGCGATCGGTACCGCAGTGGTGCTGCTCGACTCCCCGCCCTCGACGAAGACGGCGAACGCCAGATCGCCCTGGTAGCCGACGAACCAGGCATGGGAGTGCGGCGGGACCGCGGTGCCGAACTCCGCGGTGCCGGTCTTGCCGTAGACCGGTCCGCCGGGGACCCCGTCGACCCCGGTCGCAGTGCCGGAGGTGACGACCGCCCGCATGAAGGGCTTCAGCTGGGCGAGCACCGAGGCCGACGGCGTCGTCGGCCGGTGCGCCGGCCGGTGTCGGCCCGGCCCGGCGACCAGGACGGGCGAAGGGGTTGATCCGTGCGCGGTCGTCGCCGCGACCAGGGCCATCGCGAAGGGGCTCACCAGAACCCGGCCCTGCCCGATCGCGTCCGCGGCCCGCTCGGTGTCGTCGCGGGGGGTCGGCAGGGAGCCCGAGAACGTGGTGACCGGAAAGGACCAGCCGGCGCCGATCCCGAACTGCTTCGCGGTGGCCGGCAGGTCCGCTTGGCCGAGCCTCTGCGACAGCTCCGTGAAGCTCGTATTGCACGAATGCGCGAACGCGGTCTGCAGCGAGACGGTGCCGAGGTCGAAGGAGTTCTCGTTGTGGAAGGTCTTGCCGAAGACGGTGGTCTGACCCGGGCACGGCACCGAGGCGTCGGCGGCCCGGTGTGGTGTTCGAGAAGTGCCGACGCGGTGATGATCTTGAAGGTCGATCCGGCGGGATACTGCCCCTGCATGGCGATGTCGTAGGTCGTCGACGGGCTGTTGGCGACGGCGAGGATCGCCCCGGTCGAAGGCCGGATGGCGACGATCGACGCGTGCTTGGCGACCTTGGCCAGTGCGGCGTCGGCGGCGTTCTGCACGCCGACATCGAGGGTCGACGTGACCGGCGTACCTGGCCGGGCGGGCACTGTGCCGATCGTCGTCGCGTCCGGGTTGACCGTGGTGCTGCCCGGAGCGACGTCACCCCCGCGGGTGGAGACCGCCTGGATCTTCGCTCCCGCGCTGCCCGCGAGCTGCTTGTTGTAGGCCGCCTGCAGCCCGGACGTGCCGAGGTCGTCGGTGGCGAGGTAGCCCGGCCCCAGCGCCTTGAGGACCTCGGCGCTCGCCGGGCCGACCCGGCCCAGGAGCAGCCTGGCGAACTGCGCGGTCGGCGCGAGCTGCTCGACGCCGGTATGGAAGACGGTGCCGGGCACGTCGTGGATCTGCGACCGCACCTGGAGGTAGGCGCTCCGGCGCAGGGTGATGACCGGGACGAACTCGGTCGGCTTGGCCTGTTTCACCGCGGACTGGATCTCGGCCGCGTCCACGTGCACGGTGCGGGCGAGCAGGCCGGCGAGGTGCGGGAGATCGGTGACCGTGCTCGGCTCGATACCGACCTCGACGACCGGCACCGGGGCGAACAGGGGCTGCCCGCGGTCGTCGAGGATCGATGCCCGCCGGGGAAGGCTGCGGGTGGCGACCATCGTCTGACCGGTGCGGAGCCTCGGGTGGATGTCGGCCGGGCCCCAGGTGACCTGCCAGGTCCCCGCCTTCTGCCGGACCAGCGGAAGCGCGCCGGTGTAGGTCCACGGGCGGGTGACACCGCGGATCGTCCAGTGCGCGGTGAACCGGACCCGCGCCGACGAGCCCTTGACGGTCGCCGTCCCGGTGTCGAAGGAGACGGCCGACGCGTCGAGTCCCGTCGTCGCGGCCCGCAGCGCCGCGGTGGCGTGCGTACCGTCACTGGTCATCCCGCCGGCGCGGGCGTCGTCACCTTTCGCCCAGGCGTCGAGGAAGGACCGGGCCGACGACGTCGCCTGGGCCGCCGGGTCGCCGCCACCGGTGCACGCGGTCAGACCGCCCGCGAGGAGGAACAGCGCGATCAGCGGGAGGGCGACGGCGGTACGTCGCGGGGGAACTCGGTACGTCACGGAGTCGATCCTGCCAGCCACCGCCGACCGTCCCGCGCCCAGATCAACGGATCAGAACAGCACCGACATGAAGGTCCCGACCCGTTCGAACCCGACCCGGGTGTAGGTCGAGCGCGCCGCCTGGTTGAAGTCGTTGACGTAGAGGCTCACGACCGGCGCGATGTCGCGCAGCGCCTGGCGACCACCGCCGCCATCCCGGCGGCTCCGATGCCGCGGCCCCGGTGGGCCGGGTCGACCCAGACGCCCTGCACCTGGCAGACGTCCGGGGAGACCGCGCCGATCTCCGCCTTGAAGATCACCCGTCCGTCGGCGATGCGGGCGAACGCCAGGCCGGCGGCGACGACCTCCCCGACCCGCGCCCGGTAGAAGGCGCCCCCGTCGCGCCCGACCGGCGACACTCCGACCTCCTCGGTGAACATCGAGATGCAGGCCGGCAGGAGCACGTCGACCTCGTCCGGGCGGACCCGGCGGACCGCGGGATCGGGCTCGAGCAGCGGCAGACGCCGGATCGCGAGCAACGGCTGGCGGCGCCGGATCGACCGGCACGGGCCCCAGTCCTGCTCCAACAGCTCCCAGAGCGGCTGGACGGCGTCGGCCGGTCCCGACGATCGACGAGCACCGCCGGCCGAGGCGTCGGGCCCGGTCGGCAAAGGCGCGCAGGGCCGCGCGGCTGCGCGCCGACCGGAACGAGGTTGGCACCGGAGTAACAGGCACCGAGGAGATCCGGCCGCGCCGTAGCCCCAGACCTCGCCGCCGAGCTGCGCGTGCGGCCGGAGCCCGCCGGCGTTCACCCGCGCGGCCACCGTGCAGTGGGACACCGGATCCGTCGCCAGCAACGCCCGCAGCGCGGGCGCGTCGGTCGTCGTCAAGGACCCGCGCCCCGAGTGTCCGCACCGCACCGCGCCATGCGATCGGGCCTCAGGAGATGCTGACGCTGGGGGTCACCGGACGCGACACCCGCGTCGGCCCCCATCTCCTCGGCCAGCCGCAGGGCCTCCTCGATCAGGGTCTCGACGATCTGCGACTCGGGCACGGTCTTGATGACCTCGCCCCTGACGAAGATCTGGCCCTTGCCGTTGCCGGAGGCGACCCCGAGGTCGGCCTCGCGGGCCTCGCCCGGCCCGTTGACCACGCAGCCCATCACGGCGACCCGCAGCGGCACCGGCAGCCCCTCCAGGCCGGCGGTCACCTCGCTCGGCGAGCGTGTAGACGTCGACCTGGGCCCGGCCGCAGGACGGGCAGGAGACGATCTCCAGGCCGCGCTGGCGCAGTCCCGAGCGACTCCAGGATCGCGTTGCCGACCTTGACCTCCTCGACCGGCGGGGCGGACAGCGACACCCGGATCGTGTCGCCGATGCCCTCGGCCAGCAGCGCGCCGAACGCGACCGCCGACTTGATGGTGCCCTGGAACGCCGGCCCGGCCTCGGTCACGCCGAGGTGCAGCGGGTAGTCGCACTGCTCGGCCAGCTGCCGGTACGCCTGGATCATCATCGACCGGGTCGTGGTGCTTGACCGAGATCTTGATGTCGCGGAAGCCGTGCTCCTCGAACAGCGAGCACTCCCACAGCGCCGACTCGACCAGCGCCTCGGGCGTGGCCTTGCCGTACTTCTCCAGCAGCCGCTTGTCCAGCGAGCCGGCGTTGACGCCGATCCGGATCGGCATGCCGGCGTCCTTGGCGGCCTGGGCGATCTCGCTTGACCTTGTCGTCGAACTGCTTGATGTTGCCCGGGTTGACCCGCACCGCCGCGCAGCCGGCGTCGATCGCGGCGAAGACGTACTTCGGCTGGAAGTGGATGTCGGCGATCACCGGGATCTGCGACTTGCGTGGCGATCGCCGGCAGCGCGTCGGCGTCGTCCTGGCTGGGCACGGCCACCCGGACGATCTGGCAGCCGGACGCGGTGAGCTCGGCGATCTGCTGCAGCGTGGCGTTGACGTCCGCGGTCAGCGTCGTGGTCATCGACTGCACCGAGACCGGCGCGTCGCCGCCGACCGGCACCCACCGACGTTGATCTGGCGGGCTCTGACGACGCGGCGCCAGCGGCTGGCGGCGGCACGCTCCGGCATTCCGAGGATGATCGGCGGTCATCGATTCCTCCTGGCTCTCATCGTCGGAACGAGTCGGCGATCGGGTTGACGATGTCGGCGATGACGGTCAGCACCGTGAACCCGCCGAACGATCAGGATCACCACGTACGTGACCGGCATCAGCTTGTGTCAGTCGACCCGCCCAGGGTCGGCCTGCCGGCAGCCGCGCGAACCAGGCACCGGACCTTCTCGAACACAGGACGGCGATGTGCCCGCCGTCCAGCGGCAGCAGCGGCAACAGGTTGAACACGCCGATGAAGAAGTTCAACGACGCGAGCAGGAACAGGAACGAACAGCCAGGAGCCTGCTGCCACGGCCTCGCCGCCGATCCGGCGGCGCCGACCACGCTGATCGGGCTGTTCGGGTCCCGCTTCTGGCCCTGCCAGTGCGCCGACCGAGGCCGGGACCTTGCTCCGGGAACGCTGCCGATCGCGCCGAAGGTGGCGTCGAGCACCGTGCCGGTGAAGCGGGCGGTGGCCGCCGAAGGCGCCGCCCGGCCGTAGGTCTCGGTGGCCGCCGCGGCGATGCCGATCGCGCCGACGGTGGCCAGGCCCGCGGCGTCCTTGGCCGTCGCCGCCACGCGGCGGTCGTTGCACCGTGCCAGCCGCATCGTCGACGGTGTGCCGGCGCACCGTCGCGGACGTAGGTCAGCTGCACGGTGCTGGCCCGGCGTGGGCGCGGATCGTCGTCACCAGCGCGTCGTAGCCGCTGACCGGGGCGCCGTTGACCGCGATGATCCGGTCGCCCTTGCGCAGACCGGCCGGCGTGGCCGGGCGCGCGGGTCACCCGGCCGTACACGGCGTCACGGTGGTGTCGCCTTCACGCGATCTGGCCGGCGACGCACCTGCGGACCTCGCCGACGACTGCGCGTCGGTGGTCGGCAGGCCGATGGCGACGCGCGGTGAAGCAGAGGATCGACGAACGCGATGCAGGAAGTGGGTGAACGAGCCGGCGGCCAGCACGATCGGCGCTTCCAGACCGGGTAGCCGCCACAACGCTCGCGGCTCGTCGTCGGGCTCGACGTCGTCGAGCGTGGGTGCATCCCGACGATCTTGACGAAGCCGCCGGCCGGGATCGCCTTGAGGCCGTACTCGGTCTCGCCCCGCCGGAACGACCAGAGCGTCGGGCCGAAGCCGACGAAGTAGCTGCGTGACCTTCATCCCGAAGCGCCTTGGCGGTGAGCATGTGGCCGGCCTCGTGCATGGCGACCGACAGGCCGAGGGCCAGGGCGAAGAGCACCACCCCGACGTGAAGCATCGGTCCACCCGAGGCCCATCAAGGAGCCTCAGCGCCCGCGGCGCCCGCGGCGACGACGGTGCGTCCCGGCGCCAGGACTCGCCGGCCCGGCGACGGGCCCAGGACTCTGCGGCGAGCACGTCCGCGACGGTACCTGGTTCCCGAAATCGGGGGCCTCGGCGAGCACCGCTCGACCGTGTCGACGATGCCGAGGAACGGCAGCCGGCCGGCCAGGAACGCCGCCACCGCCTCCTCGTTGGCCGCGTTGAAGACCGCCGGGCGCAGCCCGCCGGCCGCGCCGGCCTGGCCTGGCCAGCCCGACGGCCGGGAACGCCTCGTCGTCCAGCGGCAGCGAACTCCCAGGTGCGCGGCGCTGCGTCCAGTCCACCGCCGGCGCCGCGTCCGGCCACCCGGTCCGGCCAGCCCAGGGCCAGCGCGATCGGCAGCCGCATGTCCGGCGGGCTGACCTGGGCGATCGTCGAGCCGTCGACGAACTCGACCATCGAGTGGATGATCGACTGCGGGTGCACCACCACCGTCGATGCGGTCGTAGCGGCACGCCGAACAGCTCGTGCGCCTCGATGACCTCCAGGCCCTTGTTGACCAGGGTGGCGGAGTTGATCGTGACGACCGGCCCCATGTCCCAGGTCGGGTGGGCGAGCGCCTCGGCGACGCGTGACGTCGGCGAGCTCGTCCCGGCCCCGGCCGCGGAACGGCCCGCCGCTGGCGGTGAGCACCAGCCGGCGCACCTCGGCCGCGCGATGCCGGAGCGCAGGCACTGGGCCAGCGCGGAGTGCTCGGAGTCGACCGGCACGATCTGGCCGGCCGCGGCCGCGGGCTCGCACCAGCGGCCCGCCGGCGACCAGCGACTCCTTGTTGGCCAGCGCCAGCGACGTGACCCGCCTCGAGCGCGGCCAGCGTCGGCGCCAGCCCGATCGAGCCGGTCATCCCGTTGAGCACCACGTCGCAGCGGTGGGCCGCGACCTGCGTCGCCGCGTCCGGGCCGGCGACGACCTTCGGGGCGGGTCGCCGGCACGGACCGCTCCGCGGCCACCGCAGCGACGGCGTCGCGCAGCCCGGCGAGCACGGTGGCGTCGGCGACACCCACGATCTCCGGGCGCCAGCGCCACGCCTGCGCGGCCAGCAGTCCTCGACCCGGCCGCCCCCGGCCGATAGGCCGACCACCCGGAACCGGTCGGGGTTGCGGTCGATGACGTCGACGGCCTGGGTGCCGATGGACCCGGTCGACCCGAGCAGAACGATCTCGCGCGGTGCCTCCACGGTCCCCATTGTTCCATTGTTCCGCATCTGGCCCCGCGTCCGCGCCCACGCCGGGCCCGGCCCGCTCCGGTCCCGCGCACGAGCCGTGCGGGCCGTACCGGTCGGGCACACTGCACTGGTGCGGCTCGGGGTCAACGCGGTGGTGGTCGACCGGCTCGGTCGGGTCCTGCTCGCCCGCCGCGACGCGCCCCCGATCTGGAACCTGCCCGGCGGCGGGGTCGAGGCCGGCGAGACACCCTGGGACGCGGCGCGCCGGGAGACCGCCGAGGAGGTGGGACTCGAGGTCGCGATCGACCGCCTCACCGGCGTCTACGACCGGTCCCCCGACGGTGACCCGGTCCTGGT
Source organism: uncultured Actinomycetota bacterium (assembly GCA_963828605.1). Classification (GTDB taxonomy): domain Bacteria; phylum Actinomycetota; class Actinomycetes; order Mycobacteriales; family QHCD01; genus DASXJE01. The sequence goes on along the minus strand of CAWHER010000001.1, from coordinate 57,991 downwards.
CTTCCTGGTCCGCGTGGTCGGCGGGCACCCGACCCCCTCGGCGGAGACGACCGAGATCGGATGGTTCGTGCCGGATGCGCTGCCGGAGCCGATCAACCCCTACCAACCGCAGCGGATCCGCGACGCGGTCCGCGACGGGGCCGGATGTGCGCTGCGCCACCAGCCCGGTCCGTCGGTACGCGACCTCTACCCCGATCCCTGACGTGCGGACGGCCCGGGTGCCTGAGATCGCGGATGCCTGAGATGATGGTGGAGCGTGGTTCCCGAACGTGGCCTGGAGGGGCAGTGGCGAGCAACGAACACGACCTTGCCGAGCGGCGGTCCGCCGTCGAGCGGCACGAGTCGACGCAGGGTGCCCCTGAGCCCCATGAGGCCCCGCACGAGAAGCCGGAGGACTGGGGCTGGCACGCGGAGATGGGCATCGTCGCCCGCGGCGCGGGATGGCTGACCGCGGCGCTGCTTCTCGTGATGCTCATCGGCAACCAGGAGGGGCACATCGCGCAGATCTGGCTGATCGCGCTCGCCGTACTCCTCGTGCTCATGCTGTTGCGCGACCGGCACAACCGGAAGAACTCCTGGCGCGGCTGACCGCACCGGGCGCTCAGCCCTGCTCGCCCGCCAGCTGACCGCAGGCGCCGGCGATCTCCCGCCCCCGGGTGTCGCGGACCGTCGTGGGAACGCCGTGGCTGCGCAGCCGGCGGACGAATTCCCGCTCGACCGGCTTCGGGCTGGCGTCCCACTCGCTGCCCGGCGTCGGGTTGAGCGGGATGAGGTTGACGTGCGCGAGCCGGCCGGTGAGCAGCTCGCCGAGCAGCGTCGGCCCGCCACGGCTGGTCGTTGACGTCGCGGATCAGCGCGTATTCGATCGAGACCCGCCGGCCGGTCGCCGTCGGCGTAGGCCCACGCGGCGTCGAGCACCTCGGCGACCGGCCAGCGGGTGTTGACCGGGACGAGCGTGTCCCGCAGCTCGTCGTCGGGGGCGTGCAGGGAGACGGCGAGCGTCACCCGCAGCTGCTCGTCGATCAGCCGGTGCATCGCCGGGACCAGACCGACCGTGGAGACGGTGATCGACCGCTGGGACATGCCCGAAACCGTCCGGGCCGGGGTCGGTGAGCCGGCGCACGGCGGCGACCACCCGGGCGTAGTTGGCCAGCGGCTCGCCCATTCCCATGAAGACGACGTTGCTCACGCCCGCCGGCGCGTCCGACCCGCCGGCCGCGAGCTGGCGGGCGCCGGCCAGCACCTGCTCGACGATCTCGGCCGTCGACAGGTTGCGGGTCAGCCCGTTCTGTCCGGTGGCGCAGAACGGGCAGGCCATCCCGCAGCCGGCCTGGCTGGAGACGCACATCGTGACCCGGCTCGGGTAGCGCATCAGCACGCTCTCGACCAGCGTGCCGTCGTGGCAGCGCCACACGGTCTTGTGGGTCGCGCCGCCGTCGCAACTGACCTGGCGCACCGGGCTGAGCAGTCTCGGCAGCAGCAGCTGGGCCAGCCGCTCCCGGCTGGCCGCCGGGAAGATCGGTCATCGCCGCCGGGTCGTCGGTCAACCGGGCGAAATAGTGCGTCGACAGCTGGCGGGCGCGGAAGGCCGGTTCCCCGGCCTCGACGACCGCCGCCCGGCGGGCGTCGGGGGTCAGGTCGGCGAGGTGCTGCGGGGACCGGCGAGGGCGCGGCGGGTCGGCGAGGAGCGGAAGGGAGGTCATGACCGGGCCGATTCTCCCATTGGCCGGTTTCCCCTGCACCCCCACTTCGGTCGGCACCGAAGCGTTGCCGTCGTATCGTCGGGCGATGGACACCGACGCAGACCTCGCGGCCGTCGCCGGCCTGATCGGAGATCCGGCCCGGGCCCGGGTGCTTGCCGCACTCGGGGACGGACGGGCGCTTGCGGCCAGCGTGCTCGCCGGCGAGGCGGGCGTGAGCGCTCCTACGGTCAGCGGCCACCTGCGGAAGCTGGTCGACGCCGGGATCCTCACCGTGACCGCGCAGGGCCGGCACCGCTACTACCGGTTGGCCAGCCCGGAGGTCGCGGGCCGCGCTCGAGGCGCTGGCGCGGATCGCCCCGCCGGCGCCGGTGCGCTCCCTGCGGGAGGGCACCCGGGCGCACGCCGTACGCCGGGCCCGCACCTGCTATGACCACCTGGCCGGCCGGCTCGGCGTGGCGGTGATGGCCGGGCTGCTCGAGCGCGGGGTGATCGTCGGTGCACCGACGGCCGCCACCGGGACGGCGCCGCGGCCGGCGGGACCGGCTCTCCAGCGCCGGGTGGGACGTCGACTATCAGCTCGGCGAGAGCGCGGGCATCGTTCTCGAGTCCATCGGCGTCGACCTGGACGCCCTGTTGGAGAGCCCGCGCCGGCGGCCGCTGCTGCGTTACTGCGTCGACTGGAGCGAGCAGCACCATCACCTCGCCGGGGCGCTCGGCGCCGGCGTCCTCGACGCCTTCCTGCGGGCCGGCTGGATACGCCGGGCCCGGGCCGGGCGGGCGGTGCACGTCACCGCGGACGGCGAACGTGCGCTGCGGACCCGGCTCGACGTGCGCCTGGACGACCCGACCGAGGCTCAGTGCAGCGGCACGGGGACGAAGACGGCCAGCAGCAGGTAGGACACCGCGCGGCGGCAGCAGGGAATCCAGCCGGTCCATCACACCGCCGTGCCCGGGCAGCATGGTGCCCATGTCCTTGACGCCGAGGTCCCGCTTGAGCAGGGACTCGCCGAGGTCGCCCAGCGTCGCGGTCGCGGCCACCGCGGCCCGAAGACGACGCCCGTCCACCAGGCCGCCGGTCGAAGCAGCTAGGTCAGGAAGACGCGGCCCCGCGGTCACACACAGCACCGCCGAACCGGCGAAGCCCTCCCAGGACTTCGCCGGGCTGATCGTCGGCGCCATCGGATGTTTGCCGAAGAACACCCCGGCGGCGTATCCCCCGACGTCGCTGCAGACCACCGTGAGCGATGAACACGATGACCCGGCGCGGCGCCGTCGCTCGGGTACCGCGAGCAGCACGGCGAAGCCGGCCAGGAACGGTACGTAGAAGCGCGACGAAGATCCGCCGTCGAGACGTCGCGCAGGTAGCCGGCCGGACCGTCGGCGAGCCGCCACACCAGCCAGGCCAGGCAGGTCAGCAGGAACGCGACGCCAGCGCCTCGCTGCCCCCGAACCAGGTGACGGCGACCGATCGCCGACGGCCGCCGACGCAGCAGCGGGACGACCGGCGGATGGGCCCCGGACGTGCGCGATCGAGCGGCGCCAGCTCCCAGATCGCGACCGCCACGGTCACGCCGAGCACGACGACGAACCCGGCCCGGTAGGTGAACAGGACGCCGACGATCACGCCGCCGAGACCGAGCCCGACCCCGATCGCCGCCGGCAGGTTGCGCCCGGCCCGGCCTGCTCGGGGCGGCTGCGGCGTCCGGGCTGCTGCGCGCGGTGGGTGGCGGTCATGGAGCGGGCATCAGACCTCGAGCAGCTCGGCTTCCTTGTGCTTGAGCAGCTCGTCGATGCTGCGCGACGTACTGGTCGGTGGTCGTCGTCCAGCTCCTTCTCGGCGCGGTGGACGTCGTCCTCGCCGACGTCGCCGTCCTTCGACAGCTTGTCCAGGGCGTCCTTGGCGTGCCGCCGGATGTTGCGGATCGACACCTTGGCGTCCTCGCCCTTGGTGCCGGGCCACCTTGACCAGTTCGCGGCGCCGCTCCTCGGTGAGCTGCGGGAAGACGACCCGGATGATGGTGCCGTCGTTGGCCGGGTTGACCCCGAGGTCGCTGTCCCGGATCGCCTTCTCGATCGCGCCGAGCTGGCTCGGCGTCGTACGGCTTGATGACCGCCATCCGCGCCTCGGGGGTGTTGATGGTGGCCAGCTGGGGCAACGGGGTCGGCGCGCCGTAGTAGTCGACGACGATCTTGCCGAACATCTGCGGGTTGGCGCGGCCGGTGCGGATGGTGCCCAGGTCCTCCTTGGCGACCGAGACCGCCTTCTCCATCTGCTCCTCGGCGTCGAACAGGGTCTCGTCGATCACGGTGCGCCTCCTGGTGTGGCGTACTGCGTGTCGCGGTCAGCCGGCGGAGCTGACGAGCGTGCCGATCTTCTCACCTGCGACAGCCCGGGCGATGTTGCCGTCGGTCATCAGGTCGAACACGACGATCGGCATGTCGTTGTCCATGCACAGGCTGAACGCGGTCGCGTCGGCGACCTTGCAGCCCGCGGGCGAGCACCTCCTGGTAGGTGATGCTGGTCGAACTTGCGGGCGTCCGGATGCTGCCGCGGGTCGGCGTCGTAAACGCCGTCGACGCCGCTCTTGGCCATCAGCACGACCTGGCACCGATCTCCAGCGCGCGCTGCGCGGCGCAGGTGTCGGTGGAGAAGTACGGCGTGCCCAGGCCGGCGCCGAAGATCACCACCCGGCCCTTTTCCAGGTGCCGCTCGGCGCGGCGCGGAATGTAGGGCTCGGCGACCTGGCCCATCGTGATGGCCGTCTGCACCCGGGTCTCGATGCCCTGCTTCTCCAGGAAGTCCTGCAGGGCAAGGCAATTCATCACCGTGCCGAGCATGCCCATGTAGTCGGCTCGGGCCCGGTCCATGCCGCGCTCGTGCAGTTCGGCGCCGCGGAAGAAGTTGCCGCCGCCGACCACGACGGCGACCTGCACGCCCGTTCGGCACGACGTCGGCGATCTGCTCGGCGATCCGGGCGACCACGTCCGGGTCGACCCCGACCTCGCCGCCGCCGGACATGCCTCACCGGAGAGCTTGAGCAGCACCCGCCGACCACGTGCCGCCGTGGGTCCTCGATGCCGTCTCCGCGCGACGGGTGCTGGTTCGGTCGCCGTGATCAGCGGCGTGCCTCGCTCGGCGTGGCGTGAGGCCGATCGTGCCCGAAGTCACGGCACGATACGGCCCAGCTAGTGGCGCGGTGGTCTCAGGCCTGTCCGACCCGGACCGCGCGAACGCGGCGGACGCGTGACGCCGGCCTCGGCCAGCACCGCGCCGACGGTCTTCTTCGAGTCCAGCACGGACGCCTGCTCGGTGAGCACGACCTCCTTGAAGAAACCGTTCACCCGGCCCTCGATGATCTTCGGCAGCGCCTGCTCCGGCTTGCCCTCCTCGCGGGCGGTCGCCTCGGCGATGCGCCGCTCGGTGGCGAGCGTCTCCGCCGGGATCTCGTCGCGGCTGACGTAGCGCGGCCTCATGGCGCGGCGATCTGCATGCGCGACGTCCTCGGCGACCGTCGGCGCTGCTCGCCGTCGAGTTCGACCAGCACGCCGACCGCCGGCGGCAGGTCGCGGCATCGTCTTGTGCAGGTAGGCCGTGACGTGTCCGCCGTCGCCGCCGGCAGCCGTGTCCGCGGCGAACCGGACGAACCGGCGCAGCTCGATCTTCTCGCCGAGCGTGGCGTTGGCCGCGTCGAGCGATCGCTTGACCGTCGCCCGTCGAGGGTCGTGGCGAGCAGCGGCGTCGACGTCGGCCGGCCGCGGCCTCGGCGACGATGTCGGCCACGCGTCGGCCAACTGCTGGAACTCGTCGTTCTTGGCGACGAAGTCGGTCTCGCAGTCCAGCTCGATCAGCACGCCGTCGCCCCGCCGTCGAGGCGGGCCGCGACGAGCCCGTTGGCGGCGGTCCGGCCCGCACGCTTGCCGATGTCCTTGGCACCCTTGATGCGCAGGACCTCGACCGCCTTGTCGATGTCGCCGTCGGCCTCGTCGAGCGCCTTCTTGCAGTCCATCATGCCGGCGCCGGTCAGTTCCCGGAGCCTCTTGACTCTGCAGCGGTGTAGTTCGCCATCTCGTCTCTGTTCTCGAATGTCTCGGTCGTGCGCGGTCCGTGTTTGTCAGTGGCCGCGCGCGCCGTGGTGTCGCGCCAGGAACTGCGGACGCGGCTGCGGCCGGGCGGCACCTAGCTCGTGGCTGGGCGGCAGCCTGACCTCGTCGGGGCCATCCGCGGCCGGCGGCGCTGAGCCTCGGCCGGAGCAGCGCCTCCGGCGAACCGGTCGCGTCACCGGTCGACGCGCCGTCGGCGCGGTGCCCCGGCGCTCGCGCCGACCAGCAGGTCGCGCTCCCACTCCGGCATCGGCTCGTCGCTGTCCGACGGCCCGGCTCGGCTCCGGCTTGTCCGCGCCGTCGGAGGCCTGGGCGTTGGCCCCGGCCCGCACGATCAGCCCGTCGGCGACGGCGTCGGCGATGACCCTGGTCAGCAGCGCGGCGCTGCGGATCGCGTCGTCGTTGCCGGGGACCGGTAGTCGACCTCGTCCGGATCGCAGTTGGTGTCGAGGATCGCGACGACGGGGATGCTCGAGCTTGCGGGCCTCGCCGACGGCGATGTGCTCCTTCTTGGTGTCGACGACCCACACCGCGCTCGGCACCTCGGCCATGTCCCGGATGCCGCCGAGGGTGCGCTGCCAGCTTCTCGCGCTCCCGCGGGCAGGATCAGCGACTCCTTCTTGGTGCAGCACCGTCGTCGCCGCCGGTCTGCTCGATCGCCTCGAGGTCCTTGAGGCGCTGCAGCCGCTTGTGCACGGTCTGGAAGTTGGTGAGCATGCCGCCCAGCCAGCGCTGGTTGACGAACGGCATCCCGACCCGCTGTCGCCTGCTCGGCGACCGCTTCCTGCGCCTGCTTCTTGGTGCCGACGAAGAGGACCGTGCCGCCGTGCGCAACCGTCTCCTTGATGAACTCGTAGGCGCGGTCGATGTAGGGCAGCGTCTGCTGCAGGTCGATGATGTAGATGCCGTTGCGCTCGGTGAAGATGAATCGCTTCATCTTCGGGTTCCAACGGCGGGTCTGGTGTCCGAAGTGGACGCCTGCGTCCAGCAGGTTCTTGCATCGTGACGACGGCCATCGGGCGCGTCCTCTCGTGCTCGCGCGCCGGAGCGCGCTCCTCGGTTGTCGCGGTCGGCCGGGTGGCCGCCGCCCTGGTGCCCGGCTGCGGGTGGCCGAGGAGCCCGGCGAGCCGGGACCGAGGCGGCCACCGCCTTCCCACCACGGGCGGGAAGAAGGGCACGCGAAGTCGACCCGCCGGAGCGAGCCGCGTGCCCAGTGTACGGGTTCGCCGATCGGCCCGGCACCCCGTTACCCCGGCGCCGCCCCGGTCGCAACCGGCCGTCCACAGCTGCCCGGCCCTTCCCCCGATCATCCGGCGCCGTTCCGCCACCCGGGGCCGGTGGGGCACCGTGCCGGCATGAGGCTGCTGTCGGGGACCGGGTACGCCGGGCGCGCGGCGACGCTTCTCGGGGTCGTGGCGACGCTGACCTGCGGCGCTCTGGCGGCAGGGGCCGACGGCCCGCCGCCATCGGCCCACCCGGTGCGAACCGGCCCGCCGGGTGCCCGGGCGCCCCGTCCGCCGCACGCCGGGTGGGTGTGGCCGCTGGCCGGCCGCCACCAGGTCACCCGGGGATTCCAGGCACCGGAGACGGCGTACGGCCCGGGTCACCGGGGCGTCGACATCGCCGGCGACCCCGGTCAGGCGGTCCGGGCCGCCGGTGCCGGGCGGGTGGGGTTCGCCGCCGTGTTCGCCGGCCGTGGCGTCGTCACGGTGCACCATCCGGGCGGGCTGGAGACGACCTACGAGCCGGTCTCCGCCCTGGTTCGGGCCGGTCACCGGGTGTCGGCCGGCGAGATCATCGGCCGGCTCGAGCCGGGACACGAGGGGTGCCCGGTCCCCGCCTGCCTGCACTGGGGCCTGCGCCGCGGTCCGGTCTATCTCGACCCGCTGCTGCTGGTCGGCCGCCTGCGGGTGCGACTCCTCCCGCTCCGCGGGCCGCCGTGGCCCGGCCCGCGGCACAGCGCGGCTCAGGCGCGGGGATGGGCCTGGCGGTAGACCGCACGGAGGCGCTCGGCCGAGACGTGGGTGTAGATCTGCGTGGTGGCGAGGCTCGCGTGTCCCAGGATCTCCTGGACGGTGCGGAGATCGGCGCCGCCCTCGAGGAGGTGGGTCGCGGCGCTGTGCCGCAGCCCGTGCGGGCCGAGGTCCGGTGCACCGTCGATGCCGGCGAGCCGGTCGTGGACGATCCGCCGGACCGTCCGCGGGTCGATGCGCCGGCCGCGGCGGCCGAGCAGCAGCGCGGGGCCGCTGCCGGCCACCGCCAGCCCGGGCCGGCCGCGGCGCAGCCAAGCGTCGAGTGCCGCCTCGGCGGGCACGCCGTACGGCGCCGCGCGCTCCTTGCCGCCCTTGCCGAGCACCCGGACCAGCCGACGGTCGCGGTCCACCTCGTCGACGTCGAGGCGGACGAGCTCGCCGACCCGGACCCCCGTCCCGTAGAGCAGCTCGACGACCAGCCGGTCGCGCAGGCCCAGCGGATCGTCCCCGGCGACCGACTCGGCCAGCGCGCCGGCCTGCCGCTCGTGCAGCACCGCCGGCAGCTCCCGGCGCGCCTTCGGGCTGGCGAGCAGCAACCCGGGATCGTGGTCGATCAGCCCGCCGCGGTGGGCATGCGCGGTGAACGCCCGCGCCGCGGCGGCCCGCCGGGCGAGGCTGGCGCGCGCGGCGCCAGCGGATCGGAGGCGGGCCAGCCAGCTGCGCAGCACGCCGATGTCGAGATCCTCGAGCGCACCCGCCGAGTGCCGGCCCAGGTGGTCCAGCAGGCTCACCACGTCACCGATGTAGGCCCGCACGGTGTGTTCGGACAGGCCGCGTTCCAAGGTCAGGTGACGTTCGAACGCGTCCACCGCAGAAGCGGTCGCCGGGGGCAGGTCGCGGCGCTGCGCGGCCCGCGGCCCGGCCCCGGACCCGCCGGCCCGGGCGGACTCGTCCGCATCGCTCGGGGGCACCGACCCACCGTGCGCGGCCGGCCGGCGCCGGTCAAGGAGCCAGGCCGAACCGGCGCCGTTCCCGCTCCGGCACCAGGTCGCGCTGCTCGGGGTGCCGCTGGAGATAGCCGCGGACGAAGGGACAGTAGGGATAGAGGGCCAGGCCGCGGGCGCGCACGTCCTCGAGTACGTGGCCGATCAGCACCGACGCCAGGCCGCGGCCGGCGAAGCGGTCGTCGATCTCGGTGTGCACGAGATCGATCCGGGCCGGGCCCAGTCGGTACACGGCGAATCCGGCCAGATCTCCGTCGGTGTGGATCTCGTACCGGTGGGCATCGCGGTCGTCCGTCACTGACGCCGTCATCGGCCCGACCGCTCTCCGCCGCGGCCCCCTGCGCCGGCCGGTCGTCCGTCGTCGAGGGTGCCGACACGCTCCACCCGTCGGTGGCCGGACTCGCCGACCGCCTCGGCGACCGTGGTGAGGAGCGCCTCGACGACGGCCAGCGGCGACGTGAGACTGGCGAACGACGACGGCCCCGTCACCCGCGCCGGGAGGACGGCGTCGGCCACCTCCGAGACGGGCGACAACCAGGGGTCGGTGAACAGCAGGATCCGCGCGCCGGAGGCGCGCATGGCGGTGGCGAAATCCTCGGTGTCGCGCTCGTACCGACGGAAGTCGAACACCACCACGACGTCCTTCTTCGCCACGTCGGCGATCGCCGCCGCGCGCTCGCTGGCGATCGGCGGGATGGCGCGGACCCGCGGGCGGATCTCGTGCAGGACCGCGGCCAGGTGACTCGCGAGCACCTGGCTGAACCAGCCTCCGGCCGTGACCACCGCGCGGTGGGTGTCGGCGAGCAGTTCGGTCGCCGCGCCGACGTCGACGGGGTTCAGACCCGCCACACTCGCGCCGACGGCCTCACTCAGCACCTGAGCGCACCCGGCCAGTCGGCCGGCGGGCCCGCCGGTGATCTCGCCGAGCGGACGGGGGCGCCGGCCTTCGTCCGGCCCGCCGACCTGCGCGGCGATGTCCTCGCGGAGCGCCCGCCGGAAGTCGCCGTAGCCGTCGTAGCCGATGCGCTGCACGAACCTGCTGACCGTCGGGCCGCTCACCCCGGCATGCTCGGCCAACCGGGCCGAGGACTCGAGCCCGACCGTCGGTGGGCCGGCAAGCACGGCGCGGGCGACCCGGCGTTCGGACGGCGACAGGTCGCCCACGTGCCGGCGGATTCGCTCCGGCACCCCGGACGGCGAGAACTCACCCACGCATGCCCTCCTCGGGCCGGTTTTGTTTCAGAATGGTTTCGTTCATATGTGCGCCTTGACCGTTACTTCTGAATCATGTTGTACTCCCCCGCATCATCGTGGCGGAAGAACGCACCACATTCCTGCGAGTCGGCGTCGGCCGCGCGCACCTGTAGGCACGAGGGGGAAGCCGTAGTGACGACCCTGTCCACACCACGGGAATCGCGGCCGCTCCGCAGAATGCGCCGCCTCGTCGCCGCCGTCATCGGCGTCGCCCTCATCGGGCTCGCGGTGTCCGTCGGAGGCGGTGCGGCGTCGGCCGCATCGCCCTCGACGCTGCAGATCGCCTCCGACACCGAACTGTCGACGTTCAACCCGTTCATCTCGATCTACGACGGCGAGTTGAACATCATCGGCAGCATCTACCCGACCCTGACGGTCGGTGATGCGCACAACAATCCGAGTCCCTATCTCGCGACCCGGTGGACCCGGTCGAACAACAACCTGACGTGGACATTCACGATCCGCAAGGGCCTGAAATGGAGTGACGGAACCCCCATCACGGCCAAGGACATCCTCTGGACCTACCACCTGGTGATGACCGACCCGGTCGCCGCGACCGCCAACGGCTCGTTGGTCGCGAATTTCCAGAGCGTCAGCGCGCCGGACGACAACACGTTCGTCATCAACACCAAGACGCCGCAGGCCAACATGCTCTACCTGTCGATTCCGATCGTGCCCGAACACGTGTGGAAATCGCGGGTGCCGGACCTGAAGAACAACCTCAACACCCAGTTCCCGGTGGTCGGTTACGGCCCGTGGACCCTGACCGGCTACAAGACCGACCAGTACGCCACCCTGACGGCCAACAAGAACTTCTACATGGGCGCGCCGAAATTCGACAAGCTCATCTCCTACTACTACAAGAGCAGCGACGCGAGCGTCGCCGCCCTCAAGAGCGGGTCGCTGCAGCAGAACGGCCTGATCACCGCGACCGAGTACAACGCCTTGAAGAAGACCCGGGGCATCAAGACCTACCTGTCGGCCCCGGTCGGCTGGCAGGGCATCGAAATCAATCCCGGTGCGCACACGAGATCCGGAAAGCCGATGGGGACCGGAAATCCGGTGCTCGCGGACAAGCGGGTGCGGACGGCGATCGCCTACGCGATCAACCGCAAGACCCTGGTGGACAAGGTGCTCGACGGCCTCGGCCAGGAGGGCGCTGGCTACATCCCGTCGGCATTTCCGCAGTGGGCCTGGAAGCCGAGCGCAGCCCAGCGGATCGGATACAGCCCGGCCAAGGCGAATCAACTCCTCGACTCGGCCGGATACGCCAAGGGCCCGGACGGGATCCGGGTCGACCCCAAGACGCACAAACCGCTGACCTTCCGGCTGGGAATCCACTCCGACGAGACCACGGACGCGCAGATCGCGCCCTACCTGCAGGGATGGCTGCGGGCTGTCGGCATCAAGCTGACCATCGAGCCGCAGAGCTTCTCGGCCCTCAACGCCGCCCTCGCCAAGGGCGACTGGGACATGCTGATGGACAGCTGGGCCACCGGATCCGACCCGACCTACCTGTTGTCGATCCAGACCTGCGGCGTGCTTCCCCAGGACGCCACCGGCAAGGGCGGCAACACCGACGCGTTCTTCTGCGACAAGAACTACGACAAGCTCTTCGGGTTGCAGCAGACGCAGTTCAACCAGACCGAGCGGGCCACGACGATCCACCAGATGCAGAGCATCCTCTACGACGCCAACGTCGACATCATGCTCTACTACAAGGATCTGCCGTCGGCCGTCGACACCACGAAGGTCGCGAACTTCACCTACGGCAGCCCCGACGCACAGGGCATCTACCTGCACCAGAACACCTTCTACGACTGGCGGGTGGCACAGCCTGCCGCCGCCGGCGCCGCCGGGACGGCCAGTCACACCGGGACCTACGTCGACATCGGGATCGCGGTCGTCGTCGTCGCCGCGGCCATAGTGTTCCTGGTGTACCGCAGGCGGCGTCCGGCCTCCGAGCGCGAGTAGCGGATGGCGGTAACCAGCGCGCTCGACCTCGACCCGTCGGCGACCGCTGCCGACGACCACCCGTCGAGCCGGACGACGTTCGCGTCCTACCTGGCGCGCAAGGTACTGGCCGCCGTCGTCAGCTTCCTCATCACGCTGGTCATCGGTTTCGTGCTCTTCAGCCTGATGCCCTCCGACCCGGTCGGCACCCTGACCAGAGGCCGGCCGGTCAGCGCCGCACAGCTCGCCACGCTGCGCCGGCAGCTGGGCGTCGACGAGCCCGTGTGGCAGCGGTTCCTGACGTTCGTCGGCCGCACGTTCACCGGCCATTTCGGCTACTCCTACCAGTACCAGGAGCCGGTCGCCTCACTGATCAGCAGCCGCATCGGTCCGACGCTGCTGCTCACGGGTACGGCGACCGTGATCTCGGTGGTGCTCGGCCTGTGGCTCGGCATCCGCAGCGGCTGGCGGCACGGCAGCCTGCTGGACCGGGTGGCCTCGGGAACGTCGCTGACGCTGTGGTCGGTGCCGACCTTCTGGCTCGGACTCATCCTGCTCGTCCTCTTCAGCGTCGGGTTCGGGCCGATTCCGGCGCTGTTCCCGGCGGCCGGGATGTCGACACCCGGCTTCAGTGGTGGTGAATTGGCGCAGATCGGCGACGTGGCGCGACACATGGTGCTGCCGGTGTTGACGCTCGTCCTCGTCGTCTTCGCGCAGTACGTGACCATCATGCGGTCGTCGATCATCGACGAACTCGGCAGCCCCTATCTGCTGACAGCACGGGCGAAGGGGCTGCGGGACGACGACGTCCGCCGCAAGCACGCCGTGCCCAACGCACTGCTGCCGTCGGTCACCGTCATCTTCCTGCAGATCGGCGGTCTGATCGGCGGGGCCATCACGGTCGAGACGGTGTACTCCTGGCCCGGGCTGGGCTATCTGACCTACAACGCGCTCAAGATCCCCGACCTGCAACTGCTGGAGGGCACCTTCATCATCTTCAGCGCGTCGGTCATCGTGATGAACCTCATCGCCGACCTCCTCTACCGATATCTCGATCCGCGCGTGCGGGCGCAGTGATGGCGGCCGTGGACCTGTCGGCGGTGTCCGGCATCGCCCCGACCCCGCCCCGCACCCAGGCCCTACGGCGATTTCTGCGGTCCTTCTTCGCCATGCCCACCGGCATGGCCGGCGTGGCGATCCTGGTGCTCTTCACGGCCCTCGCGGTAACGGCGCCGCTGTGGATCGGGCCGAACGACCTCGACGTGACGAAGGCCACCGGTCCGCTGCTGCACGCCCCGACCGCCCACTACCCGCTGGGCACCGACCAGCCCGGCCGGTCGGTGCTCCTGCTGATCGTGTGGGGCTCGCGGTCGTCGTTGGCCATCGGCGTCATCGCCACCACACTGACGATGGTTCTCGGCGCCGCCATCGGACTGTTCGCCGGCCACTACCAGGGCTGGATCGGGCGGGCCCTCATGCACGTCACGGACTGGTTCATCGCCCTGCCCGGCCTGCCGCTCGCGATCTCACTGGCCGCGGTGCTCGGCCAGGGCTCGGCGTCCATCACGATCGCGATCGCCGTGACCTCCTGGACGGGCACCGCCAGGCTGGTGCGCGCACAGACCCTGGCGGTCGAGGCAAGGCCCTTCATCGAGCGCGTCCGCGCGCTGGGCGCCGGAAACCTGCAGGTCGTGTCCCGGCATGTGCTGCCCAACGTCATGCCATTGATCCTCGTCTCGAGCACGCTGACGGTAGCCAGCGCGATCCTGTCCGAGACCACCCTGACGTTCCTCGGTCTCGGCAATCCGACCGAGGTGTCGTGGGGGTCGATGCTCAACGAGGCGTTCCAGACGGGTGCCGTCACGCAGGGCGCCTGGTGGTACCTGCTGCCACCGGGCGTCGCGATCGTGATCGTCGTGCTGGGCTTCACGATGACCGGGCGGGCGATCGAGCACGTCCTGAACCCACGAATGGCCACCGGATCGTGAGCGACCAGCCGGTGGTGGACCACTCCTCCGTTGCCGTGGGCGAGCTGCTCGCCGTCCGCGACCTCTCCGTGACCTACCACACCGGCGGTGAGGCCGTCCGCGCCGTGCGCGGTGTCGACCTGACGCTGAGTCGGGGTCAGAGCCTCGGCATGGCGGGCGAATCCGGCTCGGGCAAGTCGACTGTCGCGCTCAGTCTGCTCCGGCTGCTCCCTGCGTCGGCGGCGATCACCGGCACGGTGCGGTTCCGGGGTGAGGACCTGCTCGGGGCCAACTGGGCCCGGATGCGCGCGGTGCGCTGGGCCGGCGCGTCGGTGGTGTTCCAGGGCGCGATGAGCGCACTGAACCCGGTCCGGACGGTCGGTGAGCAGATCCGCGAGCCGATCCTGCTGCATTCCCAGGTCGACGAGCGGGCCGCCCGCGACCGTACGGCGGCGCTACTCGACTCCGTCGGGGTGTCCGCGCGACGTGCGCGCAGCTATCCGCACGAGCTCTCCGGCGGCCAGCGCCAGCGGGTGATGATCGCGATGGCCCTGGCCTGCGACCCGGACCTCATCATCGCCGACGAACCCACGACCGCCCTCGACGTCATCGTGCAGGCGCAGATCCTGACCCTGCTGGCCGACCTCGTCCGGGACGCGCAGATCGGCATGATCATGATCAGTCACGACCTGTCGGTGCTCGCGGAGACCTGTGAACGGCTCGCCGTGATGTACGCCGGCCGGATCGTCGAGATCGGCCCGTCCCGGGACCTGATCGGCGCTCCCCGACACCCCTACACCCGAGCGCTGTCCGGGGCCTTCCCGCGCATCGGCGACCCGGTGTCGCGCCGGTCCCCGGCCGGACTGCCCGGCGATCCCCCGGATCTGCGGTCCGACATCACCGGGTGTGCCTTCGCGCCCCGCTGCCCGGTCGCGCTGGACGCCTGCGGCGAACACCAGATCGCCCTCTGGCCGGCCGACGGCTCGGGGCGCCGCGAGTCCGCCTGCATCCGCGTGCTGCCGGAGATCGCGGGCCGGCGGGCCGATCCCGCGGCCGCGGCCGCGGCCGGTACGCCGACCGGCTCGCGGGGCGACTCGTGACCGGCGGTCCCGGACCGGCGGGCCGGGGCGCGGAGTACGCCCGGCCGGTCCTCGAAGCACGCGGGCTCGCGGTGACGTTCCCGGCCCGCCGCGGCCGCCCGGCGGCGCGTGCGGTGGACGGCGTGAACCTCGCCCTGCAGGCCGGTGAGATCGTCGCTCTCGTCGGTGAGTCCGGCTGCGGCAAGAGCACGCTCGCCCGCGCGTTGATCGGCCTGGTGAAGCCCGGTGTCGGCGAGGTCAGGTACGACGGTGCGCCCCTGCGCTACTCGGGCAGCCAGCTCAAGGCATTCCGCCGGCACACCCAACTGGTGCTGCAGGATCCGGCCGCCGCGCTCAACCCGCGGCAGAACGTCTTCGATGCCGTCGCCGAGGGACCGCGGCTGCACGGCGAACGCGCCGACCTGAACCACCGTGTCTATGCGGCGCTCGCCCGCGCGGGCCTCCGCCCGCCGGAGCACTACGTCGCGCGCTATCCGCACGAACTGTCCGGCGGCCAGCAGCAGCGGGTGGTCATCGCGGGCGCCCTGGCGCTCGATCCCACCGTCATCGTCGCCGACGAACCGGTGTCCTCGCTCGACGCCTCGGTCCGCGGCGAGATCCTGCGCCTGTTGCTCGACCTGCGTAACGACCTCGGCCTGTCTGCTCTCGTCGTGAGCCACGATCTCGGCCTGGCCTGGAACATCGCCGACCGGGTCGCCGTGATGTATCTCGGCCGGATCGTGGAGGTCGGGACCGTCGAG
The DNA here is from genome assembly GCA_963828605.1 of uncultured Actinomycetota bacterium. Classification (GTDB taxonomy): domain Bacteria; phylum Actinomycetota; class Actinomycetes; order Mycobacteriales; family QHCD01; genus DASXJE01. The sequence goes on along the minus strand of CAWHER010000001.1, from coordinate 42,196 downwards.
GAGGTGCTGCAGAATCCGCGACACCCCTACACCCGGGCCTTGATCTCGGTCCTCCCCGACAGCCACTCGGGCCTGCCCACGCCGGCACCGCTCACCGGCGAGCCGCCCGACCCGAGCGCGATCCCGGCCGGCTGCCGGTTCCATCCGCGGTGCCCGCGACGCGCGGCACTCGGCGAGGACCGTTCCCGGATATGCCGGACCTCCGATCTCGCCGTCCTGCCGGCCGAGGCGGGGGCCCGGGCGGTCGTCGCCTGCCATTTCGCCGACGAGGCCGCCGAATCCCCAGCCGAGGTGGCGATCGAGTCAGGCACCGGACCTGGCCCGCAGGCCGCCGTCGAGGTGGACCAGGAACGAGCCCGATGACGGGTCAGCCGTAGGTCCGCTCGACGGCGTTCGACGCGGCGTAGGTCACCGTCTTGAAGGACGTCATGGCGTCCCGCATGGACTTTGCGTCGTAGCCGATCTCACGGTCGCCGATGCGCTCCACCGACGGTACGGCGAGACACGCCAGGGCGAGTTGCGTCGCATCGAACGACACGGTGATCCGGTGCGGCCGCACCTCGCCCGGCGTCCGGCCGGCAAGGGCGGTGGCGGCCTGCGCGGCGGCGCGGATCTCCCGGCCGGTACGGGCCGGCGGGTGACAGATGGCGGCGTACCGGGAGACACATTTCTTCACCGCGACGCGCTGGGCGCGCGGCGCGTAGCCGGCGGCGTCGTCGCAGGTGCGGTCGTCGCCGGTCACCATCAGCACGGGCACGCCGTACTCGGCGGCCAGGGCGGCGTTGAGCCAGCCTTCGCTCGCCGGATGGCCGTCGAGGAACACGCCGGTGATGGAGTTGCCGAGATAGGTGTGGGAGAGCACCCCGTCGACGCCGGCGCCGGCGTGATAGCCGAGGAAGACGACACCGTCGACGTCACTCTCGATCCCCTCCATCATCGACAGCGCCTTGTGCCGCCCGGTGAGCAGATCGGCATGCTCGTCGAGGTCTTCGATCAGGAGATTCCGCTGGTTGTCGTGCGCCTCGTTGACGAGGATCTCGTCGGCGCCGCCGGCGACCAGTCCCTCGACCGCGGCGTTCACGTCGCCGGTGAACAACCGCCGGAAACGCTGCCACTGCTCCGTCCCCGGCTCGACGTCGGCCGGCCAGGTGACGCCGGTGACGCCCTCCATGTCCGCCGAAACGAGAATCCGCATCGTCGACCTCCTCGCGGCGACCCTATCCACCCGGTCCGGAGGCCGGCACCGTGCCACGCCCGGCCACCAGGGCGGCCGCCCGTTCGTGCAGCGGCGCGGGCACCGGGCCGGCCAACAACGGGTCGTCGACGGCACGCATCCACTCGGCCAGCCGGCCGAGGAGCCGGTCGCGGGTCGCGGCCTGGTCCGGCCACTCGGCGATGTCGGTGAGCTCGGTCGGATCGTCGTCGAGGTCGTACATCTCGACCAGCGGGTGGTACGGCGGACGCCGTTCGCCACCGTCACCGGCTGGGACCGGGGGCGCCACGACTGACTGGAGTCCATGATCGACGGGGCGGAACTGAAGTTCACGATGAGCTTGTGGTGCGCCGTCCGGATGCATCGCCGCGGGTCGTAGTAGTCGTGATGGCTGATCTGGGCGAAGACCTGCGCACGCTCCTGGTCGGGCCGGCCGTCCAGGTCCGGCAGGAAGCTGCGGCCGCTCACCGCGTCGGGGACCGGTATCCCGGTCGCCTCGAGCAGTGTCGGCATCACGTCCACATGGGAGACGAGGTCGGCCACGGTGCGGCCGCCGGTCCAGCCGTGCCGCGGGCTGCGCACCACGAGCGCCACCTCGATGCCCGGGTCGTAGAGCGTGCACTTCGCCCGCGGCAGAGCGAGTCCGTGGTCGGTGGTGAACACGACGATCGTGTCGTCGTCCAGGCCGGTCCGGTGGAGCGCGGAGAGCACCTCGCCCGCCGCCGCGTCCATCGCCGCGACCGCGCCCTGCAGCTCGGCGATCTCCGCCCGCGCGCCGGCATCGTCGACGAGATAGGGCGGCACGGTCACCCCGTTGGCGGTGTCCGGCTCGACGCCGGGCCGCAGAAAGCCCATGGTGCCGGGCGGATCACTCGGCGAGGGCGACCGGTGCGGCTCCTCGAAGCCGACCTGGAGATAGAACGGCTGGTCGCTCCCGGCCAGCTCCGTGATCCGCGCAACAGCGCGCCCGGCCACGGTCGCGGCGCTCCCGCCCGTCACGACCTGGTCGAATCCCAGCCGGCCGGCCACCCGGTCGTCCGGGCCGACCCGGGACTCGTGGTGGACGCCGTAGAGCGTCGTGGCGTAGCCGTGGTCGCGGAAGATCGACGCGAGGTGCCGTGCGGTGGGACGCAGGTCCCAGCCGAAGTCCTGGTGGGTGAGCCCGAGAACGCCGTGCTCCTGCGGATAGCGCCCGGTGAACAACGACGCCCGCGCCGGGCTGCACTGCGGTGCCGTGCAGAACGCCCGCTCGACGCGCACCCCGTCCGCCGCCAGCGCGTCGATCGCGGGCGAGCGCACGCTCGGGACGCCGTAACAACCCAGGAACCGGCCGAGGTCGTGGCAGTGCATGAGCAACACATTCGTCATGCCGGCGAAAGCTACCCCGCCCCCGGACCTGTCGATTCGGGACCCGGCCGATCGTCGAAGTAGTAGACAGGAACGTCGGGTCACGCCGAGGGAGTGGGATGACGATGTCCGGTACCAGGCGTACGTGGGCGCTGATCCACGCCGAGCGCGGCACGGTGGCCGGCATGCTCGAGACGCTCACCCCGGAGCAATGGGCGGAGCAGTCCCTGTGCGCCGGGTGGACGATCCGGCTGGCCGCCGCACATATCGTCGCCGGAGCCGAGCAGACCCCGACGAACTTCGTCCGGGGCATGGCCGCCAACGGCTTCCGCTTCAACGCCATGATGGACCGCAACGCCCATGCGCTCGGTGCGCTGGACCCGGCCGAGATCATCCGGCGGATCCGGGCGAGGACCACGACGACCAACCATCCTCCGGCACCCGTGGTGGCGATGCTCGGCGAGATCGTGGTGCACGGCGAGGACATCCGTCGCCCGCTCGGTATCCGCGGGTCGGTCGCGCCCGACGCCGTCGGCGCCTGCCTCGACATGTACCAGAATGCGAGCTTCCCGGTCGGGGGCAGGAAGCGGATCGGCGGTCTGCGGCTCGTCGCCACGGACTGCGACTGGTCGCACGGTGCGGGACCGGAGGTGTCCGGATCGGGACTGTCGCTCGTCGTCGCGATGACCGGGCGCGCGATCGCCGCGGACGAGCTGACCGGCGACGGCGCGGCCACCTTCCGGTCCCGCCTCAACCCACCCGCCGCCGCTACCGTGGGCGGGTGACCCCGGCGAGTTTTCACGACTTCTTCGTGGGCGCCGGGAGAAGGAGTCCTCGGTGGAGTTCCACGCTCGCGCATCCGGGGCCCTACCCCTTCGGCGCCTATGATCCCGGGGATGTCCGAGAGCCGGCAGGGGTCCGCGGTCGTCGGCGGCGTCCCGATCCGGTGGGTCACGGGCGACCGCACGGCGGGCACCGCCCGTCGGGTCGCGCTGTGGCTGCCCTACCTGGGCGGTTCGGCGGCCTTGATGCTCCCGATGCTCGAACGCCTCGCCGGTGCCGGGTTCTTCGCCGTGAGCCTCGACCCCTGGCAACACGGTGAGCGGTCCACGGAATCGGCCACCGCCCTGCGGGACCGACTGCTCGGCGCGTACCGGCGGGAGATGTGGCCGGTGATCGGGCAGACCGCGCTCGAAGCGGTGTGGGTCCTCGACTGGGTCGTCGCCCATCACGACGTGTCCGCTGACGGTGTCGTCGCCGGCGGGTTCTCGATGGGAGGTGACATCTCCGTCGCGCTGGCCGGTGCCGACCACCGCGTCACCCGCGTCGCCGCTCTGGGGTCGACACCGGACTGGACCAGGCCGGGCATGCGCGCCCTGGACGGCAGCGGGCGCCTCATCGATCAGGGCGAGCCCGGGGCGTACGGCGCCTGGCTCTACGCACACCTCGACCCCCTCACCCACCCCGAGCACTTCACCCATGGGCCGGCGATCCTCTTCGAGAGCGGGCAGGACGACGACCACGTGCCGGTGGAGGCGGCTCACCGGTTCGCCCATGCCCTGGCCGCACGAAGTCAGAGCACCGGTCCGCGGGTCACGGTGCGCGTCACCGACGGGCTCGGCCACGTCGACAGCGTGCGCAACCCCGATGCCGTCGACCGGTGCATCCGCTGGCTCAGCGCACGCTGACGACCCGGGGCGCTCACGGCAACGGCTGGCCGAGCATGAAGCGGTGGCCGTCGGGTGACCGCACCGCCACCTCACGACGACTCCAGGGTTCGTCGGTGGGCGCCTTGAGGACCGTCGCGCCGTGGGACACCGCGCGGGCATGGATCTCGTCCACTCCGTCCACCGTGATGTAGGCGACGTAGCTGTGATCGCCGATCTCGGCCGCGGGCACCACGTCGGGGCACCGGCCGAGCATGAAGGTCACCTCGCCGGCACGGCAGAAGGCCCAGTTGCCCGGATCGACGTGATCGACCGTGCACCCGAAGACGTCGCGGTACCACCCTGTGCTCCGATCGAGGTCGTGCACGGCCAGTACCGGGGACGAGGCAAGCAATCGATCCATCCGGCCAGTTTTCGACGCCGCCGGAACTCCGTCAAACCTGAACCGGCTCCACCGGGTCCCCGATCGACACGGCCCCCGCCTGCACCACGGTCGCCCCGATGGCGAGGCATCCCTGCCGCTCGCGGTGGATGGTCCGCAACACGTCCAGGTCGCGATCGATGTCACCGGGTTGCGGGCGGGTGACCATCACGCACCGCTCGATCCGCATCCGCACGTCGACCGTCGCGCCGCCGAGGGCCGCGCGCGCGCCGACCAGGTCGTCCTCGCCCGGACCGTCGAGCAGGACGTTCGCCCGGAACCGGCGGGGCGCCCAGTCACCCAGGGTCGACACGGACGCGAGGGACACCGTCGCGCGTGGGGAGTCGTGGAAGGCACCGGTGGAGCCGCTGAACGGCTCCCAGCCGCTGGTTGCCTCGTCCTCGAAGTCGGCCGGGTTCTCATACTGCCGGGCGCCCTCCTCGGCGGCCGACCGCAGCGTCACCGGCCGACCCAGCCAGACCGACAGGTCGGCGTCACCGGTCGCGACCGCGCCGTCCGGCAGGATGACCTCGACGCCGCCGTCCGCGCGCACCCTCGCCGCAGCGAACAGGAGCTGCGGAGCACGCCGGGCCGTCAGCCCGAACCCGGTCTCCTCGTCGAAGATCGCGAACCGGCGGTCGCCGTCCAGTCCCTGCGGGCCCACCTGCACCGAGTCGACCTGCTCCCCCTGCAGCGACTTCACCGGGTAACGCCACAGCTGCACCACCCTCATCACCCGACGGTATCGCGGACGGTCACCGAGGGATACGACGCTCCGGCGGCATGGATCACCGAGAAGGTGGGTAACACCCAGTCGAGTCCGAGCGGTCACCTGGAGCTGCGATGAGCATGGCGTCCCCCCAGTCCCCACGCGAGTACTGGTCCCTGCAGGGGATCGAGCGAGGCCTCGTCGCGAGCGACCGGCAGTTCGCCAGGAAGTTCGCGGAGTTCTCGGGGTCCAAACAGGGTGCGGTGGGACGCGCGATCGCCCGCGCGGCCGACTTCGGCCACCGCCGCTCGATCGCCGGGCTCCGCCGCCGGACGCTGGCCCTCTTCGCCCTGCTCGCCGCAGAGGTGCTGTGCGGCGTCTGGATGATCGTCGGCAACCCGTGGCTCGTGGTGGGCCTGGCCGCGACCGGCGTCCTCGCGCTCTCGGTGGGCGGTGCGCTCGCCCTGACCCGCCGGCGTTCTCCCCGTCAGGTCGCCGACGGCAGGCCGCGTACCGCGTCGGCGATATAGACCTCCTCGATGTAGGCCAGTCCGGCCTGGCCGGCCAGCATGCGGGCGCGTTCGGTCTCCTCTTGCGGGGATGCGCATCCGCGCGGGTCCCGCTCACCGGCGTCGTTGCGGCCCGACTGCCGCCACACCGCCTTCGCCCCCAGTTGCGCCGCCGCCGTCACGATGCCGGGAAGCTCCTCGACCGGCCGGAAGCTGTAGACGAGGTCCGCCCCGGTCGGAGGCACGCCGATTCGGCGGACGACGACCTGTCCGTCCTCCAACTCATTGCGGAAGATGTCCTCCGGACCCGGCCCGCCGTAGACGATCACGTCGTACCCGGCCCGGGTCAATGTCTCGGGCACGTCCTCGGACGGCCAGTCGTACAGGACGACGACGCGCGCGTCGCGGAGCAACTCCTGGGGATCAGTCACTGATCGTCCTCTCCTCGGCTGCGATCCGGCCACCCTCGCGCGTCGCGCACCAGGGCACCAGCCATGCGACGACGTTGGGCCAGAACAGGAACGCCTGCGCACCTCCCGGCCGCAGGTAGTGATGGACGCGCACGCGGGTGCCCGACGGCACCGGATCGAACGTGACGTCGGTTTCGCTGTCGTCCACGACCCCGCTGTAGGTCAGACGTACGCCGGGCTCCCACACCGTGATCCGCGCGATGACGAGCACCGCACCGTCCCGGTAGACCTCGAGGACCCGCCCGCCGCGGCCGGGCTCGACCCGCATCGCGGTCGCGCGGCCGGCGTCGAAGTAGTTGATCGGCCCGGGTATCCACCAGGAGTCGATCTCCTCAGTGAACGCGCGGAACGCGGTCAGCGGATCGACCGCCACCTCGACCTCCGCCCGGGCGGAGAGATCTCCGGTCATGGCTTTGTGCTTTCCACGTGCCGCCGGAACGCGGCGAGCTGCTCGTTCCACTGCGCCTGCACCTGATCCAGCCAGGCCCGCGCCGCGACCAGCTCCTCGAGCCGTAGCCGGAACACGCGGAGGCGGGCGTCCGACGGATCACCCTGGCCGACGATCAGACCCGCCTCGCCGAGAATCCGCAGGTGCCGGCTCATCGCGGACGGCGACGTGCCCGCTTCGCGGGCAAGATCTCCGGCTGAGTGCGGACCGGCCCCGAGGAGCTCGATCGTCCGCAGGCGCACCGGATCGGCCAGGGCGCCGAAGATGGAAAGCGGTGGCTCGTAGGACATCGACGTAGATATTTCACGAGTCGGTGAACTAAGTCAAGCCCTTGTCGCCGGCTGCAGATCTCGCTCTGGACAACGCCGATCCGCCTGGCTAGGGTCCCCGCGACAATGTCGTCCGCAAACATCTGACGCCGGAAAGAACGGCGTCAACAATGCTGCCCTATCCCCGCGAAAATGCACTGTCGCTGATGGCCGATCCCCCGAGGTGGAATCTGTGGACGCGTCCCGACGTACGTTCTTGAAGCTCGCGGCCGGAACGGTGGCCGGCGTCGCGGTTGGCGGCAGAGCGGGGGTCGCCGGTGCGGCGACCCCTATCCCACCGGCATCCAACGGATCCGTGCTGCCTCGCTTTCCGCGCCCGGTCCGGCTCGACGTCGCCGACATCACGGCGGCGAACGGTGCCGATCAGGCGCTGGTCACCACACTGCAGGGCATCGTCAACCGGCGTCAGCCGCGGATCTGGACGCTGCTCGCCACCGACGGTTCGGACCAGACCTGGCTGGACACGCTGCGGATTCCGCACCGCACCGTCGACGACCCGCTGAGCCTGGTCGACCGCTACCGGAACGAGATCTCCGGCGCCATTGTGTACGACATCGACATGCCTGATTCGGTGAATGTTGCGACGACAATCGCCGGGTTGAAAGGCGCAGTGATCGCCGATGCGGACCAGGCGAAATCGTTGGGGCTCAAGGTGGTCCAGGATCTGCGCGGCAAGTTCACCGACCGGATCGCGGCCTACACCTGGCAGTTGGAGAATCTCTGGCCGAAATGCAACCACACCATGCTAACCGGCATCGGCGGCTCCCAGACCGTTCCGGTGTCCGGCGTCACCTGGACCACGCTCGGAAAGGTCACCCAGCCGGTGACCGACAGTTCCAACAAGGGCACCTACACCTTCGACCTGTCGTCCCAGCTCGGCGGCGACGCCGTCTACCTGCGGTTCCAGGACGCCTACTCCAACGACGGATGGGGACCGTCGGTGCAACAGGTGTCCGTGACGGCCGACGGCACGGCCATCGCCTCGTTCCAGCCGACCACCGCGGGCGAGCTGCCCTTCCTCTTCGACGTCGACGGGTCGAGCATGGCCGACGGCGGCTGGCGGTTCGCCGACGGCGGCAGCTACTGGATCTACAAGTTCGATCCGCCGGCCGGGACCAAGGCCCTGTCGGTCGACGTGCTGATGTGGAACGAGTACCTGGTCACCGCGACCGACACCGCGCCGACGCAGATCGTCCCGTTCCCGAACTTCCGCGACTACATCGTCGCCAACCGCGCCATGGTGTCCTGGCTCGAACCCGACATCCCCGCGGAGGCCGACCTGATGAACCAGATCTTCGCGAAGGTCGAACCGACCACGCCCTACCTCGGCTGGTTCCCGGGCGGCGTCTCCGGCGGCGAATGGGGCGGCGTCGGGTATGCCTCACAGCACGGCATCGAAGTGCTCGCCGCGGACTTCTTCAACAACGCCACGGTGCTGTCGGGTACCCGTGACCCGATCTCGACCAGCCGTCGTCCCGTCCCCGCCGCCACCCTGCAGAACAAGGTCTACGTGACGCTGACCGTGATGGAGGGCGACAACGTCCAGTACGACCAGCACCGGATGCGCGCGATATGGGACCACCCGGACCGCGGCAAGGTCGCGACCAACTGGACCATCGACCCGCTGCTCGCCGATCTCGCCCCGGCGATGTTCAGCTACTACCAGCGGACCGCCACGGCCAACGACCTGCTGATCGCCGGGCCGTCCGGCGGTGCCTACACCTACCCCGGCGCGTGGCCCAGCGACGAGATCGACGATTTCACCCGCATGACCGGCGACTACATGCGGCGTACCGGCATCGACGTCATCCACGTCTTCAACAACATCCAGGGAACCTGGACACCGCTTACCGACGCCATCGGTGCGTCGTACGCCCGCAACACCGGCGCGCTCGGCGTGATCATGGCGTGGGAGAAGGGCAGCACGGTGAGCACGCCCGGTGGTCTCCCGGTCGTCACCGACTACAGCCCGGGCGGGCAGCCGGCCGACTACCTGGCCGGACTGAAGGCGAAGATCGCCGACTGGGACGGCAGCGCGCCGATCTTCATCGCCTGCCAGATCCCGGCCTGGGTCTGGACCCCCGCCGAGATCGCCGAGCTGGCCGGCCTGCTCGAGGATCCGTTCGAGGTCGTGCGGGGAGACACCTTCTTCTCGCTCATCCGGACGTCCACCGGCTGACCGGCGGGTGGGGCTCGCGTAAGGGGCGCCGACGACAGTTCGTCACGACCGCGCCGGAAGCACGCAGAACTCGTTGCCGGACGGGTCGGCGTAGTGCCGCCACGCCAGCTCGCCCCACCCAGGGTGGAGCTCGCAGCCACCGCGCTCGGCGATGCCTGCCGCGACGGCGTCGGGGTCATCTCCGGTCTCGAGCCGGATGTCGAGATGCAGCCGGTTCTTGGCCGTCCCCTTGCGGGCCGGCTCAGGGCACAACTCGAGCAGGGGGCCATGCTGCGACGCGTGGCGCAGGGACCGTGGCGCGACGCCGGTCACGTCGGTCCAGCCGCTCAGCCAGGACCAGAAGTCCGCGTCCCGGTCCGGGTCGGCCGAGTCGAGCGGGAGCGCCGCGATGGGTCCGCTGCCGGCGTACACCGCTCGTTCCTCCATGACGCAGCAGGGATTGCCTTCCGGGTCGGCCAGCACCACCCAGGGCACGTCGTGCTGACCGATGTCGAGGTGTCGGGCGCCCAGCCCGAGCAGCCGATCGACCTCCTCGGCCTGGCGGGCCCCGCCCGAGAGGTCCAGGTGCAGCCGCGGCGGGTCGATCGCCGGCTCGGTTACGCGCTGGAAGCACAGGTCGAGTACCGGCCCGCCCTCGACGGTGAGCCGCGTCTCGAAGCCATCGGGCTCGTCGGTCAGCCGCTCGGCGCCCATCACCGCCTCCCAGAACCGGCCCAGCCCCTGCGGGTCGACGGCGTCGAATACGAGGTTCTCCAGATACATGGATCCACCGTAGGTCCCGGCGCGGTCCCCGCGTGGCGCGGCCACCTGCCCCCGGAGACGCCGTATCGTCGTACAGGTGTTCGAATCAGGATGGGACGACGGACTGGACGACGCGCAGCTCGCGGCGGCGACCCACGGGGACGGGCCGCTGGTGGTGCTCGCGGGGGCAGGGACGGGCAAGACCAGGACGCTGGTCGCGCGGGTCGCACAGCTGATCGACCGCGGCGTAGACCCGGGCCGGGTGCTCCTACTGACGTTCACCCGTCGGGCGGCGGAGGACATGCTGGCCCGGGCGGCGGCGATCTGCGGGGATCGCAGCGCGGGAGCCCGGCTGTGGGGCGGCACGTTCCACGCGGTGGCGCACAAGCTGGTCTCCTCGCATGCGCAGACGCTGGGGCTGGCGCCGGACCTGTCGGTCCTGGACACCGGTGACGCGCAGGACCTGATGGACCTGCTCCGCCACGAGCACGACCTCGCGGGCAGCACCGAACGGTTCCCCCGCGCGGAGACCCTCGTCGACGTCTACTCCCGCGCGGTCAACACCGGGCGCGCGGCCAGGGAGGTCATCGCGGCGGACTTCCCGTGGTGCGACCGGCACACCGACCGGATCCTGGATCTGTTCCGCGACTACGTGTCCCGCAAGCGGTCCGGCGGGCTGCTCGACTTCGACGACCTGCTGCTGGCCTGGCGCAGCCTGCTCCGGGACCCCGCCGTCGGCCCGGCCCTGGCGGGCCGCTGGGATCACGTCCTCGTCGACGAGTACCAGGACGTCAACCAGATCCAGGTCGACATCGTGCGGCTGCTGCGGCCGGAGGGGCACGGACTGACCGTGGTCGGGGACGACGCGCAGGCCATCTACGCCTTCCGCGGCGCCGACAGCCGCCACCTCACCGACGCGGCGACCTCTGTGCCGGGGACGACGGTGGCGCGGCTGGAGCGCAACTTCCGGTCCCGGCAGCCGCTGCTCGACCTGGCCAACGCCGTCCGCCCGAGCACCGACGGCATGATCCTGCGGCTGCATTCGGACCGGGTCGAGGGCCCACGGGCCCGGCTGGTCCGCTGCTACGACGCACCGGCCGAGGCGCGGCTCGTCACCGATGCCGTGCTGGACGCCACCGAGCAGGGCCGGCGGCTGCGGGATCAGGCCGTCCTGATGCGCGCCGGGCACCACAGCGACCTGCTGGAGGTGGAGCTGACCGCCCGCCGGGTGCCGTTCGTGAAGTACGGCGGGCTGAAGTTCCTCGAAGCCGCGCACGTGAAGGACTTCCTCGCCGGGCTGCGGCTACTCGGCAACCGGGCGGACGAGATCGCCTGGTACCGCCTGCTGCGCCTGCACGACGGGATCGGTCCGGCGCGGGCCCGCTCCCTGCTGACCGTCCTCGCGCCCGCCGACGCCGGGGCCGAGGACCGCCGGTCCGACGTGATCGCCGCCGCTCCCGCCCGGTCCCGGGTCCGGCTCGACGAGACGCTGACCGCGCTCGCCGCGGCCCGGGATCATCGGGCGGTGGGTGACCGCGCCGACGCCGTGCTGACCTTCCTGCGCCCGCTGCTCGTCGCCCGCTACGCCGACCACCCGGCCCGGCTCGGTGACCTGCAGCGGCTGGTCTCCGCGGCCGCAGCGGCGCCCACCCTCGGCGATTACGTCGCGTCCCTCACCCTCGACCCGCCCGCGTCCACCAGCGACCTGGCCGGCCCACCGCACCTGGACGACGACTACCTCACCCTGTCCACCGTGCACTCCGCCAAGGGTCTGGAATGGCCCACCGTGCACCTCATCCACCTGGTCGACGGCGCATTCCCCTCCGACATGGCCCTCGGCACCGACGCCGGCCTGGTCGAGGAACAGCGACTCTTCTACGTGGCGGCGACCCGCGCCCGGGACCAGCTCAGCCTCTACACCCCGCTCCGCATGCCGCATCACCGCCGTGCCCACGACGACCGCCACAGCCTCGCGCCGGCCACCCGCTTCCTCACCGACGAGGCGCTCGCCACGCTCGACATCCAGGACACCGGAGCCCGGTCGGCGCCGGACACGCCGGCCGAGGACGCCGCCCGCATCGCACTCCCCACCCTTGACGAGCTCTGGGCCTGAGCGGTCCGGACCCCCCGAACGCTGCACGCCCCCCGGCGCCCCGCATCCACACGTTCGCGCACCCATCCGGCGCCCCTCATTCCGCATCAACGTGACGTTGATGCCGCTAGAGGCTTGAACGTGACGTTCAAGCGGAATCGGGGGGCTCGCCGTGGCATCGGCGTGGCTCAAGCCCGGAATCGGGGCCGCGCGGAAATCGGGCGGCGCGCGCACTGGCGGGCGGCGCGTACCGTGGGTGAGCGCGCGACGCCGGAAGGAAAGGTCGGTGCGCCATGGCCGACCGCCACCACGACGACGCCGAGGAGCTGGCCGCCAAGCGGGAGCGTTGGCGCACCCTTCCGGCGCGGATCCCTGCGGCCGATCTGGTCGAGGAACAGGCCACCGAACCGGCCCGTGACCCGGACGGCGGGCGGGATCCCGAGCGCGACTTCATGCTCCGCTACGGCGGGGCGGGCTGAGCCGGCCGACGGCGTGCTCAGGGCCCGGCACCCGGCGGGGGCTCGTCGGGCTGCGTGACCTCGAGTTTCGGGAGCTTGTCCAGCTCGGCCTTGCCGCTCCCCCGCACCTCGTCGAACACCTTCCCCTGTTGGGCGGCGATCCGGTCGTTGACCATGTTGCTCAGCGCGAACGCGATCGCCCCGGTCTGACGCACCGTGATGTCGTCCACCGACGGCTGCCGGGCGGAGGTGACGCCTACCCCGACGGCGGCACCGGCCTGGTCCTGCGCCACCCCTACCGAGAAGCGTTCCCGCGGATTGACGCTGGGGCTGGCGTGGTGCTCGCGCAGCTGCAGCAGGACCCGGTGCCAATCCAGCACGTCGTCGTTCGACAGTGCCGTGGCGAGGTCGTCCTCGGACAGTGCGGCCCGGGCACCGTTGGCCGCGAAGCACCGGGCGTAGGACAGCACCGCCGTCGTCCAGACGCCTTCGACCACGACGTCGTCCGGCTCGCTGTCGGACCCGAGTTCGGACACCAGCCGTTCGCAACATCGCAACACCGTCTGCAGGTCCTCGAAGGTGGCGAGCAGCGCGACGAGCGTCATGGCGCTCGGGGTGTCCAGCCGCCGCAGGACGGTCGGCGGGGCCGACGGGGTCTGATCCGTCATCACTGACTTCCTGACCGAATGAGGCCCGCCCGGTCGGCGGACCTTCGTGGTGTCCTCACCGGAACACCGTCGTGTAGATGAGGAACACGTTCAACAGGGTGATCGTCACGGCGATGACGCCCATCGCGACGGTCGTGATCCGCGCGTTGACCAGTGACCCCATGATGTCCCGGCGCCGGGTCACCAGCAGCAGCGGCACGAGGGCGAACGGAATGCCGAAGGACAGCAGGACCTGGGAAAGGATCAGGCTGTCGATCGTGGACACGCCCAGAGCGAGCACGATCAGCGCCGGCAACATCGTCAGGCCGCGCCGCAGGTACAACGGGATCCGGCGCCGGATGAAGCCCTGCATGACGACCTGGCCCGCGTAGGTGCCCACGCTCGACGACGACAGCCCCGACGCGAGCAGCGCGGCGGCGAACGCCAGCGCCGCACCCCCGCCGGCGAGGCGGCCGAGGTTGGCGTGCGCAGCCACGAGTGAGTCGACCTTGATGACGCCGGCGCTGTGGAAGACCGAGGCCGCCACGATCATCATCGCGAGGTTGATCCCGCCGGCGATGCCGAGGGCGACCGTCACGTCGAGTCGCTGGAAGCGCAAGAGCTGTCGTCGTTCGGAGTCGTCGCGGCACACCACCCGGTACTTCGTGAGCGCGGAGTGCAGATAGACCACATGCGGCATGACCGTCGCTCCGACGATCCCGGCGGCCAGCAGGACGCTGTCCGAGCCGGAGAAGCTGGGCACGAGCCCGGAGGCGATCGCTCCAGGATCGGCCCCCACCATGACGAGGTCGTAGGCGAAGCCGAGCAGCACGATGGCGAGCAGTCCCACGATGGCCAGCTCGAAGCGCCGGTGCCCGCGCTGCTGCAGGGCGAGGATCACGAAGGCGACGATGGCCGTGATCACGCCGGCCGGGAACAGCGGAACGCCGAACAGCAGGTTCAGTCCCACCGCCGCGCCGATGAACTCGGCCAGGTCGGTGGCCATGGCGATGAGTTCGGCCTGCACCCACAGGCCGCGCGACACCGTCCGCGGGAAGTGCTCACGGCACAGCTCCGGGAGGTCGCGCCCGGTGACGACCCCCACCTTCGCCGATTGATACTGCACCAGCATGGCCATCAGGTTGGCCACCACGACCACCCACAGCAGGGCGTAGCCGAACCGGGCACCGGCCGAGAAGTTCGTGGCGAAGTTGCCCGGGTCGATGTAGGCGACCGCCGCCACGAACGCCGGGCCGAGCAACGCGATCACCCCGCGAACCCGACCACGGGCGCGGACCCGGGCCAGTGCGCTGAGCTCCCCCGGCGCGACCGGCTCAATCCGGGCGGTTGTCCACTCCGGGTCGACGGGCCGCTGCCCGGTGCCGGGGGACTCGCGGACGGTCACCCGACCGACGGTCCGAGGCCCAGGGACTGCGGCGTGCTCGAGTCGGGCGACGGCTGGTGGAGGCCCTCGTCCAACTGCCCGTACTCGGTCATCAGGGCGCGACTGCCGCCCCACGGGGTCTGCTCCTCGGCCACCAGCGTGTTGGTGGTGAGCAGGAGCCCGGCCACCGACGCGCCGTTCTGCAGGGCGGACCGCGCGACCCGCAGCGGGTCGATGATGCCCATGTCGATCATGTTGCCGTAGCGGCCCTGGAGGGCGTCGAAGCCTTCGTCGACGCCCATCTGCGACACCTTCGCCACGACCTCCTGGCCGGGGTACCCGGCATTGGTGGCGATCAGGTACGCCGGTTCGGTCAGGGCCCGCCGCACGATCTCGACGCCCGCCGCGTAGTCGCGCTCGACGTCGAGCTCCTGGAGCACCGGCGCCGCGTGCACCAGGACCGCGCCACCCCCGGCGACGATGCCCTCGGCCATCGCCGCCCGGGTCGCCGACAGCGCGTCCTCGACCCGGTGCTGCAGTTCGGTGAGCTCGGCGTTCGTCGGCGCGCCGACCTTGATCACGGCGACCTTGCCGGACAGCGAACCGATCCGCTCGGTGAGCACGTCCTCGTCGATCCCGAACGTCGCCCGCTCGAGCTCCGCGCGCAGCTGGGTGATCCGGAACCCGACCTCCTCGGCCGACCCGGCGCCGTCGATGATCGCCGTCCGGTCCGCGGTGACCCGGACCTGCCGGGCCCGGCCGAGCTGGTCGATCGTCATGTTCTCCAGGCTGACCCCCGAATGCTTGCTGAAGACCTCGCCGCCGACGATCGCGGCGATGTCCTCGAGCTTGCGCAGCCGGCGGTCGCCGAACCCCGGGGCCTTGGTCGCCACGCACTGGAAGACACCGTTGACGTGGTTGTGCACCAGCATGCTCAGCGCCGAGCCCTCGATGTTCTCGGCGATGATGACCAGCGGCCGCGGAGCCCGCATGACCTTGTCGAGCAGCGGCATCAGCTGCTGCACCTGGGTGATCTTCTCGCTGCAGAGCAGGATGTAGGGGTCGTCCAGGATCGCTTCGAGGCTGGCCGGATGGGTCACCAGGTACGGCGACACGTAGCCGTTGTCGTATTCGAATCCCTCGACGAAATCGACGCTCATGCCGTTCTCGACGGACTCCTCGACGGTGACGATCCCGCCGTCGCCGACCGTGTGCAGCGCCTTGGCGAGCACCGCGCCGACCATGTCGTCGTCGTTCGCGGAGATCGCCGCGACCCGGGCGTAGTCGGCTTCGGTGACGACCGGATGGGCCACGGTGTGCAGGTGCTCGACCAGCTTGGCGACCGCGAGGTCCACGCCGCGCTTGATGAGCACGGGGTTGCCGCCGGCGCCGATCGCCTTCATGCCCAGGCGGATGATCGCCTCGGCGATCACCGTGGCCGTCGTCGTTCCGTCGCCGACGATGTCGTTGGTCTTGATGGCGGCTTCCTTGACCAGTTGCGCGCCCATGTTCTCGAACTGGTTGCCCAGGTGGATCTCCCGCGCGATGGTGACGCCGTCGTTGGTCACCACGGGCGAGCCGGTGATCTTCTCCAGGATGACGTTGCGGCCCTTGGGCCCCAGGGTCGACTTCACCGCCTCGGCCAGCTGCTCGACTCCGGAAAGCAGCAGGGTCCGGGCATCTTCGCCGAATCGCAGCTCCTTGGCCATGGGGTCCTCCTGGGGCGTAGATGTCAGTGGATCGTTGGACTACGGGACAAGGATCGCCCGCCCCCGGACCTTGCCGGCATCGAGATCGCGGAGCGCCTCCGGCGCCGCGTCCAGTGGATAGGTCTTGGTGTGCAGGGTGACCCTTCCGCTCTGGGCCAGGACCATGAGCTCGGCCAATTCGTTGTAGGTGCCGACGATGTTGCCGATGATGTTCCGCTCGGTGGATATCACGTCGAGCGTCGGGATGGTGAGGGTTCCGCCGTATCCGATGACGAAGTAGGAACCGGCCGGCCGGGTCATGGCGAACCCGTCGTTCTCCGCGCCCTGCTCGGCGACGAAGTCGAGCACGACATCGGCGCCGAGGCCGTCGGTGAGGTCCTTGACGGCGTCGACCTGCCGACCGTCGGCGGCGACCGTGTGGTGCGCGCCGAGCGTGCCGGCGAGCTCGAGCGCGGCCGGGTTGCGGTCGACCACCACGACGTTCGTGGCGGTCATGGCGGCGAGGCACTGGATGCCGATGTGGCCGAGGCCGCCCGCGCCGATCACGACGCAGGTGGTGCCCGGGTAGAGCAGCGGGATGGCCTTGCGCACCGCGTGGTACGCCGTGATCCCGGCATCGGCCAGCGCCGCCACGTCCTGCGGCCGGGTGGTCGACTCGAGCTTGACGCAGGCCCGCGCGGACGTCAGCAGCAGTTCGGCCATGCCGCCGTCGCTGTCCAGGCCCGGAAAGGTGCTCTCACTGCAGTGCATGTCCTGGCCGGCCCGGCAGGCCCGGCAGAGCCCGCAGGTCGGGGTCGGGTGCAGGATCACGGTGTCACCGACCGCAACATTCGTCACGGCCGAGCCGACCTCGTGCACCCAGCCGGCGTTCTCGTGGCCGATCGTGTAGGGCAAGGTCGGGCTCATCGCCTCATCCCACTGGCCTTCGATGATGTGCAGGTCGGTGCGGCAGACCCCCGCGCCGCCGACCTTCACGACCACGTCGAGCGGACCCTTGACGGTCGGCTCCGGCACCTCTTCGACGACCGGCTGCTGGTGGTATCCGTGCAACCGAACCGCTCTCATCGGTCCTCCTCCACCTCGCCCAACCCCCGTGTTCCGTACCGTTCGCGCAACATACCGCGGCAGACGCCGCTGTTGGCCTCAACGCTGACACGGGTCAGCCGGGCCCGCCGGAGGTGGAGCGGCAGAGCCTCGGCGCCGACCGGATCGCCGGTCACGGCGTCGACGAGCAGCGGCGAATCGTCGCCGGACGGCAGGCCGAGCTCGGCCCGCCGCGACCGCAGCCGTTCGCGGTCGGGCGACGGAGGAACGTCGCCGAGGGTGAGGCGGGCGAGGTCACCGGTCGTCCGCCCGGCCGCCAGCAGCGGGCGGCACACCCGGTCGGTGCCGGCCAGTACGGCCTTGCGGACGAAGTCGGAGCGTAGGTCGTCCAGCTCCCCCGCGGCGAAGCCGTCGAAGGACTGGACGAACCCGGACCGCGCCGCCACTCCCCCGTTGATCGCGTCAGCGGCGAAATGGTCCTCCAGGATGATCTCGGCCCGTCGTACGCCGGCGACGGCGCTCACGGCGTCGTAGGCGTCGGCCACCATCAGAAAGGCGAAATTGGGGGCGCAGAAGTACGTCGGGAGCCGCAATCGCACGGAGACGTCCCCGTCCTCGGAGACGGCGCACGACGAGACGAAACCGAGGGTCGTGACCGGCTCGTCCAGTTCGGGGTCGCGCACCGCCTCCAGAGCGGCGAGTATCTGGGCCCTCTCCGTCACACCTTGGCCCCGCCTTCGACCAGCGTCGCATCGTCCTGCGCGGCCGGAGTCCCGTCGTCCGCCGGCAGCTGGCACTCCTTCGGGACGTCGATGTCGTAGAGCCTGGCAGCGTTGAGCCCGAGGATCTTCTTCTTGGTCGCGGTCGTCACGCGCGGGTAGTCGGAGAACTGTTCCTCAGCCGGGTAGTCCCAGTCGACGAATCCTTCGATCTGCCACTTCGGCTCCCAGATGCCGTAGTCGCTGCCGAAGGTCATCTTGTCCTCGCCCACCCAGAAGAGCAGCTCGCCGATCACCTTGGCGAAGAACTTCGGCCGCGCATGCATCAGCCCGCCGATGACCACCGACAGACCCGCGTAGACGTTGGGCTCCTGCGTCGCCATGAAGCAGAAGTCCTCGATGCGGGGCAGTCCGACGTGCTCGACGATGAAGTTCAGCTCGGGAAAGTCCGTCGCCGCGTGGTCCACGTCGGAGACGTCGAACGCATCCTTGTCCAGAGGCCAGATCGTCGGACCCTTGTGAACGTGGATGTTCTTGACCCCGAGCTCCTGCGCCTTCTCCAGGTAGCGGTAGGCCTCCGGGTCCTTCAACGTCCAGCCCCGGGAGTCGCCGTACCACTCGGCGGTGTAGAGCTTGACCCCCTTCGCACCCCACCGGGCGACGTTGTCCGCCAACTCCTTGAGCCCGGGGTCGCCGTCCCGGGGATCGAACCGGGTGTTGACGATGAACTTGCCCGGGTGCTTCTCCGACAGGGCGCCGTTGCGCGCCGTGGTGTTGAAGCCGTCCGTGTACCACTGCCTGAGGTCGGTCGGCTGGAAGATCGCCACGTCCACGTAGCCGTCTTCGAACTCGTCCTTCATCAGGTCCTGCTCGGAGTACTTCTGGAAATGTTCGATCGTCCAGTGCGTCTCCGGCGGGCCCAGTCCCTGATAGGCGTGGAAGCACTCGATCCAGCCCTTGGCGAAGTTCTCCTGCCCCTTCACCCAGTTCGGCGGACTCGCGTCCCAGAAGTGCATGTGGCTGTCGACGACGAAGTACTTCTCACCGTTTTTCTCGTACACCAGTCCTCCTCGACATCAGCTCCGGACGCGGCACTCAGTTGGGTGAGGCGACGAGGTCGAATCCGAGGTATTCGGCGGCGTCCTCCGGGTTGGCGAACATGATCGTCCGGTCGTCCTCGTGGATCATACGACCGTAGTGCGTCGACATGTTCTCCTCGAACTCCGCGGAATCGAAGAACCCCGGCTCCTCACCGAGAGCCTCGGAGATCTCGTCGTAGACGAAGTCCATCCGGTTCTCCGCGTCTACCCGGATCATCGAAGGCAGCGGCATGACCCGCACTCCCGGCTTGCCCGTCATCACCTCGGCGACGACCTGGCCGACCTGGTTGTTCATCAGCGTGATGCCGCATTTGTTGGACGAGGTGTTGTTCGACTTGTATGGGCTCTCGGCCGTCTTGAATGTGCTCACTGGGCCAGCTCCTTCGGGTCCCGTAGGCGAAGTTCGGACAGAATGCCGCTGAAGCGGTTCTTGGCGCGATCGAGCGCGTCTTCGAATCGCGGCGGCTTGGAATCGGGCTGTGACCACAGCGGCTGCAACTCGCGGACGGCGACAATGGCGCGGGGAACCCACATCGAGAGCCACTTGTCGAGGATGTCGCGGTTGTAGTCGGCGAATTCCTTGTCGTTGGTCAACAGTTCGAACATCGCCTTGGTGTAGCGAAGGTCCCGCTCGGCGTAGTCGTACTCACCGGCGCCGACAACGGTCGGCGTCACGAAGTCGCCGTTGCCCGGGGCGGCCTGCTGCACCAGGTGGCTCCGGAACATCTCGCCGACGAGCGGTTCGAAGACGACGTTGGCCGCGAAGATGGCCTCGGCCCAGTCGTCGATCGTGGTCAACTGCTCGGCCACGCGCCGTACGCCCTGCCACGCGGTGTCGTGGTTCCAGGTCTCGAGGTGCGCCGTCCCGTCGAAGTCGGTGATCTCCTCGCTCAGCGTCAGGTTGTACAACGCCAGGTCCTGCGCGAAGCGGATCCGGTGCATGCTGTTCACCGAGATCGCGTTGTTGTGCATGTTCGTCGGTGCCCGCCGGTTCGCGTTGGCGAAGAGGTAGAGCCCCAGGCCGTGCTCGACGTGCATCCACGCCCCGACGTTGCGGGAGACGAACTGGACCCAGTTCGGCTTCCACTGCTCGAAGGCCTTGGTCTGGCGGGCCGTCTCGACGTTCTGGTTGATCTGCCGTACGACGTTGGCGTTGTAGCGGTAGAGGGTGAGCTCCCACTCCTCGTTCGGATCGCGGAACTCGTGCCAGCCGTGAGCCGGCCAGTCATAGCCCTTGCCGCCGGACCCGGGGAAGCGCTCGGGCTCGGGCCGGTCGACGCCCCATGCCTTCAGCGCCGTCCAGTCGAGCGGGTAGCCGCCGCGGCCGTCGGAGAAGCCATAGAGCCAGCCCTGGCTGAGATAGTGCCTCGGGTCGGGCTGTACCTCGACGGTCACGTCCTCGTAGTGCGACTGCTTGCGCTTCTGCGGTGTGAAGTAGTTGTAGCGACGCTCCGTCGAGTCGGGGAAGACCTTGGCACCGGCCTCGGCGTCGGTGAACTCCGGGTGCGGAGCGCTGCGCTCTTCGGTGGTCGTCATGTCACACTGCCTCACTTTCCTGTGTTACACGGTCAGGACGAGCCGGTCGTCGTGAACTTGTCGTAGTAGATGTGCTTTTCGGCGGCGCCCAGCGACGTGAGCGTCTCCATCGCCGCCTCGACCATCGGGAGCGGGCCGCAGACGTAGCAGTCGGTTCCGGTCAGGTCGGCCTCGTGGCGCTTGACCACGTCGGTGATCAGGCCGACCTCGCCCTCCCATGCCTCGTCGTCGGCGGGCTCGGAGAGCGCGGGCACGTAACGGAACTTCGGCACCGATTCCGCAAGTGCGTGCAGTTCCTTCTCGAAGCACAGGTCCCGCCGGCCCCGGGCTCCGTAGTAGTAGGTCACCTTCCGCGGGCTGCCGTGCTCGGACAGCGACCGCAACAGGCAGAGGATCGGCGCCATCCCGGCACCGCCGCCGACGAACACGATGTCGGATTCCCGGCCCTCGCGCAGGGTGAAGACCCCGAACGGGCCGACCACGTCGAGGTGGTCACCGACCGCGACCTTCGTGTCGAGGAAGGAGGAGAAGAGCCCGTCGGGGTAGATCTTGATGACGAACTCGAGCTGCCCGGACTCCCTACTCGACGTGTTCGCCATCGAGAAGGACCGGACCGCGTCGGTGCCGGGTACGGCGATGTCGACGTACTGGCCCGGGAAGTACTTGACCTCCCGGGGTTCGACGAGCCGCAGGACGAGATGCCGCATGTCGTGGGTGACCGCCTCGTTGGACACCACCTCTGCTGCGGCGTTCTGGATGGGATGCCCGGAGCGGATCATCTCCTCGTCGTAGTTGAGCAGTTCGATCGTCACGTCCTCGAAGACGTGCGCGCGACACAGGAGGGTGAAGCCCTCCTCGCGTTCGAAGTCGGGCAGGGCGAACGTCGAGTACTTGTCGAGCTCGATGTCGTCGCCGTCGAGGACGAAGGACTTGCAGGACGAGCACTGCCCTTCCTTGCAGCCGTGCATGAGCATGATTCCCTGCTCAGCTGCGGCGCGCAGGACCGTCTGGTCCTCGTCGACCTCGAGATCGATGCCGACTGGCTCGAACCGCACGACATGCTTGTCGCCCATGTCCCCCCTTCCGCCCCCTCGTGGGAACCCGAGGGGGGCCCGACCAAATCGTCGGGTCCCCCTCGTCGGCCCCTTGTCCCTCTCTCCTCAGGCGCCGGACTCCGCAGGCGCCGGTCGGCCGGCCGGACCCTGACGGATGTAGTCCGCGTGGAAGGCCTTCTGCTCGTCCGCAGACATCTCGTTGAGCACGACGTTCGGGCTCAGCAGCGGCGGGCACCGGCGCAGGTGGTCCAGCGTCCACATCTTCTTGGGATCCAAGTTGAGATGCGGCTGCGCGACCAGCGTCTTGCCGTCGTCGCGGACGTAACCCATGTCGGACACCACATCAGCCCAGTTCCAGCCGTGGTAGAGGGTCTCCCACTCGCGCTTGCCGATCAGCTGACCCATGTTCGGGGTCTCGCGACCCTCGTACGTGGGCCGGAAGGCGACCGTGTCGGTCCACCGGCAGGCCTCGTGGCAGTAGGTCCGCATCTGGCCGTCGACCTCGGCCATGACCATGTCCTCACGGACGAGGCACGGGACCATGCAGACCCAGCAGCGGGCCGGGTAGACGTAGTCGACGTCCTCGAGCGCGATCGGGTTGTGCCCGTTGGCCACGGACAGGCGGGAGTAGTTCTCCCACCAGGCGCCGTACTTGTCATACCAACCCGGGTACTTGAACTCGAACCACTCGAAGTCCTTGTCGGTCATCGGGTCGATCCGCCAGTAGTTGGCGAGCCATCCGGTGGCGAAGAACTGCGCGACCTCGTGGACGTAGCCCTTGTTCCAGATCTGGTTCCACGACTCCTCGATGAGGTCGTGCGGGATCTCCAGTCCGTACTTCTCCAGTGGTACGAGATAGCTGCGGTAGTAGTCGTCATAGATCCACCGACGCCACATCTCGGCGTAGCTCTCGCGGTCCTTGCGGCGGTCCTTCGTGCCGTACTCGATGAAGGTGCCGATGGCCGCGTCGACGACCCGGTGGTTGTTCCACCACGCGTAGCGCAGGTCGCGTGCCAGCAGCTGGTGGTTGCCCTCGTCGGCCAGCGCCATCAGCAGGGTGGCATAGCCGTTGCTGATGTGCCGCGACTCGTCGGACTGCACCGAGTGGAACACTGTCGGCAGCAGGTAGTCGCCGTTGGCGGCCGCCTCCGCCGGCATCGCGACGAACAGCGTGTTGGTGAACGCGGTCTCGGCCACGATGGTCAGATAGATGCTCGCCGCGGTGATGGCGTCGCCGGTGATGAAGCCCTCGGCGAACTGCCGCCCGATCGTGCCGCAGTAGTCGTTCTGGAAGTTGCGCAGGCTGCTGTTGAAACCAGCGGGGTCGATGTAGTTGTTCATGTACAGGCGCTTGAGGTTCTGCTGGATCGTCGAGTGCCTGACCTCGTCGATCATCTGAATGGCCTGTCCGTTGTGCAACTCGGGGTTGGGCACCGTGTTGAACAGCAGGGGCATCGCCCGTGCGGCCGAAATCTCCGGCAACGGAATGATGGAGAGGAAGAGCTTCTGCCACTCCAGCCAGCGCTCTTGGACCTGGCGGAACATGTTCCCCCGGATCGCACCGTCCTCAGCCCCGTAGACGCGGTGGTCCTTCTCCTCCTGCATGGGGAAGTAGGACCGCAGGACCTGCTTGAGCGGGTCCTTCTTCTTCGCCTTCTGGAACGTGTAGTCGGTGCCGTACTGCGAAACCGGCGTGTGATATTGCGGCTCCCATGCCAGTTCCTGGATCTTTTCGTGGGCCTTGGCCATGCTCTGACGACTCATTGCCACATCCCTCCGCATGTGCTGGTGCGTCATCGTCCATAAGACTCGTAGCCGGGCCGCCCTCAGGTCTCAAAATGAGACGGCCGCCTGGCGTTCTCCCGCGATCTCACCCCTCTTCGAACATGACCGCGCGGATCTCGCCCAGATGTGCGTGCACATCCCTTTTGATCTGGCGATTCCCCTCGGCGGCCGGCTCGATCCCCAGTGCTGACAGCAGCGCGGCGGCCGGCTCCCCCGGGTCGCCGCTCTCGCCCAGAATCGGGTGCAACCCCTCGTCGGCGAGGTGCGTGAAGACCAGGTTGACGACGGTCCACGGGTTGTAGGTCTCGACGTCCGTCGCGCTCTCTTCGGCGCCTTCCTCGGGATCCGCATCCGGGGTTGCGTGGGGGGTCATAAGGGCAGCTCCCTCCGTCTGGCATCGGCGCACAGGGCCTGCTCACGCGTCGGCCGTGCGGGTCCCATTCACCACCGGTAAACGGACATAATATCCCGATCCGGTGCGCCAGGAGTGTCTCAATATGAGACTGTGGCCGGCCCATTCTGGTGTCCCCCGCTGTCGCATTTCGCGGACTGCACGTCAGGTGTTCCCCGATTCGTGATCAGTCGTCTTTTGCAGCCAGGCGCCGGTGATCTCCCGTGTCCGGTATCGGATCCGACGTGCTCATCACGGGTCTTCCGCCCAGCTCGGCTGGTCGCATTCTCAAATTGAGACACCCGCAATCCCGCGTCTTGCCCACATTGAGTGCACGCAGGCCGCGAGAGTAGTGGCAGCGACAGACCGGCTCGCTAGGCAGCAGCGGGTCGCGTCCGGGGCGCGTCTGCCGTACGGGCGGGCAAAACGCCGGCAGTCACGCCACCGATCGAAACGGAGGTGGCCAGTTCCTCGCTTCGGCGGGTAGCTGCCCGCCACTCGCGTCTATGCGTCCTTTCGTTAGGGAGTTGCCATGTCCGCCAACACCGAAGCCACTGCCGAACAAGCGGCCGCCGCCCAAACGGAGACCGCGGCCAAGCACGCGGCAGAGGCCCATGCCGAGACCGCGGATGCGGCGCCGGCCGCCGCGGCCAGCGCCGCGCCGTCGACAGCGTTCTTCGCGGGGAACCCGGCCGCCGTCGGGGTGCCAGTCTTCGTGGCCGGCTCGGTCGCACTCGCCCTGTACCTGATCGGCTACGTGCCCGTCAGTGCACTCGGGGCCCCCATCCCGATCATCTTCGCCGCGACCGGGCTCGGTCTGCTGCTCAGCACGGCCTGGGCAGCCGCACTCGGCCAGACCGCGGTTGCCAGCATCTTCGGTATCTTCGCCGGATTCTGGCTGAGCTATTCGGCGTTCGTGCTCGGGGTGTCCCACAACTGGTTCCCGCTCGTGACGGCCGGAAGCCTCATGCACATCACCGCGCTCTTCCTGATCACGTGGCTGGTGATCCTGGGGCTGCTCACACTCGGGACACTGCGGCTGCCGTTGGCGTTCACTGTCCTGTTCGTACTCATCGTCGCCACGCTGGCTGTATTCCTCGTGTCCGTCATCAACGCCGACTCGACCCTGACCAAGGTGGCCGGTGGGCTGACGTTCGCCTTCGCCGCGGTGGGGGCGTGGATCTACCTCGGCGTCATCGACACCGCGTCCGGCGGGCGGGGTGTACCCCTCGGCCGACCGATCCTCCACTGATCCGACGTCACCGGAGACCGGGCCGCCTCGGCGGCCCGGTCTTCGCACGCTCAGCCTTCCCACGCCCGGCCTTCCCACGCCCGGCCTTCGCACGTCCGGCCGACGGCTCAGGACGGGCGGGCGATGATGCCGTACTCGTGGATCTTGCGGTAGATCGTCGCCCGTGACATCCCGAGCGACTGGGCCGCCTTGGCCTTGTTGCCCTGGGCATCCGCGAGGCTGGTGACGATGGCGTCGCGCTCCAGCGACTCCAGCGCACTCAACACCCGGCGGCTCATCGTCTGCGTCTCGGGCGGGAGATCCGCCGGCTGGATGATGCCGGCCCGCCGATGTTGGACGACGCCGTGCAGCACCTGGTGGACCTGCTCGACGTTTCCGGGCCAGGACGAGCGCATCAGCATCCGCATGGCCTCGGGCGAGCAGGCGACCTTGCCGCCGTGGCCCAGCCGGGCGAGGAAGAAGGCCACCAACGGCGCCAGGTCCTCGCTGTGCAACCGGAGCGGCGGTACCTCGACGGTGCTCGGGAAGTGCCGCAACAACCGGACGAGGTCCTTGTCCTCCGTGGCGCGCGCCAGCGTTGCGGCGACCCACAATCTGCGGTCCGGCTCGGCCGCGCGCGCGGTCCGGAGGGCGTCGGTCAGCGCCCGCAACTGCGGAGCCTCAAGGCGGTCGACGTGCCTCAGGACGACGCTGTCGGAGGGACCGAGCAGCGCCGACCGGACGGTGCTCAGCCAGTGCGGATCGGCTCCGGCGTCGCGGGCGTCGACGACGGTGAAGCGCGCACTCGGCTGGCGGCGCAGCTGCACCGCGCGGAGCAGGGCGAGCTTGCCGACACCCGGCTCACCCTCGACCGCCAGCCAGTCGCCCGACCGGAACGCCTCCTCGACCTGCTGGCAGGCGCGCAGCCAGGGCGGCGCGTGCCCGACGAGTCCGGGCAGCGGGGCCGGCGGAGGAGACCTGAGGGTGGCCGGTTGCTGGTCCTCGGGCTCGCCCAGCTTCACGTGCACGACCACGCCGGCGATCTGGTCACCGACCCGGACCTGGTTGTAGTGCAGCTGGGCCGAGGTGCCGGTGGGCAGGCGGAACCCGGTGGACCACCGGGACCGGTGCGCGACCTCCTCGACGGCCTCGGTCGCCTGGACGAGGAGAGCGGCCTGGTCGGCCGGGTCGAGCAGCGCGCGGGCCTGGTCGTTGAGCATCACCGCGTCGCTGGTCATCGCGAAGACGATTCCCGCCATCCGCCGGCACGTGCGTCGATAGGCCTGGAAGAGCTCCATCTCATGCATGCCGGAATCGGCGAGCAGTGCCTGCTGGATCTGGTCCGCCGTGGACTTGGCGAGCGTCACGAGGAGCGGCTCGGCGTCCTTGCGCCAGCACGTGAGATCGACCGCCCCGACCGTCCGGCCGGTGATCGGATGATGGATCGGGACGCCCGCACACGCCAGGGCCTCGAGGTGTTCAGCGTAGTGCTCGTGACCGAAGACGTGCGTCGCGGTGCCGGCCTCCAGCGCCGTGCCGATCCCGTTGGTGCCGACGAACTGCTCGTTGTAGCTGAACCCACGGGCGAGCAGCACCCCGTCGAGGTGCCGCTCGAGCTCCGCGTCGGCGGTGCGCCGGCTGAGCACCACGCCGGACGGGTCGGTCAGGATGATGCTCACCGCCTGCCCGTCGAGTTGGTCGTGCAGGCGGCGCAGCACGCCCTCGGCGCTCCGCGTCAACTCGGTGTCGACATCGGTATTCCGGACATAGGGCAGTTCGATCTTGTCCGCGGCGACCTTGAGGTCGCGGGAGCGTTGCCAGGACGCGAGGATGGCGGGCCGGACCCGGCTCGACTCGGTCGGCTCCGCGGTGAGAAAACGGACTCTGCTCGCGGCGAGGTCGTCCCGGGCAGTCGACCTGACATCGCGTGACACTTTGCGCGCCATCGCGACCACCTTCTTTCGCCACAACATTCCTCTGCCGCTCCCGCGGCGGGAGTTCCCGATGAGTGCGCGAAGGAGCGAACGGAGCGTCGAGCACCCCCACGATAACGGAGGTTGGCCCGCCCGTTCGGTGAACTCGACCGGTCGCCGGGGTGCCGTGATCAGCTATCCACCACCGGTCGACGACGGCGTTCCGGGCGAGCCGGACGCGGCCCGTCGGCGCAGCCGGGAGGCGAGTCGCCACCCGTCGTCGCAGAGTTCGACGAGGTCGTGCAACTGCAGTGCGGGCAGCACCCGCAGCACGACGGCGACCGGCACGCCCGCGGCCACCGCGATCCGTTCCGGTGTCGTGCCGCGACGTACCGGAACCCCGTCGAGCACCCGTCGCCCGACCGGGTCGGCGACATCGCGCGGATCCGGATCGGTCCGCGGCCGGTCGGCAAGATCGGCGCCGATCGCCCCGACCTCCTCCAGCACGTCGGCCGCCCGGGTCACCAGCCGCGCGTGGCGTTCGCGGATCAACTGATGCGTGCCCACCGACATGGCCGAGGTCACCGGACCGGGAACCGCCATCAACGACCGCCCGAGGGTCTCCACCTGCCGGGCCGTGGCCGCGGTGCCGCTGCGGGCGGCGGCCTCGACCACCACCGTGCCGGCAGCGACGGCGGCGATCAGCCGGTTGCGGACAAGGAACCGGTGCCGGTGCGGGGCCGATCCCACCGGCCACTCGCTCACCAGCAACCCGCCGGCCCCGACGATCCGGTCGAACAGCGACCGGTGTCCGGCCGGGTACGGCGAGTCGAGGCCGCCGGCCAGCACCGCCACGGTCGACCCGTCGGCGGCGATCGCCCCGCGATGCGCCGCGCCGTCGACCCCGTAGGCCCCGCCCGACACCACCGTCCATCCGCGCTCGGCCACGGCGAACGCCAACTCCCCGGCCAGGTGCAGGCCGTAGCTCGTGGCCGCCCGGGCCCCGATGATCGACACACTGCGCTCGACCACCTGATCCAGCCGGGACTCGCCGCGAACCCACAACGCCACCGGCGGCGCCAGGTCGGACTTGCCCAGTGCGGTCGCCACCTCCAGCGGGTGCAGTGCCGCGGTCGGCCACTCCTCGTCACCGGGAACGACCAGCCGGATCCGGCCTGCGATGGCCCGGGCCATGTCCGCGTCGACCCTGTCCTCCGCCCGCCGCGCGTCGGCGATCCGGAGGACGTCCGGGCCCACCTCGCCCGCACGGATCCGCCGCACCGCCGCCGCGGCGCCGCACTCGGCCAGCAAGGTGTGCAGGGCGGCGCTGCCCGGCTCCACCGT
The DNA here is from genome assembly GCA_963828605.1 of uncultured Actinomycetota bacterium. Classification (GTDB taxonomy): domain Bacteria; phylum Actinomycetota; class Actinomycetes; order Mycobacteriales; family QHCD01; genus DASXJE01. The sequence goes on along the minus strand of CAWHER010000001.1, from coordinate 13,755 downwards.
GCGGCTCAGCCAGGCCCGCGCCCACCGCTCCGGATCGCCGGCCAGCGGCTCCGACGTCATGTCGCCGCCTCCCCCAACCGGAACCCGACCGCCTCCGTCACGTCGCCGTGATCGGGCACGGTCCGGCCGGCCAGATCGGCGATGGTCCAGGCGGCCCGCAGCACCCGGTCGAACCCGCGTGCGCTCAGCGCACCACGATCGAGGGCGTGCGTCGCCTCGACCAACGCCCGCGGTGGCGGCCGCCACCGGCTCCGCAGGACCGGACCGGGCACCTCGGCATTCGTCCGCCAGGGCGTCGCCGCCAACCGGTCGGCCGCGGTGCCGCGGGCCGTCACCACCCGCGCAGCGACCGCTGCACTGCACTCCCCCGACACCGCTTCGTCCAGCAACGCCGCCCGGGCCACCGGGAACAGCTGCACCCGCAGATCGACCCGATCCAGCAGCGGACCGGACAGCCGGGCGAGATAGCGCCGCCGCACCGCGGACGGACACGTGCACGCCGCGTCCCCCGCGGCCGACGCGCACGGGCACGGGTTCGCGGCCAGGACCAGCTGGAACCGGGCCGGAAAGCGAAACGACCCGCCGGCCCGGGCGATCGACAGCTCGCCGCGCTCCATCGGCTCCCGCAACGCGTCCAGCGCGCCGGCGGGGAACTCCGGCGCCTCGTCGAGAAACAGCACGCCGCGATGGGCGCACGAGATCGCGCCCGGCCGCGGCACTCCCGATCCGCCTCCGGACAGGGCCGCGACGCTTGCAGTGTGGTGCGGCGCCTGGAACGGCGGCACGCACACCAGCGGGGCGTCCTCCGGCAGGATGCCGGCCACCGAGTGCACCGCGGTCACCTCCAGCGCGGCGTCGGTGTCCAATGCGGGAAGGATGCCCGGGAGGCGCTCGGCCAGCATCGTCTTGCCGGCCCCCGGTGGTCCGGACAGGAAGAGATGGTGGCCGCCGGCGGCGGCGATCTCGAGCGCGCGGCGCCCGGCGGCCTGGCCCAGGACGTCGGCGAGGTCCGGAGCCGGCGGAGCGGGTGCCCGGTCCGCGGACGTGGTGTGCCGGACGTCGCTCGGTTCACCCCGCAGATGGCGTACCAGATCGGAGAGGGTCGGTGCGCCGTAGACCGTCAGCTCCGGCACCAGCGCGGCCTCGGCGGCGTTGCCGACCGGGACGACGAGCCGGGTCAGCCCGGCGCGGGCCGCGGTCACGGCCGCGGGCAGGACTCCGCGCACCGAGCGCACCTTGCCGTCCAGGCCGAGCTCACCCAACAGCACCAGACCGGCCAGGGCCGACTGCGGGATCGTGCCGGCCGCGGCCAGGACGACGGCGGCCAGGGCCAGGTCGAACCTGCTTCCGTGCTTGCGCAGGTCGGCCGGGGAAAGCGCCAGGGTGATCCGCCGGGACGGCCATGCCGCGCCGCTGTTGACGATCGCCGCCCGGATCCGGTCCCGGGACTCGGCCAACGCGGCGTCGGGCAGACCGACCAGGGAGACACCGGGCAGACCGTCGGACAGGTCCGCCTCGATCTCCACCAGATGGCCCTGCACGCCCAGCAGGGCAACCGACTGGGTGCGTGCCAGCGCCATCAGAACGCCCCGCGCAGGTGCCGCACGGCCGCCGCGCCGCGAGGCCGGCGCAGCACCGTGACGACGTCGAACCGCACCTCGGGCCAGCGCGAGTCGTGGGCGGCCATCCAGCGCACGGCGAGCCGACGCAACCGGGCGGCCTTGGCCCCCACGACCGCCTCGGCGGGATCCCCGTAGGCGAGGCTGGAGCGCGTCTTCACCTCGCAGATCACGAGGACCCCACCGTCGGCCGCGACCAGGTCGATCTCCCCCTCGGAACACCGCCAATTGCGTTCGAGAAGGACGAAACCCGCGTCCTGCAGATGACGTGCCGCGACCTGCTCGCCGTAGGCGCCCACCGCATCCTTCGCGCGCATCGACTGTCCCTTCTCCGGTGCGGACAGCGTCGCCCGAACCGCGGTGGGACGGGGCCCGTCCACGGCGGATGTGGACGGGCATGTGGCCTGTGCAATGCCGGTTGACAGCAGCGCGACGGCGGGTAGCGCGCCGCGCCCGGCCAGGTCAGCGCAGGATGGTCGCGGGGAACCAGGTGCTCGGGTCGGCGAGACCCGTCGCGACGGTGACGTGGGCGAGGAACCGCCGGTACTGGGCGAGCGTGGCAGCATCGCCGTGGGCGCTGGTGGGGGTGACCGTCATGCCGAACCCGGGCTCGGTGAGGCCGATGCTCGTGATCCTGCCCCTGGAATCGAGGTAGACCAGCCAGCGCCGTCCGCCGACGCTGGTGCTGGCCGTGTTGGGCTTGTCGGCCGCATTCAGGCCGCGCCCGCCCCAGCCGAAATCCCAGGCCGTCCCGGCAGCCGCGAGGGTGACGCCCCCCGACCCCGGATCAGTGGTCAACTGCGTGACGTGCAGGCCGGGAAGACCGGCGACCCTGATCGGGACCCGCACGACTGTCGATGCCGCGTGGGTCGCACCGGCCAGGCGCAGCTCGTCGGCCCGGAGGGCGGTGAGGGTGCGCCTACGCGGGTTGCGGGCCGGCGTTGCCTCGGTCCCGGTCGCGCTGGCGCCCTTCTGCGCCCGTGCGGCGGGGACGTCGACGGTGCGTCCTGCGGCCCCGTCCCAGAGATCGACGACGGCCCAACCGCCGTCGGCGTACTGCCAGGCCAGAACGTCGTAGGTGGCGGTGTCGTCACCGGGCACCGTCGTGCGCGCGAAGTAACCCGGGCGTCCGTGCACCCTGACGGGCCGGCCCTTCTCAGCCCGGCGCGGGCTGAAGGCCCCCGCGTAGTAAATTCTCAGCCCGCCGTGAACGGTTCCACCGGCGCTGCGGATGTCGGCGTACTGGGACGTCGCATCGATCGAGGTCGGCCTCACCCGGTAGCCGGAGACCGGGGCGACGACGAACCCGAAGGCCAACCGCGGTGAGGTCCCTGTCTTCGGCGCAGGCAGAGCGGCCGGAAACGCCGCGGGTGACCGATATGGCGCGGCGTGACCGGGTGTGCCGCCGTAGGGCGAGCGGCCGGGAACCACGGCGATGCCGACCGCGACCGCGACCACGGCCGCGGCTGCCAGCGTCGTCGCCACCCACCCCCGACGACCGGCGCGCCGCTGCGGATGGTCGGTTGTGCGGACGGGACGGGGATGGGGGGCGTGCTGCTCCAGATCGGTGAAGGTCGCGTGCAGGTCGTCGAGGGTTGGCATCAGGTCTCCTTCGGAAGTGCCTGGGACAACGGTGCGGTCGCGTCGATGCGCAGGGCCGCGAGCGCCCGGGAGATGTTGCTGCGCACGGTGCCGACAGCGCAGCCGAGGACGTCGGAGATCTCGAGGTCGGTGAGGTCCTCGTAGTAGCGCAACACCAGGCAGGTGCGCTGCCGGACCGGAAGCCCGGCCAGCCGGGCGTGCATCGCGGCCCGGTCGAGGTGGGCGTCGGCGTGATCCGGCTCAGACCGGGCCAGGTCCTCCGGGGCGGCGACCGGGAAGGTACGTCGCAGCCGCCGCCGCCAGGACAGGTAGTCGTTGACCACCATGCGACGCACGTAGCCATACGCCTTGTCCATCACCGCGATCCGGTCCCACCGCTCGTAGGCGCGGGCGAGTACGTCGGCGACGATGTCCTCGGCCAGCCGGGCGTCGCCGGTGAGCACCATCGCGAACCGGAGCAGGCCCGCCTGCCGGTCTGCGACGAAGTCCGTGAAGTCCTGGCTCGTCTCGGTCACACCCCCAAACGACCGGACCCGCTGATCGGTTGCATCGACCCGTCGAGAGGATCCGGGAGCGGTGCCCGGTCAGGGACGCTTGGCGCAGCGTCGGCAGCGACCACGGAGCATCACCCCGTCGGGGTGGACGGCGAACCCGGCCCGATCGGCGAGCCGGGAGATCACCGGCTCGAGCCCCTCGGCCGACACCTCGACCATGGAGCCGCACCGATCGCAGATCGCGTGCAGGTGCGAGGGGACGGAGAGCCCGAAGCGCTGCGTACCGTGGTCGTCGACGACGTGCACGAGACCGGCCCGGGTCAGCGCGTCCAGGCCGCGGTGCACGGTGCCGAGATGGACCTGGGCGTAGGCCTCACCCCGGTCGCGGTGGATGTCCGCCGCGGAGAGATGCCCGTCGGAATCGGCGAGCCGCTCGACGATGAGGACCCGGGAGGGCATCTGCCGCAGGCCGGCGTTCCGCATGCCATCGAGCGCGGCCTGCACGGCACGCGCCCGTTCCTTCTCCCGCCGACCCACGACCGCCTCCTCGCCCGGAACCATAGTCGGCCCGACGCCGGGTGCCGAGCACCGATCGACCGGCTACATGCACCTGCTTCGCAGGTACTTCTTGCGAACTGTTCGCATCACGGTAGGCTTCTGTCCGCCGGGCCGCCCACCGCAGAGGAGTGCTGTGTCAGCCACGATCGCGCCTCCCTCCCGGATCCGGCGAGTGCGCGACTCGCTCTCCCCGCGCGAGTGGTACCGGATCGCCGGAATGATCGCGGTCGTGGTGTTCCTGCACGTCGCCGGCTGGTTCATCCTCATCGCGCTCGTCGCACCGCACCACTACGCCCTGGGGAAGGCCGGTGCCTTCACCATCGGCCTGGGGCTCACGGCGTACACCCTCGGCATGCGCCACGCCTTCGACGCGGACCACATCGCCGCGATCGACAACACCACCCGCAAGCTGATGGCCGACGGGCAGCGCCCGCTGTCGGTCGGGTTCTTCTTCTCCCTCGGCCACGCGTCGGTGGTCTTCGGCCTGTGCTTCCTGCTGAGCGTCGGGGTCAAGACCCTCGCCGGCCAGGTCGAGAGCGGCGCGTCGACCCTGCAGCAGACGACCGGCCTCATCGGGACCCTGGTCTCCGGCGTCTTCCTGATGCTCATCGCAGGGATCAACATGGTGATCCTGCTCGGCATCCTCAAGATCTTCCGCCGGATGCGCCGCGGCGCGTTCGACGAGGCCGCGTTGGAGGAGCATCTGGACAAGCGGGGCTTCATGAACCGGATCCTCGGCGGGGCGACCAAGGCCGTGCGCAAGCCGTGGCACATGTATCCGGTGGGCCTGCTCTTCGGGCTCGGCTTCGACACCGCGACCGAGGTGTCGCTGCTGGTGCTGGCCGGCGGAGCGGCGGCCTTCAGCCTGCCGTGGTACGCGATCCTCTGCCTGCCGATCCTGTTCGCGGCCGGAATGTCGCTGCTGGACACGATCGACGGCTCGTTCATGAACTTCGCCTACGGCTGGGCGTTCTCCAAGCCGGTCCGCAAGATCTACTACAACATCACGATCACCGGATTGTCGGTCGCGGTGGCGCTGGTCATCGGCCTGATCGAGCTGATCTCGATCCTCACCGACCGGCTGCACATCACCGGCGGCCCGCTGGCGGCCGTCGGGAACCTCAACCTCAACTACGTCGGGTTCGTGATCGTGGGCCTGTTCATCGGGACCTGGGCGGTGGCGCTGCTGGTCTGGCGCTACGGCCGGATCGAGGAGAAATGGTCGGCCGACCTGCAGGAGGCGGGCGACTGACCCCGGGGCTCTCCTACTCCGGTTCTTCGTCCTCGGCGTCGTAGACGCCTTCCACCGGGGGCATGGTCTGCGAGCTCCCCTCGGCCGAGGGCTTCTCCGCCGCGGTGCGCTCGGGCGCCTCCCCCGGTCCGTCCGGCGCCTTCTCCTGCGGGGCGCGGCGCCCCATCACGTCGGCGGGCGAGACGTCGCCGTCCGAGGTCGGCGTGGGCTGGTCGGGATAGCCGGTCACTGCGGTCCTCTCGGGTCGCTGCTTCTGGAACGTCCTGCTCAGTTCTGGAACGGCGGCCGGTCGTCGGGCAGCTCGAGGTCGGACTTCTCCAGCTCCTCGACGTTGACGTCCTTGAAGGTCAGGATGCGGACGTCCTTCACGAACCGCGCGGGCCGATACATGTCCCATACCCACGCGTCCTGCATGTGCACCTCGAAATAGACCTCTCCGCCGGCGTTGCGCACCTGCAGGTCGACGGCGTTGGCGAGGTAGAACCGGCGCTCGGTCTCGACGACATAAGTGAACTGCCGGACGATGTCGCGATACTCCCGATAGAGCGTGAGCTCCATCTCGGTTTCGTACTTCTCGAGGTCTTCGGCGCTCACTGGTGGCTCCTCGGGAGGTCGGCGGGTCGTGGCCACGCACACGCTCGGGGTCATCATCGGGCCGGCTCCAGGTCGGTCTCCAGCGGGTCGATCGGCTCCACATCCGTGCGGGCGTCCGCGTCCACCGCCATCGGATGATCCATCAGCCCATTCTCGCGCACCCGGGCGACGTTGACGTAGGACGCCCGGTGCTCCCGGCACGGCCCGTGCCGGTGCAGCGCCCGGGCGTGGCCGGGGGTGACGTACCCCTTGTGGCGCGGCGAAGTCGTAGGCAGGGAAGCGCTCGTGCAGGTCGACCATCATCCGATCCCGGGTCACCTTCGCCAGCACGGAGGCGGCGGCGATGCACGCCGCCACCCGGTCGCCCTTCCAGACCGCGAGCGGCGGGCATCGCCAGGCCACCCACCGGGAAGCCGTCGGTCAGGACGTAGGCGGGGGCCGGCGCGAGCGCGGCGACGGCTCGACGCATGCCCTCGACGTTACAGACGTGCAGGCCCCGGCGGTCGATGTCGCCCGGCGGGATCACGATGACCGACCAGGCCCGCGCCCGGCCGGCGGACCTCGTCGTAGACCCGCTCCCGGACCGCCGGGGTGAGCAGCTTGGAGTCGGCCAGGTCCGGGATCCGGCCCCGGTTGCCGTCCGGCAGTACGCAGGCGGCGACCACCAACGGGCCGGCGCACGCCCCGCGGCCGGCCTCGTCGGCCCCGGCCACCGCCTCGAAGCCACGCCGGCGCAGCGCCGACTCCAGCGCCCACAGCCCCGTGTCGCGGCGTACGACGGCCCTCGGCGGGCGGATCACGGACAGCTCACCTCCCCGGCCAGCACCCGGCACAGCAACGGGACCAGGTCGGGCGGGTAGTAGGTCTCCTCCGTGCGCTCGAGCTCCGGAACGCTCCACCACCGGTGGGCGTCGATGCTGCGCTCCTCGACCGGGCTGAATCCGGACGTGTCCACGCTCCAGCCGGCCGCACCGACCTCGTCGAGCCGGACGTAGTAGAAGCTTTGGCTCTGCCGGTAGTGCCGGCCCTCGAACGGGAACTCGACCACCTCGTGCCACACCGGCCCCAGCAGATCGGACTCGGCGAGGCGCAGGCCGGTCTCCTCGCGGGTCTCCCGCACCGCGCCGGCCCGCGAGCTCTCGCCGGGGTCGAGCCCGCCGCCGACGGTGACCCAGTACGGCGCCGACCCTGGCCGGCCGGGATCGCCGCCCCGGAACAGCAGGACCCGGTCCCGGTCGTCGAGCAGCAGCACGCGGGCCGCGGCCCGCGGGATCGCCTCGGCCGAGCGCATCAGCCCGCCCCGATCGGCGCACACCCTGGGGCCGTCGACCGGCGGCCGCCGGAAACTTCGCTCACGGATGCACCCTACGACGCCGGCGTTCCCTCCTCACACAGGCAGAACTCGTTGCCTTCGGGATCGCGCCAGACCTGCCACCGGCTCCGGCCGACTCCGTGCAGCCGGCCGGCCGGCCGGGCCCCGAGTCGCCGGGACCGGGCCGCCACGGCGGTGAGATCGGCGACCTCGAGGTCGAGATGCAGCCGGTTCTTGTCCTGCTTCGCCTCGGGCACCCGCTGGAAGGAGAGCACCGGCCCACCCGCTCCGAGCGGCGCGAGGTCGCGCCAGTCGGCGTCCGAGGCGTTGCTGACCGGAAGGTCGAGCAGCGTCGCCCAGAACGTGGTGATCCGGTCCAGATCGGCGCAATCGACGACCAGATGCGCGGCCCGCACCGTCGCCGACGGCATCAACCGCACCGGCCCGTCGCCGCGGCCCGCAGGCAGACGACCTCGGCGGGCTGGGCAGGACGCCGCCGGTGCGACCGAACCCGCCCGCGAGGCCGGGCGGCCCGGGCGCGGCGGGACTCCTCGGCCTGCGCCCGAAGCTCGGTCGCGCGCTGATCCGCCCAGACGTATTCACTCCACATGATCACGGCCTCCATCGGCACTCGTGCTCCCGTCGGCCCGTGGGCCCGCTCGCGGGCGGTGTCCCACGCCGACGTCCTGGCGGCAACCTATGAGGTGGGTCCGACAGTTTCGGCGCTCTGCGACGCCGTCCCTCGACACCGGTGAGCACCGCACGGCGGTGTCGGCCGGGCGCAACCGCCTAATCATCTACAGTGGTGTCGTGCCGGACGCACCGATCCCCCGCGACGCCGCCCTCGTCCGCGACTTCGTCAACACCCTGGACATCGAGGCGGGTACGGAGGCGCTCTCCGGGCCGGCCGCGCTCGGCCGCTGGCTGGCCGACCACCGGCTGCCCACGGGCGTGCCCACCGGACGCGACCTGGCCGACGCGCTGGCCCTGCGGAGGGGACTACGGGACGCCCTGCGGGTCCAGCACGACGACGGCACGCCGGCCGGGGTGGGCGCCGGCCTCGCCCTCGCTGGCCTGGACGACGCCGCGCGCGGGTTCCCGTTGCGGCTCGGCTTCCCGGGGGGCGCCCCGACGCTGGAGCCGGTCCAGGCGGGGCCCCGCGGCGGGGTCGCGGCGGTCCTTGCGGCCGCGGCCGGATGCGGACAGGACGGAACCTGGCGGCGGCTCAAGGTCTGCTCGGCGGACGACTGCCAATGGGCGTTCTACGACACCAGCCGGAACCGCTCCCGCACCTGGTGTGCGATGCGCGTCTGCGGGAACCGCGAGAAGACCCGCGCCTACCGCGCCCGGCGGCGCGGCTGAGCCCGGGAGCGGACCGTCCGGCGGCGGCGCCTCCCGAGCAGCGGGGCGACCGCGACGCCCCCGACGAGCAGCGGAACCGCGGCACCGGCCGGGGCGAGCGCGCCCGAGGTGTGCCCGACGAACGTCTGCGGCGTCCCGAGCGTGGTCCAGCGGGACGGCGGCCAGACGATCACGAACGCCTTGCCGATCACATCCTTCACCCCGATGGTGCCGTGGTACTGGTCGGCGATGTGACATCGGGAGTCGGCGGAGAAGCCGCGGTGGTCGCCCATCACCCACAGCCGTCCCTTCGGCACCGTGAGCGGTCCGAACCGCCGGCCCTCCGGGCAGGCGCTGCCGTGGACGTCCGGCGAGTTCTCGAAGATGTAGGGCTCGGTCAACGACCGATGGTCGACGGTCACCCGTCCTTTCGCGTCGCAGCAACTCACCGTCTGGCCCCCGACGGCGACGACCCGCTTGACGAAGTCCTTCTCGTTCGGCTGGGCGACGCCGATGGCCTGGCCGATCGAGCGGAAGAACTTGGTGATCGGGTTGGTCGGCTCGCTGATCCGGACCTCGGGCTGCCACGTCGACGGGCCCTGGAAGACGACGATGTCGCCCGGCTGCGGATCGTGGAAGCGGTAGATCAGCTTGTTGACCAGGACCCGGTCGCCCGAGCAGCCCGGGCAGCCGTGCAGCGTCCGCTCCATCGACCCGGACGGGATGAAGAACGCCTGGACCAGGAACGTCTTGATCAGCAGGGCGAGGACGAACGCGACGATGAGCAGGACGGGCAGCTCACGCCAGAACGACCCCCGCCGCCGCGGCCGCTCGCGCCGCTGCGCGTGACGGCGCATCGCCCGAGTCTCCCGCACCGGCTCCGTCCGCTCGGTCGCGAGCGTCTCGTCGCGCGGACCAACCCCACCGCTGGGCTGGTCGGGGGACGCGGTCACGGGTGCTCAGCGCGCGACGTTCTCGCGGCGCTCCTTGATCTTGGCGGCCTTGCCGCGCAGATCACGCAGGTAGTAGAGCTTCGCCCGGCGGACGTCGCCGCGGGTGACGACCTCGATCTTGTCGATGATCGGGGTGTGCACCGGGAAGGTGCGCTCCACCCCGACGCCGAAACTCACCTTGCGGACGGTGAACGTCTCGCGGACGCCACTGCCCTGCCGGCGGATCACGGCACCCTGGAAGACCTGGATCCGGGATCTGGTGCCTTCCACGACCCGGACGTGGACCTTCAGAGTGTCACCCGGCCGGAATTCCGGGATGTCGGAGCGCAGGGACTCGGCGTCTAGGGCATCCAGGGTGTTCATCGGTCGTCGCTTCCTCGTGCGTCGGCGCACGCTCACAAGCCGTTGTCGGTGGCCTGTGGCACGCTGCTATGTCTCGATCGGGACCTGGCGGGGCCGGAATCGGCCCACGGCAACCCTCTTAGGGTGCCACATCCGGTGGATCAAGGTGAAACCCGGTCTCCTCGAGCGTGGCGCGGTCGCGCGCATCGAGGTCGGAGTCCGGCAGGGCGGCGAGCAGATCCGGGCGTCGGAGCGCGGTACGGCGCAGCGCCTCGTCCCGCCGCCACCGGGCGATCGCGGCGTGGTCGCCGGAGAGCAGCACCTCGGGCACCCGCCGGCCAGCCCACCGCTCCGGCCTGGTGTAGGCCGGTCCCTCGAGCAGCCCGTCGGCGAACGAGTCGTACGCCACGCTCGCCGCGTTCCCCACCACGCCGGGCAGCAGCCGGGTCACGGCCTCGATGATCACGAGTGCGGCGGCCTCGCCGCCGGCCAGCACGTAGTCGCCGAGCGACACCTCGTCGACGGCCATCCGCTCCCGGGCGACGTCGACCACCCGCTGGTCGATCCCCTCGTACCGGCCGCAGGCGAACACGAGGTGGCCCGCGGCGGCCAGGTCAGCCGCCAAGGTCTGGGTGAACCGGGCGCCGGACGGGGTCGGGACGACCAGCCGGGTGGGTCCGGCGGCCACCGACTCGAGTGCCCGCCCCCACGGCTCCGGCCGCATCAACATCCCCGGCCCCCCGCCGTACGGGGCGTCGTCCACGCTGCGGTGCGGATCCGTGGTCCAGGCCCGCAGGTCGTGCACCGCCACGGTGAGCAGGCCGCGCCCACGGGCCTTCCCGAGCAGGGACTCCTCCAGCGGCGCGAAGTAGCCGGGAAAGATCGTCACGACGTCGATGTGCAGCGTCACAAGTCCAGCAGCCCCTCGGGCGGGTCGACGGTCAGCCGCTCTGCGCCGAGGTCGACGGCGGGCACGATGGCCCGGACGAACGGGATCAACGACTCGGCGCCGGTCTCGCTCCGGACGGCGAGCAGCACCCCGGCCGGGCCGTGGATGACGTCGCTGACCCGGCCCAGTTCGCTGCCGTCGGTCCGGACGGCGGTGAGCCCGACCAGTTGGTGGTCGTAGAACTCCTCCGGATCGTCGAGCGGCGGCAGCTCGTCGGTGTCCACCACGAGCTCCGTGCCGCGCAATGCCTCGGCCGCGGTGCGGTCACCGACGCCGGCGAAGGTCACCAGAAGCCGCCCGGAGTGCCAGCGGACGGCGGACAGCCGCAGCGGCCCGCGATCGGCCGGCTCGGTCGACAGCGCAGCGCCGACCGCGAACCGTCCGTCCGGATCGTCGGTGCGGACGGTGACCGCGACCTCGCCGAGGACGCCGTGCGCCCGCCCGACCCGGCCGACGACGAGCCGCACGCCCGGATCAGACCTCGTCGGTGTCGACGAGATCCACCCGCACGCCCCGGCCGCCGACACCGCCGACGACCTGGCGCAGAGCCCGCGCCGTACGGCCTCCGCGGCCGATCACCTTGCCGAGATCCTCAGGGTTGACCCGGACCTCGATGGTGCGCCCGCGCCGACCGTGCACGAGATCGACCCGGACGTCATCGGGGTGATCGACAATCCCCCGGACCAGGTGCTCGACCGCCGCTTCCAACACCTACTCGCTCCGTGCCTCGGACTCGGCAGCGGCGGCCGGCGTCTCGGCCGGCGCGTCGGCGGGCTTGTCCGCGGGCTTCTCCGCGGGCTTGTCCGACGCGGACTCCGCCACGGGCTTGTCCGACGCCTCGGCCTGCTCGCCGGAGTCGTCCGACGCCTTGCCCGACCCGCGCTTCTTGCGGGGGGTCGTGGCGTCCGGCGCCTCGCCGAGGGACTCCTTGCTCGCCGCCTCGAAGAGTGCCTTCTTGTCCGCCTTGGGGGCCGCGGTGAGCATCGGCTCGGGAGCCGGCAGGCCCTTGAACTTCTGCCAGTCGCCGGTCACCTTCAGGATCGCCGCGACCGCCTCGGTCGGCTGGGCGCCGACGCCGAGCCAGTACTGGGCCCGGTCGGAGTCGACCTCGATGAACGACGGGTCGTCCTTCGGGTGGTACTTGCCGATCGTCTCGATGGACCGACCGTCCCGCTTGGTGCGGGCGTCGGCGACCACGATCCGGTAGTACGGCGCGCGCATCTTGCCCAGGCGCATCAGCTTGATCTTGGTTGCCACAGGGGTGGGTTCTCCACTCATCGACTCGGGTGGCCGGTGCGGCGCCCGCGTGGGGATGCGGGGACGACCGTCCTGACGGTCCCGGCGCCCGCGCGGGTGAGAGGGCCGTGCGCGCTCCGGGTACTCAACCGGCCATTCTGCCAGACCGGGCCGGCGGGAACCGAAACCTAGTAGGCCCGGGCGACGTAGGCGAGCAGATCCGGCTCGCCGTCACTGTCCGGGCACCGACCCGTCCGGGCGGACCAGGCAACGCACCGTCACCGCGTCGGCGGCCAGCTCCGCTCCCCGTCCTCACCGAGGTCCGCCCAGGGCATCCGGGCCCATCCCGACCCCGCCGCCTCAGCGGCCGCCCCGATCGTCGTGACGTCGGTGGTGCGGGCGGCCTGGCGGTCACGGGCCTGGTCGAGCAGGGCCCGCTGGTCGGTGGCGAGTGCCTCCGCGACCGCCGCCGCCGAGCGCGGTCGAGCGGCACCGGCTCCTTGGTCCCGGGCACCCGGCGTACCAGCGTGGCAGTTCCCGGCGGCGAGGTCGCGCGGGCCGATCTCGACCCGGACCGGCACGCCCTTAGCTCCCAGTCGACCGCCCGGCGGCCGAACGGGACGTCGGTGCGGTCGTCGACCGAGACCCGTACGCCGGCTGCCCGCAGGTCGCCGCGAGCTCATGCGCCCGGTCGGCGACGTCGGCCTTCACGGCGAGCACCACGACCTGGATGTGGGCCAGCCGCGGCGGCACCCGCAGCCCGCCGTCGTCGCCGTGGCACATGATCAGACCGCCCACCATGCGGGTCGCCGAGCCCCACGAGGTCGTCCACGCGAACTCACGCTTCCGTCGGCGCCCAGGTACTCGATGCCGAACGCCCGGGCGAAGGTCTGGCCGAACTCGTGGCTGGTGCCCATCTGCAGCGCCTTGCCGTCGGCCATCATCGCCTCGCAGGTCATCGTGTTCATGGCCCCGGGAAACCGCTCGGCCGGCGGTCTTCAGCCCGGCGACGACGGGCATCGCGAGCACGTCGACCATGAACGCCCGGTAGACGTCGTACAGGATCCGCCGGGCGTAGGCACCGGCGCTCGTCCTTGGTGGCGTGGGCCGTGTGGCCCTCCTGCCAGAGGAACTCGCTGGACCGCAGGAACAGCCGGGTGCGCATCTCCCAGCGGACGACGTTGCACCACTGGTTGAGCAGCATCGGCAGGTCGCGGTAGCTCTGCACCCATTTGGCCATGTATTCGCCGAACAGCGTCTCGCTGGTCGGCCGGACCACGAGCGGCTCCTCGAGTTCCTTGCCGCCGGCGTGGGTGACGACGGCCACCTCGGGGCTGAAGCCCTCGACGTGCTCGGCCTCCCGGTGCAGGTAGGACTCGGGGATGAAGAGCGGGAAGGACACGTTGGCCGCGCCGGTGTCCTTGATGCGGGCGTCCATGTCCGCCTGCATGCGCTCCCACAGCGCGTAACCCCACGGGCGGATCATCTGCGTGCCGCGCACCG